>NZ_WTYI01000001.1:0-654161 GCF_009827445.1 Qipengyuania aquimaris
CGGGTCGTTACCTGCCGGTCCGCTTTTGGCCCACGCCTAACTCGGCAAATCAGTCACGAACTGGGTGGGAAGCGGACCGTCCGATATCGCGGTTTCAAGCATGCTAAGAAACCGTAGAATTGCCACAACGCTGATGGTGGCCCCCCGACCCAATTACTTCCAGTCCCTGTGTGCTCAAAGCTGCCGCCCTTCGAGAGTAACTCGCTGACGAAAGCGATATCTTAACGGCAACACCTTACATCGATTGTCATGGATAATCGGAGATATGGGGTGGGACGTGCCGACGACGATCAATCGCGTCACGTGGTCAACTTTCTCTGCATCGGGGCGATACTAATTGTCATCGCCATCCTTTCTTATCCGGATGCAGATGATTTCTACTACAGATCTGCCTATCGCGCCGTGGTCCTCGGGGGCTTGGCGTTCATCTGTTTCGGTTTAGCCGCCTGGTATCAATTCAAAGGCCCGGAGCGATCAGATCGAAGCTTCGGCAAGAGACGGCGTGCAGCAGCACGCAGGTCGAACCATGATCCCCTAAATGCTGGTTCATCGAGCGCGGCTGCGATGCCGATGTCCCCGTCCATTCCCGAAGCGAAAGGTCGGCGCGGAGCAGGTCGGATAACCTATATCGAAAGGGGATCGATTACACCGAGTAGACCCACTGATCTTGGCTTCGAAATAGTGGCCCGATCTACTCTTTTCTCCAGTAAGCTGGGTGCGGTGCTTTCGCTCGGTGGGCAGGTACTTGAAAGCGACGTCGCCTACTCGCTGGATTGCCGCTTTCATCCCGCTTGGATTGGCCTGGCGAATTGCCCAAGCATATCGTCACCAGAATTCCCGGGCATCGTGAAATTCTTCATGGGAAAATTCAGCCCCGTCAGCCGCTCCACGGATAGTATCACCTATTTGCTGCATCCGATGGAAGCCCCGGCTCATATGTTTCGGGTGGATCATGATGGAGTGGTGCGGTTCTCGAACGATGAAAAATATGCCAACCTCGACATATTGACCGACACCCTACCGCTGTTGATGGCGCTTGACACGTGGCATGAATTGGCGCCTGACCCGGGGCGCCTCATATTTTTTGCCGTTCCAGGTCACCTGGCCTGAGAAACTAGCATAGCCGTCGGTTAGGATGACATGGTCTAAATATCATCCGGAAGAAAGATTCACTTCGACCGGAAGTCCGTGGCCGTACTCCTTCCAGTAGGGGTGCGAAGGTATAGCGCATAGGGCCTCTTCCAAATATCCTGGCGGCAGCTCGAGATCTTGAGTGTGGCGAGCCCAAAGTTTCCTTCGATTGTGATCGACGGAAATCAAATAGCCCGCTTCTTGTTTCGCAAAGATAGTGATCAGGGTTCTCCTACCACCCGACGAGATGATAGAATATGGCGCGGGTCCGCTGTTATGGGCTTCCCAGATTTCTCTGAGGTCATCGGGCAAGGCTTCGCGATAATTTTCGCGCGAGATATCCGGTTCAAAATCTATCCTGAAAGAAACCGGATCGTCTAGGCGTCCGTGATCGGCCGAGATTACGATCTTGTGATCGAAATCAATCAAGACGCGCGATTTGGCTTCAAACATCTTTACCTCGTAAGCATTCAGCCCCAATTCGGGTGAAGAGCGTAAGTCCCTATACTTAAACCCGTTAAGATAATTTTGGCAGCCCGGCGATAGGGCCGATGACGAATCTTCTGCGATAGTTTGGAGTGAGCGCTCGCTTCCCTCCCCGCGCGCCACATATTCAGGACACGTGGGGCAAGCGCAATCTGCGTCCGCTTTTGGGCAACAAAGTGCTTTGCGTTGATGGCTGAGAACGGGTCGCTAGCCGACAGTCCGAATTCGTCACTTCGTTAGCGCGGCGAAGGCGTCGTCAGATGGGTGGAAAGCGGTCATTGAACTGGCGTGTTATCGCAGAGGCGCGAAGCGGAGCAGTAAATAGCTGTTTGGCAAACAGAAACCTTTGTCCGTTACACAGCTGGTTTCTTGAAGATGGGTCTAGCACAGGAGCGACGCTTGGCAGGGCGGGCGAGTACGATCGGATTGTTGCTGTGCATCGCTGCGCTCACGGGATGCGGCGACCGCTTTCCCGATTACAATTACAAGATGACGGTCCACGCGGGCGGGCAACAGTTTTCGAGTGTCCGCCACGTCGAAGTGACCGAGGGCATGTCCATCATCAGCCGTAAGGTCGAAGGCGAGGCGGTAGTCATAGACCGTAACGGCCGCACATATTACGCCTTGTTGTCGCGACCAGAGAACGCCGATTACGCCGCCTTCGTGGCAGGTATGGCCCTGGGCGATCACGTCCCGCGCGACGATCCGCAACGCAGCGAAGTCCAGCAAGCGATCGATGAATGGTATGAAGAGCGCTCAACGCAGGACAGCTTTGGCGAGGCGGCAGAATTTCTGCAGGCAATGGTGAAGGTGGAAGGTGCACAAGACCTTCCGCGAACACTACCGCCGCGTCGCAATCGCGAGCCCACGCAGGCCTGGCCGATGTTTGTTACGTTCAGTAACCCTTCCGACCCTCGCACCGTGAGTGAAGTGTCGCCCGAAGCCATCGGCGTCGATCGCATCACGATCGAAATCACCGATGAAGATGTGACGACCGGGATCGAAAAGAGGCTCCCCAATTTCGGACCCGAAAGCGGCTTTCAGGCTTGGGCACGTGATCTTGAATTTGATGATCCGATACGGAGTGTGTTGGGCGGATTCCGGCAGGAATAATCAATGAGCAGAAGCATCTTTCTAGTATTGCTGTGCATCGCTGCGCTCACTGGATGCGGTGACCGCTTTCCCGATTACAGTTACAAGATGACGGTCCACGCGGGCGGGCAACAGTTTTCGAGTGTCCGTCATGTCGAAGTGACCGAGGGCATGTCCATCATCAGTCGCAAGGTCGAAGGCGAAGCCGTCGTCATCGATCGCAATGGCCGCACATATTACGCCTTGTTGTCACGTCCGGACAATGCCGATTACGCCGCCTTCGTGGCAGGCATGGCACTGCGAGACCACGTCCCACGCGACGGTGCGCAACGCAGCGAAGTCCAGCAGGCGATCGACGAATGGTACGAAGAACGCTCGACGCAGGACAGTTTCGGCGATGCTGCAGAATTTCTGCAGGCGATGGTGAAGGTCGAAGGCGCACACGACCTGCCGCGAACACTCCCCCCGCGTCGCAATCGCGAGCCGACGCAGGCCTGGCCGATGTTTGTCACGTTCAGTAACCCTTCCGACCCGCGCACCGTGCGTGAAGTGTCGCCCGAAGCCATCGGCATCGATCGCATCACCATCGAAATCACCGATGAGGACGTGACGACCGGAATCGAGGAAAGGTTGCCAGCCCCGAGATTGGGTGCATTCGGTAGGCAGGCGACAAACTATCAAGGTAAGAGTGTTGTTGTGCCACTAGGGCGTGAGATGTTTACTACTGTCGGATACTACAAATAGGCATTATACCGTGACGAACCTATAAACGGCATGTCAGCAATCGGGTCCTTAGCCGCCCGTCCACTTCTGAGAAGCTATTAACTCAGTGTCAGAGCGTAGGGCAGAATCTATTGGTTCAACTTATGCTAGCCAAGAGTATTGCCCCGCTTTGCCCCTTTGCGGACTGGCTCGGGAGAGCCTTTAGTTCTCAATCCCGAATTATTTACGTACTCAAGCGCATCAGTTAGCGATAGTGGCTCGGAGAAGAGATAGCCTTGCATACGTCTCAAGCCGATTTGTCGAGCACGCAGTGCCTGGTCCGATGTTTCAATGCCTTCGATTGTGCAACTTATTCCAAGCTGCTGGCTCAAGGCCCAGATGGAGGAAACAACCGCCTTGCTTTTTCCGCTCTCCAAGAGCGAGTTGGCAAACTCTCGATCAATCTTGATTTGATCAAGGGGTAAGCGGTTGATGTATGCTAAGCTCGAGTAACCTGTCCCAAAATCGTCAAGCGCCACATGAAAGCCGCGATGCCGAAGGTTCGCAATCACCTCGACCGCCTTGCTAAAATCTCCGATCAACGCGGTTTCAGTAAGTTCGAAAGTGATCCGTCGCCTCGGGGTTCGATGCTTGCGGGCTAGAGTCTCTATTCTGTCGAGCAGCTTGTCGTTTTGTAGGTCCCACGCCGATAGATTTATCTGGATAGAGACTGCGTCAGGGAAGTGCGGTATCGCTGCAAAGGCCTTTTGCATCACGATGTCTGAAAGCTCGCTAATGCGCCCACTCGACTCGACTAGCTCGATAAATCTGGCTGTATCGATTCTATGCGCCGGGGCCTCGCCCCATCTCGCGAGCGCCTCGAGAGCAAGCGGCTGTTTGGTATCGAAGTCTATAATCGGTTGAAACAAGACCTGCAACGTTTCCGAAAAGTTTGAATTTCGAACGTTTTCGGTAGCAATTTTCTCGGCCAAGAACTGTTCTTCACTGCGTTGAGAGAATATGACTAATCGACCGGGTTCTTTTTTCGCTTGATACAGTGCGGCATCGGCACGCTCTAGGCACTCGCCCATTGAAAGTCGTTGGGTTTTCCTCAGGCCAATCGAAGCTGTTACTTTGTAAGATCTAAGCTCAGTTCTAATCGGTTGGGAAATTGACGTTAGCAAATCTGTAAGAATTGCCACCACATACGGCTCATCGAAAGAGCCATCGAGCAGGATCACGAATTCATCCCCGCCTAGGCGACCAAAAGAAAGGTCACGCTGCCGCTCGCCTAAGCGTCGACACACTTCGACCAAAACAAGGTCGCCTTCGGTGTGCCCATAAAGGTCATTGATCCTCTTAAAGCCATCAAGATCTAGAATGGCGAGCCATGGAGATTCAGCTGTATCATCTTGCAGTAAGCTGGCCAAATCCGACAAGATGGCGCGACGGTTGGGAACGCCAGTCAGTAAGTCTACAAAAGCGTACTCCTTAAGTTCTTCTGTTAACTCGTCGAGGTTTACTGCGCGTCGCTCTAGATCAACCATAGAGTTGAAAAGTGAATGAAATTCAGCCCTCTGTATCAAGGATATCCTCAAAACTAAGATGCAAAGAACCGTGAGAGTTATCACCACCTCGATCGAGTTTGGGTGTCCTTCCGTTAGGAAAACGACTGAGGACGGAACCACACTCGATATCGCGGCGGATATTGCAGCTTTGGGAATCAAGCCAAGGGCCAGAATGGTTACCAATGTCGTCACGGCGACCGTAAAATGACTGAGGCTCTGTTGGTTGTGATCCCCAGAGGAATATGTAGTCAAACCCCAAAAGGCTGTCATCAGACCAATCACCAATCCTAGCAGCGGCATTTGTTCAAGATCAGAAGCTAACCTTCTTTCGGAGCGCGTTCGGGTCTTAGCGTCTGACCAATACGCGGCTCTCCATAGGCAAACGCTCACGACCACGGCCGGCATAATGGAATTGAAAAAGAACGGGCCAGTGCCCTGATAATGGATGGCTGAGATTGTCGTGGTTGTAATGATCACTGCATAAAGTAGCTGCAGCCTAAACCTGACTCGTTTTGTGAGCTCTCGCGCATAGAGTGGATCGCGCAGATCCGGCCCACCACCGAATTGTTGCGATACCCATTGCAAGCAAGCCAAAAAGGCTCTTCGCAAGGATGACAAGGACAAAGGCATCAATCTGCGCATCTGCCAAGTTTATGAGAAAACGGTCGATTTTCGGTTAACGGTACGAAATTACTTAGACGAATTGAAAGGATGGAAGGCGGGCGGCAAATTATTAAATCTGGACGTCTGTAAGTCAGTACCAGGCGGCGAAGACATTGCTGCATCGCAGTTTGAACCTGTCTTTGGCTGAATCTTTCCAGTTTTTTGTGTGAAAGGGGGGCTTGGGACTTTGGTGGGCGCCCGACGATATTTAATTGTATGTGACGTGAAGAGTGATTTCGGCGCGATATCGATCCGCTGGGGTATGCTCACTAGTTTGAATGGTGCCCCCAACAAAAACAGAATCTTCGCCGATTGCATCAAGGTTCCCGGTCCAGTCTGTTGCGCCGGAATTCAGGCTTTTAACGGTGATGTTATTGACCTGAAGGGCGGTGCCGCTTTGATCGCCGCGGGCCGTGACCTGTGCCTGCAGTGCGATAGAATATTTCCGATCGTTTGCTCCCCTTATGGCGAAGCGTGCTGATCGTTTGCCGGAATCTTGTACTAAATCATTCGGCAAAACGGTCACGGATCGATTGGATCCGGCTTCAAATTGACCGAAATCCAGCTGACGCTGTGCGACCACGTTGATAGGATCTACCACGGTCGTAATAGCTTGTCCGCCCGCTGTCGCTGCGTCACTCACTTGGGCGTAAGCTGGCGTACTTCCGGAAGCGAAAGTTATAGCGAGCACATACATAAGATGCCTAAAAGTCATCATATCAACGACCCGTAAGCAGTCGTGACATCTCGTGGATCGGCATGCCATTAGAGAAGGCAAATCCAATACGATCGTTTTCGCCCCATTTCGCGGTAGCGCCCTCAAAATAGCGCTTACCGATCTTGAGCGTTGCCAGTGCACCATTTCGAATTTGATCCGAGACCAGGGCGCAGACGCCCTTCTGGGAGAAATTGACCGTTTCAGCCTCGACTCTGTTTCCATCTACGAAGATTGAGGTCGGTGCAGATATGGGAACGCGTACCGAACGGTAGCGCTTGGAGAAGAGATCTTTCGGCGCCAGTACCTCATGATTGGCAACACCAAACCGACCACCGTCGACCCAGATCACCTCTGCTTTCCTGAAAGGCTCGTCCCCCCAGCGATAACGCAGTTCCTGCCCAACTTTCAGACCGGTCTCAGTCTCAAAGCCGGCGCCGGTGGTTGAGATATCGCGCATGAGGGCAACTAGCGTTTGTCCCTCGGCCTCTATGCAAACAGGCTTGAAGGTTCTTACTGCTCTGACCTTTGAGCGGCGTTCTGAACCGAGATATTGTTCCATGATCAGCATCGAATTCTCCATCTGAACCAATCCGGGCCCACGCCCGGAATAAGTGCACTGAAGTTCGCTGAACCCGGATCAAAAATTCAGTTTTTCGCGGAGAAGGTAACGTTACAACCCCAGTTTCCCCGCATTTTTCAACGAAAAGAGCTGTGGGTTACAAGCGTTACATGATTTCCTAACCAGCTATTAATATATTACTGGAACAATGTTCAGGCATATTCATAGGGGCAGACTATGGACCGAAATACGAGCTTGATGCGCGAGGTGCGGGCAGTCCTGCGATCGCCCTCCTTTCAGCGCTCGCCAAGCCTTTCCAAAATGCTCGAATACCTACTGTCGCGAGAAATTTCTGCGGACGGGAAATGCACGCAATACGACATTGCGGTTGAAGCTCTCGGTAAAGATGAGAGTTTCAACGAGCTGACGGACAGTGCCGTAAGGGTGCAGATGTCGCGCCTAAGGAAGGCGTTACGCGATTACTACCTTACCAGACAGCCAGAAGATGGATTGTATCTTCATATTAGGACTGGCGATTACCGTTTGCGTACGGCAAACTTGGAAACGGCTTATCCCAAACTCGCAACTGCGAAGTCGACACGTCAAAATAATGAGCCGACTAGCAGCAAATCACCAGATTTCGAGCGCGCCCAATCACAGCTGCACGGAGCGGACGAGATTAAAGCGATAAACAACGTGAATTTTGCCAGTCAGCCCATAAACTCTGACATCAAAAAGCGTTTTGCGAGCTCAAATTGGCTCCAGGCTCCAAAAAAGTGGCAGGCTGCACTTATCGTCGCAGCTGTGGTCGGGGCGGCTGCCCTAGGTCCTCTACGTCCCAATAACGAGGCGGCTGCCACGACAAATCTTCAGCATGGATTGGAGGTGCCGTTGGTGGCTTTAATGGTCGAGAAAGACAATTTTGGAGGCGATCCTGCCCAAAGTGGGCGCTTGCTTGCAAAAGTTCGAAATGATCTCAACAGCTTGTTGAGAAAATCCATGGTGAGTCGTGCATCCGATGATGCCGAGGGTGGCTCGGCGGATTTTACGATAAAGGTGCAAATCGAAGGTGATAGTAGCGGCCAACTGGGCGCGCATCTGGTTTTGTCCGACCGTGAAAACAGGGTAATTACTGAGCGAACCGTGCGACCCACCTCAAAATCTGCGGAGCTTGTAGAGAGTCTTTTCGACGAGGTTACAAGTATCGTCTCTCCAGCGGGCCATATAACCAGAGCTCTGGCTCGTGGAGTCGTTGACGCACCAAAGAATGATTTTGAATGCTTCATTTCGGTCGAAGGTGCACGAGCATCTGGATCGGTGACGCCCGTTATTCTCGATAAGTGTGTTACTAAGTTCCCTGATGGAGAATTTACGCCGTACCTTAAAATACGGCAGGCTTTCTCCTTGGCTCAGCAGACATCAATTGCCGGAAAAGATTTTTCCTCATCTAGCGCGGCATGGAGAATGACCTCTGATGTTCTAGCATCGCATCCCGAAAATCCTTATGCGAACACGCTTGCTGCAAAGCTTCTGGTAGCACGTAAGAATTGTGAAGATGCGATTCTTTTCGGGCGTGAAGGTTTCTCTCGAGGTCGGACGTATCCAGCGTTGGAGTTGGCGGTAATCCTCGATGCTTTCGAGTGCCCTGCGACATTGAAGTATCGGCAATTATGGACCGATAGAATAGCGCGTATTACCCAAGCTAACCCGGAGCCTCACACTCTTTTAGAAAGCTATATATTGATCGGTTTGCTCATAAGTGGGCAAGAAGAGCTTATTGATTATCAGAGGACCCCGGCATTCGAACTTGATATTGACCATTCGCTTGCCGAACTCAACAGGGCTTTGAGATCTGCAGTCCATGGTGAGGCCACTGAGGATGACGTTCAATTGATACGATCCATGCTGCCGGCGCTGCTTTTTTCGGACTCGGCTCAGAGGGTGGTTCTCAAGAGGATTAACCTTCGAAATTAGGTATTCGGTCTAGCCATTCCGTAATGTGCAACCACTAGGGATGGGGCAGAAACTTCCCACTGTGCTAACGGTTTTTTAGGCAAAATAACTTAGTGCTCCTGAGGCAACTTTTGGAGCAAATTATGTCCTCGCAACGTTTTATCTCGCTGCGCAGCCTCGGTGCTGCAATATGCGCGGCTTCCGCAGCCTGCATTCCGACCTCAGCATTTGCAGCTACGCAAGGGTCGCTAGGTACTACCTCAACAGGTTCGGTCTCGATCAATGCCTCTGTCCCAAACAGGGTGCGCATTTCGGGTCTAAATGATGTCAACCTTTTGAACCTTGACCCGACGGTAGATGCTTTCGATGCCCAAGATGTTTGCGTTTGGTCGAATACCGCAACTAGCGGATATTCGATCACGGCTAGCGGCAGTGGCGCAGGTAGCGCATTCACGTTGGCCTCAGGAGCAAGCACGGTACCCTATTCAGTGGAGTGGGCTGGGAGTGCCGGACAAACCTCGGGAACTGCACTCGCGCCAGCAACTCAGGAAACTGGATTTATTTCTGCCGCGACGAATCAACTTTGCAACAGCGGGCCCAGCGCTAGCGCCAGTCTAATCGTAAAGCTTTCGAGCGCAGATCTTTCAACGATGCAGGCAGGCCAAACCTACAACGGGACATTGACGCTTCTCGTCCAACCGGAATGAGGTCCGGCCCGCAGCTCATAAATAGAGTTGCGGGCCTTACTTTTTGTTAACCATAATCTTGCATATTGGTGCAATGGTTAGGGTGACGAACAGACTACTTATCTGCCTCATTCTGGGATCATTGTCACCGCCGGTGACAACCGCAGCGCTCGCGCAAGGCAATGGGTCGGGGAAAGTAAGGATATCCGGGCTAGCCGATGTGCAGCTGGGATCCTTGTCACTGAGTGGTGATTCCGCGCTGAGCCAGTCCATATGTGTCTTTAGCTCTACTTCATCTTCAACGTATTCGATAACCGCTTTCGGGGATGGCAATGGCGGGAGTTTCAGCCTCACGTCGCAACGCGATGACGTTCCTATTGAAGTTTGGTGGTCGGACGATCCAACGCAATCGGGAGGAGTGCTGTTAGCTCCCGCACGAGAAGCCGGCCCGTTCTTCTCTTCCGCTCGCCAGCAACGCTGCAATAGTGGCTCTAGCAATTCAGCCTCGCTTACGATCATGGTGAGAGAGGCGGCGAAGTCTGACGCCTCGGCCGGGGCTTATACCGGCCAGCTCACGTTGATCGTGGCCCCGAATTGAGGTGGTAGATGTCGGGCCTCAATCATCTTTGTCGCTGTCTTGTGACGGTTTCAGCTGCCCTAATGCTGATGATGGGCGAGGACATTTGCGCAAAATCACTTACTCTATCCGCTGATGCGCCGCCTGGTTTTGAAGATTTGGGCGCGCCCACCAAGCAAGTAGTCGACGTGATTTTCGAGGGTGATGAAGTTGGAGTTTTTACCGTCATCTCTTCCCCTGAAAGCATCACCTTCGAGGAGGTTGAAAAGCTTCTACAGAACCTTCCAGTAGATTTGCGAACGGATGAGGTACGGGAGGCCCTTTCTCAGCCGCTTTCGCGAAATCAGAGCAAGGTTTGTCCACGCAATACGGTGGCAAAGGATTGTGGTGTTCTCTATCCAGAAACCATCGGGATCATTCACGATGCTGACCGATTTCAGGTTTCAATTTTCGTCAATCCTTTGCTCAGGGCAGCCAAACCTGACATTGAGTATCTACCGAAACCGGAGCTGCATCTAGATCTTGCGTCCCAGCTTTCATTCTTGGCAAGCGGCGGTAATCTCGACAATGACGATAGCTACTCGATCGATCTGGATAACCTAGTTTCGCTTGGAACAGCGAGATTCAGTGCTGATCTGTCGGTTTCGGACAGCGCTGGTCTATTCGTTCGCGAGGCGGCTGCCGAGATAGATCTACAGGATTCCCGGGCGTACGCTGGACTATTTTGGTCTAAAGCACAGAACGGAAGTGGTCGAAGGCGGATTTTGGGTCTCGGATTCGGTACGCAACTCGATACTAGATTGAATCGGGACCAGATCACCGGAACGCCCGTCCTTGTTTATCTCCAGTCTAGGGGAAGGGTCGAGATATTTCTGGATGAGCGCCTTCTCCTCGCTGAAGCGGTACCTCCAGGCAGCACCCTGCTGGATACCTCAGCATTCCCGCAAGGCAGCTACGAAATTACGGTTCGAATTTCCGAACGCGGGCGGCCATCCCGTATCGAGAAAGTCTTTTTCAGCAAGAATGCCAGCATCCCTCCTCTTGGCATACCCTTTTACTATGCGGAGATAGGCTTCGACCAAAGTGCTTACAGGTCACTAAACAACGGTGGGCAAAGGCCTCTCATCGCGAGAGCGGGAAGGGCAGTCAGGATCGCGCCGAACTGGGCTTCAGGAATTGCTGCGGAAGTTGAAGGGGCTGAGTTGAAAGGTCGGATATCGCTCGATTTTTTCGACGACAATGTAGCAGCGAAAGCAGGGCTGGAACTGAATAGCAGCGGAGGGAAGGAAGCATCCCTTCGTTTGTTTTCGACCGGTTTTGGCAGATTAAATTACAATTTCGACTTGAGATATGTCGACCAATCAAGAGAGAGCGGTGAAAACCTCTTTGGAATTCGCTACCGAAATTTCACTCAAGCGACTGGCGCGATGTCGTGGAGTTCAAATTGGCTCCGCCTAGGAGTTCAAGGCAATCTGCGGGATCAAGATGGAGACATTGACCATTCGCTTACTGCGAGTGCGATGTGGGACTTCGTGCGCCATGGTGACGCTATGTTGAGCTTTGTAGGGGAGGTCACCGATTCTACCTTCGGGGACTCAGTCTTTGTCGGCCTAAATTTGCGGCTTTTGCGAGGCAACATCGCCATCGCGAACTCTGTAGGGCACCGCGATTTCGACCGATCGCGAGAACCTAGCGGGATTTACAGCACGCACTCGCTTGATGTTACGAAAGATTTCGCACGGAATTCTAGCGCTTCAATTTCCACCAATCTCGAAACAGGCCCAAGTATCGAAAATATCTCCACGAGTTTGGAGCTTGCGACATCAAACTTTGTGGCCAACGCAGATTTCTTGAAACTGCAATTCGGCAACCAACTACAAACGCAATACTCGATAGGCGCGGCGACGACGCTTCTCCTTTCAGATGAGCGAGTGGATGCCACGCGGCGTGGCGCAGCAGAAGCGTCCGTAGTTCTCCAGCTTACCGGCGCCAGGCCTTTGGATGAGTTCGAGGTTCTGGTCGATGGCCAGCTAAGAATGTTGTTGCGCGGCAATGGTCGAGAGGTGCTTTCGTTGCCCAGCTATCGCGCATACCGAATCCGTCTGCGCCCGAAATCGAGTGATCCGCTTCGCATACATCAGCCTGAACGAGAGCTAGTTCTCTATCCCGGAAATGTTCGGGAGTTGGATTGGTCAATTTCGCAGATGACAGCGATTATTGCGAGACTAGTCGACGAAGATGGCGAGCCGCTTGCTGGAGCAAGTGTCCGCTCGAGCGGAGAGGCAGCTTTGACGGACGATCGGGGATATTTTCAGATTGAGACCACACCTCGTGCTGTATTCGAAATTCTAACGAGAAGTGGTGAAGAGTTGGCGTCAGAGGGGATCGAATTTGATGACGCCGCAGCTTTTACGCGAATTGGCGATCTGGTCGCGAGAAGTAAGGAGCCTTACTAATGAGTTGGTTGCGAAAGATGATTCTGTTCATGGTGATGATCGGGACATGGGCTACCCCATTGTCCGCTAACTTAGTGCTAGATAAAGTCATTATTGACTTTCGCTCGGGCGATACCACGCGGGGTGATATCGAGCTCCTGAACGACGGCGGTGAGAGACTGTACGTTGCGATAGAACCGTTTGAAATACTGCATTCAGGCACCGACCGAGAGGAGAGAGTTGCCCTAGACCTTTCCGAAGACGCAGATCTTTTCGTTTCTCCGCGACGCCTCATACTTGAGCCCGGTGAGCGGCGGCAGTTGCGAATAGCTTTGTTGGGACAAAGACCTGCAGTAGAGCGCGTTTTCCGCGTGAGGGTGCGACCGGTGGTTGGGCAGGTTACATCCGAAGAAGATGGGCTCAAGCTTCTTGTCGGTTACGATACGCTTGTGCTGGTCAGGCCAGAGCGCACATCGGGGAGCGTAGAGATAGTTAAGGACGAAAGTTCAATCACTCTGGTGAATCGGTCGAACAGTTCTTTCGAATACTTCAAGGGCAGGGCTTGCCAAATCAACACCGAGAATTGTGATGATCTTCCGCCTAACCGTCTGCATCCTGGAGAAAGATGGACCATCAACAACGTTGATGGAAAATCGATTGAATACACGAGGTCTGCAAGCGGCCGCCTCGAAACGCTTACATTCTGAGGTCCTCAACCTTAATTTTTATTAACAATTTCTCGCACGAAAGGCCGCGAGTGATCCAAAAACTTTGAGATATATAGGTTTTTTCGGGTAAGTAACGTTACATAAGCTGCGTCATACTACTTTTTTCTCGTTTGAGAATGCAATTTCAATCCTATCGACATTTGATTGGAATTGTTCATGATAGTCCGCCTGATCGTAAAGGCCGCAGCGCTGATTGTGTTTTGTTTTTCGACCTCGCTAGAGGTGTCGGCAGCGGGGCCTCTCGTGTCCGATAGATCCGCGGCAGGCAAGATCTTAATAAGCGTGTCCGTGCGTCCGAAAGTCGCCAATGATGCTCAGCGGGCAGCTTACAAATTATCGGAAGTTTCCCAAAAAGCTTGGCAAATGTGCGCTTCGACGCCGGTAGAGGGCCACAGAGCCCACCCGCAAGGCTTGGATGTGGCGAAGGGCATTGAGTGTGCGCTTGGTTTCGATAGTCACTCTATTAGCGTAGAGAGCGGGGAGGGGGACCGGGAAGTTTTTATCAAGCCTATCTAAACAAGCTGACTAACGCATATGTTTGGTGGGCACACATTAGCGGCGTACGGCTAGGAGTTCAGATAGTAGACGAAAAAGGGAAAAAGGTTTCGCGCCTTTCATATCTTGCCACGTTTTTCGGCCGTCTGACGCTGTCAAAATCGATGGCCTCCATTCCGGCTTTGAAGCGGAATCCAATACCACATATTCATCTCCAATTCGCCGCTGTATTGCGCGCTGCGCTTCTTCGACTTCGGCGTCGGTCGCACACTCACTCATCTTCCATTTTGCGATAATGGTGGATGTCTCGGGCTCTACCGCAAAAAGAAAACGTTCGGACTGCATGGTAGGGTATCTAGATCAAAGGTACCCTAGCGTCGATAGACGACCATGCCTATCACCCGACATCCTCTTTATCGCGAGTGAATACCTATGGAAGGCGAAGAGTGGCACGTAATCGGTCGGTTCTGGGAGTATGAAGTCAGCAACTTAGGCCGCGTAAGACGGATCGATAGTGGCCATGTGAAAGACCCTACCATTCGCAAGGACGGAAGATTAACCGTCCACCTCACCTCTGGAAAAAAATCTTCTGTATGTCAGGTTCACTCACTCGTAGCTGAAGCCTTCATTGGACCGCGTCCGCGTAATCAGATTGTCCGGTTCAAGGACGGCGATACGCAAAATTGTCGGGCAGCAAACCTATACTACGTCCGTCGTTCTGAAGTGACGCCGCTCTTTCCTCCACCGACACAAAAACTTTCCTCTGTTGATGTCTCCCGGATAAGACACCTTCTTGGCGAGGGTGTGAAGGCGAATGTCATAGCAGCGGCATTCGGTATCAGTGAGAGCCATCTCAGTAATATTCGGAACTCAAAAAAGTGGGTTGCGCAACCCGGAGAAAAGGACTGACGAAACCAGTCGGGAAGGATGCATTGGGTCCTGTCAGAACAAATGCACCGATTAGCGAACTGCGAGTGATCGGGTAGGGCAGAGCGATGCCCAGACCTAAGAAGTCAGCCAGTTCGTTTCGGTATTTCAACTTGTCGCCGGAAGTGATCCGCCTGGTCGTGATGATGTACGTCAGGTTCCCACTGAGTTTGCGCAATGTCGAGGATTTGCTGGCAGAGCGCGGGATCGACATCTGCCACGAGACGGTACGCCACTGGTGGAACAGGTTCGGCCCGCTGTTCGCAGCCGATGTGCGGCGACAAGGGGGCAGCCGGATGCGGGCCTTCAGGCAATGGAAGTGGCATCTCGATGAGGTCTGCGTGAAGATCAATGGCGAGATGCATTACCTGTGGCGCGCGGTCGATCAGGAGGGCGAGGTCCTTGAGAGCTATGTGACCAAGGTCCGCGACAAGAAAGCGCTGCGCCGCCACGGCTCACATGAGATGATTACCACCGACGGCCTGCGCTCTCACAGGGCCGCGATGCAGGACCTCGGAAACACAGAGAAGCAGGAGGTGGGGCGCTGGGCCAACAACCTGGTGGAGAACAGCCACCTGCCGCTTCGACGACGAGAACGAGCCATGCTGCGGTTCCGACAGATGAAGAGCCTACAAAAGTTCGCTTCGGTCCACGCCAACGTCCACAACCACTTCAATCAAGAACGCCACCTGATCGACAGAGATACCTACAAAACCCGCCGCTCGGCCGCACTGGCCGAGTGGCAAAACCTTATGGCCTGAGCTGCACTTGGTAAGGGGATAGCTGTGCCCATCGGAGACAAGTTGCGATTAGACTGACAGCACCGCCAGTCACCCCCAGATATTTCGGTTCCGGAACCTTCTGCGCTCGCAGGGGAATAGGGCTGAGTGTCAAAAACGCCGCCAAGTGCTAGGGTGGCTGTATGCCGCAATCCTCCTCCATCTATTCTTTGAAGGCTATTGCGCAGGCTCCCGACCATCTCGACCGGGAAGAACTCTACGCCCTTTGCAAACTTGACCCGGATTCGCCGCCCGACCTCGCCACAATGGTAAGCGAGGAGGATTACCTCGCCCTGTTGGCGCGGATCGCCGAGGCCGAAAACGGACTTCCCAAGGCGCACATCAAGCTGGGCACTTCCCTGCGCTGCGAGGATCTTGGCGCGGTTGGTCTCGCCTGGAAGAGTTCCCCGACCTTGGGCCACGGGTGGGACCGTGCACTGCGCTATGTGAGCGTTGTCGCGGGAGTGCGGGCGCTGGAGATTACACGAGGGAAGGAAACGACCGAGATACGCTTCCTGCGACTTACCGACGAGAGCCCCAAGGGGGCCAGGCTTTCGAACGAAGCCACCTTCGCTTCTTTCACTGCTATCAGCAGGGAAGCATCGGGAAGGGCATTCACCCCGGTGCAGGCAATCTGCGGCCACGAGTTCATCGGCGACAAGGCGTTTCTCGAGGACTATCTTGGTTGCCCGGTGGAAGATCGTGCTGGCGTCAACGCGATGATCGTTTCGAACGCCGAAATGGCGCTACCCAATGCAGTCGGGGATGACGCGATATCGCGCTTCTTCGATCAGCGGGTCGAGGAAATGATGGCCGAGGCCCGGTCCGAATTGCCGCTGTCGCTCAAGGTGAAATCCGAAATCGGCAAGAAGCTCAGCGGAGGCGTTCCGAAGTTGTCGGACATCGCTCTCACTCTGGGCATGAGCGGTCGCACACTCCATCGCAAGCTGGGAGAGCAGGACGCCGTGTTCCAGGATCTGGTCGACCAGGCGCGGCGCGAACTGTCCGAACGCCTGCTGCGCACGACCGATTACCCGCTCGTGGAAATCGCGTTCCTGACAGGCTTCGCAGAGCAGAGCGGCTTTACGCGTGCCTTCAAGCGCTGGGCAGGCGAGACCCCGCGGTCCTATCGGCTGGGAGCGGTGGAGGGCCGGTGACGCCATCTGCATAAAGGCTGTCGCGCTGAGGCAAGAAGCCGCTGCCCGGATTACCTAACCCATGCTCGTCTCCAACAAGAGGGAACGAGCATATGACATATCAATCCAACGCTGAGCAATTGACGCTGGTGATCGGCGGAACCGGGAAGACCGGCGCCCGCGTTGCCGAGCGCCTAACCGCCATGGGACGCAAGGTGAGGATCGGCTCCCGGTCCTCGGCATCTGCTTTCGACTGGGATCGCGAGGCCACCTGGGAAGCGGCGCTAGAAGGCGCTTCGAGCATCTACATAACCTATTCGCCGGACCTCGCGATGCCCGGGGCCACCGACGCGATCAAGGCGCTGGTGTGGCGCGCAAGGCTTCAGGGCGTGACCCGACTTGTCTTGTTGTCGGGGCGCGGCGAAAGGGAGGCGCAGGCCTGCGAGGAAGTGGTTCAGGAAAGTGGCCTCGAATGGACCATCGTGCGTGCCAGCTGGTTCAACCAGAACTTTTCCGAAGGGGCATTCATCGAAATGGTCCGCAACGGCACAATCACCCTGCCGGCGGGCGATACTCCCGAACCTTTCATCGACACGGATGACATAGCGGATGTGGCGGTGGCGGCGCTGACCGAGGATCGCCATATCGGTGAGGTTTACGAGGTGACGGGCCCCCGGCTCATGACCCTTGCCGAGGTGGCGGCCGATCTTTCGGCGGCGACGGGGCGTAACATCGACTTCGTGGACGTACCCCACAAGGCCTTCGTCGACAGCTTGGCCGGTTCCGGCGCTCCGGACGATGTGGTGTGGATGCTCGACTACCTCTTCTCGACCGTCCTCGATGGCCGCAACGCCTATCTCACGGACGGGGTCGAACGGGCGCTCGGACGCAAGCCCCGGGACTTTGCCGACTACGCCCGCCAAGTAGCGGCGACCGGCGCATGGAGGGCAGCGGCATGACCTATGATTGGACTCTCTACGCCTGCCTCTTCCTGGCGCTTTGGAGCGCGATGGTCGCAGGTGTCTTCTCCGCTTTTTCCGAATTCATCATGTCGGCTTTGAGCAAAGCTGAACCGGCGAGCGGGATCGAAGCGATGCAGCACATAAATCGCGACGTGATCCGGACCAGCTTTGTCGCCGGTATCCTGGCGATACCGTTTCTCTCAGTCGCTTTGGCGATCTATGCCGTCACGGCTTACGAGGGAATTGGACGGGCGATCTTTGTTCTGGCAGCCGCAACATATGTGGTTTCGGTTTTGGGCACGACCATTTTTGGCAATGTTCCGATGAATAACCGGCTCGATGCACTCGACGGCAAAAGGGTCGAGGCACGCGACTATTGGTCTGAATACGGCCGCAAGTGGACGCGCTTCAACCATGTCCGTGCGCTTGGCAGCGTGCTGACTGCCGGTCTCTATCTGGCCGCCGCGATCACGCTCGTCTCGAGTAGGCAAGTGTAGCGGTAGCGAAGGTAGAATGCCTTTCGTCCGGTGCGCGATCGAGAACCAAACCGTGGCGCCCGCGCGTACCGGCTCTTGGTTCTCAGCAGCGATATTGCAGGCGCGGATCGAGCCAATGCGGCCATTCGTCGGTCCACGCTTCAGCACTTGAGCCGGCTCCGCCAAGGACCAAGGAACTGGTTAGGAGTAACAGGGCAATGACTGCCGAAGAAGAGAAAGCGCCTTCATCGCCAAAGACAAGATGGTCCGCACTTCGGGATCTCCTGCTGGTGGTCGCAACACTTGTAATCGTGAAGCAGTCGCTGCTGCCAATGACGCAGCTCTATGCCGGTCCCGCCTCGACTTTCAGCGCGATGATCGTTGCCACCGTCCTGCTGAGGCGCAGGTCAATGGGGTGGCGAGATCTGGGGCTGCACTGGCCGGACGACTGGCCCAAGACATTTGGCCTGACCGTGTTGACGATGGTCTTCTTTCTCGTCTGCACTCAACTGATGGTGCCAGTGGCGGACCATTTCTTCGAGGACATCGGCACAAGCGACCGGTTCTCTCATGTCGAAGGAAATTGGGCCGCTTATCTGGTGATGCTGCTGCTCGTCTGGACCCATGCATCCTTCTTCGAGGAACTCTTGTTCCGGGCCTTTATCATCCATCACACGAGCCGCGCGTTCGGAGGCGGGATGAAAGCCGATATTCTCGCCTTGCTGCTGTCATCCGCATTCTTCGGTTACCGCCATGCCTATTATCAGGGCGGGCACGGCGCTCTCGTCACCGGGGCAGGCGGTTTTGCGTTCGGCGTATTTTACCTGTGGTTCGGAAGGCGAAACATCATGCCGCTGATCCTGGCGCATGGTGCTTTGAATACTTTGGGCCAGACGTTCCGCTTCCTCGGGATCAAGGACTAGGCGGCCGTTCGCGGTCATCTGCAAGCTCAGCTTTGCCATGCCCGCGCGGATTTTTGCGCTGGGGGCTTTCGGCCAGGCGCTGCGCGTGGCAGGTAGCCATGCCTGTAATGACCCCGCGTGGAGACTGGTCCGATGAATCTTGAGTTCACCGCCGAAGAACTGGCGTTTCGTGATGAGGTGCGATCCTTCATCGAGGAAAACTATCCGAAGCATCTGGGCGATGCCGGGATGCGCGAGGACATGTCGCCTGAAGACATGGTCGCGTGGCACAAGATCTTGGGCGAGAAGGGCTGGTCGGTTCCGTCCTGGCCCGAACAGTATGGCGGCACCGGCTGGACGCCGACGCAGCGTTACATCTGGCTCGAAGAAAACGCGCGCGTGAATGCTTTCATGCCTCTTCCCTTCGGTGTCTCCATGGTCGGTCCGGTCATCTACACTTTCGGCAGCGAGGAACAGAAGGAACGCCACCTGCCCGGCATTCGCAGCGGGGATGTGTGGTGGTGCCAGGGTTACAGCGAACCGGGCGCGGGTTCCGACCTCGCCTCGCTCAAGACCACGGCCGTGCGTGACGGCGATCACTACGTCATCAACGGGCAGAAGACCTGGACCACGCTGGCGCAATATGCGGACTGGGGCTTCTTCCTCTGCCGCACCGATCCCGACGCCGCAAAGCCGCAGGAAGGCATCAGCTTCATCCTGATCGACATGAAGACGCCCGGCGTCGAAGTCCGTCCGATCAAGCTCATCGACGGCGGATACGAGGTCAACGAAACCTGGCTGACGGATGTCCGCGTCCCGGTCGAAAACCTGGTCGGCGAAGAGAACAAGGGCTGGACCTATGCCAAGTTCCTGCTCGCCCACGAACGCAGCGGCATTGCTGGCGTGGCGCGCTCCAAGCGGGCTGTAGAAAAGCTTCGCGAAATCGCCGGCAAGGAACTGCTGGACGGCGAGCCGCTGATCGAAGACCTGGATTTCGCGCGCAAGGTCAGCCAGCTCGAAATCGACCTTGCCGCTCTCGAAATCACCGAATTACGCACCCTTGCGGGCGAGCAGGCGGGCAAGGGTCCGGGACCGGAAAGCTCGATCCTCAAGATCAAGGGGACCGAGATCCAGCAGCGCCTGACCGAACTGACGCTGGAAGCGGTCGGCAATTACGGCGCCCCGATGTACGGCCAGATCGAGGATGCAGGTTCTAACCAGTACCCCATCGGCCCGGACTACGCGCAGCATTCTGCCGCGACCTATTTCAACATGCGCAAGACCTCGATCTATGGCGGATCGAACGAAATCCAGCGCAACATCATCACGAAAATGATCCTCGGCCTGTAGGGCTGGCGGCGTCACGCGGAGAGACACAGTGGACTTCAATTTCACCGAAGAACAAGAAATGGTGCGCGACGGCCTGTCGAGGCTGGTGCGCGAGCAATACGATTGGGAAACACGGCGCGGCGCGGTCGAAAGCGACGCTGGCTGGCGTCCCGAGATTTGGGCTCAGCTGGCCGAGCTGGGCATTCTGGGAATGCCATTTTCCGAAGAAGACGGCGGCTTTGGTGGCGGGGCCGTCGATGCGATGATCGTGATGGAAGAATTCGGCAAAGGCCTGGTGGTCGAGCCGTTCCTGCCGACGGTCGTGTGTGCAGGCGGTTTCCTCAAGCATGCAGGCACCGATGCACAGAAGGAAGAGCATATCGGCGGCATCGTCGACGGCAGCCGCGTCTACGCATTCGCCTATGCCGAACCTCGTGGCCGCTATGATCTTGCCGATCTGCAAACCACCGCGAAGAAGGACGGAGACGGCTACGTCCTGAACGGTCACAAGGCAGTCGTGGTCGGGGCCCCCTGGGCTTCCCATCTGGTGGTCACAGCACGCACATCCGGCGGACAGCGTGACCGCGACGGTGTTTCGGTGTTCGTCGTAGCCAATGATGCGAAAGGCGTGGTCAGGCGCGATTATCCCACGGTCGATGGCCGCCGCGCATCGGAAGTCTATTTCGAAAACGTATCGGTCCCTACGGACGCACTCATCGGGGAAGAGGGAGGCGCGCTGCCGCTTGTCGAACAGGTCGCCGACGAAGCTGTTGCAGCCCTTTGCGCGGAAGCTTGCGGCGCGATGAAAGTCGCCCATGCCATGACCGTCGATTATTCGCGTCAGCGCAAGCAGTTCGGCGTTCCGATCGGCAAGTTCCAGGTGCTGCAGCACCGCATGGTCGACATGTTCACCGAGTATGAGCAGTCGGTATCCATGACCTATCTGGCGACGCTCAAGCTCGACGCGCCGGAGAAAGAGCGTAAGCGCACGGCCTCTGCAGCGAAAGTTCGCATCGGCCAGGCAGCGCGCTTCGTCGGGCAGGAAGCGATCCAGATCCACGGCGGCATGGGCATGACCGACGAACTGGCTATCGGCAGCTATTTCAAGCGGTTGACGATCCTGAATTCCGAATTCGGCGACGTCGATCACCACATGAAGCGGCACATCAAGCTCGCCTGACAAAGGCCAGAGTGATTTCGATGCGGCGGCGGCACTTACCTGTGTCGCCGCCGCTTATCGTTTGAGCCACTCGCGGCGCTGGGTCTTGCGGAAATTTGCATTGTGGCGCTGGCTTCCTATGCTGCCGCCGGAATTGAGACGGCCCCGTTCGGGGTGAACAGACAGCAAAAGCGCCCAGCGCCAGTCAAGCGAGCCACTCCCAGGATCATGGATCAAACAAGCGACGCACCTATCGCGCCCCCTATTGTCGAACTGCCTATCAGGACTGCCGAAAGAGGATTTTACGACGGTTTCAGCCGTGCTGTGACCATTCCCTCCAAGATCATCGTGTCACTGCTGATCATGTGGGCGATCTTCTTTCCGGTCAGCGCCAGTGAGACGCTGACGGCGGCGAATTCCACGATTATTGCGTCCTTTGCAGGATGGTATGTCTATCTGGTCGCGGCCCTGATCGCGGTGTGTTTCGTGGTGGCGATTATACCGCAATCGGGCCGGTTGCGTATCGGGGCCGCGGACGAGCAGCCGGAGTTTGGCAGGTTCTCCTGGTTCGCCATGCTCTTCGGCGCTGGGATCGGGATCGGCATGCTCACCTATTCCACCGGCGAGCCGATGGCGCATTTCTCTAACAATCCGGAAATCATCCGCGGAGCCGTGGTGGGAGAGACGGCCGAAGCGGTGCGTTCGGCTTACCTTTATACCTTCCTCCATTGGGGCTTTGCCGCGTGGGGCTGCTATGCACTCGTTGGGCTTGCCATCGCCTATGTCTCCTATCGCCGGGGTCTGCCGCTGACGATACGCTCTGCACTGGTCCCGCTTTTCGGGCGCGTCCTGTCCGGGCCGGCGGGACACCTGGTGGATATCGTGGCCGTGGTCGCGACCATCCTCGGCGTCGCCGTCACAATGGGGCTGGGCGTGGAGCAATTCGTCGCCGGCCTGGCGCGGCTGGGGCTGGGCGACTGGTTGCTAGATGCGGATGGCTCCTCGTCCGCGTCAGCCGTCATCGTGGCTTTGCTGGTGCTTGTCGGTGCGTCGACGATCAGTGCCCTTTCCGGCGTTGGCAGGGGCATCAAATGGCTGTCGAACCTCAACATGGCGCTCTCGTTCATGCTGCTGGCGCTCTTCGTCATCGTGGGATCGGGCCTGTTCGGCCTGGAGCTGCTCGGTGTCGGGATTTACGATTACCTGCGCACACTCATTCCTGCATCGCTCACTCTTTATCCGGGTGGCGAGACCGAAGTTGGTCAAGCCCTGGTGCAGTGGCAACTCGACTGGTCCGTTTTCTATTGGGCGTGGTGGATAGCCTTCGCGCCCTTCGTCGGCATGTTTATCGCCCGCATCTCAAGAGGGCGAACGGTTCGGGAATATGTATTCGGCGTGGTGCTGGTGCCTTCCCTCATGTGCTTTGTCTGGATGACACTTGTCGGCGGCACGGCGATCGACCTCGAATTGAGCGGGGAAGCAGGCGGCCGCATCTTGGAGACCGGCATGTCCGACCAGCTGTACGCAACGCTGGCAGTGCTGCTTGGACCGGCTGTCGCTGCCATCGTCTCGGGCCTCGTGGTCATCCTCCTGATGACCTATCTGGTGACTTCCGCAGATAGCGCGATCCTCATCGTCAATACGATCAACGGCGCGGGCGAAACCGAGGGTGAGCGACGTCACCACATCATTTTCTGGGGCGCGGCACTGGCTTTCGTCGTGGGCAGCATGCTGATCCTTGGCGGCATCGATGCCATTCGAATAACCATGATTATCGGTGCGCTACCGTTTTCATTCGTTGTCGCCTTGATGGCGATCGCCATTCTCAAGGCGATCCTCTTCGATCTGATCCGCAAGCGACACGGAGTGCCGACAACAAGTGAAGGCTGTGCCGCTCTTTCGTCAGATGAATAGATGGAAGTAGTGGGCGAGAGATTTGGAGTCGGTTCCCAGTCGAAAAATGAGTATATTTACTCGTTCTTGTCGAATACCAATATCAGGCAAGTGTAGAATAGAAGTCTATTTGCGGTGAAGATATCTACTTGCCGTAGATTTATTGAGTATTTGAAGCCGCTTGGTGTGTGTGGGTTAATTGCAACACCTGCCTTTTCAATAGGGTAGGACTCCCCGTTGCCGGTGGCCGCACTCATTTTCGGTTGCTAACCGCAATCCATTGCGCGGTTGATTTTTTGACTGCGCGAGAATTTCAGGGCGATCAGAATTTTCAATTGATCGTACTCCGGTTCGCATTGAAACTAAGGGGCAATTCCGACATGAAGAAACTTGCTAGCGGCGTATCTGCCGGTGCGATGGCGATTGCCATGGCCACGCCGGCGGTGGCGCAGGACGCGCAGCCGGCCGCCCAGGAGCGTACGGGCGGTGTCGATGTAATCATCGTGACGGCCCAGAAGCGCAGTGAAGATTTGCAGGACGTGCCTGTATCCGTTTCGGCCATTGGCGCCGAAGCGCTCGATGAACTGAACATCGACACGTTCGAAGACTATCTGGAACAGCTTCCGACTGTCACGGCAGGTGGCAGCGGCCCTGGCCAGAACACGATCTATATCCGCGGTCTCGCGTCGACCACGCCGAACCTGACAACGGCCGGCGTCGCTGGTCTCGCTCCCAACGTGGCGCTGTACCTCGACGAGCAACCGCTGGCCCAGCCCGGTCGTAACCTCGATGTCTATGCCGCCGACCTCGAGCGCATCGAAGTGCTTTCCGGTCCACAGGGTTCGCTCTTCGGCGCAAGCTCGCAGGCAGGCGTCGTGCGCCTCATCACCGCCAAGCCCGAACTTTCAGGTTTCTCAGCGCGTGCGGCTGGTGGCCTCTCGTTCACCAAGGGCGGCGAGATGAGCTACAAGGGCGAAGTCATGGTCAATTTGCCCGTGACGGAAACTATCGCGCTGCGCGGCGTGGCGTTCTGGGACGACCAGGGTGGTTACATCGACAACGTACTTGGTACCCGCGACCTGCGTGAGAGCGCTCGCTTTCGCGAAGCAGGAACAGTGCGTTCGAATGGAGTCCCGGTCAGCAACCTGCGCGAAGGTTTCCAGGCAGATGCAAACCTGGAAGATGTGACATTCCTCGAAGCGGAAAATGCCGCGCTGGTCGAAGAGAACTTCAACGACACTCGCTATGCCGGTTTTCGTGCAACAGCGCTGTGGGAAGTCACGCCAGATTGGAAGCTGACGCTCGCTCACTCGCGACAAGACCTCGACAGTGACGGTGTGTTTTTCGCAGATCCGGAACTCGACGGGCTCGACGATCTCGAAATCCAGCGCTTTGAAGAAGACCGTCTGGAAGACAACTTCTCGAACACCAGCTGGACTATCGAAGGCCGTCTTGCGACGCTCGATCTCGTCTACACCGGTGCGTACACGGACCGCTCGACCGACCAGCGCGTAGACTACACCGACTATCTTTTCGTCGGTCAGTACCTGCCATACTATATCTGCGATGGCGCGGTGACTTATCCGGGCGACAATGATCCGAGCGGCGTTTGCCAGGCTCCGAATCTCTATGTGAATTCGGTCAGCAACACCAAGGTGTTCACCAACGAATTCCGCTTCAGCACCGATCCCGATGTGCCAGTACGCACTACCGGCGGCCTGTTTTTCTCGGACCTCGAGCTGGAAGAGCGCAACGACTTTTCCTATCCGGGCAATACGATCGCCGACCCCTTCGGTGAGTTCAAACCGAACTTCCCTTTCCCCGGTTTCAATACCGATCCAGGCCCGTTCCCTGCCGACACTATTTTCCGCAACGACATCCGTCGCACGGACAAGCAGTTTGGCATCTTCGGTGAAACGACGGTCGACATCGTACCGGACCTAGTCTCGGTCACCGGCGGTATTCGTTATTATAATGTCCGGGTCGACTTCGAAGGCAGTGCGAATAGCTCGTTCTGCAACAGCTTTAGCGCCGAGGACCAAGATGCCTTTGGCACCAACATTTCCGATCTATACGACGGCGATGGCAGCTTCACTTTCATCGGCTCGTGCAACCCGGATCTGCGCCAGACTTTCACGCTGAGTGACAGCTTGGCCGATATCCAAGCTGCAGGTCTGACTGCCACGCAGGCGCAGCAGGTGTTCAACGCAGTTCGCGCACCCGATGAAGCGAAAGCGGAAGGGGTCATCTACAAGGGCACCGTCAACGTCACGCCGACGGAAGACCTGCTCTTCTATGCGACCTACTCCGAAGGTTTCCGCCCCGGCCTGCTCAACCGCCCCGGCGGTGCAACGAATGGCGCCGGGTTCACCGTACCGTTCGAACTGCAGACCGACGAAGTCGCCAACTACGAGCTCGGCTGGAAGATGGACCTGTTGGACGGTGCGCTGCGCTTCAACGGCAGTGCGTTCTACGTCGACATCAGCAACCTCCAGACGACCATCTTCGATCCTTCGATCACCAATCTGTTCTTCTCGGCCAATGCGGCCAATGCGGAGATCCGGGGTGTCGAAGCAGATTTCACCCTGGCGCCTTACAGCGTCCCGGGCCTGACGGTTGCCGGTGCCTTCTCGATCCTCGACACGGAGATCACCGAAGTCTTGATCCCGACGAATGACGTGGTCGTGGGTTCGGATCTCGCTTTCGCGCCGTCGTTCCAGGGCAATCTGCGCGTCCGCTACGAGTGGGATCTGAACGATAATCTCGAAGCTTATGTACAGCCTCAGATCTCGCATTCGGCGAACAAGTTCACCGACGTGATCGAAATCAACAAGCTGGAACTCGACAGCTACACGATTGTCGACCTTGCGGCGGGTGTACGCACCCAAAGCGGCTGGAATTTCGAGGTCTTCGCAGACAATCTCAATGACGAGCGTGCCCAGATTTCGGGCAACTACGTCAATGATCGTCCGCGCATCTCGACCAACCGTCCGCGTACGATCGGTTTGCGAGTGTCCTTCGACTACTGATCCCGACAGGATCTGAGTGAATTGACGGCGGGGGCGAGCTTGGGTTCGCCTCCGCCGTCTTACTTTGTTAGGGGAGCGGCATGAGCTCTCGCGATGAAAATCTGGCCCAGGCCCAGAAGGCCATGCAGGCAGGAAACTTCACCAAGGGACTTGAGCTGGCAGAGGCCTCTTTGGCGGTAAAACCCGATGACGGTGATGCCCTTTACTTGGCAGCGGTCGCATCGCGATACCTCGACCGCAAGGCCGATGCTGCCGACTATCTCCTACGCCTGCATGATGCGACGCCCGAATACGGACGGGCATGGCAGGAAGCGGGGCATCTGGCTCGCATAGGCGGCAATCTTGACCAGGCGGTGTCAGCCTATCGCAAGGCGACGCGATACAATCCCGCGCTCCAAGCCAGCTGGCGCGCCCTGGCCGAATTACTGGCCGCAGAAGGCAACCCCCAGGAAGCGCAGTCCGCCATCATGCAGGCGCAGAGGATTTCGGACCTGCCGAAGGAATTGGTGGCCGTTAGCCACCACCTCCACGAAGGCCGACTACTTCGTGCCGAGGAAATCTGCCGTCATTACTTGAAGCGCAACCCGCGCGATGTCGAAGGCATGCGGCTACTCGCCAAGATCGGGATCAAGCTGGGCGTGCTGGATGATGCGGAATTCCTGCTGGAAAGCGCAGTGGCGTTCGATCCCGACAGCGTACAGCTTCGCATGGATCACATCGATGCGCTTCGCCGTCGCCAGAAGTTCGACCGGGCCCGCGAAGAAGCTGAGGCGCTTTACAAGCGCGATCCGGAAAACCCGCTTTTCCAGTCACACCTCGCCATCGAGAGCATGCAGACCGGCGACTATGACCGCGCATTCGAACTCTTCGAAGAAGTCTTGTCGAAACTGCCCCACGATGTCGCGACACTGACCAGTCGCGGGCATGCCCTCAAGACAACCGGCGCCCAGGATGAGGCGGTGGCAAGCTATCGCAAGGCAATCGCTGTGAAACCCGACCATGGGGACGCATGGTACGCGCTCGCCAATCTGAAGACTTATCGTTTCACCGATGAAGAGATCGAAACGATGAGGTCGCTTGTGCAACAGGCCGACCTGTCCTTCATGGACCGTGTGCATCTGTGCTTCTCGCTCGGAAAGGCGCTCGAGGACCGAAAGGACTACCAAGGCTCCTTCGCCTTTTACGAGCAAGGCAACGACCTCAAGCGCGCCCAGACCCGCTACAGCGCCGCGGCGATGAGCGAAGAACTCGCCAGGCAGCGCGAATTCTGCACTGCCGAACTGTTCGCCAAGCACGAAGGGTCTGGCTATCCCGCTCCCGATCCGATCTTCATCCTCGGCCTGCCGCGCGCAGGATCGACCTTGCTCGAGCAAATTCTGGCGAGCCATTCCCAAATCGATGGCACGCTGGAGTTGCCGAATGTCCTGTCGCTCGCCCATCGCTTGAGAGGACGCAAAGCCGGCCAGTCGCTCTATCCGGCCGTCCTGCATGACCTCAGTGCCGAACAATTGAGCGATTTCGGCGAAGCGTTCATTGAGGATACGCGGGTTCACCGGCAGGGTGCGCCCTTCTTCATCGACAAGATGCCGAACAACTTCCGCCACATCGGGCTCATCCACCTGATGCTGCCGAATGCGAAGATAATCGATGCGCGCCGGGCACCCATGGATTGCTGTTTTTCCGGCTTCAAGCAGCTGTTCGCGGAAGGTCAGGAGTTCACTTACGGCCTTACCGAAATTGGCCGCTACTACACCGACTACGTCGAACTGATGGAGCATTGGGACAAGGTCCTGCCGGGCAAGGTACTGAAAGTTCAGCACGAGGATGTGCTGGATGATCTGGAAGGCCAGGTTCGCCGGATGCTGGAGTATCTCGGCCTGCCATTCGAAGAGGCCTGCCTCACCTTCCACAAGACCGACAGGGCCGTACGCACCGCAAGCAGCGAGCAGGTGCGCCGACCCATCAACCGCAGCGGTCAGAACGCCTGGAAACCATTCGAGCCGTGGCTTGGGGATCTCAAGAGCGCGCTCGGGCCACTCGCCGGATAGTCGTACGCCGTGTCCTCGACAATTCTCGAAGCGGACGATTACGCGCTCGCCATCAATCCCGAAATCGGAGGCAGCCTCTCGGCGTTTCGTTGGCGAGGGCACGATATCATGCGATCCGCTGTGGGCAGCGGGGTCCTCGATAGCTCGTGTTTCCCGCTCGTGCCCTTCAGTAACCGCATAGCGGGCTCGCGCTTCGAGGTCGGGGGGCGGACAGTAGAGCTGGTCCCGAACCATCCGACAGCTCCGCAAGAGCCGGTCTTGCATGGCTTTGGCTGGACCTCGCGGTGGGATGTGGTCGAGAAATCCGACCGGCATGCGATCATAGGTCTGGAATATCGGGAAGGCCCTTGGCCGTGGCCGTTCAGCGCGCGCGCAGGATATGCCCTCGATGCATCCGGCCTGCGCGCTTCCTTGTCGATCAGAAGCCTTGCGGACACTCCCATGCCGGCAGGCCTCGGTTTCCACCCCTATTTCCCGCGCACTTCGCAAACCGTCTATCGCGGGTTTCATCATGGCGAATGGCAGGTCGACGAAGCGTGCCTTCCTCTCGGTTTGAGGAGCCATAGCCAACCGCGCGACTGGTGGGGCGGGCAGCCGGTCGACACACGGATCGTCGATACCGTGTATGCGGGCCGTGAAGGACACTTGGATATCATCTGGCCCGAGCGGGAAGTGATCGCGCGCATTTCGCCCAGCGACGACCTCGATTGCACCGTCGTGTACGTGCCGCAGGGTGAAGACTACTTCTGCGTAGAGCCGGTGAGCCACGCGACCGATGCAATCAATTGGATGCCGGACGAGGGTGGGATGCGCACGCTTGCCCCCGGAGAGGAATGGACGGTTTCGATGTCGATTGAGGTGCGCGGACTTTCCTAAAATACCGGCCTTACCGGACGATCCAAGTCTCGCTCCAGATTCGGCAGCGCCGCGCGCTCCGCGATAACAACGACCGAGCCTCCGAAGCCCGCGCCGGTCATCCTGGCCGCGCCACGCCCTTGAAGCACATTTTCGATGCGTTCGAAGAGTTGGTCGACCGCCGGAATGCTCACTTCGAACAGATCACGCAGGGAGGCGTGCCCCTCTCGCAAGATCGACGCCATCGCCGAGAGGTCCGCTGCCATGATGGCTTGCGTAGCTTTTTCGACGCGGTCGATCTCTTTGACGACATGGAGGGCTCGCTTGAACTCCAGGTCATTCAATTCCGCGCTCTCCAACATGGCCCTATCCGCATCCCGAAGGCTCGCAACTCCAATTTTCCGCGCAGCGGCTTCGCACTGTTGGCGCCGCAAGTTGTATTCCCCGTCGACAAGCCCGCGCGTCACTCCGCTGTCGACAATCGCGACGGCCCAATCTGACGGCAGCTCAAACTGCTCGTAATCGAGGGTGCGGCAGTCGAGGAGCAGCGCTTTGCCCGCTTCCCCTGCTGCTACTGCCATCTGGTCCATGATGCCGCAGGCAACGCCTGCCCAGTCGTGTTCGGTGCTTTGGGCAGCTTTCGCAAGCGTGCGTGCGTCAAGGTCGAGACCCAAAGCAGCGCTAACCGCACGCCCAAGCGCGACACAGAACGATGCGGATGACGAAAGACCCGACCCACGGGGCAGGTCGCCGCGGACCAATAGGTCCAGGCCCGTGCCAGGCGGGAGATCGAGATGAGCGACCATCCCTCGCGCATAAGATCGCCAATCGGTTTCTGTCAGCCGGGACGGTTCGAATGCAGCAAACCGGTCGCTCTCATCCAGATTGGCAGCGCGAACGGCAATCTCGCCATGGTCGGCAGGCGCCCATGCCACCGCGGTCCCTTCGCGGACGGGCATCGGCAGGACCAGGCCATCGTTGTAATCGACATGCTCCCCGATGAGATTCACGCGCCCTGGCACAAAGGCTACGCCTTGCGCGGAACGGCCAAACACCGCTACGAAGTCATCCTCCGTGCGCTCGATGAGGTTTGCGTTCATCACAGTTCAGCCCTGATCCGCTCGGCCGCCGCTTCGGGGGTGAGGTCGCGCTGTGCTTCTCCCATCAGCTCGAAGCCTACCATGTGCTTGCGAATGTCCGCCGACCGCAAGAGCGGCGGGTAGAAATGAGCATGGAGACGCCAGTGCCCGGTATCGTCCCCCAGTTGATGCGGGGCTCCATGCCACCCCATCGAATAGGGAAAATCGGTATCGAACAGCCGGTCATAGGCGGGAAGCAATTCGCCGAGAATGTCGACAAGCGCCGCTCGACCCTGTTCGTCTAGATCTTCAAGCCGGCGGTCATCGGACCGCGCGATAAGCAGGGTCTCGAATGGCCAGGCGGCCCAATGCGGCACGATGGCGAGCCAGCGTTCATTCTGGGTGACGATGCGCTGCTGCGCCTCGGCCTCTCCTTTCGCCACTTCGGCCAGCAGGTTCGTCCCGGATCTCTCGGAATATTCGCGTTGCCGGTCATCTTCGCGCCGGACTTGTGTAGGCACGAAATCGCTGGCCCAGAGCTGTCCATGGGGGTGGGGCGATGAAGCGCCCATCATCGCGCCCTTGTTCTCGAAGATCTGGACATGGGCCCATCGGGATCCGACCTCGGCGGAAAGGGAGCACCAGGTGTCGACGACAGAGCGCCTGTTCGTGGCAGACATGCGGGCGAGGGTCGCCGAATGGTCCGGGGAATAGCAGATAACCCGCGCTTCGCCGCGCGCCGGTTCTTCGATGAAGAGGTCGGCATCCGCGCGCTTTTCGCTTTCCTCCAGAAGAGCGGGAAAGTCGTTCGGAAAGACGTAGGTGCCTTCGTAGCCGGGGTTGGTGATACCGCCGCTTCGTTCGTTACCCGGACACAGATAGCAGGTGGGATCATGCCTGGTCCGCTTTTCATCCTGCGCCTTCTTTCGTTCTCCCTGCCAGGGCCTTGCCATGCGTTGGGGGGAAACGAGCACGTAGTCCCCCGTGAGGAGGTTCTTGCGGCGATGGGGCGCGGTTTCGCTCATGCTGCCTCCAGGTGGAATATGGCCACACCTTCTGCGTTCAAGGCGGGAAGCGGAAGGCCCGCATGCGCCAGCCAGGACCCGCTGAAGGTGAGCGGTGTTTCTCTCATTGCGTCAATTGCCTTGCCGCTGCGCGCCGCCAGGACGTGGTCACCTCCGACCAGGTCCAGCAGGCGCACGTGCCAGTCCTGCCCTGCCGCGAAGGGAAGCGGGAGCTGCGCATCGCGCCGCTGGTGGGATACTCCTGTGCGCGTGATCCAGACAATGTATTCACGTCCGTTACCTTGCGCCTGCCACGTCAGCCCATTGGGGCCCTCGCCAAGCAGGGTTTCCCCGCCATGCGCAAGACCGCGCCAGCGTTTGTAGAACGATACCCATTGATCCAGGTCATCGCGTTCAGACGGATCGAGTTCAGCCGGGTCTAGTTCGATGCCGAAGTGACCCTGGCAGGCAACTGCCGCGCGGAAGCCGAGCGATTGTGACCGGCCGGTCGCGTGGCTTGGCGATGCCCCGACATGGGCGCCCATCATTTCCGGCGGGAAGAACGCGAGGAAGCCGCGCTGCATCGGAATGCGGGCGATCGCGTCGATATTGTCGCTCGTCCAGAAGCGGTGGACATGCCGGGCAATGCCCGCATCGATCCGTCCCCCGCCGGCCGCGCAGCTTTCGATCTCGACATCGGGATGCGCCTCGCGAATGCGTGCAAGCAGCGCGTAGGTGCCGCGAACCTTTGCCGATCCGCCCGAGGGGGCGTGCGCGCGGTTGTGGTCCCACTTCAGGTAAGAGATCGGCGCCGAGGAAAGCAGGCTGTCGAGTTCTTCGAAGAGATAGTCGCGAACGGCGGATTGCCGCATGTCGAGGACCAGCTGGGAGCGTGCGGTTGGTCCGGGAGTGTCGCGGTTGGCGAGTGCCCAGTCCGGGTGAGCCCGGAAAAGATCGCTGTCCGGATTGACCATTTCCGGCTCTACCCAAAGGCCGAATTCCATGCCCAGGCTCCGCACGTGCTCGGCTATCGGTGCCAATCCCGCCGGGTATTTTCTTGGATCGGGTTTCCAGTCGCCCAGACCGGCCCGGTCGTTATCGCGGCCCTTGAACCAGCCATCGTCCAGAACGAACCGCTCGACCCCGATTACGGCGGCAGCGCTCGCGAGCGCTCTTATGCGCGCCTCGTCATGCGCGAAGTAGCACGCTTCCCAGCTGTTGAGATGGACCGGACGCGGTCGCATCTCACCTGCCGGATACTCTGCGATCGCACGAACCATCGAATGTTGCTGCGCTGCGACGCCATTGCGCCCCGCTCCGGAAATGGCGACCAGCAGCATTGGAGAATGGTAGCTTCCTCCAGGCTCCAGCCGGACCTCTCCATCGGAAATGCTTGCTTCGGCGGTCAGCAACCACATTCCTTCGTCATGCTTTTCGATTGCCAGGCGGCTGTCGCCTGACCACGCAAGCTGCGCAGAGAACGCAAGCCCCGAATGCCAACCGCATTCACCGGCCAAGATCTGACAAGCGGCTGGGCCGCCGTGGCCCGTCAGCCCCTCGCGGGTTGTGCGATGCCATCCATTCGCAGGCAGGTTGTCGACACATTCCTCAAACTCGGCAGCATGACGGCCACGCCAGGAAATGATCCGGTCGGCACTTGCGAAGACGGGAAGAAAGGCGCTGGCGAGGCTGGAAACGACGACCTGCTCGCGCCCCTCGTTGCGGATTGCGGTTTCAACCGTCAGGCCGGATGCCAATTTGGAGAACCGAAGCGAGCAGGACAGCTTTTCGCGGTCGTCGCTACAGCGGAGTTCGATACGATCGCCGGATGCCGTGGCCTCGAAACTGGTGAATTCCAGATCGAGCGCACGCGCATCTTTCGCGAGCAGTGAGAGGATTGAGGGGCCAAACCAGCCGGAACCGTGCAGCGGGAAAACCGGTAGCGGTTGCGGATCGTCTATCGAGAAGGTCGTTGCACCAAGCAGGTCTCTTGCTGCGGGCAGACTTCCAGGCTCGACCCTTTCCCCGAGGTGACGCCAGGCAAATCCACACTCGGGCAGGCGTTCGATGACGAGGCTCCACTCTTCACCGTGAAGTTCAAGAAGGTCTGCCTCGCTCATGCCTGCGCGGAAACTTCGCCCTTGCCGCGGAACAGGGAAAGGCCAAGCCATTCCGCCCGCCGTCCCAGAACGAACCTGTTGAAACCGAGCGCGGCCAGAACCGACGAGAACAGGGTGACCACCATGAAGTCGATGTAGTGGATGCCGACCGCCTCGGAGAAGCCGGCATTGAACGTGAACAGGCCGTAAAGCGAGATACCCCAGACCACACCTGCGATAGCCGAGCGGGCTGCAACGTTGCGGAACAGCAGCCCGACGATAAAGGCCGACAGGATCGGCATTGAGGACAGGCCATTCAGCTGCTGGAGCAGGTTGATGATGCTCTCTGCGTTCTGGAACAGCGGCACCATGATCATGGCGAGGAGGGTCGCCACACCGCTCATTGCTGCGCCCAGCTTCCAGTGGTTCTTAACTTCGCCGATGAAACGTTCGTGGAAATCGACCGAGTATAGCGCGACTGTGGAATTGAGCACCGCGCTGAAGGTCGTGATTACTGCAGCAGCGACCATGGCCGCGAAAGCGCCGGAGAGCCAGCTCGGCAGAACCTCGGCGACAAGGCGGCCGTAAGCGGCATCGCCGACGTCCCCAAACAGCTTGAAGGCGACGACGCCCGGGATCACCACGATCGGCGGGACCACGAGGATACGCACGGCGGCCGCTGCGAAGACACCCTTCTGCGCTTCCTTGACGGTGGGCGCGGCCATCGCCTTTTGCGTGATGTTCTGGTTGGTCGACCAGTAGAAGATCTGGATGAACGCCATGCCGGTGAAAAGCGTGTGGAACGGGATCGGACTGTCGGCACTGCCCACCATGCTCAGTCTTTCCGGCGGCACGCCCGTGACGATATCGAAATCCACCGCCGCCAGCGCGAGGAATACGATAACGAGGGCAAGGAAGAGGATCCCGATGCCGGAAAACGTGTCCATCACGGCCACGGCTCTCAACCCGCCGAAAATCGTATAGGCCGCGCCAATCAGGGCCAGGCCGAGAGAAAAGGCCAGCAATGGCACATTCGCGCCGAACAGCGATTGCAGGAACAATCCTCCCGAATAAAGCGCCGCGGGCAGGTAGATCAGCAAGTTACCGAGTATGAAGATCGCCGAGATCAGCGTGCGGATCGAGCGTCCATCATAGCGCCTCTCCAGCAATTCCGTGACCGTGGTGCAGTTATACCGATAGTAAAGCGGCACGAAAACGAAGGCGAGCGTCATCAGACCGACGAAGCCCGCAATCTCCCACCATGCCAGCAGCAACATCTGGTTGCCGTTCATCCCGACCAGCTGATCGGTGGACAGGTTGGTGAGCGTAATCGCGCCGGCCACGAAGACCCAACTCAGGCCCTTGCCAGCGAGGAAAACGTCCTTTTGAGATCCGTCGTGCTTGGCGCTTTTGACCTTCCACCAGGTCAGCAGCGCCACGAGCGCCGTCAACCCGACAAAGACCGCAAGCTGCCCCGCATTCGCGAAATCCGCTGTATCGCCGAACACCATTCCCTCCCGAATACGCTGGCATCCATCGCATATTCGGCGATAGACGCAAGCACATGGAGAGACAGTGATGCACCTCGGCGTTTGCTATTATCCCGAACACTGGCCCGAGGAACGCTGGGCCGAGGATGCGCGCCAGATGCGCGAGATCGGGCTCACCCGCGTCCGGATCGGCGAATTCGCGTGGAGCCGCATCGAGCCCGAGCCCGGACAATACGATTGGGACTGGCTCGACCGAGCGGTCGAGATTCTGCACTCGGCGGGGCTGGGCATCATCATGGGCACGCCGACCGCGACGCCGCCGAAGTGGCTCGTCGACAGCATGCCGGACATGCTGGCAATCGACCGCGAGGGACAGCCGCGGGGGTTCGGCTCGAGGCGGCATTACTGTTTCAGCCACGAAGGTTATGGCGAAGAAGCGCGCCGGATCACGCGTGTCGTGGCTCAGCGATACGGACAGCATCCGGGTGTGGTCGGCTGGCAGACCGATAACGAGTTCGGCTGCCATGACACGGTGCAGAGCTTCTCGCCTGCCGCACGCGACGCCTTCCGCCGCTGGCTTGCCGAACTTTATGGCTCTGTCGCGACGCTCAATGAAGCGTGGGGCAATGTGTTCTGGTCGATGGAATACCGTTCCTTCGACGAAATCGAGCTACCCAACCAGACAGTGACGGAAGCTAATCCGGCACACTGGCTGGCTTTCCGTAGGTTTTCTTCGGACAAGGTTATCCGCTTCAACAGGGCGCAGGTCGAGATCCTGCGCGAGGCATCACCCGGTCGCGACATCATGCACAACGCGATGGGTTTCTACACCGGTTACGACCATCACGACCTTGCGCAGGACCTCGATGTTTTGGGCTGGGACAGCTACCCGCTCGGCTTCCTCGAGATGTTCCGCTTCACCGAGGAGGAAAAGCGTGACTTCGCGCGTCAGGGTCATCCCGACATCGCCGCATTCCACCACGACCTTTATCGCGGGTGCGCGAAGGACGGGCGCTGGAATGTGCTCGAACAGCAGCCGGGGCCGGTCAATTGGGCGCGCTACAATCCCGCACCTCTACCCGGAATGGTCCGGCTCTGGACCTTGGAAGCTTTCGCGCATGGGGCGGAAATGGTCAGCTATTTTCGCTGGCGGCAGTTTCCAAAGGCGCAGGAACAGATGCACGCAGGCCTGCTGAGGCCGGACGGGGAGCCTGTACCCGCTTATGCCGAGGCAGCGTCGGCTGGACGAGAAATCGCAGACCTCGGCGCGGTCGGCGAAGCACCCAAGCATGTCGCGCTCATCTTCTCCTACGACAGTGAATGGATCACCCAGATCCAGCCGCAGGGGGAAGGGCGCTCTGCCCTGTGGGCTGCATTCTCCGCCTACTCCTCGCTGCGGCGATTGGGCCTCAACGTCGATATCGTCCCTCCCGAAACCGAACTAGACGGGTATTCGCTGGTCGTGGTCCCCTGCCTGCCGGTGATGACAGAGGGTCTCGCCGACGCCTTGAAGAGATTCGATGGCCAGATCCTCGTCGGCCCGAGGACAGCCACACGCGATACGGATTTCGCAATTCCCGGCGGCTTGGTCGATCAGGATTTCGCTGATCTGATCGGCGGTAAGATCGTCAGGAGCGAGAGCCTGTCGGACCGGTTGCAGATGACCGGAGATGGATGGACTGCGAAGGGGTGGCTCGACCACTATGAAGGCGAGGCGGAACCGGAATTCGTAGCGGGATCGGGAGAGGCTTGCAGCTATCGCCATCGCAACCTCCGGCTTTGCTGCACATGGCCGGAAGGAAGCATGTTCGAACGATTGGTCGAAAGGGCAGCAAGCGATGCGGGTTTGCCCCACGAAGCTTTACCGAAGGGGATAAGGTACCGCACTTGCGGGAGCACCCGATTCACCTTCGACTATCTGACCGCGCAGATATCCTTCGATTGAGTCGGATTGTCGGTTGGGCGTTCGACCTATAGGGTCTCGATAAGCAACCGATTCTTGCGTTTGAGGAGAGAGACGATGACCAAAGCCTATGCCAACCTGATCGACGGAGAGATGATCACCACCTCCGAGACGATCGAAGTCGTCAATCCCGCCAACGAACAGGTTATCGGGGTTGTGCCGTCGTGCACGAAGGACGAACTCGACCGGGCCGTCGATGCAGCCCGCAGCGCCTTCAAGAGCTGGAAGAAAACGAGCGCGGATGAACGTCAGAAGGTGGTCCAGGGCATTGCGGCCGCGATCAAGGACAATGCGGAAGAACTTTATCGCCTCCTCACCAGCGAGCAGGGCAAGCCCCATGCGCAGGCTCAGCAGGAAATCTACGGTGCAGCAGGACTTGCCGCAGCGCAGTCGACCCTGACCCTCGACGATGTGATCAACCAGGACGACGACACGCGCCTGTCGCGCACGCGACGCGTACCGGTCGGCGTGGTCGGCGGTATCGTGCCGTGGAATTTCCCGATCATGATGGCGATCCAGAAGATCGTGCCCGCTCTCGTGGCAGGGTGCACGATCGTGCTCAAGCCGTCGCCGTTCACCCCGCTTACGACGCTGCGCATTGCGGAACTGATCAAGGACGTTGTGCCTGCCGGTACGGTCAACATCATCACCGGCCCCGACGAACTAGGACCGATGATCACCGAGCACCCCGGTATCGACAAGATCACTTTCACCGGCTCCACCGCCACCGGCAAGAAGATCATGGAAGGCGCATCGCGCGACCTGAAGCGCATCACGCTGGAACTTGGCGGCAACGACGCCTCCATCGTCCTGCCCGATGCCGATGTCGAAAAGGTGGCCGAGCAGCTGTTCTGGTCGAGCTTCTCCAACGCCGGCCAGGTCTGCATCGCGGCCAAGCGGATTTACATCCACGAAGACATCTATGACGATCTCAGCAAGGCGATTGCCGAATATGCGAAGGGTGTCGTCGTCGGCGACGGTTCGCAGCAGGGCACCGGGGTCGGGCCGATCCAGAACAAGAAGCAGTTCGAGCGCGTTTGCGAGCTGATCCAGGATGCGAAGGACAATGGCTACCAGTTCCTGACTGGCGGAGATACCGATCCTTCGGGCACCGGATATTACGTTCCGATCACCATCCTCGACAATCCGCCGGAAGATGCGCGCATCGTGGCGGAAGAGCAGTTCGGGCCGGTCATGCCGTTGATGAAATTCTCGACGGTCGAAGAAGCGATCGAGCGCGCGAACAATTCCGAATACGGTCTCGCCGGCGCGGTCTGGACGAAGGATACGGAAAAGGGCGTCGAGATTGCAGAGCAGCTCGAAACCGGCACTGTCTGGGTCAATGAATTCATGCAGCTTTCGCCCTTCACGCCATTCGGCGGACACAAGCAATCGGGCATCGGTGCCGAATACGGTCTCGATGGTCTGAAGGAATTCACCAACCCGCAGGTCATCACGGTAAAGCGCGACGCTGCGGTTTGATCAGGTATCGAGCCGAGGTGTCGCGACCTGCGGCATCTCGGCTCACGCTCTGCGCTGACCGATCTGGGGCGCGTATCCCGATCCGGCGAAAGGGTTGTTCATAGCTTTGGCGATGGCGTCCGGCAGTTCGATTTCACCGCCGAGCACGCGCTTGGACGATAGGCCGATGCGCACGTCGTAGCGACCACCCTCGGTGAAATAACGCCCGTCCTCACGATGTTGGCCGATCTGGTCGCGACCGATTTCGAACGTCACCGTCCTGCGTTCGCCAGGGGCCAGCTTGACCCGCTCGAACCCGCGCAGGTTCAGGCGGCTGGGGAGGTGGTTTCCGCGATAGCGGCGCAGGTAAAGCTGGACTGTCTCGATCCCGCCCACATCCGCTAGGTTCCGAACCTGGACGCTAGCCACCAAGCGGTCGGCGGCCAGATCGAGGGTGAAATCGGTCAATGCAAAGTCTGCATAGTGCAAGCCATGCCCGAAGGGCAGGCCACGGTTCCCGTTGCCCTCTTTGATGGCGACCGGAAGCTTCCCGGACGGGGACGTTTCTCCAGTTAGGACCTCTGCGATCGCATGGCCGCTCATTGTGCCGAGCTGTCCGGCGTGGAGGACGCAGGCAAGCGGATCATTTCCGATGATGGGATCGAGTGCCGCAGCGCCGAGTGTTACCAGTACAATGCGATCGGTTACCGTGCGCAGGGAGGCAAGAAGCTGTCGTTCGGCTTCCGCAAGAGCATTGCCTTCCCGTCCGCCGAGCACGACGATGGCCGTGCGTGCCCGCTTTGCTGCTTCGCAAGCCATTCCGATCGCCATGCTGTCCGCTTCGATCATCCGGCCGATGTTCCCTGCATCGTGACGAAGGGCGAGCCCCGGCGCGAATTTGTGCGGGATACCAAGCTGTTCGAGACCGTCGATCAAGCTTGCGGCAAGCCCCTTGCGCCCGGCAAGGGGGGCATTCCGGTCTGTTGCCGCGGCGCCGATTACGAGTATATCGCCGGAGTCGAAGCCCAACGGCAACATGGCCGGTTCGTTGCGCAGCAACACGATCGAGCGCTTGGCAAGATTGAGGGCAGTTTCCCGGTTCTGTATCGGCGTCGGCAAGCTGCCCCTGCTGCGGACGGCCTCTTTGCCGAGTGGCAAGGTGAACAGGCCCAACGCATATTTCGCGCGCAACACCCGCGATACTGCGTCGTCGAGGCGAGCGAGCGGCAGTTTGCCCTTCTCGATAGCCGCCACGAGTGCGTCGACAGGCATGGAGTCACCGCTTTCGATGGGTTCGCTGTCACGCGCAGCAGCAGCGAGAGATTTCCATTCCGACAGAATAATGCCGTCGAAAGCGCCGGCCTCCTTGAGGAAGGAGAATGCCTTGCGAGCGGCACGGCGTCGTTGCACATTGCCGCCTCCTACGGAAATCGAGCCCAGATAGCCTTGCTTCACAACGCTAGCGGCGATGCGCATGGCTTCGGCAATGTCCTTGTCCTGGGCGCTTCCCGATGCAGCCCGTCCGACTATTGCTGCGAGGTCAAGGCAAGCAAGCACACCCTCGCGGCCGGGCTCTCCATTGGCTTGCAATCCTCGCACCCGCGCAGCCGCGATCGCGGCGACGAGATCGACCTGATCGTCGCGAGAATTGTCGGCCTCGGACGAGGAAGGCAAGTATCCAGCATCGGGTGACAACGCCCAGTTGCAACCCAGCGTATGGGCTTCCTCTGCAATGACGGCTTCGGCACCGGCAATCGCTTCCATGTCCCAGCTTGCGGCTGCAGCCAGCGGGGTAGGAAAGATCGTTTCGATCCCGGTCCCGGTTTCCATCGGGAACAGGAGGGGAATGCCAAGCCGGGATTCCTCTATCGCGATCTGCTGGAAAGCTTCCGCCTGGATTTTCGAGGAGATACCTTCCACCGCTGTCACGCGGCCACTGCGCACGGCTTGCGTGAAGCGTTCGACCTCTGCGCGGTCCTGATGATCCGGAGCGGCCACCACGGCAAGCTGACCGGCCTTCTCTTCGGTCGTCATGTAAGCGAGGAGGTCAGCGACCACCCGTTCGCCATCTGGATCGGGAAATCCGTGAATCATGAGCCCGCACCTTCGATCCAGCCCGCGTCGAGCTGTCGCACCGGCCTTGGCCAGGGCTGAAAATGCTTGGGCATCGATCCTCCCGAAGATGCGACCGCCGACATCGGCAAGGCGCAGGAAATTCAGGGAGGAACTGTGCCAATCAGTGGTAAATTAACGGTTATCGCCGGTGGCGGTTCGACCGCGAAAATCGCTCGTTTCGTCAAATTCCGGACTGGCGATTTACAGATATAAAAATATCTTTATATCTTCGCGAAATGCGGACCGAAGCAATCTTCCGTGCCCTTTCCGATCCGACCCGGATGCGCATCGTGCGCCTTTTGGGGTCGATGGAACTCGCGGTGGGGGAAATTGCGCAGGTGCTCGGGCAGAGCCAGCCGCGTGTGTCCCGCCACATCGGGATCCTGTGCGACGCCGGACTGGCCGAGCGTCGTCGTGAAGGTAGCTGGATATTCCTTCGTGCGCGCAGCGATACGCCATTATGCGGTGATGTCCTTGACCTTCTCTGCCAGGCGGAAGAGGTGGACGCGGATTTCGGAACCCTGTGCGAAGGCGATCGACGCAAACTTTCCGAAATCCGTTCTGCAAGAGAGCATCAGGCAGAGCAGTATTTCGCGGATCATGCCCACGATTGGGACGAACTGCGCCGCCTCCATTCCTCCGACGACGAAGTGGAAAGCGCCTTGCGATCCGCCTTGGGAGAAGGAGGGCTCGGACGCCTGCTCGACATCGGCACGGGAACGGGCCGGATGGCGGAGCTGTTCGCCGAAAAAGCGGATCACATCGTCGCGCTGGACAAGAGCCTTGCCATGTTGCGCGTGGCCCGTGCCAAGCTACAGCATCTGCCTACCGACCGTGTGGAGCTGATGCAGGGGGACTTCGCCTCTCTCCCGTTCCCGCAAGACAGCTTCGATACTGTCCTGTTTCACCAAGTGCTGCATTTCGCAACCGATCCGAGCCCCGTATTGGCGGAAGCCGCACGTGTGACGCAGGAGGGCGGCAGGATCGCTATTGTGGACTTTGCTGCCCACCACCGCGAGGACTTGCGCGAGCGCCATGCCCATGCACGGTTGGGTTTTGCCGATGACCACATGGCGGGGCTGCTCTCCGAGGCGGGATACGAGCCATCCAACCCGATTTCGCTCGAGGATGGCGAACTGGCAGTCAAAATATGGGTCGCGCGCCGCGATGCGGCCCGAGCAAGGAAAGTAATGTGAGCCCGACACTCAACCAGATGCGTGAAGCGCAGCGCGCCCTCGAGACGCCGCTATTCTCCGGACTTGCCGGCGACATTGAGGTCAGCTTCGAATTTTTCCCGCCCAAGAGCGACAAGATGGCGCAGACCCTTTGGGATAGCGTCGAAACGCTTGCCCCGCTCTCGCCGCGCTTCGTTTCGGTCACCTATGGCGCGGGTGGATCCACACGCGAGCGAACCCATGCGGCGGTCCGCCGGATCGTGACCGAAACCTCGATGCCTGCTGCGGCTCACCTGACCTGCGTCAATGCGACGCGCGAGGAAGTCGACGCCGTGGCCCGCGAATATTGGGAAGAGGGCGTGCGGCATATCGTCGCGCTGCGCGGCGACCCCCCCGAGGGCGGCACCGCCTATAAGCCGCACCCCGGTGGTTATGCCAATGCGGTCGAACTCATTGCGGGCCTGAAGCGCGTGGCCGATTTCGAAATTTCGGTCGCCGCCTATCCCGAGGTCCACCCGGATTCTCCCGATCGCCAGGCCGACCTCGACAATCTGAAACGCAAGTTCGATGCCGGCGCGACCCGCGCGATCACCCAGTTTTTCTTCGAGCCGGAATGTTTCTTCGACTTCCGCGACAAGGCCGTCGCCGCCGGGATCGAGGGCGAGATCGTGCCTGGGATCATGCCGGTGCTGAGTTTCGGAGCGGTCCAGCGCATGAGCGGACTGTGCGGAACCGGCATCCCCGACTGGATGGAAGGGCTGTTTGCAGGGCTCGACGAGAAGCCCGATGCCCGGCAATTGGTTTCAGCTACGATCGCCGCCGAAATGTGCCGCCGCCTGTATGCCGGCGGCGTTCGCCAGTTCCATTTCTACACTCTCAACCGCGCCGAGCTGAGCTACGCAATTTGCCATATGCTCGGCCTGCGACCGAAGGCCTGACAATGTCCAAGAGAGACGACTTCATCGCCGCTGCAGCGCAGCGCATCCTGATCAAGGACGGGCCCTATGGCACCGAGATCCAACGCGCCAATCTTGCGCCCGAGGACTATGCGGCGGGCACAGACCTGACGCAGGACCAGAAGGGCAATAACGACCTGGTCAACCTCACCCAGCCGCAAGTGATCCGCAAGATTTGCGACAGCTACATCGATGCAGGTGCGCATATCCTTGCGACCAATACCTTCAACGCCAACCGGATCAGCCAGGCGGATTACGGTGCCGAGGGACTTGTGCGCGAGATCAACGTTTCCGCCGCCCGCATCATCCGTGAGGCAATTGATGCACGCGAGGACGGGGTCCAGCGTTTCGTGGCAGGGGCGGTGGGGCCGACCAACAAGACCCTGTCCCTTTCGCCGGATGTCGAAGACCCCGGATACCGTGAGGTGAGCTTCGACGAGATCGTCTACGTCTACCGCGAACAATGCGCAGCGCTGATCGAGGGCGGGGCCGATTTCATCCTGGTGGAAACGGTCTTCGATACGCTCAATTGCAAGGCAGCGATCATGGCTGTGAAGCAGTTGGAGCGTGAGCTCGGGCAGGACATCCCCCTGATGATCTCGCTCACCCTGACCGACCTTTCGGGGCGCAACCTGTCCGGCCACACGGTGGAGGCGTTCTGGCATACGGTGCGACACGCCAAGCCTTTGACGATCGGCCTCAATTGCAGCTTCGGGGCGGAGCAATTGCGGCCCCACGTCCAGATCCTGTCTGACATCGCCGACACCTACCTCATGGCCTATCCCAATGCGGGCCTGCCGAACGATCTCGGTGAATATGACGAGGTGCCTGAGACGACCGCCGCGCTGACCCGCGTGTGGGCGGAAAATGGGCGCATCAATGCGCTGGGCGGATGCTGCGGGTCCACGCCGGATCATATCGCCGCGATGGCCCGCGCCGTCGAAGGGCTGACGCCGCGCAGTGTCCCGGACAGCGAGGCTGAAATGCGCCTCGCCGGACTTGAACCTTTCACGATTGCTGCCTGATGAGTGACCTTACCACTGCCCGCTTCGTCAATATCGGCGAACGCACCAATGTGACCGGCTCGGCCCGGTTCAAGAAACTCATCATGGCCGACGATTACGACACCGCCGTCGAAGTCGCGCGCCAGCAGGTTGAGAACGGCGCGCAGATAATCGACGTCAACATGGACGAAGGCCTGCTCGACGCCGAGAAGGCGATGAAAACCTTCCTCAAGCTGATCGCCGCCGAACCCGACATCGCTCGCGTCCCGGTAATGATCGACAGTTCGAAATTCGAAGTGATCGAGGCGGGGCTCAAATGCGTTTCGGGCAAGCCGATCGTCAATTCGATCAGCATGAAGGAAGGCGAAGAGGCTTTCCTCGAACACGCACGCATTTGCATGGATTACGGCGCGGCCGTGGTCGTGATGGCTTTCGACGAAACCGGGCAGGCCGATACGAAAGAGCGCAAGGTCGAAATCTGTGCGCGCGCTTACGACCTGCTGACCGGGATCGATTTTCCCGCCGAAGACATCATCTTCGATCCGAACATTTTTGCCGTGGCAACCGGGATCGAAGAGCATGACCGCTACGGGCTCGATTTCATCGAGGCGGTGCGCGAGATCAAGCAGCGTTGTCCGCATGCCAAGACCAGTGGCGGACTGTCCAACCTCTCCTTCAGCTTTCGCGGCAACGAAACCGTGCGCCGCGCGATGCACTCGGTCTTCCTCTATCACGCGATCCCCGCCGGGCTCGATATGGCAATCGTCAATGCGGGCCAGCTCGACGTCTATGACCAGATCGACCCCGAACTGCGCGAAGCGTGCGAGGACGTCATCCTCATGCGCCGCGAGGACGCCACAGAGCGGCTGATCGACCTTGCCGAAAGCTACAAGGGCAAGACCGCCGCTGACGAAAAGGCCGCCGAGGAATGGCGCAGCTGGGATGTTGCGCGCCGGCTCGAGCATGCGCTCGTCAAGGGTATCGATGCGCATGTAGTCAGCGATACCGAAGAGGCGCGCCAGCAGTTCGACCGTCCGATCGAGGTGATCGAAGGCCCGCTGATGGACGGCATGAACGTCGTCGGCGACCTGTTCGGCAGCGGCAAGATGTTCCTGCCCCAGGTGGTGAAATCCGCACGCGTCATGAAGAAGGCGGTCGCCCACCTCATCCCCTTTATCGAAGCCGAAAAGGAAGCGTCCGGCCTTGCTGACCAGTCCAAGGGCAAGATCGTGATGGCCACCGTAAAGGGTGACGTCCACGATATCGGCAAGAATATCGTCGGCGTGGTTCTGCAATGTAACGGCTACGAGGTCATCGATCTCGGCGTCATGGTGCCTTGGTCCACGATCCTCCAGACTGCCCGGGACGAGAAGGCCGACATGATCGGACTGTCGGGTCTCATCACGCCTTCGCTGGACGAGATGGTCACCGTGGCGGAGGAAATGCAGCGCGAGGAGATGACGATGCCGCTGCTGATCGGCGGCGCGACCACCAGCAAGGTCCACACGGCGCTACGCATCGATCCCGCTTATGACGGGCCCGTGATCCACGTGCTCGACGCGAGCCGCGCGGTTGGCGTTGCCAGCCGCCTGCTATCCGACACCCAGCGTGACGAATTCGTCGATACGACAGCCGCCGACTACCAGAAGGTACGCGATGCGCGGGCTGGCAAGGGTCAGAGTGTCCTGCTCCCGATCGAAGAGGCACGCGCGAATTTTTACGACGCCTTCCTGTCCGACAAGGCGGCCCCGCCACTAAGGCCGGGAATCCATCCCTTCGATGATTGGGACCTGGCGGACCTGCGCGAATATATCGATTGGACGCCGTTCTTCCGGGCGTGGGAATTGCACGGGAACTATCCGGCAATCCTGACTGATGATGTGGTCGGCGAAACTGCCCAGCAGCTGTTCGATGATGCCAACGCCATGCTCGACCGGATCGTCGAGGAAAAGTGGCTAACCGCCAAAGGCGTGGCCGGCTTCTGGCCCTGCGCGCGGGACGGGGACGATGTCACCATCCACCGCGTCAATCGCGAAGAGCACGTGGTCCTGCCGTTCCTGCGCCAGCAGGTGAAGAAGTCGCGCGACCGCGCTAATATGTGCCTGGCCGATTTCATCGACCCGGCGGGCGACTGGATCGGCGGGTTCGCCGTCGGCATCCACGGGATAGAGCCGCATTCCAAGCGCTTCCTCGAGGATAAGGACGACTACTCCGACATCCTGCTCAAGGCACTGGCCGACCGTTTCGCGGAAGCCTTCGCAGAGCGTCTACACCAGTTCACGCGCACCGACCTGTGGGGCTACGCGCCGCAGGAACAGCTAACCAATAAGGCGCTGATCAAGGAAGAGTACCGCGGCATCCGTCCTGCGCCAGGCTATCCTGCGTGCCCCGACCACAGCCTCAAGCCCATCCTCTTCGACCTGCTCGACGCGGAAAAGTACACCGGCCTGGCCCTGACGGAAAACTTCGCCATGTATCCCACGGCAGCGGTCAGCGGTTTCTATTTCGGACACCCGGAATCCCAGTATTTCGGCGTCGCCCGGATCGGTCGCGACCAGCTGGAAGATTACGCCGCGCGCCGCGGTGTGGATATTGCGACCGCGGAGCGCTGGTTGAGGCCCAATCTGGATTGACCGCAGCGCCGTGATCGCGCAGGGCTGAACCGTCGGCCGCAGGAGCGATTCTGCGGCAGGCGCGCATGGGAGAGCCTGTGCGGGGGACACCCGCCCGGCGCCGAAGGAGCAACCGCCCCGGAAACTCTCAGGCCAAGGGACCGTGCGCTGCCATCGACACTCTGGAAAGCGTTTGTCGCAGCCGCGGCGGACCACCGAAGGGGTACGCGTGCTCATTTGCGCGCCAGTCTCTCAGGTTTCCCGACAGAGGGGGCATGGGTTGTTTCAGCGCCGTTCGCGGCGCTTCCATGCTTGCCACCAAGGGATGCGTCTTGAGCGATAATACCGACACACCGCAGGAAATCGAACAGCTGCCGCTGGATGCCTGGCATCGCCGCAAGGGCGCCCGCATGGTGCCGTTCGCGGGCTATGAAATGCCGATCCAGTATTCGGCGGAATCGGGCGGCGGGATCGTTGCCGAGCATGAATGGACGCGCAGCCAGGCGGGCCTGTTCGATGTCAGCCACATGGGCCAGCTGATGCTGACCGGCGAAAACGTCGCAGCGGAGCTGGAAAAGCTGCTGCCCGGCGCGATCACCACGCTGAAGCCCGGCAAGGTGCGCTATTCGCTCCTTATCGACGAGGACGGCGGAATCCTCGATGACCTCATGGTCACCAATGCCACACCGTGGATCGAGGCCGACGAGGAAGCTGGCACCGAGGGGCATTGGGGCGACCCGGCCTACTACCTCGTCGTCAACGGCGCGATGAAATGGGACGATATCGCCCACCTTCGCGAGCACCTGCCCGACGAAGTCACGTTGACCCACATGGACGAGCACGCGCTGGTAGCCCTGCAAGGCCCCAACGCTGCCACCGCGCTCAACCGCGTCATGCGTAACACCATCGAAGATATGATCTTCATGGAGAGCGTGATTCACGATTTCGGCGAATGGCCGCTGCGCATCACGCGCGCGGGCTATACCGGCGAAGACGGTTTCGAAATCTCGGTGCCTGCCGAATTTGCCGAGAGCCTGTGCGATCGCCTTTGTGCTGAAATCGAGGTTCGCCCCTGCGGCCTCGGCGCGCGAGACAGCCTGCGCCTCGAAGCCGGCCTGCCGCTTTATGGCCACGACATCACGACCGAAACCGATCCCGTCTCGGCCGATCTCGGCTTTGCGCTGACCAAGCGCCGCCGCGAGGAAGGCGGCTGGATGGGCCATGAAAAAGTGATGGATGTCTTCAACTCCGGCCCCGCACGCAAGCGCGTTGGCCTGACCTTCGAAGGACGCCTGCCTGCCCGCGAAGGGGCCAAGGTTTTCGACGACGATGCCGAAATCGGCCGCATCACCAGCGGCGGCTTCTCGCCATCACTCGGGCACCCGATCGCGATGGGCTATCTTGAAAAAAGCCACATCGAACCGGGAACCGAGGTCGAGGTCGAGGTTCGTAACAAGAGACTGCCCGCGAAGGTCACGACCATGCCCTTCGTCCCCCACCGCTATCACAGAGGGAAGTGAGACTGATGGCCCGTTATTTCACCGAAGAACATGAATGGATCGACCTGGAAGGCGACACTGCCACGGTCGGTATCACCGATTACGCGCAGGGTCAGCTTGGCGATATCGTGTTCGTCGAACTGCCTGAAAGCGGCACCATGCTGGAAAAGGGCAAGGACGCTGCCGTGGTCGAAAGCGTCAAGGCCGCGAGCGACGTCTACGCGCCCATCAGCGGTGAAGTGACGGAAGCCAATTCCGCGCTCGAAGACGATCCGGCGCTGGTCAACACCTCGCCCGAGGAAGACGGTTGGTTCTTCCGCATGACCGTTTCCGACAAGTCCCAGCTTGAAGGGCTGATGGACGACAAGGCCTACAAGAGCTTCTGCGACGAGCTTTGATGCGTAGCGCGCTGGCAACTTCTTGCTTTGCGCTAATGCTGGGGGGCTGTGCCTTTTCGGCGCCCGCCGATGCGTACACCGTCGCCGAGGTTCTTGAAGATATCTCCTCGGAAGACAGTAAGCTTGACGGCAAGGTGATCGAGATCATTGGCTGGCTGGGCCAGTGTGGCGGCAACAACTGTGCAATATTCAGTTCGCTGGAGGATGCGAGAAAGGTTGCGGCTTACGACGAGCTTCCTGACGAGGAGTGGATGCCAGCATTCGATCGTGGTCTGGGAATCGGTGGCAATGACGCTTTCGATGACCGCGCCCGTCTGATGCAATTCAGCGAGGTGGTCATTCGCGGGGAAATCAATGCCACGTGGAAGGTGCCGCCTGACGAGAGCGGAACGAGCTTTGGGTGTTTCGACCGCTGCGACGATATCCGACCCCATTCGATAAAACTGGTTCTTTGACGAGAGTTTTGATGCGCTACCTACCCCTGACCGAAGCCGATCGTTCGGCAATGCTTGAGACGATCGGTGCGCCCGATGTGGACGCGCTGTTTTCCGACGTGCCCGAAGAGGCGCGGCTGACCGGCCCGATCGAGGGCTTGCCCATGCATGCCAGCGAAATGGCGGTCGAAAAGCACATGCGGCGGCTGTCGAAGAAGAATCTTGCAGCGTCCGATGCAGCGTTTTTCCTTGGGGCAGGGGCGTACAAGCACCACGTCCCGGCCAGCGTCGATCACATCATCCAGCGCGGCGAATTCCTTACCGCCTACACGCCCTACCAACCGGAAATCGCGCAGGGCACGCTGCAGATGCTGTTCGAGTTCCAGACGCAGGTCGCGCGGCTCTATGGCTGTCATGTGGCCAATGCCTCGATGTACGATGGCTCGACTGCCTGCTGGGAGGCGGTGGCCATGGCCAGCCGGATCGCGCGCGGCAAGAAGCGCAAGGTCGTGCTCTCGGGCGCCTTGCATCCCCATTACGCCGAGGTCGTGAAGACCATGGCGAAGTTCACCGAAGACGAGATCGCGCATGCGAGTCCCGCCTTGCAGGCACAGCCCGACAATGACGGGCTGATCGCACGGATCGACGACGACACCAGCTGCGTGGTCGTCCAGTATCCTGACATCCTCGGCCGCGTGACCGACCTCCAACCCATCGCCGATGCGGCGCACGAGAAGGGCGCGCTGCTGATCGTCGTCAATACGGAGCCCGTGGCTCTGGGCGCAATCAAGTCGCCCGGAGAAATGGGTGCGGATATCGTGGTGGGTGAAGGGCAGTCGCTGGGCGTCGGCCTCCAGTTCGGGGGACCGTATCTCGGCCTGTTCGCGGTCACCAGCCAGAAGCACGTTCGCCAGATGCCGGGCCGCCTGTGCGGGGAGACCGTGGACGCAGAAGGCAAGCGCGGCTTCGTCCTGACGCTGTCGACGCGCGAACAGCATATTCGCCGCGAGAAGGCGACGTCGAACATCTGCACCAACTCCGGGCTCTGTGCACTGGCATTCAGCGTGCACATGACGCTGCTTGGCGAAAAGGGCCTCCGGCGTCTGGCGCTGGAGAACCACCGCCTTGCCTGCCACGCGGTAGAGCGCCTCTCGAAGGTGCCAGGCGTCACCGTCCTGAACGACAGCTTCTTCAACGAATTCACGATCCGGCTCGGCACAGATGCGCGCAAGGTAGTACGCACGCTTGCCGAGCGTGACATCCTGGCCGGCGTATCGCTCGGACGGCTGTTCCCGGACAATGCCGACCTGGCCGACGGCCTGCTGGTCGCCGTTACCGAAACCACCACCGAGGAGGACATCGAGACCCTTGCCTCCGCTCTCGAGGAGGTGCTGTCATGAGCGCTCCGAACCAGTCCGGCTGGAAGCCCGGCACTCCGGTCGAAGATCACAATGCGATGAGCGGCCCCGACACCGTCACCGGCAACCGCGCGCTGATGCTCGAAGAGCCGCTGCTGTTCGAGGTCGGCCACGTCGAGACGACCGGCGTCGACCTGCCCGAACCTTCGAGCGCTGCAACGCGTCTCGGAGGCATGGACCGCGCGGAGGCCATCGGCCTGCCCGGCCTCTCCGAACCTGAAGCGGTGCGCCATTACACGCGCCTGTCACGCCAGAACTACGGCATCGACCTCGGCTTCTTCCCGCTGGGCAGTTGCACAATGAAGCACAACCCTCGTCTCAACGAAAAGGTCGCGCGCATGCCCGGCTTTGCCGATGTCCACCCGCTGCAGCCGGTCCAGACCGTGCCCGGCGCGCTGGAAGTCATCAACGAGCTCGCAAACTGGTTGATCGATCTCACCGGCATGCACGGTGTCGCGATGAGCCCGAAGGCGGGTGCGCATGGCGAGCTATGCGGCATTCTGTGCATTCGCGCCGCGCTTGAAGCGCGCGGCGATGCGCGCAAGGTCGTGCTGGTCCCCGAAAGTGCCCATGGCACCAACCCGGCAACCGCTGCCTTCGCAGGGTACGAGGTTGAGGATATTCCCGCGACCGCCGAAGGCCGTGTCGATCTCGAAGCGCTCAAGGCGCGCCTCGGCCCCGATGTGGCTGCGGTGATGATCACCAACCCCAACACCTGCGGCCTGTTCGAGCGCGACATGAAGGCGATCTCGGACGCGGTGCACGCAGTCGGTGGTTTCGTCTATTGCGACGGCGCGAACTTCAACGCCATCGTCGGCAAGGTCCGCCCCGGCGACCTCGGCGTCGATGCGATGCACATCAATCTGCACAAGACCTTTTCAACCCCGCATGGCGGCGGCGGCCCGGGTTCCGGCCCGGTCGTGCTGTCCGAAGCGCTCGCCCCGTTCGGACCGCTGCCCTACGTGGTGCGCGACGAGGATGGCGAGGTACACCTCGTCGAGGAAGAGAACGCAGATCAGTACGGCCATACGCAGGCATTCGGCCGCATGACCGCTTTCCACGGCCAGATGGGCATGTTCACCCGCGCCCTGACCTATATGCTCAGCCACGGTGCCGACGGGCTGAAGCAGGTAGCGGAAGACGCGGTGCTCAACGCCAATTACGTGCTGCGCAGCCTCGACGACGTGCTTGATGCGCCTTTCGGGCCGAGCGGGCCGTGTATGCACGAAGCGCTGTTCTCCGACGACGGTTTTGCAGAGGATATCTCGACGCTCGATCTCGCCAAGGGGCTGATCGACGAGGGCTATCACCCGATGACCATGTACTTCCCGCTGGTGGTGCATGGCGCGATGCTGATCGAGCCGACCGAGACCGAGAGCAAGGCCGCGCTCGATCAGTTCATCGCCGCGCTGCGCAGTGTGGCGGGACGGGCCAAGGCCGGCGATGCGACACTGAAGACCGCGCCGCATTACGCACCGCGTCGTCGCCTCGACGAAACGCTGGCGGCGCGCAAGCCGGTGCTGGCGTATGAGGAACCGGTGGCGCCCTCGGGCCAGCCGACGATGAGCGAGCAGGGCGGACGTTGATCGCCAGGCGGCGGTCATGAAGATCGTCTTCAGCCGCAAGGGATTCGACAGCGCGGCAGGCGGCGGTGCCTCGCCGATCGTGGACGGTGTGCCCTTGAGCCTGCCGATTCCCGCCGGCGCGGCTTCGAACACGAGCTATGGTGCGCTGGGTCTTGGCGGACACGCGCAGGCTGCCAGCCGGGGCAAGCTTGGTGAGGAAGACCTCTGCCACCATGACCCGATGTTCACGGGCGACGGCACCTGCATCTTCGGACAGGTCGGCGCGGCGCAGACGCATCTCGCCAATCAGGGCGTCGGCGAGGGCGATGTCTTCCTCTTTTTCGGCCTGTTCCGCGAAGAGGACAGCGGCGAGCCCCATCACCGCATCTTCGGCTGGATGGAGGTGGAGCGCATTGTTCATCTTGCAAGCTGCGGTGACGAAGAACGCAAAGAATTCCAAGCACACCACCACCCGCACGCGCTGGCCATGCACGGCAGCAACGACTGCCTTTATGTCGGGCCGGGTGGCACGGCCAACCGCGCCTTACCCGCATTGCGGCTCACGGTCGAGGAAGGGCCGCCATCGCTGTGGAACCGGCCCTCTTGGCTAAAGCGCGGCGGGCTAACCTATCACGACCGCGCGGATCGCTGGCTTCGCGGACGCAGGCTGAAGAGCGTCGCGCGCGGCCAGGAATTCGTGGCCGACATCGGTCGGCGCAAGGCTCCGCGCGAATGGCTCGCGGCGGTACTGGAAGACCTCAGAGCGTCTTGATCACCGAGGAGAAATCGAGGCCGCCGTGTTCCTTGGCGAGTTCCTCGTAGATCTCCGCCGCTTTCGCGCCGAGCACGGTGGTCGCATCGACGTCCTTTGCCGCATCCATCGCGAGGCGCAGGTCCTTCAGCATCAGCGCCGTCGCAAAGCCACCCTTGTAGTCATTGTCCGCCGGGCTTTCGACGCCCACGCCGGGCATCGGCGTATATGCGTTGAGCGACCAGCAATAGCCGGAGGACTGCGAGCTGATCTCGTAGAACTTCTGCGGATCGAGGCCGAGCTTTTCGGCCATCTTCATCGCTTCGGCGGTGCCGATCATCGAGATGGCAAGCAGCATGTTGTTACAGATCTTGGCCGTCTGGCCCGCGCCCGCATCGCCTGCGTGGATGACCGCCTTGCCCATCGCCTGAAGCACTTCCTCGGCACGCGCGAAGGCCTTCTCGGTCCCGCCGACCATGAAGGTGAGCGTGCCGCCATTGGCCGCCGCGATCCCGCCTGAAACGGGGGCGTCGACCATGTCGCATCCGGCGGCTTCGGCTGTGGCGATAACTTCCTTGGCTGTGGCGACATCGATGGTCGAGCAGTCGAGCAGCACCGCGCCTGCGGGGGCCTTGCCGATGACGCTGCCTTCATAGACCGACTTCACGATCCCGCCATTGGGAAGCATGGTCACCACGGCTTCGGCATCTTCGACAGCCCACTCAGGCTCGCTGAAGGTCGTGCACCCGGCATCGTCGGCCTTCTGCCGCGCTTCCTCGTCGAGATCGAAGGCAAGCACGTTGTGCCCCGCCTTCACGAGGTTCGCGGCCATCCCGCCGCCCATGTTGCCGAGGCCGATGAAGGCGATTTTCATGATCTCTCTCCGTATACCCGGTCTTCGTCGGGCTTCGATTGGGTGACAAAGGCGACAGTGTGTCGCCCTTGCGATTAGATTCCATGCACCTGATTTTTAACAGTTATTCATCGGAATCCGAAGTTTACACTGTGCGCCCGCTTTTCTGAGGCGACGAACTTTCGTTGAAAGCGCACCTATCGCCAGCGCAGTCTTGTAGGAAAGGGCGTTGGCTTAACGCCCCTTCCACTTGCCTTCGCGCTTTTCGACGAAGGCGGCCATGCCTTCCTTCTTGTCCTCGCTCGCGGTGAGGATCTGGAAGATGCGGCGCTCGATGATCAGGCCCTGGTCGAGGCTGGTCTCGAAAGCGGCATTGACCATTTCCTTGTTCGCGATTGCGGCCATCGGCGGCATCGAGGCGATCTGCGCGGCGGTCTTCATCGCATCGTCGAGCAATTCGTCATGCGGAACCACGCGCGCGACGAGGTTGCTGCGTTCGGCTTCCTCGGCGCCCATCATGCGGCCTGTCAGGCACATTTCCATCGCCTTCGACTTGCCGATGGCCTTGGTCAGGCGCTGCGAGCCGCCCATCCCGGGGGCAACGCCCAGCTTGATTTCGGGCTGGCCGAACTTGGCGTTCTCGCTGGCGATGATGAAGTCCGCCATCATGGCAAGCTCGCACCCGCCGCCGAGCGCAAAGCCGTTCACCGCGGCGATCCACGGCTTGCGGGTCTTCTTCACGATCTCGCTGGTCCAGGGCGAGAAGAAGTCTTCGAGATAGAAGTCGGCAGCCGCCTTCTCGCTCATTTCCTTGATGTCGGCACCAGCGGCAAAGGCCTTGTCGCCCGAACCGGTGAGAACGGCACAAAGCTGGTTGCTGTCGGCCTGGTAGGCGGCAAACGCTTCGGTCAGCTCTTCCAGAACCTGGCTGTTCAGCGCATTCAGCGCCTTGGGTCGATTGAGCGTGATCAGCGTGACCGCATCGCGCTGTTCGACGGTGATGGTCTCGTAACTCATAGGGGTTTCCATTCCTCGTCTGCGGGAAGCGGGGCGAAGATGCTGTCGAGCAGTTCCTCGCTCACGCCCTCGGGCGTTGCCGGATCCCATTTGGGGTCGTTGGTCTTGTCCACGATCACTGCACGCACGCCCTCGGCAAAGTCGGGGCGGGTCAGCACGCGGCTGGCGATGCGGTATTCCATCGCCATGTTGTCGGCGAAACTGTCGAGCTCGCGGCTGGTTGCCAGCTGGCGCAGCGCGACTTTGCAGGTCTGCGGGCTCTTGGTGCCCAGCGTGTCGCGTTCCTTGGCCGCCCATTCGTCACCATCATCGGCCGCCTTTTCGAGGCTTGCGAGAATGCCTTCATAGCGGTCGGAGGCGAAGTGCTTCGCGATCTTGTCGGCATTGCCCTCGATCCGTGCCTTGGGCGGGGTGCCTACGGGTTCGGAGAGGATGCCGCGGATACGGTCGGGCTTGTCGATGATGCGTGCCTTGACCTCGGGTATCATTTCGCTCGGCACGTAATGGGTGGCGATACCGGCCCAGAGGCATTCCGCCCCGTCGAGCCGCGCGCCGGTCAGCGCAAGGAATTCGCCCAGCCGCCCGCCAAGGCGCGAGAGGTGCCAGCCGCCGCCCACGTCCGGGAACAGGCCGATGCCGGTTTCGGGCATGGCGAAACGGGTGTTCTCGGTCGCGACGCGATAGGTGCAGGGCAGGGCGATGCCCACGCCGCCGCCCATGGTGATGCCGTCCATGAAGGCCACGATGGGCTTTCCATAGGTCATCATCTGGTGGTTGAGCTGGTACTCGTCATGGAAGAACTTGCGGCCGCTTTCCCCACCGTCATTTAGGGCGGAATGGCGCAGCAGGTTGATATCGCCGCCCGCGCAGAAACCGCGCCCTTCGGAATGGTCGAGGATGACCGCTTCGATGGCGTCGTCATTCGCCCACTCGGTAAGCGCCGCGCTCATCGCGTGGCACATGTCGAGCGTCAGCGCATGCAGCGCCTTCGGGCGGTTGAGGCTGATATGGCCGACGCGGCCATGGGTATGGATGAGGATGTCGTCAGTCATGTCGGTGCTCACTGGCGCAGGAGGTCGCGGCCCACGATCATGCGCATGACCTGGTTCGTGCCTTCGAGGATCGAGTGGACGCGCAGGTCGCGCCAGAACCGCTCGATCGGGTATTCCTTCAAGTAGCCATAACCGCCGAACAGCTGCAGCGCGTCGTTGACGATCTTGCTGCCATTGTCGGTCGCAAGGCGCTTGGCCATGGCGGAAAAGCGCGACTTGTCGGGCGCGTTGTCGGTCACCTTGGCGGCCGCGAGATAGAGCAGCGCGCGCGAGGCTTCGAGGTCGGTCGCCATGTCGGCCAGCATGAACTGCGTGTTCTGGAAGTCCGCGATCGGCGTGTCGAACTGCTTGCGGTCCTTGGTGTAGGCCACGGCCTCGTCGAGGCAGCGCTGCGCACCGCCGAGAGAGCACGCCCCGATGTTGAGGCGTCCGCCGTCGAGGCCCATCATGGCAAAGCGGAACCCTTCGCCCTCGTCACCGACGCGGTTTGCGACCGGCACGCGCGCATCTTCGAAGATCACCTGCGCGGTGGGCGAGGCATTCCAGCCGAGCTTCTTTTCCGGCTTGCCGAAGGATACGCCGGGCGTGTCCTTGTCGATCACCAGGCAGGTGATGCCTTTGGTCTTGTGTTCGGAGGTGCGGACCATGGTGACGTAGACGTCGTTGACGCCGCCGCCCGAGATGAACTGCTTGGTGCCGTTCAGCACGTAATGGTCGCCATCCAGCACGGCGCTGGTCTTCAGGCCCGCCGCGTCGGAGCCACTGCCGGGTTCGGTAAGGCAATAGCTGGCGATCTTTTCCATGCTGACGAGGTCGGGAAGGTAGCGGTCCTTCACGTCCTGCGACCCGAACTGGTCGATCATCCAGCTCGCCATGTTGTGGATCGAGATGAAGGCGCTGGTCGTCGGGCAGCCATAGGCCATGGCTTCCATGATCAGCGCGGCTTCGAGGCGTCCAAGGCCGATGCCGCCACTCTCTTCGGAGACATAGATCGCGCCGAAACCGAGTTCGGCGGTGCTCTTGATCACATCGCGCGGGAAGTGGCTCTTTTCGTCCCATTCGCCGGCGAAGGGCGTGATGTTGTCGGCGGTGAAGCGCTGCGCCATTTCCTGGATCGCGAGCTGCTCTTCGGTAAGCTGGAATTGTCCTGTCATGGGGGCGCTCTAAACCTCTCGCGGGGGCAAGGGAAGGGGTGGGCGGCCTCAGCCTTTAACGATTGCTTCCGCCTCGATTTCGACTTTCCATTCCTTGCGGCAAAGCCATGCGCAGCCGACCATCGTTGCGGCCGGTTTGGCATCGCCGAAAAAGCGCGCGTGGACTTCGCCGACGGCGGCCTGGTCGTCGAAATCGGTGAGGAACATGCGGGTGCGCACGACATCCGCAGCCGAGCCGCCGAGTTGCTCGATTGCCCGGACGATCAGTGTGCAGCAGCGCGCGGCCTGTGCGACGGCATCGCCTGCGGTGCTCGACCCGTCATCCTCAATCGGGCCGGTGCCGGCGACCACGATGCGATTGCCGTCCCTTACCGCGCGGCAGAAACCGAATTGATCCTCGAACGGCGAACCCGAGGACGCCCGTTGCCGCTCGCTCATCCGCAGGTGACCGCGGTGATCTTCATGTCGCGATCGTACCGCACGTTCAACCGGTCTTCGCGGTAATCCATCGTCCATGCGGAGTCCGGCGGGCCCCAGCGCAGGGTCCGCGCGCCGCTTTCTGCGAGGATTGCCGCGCCCATGTCCGAAGTCGCCTCGTGCCCGAGGTGGGACTGGACGGCATCTGCGTCACACGATCCCGGATCGCGAGGTGGCGGCAATTCGTCCTGCACCGAAACGGTCGCGCATGCTCCGAGGGCGAGGGGGGTGAATACGAAGAAGGGAACACGCATCGCCATTATCCCATCGTCGGGATAACGAAGGCGTTGGAGCCGTCACCGCCGCCGTCGGGCCAGCGCTGCGTGACCTTCTTGGCCTTGGTCCAGAATTTCAGGCCTTCCATGCCGTACTGGTCGATGTCGCCGAAGCCCGAGCGCTTCCAGCCGCCGAAGCTGTGGTAGCTGACCGGCACCGGGATAGGCACGTTGATGCCGACCATGCCGACATTCACACGGTTGGCGAATTCGCGCGCGGCGTGGCCGTTGCGGGTGAAGATGGCGACGCCGTTGCCGTACTGGTGCTCGCTCGGCAGGCGGACCGCGTCCTCGAAATCCTTGGCGCGCACGATCTGGAGGACCGGGCCGAAGATTTCTTCCTTGTAGCTTTCCATGCCGGGCGTGACGCGGTCGAGCAGCGTCGGGCCGACGAAGAAGCCGTCCTCGTGACCCTGCAGGCTGAAGCCGCGGCCGTCGATCACGACTTCCGCGCCTTCCTTTTCGGCCGTATCGATCCAGCTTTCGACGCGTGCCTTATGCTCCGGCGTGACGACGGGGCCGTAATGCGCTTCGGGATCGTTGGAGACGCCGACGCGCAGCGCGTTGATGGCAGGGATCAGCTTTTCGCGCAGGCGATCCGCCGTGTCTTCGCCCACAGGAACGACTACGGGCAGAGCCATGCAGCGTTCGCCTGCCGAGCCGAAAGCGGCTCCAGCGAGGTCGTTCACCACCTGGTCGAGATCGGCGTCGGGCATGACGATGCCGTGGTTCTTCGCGCCGCCGAATGCCTGCACGCGCTTCGCGTTCGCCGTGCCGCGCGAGTAGATATACTGCGCGATATCGGAGGAGCCGACGAAGCTGATCGCCGGAATATCGGGATGGTCGAGGATCGCGTCGACCATTTCCTTGTCGCCATGGACGACCTGCAGCAGGCCCTCGGGCGCGCCGGCTTCCACGAACAGTTCGGCGAGGCGCACGGGCACGGAGGGATCGCGCTCGGACGGCTTCAGGATGAAGGCGTTGCCGGCGGCGATCGCCATGCCGAACATCCACATCGGGATCATGGCAGGGAAGTTGAACGGGGTGATGCCCGCACCGATGCCGAGCGGCTGGCGCATCGAATAGACATCAATACCGGGGCCTGCGCCCTGCGTGTATTCGCCCTTCAGCGCCTGCGGGATGCCGCAAGCAAACTCGATGACTTCGAGGCCGCGCTGCACATCGCCATGCGCGTCCTCGACGACCTTGCCGTGTTCGCTCGAGAGCAGCTCGGCGAGTTCCTGCTTGTTGGCTTCGACGAGGCGCTTGAATTCGAACATCACGCGGGCGCGGCGCTGCGGATTGGTCGCCGCCCATTCGGGCTGGACCTTCTTCGCTTCGTCCACGGCCTTCTGCAGCAGGGCGGCATCGCCCAGCGCCACTTCGGCTTGGACTTCGCCCGTGGACGGGTTCCAGATCTGGTGCTTGCGGGTGGCGGAACCGGTGGGTCCACCGGCGATGAAATGGTCAACCTGACGCATGGGGGAATCCTCTCTTTTCTTGCCAACGGCTGTGGCAAGCAGATGCTCCGAAATCAACCGGTTTCAGATGAAACCTTTGCCTTTCGGGTCTATCCGACCGCCGCCATCATCTGCGCGCACAGGATCGCGCCATAGGTGCCGAGCGCATAGCCGAGCACTGCCAGCAGCACGCCGACCGGGGCCAGTGCCGGATGGAACGCGGCCGCCACGACGGGCGCCGAAGCGGCACCGCCGACATTCGCCTTGCTGCCGACGGCGACGAAGAAGAACGGCGCCTTGATCAGCTTTGCCACCAGCAGCAGCAGGATGACGTGGAAGAGCATCCAGATGAGGCCCACGGCCATGAAGCCGGGCGCATCGCCCAGCTGCGTGACGTCCATCTTGGTGCCGATGATCGCCACCAGCAGGAAGATGAAAAGCGTGCCGAACTTGCTCGCGCCGACGCCTTCCAGGTTGCGCGCGCGGGTGAAGCTGGCGGCAAGGCCGAGCGTGGTCGCCACCACGACGACCCAGAAGAAACTGCTCGCCAGCGTTGCCTCTTCGCCCTGCAATTCGGCGAAGAACCCGCCCAGCATGGTGCCTGCAAGGTGGCACAGGCCGACCACAGCCAGTGTCGCTCCGAACAGCAGGACGTAATCGTTCGCCGTCGCCACACGCTCTACCGAGCTGGTGTAATCGGCCATCTTGTCGCGCAGCCGGTCGATCGCGCTGCTGTCCGCACCGAGCCAGCGGTCGACCTTCTCGCTCGCGCCTGCACCGTAGAGCAGGAAGATCATCCAGATGTTGGCGACGATAATGTCGACCGCGATGAGCGCTGAATATTTCTCGATGTTGTAGCCATAGACCTCCAGCATCGCGGTCTGGTTCGCTCCGCCGCCGATCCAGCTGCCCGCCAGAGTGGCCAGGCCGCGCCATGCCGCGTCCTGTCCGGTGCCGATGATCGAGGGATCGAATTGCGCGACGATATAGAGCGCGAGGGGGCCGCCAATCACGATGCCCAGCGTCGCGGTCAGGAACATGATGATCGCCTTGCTGCCAAGGCCAAGGATGCCCTTCAAATCGATGCTGAGCGTCATCAGGAACAGCGCTGCGGGCAGGAAGAAGTCCTTCGCCACGGTCCAGAGATTGCTCTCGCTCACATCGATGAGGCCGAAGGTGACCATCAGCGAGGGCACGAGGTAGCAGACGAGGATGATCGGCACGAAAGTGTAGAACTTCTGCCATCCGGGCCGATCGCGCGTCACGAATACGAAGGCGAGCACCAGGCCCAGGAGGCCAAGGATGATGCGGTCGTCGGTAATCAAGTGAAATCTCTCCCGGAGGGGCTGTATCAGCCGGCAGCGAAAGTGCCGGTTTCGAAGAAATGGGCGATTTTCTTGCGCTGGGGGAGGATGTCGAAGCCTTTGTCCGCCAGCCAATCATCGTCGAAAATCGTGTCCGCATAGCGCGCGCCGTCATCGCACAGGATCGAGACGATCGAACCCTTGAGGCCGCGCTCTGCCATGTCGGCAGCGATCTTGGCGCAGGCCCAGACATTGGTGCCGGTCGATCCGCCGCAGCGCCGCCCGAGCCGTTCGCTCACCTCGTGCGCGGCTGCGATGGAGCAGGCGTCGGGCACGGCTTCCATGGCATCGACCACATCGGGCAGGAAGCTGGGCTCCACCCGCTGGCGACCGATCCCTTCGATGCAGCCCGAGGGATGGTCGACGCGCTCGACCGACCGGTCGGCCCAATGGCGGTGGAAGACCGAGCCTTCGGGATCGGCAACGCAGACCTTGGTGTCGTGGCGGTTGTAGCGGGCGAAGCGGCCGATGGTAGCTGATGTCCCGCCGGTCCCGGCTCCGCATACGATCCAGCGCGGCACCGGATGCGGCTCGCGCTCCATCTGGGCGAAGATCGATTCTGCGATATTGTTGTTGCTGCGCCAGTCCGTCGCCCGCTCGGCAAAGGTGAATTGGTCGATGTAATGGCCATTCAGATCATGGGCGAGGGCCTGCGCTGCGTCATACATCTCGCCGGGATTATCGACGAAGTGGCACTTGCCGCCGTAGAAAGCGATCGCATCGATCTTCGCCTGCGCCGTCGTCCTGGGCACCACGGCGATAAAGGGGAGGCCCAGCATCCGGGCAAAATAAGCCTCCGACACTGCGGTCGACCCGCTCGATGCCTCGACGATGGCCGTGCCCTCGCAGATCCAGCCATTGCACAGGCCGTACAGGAACAGCGAGCGGGCGAGCCGGTGCTTGAGGCTGCCGGTCGGGTGGCTGGATTCGTCCTTGAGATAGATGGCTATGTCCGGAAGCGCGGGGACGGGCAGGGGGATGAGATGCGTGTCCGCAGACCGATTGAAATCGGCTTCGATCCGGCCGATCGCCCAGTTCACCCATTCGCGGTTCGTCGTCATCCGGCCCTTCTATAGGCTTGGCCGCGAAGGTGAAGCCGCCGCCCCGGGTTTTCCGCCGCTCACCGAATCGATTGACCGTGTGGCGCCGCCCATGGCAAGCGCCGCTCCACCAGGCGGGTGTAGCTCAATGGTAGAGCAGCAGCTTCCCAAGCAGCCTAGAAGCCCGGATTTCTGCGGGTATTGTTGTTAACTGCGATTAAATCTGCCCCATTCTATTCAGTGGCTTGAGATTGCGAGGTAAACTGGTGTTGCAACGGGTTGCAGCGGATCATCTTCCGAGTGCCGCCTTTGCCGCTTCCTCGGCCCCATACGCACCGGCATCCAGTAGCTTCTCGTAAACGTCCATCGCCCTCGCCCGAAGAGGGCCGTCGTTACGCTGCAACGCTATGGCCAATTGCACAAAATCGCGATCAATGAAGCCCCGATGCCTGCCTCCATGCTGACCCACGATGAGGTTCGCGATGCGTTCGGTCACATCCATTACAGGCTCATCGAAGCCGGGATAGAGCAGCAGAGATTGCAGGCCGTCCGCAAATTTGCCTGTAAGGGACGCGGCAAGAACCGACGAATTGTCGGCGATTGCCGCTATCAACTCCCGTGTGAAGTCATCGGGCGCGAGAGTTTCTCTCATGTCGACCGTGGAGGAAATTGCATGCGCCTGATCCCCGTCCGCGCGAGACACGTGTCCCATAAGAAACTCGTGTGCTCGCATTCGCAGAGACGGGTCATTCTCCCTCCAAGCTGCGGCGGCTGAAAATAGTCGTCCCGTAATTTGCGAGGAGACGTCATCATCGAGAATGGCTGCCAAGGCATTCGCCATTTCGCTGTCAGGCTCTACAAGAATTACCGCCTCGGCAAACTCCGCTGCAGCTTGCTGGAAAATCTCATCCTCTTGGCCAAGCCACTCCTCGCATATTTTCAGCACGAGGTCGTTTGGGAACATTGCCCGGGTGCTCCAAAGCACACCGACAAGATCGGCGGATTGGAAAATACGAAAATCCAAACTGGCAAGCCGAGAGAGTAGCGCACGCACTCGTGACCTATCTGCCCAGAACAGCCACTTTCCTTTGTCAGCCAGAAGAAACGTCCATAGATGGGGGTCTTCGGGCTTGACGGCATGTCGCTCCAATACGTCGAGCCACGCGTCGTAAGCCTGCTCCTCGCGTCCGATCAGCCCATGAAAGATCGCGGAAAGAGGCGTGTAGTTTTCTTGAGGAACTATGCGCATCCCCCCGTAGGCGTGAAACAGTAGAGGGGAAGGCGCGGTCTTCTCTCTCTTGTTTCGGCGTTCGTTTTCGGCGTCCCTCGCTAACCGCCGCTCGGTTTGATCGACAATCGCGTCGGGATCGTTCTCCAACCAACTTTCGAGCATTGCTACCGTATCATCCGGCAACCCCTTCAACGGATCGGCAAGTCGAGAAAGTGCCCAACTGGCGTGGGTCTTCCAAGTGCGCGACGAAAATCCCGCGCTCGAAAGATCGTGGATCATTCCGAGCAGTTTACGAGGCGGGTAGATACCGTCTTTCGACAACTCGTCCAACAAATAGCCTGCCGCGTGCTCATGCTTCCCCGGGACAAATCGCGCCGCGATGCGGATTGCCCGCTCAGGGTTCTTTTTTCCAAACTCTGCGAAAGCGCGAGACAGTTCGACGACCCCCCCGTCCCGCGAAATGGGTCGCCGATGTGACCGCTCTGACTCGTCGTGTATTTCGTCTAGCATGCGGAAGATGTCGTCATCTGCTGCCTTCTCCATGGCAGTTTCCGACATGGGTGACCCGACAAACGTCCCCATCGACCCCCCACGTTTGCGCGGAATAGGCTGTCGCTTCCGCTCCCGCATCTCGGCAACCTGCCGTCTCCGGCGCGGAGGCAAGTTTTTCTGTGGCAACCTCTCAAGCAATTCCATGCGGTTCTCATCAGACCATCGAAGCCGCATGCGTCTCAAGTCGGCAGTGTCCTCCTTACCGTGCCCAGCCTCATAGAGTGACCATCCCTCAATGCGGTCGCGAAGCGCCATCACCGGTTCGCCGGAAAGATGTTTACCAATCATTTCGACCAGTTCTTGGGATGACAAACCGGCCTCGATTGATGACATGCCCGGCTCTACCGTGACATGCGCGTCGCCGATGTAGAAACGTCGCTCATCGGCAAGGATGTAACCTAGCGCTTCCTCGGCAAGCGACGCACCGCCTGCGACATAGGTTTGAGCAATCATATCCTGCAATTGGTCGATCTCGACAGAAGCTAGGCGCGTAATGAGCCGCGAGGCTAATTCTGGCTCAGTCTTTGCGACAGCGCTCATCGCTTCTTGAAGTGCGACAATGATGCTTCCGTGCTCACCCTCTACTTGCCAATCCCACGGAAGCGATTTGGATTTGGAGTATCGTTTGATACCGTCGCAATACGGATCGACTTGCTTCTCTGCCTGCTCAATCAACCACGGCAGAAGAGCCTCCGCGAACTCGGCAGGAGCCGCCTCGGCCAGCTTCTCGACGTCGTGCAATTGGGGACCGGTATGTTCATCGGCTTCGATTGTCCCCACCCAGATTGCAACGACGCGACACGCCTCCCCCAGTCTGCCATCCGTCCGCAAAGTGCTAACCAGATGGGATACGCTATATGGGTCGATAGCTGTCCGGCTGAGAATGGTGCGGATCAGCGTCTCCACGTCGTCAGTGATGACGCCAGATTGCTCGGCAATACGAAAAACCAGCTGGTCCTTTGAAGGGTCACTCCAATGCGAACGAACCAGCGAGACCATATTGTCCGGGTCTTCTCTGGCTTCCGCGGCAAGCCCCTGCACCGCCCGCCAATGAAAGTCCTCTTGCTGCATGAGTTGCGGTAGGCATTTCGACAAGTGGGGCCGCCACTTGGACCAGTGCTCAACGATCTTCCCCAAGCCGCGATTTGCCAAGATTGGGTCGGTGCGGATGAGTGTTTCGATCCATGCAGCTTCCTGCTGAGTGGGGTCACCAACCGTCGAGACCACATCTGTGACGAGGTGTCTGAGGTGACGCCGGGTTCGTCCGTCGCCGAGCAAAGCCGAAACCGCCCGTATGTAGGCGCCCTCGTCGGTCGCCCTAAGCCGTTGCAATGATCGCAGCACGGTTGCGCGCACGAACAGACTATCTTGGTTGCGCCACGCATAGTCAGCTAGGTCGCCGCCGGAGCGAAAACTCTTCGCCTGAAAATCATCGAGCCAAGACTGGTGGCTGAACCCGATCTTCTGGCCACTACGGACGATCAAGCCACACGCTTCGCCTCTGGCCAAGGCTTCTTTGCTGTTCGCCTCATATACGTCGGCTGGACGCCACAGTGTCTCGGTTGCGAGCATTTCCGAGGCGAGGTTCTGCATTAATTCCAAAACCGCTTTGCGGGTCTGGTCGGGTCCAAGGTTAGCTGTAGCAAGCCAACGATCCAACAAGTCGCCTGCTTCTACCGAAGAAGGATCGACACCCCGCTGCACCAGTTGAACGAACAGCTTGAGGGCAAATGGCCTGCGGAGCGTCTCCTTCAACTCCTCAGAAATGCCAGCGCACTCAATTCCCAGATCGGCGAGAAGAACAAGCACGCTTTCAGTCGAGGGTAGCGCTAGATTGAACTCCTCAGCCTTGAGTTGTTGGAAACGCGCATCGTGTGCCGCCTCGAACGGGCGCGACGACACAACGACATGCACACGCAGCCTTTGATCTCGGATGTGCCTGACCATCCTGAGAAGAACTTTCATCCGGTCGGACGAACGGTCCATGACGTCGCTAACCGCGTCCAATTGGTCTACAATTACAGTCACGGATGAGGATTGAGCGACCGCCGCAATCTCGGCCGCCAGCGGTCCTGACATTCCTAGGGCGCGCCCAATGTCATCGACGGTTTGGATCGACACTGGGAGGGTGTCAGCCTTGATGCCGAAAACAACGTGACCACCCCCTTCCAACTCGTCGGTTAGCTTGGACATTAGGGCCGATTTCCCCGACCCCGCCTCGCCGATGAGGATCGACGTTCCACTAGGTTCCGCGAGAATGTGCCTCTTGAGGCGCTCCAGTTCCGGCCTCAGAATTTCATGCCCGGAGATGTCTCTCGGCCACTCTCGCAGTTCGTCCGATCCTGTTTTTGCGTCTCGCATAGCATCGTGCAAGTTGATCGCGGACGCTTCCTTTCCCTTCTCCTGCCGCTCCATCATTGTTCGGATCGCCGTCACGTGACTGAGCGTTGCCTCGGTGGCGACGTAGTGACCGACTTCTCGCCAGTGCGTGGATTTGTTGAATTGAGACCGTAGTTCACGAATGATGGTCGCGAACGCGGCCACGAGATCGTCGCGCTCAGTTTGGAAGACGCGACGAAGGGCCTCGTCCGCAGTTTCATCCTTAGCAAAACGGTCGACAAACATTTGAACGAACCGCTTGGCCAATCCGTCCGAGTCGGGAAGGTTCGACGGATCGCTTATGATGGCTTCAAGAAAAGGAACGAATACCACTTTCACGAAGCTGACGGACCGAAGATCGTCCGCGAGCGCAGGAACAGTCTGTATCCCCGCTTCAATAGAGGCGGAGCCTATCTCGGCGATTTCCTTTTTGGCTTCGCCTGATTTGAGGAGATTGAAACCCTTGCTGGCTGCATAACCCAATGCGGCCTCGCCGATTACCCCAAGAATGACCTCAGCCAACACGCCCCTTATCTCCTTCATGAAGAGCCAGATGAGGGCTTAACGTCTTTTAGGGCAAGGACGCATCATCGATTTTTGTGGACCATCGTTGCCATCAAGATCGTCGACCGACGCTCAGGCTCGCCTATGATCTCGCACAGCCTTCCCCTATTTGGACACGTCCCGGCCACTAGGAGATGTCTCACACGGCTTCCTTCTAGCTTTTTGAACGCAATCTCATTGATCCTTAGGCTCTCGTTGGACAGGCTGTAGCATACGAAAGGAATCCCAGTTTTCGCGCCTGTTCCCTGACTGTCGCGGTAGCTTGACCCGGAAGCCACCAACTCTTTGATGTGGGGTCCCAGCGCGCTCCCAGCTTCTTGGCCTTGTCTTTGTCCGCGAAAGAGACTTTCAGTTCGATCCGATCCCGGGGCGGGTCTGATCGAGTTTTGCCTCGTTTTTTGTCTACGGCAGCAAGAGCATCTGCAATTCTCGGGTCGTCCAGTGGCCGCAGCTCGGCACCTTCCGCCCACGCTGGTGGCTCAATCTGTCGCCATGTCTTATAAGTTCCGGCCGTATCGAGAGAGGCGAGTTCCTCCCGCAAGTCACCTTTTAGGTTGTAGATGTCCATCAGGACCGACGGGTTGCCGTAATAGGGGGGCGGCTTTGTCGCTCTGCCCATAGCCACTATCCGGGCGCATGAGGCCTCCCAAGTCGTGCGCCGGACCCAGATGCCAGGACCATTGGCGTCGTCGAGCATTTGAAAAACATTTCGGCTATTGTCCTTCTTCCAACTCTCGTCACCCGCCATCACACAATCTCCTCCGGACATCACATGCCTATCGAAAGATCGGTTTGTCAAAAGGCTGCGCTGAATGAACCAGCGTGAACTAATCGGGAATATTTCTGGCTCGCAAGAGGCCCCTTTGGGACGACGAATGTCCTAGACCACACCCCGCACTCCCCTAGGATTTCAGGGAGTTTTGCAGGGGATCATATCGTGAAGGTCGGCTACGCCAGAACATCCACCTTTGACCAAATCGCCGGATTGGAAGCCCAGCATAGGCTTCTCGAAGAGACAGGCTGCACCCAGATTTTCTCGGAGCAAGTTTCGTCGGTTGGCGAGCGGGCACAATTCCAGAACGCGCTGGACTTTGTCAGGCAAGGGGACGTGCTGATCGTCACACGCTTAGACAGGCTTGCGCGCTCAACCTCGGACCTTCTCGGCATCCTTGCCGTCTTGGAAGACAAGCAGACGGGCCTGCACATCCTCGATTTTGGCGGCTCAGAAATGGATACCCATTCGCCGACTGGGAAGTTGATGCTGACGATGTTCGGTGCACTAGCCCAGTTCGAGCGCGAACTAATGCTCGTTCGCCAGCGTGAGGGTATTGAGCGCGCCAAGGCAGCGGGAAAGTATCGTGGCAGAGTGCCCACAGCCCGGCGCAGACTTCCAGAGATGCTCGAACTTGCCCAAAAAGGTCTTACCCCTCCCGAGATAGCCAACCGCCTACAGGTCTCTCGTGCGAGCGTCTATCGGCTGTTGAAGGATGAACGGTCGTGAACCAGTCAGGCGAAATCTTCGCGCGGATCATAGCTGAATTGGAAGACCTGCACTGTGTGGCGGTTGATGGCCAAGCCGCCGACCAGACGCCCGAAGCCATCGCGGTTCTTTCAATTGAGATTTGCAACGGGTTGCAACGCGTCGGCGATCTCTTCGCCGAGGTGCGTTGCATTGCGAAGCCTCTGCCATGAGATGCCTAGCACAGGATGTGCTGCTGGATCACAAGGTAGAGGACTTGATCGCGGATGGCTGTTCATTGCCGCGCTGGGGGTTCGCCATTCCCGGGCCTTACAACGGTGCGACTGGCGAGGAACGTGTCTACGCTTGGCAGAAGAACCAGATCGCGTGGCGGCTCGGTTGGCTTCCGCGCAATCAGACCTGCTCGATCTGCGAGACAAGACCTGCCGATCAAGGTCATCAAGAGATATATATGCGCGCCTTTGCGCTAATGCCTGTTTGCAGGTCGTGCCACGTCCGTTTGCATCGTAGGTTCGGTGATCCGGATCGCTGGCAGGCGTTCGTCGATCAGCTTTCGCCCGATAACTGGGCGAGGATGCTCCTGCCCGAGCAATTGGATCGCGTCGATGCAATGAGGATAGCCGCAGAACTGGACTGGCTAAGCGCGCTTGCAGCTTTCTCGGAGGTTTGGCGAGCAGCGCGGTGACTGGCGCGTCAAGCGTCGGTCCCTCCGTCTACATATCTAGAAAACACGGTCTAAATTACTGATTTTCGGCTTGATTTTGCAAATTTTCGATCTTTTATTGTCCGAATGGCTAAGCACCCTTCATTGATCCAAAAGTATCAAATAATCGTCCGCGAGTGGATGCCCCACCTGTCGACGAACGAGTTCGCGGTCCTGATCCAGTTGGTCGACCGCACCATCGGCTGGGGCAAGACCCGTGCCACCTTCAGCCTGAACCGGGTGCTCGAAGGAGATAAGGCATACGGCGGCATAAAGATGTCGCGGCGCGGCTTGTTCTACGCGCTGTCGTCACTCGAAGAGAAGGGCATGATTGCGCGGCACAAGCACCCGCAAGGCAAGCAAATCCGTATGTATTCGGTCAATATGGGATGGACACCCGCCATGCCTATCGTGCCAAAGAGGCTTCAATATGGCCCCAAAACCAGTGCAGGGGATGCACCGGACCAGTGCAACAGTTGCACCGGCCCAGTGCATGAGGTGCACACGAGAGAAAGAAGTCTGGGAGAAGGAAGTCAGGAGAATGAAGAACAGGTAGCGGCACGTCCTGCGGACGACACCGCTACTGCGGTTAATCCGGACGATTTAATCCGGAAGGCCAAGGCCGACCTCCGGACGCTCCGCCGCCAGCCGCCGCGCAAGCTGACGACCCTGCCCCAGAAGATCGACGCCGCGCAGCGCGAATGGCGAGCCGCCATCGAAGAGAACCACCCAACTGGTGGGTGTCTCGCTTGGAACCAACGCGAGGTCGCCATGGTCAAGGCCAAGCTGCGTGGCTGGAACGACCGCCGCATCGAATTTCACAAATTCATTGGTTGGTGCGCGGCCAACTGGAGCCTCGTGCGCCGGAAGCAACTGGCGTGGATGACCAAGTCTAAGCCGCCCAAGACGCCCGAAATCGGTTTCCTTGTGTCGTTCATCACTCACTTCCACGAGGCGTGGGCAGACCGCGACCTAGGCAACTGGATGCACGAAGATCAGACCCGCGACTACGATAAGCTGCGTGCCAAGGGCCTGTCGCACGACGAAGCCGTCCACCGCCTCGCCAAGGACGACGCCATCGCGGAGACGCGAGACGAGAACCGCAAGGCCAAGCAGGACATCGCCATTCGCCGTGGCATGCTCAAGCGGCAGGAAGAACGGCTCAAAAACAAGACGAGCGCCGCTCCACACCCACGCTCCGAGGCGGCCCGGGCTTCTAAGCGCCCGGCAGCCAAACCCGTCAAACGGCTGACCGGGCAAGAGTTGCAAGATTTCGAGTTCGACGACACGCCGCTTGATCCAAATTGGGAGCCGCTAAATTGACTAAAAATGAAGACGTTTCTCTTTTTTTGTCAATAACTTACTCTTGATTTAATCAATAGATCGTTTAGATTTTCGGCTGAAAGGAAGCGCAATGGCCATTTCTCGCCGAAAAGCCGTGAAATTATCATCCAGGCTACAGTCCCAAGGAGGTTCCAACTTCCGAAAGGTTGATTTGAAGCGTGCAATTGACGGGGCGCAGCGCGTTGGAATGGATATCGGTGCGGTCGAAATACGACCTGATGGAACGATCACTATTCGCGCTGCGGGAGAAGTTGCTTCTTCGTCAAATGAATTGTTTGAGCGATGGGAAGAACGTCTCTGACGTCCTCGCCTCATATTGTCCGTAAACGCACGAGAAACGGCATCGTGTGGTATGTCTACGCGTGGAGGGGCGGCCCGCAGGTTTCAAGGTTCGAGCAGGCTAAGCGACCAAAATTGCAATCTTCGGATTGGGTAAAAATTTATCAGGCCGAAGAGGCCGCTCGGAATGATCGCACACGGCTTGTAGGCGGTGCTCTTACAGCTTTCAGGGGGTCAGCCTACTGGGCTGCACTTGCCAATAGCACGCAAAAAACATGGGGGGCAGCGCTTGATAAAGTCGAAAAAAAATGGGGTCGGGTCCCACTAGTTCTCTTTGACGATCCGAGAATGAAAGCAAAGATCGTCGCATGGCGAAATACCATGGCGAGCACTCCTAGGACGGCCGACATTTCGGTTTCTGTGCTTTCAAGATTTCTGGAATGGGCAACCCTCGACGGTCTGCTTGCCATTAATGTTGCTAAGGGTGTGCCGACTATTCACCGCAGCGAGAGCCGCGCACCGATCATTTGGACGGGCGACGATCTCAATGCGTTGAAGACGGTTGCCCAACAGCCGCTGCGGGATGCTGTCGATCTGGCTGTTCTGACCGGATTGCGTCGTGCTGACTTGGTCGCGCTACGATGGGATGAAGTAAACGATCTAGCAATTCACAGGACCGCTGCGAAGCGCTCAAGACGTAAAAGATTTCGAGTTACCATCCCTAGGCTCCCCCAGCTGGATGATCTTCTTACAGCCCTTCGAGAGCGCGACCGGAGGCCGGGTGTTGAGACAGTTCTAGTGAATAGCTTCGGAAAATCTTGGACCGGGGATGGCCTGAACTCAAGTTTTTACGATGCACGAAAAAAGGCGAATAATGGGAAGGGCATTTGGCATCGGGAACGCGATCCTGTCACTGGCGAAGAACAACTCACTCAAAAGCGCCTTCATGACATGAGAGGAACATTCGCCACTCGGATCATGGCACACCCAAAGGCGAAGCTGACAAATCGAGAGGTGGCCGACATTATGGGTTGGTCGCCGGAACAGGTCGAGCAAATCCGGAAGAGATACGTTGACGATACCGCTATCGTGGTGTCAATCACCCGCCGCTTGGCAGGCGATCTGTAAACCGGATTGTAAACTGCCGGGTCTGTGGCATTTTAAGTCATTGAAATGCGGGTGTAGCTCAATGGTAGAGCAGCAGCTTCCCAAGCTGACGACGAGGGTTCGATTCCCTTCACCCGCTCCAGCGAACTCATTTCGGCGGCATGCGGATCGCGCCGTCCAGGCGGAACTGGTGGCCGTTGATGTAGCTGTTGCGGGCGATTTCGACGATCAGCGAGGCGAACTCCTCCGGATGGCCGAGGCGTTTGGGGAACGGCACGCTGGCGTTGAGCTGGTCCCACATCTGCGGGTTGCGATCCTTCATCCCCAGCATCAGCGGGGTCGCGAAGATGCCCGGCATGACCGAATTTACGCGAATGCCTAGGTCCATGAGATCGCGGGCCATCGGCAGCACCAGCCCGTTCACGCCCGCCTTGCAGCTGCCGTAGATCACCTGGCCGATCTGCCCGTCCTGCGCTGCGACGCTCGCGGTCAGGGTGATGGCGCCGCGCTCTCCGTCCTCGTTGAGCGGCTCGCTATTGGCCATACCGAGAGCGGAATGGCTGGCGATGCGGTAGGATGAGACGAGAATGCCCTCCGCTCCGAATGCGTAGTCTTCTGTCGACAGGCGCTTGTAGCCGCCACTTTCCTTGTCCCAGCCTAGCGTCTTGCCCCGGCGGCTGGTCATGGCGCAATGGACCGTGACGCGCTCCTGGCCGTGGGCGGCGCGGGCGGAGGCAAAACCGTCGACCACCGATTGTTCATCGGTGATGTCGACCCGGGCAAAATGCCCGCCGATTTCTCTCGCGTGCGCTTCGCCCGCTTCCTCGTTCACGTCAAATATCGTCACCTTGAGTCCCGCCTCGGCCAACGCGCTCGCGCTCGCCTTGCCGAGACCTGATGCGCCGCCTGTGACGACTGCCGCCATTCCCGCTTTCAATTCCATACCTTCCTCCCTGCTGTCATTTGGCTTTCACGCTGCTATCGCATGGCGAGGCCTCCGGGCCAATGGAGAGAGAAATGACCACCCAGATGCAGCGCCGCCAGTTCCTGTCCACGACCGCAACCGCCTTCGGTGCCCTGACGCTGAGCGGATGCATGACGCGCGGGGCGGATTTGACGGATGCGGGATACGGCCCGCTGGTCCGCGATCCGAACGGCTTGCTCGACCTGCCCGAAGGCTTCTCCTACCGCCTGCTGTCCAGCCTTGGCGATGCGATGAGCGATGGCGGGACGGTGCCGGACAAGGCCGATGGGATGGGCTGCCTGCCGCTGTCCGGCGGAGAGATCGCGCTGGTGCGCAATCATGAGCTCACGCCCTTCGACGAGGGCGGTGGGGCGATCGCCGACGGGTACGACAGGCTCGCGGGCAGAGCAGTGCTTCCGGGCGGCACCACGACGCTGGTGCTGGATGCGGCGACGCTGGAGAAGAAGCGTGAATATCGCTCGCTGGCCGGGACCATCCGCAATTGCTCGGGCGGGGTGACGCCTTGGGGTAGCTGGCTGACCTGCGAGGAATATGTCACCGAGCCCGAGAATATTGCGCCCGACAAGCTGGGCCGCGACCATGGCTGGATCTTCGAAATCCCGGCCGATGCCGAAGGGCAGGTCGACCCGGTGCCGCTCAAGGCAATGGGCCGGTTCAACCACGAGGCTGCCTGCGTCGATCCGGAAACCGGCATCGTCTACCTGACCGAAGATCGCGGGGATTCCGTGCTTTATCGTTTCATTCCCAAGGTCCGCGGCAAACTGGCCGAAGGCGGCAGGCTGGAGGCGATGGTAATCGACGCCGTGCCCGACACCCGCAACCACGATGCGCCCCTGATGCCTGTCGAGAAAAGCTATACAGTGCGCTGGATCGCGTTGAACGATGTCGAGGCGCCGGAGGACGATTTGCGTGAACGTGCGGCGGCGCAGGGGGCATCCATCATCGCGCGCGGCGAGGGCATCCACATGGGCACGGACGAGCTCTATGTGTGCTCTACCAGCGGTGGGGCTGCAAAATATGGCCAGGTGTTCAAGCTCGTGCCCGGACGCGGGGCCGGTCCCGACCGCTTCGAGCTTTTCTTCGAAAGCGAAAACGCGGCGCAGTTCAATTACGGCGACAATCTCACGGTCGGGCCTAACGGTCACCTGATCGTGTGCGAGGACCAGTACATGCCGATCGTCGACAACCGGCTTATCGGCATTACATCCGTTGGCGAGCCCTATGCCTTCGGTCGCCTGCGCATGCAGACCGAACTGGCAGGCGGGTGCTTCTCGCCCGACGGGAAATGGTTCTTCGTCAATGCCTATGCGCCGACGCGCACGATCGCGATTACCGGTCCGTGGAAGGTGTGACGTCGCTTTAGATGAGCGCGCTGCTGTTCGCCCTTGTCGCTGCCTTCGCGCTTTCGATCGGTGCGCGCGACCAGCTGCTCATCGCGGATCTGCGCGCCCGGCTGGGGCGATCTCCCGGCCTTATTGCGACGGGAATGGCTGTGGCGGCGGCAACGGGTGCACTGGCCGGCTGGGCCGGAGGCAGGTTCGCCGCCTTGCTGTCGATCAATACGGCGCAGATGTTCGTCGCGATGGCCCTGCTGCTGGCGGCGGTCGAACTTGCGTGGCCCAATCGCGGCAAGGCACCTGCGGAACCCACCCGTTCGCTCTTCGCTATCGGGCTCGCTCTGGCTTTGCGCCAGCTCACCGATGCGGCGCGCTTTGTTGTCTTCGCGATTGGTGCGGCGCTCGCATTCCCGCAGATGGCAGCGCTCGGCGGCGCATTGGGGGGAGTGGCGGCGATTGCGACCGGCTATGAGCTTGGCGAGAGGCTTCGCTTGCTACCCCATCGAGCGATTCGACTGGGTTTGGCGGCCATCGTCTTCATCGCGGCGATAATAATCGGATTTTCCGTTCTTCTTGCGTGAGAAGGATCGTTTATTCCGATCTCTGCAACAGCCAAAGACCATGAAACCCTTTGTCCGTCTTCCCGTTGGTTGGGCAGACAGTTCATAATCCAAGAAGGGGATTTTCCATGGCCGAACTCGGCAACAATTCGAAAGCCGGTCTCGTAACCGCGCTCAACGGCGCACTGGCCGACACGCTGGCGCTCTACATGAAGACCAAGAACTTTCACTGGCATGTTGCAGGCCCGCGCTTTCGCGACCTCCACGTCCTGTTCGACGAGCAGGCCGCCCAGCTGATCGCCACTGTCGACGACCTGGGTGAGCGCGTCCGCAAGAACGACGAATACACGCTGACCTCGATCGGCTCGGTCGCCAGCGAAACGAAGATCGCCGACCAGGACGATGTCACGATCACCGCGGACGCGATGGTCAAGGAATTGCGCGACGACAACCGCAAGCTGCATGACCGCCTCGGCAAGGTGAAGGAAGAAGCCGAAACCGTTGGCGACAACGCGACCAGCGGCATCGTCGACGACTGGATCGACCAGTGCGAAGAGCGCATCTGGTTCCTCAACCAGACCAGCAAGTAAGCTTCGCAGAAAAATACCAATTCACAGCCCGTTCGCACCTTGGGTGCGGGCGGGTTTGTTGTATGTGTGAGCCATGGCAGACGTAACGATCATCGAACGGGCAAGCGACGAAGCAATCGCCGACTGGCTCGCCGCACGACTTTCCGAGGCGCTGGAGGCAGGGGAAGGGCCGGTCACGATCACCGTCCCCGGCGGTTCGACGCCGTTCCCGATTATTGAGAAGCTGCTCGAACACGACCTCGATTTCTCGCGGCTGGTCGTGTGGCCGAATGACGATCGCATCGTTCCCGAAGATCACGAAGCGTCGAACACGGGCAAACTCAGGGCGCTGTTCGAACCGGCCGGTGCGGAAGTGGTGACGCTGACGATCATGGAAGCGGTCCCGCATTTCGACCTCGCCTGGCTCGGCATGGGCGCGGACGGTCACATCGCTTCGCTGTTTCCCAACACCGATCCAAAGCTCGATGAAGAGCGGCGGATCATGCGCCTGACGCCCGATCCCCTGCCGTCGGAAGCGCCGTTCGACCGGATCAGCCTGACGCTGCCGTCATTGCTCGATTCCGCCCAGATCGCTTTCGTGATCCGCGGCTCCGACAAGCGCACGGTTTTCGACCATGCCGTGTCCGGCCAGAGCGACCTGCCTGTCGCACGGCTGCTCAAAGGTGCGAGCCAGCCCGTCACATGCTTCACCTGATCCCGGCGCCGCTGCACCGGCTCGCCCTTCGCATCGCTTACCGCTTGCGCGCCCGGCTTCGCAAATCCACCGGCACGACCCGCGACGGAGTGAGCGTGATCGTGCGTGACCTCGACGGGCAATTGCTACTTGTGCGCCACAGCTACGGTCCCAAAGGCTGGTTTTTCATCGGCGGCGGCATCGATCGCGGTGAGACGGCGGAACAGGCCGCGCGGCGCGAGATGCGCGAGGAAGTGGGCTGCGAAGCGACCGCGATCAGGCCAATCGGCACCATCGGAGAGGAATTGTCGGGCGCCGCGCATACGGCGCATATTTTTGCTGCGGTGATTGACGACCTGCCCAGACCCGATGGCCGCGAAATCGTGGAAGCGCGGTTCTTTCCCACCCACTCGCTGCCCGAGCCGCTGAGTCCGCGTACGCGCGAGCGGCTGGCCTTGTGGCGCGCCAACGCCGCCTAGAGCAGGCTCAGCTGCGCGTCGGGCCCCCGCTGTTCTTCCTTTTCGTCCTTTTCGAGCTTCGAAAGCGTTAGCCCCATCAGCCTGATCGGCATGGGGAGCGGTAGCACCTCTTCCAGCAGGATGCGGGACACGCTCGCGAATTCCTCCTTGTCGGCGATGGGGCGGGGCATGGACTTGGCGCGGCTGAAGATCTGGAAGTCGGTGTATTTCAGCTTGAGCGTGACGGTACGCCCGCTCGCCGCTGCGCGCTCGATCCGCTCCCAGACGATGTCGATGATGTTTTCCAGCGTCTCGCGCAGTTCCGACCCCGAGGAAATGTCGCGGCTGAAGGTGCGTTCTCCGCCCACAGATTTGCGGGTCCGGCTGGCGCGCACCGGACGCAGATCGATGCCGCGTGCGGCGCGATAGAGGTAATCGGCGAAGCTGCCGAAATGGGCGCGCAGCCACTCGATGTCCTTGGCCGCGAGGTCGGCGCCGGTCGCAATGCCGAGGCGGGTCATTTTCTCTTCGGCCTTGGGGCCGACGCCGTGGAACCGCCTGACCGGCAGGGACTGGACGAAATCTGCGCCCTGGCCCGGGCGAATGACGCACAGTCCGTCGGGCTTGTTCTGGTCGCTGGCGAGCTTGGCGAGGAACTTGTTGTAACTGACACCGGCGCTGGCGGTCAGCTTCGTCTTGGCGCGGATCTCCTGCCGGATCAGCTCGGCGATGCGGGTCGCGCTGCCTATGCCCAGCCGGTCTTCGGTCACATCGAGATAGGCCTCGTCGAGGCTAAGCGGTTCGACCAGTTCGGTGTGGTGGCGAAAAATGGCCCTGATCTGCTGCGACACCTCGCGGTACACGTCGAATCGGCTCTTGCAAAAGATGAGGTCCGGGCAGAGGCGCTTCGCCGTCACTGACGGCATGGCGCTGCGCACGCCGAACTTGCGCGCTTCGTAGCTGGCCGCGGCCACGACGCCGCGCCCGCTCGCCCCGCCGACTGCCACGGGCTTGCCGCGCAGGTCCGGATTGTCGCGCTGTTCGACGCTGGCGAAGAAGGCATCCATGTCGACATGGATGATCTTGCGCAGACCATCGGCCTCCTCGTCATCGTCCCTGTCCTGCGCTTCGCTCATGTCTCTCCAGATAGCGATACAGGTTGCAAAGCGGAACCTTGTGCGGCACCCGCCATTTTGTGCAAATGCGAAACGATCAACTTGCGACGGGCGAACGCCCACCTGCCGAGGCCGCGTCGCGCGCGCCCATCGGCGAGCGCGAGCTGATCTGGATGATGGCACTGCTGATGGCGCTCAACGCTTTCGGTATCGATGCCATCCTCCCCGCGCTCGATGTGCTGGCAACCGATCTCGGCGCGCAGGGCAACAATCGGCAATTCGTGGTTGGCGCCTACCTGCTCGCTGCCGGGATCGGTACGCTGGTGCCGGGTGCCTTCGCCGACCGCTACGGGCGAAGGCCCGTGCTGTTCGTGGCCCTGTTCCTCTACATCACGCTTTCCATCGCCTGCGCACTGGCCAGCACGTTCGACATGCTGGTGGCGCTGCGTGCAGCGCAGGGTTTCTTTGCTGCGGGCATCATCGCGCTTCCCCCTGCAATCATTCGCGACCGGGTCGGCGGGGACAAGATGGCCCGCATGATGAGCCTTATCTTCGTGATCTTCCTGCTCGTTCCGGCAGTTGCGCCCAGCATCGGGCAGGGCGTGCTCGTCCTGATGGGCGACTGGCGCTGGATTTTCGCCAGCATGGCGGTGGCCGGCGTAGTCATGAGCGCGTGGGTCTATTTCCGCCTGCCGGAGACGCTTCACGAAGAGGACCGTCAGGAAATCCGCATCGGCCCCATCGCCCGCAACATGAAAAGCGCGGTGACGTTGCGCGAGACCATCGGTTACACGCTCGGCAGCGCGCTGGTTTTCGGCGGTCTGTTCGGCTTCATCAATTCCTCGCAGCAGTTGATCGGCGAAGCCTTCGGCGCGGGTGACCGCTTCCCGCTGATCTTCGCCATCTGCGCAGGCTGCATGGCGCTGGCCAATTGGTCGAACAGCCGGATCGTCGAACGTTTCGGCGCGCGCAAGGTCAGCCACGCGGCGTTGTTCGCCTTTATAGCGGTGGCGGCGGCGCAGCTCTATTTCGCCAACCAGCCCGACGAAACGCTGTGGACCTTCGTCCCGCTGATGGCGGCGAACATGAGCCTGCTCGGCTTCATCGGGGCGAATTTCGGCAGCATCGCCTTGCAGCCGTTCCGCCATATCGCCGGCGCGGCGTCTTCGGCGCAGGGGTTCCTGCGCATGACCAGCGGCGCCTTGCTGGGGGCCTTCATCGGCTATGCCTATGACGGCACGGCCCGCCCGCTTGCGGCAGCGCTGCTCGTCACGGCCGTGCTGAGCCTTGCTTTCGTGCTGTTCTCCGAACGCGGGGAGCTGTTCGGCGAGAAAATGCCCGAAGACGCCTAGGCTTCGGCGTGCAAGCGTCGCCAGGCGAGGTCGGCAAATTCGCACAGCAAGGGCCGCGTATCGCGCGGGTCGATGATGTCCTCGACATTGAAGCGTTCGGCGCTGCGGAAGGGCGATGTGACCTTGTCCAGCTGTTCGCGGATTGCAGCCAGTTCGGCTTCCGGGTCCTCCGCCGTCTCCAGTTCCGACTTGTAGGCCACCTCCAGCCCGCCCGCGATGGGTAGCGAACCCCAATCGCCCGACGGCCAGCAGAACCGGTACTGGTACGTCTCCGCATTGCTCATCGCGCTGCCCGCAATGCCATAGGCGCGGCGCAGCACGACCGAGGCGAGCGGGACGCTGGCCTTGTAGATCGCGTTCATTGCATGCACGCCGTAACGGATCGTGCCCGCCATTTCCGCCTCGCGCCCGATCATGAAGCCGGGGTTGTCGACGAGATGGACGATCGGCAGGCGGAACTGGTCGGCCAGCTTCACGAAGCGTTCGACCTTCTCTGATGTTTTCGCCTCCCACGATCCGCCGAGATAGGAGGGATCGCTGGCAAGGACCGCGACCGGCCAGCCGTCGAGCCGGGCGAGTGCGGTGATGCAGGCGCGGCCCCACATGCGGCCGATTTCGAACACGGTGCCCTGGTCGAACACCATCTCCATGCAGCGGCGCATGGAATAAACCTGCTTGTCCTCGCGCGGGACCAGGGAGAGCAGCGCTTCCTCGCGGCGGTAGACGGGGTCGGTGCAATTGGAGCGACGCGCGAACTGGCCGACGTGTTCGGGCATGAAGGAGAGGAAATGGCGCGCACGGGCGAAGGCTTCGGCCTCGCTGGCCACCTCGTCGTCGATCACGCCGTTGCGGGTATGGATGCCGCTTCCGCCGAGATCTTCCTTCGCCTGGTTGTGGTCGGTCGATCCCTTGTAACTGTCGCCGAGGCCGTCGACCACGGCCGGGCCGGCGGCGAAGATCTGGCTGAGGCCCTTCACCATGATCGAATAATGGCTCGCCACCGCGCGCGCCGCGCCTAGCCCTGCCGTGGGACCGAGGGCGAGCGCGACGACAGGCACGGTATCGAGGTTCTTCACCACGTCCGACCAGCCGGGGACCGCGGGGATGTAGGTCGCGCCGATCTGTTCGAGTGTCTTGACGCTGCCGCCGCCGCCGGTGCCGTCGATCATGCGGATGATGGGCAGCTTGAGCTCATGCGCCATCTTTTCCGCCTGCACCATCTTGCGGGAAATCCCGGCATCGGCCGCACCGCCGCGGATGGTGAAATCGTCTGCGGTGGCGACGACCGGGCGGCCTTCGATCAGCGCCTTGCCGAAAAGGAAGGGGGCGGGGAGGATACCGGCAAGGTCGCCGTTTTCATCATAGCTCGCCTTGCCCGCGATCTTGCCGATCTCGCGGAACGAGCCGTCGTCGACCAGCGCGGCGAGCCGGGCGCGGGCATCCATCTTGCCGCGCGCGTGCTGGCGCGAAACTTTTTCCTCGCCGCCCATCTGTTCGGCGAGCGCTTCGCGTCGGCGCAATTCGTCGAGTTCGTCCTGCCAGCTCATGCGTGCCCTCTCTCCGTGGGCCCACACGCTTGCAAGGGTCGGAGCGAAAGGGAAGCCTTATTCTTCTTTCGGCTCGACAACCGCCAGCACGGCCTCGACCTGGACCTGCCCGCCTGTCGCAGCGGAAAGCTCGGTCACGGTCCCGTCGAAGGGCGCGGTGAGGGCGTGTTCCATCTTCATCGCCTCGAGCACCATCAGCCGCTGGCCAGCGGTGACCGCATCGCCCTCGGCCACATCGACCGCGATGACCTTGCCCGGCATGGGGGCGAGAATGGCACCGTCGCCCGCCCCAGCAGCGCCCGAGCCGCGAGACTGGCGTTCGAAGACGAAGCTCTGTCCGTCGGCGAAGACGACTGCACGCTCGGGGTCGACGAATCCTGTTGCCAGGCTGTCGACATGCGAGGCAGCCGCGTTGACCGTACGCGTCTCGCCCTTGTGCGTGAGCGTTGCATTGAGCCTGCCCGGCGCATTGAGGCGCAGGCCGATCGGCAGGTCCTCGTGCTCTTCCGTTTCGGCAAGCGCGATGAAGTCGGCAGCAGTCTGCCAGATATCGTCACCCGCCTCGTCTGCCGAGACCAGCGTGTCGAGCTTCGCTTCGATGAACCCGGTGTCGAGGTTCGCGTCTTCGAAATCCTCGTCGCGCAGGCAATTCGCTATAAATGCTCCATTGGTTTTCACCGGCCAGATTTCGACGCTTTCGGCGATGTCGGCGAGCTGGTCGATGGCCTCGGCGCGGGTCTCCCCCCAAACGACGAGCTTGGCGACCATCGGATCGTAGTACGGCGAGATCATATCGCCTTCTTCGACGCCCGTTTCGATCCGCCCTTCTACACCGAGATCGAAATGGTCGAGCCTGCCGGTCGAGGGCAGGAAACCACCTGCGGGGTCTTCGGCATAGAGGCGCGCCTCGATAGAATGGCCGTCGATGAAGAGATCGTCCTGCTTCAGCGGGATCGGCTCGCCGCTTGCCACACGCAGCTGCCATTCCACCAGGTCGACGCCGGTGATCTCCTCGGTCACCGGATGCTCGACCTGCAGGCGGGTGTTCATCTCCATGAAGAAGATGCGGTCGGCGCGCAGACCTTCGCTGGCGTCGGCGATGAATTCGATGGTGCCCGCGCCCTCGTAATCGACCGCCTTGGCCGCGCGCACGGCGGCGGCGCAGATGTCTTCACGCGTCGCCTCGTCCATGCCGGGGGCCGGGGCTTCCTCGATCACCTTCTGGTGGCGGCGCTGGAGCGAGCAGTCGCGTTCGAACAGGTGGACGACATTGCCGTGGCTGTCGCCGAAGACCTGCACCTCGATATGGCGGGGCGAGGTGATCCACTTTTCGAGCAGCACCTCGTCATTGGAGAAGCTGGCCTTGGCCTCGCGCCGGCAGCTTTCCAGCGCGGCTTCGAAATCCGCCGCCGCATCGACCTTGCGCATGCCCTTGCCGCCGCCGCCTGCGACCGCCTTGATCAGCACGGGATAGCCGATGGCGTCGGCCTCTTGCTTCAGGCGCTCTACCGACTGGTCCTCGCCCTCATAGCCCGGCGTGACCGGCACGCCTGCCTCGCGCATCAGCTTCTTGGCGGCATCCTTGAGCCCCATGGCATCGATGCTGGAGGGCTTGGGGCCAACCCAGATCAATCCTGCGTCGATCACGGCCTGCGCGAAGCCTGCGTTCTCCGACAGGAAGCCGTAACCGGGATGGATTGCCTCTGCGCCGGTCTGCTTGGCCGCAGCGATTATCTTCTCACCCACCAAATAGCTTTCGGCGGCGGGCGAGGGGCCGATATGCACTGCCTCGTCGGCTTGCCGCACATGCAGCGCCTTGGCATCGGCGTCGGAATAGACCGCCACGGTGGCGATGCCCATTTCACGCGCGGTGCGAATGATGCGGCAGGCGATTTCGCCGCGATTGGCGATGAGGAGTTTCGAAATCATATGAATGCGCGCTAGCCGTAGCGGTCAGATCCATCAAGCGCCTCGCGTCAAGCTACCAACCGGCGACGGGCCTGAAATCGTGCCGCGACCAGATGATCGGTTCTTCCGGCCCGCTCGGCCGGTTCCACAGCGCTTCGAAAAAGGCGGTGGTCACGTGCCAGCTTTTCTCCAGCCCGCCGACGCGTACGCGCTTGTCCCAGGCCAGCTGGCCGCGATTGAGCACCTTGCGCCCGATCGCGCCGTAGATATTGGCCGCCGCAAGCACGGCCCAGCGCTGGCGGAAGCGCAGCTTCTTCGCGCCGAGCTTCGATGCCTCCTCGTGCTTTTCCATCAGCGCGATGAGGCGCGGCATCAGGCTGGCGAGCTTGAAGCGGTTTTCGGGAAGGGCATGTTCGCCCGCTTGCCAGTCCAGTTCGGCCAGCCACGTCGCGGGCAGGTAGCAGCGCCCGGCTTCCGCATCCTCGGTAATGTCGCGCGCGATGTTCGCAATTTGGAAGGCAAGGCCGAGGTCGCAGGCGCGGTCGAGCGTTTCGCCGTCGTCCTTGGGCACGCCCATGATCACCGCCATCATGATGCCGACCGATCCGGCTACGTGATAGCAATAGCGCATCATGTCGGCCTCGGTACGCGGCTGCCAGCGGGTGGCGTCGAGCGCGAAGCCGCCGATCATGTCGTTCGCCATGTCCCAGTCGAGCCCGCACTCGTCTGCAACGAGGCCGAAGGCATCGAACGCGAAGTCTGCCGTGGGCTGTTCGTCCAGCGCGCGCTTGGTCAGGACGCGGATCGCCTGGACGCGGTCTTCTGCGCTTTTCAAATCGCCTTGGTCCCCCAGCGGACCGCCCTTGTCCTGGTTGTCGGCGATATCGTCGCACCGGCGGCACCAGGCGTACAGAAGCCAGGAGCGTTCGCGGGTCGTGCGGTCGAACAGTTTCGACGCGGCGGCGAAGCTTTGCGAGCCTTCCGCAATCGCGTCGTGTGATTTCGCAACCAGCGCTGAACGTTCGCGGCCGCCGCCTGCCCGGGCAGGCGTTGCGCGCAGATTGCTCGTGGTAAGGGGACGCTGTGCGCTCAGAGGTCTTCCGCCTTCATCTTGAAGATCGGGGTATGCGGGGAATAGCTTTCCATCTGCTGAAGCAGGCCGCTTAACGTAGTGTCGTGCACGAGAATGCCTTGGTGCGCAGCACGCACGAAGCCGACGTCCGCCATCTTGCGATTGAAGGCGATGAGTTCGTCATAAAAGCCGAATGCGTTGAGCAGGCCGACCGGATTGGAGTGATAGCCGAGCTGCGCCCAGCTCATCGCTTCCCACAGCTCGTCCATGGTGCCGACGCCGCCCGGAATGGTGATGAACCCGTCGCTGAGATCGGTGAAGCGCTGCTTGCGCTCATGCATTCCGCCGACCGTGTGAAGTTCGGTGCAGTCGTGGTTTGCGACTTCCGAATTGGCGAGTGCTTCGGGAATGATCCCGATAACTTCACCGCCCGCTTCGAGTGCGCCGCGCGCAGTCGCACCCATCAGGCCAAGCCTGCCGCCGCCATAGACGACCCCGATGCCACGCTCGGCCAGGCCGGCGCCGACATCGGAGGCAAGCTGGATGTAACGTGGATCTTCGGGCGAAGCGGAACCGCAATAAACCGCTAGTCTCTTCATTTTTCGAGCAAATCCTCAACCATGAGCCCCGCGGTCGCCTTGGCGCTGCCGACCACGCCGGGGATGCCGGCGCCCGGGTGCGTGCCTGCGCCCACGAGGTAGAAATTATCGATCACGTCGTCGCGATTGTGCCCGCGGAACCATGCGCTCTGCGTCAGCACCGGTTCGAGGCTGAAGGCGCTGCCCATGTGGGCATTGAGGTCCATCGCGAAATCGCGCGGTGCGTAGTGGAACTTGGTCTTGATCCGGCCATGAAGGTCCGGGATCAGGCGGCGCTCGACCTCGTCGAGGATGCGCTTTTCCAGGATCGGGCCCATCTCTTCCCAGTCGACCGACAGCTTGCCCATGTGGGCGACGGGGACGAGCGCGTAAAAGGTGCTCATGCCTTCGGGCGCCATGCCGGGATCGGTCACGCTGGGGTGGTGCAGGTAGATCGAGAAATCCTGCGGCAGGACGCCGTGATCGTAAATGTCTTCCAGCAGGCCCTTATAGCGCGGGCCGAACAGGATCATGTGATGCGGGATGCCCGGCCAGGTGCCCTCGATGCCGAAATGGACGACGAACAGGCCCGGCGAAAAGCTCTTGCGCGACAGCGACTTGGCGTAGCTTTTCCCGCGCTTGGTCTCGCCCAGCAGGTCCTTGTAGCTGTGCATGATGTCGGCATTGCTGGCGACCGCGTCGAAGCGCTGCTTCCAGCCAGAATGGGTTTCCACCTCGCTCGCCCGGTTGCCCAGCGTGTGCACCTGGACCACCGGATCGTGGAGGCGCACGGTGCCGCCGATCCGCTCGAAATGCTTCACCATGGCGGCGATCAGCCGGTTGGTGCCGCCCTTGGCCCACCAGACGCCGCCGTCCTTTTCCAGCTTGTGGATGAGGGCGTAGATGCTGCTGGTCTTCATCGGATTGCCGCCGACAAGCAGGGTATGGAAGCTCAGCGCCTCGCGCAGCTTCTCGTTTTCGACATAGCTCGACACCATGGAATAAACGCTGCGCCACGCCTGCTTCTTGGCCAGCGCGGGAGCAGCCTTCAGCATCGACTTGAAGTCGAGGAAGGGTTTGTGGCCCAGCTTGACGTAGCCTTCTTCGTAGACGCCTGCCGAATATTCGAGGAAGCGCTGGTACCCGGCGACGTCCGCAGGATTGAGCTGCGCGATCTCGCCGAACAATTGCTCTTCGTCGTTCGAATAATCGAAGTTCGTGCCGTCGGGCCAGTTGAGCCGGTAGAAGGGCATGACCGGCATGATCTCGATGTCTTCGGCCATGTCATGCCCGCTCAGCGCCCACAATTCACGCAGGCAGTCGGGATCGGTGATGACGGTGGGACCGGCGTCGAAGGTGAAACCGTCCTTTTCCCAGTAATATGCGCGGCCGCCCGGCTTGTCGCGCGCCTCGATTACCGTGGTTGCAATGCCTGCCGACTGGAGGCGGATGGCGAGCGCGAGGCCGCCGAAACCCGAACCGATGACACAGGCTGTGCGGCCCGTATGCGGTATCTCGGTAGCGTCGGAAGGGGCGGGAGGTGTGGTCTCGGCGTTCATCGATGGCTCTCATGGACGAGCGGTGCGCCCTTGCCAAGCAAGGCCGTGACCGCGCGGGAAATTGGAACGGGCGGCTTGCCCGAGAGGATGCGCAGCTTGTCGAAGCGGGTCGAGCGTGCGGCATAGAACCGCTCGATCAAAGGCTCCGGCAGTCGATAGAAGCGCTCGAACACACGGTATCGTTCCTCCGGAATGGCCGCATCGAACAGCATTTTTCCCAGAAGGCGGTAAAAGCGCGTCCTGCGCCAGTGTTCCTGCGCGCGTTTCTCTACGAAATCCGACAGCTCTGTGCCGGGTAGGTGTGCGGCCCCGGCAATCGCCAGCGCGTTGGCAGCGGCGACCGGCATGGTGTAGCTGGTGAGCGGATGGACGAAGCCGCCGCGAGCGCCCGACAGCGCCACGCCGGGCTGCTGGAGTGAAGCGCGGTAAGCGGTAAAATTGCCGCCGGTAATGACGGGAAGGACGCCGGTTTCCTCGTGCAGCACCTCGGCACTCCAGCCCTTGGCCTTGGCGTAATCTTCGATCCGCCGCGCCAGCATTTCCCGGTCGAGAACCGGACTGTCGGCATAATAGGTGTCCTCGACGAAAATCTCGTTCGCGCCCAGTGGCAGCAGGTAGATGAACCGGTAGGCACCGGGCTGGTTCACCGTGGCATCCATGATAACGGGGCGCTCGATCCCGTGCGGAGCGCGGGTGCGAAGGTGCTGGCCGAGGAAAACCTGCCAGCCACCGGCAAGATGCTCGCTCGGCACAGCATCGCGGCAATCGATCACTGCGCGCGCCTTGATATCCGGGCCGCCACCGATCTCGACCCGGTCCGCCCTGAGGCTGGCGGCGCGCATTCCGGTGAGAATTGCATCCTGTGGCAATTGGCGGCGCAGGTGCGCATCGAAATCGCGGCTGTCGAGAGAACAATAATTAGCCGCCAGCTTGCGCCGGTGAGCCGGGAAGCGGACTTCGTTGCCGCCCGTCCAACTCGTCGCCGTAAAGCCGGAAAGCAGGTCCGTCGCCTCCGGTCCGAGGTCATGCTCGAACCAGCTCCAGCGGTGATTGCCGCCGAAACTCTCGCCCGCTTCGACCAGTGCGATACGGATGGCGGGGTGCGCGCGGTGGATGGCGAGCGCGGTAAGGCCCCCGGCCAGTCCGCCGCCGACAACGGCAATATCGTATTCGCGCCCCATGGGGAACACCGCTTACGTCCCGTGGCCGTGCGCGGCAATCGGTTTCACCCGACACGGCATTCTTCGTGGAACGCCTGCGGGACACGGTCGTTGGGCGGACAAGGGCAATTCGAGGGAAATTCCAATGAAATACGTCGCAATCCTTGGCGCAGCAGGTCTGGGCCTGTGTGCTGCCGCACCGCTCGCAGCACAGGACTATGCCGAGGTCGAAGGTGCGCGCAGCGGGCCGCCATCCACCGTTTTCGACGGCGATTTCCTGAGCGTGGGCGTGGGTGTCGGCTACAATGCGAGCTATTCCGGCAGCGACGATTACAACGTAAATATCCTGCCGATCGTGCAGGGTTCGGTCTGGGGCATAGACATCAATCCGCGCCCGGCTGGCCTCGCACTCGACCTCATTCCCGATGCCGACGATGCGACGGTCAATTTCTCCGCCGGACCCATGTTCCGCCTGCGTAGCGACCGCGTCGATGCAGAGGATATCAACGACGATATCGTCGCTTTTTATGGCGAGCTCGATCGCGCGGTCGAAATTGGTGGCAGCATCGGCGTGTCTTTTCCCAAGCTGCTCAACCCGTTCGACAGCCTGAGCGTCAATGTGGATGCGACGTGGGACGTCGCGGGCGCTCACAATGGCATGACGGTCAGCCCCTCGGTCACTTACTTTACTCCGCTCAGCCGCGCGACGGCCGCCTCGCTGACGCTGAGCACCAGCTTCATCGACGACGATTTCGCGGACTATTATTATTCGGTGCCTCCGGTGAACGCGCTACTGGCTGAAGAGGCTTTGCTGCCCGGCTTCCAGGCTGAAGGCGGTATGCAAAGCTATGGGGTCAACCTGTTCCTGGCCCATGACCTGAGCGGCGACGCTACCGATGGCGGACTTTCGATAATCGGGATCGGCGGCTGGTCGAAACTGGTCAATGACGCTGCCGATACGCCCTTCACGAGCATTCGCGGCGATAACGACCAGTATTTCGTAGCGCTCGGGGTGGGCTACACCTTCTAGGATCTACGCTCTGCAGTAAGGCGGTTATGCTTTTCGGCGAGCGCCTGTGCGCGCTCTATCCGCTCGCGGAACTTGCCTTCGAAGGGATCGCCTGCGGAGATCGGTTTAGTCCGCACGCCCGCCAGGTCGAGGCCATAGAGCTTGTCGTTGGAGCCCATATAGGCCTTGGCCGGCACGCCTTCGCCACCCAGGTCGTCCAGCAGGTGTTCGATGCCGGAAGTGCTGACGCTCACCATCCACTCGGCATAGCTGGTCGCAAATATAAGATAGACGCTGCCATCGTCTCCGGTCGGGGTATGAAACAGCCGCGCGGTGCCCTTGCGCTCTCGTCCGCCCGCATAGGCGCGCCTGCGCTGAATACCCAGCCAGATGTTGTAGATGCCGGCCCAGACCAGGATCGCCCCGAAGAGGACGAAGATTACGGCGAGGAAAGTCGGGATTTCCTCAAGGTCGGGAAACATTCCGAGACCGGCCGCGATCATGGCCAGTCCGATGACGACGGTCAGTAATCCGATCATGGCCTGCCAACTCCGCAACTTGGAATTGGCAGGCCATTAGCACGATCGGGTTAAGGCTTTCGCCTTTTTTCCGTCAGTCGCCCTTCGACGCGGTGCCGACAGTGCCGTCGGCAAGCTCGGGACGGCTGTCGGGCATGGCCGCGTCGCGGTCGCCCGTCTTCAGGTAGGTATCGAACCAGCGCATCATGCGCAGGTTGTAGTCGTAGCGTGCGGCTGCCTTGCGGTTGCCGTGGCCTTCACCCGGATACAGCACGAGACGTACGGGCACATCGGGCTTGCGAACCTTCATCGAGCGATAGAGCTCGTAGCTCTGGCTGGGCGCGACGCGCGTGTCTTCCGCGCCATGCATGATCAGCAGCGGGGTATTGGCCTTGTCGACGTGATAGATCGGCGAGACTTCAAGCATCTTCTGCCAGTCGTCCCACGGCCAGGCGCGGCTGTGAACATTGTACATCTCGTACGGAATGTCGGTCGTGCCGAACTTCGAGATCTGGTTCGAAATGCCTACGAACATCACGCCAGCCACGAACTCGTCGCTGAAGTAGGTCGACGTCCATGCGGTCGCATAACCGCCATAGGAACCGCCGGTCACACCGACGCGGTCGGCATCGGCCACGCCCGCTTCGACAAGCGCGCGCTTTGCATCGACGAGATCGGTGAACTCGGGGTCCGTATAGCGGCCCTGGTGCTGCTTGGAGAAGGCCGTGCCGTAACCGGTGGAACCGCGATAGTTCGGCAGGAAGACCGCATAGCCCTGGCCTGCGGCGACCTGGCCCGGCTTGGAGTAGGCGGTCTGCCAGCCATTGCTGTCATGCGCTTCGGGGCCGCCGTGGACATTGAGGATCAGCGGAGCGCCACCGCGAGGTGCGCCGCCGACCGGCTCGATCAGGACGCCTTCGACCTCCTGGCCGTCACGCGCGGTGAAGGTGAATGCCCGCTGTTCGCCGAAATCGATTTCGGACAGCCAGCTGTTGTGCTGTGTCCAGCGCTGGAATGCGCCGTTGTTCCACACGAACAGTTCGGTCGGGTGCTTCGGGCTGCTCGCCTCGACGGCGATGACATTGCCGCCGGCTTCAACGCTGCTGAGGATCAGCGCGCCGCCATCGTGTTCCTCGGCGACGGAGCCATCGGCATTGTAGACGCGCAGCGAAGACTGCACGCCCGTATGGATGACTGCGGCAAGGCGGCCGTCGGCAAGCCATTCGGCATCGACGGCTGCTTCTGCGGCACCGGCGTTGAGCGCGCGGTAATCACCCGTTGCCACGTCGACGAGGTGCAGCGTGGTGTCGGCGGGATCGTTCATGTCGACACCCGCGATCATGGACAGCTGCGTGCCGTCGGGCGAAATCTCGATATCGCCGAGCTTGCCCGGCGTTTCGACCACATTGAGCACCTTGCCGCTGGTAAGGTCGATGATGTGCGCACGCTTCGAGGTATATTCGTCGTCGATCTGCGGCGTGGGCGCGCTTTCGACGACGCCGGTGGTGCCGTTCGGCGCGACGTGGAAGCCGCTGACATAGCCCGGGATGGTCAGTTCGGTCGGCTCTGCATCGACTTCACCGCCGACCTTGGCTGCGAACAGGCGGTTGAGGCGAGCCTCTTCTTCATACACGATCGCATTGAAGCCTGCCTTGGACTGCTTTTCGCGGTCCTTGTCGTCTTCGGCGGAAGCCAGCATCCAGATGGCCGAGCCGTCCGGAGCCCAGGCATAGGAGCGCACGCTCGCGTCCTTTACCGCGGCGAGCTTGCGGTGCGCGCCGCCGTCTACCGGAATGCCCCAGACCGCGCGGTCCTCGTCCTCGTCTGCCCAGACGAAGCTGATCATGCGGCCGTCGGGCGAAAAGGCGATGCCCGACACGCTCATGTCTTCGGGCAGGAATTCGCGCGCGTTTGCAGGGCCAAAGGCGACGTTCAGCTGCTGCGTGGTCGAACCGTTTTCCTCGCCTTCGGTCACGTCGGGCAGGCTGGCGGTGGTGTAGGCAATGCGGCTGCCATCGGGCGAAACGGCGACCGTGCCGACGCTTTCGAGCGCGGCGACGTCTTCGGGCGTCATCGGGCGCGCCTGCGCCTGTGCGGAAATGGAAGCTGTGGCAAGCAGGCCGGTGGCAACTGCAAGGCGACGAAGGGTAATCAAGATGTTCTCTCCTGCAAGAATCTTCTGCCCGGCTACATAGCGATAGCGCGGCGAAGGGCAAACCGGGGCTTGTCGGCGGCGGGTCGTGCAGGCATCACGGGCCAGCAAGAGGAGAGGAATTCATGCGCAAACTAATCACGGGCCTTGCTGCAAGCGTGCTGGCGGCTGCAACGCCGCTCGCTGCCCAGACCACCGTCATCCATGCCGACGGAGTGGTGACCGATGCCGACAGCGCTCCGCTGGGGCGTTCAACAGTGACCGTGACCGACGGCCGGATCGTCAGCATCGTGGATGGCTGGCAGGCCGTGCCCGAAGGCGCCGAGATGGTCCATCTGGAAGGCAAGACGCTGGTTCCGGGCCTGATCGACTTGCACACCCACCTGTCCGGCGATCCGAGCGGGGAGTTCTGGCGCGCAGCGGTCCAGCCGCCCGAATGGTATTCGCTGGTGGCGGCCAAGAATGCGCGCGTTACCGCCAAGGCCGGTTTCACGACCGTTCGCGATCTTGGCGCGCGGAGCGACCAGGTCATGCAATCGCTGCGCCGCGCGACAGCTGAGGGAATGCTTCCCGGGCCGCGCATCGTCACGTCCGCACGCACCATCGCGATCGTCGGGGGGCATGGCGACATCAACGGCTTCCGCCGTGAAGTGAACGACGCGCTGGGTACATCCTTCGCCTGCACCGGCGCGACCGAGTGCGCGGAGAAGGTACGGCTGGCATCGAAATACGGGGCCGACCTGATCAAGATCACCGCGACCGGCGGCGTGCTGAGCCAGCAGGGCCGCGGGCTCGAAGCGCATTTTACCTTCGACGAGATGAAGACCATCGTCGATACGGCGCACTCGCTGGGCCTCAAGACCGCAGCGCACGCACATGGTGCGCGCGGCATCGAACTGGCGGCACGCGCCGGGGTCCAGACGATCGAGCACGGCACCTATATCGATGAACAGGCGGCCAAGGTGATGCGCGAGAACGGCACCATCCTCGTCCCGACCCTCATGGCTTTCCAAGGCATCAAGGAGAACCTTGGCAAGGGCTTCTACACACCGGTAGTCGAAGACAAGATCCGCGCCGTCAGCGCCTATGCCGAGACAATCGTCGAACGTGCGCGCAAATGGGGCGTGACCATGGCGTTCGGCACCGATGCCGGCGTGTTCCCGCATGGCGATAATGCCGGCGAACTCGCGCTGATGCGCAAGGGCGGGATGAGCGATGCGCAGGTGCTCGCCAGCGCCACCACGGGCGCAGCAAAGGTGCTCGGCATGGAAAACGAAATCGGCCGTATCGCACCGGGCTTTTCCGCCGACATGGTCGCGGTTGACGGAAACCCGCTCGACGATGTGAGCGTGCTCGAGGACACCGGCTGGGTCATGGTCCGCGGCCGCGTCATCGAGTGAGGGGCCGCCCTCGACGCTCGTCCCTGATCGACCAACTTCGGCTGCCGGTCCGTTTGTCGCTTGTCGCGGCGGCCCGGCAGGCATAGGCCGCTGCCAGATTCAAGACAGGGACATTCTCGCCATGCATTTGCTTCGTTCTGCGCTTGTCGGCGCATCCGCTGTGACACTCGCAGCCTGTGCCAGTGTGCCAGGGGATACACAGGCGCCAACTGCGGCAGTCGCCGACGAGGCCCGCGAGCACGATCGGCTGTTCGCCTTGTTTGCAGATGCGGACGAGCGAGAGCTTGCTCTAAATCCCCTGTCGGCGCTGTTTCGCGGAGATACGCGCTATGCGGACAGGATCGGGGATTACTACACCGACGCCTACAATGATGCCTCGCGCGCGGATGCGCAGCTCAACCTTGCAAAGCTGGCCGAAATCGATCGCAGCAAGCTGTCGGACACCGACCGGATCGCTTACGATGTCTTCGCATACAACCAGCGCGAGGCGCTGGCCGGGCTGACCCCTCAAATCCTTGCCGTGACCCAGGTACGACCGGTCAACCATTTCACCGGGTTCCACACCTTCTATCCCAGCTTCGCCAGCGGGCAGAGCGCCGCGCCGTTCGCGACCCTCGAGGACTACGAAAACAATCTCAAGCGGCACGCCGACTATGCCGAGCTGACCGATCGCATGATCGCGCGTTTTCGCGAAGGGATGGACAGCGGTGTCCTGGAAACGCAGCTGACTATCGGAAACGTGATCAGCCAGCTCGACACGCAACTGGCCCACGATATCGAGGAATCGCCCTTCTGGATGCCGGTGACGAACTTTCCGGAAGAATTCTCGCAGGCCGACAGGACCCGTCTGGAAGGGGAGTATCGCACCAGCATCGAACAGGTTTACGCCGCACACGAGCGCCTGCGCGATTTCCTCCGCGACGAATATTACGCTGCCGCCCGTGAAAGTGTGGGCTTATCGCAGATGAAAGGCGGTGAAGCCCTTTATCGCCAGCTGGTCGAGGAAACGACCACGCTGCCGCTGGAGCCCGATTACCTCCATGATCTCGGCCTGTCGGAAGTCGCCCGGATCAAGACCGAACTTGAAAAGGTGAAGGCTGAGGTCGGCTTTACGGGCACGCTGAATGAATTCTTCGACTATGTGCGCACCGATCCCAAGTTCCAGCCGGAAAGCCGCGCAGCGCTGACGCAGACCTATTACGATATCGGCGCCCAGGTGGATGCAAAGATCCCCGAGTATTTCTCGCTCACGCCCAAGACCCCGCTCGAGATCAAGCCCTACGAGGAATATCGCGAGAAGTTCGAGGCCGGCGGTTCGTATCAGAGCGGTGCCGCGGACGGATCGCGCCCGGGCACGTTCTATTTCAACGCCTATGATCTCCCCAGCCGCCTGACGACCGGCAATATGACGCTGTACCTGCACGAAGGCGCCCCGGGGCATCACTTCCAGATCAGCCTGGCGCAGGAAAACGAAGCGCTGCCGGCGTTTATGCGCTTCGGCGGGACGACGGCCTATATCGAAGGCTGGGCGCTCTATGCCGAGACCCTCGGTTACGAGATGGGCTTCTTCGACGACCCGTGGAACCGGTACGGCACGCTTCAGGACGAACAGCTTCGCGCCATGCGGCTGGTGGTCGATACGGGGCTTCACGCGAAGGGCTGGAGCCGGGAGCAGGCCATCGACTTCATGCTGGAAAATTCCGGCATGACGCGCACGGAAGTGGTGGCAGAGGTGGAACGCTACATCGCCATTCCCAGCCAGGCGCTCGCCTACAAGGTCGGTGCGCTGAAAATCCAGGAATTGCGGACCAAGGCAGAAAGCGCGCTGGGCGACGCTTTCGACATTCGCACATTCCATGCGCAGGTGCTCGATAGCGGCGGCCTGCCGTTGCCGGTGCTGGAAGCAAAGATCGACCGCTGGATCGCGGATGGCGGCAAGTAAGAACGAATACAGGAGAGGTTCAATGAAACTGACTGCAACGCGCACTGCGCTGGCCCTGGTGATGGTATCGGGCCTTGGCGCCTGCACTGCCGTATCCGGCGGAGTAGAGACCGCGGCGCAGGCCGTGAGCGACGGTGCATCGCAAGCTGTCGCGGCGGCGGCGCTGGACGAATTGCTGGTTCGCAGCGAAGCGGCCTATCTCGATCGCAATCCGGTTGCGGCATTTTTCAGGAATGACTTCTCAGATGCCGACAAGCTCGGCGATTTCTCGCCTGCTTCTCTAGCGAGCGAGCGCGCTGCCGCTCAGGCCGATCTTGCTGCCTTGCGCCTGATCGATCGGTCAGCGCTGAGCGAGACCGACCAGATTGTCTACGATACATTCGAGTACACGATGCAGCGCCGCATCGCGCAGACGGAATCGGATATCCTGCCGACCATGCTGGCTACACCGATCGACCATTTCCGCGGCTTTCACGTGTTTTATCCGCGCCTCTCCGCTCCGGGCGCCCTGATGCCCTTCGAAACGGTCAAGGATTTCGAGGATAATTTGTCACGCCATCGTGATGCAGCGCGCGGGATTGACCAGATGATCGCCCGCATGAGGACTGGGGCCGCGCGAGGTATCACACTGCCGAGCCTGACGGTCGAGATCATGATCAAGCAGTTCGATACGCAGCTCGACGCTCCGGACGACAAGAACCCCTATTACGCTCCGCTGGCAGCATTCCCGAGCACCTTCGCAGACGAAGAGAAGCGGGGCCTTACCAAGGCCTATCGTGAGACGGTGCAGGACGTGCTCTTCCCCGCAATGAAGCGTATGCGCGATTTTCTCGCGGAGGAATACCTGCCCGTCGCGCGCGAGACGATTGCGGCAACCGCCAATCCGGACGGTGATGATTATTACAGCTACCGCATTCACGAAATGACGACGCTGCCGCTGACGGCCGAGGAAATCCACCAGACCGGCCTATCCGAAGTGGCGCGAATCAATGCAGCGATTGCCGAGGCGAAAGCCGAAGCAGGCGATCGAACGGCGCCGACTTACACCACCAAGGCCGAATTGCAGGAGGCTTGGTACGAAGTCGGCAAGCAAGTCGATCCCTTGATGGATCGCCTGTTCCTGAACCAGCCCAGGACGCCGCTGCGCATCGAGCCGTATGAGGAATATCGCGAGGCCTTCAATCTTGCCGCATCCTATATGGCAGGCAAGCCCGACGGGACGCGTCCGGGGACCTTTTATTTCAGCGGCTACAATGTGGCGGAGCGCAAGCTCGGTACGTCGATCAACCTCTACATGCACGAAGGCAACCCGGGGCATCACTTCCAGACGATGCTCGCCTTCGAGAACGAGGAACTGCCCGATTTCATGCGCTATGGCGGCTTCACCGCTTTCAGCGAGGGTTGGGGCCTCTACGCCGAGAGCCTGGGCTACGAACTGGGTCTTTATGACGATCCGCTGCACCGCCTGGCGGCGTTGCAGGGCGGGGAGTTGCTGCGCGCAGTGCGTCTCGTCGTCGACACCGGGATGCACGCCAAGGGGTGGAGCCGGGAGCAAGCGATCGAATACATGGTCGAGAACGGCCAGCCGCGCGATTTCGCCGAAAGCGAAACGGCCCGCTACATTGTGATGCCGGCCCAGGCGTTGGCTTACAAAACCGGCGAATTGAAAATCAAGCAACTGCGGGCCAAGGCCGAAGCGGCATTGGGCGACGATTTCGACGTGCGCCGGTTCCATGACCAGGTGCTGGCAACGGGCGACATCCCGCTCGAAGTGCTCGAAGCGAAGATCGACGACTGGATCGCGAGCGGCGGACGGTAGGGCCTTGGTCCCGTTTTGGGACAAGCCCCTGCCATCACGGCAAGAATTCGGGAACCGGATCGCGGACTAAGGGGTTTTACGCGGCAGGACGGTGGGAAAGTATTTCATGGAGGTAACCCATGTCGAGCTTGTCCTTCCATAGCAGCCGCCCCGATGGGTGGGTTCAGCCCAAGGCCTATAGCGACGCGTCCCTGCGCTATAAGCACCACGGCAAGATCCTCCCGATGGAAAAGCCGGGCTTTTTCGCCCGCCTGTTCGGGGCTCGCTGAGCGGTTCAGTCAAAAGGACGCCCGTAAAAGGGAAGGGGCCGGAGGTCGAAAGACCCCCGGCCCCTGATTTTTATGCCTTCGGAAGATTGGAAGAGGTCAGTACTCTTCCGGTTCTTCCGGCGTTTCGGCCGTGTGCGTGGGACCGGCATCCTTCTCGCCCCGGGCCAGCTTGAACACCACGCCGCTCAGCAAGGCGAGGGCAAGCAGGTTGGGCAGCGCCATCGCGGCATTGGAAATGTCGCCCAGGCGCCAGACCAGTTCGGACGGCTGTGCCGCGCCGAGGAAGATCACGACGCACCACAACACGCGCCATGCCATGTGCAGCTTCTTCTCGCCCGAGCGGGTAGAGCCCTTCATCCGGTCGTAGAGGAAGGTGATCGCGCGTTCGCCGTAGTAGGACCACGTCAGCAGCGTGGTGAAAACGAACAGGATCAGCGCGATCGATGCGATCAGCGTACCGATCGGAATGCCTGCCAGCGTGAACGGGAAGGCGGCGGCAAAGGCACCGCTCGTCATCTCGAAGCCGACCCGGTCGGATTGCCAAGCATGGAGCACTGCCTCGCCGCCTGCGGTAAAGTCGCCGCGCACGGTCAGGATGACCAGTGCGGTCATGGTGCAGATCACGATCGTGTCGATGAACGTGCCGAGCATGGCCATCCGGCCCTGCGATTCGGGATCGTTCGTCTGCGCAACGGCGTGGGCGATGGCGGTCGAACCCTGGCCAGCCTCGTTGGAGAACAGGCCGCGCGCGACACCGGCGCGTATGGCGATGATGATCGCCGCGCCGACGAAGCCGCCGCTGGCCGCCTGCGGGTTGAACGCCCCGTGGAAGATCAGTGCGAAGGTTTCGCCCAGGTCACCGAAGTTCAGGATCAGCGCGATCACGGCCATGACGATGTAGGCAGCCGCCATGAATGGCACGACTTTCTCGGCCACGTTGCCGATCGACTTGATGCCGCCGATGATGACGATGAACACCAGGATCGCGACGATCAGGCCGCCGAGCCACTCCTCGATGCCGAACAGTTCGTTGAGGCCGTCGGCCACGGCATTCGCCTGGATAGAGTTACCGGTGACGAGTGCGGAGAACAGCGTGCCGAGGCAGAACACCACGGCCAGCCAGGTCCATTTCTTGCCCAGGCCCATCATGATGTAGGTCATCGGACCGCCGCGCAGCACGCCATCGCTGGTGCGTTCGCGATAGCGGATCGCCAGAGAACCTTCGGCGAAGGCCAGGGCCATGCCGAACAGGGCGGTGATCCACATCCAGAAAATCGCCCCGGGACCGCCCAGCGCGATGGCGGTCGCCACACCCGCAAGGTTACCCGTGCCAACCTGCCCGGAAAGCGCGGTCGAGAGCGCCGCGAAAGGCGAAATTTCACCATCGCCCTGGCTCTTGCGACCTGCGAACAGGCCCTTGAAGGCGCTGCCGAGCTTGATAATCGGGTAGAACCGCAGGCCGATCATAATCCACAGGCCGATGCCCAGCAGGATGATGGTCATCGGCGGGAAGGGGAGGACTTCCACCCCGTTCCACGTACCTACCCAGATGAAATCGGATACATTGGTAACCGGCTCGACCAGCCGATCGCCAAGACTTGGTGCCTGGCTTGTTGCCATGGTTAGGAAACCCCTCTCGCGTCCCTTGAAATCAAGTGGCGCACGCTAGAGATGCTTGGTCGCCTTGGAAAGACGCAAATGCGCGCCTCTCCCCCGCTTGCGTTTTGCGCGGGTGGAGCCTACATGGCTTGTCGTCTTCCGACATCGATGATGGATACAGCCCCTCCCGGACTTGAACCGGGGCGGCGAAACCCCCATCCCGGAAGGCACGAGCAGTTCAAGTGCGAGAGTGACAGGCCATGGCCGACAAAGGAAACAAGACTTCCCCCGCCGAATTCATCCGGCAGGTGCAGACCGAAGGCCGCAAGGTCGTTTGGCCGACGCGCGAAGAGACGATCCGTATCTCGATCTTCGTTTTCATCATGATGGTGATCCTCTCGCTCTTCTTCCTCGGCGTGGATTCGGTTTTCAGCGCAGTCGTGCGCTGGCTCATGACTCTCGCCTGACGGGCATAACGGCCCGACAAGACCCTCCGACAGGATAAAAGATTAGATCATGGCACGCTGGTACATCATCCACGCCTACTCCGGCTTCGAGAACAAGGTTCGCGATTCGATCATCGCCGAAGCAGAGCGCCTGGGCCTTTCCGAAGGCGTCGAAGAAGTCGAAGTCCCGACCGAAACCGTTACCGAAGTGAAGCGCGGCAAGAAGGTCCAGGTCGAGCGCAAGTTCATGCCGGGCTACGTTCTGGCCAAGCTGAACATGACCGACGACGTGTACCACCTTGTGAAGAACACGCCGAAGGTTACCGGTTTCCTTGGCAACAACAACAAGCCGCAGGCGATCTCCGAAAAGGAAGCCGCGCGCTATTTCGGCGGTGTCGAAGAAGCCAAGTCCGCTCCCAAGAAGCAGGTCAGCGTCGATTACGAAATCGGCGACCAGGTCAAGGTCCTCGACGGCCCCTTCGCCAGCTTCAACGGCCTTGTCGAGGAACTCGATTTCGACAAGCAGAAGGTCAAGGTTTCGGTGTCGATTTTCGGCCGCGCAACGCCGGTCGAGCTGGAATTCGAACAGGTCGAACTGGTCAAGTAACCGCAAGACATCAGCGATTCGAAAAAAGGGGCGCTCCTCGCAAGAGAGGGGCGCCCCTTTTCGTATCTGCTTGAAGGCCCTCAGCTGGTGCCGAGCATGCCCAGGCTGTTGGCGTAGGCGAGGCTCATCATGATCGTGTCGACCGCGGCGTGGGCGAGGATGCAGGCCCACAGATTGCCGCCGCACTTGACGCGCAGATATCCAAGCCCGGCGCCGACGACGCCGGTGATCAGGACGCCGCCCAATCCCTGGTAGAGATGCGGGAAGCTGAACAGCACCGCCTGGATCAGGATCACCAGCCATATCTTGTCGCCGATGCCGCGCAGGCGCTGCAGCCGGTCCATCAGGAAGCCGCGATAGAGCAACTCTTCCCCGAAGCCGGCGGCGAACCAGGCGACGAAGACGATCCACATGACGAAGCTCGTCGGGCTTTCGGTCACGAAGTCCATCACCGCCACGACATTGGGCGTATCGATGCCCAGCTGGCTGACCAGCCACGAGCCCGCCTGGAACCACGCGATGATGAGCACGGTGGCGAGCGAGGCGAGGGCGAAGGTATTGCCCCAGCTCTTGGGCGCCCGAAGGTTCCACGCAGCGGCCAAGTGGCCATCGCGGCTCAGCCAGAACCAGCACAGCAGGAGCGCGGCGGCCATGCTGCCCACCACCGATCCGATCAGCCCTTCGGATGTCATGCCCAGCATGAGCACCGCTGGTACCGATGCGGCGAAGAACACGATGGTTACAGTCACGAACTGGAGGATGAAGCGTCCCCAGCCGAGCGTGCCGGGCACAGCCGCCGCTTGCGAAACGGCCGAATTCTCGACCCCGGTCAGGCTGTTCTCAGTGGTCGCGGTGCCGGTCATTCCTACCCATCCCCTGCTGGTGTCCCGGATGCATCCCGCACCGGGCGCGCCGCATCAAGTCGGGGCGGGGGTAAATCCCCAGCCTAGCGCCGGTTCGGGCCTTGCGGGGATTGTCAGGCGGAGGTGCCGGAGCTGGCGCGCAGCGCGGCCAGCTCGTCATCGACCGCGCTCTCGCGGCGCATATCCTCCAGTTCGCGGTCGACGGCGGCCTTGCGGGCAGCCGCCTGCGAACCGTCGAGAGCATAACCGGTGCGCTTCTCGAGCGCCTCGATATGGCCGAGCCGGCGATCCACCGGGCTTTCGCGCGGAGCGGACCCGCTCGCGACCGGCGCGAGGCGATCAGCCGCCAGCTGGTCGGCAAGCCGCATCCGCACATCGTCGCGCTTGGCTTCGAGCTGTAGTTCGACCTCTTGCATGTCGATAAGGCTTGCCTCGATGGCGGCGATCTCTTCCTCGATCTTGCTGAAGGAAAGCCGGGTATCCTCGCGGGCGATCAGCGCTTGTCGGGCAAGGTCCTCGCGGCCCTTGTTCATCGCCGACTTCGCCTTGTCCTGCCATTCGTCGATCTGTCCGCGGGTATCTTCGAGGCGGGCCTCCAGCCGCACCTTGTAGCGGCGGGCCTTGCTCATATCGCCGGTCAGGCCGACCAGCGCTTCCTCGATCTCGCGCTGCAGGCGCAGCAGCAGCTTGGCCGGATCAAACGCCTTGTCCAGCGCGCTCGACACATTGCTCGAGATGAGATCCCTCACTTCGATTGCAATACGAAACATTTCCACCACCCCTCAGTAAAAGTACCGGCGTATTCTATATTCGAGTCCTTAACAGAACCTCTTGTTCAGGAAAGGGAAGAATTTACCGTATCTGTAGATGACGGTTTCCTACAATTACAAGCGGCAGGTAAATTGCCTGGGATGCAAGAGCCCCTCAATTCCGATATAGTTGCTGTCGCAAGCCGCTGCCATCTCCGCTGGAAAGTTATGCTCCAGGACCCTGTTCCACATGTTCCACTCTGTAGGGCAGTGCGCGGGCAAGTCCAAATGGCGTCCAACACGGCGCTTCAGGCTTGCAATCGGGCGCAGAATCGCTATGTGCGCGCCTTCCCAAGCCCATGGCTAGGATACCCACGCGGGAGGTCTGCTTCGCGGACCGCTCGACCGCTTAACATGAGGCTGCCTTCGCAAGAGCGCGGCCGACAGTGTGAAAGGAGGCCGTAATGGCCAAGAAGATCGAAGGCTATATCAAGCTGCAGGTGCCCGCGGGCACTGCAAACCCGTCACCCCCGATCGGCCCGGCACTGGGTCAGCGCGGCGTGAACATCATGGAATTCTGCAAGGCTTTCAACGCCGCTACGCAGGACCTCGAAAAGAACGCTCCGATCCCGACGGTCATCACCGTCTATGCCGACCGTTCGTTCAGCTTCACCACCAAGACGCCGCCGGCTTCCTTCTACCTGAAGAAGGCCGCGAAGCTTAAGTCGGGTTCGAAGGAGCCGGGCAAGGTTTCCGCCGGAACCATCAAGCAGAGCGCGGTGAAGGAAATCGCAGAAGCCAAGATGGCTGACCTCAATGCGAACGACATCGACCAGGCAATGAAGATCATCGAAGGCTCCGCGCGTTCGATGGGCCTCGAAGTGGTGGAGGGCTAAGACCATGGCAAAGCAGACCAAGAACCAGCAGGTTCGTGCCAAGCTCGACGGCGAAAAACTGTACACCGTCGACGAAGCAATCGCCACGCTGCGCGAGCACAAGGCGAAGTTTGACGAAACCGTCGAAGTTGCAATGAACCTGGGTGTCGACCCGCGTCACGCCGACCAGATGGTCCGCGGCATGGTTTCGCTTCCGAGCGGCACCGGCAAGGACGTCAAGGTCGCCGTCTTCGCGCGCGGTGACAATGCCGAGAAGGCCACTGCCGCCGGCGCCGACAAGGTCGGTGCGGAAGACCTCATGGAAGACATGCAGAACGGCAATCTCGACTATGACCGCGTGATCGCCACGCCGGACATGATGGGCGTGGTCGGCCGCCTCGGTAAGGTGCTTGGTCCCAAGGGCCTGATGCCGAACCCGAAGCTGGGCACCGTGACCCCGAACGTGGAGCAGGCCGTCAAGGACGCCAAGGGCGGCCAGGTCGAATTCCGCGTCGAGAAGCAGGGCATCATCCACTCCGGTATCGGCAAGCTGTCGTTCAAGGACGAGGACCTGAAGACCAACTTCAAGGCGCTGACCGATGCAATCGTCAAGGCGAAGCCGACCGGTGCCAAGGGCAAGTACGTCAAGAAGGTCACGCTGACCTCCTCGATGGGCCCGGGTCTCAAGGTCGACCTCGGCGAGGTGGAGGGAGCGTAAGGCTCTTTCCTACTCGGACAGAACGAGACTATCGCCGCGCTCATGCAGCGAGGCGATAGCGCAAAAGAAACGGGCCGGGGGGGAAACCTCCGGCCCTTTCTCTTTGGTGCATGCGCTTCAGTCCTGCGGGGCGGCGCGCAATTGGCGTTTGTAGAACCAGCCGATCCCGATCAGGCTGGCACCCAGCGCCAGGAAGCTCGCCACCTGCAGCAGGCCTTCCAGCCCTGCGGCATCGAAGCCGAAGACCTTGATGACGGTGCCGGTCATCAGGACCAGAGAACCGATCCTCCAGCTGCGTTCGCCGCGGCGGCTGCCGATCATGAGGAAAGCGATGCCGAGCAGGATACCGAGGAGCGAGCGCAGGAGGTCCTCGGTCTGGGTCATCGGGGTCTCGACCAGATAGCTGCCCGCGAACACCTGTCGCAGCAGGGCGATCGCACCGACACTCACGACCAGCATGATCGCTGCGTCGATGGCACTGCGGAAACGCGGCACCCACAGGCGCAGCGACAGCAGGATCGCGGCGGCGACCACTGTCATGGCGAGGGCAAGATTGGCGATCGGAACCGGCCCTACCGCCTGCATGGCGAAGAGTGGATTGTGCCAGAACCCGGTAAAGAGCGTGAAGTGAGCCAGCGCGGTGACGGCCAGCAGGCTCGCGACAAGCGGACTGGCTCGCAAGCTGGCGATGCCCTTGGCAGCCAGCCATGCAGCGCCGAGCAACAGCAGTTCGAACAGGATGCGCTCTGCCAGACCCGTAAGCTCGAATGCGGGTAGCGTTTCGATCGCAAAGACCTGCTTGAAGAGGACATGCGCGGTGATGAACGACGGGACCAACGCCGCCCAGAACAGCGGGACTGGCTGCTCGAGAATGCGGCCTTCGGTAATCCGCGCCATGGCGAGGGCGATGGCGAAGGGAAGGATAAAGCTGAGGGTTTGCCGGATGGTCGGCAAATCGGTCAGCATGAAGGGATCGCCAAACAATGCGCCGCCTGCACCTTCGAGCCAGATGGTGAGCGGTTCTGCAGCCCAGGCAATCGTGGCGAGGACAAGCCCCAGCACTGCCCATTCGCGCTGCTGTTGTTTCCAGCGCAGGAGGATGGCCATGGCAGCGGCCAGCCAGACCGACGCGATAGGCGGAAGGACCTGCAGCGCTGCGCCGAACACGACCAGGGCGGCGAGGAATTCCGCCACGCTGCGCGGCAGCTTGTCCTTTACGAAATAGCCGAGCGCCAGCAGCGGCAAGGCGGCCCCAAGCCACCGCAGAAGGCCGAGCCAGTAGGGAGACTGCGCGCTTCCTGTCAGCGCGTCCATCTCGGCCATCCCGGCAGTGGTGCCCGGCAGGCTCAGGATGGTGGCGAAGGCGAATGCGGACGCGGTAGCCAGGAAAGCGGGATGTTCGGCCAACCGGTTACGCAATGTCCACACGATCGCAGCGCCGATTGCGCCAAGCGCGATAGGCAGGGTCCATTCGGGAAGCAGGCTGTTCGCGGCAAGTCCCGCAAGCAAACCGGCGGACGCAAGGTTGAGCGCGAGGGAAATACTGTCAGCGCGGCTCCAGAGGGCCTTTGCCCCGGCGACGGGCAGGGCGGCGAGCGCAATGCAGGACATGCCAGCCAGCAAGCTCGAAGAAGTATCGAGCGTCAGTGAGGTGGTGAGACCAAGCCCCGCTGGAACAGCTGCTAGCATGACGCGGTCGACCAGCTGGTCCTTGTCCTTCAGCACATGGAACAGCGGAACGCCCGCAAACATGACCGCAAGCGCGATGAGAATCGCGATGAACGAGCCGGTTGCAGGATCGCTCCAGAAGGCGAGCAACAAGATGCTGATGGCTGCGGCCACGGCATTGGCAGGGCGCATTGGCGGCTTCTGCCAACCGAAGAACGCAAGCGACGCGCCGAGCAGGAGGTAAAGCCCCCATGCCAAGGGCGAATAGCCGCCCTCGTCAACCAGAACCGCCAGCTGGAGACTGGCGATGGCGGCGGCGGCCAGCCGGAGCGGTTGTTCGAATTTCTCGCTGGCGAGGAACGACGGAAGGACCGCGCCGAGCAGCACGAAGAACAGGCCGAGCGCGACGACATCGGTCGCTGAGAAGCCCGTTCCGGTGAGTAGCAATCCGCCCCATCCGAGGCCGCCGATCAGGGCCGCCATGCCGAGCCACGGGCGACGCTGGCGATTGCCGGTCTGGGTGAGACCGCCCGTCACCAGTGCGAGGTACAGGGCGAGCAGCGGCAGGTTCGCCTCTTCGCTGCCCACCAGCGCAGGCGCGGCGAAGCCGCCTACAAGGCCCAGGACTGCGCTTGGCAGGCCGAACCGATACGACAGGGCAATCGCGAGGGCAGTGACGGCCGCAAGGCCAAGGAAGGCGAAGGTCTGTCCGATCAGCCCGTACTGCGTGCCGGCAAGATAGAAGCCGGCGTAAAGCGTGGCGAGGCCTGCGCCTGCGAGGGCCTGGCAAACGCGTTCGTCGCCCACTTTATCGGCATTACGGTATGCTGCCTCGGCCCCGCCGAGGAGGCCGATGCCGAACAGGAAGGACAGGGCCACCCGAACGCTGGAGGTCAGCAGGCCTGCCTCGATCGAATACCGGACCAGCAACACGCCCGCGACTGCAAGGGTGACGCCGCCCATCCAGATGAACAGGTTCCGCCCGAAGATCTCCTCGAAATCAAAGGAGAAGCGCTCGAAAAAGCCCGGCTTGACGGCTTCGGTGACATCGGGAGTCTCACCGGGCTGGCCCGACGCGTCGTCACGCGCTTGAGCCGGCATATCTTCCGGAGCGCCAACGAGCTTGACCGATTTGGGTACGGAAACGGAGCGCGCAGCAGCGGGTTCAGGCGTGTCGCGGACCTCATCTTCAACGGGTTCTGCTGCAGCGGGCGCCTCCTCCCGCTCGGGCGCCGTGGCCCTCGCGCCTTCTCTCAGGAGCGTGTGCAAATGATCAAGCGACCCCTCGAGCCCTTCGAGGCGCTGCTGAAGGGCGCGCAGATGCGTGCGCTGGTAGAATGCGACCCCGAAGAGGACCAGGATAAGAAACCAGTCCATCAAACCCCCTTGTCTGCAATCAGGCTAGCGCGAGGGCCGCCCAAGGCAAGTGGCGATCAGATTCCGCCGGGGGTAAATTCGAACCCTTCTTCGGTCAGGCGCTCGCACAATTCGGCCATGCAGGCATCTAGTGCGGCGCGATCGGTCGAGCGGATGACGAAATTGGACCCGACCTTGCCCTCGCGGAAAAAGGGATAGCTGCCGATCTGGCATTCGGAATGTGCCTTCTCCACGTCGCGCAGCTGAGTGGAGATTTCGCTCTCGGGAATAAAGCCGCCGACCGTCTCGCTGAGCAGGGGTTCCCCGCCTTCGAGCGTTCCGGTTAGCGCGTCGAGCATGCCTGCGGTGATATGCGGGACACCCGCCATGAGGTGCAGATTGCCGACCTTGATGCCGGGGGCGCCGGACATCCTGTTCGGGATCAGCTCCCCGCCTTCGGGCACGCGCGCCATGCGCAGGCGGCCCTCGTTCAGCCCGCCCTTGTCTTCGTAATAGCGTTCGAGGATCGCGCGTGCTTCGGGATGGATGACGACATCGACACCCAGCGCCTTTGCCACTGCATCGACAGTAATGTCGTCATGTGTCGGACCGATGCCGCCGGTGGTGAACAAATAATCGTAGCTTTCGCGCAGGGCGTTCACTGCCCCGACGATGGTGTCGATCACATCGGGGACCACGCGCACCTCGGCGAGCCTGATATTCTGGACCTGCAGCCAGCTCGCCACCTGGGCGATGTTCTTGTCGTGCGTGCGACCGGAAAGGATCTCGTCCCCGATAACGACGAGCCCGGCGGTGTAGATGCGTTTGGTCATGCGGACAGACGTAGTGTCGCTTGCTGCGGAAAGCTACTCCGCAGCTTCGAGAGTTTCATCGGGCGACTTGGAATTCGCGCCCTTGCGCCTGAAAGCGAGGATCCCGTCGTCGATCGGCTCTTCGCGCATCCGCTTGCGATCCTGCACATATTCCTGGTTGAGGCGCCAGGGATAGCCGACCGCGTTCTTCGGCATGATGGCCTTGCCGCGCTGGATGTAGCCCGAGGAGAAGTCGAAGATATCGTCCTCCTCCAGATCGTGGTTCTCCGGGAGTACCGGCACGGCCACGTCGACGCCGACCGCATCCATCTCGTTCAGGACGCGGCATATGTAGTCGGAGTTGATATCCGCACGCAGGGTCCAGCTGGCATTGAGGTATCCGAACACTACCGCAAGGTTCGGCACGTTCGAGAACATGCAGCCCTTGTAGTAGAAATGGTCTGCCAGATCGACCTTCTCGCCTTCGAGCGACAAGTCGATCTTGCCCGCCACGGCCAGCTTGAGACCGGTCGCGGTCACGACGATATCGGCGGGCAGGAAAGTATCGTCCTGTAGCCGCACGCCGCCTTTTTCGAAGGCTTTGATGTGACCGGTGACCACCTCCGCCTTGCCGCTCTTCAGCGCTTCGAAAAGATCGTCGTCGGGGACGAGGCAGAGGCGCTGGTCCCAAGGATCGTAGGGCGGGGTGAACGGCGTGAGGTCGTAGTCCTTGCCCATGGACTTGCGGATGCGTTTGTGGAGGCCGTCTTTCACCTTCTGCGGCTTGTTGCGCGCCATCTTGAAGCTGAAATCCTGCATCTTGATGTTTTTCCAGCGCGTGATGCGGTAGGCCGTCTCTTCTGGCAGAACCTTGCGCAGGAAGTTTGCTAGTGCGTCCTTGGCAGGGCGCGAGAACATCCAGGTCGGCGTGCGCTGGAGCATGGTGACCTTGGCCGCCTTGTCGGCCATCGACGGGACGATTGTGACGGCGGTCGCCCCGGACCCGATCACGACGACCTGCTTGTCGGTATAGTCGAGATCTTCGGGCCAGAATTGCGGGTGGATCACCTGGCCTTCGAATTCGCCGAAGTCGAAGCCCGGGTCGTAGGGCTCGTCGTAATCGTAATAGCCGGAACCGAGATACAGCCAGTTGGCGGTCAGGTGCTTGCGCTCTCCATCCTCGCCTTCGACGGTGACATGCCAGCGCGCATCTGCGCCGCGCCAGTCGGCTGCGATGACCTTGTGCCCAAAGCGGATGTGCTTGCGAATGCCGCGCTCGTCGGCGATCGTTTCGAGGTAGTCGAGAATGGCCGGACCATCGGCAATCGACTTTTCGTGTTTCCACGGCTCGAAGTCGAAACCAAGCGTGTGCATATCGCTGTCGGAGCGGATGCCGGGATAGCGAAACAGGTCCCAGGTGCCGCCGAGATTTTCGCGCCGTTCGAGAATCGCATAGCTGCGATTCGGCGATTTTGCCGTCATGTGCGCTGCCATGCCGATGCCGGAAATACCGGCACCTACGATCAAAACATCGAAATCAGTGGCGCGGTCGCTCATTGGTCTGTCTCCCATGACAGACAAGCTAACCCATCATCAAAGGAAGCGCCAGTCTCGGTTGCTTAAAGCAACTTGATTCTCGCGTGCTAGATTTCCGGCCGCTGTTCGTGATGGGGAGATTGTGCGGCGAGTATCTTCCGCCTTTCTCCGGGCGATTGAGCGAGGAATTCAGCTATAGGTCCTTGGCTGTCCACAAACCGGTCGAGCTCTGGCTTTGTGAAGAACCGCTTTAATACGAGGACCAGCAGAAATGGACCCACGTAGAAAGGCATCTGGCGGGCCAGCGTGACCAGCGTCCCGTCACGAAACACATGGATCGCCGTCGCTGCGATCAAGGCGTAAAGGATCTGGCGGGCAGGCGTGGCCCTGCGGCCCAGTAGCAGCAAACAGACAGTCGAATAGAGCAACGCAAAAAACAGCGCCTGAATTGCCACGCCGACATAGCCGAGCGCCATCCAGCCCTGGCCGGGCAGCGATCCGGTCATCCCGATCGGAGTGCCGTAATCCCAGAGACTGAAGAACTGGACTGGGGACCCGACCGGCTTGTCCTTCCAGATGACGCGCGGAACGGGTTCTGTGAAAATCTGCAGGTTGCTGGCGAAATAGTCGTAGGTGCCCGTGCGCTGCGGGACAGCGTAAACAATATACTCGAAATATTCGAGATTGGCGAAATCCATCCCTTCGAATGGGCTTAGGTCGTAATTGTTCGCGTAGTCTGCCTCTCCAGCCTGCCCGGCAAGGCCGCGCAAGGATGCACCTCGGTCCAGAACGATCTGGTTGAACGCCAGCACGGCTAGCAATGCGAGTGATGCCGCTCGCCAGTCGACCCAGCGTTTGCGGTATTCCAGCAAGGCCAGGATACCGATTGCAATCGCTGTGTAGATGATCGGTCCGCGAGTACCCCCACCGCCTTGGAGCACCACGAATACTGCGAAGAACGCCCAGCTCCACCACCGGTATCGGGCAAGCCAGACGAGGAGGACGGTAATCGGCGCAAGGATGAGCGCTGCATCGGTGAACCAGCCGATCGCATCGGTATTGATCGCCGCACCGGTCGACAGGTCGCGAACCATGGAGCCGTAATTGTCGGCCTGCCGCTGCCAATTGCCGAGCTGCGACCAGATGGCGAGCGGCGCAACAATGGCGCAGACCATCAGGATAGGACGCTTCATTGCGGCGCGCGCGCTTTCGAAGAGGCTCTCCTCCAGAGCGACGGGCAATCTGGGCGCGACGTATAGCGATGTGGCCACGAACACCACCATCGCCAGATTCGTCGCAAGGATCACGGTGATCTTGTCACTCATCGAAGGCTGGAAATCGTACACTCGATAAACGAAGCTGAAATCGTAGGCGCGGGCGATGAGTGGCCGGAACACGAAGACCAGGCCATGAAAAGCCAGGTAGAAGGTCGCCGGGTGCATGATGCAGGCTGCCGGATGGCGCAGGTAGACGGCGCTCACAACAAGGAACGTCAGAAACGATGCGAGGAGCAGCAAGTCGTACACTTCAGGGCGGAGAGTAGGCCTTCACCCTGCTGCCGGGCAAGGCACTCAGCGATTTCTCCGCAATTCCCTCATGGCCCACGCAACGTCGCCAATCCTGTCGCGCGAGAACAGACTTGCGATAAATTCGCCCACGCCAAGGTTGGACATCCGCAACGCGCCCCTGAAAGCAGGGACGAGCTGGAACAGTTCGGCCAAGACGATCGGCGCCAGGACCAGTGGCAGGGCAAAGCCCCGTTCGGCGAGGCTTGCAGCCAGGATCAGGCCTGCCAGCGAGGCGATGAAATACCACGTGACTGTCGTGCTTTGACGATTGGCAGCTGCTATCATTGCAAAGGGAGCTGAGGCCAGTGCGCGCAGCCCAGCGGCAAGGAGGAGGACCGAGGCAACTCCCGGGTCGAATGGCGCCTGCGCGCGGGTGAAGATGCGCTGCGCCAGATCGCCGAAGACGAGCAGGGCGGCAGAGAAAACAACCGCAATGCACGCCGCCAGAATGGTCATGACCGCAAGGAGGCGTCTCCTCGTTTCCAGGTCTTCCGGATCGAGGTGCGTGCTCTCATAGAACTGCATCGAAAAGCTGAAGCTGGTGAACAGATCGAGTAGCCGGGTCAGTGTGCGGGTCGCGACGAAACCCGCCAGAATGACTGCGCCGGAAGATAGGCCGATCACCATCACGTAACCTTGCAGATTGATGCCGTGCACAAGGGGCAGCAGCATCAGGGCAAGCGATGGGAGCATCAGCGTCCGCGTAGAATCTCCCAGTCGGCTCGATGGACCGTGAAACATCGTGGGCGCTGTTCTGCGTGCCAGCGAAGCGATCCAGATTGCGGCCGTGATGCGCGTTGCCGCCAGTGCCGCGGCAAGGGTTGCGATGTTGTCAGAGAGCGTCACGCACACGGCGATGACCACGATTTCGGCCAGGATACTGACGGAATTCAAAGCGATGTGGTCGGCATACCGACCGACAGCGCGAAAGGGTATCTCAAGCGCAGCGACCTGGCTGGTGGCCACGATATAGATCGTAAGAGCGATCAGCGTTTGGTTCAGTATGTCCTGCGGCATCGAGCGGAGTGCGGCGACGGCTTCTCCGGCCTGTGCCACCGCCAAGGGGAAGAGTGCTGCCAAGACAAGGGTAGCCGCAGAAGCGATGATCCAGGACGATCTGAAGTGCGCCCTGCTTTGCGCCGCGTCCCCCTTTCCATGCGCGACCACTGCCGCCGTACCGCCCGCTCCGGAAAAGCCTGCTGAGACGAAACCGAAATAGGCGGGTAGGGCAAACAGCAACAGCCAGGCGCCAACGCGCTCTGCGTCCCAGCTTGAAAACAGGATCGGCAGGGTGAGGAATTGCGCCGCGATCCGGGTTGCCAGCGAACCGAAGTTTGCGGCTGCCCCGCGCAGGATACGCTGCCGGGCACTCACGGACGATTACCAATCATGATGCGGCCTATTTGCTCGGATCTCTCGCGTTGCAATCCCAAGCGGGAAAGGGCGGCGTTCAGCCGCCGTCCTGCGACATGAATTCGACAACGTGCCCAAGCACGGCTTCGTGAAGTGGTTGGTCGAATTCGGCGCCTACAAGACTGCCTTCGCGCCAGCGGACATGGGCGTGCAGTGGGCCGATATTGCCAAGTTTGAGCGATACTTCCGTACCCACCTTGAGCACCGAAAACTTGTCGAAGAACCGGCAGCCAGTCGCTGAGACATCCTTGATCCAGACATCGCGAGAGCCCCCCTGTCGTTCCCGATACGCACCGGCAACGCGTACGAAATGTCGATTTCCGCGCCTGTTTTCCATTCGCCCCCTTTCAAATACGGGCTATTCATCCCACGAGGCTTGAAATGGTGCAAGGGCGGGGCGGCTTTACTCGACGCGTCTTTCCACTAGCTATAAAGGGGCGCCGAGGGAGCGAACGAGAGGTATGACGACAAACAAGCCGCACCGTGTGACGTCGATCGATGTCGCGGAGAAGGCCGGCGTAAGCCAGTCGACGGTCAGCCGAGCCCTCTCGGGTTCGGAAACGATTACCGAAGCGACGCGTCGCCGCGTCGAACAGGCAGCCGCGGAACTGGGCTATCATGTGAACATGCGTGCTGCCGGCCTGCGCAAAGGCGAAACCGGCAGCATCGCCATCGTTGTAATCGGTCGCGAAGGGCAGGGTCCCGCGGCGATCAATCCGTTCTACTACAGCCTTCTTGGAAGCACTTGCGCTGCGGCAGCAGAGCGCGGATACGAGGCGCTGGTGTCGTTCCAGGCGCAGGAAGACGAATTTTTCGGTCACTATGTCGCCCGGCGCCAGGCCGATGGCGTGGTCGTGATCGGTACGGCCACCAATGGGCCGGCCTGGGATTATTTCCGGACCGTGGCCGAGGAAAGCTCGTCCATCGCTTTCTGGGGCTCGCCCTTCGATGATGCCGTGTGGGTCCGGTCGGACAATATGGCCGGCGGGTGCCTCGCCGTCGAACGGCTGGTCAAGGGCGGTGCGAAGGACATCGTCTTCGTCGGCGATCCCAATTCTTCGCAAAAGCAGTTCCGCGAACGGTTCGAGGGTTACCAGGCGGGAATGAAAGCGGCGGGCCTCGAAGCGCGACCGGCATTCGTCTCGGTCGGGTCGGACCGGGTTTCCCAAGGGCGCAATGCGATTATCCGCCTGACCGAGAGCGGCACGGATTTCGACGGCCTGTTTTTCGCTTGTGACGCCATGGCGCTTGGCGCCCTTGAGGAGCTGGCCTTGCGCGATCTCAACGTCCCCGTCGACGTCGGCGTGGTCGGCTTCGATGGTCTCGGGTCCGGCGAATTCAGCAATCCGCCACTGACCACGGTCGAGCCGGATTTTGCAGAGGCGGGCAGATTGCTCGTCGAAACCGCGTTGGCAGGCGAGGGAGAGCAAGGCGTCAGGCGCGTGCCGGTCAAGCTCGTCGAACGAGCGAGCGTTTCGTGAATTCAGGTCGTTCGTCGAACGTCCGTTTGCAAAGCGCATCGCCCACGGTCTAAGTCGCTCGCCTGTTCCCGGGAGAGAGACCGTTATGAAATCGAGTATTGCCTCCACCCTCGCGCTGGTCCTTTGCGCGACTGCCGCCCACGCGCAGGATTCCGAGCCGAGCCCCAATCCGGTCGAGGAGCAGGAGGTCGATGCCTCGCAGGACGCATTGCCGCCTGACGGTAGCGGCGAGGTTGTGGATGCAGCGCCGGCTACGGTGCCGATTGCGGGTCAGGATACCAGTTCCGAAAAGTGGGACGTTATGGCGCCGGCGGGCACGGTGCTGAAGGAAGTACCCATTCGCACCGACGAGGGTACGTGGATCGATGTCGACGTCTCGCCCGATGGCCGGACGCTCGCATTTGCGCTGCTTGGCGATATCTACACAATGCCGATTACAGGCGGCACTCCGACCCGCATCGCAGAAGGCCTCGCATGGGAGGTCCAGCCTCGCTTCTCTCCCGACGGCGCCCGGATTGCCTTCACCTCCGACCGCGGGGGCGGCGACAACATCTGGATCATGAACCGCGACGGTTCGGACAAACGGCAGGTCACGAAAGAGGACTTCCGCCTGATCAACCAGCCAAGCTGGTCGCCCGACGGTCGCTATATCGTCGCAAAGAAGCATTTCACCACGCAGCGCAGCTTGGGCACAGGCGAAATCTGGCTCTACCACGTCTCGGGCGGCGGCGGCGTCCAGCTGGTGAAGCGGGCCAGCGAGGCCCTGCAGAAAGAGCTGGGCGAACCGATCTACGCACCTGACGGTAATGCGATCTATTACACCCGCAATGTCACGGGCGGACCGATCTTCGAATACGCACAGGACAGCACGCAGGGCATCTTCAATGTCGAACGTTACGACATCGATACGGGCGAAGTAACGACCGCAGTCGGCGGGTTCGGCGGTTCGGTCCGTCCGACGCCTTCACCCGATGGCAAGAGCATCGCTTTCGTGCGCCGCGACAAGGACCAGTCCCAGCTGTGGGTGAAGGACATCGCCAGCGGCCGCGAGCGGATGGTATACGGCAAGCTCGATCTCGACATGCAGGAAACCTGGGCGGTCTACGGCGTCTATCCGATGATGGACTGGACGCCCGACAGCGCGTCCATCGTGACCTGGGCGGGCGGCAAGCTCTGGCGCGTCGCTGCCGACGGTTCGGGGGCGAGCGATATTCCCTTCCGCATCGACGATACGCGCGCCGTGGCCGATGCGCCGCACCCCGTCATCGAAGTGGCACCCGATAGCTTCACCGCCAAGATCCCGCGCTTCGCCACCGTCTCGCCCGACGGGCGGACCATCGTCTTTGAGAGCCTTGGCAAGCTTTACACCAAGCCGGTGGGTGGCAACGCCGCCCCGCAGCGTCTGACGTCCGGTAATAAGGATACGCTGGAACTGTGGCCGACGTGGTCGCGCGACGGTTCGCGCATCGCCTTCGTTCGCTGGAGCGACGAAGGCCTTGGCCAGATCGTTACGGTGGATTCCCGTGGTCGCGGCGAGCGTACGGTGACCCGCCAGCGCGGACATTACGCGGTGCCGCAATTCTCGCCGGACGGAAGCATGATCGCCTTTGAGAAACGAGGAGGGGGGTATCTTACCTCGCCCGACTTCTCCGAGAACGAGGGGGTCTACGTGGTGGCGGCCGGTGGCGGCGATGCGCGACTGGTTACCCGCAATGGTTCCACGCCGCAGTTCGGCGACGACGACGACCGTCTCTTCATGCTCGCCAGCGCGGACGGCAAATTGCAGCTGATCTCCAGCGATCTCGATGGCGAAGCCCGGCGCGTTCACGCGCAGGGCGAGCTGGCCAATGACTTCCGCGTAAGCCCGCGCGGCGATTACGTGGCTTTCAGGCAGAACTACGAGGTCTTCGCCATGCCGCTGCTTCCCGGCGGGCAGGCTGTGACAGTGGGCGAAAAGGCCAGTTCTCTTCCCGTCACCAAGGTGAGCACGGGCGGGGCGGATTACATCGGCTGGACCGAGAACGGCTCGACCCTGCACTGGTCGATGGGGCCAACGCTCTACAGGGCCAGCACATCGGCGCTGACACCTGGCGCGCCGCAAGCTGAAGACGCGCCCAAGTTCTCGCCGCCGGACACTGGTACGTCGATGGCGCGCACGATCGCGGCCGACAAGTCGAGCGGCATGGTGGCCATCACCGGAGCGCGCGTGCACACCATGGCCGGGGATGGTGCCGGAACCATCGAGAACGCGACGATCCTCATCGATGGCGACCGAATTGCGGCGATTGGTCCTGCATCGCAAGTAAGCGTGCCAAACGGCGCTGTCCGTATCGACGCGAGCGGCAAGACCATAATTCCGGGTCTTGTCGATGCCCATGCGCACGGGCCGCAGGGGACGGGCGACCTCATCCCGCAGCAGAACTGGTCGCTGGTCCAGAACCTCGCCCTAGGGACGACCACGATCCACGATCCCTCGTCGTCGGCCAGTATGATCTTTGCTGCGGCTGAACGCCAGCAGGCCGGAACACTGCTTGCCCCGCGCATCTTTTCGACCGGGGAGATCATCTACGGAGCCAAGGCGCCCAGCGTTTATGCGCGCGTCGATAGCTATGAAGATGCGCTCGCCCATGTCCGCCGGATCAAGGCGCAGGGCGGTATGTCGGTGAAGAACTACAACCAGCCGCGCCGCGAACAGCGCCAGCAGGTTGCCGCCGCTGCGCGCGCGGAGAACATGCTGGTCGTGGCTGAAGGCGGTTCGCTGTTCGGCATGGACATGAACCTAATTGCGGACGGCAACTCCACCCTGGAGCACAATATCCCGCTCGACGTGATGTACGAGGACGTGCTGCAGATGTTTGCGCAGTCGGACACGAACTACACGCCCACGCTCACGGTCACCTACGGCGGTCTCGCCGGGGATCCCTATTGGCGCCAGGCCACCGACGTCTATGACAACCCCCTTCTGGTTCACACGCCGCCTAAGCTGCTGCTTGCCAGCACCGCACGGCGGACGAAGGCGCCGGAATGGGCTTTCGTCGATGACAATTCGGCGCGTGAAGCCCGAAAGCTGGCCCAGCGCGGGGTCAAGGTCAGCATCGGTGCCCACGGCCAGCAGCCCGGCATTGCCGCGCACTGGGAATTGTGGAGCTTCGCACGCGGCGGCATGAGCGCTGTCGAGGCCTTGCGTGCCGGCACGATCGAACCGGCCCGGTCCTTGGGCATGGAGCGCGATGTCGGCAGCCTCGAAGTGGGCAAGCTGGCCGATCTGGTGGTCCTGAACGACGATCCCGCCACGGATATCCGCAATTCGGACAATATCGACCAGGTCATGCTGGGCGGCCGCCTCTACGACGCGCGCACCATGAACGAAGTGGAAACCGGCAGCGCCAAGCGCATGCCCTATTGGTGGGAGTGAGAAGGATCGCGGGGGCAGCCCCCGCGACCTGTCTTCAGCCTGCGCGGACGTTGACGAGGAAATTGTCGACGCGGCTGCGCAGGGTCGAAGCCTGACCCTCAAGATCGTTGGCCGAGGCGAGCACCTGGCTTGCCGAGGCCCCGGTCGCCAGATTGGTGTCGCGCATCGTGCCAATATGGGTTGCCACATCGTCCGTACCGCGAGCGGCGAGGTCGATGCTGCGAGCGAGGTCCTGACCGGCCACCGATTGTTGATCGACCGCACTCGCGATGGAAATGGCGGTCGTTTCCAGCTGCTTGATCTGGTCACCGATCGAACGCAGCGCATTCACGCTGGCGCCGGTCGAGTTCTGCATGGTGCGGATCTGCTCGGCGACTTCCTCGGTTGCGCGGCTCGTTTGCGTGGCCAGTTCCTTGACCTCGCTTGCAACCACAGCGAAACCGCGGCCCGCTTCACCGCCACGCGCGGCCTCGATCGACGCATTAAGCGCGAGCAGGTTGGTGCGTTTCGCGATGGACTGGATCAGTTCTACGATCTGGCCGACCTGTTCGGCCGAAGAGGCGAGGGCCGAGATCGTCTGGTCGGCATCGCCTGCATCATCGGCAGCCTTGCGTGCCAATTCGGCAGAATGCGCCGCCTGACGGCTGATTTCGCCAATCGACATGGCAAATTCGTCCGACGCAGCAGCAGCTGCGGTGACGCCGCTCGACGCCTGTTCCATCGCTCCACTGACTTCGGAAGCCTTTACCGCGGCCAGTTCGGCCGTGGCCGCCATTTCTTCGGCGGTGCGGTGAAGCTGGCTGGAAGCAGCGGCGACGCCAGAGACGACCTCGCCGATTTCGTGCTCGAACGATCCCGCCAGCTTCGCGATGTCGCGTTTGCGGCGTTCGGCGGCATCCTTTCGGCCTGCGAAAAGCTCGTCGAGCTTGTGACCCGACTTAAGGAATACCTCCAAAGCACGGGCAAGGTCGCCGATTTCATCGGTGCGAGATGTGCCAGTGACGGAGAGGTCGCGCTCGCCCTTGGCGAGGGCATTCATCCCGGTGGCGACCGCTCTCAGAGGACGGATCGTATCGAGGATCATGCGACGGGTTGCAAGATATCCCACCACGAGGCAGATAACCGCGGCGAGGATGATCAACCCGCTCATGAATGGCTGGGCGGCATCGCTGCTGAACCCGATATAGGCGAACACCGAGATCAGGAACGTGCCGATCATGGGTGCAAGCACGGCGAGTTTCATCTTGTTGGCGACTGTTTGGGAATTGAACCACCTCGCCAGCCAGTAGCGGTATTCTTCCACTTCCGGCGCCTCGTTCGAGAGGCTGACACTCGCGATCTCGTCGGATAGATCTTTGTCGAAATTGCTGATGGCGTTCATGGTTACCCCTCTGCGGAACATCTCGTGGTAACCAGACAGGCTTTAGATATGGTAAACGCAGAATTCTTCGCGCCGGCCCTTTTTTAAGACGGGGCGTTAGGCTTGGTCAGGCGGCGTTGGCCTTGCCGCCCTCGATCGCGGGAGCGATCGCAATCGGCCGATCAAGGTGCTGCTCGATTTCTTCGGCAGGCATAGCCTTGAAATAGAGCCAGCCCTGGATCTGGTCGCAACCTGCAGCGCGCACCATGTCGGCCTGTTCTTCGGTCTCCACGCCTTCGGCAGTGACGCCCATTTGCATGGCGCGGGCCACCGTGATGCTCGACAGCATCATTGCCCGGCTGGCATCGTCCTCGCCTGCCTGGACGACAAGGCTGCGATCCAGCTTGAGCTTTTCGAACCGGAACTGGCGAAGGAAACCGATCGAGGCATAGCCGGTGCCGAAATCGTCGAGCGCTACGCGCACCCCGAAGCCGCGGATCACGGCCAGGCTGCGTTCCGCCACGATCGGGTCGAGCACGAGGCAAGTCTCGGTAATCTCTAGCTCCAGGCGCTCCGGATCGAAGCCGGTTTCTTCAAGAATATGGCCGAGCTGGATCGGGAATTCGGGGTTGCGCAGCTGCGCAGCCGAAATGTTGACCGACAGAGTGATGTCGTCCCACGCCAGCGCATCCTGACATGCCTTGCGAAGAACCCACAGGCCGATCGGATTGATAAGGCCGGATTCCTCGGCGACCGGGATGAAGATATTCGGACCGACGCGTTTGCCGTCTGGACGCTCCCAGCGCATCAGGCACTCGACTGCGACCACCTTGCGGGTCTGGCTGTCCACCAGCGGCTGGTAGTTCAGCCGGAACTCATCGTTGGCGAGTGCGAAACGCAGCTCGTCGTCCAGTTCCTTGAGCTGTTCGCGGCTCTGGTCGAACGCTTCGGAGAACCAGGTGCAGCGCATTTTGCCGCCACGCTTGGAGGCATACATGGCAACGTCGGCACGGCGCAGCAGTTCGCTGGAAGTGAGGCTGTCGCGCGGGATGCGGCGAACGAGGCCGATGCTGGCGCCGAGCGTCAGGCGCCGGTCCTCCACGGCCACCGGCTTCGCGAGGCGTTCGATGATGCGGCGGCAGATCCCTTCGAGCAGTGTGCCTGCGAGGTTGCCTGACATCATGATGGCGTATTCGTCCCCACCGAGCCTGTGGACCAAGGCATTGCCGTCGCACACTTCATCGAGAATGCGCCCGACCTCCTTGATCGCAGCGTCACCCACGAAATGACCATAGTGGTCGTTGAGAAGCTTGAAACCATCGAGATCGATCATCGCCAGGGCGACTTCCTGATCGTTGCGGATTTCGCGCTGAATGCTGAGGTGCAGGGCCCGACGATTGGGCAATAGCGTCAGGCTGTCGGTATTGCTGAGCGTCTCCAGGTTCTTCATGTGGCGTGCGCCCATGAGCCCGAAGACCGCCGTCGCGACCGTATAGGCGGCTGTTCCGGCGAGGAAGACGAGCGGGATGACCTCAAGCGAATTGTACATCGCCATCGTCGCGCCGATGGCGGTTGCACACACGATACCAGCGAGCACCACCATCGGTGCGAACAGCAAGAATTGCGTGCGGTGACTGGTCTTGTCACTCAGCTTTGCCACGCGGTTCGCCCCCTGAATAAGCGTTGATTCCAAATCAAGTCCTCAAGGCTTAGAGCGCAATGCCTAAGGAAGGGTAAAACAGGTGTTTACCCTGCAGGCGAACCAGGCTTTCCACGTGAGTTCTCAGCCTGTGGCGGCAGCGGGCCGCAAGATACTTTCGATCGACTTCCTCGCCGTCGCTTGCCCGATCTTCGGGCAATAGAGGGCAGAGCCATGACCCGAAGGTTCAAAACGATCGGTTTGGCCGACAACCGTCTCTCCCGCCCCCAACATCAACAACCCGTCCGACGCCAGCCCGCTGGCTAGCTTGTCGAAAGCCGACCTGCGTGTTTCCGGTGCAAAATACAGCAGGACGTTGCGGCACAGCACCAAGTCGAATCTCCCCGGCTTGGGCGGGAAATCGAGAATATTCTGGCGCTCGAAGCGCGTCATGGCCTTGATCTTGTCGCAGACCTTCCAGCCGCCCTGCGCTTCGCTGAAGAAGTTGAGCATCTGGGCGACGGAAATGCCGCGCTGGATTTCGAACTGCGAGTACACGCCGCTTTGCGCCTGCTCGATTGCCTTGCCCGAAATATCCGTGCCGACGATCTCGATCGTCCAGTCCTGCCACCGGCCTGCTTGCTCGGCGAACAGCATGGCGAGGCTCAGGACTTCCTGACCGGTTGAGCAGCCTGCCGACCATATCGTCAGCTTGCGGCTAGAGGCGCGCTTTTCGGCCAGTTCGGGCAGAACCGTGTTTGCCAGTGTGTTGAAGTAGACGTGATCGCGGAAGAAGTAGGTCTCGTTATTCAAGAGCGCTTCGACAACACGCGTCGCGAGCCGATATTCGCCTGGCCGTTCGAGCATGCAGGCGAGCTGGTCGACATTCTCGATCCCGATTTCACGGAATAATCCAGAAAGAGCTGTCGATACCCGCCACCGGCGGTTCTCGGTCAGTTGCTGCCCGGTTCGGGAGGCAAGAAGGTCGGCGATGATACGATGGGAGGCATCGTCTATCGCCATGCTTGCGCTCCTGCCTTTTCGAGGATCGATTGCGCGAGCTCCTCGGGGGGAAGGCAGGCAGTAGCGAGGCCCATTTCCGTGACGGCGCGGGGCATGCCCCAAACGGCACAACTCTGTGCATCCTGCGCGTAGATCGAACCTCCGGCCTTGACGATGATCTCTGCCCCTTCGGTTCCGTCCCGGCCCATGCCGGATAGCAGCACGCCCGTCACTTCGCCGTCATACGCTTCGGCAAGGCTTTCGAACATCGGATCGACAGACGGAGTGCAGCCGCTCTTGACCGGATGGTAAGCAAGTCCGGTCTCGTAACGCGTGCCCCTGCGCCGAACGACCATGTGGCCATGTCCGGGCGCAATGATCAGCTTGCCGCGTTCGATTTCCACGCCCTCATCGGCAAGGATCGCCTGGCGGCCGGAAGCAACTTCCATTTGCCGTGCGAACACCGGGATGAAGCTGCTTGGCAGGTGCTGGGTGATCAGCACCGGCAGCATGAAATCTTTCGGCAACTTGCGCAGGAAGAGATTAAGCGCGTGAATGCCGCCCGTGGAAGCGCCGATGGCGATGACCTGCGGCTGTTTACCTGCGCGGCGGGACACCGGCCGGGCACAAGCGCGCTTGGCAACTTCGGCAGGCAGGCCCTTCAGCGCACGGATCTTGTCCATGAGCTGGTCGCGATAGTCGTCGTCGAAACCTCCGGGGCGGGGCTTCAGCATCGTGTCGGCAGCGCCCATGCGCAGTGCTTCGACAGTATGCTCTGCCCCTTCCGCGGTAAGCGAGGAGATGACCAGGACCTTCGTCGAAGGCGACATCTCCAGGATCTTGGGAAGGGCCTCAAGGCCGCCCATGCCCGGCATTTCGAGGTCGAGCATTACGACATCGACAGTTTGTGAGCGCAGTTCGTCGAGACCGCGTTCGGCTGTGCTGGCCGTGGCGACGACGTTGAAATCGGCTTCCTTCGCGAGCATGCGCGAGAAGACGGTCCGCACGGTCAGCGAATCGTCCACGAGCATGATTTTCACCCGCTTGTCTTCGGTGACCTCAACGGGTTCTTCGGCGGTATCCCGGCGCAGAGCGGCGACCATTTTGCAGTTCCCGATTAAGCCATGCCAACAAGCTGGAGCTTGATCTGCAGCGTTTCGTGATCGAACGGTTTCATGACGTATTCGTCCGCGCCGGCGCTGATTGCTTCGCGAATGTGAGCGACATCATTTTCCGTGGTGCAGAACACCACCTTTGGCTTGTCACCACCCTCGCGCTGGCGCAGTTGGGTGATGAACTCGATGCCGGTCATCACGGGCATGTTCCAGTCGAGCAGGATGACATCAGGCATGCTTTCGGCACACTTGTCGAGGCCCTCCTTGCCGTTCTCGGCTTCTTCCACGGAGAATTCCAGCGACTCCAAAATGTGGCGCGAAACCTTCCGGATCACCCGTGAATCGTCGACGATAAGGCAGCTTTTCATGTTTACGTCCCTTGAATTTCGAGCTGCATCATAAACACAGTCGGTAACCAATCGCTTAAGCAGCGAGCGCGGGTGGTCCCGCTATGATCTTTTCGATATCGACCAGCACAACCGGCCCGGTTTCGGTTTCGACCATGCCGAGCCCGGCTCGTTGCCATCCGTCGCCAAGTCCGCCCGGAATGGCGACGAGATCGCTCCGCGCCTCGGACACGTCCTGTGCGGAATCGACCATCAATGCGTAGAGATGCCCATCGACTTCGACCACGGCAGCGCGGCGGTCGGGAGAGGAGCATGGTTCGTCGAAACCGAGCGCCAGCGCGCAGTCGACTACGGTCAGCGCCTGGCTGCGGAGCGGCGTCAGACCACAGATGAAGTCCGGCGTCCCGGGGATCGGCGTGATATCGTCGATTTCAAGGACTGTCTGGACTCGCAGCGCAGGGATCGCGGCATCGCGCCCGGCGATCGTGCACATAAGAAGCAAATCGTTCATGCCGCCCTCCCGGTGCGCACGCGCTTGAGTTCTGCCAGCAGGCTTTCACGGTCGTAACGATAGATCGAGCCGTCTCCTGCATCTTCGGGATCGGGGCGCAGGCGGATGGTTTCCTTTGCAGGGCCATGCGGAGCTGCGTTCCCGGCGATCTCGATGGCGAGATCGGCGTCGTCGTCATCCTCGTGCGCGATCCGGTAACCGGCCGCCTCGACGAGAGGTTCGAGTATCGTGCGGGCCCAGTCGCTGTCCTGCGGAATACGGCACTTGAGCGGGTGGTCGATCCGCTTCGGCGCCGAATGCTTGAAGAACAGCGTATGGCCATCGACGAGCGGCACGGGTTTGCCTTCCACCAGGGTGACGCCTTCGATCGATGCATCGTTTGCCGAGACAACCAGTTCTTCGGTCATCTCTGCCGCGTCGAGCACCTCGGACACAGTATATACCAGTTCGCTATCGCCATCGCTCAGACGAAGCAGACGGCAGCGACCTTCGGGCAGGGTGCCGTGTTCCAGACCGGCAAGCGGAAGGATGCGGCCATCGATGACTGCCTGCGCGCGCTCGCCGTCGATGTCGAACGCTTCGCAAGACACCGTGTCGATGCGCTTGACGAGTTCCAGTCTGACCGCACGGCGGCGTCCGTCGAGGCCCCGGAATAGCATCAGCGGAACGCCATCCTTGCTCTTCTTGCGGGATTGTTCCTCGGCAAGTGCAGGCTTGGAGCGCATTTCGCCGACCAGTCCGCGCATCTGTGCGATGCTTGGCAAGTCGATCAGCATCATGGGTGTGCCGTCGTCGAGGAGTGTCGTGCCGGCATAGAGCTTGGTCTGCATGATCGCCGGTGCGATCGGTTTGACCACGACATCTTCGTGGTCGTGAACGCGATCGACGGCGAGAGCGAATACGTCATCGCTTGCCAGGCGAACGAGGACGAGAGTCTTGGTTTCCCATTCGCACCGCTCGTTGTCTTCTGTGCCAAGCACGTCGGCGAGCGAGAGGCAGGGCACGCGGCGACCACGGAAGGTGATGAGGCGGCGGGCACCCGCCTGGGCGAATTCGACGCTGTTGGCGCTGCCGAAAACGATTTCTTCGATGTAGCTGCGCGGGATGGCGTAATTCTGCCCGCCGCTGGAAACCGTCAGCGTTGCGATAATCGAAAGGGTGAGAGGCAGGTGCAGATGGAAGCTCGTGCCTTCACCGGGCTTGCTCGAAACCGTGATGGAACCGCCCACGCGCTCGAGGTTCGCGCGCACGACGTCCATGCCGACCCCGCGACCGGAGACGGCGCTGACTTCATCCGCGGTCGAGAGACCGGGTTCGAAGATCAGCTGGTGCTTTTGCGCATCGGACATGCGCTCGATTTCGGACTGGGAGTAGATACCGGCCGCGACTGCTTTCTGGCCAAGCCGCTCCGTATCGATCCCGCCACCATCGTCGCTAATGAGCAGGCTGATCTGGTTGCCCGACTGGCGAGCCGCAAAACGGAGCAGGCCAATTTCGCGCTTGCCCTTCTTCAGTCGCTCCGCCGGTGTTTCCACTCCGTGGTCAATGGCGTTGCGGATGATGTGGGTGAGCGGATCGCGGATCATCTCGATCATCTCTCGGTCGAGTTCCACCTCGCCGCCTTCGAAATCCACCATGACCTGCTTGCCCAATTCGCTGGACAGGTCGCGCACCAGGCGAGGCAGGGAGGTGAAGAGGTGTTCCAGCCGCTGCATTCGCATGCGTGTGATCGAGGTGCGAACATCGGCAAGGATGGCGGAAAGGCGCTCGAACGGGCCGTCGATCGTCGGCTGCTCGCCTGCTTCGCGCAAGCGCCGGGCCAGATCGTTGCGGGCCAGGACCATGTCGGAGACGCCCTTCATGACCTCGTCAAGGAGATCGACTGGCAGGCGGATTGAGCGCTGTACCGTATTGCGCTTCGCAGCTGTCGGTGCCGCGTCGTCCTGTTCGTCGGAAACGGGTTCGACGGGAGAGACATCGCTCTGCACTTCAATGGCGGCATCGGTCTCGAGAGCAGCGATAAGCGCTATGTCGTTCTGGTCTTCGACCAGGTCTTCACCCGCTTCGATCATGTCGGCAAGCTCGCCGATACGGTCGATGATCGCGAGGACAGCAGTTACAAGGGCGGGATCTGCTTCACGGCGGCCGGCCCTGCATTCTGCAAGGGCGTCCTCGGCTGCGTGGCTCAGCTTTTCGAGCAGGGGAAAGTCGAAGAAGCCGCAATTGCCCTTAACAGTATGGACGAAACGGAAGATCGTATCGATGCGCGCCGTGTCGGAAGGATCGGCCTCCCACGCGACGAGCTCTGTGCCGCTCTGTTCGAGCATTTCGCGTGTTTCGGCGACGAAATCGGCCAGCAACTCATCCATGACGTCAACGGATCCCCTGATATTCCGCAGACGCTATGGACGATGATGGTTAACGTTTGGTTGGGATTGCTCTCAATTCTCGGGACCGCTTCTCAGGACACGCCAGACGATCAGGGATGCCAGAATGCCTCCAGCGATATTGGCAACCAGTTCCGCTCCGTAGATCGCTTCGGCACCGAGCGCGGATCGCAGCAGCCAGCCGAAGGGCAACATCACGAGGAACACGCGCGCTGCGCTCTGGGTCAGCGCTAGCCCCGCTCGGTCTACTGCGTTGAGCGCGCCATTCGCCACGATCAGCAGGCCGAAGCCGGCATATCCCCAGACCGCGATTTCCAGATAGCTTTCGAATTCGGCGACCACGGCAGGATCGTCGGTAAAGAATTGCGCGAACCAGCCGCCCGTCAAGTAAAGCAGGATCGCCGTCGCCAATCCGTACACCACGCAGAAGACCGCGGAATAAAGCATGGCGGTGCGGGAGCGGTCGGGCTGGCGTGCACCCCAGTTCTGGCCGACGATCGCGCCGATCGATCCGGACAGGGCCAGCAGGGGAACCGTCGCAAAACTCTGGAGCCTGCCTGCGGCACCGAAGCCTGCAACCGCGGCTTCGCCCTGGCTGGCGAGCAAGGCTGTGAGCACCGACAGGCCGATCGGGTTGATGGCGTTGGAAAAGGCGGCTGGTCCGGCAACGCTAATGATCGCGCGGCTGCTCTCGCCAACGTTGCAGCGTCGGATCGAAGTCGGGTTGATATGCAATTGCGCGCTTTTGATCAGGTAGAGCGCGACCAGGATGGCGATGCCGAACCCGGCGATCGAGGCGTAGGCGGCCCCTGCTATGCCGAAACCGGCAAATCCGAAAGCCCCGGTAATCAGGATCGGGTCGAGGATCCAGTTCGCGACCGAGTAGGTGATCGAGACGTAGCTCGTCTTGCGGGCTTCGCCCTGTCCGCGCAGCACCCCGTTAAGGCCCATTTGGAGCAGCAATACCGGAAGCCCCAGCGAATAGGGCTGCATGTAATCGCGGATCAGCGGCAGGAGCCCATCGCTCGCCTGCATCAGCCGGAAAAGCGGATCGAGCAGCACGAATAGCGCCAGCCCCATCACCACGCCCACGACGAGCGCAAAGACCGCGCCGAAATTGGCACGCCGTTCCGCACGCTCGACATCGCCTTCGCCCAGCGCGCGGGCGATCACGGAATTGATCCCGACCATCACCCCGACGCCGAGGCTGGAGAGCGCAATGGTGATCGGGAAGATGAAGCTGACCGCGGCGAGTTCCTGCGATCCCAGCTGGCCGATGAAATAGGCATCGATGAGGCCGACCGACATGATCGCGGCCACGCCAATGATCATCGGCGCCGTCTGCCCGACGAGATGGCCCGCTATGCTTCCGCGCGTCAGTTTGGCCGTCTCGCTCATTACCGGGCAGCGCTAGCGGGGCGGGGCGCGCAAGGGAAGCGCTCAATTGCTCAGCATAGCTTGCCCGGAAGGGGGGCACCATGCGATAGAGGTTGCAATAAGAGACCCAAGGAGAGCACGCCATGGCAACGCAGATGAAGCCTAAGTTCGAATGCAGCGAAGCGGAATGGAAGGTCCGGCAGGATTTGGCGGCCTGCTATCGCATCTTCGACCACCTCGGCTGGGGCGAGAGCATCTACAACCACATCTCCGTTGCCGTGCCGGGCGAGAAGGACACGTTCCTCATCAATCCCTTCGGCCTGCTCTACGATGAAGTGACCGCCTCGAACCTCGTCAAGATCGACGTCGAGGGCAACAATGTCGGCCAGTCGCAATACATGGTGAACAAGGCCGGCTTCACGCAGCACGCCCACTTCCACAAGCACCTTGGCGAAAAAGCGACGGCGATCTGCCATGTTCATACGACTGCGACCATGGCGGTGTGCAGTCACAAGGACGGCCTGGTGCCGACCAATTTCTACGCCTGCAATTTCCAGGGCCAGATCGGCTATCACGACTTCGAGGGCGTGACCGTGCGCGCCGAAGAGGGTGACCGCCTGGTCGAGAACCTCGGCAACCACTCGATCCTGATGCTGCGCAACCACGGCCCCGTGGTGATGGACAAGACCATCCCCGGGATGTTCGTGAAGATGTGGGCGCTCCAGCGTGCCTGCGAAATCCAGGTCGCGACCCTTTCGCAGGGTGAGGCCAACGTGATTTCGCAAGAGGTGGTCGACGTTCACCAGCGCGACCTTGCCGTGATGGCCAGCCAGGGCGGCGCAGGCGTCCTCGATTTCGAGGCGTGGAAGCGCCGCGTGTCCAAGATCGACGACAGCTGGCAGAGCTGATGGCGGCAGGGAAGACCTGCCCGAAATGCGAAGGGCGGATGGAAGAGGGCTTCACGGTCGATCGCGGTTACGGAGAGGCCCACGTGCCCGGCTGGCACAAGGGCGCCCCTGACAAGAGATGGTGGGGGCTCAAGGTCGACAAGAAGAGCCTGCTCGCTATTGAGAGCTGGCGCTGCAATCGTTGCGGCTATCTCGAACACTACGCCCGATAGGTCCCGCCACCCATGTCACGCATGACTGTGAACGATCGTCCGGTCGAATTCCTGATGGACGACGATACGCCCCTCCTGTGGGCCTTGCGTGACGCCGCCAACCTCACCGGCACCAAATACGGATGCGGCACGGGCGATTGCGGATCGTGCATGGTCCATATCGACGGCGAACCGCTGCGCTCCTGTCTCGTGACCATCGGAGAAGCGGAGGGACGCTTCGTCACGACGATCGAGGGGCTGAGCGGCGACCGCTCGCACCCCGTCCAGCAGGCACTGGTAGCGGAACAGGCAATCCAGTGCGGGTTCTGCACGCCGGGCATCGTCATGGCGGCGGCTGCCCTCATCAACCGCAATCCCGGCGCGTCGGAAGCCGACATCAAGGCTGCCGTGCCAAACCTATGCCGCTGCGGCGTCTATCCCCGACTGGTGAGTGCCATCCAGCGAGCGGGGCGCGTCGCGCGGAGGCAGGAGCGGATCAGCGCGGCACCTGCGCCGGGCATCAGCAGCGAGGACGCTGCGCGCGAAGTGCCTGCGCTTGCCGCGCCCCCGGAAGAAAGCGGGCGACCAGAGCCTGAAGACAGGTGACAAAGGCGACACCGTGTCGCCTTTGGGCGGTCATCTCAACATATTGAAATAGATGAAAAAAAGCCTGCGTATCCCCGTCCCGGGACAGGGTGACACCTCGTTCCGCAAACGCTTGATCGACCTGGAGAAAGAGCGACTTTCCCTCTGCGCAATAACGCGCGTGTAGGAAAGTCGCTCTCTATGCAGGCATTGCCCTAGATTTCGAAGCGGACGCCGATACGCGCGCTGAAGGGATCGGCCGGCTGGATATTGTTGTTGCCGTGCGCGCTCGGATAAAAATCCTCGTCGAACAGGTTCTCGATGTTGAGCTGCACGCTCAGCCTGTCGCTGACGGTGTAGTACGCAGCGGCATCGACGCGCCAGTAGCTGGGCAGGACCACCGTATTGGAGAAGCTTGCGAACTGGTCCGACTGATGGATACCGCCGAAGCCGAAGCCCAGCTGTTCGGTCACGTCGAAGCGGTTCCATGCGCTAATCGAGTGCTTGGGAAGCTGCTGCAGGCGCTGGCCGGCATCGCCGAAAGCGTTGTCGTTCAGCAATTCGCCCTCGAGATAGGTGTAGCCGAGATTGGCTTTCCAGAAATCGGCAATCTCGCCGACCGCGCTGAATTCGAAACCTTCGATACGGCTCTCGCCGGCAAGGACAGTGAGCGTCGGATCGGTGGGCGAGGGCGCCTGGATATTGGTCCGCTCGAGACGGAAGAGCGCCGCGCTCAGGAGGACCTTGTCGAGCGGTGCCCACTTTGCGCCGAGTTCGTAATTGGTGAACTTTTCCGGCTCGAACTGCGCATCGCCCTGCGACAGGATGAAGAACTGGTCGCCCGCCTGGGGCAGGAAGCTTTCCGAATAGGACGCATAGAGCGACAGATCAGGCGTCGGCTTCACGATCAGGCCGAGGCGGGGGCTGAACTTCTCGTCGACACGGTCGCCGGGCTGTCCATTGAGCACGTTCACGGTTTCGAGGTCGAAGCGGTCCCAGCGAACGCCGGCCACCAGTTCGAGATACTCGCCGATCTCGAGCTGTTCCTGGATGTAGAAGGAAAGCGTTTCGAGATTGCTGTCGCGCGAGCGGGACACGGGGTTCAGCTGGAACGGCGGAATGAACAGGACATCGGTCAGCGGCGTCTCGTTCGGCTGCAGCGCATCGGGATCGCTCGCATCCACCGCACGGGTGAAGGAAACCGTCTGGCGCTGGTTGGCCGAATCCTGGCGACCCGCTTCCATGCCGAAGAGCAGGGTGGAGGACAGGTTGTCGCCGAAGTCCGCTTCCCAGACGAGGTTCGCTTGGCCGATCCAGTTGGTGCGCTGCTGCGCATCCAGATAGCCGCCGAGCGTCACGGTCTCGCCGTCGGTGCCCGAGGGAACGATGTTGGAATAGACCTTGTCGTAATCGGCGAACTGGACCGTGGCATTGGCAGTAAGGCCGCTGTTGAAATCGTGTTCGAGGCGGACGCGGCTGATATGCACGTCGACTTCAGAGCGGTTGAACCCGGCATCGCCGAAGAAGGTGCTGTCGAAACCGGTCAGCGGACGATTGTCGAGCGAGGGTACGCCGCGGTCGGTGACGCGCTCGTCATTGTCGTAGGTGTAGCTGGCGATCAGCGTCGTGTCCGCGCCGAGGGCTGCGGTGACCGTCGGCGATACGCCGATGAAGCGACCGTTGTAGAAGTCGCGATCGTTGTCGAATTCCTCGTAGGTCGTGTTGATGCGCAGCGCGACGTCGTTGGACATGGCCTGGTTCACGTCGGCCAGCAGGGCGAACGCACCGAAGGTGTCGACGGAAGCTTCGCCGCTGGTGAAGACATCGCCCAGTTCCGCGCGCTTGGCCACGCGGTTGATCGCACCGCCGCCTGCGCCGCGACCGAAGATCAGCGCATTGGCACCCTTCAGAACTTCGACGCGGTCGATATTGTAGAGCGAGCGGTAATATTGCGCATCATCGCGCAGACCGTCGATGTAGAAGTCCGCAGTGGTCTCCTGGCCGCGAATGAATACCTCGTCGCGGTGGCCTTCGCCCGTTTCCATGCTGATGCCGGGTACATAGCGCAGTGCATCGTTGAGCTGGCGGATCGACTGGTCTTCCAGTTGGTCTTCGGTGATGAAGGATACCGCCTGCGGGACGTCGATCAGCGGCGTCGGCGTCTTGGTAGCGGTGGAGCCATCGTCGTTATCGTAACCGTCCGAACGATCGCCCGTCACGACGATGTCGGTCGGCAGGTAATCGCGTTCAGGCTGCGCCTCTTCCGCTGCAAATGCCGGAGTCGCGAGTGCTGTGGTCGCGGCAAGCAGGGTCAGGGTGGTCGGTTTCATGCAAAGCTTTCTGTTCTTGCGAGAGATTCTCAATTTCTTGACGCCCTGCTATTGCGACCTATTCGCATTAGCAACCCATAATGCCGAAATTGACGATGAAAAAATCGCAAGGGTGCCTTTCACTGATCGCAACAGGCGATTAGATGCTGCGCCAATCACTCAGGAGAACCCCCATGAAAGCGACCATCTGGCACAATCCGAAATGCGGCACTTCGCGAAAGACGCTGGCTATCCTGGAAAACCTGTCGGGGGTCGAAGTGGAGGTTATCGAATACCTTAAGGCGCCGCCCAGCGCCGACAAGCTTGCCCAGCTTTACAAGGATGCGGGCATCTCGCCTGCTGAAGGACTGCGCAAGCGCGGCACCGATGCCGAAGAGCGTGGCCTGCAGGATGCTGCGGACAACGTGGTGCTGGAGGCGATGGCTTCCGAGCCGATCCTGATCGAACGGCCGCTGGTCGAAACGGACAAGGGCGTCCGCCTATGCCGCCCGCAGGACAAGGTGCTCGAAATTCTCTAGGCGCGCTCGCGGGTCAGCTTGCTGTCGGGCTGCAGGCTGAACCACCCGTAGACGAACACGATGGCGCATAGCGCGACGATCAGGCCGAAGCCCAGCCAGTCGGAGTGACCGTACAGCCATACCCCGAGCGCTGGGGCGTAGATGTAGCTGGCACCTGCAACCGAGGCTGTCACGCCGCCCGCCTGCCCCTGTTCCGCGCGTGTCACTGCAAGGGAAGTGCCGGATGTCGATCCCGGCCTGAACAGGCCGAAGCCGAGCGAGGCGATCGCGAAGCTCAGCGCGATCGAATGAATGTCGTCGGCAACGCCCAGCAAGGCCACGCCGAAACCGGCAACGGCGATGCCCGAAAGTGTCGCACCACGTGGTCCGAGATTGAGTCGCGGGATGAGGCCCCACTGTGCAAGCAAGGTTGCGATAGCACCGGCCATCAGGACCAAGCCAACCGGGCCAGTGCCTTCCGCTGGCGTGTCGCGCAGGCCAAGCCGGTCGAGCACCAGGAAGCCGGCAATGCCGAGTACCATGGCCTGTGCATGTCCGCCTAGCAGACCCACGGTAACCCAGGGGCGCAGGCGCGGTTCGAACCAGCGCAATTTGTGCGGCTCGACCTCTTCCTCGTCCTCGTCCTCGTCTAGGTCCGCCGAGTGCGAGGCGCCCGCGTAGGGCGCATCGTAGGCGCTGCCCCTTGCTGCGAATTGCGGTTCGTCATTCGGCAACCTCAGGCGCAGAGCCATGAGAGTGATGATCCCGATGAGGGCAAAGATGATGAAGGGCCCGGTCAGCCCTACGAATGGTAGGACCATCAGGGGCGCGAGTGCAGGGCCGATCACCGTCCCCAGACCGAAGCTCGAGGCGATCAGCGACAGCGCCTGCGTTCGCTGCGCGCGCGGTGTGCGGCTGGCAACATAAGCCTGCACGGCAGGCGGCGCCGCACTGCCGAAACCGCCGTAAAGGCTGCGTGCGGCGGCAAATGCGATGAGGGCCGCCGTTCCGCTCAGCAATCCGATCAGGCCGAACCACAGGGCAAGCCCGCATAGTGCCATCGATATGATAAACCCGATCATTCCCAGGGCCATCATGGCCTTGCGGCCCCGCCGGTCGGAGCGATCGGCCCAGAACGGCGCGCAAACGACCCACAGGAGGGCGGACCAGCTATATGCGAGGCTGATCCAGACATCGTCGATTTTAAGGGCCGTGCCGATCGAGGGCATGACCGACTGCATTGCGGTGTTACCGGCAGCTGTGGTCAGCATTACCGCGAAGAGCAGCGTCATCCGCTCGCGCGAGATGGGTTTTGGTGCCTTGGCAACCGGTGACGTCACGGCGTCGGAAAGATCGGCATCTGCCATAGGCTTTGCGGGCTACGCCGAGCCGCTCTCCCTTGCAATGGCCAAGCGTGCCTGCCACAGCAAGTGCTTGTCTTTTCGATATGTGAAGGGGCCGGACTTGACCGGAGGCAACAATGTCGGCGCGCTCGAAAGGCGCTCTTTAAAACAGAAAGCAGCACGCTTCTTCGGCCAGTGGGGCGTCTTCTTTCGCGGCTTTATCGAACACCCCAAGATGGTCGGTTCGATCATTCCCTCATCGCGTTTCACTATCGAAAAGATGCTCGGCCCGGTCAAATGGGACGAATGCAAGCTGTTCGTCGAATACGGTCCGGGGGTCGGGACATTCTGCCAGGCTGTTCTCGATCGCCTGCCGCGCGATGGCGCGCTGATCGTGATCGACACCAACCCGCTCTATATCGACTACCTGCGCAAGCATTTCATCGACAGCCGCTTTACTGCCGTTCACGGGTCGGCTGCCGATGTCGAAGAGATCGTAAAGGCGCATGGGCACGATCACGCCGATTACGTGCTTTCGGGCCTTCCGTTCTCGACCCTGCCGGCAGGAGTAGGTCCGGCCATTGCCGAGGCCACTTATCGAGTGATCCGTCCCGGCGGCGCGTTTCTCGTGTACCAGTTCTCCGCCAAGGCGCGCGATTACATGGCGCCGTACTTTCAGCGGATCGAACGAGGGTTCGAAGCGCTCAACGTGTTGCCCTGCCAGCTGTTCTGGGGCTGGAAAGAACCGAAAAGCTAAGCTTCGAGGCTATCGCCGGCCACCGACAGGCGCGACAGCTGCGCGTGGATGGCGGCGAAGATACTGACCATGAATACGGAAGCCAGCGCATCTACGGCGCCGGCGAAAAGCGCCGTTCCGAAGCCGATCGTCTGCTCGCCGCCGAACGAGAAAATCAGGCCCACGATCCACCCTGCAATCAGGAACAGGATAAAAGCGGCAACGGCCAGCAGGAGATAGAAGCCGAGCAGCCGGAACGAATTGCCCCTCGTCAGCCTCCACGATCTGCGCAATGCCGCAACGGGATTACGCTCTCCCTCAAGGCCGATGACTGCTGTCGTCAGAGAGAACTTGATCATCAGGTAGATAACCAGCGGGATCATGACCAATGCCCCGACCACGGCGATCGGCGAAAGGCCAGCGAGGGCGGGCAATGCCACAAGCAGCACGTAGGGGGCCATCAACGCCAGGACCTGCAGGATATAGGCGCCGACAAAGCTTGGCAGCAGGCTGGCAGCCGTGCCGAGCGCTTCCCCGACCGTCGGCGAAGCGCGGCGGCGCATGAAGGCAAACATCGCCAATTGGGCAAGGCTGGTCAGCAGGAAGACGATAAGGAACAGCCACCAGTACTCGGCAACGAGTGTCTGCATGGCCTCTTGCAACTGGTCCATGTCGGGCTGTGCCGAATTGCCGCCGGCGATCTGCAGGCTCGCGTCGGGGAACAGGATCGCGGCGAATGCGGACGGCAGGAAGATCAGGACGCCTGCGATCGTCGCCAGCAGTCCGAAATTGCTACGGATCATGGCAATCGCCTCGCTCCAGCCCTTGTCGAAGTCGAATTTCATCGCGTTACCCTCTCTTTCGCACTTGATAAGCGCAGCGAGCATCGCCACGCAATCACGATGGACGATTTGCTCACCGATAGCGTCGAATGGCGTGCCGAAAAGGCGCGAATTCCCTATCGCGAAGCGCTTGAGCATATGGAAAGCCGCAACCGGGCGATTGCCGAGGGCGAAGCGCCAGAGCTGGTCTGGATGCTCGAGCACCCGCCGGTCTACACCGCCGGTACCAGTGCCGACGGGACGGAATTGCTCGACCCAAGGTTCGAAGTGGTCGAGGCAGGACGGGGCGGACGCTATACCTATCACGGTCCGGGCCAGCGGATCGGCTACATCATGCTCGACCTGAAGGAACGCGGGCGCGACGTGCGCTGCTTCGTCCATTCGGTGGAAGGCTGGGTGATTGCGACGCTGGGCGATCTGGGTGTCGAATGCTGGCGCTCCGAAGGGCGTATCGGCATCTGGACCCGCGATGTGGACGGTCGTGAAGCAAAGATCGGCGCCATCGGCGTGCGGGTCAGGCGGTGGGTCACGATGCACGGCTTTTCGGTCAATCTCGATCCGGACCTTTCGCATTTCACAGGGATCGTGCCGTGCGGGATCGACGAATTCGGCGTGACAAGCATGGCACAGCTAGGCCATGCCACTACGCCTGAGGCGTTCGATGAAGCGCTTAGGCAGCGGGCCGGCGATTTCCTCGCCGCGCTGTCGGGAAAGGAATGTGCGTTGCCATGAAGCGGATCGGGATCATTGTTGCTGGCGCGGTGCTGCTCGCGGCCTGCCAAGACGAGGCGAGCGAGGTTGCAACTTCAGACGAGGCTCAGACCGCTGAAGGCGAAGTGCTGGGCGGCACCATCAGCGACGACATGCTTCCGCTTGCCACGAGCACCTCGCAGCCTCCGGCATTGAGGCAACAATCGTCCAACGACAGCTCGACGCCTTCTTCCGGGTCCCCTCCGGCGGAACCTGAAGAGGAAAGCGATGAGGAAGCGCCCGCTGCAGAGCCGGCAGAGCCTGCTGGGGATGCACCCGCCGCCGACGCGGACGGCGAGGAGTCTTAAGCTTCTCCGAGCAGGGCCTTGGCACGGGCGAGTTCGGCCTGCCCAACATAGCGCCCGCGAAATGGCATGACCTCCGCTCCGGGATTGAGGGAGAAAAGGCCGATTAGTTCTCGCGCTTCGGCGGTTTCATCGGTCGAAGGTGCGAATACCCTGTTGATCGCGTCGACCTGTGAAGGGTGGACCGCAACCATTCCCGTGAAACCGTCCGCGCGGGCTGCCTTGATAGCCCGCTCCGCACCTTCTGCATCGCGATGGTCCCGGAAACCGGCCTCGATAGCCTGAAGGCCTCGGGCATGGGCGGCGAGCAGGACTTGGGCGCGCACATGCGCGAGCGGATCGATCCACAACCCGCCGGGCCCGCGCATCCTGCGTGCTCCGATAGATCGGGCAAGAGCCGCAGCATCCCAGCCATAACCTACGATTCGTGGGTGAAGTTCGTGCGCAAATGCGGCCAGATTCAGGGCAGCGGCCGGGGTCCCGCCGAGTTCTGGTACGATACGGATCGAATTGCTGCGCAGCCCCGCTTTGGCTTCGCCTTCATACAGCATGGCAGCGAATTGCTGGATATCCTCGCTGCTCGAACAGCCCGCCAGTACGATACCGTCAGGTGCACCCTCCAGCGCTGCATCGAGGTCATCGCGCCATTGCGGGCTCGAGACCGGGCCGACGCGTGCCCACCGTTCAAAGCGGCGGGCGGCGACCAGCTGCTCGCGGTGGGAAACAAGCCAGTCGCGCGCTGCAAGGCGACTGTGTTGCTTTGCATCGGCGTTGCCCGCGCGGGCCAGGTCCACGACGACAACGTCTGCGCCGCTGCCTGCAACCTGGCCCAAGGCCTTCTCTTTGTCCGCCGGGACCTGGATCCACGAGCGCATACGGCAACCCTCCTTAGCGAGCGAGACGCTCCGGAACGGTGCGAATCACTTTGCGAGAGTGTGCTCCTGTTTGGTTAGCATGGGGTAATCAATGTATCCTGCGGGTCCCGGAAGGTACCAACTTTGCGGCACATTTACATTGGGTTGCAGGTCTGCACCGAGGCGGAAACGCTCCGGCAGGTCGGGATTCGAGATGAAGTCGCGGCCCCAGCTCACTGCATCACAACGACCCGCTTCGATGTCGGCCACCGCATCTTCGGGCGAATAATCGCTGTTGAGCACCAGCGGTCCCGAATAGATCTGGCGGATCAGCGGGCTTTGCTTCGGCACGTCGGTGCTGCCGAACGTGCCTTCCGGCCCCGGCTCGCGCAATTCGAGGAAGGCGAGGCCGAGTTCTTCGACCACCTTCGCGGCGGCGCCGAAGGTTGCGGGCGGATCGCTGTCGTCGCACCCTTGCGTTTCGCCGTTGGGCGACAAGCGCACGCCGACGCGGTCGGCGCCCCACACGTCGATGAGGGCGGTAAGCACTTCGCGCAGGAAACGCGTGCGGTTTTCCGGGCTGCCGCCATATTCGTCATCGCGCTGGTTGGTGCTGTCGCGCAGGAATTGATCGACCAGATAACCATTCGCGCCGTGCAGCTGTACGCCGTCGAATCCGGCCCTTTTCGCATTCTCGGCAGCGTGACGGTAATCTTCGACAACGCGTGCGATCTCGTCCGTGCCGAGCGCGCGGGCAGGCTGGTAATCCTTGCGGCCCTCGAACGTATGGGCATGGCCGGGAGCGCAGGTGGCGCTGGCCGAGACGGGGGGCTTCCCGCCAAGGAAATCAGGATGGACGAGGCGGCCCATGTGCCAGAGCTGGAGCACGATCTTGCCGCCTTCTTCGTGCACGGCCTGCGTCACGGGCTTCCAGCCTTCGACCTGTTCATCGCTCCAGATACCGGGAGCGGCGGGCCACCCCAGCCCTTCCACGCTGATGCCGGTGGCTTCGGAAATGATCAGGCCTGCCCCTGCGCGCTGGCGGTAATAAGTCGCCATCATCTCGTTCGGGATCGAGCCGGGCTGCGTCGAACGGCCACGGGTGAGCGGGGCCATGTAGACGCGGTTCTTCGTTTCGATGGCGCCGAGAGTGAGCGGTTCGAACAGCTTTGCATGCATATGGGACAAGTCCTTTTTTGCTGACTTCCTTGTGACAGGAGAGCTAGGGGGCCGGGATGAGCGAAACAAGCGCCCCGGCCGACAAGAATGGCTTTCAGCCCGGCGCGTGGCACTTCGTCGCGTTACTCGCGGGCAACTTCGCGCTCGCCCTCGGTCCTTGGCTGGTGCGGCTGGCAGATACGGGGCCCGTCTCGTCCGCCTTCTGGCGATTGCTGCTGCCGATCCCCCTTCTTGCGATACTCGCCTGGCGCACCCGGTCACCCGAACCCCTCGACAAGCGGCTTGCGCTGCTTGCCGTTGCGGCTGGTGTGTTCTTCGCCCTCGACCTTGCCAGCTGGCACGTCGGGATCGAGCGCACGCGGCTCGGCAATGCGGTCCTGTTCGGGAACTCCGGCAGCGTGATCCTGATGATCTGGGGGCTGATTGCCCTTCGCCGCGCGCCCTCCGGCAGAGAATTTGCGGGGGTCGCCATGGCATTGGCAGGAGCGGCAATCCTGCTCGGTCGCAGCCTTGAGATTTCCCAGGCAAGCTTCGTCGGCGACCTGTTCTGCCTTGCTGCGGGCCTGTTCTACGCCTTCTACCTCTTACCCGCACAGCGCGCGCGAACGGCGTTGGGACAATGGAGCGTGCTCTTGCTGGTGTCGCTGGCCGCTTCGCCGATCCTGCTCTCCATCGCTCTGGCGAGCGGAGAGCCGATCTGGCCGGGCGCGGCAGGCTGGCAGCCGGTTGTCCTGCTGGCGCTGTCGAGCCAGATCATCGGGCAGGGTCTACTCGTATTCTCGCTTCGCCATTTCCCGCCGCTGATTATCGGCATGGCGCTGCTGCTGCAGCCGGCCATTGGCGCGACGATCGGATGGGCGGTCTTCGAGGAGATGCTCACCTTGCTGAATATCGCAGGCATGGCGCTGGTCGGGACCGCGCTCGTCATCGCCCGCAGTGCGGCGGGCAAGGTCAAGGTGCCGCGAACGCGCTGACGGTCACCAGAACGTGCGGTTGAATTCGCGGTGGTGCTGTTCGAAGCGTTCGAGGTCCGGGCCGACAAGGCTCAGCTTCACCTGTTCCGCCAGTTTGTCCGCTTCGTCCATAAGGCTGGCCTGACGCCCTTCGTGCTTGAGCGGAGTGGCCGCATTAGCAAGCGTGTCTAGCATGACCTCCGATGCGATCGGAGAGGTCGCCACCGCGCTGCGGATCGCGCCGAACCCGCGCTTTACGTAATGATCGAACCCGTCGGGAGCGGGGATCACGGGGCAGTGCTCGGCGTCTTCACCGCACACGTCCTTACGCAGGTCACGGCGTCCGACTTCTGCCGTGGCCGCGCCAAGCCAGTGTAGTGCCGTAATCGCGGTAAAAGGATCGTTGATCCCGGGCGAAAGCGCGCGCAGGCCGATTTCCACCAACTCGTCGATCAGGAATTGAGGGTCCTGTTCCGGCGTGCGCGTGGCCCCGAGCGTGAAACAGTCACGCACGCGGTCTTCGATTTTCTCCGGCTTGCACCCCTTGATGCACATGAGTTCCATTTCACGGTGGACGAAGTCGCCCGTCCGCACGACCAGCGAGAAGGTGCAGCCACACTCCCGCGCGATTTTCTCGAGATCCTCGAAATCGATGAGCTGCACATAGCCGGTGCCCCAGGCGGTAATCGGATCGCCGCCTTCGGGCTGGCGTGCATCGGCGAATTGATCTTCGACCGGATAGGTCTCGCGAATGGCTTGGAGTAGCCGGCCGCCAATCCCTTCGAGCACCTTGTTGATGCGGATGCTCGAGGGAATGTGGTTGAGGAAGAAAACAAGCACCGCAACGCACAGGCCGAGCAGGACGTAAGCGACGAGCAGCGAAAGTTGCGGCGTGAAGCCGGGCAGCGCAGTGGTCGTGGCATCGCTGATCGTGGCCGGTGTCTCGTCCTCGGCGCGGACGGCGCGAAGGACCAGGAGGGAATAGACGAAGCTGCCGATAAAGGTCGCAAGGCTCAGCTGGTTGCCGCGATCCTCCATGAAGTTCGTCAGCAGGCGCGGCCCGTAATTACCGCTGGCATAGGCGACCGCCGCAATCGTGATCGAGAACACCGTCGAAGCGACACCAATCATGCTGCCGGCCATGACGGTCAGCATGTCCGCTGCACCCTTGGGACGGGCAGGGATAACCCAGCTCACATCGTTGAGGAACTCGGCAAAGCCAGAACGATCGAGCCAGACCATTGCAAAGGCAAGAATCGCGGCAAGGATTGAGAAAAGCGCCGGATAGAACCAGTAGTTGGCGTTAAGGCGCGCCCAGAAAAAGCGGATTTCAGCGGTCATGCAGGGCTAAACGCGCATCACCGCTCTCGGTGCCTCAGACTTTGCCCAGATCGCCCTTGCCGATGGTGCCGCTGGCCATTTCGAGCATCTTGTCGAGGCTTTGCTTGGCCTTGAGTCGCAGCCCTTCCTCAATTTCGATACGCGGTTCCAGATCGCGCAGGCAGGCGTACATCTTCTCCATGGTGTTGAGCGCCATGTAAGGACAGATGTTGCAGCTGCAGTTGCCGTCCGCACCCGGTGCGCCGATGAAATTCTTCTCGGGCAGGGCCTTTTCCATCTGGTGGATGATGTGCGGTTCGGTCGCGACGATCAGCGTATCGCCCTCGAATGTCTTGGCGAATTGCAGGATGCCGCTGGTCGAGCCGACATAATCGGCATGGTCGATGATCGTCGGCGGGCACTCGGGGTGCGCGGCGACGGGTGCATCGGGATGCTGGGCCTTCAATTTGAGCAGCTCGGTTTCGCTGAAGGCCTCGTGCACGATGCAGACACCCGGCCACAGCAACATTTCGCGATTAAACTTGCGGCTCATGTAACCGCCAAGGTGACGGTCGGGGCCGAAGATGATCTTCTGGTCTTCGGGGATCTGGCTGATGATCGTTTCCGCGCTGGAGCTGGTGACGATCACGTCCGACAGCGCTTTCACCTCGGTCGAGCAGTTGATGTAGGTCAGCGCGATGTGGTCCGGGTGGGCTTCGCGGAAAGCCTTGAACTTTTCGGGCGGGCAGCTGTCCTCGAGGCTGCAACCGGCGTCCATGTCGGGGAGGACGACGATCTTTTCGGGGCTGAGGATCTTGGCCGTGTCGGCCATGAACTTCACCCCGCAGAACACGATCACATCGGCATCGGTTTCCGCTGCCTTGCGCGACAATTCCAGACTGTCACCGACGAAATCGGCAATGTCCTGGATATCGGCGGTCTGGTAGTAATGCGCCAGAATGATCGCGTTCTTTTCCTTGCGGAGGCGATCGATTTCGCTGAGCAGGTCTTCCCCGGTCGGCAGGCTGGTTTCGGCAGTCATAATCTGTCCCGTCTGATGCGTTTGATGCGCTTATAGACAGAATGGCTGGCGAGGCGAGGAGGTTCCGCGAAGTGCTACATTGTGAAGCCGGGCGGGAGAAACGCTTCCATCGGGCGTTCGGCCCCGGGCGTTCCGGCAATGACCCAATCGGTAATCGCATATCCTACAGGAGAATAGGCGAGCAGCATCGAAGCCACGAAAACACCGGCATAAATGCCGAGGCCCCACCAATAGGCCGGGTGGACATGCCCGAGCTTGCGCTTGTCGGCGATCATGCCGATCACGGGAAAGATCATCGTGACGACGGTGGTGATGACCCACGCATTGGGGATCATCAGCGGCAGGGGGAGCAGGCGCCCGACGCCCGGCCCCAGCAGTATGGCCATGGAACACAGCATCAACCGCCGGTGCCAGCCGGTGTAGCGCTGGCGAAGCAAGGCCCAAAAGGCGAGGAAGCCGAAGCACCAGACCAGCGCGAAATTGCTGATGAGGAATTCGTTCACGTCAAAGAAGAACGGGCCGCCGGTCCGCTGCGCAACGACGACCATGATCAGGGATCCGGCCGCGACCATGAGGGGGACGAGGAAGTAGGCGAATTTGCCCAGCTTGCGGTGCAGTGTCCAATTGCCGGAAGAGGCGGTGAAATGCTGGGCGAGGTAAAGTCCGATCCACGACATGAAGATGATACCATGGACGTGATAGGCCCAGGGCACGTTGAAGCTGGACCGGCCCATCGCGAGGTTAAGCGAAAAGCCTGCGACGATGATCGTCGACATGACGACAGCCATGATGGTGAAAAAGCGGGTATTGCCCCGGTCCGCAGTCGTATTCGGTTGAGCGGCAGTGGATGCCATCGTCGTTCCCTCCCCCAAGTTCACGCGACCAGTCTTGTTTTTCGTTATGGCCTCGAAAGCTATCGGGGGAGCGAAGAACCGTCAATTAGTCCGGCGGCGTTTCCCCATCGAAACGGACATTGACTGCTATGTCCTCATAGCCCGCGACTTGCAGCGGGATGGCGAGATTCTGACGCACCGCCTCTTTGGCAGCACTGCGGGCCATGGCGATGACCTGCGGGTTCTTGGCAAACTCCGCCGCCTTGCGTTCGGCCTGGCGCGAATTGTTGCGGGCAAGATCGCTGCTCGCGTCGCGGCTGACGTATGTGCCCTCGGTGAAGGTGGTCTGCGATCCTTCGTCGAGATTGGGGCGCGAAATCTTGAGCGCAGGCAGGATCACGTCGAGCGTATCGCTGGCCTCGTCCCATTCGAAGCGATCGCGATCCATGTGCGAAAGGTCGAGGCGATATTCGACCGTCGCCGGGATGACTGCCGCCTGCCTGCTTTCAAGCAGGTCGACGCCCAGGACACCGCGCTTGTCGACGCTTTCCGCCACGACTTCGAAGCGCGAGGAGAACACGGTCAGCGAATTCTGCTTCTCGAAAGCCAGCATGGCGCTGGCGACCGGGTCGCCTTCTTCCTGATGGAAGAACGCGCGCCAGCCGAGCCACGCGCAGGCGGCTATGAGGAGGATGACGATAAGCCACGGCACAGCCTGCACCCGCGCGAGCGATTGCTCCTTGCGCGGTTTCGTGACGATGTCGGTCTCTAGGGTGTCTGCTTGTTCGGTGTTGTTTGCCATACCTCTCCAGAACGCTGGACCAGTCCACGGCGTTCCAGATCGATGAGGTGGGCGGTTACCGACATCTTCGCCGCACCATGCAGGCGTGCATCAAGGCCCTTGTACATCCTGGGCACGAAATCGGCTGCTTCCAGCGGGCCTTCCTGCAGGTGTCGCAGGATCTGGTTTTCGCGCTGGCGGCGGTGGCCGATCATCCCCCGGACCATCTGGCGGGGCTTTTCGATCGCCTCACCGTGGGCCGGATAGAAGACACGGTCCTCGCGGGCGTAGAGTTTCTCGAGACTGGCCATGTAATCAGCCATGTCACCGTCGGGCGGCACTACGACGCTGGTGGACCAGCCCATGACATGGTCGCCGGTGAACAGCGCGCCGCTTTCCTCCAGCGCAAAGCACAGGTGGTTCGACACGTGACCGGGCGTCGCCACTGCGCGCAGGGTCCAGCCGGGGCCGGTCATCGCCTCTCCATCGGCCAGCACGCGGTCGGGTTCGTAAGTCCGGTCGAAAGATGCGTCGGCGCGGGGGCCGCTGTCGTCGAGGACTAGTGGGGCGCATCCGACGATCGGCGCGCCCGTACGCGCGGCAAGGGGGCGAGCGGCAGGCGAATGGTCACGGTGCGTGTGCGTGCACATGATCGCGCAGACATGCTCGTCACCGATGGCCGCATCGAGCGCGAGAAGATGTTCGGGATCGTCCGGACCCGGGTCGATCACCGCACAGCCGCCGCCGATGCCCACGACATAGGACTGCGTGCCGGTATAGGTATAGGGCGACGGATTGGGGGCGAGCACGCGCCGCACCAGCGGTTCGAGCTGCTGCGCTTCGCCCGTAGGCCATGGTTTGGGAGGAGGACCTGCCATGGGGTTGCATATGGGGGAGCTGGCGGTTCATGTCACCATCTGCCGGTGAAGAGGGAGAAATCATGGCCGAGTGCATTCTTGTTCTCGATGCGGGAACGACGTCCACCAGGGCGATGGTGTTCGACAGGCAGGGCGGGCTGGAGGCGGTGTGTCAGGCCGAACTGACGCAGCACTATCCGCGCCCAGGCTGGGTCGAACACGATGCGGCGGAAATCTGGGAGAAAACGCTTGGCTGCATGCGCGAAGCGGTGGGCGAGGATGCGGACCGGATTGCTGCCATCGGTATCACCAATCAGCGCGAAACGGTTGTCGCGTGGGACCGGAACAGCGGCGAACCTCTGGCGCGCGCCATCGTGTGGCAGGATCGCCGGACCTCCGGTTTCTGCGCGAAACTGAAGGATGAAGGGCACGAACCGTCTGTCCAGCAGCGCACCGGCCTGCTGCTCGACCCGTATTTTTCGGGCACGAAGATGCGCTGGATGCTCGACAATGACGAGGCGGTGAAAGCCGCGCACGACAAGGGGACGCTCGCCTTTGGGACGGTGGAAAGCTGGCTGGTCTTCAAGCTGTCGGGCGGGACGCATATTTCCGATGCCAGCAACGCCAGCCGGACGCTGCTGCTTGCGCTTGATGGCGAGCAGTTCGACGAGGATTTGTGCGAGCTGTTCGGCGTCCCGCGCGAAAGCCTGCCGCAGGTTGTCGACACGCATGGCGAACTGGCCGTCGCGGCGGAAGAGTGGCTGGGGCAGACGGTCCCCATTACCGGTCTCGTAGGCGACCAGCAGTCTGCCACTATCGGTCAGGGCTGCCTCTCGTTCGGCGAAACCAAGGCGACCTATGGGACGGGAGCCTTCGTCCTCACCAACAAGGGCAGCGACATTCCCCGCTCCGACCACCGCTTGCTCGGCACGGTCTTGCACCAATCCGGCGGGCAGCGGACCTATGCGATCGAGGGTGCCTGTTTCGTTGCTGGCAGTCTTATCAAGTACTTGCGCGACGAACTTGGGCTGATCGAAAGCGCCGCACAGACTGAGGAGCTGGCCCGCTCCATCGAGGACAGCGGCGAGGTGGTCATCGTGCCTGCTCTCGCCGGACTTGGCGCGCCGCACTGGATGCCCGAAGCGCGCAGCGTCATCTCGGGTCTCAGTTTCGCCAGCGGCAAAGCGCAGATCGCGCGCGCTGCGCTGGAGGCCATGGCGCACCAGACCCATGACCTCGCGCAGGCATTCGCCGCCGATGGCGCGCCCTGGGCAAGCCTCAGGATCGACGGCGGGATGAGCGCCAATGACTGGATGGCGCAGGATCTCGCCGACATTCTCGGTATCGAGGTCGAGCGTCCGGAATTCGTGGAGACGACTGCGCTAGGGGCTGCGGTGTGTGCTGCGGTGGGGGCAGGGCTATATCCCTCGCTCGACGCGGCGGCGGCGCAGATGCGCGGCAAGGCCGATACCTTCAAGCCGTCGATGGATGCGGATGTGCGCGAAGCCCGGCTCGCACGCTACGCCAAGGCGCTGTCGGCTGCCTGATCAGGCGGCGCCGAACGCGTCGGCAATACGTCCCTGGAGGCTGCCGACCGGATCGTCATTCGCCGCGTCGCGCGAACGTTGTTCACGGTCCAGCCGTGCCACGCGGCCATGCAGGCGCTCCGTGTCGCGGATCAGGGACCGCACCTTGAGCGGAAGCCGCGCCATGTTGCGCGGGTCGGAGGGGCGCTCTTCGCCGAGCGTGCCGTGCTTCTTCAACTGTTCGTGGCTCAGTTCACCGGAGAAATAGGCGCGCTGGTTGAGCAGCCATGCCAGGGAATTCATCACCCGCGTCGTCGTGCGCAGGCCTTCGATCGACATCGCGATCCGGACTTCATTAGCCTCAAGGACCGGGTCCTGCGCATCGCTCAGGTCGAAGGCGGTGCGTGCCTCGTCCGCCAGAAGCAGCGCTTCGGCGTAGAGTTCTTCGACGATCTGCTGGCTTATGGCTGTGGATGCGATCATGTGTCCGGGCCGATAGAGCAATACGCGTTGATGTGCCAATGCGGTGGCGGGCTTGTCCCGCTAAGAGACGCGCGCGTTCAGGCGATGATATCGGGAATGAGGTTGTCCTCGATCACCGATATCCTGTCTTTCAGGATCAGCTTGCGCTTCTTCAGGCGCGCGATCTGGAGCTGGTCGGTAAAGCCGCCCTGGTCGCCCGCTTCGGTCAGCGCGGCAATCGCGACGTCGAGGTCACGATGCTCGCTACGCAGCATTTCCAGGCGTTTGCGCAGCTCTTGTTCGTTCACGATCGTCTTCCCAAAAATCTCGGCCTGTCGCATGACCCTAAGGCGGGGCTTTGTAAATTCGAAATAGTATGATTTGATAATCGGTCTGCGGCTCGTTCCGCAATGGCACGAGTCGCTTCTAATGGGTCGCAAGCTCACGAAGGAGACAACCCGATGCACTCATCCCATGTCGACGCACTGAAGGCCAAGCATGCCGGGCTCGAAGCTCGCCTGCACGATGAACAGACCCGCCCGGCGCCCGACATTGCGATGATCCAGAAGATCAAGAAGCAGAAGCTTCGGATCAAGGAAGAACTGGCCGCCAATTAAGGGGGCCGCATCGAAGGCGGGGCAGGGCCTCGTGCCAGCGTCCCGCTTTCGCAACCCACCATTTTTGCTATAGCTGCGAGCCATGTCAGCAGTTGCATCCGCTCGCCAGATTCTCACGCGCCTTCACGAAGTTATGGCCGGGCGCACGCACGCCCAGCACAAGCTGGATCGCGTGGTCGAAATCATCGCCGATGCACTGTCGAGCGAAGTGTGCTCGATCTACCTCCTGCGCGAAGGGGCGCTGGAGCTCTACGCTACCCGCGGCCTCAACCCCGAAGCGGTCCACGTCACCCGCATGGGCGTCGGTGAAGGGCTGACGGGCACGATCGCCCAGAACATCGAAACGCTGAACCTTGCAGAGGCCAAGGCGCACCCGGACTTCCTCTATCGCCCTGAAACCGGGGAGGAAAAGTTCCATTCCTTCGCCGGCGTCCCCATCGTCTACCGCGAGCGCGCGGTCGGCGTGCTGTGCGTCCAGCATATGGATCCGCGCAAGTACGAGGACGTCGAGATCGAGGCCCTGCAGACCACCGCAATGGTTCTGTCGGAGCTTATCGCCCACAAGGAATTGGTCGATGACGAGGCTGATCTGGACCTTGGCGAACCGTCGACCGAAATGGAGATTTTCGACGGCCTTACCCTGGTGAAAGGCCTCGCGGCCGGCGTCGCGGTCTTCCACCAGCCCCGCATCGAGATCGACCAGGTCATGGCGGAGGACGTCGAGGCGGAACGCCAGCGGGTCTACCGTGCCTTCGACAAGATGCGCGACCAGATCGATGCGATGGGCAAGGAACCCGAATTCGGCAAGGGCGGCGAACATGTAGAGGTTCTCGAGACCTACAAGATGTTCGCCTATGACGAAGGGTGGAGCCGCCGGATCAACGAAGCGATCGACAGCGGACTGACCGCGGAAGCCGCGATCGAGCGCGTACAACAGCGCACCCGGATGCGCATGCGCGAGATCGACGATCCGCTGCTGGCGGACCGGATGCACGATCTGGAAGACCTGTCCAACAGGCTCCTGCGCATCGTGTCCGGTCAGCTCGGGACCGCCGCTTCGCAAGGCCTGAGGCGCGATACCATCCTGATCGCGCGCAATCTCGGCCCTGCCGAACTGCTCGAATACGATCGACGCCGGCTGAAGGGCGTGGTCCTCGAAGAAGGCTCGCTTACTGCCCATGTCGTGATCGTCGCGCGGGCGATGGGTATCCCCGTCCTGGGGCGCGTGCCCGGCTTCCGGTCGCGTGTCAGCGAAGGCGACGAAATCCTGGTGGATGCAGACAAGGGCACGGTTACGCTGCGCCCCACGCAGACCATGCTGGATGCGTTCGAGACGCGATTTGCGCGCAACCGCGAAAAGCAGGCGACCTATGCCGAATTGCGGGATGTCGAACCCTTCACCCGCGACGGCACGCGCGTGATGGTGATGATCAATGCCGGGCTTCGCGACGACGTCAGCGCGCTTCAGCTGACTGGCGCCGACGGCATAGGTCTGTTCCGGACCGAATTCCAGTTCCTCGTTTCGTCGACGCTTCCCCAGCGCGAACGGCAGATGCGCCTTTATCGCGACGTCCTTGATGCGGCGGACGGCAAGAAGGTCATTTTTCGCACCGTCGATATCGGCGGCGACAAGGCGGTGCCCTATCTCGACAACAATACTGCCGAGCGCGACGAGAACCCGGCCATGGGCTGGCGCGCCCTGCGCCTGTCGCTGGAACGCGAAGGGCTGCTTAAAGCGCAAGCCCGCGCCCTGCTGGAAGCGGCTGCGGGACGGCAACTTTCGGTTATGTTCCCGATGGTCAGCGAACCGTGGGAATTCGATGCGGCGAAGGCGATCTTCGAAGAACAGGCCGACTTCTTGCGGACGCGTCGCCGCCATATGCCCGAAAGCATCGAATATGGCTGCATGCTCGAAGTGCCGTCGCTGGCCGAAGTGCTCGACCTGCTCCTGCCGAAAGTGTCGTTTATTTCGGTCGGGACCAACGACCTCACCCAGTTCCTGTTTGCAGCGGACAGGGCCAACCCCAAGCTGGCCGAACGCTATGACTGGCTCAGCCCTGCAATCCTGCGCTTCATGGACCGGATTGCTAAGAATATGGTCGGCTCCAAGGTCCGCCTTGCCGTGTGCGGAGAAATGGGCGGCAGGCGCCTTGAAGCCTTGGCCCTGATGGGCCTCGGCTTTACGCGCTTTTCGATCACGCCCGCAGCGGTCGGCCCGATCAAGGAATTGGTCCGGAAGGTCTATCTGCCCGACCTGTCGGCGCAAATGCAGCGCTGGTTGCTCAACCCGCCGGGGGATATGCGGGCCGAGCTTACCCAATGGGCCGCAGACAACGCCATCGACCTCGATTGATTTCGTCGCGCAGCGCGCGCGGCTCGTCCCCAAGGCGTGATCGCGGCCCGATCAATGCTTGACAGGAAGGCCTCCTATCCCATTCTGGCGTCAACGGGAGCGGGAACACCCGCCGGGCACTAATCATTCGGGAATCGCATGGAAGAAGACGGCATCGTCGAAGAGGAGAGCGCGCGCATGGACCGCGTGGGTGACAGACTGCGCGCTGCGCGCGAGGCAAAAGGCCTCGAGCTTGAGCAGGTCGCGGCGGAAACCCGTATCCCTCAACGCCATCTTGAATCGATCGAGGCGGGCGATTTCGCATCCCTGCCATCACGCACATATGCGATCGGGTTCAGCCGCACCTATGCGCGCACGCTCGATCTGGACGAGCGCGAAGTGCTCGACCAGGTGCGTGCCGAACTTGCCGAGCACCAGGGCAACGTCGATGCGACCCCTGCCAAATTCGAACCGGGAGACCCGGCGCGCGTCCCGGGACGCGGACTTGCGTGGTTTGCCGTGTTTGCGGCAATCCTCCTGATGGGCGGAATCTACGCCTTCTACCGCAGCTATTTCGCTCCCGGTCTGGGGCCGGCACCGCTGCAGGATCCCGAAGAGCAATTCGCCGCTGCCGACAATCCGCAGGCGAGCGAGCCTGCTCCGGAGGCGCAGCCAACCGGCGGGCCGGTCGTCTTCACCAGTGAAATGGACGAGACATGGGTCAAGTTCTACGACGCTAGCGGTGAACGCCTCTACGAAGCGCAGATGAATGCCGGCGACACCTATACCGTTCCCGCCGATGCCGAGGGCCCGCAGATATGGACCGGCCGCCCCTATGCGCTGGCGATCACGATCGGCGGACGTCCGGTGCCGAAATTGTCCGAAGAGGACGAGGTGGTGCGCGACGTTCCGGTAACAGCTGAGGCCTTGCTCGCCCGACCGTCCCCGCAGGATAGGGCGGCCGATGCGCCTTCCGAGCCTGCTGCCGGGGCGGCAACGCCTGCAACCTGATCGCGGCGGAAAACCCGCTTCATCCGCTCGACAGTTTCGCGGGGGTAGGGCTAGATTCATAGTGATTTCGAATTGAGGAGAACGGGCGTGACATCGACCCGCATTGCACGTGGTTTCGGACTTGGCGCACTTGCTGCCGCACTGATGGCCACTTCCATGCCAGCGGCGGCACAGGACGATTCCCAGGCGCGCATTCGCAAGCTGGAAGCCGAAGTCCGGGCCTTGCAGCGCAAGGTCTTTCCCGGCGGCGACGGACGCTATTTCGAGCCGGAAATTTCCGGACAGCCTGCGGCCCGCCCGAGCGTGAGCACGACGACATCGACGACTGCCGTAACCGATATCCTCGCCCGCCTCGATGCGCTTGAAACCCAGCTCCAGCGCCTGACCGCCCAGTACGAGGTCGGCGGCAATGCCATGCGCCTGCTTGAAGAGCGGATTGAAGCGCTTGAGGCGGCTAACGCTCCGGCTCCTTCGCCGGCTGCAACCACTACTGCTCCGGCGAGCACTTCGTCGACTTCGGCAGCTCAGCCAGCGGCAACGCCGACGCCCACTCCGTCACCCGCGGCCACGCAGCCGAGCGCAGAGCGTGTAGCGGCAGTCCAGGCGATCGCCAAACCGCAGACCGACGATGCGGCGGACGACGAATATTCCTACGGCTTCCGCCTGTGGGACGCGGGCTTCTTCCCCGAAGCGCAGCAGCAGCTGACCCTGTTCGTGGAACGCTATCCCAGCCACTGGCGCGCGACCTATGGCCGCAACCTGCTGGGCCGCGCCTATCTTGACGATGGCAAACCGAACGACGCGGCTCCCTGGTTCCTGCGCAACTACCAGGCCGACAAGAACGCGCCGCGTGCAGGTGACAGCCTGCTCTATCTCGCCGAGGCGATGATTGCTCTCGACGATACGAAGCGCGCCTGCATCGCACTGGCCGAATTCGGCGAAACCTATCCTGCGCTGGCCGCAGGACGCCTGCAGAGCCAGTACGAACGCAATCTCGGCCGAGTGACCTGCAGCTGACGTGGCCATCGCCGGTGAATTGATCGATCGATTCCTCGGCGACCTCAATCGGTTGCGCCTCGACCATGGCGTCCTTGGCCTCGCCGTGTCCGGCGGGGCCGACAGCATGGCGATGCTGCTGCTTGCTGCCGAGGCTCTCGATACAGAAAGACTGGCAGTCGCCACGGTCGACCATGGCCTGCGACCCGAGGCGGCGCAGGAATGTGCCTTGGTGGCCGATGCGTGCCGGAAACTGAGCATCGACTGCGATATCCTCAGGGTGACAGTCGCGGAAGGCAACACGCAGGAACAGGCGCGGATTGCGCGTTACGCCGCACTGGGCGAGTGGGCGCGCGAACGCGGTATCGGGGCCATTGCGACCGCGCATCATGCGGACGATCAGGCGGAAACGCTTCTCATGCGACTCAATCGCGGCAGCGGGCTGGGCGGGCTTGCAGGTATCCGGTCGCGTACCCGGATCGATGGCGTGAACGCAGATATCCTGCGGCCGCTACTGGGTTTTCGCCGGGATGAACTTCGCGCCATCGTCGAGGCGAACGATTTCGATTTCGTCGACGATCCGAGCAATCTCGACGATCGCTATGACAGGGTCAGGATGCGCAAGGCGCTGGCGGAAGCGGACTGGCTGGACGCCGCCGCACTGGCACGCTCGGCAAAGCATCTGGAGGAGGCGGAACGTACGCTCCAGTCGCTGGCGGACATGAGCTGGGAAGGCTCTGCGGAAGTGAGCGGCAGTCAGATCCGCGTCTCCTATTCGAACCTGCTGGACACCAATGCACGCCTGGTGCGCAGGGCAATGACGACGCTGGGTGCCACGATCACTCTGGGCGAGGTTATCGACTTCCTGAAAGCCGGCCGCGAATGCGCGAATATTGCAGGCATTCTCGTCGAACGCCGCGACGATAGCTATTACTGCAGCAAGGAGCCGCCCCGGCGCGGCGATTAGATAATGGGATCGCCCACACCGATGCGCTTGCCATCGGTGATGATGACCTTGTCGCCCTTCTTCGCGATGTCGAACAGCCGCGCGGCGAGCGGATCGGGAATGGCCACGCAGCCATGGCTGGCATAGCCGTTCTCCACCTCGGAGCCGCCGTGGATGGCGATCCCGTCCCACGTCAGGCGCAGCGTCCAGGGCATGGGCGCATTGCCGTATTTCTCGGAGACATTGTGCCGTTCCTTGGTGAGGATCGGGAATGTGCCGGTGGGCGTGGGGTGTTCGTCCGTGCCCAGCATGACGGCAGCGGCACCGATTTCATACCCGTCGCGGAAGATCGAGATGGTGCGCGCCTGAAGGTCCACCGTGATGAGCAGCGGGCCTTCCGGCACGCCCTCGTCGTCCCAATGCCATTCACCGTATTTGATTGGCCCTTCGATCGGCAGGACCCGGCGGATGGTGAAGGGGCGCTTCGCATCCGCTTCGAGCTTGGCGAGGATTGCTGCTTCGGGCTGGAGCTTGACGGGCGTTACTGCTCCGCGCGCTTCCTCGACTTCGGATTGCGCGCTGCTGGTCACGCCGAACGCCAGCGCGGCGAGGCCGAGGGCCACCACCAGCGTCGTTCCACCAATCCACCTCAGAATCGCGTTCATGGGCTTGTATATAGGCGATTAGCCTGCACTTTTCCATGAACGGGGCGAGCGCAGTCCCGTTGCGGAACGGTCGTGGAGCCGGCGCTTACTTTCCCAGTTCGCAGGCCTTGCGTGCCATTTCCTCGATTGCCGCCTCGTCCACCGGGCCGCGCGGCGCGACCCAGCTTCCCCCGACGCAGAGCACCGGATCGAAGGCCAGCCATTCGCTTGCATTGGCTTCCGAGATTCCGCCGGTCGGGCAAAAGCGGCACTGGCCGAAGGGCGCCGCGAGCGCCTTGAGCGCGGGCAGCCCACCTGCAGCCATGGCAGGAAAGAATTTGAAATGGGTGAGGCCGAGGTCCAGCCCGCACATGATGTCGCCGGCATTGGCGATGCCGGGCAGGAAAGGGATGCCCTCGCGAATGGCTGCCTTGCCCAGCGGTTCGGTCAGGCCCGGCGACACGATGAATTCGCTGCCCGCCTGGATGGCATTGGCGAGGTCCTCCTGATTCGTCACCGTGCCGGCCCCGACGATCGCGCCATCGACCTGCTTCATGGCGGTAATCGCATCGAGCGCGGCAGGTGTGCGCAAGGTCACTTCGAGCACGCGCAGTCCGCCAGCGACCAGCGCACGGGCGAGGGGGACGGCATGCTCCACCTCGTCCACGACGATCACCGGGATGACCGGCGCGGTTTTCATGATGTCGGCAATGTTCATGCGTGTTCTCTCGCGAAAGCGGCTGCCGCCCCGAACAGGCCGGGTTGCGGATGGGTGATCAGTTTGACCGGGATCGAGGCCATCAATTCCTGGAAGCGGCCCTTGGCCTTGAACCGTTCGGCGAAGCCCGACTTCAGCAGGGTTTCGCGGATACGGTAGCCAAGGCCGCCGGCGATCACGACGCCGCCGAAGCCGCCCTGGGCAAGGGCAATGTCACCGGCGACGCTGCCAAGCGACATGCAGAAACGGTCCACTGCCGCGGCCGCGAGGCTGTCGCTGCCGTCCTGGCCGCGCGTCCAGATGGCGATGTCGTCTTCCTCGGCGACAGGCCGTCCCTCCATCGCTGCAAGCGTCTGATAGATGTCGGAAATGGCGGGGCCAGCGACCACGCGTTCGACTGAGACGCGCGTATGACGCTTGCGCAGGCGGGCGAGGATGGCATCGTCGATCTGGTCGAGCGGGGCGAAATCGATATGGCCGCCTTCCGTCGCCGACACGCGATAAGTCCCGTCGGGCTCGCGATATAGATGCGCCACGCCAAGTCCCGTGCCCGGACCGAGCACGCTCAGGCGACCCGTTGGCGCAAGCGGCTTGTCTGGGCCGGTCAGGTGGATGAACTGGTCTTCGCCGACGCGTGCCACGGCGTGGGCCACGGCCTCGAAGTCGTTGACGATGCAGTAGTTTTCGACGCCCAACTTCTCCTTCACGAGGCCGGGACGGATGATCCACGGATTGTTGGTGAAGCGGATCACATCGCCGCCCACCGGTCCGGCTATTGCCATGGAAACGTGCGGAGGCAGGCTGCCGCCCATGCGGCCGCGAAAATCCTCCCACGCGGTCTGGAAACTGGCGTGGTCTTCGGTGTGGAGCGTTTCGGGTTCGCTCAGCGTGATCGTGCCATCGTCATTGATGGTGGCGATGGCGAAACGGGCGTGTGTGCCGCCGATATCGACGCTGACGACTTCCATACCTTACAATCCTGCCATTGCGAGCATCGATGAAGCGCCCTGTTCCGCACCATCGGCATTGACGCGGAACATGGCGTAGAATTCGCGGCCCATGCCCATGTCTGGCGCGGGTTCTTGCGCGGCCTCCCGGCTGTCGAGATCTGCTGTGGTCGACAATGTACCGGTTTCCGCGCAGACCTTTACCAGATCGCCATCGCGAAGCTTGGCCAGCGGTCCGCCTCCCAGAGCCTCGGGCGTGCAATGGATCGCCGCGGGCACCTTCCCGCTGGCGCCGCTCATCCGGCCATCGGTGACGAGGGCCACGCGGTATCCGCGATCCTGCAGGACGCCGAGCGCCGGAGTAAGCTTGTGCAATTCGGGCATGCCGTTTGCGCGTGGCCCCTGGAAGCGGACCACGACCACCACGTCCTTGTCGAGTTCGCCTTTCTTGAAGGCCTCGTTGACCGAATGCTGGTCTTCGAAAACGCGGCAGGGTGCCTCGATGGTCCAGCGTTCGCGTTCGACGGCGGAGGACTTGAAGCATGCGCGGCCGAGATTGCCTTCGACGAGGCGCATGCCGCCGTCGGACTGGAAAGGATCGGAGGCGGGGCGCAGCATTTCCGTGTCTCCGCTCGGGCCCGGATCGCGCCATGTCAGCGCATCGCCATCCATGCCCGGTTCGCGCGAATAGGCCTCGAAACCGACGTCCCACACCGTCAGGATATCGGGGTGGGCGAGGCCTTCGTCGAGCAACGTGCCGATCACATAGCCCATGCCGCCAGCGTCGTGGAAATGGTTCACGTCGCCAGAACCGTTGGGATAGACGCGCGCGACCAGCGGTACTGCGCGCGACAGTTCGGCAAGGTCGCTCCAGTCGAAGCGGATGCCTGCGGCCCGCGCCATCGCGGGGATGTGGATCGCATGGTTGGTTGAGCCGCCTGTCGCGAGGAGGCCGATGGCAGCATTGATGATCGCCTTTTCGTCGACGACGCGGGACAGCGGGCGGAAGTCGTCCCCTTCCTTGCGGATCGCAGCGAGCCGATGCGTGGCAGAGCGCGTCAGCTCTTGGCGCAGCTTCGCGCCTGGCGGCACGAAAGCCGCGCCCGGAACGTGCAGGCCCATCATCTCCATCATCATCTGATTGGAATTTGCGGTGCCGTAGAATGTGCATGTGCCGGGCGAATGGTAACTACCCATCTCGCTCGCCAAGAGTTCGTCGCGCCCGACCTTGCCTTCCGCGTAGAGCTGGCGGGTCCGCTGCTTTTCCTTGTTGGAAATGCCGGTACCCATAGGGCCCGACGGTACGAAGATCGTCGGCAGGTGGCCGAAGCGCAGGGCGCCCATCAGCAGGCCGGGGACGATCTTGTCGCAAATGCCGAGCAGGGCGACGCCGTCATACATGGCGTGACTGAGCGCGACGATGGTGCTGAGCGCGATCGTGTCGCGGCTGAAGAGCGACAGTTCCATGCCGTCTTGCCCCTGCGTCACACCATCGCACATGGCCGGTGTGCCGCCTGCAACTTGAGCTGTCGCGCCGACCTCGCGCGCCCAGATCTTCATCCGCTCTGGATAGCGGTGGTAGGGCTGGTGGGCCGACAGCATGTCGTTATAGGCGGTCACGATTCCCAGGTTCGGACCTTGCGCCGCCTTGATCGCGTTCTGGTCGTCCTCTGCCCCGGCAAAGGCATGGGCGAGGTTCGAGCAGGAGAGCGAATGGCGATCGACCTGGCGTTCGCCCTCGCGGTCCATCAGGTCCAGATAGGCGGAACGGCTGTCGCGCGAATTGGCAATCACGCGCTCCGTAACCCGGGCAATTGTATCGTTGAGCGGTTTAGTCATCGTGCCAGGTAACCCCGTCGCGTTCGGCAAGCGCGATGGCCGCGCTGGGCCCCCAAGATCCCGATGCATAGGTCTTGGGTTTCATTTCATTCTCCGCCCAGAGCGCACGGATCTGGTCGATCCACTCCCATTGGGCTTCCACTTCGTCGCGGCGCACGAACAGCGTCTGGTCGCCTTCGATCAGGTCAAGCAGCAGGCGTTCGTAAGCGATCCGGCGCACGGTGTCCGAAAAGGCGTCCGGCATTGCGATGTCGAGCGGTACGGGGCGCAGGCGCAAACCTTCGCGGCCCAGGCCCGGCACTTTGGCCATCATCGAAAGCTGGATGTTTTCCTTCGGCTGGATCTCGATGACGAGGCGATTGGGCTGCGTTACCGCGCCGCGCCCTTCGAAGATGGAGTGCGGGATACAGCGGAACTGGATCACGATCTCGGTCACACGCTCTGGCAGGCGCTTGCCATGCCTGAGGTAGAAGGGAACGCCGCGCCAGCGCCAGTTGTCGACATGCGCCTTGACCGCGACGAAGGTTTCCGTGTCGCTGTCCTTGCCCAGTTCCTCGTCGTATCCGGGCACTGCCTCGCCAATGACGGCTCCGGCACGATACTGGCCGGTCACCACTTCGGCCTTGGACACTTCCCGCAGCGCTCGCAGGACTTTGACCTTTTCATCGCGCACGGAGGTTGCATCGAAGCTCGTCGGCGGTTCCATCGCGACCAGCGCCAGCAGTTGCAGCATGTGGTTCTGGACCATGTCGCGAAGCGCACCGCTGTCGTCGTAATAGGCGACGCGCGATTCCAGGCCGACCGTTTCCGCGACGGTGATCTGGACATGCTCGATGTAGTTGGAGTTCCAGACCGGCTCGAACAGGATGTTGGCAAAGCGCAGCGCCAGCAGGTTCTGGACGGTCTCCTTGCCGAGATAGTGGTCGATGCGGAAAATGCGGTGTTCGGGAAAGGCCTTGGCGACCGCATCGTTGATTTCGCAGCTGCTATCGAAATCGGTGCCGAGCGGCTTTTCCAGCGCGATGCGCGCATTGCCGCGGGTCAGCCCCACGCGCTCCAATCCGCTGATGGTCGGTTCGAACAGGCTCGGCGCGGTCGACAGGAAGATCGCTAGCCCATCGTAATCGCCGACCTGTTCCGCCAGCTTGTCATAGCCTTCCGGGGTGGTCGCATCGACGGGCACATAGCTGATGCGGTTGAGGAAATCGGCCATCCCGCCCCGGCGGTGCTTGGGAAGATATTTCTCCAGCGCTTCCCGCGCGAAGTTGCGGAATTCGTGCGTGCTCATTTCGGACCGGGCGGTGCAAACGATCCGCAGGTCCTGGTCGAGCAGGCCATCGGAATTGAGCGCGCAGAGCGAAGGCAGGAGCATCCGCTGCGACAGGTCGCCGGTGGCTCCGAACAGGAGGAGGCGATCGGCGGTGAAGGCTAGCTCTGGCATGTACCGTCCATTGGCGGCTGTTCTCCCCTTTATCACCTAGTCGCCTATCAGGGCACGCGTTTGCGCGCCAGACAGGTGCATTCCTATTCTTCGTCGACCCGCACAACGCTGACCGAACTGCGCTTGAAGTCGCTCATGCCAAAGGTGGTCAGAAAGCTGACGTCTGCCGCATCGCGGCCGATGCCAATCTTCACCGTTTCGGCTGGGTCGGCCATTCCGGTTGGGTCCACCAGCTGCCAGCTTCCTCCTCCGTGCAGCTCGGGATCTTCCAAAAACACCTCGGCGACTGCGTGGAAATCCTGCGGATCGACACCAGGCGCGTAGCAGGCGACGTAACGCGCAGGGATCGTGCTCGCCCGCGCCATCACGATCATCGTGTGTGCATAGTCGCGGCAGATGCCCCGCCGCTCGACAAAGCTGTCGAGCGCAGTGGTTTGCGGTCCAGAAGCTCCGGGGGAATAGGTGAAATTGGATGCGATCCAATCGCGGATTGCGGCAACGCGGGCGCCGCCGCTCGTGTGGCCGAACTCATCTTCAACGAAGGTCTGGAACCGGTCGCTAGGGCAATAGCGGCTGTCAAAGAGATATTCGACTGCCTCGCCGGGAAGTTGGTGTGGGGGGAGGGCGGCGCGCCCCTCTACCTCGGATACCTGCCGCATAATGTCCACTTCGGCATGGTAATCAACTTCGAACAGGCCTTCCGCGCGTATCCAGATACGTTCGCCGATGTCGTCCTGCGCTGCGACACGAGCCTGGTGGATGGCCGGGCTCAGCTTGGTGCCTTGGGAAAGGATACGCTGCTCCGGTATCGCTGCGGCCTCGAACTGGAGCAAAACATCGGTCTCGCATTCCAGAAAAAAGGCGAAGCTGCTTTCGATCCTTACGGGCATGAGGTGGCAACGCAGCGGGACCGACAATGTTTCGGCAGAAGTGTACGGCCATAGGGTCTACGACGAGAAAGTGTGCCCAAAACGAGAAAGGGCCCCTTGCGGAGCCCTTTCAAAATTCATTTTGGTTGCGACGGATTAGCCGCGCTTTTTCTGGCCCATAAGCCAGCCCCAGAAACTCCACATGGTTTGCCTCCTGTTGTGGTTCAACAGTTAGCAATCCATTAACTATGTCTGTTTGTAAAGCCTTAACTATGTTCCGGTTTCAGATCTTTCGTAAGATTCCTTGAATTCCAGTAGGTTAGTCAAAGAGAGCGGGCGAGCCAATGCATAGCCCTGAACGTAGCGGCAGCCGATTTCGTTAAGGATTTGAAGGGTTTTGTCGTCCTCGGCCCCTTCGGCAACCACGGTGATTCGCGCGGCCTTGCCCATGTCTACAATACTCGATGCGATCGCCCTGGCTTTCGTACTTCTTGCAATACTGTCCACGAATAGCCGATCGATTTTCAATTCATCGAACGGGAGACCGAAGAAGGTTTCGAAATTTGCCGCGCCTACGCCGAAGTCGTCCATGGAAATCTTCACGCCCAGCGACTTCAATTCTTCAAGGATACTGGCTGCTCTTTCGAGGTCGCCGATCCGCGCGGTTTCGGTAATCTCGAGAATCAGGGCTCGCGGATCGAAGCCGGTCGCCTGCAAGGTGTTCCGCACGATGCCGACGATACGCATATCATTGAGCAGGGTGGCGGAAATATTGACCGACATGGATACGGTCGATCCGCGGAAATGCATCAAGCGGCCAGCATTACAAGCGGTCTGCAGCACATAACGGGTCAAATGCTCCATCCGCCCGGCCTTTTCACACTGGGCGATGAATTTGATCGGCGAGATGAAGCCGCGCTCCGGGTCGTGCCAGCGAACCAACGCTTCGACTCCAGTCAACGAGCCGGAGAACATGTCGATCTTCGGCTGGTACACGCAATAGATTTCGCCCGCTTCCATGGCCGCATCGATGCGTGCACGCAGTGAGATATCCCACAGTTCATCGTGGCGGGAGGCGGCCTTGGCGATCTTGATCGGTTCGTGAGCTTCCGAGGTTTCTTCCGCAACTGCGGCTGCTGCCGCTACCGAGTTGCGACCGCTTTCGGCAATCGCGGCGACACCGAAGGTGATCCCCACATCGACACTTTCCGTGCCCACTACGATCGGCGCGGCAAAGATTGCGCGCAGGCCTTCGAGATGTTCGATCAACCTCGCCGTTTCGGCCTCTGTCGTGTACCAGGCAAGGAAATGGCCATCGATATAGACGGCCAGATCGCGATCCGCGGCCCGCAAGCGGTCTACCAGGCGCAAGATGTAGCTGGAGCGTTCCGCAGATCCGAGGGTCTTGAGAACCTGCTCCAGTCCCTGGAGTCTTGCTACGACGATGTGACCCGATTTTAGCAGGTTTTGCGATACGGCACGTTCGAGCACGCGCAGCTTTTCCAGGCCCGTTTCGTTATCTATGTTTGCAACGCGAAGTCGCCACCGCGCACGCGACCGCTGTAGGCCATACACTAGCAATAGCATCGCCGCGTAAGCGAGCTCCGTGCGTACACCCAAATACGCGCCCGCAAAGAGGCAGCCCGGAAGAGCCAGCGCGATGGCGCCGTATGCCAGGCGTCGTGCGCTCTTGGTGCGTGTGAGCAGGATTGCCGCAGCCAGCGCTGCAACAAAGGCCAGCGTCAGTTCCAGTCCGGCTAGAAATCCGCTGCGACCAGACTTGAAGGTCTCTGCCGCATAGATCGAAGGATAGCTTTGCGGCGGGTTGTATCGGCCTGGTATCGAGAGGTCGAGCGTCGATAGCGATGCAGAGGGGCCGATGACGACCGATTTGCCAGTGAGATCGGGCTCTTTCGCTCCTGCATCCACTAATTGCTGAAGGCTGTACGCCGGAATGGAATCCGGGTCGAAACCGTAGTCGATGAGGATCTTGTCCCTGGGATATTCATCGACGCCGGCCAGGGCAGCAGAGAACAGCGGCGTGCTGGCATAGGCCTCATGCGTCAGGCGCCTTTCCCAGGCATAACCCAGCCAGTTGGCCCACCGCTCAGTGGCTACGCGACCGCCCGGACCTTCGAAAATCGCATCGGAACGCGCCAGTTCTTCCTTGCCGTCGAGCGACGGTTTGATCTGGTCCACCAAGCTGAGGTCGGTGCCAAATGCCTTGATTGCGCTGGCCAGTTCGGCGTCTGCCGATGCATCATCACCCTTGGTCAGAACGAAATCGATATATACTTTCGATGCCCCGGCTTGCCTGATTTCATCCAGGGCCCTTGCGAGTTGCCTGCGTTCTGCCGACCGCGAAGGCCCCTCGACATCGAGGCTCGACCCGACAAAAACGATCTCGCCGGAAGGTTGCTGATTGGCGACGCGTGACTGGATCAGCCAGAGAAAGTTGTCGACCGGCTCCAGCATAAGCATCGCAAGCATGACGAACGCCACCGCACCTGACCAAAGCAGGTGTTGCAAGCGCTTCAGAAGGCCTGACGAACGGGGCTTCCGTTCGCGGTGTTCGGGCGCTGGGGCGAGGGCGGTTTTCTCGTCCATCGCCTGCCCCTATGGCGCGATTAATCTTAAGAATGTTTCAACGTCACAGCGGATTTCTGCGGGTGACGCAGGGAAACTGCCCGTTTCGATGGTTAAGACCGCTTAAGGGGCTAGCGTTAACGAATGCGCCGCTTGCCAGCCTGAGCGTCACGCGCGCGAGTTAAAAAAGTTACGCAAATCCGGTGGTTTGCAATGGAATCTGTCGGGCGGCTAAAATCTTAAATTCCGGCACTCAAGCGCGGCGCGGGATTTACGAAATGACGCCGAAAAGATCGTGCTCGTCCGCATCCTCGATTTTTGCGGATACGATTGCGCCGGGCGCCAGGTTCTGCGGGACATTGCGCAGATAGACCGCGCCATCGATTTCCGGAGCATCGGCTTGGCTGCGACCGGTTGCTCCGACATCGCCGTCTTCGTCGGGCAAGCCCACCTCATCGATGATGACTGGAAGCGTGCGCCCGACCTTGGCCTGGAGCTTTTCCGCACTGATGCGGGCGGTCACTTCCATGATCCGCGCATAACGCTCTTCTTTCACTTCCTCGGGCACGGGGTCGGGGAGGGCATTGGCCTGCGCACCTTCCACCGGTTCGAAACGAAACGCCCCGACACGGTCGAGCTGCGCCTCTTCGAGCCAGTCCAGCAGGTACTGGAAATCCTCCTCGGTCTCGCCGGGGAAGCCCACGACGAAGCTGGAACGCACCGCGATGTCGGGACAGATCGAACGCCAGTTCTTCAAGCGATCAAGTACCTTCGCCTCATTCGCCGGCCGCTTCATGGCGCGTAGCACCTTCGGGCTCGCGTGCTGGAAGGGAATGTCGAGATAGGGCGTCAAAAGCCCCTCGGCCATCAGCGGGATGACCGCGTCGACGTGCGGGTAGGGGTAGACGTAGTGCAAGCGGACCCACGGGGGCATCCCGCCGCCGATATCGAGCTTGCCGAGTTCGCGCGCCAGGTCGGTCATGTGCGCACGGACGGGATTGCCCTTCCACTGGCGCTCTTCATGGCGTGTGTCGACGCCATAGGCAGAGGTGTCCTGGCTTATGACCAGCAGTTCCTTCGTGCCCGCTGCAACCAGCTTTTCGGCTTCGCGCAGCACGGCATCGATCCGGCGGCTGGCCAGCTTTCCGCGCAGATCCGGGATGATGCAGAAGGCGCAGGAGTGGTTGCAGCCCTCGGAGATCTTCAGATAGCTGTAATGGCGCGGCGTAAGTTTGACATCGGGCTGCGGGATCAGGTCGACGAACGGCCCCTGGCTCGGCGGTGCGTGTTCGTGCACGGCCTCGACGACCTGCTCGTACTGGTGCGCGCCGGTTACGGCGAGCACACTGGGATGTGCAGCGCGGATGACATCGGCTTCTTCGCCCATGCATCCGGTCACGATCACGCGGCCATTCTCGGAAATTGCTTCGCCAATGGCCTGCAGGCTCTCTTCCTTGGCGCTGTCGAGGAAGCCGCAGGTGTTCACCAGCACCACGTCGGCGCCGGCGTAATCGGGGCTCATTGCATAGCCGTCGGCGCGCAGGCGCGTGAGGATGCGCTCGCTGTCGACAAGGGCCTTGGGACATCCGAGGGAAACCATGCCGACCTTTTTCTGGTCGGGGATCGAAGAAGTTGTGCTGGTCATGATTGGGCGCGCCTCTACACCCGATTGAGATATTGCGCTAGCTTGCTGTGGGGCAGGGTCCCGACGGGAGGTAAAGATGAATATCTTCGACGTGAACTGGCTGGCCGTGGTGCTGGCGGCGCTGGCGGGATTTGTCGTCGGCGGAATCTGGTACGGGCCGATCATGGGCAAGACCTGGATGGGCGCGCTCGGTAAGACCGAAGAAGATCTGAAGAATGTCAATCCGGCCAAGCTTTACGGGGCGACTTTCCTGCTGGCGCTGCTGGCCAGCTGGACGCTGGCTCACACCTTCGCGACCTACGCGACCGAGCTCTCGTTCCTGGTGAAGGTGCTCACCGCGTTCGGGGTCGCGCTCGGATTTATCCTTCCGGCGCTGTGGACCAATTACCTGTTCCAGGATGCGAAAAAGCCGCTCTACTGGATCGATGGCGGATACTGGTTGTTGTTCTACACGGCGATGGGTGTGGTGCACGCAGCCTTGGGCTGATCAGGCTTCGGCGCGTTTGCGATCGTCGGCCACGTGGCCGTCGCCCTTTTTCTCGCCATTGGGCGTGGCAATGATCTCGACGATGATGTCGCCCTTTTGCAGGTTCTGGCACTCGTCTTCCCAGAAGCCGATCGCGCGTCCGTTGCGATAGACACGTAGGCCGCGCCCGCCGGTCGTGAGATCGCCGATCGCACAGCCGCATTCCTCTTCGGTCACTTCGCGTTCGACCAGCTGCACGCGGCCCGAAACGGAGGCGAGGTCGGCGAGATATTCCGCGATGTGTTCACCCTTGGCCGAGCCTGCCAGCAGCAGGCCTGTAAAGCGAACCGGGTTGATGACGTTATTCGCGCCTGCCTGCCGCGCGAGCGATTCGTTATCGTCAGCGCGTACGACGACGCTAATGGGCACATTCGGCGCAAGCGCGCGAACGGTCAGCACGATCAGGATCGAGGTGTCGTCGCGCCCTGCGGAAACGAGAACGTTCTGCGCTTCCGATATGCGCACCGCCTTTAGCGTTGTGTCGCGCGTGGCGTCGGCAGCCATGATGTTGCAGCCGAGCGCTTCCGCATCGGCGAGACGTTCCTCGCTCGGGTCGATGACGACGATGCAGGAGGGGTCCGTGCCGCGCTCGATCAGCTCGGTGACTGATTCGGAGCCGGAAATGCCATAGCCCAGGACCACGATGTGGTCCGAAAGCTGTTCCTGGATGCGGGCCATGCGCCATTTCTCCCAGCTGCGCTTGATGATGAAGTTGTAGGCGGTGCCCACGAAAATGAAAAACACTGCAAAGCGGATCGGCGTCACGATAACGGCCTCCACCAGTCGCGCCCGGTCCGAGATTGGCGCGATATCGCCAAAGCCCGTCGTCGTGATCGAGATCATCGTGAAGTAGATCACGTCGAGGAAGCTGACTTCCCCGTCGAGATTGTCGACCAGTCCTTCGCGGTCCCACCAGTGGACCATGATGACGATGAAGATGAGGAAGAGCGCAAGGCCGAGCCGGATGCCGAGATCGCCCCAGACCGGGATCTTCACTGCGCGGCGCAGCGGCTTGAAGCGCGGCCCCCGATAACTGCGGGGGCGTTTATCCGGCATGATCCGGTCGATCTGCTTTTGCCTGCTCATTCAAAACAGTAGGTGGGCGAGCGCGGCGGGACGGTCAAGACCGCTTAGCTTTCATAGCGTTCGCCCAGCGCGCCGAGCGAGGCATGGTGGGTGAGGTCGAGATGCAGCGGCGTAACCGAAACGAAGCCTTCCTCGATGGCTTCGAGATCGGTGCCGTGGTCCAGCGTATGCTCGATCGGGTCGAGGCCGAACCAGAAATATTCGAAGCCGCGCGGATCGCGACCTTCGACCACGGTGCCGCGCGAATAGTCGTGAAAACCCTGCCGTGTCGCGCGGATGCCGCGCACTTCGCTGCCCGGGCGCGGCGGGAAGTTGATGTTGACCAGCGTACGCTTGGGCAGGGGCGTGTCGAGCAGGGGGGCAAGGACCCGTTCACCCCATTCCACGGCTGCTCCGAACTGGACGCCATTGCCGAGACCTTCCTTGGCATAAACCTGGCTGAGCGCGATGGAGCGGATGCCGGCCAGCGCGCCTTCGATGGCCGCGGATACCGTACCCGAATAAGTGATGTCATCGCCAAGGTTCGCCCCGCGATTGACGCCGGACAGGATCAGGTCGGGCGGTCCGTCCATGACCTTACGCAGGCCCATGGTGACGGAATCGGTCGGCGTGCCGGTCACGGAAAAGCGCCGGTCGTCGTGCTTGAGCAGCCGCACGGGCCGCGTCAGCGTGAGCGCGTGGCCCATGCCCGACTGTTCCTCGTCGGGCGCGCAGATCCAGATGTCGTCGGAGAACTTGCGCGCAATACCTTCCAGCACTTCGAGGCCCGGAGCGCGGATGCCGTCATCATTGGTGAGGAGGATCCTCATGCCGCAGGCTCCAGCTTCGTAACGCCGCCCATGTAGGGGGCAAGGGCTTCGGGCACGGTCACGCTGCCGTCCTCGTTCTGGTAATTCTCCATCACTGCCACCAACGTGCGACCGACTGCGAGGCCGGAGCCGTTGAGGGTATGGAGGAAGTGCGTCTTCTTTTCGCCTTCAGGGCGATAGCGCGCATTCATGCGGCGCGCCTGGAACTCGCCCGTATTCGAGCAGGAGGAAATCTCGCGATAAGCGCCCTGTCCGGGCAACCAGACTTCGAGATCGAAAGTCTTGCGCGCACCGAAGCCCATGTCGCCGACGCATAGCAGCATCTTGCGATAGGGAAGCTCCAGCGCCTCCAGGATACCTTCCGCACACTTGGTCATGCGCTCATGCTCAGCCTCGCTGTCTTCCGGGCGGCAGATGCTGACCATCTCGACCTTTTCGAACTGGTGCTGGCGGATGAAGCCGCGCGTGTCCTTGCCGGCAGAGCCCGCTTCGCTGCGAAAGCAGAGTGTGTGGGCGGTAAGGCGGATGGGTTCGACCGGTTCGGGAATGATCTGGTCCGCGACCGAGGCGGTCAGCGGGACTTCCGAGGTTGGAACCAGCCAGCGGCCGTCGGTGGTCTGGAAGCTGTCTTCCGCAAACTTGGGCAGCTTGTCGGTGCCGTACATGGCATCGTCGTTGACCAGTACCGGCGGATTGCATTCGGTATAGCCGTTCTCGCGCGTCTGCTTGTCCAGCATGAACTGCGCAAGCGCGCGGTGGAGGCGGGCCATGTCGCCGCGCAGGAAGGTGAAGCGCGCACCCGACAGCTTCGCGCCGGTTTCGAAATCCATGCCGAGCGCCGGGCCGATATCGGCGTGTTCCTTCGGCTCGAAAGCGAAGTCGCGCTTGTCGCCCCAGCGCGACACTTCGACGTTGTCTTCCTCGCCTTCGCCTTCGGGCACATCGTCGGCGGGGAGATTGGGGAGGCGCGCCAAGAGGTCGTCGAGCTCGGCTCCGGCCTCGCGCTCGGCCTCTTCCCATTCGGGCATCGAAGCCTTGATCTCGGCCACTTCGGCCTTCAGCGCCTCGGCCTTGTCCTTCTCACCCTGGCCCATCGCCTGGCCGATTGCCTTGGAGGCTTCGTTGCGGCGGCTCTGCGCTTCCTGGACGCGGGTCTGCGCCTCGCGCTTGCGGGCGTCGAGGGCGAGGATGCGGTCGGATACGGCTTCCCCGCCGCGCCTCGTCATGGCGGCATCGAAGTCGGACGGATTGGCTCTGATAAAGGCGATGTCGTGCATGGTGCGCGCTATGCCGCCTGCGCGCCGCCTTGGCCAGTGGGGAAAAGAGCGGGCACCCATCCTGATCTCGTTCATTGAAGCATCTATGGCCGCTCCCGATGCGCCCATGCCGAAAGAGAGGCCGAGACACTTGCAAAACCAGCCGCTTACGCCGCCCCGCCGAACACGTTTCATCGACATTGCCGACGCAGCGATCAGGGCTGGACGCAAGGTCGGCTTGGTCGATCCTGCGCGGCTGGAGCCGGATTTCCTGATCGAACAGGTGAGCGAGGCCTACGGTTCGGACGATTTCGGCGATCGCTGGTTTGAAGGCGCGCTGGAGGTGCTGCTCGATTCGACAAAAGCCGAGGCAAGGCTGAACGCGGCCGGCGACTTTTCGGCCATGAAGACGATCCACCACCTGTTGCGCGACCGGCTCTATGCGCAGCAATGGTTCGACCGGCACCCCGAAATACTGGCGCGGCCGATCAGGAACCCGGTCGTTATCGTCGGCCCGATGCGTTCGGGCACCACGCGGATGCACCGCCTGCTGGCAAGCGACCAGAGGTTCGCGCACTTGCGCAGTTTCGAGACGATCAGTCCGGTGCCGCGTCCGGGTTTCGAGGAGGTCATGGCAGGAGAGGCGGAGGACTTCCGCCCCAAGCTTGCCGCGCGCATCATGAAGGTCGCCCGGCTCGCCAATCCACGCACCTTGTCGATCCATCCCACCGGCCCGTTCGAGCCGGAAGAGGAACTCGGCCTGATTGCCGCGAGCATGTACGGCATGAAGTTCGAAGCGCAGTGGCGCATCCCGACCTTTGCGAAGTGGAGCGAGGCGGAATCGGCGGTCCCGGCCTACCGGCACATGGCGAACCTGTTGCGCCTCATCGGATGGTCGCAGCAGGAAAGCTCGCTCCGGCCGTGGATCCTCAAGACCCCGCAGCACATGCTGGACCTGCCCGCCTTGCTGGAGGTTTTCCCCGACGCCAGGCTCATTTTCACGCACCGCGACCCGCAATCGATCGTTGGCAGCGCCGCTTCGCTCGCGTGGAACCAGACGATCATATATTCGGACGATGTTTCGCCGAATGAGATCGGGCGCGAATGGCTGCGCAAGACCGAACTGATGATTTCCCGTATGCGCGACGCGCGCGATGCCATCCCGCGCGAACGCATGATCGACGTCCACTTCGATGCCATGGACCGCGACTGGCGCGGCACGATGGAGCGGGTCTACGATTTCCTCGATCTCGACATGACGCCCGCGGTGCCGGGCATGGAAGCCTTTCTCGCCCGTTCGGCTGCGCAAAAGAGAACGCCGCACCAGTATTCGCTTGCCGAGTTCGGCCTGGATGCGGGTGAAGTATTCGAACGGCTTGGCGATTATGTGCGCACCTACGGCATCGCGGTCGACAACCCTCTCGGAGCAACCGGTTCCGCCATCGCCGCAGGATAAAGAAAGGCGGCGATCCGGTGTCCCGGTCGCCGCCTTCCTTGGAGAGCTTTTTACTTAGGCTCAGTATTCGAAGGTGAGCGTCGCGAATATCTGGCGAGGATTGCCATAGAAGGCCGTCAGCGTTCCGTCGGGACCCAAGGTGGGGATCGGGAAACCGTTGGTGCCATTCTGGATTTCGCCGGTTACCGGATCGGTCAGCACGAAGGTGTAACCGCTCGTCTTGTATTCCTTGTCGAGCAGGTTCTTGCCGTAGAGCCCGATGCTCCAGTTGCCGCCCGGCGCGGTCCATTTCACGCTGGCATCGAGCAGGGCGTAGCCATCCTGGTCGAGGTAGGGGTTCGGAATTTCGAATTGGCTCACCTTGCTGCGATAGGACAGCGTCGCGCCCAGATAGAGATCGCCGCTGCCCAGATCGGCATCGTAGCTCGCGGTCAGGCTGCCGGTGAACTCGGGAGTGTTCTGGACGACGCGGAAGTCGGCAACATCGGTGGGTGTTCCGCCGATATCGGTGATATATTCGTCGTATTCCGCATCGATGTAGCCGAGCGAGCCTGACAGGCCGAAGCCGCCGCCGAAGCGCGCATTGGCTTCCAGTTCAAGGCCCTTGAAAGTGGCCTTGCCCGCGTTCGAGACGACACCGCAGAAGCTCGGCAGGCCGCCGACTTCGCAGGCGACCGAGCCCGGGATCTGCACATCGGTGTAGTCCGCATAGAATGCGGCGGCCGCGATGTTCAGAATGCCGAGGCTACCCTTGTAGCCCACTTCGTAGCTGTCGACCTCTTCGGGAGCAAAGCTGAGGAAGTCGGCGACTTCGGCATCGGTCGGTGCACCGGTAATGGCCGCCGGAGCATTCGCCCCGACGCCGCGGGGATCGAAACCGCCGCCTTTGAAGCCCTTGGAATAGCTGGCATAAATGTTGTGATCGGGCGTCGGCATGAAGCTGATCGAGGCGCGCGGGGTGAATTTCTTGAACTCCCTGCTGCCGTCGAAATCGGTCGAGGGACCGCCGAACGGTACGCCTGCGCCGCCGAAGATCGGCGAGCCGCCACCAAGATAGTTCTGGCGCAGGATGCTGGCGCTACGCTCGTCCCAGGTATAGCGGCCACCCAGCGACAGGCTGAGCTGCTCGGTGAAGTCGAAGGTGAAGTCGCCGAAGATCGCATAGGTCTCGGTGTCGACTTCCGCCTGCGTGTAAGCGGTCAGGCCCGGGAAGGTGGTGAAGATGCGCACGTCGAACAGCGTGTCGGCCTTGGCATCCAGGTAATAGAAGCCGAGCAGGCCGGACAGCGCTCCGCCATCGTCCCACAGGAGCTGGAATTCCTGGCTCAGCTGCTCGTTGAGATAGGCGCCGGGCACGTCGAGATCGACCACCGGGAGCGCATCGAAATCGATCGGCGTGTAGCTGTCGTCCTTGCGCCATGCGGAGATCGAACGAAGCGTCAGCGCATCGGACAGTTCCATCTCTGCATGAAGCGCAATGCCGTAGCTTTCAACGTCCTGTTCCGGATCGTTCAAGGCGCCGCGCGTGTCGAATACATCGTCGAGGATCGGCGCGCCCGAAGCGAGGCCGGGAATGAGGCGCGTACCACCGCGGGGGAGGGACTTGTCCTTGGTGTAATCGCCCTGAAGGCGAATGAAGCCGGGCTCGTCATAGCCGCCTACTTCAAGGCTTAGCCGTCCTGCCCAAATGTCCTTGTTGTAATTCTCCAGCCCCGTGGTGAGGTTATCGCCGAACCCGCCGCGCGACAGGCGTGCGAGCGAGCCGCCGACACGGACCATGTCGCCCATCGGAACGGAAGCGGTCACCACGCCTTCTGCTTGGTCATACGTGCCGTAGGTGGCGCGCGCCTTGAACGAAGGTTCGAGCGGCAGGCGCTTGGTCACATATTTGACCGCGCCGCCGATGGTGTTGCGTCCGTAAAGCGTTCCCTGCGGTCCGCGCAGGACCTCGATCCGCTCGACGTCGTAGATATCAAGCACTGCAGCCTGCGGACGGTTCAGATAGACATCGTCGAGATAGATGCCGACGCCCTGTTCGAAGCCGGAGACGGGGTCCTGCTGGCCGATGCCGCGAATGAATGCGGACAGGGTGGAGTTGGTCGCGCGGCTGGCTTCCAGCGTTACGTTAGGGACCGCCTGCGCGATGTCGGTGATGTCCAGTGCGCCGCGCTCTTCAAGCGCCTCGCCCGAAAAGGCCGACACCGCGACCGGCACGTCGATCAGGCGTTCTTCGCGGCGACGGGCGGTGACGACGATCACGTCTTCGCTTTCGTCGATTTCCGCAACTGCGTCCGTTTCGGACTGGGCCGCAGCGGGCGTGGCCAATGCCGCGCAGGCGACGCCGGTCATCAAAGCAGCCGTCAGGCGCACGGGGTGAAAATGCATATTGAAACCTCCCTCAAAATCTCTCGAACGCCGGGATATTGAAAACTGAACCACCTTTCAAGTTTTATCTTGCGCTGTCCTTATTCTAAGGGGTAGCGGTGTCAGCGGGAGGAAGTCGGGATGGACAGCGAAACGATCGAGAACCCTAAGGTTCCGCGCACCGAAAGGGGGCGCAAGACCCAGCGCAAGCTGCTGGATGCAGCAGCGATCGAATTCGGCGAACGGGGTTTCCACGAGGCGTCGATCAGCTCAATCACGCGTCGGGCGGGTGTGGCGCTTGGATCGTTCTACACCTACTTCGACAGCAAGGATGCGATCTTCCGCGCACTAGTGCTCGACATGAGCGATGCGGTGAAATCGGCCGCTCGCGATGCCATTGCGGACGAGACCGATCCGCTCGCGATCGAACGTGCAGCGCTCGGCGGGTTCCTGCGCTTCGCCAGCGAGCATAAGGAAATCTACCGGATTATCGACGAGGCGGAATTCGTCGATCCGGAAAGCTACCGCGCACATTATGAAACGATCGGAGAACGTATCGCCCTGCGCCTCAGAGATGGTGCCGAGGCTGGCGTCATGCGGTCGGATCTCGGCGAGGTCGAGGCCTGGGCCTTGATGGGAATGAACGTTTTCCTGGGATTGCGCTACGCCATCTGGAACAGGGACGGCGACCCCGCGCCCGAAGCCGTGGCCAAGGCTGCCAACACCTTGCTTGCAAAGGGAATAGAGGCCTGAGCCGCCGGAACGCGTGCCGCCTCTGACCGTTGTAAGGGCAAAGGAGACACGAATATGATTGGGAAGGTTATCGGCGCCTATATGGGCGACAGGCTCGCAAAGAAGACTTCCACCGGTATTGGCGGTGCGGGCGGCGCAGCCCTCGGCGTGATCGCAGCAGCCGCGCTGCGCAGGCTGAGCCTGCCGGCAATGATCGCTCTGGGCGCAGGTGGTTACCTCGCCAAGAAGCTGTCGGAAAAGAACACCGGTACCGGCGATGCCGAACCGCAGACTACCAAGCCTGCGAAGGTGAAGAAGCCTGCCAAGGCAGCCTGAACGGCCTGAACAACAGACAAAGGAACGCCGTCCCGCTTGGGGCGGCGTTTTTCGTTGGGGTCAGCCCGGTAGGGTAATGGGCCGCGTTTCATATTGCTGCTGCCACTGGTGGACATCCGACAGCATGATGTCGCTAAGCCTCCTGATCCTGTCGACGAGGCGCGTGTAGCCCAGATCGTCCCGCTCGAAAGAGGCTTCGAGCTTGCGCAGGCGCCGGGCAAGGGCGGTCGAACGTTCTGCCGTCGCAGCGAAATCGCCCTGCATCCGTATGCCGTAAAGAGCCGCGGCAAGAGCCGGGAAGAAGGCGGTCGCAAAGGTGGTGACGGCTGCCAGGCTGACACCGGAAATATATCCCATCTTGTCGGAGAAGATGGGCGTCGAAAGATACAGCGCGCAGAATAGGATTGTGCCAACGAACAGCCAGTCGCCCGCCTGGTGCAACCTGTGGTTGGTGTGTTCCATCAGATGCGCATTGCCGTCGTGATAGGCGATCTGGTCACGGATCAGCCTGATGGCCGTCTCCCGGACGCGCGCGAGATAATTACGGTCCAGCTGACCCGGCGGCATGTCCAGCTCGCGCGCAGTGGCGCGGGCATACCAGGTTACCCAACCGGGATGCGTGGTCCCGTCTTCCACATCGCGAAGCTCCAGCCTGCCGAGTGTGGACGACATTGCGAGCAATCTGAGGCGTTCCGCAAGATGGCGCCTGTCGATCCACATCGTATGGAAATCCGACCTGCGCGCACTTCGGGTGTTGAGGATGATGAGGGCGATTACCAGCAGTTCGGCCGCTATCAGGAAGGACTTACCCGCGGGCCAGAACAGGCCCGACAGGGCGAGAAGGACGGCGAGGGCGGCCAGCGTGAAATTGGTCACGAAACTGCTTCTGAACCGCAAGGCGAAATAGCTCGCCGCCATGTCCGCTCGCGCAAACCGGTCCGCTACTTCATCGTTCAATCTGCGCCCTAATGCGCCAAGCCCTGCGAAGGGTTCGACCATCGGCATGAAATATTTACGCGCTTCGGCCACGGAGGGCATCTTGAAGCGTGTCTTGGCTAGGCTCTTCGTGCCGCAAGCGAGCAGCAACAGGGGCCAGGCCATGGTGAACTGCTTGCGCCTGGGAGCAGGGGCGTAAAAGGTTTGCAGGCATTTTGCGTCTTCGCCTTCCGGCGGTGCGCAAAGGGCCTCGAGCAATTGGGGTAGGGCTTTCGCCAACTCGACGCGTTCGACCCCGTCGATGGACGGGCGGTCGGGTATCTCGTCGTGCAAACCGCTCCACAGCAATTGGGGAGGATGCACTTCGTCCGGCCAGACGTGGATGACGGGCATATGGCTTGCCACGGCTTGGGCGACGACTTCCGTCGTACCGCCGCGACCCCGAGCTGCGTCGCCGTCCCAGACTGCGATGAGAATATCGGACTGGGCGAGCACGAGGCGACCGACCGCCTCGTAGGCCCCCGGATCGCCTGACTGGTGGTCGACGAGTTCAACGGTGCTTTCCGCGGCCTCGATCAGGGCCTGCGTCTGTGCCCATTCGGAAGGCTCGAAATCGCGCGCATAGTCATCCTTGCGAAAGGGCAGGCACGCAGACAGCGGCAAGCCCTGCGTTAGTGCCGCCTCAGCGGCGACGGTGTCGGCACCGGTCGCCATCGCGGAAACCAGCCGGACCACTGGCGCGTCATCGGAAAACACGTCGCGATTGCGCTCGTAGATGTCCTGGAGTGCAGTTTTCGCGCGGGCGAAGATGTCCTCGCAGCCATGTCGCACGGCCTCGTTGCGTTCGCGCGGGAGCCTCGGCGGTCTGTGACCGGTAATTCCGATCCGCAGGGTCAGGCGCGGTTTCAGGTCGAGCCGTTCCGACATTTAGCCTGGTGCCCCTTCCGCATCCCAGTGTTCCCGCGCCCAGTCGCACATCTGATCGCAGTGCTCCAGTTGCCCGAACCAGCGTTGCAGTCTGAGCTGGAGGAGGTCGAGCGTCACCTGCGGATCATGCTCCCTCATCTTGGCCAGATTGTCAGCTGCCTGCTCGTGATTGCCCTCGTGCTTGTCGACAAGAAAGAGGCCGAGATATGCTGCGGCGCTCGTGTGGTTCAGCCGCAGGGCGCGGTCGTATTGCCTGCGCGCTTCGGCAAGCTTGCCGTCACGCAAATGCACGCTGCCTTTCCAGACATAGGTGGCGAATTGGGTATGCGCGCCGGGTGCCTGGACGATCTCGAGATCGAATTGCTCCAAAGCTTCGTCCGCGTTGTGCAGCAGCGCATGGGCGATCCCCGCATTGTAATGCGCGAGCCCGAAATTGGGGCTCTTCTCGAGGGCCCGCTGTGCGTAGATCAGCGCGTCCTCGGGTTGGCCGATATAGTTATACGCCTCGGCGACATGGGCCAGGACCATCGGATTGTCCGGATCGAGCGACAGGGCGCGGCCGATCTCCGCATTGATCTTCTCGATGGCGCCCGGATCGTCGGGCGAGGCGTGCATGTAGATCGTCGCATTCGCATCGGCGAGCATGGCGTGGGCCAAGCCATAGGACGGCGCGATTTCGACTGCCTTCTGGGCATCCTGCAAGGCGAGGAGGAGTGTCTCTCCGGTTATCTGGCGATAATTGGCAACTGCCCGTGTGACCAATTCCCATGCCGTCAGGTTTTCGGGTTTTTTGAGCGCGCGCTCCATCTCGAGCCGGTTGACCTGCGAATTGAGATGGGCGGCGACTTCTAGGACCAGTTCCTCTTCCAGCTCGGCGAGTTCGTCGAGCGGACGTTCGAACTTCTGCGTCCAGAGGATCGTGCCGCTTCGCGCGTCGAGCAACTGGGCGGTGACGCGCAGCGATTTCATCCTGCGCCGCACATTGCCTTCGAGGATGTATCGCACCCCCAGGCTTCGCGCCATCGCCTCGATGTCGGCGATCTCGCCATCGCGGTACCGCGCGACTGCGCTGCTGGAAATGACCCGCAATTCCGCCGCCTGCGACAAGGCGTCGATGACATCCTCGACGAGGCCAATCGCAAATACGTCGTCATCCTCGAGGCCAGAGCGGTTTTTGAACGGGAGCACTGCTAACGAGGGCAATTCGCCCTCAACCCCTTCCTGTGGCGGGAGCGGGGGAGGGGCATGCGCCGTAGCCTGCGGCCTGATGACTTCGGTGTCCGCCCCATCCTTGGACTTGCGCCGTTCGACTACTTCCCGGATGTCGGAAACGAACGCCTGCCAGCGCGGATCGGACCGGTCGCCGTTCCAACCGGTGAGGTCGGCCGTCTGGGTTAGCTCGAACATGATCGGCCGCTCGCATGGCGAGATCATGGCCGGGACCAACGCGCCGTGACGGTCGCCAATGGTGGCTTCGGAACGCACCCAGCGCGACTGGACCGAGGATGCCGACCAGAGAACCACGACCGCTGGCGCCTGTCTCAGAGCCTTTTCGATTACTTCGTCGTAAGTATCGCCCGAACGCAGCGTTTCATCCCACCATACCGAAAAGCCTTCGCCCTGCAGGGTCGAGGCGAAGAGGCGGGCGATATCTTCGTCCGCGCGGCCGTAGGATATGAACAGGTCGTGCAACGCTTCCCCCGTTCGACTGCCGCAAAATTGCGGTAGTGAGCGTTCCCATTAATCTGATTTGTGCCCGTTGGCCATGGCGGGCATATTCAGGCCTGCCAGAGCACCTTGCCCGGTAGAATTGTCATGTCGTATTTCAGTCGCACTCCGTGCACGCGCTGTTGCGGAGCTATTCCGAAATCCTTGGCGACCGGAGAGCTGTCGAGATGCTCGAGCGTCATGTCGAAAGTGGTCAATCTGGGGAAGGCATCGAACCTTGTGACCTCTCCGATTGCTTCCGTAATTGCCTGGTAGCAGGCTCTATCCCCGTCATGCACGTCGCGGAATTGCTTGAGGAAGAGCTGCGGCACGCGCCGGTGCAGCGCATCGCCCAATATCTCGAAGTCCAGCTTAAGGCTGTTGTGCCAGCCATCCCCGCTCTTGCCGACGTGGTGGTAGAGAGACTTTACCGCATCACCAAAGCCGGAGATGCCGGATAGGGCAGCGCTCTCCTTCTCGCCCTTGTGGCCAAGCGTCAGGAGGCGATGCCGTGCCTGTTCGGAGGTTTTGCCGAAAGACTTCGTAGCGAAGAGATCCACGTTGAGGTCGCGCGCCGAATTCCCCTCGTCGTCCGGCAGGGTGATCCAGCCCTTCTGTTTGGCATAGCCAAAAATTTCCCTGCCCGAGGCGATGGCCACCGGATTGTCGAGCACCAGGTAGGGCATGACCATGTCGAAATGCGTGGCAACCTCCTTGCCGCCGCGTTCTTCGACCCGCACTGCGGGAATCCAGAAGGTGAGTTCCCGCTCGGGCGACCAGCCCATTCCCGGCTCGTCGACGAAGCGGCCGGTGCCGATGTCGACGATGGTCATCATCATTTTCGACGTCATCGGGCGCACGCGGACTTCGCCCCCGCTGGGTTCGTCGAACATCCTGCGACAATATCCAGCCATGAGATCGTAGTCGGCATCGAGCAGGAACGCCCACATCGTCGTGTTGTCGAGCGTGATGCGCCCCGGGAATGTCACCATCCCCGGATGCTTCACGAAGGCGCCCCGCGCCTGCGAAGGCCTTGCCGGATATTCCGCCTGGGTCAGCGCCTCGGCATCGACGCCTCGAATATCCGTCGGAAACTTCGAGATCGCATGACTTGCAAGCATACCGGAAATGGTGCTCGCTTCGAACGAGCCCAGGTTCTGCCCGTTCTGTATCCAGTCGCCCGTGAGGTAAAGATTGGAATAGGTCGATCCGCTCGCGGTCATGCGGTGCCGCGTCGAATTGCGGACTGTGAGGGTGTAGCGTTCGCTCGGATCAATATTGGCGCGCACATAGGTGCTGCGGATGGCGCCGCCCTTGGGCGCACCGGGACCGAAGCCGCCTGGCCAGAAGCGCTCGCCCTGCTGCTCCAGGAATTGCTCGGCGAATTCATCGACTTTCCTCTGCTCTCGCACGGGAAAATCGTGATCGGACGAGGGTGGAAGCGTGTCCTTGCAAGGCAGCGGACCGCACATGATCTGCTCGGTGCAAATGCCGGAATCCTTTGGCCATTCCTCGGTTCCGAGCACTTCGGAGATGTCGCACCAGGTGTTCAGATTGACCTTGTCGAACGCGCCGACGAGGGTGGGCAGTGTCCAGCCTAGGCCGACCTCGTCCTGATCCATCCAGGTTTGCAGGTTCTGCGTTGCCGTACTGCGAATCGTGTTGTTGAAGCGCGCCCACTCCGACTTTTGCGCGATCAGGTCGCGGCAGATGATCGGATGGGCAGCCGGGGGGATGGCCAAGACCAGGGCGTCGTAATCGTCTCCCGCTGTCAGCGTCAGGGGAGGCAGGGCGTCTTCCCACTCGGTCCAGTGGGATTCGAGATCGGCACCGGACGCGCGCAGCTTGTCCCCGTCCCTGATCTGTTCGAACCGGGGGCGGTCCGGCCAGACATATTGCCCGCTCTTGAGCTGGCGTAGCGGGTCGTAGTCGCCGCCGAGCAGTTCGACCTGCCGGCCCAGCTCGACGCTTTCGATCTGCTTTCCGTCGGCGGATGGCACCAGCCGATCGACGCGATGGAAGAATTCGACCTTCACGCCGCGCTGCTTAAGGACCTCGTAGATCGGCTGGACTATCGCATCACCGGTGGCGCTGTTGAACTTCCAGATGATTGCGCCCTGATAGGTCGCCGTGTTCATCAACGAGACGACCATGGTCCCCGCCTCGACTTCGCCCGGCTTCGTCCAGTCGCCTTGCGGATATGCGAAGATCAGATCGTAAAGACTGCGGATGAGGGACGAATCCAGCGTGATCTCGTCGGCGCCATGCGATCTCAGCCAGTCGCGATAATCGAGGTGATTGACGCGCTCGAGATTGGCTTCGGGATCGAACAGGAGACCGTCGCGGAGCGAGCCGATCAGGCTGGAAAGGCCAAGATCGACGAAGATCCAGAAGTGCCGGAGGTCCGCATCCTTCTCGAGGAGAGGACGCGCGCGGCGCTGGATCCAGCTGCGCAATCCCGATGCCGCATCGGCCAATAAGTTATGATGGTGGGCGCCATGCTTCGCCGGATTTTCGACAAGCGTCTGCACAAGCTGCATGGCATCGCGGATCAGGACGCTGGCAGCTTGGGCGACGAGGTGTTCAATTCCGAGAAACAGCCGCACGATCATGCGGCGCCACCACGGCAAGGAAGACAGGTCGGGATGGTTGGAGAACGTGATCCCGTGCGTGCCGAGCATTTCGCTCTCGATCCATTCAAGAACCTGGGCAATGCGGCCCCAGATATCGGGCGCCTCGGTTAGGCCAGGCGTCCCGGGCATCACGGGCACGCAGAAAGGCCATGGTTCATACTCGCCGTTGCGGCGATCCATCAGTGTCAGCGTCGTCTGCTGGGTAAAGGCCTTGTCCCAAGTTTCGAAAGGCAGGTTTTGCGCTTCGCCATAGGCTTCCTGCACCATGCGGAATGCGTTCTGGTAAGCACCCATGAACACATGGAGGCCGTGCTCCTGCACCCGCTCGCCGTGTTCGGGATTGCGCCCGGTGGCGCATTTGCCGCCCAGCCTCCAGCCCAGCTGGTAGATGGTAATATCGTACTTCCTGCGCTGCTCTGGCGCGCTGAGATAGAAGGCGGTGACAATGCCAGATAGGCCGCCGCCGAGGATGGCAACGCGAGTCTTGGTCATGGATTTGCCTCCGCACGATCCTGGAGCGTTTCAGCCACGACCTCGCCCTGCTGCGGGTAAAGCGGCAGGTCCGTACGGTTCGCGAAGAGGTGGAATGCGGCGAAGAAAGCCGGAATTCCCATCACGAACGGCGAAATCAGGTGGACATCCTCGATTTCCGGATAGCCGAGCCAGGTGTCGATCAGGGCCATGCTGGCGTAGAGGCCGACGGGAATGGCGATCATGAACCGTGAATTCATGCCGGGTGCCGGATCGAGCGGCAGGCGTCGTTCCACCAGGCGATAGAGGAAGAAGACGGTAAAGCTCGCGAGAAGCCAGCCGCGGAAGTTCTCGAGCGGCACGCCGAAATGCGGACCCGGATCTACCCAAACCCATGCCGGATGGCCCACCTCTCCGGGCTGCAGTTTCTTGGTCAGGCAATCCAGGCTGTGATCGGGGCAGGGATGGTAACTCATGACCGGGTCCATGGTCAGGTCCCATGCGGTCATCACCATGGCGCTCAGAAGGCTCAGCCAAATGATCGGGACGATTGCCGTACGCCGCGAGACCGGCCCGCCTTCCGCAATCAGGTTTGTGATGATGTAGCTGGGGTAGAACATCATGTACCAGGCAAGCGGGATCAGCAGCGGTATGCGGTCGAACAGTTTCCAGCCCAGGACGTGCGTATAGAAATAGGGGCCGAAAATCATTCCCGTGCTCTCGCCGACGAACTCGAAGCCGAACGAAATGAAGACCGCCATGAGGAAGAGGGTAAGCGCACGCTTCCAGCCAAGCAGCATAAAGGAATGGCCGAGGCAGATCGCGGCGGCCGCTGGCACAAGAATGCCCCACGGTATCCGTTCCAGCGACATGTTGAACCCGCCGGTCCTTATGCCGACATAGAACAGCACCACTGTTAGAAGTGTCAGGATCAACCAAACGGCGGCCGGAATCCGGCCCAGCCTGCTGGTAATAGCCCCCATAAATTTCCCTCCGCACAAGTGGGCGTTACCGCCTCTGTCTTATGCGACCACGAAGAGCATCGTAGGAGTGCGCGGCGGAAATGCAAGCTGGGCTCCATAACGGAGACGCTGTCGATCCAAGTGCGATGGGAAATGTCATGGTGGGCGCGGCAAGGATTGAACTTGCGACCCCACCCGTGTGAAGGGTGTGCTCTACCACTGAGCTACGCGCCCGTCGCATGCGGTCGCGGCGGGGGCCGGACGCTGGACAGGGACGCGCCTTTACGCAGCGAATCGGGGCATTGCAAGTGCGCCGGGCGCTACTGCCCGAACAGGGAAATCAGGCCTTTCAGGAAGCCACGGTCTTCCGATGCCTGTCGCCCGCCACGCTCGGTCGTGGGGCAGGCGAGGCAGTAAGCCTGCGCGCCACGCGTGCCGAGAAGCCTTCCGGCATCAGTCATCACGCGGTCCAGTGCCTGCGTTTCCTTGCGGGCGAAAAGCGCAAAGACATCGCGTCCTTGCGCGTCCTCTTCGCCAACCAGCCATTGCCGCAACAGGGTATCGGTCGTGCTGGGCGGGGTGCCAAGGTAGGCCGCATGCCATTCCCCGTCTGCCAGTTCGGCCTGTCCGGCGACCCAGGCGAGCGCTTCTTCCAGACCGCCATATTCATCGACCAACTGAAGTTGGCGCGCGGTGCCGCCGTCCCAGACGCGGCCCTGACCAACCTCGTTGGCTTGCTCCATCGTCATATTGCGAGCCTTCGAAACCCGCGTCAGGAAGTCGCGATAGCCGTCCTCGATCGACGCCTGGAGGATGCGGTCGACTTCGGGAGTGAGGCCGCCGACGATGTCCGGCTGGCCGGACAGTGGCCCGGTACGTACCCCGTCGCTGGTCACGCCAATGCTGTCTGCCGTCCTCTCGAAAGTGGGAAGCACGGCGAAAATGCCGATGGAACCGGTAATGGTTTCCGGCTCTGCAAAGATGTGGTCGGCGGGCGTGGAGACCCAGTAGCCGCCGCTCGCGGCGACATTGGCCATCGAAACCGCAACGGGAATGCCGCGCGCCTTGTGGCGCAGGATCGCATCGCGGATGGCCTCGCTGGCGAGGACCGACCCGCCTGGCGAATCGACCCGCACGACGAGGCCCGCGAAGTCGCGCTCGAGCGCCGCGTCGAGGAGATCGGCGATACGCGTGCCGCCCGCGGTACCGGGGCCAGCCTCGCCGTCGACGATTTCGCCGGCGATGGTCACGATACCGATGGGTTTACCGTCACTCGGCAGCGGATTGTCCTTCAGCCAGGCGTCAAATTCGGTTGCGGGGAAGGCGTTGGGCAGCTTGCTCCATTTGTCCGTTCCGACCAGTTCGACCACGCGCGCGTTGAAGGCATCGCGATTGCCGAGCTTGTCGACCAGCCCTGCATCGAATGCCGCCTGCGCCAGGTCGCCCTGCGCCGCTTCGACCCATTCGGCGGGCGATTGTGTAATCAGATCGAGGTCGACAGCCGGCCGCGCCTTTTTCACGTTCGCCTGCCACTCTTCCCACAGCGCTCCGTAAAGCGCCCGGGCGTTCTCACGCGCAGGCTCGGACATGGCGGTTTGCGTGTAAGGTTCGACCGCGCTCTTGTATGTGCCAACGCGGTAGACCCGTGCGTTGACGTTGAGGCGGTCGATCAGGCCCTTGTAATAGAGCCGGTGCCCGCCCGGCCCGGCCACCACTGCGCCGCCCAGCGGGTTCATCCAGACCTCGCTTGCGTGCGCGGCCAGAAAGACGCCGTCGTCTGCGTAGGCGGTGGCATAGGTCAGCACGGGTTTGTCCGCCGCCCGCACGCGGTCCATTGCCTCGCCGATGTCTTGGAGATGCACCTGGCCGGCGCCGAGAAACCGCTCTAGGTCGAGCACGACAACATCGATACGATCGTCACCGGCCGCGGCATCCAGAGCACGTACGATATCGCGGGCTTGGTACTCGCCGACGGGCGCTTGCGATGAAAGCAAGGCCTGCAGCGGATCGATCCGGCTGCGCTCTTCCACCACGACCCCATCGATTTCCAGCAGCAGCGCACCCTCGCGAACCTGCGCAGGGCTAGGGCGGGTGGTGAGGATTACGAACAGCATGCCGAAAAACAGCAGCATGAACAGCAGGACAAGGCCGTCCTTCACGCCAACCAGAAGCCGCCAAACCTTGCCCGCAAATCGCATTATAACTTACCCCGGAATACTCTTCGGCAACCGATCTAGGGAAGCTTTGCCGCCCTTGCCAGCCGAATGTGCTTGAGGGTGCGATGGCTCTCGACTAAGGGCGTGGCTTTAATGACAGCTTCGCAATCACAGCCCCACGCATCCCGCTATCCGGCGGGAGCGCAGGCCTTCCCGCATCGCGACCTGCTCGGCATCGGCCAGCTGGAGCGCCACGAAATCCTGTTTCTGCTCGACGAGGCGGAACAGTGGGTCGATCTCAACCGCCAGCGGCAAAAGCATAGCGACAGCCTTGCCGGACTGACGATCATCAACGCATTTTTCGAGAACTCGACCCGGACGCTGCTGAGTTTCGAGATCGCGGGGAAGCGTTTGGGGGCTGATGTGGTCAATATGCACGCCGCTCAGTCCAGCGTGAAGAAGGGCGAGACGTTGATCGACACAGCGATCACGCTCAACGCCATGCGGGCCGATGCCATCGTCATCCGGCACGGATCGAGCGGGGCGACGGGCCTTATCGCGGACAAGGTCGACTGCCCGGTTCTCAACGCAGGTGATGGCCAGCACGAACATCCGACGCAAGCCCTGCTGGACGCGCTGGCCCTGCGCCATGCGCTGCGGGAGAGAGGGCAATCCGGCGATGATTTCACCGGCCTCACCATTACCATATGCGGCGATATCCTGCACAGCCGGGTCGCGCGATCGAACCTCTTGTGCCTACAGGCGCTGGGGGCAACCGTCCGCCTTTGCGCTCCACCCGCGCTCATGCCTTCGGGCATCGAAGCCATGGGTGCGCAAGTGTTTCATGATTTCGACGCCGCGCTGGACGGAGCGAATGTGGTTATGATGCTGCGTCTCCAGACAGAGCGCATGAGCGGACAGTTCATTCCCTCCGCGCGGGAGTACCACCACCTCTACGGCCTGACTGCCGCCCGCCTTGCCAAGGCCGGAGAACATGCGCTGGTCATGCATCCCGGGCCGATGAACCGTGGCGTGGAAATCGACAGCGACGTAGCCGACATGATCGACCGCTCGATAATTACCCGGCAGGTCGAAATGGGCGTGGCTATCCGCATGGCTTGCCTCGATGTCCTGACTCGCCGTGCGCGCGGGGTCGAAGGATGGGGAGAGGTCGCATGAAGCAGACGCGCGCCCTGACACTTACCGGCGGCAAGCTGGTAGCACCCTGCGGAATTATCGATGGCAATTTGCGCATCGCGGAAGGCCGTATCGCTGCATGCGGCGATGCCCAGCCGCAGGATGGGGACGAGATTGTCGATGCTGGCGGCAAGCTGGTCGCGCCGGGGCTGGTCGACCTTGGCGTCTTTGCGGTCGACAAGCCCGCATTCCATTTTGGCGGCATTACCCGTGCAGCGCTGATGCCCGACCAGTCTCCCGCGCTCGATCTGCCGAGCCGCGTTTCCTATATCGCGAAGAGCGGGAAGCTCGACCTGTGGGTGCATCCGCTGGCAGCCGCGACGCGCGGACTTGCGGGAACCGAGATTGCCGAGATCGCGCTGATGCGCGAGGCGGGGGCGCTAGGCGTTTCTACCGGTCGTGGCTGGATAGCCGATTCCGGCGTCATGCTTCGCCTGCTGCAATATGCAGCCATGCTCGACATGCCGGTCATCGCCCATTCCGAAGATGCAGCCCTTGTCGGCGATGCGGTTGCAACGGCAGGCGAATACGCAACGCGGCGCGGACTGCCCAACGCACCGGCCGAAGCCGAAGCAATCGCCATCGCGCGCGACCTCGCTCTGGCGGAGATGGCGGGTGCGCGCATCCATTTCAGGCAAGTGACAACGCGGGCCGGGCTCGAACTGGTGCGGCGCGCGAAGGCTGGCGGCCAGCGTGTCACCGCAGGCGTGACGCCCGCGCATTTCATGCTGTCCGATCTTGCCACGGTCGATTTCCGCACGTTCGCGCGCCTGTCACCGCCCTTGCGCAGCGAAGACGACCGCCAAGCGGTCCGCGAAGCGATTGCGGACGGCACCATCGACGTGATTTCCAGCGGCCACGACCCCCGCGGTCCGGAAGACAAACGCCAGCCCTTCGCCGATGCGGAACCCGGCATGGCAGGGGCGGAAACCCTGCTCGCGATGGCGTTGACCCTCGTTACTGACGAAATTGTCGACATGGCCCGTGTATTCGATCTTGTGTCGACCAATCCGGCCACGATCCTCGGGGTCCCGTCTGGATCGCTGGAAGTGGGACTGGAAGGGGACGTCGCGCTGATCGATGCGGAGAAACCCTGGGTCGTCCAGAGCGCGCGCATGGCAGCCACGGCAGGCAATACGCCGTTCGACGGGCAGCCCACGCAAGGTCGCGTGCTGCGCCTGTGGAAGGGCGGCGTGGAAATCGGACTCTAGGATAAACGAACCCCCGCCGGATTGCTCCAGCGGGGGTCAGGTCTTGGCTTATGGCTGCGCGTCTTAGCGCGCTGCGACCCTTATTGCCGCATCGCCCAGGTGCCCGGGGAGCGGATTGGTGGAAGCGTAGGCAATGCAGCCTCCGCCCTTGCCCTTGACGCTGGAGCACATGCCCTGCGCTGAATCCTTGGCGAAACCGGCTGCGGCAACGCGATAGTAGATCTTGCCGTTCACGCGCGCCTTGGTGATTACCTTCTGCGCATCTGCGAGTTCGGGATACATCTGTTGGAACTTGCGCCAGCCGTCCTGAGCATCGGACATCGAGAAATACGATCCGAGCTGAATGTTATAATCGCCCTTTGCCAGCGCGATACTCGGGGCAACCTTCGGAGCGGGCTTCGCAGCGGGGCGCGATGCCGGAGCTGCAGCTTTAACTTCGGCCTGCGGAGCCGCAGCGATTGCGACAGGTGTAGGCTGGACCATCTCTTCAGCGACGAATTGCTTGCGCGGAGCGGCCTCGAGACCGGCATCTGCAAGCTGTGCATCACCAAAATCCTGCACCTGCGGAGCCGCGTTTACGGCAGGCAGTTCGCCGGCAAGGGCGAAGCTTGGTGCGGGCTCTTCGACCACGACCTCTTCTTCGACCGTTTCGGCAGCCAGCATCGGAACGCTGGGATTGTTCGAGAGGGCGAGCATTGCAGGCTGGCCGGAGTCGGCAGCGAAATCGACACCCATGAGGTGAGCGACACGAAGGCGGGTCATCCGCGGATCGGCGAGGGCGCCCCATTCGGCCATGCGCTCGCCGACTTCGTTGGCAGGCACGTCTTCCATCGCCATCAGGCGGGCTTCACGCCACTGGCCCGCAAGGGCGTAGGCATAGGCCAGGTTCTGGCGCGTCTTGGCGGTATTCTGACCGCCGCGAATAGCGTTGCTCAGCACGTGGACGCCGCGTTCCGGCTGGCCGGCCAGCGCGATTGCGAGGCCGAAATCAGCCGGGTCGAGCGAGGCTTCCCAGCGCTCGAGCGTTTCGATCGCACCGAGTTGGTCGCCGGCACCGATCTGGGCGAGGGCAAGGCTCACGACGGTGCGCGGACCCGTGTCGCCGAGAGCGACTGCGTCGGAAAAGGTCTGCGAGGCAGACTGGAAACGGCCTGCTTCGAGATAGGCATTGGCCAGCAGCGTCCGGCTGTGCGCATCGCGCGGCGATGCCAGCACGGCAGCTTCTGCGTGCTTGACCGCCTTGTCGGCCTTGCCCTTTTGCAGCGCGACTTCGGCTTTGGCAGCCGAATGCGAAGCGGTAGGTGCGACCTTGCCGGTGCAGCCGGCGAGGCCCGTGGTTGCCAGGGCCGTGGTGACGGCCAGACGGACGAAGAGTTGGTTTCTGGTCTGCATTAGTGCTTACCCCCTAAAGGCGATCCCACGTCCTTGGTTTGCTTACTTGCCGTCATGCTGCACCTGGGCAGCAAGGGCGGCGATTTCCGGCATTTCGGCCAAAAGGCCGTCGAGTGCGTCCGTTACCAGTTGCTGTGCGCTGGACCCGCGGACGGTGCAGGCGAGGCGCAGCATCAGGTGACGTTCCTGGTCGAGGCGCAGCGTGAAGGCTGCGCGCTTGCCCCGGCGCAGCGCGGATTTGCGCTGGACGGGTTGTTTGTTTTCCGGCTTCTTCTCGAGCTGAGTTGCAATGCGATCGAGCGAAGCGCGTACCTGATTCGGCTCGCCACTTTCGTTGGCGGCTTTCGGAGCGATCGAGACTACGTCGGCAGGCATTTTCACCAGCCCGGCCTCAGGTACGGCGCTTTGCGCTTCGTCACCCATGTCGTTCCAGCCCAGATCTTCCAGGTTTGCTGCCGCTGCTGCGCCGTCGACCGGCCCGATGGCCGTGGACTGCGGCCGCATGGCAGGCTTGGCGCCGCCCTTGCGTGCGAGCAGGGTGGAAGAGAGCGATGCGAAATTGGCGTCAGACATCCGGCTAGCCCCGCCTTTCCTTGTTTGCTCTTACTGGGCGACCCGACGGCCGAAGCCACCGGCGGGACGATAGGCACCTGGTTGCGCGGCCTGCGTATTGGGCGCGGCGAAGACGGTGCGGCGGAAATTTTTCTCAAGGCGATCCGCAATGTATTTCCACAAAGCGGTCACCTCGGCAGCCGAACGGCTTTCGGGATCGACTTCCATCACGGTACGGCCATCGATCATCGAAGCAGCGAAATCCGTGCGGTGGTGAAGTGTGATCGGGGCGACGGTACCGTGCTGCGACAGCGCGACGGCGGCTTCCGATGTAATCTTGGCTTTCGGCGTTGCCGCGTTGACCACGAAGATCAGCGGCTTGCCGGCGCGTTCGCAAAGGTCGACCGTGGCACCCACGGCGCGCAGGTCGTGCGGGCTGGGGCGTGTCGGAACGACGATCAGTTCAGCCACCGAAATCACCGACTGGATAGCCATGGTGATCGCCGGCGGCGTATCGAGAACTGCAAGCTTGAAACCCTGCTGGCGGAGAACCGCCAGGTCGTTGGCAAGCCGTGCGACGGTAGTCTGGGCGAAAGCGGGAAGTTCCGCCTCACGCTCATTCCACCAGTCGGCAAGCGAGCCTTGCGGGTCGATGTCGATCAGGACGACCGGGCCTGCGCCCGCTCGTTGCGCCTGAACGGCCAAATGTCCGGAGAGCGTGGTCTTGCCCGATCCGCCCTTCTGCGATGCCAATGCCAATACACGCAAGGCTGGTCCCCCTGATTGCGCTTCTAACCAGTCGAGCCACAAGGTTGTGACCCTCTCGATAGAAGGAGATCGCAGACTACCCCTAATTTAGGGTTAATTTTGCGGCACATTCATTTGCGAGGGCTGGGCCGCGCGAGGATTGGACTTTGTTAAGTTTGGCTTTCGTATAGGATCGCGCGAACCGGGATACGCGGCGGACAGGTGAGGGGCAGCGATGAAATTACGAGAAAGCACATCCGCAGTCGCACTGCTGTGCATGGTCCTTGCAGTTCCGGCGCAGGCGGACGTGAAGGCGGGGGTCGATGCGTGGACTGCAGGGAATTTTGCTGCCGCTGTCGAGGAATGGAAGGGCCCTGCCGTGCAGGGCGATCCCGACGCCCAATTCAATCTCGCCCAAGCCTATCGTCTGGGTAGAGGCGTTGAAGCCGACCTCGGGCGAGCGGAGGCCTTGTACGCGCAGGCTGCGGCGAGCGGTCATATCCGCGCTGCCGACCAATACGGGTTACTGCTGTTCCAGACCGGCCAGCGCGAACAAGCAATGCCGTATATAGAAGCAGCCGCAGGGCGGGGTGAACCGCGTGCGCAGTATCTGCTCGGCATAGCGCATTTCAATGGGGACCTCGCCGCAAAGGACTGGCCGCGCGCGTATGCCCTGCTGACCCTGGCAAACGGTGCGGGCATGCCGCAGGCTGCGGGTGCGTTGGCGCAGATGGACGAGTATATTCCTCTCGAGCAACGCCAGCAGGCACAGCCGCTTGCCGCATCGCTCAAGGCAGAGGCAGAGGCCACTCGTGCTCGCGAACTTACTGCTGTCGATCTCGCTCTCGGAAAACCTCCTACTGCCGGCGATGCACCGCAAGTCGTTGAAAAACCGCAACCGGTCACGGTGGCAAAGGCGGAGCCGACTTCCACACCTGCGCCCATTGCGCGCGCGGTACAGCCCAAGCCCCCAGCGCCTCGAAAAACCGCACATGAGGCAACCGGCCCCTGGAAAGTCCAGCTCGGCGCCTTCGGTGTCCCGGGTAATTCGGAGCGCCTCTGGTCGAGGATTTCCTCGCGCGGTGAAATCGCCGGGCGCGAACGGATCGAGCGCAAGGCCGGCAATCTGACGATCCTCCTCGCCGGTGGCTATGCCAGCAAGCAAGAAGCCTCCGCTGCCTGCGCTTCGTTGAAGCGGTCGGGACAGGAGTGCCTTGTCACCCGCTAGGCGGGACCAGTCCACTGAAGGGCTTCCAGGCCGCGCCTATCGCCCTATGAGGGGGCGAGGGGGAATCATGGACCAAGACATCGCCACGCCCGACCGGCCGCAGCCGGTAGCCGTTTCAGGCAGTCGGATCACCAGCCTGGACTTCATTCGCGGCATCGCCGTGATGGGCATCCTCGCGGCGAATATCTTCGCCATGGGGCAGCCGTTCACGGCCTACATGTATCCCACGGCGTTCACCGTGCCGCACTCGGCGGCAGAAGGCTGGATGTGGGTGACGCAGTTCGTGCTCATCGACGGAAAGATGCGGGGTCTTTTCAGCCTGCTCTTCGGGGCGGGGCTTTACCTCTTTATGGAAAAGACCTGGGCGAAGGGCGGGACCGTGTGGCTCCAGATCAAGCGCCTCCTGTGGCTTAGCCTGTTCGGGGCGATCCACTTCTTCTTCATCTGGCGTGGGGACATCCTGTTCCTATACGCCCTTTGCGGCCTCATCGTCGTCGCCATCTTCATCGGCATGAGTATGCGTAAGCAGCTCGCCTTCGGTATCCTCGCCTATATTGTCGGGACACTCCTCTACGGCAGCCTCATCGCAATGCAGTTCGTCGCAGATGCCGAGGTGGACAGCGCGGTCTACGGGCAGATGCAGGAAGAGCTTCAAAAAGGCGCCGAAGAGGACCTGCAGGACGGCAGGCTCGAAACCCAGATTCGGCAGGACGGCACCTATGGGGACTACGTGACGCATAACATCTCGGCCCATGCCGGGGACCTTGCCTTCGTGATGTTCTTCGCATTCGAAACGCTGCCGCTGATGCTCTTTGGGATGGTGCTTTATCGAAAAGGCCTCTTCGACGGACGCTGGAGGCCGCGATCCCTCGGCGCCTCGGCATGGGTAAGCCTGCTGGTCGGGGGCGTGCTGACTCTATGGATTGCGCTCGCGACGAAGGCGGGCGGCATCACATATTACGGCTCGCTCGCCGCTTTCGTCGGCTGGACGCATATCCCGCGCCTGTTCATGGTGCTCGGTCTCGTGATCCTGCTGGCCATCCATGCGCCAACAGCGGGCGGCTGGCTTTCCGACCGGATCACCGCCGCCGGGCGGGCCGCATTCACGAATTACCTCGGCACCTCGATCGTGATGCTGTTCGTGTTCGGAAATTGGGGCCTCGATCTTTTCGGGCGCTTCGGCAGGACGGAGCTTTACCTGGTGGTCCTGGTCAGCTGGTTCGTGATGTTGCTTTGGTCGAAACTGTGGCTCGACCGATTCCGCTTCGGTCCGTTCGAATGGGCCTGGCGCTGCCTTACATACGGCAGGGTGTTTCCGATCCGCCGCTGAGGACTTGCTATTGCGAGTAAGTCGCAATATACCTGCTCTTGCGAATCAATCGCAAGGAGTTCGGCGGTGTATACCTGCATCTGCAATGCCATCAGGGAAACGGACCTTCGCGCCACCGCTCGCCGCGTGTCCGGTGACGCCGAAGCTTGCTATGCAGCGCTGGGCAAGCGGCCCAATTGCGGTGCCTGCCTCGACGAGGCCGATGCGATCATCTTCGAAGAACGCGAGATGGCATTCGAGCCGGCCGGACGTTCCTGATCGCTACTGAAAATCGCTTGCAACTGTAGGTTTTCTGCCGTTTTTTGCACTCGGCGGGCTTGCCGCCCGTCAGCTCCTCGCGCATAATCCTCTCGCTCAACAACACGAGGGAACAGTGCCATGAAGGGCGATGCCAAGACGATCGAGTTTCTCAACAAGGCGCTGACCAACGAGCTGACGGCAATCAACCAGTACTGGCTGCACTACCGCGTCCTTGCGGATTGGGGCGTGTCCAAGCTGGCCGAATACGAGCGGCACGAATCCATCGACGAGATGAAGCACGCCGACATCCTCGCCGAGCGCATCCTGTTCCTGAACGGGCTTCCGAACTTCCAGGCTATCCACAAGCTGAAAGTCGGTGAAACGGTCGAGGAAATCCTGAAAGCCGACCTCGCTATGGAAAACGAGGCCATTCCGCTGCTGCGCGATGCGATCGAGCATTGCGAAAGCGTCCGAGATTTCGTCAGCCGCGAGATCTTCGCCCGTATCCTGGAAAGCGAGGAAGAGCACGTGGACTTCCTAGAAACGCAGTTCGACATGATCGAACGGATGGGGCTGCAGAACTACGTGCAGCTCAACTCCGAACCTGCAGGCGACACGCAGGTCAACGCCGGCTGATCAGCCGCGTTTTTTGCGCTGCATCATGCGTTCGTGATTGCGCCGCGCAGCTGTCCGGGTTTCTAACAGAAAGGACGCGAGGCCAGCCATCAGCAGCGCCATCGTGACCAGCCATGACACGGCCACCAGCGTGCCAAGCGGCGTCCGCACGAAGGCGCTGATGAAGAGCAGCATGATGACCACGCTGATCGTGAACGCAGAGGCAGTGCTCAGCATAACGGCCCGCTGGGCGTAGACGCGCCTTTGTTCGAGCGCGGGCAATTCCTCGACGAGGTCGCCTGCGGTGTCGTTCTCGTCCGCGGCAAGGATACGCTCGATCTTGTTCGCCACCCAGATCAGGCGATTGGTCATCACATTCATGACCGCACCGATACCCGCGAGGAGGAAGGCGGGCGCCAGGCTGAGCTGGACCACGTTCTGAACGCGGAGGCTCGAACTCGTCCGCTCGATCAGGTCGATACCGGGCAGGCTGACCAGCAGGTCGAACAGCATCAGCGCCCGCCGCTGTAATTGCCGCCGCCGCCCTTGTTGGCGTTGTAAGGGTTCTTCGGGCTTTTAAGGACCACGCGCACCGGAACGGCATCGAAGCCGAGCTTGGCGCGGATGCCATTGACGAGGTAGCGCTCGTAACTCTTGGGCAGATCGTCGAGGCGCGTACCGAACACCACGAAGCGGGGCGGGCGGGTGCTGGCCTGCGTGATGTAGCGCAGCTTGATGCGGCGACCGCCGGGGGCGGGGGGCGGATTGGCCTCCAGCGCATCGTCGAACCAGCGGTTGAGTGCTGCTGTGGGCACACGGCGGCTCCATGCCTCGCGGATTTCGAAGGCTGCCGACAGCATGGTGTCGAGGCCCTTGCCGGTCTTGGCCGACACGGCGAAGAGCGGCACGCCGCGCACCTGCGAGAGGCCCTCGTTCAGTGCCTCGCGAATTCCGTTGAACAGGGAGCTGGCGTTTTCCGCGATGTCCCATTTGTTGATCGCGACCATCAGTGCGCGACCTTCTTCCAGCGCCTGGCTCGCGATCTTGAGATCCTGGTGTTCGAGTCCCTGCGTCGCATCGAGCAGGAGAACGACAACTTCGGCGAAGTCGATGGCGCGCTTGGCATCTGCGACGGACATTTTCTCGATCTTGTCCGTCACGCGGGCACGCTTGCGCATACCGGCGGTATCGATGAGCCTTATTTCGCGGGTCTCGTTCGCCTTGGGGTCGAACCATTCCCAATCGACCGCGATCGAATCGCGGGTGATGCCTGCTTCCGGACCCGTCAGCAGTCGATCTTCGCCGAGCAGCCGGTTGATCAGGGTGGATTTACCTGCATTCGGCCTGCCCACGATGGCGAGCTTGAGAGGCCCGGCAGGGGCGTTTTCATCATCGCCTTCGAGGGATGCGGCTTCTTCTGCCGCCTCAGCCTCTTCCGACTTGGAACCGATGATAGGCCAGAGACCGCCGAACAGGTCGGCGATACCTTCGCCGTGTTCTGCCGAGACGCCGAGCGGCTCGCCGAGGCCGAGCGAGTAGCTTTCGTAGATGCCAGCCTCTGCCGCCTTGCCTTCAGCCTTGTTGGCCACCAGGACGACCGGCACTTCCTGCTCGCGCAGCCAGCGGGCGATTTCTTCGTCCAGCGGAGTGATCCCGGCGCGCGCATCGATGACGAACAGCGCCGCGTCTGCGCCTTCGAGGCTGACTTCGGTCTGCTTGCGCATCCGGCCGGGCAGCGTGGCGTCGTCCTCGTCTTCCCACCCTGCGGTATCGACGACCGTGAACTGGAGTCCGGCAATCTCGGCGTCGCCCATCCGGCGATCGCGCGTGACGCCGGGCTGGTCGTCGACCAGGGCAAGTTTCTTGCCGATCAGCCGGTTGAACAGGGTCGATTTGCCGACATTGGGTCGGCCAATAATGATTACGGTGGGTTTGGTGGCGTTCATTCTGCGCGGCAAGTGGCGTTTTGCGGGCGCTATGGCAAGGAAAAGGCGCTTAGGCAGGTATTAACCATGGCGCGCTATCCGTTACGTCATGGGTACGAAAAGGATCGCCGCAACGCTCTTTGTCGCCTGCCTCGCACAGGAGGCACCGGCGCTTGCGAACAGCGAAACCGCCGAGTTGAGCGCCTATATCCAGTGCGCTCCTTACGCCCGCGAAATCTCAGGTATTGAAATTTATGGCGATGCGCGGACCTGGTGGACCCAGGCGCAGGCTCGCTACGAAACGGGAACCCTCCCGCGAGAAGGCGCGGTCATGACATTCCGCCCGCACCGCTCGATGCAGCTTGGCCATGTTGCCACGGTAAGCAAGGTGCTCGATTCGCGAAGGGTCCTGCTCGATCACGCCAATTGGTCGCCGATCGACGGCAAGCGGGGTCAGGTCGAGAAAGACGTTCTCGCCATCGACGTATCGCCCGACAACGACTGGAGCGAAGTGCGCGTCTGGTACGCGCCAATCGCCGATCTCGGTAAAACGCCCTGGCCGATCGAAGGCTTCATCTACGCGGACAAGCGAAAGGCAGGCGAGAGCGCACCTCGTCCGCGCATAGCGACAGCACGTCCCGACCCTTCAAGGAATTTCCTGTCGGCTTTCGCCGAATACGCTGACTGATCAGTCGGCCTTGCGAACAGGCGCGTCGTCGCCGAGATCTTCGTACCAGGCTTCGACCGGGCCGTTCAGCTTGAGCGTCAAGGGATTGCCCTTGCGGTCCAGCGTCTTTCCGGCCTGCACACGGACCCATCCGCCCGAGATCGAATATTCCTCGATATCGGTGCGCTGACGGCCCTTGAAGCGGATGCCGACGCCGCGCTTGAGCACTTCGACGTCGAACTTGTCGCTCTTCGGATTGACCGAAAGCTGGTCGGGCGGGAGGTCGGTTTTGGTGTCTTCGCTCATGGAGCGCGCCCCTAATCTGGCTTTGCCCGTGCTGCAAGGCCAATTAGCCCAGCGTCAGTCTGGCGGCATGACGGCGGCGTCCATCGCGATTTCGCCAGCGCCGTCTTTCCCGCCTTCCATCGCCGCGCCCATGCGCTTCTCTGCCTTTTTGTCCTGTCTATCAGGCGCGCCCCGGTCCTGGAGCACATCGCCTTCGCGTTCCCCCTCTGCCGCCATTTCGCGTGCAGTCTTGGGATCGGCGTCGGGGTCGATCGCGGGTGGGGTTGCGGGAGGAATGGCCGGTTTGTCGTAATCACTCATGGGGATTTCCTTTCCCCTTGCGAACGAACCCGGTGTACAGGCTGTTCCTGCGTCCATCGCCGCGCTTGCCCTTTTCGCCCGACACGACTAGAGGCACGCGCCTATACGCGTGGCGTGCGCCGCTAACGCGCAGCTTCGTTCGGGTTAGCGGGCGTGGCGGAATTGGTAGACGCGCTGGTTTTAGGTACCAGTATCGAAAGATGTGGGGGTTCGAGTCCCTTCGCCCGCACCAATCCGTCACGGACACGTTCAGCCTTCGCGCCTTATTAGACACTTGGAAAGTCACGAGTTCTCAAACCCATGCAGATCAAAGAAACCGCCAACGACGGCCTGAAGCGCGCCTACACGATCACCCTGACCGCCAAGGAAATCGACGGTCGTGTCGATGCCGAGGTCGCGAAGATCGCCCCGCAGGTAAAAATGCCCGGCTTCCGCCCCGGCAAGGTTCCCGCGAATCTCGTTCGCAAGATGCACGGAGAGCAGCTCCACGCGCAGTCGCTCAACGACATGATCCGCGAATCGGTCGACAAGGTGATGGCCGACAACGAACTGCGTCCTGCCATGCAGCCCAAGGTCGAACTGAACGAGGGTTATGAAGAAGGTAAGGACGCACAGATTTCGGTCGAACTCGAAATCCTGCCCGAAGTAGAAGCGCCGTCGACCGACGGTCTCGAAATCGAACGCCTGACCGTTCCGGTTTCCGACGAGCAGGTGATGGAATCCATCAAGACGCTCGCCGACAACAACAAGAGCTACAAGGACGCTGCCAAGTCCAAGAAGGCCGCCGACGGCGACCAGCTGATCATCGATTTCGTCGGCCGCGTCGACGGCGAGGAATTCGAAGGCGGCAAGGCCGAGAACACCCCGCTCGTCCTGGGTTCGGGCATGTTCATCCCGGGCTTCGAAGAACAGCTCACCGGCTCCAAGACCGGCGACAAGAAGACCATCGAAGTCACCTTCCCCGAAGATTACCAGGCGCAGCACCTCGCCGGTAAGAAGGCCGAATTCGACGTCACCGTCCAGCAGGTGAAGGTCGAGGGCGAAACCAAGATCGATGACGAGTTCGCGAAGAACTTCGGTCTCGACGGTCTCGACAAGCTTAAGGAACTGATGCGCGGCCAGCTCGAGCAGGAAACTGCCGGCCTCACCCGCACCCAGATGAAGCGTTCGCTGCTCGACCAGCTTGCTTCGGGCCATGACTTCGCCGTGCCGCAGGGCATGGTCGATGCCGAGTTCGAGCAGATCTGGACCCAGCTCCAGCAGGAAGCCGCCCGTTCGGAAGATCCCGAAGCGATGCTGAGGGAAATCGAAGCCGAAAAGGACGACTACCGCTCGATCGCCGAACGCCGTGTGCGCCTCGGCCTGCTGCTGTCGGAAATCGGCCAGCAGAACAACGTTCAGGTCACGCCGAACGAGATGAGCATGCTCATCCAGCAGGCTGCCCAGCAGTACCGCGCGGAAGATCGTGAGCGGTTCATCCAGTACGTCCAGTCCGAACCGATGGCTGCCGCCCAGCTGCGTGCGCCGCTCTATGAAGACAAGGTCGTCGACTTCCTCTTCGACAAGGCCGAGATCACCGAACGCGAAGTGACGCGCGAGGAACTCGAAGCCGCGATCGAGGCGGACGAAAGTGAAGAAGCGGCGAAGCCGAAGAAGAAGGCTGCGGCGAAGAAGAAGGCGCCGGCCAAGAAGGCTCCGGCCAAGAAAGCTGCAGCGAAGAAGGACAAGAAGGCTGACGAAAAGCCTGCGGCGAAAAAGGCTGCTGCAAAGAAGGCTCCGGCCAAGAAAGCTGCTGCCAAGAAGGATGAGGGCGAGAAGAAAGCCCCCTCCAAGAAGGCCGCTGCCAAAAAGTCTGCCGCCAAGAAGGCTCCGGCCAAGAAGGCTGCAGCAAAGAAATAAGCTCAATAGCTTGAGCAGATTTAAGGGGCGGCGGGAGCGATCCTGCCGCCCTTTTTCTTTGCCTGAATATCATAGGGGCTTCTTCACCTTTTCCACCGAGAGCGGGGTGTCGTCGGGGCTAAGGCAGTCGATGTTGTCTTCCTGCCCTTCGTGAATGTGGGCCCGCTTGTTCTCCACGTGCCGGATCAGCGGACCGGCCAGCACGCCGTGTACGACGACCGAGACAAGGATAATAAAGCTCGCTGTCGCCCACAAAAGGTCCAACCCTTCGAAATCGGCGTGGTTCTGCCCGTAGGCGAGGTAATAAATCGACCCCATGCCGCGCACGCCCAGGAACGCGACGGCGAACTTCCCCACCAGCGGCAGGTCGCAATTCGCCTCGGCCAGAAGGCCTGCAAGCGGACGGATCACGAAGATCAACGCGAGGCCGACTAGGGCTGCAGGCCATGTCAGCGCATCCAGCACGCCGCTCGCCAGCATTGCACCGAAGCTGAAGAGCACGGCGACGAGCACGATCTGTTCGATCTGATCGATAAAGTGGTGGCTGAGCTTGTGATACCGGCTGCGATTTTCGCGCTGGCGGGCGGTCACAGCGCCAACGAAGACGGCAATGAAACCGTACCCTTCGACCATTTCCGCAAGCCCGTAGCCGAGGAGGAGGGTGCCGAGAACGATCAGGCCCTCGCTGGTCGAATATTTTGGGTGCTTGGCGACGTCCCCATCTTCTTCCACGTCTTCCATCTTGGCGTCAGCTTCGCGTTCGAACACGTACCAAGCACCGGCGCGCCCTACGATCCAGCCCATGGCAACGCCCGCGACAATCCGCCAGACCAGGTCCAGCGCAACCCATTCCAGGGTCCAGGCGCCCAGAGACGTCATCCCCACCGCCGCAATAGCGAGATAGGTAAAGGGAAATGCGAGGCCGTCGTTGAGGCCCGCCTCGACAGTCAGCGAAAAGCGCACGTCGTGTCGCTCGTTCTCGCCGGGAGGGCCCACTTGCACGCTGCGCGCGAGCACAGGGTCAGTCGGCGCCATCGCCGCGCCGAGAAGCAGGGCCGATGCAGGTGCGAGGCCCAGAGCCCACCAGCCAAGCAGCGATACGGCGAGGATGGTCAGTGGCATGGCGATGAGCAGGAGCGGCCAGATCTGCCTCCAGTTCTTCCAGTTCGCGGGCCTATCGATCGCGATGCCTGCAGCCATCAGTGATGCGATAACGATGAATTCGGTCACATACTCCAACGCCACGGCATCGAAGCCGTCGACGGTCGGATTGATATGCGGCAAGCCCAGAGGCAGCGAGAATAGGAGATAACCCGCTGCGACATAGACGATAGGCAGCGAGAGCCAGAACCGCGCCAGCCATTTTTCGAGCGATACAGCCAGGATGAGGCCGAGCCCGAAGATGACGAACATGAAAATGCGCGGATCAAATTCCATGTCTTACTACTGCTCGGCGCTGCTATCGGGTTCCCACCTGCGGAAAGATGGCTCCGGTATCTGGGCGCTGCGGACGGCTTCGTATCCTGCGCCAAGCTGAAGCACCTCGAAGTCCCGCCACTTCGCGCCGTAGAAGCTGATGCCGACGGGAAGGCGTTCGATCGCTCCCATGGGTACGGTCAGGTGGGGGTAGCCGGCGATGGCCGCGGGGGATCCGAAGCCGATGCTTCCGTTGAAATTGTCCCCGTTCACGAGATCGCTCGTCCAGGAAGGACCGCGCGTGGGCGCGACGAGGAATTCAACGTCGTGCTGTGCCAGCAGCGCGTCCAGCGTCTCTTCCCCTGCGATCCTGACCGCATTCTCGCGCGCTTTTTCATAGGCTTCGCGGTCGGTCGTCGTCTCCGCCAACTCGAAGAGTCCCTGACCGAACCAGCGCATCTCCTCGCCCGCGTTGAACTTGTTGAAGGCGATCACTTCGGCGAGCGTGCGCGGCAAGTCTTCGCCCGGCAGGCTGGCGAGGTACTTGCCCATCTCTTCGCGCAATTCGAACATCAGCACGGTGAAGCTGTCTTCGTACATCTGCCCGTTCACATCGAATTCGATGTCGACCAGCACCGCACCAGCATTTTCCAGGTCGGACAGGGCCTGTTCGAAGACTTCGGCAACATCGGCGCGATTTCCGATCTGCTTGCGCATCACACCGATCCGCTTCCCGGCAAGCGAGAAATCCGTCAGCCCGTTGAAATAGTCAGCCCTGCGCGGCACGCCGACAGTGGCTTCATCGGCGGCGTCTTCGCCTGCGATAGCAGAAAGCAGGAGCGCGGCATCAGCAACCGTGCGGGTCATCGGCCCGGCAGTGTCCTGCGTGCTGGAAATCGGCACAACGTGTGTCCGGCTGACGAGGCCGACGCTCGGCTTGAAACCGACAATACCGTTGATGCTGGCCGGGCAGGTGATGGAGCCGTTCGTCTCCGTCCCGATCGCCGCCCAGGCAAGCCCGGCCGCCACCGCCGATCCGCTTCCGGAGGATGATCCGCAGCTATTGCGGTCGATGGCGTGCGGGTTGCGGGTCAGGCCGCCGACGGCGCTCCATCCGCTGGTCGAGGAATCGTCCCGGATATTGGCCCATTCGGACAGGTTCGTCTTGCCGAGCACCAGCCCGCCTGCGCGCCGCAAGTTCGCGATAAGCGGTGCGTCGCGTCCGGTCATGTTGTCGATCAGGGCAAGACTACCCGCTGTCGTGGGCCATTCGCGGGTTTCGATATTGTCTTTCACCAGCACGGTTCGCGCCGCAAGCAGGCTGGCCGCATTGATGGCCTGTGCTTCGTGGCCTGGATCGGGGTCGTAGGCGATGACGGCGTTGAGCGTCGGTCCGGCATCGTCGAGCGCGGCAATCCTCTGCGCATAAAGCCGCGCCGTCTCTGCCGCGTCGGGAGTACGCTCCGACACATCCATCTGCTCATTGGCAGGAGGCGTCGCGACCCCCTGTGCTGCGAGCGGGGTGGCAAATGCGAACAGCGCAGCGGCGCTAAGGAGGCGAGGCGTCATGACGCCTTCCTGCCACAGCCATCAGGCTTTGCAAATCGGGCTAGAAGTCCCCGCTGACCGAGAAGCGGAAGATCGGGCCGATCCGGCGGTCGACTTCCTCGCTGAAGAGCACGTCGCCATCGGGCCGCGGACCATCGAATACGGTGCGCGAGAAGTAATTTCGCGCGCCGAACGCGTTGCCGTAATTTGCCCGTACCGTCAGGCCGAAGACGTCCTTGTTCTCGATGAAGAAGTTCGCGAATGTCGGGCCTTCCCAGCCGCGTCCGATTTCGAACCTGCGCGAATAGCCCGCAGGATTGTTCGAGAACAGGCTTACGCCATAGGCCCAGTCACTGCGCGGCACGTCGTGTCGGAAATCGACGTCGATCATATCGATCAGGTCATAGGAAAACGGGCGATCCTCACCTGTGAAAGGGTCCGTCACGCTCATCCAGCGCTTCACCGCGTCGAAATCGATGCGCGCACCGGGTATCCCGATCGGGTCGAGATTGAGCGTGCCGGACAGCTCCAGGTGCAGGCGGTCGGCGCTGCCGATGTTTCCGCGCGCCTCTCCGCCATCCTCAAGCGGGAACCAGTCGATGAAATCCTCGAACCAGCCCTGGCGCGCTTCGAACTTTATCGATCCCCATTTGCCAAGGCCCTTGTTGACTTCGAGCTCGAGGTCCCAGCTCTGGTAGGGCACAAGCTCGTTATTCCCACCATTCTCGTTCTCGTCATTGAGCGAGACGCTGGCGAGGAAGTCGCCGAAAGATAGCTGGCTCACGCGGCGTGCCGCTGTGATCGAGATGTCGAGATCCTCTTCGGGTTTCCAGGTGAGGGCAAGAGAACCCTTGGGGCGCTTGAAGCTGCGTGAGTTCGCAGCTGCGCCGGTCTGTTCGATGGTCGAGAATTCGGCCGATGCGATCGCTTGCAGGGATAGAGTCGGGGACAGGCTCTTCGAATAGCTTAGCGACCCCTCGTAGCGATCCTCGCTTACACCGCCATTACCGCCTGGGAAGGGAATGGGTTCAAATTCGCCGCCCGGGCCGAGTGTGAACAGTGCAGAGACCCGGTCGAGGCGGTTGAATGCCGCTTCGCCGGATAGTTGCCAGTCCGCATCCCACATCGACCAGCCATATTCGAAGCGACCGATCCGTTCGCCTTCACCATTCGTCTGGTGATAGCGCGACCCGTCCGAAGGCGTGTCGTCGTCGAACGTATCGATCAGGTCGTTGGTGAAGTTATCGCGCTCGAAGCGCTCCAGCGCGATGAGCTTCAGGCGGCCGGGACCAAGCGGGAACTCGATGTCTCCGCCGATCTCATATTCCGGGCCATCCTCTTTGACGCGCACGTCGCGAAACCGCATCGGCCCGATAACCGGCGTGCCGGTTTCCGGCACATTGCGGAACAGGAAATCCTCCCCGTAGCTGAGATTGAGGTTGGCAGTGACATCCTCGCTGAAATTGTACGTGAAATTCGTCGACAGCTTGGGATTGTCGTAGCCGCCAGAGAACTTCGATACCTGCTCCTCGATCAGGGAGCCGTCCGGGCCGAACACGAGAGTGGGTCCGTCCGCGCCGAAACGATTGTTGTCGTTGGAAAGGGAGACGGTGTAATCCAGTCGACCGCTGCTTCCCGACAGCGAGATTTCGCCTCCGAACAGCTGGGCTTCGGTGTTGTAGGCACGAAAGCCCGTGTTCCAGCGAAACTGGCCCGACGGTCCCGTGCTTTCGTAAATGACATTGGCAACCAGGCCGGTAAGGCCGGGGATGTCGGTCGTGTTGCCGTCCACCAATTCGATCCGGATCACGTCATCGGCAGGGATACGGGCCAGCTGGTCGCGCAGACTGTCGGACTTGCTGGAAAAACGTTCTCCGTTGACAATAACGTTCTGGCTGGCCTGGCCCAGACCGCGTTGCCCGTTGTCATTACCGCCTGAGATGCTGAAGCCAGGAATGCGGCTGACCATGTCGAGCGCGTTGCGCGGGGCAAACTGGGTGAAGAAGGCAGGTTCGAACACGCGCGAACCGGTGTTCTGCGGGGCGGGCTCACTCGGCGGTGCGGCCGCATCGTCATCCGCTTCCTGGGCGATGGCAGGCGACGCCAGCATAGCAATCGCGGCGCAACTACACAGCGCTAAATATCTGTTCGACAAGGGTTTTGCTTTCCTCTCCATATCCCTCGTTTACAAACGTAGGCGATGGGCGGAATGCGGCATCGACAAAGGACTCGCTACGCCCGACGAACGGCATTTTCGTCCGACGAACGGCTTGCAGTGCGTGCTAGTGGTACGGGCCGTGGTTAAAACCCTTGAACATCGCGCTAGCTATCGCGACATAGACGCGAACCAATCGATACGAGGAATTTCATGATCAACCTGTTCGGCGACGATGCACACGGCACCCAAGGCCAGTTTACCCGCGATCCCGTGACGGGGGCGCTGGTGCCGACCGTTGTCGAACAATCGAGCCGCGGCGAGCGCGCTTTCGACATTTTCAGCCGCCTGCTGCGCGAACGCATCGTGTTCGTGACTGGCCAGGTCGAAGATACGATGGCTTCGCTGATCGTGGCGCAGTTGCTGTTCCTCGAAAGCGAAAACCCTTCCAAGCCGATCAGCATGTATATCAACTCGCCGGGCGGCGTGGTGACGGCTGGCATGGCGATCCATGACACCATGCAGTACATCAAGCCGCGCGTGTCGACGGTCTGCATCGGACAGGCCGCTTCCATGGGCAGCTTCCTGCTGGCCGCAGGCGAGCCGGGCATGCGTATTGCGCTGCCCAATGCCCGCGTCATGGTGCACCAGCCTTCGGGCGGCGCACGCGGCATGGCATCGGACATCGAGATCCAGGCACGCGAGATCCTGCGCATCCGCAAGCGGATGAACGATCTTTATGTGAAATACACCGGCCAGAGCCTGACCGACATCGAAAAGGCGATGGATCGCGACACCTTCCTCGAAGCCGACGAAGCCATGAAATTCGGCATTGTCGACAAGGTCTTCGAGGCGCGTCCGGAAAACGAAGGCGACGACGAGCCCACCAAGGACGAAGACAAGGGTTCGGGCGGCGCGCCTGAATAAATAGTGTTAATCGGCGCGGGATTTCCGTCCCGCCGCCGGACTGTTGCGAAATTGTCGTAGGAATTGAGCAACCTTGCCGCTTCAGCTTGTGGCAAGGGGATGGAATTACCTAGGATATTGACCCAATCCCGCACCGGCCTAGAGTCGGCGAATCCCAGTCTGTGGGCGGATCAGCGGGGCAGAGCAGGAAATGACCAAGTTGAGCGGAACCGATAGCAAATCCACGCTGTACTGCAGCTTCTGCGGAAAATCGCAGCACGAAGTTCGCAAGCTGATCGCGGGCCCGACCGTGTTCATCTGCGATGAATGCGTGGAATTGTGCAACGACATCATTCGCGAAGAAACCAAGGCCGGCATTTCGGGCAAGAAGGACGGCGACGTCCCGACCCCGTCGGAAATCTTCGCCACGTTGAACGATTACGTGATCGGCCAGGACCGCGCGAAGCGCGTCCTCTCGGTTGCCGTGCACAATCACTACAAGCGCCTGAAGCATGCCGGTAAGGCCGGCGATGTCGAACTGGCAAAGTCGAACATCCTGCTCGTCGGTCCTACCGGCTCGGGCAAGACGCTGCTGGCGCAGACGCTGGCGCGCACCTTCGACGTGCCCTTCACGATGGCCGATGCGACCACGCTGACCGAAGCCGGTTACGTGGGCGAGGATGTCGAGAACATCATTCTCAAGCTGCTCCAGTCTTCCGACTACAATGTCGAAAAGGCCCAGCACGGCATCGTCTACATCGACGAAATCGACAAGATCACCCGCAAGGCGGAAAATCCCTCCATCACCCGCGACGTTTCGGGTGAGGGCGTGCAGCAGGCGCTGCTCAAGCTGATGGAAGGCACGACCGCCAGCGTTCCGCCGCAGGGCGGTCGCAAGCATCCGCAGCAGGAATTTCTGCAGGTCGACACTACGAACATCCTGTTCATCTGTGGCGGTGCTTTCGCAGGCCTCGAAAAGATCATTGCCGACCGCCTGCAGAAGCGTTCGATCGGCTTCGGCGCGCATGTCGCCGATCCGGACAAACGCCGCGTGGGCGAACTGCTGGAAAAGGGCGAGCCCGAAGATCTGCTGAAGTTCGGCCTCATCCCCGAATTCGTCGGTCGTCTGCCCGTCATCGCGACGCTGCGCGACCTGGATGTCGATGCGCTGGTTACCATCCTGACCGAACCGAAGAACGCACTGGTCAAGCAGTACCAGAAGCTGTTCGAGCTCGAAGATGTCGAACTGACATTCCAGGAAGATGCGCTCAAGACGGTTGCCGAGAAGGCGATCAAGCGCAAGACGGGTGCCCGCGGCCTTCGTTCGATCGTGGAAGGCATCCTCCTCGACACGATGTTCGACCTGCCCGACATGGACGGCGTCACCGAGATCGTGATCGATGCCGATGTAGTCGAAGGCAAGAAGGACCCGATCCAGGTCCACGGCGGGAAAAAGAAGAAGGAAGAGGCAGCCTAAGCCTCTCTCCCATCTCGAGAAACATGACGGCGTCCGCTTCCAGACCGAAGCGGGCGCCGTTTTGTTACAGCCTGCGAAAACCGGTCATATGGCAGTCACATCCCGCCGCCATCACTCCTGAAATATTGGGGCTTAAGGACTTCGCGGGTGAGCGTAACCACTATCTTGATGACCGGCGATGACGGGGACGTCTTCGGCGATTTCGACCATGGCGATGTGCAATATGTTTTCGGGCGCCTGACGCCTGCCGGGCCGGGCCGGCTGATCGAGGGGCCGATCTGCGCCTTCATCGACTGGGTTCTGACGGACATGTCCGGCCTCGAAATGTGTCGCCGGCTGAGGGCAGATCCTCGCACGTCGTCGGCCCACATCACGATGATCCTCGAAAGCTGCGATGCGGAAGACAAGCGGCGCGCGCTGGCTGCCGGGGCGGATGATTATCTCGTTGGCCCGGTTGACCGCACCACGGTGCTCGATCGGGTGCTGGCCCTGGGAACAGGGCGCTCGGGAACTGCAGCGCTCAAGACTTTCACTCTGGGCGAGCTGGAGATCGACATGGATGCGCTTCAGGCCCGCTGGGCGGACAAGCCCATATCGCTACGCCCGAACGAATTCCGCCTGCTGCGATACTTCGCGGAAAATGCGGACCGTGTCCTTTCGCGCGACGACCTGATTGAGGGGCTCGGAAAGCAGGAACCGCCGATCGACGAAAGAACGGTGGACGTGTGGATAGGTCGCTTGCGCCGCGCCCTGCGCGCAGCCGGTGCGGGCGAACCCATCCGTACAGTCAGGTCGCTGGGCTACGTTTACGACAGCCACTGATCGGCGACCGGATAACAAGAAAAAGGGCCGCCTCTCATATCGAGAAGCGGCCCTTTTCCGTTGGGAGCTGGCAGTCCTAGAATTTGAGCGAGGCGCCGAGGCTGATGCTGCGGCCGACCTGATAGCTGTTCACGTCGATGCGTGTCTCGCCATTGGTCTGGAACTCTTCGTGATCGGTGCCCGTGAGGTTGCGCGCTTCAAACTTGAATTCAAGCTCGCTGCCGAGGAATTCGACGCCTTGGCGGGCCACGAAATCGAGCTGCAGTCCGGGCTCCTCAATGATGTCGGGCAGGGGGCCTGCACCACGGCTCGTCACACGTTCGCTGGCGTATTTCACCAGCACGGTGAACTGGCTGAGACGGTCGAGATCTTCGAGGCCCAGTTGCAGATTGACGATATGATCCGACTGCCCGGTCAGAGGCACGCCGTCGTCGAAGAAATTCGTCGCCGGCTGGTCTGCGAACGGGAAGACGGAAGCGATGTCATCATCGGCAACGGAGATTTCCGACTGCGTGTAGGTGTAGTTGGCAATCGCGACGAAGCGCTTGCTGTCGAACCATTCGCCCAGATCGTAGAGATCGTAATTCCACTGGAACTCGACCTCACCGCCGTAAAGCTGCGCCTTGGGGGCATTGGCGAAGCCCGAAATGATATCGTTGTCCGAGAAGCTGGTGAAGACCTCAATCGGGTTCTCGATATCCTTGTAGAAGCCAGCCGCACTAATGCGGCTGCCTGCGCCGAAGTAATATTCGAAACGCGCCTCGGCGTTGATCAGCTCGCTGTCGACCAGGCGAGGATTGCCGTTAAACTGGCGGTTCGTTTCCGGATCGAAATAAGTCTGGAAGATAAGCTCGCGGAACTGGGGCCGGGCGATCGTCTTGGATGCGCTGGCACGGAACTGCAGATCGTCGCTGATTTCCCAGGTCAGTGTGCCGCCCGGCAGCCAGTAGTCGTTCGACAGCGAGGTGCCGCTGGTGGAACCCAGCGGTTCGGCGAAAACCTCGACCGCTTGGACCGATTGCTCTGCATCCTCGTAACGCACGCCGATATCCAGTGCGACCACATCGAAGGGCGTGATCGCCAGCTTCGCGTAAGCCGCATGGATTTCGAGGTCGGCGGCGAATGCGGGGTCGCTCTGGGTCGTTTCGAAGATGTTGTATTCGAACGGTCCGATGCCGGCTGCTTCCTGCGCATCGCGATCGAAGCCGAGCGCGATCAGCGAATCGCCCAGCAGGTTGTCGGGGCGGAACGCGCCGAATGCATCGGGATAGGCGCTGGAGGCGCGGATATCGAACTCGCGGCGGGTCGAGAAACGGCTGGTATCGGTATAGGCATAGCCCACCGTCGCGCTCAGCCAGTCGGCGAAGAAATAGCCGACGTCGGCACCGCCGTAATAGAGGTCTTCCTTGAGATCGGAAAAGGCCACGATCGCGCCACCGCGCTGCGGGTCCAGCGTGTTGAGGAATATGCCGCCGAGCGGGTCGTTCTCGTTATTGGTGCGTACGTAGGTGAACTCGTACTCAAACGGGGCCTCGCGCTTGGTCTGGGCATAGCCCCCGCGCAGGTCGACCGACAGATCGCCGAACTTCAGTTCCGCCACGCCTTGCGTGTTGAAGAGCTGGCGTTCGAACCACGAGGTGTCCTGGATGATTTCCTCGTCATCGTCCTGGAAGTCGATCCCGCGTGCGAGCGAGGCGCGCTTGAGCGTGTCGTGGATGAACAGGTTGGTGAGGCGGAACTTGTGCTGTCCCACCTCCAGCCCGAAGCCGAGCATGGCGTTCGCCAGCATGCGGTTGTCGGTCACGAACTGGTCGAAGTCGGTATCGAGATCCAGAGCCTCGTTGGCCGCGGTCTGGCGCGTGATGAAGCGGTTGCGCCACTTGTTGCTGAGAGACGCCGTGGCAATCACGCCGAACTGGCCGTCCTCGAATACGTCGAACGCCGTACCGGCCGTGATGCCGCCGGAGAAATTGACCGGAAGATCGCCCTTCTGGAGAAGGATGAGGTTGGGATCGTTGAGCTCGCCAAGGATGCCCTGCAGGTCGACATCGTCGTCCCCGATACGCGCGCCGCTGTCGAAGAAGCCCTGCAGCGCGTCGTAATTGGAAACCTTGCGGCGACCGTTATCGAAACCGGTACAGTCGTAGTCGCTGCCGTAGTATGTGTAGCCTGGGCCGAAGGTTGTCTCGCTATCGCCGCTGATCGAAGCGGACACGGTGACGAAGCTTTCGGTCGGGATGGCGCGAGTGGTCAGGTTGATCACGCCGCCGCCGAATTCGCCAGGGAAGTTGGCCGAATAGGTCTTCTGGACGAGGCTGGATGCGACAACGCTGGTCGGGAAGATGTCGAGCGGCACCACGCGGCTGAGCGGCTGGGGCGAGGGCAGAGGCAGGCCGTTGAGCAGGGCGAGCGAGTATCGGTCACCGAGACCGCGGACATAGACTAGCCCGTTGCCTTGGGTCGAGAGGCCGGTCACGCGGCCGAGCGCGCCCGCGATATCACCCTCGCCGGTGCGGGCGATGCTTTCGGTATCGAGAACCGTGATGACCTGGCTGGACGATCGGGTCACGTCGCGCTGGCGGCGACCCGTGACGATGATCGAACCGCCGGGGACGGAAATGTCGGGCTGGGCCTGCTCTTCGACATCGGCGATGTCGTCGGGAACGGTATCGTTCGCGTCCACGATATCGTCGGTCAGCTCCTCATCCGGCACCTCTGCTTCTGTCGGTGGCGGGCCTTCGGCGCCCGTGCTCTGCGCCAGAGCGGCTGCCGGAAAGGTGAGGGCGGTTGAAAGCAGGAGCAGCCCTGCCAGCTGCTTGCCAGTGGACATTTGATGACCCCCTTAAAAAACTAGGTCGAAACTGGAGAGGCCTGGGCCTCGAAAGATGTGAGGGCGGGGGCAGCGCATGAATGCGCCGCCCCCGCCCTGATTGTGCGATCAGTTGTAAACCGGCAGGCTGTCGCAGCCAGACACGGCGTTATCGAACGTCACCGTCGCCGAGTTGCAGGTCCAGCCGTTCACCCAGGTGTCGTTGCCCGGGAAGGCCGCGCCGATGTTGCTCGGCAGCTCGAAGAAGCTCGACCATGCGGTCACATCGAAGACCGGCACGGCGTTTTCGTTCGAACCATTCACGAACAGCATCGAAAGCGTGTTGATGAAGGCCGAATTGTTGTTGCTGCCAGCGTCGAAGACGGCGGCGATTTCGGCGTCGGTCGCGCCCGAGCTGTCACGGAACGGGTCCGAGCAGTCGAGGACCAGCGAGTCGAAAGCGAGCGGACCGGCTTCGTCAGCGCCCGTGGTGCGAGTCAGCTCTTCCTGGCCATCGATGCGCAGGCAGGGTGTGTCGTTGGCCGAAACCACGACCGAGTTGGCGATGCGGTAGTCCGCAAAGCCGCGGATGCGGATGACCTGATCGTCGGCCTTCTGGTGAACGAAGGTCGCGTTCGAGATGCGCGTGTCCTGACGCGGTGTCGAGTCGTTGAAGGCGTTGTCCGAGTCGGCTTCGATGATCGTGTCGCCGGCGCCCGGGCGCTGGATCGCAATCACATATTGCAGGTTTGCCTTCACACCGGTGTCGGTATCGATGCTGTCGTCTTCCGCGCCAACCACGATCATGTTCTTCACATTCACGCGTCCGCCGAAGAATTCGACGCCGTCATCCGAGCTGTTGTAGCTCATTATGTTTTCCAGCGTCGTGCCCGAACCGATGCCGCCAGTGGTCAGCGACTGAAGTTCGTTGTCGCCCGAAAGGACGAAGCCCGAATAGCGGATCTGGACGAACTTCATACTGCCCGAGCTGTCGCCCGGGGTCGCACCGCCGAAGATGGCCGGATCGGCTGCACCTTCGACCTGGCGTTCGCAGTTGACGCTGCCCGGCGTTGCGCCCGAAGCGATACAATCGGTGACCGGAGCGCGGCCCGAAAGGACGACGCCGCCCCACTGGCCCGACGAGTTCGCACCATTGATGCCGATGACGTTGTCGCGGCTGGTGAAGATGATCGGGCGGGTGGCCGTGCCGTCCGCCTGAATGGTGTTGCCGCGGTTGACGTTCAGGAAGCTCGAACCCGAAGCATAGATGATCACGCCCGGCTCGATGGTCAGCTCCACTTCGGTATCCGAAAGACCGTCGCTCGCGTCGGGAGCGGGGCCGCCGTCGGTGCCCACGTCGACGCGGCCGTTCATGCGATAGAGCAGGCCTTCGATATAGGGCAGGGTGATGCTGGCGTTGATGCGCGAGGGCAGCGTGCAGACGCGGTATTCGCCGGTCGGGCCCGTGATCGTGCCGTCATCGGTGAGGCCCTGCGGGTCGCTGATCGTGGGGCAGCCGTTTGCCGGCGTCACGGTCGAGGGCGGCGGTGTCGGGGTCGGGGTGGGAGCAGGCGTTGCCGGCGGATTGTTGATCGTGATGTTGCCGCCGGTGCCGGGCGAAACGATTTCGTCGGCGCCGCATGCGGACAGGGCGATGGCAGAGCAGCCCAGGACGAGCGAGCGATGGATATTGGTCACGGGTACGGTCCCCTCAAAAACCGGATGAGTCGGATGAATTTCGAATTGCGAATTCGTGATCGCGACTCGCCAGCTAGGAGCGGCGTGTGACAGTTTGTGACGCTTCGTGACCGTTATGTTGCAGTTTCAACAGCTTTCACCGACGATCCATGAGATCGCGGCACATTTCGCCGGGCATTGCAGATTTGTGACAATGTTACGGTTTTATTGCAGTCGCTGAAATCTTCGCTCAAAAAGCCATTCAAGAAAGAGTGGGAGAGAAAAGATGTCCTTCGCCGTCGCAGCAGCGCTTCTGGTTATGGGTAGCGGGCCGATCGAAGTCGTTTCCAACGCCGAGCCGAGCTACAACATCGGGTATGAGGAGCTGGTGGCCGGGGATCCCGCCGGTGCTCTCGAGGTGCTCGAGGCGCAGTCGGGCGCCGATGCTCAGGATCCGGCGCGACTCATCAACCACGGGGTCGCTCTGGCGCGTCTTTGTCAGCACGAGGCCGCACGTGAACGCTTTCAGCAGGCCGCCCGGCTGGACGACCGTTATCGCCTGGAGACCGCAGATGGATCATGGGTCGACTCGCGTGTGCTCGCGCGTCGCGGCCTCGCGATGATCGATAAAGGACGCACCACCGGCTTCGCATCGCTGGCCAGCCGCTAAGCCGACAGAACACCACCGAGACGCCCGCTTTCCTTTACGGAGAGCGGGCTTTTTCATTGGGGAAAGAGTTTTCCCCAGGCATTCAGCTTCTTGTCACCCTCGTGTCATGTAAGGTCTTCAGAGGGGCCGCACGGAGGGTGTTCGACGATGATTCGTACACGATGGGTGCTCCACGCGATTTGCGTAGGCGGAGCATTCGCCGCTTTCCCGGTGAAGGCGGATGTCATGGAGATCGATGCTGACGGAGCGCGCTGGATAGCCGGCGACCGCGCCGCCACCGAAACTGCGCCCGACCAGTTCATCTTCCCGGCCGATGGCAATGAGCCGGTTCCCGAAGGGCTTGCCATCCCAGATCATGTCATCGCCGACCCCGCTGCGCATTCGGCAGGCGTGCCGGAAATCTACCGCGCCAAGATTGCCGAGCTTTCGCAGCGCTTCGACCTGTCGCAATCGCTCCTCGAAGCAATGGTCTGGCAGGAAAGCCGCTGGCGGCACGACGCCGTTTCGCCTGCGGGCGCGCAGGGCCTCGCCCAGCTGATGCCCGCGACCGCGCGCGAACTGGGCGTGGATCCGCGCGATCCTTTCGCCAATCTCGAAGGCGGGGCGCGTTACCTGAGAGCGCAGCTCGATCGCTTCGACGGCGATTTGGAAAAAGCTCTCGCTGCTTACAACGCCGGTCCGGGGCGCGTGGAGCGTGCAGGCGGCGTACCGCGCATTCGCGAAACACAACTTTACGTGGCCTCGATCATGGGCCGCCTTGCAGATCATTCACGGGAGTAATCCGACTTGAAATCGCTTGTCACCCGCTCGGCCGCACTGGCCATGTTGCTCTGGCCCAGCGCCGCTTTCGCGCAGGGCGCAGACCCCGCAGGCTCGGGCCCGATCGTCAATGCGCTGTCGTGGCTGCAGGGCACCTTGCTCGGCAATGTCGCAACCGCCGTGGCCGTCATGGCTGTCGCTGCCGTTGGCTTCATGATGCTGACCGGTCGCCTCAACTGGCGCTTTGGCGCAACCGTGATCATCGGCGTGTTCATCCTGTTCGGCGCGGCCTCGATCGTTGCCGGTATCCAGGGCGTGGCGGCAGGCTGACATGACTGCGCTCGTCCGCCACCCCGTTCATAAGGCGCTCACCCGGCCGCAGATGTTTGCCGGCGTGACGTTCAATTACTTCATCATCAACGGGGTGGTGACGACTGAGATATTCCTCATCACGGGCAGCTTCTGGGCGCTTTTCGCCGCGCTCGTCATGCATGGCGTGGGCTATTTCGCCTGCCTGCGCGAACCGCGGATTTTCGATCTCTGGATGACCAAGGTCAGCAAATGCCCGCGTGTGAAGAATTACAAGCGCTGGGGGTGCAACAGCTATGCCGCGTGACCGCAAATGGATCGGGCCCGCTTCGTGGAGTGCGCGGGAAGCTAGGGCTGGCGACCGCCTGCCCTATTCGCGTATGGTGGACGAAAATACCGTCCTGCTGCGCGACGGCAGCGTGATGACCGCAATCCAGGTCCCCGGACTACTGTTCGAGACCGAGGATAGTGAGGCATTGAACGCCCATGCCGCCACGCGCGAGGTGGTGCTGCGCTCTACGCTCGACGCGCGCTTCGTGCTTTATCATCACGTTATCCGGCGCCGCGTTTCGATCGACCTCGAAGCGGAATTTCCCGATCCCATCAGCCGCCATATCGATGCGCGCTGGAAAGAGCGGCTCGGCTCGGGCCAATTGTTCGTCAACGACCAGTTTATCACGCTGATCCGCCGTCCAGCACGCGGGAAGGCTGGCTGGGCCGAAAAGGTGTCCAAGCGCCTCAAAGGCCGCAAGGAGCGGCTGGAAGCCGATCCCAAGGACCTGCGCAGCCTGCGCGCGGCAGCACAGGGGCTTATCGCTTCGCTGCAGGCCTATGGTGCGGTGCCGCTGGGAGATTACTTGGGCGCACAGGGCAATACCAATTCCGAAATGCTGGAGCTGCTTTCCGCGCTCTACAACGGCGAGATGCGCCCGGTGCGCAAGCCTGCGGACGACGTCGATGTCGGCCACATGCTGCCCTATCGCCGTGTCAGCTTCGGTCTTGACGCGATGGAGTTGCGCGGATCCGGCTCGCCCGACTTCGCAGCCATCCTGGGCCTCAAGGATTATCCCGAGGCGACCAGCCCGGGCCTTCTCGACGGCCTGCTGCGCCTCCCGTTCGAGATGGTCGTGTGCGAAAGCTATGCCCCGGCCGAACGCCAGACCGCGCGCGAACGGATGGACCTGTCTATCCGGCGCCTGAAATCGGCCGATGAAGAAGCCATGGCCGAACGGGCCGACATGATGGCGGCACGCGATGCGCTGGGGAATGGGGCCGTGGGCTTCGGCGACCATCACCTCACCGTAATGGTGAAAGAGCGCGATCTCGCCCGCCTCGATGATGCAACGGCGGCCTGCAGTGCGGCGCTTGCCGATACCGGCGCGATTTCGGTGCGCGAGGATACGAACCTCGAACCCGCTTTCTGGGGCCAGTTCCCTGGTAACGAGGGCTATCTCGTGCGGCGCGCGCTTATCTCCAGCGCAAACATGGCGAGCTTCGGTTCGCTGCACGGCTTTGCGCTCGGCCAGGCGAAGGGCAACCACTGGGGCGATGCAGTCACTTTGCTGGAAACCACCAGCGCGACGCCATTCTTCTTCAATTTCCACCACGGCGACCTCGGCAATTTCTCGGTTATCGGGCCGAGCGGTTCGGGCAAGACCGTAGTCATGAACTTCCTCGCCGCGCAGGCGCAGAAGTTCAAACCGCGTACCGTCCTGTTCGACAAGGACCGCGGCGCGGAGCTTTTCGTGCGCGGGATCGGCGGGCGTTACGACAGCATTCGCGCGGGCGAGCCGACCGGTTTCAACCCGCTGGGCCTGTCCGATACCCCGACGAACAAGGCATTCCTGCGTGACTGGCTTGGCGTCCTGCTGAACGCGAACGGGCCGGAAGAAGAGGCGACGATCGCCCATGCGGTCGATGCAGCCTATGCCAACGACGCCTCGCTGCGCCGCCTGCGGCACTTCAAGGAGCTATTGTCCGGCAGCAAGCGCCCGCAGCCGGGCGATCTGGCAGACCGCCTGTCGGCCTGGATCGGCGAGGGCGAGAAGGCCTGGCTGTTCGACAATGCGGAAGACCGGCTGGACCTGTCCGCCCGGGTACTCGGTTTCGACATGACGGCGCTGCTGGAAAACCCCGCGCTGCGCACGCCGACGATGATGTACCTCTTCCACCGGATCGAGGAGCGGCTGGACGGCAGCCCCACGATGATCCTGATCGACGAGGGCTGGAAGGCGCTGGACGACGAGGTCTTCGCTGCGCGCATCCGCGACTGGCTCAAAACGCTGCGCAAGCGCAATGCGCTGGTCGGATTCGCGACGCAGTCCGCGCGCGATGCGCTGGAAAGCCGCATCTCGACCGCACTTGTCGAACAGACCGCCACCATGGTTTTCATGCCCAACAGTCGCGCCCGGGCCGAAGATTATTGCGATGGCTTCGGCCTCACCAGCCACGAATTGGCCCTGATCCGCAGCCTGCCTGCCCACAGCCGCTGCTTCCTCGTGCGCCAGCCCGACGCAAGCGTGGTGGTCCGCCTCGACCTGTCCGGCGCCCCTGAAGTGCTCACGCTGCTGTCGGGCCGCGAAAGTTCGGTTCGCCGCCTCGACCTGCTTCGCGAAGCAATGGGCGATGCGCCCGCCGACTGGTTCCCCGCTCTGACCGGCTCGGCATGGCCGGGCGGTGCGCAGGACAGCGCCCATAATGACGACATTCAGCTGGGACTTGCAGCAGAATGACAAGCGCAGCCTGCCAGCAAATGACGGACCAGGTCGGCAACGGCGTCGCCGCCGCCCTGCGCGGTGTCGACTGCATGGCAGGCGAAGCTTCGGCCATGGCGTTCGGCCGCCTGTTTGCGCCGGGTGGGGCCCTTGGCACCACGCTGACGATCCTGCTGACGCTTTACATTGCGATCTTCGGCTTCCTCCTCCTGACGGGCAGGGCCAATATCGGAGTGCGCTCGCTTGTCCCGCGCATGATGACGCTCGGCTTGGTACTTACCTTCGCGACCAGCTGGGTCGCCTATCAGAGCGTGGTCTGGAGCCTGGCAGTGGGAACGCCCGATTACCTCGCAGGCGTTCTTACCGGCACGCAAGGATCGGCCACAGATACCTTCGCCCAGAAAATCGACGTGGTCTTCATCGCCATCCAGGAAGCGAGCGGCAGCAACACCGATTTCTCCGCATTCTCGCCGCAAGGATTGATGTGGCTAGGCGCGATGCTGTTCATGCTCGGCACGGTCGGCCTTCTGGTCACGACCAAGATCGCACTTGGCATCCTTGTCGCAATCGGTCCGGTATTCGTAGTGCTGGCGCTATTCAACGGCACGCGCGGGCTGTTCGTCGGCTGGCTCAAGGGCCTGGTGATGTGCGCCCTGGCACCGCTGTTCGCGGTGCTGGGCGGGTCCATCATGCTCGAACTGTCGGTCCCGATCCTCTCGTCGATCACCGCCACACCCGGCACCGTCCCGGCGCAAGCGGGCATGGCCCTCTTCATGATCGGAGCGGTGCACGTCGCACTGATGGTGCTGGTCCTGAAGGTCGCAGGAGCCGTGGTATCCGGCTGGACCGTTTTCGGCCTCGCGTCGGGCAAGTCCGAACGCGATGAGCAAACTGCAGCCGCTCCCGCTGCGGTCGCGCAGCCGCATCTCATCGCTGCGCAGGCCGCCACGCAGGCGAGCGAACACGCGCGCCGGATCGATATTTCGGCAACTGCCACCGCGCCTGCCGCAAACGACGCTTCGGGCGCAGCCGGCAGCGTGCGCAACACCAAGGTCTATGCGACCGCTTCAGCTAACACTCAGGCCGGGCCCGATAAGGCGGGACCCAGCCGGACCATGGGGATCGGCAGCCGGTTCAAGTCCGCGCCGACCCGCGGTCCAGCCCCTTCAATGGAGAAACCGTCATGAAACGCGCAGTCCTGACCGCGCTCGTCCTTGCACTGTTTGCGACACCGGCACTGGCGGACGCGCGGCTGAAGCAGGTCATGTACGACGAATATTCGGTCCTCACAGTGCCAGGGCGCGTCAACGTCCAGGCCAGCATCGTGTTCGGCGACGACGAGACTATCGAGAACGTGGCAATCGGCAATTCGGCAACCTGGCAGGTAACGCCGAACAAGCGCGCCAACATCCTGTTCGTCAAACCGCTGGAGCCGCGCGCCGCGACCAATCTGACCGTCGTCACCAGTAAGCGGACGTATCTGTTCGACCTCGTGGCATCTCCGACGGCCAAGCCTCTCTATGTTCTGCGCTTCGACTATCCGGTTGAGCCGGAAGACGAAGTTGCCGACACGCAGCTGGCCGAAGCCGATGCGGCTACGAGTGAGGGTGAAGTTCCTGCGCAGACATTCGATCCGGCCGACATCAATCTCGCCTGGAGCGGCGAGGGCGAAGCATCGCTTCTGCCCGACAGCGCTTTCGACGACGGACAGACCACCTATCTGAAGTGGCCTGCCGGGCGCGACGTGCCTGCTATCCTCGTCACCAACAGCAAAGGCGAGGAGGGGCCGGTGAACTACACCGTCAATGGCAACACGATCGCCATCGACGGCGTACCGCGTGCGATCATCCTGCGCACCGGTGAACGCACTGCGACGCTGGTGAATACTGGACCAGAACGTGCCTCTACCACCCAGCAGCGCGGCGATGCCGTGCTTGCCCAAAGGGAGACGAAGTGATGCGTCTTGCTATGCGCCTGCCCGAAAAGAAGCCCGGCGACAGCAACGCGGCAAATGATTTCGATCCGCGCGATGAAACCGATGCGGAAGTTATCGACCTTGCCCAGCGCAACGCCTTTCCCGCCGTGGCCCGACCGGGCGGAAAGTCCGACGCGCTCGGCATGGTCGCAGGGATCGCGATCGTCGCGGGCCTGGGTGCCGTCACCTTGTGGAGCATGAGCGCGGCGCGGATGCCCGAACCGCAGGGCATCGGCGGGCAGCAGGCGCCGCAGCCTGCAGTGGCGCCGACGCAGGTCGCTCCGGCCCCGGCAGCGGTGGTCGCTCCGCCGACGCCGAGCCAGCAGGCTGCGATGGCCGATCCCGCACCTGCACCGGTCCTTGCTGCAGCGCCTCAGACGATGCCCGGACCCAACCCCTACAGTAATCCGACCGTCGTTTTCGACGCGGGCAGTCCCGTCATAACCGGGCCTGCTGCCGCAATCGCTGCAGAAGCAGCCAGCGGCGCGGCAACGGCCAGCGGCAATTCCGCCAACGACTTCGCCAGCCGCGTAGGCGGTGTCGGCGGTGCTCCTGCGCAAGCCAAGGCGATGACCAATCCTTCGACGACCGTCACGCAAGGCACGCTGATCCCCGCTATCCTGGAAACCGCCATCGACACCAATGTCCCCGGTTTCGTGCGTGCTGTGGTCAGCCAGGACGTGCGCAGCTTCGATGGCAGCAAGGTGCTGGTCCCGCGTTCCAGCCGCCTGATCGGCCAATACCAGTCAGGGATGCAGAACGGCCAGAAACGCGCCTATGTCATCTGGACGCGCCTGATCCGGCCCGACGGAGCATCGGTGAACCTCGCCTCGCCCGCCATCGGTTTCGACGGCACGACCGGGCTCGAAGGCAAGGTCTCGGGCGCCGGTTTCTTCCAGCGCTTCGGGTCTGCCATGCTGCTTTCGGTGGTTGGCGGCCTCGGCACGCTTGCGACCGGCGGTGCAGGCGGCATCGTGCTTGGCGGCGCGAGCCAGTCGGCAGCTTCCACCGCCGCACATCAGGACGGCCAGCGCGGCCCCACGGTGCGCGTGAAGATGGGAGAACCTATTCGTATCTTCACCGCCCGCGATCTCGACTTCTCGAAAGTCAGCTGAGGCCTCGATCGATCATGGCCGCCGATATCCACCCAATCCTTGCCGATCCCGATACGGACGAAGCACCGGCAATCGACACTGCAGGCGAGCGGAGCGTTTATCTCGATGCCTATCTCAAGCCCTTCGCGGAGTGGCTTGAGCGCGACACGGTCACCGAGATCCTAGTCAATCGCCCAGGCGAGGTGTGGGTCGAAGATGCCGCTGCAGGCGGGATGCACAAGGTCGAGCGTCCCGATATCGACGACCGCCTGATCCAGCGCTTGGCGGAACAGGTGGCGCGAGTCAGCCACCAGGGCATCAACCGCGAGCACCCTTTGCTTGGCGCAACCTTGCCTGACGGCGCGCGTATCCAGTTCTGCGGTCCGCCCGCTGCGCGGAAGCATTGGGCCATGGCCATTCGCCGTCATCGCCGGCTCGATCTCCCGCTCGATGCGTATGATGCAGGGCCGCTTGCACCGCGTGAGGAAGGCCAGCTTCCCGATGCGCAGGCCGAGCCTATCGCATTCCTGCGCGAATCCGTGCGCCAGCGCCGAACAATCCTCGTTTCGGGTGGCACCAGCACGGGTAAGACTACCTTCCTCAATGCCATGCTCGGCGAAATTCCAAGCCGGGAACGCGTCGTCCTCGTCGAGGATACGCCGGAGCTCAAGCTGCCGGGCGCGAACGGCGTCGGTCTGGTCGCAGTTAAAGGAGAGCTGGGCGAGGCCAAGGTTACCGCCAACGAGCTATTGCAGGCCGCCCTGCGCCTGAGGCCCGACCGGATCGTGCTGGGCGAATTGCGCGGTGCGGAGAGCGTCAGCTTCCTGCGGGCCATCAACACGGGCCACCCGGGCAGCTTCTCGACCATCCATGCGAACAGCCTGCGCGGCGCTCTTGAACAATTGTCGCTGATGGTCATGCAGACGGGAATCGGCCTCACGCGGCAGGACACGATCGCCTACGCAGCAAGTGTTATCGACATGGTCGTACAGCTCGAACGAAGCCCGGATGGGCGGCGAGGCATCGCGCAAATCGCCAGAAGCGAGGATTTGCTCGAAGCGTGACATTTTGGCGTGGAGGTTCCGCAAGGCCCCCATGCCGTAACGTCAACTATGACGCGCCATCTTCTCGCAGTCGCAACATATCCATCGCAAACTGCTGTTGCAGCGCAACAATCGTGCGCTGAACCTTGCCTGAGCGCGAATTCGTGATAGCTTTTCCACCCTAGGCCGCCCTGAGAGCGGTCAGGGATGAGGAGAGGGATTATGAAGATCAGAGCAGGCCTTCTGGCCGGTATCTGTGCGGGTGCGCTCGCCGTTCCAGCCTATGCACAGGATGTCACCGGGGACGACAGCGAATCCGGCATCGCGGAGAATATCGACCCTTCGCGCGTCATTATCGTGACCGCGCAGCGCCAGGCGCAGAGCCTGCAGGAAGTCCCGATCGCTGTCAGCGCCTTCGATGCCGAAGCACTCGAAGCGCAGCAGATCGAGAATGCCAGCGATCTCCAGCTCACCTTGCCCAACGTTTCGTTCACCAAGTCCAATTTCACCAGCGCCAGCTTCACCATCCGCGGGATCGGTGACCTTTGCGTCGGCGTCACCTGCGATGCGGCGACCGCAATCCATGTGAACGGTTCTCCGTTGTTCGGCACCCGCCTGTTCGAAGCGGAATATTTCGATCTCGAACGCGTCGAGGTCCTGCGTGGCCCGCAAGGCACGCTGTTCGGACGCAACGCGACCTCGGGTGTGGTCAACGTCGTCACCGCCAAGCCCGACCTTTCGGGCTTCGGCGCTGCAGCCGAGTTCGAGTACGGCAATTTCGACAGCATTCGCGCCAAGGGCATGGTCAATGTGCCCATCGGCGACAGCATCGGCGTTCGCGTTGCCGGTTATTACCTCAATCGCGACGGCTATACCGAGAACCTGTACGACGGATCGAACATCGACGGGCGCGACATGTACGCCATTCGCGGTTCGCTCCGCTTCGAGCCCACCGCTTCCACCACCATCGACCTCATGGGTTTCTATTTCCACGAGGAAGATGATCGCCTGCGTATCCAGAAACAGACCTGTCAGCGCGACCCTACCGGTGTGCTCGGCTGTCTTAACTCGCGGCGCGACTTCGACAGTGCCAACGCCAACGCAACGCTTGCATCGGTCCTGACCTCGGCGGAACTTTTCACCATCCAGGGTCTGCCGGCTTCGCTTGCTCTTGGCAGCGTCTATGGTCCTGATGGCTTCGCCAATTTCGACGAGCCCGACGACGTGCGTGTTGTGAACACGCCTTTCACGCCCGACTACTTCGCCGACGAACTGCAATTGCAGGCACATCTCGACCAGGACATCGGATCGATGAACCTGTCGCTGACCGGTATCTATCAGGAGACCACCGTCGACAGCCGCCAGGACTACAACCTCGGCGTTCTGGACCGCAGCGGGTACGTAACCGGTCTCAACACGCTGCAGTTCTTCGCGGACAATGGCGTACCGATCACCGATCCGGGAACGGGCGCGATCCTGGGTTTCATCCCGGGTTCGAGCGCATATTTCTCCCCCATTGCGGATGCGCTGATTCCAAACGGTCCCAATGGACAGCTGTGCACGTCCGACAATGACGACGAAAACTTCGGGGCCTTCGAAGGCAATTCGATCTGTTCGGACGCGCCGCTCAGCTTCGACAGGTCGGTCCAGTACCAGACATCGTGGTCGGCGGAAGCGATCCTTTCCAGCGATCTCGACGGGCCCTTCAATTTCCTTATCGGCGGTATCTACGCCAAGTCGGAAGTGAGCGAGAACAGCTACTATGTGAACGCGTTCGGACTGGACTACGCCACCGGTATTCTCGGCACATTTGCGGCGTTTGCGAATACCGACCCGGCCACGGGAGACCCGGCACCGCTGCCGCCGTCCTATCTCGCGACCTCCATGTACCGGAACAATACAACGGACTTCTCGCTCGAGAGCTTCGGCATTTTCGGCGAAGTCTATTTCGACATTACGGACCGGCTGAAGTTCACTGGCGGCCTGCGTTACAACGACGACAAGAAAACCGTCGAGGCGCGCACCACGCTGGCAAGCTTCCTCAACCCGTTTTCCAATACCGGTGACCCGTTCACCTCACCGTTCGTCGGCGGTTTCGATGCCGACCCGGGCACGGATGGAAATCAGCTGCTGCAGACCCGTGAGGTCGCGTTCAACGAGATCACCGGACGCGCCGTGCTGGATTACGAGATCAGCCCGGACAACAATGTCTATTTCTCCTATTCGCGCGGTTACAAGTCGGGTGGTATCAACCCGCCGCTGTCGCCGATCTTCGCGGTCGAGGAGAGCTTCGGGCCCGAGCAGATCGACGCCTTCGAGATCGGTTCGAAGAACACCTTCCTCGATGGCGCCGCGCAGGTGAACCTCACCGGCTTCTATTACGACTACAAGGGCCTTCAGCTCAGCCGTATCGTCGCGCGTACTTCGGTCAACGATACGATCGACGCCAAGATCTGGGGTCTCGAGCTCGAAACGATCATTTCGCCGAGCTACAACTGGCTGATCAACATGAACCTCAGTTGGCTCAATGCCGAGGTTGCAGGGGACCAGTTCTTCTCCAACCCGCGTGACCCGGGTGGCGGCGATCCCGATGCCGTGATCATCAAAGATCTCGGTAACGGCTCGCTCTGCGCGATCACCGGTTCGGGGGCAGACGCCTTCGTCAACTTCCTGAACCCGTTCTTTGGGCTTCAGGGAACAAGCGAATTCCCGGCTGACGGCGGTATCGCTTCCTCGGGCGCGTTCGGTATTTGCAGCATCTACGAAGCGGCAGCCGCAGGCGCTATCGGGCTGGTCAATCCCGACCTCGCGCCGCTGCAACCGGCGATAAACAGCTTCGGACCGCTTTCGGTCCTGAGCCCTGGTGTCGAAGTGAACCTGAAGGGTAACAAGCTGCCCCAGGCGCCTGAGTACAAAGCCTCGATCGGCGTTCAGTACACGGCCGAATTCGGAAGCGGCATGACGCTGGTTCCGCGCCTCGACATCGCGATGACGGGCGAGCAGTACGGCAATGTATTCAACGGATCGGTCAACCGCATCGCTCCGTTCGTGCAAGCCAATGCGCAGGTGCAGCTGAACTCTGCCGACGAGCGTTGGTATGTCCGGGCATTCGTCCAGAACATCTTCGACTCCAACTCGGTTACGGGTCTCTACCTGACCGACGCGTCGTCGGGTAACTTCACCAACATCTTCACTCTCGACCCACGCCGTTATGGTGTTGCTGTCGGAGCGAAGTTCTAAGGGACCCTTTCAAAAGGGGAGAGGGAGGGGCGGTCCATCGGGCCGCCCCTTTCGTATCAGGCGTCCTTGCCGGTGGTCGCGAAGGGTGAGAAATCGGTGTCCGTGTCAAACAATTCGACGCCTTCGGCCGCCTTTAGCTTTCCGACGACCGCGTATGTCACGGGGGTCAGCACCGCTTCCCAGACAACCTTAAGCAGCCAGTTCGTGACCATGACGATCAGAACGTCGCGCGTCTCCCACACGCCTAGGAAGGCCACGGGATAGAAAATCGCGCTGTCCACCGCCTGCCCGAACACGGTCGAGCCGATAGTCCGGCTCCATAGCGCTTTGCCCTTGGTCCAGATCTTCATTCGCGCAAGGACGTAAGAGTTCACGAACTCGCCCGCCCAGAAGGCCATGATCGAAGCCAGCACGATGCGCGGCACTTGGCCGAACACGCTCTCATAGGCCTCTTGACCGTCCCAGCTTTCAGCCGGCGGCATCGCCACGACGACCCAGCTCATGAAAGCCATGAAGATCAAGGCAGCGAAGCCGACCCAGATGACCCTGCGTGCCTTGGCATAGCCATATACCTCGGTCAGCACGTCCCCGATGACATAGCTGATCGGGAAGAACAGGATGCCTGCTCCAAAGGTGAAACCGGCGACGGTCGACAATTTCGCCGCCCCGATGACGTTCGACAGCAGCAGCACGGCTACGAAGCTCGCCATGACGATGTCGAAATAGCGAAAGCGGCGGGGCGCGCTCGGGGCGTGTGTGTCGGGCTTATCCATAGAGCGCTGCCTATCCCCGATTGGCGCACGCGCAAAGGCACGTTATGGGCTGAACCGCGCGCGCCCGTAGCTCATCTGGATAGAGCGCGAGACTTCTAATCTTGAGGCAGCAGGTTCGAGTCCTGCCGGGCGCGCCAATTCTTCAGCTTCGATTTGCGCTGGTCAGCTCTTCGCGGGTGATCGGGTAACCGAGATCGTCGGGTATGGTGAGGTAGGAGCCGTCCGGCTCATCTACCACTTCGGGCGTGATTACGCGGACCGGGGTTTGCCGGGCGTGGTCGCGGGCCTCGTCGAAGGTCGTGAATTGCGCCAGGCGTTCCAGGTTACGGCGCGTTGGGAAGATCAGCGAGATGTCGCCGCGCTCCGCCATACGCAACGCTTCGGCGGCGCTGACCCAGAAGAGGTGCGTATTTTCGGTAGCGTCGACTTCAATATCGACCGCGCCCGTACCGAGATCGGCGAGGTAGAACATGGTGTCGAAGATCCGGTTGTGCGCAAGGCCAAGCGGAAGCCAGCGGGCAAATGGGGTGAGCTCATCAAGATCGAGAGAGAGGTCGAACGTATTCAGAACCGGGGCAAGCGCACGTTTTTCGAGCAATAACGCGCGAGCATCGGCAGCGCGCTGCGCGTCCATTGCCCCGGTGAGGCCTAGCGCGAGCCCGGTCTCTTCGAGCGTCTCCCGGATGGCCGCGATGCGGTGTGCAACCTCGTCTGTATCGTCGTCGACGTTGGCTACCTTGGCGGCGAGATCATAGTCTTCGGGATCGACCCTGCCGCCCGGAAAGACCGCCATTCCTCCTGCGAAGGACATGGTGCGCGAGCGGATGGTTATCAGGATTTCGGGCTCCGGCGCCGAACGGCCCTTGCGGAAAACCACCAGCGTCGCCGCTGGTATGGGATCGGGAGTTTCAGCCGTGGCGTTCATCGTCAATGGTTGTGCAGCCAGTGCCGCCGCTTGCCAAGCGATTATCGGGCGGCGTGTCGGAGTTTTTTACATAGTTGATGGACCGTGACGCGTTGTTAACCATCGCACTTCGCGCAAATCCGGGCACGCGCGGTTTTGGCACGGGGCCTGCATAACTGTTCGCATACTGTTTGGTCTTCGAGGGGCGGATCTTCCCTGGTTCCCGATCCGCTTCACACCAAATAAAAGGCCCGCCTGGACGTCCCCCAGGCGGGCCTTACCCGTTTCAGAGCTGGTAAAAACTCAGCTTTCGGCCTTGGCGACCTGTTTTTCATCCATCATCTGTTGAAGCTCTCCGGCTTCGAACATTTCCATCATGATGTCGCTGCCGCCGACGAATTCGCCCTTCACGTAAAGCTGGGGGATGGTCGGCCAGTCGGAGAAGGACTTGATGCCTTGGCGGATTTCCATGTCCTGCAGAACGTCGACGCTTTCATAGGCGACGCCGCAATGGTCGAGGATGGCGACCGCGCGATTGGAGAAGCCGCACTGCGGAAACAGCGGCGTGCCCTTCATGAAGAGGACGACGTCGTTACCGCCGACGAGATCGGAGATGCGTGAATTTACATCGGACATATGTGCCCTGCCTTTGTCTATGACTTGAATCTGGTGAGGATTCAGGTGGGGGCTTGGGTGGTGAGTTGCAAGGCGTGGAGTTCGCCGCCCATCCGGCCGCCCAGCGCGTCGTAGACCAGCTTGTGCTGGGCTACGCGCGTCTTGCCCGCGAATTGCGGGGCGGTGACCTTTGCCGCCCAGTGGTCGTTGTCCCCCGCAAGATCGCGCATCTCGACGACAGCGCCCGGCAGCGCTTCCTCGATCAGGGCAACGATATCGTCTGCCTTCATCGGCATCGGATTACTTCTGGTCGCTCATGAACTGGCGGCGCGCCTCGACCGAACATTCTTCGAGCTTAGCGCGGATGTCGGCTTCGCTTACATCGCAATCTGCGGCCGTCAGGTCGCCCAGCAGCTTGCGGACGACGTCTTCGTCACCGGCTTCTTCGAAATCGGCCTGGACGACGGCTTTCTTGTAAGCGTCGGTTTCCTCTTCGGTCAGGCCCATCAGACCCGCAGCCCATTCGCCCAGCAGGCGATTGCGGCGCGCGGCAATCTTGAATTCGGTTTCCTGGTCGAAGGCGAACTTGGATTCTTCGCCGCGTTCGCGATCCTTGAAGTCGGTCATGTCTATCCCCTTGGAAGAAGTTGCCTCTCGAATAGGTATCGAGAGGCAAAGGAGCAAGGGCGAGAACGCCCGATCAGTCCATTGTCACGACGAGTTTGCCGATGGCGCCGCGATTTTCCAGCTTGGCGATGGCTTCGTGTGCGCGTTCGATGGGATAGGTCTCGCTGACCAGCGGGTTGATCTTGCCTGCTTTCCAGAGGTCGAACAGCTCCGCGATATTGGCGTTGTTGCGCTCCGGCTCGCGGGCGGTGAACGCGCCCCAGAACACGCCGCGAATGTCGCAGCTTTTCAGCAGCGTCAGGTTGAGCGGCATCTTGGCGATCCCTGCCGGAAAACCGATCACGAGGAAGCGGCCTTCCCACGCGATCGAGCGCAGGGCCGGTTCGGAATAATCGCCGCCTACGATGTCGTAGACGATGTCTGCGCCATTGGGGCCGACAGCATCCTTGAACGCTTGGGCGAGCGCCTTGGACTGGTCCTTGTCGAACGGCGCGCGCGGATAGATAACCACTTCGTCGGCGCCTGCCTGTTTGGCGACTTCGCCCTTCTCCTCGGTCGAGACGGCGGCCACGACGCGGCAGCCATAGGCCTTCGCGAGCTCTACCGCGGAAAGGCCCACACCGCCTGCCGCGCCAAGCACGAGGACGGTTTCGCCTTCCTTGATGTCTCCGCGATCCTTCAGGCCGTGGATGGTCGTGCCATAGGTCATCAGGAGCGCGCTTGCCTGCACGAGGTCGATGCCTTCGGGCACTTTGAACAGACGTGCCGCTGCGACGGCGACCTTTTCCTGCAGGCCGCCGTTACCGACGCCGCAGATCACCCGGTCGCCCACGGCGAAGCCTTCGACGCCTTCGCCCAGCGCTTCGATGGTGCCGGAAATCTCGCCGCCCGGCGCGAAGGGGCGCGGTGGCTTGAACTGGTACATGTCGCGGATGATCAGCGTATCGGGAAAGTTGATCGCACAGGCGGCAACGTCGATCAGGACTTCGCCCTTGCCGGGCGTGGGCGCGTCGATTTCCTCGACCACCAGGGTTTCGGGGCCGCCCGTTTCCTTCGACAGTACTGCTTTCATGCTGCGTCTCTCCGGTATGATTGGGGCGCGTCGAGCCAGGGGAGGCTGCCTGCGCGCGTCTTTTCGTGTGCTTCGATGGCTTCGTCGCGTTTCAGCGTGAGGCCGATTTCGTCCAGCCCTTCCAGCATGCAATGCTTGCGGAACGGGTCGATGTCGAATGCGAAGCGATCCTGGTAGGGGGTCGTCACGACCTGGTTTTCCAGGTCGAGGGTGATAGCGTCGGTCTTCGCCACTTCGAGCAGGCGGTCGACCTGCTCCTGCGGCAATTCGACGGCGAGGATGCCGTTCTTGAATGCGTTGCCGGCAAAAATGTCCGAGAAACTCGGCGCGATCACGGCGCGAAGGCCCATGTCCAACATCGCCCATGCCGCGTGTTCGCGACTGGAGCCGCACCCGAAATTATCGCCCGCGATCAGGATAGGCGCACCGGCGAAATCCTCCACGTCGAACGGGTTGCCGGGTGCCTGCCTGATCGTCTCGAAAGCGCCCTTGCCAAGCCCTTCGCGGCTCACCGTCTTCAGCCAGTGCGCAGGGATGATAACGTCGGTGTCGACGTTCTTGAGGCCGAGCGGAATGGCGCGGCCGCTAATGACAGTGACCTTGTCCATTACTTTGCCGATCCGGGAAATGCGGGGAGGCGGTTTACGTGACGCGGATCGTGCTGGATCACGACCGTCGCTTCGAGGTTTTCTGCCATCTGGTCGAACCGGTGGAATGAGGCGAGCGTATCTGCGCGGTTGGTATTGAACGCCGGCACACCGCGGTTAGTCACCTGCTCTTCGAAGTGATAGAGATCGCCGGTCAGCATGACGTTGCCGGTCTCGGGAAGGCGGACCAGCAGGACCGAGTGGCCCGGCGTGTGCCCGGGCATTCCCTTGATGACGACCGAACCGTCACCGAACACGTCATGGTCCGACGCGATCCGCGTAACTTCGCCCTCGGCTCCTTCGGCCAGCCAAGGTGCCAGCTGTGCGCGGGTGGCTTCCATCGCGCCCGAGGTGACTGCTTCTGCGTCACCGCGTCCGATCAGCAGCCTTGCGCCCGCATATTCCGACGCCTGGCCGATATGGTCATCGTGATAGTGGCTTACCCCCACGAAATCGACGTCATCGGGCCCGAGGCCGATTTCCGCCAGCTGGTCGGCGATGGTCCTTTCGACGCTGAGCGTGAAGACCCACTGCGTGGCGCTGGAACCTTTCAACGCCGACGGCAGGCCTGCATCCCAAAGAAGATACTTATCGGCATTGCGGACGAGGTAGCAGCTGTCGGTCAGCGTCCGCGGCTCGCCGTCGTACAAATGGGTGTCGGAAAAGGGGCCCGCATCGCTCAGCTCGATGGTGCCGCAATCGAGACGCCACAGTTCCATATCCGGGGCGTCCTGCGCGCTTGCCGGGGCAGCGATGCCCAGAGCGAAAGCTGCGGCCGCCAGGGCGGTTCTGGTCTTTGTCATGCGGGCTCCTTGCGCTGGTAGATCAGTCCGTTTCGGGTTTTTCCCCTGAAGGAATCGGGCCGGGCTGGTTCGGCTGGTTTTTCTTTTCGCGGCGCTTGTTCGCATAGAGCAGCGCGGCGGCGATAGCGGCCGATCCGATCGCACCTGCGATGGCGGCCTTGCCTTTGGGGAGTTTGGTCATGGTCTATCCAATGAGGTGCCTTAACGTTTGGTGCAAGCTTTCGCCGCGAGAATGTGCCCAGGATGCGGTCACAGGAAAATTTCCCTGCCAAACGCTCCGGGCGGCCGCCGATGCTGTGGAGGGGCAGATCCATCCCAGTGAAGACCGTCGATTGTCCTCACCTCGACACCCTCCAGTTCGGCAGGATCGAAGATACGCACATTGACGCCGACGCGGTCACCCTCGGCATTTTCGGTCAGCGTCCAATGCGTCGTAGTGCCGCAGGCAGAGCAGAAATGCATTTCGACAAACTGTTCATCGGCATCGGCATCCGCGCGGCGGTAGCCTGTCGGCACCCCGGAAATGGTGACTTCTGCTTGCGTGAAATACCCCCAGGCACCCCCTGATTTCCGGCATAGCGAGCAATCGCACAGATTGATGAACTCTGGTGCTCGCGCCACTTCGACGCTCACATTTCCGCAATGACATCCGCCCTTCATGGGGCAAGCTTTCGCACATCGACGAGGTGACCCGCAACCGCCGCGGCAGCCGCCATGGCGGGGCTCATCAAATGGGTGCGAGCGCCCGGACCCTGGCGGCCCACGAAATTGCGATTGCTGGTCGACGCGCAGCGCTCTCCCGGCGGCACTTTGTCGGGGTTCATGGCAAGGCAGGCGGAACAGCCCGGTTCGCGCCATTCGAAGCCGGCATCGGTGAAAATGCGGTCCAGCCCTTCGTCTTCAGCCTGTTTCTTGACGAGGCCGGATCCGGGCACGGCAATCGCCCAGCGCACATTGGCGGCTTTGGTACGGCCATTCAGGACCGCTGCGGCAGCGCGCAAATCCTCTATCCGGCTGTTGGTGCATGAGCCGATGAAAACGTTCTCGATCGTGACATCTTCCAGCGGCGTTCCCGGTTCGAGGCCCATGTAGTCGAGGCTTTTGCGCGCGGCATCCTGCTTGGAGGGATCCGCGAAGGAATCGGGCGAGGGGACCGTGTCGCCGATGGCCACCACGTCTTCCGGGCTGGTGCCCCAGCTCACCGTCGGCTCGATGTCGGAGGCGTGGATGACCACACTCTTGTCGAAGACGGCGCCATCATCGGTGGCAAGCGAGCGCCACCATTCGACTGCGCGGTCCCAATCCTCGCCCTTGGGTGAATAGGGGCGACCCTTCAGATAGCGGAAAACGGTTTCGTCAGGTGCGATGATCCCGGCGCGGGCGCCACCCTCGATGCTCATGTTGCAGACGGTGAGGCGTCCTTCGACGCTCATTTTCTCGAAGACCTCTCCGCGATATTCGATGACATGGCCGGTGCCGCCCGCGGTCCCGATCACGCCGATGATGTGCAGGATGAGGTCCTTGGGCGTGACGCCGGGGGAGAGAGCGCCTTCGACGCGCACTTCCATGCTTTTCGACTGGCGCAGCAGGAGCGTCTGGGTGGCCAGTACGTGTTCGACTTCGCTTGTGCCGATGCCGAAGGCCAGCGCGCCGATCCCGCCGTGAGCCGCCGTGTGGCTGTCGCCGCACACGATCGTCGCGCCGGGAAGAGAGAAGCCCTGTTCGGGCCCGACGACGTGGACGATGCCCTGTTCGCGCGCGACGGCATCGATGTAGCGGATACCGAATTCGGGCGCATTCTTCTCCAGCGCCGCCAATTGCGCCGCGCTTTGCGGATCGGCAATCGGAAGGCGTGAACCATCGGCGGCCAGGCGCGCCGTGGTGGGCACGTTGTGGTCGGGGACCGCGAGGGTCAGGTCGGGACGGCGAACCTTTCGCCCGGCGACCCGCAGCGCCTCGAACGCCTGCGGGCTGGTGACTTCGTGGACCAGATGCCGGTCGATATAAACGAGGCAGGTGCCGTCGTCCTGCCGTTCGACAACGTGGGCGTCCCAGATCTTTTCGTAGAGTGTGCGCGGTTTGCTTGCCATTTCGCGCACAGGTTTGCGGCAGGAAAGTCACGCGCGCAAAAAGGCAAATCCAGAGTCTTCCAAAGTTAACCTATCCGTGCTTTACTTACACTCATGTCAGCAAAGCCCTTCGCCTTTCCGATCCGCGTGATTCCCTCCGATATCGATTTCATGGGTCATGTGAACAATGCGCGCTATCTCAACTGGGTGCAGGACGCGGTCCTCGCCCACTGGAACAAGATCGCGCCCGCCGAAGAGGTGGCGAGCAAGGCATGGGTCGCGCTCAAGCACGAGATTACCTATCGCAAACCGGCGTTCCTCGATGACGAGGTGATCGCCAGCACTGTGCTCGAAAAGGTGCAGGGTGCGCGTGCATTCTACTCCACCGTGATCCAGCGCGGGGAAGAGGTTCTGGCCGAGGTGAAAAGCGCGTGGTGCTGCATCGATTCCGAAACGCTGCGTCCCGCACGCCTGCGCGAAGAAGTGACGAAGTTCTTCTTCAAGGACTGAGCCTCGCCTGCGCGAACCGCTTGTCCTAAGCGGTCCGGACAGGGTACAACCGCTTCATGGGCGCATCTCCGAACACGAAGACCGGAAACAGGCGGCAGGCTGCAATCGGCCTTGCGCTGGCGTTAGCCATCTTCGCAAGCTGGCTGGCGCTGCATCTCTTCGCGATGTTCATGTTCGAGCTGACCTGGCAGACGCTTCCGTTCGCTCTGGCGCTGGCTTTGGTGCAATGCTGGCTTTCGGTCGGCCTGTTCATCGTTAGCCACGATGCGATGCACGGCTCGCTCGCGCCGGGTGGCGGGCGGCTCAACGGGCTCATCGGCGGAGCGCTGCTGTTTCTCTACGCGGGGTTCGGCTGGCGCAAGATGCGCGATGCTCACTTCGCGCACCACAAGGCTCCCGGAACGGCCGACGATCCCGATTTCAGCGCAGACCATCCGACGCGGTTCTGGCCGTGGTACGGCACGTTCCTCAAACGCTATTTCGGCTGGCAGTCGGTGCTGTTCGTCAGCAGCGTGGTGACGATATACTGGGCCCTTTTCTCCATATCGGCCCTCAAGATAGTCCTGCTCTACGGGGCGCCCGCAATCGCTTCCTCGTTGCAGCTGTTCTACTTTGGCACCTATCGCCCGCATCGACACGACGATGTCGGCTTTGCCGACCGACACAATGCGCGCAGCGATGGCTTCTCAAGCCTTGCATCGCTCGCCAGCTGTTTCCATTTCGGCTATCATCACGAACACCACCTCGCGCCGCATGTCCCATGGTGGGGCCTGCCCCGCGCCAGGAAGACCATGTCGCTGCCAGAGATTTCCAAGTGAGCATTCCTGCAATCCTCCTTACCGTATTCCTGTCGATCGCAGGGATGGAACTGTTCGCCTGGTGGGCGCACAAATACATCATGCACGGATGGGGCTGGGGCTGGCACCGCGACCATCATGAACCGCATGACAATGTCCTGGAAAAGAACGACCTCTACGCGGTGACGTTCGGCACCATCGTCTTTGCGATGTTTGCCGTCGGTTATGTCTGGTCGGATCTGCTATGGTGGATCGCCTTCGGGATCACCTGCTATGGCCTCATCTACACCTTCGTCCATGACGGCCTGGTGCATCAGCGCTATTTCCGCTGGGTGCCCAAGAAAGGCTACGCCAAGCGGCTGGTCCAGGCGCACAAGCTGCATCATGCGACCATCGGCAAGGAAGGCGGGGTGAGCTTCGGTTTCGTCCTCGCGCGCGATCCGGCCAAGCTGAAGGCGGAACTCAAGCGCCAGAAGGACGCAGGTATCGCCACCGTACGCGAAAGCGCCGGAGCCTGAGGCCCCGGCGCTTCGTGTTCTAATCGGTGTGTGCCGTTAGCGGGCGTAGTTCACATACAGGCCGTGGATCAGTCCCGGGATAAAGCCCAGCAGTGTCAGCACGACATTGAGCAATGTGGTGCCGCCGAGCCCATGCTTGGCAGCGACGCCGAGCGGGGGGAGCAGGATCGTGGCGATGAGAATGAGAATTGCCATTTGAGAGTGTTCCTTTCGGTCGACCCTCCCATCCGTATGTTACCCTAACGGACTGAAACGCATCGCGTTCCTGAGGCCGTCTATTCGTTGCGCGTCGCAATCCAGCTGCCGGCGATCACGAGGATGGCGATGGAAATGTAATACCAGGGCTCTCCCAGCGTGTACCAGGTAAAGACGGCACCGGTGGCCATGGCGCCGATCGCCATGGTCTTGGCCCTGCGGCTGATCGCGCGCCGTTCGCGCCAGTCGCGCACCTGCGGCCCCCACGTGGGATGGTCGAGTATCTTCTTTTCCAGTTCTGGGCTGGAGCGAGCGAAGAAATACACCGCCAGCAGCAGGAAGGGCACCGTTGGCATGATCGGCAGGAACGCCCCGATGGCGCCCAGTCCGACGAACAGGAAGCCACATGCGCGATAGATGTGGCGCCGCATCCTAGGCGGCCGCGATCCGGGCGGCGTGTTCCTGGACCAGCGCGATCATGTTCGGCACGCCCTGCGTCCTGTTGCTGGAAAGCTGGTTCTTGAGATCGAAGGGGTCGAGTGCGGCGGCGATGTCCATCTGTGCCACTTCGCTGGCCGGCTTGTCCTGTACTGCCGATATCACCAGGGCGACGATGCCCTTGGTGATCGCCGCATTGCTGTCGGCAAGGAAGTGGAGCTGGTTGGCATCGCCCGTCGGATAGACCCAGACCGCCGCCGAACATCCGCGCACAAGCGTGGCATCGGTTTTTAACGGATCGGGCATGGATTCGAGATCGCGCCCTAGTTCGATCAGCAGACGATATCTCTCGTCGCCTTCGAGGAAGTCGTATTCTTCGGCAATGTCATTGAGTGAACGCATGGCGGCGGCATTTAGCCAGCTAAACCGGCGGCGTCCATCGCGCTCAGCCGGCCAGCCCTCCGGGGCGGGTGAATGCATAGTAGATGACGTAGAACCAGCCGAAAAATCCCTGGATTATCGCCCAGAGGATCGATTGGTGCTGGCTCCAGCTGATGGCGACGGCGATTGCGCTTCCAAGGCCTATACCGGCTTGTGCTGCATTGTTGGTCGCGCTCACAGGTCCACTCCGCTGGCAATCGCTTCGAGCTTCTTGATCCGCTCGCGCAGGTCGGCAAGTTCGATACGGGCCGCGCCCATCGCGCTGCCGGTGTCTTCGGGTACGGGCGCATCGTGTTCCAGCTGGCGGCGCTTGAATTCGATCCAGTCGTGCCATGCCCTCAGCAAGGTGCCGGCGACAATTACCAGGCCGATCAGCGCAGCGCCTGCGATTATGAGTGTCGGTTCGAACATTTCCCCATGTCCTCCTTGAACCCGAATGGTCCTCAGTTGTCCTTTTCGACCTGCTTGTCGCGCAGGGCTTCGATCTCGGCGGAAATCCGCCGCGTTTCTTTTGCGTCGAGCGAATTGCCATCGGTGGCGATGCGCTCCAGCACCTTGATGCGTTCGCGCAGGTTTTCGATCTCGCGCTGGGCTTCAGGATCGTCATTCTTTCCGACCCACTGCTGATTGCCCTGCTTGTCCTGGATGATACCGGCCTGGGCGCGATACTTCGCTGCCATGACCTTGCCGACAGCGACGATCATTACGATCAAGACTACTGCGATAGGCCAGTTCATCGTGCGGTCTCCGCTCTGGCAGGCAAGTCCTCGATCTGTTGAAGATCGCGAAGCTCGTCGATCTGCGAAGCCAGGGCGTGATTGCTGTCGGTCGCGATGCGTTCGAGCACGCGGAGGCGTTCTTCGATCTTGCTGTAATCGCCGTTGGAGTAGCGTGCCTCCTGGGCTTTCGCCTCGGCTTCTCGCACTTTGAGCTCTGCACGGCGTTCTTCATGCTCGACCTGGCGCCGATGGATGAGAATACCGGTGGTCATGGCCAGCAGCGCCGCAATCAGGACGAAGCCGAAGATCAGAAACAGGTTCGGATCCATCAGTTCGCCTCCGACTTGTCGCGAAGACGGTCGATCTCGTTGGTCAGGTGATAGCCGCTGTCGGTGACAATGCGCTCGACATTGCCGAGGCGGTCTTTCAGCGAACCCAGTTCGGCGCGAAGTTCGGCGTTTTCCTGGGTGAGCAGCTTGACCCGCTCCACCGCCTGGTCGTTTTTGGGATAGACCGACTTGCCCCAGCTGTTCTCCAGCGGATAGCCGTTCTTTATCTTCATCCAGTTTGAAACCAGGTAGCCCACGGTCATGATGGCCACGGATACGATGATGGTCGTTTCGGTAACCGGGAAATCCATCACGCTTTCTCCCTGTTCAGTGATCCCAAGGGCACGCCGCTGCCTTCGTCATCGACGCGGCGCTGGTCGCGAAGAGCTTCGATCTGGGTTGCGACATCATATCCCTTGTCGGTCACGATCCGCTCGAGCACCTGAACGCGGTCTTCCAACTGCTGCACCTTGCTGGCGTATTGCGCTGCCTGCTCGGCAGTGGCCTGCGCGGTAGTCTGGACGTTCATCTCGGCGAGCTTTTGCTGGTGCTTGGTCCAGATCGCGACGATCGGGATGCTCAGCGCCAGGATCGGTATCAAAAGCGCGGGATCCATAATTCCTCTCCCCTCGGTCCCGCTTTAGCGCAGGCGTTCGATTTCGGCCGTGAGGCGCGGATTGTTGCTGACGTAGAAGGTTTCAACGTCGGCGAGGCGGCGGTCGATATCCTTCATCTTGCCGCGGATTTCGCGGGCCGTGCGCTTCGGGTTCTGCCGCACGCCCTGCCAGTACTTCTGCTCGGCAGGCTCGGAGTAGAGATGCGCAGGCTTTTTGTTCAGCAGGATGCCGGCAACGAAGTAGGCGAGGATCGGCCAGCCCATCGAGACAGCCAGGATCAGGAAGCCCAGGCGGATCCACAGGGCGTTGACGCCTGTGTAGTCCGCGATGCCGGAGAGAACCCCCATGAACTTCGCATTCTGCTTGTCACGATAGAGAGTGGTACGGGGGGAGTTCACTTTGCTGCTCCTTTTTTCTCGGCAATCAGCTGTTCGAGTTCGCGCAGCTGTTCATTGTCCTGCTCGCTGTCGTGGACGAGGCGGGCGGGGCGGAATTCGGGGTTGTCGGAAGCGACGAGCCGCTCGACAGTGTCCATCCGGTCATCGAGGCGCTTGGCGAGATTGTAGAGCTCTTCCAGCAGCGCTTCGTCGTCGGTGGTGATGGTGGCGGACGTCTTCCACTTCGTGATGTAGTGCAGGACGATCCACGGGAGGGCGATGAAGATCGCCACGATTGCAAAAATCTCGTCCATGGATCAGTCCTCCTTCTTCGCGTCGGATTTGCCGAGCGCCTTCTTCATCTGTTCAAGTTCATCGTCGATCGCATCGGCGCCTTCGAGCGCGGCAATCTCGTCGGAAAGGCTCGGCTGCTTGCTGCCATCGGAGATGGACAGCGCTTCGGCACGGCCTTCGGCATAGTCGACGCGGCGTTCGAGTTGGTCGAAACGGCTGAGCGCATCGTCGACGCGGTCCTCGGTCATCAGGCTGCGCAGCTTGACCCGGTTCTCCGCGCTTTCCAGGCGGGCGGCGATCGCTGTCTGGCGGCTGCGTGCTTCGCGCAGGCGGTTCTGCAGCTTCTGGATGTCCTGCTCGTAAGCGCGCAGCGCGTCGTCGAGCACGGCGATCTCCTGCTTGAGCTGGTCGCTCATGTCGGCAGCCTTCTTTTTCTCGACGAGGGCCGCGCGAGCGAGATCTTCGCGATCCTTCGACAGCGCAAGGGCCGCCTTTTCGCCCCAGTCGGCCTGGAGCTTGTCCAGCTTGACCGTGTGGCGGTGCATTTCCTTCTGGTCCGCGATCGTGCGTGCCGCGCTCGCGCGGACTTCCACCAGGGTTTCCTCCATCTCGAGGATGATCATGCGGATCATCTTCTGCGGGTCATCCGCCTTGTCGAGCATGTCGTTGAAATTGGCGGCGACGATATCGCGGGTTCTGCTGAAAATGCCCATCAAGGGTGCTCCGGTTGAGAAAAATTCGTTGATCTTCGTATTCACTGTTTCGGGATTGGTCCAATCTCTTGCGCGCTGCGCTTCGCGGTCAATCCGTGCAAGGCGCTTGCCGTGCGGTTTGGGGGGACGGGCCGAAGCGTCGGGACTAATGCGCTCCGGCCCGAGGGGGGTATTGTCGGTCACGCGATTTCTACCTGTTCGTAGGAAGCGACGACCGCGACCGGGCTGGTCAGGGAGATTTGCGAGCTCAGCACGACGAAGGCCGTCATGGCCGCGATGCTGGCAAGGGCAGCTTGTCCGAGCTGGGTCTGGAAGAATTTGCGGTCGTACATGGTTGTCCTCCCTGGACTGGAATGCGTTGTTGTCCTGTGTTCAGCAAAGGGCGTGCCAAAACGAATAAGGAGCGGAAATCCAACGATTTTGAAATTTTCGACGAACGGCATGATGGCGGGTATTGCCAACCCTTGGGAAAATTCCCTATCTATTGGCCATGGAACGGGAAAATCAGTTCATAGGGCAGTCTGGCGCCTTCCTGGACGCGGTCGAGCGGACCAGCCGTGCAGCGCCCATGCGGCGCCCCGTCCTCGTGATCGGCGAGCGCGGGACCGGCAAGGAGCTGATCGCCGAGCGCCTGCACCGCCTGTCCACCCGCTGGGACGAACCGCTCGTCACCATGAACTGCGCCGCGCTGCCCGAGACGCTGATCGAGGCCGAGCTGTTCGGACACGAAGCCGGAGCCTTTACCGGTGCTACCAAACAACGCGCCGGAAGGTTCGAGGAAGCCGACAAGGGCACTTTGTTTCTCGACGAATTGGGTACTTTGTCGATGGGCGCACAAGAACGACTGCTGAGGGCAGTCGAATATGGCGAGGTCACGCGGATCGGTTCTTCGCGCCCCATGCGTGTGGATGTGCGGATCGTGGCGGCGACCAACGAAGACCTGCCAGCCAAGGCAGAGCGCGGGGAGTTTCGCGCCGACCTTCTCGATCGGCTCAGCTTCGAGGTCATCACGCTTCCTCCCCTGCGTGTGCGAGAAGGGGATATCGGCGTGCTGGCGGACTATTTCGGCCGCCGCATGGGCGCAGAGCTCGGCTGGGAAGCATGGCCGGGCTTTGCCGAGCATGTCGCAAAGGAATTGGAAGAGCATCCCTGGCCCGGCAATGTGCGCGAACTGCGCAATGTGGTCGAACGCGCGGTCTATCGCTGGGACGATTGGGACACGCCCATCGGTCATGTCCAGTTCGACCCGTTCGACAGTCCTTGGAAGCCGATCTCTCCGACGACACAGAAAAAGGAGGTGGCCCAGCAGTCCGCGCAGCCCACCGCCCAAATCGCACCAGATCTCGATCAGGTCGAAGATCTGAAGGCTGCGGTGGATCAGCACGAACGCACGATACTCGAGCACGCGCTTGGCAAGCATCGCTGGAACCAGCGGCAGACGGCGAAGGCTTTGGGTCTCAGCTACGATCAGCTGCGACATGCGATCAAGAAGCATGGATTGATGGAAGAGTAGCCCGTCCGACTGGCCCCGCTCGTCCTGTCGCAAACCGGCCACAGGCGGGGGAATATTCCGAAAACCCTATTGCCGCGCGGCCAATGTTCGATATGCCTGTGCTCAGGGACTGGGAATTTTTCGAATAATGATGGCGGTTCACGCCCGGGTCGCAGGGCATCGTATACCTTTTGCCATTCTGGCGTTGCTTGCAGCGATTGCAGCCGTGTGGCCGCTCGCCACCGCTTCGGCTCAGGTCGTACCCTCCGTCCTGGAGGAAGTCAGGCTTGTATCCGAGGATGAAGGCGCGGCGACATTCATGCTGCGCTTTTCGCCCGCCGAACCGCGCGTGGCGACCGTCGACACAAACCCCACCAGACCGGAACTCGTCATGGCGACAACGCTCAAGGTCGGCCGCGTGCCGGACCGGCAGAGCTATCGCGGCCTGGTTCGCTCGCTGCAATTCGTGACCGAAGGCAGCAGCCTCGTCCTCCGGTTCGACACGGCGCGCCCCTCGCGCATACGGGCAGAGGAAATGGGCAACAAAGCGGTCCAGGTCCGTGTCGAGATGGTCAGCGACGAAGAAACCCTCGGCACGCGTCCGATCGGCTCGGATGGCGAAGAGGTGGTGCCGCAGCAGGAATTGCAGCGCGGGCCGGTTGACAGTTACCAGCCTGGCGATTCCTACGAGTTGGTATTTCTCAAATACGCTGACGTTTCGGAAATCGTGGGCCTGCTCGCCGAAGGAGCGGAGATCGCGCCGAACGATGTATTCATCCGGCGGGAGCCCGGCTTCGGATCGCCCGGTGCAAACCAGTCGACCAGCTATATCGGCGCCCCGCAGCAGGCCGAGCGCGACGATCAGCCGCTTGGTCAGAATGTCGGCAGCGGCCTTGCCGTGGACCGCCGTCTCAACGCGATCTGGATCACCGGAACGCCCGAACGGATCGAGCGGGTGAAGCGCCAGATCGAACTGATCGACGTCCCGGTGGACAGCGTTATCCTGGAAACGCAGTTCGTCGAACTGACCGAAAACGGTGCGCGCAACCTTGGTATCGATTTCACCAATTCCAACGGGCAGATAGCCGTCGGCAACCTGGCGACCGGCGGCTTCCTGCCGTTCGGGGTCGATCCCAACGACGTTCTGCCTTCCGGTCAGTTGCAGGCCGCGATCTATGCGCAGATACAAAAGGGCGAGGGGCGTATCGTCTCGCGCCCGAGGATCGCTGCGCAAAGCGGGTCGACAGCAAAGATCATCACGGGCGATGCGTTGCCGATCCTTACCTCGATCCAGCTGTCAGGCGTGAATGGTGTTTCCCAGCAGGTCCAGTATGTGAACGTCGGCGTCACGTTGCAGATTGCTCCACGCGTGAGCACGGATGGGTACATCACCTCGAAGATATACGGCGTCGTGTCCAGCGTGACCGGCTTCAGCCAGGGCTATCCCACGATAAGCCAGCGCGAGGCGGAAACCAGCGCATCGGTGCGGGATGGAGAGACCTTCGTCATCGGTGGCCTGACCCAGGAAAACGTCCTGACGACCAAGTCGAAGATCCCGCTTCTCGGTGACATACCGCTTATCGGTGCAGCCTTCCGCAACGAGCGGTCCACCAGCACTACCACCGAATTGTACATCGTTATCACGCCAAGGATCGTGCGCCATCGCCGGTTCGAGCAACGCGATGCAAATAACGAATTAGAAACACAAGCTTCGGGGGGGATCGAAGAGTAGGGTTGCACGCCTCGCAGAAGGCGCTCGTCAAAGAAAATGAACGTAGAATTTCGCTCGTTGGAAATGCTTCCGACGACAATACTATTCGGCCTAAATAAAAGCAAAAATCAATTCGTCTCCCAAATGCAACAATTGGTCGATAAAGCCGAAATTTACCATTTTTCTTAGCTCTGGCCCCCTCGACAGGTCTTTTCATCCGGTTACACCTCCTACCCATCAGTCCAGCACGGGTCGCGTGCTGCTGAGACTTTTGGAGGGACTATTCATGAAAGCTAAGACTCTGGCCGTGCTCGCGGCTCTTCCGATGCTGGCGGTTGCCGCACCGGCCCAAGCGAAGGCGGGCGAGAAGATCGCCAACAGCTACATTTGCGTTTTCGACAAGTCGGTCTCGCGCGGCAATGCCAAGGCAGAAGCCAATCGCGCGGCTCAGGCAAGCGCCGCCCAGGTAAAGCACGTCTACTCGGTCGCCCTGCGCGGTTTCGCAGTGAACGCCGCTCCGCAGGCAATCGAGAACATGAAGCGCAACAACCCCAACATCGCTTATTGCGAGCAGGACCAGATCGTTACCGCAATCCAGGTTCGCGGCATGGCTCCCGGTGGCAAGAAGGGCGGCAATGGCGGCGGTGGCGCACAGCCTGCGCAAGAAACGCCCTGGGGTATCGCCCGCGTCGGCGGCGGTGCACCTGGCAACTTCGCCACTGCATGGGTCCTCGATAGCGGCATCCAGCTCGACCACCCAGATCTCAATGTCGACGTAGCGCGCTCGCGCAGCTTCGTGCGCGGCGACGCGGGCGACCAGAACGGCCACGGTACTCACGTCGCCGGCACGATCGCGGCAATTGACAACAACATCGGCGTGATCGGCGTTGCGCCGGGCGCTCCGGTTGTTGCAGTCCGCGTTCTCGACCGTCGTGGTTCGGGTTCGAACTCGGGCGTGATTGCGGGCATCGACTATGTCGCGCAATACGGTCAGCCGGGCGACGTTGCCAACATGAGCCTTGGCGGCGGTATCAGCACCGCGCTCGACCAGGCAGTCATCAATGCTGCGGCGGGCGGCGTACGTTTCGCCCTTGCTGCTGGTAACGAGCGCGACCACGCCAACAACCACTCGCCAGCTCGTGCAAACGGTCCCAACGTTTACACGATCTCTTCCTTCGCAATCGGCGACAACTGGTCGAGCTTCTCGAACTTCGGCAACCCGCCGGTCGATTATGCAGAGCCGGGTTCGTCGATCAAATCGACCTGGACCGGTGGCGGTTACAACACCATCAGCGGCACCTCGATGGCCACCCCGCACTTCGCTGGCATCCTGCTTCAGGGCAATGTCGGCAATGGTGGCCGCGTCAACGGTGATCCGGACGGCAATCCGGACGTGATCGGCGTCGTCAACTAAGGCGGCCCACGCAGTCAAAAAGGGGAGGGGGTCCGGTGTCATGCCGGGCCCCTTTTCTTATTTCTTGCTTTTTGAGGGACTCGCACCTATCTCCCCTCGCATCCCGACATTGTCGCAACTTTGTAGGGCTGGCGCCGAAAGGGGCCGGCACCGAACCCCGTTGTCGCAATGCAAGTCCGAACCGGAGTATGAATGGCCGATATCGACCGCTTGACCGAAGTCATCGAACCCGAAGCGAATGCGCTGGGTTTCGATCTCGTGCGCGTCAAGATGATGCCGTCCGAAGCCGGTGATGGCGGGATGGCATTGCAGATCATGGCCGAAGACCCGGCGACGGGCCAGCTGGTGATCGAACAATGCGCCGCGCTCTCGCGCCGCGTTTCCGACCGGATCGACGAGCTGGAAGAGCAGGGCGACGTGCTGGTCGAAGGGGCCTATCACCTCGAAGTCAGCTCGCCCGGTATCGACCGTCCGCTGACCCGTCCCAAGGATTTCGCCAACTGGGCCGGACACGAAGCCAAGATCTCCATGGATAAGGGCTTCGACGGCCAGCGCACATACAAGGGCGAATTGAAAGGCATCGAAGGCGATGAGGTTCTCATCGAGGATGCCAAGGCGGGCGAGGTGAAACTCGACCGCAACCAGATCCACTCGGCAAAGCTCGTCTTGACCGACGCGCTCATTGCCGCCACCCAGCCGCTCGATACGAGCGGTGCCGACGACATCGAAGAAGAAAAGGCAGACGACTGATGGCCAGTGCCATTTCCGCCAACAAGGCTGAACTCCTCGCGATTGCTAACGCCGTCGCATCGGAAAAGATGATCGACAAATCCATCGTGATCGAAGCGATGGAAGAGGCGATCCAGAAGTCTGCCCGCAACCGGTACGGTGCGGAAAACGACATCCGTGCAAAGCTCGACCCGCAGACTGGCGACCTTCGCCTGTGGCGTGTCGTCGAGGTCGTCGAGGAAGTGGAAGACTACTTCAAGCAGGTCGATCTCAAGGCTGCACAGAAGCTCGAGAAGGACGCCAAGATCGGCGACTTCATCGTCGACCCGCTGCCGCCGGTCGATCTCGGCCGTATCGACGCGCAGAGCGCCAAGCAGGTGATCTTCCAAAAGGTCCGCGATGCCGAGCGTGAGCGTCAGTTCGAAGAGTTCAAGGATCGCGCTGGCGAAGTTATCACCGGCGTCATCAAGTCGGTCGAATTCGGCCACGTGATCGTCAACCTCGGCCGTGCCGAAGGCGTCATCCGCCGCGACCAGCAGATCCCGCGTGAAGCCGCCCGTGTCGGCGAACGTGTCCGCGCGCTCATCACCAAGGTGGAACGCAACAACCGCGGCCCGCAGATCTTCCTCAGCCGCGCGCACCCCGATTTCATGCGCAAGCTGTTCGCGCAGGAAGTGCCCGAAATCTATGACGGCATCATCGAGATCAAGGCAGCCGCCCGCGATCCAGGCAGCCGCGCCAAGATCGGCGTCATCAGCCACGATAGCAGCATCGACCCGGTCGGTGCCTGCGTCGGCATGAAGGGTAGCCGCGTCCAGGCCGTCGTGCAGGAACTGCAGGGCGAAAAGATCGACATCATCCCGTGGAGCGATGACGGCGCAACCTTCATCGTGAACGCACTCCAGCCGGCCACCGTCAGTCGCGTCGTGCTCGACGAGGAAGACGGCCGCATCGAAGTCGTCGTGCCCGACGACCAGCTTTCGCTGGCCATCGGCCGCCGCGGCCAGAACGTGCGTCTCGCCAGCCAGCTGACCGGCAACCAGATCGACATCATGACTGAGGAAGAAGCCTCGGAGAAGCGCCAGAAGGAATTCGCCGAGCGCTCGAACATGTTCGAAGCCGAACTGGACGTCGACGAAACGCTTTCGCAGCTGCTCGTCGCCGAAGGCTTCGCGGACCTGGAAGAAGTCGCTTACGTCGAGCTGGAAGAGCTCGCGAGCATCGAAGGCTTCGACGAGGAGCTGGCGGAAGAACTCCAGAACCGCGCCAAGGAAGCACTCGATCGCCAGGAAGCTGCGCACCGCGAAGCGCGCCGCGAACTGGGTGTCGAAGACGACCTTGCCGAACTGCCGCACATGACCGAAGCGATGCTCGTCACGCTCGGCAAGGCAGGTCTCAAGACGCTCGACGATGTCGCCGATCTCGCGACCGACGAATTGATCGCCAAGCGGCGTGAGGCACCGCGTCGCCGGAACAACAATCCGGACGGCCCGCCGATGCGCCGTGATCGCCCCCAGCGCGAAGCCGACAAGGGCGGCGTGCTCGGCGAATACGGCCTGACCGAAGAGCAGGGCAACGAGATCATCATGGCTGCCCGCGCGCACTGGTTTGAAGACGAAGAGGAAGCTCCGGCTGCTGCCGAGACGACCGACACGCAGGAGGCCGCCGATGCGGACTCCACCCAATGAGCGCCTGACGTCCGACATCGCTGAAGTCTCGCGGCCCCGTAAACCGGAGCCCGAGCGGCGCTGCGTGCTAACGGGAGAGACCGGTTCGCGCGATGCGCTGGTGCGCCTGGCTGTTTCGCCTTCCGGTCTTGTCCTGCCCGATGCGCAGGAAAAAGCACCGGGGCGTGGCGCATGGGTATGCAGCGACCGTGCCGCAATCGAAGAGGCATTTGCGAACGGCAAGCTGAAGGGCGGGCTTTCGCGCGCCTTCAAGACCGGCGACCTGGAAATTCCGGCCAACCTGCCGGAAAAGATAGAAGATGCCCTGACCCGGGTATTTCTCGACCGCTTGGGTCTCGAAATGCGCGTCGGAGCGCTTATCTTGGGTACGCAACGCATTGCCGAGACCGCCCGTAACGGAGGTGTGGCGCTGTTGCTGCATGCCAGCGATGCGAGCGAGGACGGACGCAAGAAGCTGGACCAGGCCTGGCGCGTCGGCAGCGATGCCGAAGGGTCTGGAATGCGAGGGTGGACACTCCCACTGGACCGTGACGCACTGTCTGTGGCATTGGGCCGCGACAATGTCGTCCATTTCGCTTTGGCCGACGATGCATCGGCCGCAAGGATACGCAAACCCTTGATGCGCCTCATGCATTATCAGGGGCACACTATCCCGGCCGACGATGGGCGTGCCTCTACGCGCGCCGAAGACGATACGAACGATACGCAGAAGAGAAACGAGCAAGAATGAGCGACGAAGAGAAAAAACCTGCCCGCAAGCCGCTGACCCTGAAGGGTGCTCAGCCGGGCGAGGTCAAGCAGACCTTCAGCCACGGCCGCACCAACAAGGTTGCGGTCGAGGTGAAGCGCCGCCGCAAGCTCGTCAAACCCGGCGAGGCGGCACCTGCGCCAACGCCGGCACCGGCTCCCGAGCCGGAAGCGGCACCTGCTCCTGCGCCTGCTCCTGCAGCCAAGAAGCCTGCGCCCAAGAAGCCGGCCGCGGACGCGGAAACCCCGCAGGAACGCGTTGCCCGCCTCCAGCGCGAGGCCGAGGAAGCGCGCCTGAAGATGGCCGAAGAGGCCCGCAAGCGTGATGAGCAGCAGGCGAAGAAGGCTGCCGAGGACGAGAAGAAGCGCGCCGAAGACAACCGCAAGGCTGAGGAAGAAGCGGCCAAGCAGGCGGAGAAGGCTGCGAAGAAAGCTCCTGTTGAAGCCGCAACTGAAGAGGCTGCACCTGCCGAGGATGCTGCGTCCGAAGCGACGCCGACCCCGGCTGCGCGCAGGTTCACGCCCGTCAAGCGTCCGGAAATCAAGAAGCCGGAACGCAAAAAGAAGGACGAAAAGCCCGCGCGCACCGCAGAAAAGCCGGACAAGCGCCGTTCGGGCAAGCTTTCCGTCAACAAGGCGCTCAACGAGGACGAAGGCCGCCGTGCACGCAGCCTCGCGGCACTTAAGCGTGCGCGTGAAAAGGAACGTCACCTGCAGGGTGGCGGTTCGAACAAGCCGCGCGAAAAGCAGGTCCGCGATGTCGTGGTCCCGGAAGCGATCACGGTCGGCGAACTGGCCAAGCGTATGGGCGAGAAGGGCGCAGACCTCGTGAAGGAGCTCTTCAATCTCGACATGATGGTCACCGTCAACCAGACGATCGATCAGGATACGGCGGAACTGCTCGTCGAACAGTTCGGCCACAACATCCAGAAGGTTTCGGAAGCCGATGTCGACATTACCAATGATGAGGATGTCGATCCGGAAGAAACGCTGAAGCCGCGTCCGCCGGTCGTCACCATTATGGGCCATGTCGACCACGGGAAGACCAGCCTGCTCGACGCGCTTCGCGGGGCCAATGTGGTCAAGGGCGAAGCTGGCGGCATTACGCAGCATATCGGCAGCTACCAGGTGAAAACGAAGGGGGGCGACGAGATCACCTTCCTCGATACGCCGGGCCACGCCGCCTTTACCGAAATGCGCCAGCGCGGTGCGAATGTGACCGACATCGTCGTCCTGGTGGTCGCTGCCGATGACGGCATCATGCCGCAGACGATCGAGGCCATCAATCACACCAAGGCTGCGGGTGTTCCGATGATCGTGGCGATCAACAAGATGGACAAGCCCGAAGCCAATCCGGACAACATCCGCAACCGCCTGCTCGAACATGAAGTCATCGTCGAGAAACTGTCCGGCGATGTGCAGGACGTGGAAATCTCCGCCAAGGAGAAGACCGGTCTCGACGAACTGCTCGAGAAGATCGCGCTCCAGGCCGAACTGCTCGAACTGAAGGCAAACCCCGATCGCATGGCGGAGGCCACCGTGATCGAGGCGCAGCTCGACAAGGGCCGCGGCCCGGTCGCCACCGTGCTCATCACGCGCGGTACGCTGGAGCGTGGAAACACCTTCGTCGTCGGCACCGAAAGCGGGCGTGTCCGCGCGATCGTCAACGATCAGGGCAAGCAGATCAAGAAGGCCGGTCCTTCGATGCCTGTCGAAGTCCTGGGCCTCGGCGGCGTGCCGAGCGCAGGCGACGTGCTGACAGTGGTCGAGAACGAACAGCGTGCCCGTGAAGTGGCCGAATATCGTCAGGAAAAGGCGACCGAGAAGCGCACCGCGCTTGCTCCGACCAGCTTCGATACGATGTTCAACAACCTCGCTGCCAACGTCATCGAATTCCCCGTTTTGGTGAAGGCCGACGTGCAGGGTTCGGTCGAGGCAATCACGACCGCGCTGCACAATCTCTCGAACGACGAAATCAAGGTCCGTGTCCTGCATGCAGGGGTCGGTGCGATCACGGAAAGCGACGTGTCGCTGGCGGCTGCCTCGAATGCTCCAATTATCGGCTTCAACGTGCGTCCGAATGCCAAGGCACGCGAACTGGTGAAGCGCGACGGCGTCGAGATGAAGTATTACGACGTCATCTATCACCTGACCGAGGAAATCGCGAAGGAGATGGCAGGCGAGCTGGGTCCGGAGCGGATCGAGCATGTCGTCGGCCGTGCCGCGGTCAAGGAAGTGTTCCGTTCGGGCAAGAAGGACAAGGCCGCAGGCCTGCTGGTCGAGGAAGGCGTCATCCGCAAGGGTCTGCACGCACGTCTTACGCGCGACGACGTCATCGTCTCGGCCACGACCATCGCCTCGCTGCGCCGCTTCAAGGACGATGTGGACGAAGTCCGCACAGGTCTCGAATGCGGTGTGGTCCTTGCCGACACCAACGACATCCAGCCGGGCGACCAGCTCGAGGTGTTCGAGGTCGAGGAGCGTGAACGCACGCTGTGAGGGATACCGAGAAGGAACGCCCGCATAACCAAGGTGCCGCCCACGCGGATCTGATAGGTGTCGAGTTCGATTGCTTCGATGCGGAGCGTGAGGAAATCACGCTCCGCTTCACCGCGCCGGACAGCTTCATCACGCCGCGCGGTACCGTGCAGGGCGGGCTTGTCGCAGGCTTCCTCGACGAGGTCATGGGCTGGGCCCATGTCTGGGCTACCGACCACGAGGAAGCACCGCTCAACCTCGACATCACCATGACGCTGATCCGGCCCGTGATGGCAGGTCCGCTGGTCGGCAAAGGCCGCGTAATCAAGCGCGGTCGCCGTGTGATCTATCTCGAGGGTGAGTTGTTCGACGACGCAGGTAACCTGCTCGCGCGTTCGACCAGCACGGCGATCCCTACACCGCGCCCCGGCAGTGAGGCATGAGCACTCGCCTTGCACTGCTCGGCAGCATCAACATCGGCGGCAACCGCATCAAGATGGCGGACTTGCGCGATCGCATGAGCGCCCGTGGCTTCGGTGAAGTCGAGACTGTGGCCGCTAGCGGAAATGTCATCCTGAGCAGCAAGGAAGACGAAGAGGCGCTTCGTGGCCGAATCGTCCGGCTGATCGAGGAAGACTTTGGCATCACCGGCTTCGTTGTTGTGCGGACTGTCGAAGAGGTTCGCTCTGCGATCAATGAAAACCCCTTCCACGGTGAAGGCTCCGACAAGATGGTCCACACGATATTCCTGCCGCGCCAGCCCGACGAAGGCGGCTTTGAGCGCCTGCTGGCTGACCATCGCGAACGCGGCGCCGAACGGCTCGCATTGGGACCTCGCGTCCTCTACCTGGATTATGTTCACGGTGTGGGGGTCTCGGACCTGACCGGCCGTTTCATCGAGAAGCGGCTCGGCTGCCGCGGGACTGCGAGGAACATGACCTCGCTCAAGCGCATTCTTGGAAAGATGAAGGATTACGCCTGATGGCCAAGCACCAGCAATCGACCTCGGAACAGCAATCGGTTCGCGTCCTCAAGGTGGGCGAACGGGTGCGCCACATCTTGTCCGAATTGCTCGCGCGCGGGGAAGCGCATGACGATGTGCTGCGCGCGCACAACATCGCTGTGACCGAAGTGCGGATGACGCCCGACCTCAGGAACGCCAAGGCTTATGTGAAGCCCTTGCTCGGAAAGGACGAGGCAGAGGTTCTGAAGGCACTGCGCACCAACACGGCCTTCTTCCAGAAGGAAGTGGCGCAGCGCCTCGGCCTCAAATTCGCGCCGAAACTAAATTTCCAGCCCGACGAAAGCTTCGATGAGGCGGACCGGATCGAACAGCTCCTCTCCGACCCCAAGGTCGCACGCGACCTCGGGGAAGAAGAGTAAGCCTTACTGCATGATTGCCGGGTCCGCCGCCGAGGGCAGTGTATAGCCGACCGGTGCATCGGGCCCGAGCGGGATGCCGAGGTAGAACCAGCCCACGATCAGCAGGACGCCCGAGATCAGCAACCAAACCGAATAGGGCAGCATCATCGCGGTCAGGCTGCCGAGGCCGAAGTCCTTCACCCAGCGCTGGGCGAAAACCAGGATCAGCGGGAAATAGACCATCAGCGGCGTGATGATATTCGTCGCGCTATCGCCGACGCGGTAGGCCGCCGTTGCGCCTTCGGGGCTGATGCCGAGCAGCATGAGCATCGGCACGAGGATCGGGGCGAGCAATGCCCATTTCGCACTGGCCGAACCGACGAAGAGGTTCAGCAGGCCCGCGAAGATCACCATGAGGCCGAGGACGAGCGGCAGGGGCAGGCCCGTGCTCTCGATCCCCGCAGCGCCGTGCACCGCAGTAATAAGGCCGAGGTTGGACCAGCCGAACATTGCAACGAAGTGCGCGGCAGCGAAGGCGAGGACGAGGTAATAGCCCATATCCTTCATGCTTTCCGCCATCATGTTCACCAGGTCGCGGTGGTCCTTGATCGTGCCCGCAGCGCGGCCATAGGCCCAGCCGGTCAGCAGGAAGAGCAGGAAGAAGCCTGCCACGAGCGACTGGTAGAGCGGACGCAGTTCCGTGTGGATCGAACAATCGGCTGCCGGAATGCCCTCGCAAGCGGCCTCGTCGACCAGCGGGGTGCCGGGGGCAAAGACCATCAGCACCCACAGTCCGACCACGAAGAGCGCTGCAAGACCTGCTGCGCGCAGGCCCTTGCTGGCCTTTTCCCCGTCGACTTCGACGGGCGCTTCGTCATTCGCACCCGCAACCGCGCCCTTGGTCCAGGCGCCGAGGCGCGGTTCGATGACCTTGTCGGTCACGTACCAGATGATCGGCAGGTAAAGCACCGTCATCGCCACGATGAAATACCAGTTACCGGCGATGTTGGCTGTCCATGTCGGGTCGAGCGCGCTGGCGCCAACCGCTTCCTCGGTAATGCCGAACAGCAGCGCATCGAGCTGGCCGGGCGAGACATTGGCGGAGAAACCGCCCGAAACACCGGCGAATGCGGCAGCGATACCGGCAAGGGGATGGCGTCCGGCGGCTGCGAACAGGATACCGGCGAGCGGGATGAGGACCACATAGCCTGCGTCGGCAGCGTGGTTGCCGATCATCGCGACCAGAGCCACCACCGGGGTCAGCAAGGCCTTTGGAGCGCTCTTGACCGCTTTCGACATACCGGCAGCGAAAAAGCCTGAGCGTTCGGCAACGCCTGCGCCGAGCATGACCACAAGAACGTAGCCAAGCGGGTGGAAGTGCGTGAATGTCTTGGGCATTTCGACCCAGAGCCGCTGGATATTATCCGGCGACAAAAGGCTGACCGCTTCGATCACCAGCGCACTGCCGGTGTTCTCATCCAGCGCGGTCGGATGCTGGGCGGAAACGCCGCTCACCGCAGCGATCACCGATATGACGACCAGTGCAATGATCAGGTAGAAGAAGATAAACACTGGATCGGGCAGTCTATTGCCTGTTCGCTCCACCCATCCCAGGATGCCTGTCTGCGTATTGGCTGCCGTGTTCGCCTCTGCCATCGAATATCCCTGTCGCTTGTCTTTTCTTTGCGGTCGGGGCGTCATCCCCAATCCTGTCTGACGGTCTCCTTAACAGCTGTGGCCGTGCGCGCTAGGGCAAGCCATGGCCAAGCTGTATTTCTATTTTGCCAGCATGAACGCGGGGAAGAGCTCGACCTTGCTCCAGACCGCGTTCAATTATGGCGAACGCGGGATGAAAGTATCGCTGTGGACCGCCGCACTCGACGACCGGCCGGGCTTTGGCGCGATTTCCAGCCGCATCGGTCTGGCGAGCGATGCAAACCGCTTCGAGCAGCAGACCGACATCGCGGCGCACGTACTGGCTGAACATGCCGAGACGCCGCTCGCCTGTGTGCTGGTGGACGAGGCGCAATTCCTCACTCCGGACCAGGTCTGGCAATTGGCGAAACTGGCCGACGAGGCGGACATTCCCGTTCTTTGCTACGGCCTGCGTACTGATTTCCAGGGAGAGCTGTTTCCCGGCTCTGCCACCCTGCTCGGCATTGCGGACAAGCTGGTCGAGATGAAGGCGGTCTGCGATTGCGGGCGCAAGGCGACAATGAACCTGCGGGTCGATGAAAACGGTAAGGCAGTGAGCGAAGGCGCTCAGACTGAGATCGGCGGCAACGACCGCTACGTTGCCATGTGCCGCAAGCATTTTTCGCAGGCGCTGGGGCAATAGGGGTGCGCAGGCGCGCTCTGCACCCTATCTTGGTTCGATGACGGAAACACTCATTCTCGCGGCGATCCTGATCCCGTGCCTGATAATCGCCATCGTGTTTCACGAGGTTGCCCATGGCTGGGCGGCGCTGGCACTGGGAGATCCCACGGCAAAGGAGAAGCGCAGGCTTTCCTTCAACCCGGTTCGCCATGTCGATCCGGTCGGCACTTTGCTCGTTCCCGGTGCGCTGGCGCTGTTTGGCGGGCCGGTTTTTGGTTGGGCCAAGCCTGTACCGGTGAACCCCCGCCGCCTCGACAATCCGCGCTACGGCATGATGGCTGTCGCAGCAGCCGGACCGGGGATGAACATCGCCCTTGCTTTCCTGGCCGCCATCATCGTCGGGATTGCCGCGGCTTTCGCGACCAATTGGGGTTCGTCATTGCCGGAATGGGCGCTGACCGCCTTCACCTACTTTATTCTCATCAATACCTTCCTTGCCCTGTTCAACCTCCTGCCCATTCCGCCTTTCGACGGCTCGCACATCCTTGGCGGCCTTTTGCCGCGTAAATGGGCGAGGCACTGGCAGAAGCTCCAGGCGCTGGGGATGACGCTGATCTTCGTGATCATCGCAGCTGCCTGGATATTCCCCGATGCGCGGTGGATCGAGAGGACAATCTGGCCACCGGTGATGTGGATCATGGAATTCTTCGTGGGCATTGCGCAGTCGGTCGAACTGGCACTGTCCTGATGAGCGCTGCAAAACCCGCTCCGCACGGCTGGATCGTGCTCGACAAGCCGCGCGGGCTTGGTTCGACGCAGGCCGTGGGCATGGTCAAGCGCGTGCTGCGTCAGGGCGGCCATGCCAAGACGAAGGTCGGCCACGGCGGCACGCTCGATCCGCTGGCGGAAGGCGTGCTGCCCATCGCGCTCGGCGAGGCGACTAAGTTGGCTGGACGAATGCTCGATGCCAACAAGATCTACGAATTCACCATCCAGTTCGGCGAAGAAACCGACACGCTCGACACCGAAGGCGAGGTAATCCAGCGCAGCGATCGCCGCCCGCCGATGGCCGCTATTAAGGCGGTGCTGGAGCACTTCACCGGAGAGATCGAGCAGATCCCGCCGAAATATTCCGCCCTCAAGATCGACGGCAAGCGCGCTTACGACCTCGCCCGTGCCGGCGAAGAAGTGGAGATGAAGACGCGGCGCGTCACGATCCACAGCCTGACCATGGCGGGGGAGCGCGAGGATCCCGAGCTGCGGTCTGCCTTCCAGACCAGCGCAGGGCGTCCCGACCCTTACGATGTAGCGGCTCCGCTCGAACTGGCGGAGGCCGTGACGCTGACCGCGCATGTGTCGAAAGGGACATACATCCGCTCTCTTGCACGGGACATCGCGCGTGCGCTTGGAAGTGTCGGTCACGTCACCTATCTCAGACGCGTCAAGGCCGGTCCCTTCCATGAAAATCAGGCGATTTCGCTGGACAAGCTGGAGGAAATCGCTAAGGGCGCGCCTCTTGAACACCTACTCCTGCCGCTAGAGGCGGGGCTGGACGACATCCCGGCTCTATCCCTCGATCCCGACAGCGCGCAGGCGGTCCGCCAGGGCCGGGTATTGTCGGACCTGCCCCACACCGACGGGCTCTATTTCGCGAAGCTGGAGGCTACTCCCGTTGCGCTGGTGGAACTCATCGGAGGAACGGCCAAGGTCGTCCGGGGCTTCAACCTACCGGATGTCGCGGAGTAGAATGAATATGACGATTACCGCCGAGAAGAAGCAAGAGATCATCAAGGACAACGCGCAGGCAGACGGCGACACCGGTTCGCCCGAAGTACAGGTCGCGATCCTGACCGAACGTATCCGCAACCTGACGGATCACTTCAAGGCCAACCACAAGGACAATCACTCGCGTCGCGGCCTTCTGATGATGGTCAACAAGCGCCGTAACCTCCTCGCCTATCTCAAGAAGAAGGATGTGGAGCGTTACAACGCCCTGATCGCGAAGCTGGGTCTTCGTAAGTAAGAGTTTCGAGGAGGGCGGCTCGGCAAGGGTCGCCCTTCTTCGCATTTGGCCTCCTGCGCAATCCGGCACAGGAGCTTCAATGAGGCAGTACATGACGCCTCGCACCGGACCGGGACGGTATACCCGGCACAAGTAGGCCCCGCTCCGCAATATGGCGGCCCGCGGGTTCATAAGGAAAATACATGTTCGACAAGAAAACCGTATCGATTGAATGGGGCGGAAAAACCCTCACTCTCGAAACCGGTCAGATCGCCCGTCAGGCTGACGGCGCCGTTCTGGCCACTTATGGCGAAACCGTGGTGCTGTGCGCCGTGACCGCCGCCAAGAGTGTACGCGAAGGGCAGGACTTTTTCCCGCTGACCGTCCACTACCAGGAAAAATTCTCCGCCGCGGGCCGTATCCCGGGTGGCTTCTTCAAGCGCGAAGGCCGCGCAACGGAGAAGGAAACGCTGACTTCCCGCCTGATCGACCGCCCCGTGCGTCCGCTCTTCCCGGAAGGCTTCTACAACGAAATCAACGTCATCGCTCAGGTCCTGTCCTATGACGGCGAAACCGAACCCGATATCGTTGCGATGATCGCTGCTTCGGCTGCACTGACCATTTCGGGCGTGCCCTTCATGGGCCCGATCGGCGCGGCACGCGTCGGTTTCTCGAACGATGGCGAATACATCCTCAACCCGAGCCTGGGCGATGCGCTTGGCGAAGACGGTCGTCTCGACCTCGTCGTCGCTGCGACGCAGGACGCGGTGATGATGGTCGAATCCGAAGCCAAGGAACTGACCGAAGAGGAAATGCTCGGCGCAGTCATGTTCGCGCATGAGGAAAGCCGCAAGGTTATCGGTGCAATCATCGATCTGGCTGAACAGGCTGCCAAGGATCCGTGGGAAATCGACACCTCGGACGATACCTCGGCGATCAAGGAAAAGCTGCGCGGCATCGTCGGCGACGACATTGCTGCTGCGTACAAGCTGACCAACAAGTCGCAGCGTTCGGACGCGCTCAACGCCGCCCGCGAAAAGGCCAAGGAAGCTTTCGCCGACGAAGAGCCGCAGACGCAGATGGTCGCAAACAAGGCGGTCAAGAAGCTGGAATCGGAAATCGTTCGCGGCGCCATCCTCAAGGACGGCCAGCGCATCGACGGCCGCAAGCTGAACGAAGTTCGCCCGATCGAGGCGATGGTCGGCCTGCTGCCCCGTACCCACGGTTCGGCTCTGTTCACGCGCGGTGAAACGCAGGCAATCTGCACCACCACGCTTGGCACCAAGGACGCCGAGCAGATGATCGACGGCCTCGAAGGCCTGTCGTACAACCACTTCATGCTGCACTATAACTTCCCGCCCTATTCGGTCGGCGAAGTGGGTCGCTTCGGCTTCACCAGCCGCCGCGAAACCGGTCACGGCAAGCTCGCATGGCGCGCGCTTCACCCGGTCCTGCCCGATCATGAAGATTTCCCGTACACCATCCGCATCCTGTCGGACATCACCGAATCCAACGGCTCGTCCTCGATGGCGACCGTGTGCGGCGGCTGTCTGTCGATGATGGACGCCGGTGTGCCGATCGAACGCCCGGTTTCGGGTATCGCGATGGGCCTCATCCTCGAAGGCGACGACTTCGCCGTCCTGTCGGACATCCTGGGTGACGAAGATCACCTCGGCGACATGGACTTCAAGGTTGCCGGTTCGGAGAAGGGCATCACCTCGCTCCAGATGGACATCAAGGTCGCCGGCATCACGCAGGAGATCATGAAGACCGCACTGGCGCAGGCCAGCGAAGGTCGCGCGCACATCCTGGGCGAAATGCAGAAGGCCCTGGGTTCGGCTCGTGGTGAAGTGTCCAAGCACGCTCCGCGTATCGAAACGATGCAGATCGACAAGTCGAAGATCCGCGACGTTATCGGCACGGGCGGCAAGGTCATTCGCGAAATCGTCGCAGAGACCGGTGCCAAGGTCGACATCGACGATGAAGGCGTGATCAAGATCAGTTCCTCCAACGCCGACGAGATCGAAGCCGCGAAGAAGTGGATCGAAGGCATCGTCGAAGAGGCGGAAGTCGGCAAGATCTACACCGGCAAGGTCGTCAACATCGTCGACTTCGGCGCATTCGTGAACTTCATGGGCGGCAAGGACGGTCTCGTCCACGTCAGCGAAATGAAGAACGAGCGCGTGGAAAAGCCGACCGACGTCGTTTCGGAAGGCCAGGAAGTTAAGGTCAAGGTCCTCGAGATCGACAACCGCGGCAAGGTTCGCCTGTCGATGCGCGTCGTCGACCAGGAAACCGGTGAAGAGCTGGAAGACACCCGCCCGCCGCGCGAACCGCGCGGTGACCGTGGCCCGCGTGGCGGCGGTGGTGGTCGTGGCGGCGATCGTCGTGGCGGCCGTGGTGGCCCCCGTCGCGATCGCGGCGATCGGGACGGCGGAAACAAGGACGGTGGCGGTGAAGCCCACGTCCCTGACTTCCTCAAGGACTGATCCGGCACCAGCCGATTGAAGAGGGGCCGCGGGGAAACCTGCGGCCCTTTTTTCGTGTGCTGGCGGGATGTGCTATCGTCAGGTCAGGATGGCGCCGCAGCACAACGCGCGAGTCGCCCCTCAAAGAACCACAGGTCGCATCGGAGCCGCCGGGTCGCTTAACCGCATGAGGGAGAGCGAAGATGAGCGAACAGATCGATATGGCGAAGGTGGAGGAACTGGCCGGCAAGGTGATCGGCGATGTGGCAGGCGCGCTCAGCCTCTACATGGCGTACCTGGGCGACCAGACCGGTGTTTTCGAAGCACTCGACGAAATGGGCCGCGTAAGCGTGGCTGAGCTTGCCGAACACACCGGCATGAACGAGAAATACCTGCACCAGTGGCTCGGTTCGGTCAGCGCGGCGGGCTACGTCAATTTCCACCCTGAAGACGAGACCTTCTCGATCAGCTCGGAACAGGCGCTGATTTTCTCGCGGGAAGGGCAGCCAGCCTGCATGCAAGGCTTCATCCAGGCGGTCGTCTCGCAATACGAAAGCCACGAGAAGGCGGTGAAGACGTTCAAGAGCGGGAAGGGCCGCCCGTGGAGCGACCAGAGCGAATGCTGTTTCTGCGGTACCGACCGTTTCTTCCGCCCCGGCTATGCCGCCAATCTCACCAGCGAATGGATACCCGCCCTCGACGGGGTTGAGGAAAAGCTCAAGGCGGGGGCCAAGATCGCCGATATCGGCTGCGGGCATGGCTCCTCGGCCATCCTGATGGCTCAGGCCTATCCGAAATCGACAGTCCACGGATATGACTTCCACGAACCCTCGATCGAGGAAGCCAGGCGCAAGGCGAAGGCTGCCGGCGTCGACAATGTGCAGTTCGAAGTCGCCTCTGCGCAGGACTATCCGGGCGAGGATTACGATTTCGCCTGCATCTTCGATGCGTTGCACGACATGGGGGACCCGGTCGGCGCATCGCGCCATATTCGCGAGACGTTGAAAGACGACGGCACCTTCATGCTGGTGGAGCCAATGGCCGGCGACAGCATGGCCGAGAACATGCATCCTCTGGGCCAGATATTCTACGCCTTCTCGACCACGGTCTGCACGCCCGCCTCGCTCGCCCAGGATGTCGGCCTCGGGCTCGGCGCGCAGGCAGGTCAACAACGCCTGACCGAAGTGCTGGAGGATGCTGGCTTTCAAAAGGTACGCCGCGCATCGGAAACGCCGACAAACATGGTTCTCGAAGTCACCGGCTAGCTATCGCAGGCGAGGCTAAGCCGCTATCGGGGCGGTCAACACCTGCTGGAGATCCCGATGCTGCCGCGCGAAACCGTCGCCACTGCCGAAGTGCCCAATGGCGAAACGCTGACCCTGATCAGTCATGGACGCGATTTCATCATCATGGTCGGGCGCGACGAATTGATGGGCACGCGCATGCAGTTCAGCGAGGAACAGCTTGCCGAACTGACCCTTGCCGAGCTGGGCCGTGAAAATCCACGGGTGCTGATCGGCGGCTATGGCATGGGCTTTACCTTCCGCAAGGCGCTGGAGAAGGCGAGCGAGGGTGCTGAGATCGTCGTGGCAGAGGTCGTGCCGGAAATCCTCGAATGGGCGCAGGGTCCGCTTGCCGAATTGACGGGAGACACGCTCTCCGACCCCCGCGGGGATGTGGTCCTGTGCGATGTGGCCGCTTTGATCGACGATGCAAACGACGGGACCTGCGACAAGTGGGACGCGATCCTGCTGGATGTCGATAACGGGCCGGACGGGATTGTGCGCGATGGCAACCAGCGGCTCTATTCTACGACGGGGCTCGGCAAGGCTCGAGACGCATTGCGGCCCGGTGGTATCCTCGCCGTCTGGTCGGCGGCGCCCGATTACAAGTTCACCCGCAGGCTCAAGGAAGCGGGCTTCGAAGTCGAAGAGCGCCGTGTCCGCGCCCGGCCCAACAACAAGGGCCCGCACCACACGATCTGGTTCGCCCGGAAACGCTAGGGGCGACCAGCGTCTTAGGCCGCTTGGGTCAGGGGTTTCTTGGCCTGCTGGAATTCCGCGATAGAGACGCTGCGATCGCGGCCTGCTTCCTTGGCGGCGTACAGTGCCTTGTCGGCGCGGTTCATGGCCACCGAAAGCGCATCGCTGCGTGACATGGCGGTGAGGCCTGCACTGGCAGTCACCGGCAGGTTCATGTCCGGAACCGCAACGCTGACAGCCTGGGTAATGCGCTTACGGGCTTTCTCGGCAGTGTTCTGCCAATCGTCTGAATAGATGAGAACGACGAACTCTTCCCCGCCAAGGCGGGCCACGAAAACATCGTCGGACCTCAGCGCCTGTGCTGCTGCCACGAGGACCCGATCACCCACCTCATGGCCGTACGTGTCGTTGACGCGCTTGAAGTGATCGCAATCGATGATCGCAAGCCCCGAGGGATGTCGCGCTGTGTCGAAAGCGAAATGCTGTTCGAGGCCACGGCGGTTGGCAATATTTGTCAGGGGATCGATCAGCATCATCTGCTCGGCAGCCTGGATGTTGGCGAGTGCGCGGTCGCGTTCCAGTTTCACGCGGCCGAAGCCGTTCATGATACCGAGGAAGGTGACGATCAGGTCGAAAGACAGCGCGCCCAGCACCAATCGCGGCCAGTGCGGAATGGTCTCGCGGGCAAAGAATTCATATGCAAACGCGCACAGGCCCAGCAAGACGAGCGGTCCCCAGACGATAGACTGCATCTTTGCAACGCGGCTATCCCGACGAATGGCCGCAATCAGGCTGTTTCCGAGCAAAAAGGTCGCGCCAAGCAGGGCGAAGTCATGCAACTGGTGGAATATCGGCCAATTCCCGCCCAACAGCGTCGCTCCTGCGGCGAAGATGCCAAGCGGCAGGATGTACCAGAGGTGACGGCGGTGATGGGCGAGATCGATATGCCGTTCTACGTAAGTGGCAAAGAACGGTCCGGTACACGCGACGCCGAGCGCAAGCGCGACCTCGCCAAGTGCCCGATTATCCAGCCCCCCAAAGAGGTTTTCGCCAGGGCCGAAGGAAAGCAGTGCAATCGTCATCGCAGCAAAACAGGCGATGCGGAGCGAACACCACAAGAGATAACTGCGGCGGACAAAGGGATAGAGGGCCAGCGACGTTACGCTGACCACGATCGCTATTCCCATAAAGGCGCCGAATGACGCGCTTGCCCAATCCATGACGATCCTTGTCTTCGAACGTGCCCATTAACATAGGACACACTCCCCTTTTCGCAGGAAGAGATGACAGGGTGGTCAATCGATATGGTTTAAGGAAAGGAAAGATTTCGCGAAAAATGGCGGTTTTCTACCATTTTTCGCGGAAATCAGCTCTTTAGACTTTGGCGCGGCGTCCTGTGCCGGTCCGCTTAGCGGACGCGCGGGCCGCCAAAGGGAAGGGGCGGAGGGGGACGGCGTGCACCGCGTGGCAACTGCGCCTGATAGGCCCGTCCGCAATGCTCGACGCAATAGGGGAAGCCCGGGTTCACGGCTTCACCGCAGAAGTGGAAATCGGGTTCGCCCGGGTGGCCCATGGGCCAGCGGCAGACCTTGTCGGACAAATCCAGCAGGCTGGTCTTGTCGGCGATCGAGGGATCGGGCTTTGCCGGAACCAGTCGGCGCGGCGGCGCGGGGGGGATCGGCGGCTGCTGGTCACCGGGGCCCTGGCGCAGGAAGCCGCCAGGACCGACCGAAACGATCTTGGGCAGGTCAGGCGTCTTATTGGGCAGCGGCTGCGAGGGCGTTGCGTCCGAACGCGCGGCAGTTGCAGCGGGCTTGGGCGCCGGTGCGGGGGTTGCAGGCTTGGCTGGTTTTGCAGCTGCGCGCGGTGCCGCTTTCTTCGGCGCAGGCTTGGGAGCCGGCTTGGCAGCCTTCTTCTTCTCGCCGCTCTTGACGGGCGAGGGCCGGGATTTGAGGCCGAGGCGGTGCGCCTTGCCGATTACCGCGTTGCGACTGACGCCGCCGAGTTCCTCGGCGATCTGGCTGGCGGTGGAGCCGCCTTCCCACATTTTCTTTAGCGTCGCGATCCGTTCGTCGGTCCAGCTCATACCTATTCCGTATTCCTTACATGGCCCGACGTAGCTTGCCAGCCGGGATGCTTGGCCCTAGGCGCACGCCCATGGCCGATCAAGTCCAACCCGCCACTCCCGCCGTGCCGCAAGGCGATGCTTCGTTCACCGAGAATAATGCCGGGAGGAAGGGTCGTTTTCCCGCTCGCGGAGAACCGGTGATTACCGGGATCAACCGCATCGGGTTATGGAGTCTCTATATTAAGGAGGTTCGGCGTTTTCTCAAGGTCCAGACGCAGACGATCTGGGCTCCGGGCGTATCTACCTTCCTCTTTCTGGTGATATTCACCGTCGCGATGGGCCGCGAGGGGCGCGAAGTGCTGGGCGTGAACTTCGCCACCTTCGTTGCGCCGGGCCTCATCGTCATGGGCATGATGCAGAATGCATTCGCCAATTCGAGCTTCTCGCTCCTGTCCGGCAAGATCCAGGGCACGATCATCGACCTCCTCATGCCGCCCCTGTCGGAAGGCGAACTGATGGGCGGCATCGTCGCTGCAGCGGTCACCCGAGCGATCTTCGTCGGCGGTGCGGTGGCGCTGGCCATGGCCTTCTATCCCGGTGTCGATTTGTCGCTGGCACATCCCTGGGCGGTGGTCTGGTTCGGCCTCATGGGCGCCGTCATGCTGTCGCTGCTCGGTCTGCTCGCATCGATCTGGGCGGAAAAGTTCGACCACAATGCGGCCGTCAGCAATTTCGTGATCGCCCCGCTCAGCCTGCTGTCGGGCACATTCTACCTGATCGACAACCTTGCGCCCGTGTTTCAGACCATCAGCCGCCTCAACCCGTTCTTCTACGTGATCAGCGGCTTCCGCTTCGGCTTCCTCGGCAAGAGCGACATCGGCGATACCAACGAAGCAGTGGTGAATGGCGCGATCGGCCTTGGCATATTCAACCTGCTGCTCGCCTTCGCGGTCTATCGGGTGCTCAAGTCGGGCTGGAAAATCCGCAACTGAGCGATGCCGCAGTTCCGCTGGCGGGCGATTGGCGGTAGACCGCCGGAATGAGCGGCAAAACCCTTTTGCTGATTGGCGCCGGACATGCGCACCTCGGCGTCATCGACGATATCCGGAAGAACGGGCTGCCGTGCGAAAGGGTGGTCATCGTCGAGCCGCGCAGGGCGATGCACTATTCCGGCATGATCCCCGGTTGGCTGGCGGCGGAATACCGCGCGAGCGAGGCGATGATCCCTCTGCAACCGCTGGTCGAAGAGGCCGGAATCGAATGGATTCAAGCCTCGGCTATCGGGATCGACGCTTCAGGAAACACCGTCCGCCTGGACACTGGCGATGATGTTGCTTTCGACATCTGTTCAATCGCTGTGGGTGGGGCTGGCCGTGCGAGGCGCGTCCTTGGCGATGACCCCCGCCTCTTCGATATTCGTCCCATCGATCGGTTCGTCGACCGCTGGCGCGATCTGCGCGATGGCGCTGCAACGCCGCGCCGTATCGCTGTCGTGGGCGGCGGGGCAGGCGGGCTGGAGCTTGCTTTCGGCTTCGCCAATGCGCCCATGCCGAAGAAGACGCGTGTTACCCTGATTGCCGGAGAGGGCGGGCTCTTGCCCGATCACGCGGCATCCGTGCAGCGCAAGGCGCGGGCGGAGCTGGCCGCACAGGACATCAGGCTGATCGAGGCCGATGCCTCCTTCGAGGACGAAGGCCTGTGTGTTGCCGGGCATGAGTTGAAACCGCCGGAGCTGGTCGTCGCCGCGATCGGCAGCGGAGCGCCGGACTGGCCGCGAGAAAGCGGGCTGGCTGTCGACAAGGACGGCTTCATCGAAGTCGACCGTTACCAGCGCTCCTGCAGTCACCCTTGCATCTTCGCGGCCGGTGACGTCGCCCGCCGCACCGACCGGCAACTGCCGCATTCGGGCGTGCATGCAGTCTACGCTGGACCGGTGCTTGCGGCCAATCTGCGCCGCGCCGCGAACGGGCAGGCACCGACGAACACCTATCGCGGCAGGGGAATGGATTTCTACCTGTTTAATACGGGTCGCGGCGAGGCCATCCTAAGCTACGGACGAATTGCGCTGAAAGCCCGCTGGCTGCGCAAGCTCAAGGATTGGCTGGACCGGCGCTGGATCGACCGGTTCACTCGCTGAGGCGGTTCTCGATCGCTTCCGACAATTCGCGCAACCGTGCTGCGTTGTAGCCAAGGTCCGACAGGCCGACACGGCTGACCGAGCGCAGGTCGATCTCGCCATCGCGCACGCGGGCGACCACATCGTCCTTGAAACCGAACAGGAAGGTTTCCGCCACGCCTTCGACCCGTCCGCCGTCGACATCGCTGGTCACATCGGAAAGCCCGATATCTTCCATGGCGAGCGCGACCGCGACCATCGCGTCGCTGGCATCGCCCGAGTAAGTGATCGTGGCGAGGTCGGGATAGCTTTCGGCTATGATCTGTGCGTGCGATTGGGAGGCAAGCGGGCTGTCCATATCACTCCAGGCGTCCAATTCGCCGAGCGGTGTGGCATAATCGTTGAGCGGATTGGCCGAGACCTGGGCCCGTTTTTCGCGGGTCCATTCGGTGAACTGCGGCGGATCGGTGACGTCGGTGGCGACGTCGTGGATCGGCGGAACGCTTTCGGCAGTGGATGCGACCGAAGCGAGGCCCCCCATCAAGGCGGCGGGAATGGCGAGCGCGAGGGCGGCCTTCCACCACTGGCCGCGCGGGCCTTTCCAGAGAATCGCGACAAGTGCGATGACGGCCACTAGCGCCGTGATGCCGATCAGGATCGGTCCCCACTCCCGCACCATCGTGCCCAATGCAAAGCGCCAGTCGATCAGCCCGAACTTCGGTCCGAAGACGGCAGCGGCAAACCACAGGACCAGCCCGACGGCCAGCCACAGGGCGATCTTCGGCAGCTTCGCAATCATCGCATTTTCTCCCTATCCGCGCCCACGATAGGACGAGACGCCCTGATCGGGAAGCCAAAGCTCTGCCGGCGGGGCGCCGCTCTGCCAGAAGACGTCGATCGGAATGCCGCCGCGCGGATACCAGTATCCGCCGATACGCAGCCAGCGCGGCTTCATTTCATCGAACAGGCGCTGGCCGATGCCGACCGTCACGTCCTCGTGGAAGCCATTGTGATTGCGGAAGGAACCGAGGAAAAGCTTCAGGCTCTTCGATTCCACGATCGTTTCGCCCGGCGCATAGTCGATCACGAGATGCGCGAAATCGGGCTGGCCGGTTACCGGGCACAGCGAGGTGAATTCCGGCGCGGCGAACCGGACCAGGTAAAGCTGGCCCGCACGCGGGTTGGGCACGTAGTCGAGTTCTGCCTCTTCGGGAGAAGTGGGCAGGGGGCTGTTCTCGCCAAGGAACTTGGGTGTCGGTGTGTCGCTCATGCCGCGCATCTGCCGCGAATGTCGTCCCGGCGCAAGGAGGGGCTTGGATGCGCATCCTTCACCGCCTATTCAGCGCGCCTCCCCGACCAGACCGGCCGTTACCATGAATATGCGTACTACCCCTCTTCTTGCTGCCCTCCTGCTTGCCCTGCCTGCTTCTGCAGCGGCGCAGCGCGTACAGGATTTCCAGCTCCCGCCGTCGAACCCGACCCCGACGCCCACGCCGCAGGTGCAGGGCCCGGTGGATGACGAAGCGCCTGTCACGACCCGTCCGCGGGTGATCGAAACCGCACGGCCCACGCCCGCGCCGGCCCAGCAACCAGTCCCGGCGCCTCAGGGCGCGCCGACGCCTGCTCCAACGATTGCTTCGGAGCCCGTCCTAGAAACCGCGCCGCGCCGCGTTCCCGACCAGACCCCAGCCATTGGATCCGCGCGCCCGGCAGGCGACACTCTGCAGAATGGCGACACTCTGCAGAATGTTGCCCCGCAACCAGGGCCGGCTGCAACGGACACCGCGATTGATCCTCCCGGCTCGATAACCCCGCCAATCATCGAGCCCATTGCGCCAGACGAACCGGTCGAGGATGCGGAAACAGAGGAGGCGGAAGGATTTCCCTGGCCGATTATCCTGGCAGCGCTTGCGGGACTGATAGCCATGGGCCTCGCGTTCTTCGCTTGGCAGCGCAAGCGCGCGAGCGCGCCGCCGCCCACGATCGAGCGTCCCGTCGTGGCGCCGAAAAAGGCGGCCGCTGCTGCACCGGTAGCCAAGCCCGTGCAGCTCAAGGTGGAAGCGATCAAGCTGACCCGCTCCTTCGCAAATGCGACGCTCGATTACCGGGTGAGCGTACTGAACCGTGCGACCTCGGCCATGTCCGGCGTATCGGTTTCGGGTGACCTCGTCTCTGCACATGGAAATTTGCCGGTGGAACAGCAGGTTGCATCGCCCGGGCAGGACCTGCCCGAGCAACACGTGTTCGAACGGATCGCGTCCGGCCAAAGCGTGCGTTTCGATGGGAAAATCCAGCTTCCGCTCGCCAATGTCCATGCCGTACGTCAGGGGCAGATGGCGTTGCTTGTCCCGCTCCTGCGGCTGAAAGTAAGCGACGCGAAGAGCGAACCTACAGTCCAGACTTTCGTCATCGGGCAAGGCGAGGCGAATGCCGGGCGTGTCGCACCTTTCCGGCTCGACGAAGGGCCGCGCAGCTGGAGCCCGATTGCGGCCCGCGCGCTTGACTGACATCGACAGCCTTGCGCCCCCGCGCTAGCACGGGGTGATGTACAAGCTTGTTTCGACAGAATGGCTCGCAGCGCGGATCGGTGCCGATGACGTAATCATTCTCGATGCGACCATGCACCTGCCCGATAGCGGCCGGGACGCACAGGCGGAGTTCGGGCAAAGGCATATACCGGGCGCGCGGTTTCTGGACCTTGCTACTCTGACCGATCCCGATTCCAGCGTTCCCAAGGCCATGCCGACGGCGGAGCAATTTGCCGACCGGATGCGCGAACTTGGCGTCGCGCGCGGCGCCCGCATCGTCCTTTATGACGACAGCGATATCCGCAGCGCGGCCAGGGCGTGGTTCCTGTTTGATCATGCGGGTGAGCCGAAGGTGGCCGTGCTCGACGGCGGACTTGCCAAGTGGATCGCCGAGGGGCGGCAGGTAGATGAAGGCAATCCGGCCCATGCGCCGCGCGACTATCCGGAGCCGCACATGCGCCGCGACGTGCGCGGCAAGCAGGACATTATCGACGCCATCGAAAAGGGCGATGCCCAGCTTGTCGATGCCCGCGACGCGGCGCGCTTTGCGGGCGAAGAGGGCAGCGGGTCCGAAGGCCATATTCCGGGTGCAGTCAATGTCCCTTTTGCGCGGCTGCTGAACGAGGACGGCACCTATCGCAGTTCCGATGAAATTCGCGATATCTTCGAAAGCGCAGGCGTCGACCTCGACAAGCCGGTCGTCACCAGCTGCAATAGCGGAATGACGGCCTGCGTTCTCCTCTTCGCGCTGGAATTGGCGGGCAAGGACAATGTCGCGCTGTACGATGGCAGCTGGATGGAGTGGGGCGCCGATCCCGATACGCCCAAGGCCAGGGGCTCGGCTGGCTGACCATGGCGGGCTCCAAGGGAAAGCAGGGCAAGGGCACGCGCCTGGTGACGACGGGGCGGACGGGCGATTTCGCCGAACACGTGGTCAATCCGCCGGTTTGGCGGGCCAGCACGCATCTCTACCCCGATTGCGCGGCGCTGCGCGAAGGGCCCAAGGCGAATGAGGACGGGCGCTTCTTTTACGGCAGGCGCGGCGCGCCGACGCAATGGGCACTGTCGGACGCGCTGACCGAGCTTGAGCCTGGCGCACATGGCACGGTCCTCTACCCCAGCGGCGTTGCGGCCATCGTCGGGGCGCTCATGGCGGTGCTGAAGGCAGGCGACGTCCTGCTCGTTACCGACAACGCCTATGACCCGACCCGAAATACGGCGATGGGCCTGCTCAAGCGCTTCGGTGTCGAGAACCGATTTTTCGACCCTCTCGACCTCGATGGATTTGCGGAAAAGTTCTGCGACCGGACCAAGGCGGTCATGCTGGAAAACCCCGGTAGCCTGACGATGGAATTGTGCGATATTCCTGCGCTCGCCGCGATTGCGAGGGATCAGGGTGCGGTCACCCTGATGGACAACACCTGGGCGACCTCGCTCGGCTTCCCGGCGCTGGAGCGCGGCTGCGACATTGCAATCATGGCGCTAACCAAGCATGTCGGCGGCCATTCAGACCTGATGATGGGTTCCGCCAGCGCGGGCGAGCGCTGGTATCGCCGCCTGCGCATGACAGCGCAGCAGCTTGGCCACGTCGTTTCGCCCGACGATGCGGCACTTGCACTCAGGGGGCTGAGGACGATGGGTGTGCGGCTGCAACGCGAAACAGCCAGCGCCCTCAAGATTGCACAGTGGCTGGAGGCGCGCGGCGATGTGGCGCAGGTGCTGTGCCCGGTCCTGCCCGGATCGTCGGGATACGAGCTTTATGAGCGCGACTTTACCGGCGGCTGCGGCCTGTTCAGCTTCGTTCTCAAGGACGGCGACGATGCGGCACGAGTGCGCCTGATCGATGCGTTGCAGCTGTTCGGCATCGGCTACAGCTGGGGCGGCTTCGAAAGCCTTGCCCTGCCGTTCGACGTGCCGAGCGTGCGCAGCGTGATGGATTGGCCCAAAGAAAATTGGGGGATTGGCGATAGCTGCGGAATTCGCCTATCGATCGGTCTCGAAGATGCAGACGACCTGATCGCCGATCTCGATCAGGCCTTCGTGGCAATGGATAAAGGATAGTCGTGCAGGGCGATACACCACCCGCAAGCAGTGAAACCCCGCAAGCCGATACGGTAGAGCAGGCTTGGTCCCTGGCCGAACCCGCGCCGGAAGAGACCGCCGTCGCGGCATCGGAAGGCATCAGGGAAGCGGTCAGCGAGAAGAGCGCCACGGTCGGGTCGATCGTCGACACGCTCGATTCCCTGGCGCTGAGCTTCGGCGACATGCGCATTTCGCTGTTCGACGTGCTGATCGTCGCCACAATCCTCGTCGGGGTGATCGCCTTTGCGTGGTTCATCAGTAAATTGTCGCGGCGGCTTGTGCGTCGCATCACAAGGCTGGACGATACGCAGCAATTGCTGGTCGAGAAGATTATCACCATCGCCATCTGGGCGGCGGCATTCTTCCTCGGCATCGACCTGCTGGGCATCGACCTCACCGCGCTGGCGGTTTTCTCCGGTGCCTTCGGCCTCGCCATCGGTTTCGGTCTCCAGAAGACCTTCGGTAATTTGATCGCGGGGATCATCCTGTTGATGGACAAGTCGATCAAGCCGGGAGACGTCATTGCAGTGACCGATGCCGCCGGCAACGAAAGCTTCGGCCAGATCCGCAAGATCGGCGTGCGCGCGGTTTCGGTGACGACCCGCGACCAGCGCGAATACCTCATCCCGAACGAAAACCTAATGATCAACCAGGTGGAAAACTGGTCCTATTCGTCGAAGAACGTGCGGATGCAGGTGCCGGTGGGCGTCAGCTACGAAGCCGATATGAAACTGGCAGAAGAGCTCATGCTCGAAGCGGCCAAGTCGTGCGACCGCGTGCTGAAAGCGCCGCCTCCCACCGTCTGGATGGCCGAATACGGCGATAACTCGGTCAATTTCATGATCCACTGCTGGATCAAGGATCCCGAAGACGGTGTCGGCAATGTGCGCAGTGCTGTGCTCAAGAAGCTGTGGTGGTTGTTCAAGGAGAACGGCATCGAAATCCCGTTCCCGCAGCGCGACCTGCATATCCGCTCGAGCGACCAGCTCGACCGCTGGTTCGAGATGATGATGGCCCGCAGCGGCGGCGACCAGGTTACAAAAGAATAGTTTTGCGCGCGCACAGCGCTGATTTCAAAATCTGCGCTACCTGCCCACGCACTCATTCTGATTGGCGCGCAAAAGCCATGCAGCGCATCTATGCGTCATGGCAAATACCGGAACCATCTATCTCGTCGGCGCGGGGCCGGGCGATCCCGACCTCCTGACGCTGAGGGCTGCACGCCTGCTCGATCGCGCGCGGATCATCGTCCATGACGGTCTCGTCGATCCTGCAATTCTTGCGCTCGCCCATCCCGAGGCCGAGCTGATCTCGGTCGCGAAACAGCGTTCGAAGCACACCATGGCGCAGGAAGACATCTGCGACCTGCTGGTGCGCATTGCCCGCTCCGGCGAAGATGTCGTGCGCCTGAAGGGCGGCGATCCCTTCATTTTCGGGCGTGGTGGCGAAGAAGCGGAAGCGGCTCGCGCGGCGAATGTGCCGGTCGAAGTTGTCCCGGGCATCAGTGCCGCCAACGGCGCGGCGGCGGCAGCGCAGATTGCGCTCACCCATCGCGATGCATCCTCGATCGTCAGCTTCGTCGCTGGGCAGTGCAAGGGGCTGAAGGACCAGGACTGGGCCGGACTTGCCGGCAAGGGCCGCACTCTCGTCATCTACATGGGTGTGAAAACCGCGCCGCAGATTGCGGAAAAGCTAATGGAAGACGGGCTCGCGCCCGACATGCCGGTGGCCGTGATCGAGAACGGTGCGCGCCCCGAAATGCGCGTGCTGCGCGCTCCGCTGGCTGCTCTTCCGGACCTCGTCGAAGCAGAACAGGTGGTCAGCCCCGCGCTGATCGTCATCGGCGAGGTGACGGCGCGCGATAACCTCTCGCTCGCGGCTCTTGCACAGGAGGCTGCGCGATGAGGATCTTGACCGGCAACGACCTCAAGACGGGTGCAGTCACCTGGTGGACCGGCAGCGACTGGTCCCTCCATGTCGAAGACGCCGTCGACGTGACCGGCAGCGAGGATGAAATCGCTCGCCGCGAAGAATCCGCCCGCCGCGTCAACGCGCCCTATGCGATCGACGCCACCATGGACGAAGGCAGCCCTCGTCCTTCGCACATCAAGGATCGCGTTCGCGCGATCGGCCCGACGGTGCGTCCCGATCTCACTCTCAAACCCGCCGATCCCGACATCGGCAACTGGGTGATCTGATGTATAAGTACGATTCATACGACCAGCAGATGGTCGATGCCCGGGTCGAGGAATTCCGCGACCAGGCACGCCGCCGTCTGGAAGGAAAATTGACCGAAGACCAGTTCAAGCCGCTGCGGCTGATGAACGGGCTCTATCTCCAGCTGCACGCCTATATGCTGCGCGTCGCCATTCCCTATGGCACGCTCGACAGCCGACAGATGCACGCGCTGGCCGATATCGCGGACAAGTACGACCGCGGATACGGGCACTTCACCACGCGCCAGAACATCCAGTACAACTGGATCAAGCTGGAAGATGCTGCCGACATCCTGGCCGATCTGGCCAAGGTGGAAATGCACGCTATCCAGACCAGCGGGAACTGCATCCGCAATATCTCGTCGGATCACTTCGCTGGCGCAGCCGCCGATGAGGTCGTCGATCCAAGGCCTTATGCCGAATTACTGAGGCAATGGTCGAGCTTCCATCCCGAGTTCAGCTACCTGCCGCGCAAGTTCAAGATCGCCGTGATCGCCAGCGATACCGATCGTGCAGCCATGCGGTTGCATGACATCGGCATCCAGATCGTGGAGCAGGACGGCGAACTCGGCGCCGCCTTCTATGTCGGCGGAGGCATGGGCCGCACGCCGATGATCGCGCCCTGCATAAACCCCTTCGTCCCGCTCGACCAATTGGTCACTTATGCCGAGGCGTGTCTGCGGGTCTACAACCGCCACGGACGGCGAGACAACAAGTACAAGGCGCGGATCAAGATCCTCGTCCACGAAATGGGCGCGGAAGAATACACCCGCCAGGTCGAGGCTGAATTTGCACATCTGCTGGAGCAGGGCGTCGAACCGCCGTTCGCCGAACTTGAGCGCATCCGCACCTTCTTCGAGGACCCGCTTTTCGAAGCGGACCTGACCGATGATATCGACCGCTCCGATCCCGATTTCGCCCTCTGGGTCGACCGCAATACGGTTGCACACAAGGCGGATGGATACGTGTCCGCCGTCATCAGCCTGAAGCCGGTGGGCGGAATTCCCGGCGACGCGACGACCGAACAGATGCACCTCATGGCCGACCTCGCACGGGATTACAGCTTCGACGAGCTGCGCGTGATGCACACGCAGAACATCGTCCTGCCGCACGTCCGCAAGGCCGACCTCCATGCGCTGTGGACCGCTCTGGAAGCAGCAGGGCTGGGCAGCCCGAACCTCGACACGGTCGAGGACATCATCGCCTGCCCCGGCCTCGATTACTGCAGTCTCGCCAATGCGCGCTCGATCCCCGTCGCGCAGCAGATTTCCGAGCGCTTCGCCGCCAATGGCAAGACCGAGGCGCTCGGCCAGCTCAAGCTGAAGATTTCCGGATGCATCAATGCCTGCGGCCACCATCACGCAGGCCACATCGGCATTCTGGGCGTCGATAAGAAGGGCGTCGAAAACTACCAGCTCCTGCTCGGCGGGAGCGAGGCGGAGGATGTCAGTCTCGCCAAGATCACCGGCCCCGGCTTCGACGAAGCAGGCATCGTCGATGCGGTCGAAACCGCCGCCGACGTCTACCTGCGCGAACGCCAGGACGGCGAGCGCTTCCTCGACACTTACCGCCGTATCGGCATGACCCCCTTCAAGGAGGCCCTCTATGGCTGACTTCGTTTCCGACACCGACACGCTCATCCGCTATCGCGAAGACGAGCCCGTCGATCACGCGGCGGTGACGGTCGATTCCTTCCTCGACCAGTCGAACGCCAGCGCCGTGCGCGTGGAACCGGGCGACGATGCGCGCGAACTGATCCCGCATCTGGAACGTCTCGCGCTGGTGGAAGTGAACTTCCCCGCTTTCGGTGACGGGCGCGGATATTCCTCCGCTCGCCTGCTGCGCGAGGCCGGATACGAGGGCGAACTGCGCGCCGTGGGCGATGTGCTGGTCGATCAGGTCGCCTATATGCGCCGCTGCGGCTTCGATGCGTTCGAACCCGACGCGGCCTTGAACGAGGACGACCTCGAAACCGCTCTCTCGCGCTGGCCGGAAGTCTACCAGCCCGCCGCCGACAGTCGCACGCCGATCTGGGCCAAGCGGCACGCATGAACGAAACGCACGCCATCGACCGGCTCGACACGGGGCCACGCTTCGCGGATCAGGACGCCATCCGCCTGAACCGAATGTTTCGCGGCACCGAAACGGAAGACTGGCTGCGCGCTGTGGTCGACGGCAATTTGGTGGGCGACATCGCTCTGGTTTCCAGCTTCGGAGCGGAAAGTGCGGCACTGCTGCATCTTGTCTCGCGGATCGACGACAGCATTCCGATCCTGTTCCTCGACACGGGCAAGCATTTTCCCGAAACGCTCGCCTATCGCGACGAATTGACGGATTTACTCGGCCTCAATCGGGTCGATCTCTATCCCGAGCTTTCCGATCTCGAAAAGCGCGACGAAACGGGTCTTCGCTGGTCATACGACCCGGACGGATGCTGCGAATTGCGCAAGGTGCGTCCGCTGGAAAAGGCGCTGGCGCGTTACGATGCCAGCCTCACGGGCCGCAAGGCGTTCCAGTCCACCACCCGCGCCAATCTGCCGCGTTTCGAAGTGGATACCTCGGATGCGCAGGGGCGGATGAAGATCAACCCGCTGATCGACTGGGATGCGGACCGCATCGCTGCCTATTTCGAAGAGCACAAGCTACCGCGCCATCCGCTGGTGGAACGCGGTTTCCCCTCGATCGGCTGCTCGCCCTGTACCCGCGAGGTAAAGCCCGGCGAAGATCCGCGCGCCGGTCGGTGGAGCGGTTGGGACAAGGTGGAATGCGGCATCCACAAGCCGGGCGAGGAACCGTTCCTTTAAGAACAAAGGGCGCGAGGGACAGATCCCCCGCGCCCCGATTGGTTGAACTCAGCTTTCTACGCGTTCGACGACCGCGGTTTCGCCGGCGGCATTGGTCGACGTCCAGACGCCGTCTTCGCCGATCTGCTCGGTGTTGCACTGCTGCTCTGCCGGCGTGTCATCGTCCACATAGGCTTCATCGGCAGTGTAGCAGTACTGGCTCGGCGACTTCTGCTCCCACCTTCCGGTCTCAACCACTTCGCCATTGAGCGACTGCGTGTAGGTTCCGTCGGTGCGAAGATCCTCGTCGTATACGTTACCGTCCGAAGAGGTGACACGGTACATGCCCGGGGTCGGCTGGCCGTCAGCAGCAATGCCGGACTCGTCCATCATCGCGGTTTCTTCTGCCGGTTCGTCTACGACTTCCTCTTCGGCAGCCTGCGAACAGCCTGCCAGAATCGCCGCGCTTGCGACGAGTATCAGTTTTCTCATGAAGACCTCCACAGCGACCCGTGAATGAAGGCGGATATTTCCGCTCACGACTCGCAACCCTGACGCGAGACTAGGGGTGGAGAGCGGTAAGGGCAATTGCGCCCTTGCGAGATCAGAGCCAGCCTTCCTCGCGATACCATTGCGCGGTCAGCTTAAGGCCTTCGCGGCTTTCGACATGCGGCTCCCACACGGCGGCGGGCACTTTCCTGGCGGAACGGGAAACCCAGTTCGGATGGGTCATGTAGCCGACCCGGTCAGCAGTCAGGCGGGCCTTGTCGCCGCGCAGAAGCTTGTCGGCCCTTGCACCCAGTTCCAGCACATTCTTGGGGAGGTGGGGGGCGAACACCCTGCGGCCCACGGCCTGCCCGATGGCTTTAGCCAGTTCGTCATGGCCCCAACCGCCCTCGCGCCCGTCGTCTGGTTCGAAGGTCTTGCGCCGCACAAGGGCGGGTGAGGCATCGACGAGGTCGAGCAGGAGGCGCGCAAGGTCGTTGACGTGGATGAGCGAGCTGGCGCCGCGCGGGGGCAGGGGGAGGAAGCCGAATTTCGCGCTGCGGAACATCTCGAAATAATCGACATCGCGCGGGCCATATACGCCGGGCGGTCGCACGGTCGTCCAGTCGAGGCCGCTCGCCTCGACCAGCTTTTCCGCTTCCGCCTTTGATGCGCCATAGGCCGACAGACCCGGCTCGCGCGCGGCGAGGGAGGAGACGAAGACGAAGCGCTTCACCTTCTTGGCCTTGGCGGCCTCGATCAGGCGGACGGTTCCTTCGACATTTGCCTCGCGGAAAGCAGCGGGGTCGGGGGTGTTGGTGAGACCTGCCACATGGATGACGGCGTCGGAGCCTTCGCAAAGTGTTTCCAGTGACACGGTGTCGGACAAGCTGCCGTCGATCCACTCCACCCCCACCATTTCGTCCTGCGCGCGGCGAGTCAGCGCCCGAATTGTGATTTCCCGATCGCCAGCGATGTCGAGCACTGCCCGGCCGACGAAGCCGGTGGCCCCTGTCAGCGCGACGATCATGCCCGTACCATGTGGTCGCGGTGGACGACGGCGGCGCGGGGCGCATAGCCGAGCTTGTCGGCCTGCTCCTCTTCGCGCAGGCCCACGATCTGGCGGCATTCGGCGGCGCTGTATTCGACCAGGCCCTGACCCAGCCGCTCGCCCTTCGCACCGTGGATTGCGACAAGGTCGCCGCGCTGGAAATCGCCCTCGACCGCCGTGAGGCCTGCCGCGAGCAGGCTGGCGCCGTTGGCGAGCGCGGCGGTGCAGCCGGGGTCGACGGTCAGCACGCCTGCCGGGGCAAGCCTGCCCGACAACCACGCCTTGCGTGCGCTCTCCTCGCCCTGTGCGGTGAAGAGCGTGCCGGTCCCGCTGTCCAGCGCCCTGCCTATAGGCGCGTCATGCGTGCCGTTGATGATCGCGAGGCAGATACCGGCGCGCTCGGCAATCCGCGCAGCCTGCAGCTTTGCCACCATGCCGCCAGAGCCCATGCCCGAACCCGATTCCGTGCTCGCCATGGCGATGACCTCGGGTGAAACGCCCTCGACCTTTTCGATCAGCTGCGCGCCATCTTCGCTCGGGAGGCGATCGTAGAGCCCGTCGACGTCGGAGAGCAGCAGGACCGCATCCCCGCCCGCAGCCTGCGCCACGCGGGCGGCCAGCCGGTCGTTGTCGCCGAAACGGATTTCTTCGGTCGCCACGCTGTCGTTCTCGTTGACCACCGGGACCGCGCCGGTTTCGACGAGCCGCTGCAGCGTTGCCGAGGCGTTGAGATAGCGCCTGCGATCCTCGAGGTCGCCCAGTGTCACCAGCATCTGCGCGGCGAGCATTCCACGTTCCGCCAGCGCCTCTCCCCAGACCCGCGCCAGTTCGACCTGCCCGACCGATGCCGCCGCCTGCGCGTCGGCAAGGCTTGCGCGGCCACCCTTCGGCAGGCCCAAGCGTGCGGCACCCAGCGCAATTGCGCCGGAGGACACGACGATGATCTCGGTGCCCGCTTCCCTCAGTTCAGCCAGTTCACCCGCCAGCGTCGCCAGCCAGTCGCGCCGCGCTTCGCCGTTTTCGATCAGCAGGGCCGAGCCGACCTTGACGATCAGCCGCCTGGCGGAACGGATATCGGCGAGGGAGGCTATGGCCATCGCGCGGTCAGAGAGGCGACCAGTCGGATGCTTCGTCGGCATCTGTATCGTCGACGGGGGCGGCCTTGGTTTCGGTCGACGTGCGATCGGGCAAATAGCTCAGGACCGCGTCCATCAATTCGTCGATCCCTTCGCCGGTCGCGCCGGAGATAGAGAAGACCTTTTCCGCCCCTGCAGCCAGCAATTCATCGGCAAAGGCCGCGCCCAGTTCCTTGTCGGCAAGGTCGAGCTTGTTCAGCACGACCAGCTGCGGCTTGTCGAGCAGGCCGGCGCCATAGGCCTCCAGCTCCGCATTGACGGTCTGGTAGGCGTCCGCCGGGTCCTCGCCAGCAATGTCGATCAGGTGGATCAGCACGCGGCAGCGCTCGATATGGCCGAGGAAACGGTCGCCGATGCCTGCGCCGTCGGCAGCACCCTCGATCAGGCCGGGAATGTCGGCAACGACGAATTCGCGGCCCTTGTGCCGCACGACGCCCAGCTTGGGCACCAGCGTGGTGAAGGCATATGCCCCGACCTTCGCGTTGGTATTCGTGACCTGGTTGATGAAGGTCGACTTGCCAGCGTTCGGCAGGCCCAGCAGGCCCACGTCCGCAAGCAGTTTGAGCCGCAGCCAGACCCACATTTCCTCGCCCGGTTCCCCCGGCTGGTGCTGGCGCGGCGCGCGGTTGGTCGAGCTCTTGTAGCTCGCATTGCCGCGGCCGCCGATGCCGCCTTCGAGGAAGACGACCTGCTGGCCGACCTCGGTGAAATCGGCGAGCACCTCTTCCTTGTCCTCGGACAGGACCTGCGTGCCGACGGGGACCTGGATCACCAGGTCGGGCGCGCCGGCGCCAGTGCGATCGCGGCCCATGCCGTGGCCGCCGCGCTTCGCCTTGAAATGCTGCGAGTAACGGAAGTCGATGAGCGTGTTCAGGCCTTCGACCGCTTCGAAAACGATGTCGCCGCCCTTGCCGCCATTGCCACCGTCGGGGCCGCCATACTGGATGTATTTCTCGCGCCGAAAGCTGACGGCACCGGGGCCTCCGGAACCGCTTTTCAGGTAGATCTTGGCTTGGTCGAGAAAGTGCATTGCGCGCCTCTAATCGTTTTTCCCGCCGATGGCGAGTATTGGTGGCCCCTAGGCTGGGCGCCGTGCCGAATTGTCTTTGCGCCGCGCCGCTTTCGCACCTACTCGGGCGCTCATGCAGTTCGACGATCTCATGCGCCGCTATTTCGCCACCCCGGATCTGACCGAAGTAACTCCGGCAGGTTTGGAGGCGGGCATAGAACGCTGCCGCGTGGACCTCGGCCTCGAAACAGACCCAGGCAAGCGCTTTGCCCTCTGGTCGCTGCTCTTCATGCTCGGCGCGGCGCCCGATCTCGACGTGGCATTCGAAAACGATGACGAGCGCGAAGCCGCCCGCAACTTCATGGACCTGATGGCCGCAAGCGAGGCTGGAGGCGAGGGCTAAAGGGGGCGGGTGGTGCCGGCTGCAGGAGTCGAACCCGCGACCTGATGATTACAAATCAACTGCTCTACCAACTGAGCTAAGCCGGCCTGTTCACCCAACGACGCGCGCCTTTGGGCTAAAATGCGCCGAAGGTCCAGCCCTCTGTGCGTGCAATTTCATCGGTAAGCCCTGGCGGCGCCCAGCGTTCCCGTTCGCCGGCCACTTTGCGCAGCCATGCGGCCGTTAGCAGCGCGTCGGAAGCGTGGTCGTCGATTGCTCCGCTGCCGGATACCGCAGGCGACTCGAGGACGGTGAGCGCAGCATTTAGGTCCTCGATCGTGCGCATCTTTGCGCGCCCTGCGCTGCGGCCTGCCTCCAGCGCGGCCAGGCTGGTATAGATCTCGACCAGAGCCGAACCGGAAGGGGGCAGCGGGTCGACCGGCCATACGGGCAGGCGACCGCGCAGCTGGTGCAGCATCCGCATGCCGGTGAGGCTGGACTTGCCGACCTGCGCCGCGCCGACGAGGTTGAAGTTGGAATAGGGTTTGCAGCCCATGCTGGCCTGCACCTGCTCGGTCACGCGAAACCGCCCGCGCCGGTGGTCGGCATTGTCGCAGAAGAAGTGTGCGCCGGTATCGGTGCCATCGCGGAAATAGGGACGGTAGGACGGGTGATCGACAAAGGCCTGTGCGCCGAGGTTTGCTTCATGCGAGCAGATGTCGTCGATCAGCGCCCACAGGGAAGGCGCGTGCGGCAGGAGCACGTCGTTCGCAGGAAAAAACGCGCCGCAATCTGCATGGGGGAGGGAGATGCCCAGATCGACCCCGACCAGGGTATCGTCCGGCAGATCGTCGCGCAGAATGGCGAGCACGTCTTCGCGGCCCCAGCCTTTTCCGCGTTCGACGAGGACGGGCGGGCCGCCTCCGACATCGGCGATCGCGACGGCAATGCCTTTCTGCTTCGCCCCTTTCGCCCCCGACCAGTCGATCGCCACGAAATGGCCGAAGCGGTCAGTCACGTTCGCGCCTTAGCTTGTCCCAATAGTCCAGACGCTTCTTCACCTCGCGCTCAAACCCGCGCTCTACTGGCTGGTAATAGCTCTGCGGCTCCATTTCGTCGGGCCAGTAATTGTCGCCCGAGAAGCCGTCTTCGGCGTCGTGGTCATAGCTGTAGCCCGAACCATAGCCGATATCCTTCATCAGCTTGGTGGGCGCGTTGAGGATGTTCTGCGGCGGCATGAGGCTGCCGGTTTCCTTCGCGCTCTTGAACGAGGATTTCTGCGCCTTGTAGACCGCATTCGATTTGGGCGCGGTGGCGAGATAGGTGCACGCCTGGACGAAGGCCAGTTCGCCCTCCGGACTGCCGAGGAATTCGTAGGCGTCCTTCGCCGCCATGCACTGCACCAGCGCCTGCGGGTCGGCCATGCCGATGTCTTCCACGGCCATTCGTACCAGCCTGCGGGCAAGGAAACGCGGTTCTTCACCGGCAGTGAGCATGCGCGCAAGGTAATAGAGGCTCGCCTGCACGTCGCTGCCGCGCACGGCCTTGTGAAGCGCGGAAATGAGATTGTAATGGCCTTCGCGGTCCTTGTCGTAGACCGCGACGCGCCGCTGGAGGAACTTACCGAGCGCCGCGGGATCGAGAGGATCCTCGATCTTCGCATTGTAGAGCGTTTCCGCCTGGTTGAGCAGGAAGCGTCCGTCGCCATCGGCGCTCGCCACCAGTGCATCGCGCGCTTCGGCCGTGAGGGGCAGGGGGCCTTCCAGTTCCTCCGCCCGGTCGAGCAATTGGCCGAGCGCCTCGCGGTCGAGGCGCTGGAGGATCAATACCTGCGCGCGGCTCAGCAGTGCGGCGTTGAGCGCGAAGCTGGGGTTTTCCGTCGTGGCGCCCACCAGCGTCACCGTGCCGCGTTCGACGAAGGGGAGGAAGCCGTCCTGCTGGGCGCGGTTGAAGCGGTGGATCTCGTCCACGAACAGCAGCGTGCGCTGGCCTGCCTGCGCAGCCTTGTCTGCGGCGGCGAAGGCTTTCTTGAGGTCGGCCACGCCAGAAAACACTGCACTGACGCTTTCGAAGCGCATGCCCACGCTGTCGGCCAGCAAGCGCGCGATGGTCGTCTTGCCAGTGCCTGGCGGCCCCCACAGGATCATGCTGGAAAGGCGCCCTGCGGCCACCATGCGGCCGATCGCGCCTTCGGGCCCGGTCAGGTGATCCTGCCCGATAACCTCTGCAAGCGAATTGGGACGCAGCCGGTCGGCGAGCGGCGCATCTTCGCGCACGCTCTCGGTCGCGGGCCTCTGGGGGAGATCTTCGGGAAACAGGTCGGCCATTGATCGGATCACATAGTGCATTCGCCGACAAATTGCAGGGGGCGCTTGCGCTCGCGCATTTAAGATATATCTTAGAAATATCGAAGATATAGGACTAAGCGATGCACAAGGCTCATAAATGGCGCAAGATGCGCAAGCTCGGAAAAATGCCCTACGCGGCGATGATGGCCGGTGGCTGGGACGATGCCTTCGGGCGTGACGGTCCCTTTGGACCCGGAGGACCGTTCGGCCCGGGCGGTCCGTTCGGCCCCGGCGGACCCTTCGGAAAGGGCGGTGGCGGTCGCCGTCGTCGCCGGATGTTCGGCTCGGGTGAACTACGCCTCGTCCTGCTCAAGCTGCTCGCCGATGAAGCGCGCCATGGGTACGAACTGATCAAGGCGGTCGAGGACCTGACCGGCGGCAGCTATGCGCCCAGCCCGGGTACGGTCTACCCCACTCTTTCGCTGCTCGAGGACGAGGGCGCGATCGTGCCTGCCAAGGGCGACGAGACCCGCAAGGCTTTCGAGGCTAGCGACGCCGGACGTGAAGAGCTGGAAGAGCGCGCCGAAGAGGTCGAAGCGCTGTTCGACCGGCTTGCCGGGCATGGCGAACGCCGCCGTGCCTATGCGACGCCGGAGATGTTCCGTGCGGTCGGCAACCTTGCCACCGTGCTCAAGAACCGCGCTCGCTCGGGCAAGCTCGATGACGACACGATCCGCGAAATCGTCGACCTGGTGGACGAATTGGCGAAGAAGATCGAACGGCTCTGATCTGCCTCAATCTTGCGTCTTGCGGCCCCGACGCTAGTCTGGTGGCCGAGGGACGCGAGAGGGAGAATTATTAGATGGATAGTGCGACAAAGGCACCCTGGCACCTATGGGTGGTCGGGATCGTGACGCTGTTGTGGAACGGCTTCGGCGCGAACGATTACACGCAGACGCAGCTGCGCAACATGGATTACCTCAATTCCATGGGGTACCCGCAGGCGGGCATCGATTATCTCGACCAGTTTCCTGCCTGGGCGGAAGCCGGTTGGGCACTGGGCGTATGGGGCGCCGTGATGGGATCGGTCCTGCTCCTGCTGCGCAGCCGCTTCGCCGTTTGGTCCTTCGTTATCTCGCTCATCGGGATTGCGCTGACGACGGTCTATGAAGCGGGGGCGGACATGCCTGCCGAACTGGCTGAAATGCAGCCCGGCTGGTTCCCGATCCTGTTGTGGGGCCTTGCCATCTTCCAGCTCTGGTATGCCTGGTCGATGAAGAAGAAGGGTGTCCTTCGCTGAGGCGAAACCCGTTCAGGCGGCTGTGCGGGAGGCGTGCAGCCGCAGATAGGTATCCACCACCGCCTGGTTGATCGCGTCCCATGAATAGGCGCGCGCGGCTTTCTCGCCGTTCGCGCCGTGGGCAAGCCGCAGGGCATCGTCGGTGCAATAGGGCGCCAGTGCTTCGGCGCAGCCTTTCGAGAAGGCATCGTCCTTGCTCGGCGGGACCAGCTGGCCGGTTTCGCCCGGCGTGACGAGGCTGGCGGCCCCGGTCGCCCCGGCGGCGACCACTGGCAGTCCGCAGGCCATCGCTTCCAGCGTCACGTTGCCGAAAGTCTCGGTGATGGAGGGATTGAAGAAGATGTCCCCGCTCGCCAGCGCGCGACCAAGGTCCTTGCCCGTCTGGAAGCCCACGAAGGTGCCGCCGGGCAGGGCCTTCTCGAACCAGCCGCGTGCCGGACCGTCACCGATGACCAGCACCTTGTGCGGCACCTGCATCCGCCGCAATTCGACGATGGTGTCGGCAAAGACGTCGAGACCCTTTTCCATGACCAGCCGGCCCAGGAAGACGATAGCCACATCGTCGTCCGCAAGGCCGTTGGCGCGGCGCCATTCCATGTCGCGGCTGGAGGGATCAAAAATCTCGCGGTCGACCCCGCGCGACCAGATGGAGATGTCCTCGTGCATCTCCTGCGCTTTCAGTTCGGCTATCTGGCTTTCCGACGGCGCGACCAGCGCGTCGCAGCGATTATAGAACCGCCGCAGGCCCGCCTCGACGACAGGTTCGAGGAAACCGAGGCCGTAATAGCGCGGATAGGTTTCGAACCGCGTGTGCACGCTGGCGAGCACCGGGATGTCCTGCGCCCGGGCCCATTTGAGCGCCTTGTGCGCCGACGGATCTGGTGAGGAAAGGTGCATGACATTGGGCGCGAAGCGTTCAAGATCGGCCTCGACCTTGCTGCCGAGCCGCAAGGGCAGGCGATATTCGCCGCGGCCCTTCACCGGCATGCGCACGTTGGGCACGTTCACGAGATCGCCCGTCGCTTCGAAATCAGGATTGTCGACCACGGGCGAATAGACACGCAGCTTTGCGCCCTGCCTGAGCAGGTAGTCGGCCAGCCGGTTGAGCGCCTGGTTCGCCCCGTCGCGGGTGTAGTTGTAGTTCCCGCTGAACAGCGCGATGCGTAGATCCGTAACGTCCATCAAGGCGGGCTTTAGGCAAGTGGAACGATTTTGGCGAGAGGGCGCTTCATTCAACACAGCCGCCCTTTCCCGACGCATACCTATTTCGCATTGACTCGCCGCACCGCAACATTATTGCCGCCGATGGGCCACGCGGTCCCAACGCCGCGCGAGCTCTCTGCAAGGAGAGAATACATGACTGCCGAACCGACGCTCAAACCCGAGCGCCCTTTCTTTTCGTCCGGACCGACTGCCAAGCACAAAGGCTGGTCCGCTTCCAACCTCAAAACCGAATCGCTCGGACGCTCGCATCGCAGCGCCCTTGGCAAGTCGCGGCTGAAATATGCCATCGACCTGTCGAAGGAGATGCTCGGCGTGCCAGAGGATTACCTCGTCGGCATCATGCCGGCATCGGACACCGGCGCGCTGGAATGCGCGATGTGGACGATGCTGCGCCCCGATCGCCCGGCCACGGTCGCGGCGTGGGAAAGTTTCGGCAACGTCTGGATCCAGGACGCGGTCAAGCAATTGAAGCTGCCCAAGCTGACCACGCTCGACGCCGATTACGGTGAAATCCCCGATCTCGCCTCGATCCCGCAGGAAAACGACGTCGTCTTTACCTGGAACGGCACGACTTCAGGCGCGAAGATCCCGAATACCGACTGGCTGGCCGAGGGCCGCGAAGGCGTGACCATCAACGATGCCACCAGCGCCGTTTTCGCGATGGAGATGGACTGGGCCAAGCTCGATGCCACGACCTATAGCTGGCAGAAGGTGATGGGCAGCGAAGCCCAGCACGGCATGCTGATCCTCAGCCCCAAGGCGGTAAACCGGATCGAGGAATACGATCCCCAATGGCCGCTGCCCAAGCTCTTCCGCCTCAAGAAGGGCGACAAGATCAATCGCGGCATTTTCGAAGGCGCGACGATCAACACGCCGTCCATGCTGGCCACCGAAGATTACATCGACGCGCTCGAATGGGCGCAGGCGATGGGCGGCCGCAAGGCGATGTTCGAACGCGCCGATGCCAATGCCAAGATCGTGCTCGACTGGATCGAATCGACCCCGTGGCTGCGCAACATGGTCTCCGACCCTGCCAAGCGTACCAACACCGGCGTGTGCTTCGTCTTCCAGGGCGATTGGTACGACAGCCTGTCCGACGAGGATAAGGCCGGCGTTCCCAAGAAGATCGTGAAGCTCCTTGAAGACCGCGACGTCGGTTACGACTTCAACGGTTATCGCGATGCCCCGCCGTCCCTGCGCATCTGGTGCGGCGGCACGGTAGAGCAGGAAGACCTGAAGCGTCTCCTGCCGTGGATCGAGTGGGCCTACGAGCAGGTCAAGAACGGCTGATCCGGCTGGCGGCCCCACGAGAACGGGCCGCCGCCTTCCCCCCTAATTACTGCCCCGTGCAAAGCCGGGAAAACGACAGGAATATTCCGTCATGAGCAAACCTAAAGTCCTCATCAGCGACAAGATGGACCCGAACGCCGCGCGCATTTTCGAAGAGCGCGGCTGCGACGTCGACGTCATCACCGGTGAAACGCCCGAAGAACTGAAAGCCCGAATCGGCGAATACGATGGCCTCGCCATCCGGTCTTCGACCAAGGTGACCAAGGAAATCCTCGACGCGGCGACCAATCTCAAGGTCATCGGCCGCGCCGGTATCGGCGTCGACAATGTCGATATCCCCTATGCCAGCGGCAAGGGCGTGGTCGTGATGAACACCCCGTTCGGCAACTCGATCACCACCGCCGAACACGCCATCGCGATGATCATGGCGCTTGCCCGCCAGATCCCGGCCGCCGATCGCCGCACGCAGGCGGGCGAATGGCCGAAGAACGATTTCATGGGCGTCGAAGTGACCGGCAAGACGCTGGGCCTCATCGGCGCAGGCAACATCGGCTCGATCGTGGCCAGCCGCGCACAGGGTCTCAAGATGAAGGTCATCGCCTTCGACCCCTTCCTGACGGAAGACCGCGCAGTCGAGATCGGGGTCGAGAAGGTCGATCTCGACACGCTGCTCGCCCGTGCAGATTTCATCACGCTGCACACGCCGCTGACCGATGAAACCCGCAATATCCTCAGCCGGGAAAACCTCGCCAAGACCAAGAAGGGCGTGCGTATCGTCAATTGTGCGCGTGGCGGCCTTATCGACGAGGCGGCGCTGGCCGATGCGCTCGACAGCGGACAGGTCGCAGGCGCGGCGCTGGACGTATTCCAGACCGAACCGGCCAAGGACAGCCCGCTGTTCGGCAAGCCCAATTTCATCTGCACGCCGCACCTTGGTGCCAGCACCAATGAAGCGCAGGTCAATGTCGCTTTGCAGGTGGCAGAGCAGCTCGCCGATTACCTTGTGAACGGCGGCGTCACCAACGCGCTCAACATGCCTTCGCTCAGCGCGGAAGAAGCGCCGAAGCTGCGCCCCTACATGGGCCTTGCCGAAAACCTCGGCAGCCTCGTGGGCCAGCTTGCCCACGGCAATCTCACCAAGATCAGCATCGAGCGCGAAGGCGCAGCAGCCCAGCTTTCGGGCAAGCCGATCGAAGGTGCGGTGCTGGCCGGCCTGATGCGCCAGTATTCGGACACGGTGAATATGGTCAACGCGCCCTTCCTCGCGAAGGAGCGTGGCCTCGATATCCGTTCGATCCGCCACGAAAAGGAAGGCGCCTATAACACGCTGCTGCGCGTGACCGTGGGCACCGATAGCGGCGACCGTTCGGTTGCCGGTACGCTGTTCGGCGCCGATGCGCCGCGCCTTACCGAAATTTTCGGCGTGCGTATCGAAGCGGAGCTCGACGGGCACATGCTCTACATCGTCAACGAAGACGCACCGGGCTTCATCGGCCGTATCGGTTCGCTGCTCGGCGAAAACGGCATCAACATCGGCACCTTCAACCTCGGCCGCCGCGAAGCGGGCGGGGAAGCGGTGCTGCTCTTGAGCGTCGACCAGCCGATCCCGCAGGACGTCGTCGACAAGGCCTGCGCGCTGGAAGGCGTGAAGACCGTAATGCCACTGGCATTCTGATGCGCGATGGGGCAGGGGCGCTGGCCGTATGACACAGCCTGACGATCTCCTGCCCATCGGGCTCGAAGACGCGCTGCCTGCGCGTGCCGCCGCCATCACCAGCGCCATGCGCCAGGTGCTGCAATCGATGGACGCGCATGGTTACGACCGCGTGCGCCCGCCGCTGGTTGAATTCGAACAATCGCTTGCCGGACGCATGGAAGGCGTGGCGACGCGCCGCATGATCCGCTTTACCGATCCGGAAAGCTTGCGCACGCTTGCCCTGCGCAGCGACATGACCGTGCAGGTCGGGCGGATTGCCGCGACCTCGTTGCGCGATGCGCCGCGCCCGCTGCGCCTTTGCTATGCGGGCGAGGTCGCCACGATCAAGGCGGACCAGCTCGATCCGGCTCGCCAGCGCTTGCAGTTGGGTGCCGAACTGGTCGGCAGCGACAGCGTGGCCGCGGCTGCAGAAGCCGTGTCGGTTGCGCTCGATGCGCTGGAGGCTGCCGGTGTCGATGGCCTGTCGGTCGATTTCACCATGCCCGACCTTGTCGATACGCTGGCCGAAGAAGCGCTACCGCTCGACGTGGAACAGCGCGAGGCGGTGCGCCGCGAACTCGACATGAAAGATGCAGGCGGCCTCAAGGCTGTCGGCGGTGCTGCTTATCTTCCGCTGCTCTACGCGGCGGGTCCGATGGAACAGGCCCTGGAAAAGCTGTCGGCACTCGATGTCGGCGGCGTGCTGGCCAGCCGGACTGCGGCGCTGCGCGAAGTGGCCGCAATCCTTGGCGACCGCGTCCGCCTCACGCTCGACCCTTCCGAACGCCACGGTTTCGGATACCAGAGCTGGTTCGGCTTCACCCTCCACAGCGACAAGGCGCGCGGCGCGCTGGGCCGCGGCGGCACCTATTCAATCAAGGGCAGCGACGAGGCGGCGACCGGCTTCTCCCTCTACATGGAGCCGATCCTCGAAGCTTTGGGCAAGGGAGAAGCGGAGAAGCGCGACACGGTGTTCCTGCCGCTCGGCCACGACCGCTCCGCAGCGGCAGCCCTTCGCGCCGATGGCTGGCGCACTCGCGCGGCCGTCAATGCAGAAGACGATGCCGCAACGCTCGGCTGCACGCACCGCCTCGAAAACGGCGAACCGAAACCGCTTTAGGCTGCTTCCGGCTCCCACTTCGGATATTTGGTCATGATGGCCGCGAAGAGGTCGGACGTCACATGGCGTTCGAGCCATGCGGCCACGTTGGCAATCCCTGCACTGCCGAACCAGTCGCGATCGTGGTTGGCGCATTGTCGCACGAACGGGAAGATCGCGATATCGGCGAAACCGCGCTGCTCGCCGCACAGGTTGGGCTGGCCTACCAGCCGATCATTCAGGCGCTTCAGGTGATCGAGGCACTGCGCGCGGTGTTCCAGCGGGTCGGCATCTTCATAACGCGTGTAGTATTTGTAGCGGTCGAGGTGGTGCTTGAACGGCCCGTCGGTCGCTTGCAGCAGCTCTGCGTCCTGCCGATCCAGCCAGCCTTCGGGATCGTTTTTGCCAAGCGCCCAGCGCATGATGTCGAGGCTTTCCTCAAGTACAGCGCCGTCATCGGTGACGAGAACGGGAACGGTCCCCTTGGGCGAGACTTCCAGCATCGCTGCAGGCTTGTCGCGCAGCACGACCTCGCGGTGTTCCTTCTCCACCCCGCTGATGTGCAGCGCCATGCGCGCCCGCATCGCATAGGGACAGCGGCAGAAGCTGTAGAGGATCGGCTCAGCCATTGTCGCCGTCGCGGTCCAGCACTTTGCCGACATGGGCTTCACCCCTCTCGCGGGCGAGTTTCGACTGGCGCTGGCGTTCGGCATAGCGGGCGCGCTGTTCGTCGGTGCGCTCCGCATGGCAGTGGCGGCAGGCGACGCCTTCCTCGTAGGTCTCGTGCGCAAGGTCCGCAGGCGACAGCGGCATGCGGCAGGCGCGGCACAGCGTGTGTTCGCCGATTTCGAGGCCGTGCTTCACGCTCACCCGCTCGTCGAAGACGAAGCATTCGCCTTTCCAGAGGCTTTCTTCCTCGGGCACTTCCTCGAGGTATTTGAGGATCCCGCCCTTGAGGTGGTAGACCTCGTCCAGCCCTTCGGATTTTACGAAAGCGGTCGATTTCTCGCAGCGGATGCCGCCGGTGCAGAACATGGCGATCTTTGGCGTCTTGCCCTCGGCCTCGAATTCGGCGCGGCGGGCGCGGAACCACTCGGGAAATTCGCGGAAGCTCTTCGTTTCCGGGTCGATGGCGCCCTCGAAAGAGCCGATCTGCACCTCGTAATCGTTGCGGGTGTCGATCACGATGGTGTCGGGATCGGAAATCAGCGCGTTCCAGTCCTCCGGCGCGACATATGTGCCCACGCCCTCCATCGGGTCCAGATCGGGCTGGCCCATGGTGACGATCTCCGCCTTCACCCGCACCTTGCTGCGATAGAAGGGTATGGTGTCCGCGCGCGATTCCTTCACTTCCAGATCCCCGCAGCCCGGCAGCGCGCGGATATGGTCGAGCACCGCCTGGATGCCCGCATCGCTTCCGGCGATCGTGCCGTTGATGCCTTCATGCGCCAGCAGCAGCGTACCCTTCACGCCGTGCTCTTCGCACAGCGCGGCAAGGGCAGGGCGCAGGGCCGACGGATCGTCGAACCGCGTGAAGTGATAGAGCGCGGCAATACGGATGGGGTGCTCGGTCATGATGGCGCGCCTTTAGCAGCGTGCACGCGGCCTCGCACCCCTCCTGTTCAGCAGAATTCGCTGGGATCCGGGCCCATGCGCCCGTCTTCGCTGTCGAGCGCGTCGATCCGCGCCATCTGGTCGTCCGACAGTTCGAACGACAGGGCCTTGAAATTGGCCTCGATATGCTTGCGGCTGCTGGCCTTGGGAATGGTCGAGAAACCGTGCTGGATATGCCAGCGGATGATGACCGCGCTGGCGGGCTGGCCGGTTTCTTCCGCAATGGCTTCGATAGTCTCGTTCGACAGGCCTTCGCCCTGGCCGAGCGGCGACCAGCTCTGGGTGACGATGCCCATTTCCTCGTGCACCTTGCGCAGGGCGCGCTGCTGGAAGCTGGGGTGCAGTTCGATTTGGTTGAGCGCCGGGGTCACGCCCGTTTCTTCGACCAGCTTGCGCAGATCCTGTTCGCGGAAGTTGGAAACGCCGATGGACTTGGCCTTACCCTCCTCGCGCAGTTCGATGAACGCCTTCCACGTGTCCACGAATTCGCCCTTGTCGGGGCAGGGCCAGTGGATCAGCAGCATGTCGACATGGTCGCGGCCCAGCCGCTCGAGGCACTTTTCCGCCGCGCGCTTGGCCCGCTCGTACCCCTGGCTTTCGTTCCAAACCTTGGTCTGCAGGAAGATGTCGGACCATTCGCCCACGCCTTTGCCGACGCCCTTTTCGTTCTGGTAGATGGCCGCCGTGTCGATCAGCCAGTAGCCCACGTCGATCGCGGTCGAGACGGCTTCGGGCGCCTTGTCCTCGTCGATCTTGTAGGTGCCGAAACCGAGCTGGGGGATCTGGCGGCCGTCGTTCAGGTTGAGCGTGGGATAGTCGGTCATAAATTCTCCTTTGCCTGAACAATGGAGAAGTGGCGTCGAAGTTTCCCCGATCTGCCTTGCCCCCTTGGCTGCAAACGCCTAACGCGACGCGCGTTTGTGCATCCCTAGATCGCGAGTAGCTTTTCAATGGCCAACGTCACCGTAATCGGCGCCCAGTGGGGCGATGAGGGCAAAGGTAAAATCGTCGACTGGCTGGCCAGCCGCGCCGATGCCGTCGTCCGGTTCCAGGGCGGCCACAATGCCGGCCATACGCTGGTCATCGACGGGAACGTCTACAAGCTTTCGCTGCTGCCCTCGGGCATCGTCTCGGGCACGCTGTCGATCATCGGCAACGGCGTGGTGCTGGACCCGTGGGCGCTGAAGGCGGAGGTCGAAAAGCTGGAAGGTCAGGGCGTAACCATCACCGCCGACAATCTTGCGATTGCCGACAATTGCCCGCTGATCCTGCCGATCCACCGCGATCTCGACGGCCTGCGCGAAGCGGCTGCCGGCTCGGGCAAGATCGGCACTACCGGCCGCGGCATCGGCCCGGCTTATGAAGACAAGGTCGGCCGCCGCGCGATCCGAGTGTGCGACCTCGCGCATCTCGACCATCTCGAACCGCAGCTCGACCGCTTGTGCGCCCACCATGACGCATTGCGCGCCGGTTTCGACCAGCCGCCGGTCGACCGCGAAGCGCTGCTCGAAGAATTGCGCGGCATTGCCGATTTCGTGCTCCAATATGCACAGCCTGTCTGGAAGCGCCTGAAGAAGGTGCGCAAGGCCGGAGCGAAAATCCTGTTCGAAGGCGCGCAGGGCGTCCTGCTCGACATTGATCACGGCACCTATCCCTTCGTAACCAGCTCCAACACGGTCAGCGGCACGGCGGCGGCAGGCAGCGGCCTCGGCCCCAATTCGACGGGCTATGTGCTCGGCATCGTCAAAGCCTACACCACGCGCGTCGGTAGCGGGCCGTTCCCGACCGAGCTCGAAGACGACGTCGGCAAGGGCATCGGCGAGCGTGGCCACGAATTCGGCACCGTTACCGGCCGCCAGCGCCGCGTCGGCTGGTTCGATGCGGTAATCGTGCGCCAGAGCTGTTCGATCAGCGGCGTCACCGGCATCGCGCTCACCAAGATCGACGTGCTCGACGGGCTGGACGAGGTGAAGATCTGCACCGGCTATCGCCTGCGCGGCAATGTCTATGACTACTTCCCCAGCCATGCCGCCGACCAGGCGGAGGTGGAGCCGATCTACGAGACGATGGACGGCTGGAAGGAATCGACCGCCGGGGCGCGCAGCTTCGCGGACCTGCCCGCCAATGCGGTGAAATACATCCAGCGCGTGCAGGAGCTGATCGAAACGCCCGTGGCGCTGGTGTCCACCAGCCCCGAGCGCGACGATACGATCCTTATGCGCGATCCATTCCTCGACTGATCATGCAGGCAGTGGCAGGATGCGGCTCATGCGTATCCTTTCGCTGCTTTGCCTCCTACTCCTGACAGCGTGCTCGCAAGCCGTGCCAGAGGCGCGTGCGCAACAGGCGCAGGACGGTGAGCGGGCGGATTTCGTGCTGGTCGACAAGTCGGACCGCACGCTTTGGGTTTACCAGGCGGGCAAGATCATCCGCACCTATGACGGCCTGCAATATGGCGACCAGCCGGTCGGCCATAAACGCTTCGAAGGGGACGAGCGCACGCCCGAAGGCCGCTACACCATTACCTATGGCAACGAGCAGTCAAGCTACTACCTCAGCCTCTATATCGACTATCCCAATGCCGCCGACAAAGCCTATGCCAAGGCGCGGGGGCGCTCGCCCGGCGGGCTCATCTTCCTGCACGGCCAGCCCAATGGCATGCCCTTCGATGCGCGCGTTCCGGGCGACTGGACCGATGGCTGCATCGCCCTTTCCAACCGCGAGATCGCGGAGCTGTGGTCGCTGATCCCCGATGGGACGCCGATCGAAATACGCCCCTGAATTCTTGACACGATCACTGTTTGTTCTCACAAAGTTCTCCTACAGAGACTCGTGAGAGGTGATTCCATGCAGGCCGATTTCAGTTACGAGCCGGTGTATGACGGGGCCGGATGCCAGCTTGGCGTGACCATATTGGCGGACCGCGATGCCGTGCGCGCACAGATGCGCGACGATGCGGTGGCGGCGGGCTTTCGCGTGCTGGAATGCTGTCGGCTGGACGAGTTTGCCAGCGGCTCCATCGCGGCTCTGGGGGACCTCGTGCTGGTCGATTGCCTTGCAGCCGATGCCGAAACCATGGCTTTGCTCGCCCGGCTCGATATGCGCGCCGGGAAATCGGGCGCGCAGATGGTGATCTCGACCGGTATGGACGCGCTCGATGCGGTGTTCGGCTGTTTTTCCATGTCGGGAGCGCAAATCCTCGTCGAACCGGGACGTGCCGAACGCATCATCGCTGTCGGACGGGTGCTGGCCGATGTGCCGAACCTGCGGCTGCGCGAACTGGCGGAAGAAGACCGGCTGATGCTCCTTCGACTGACCGAACAGGTCGGCAAGATGGCAGAACGGATCGAACGCCTGTCTCCCGGACAGCGGGAAGGCGGGGGCGCCTTCCGGCTGGAAGCGGCGGCACAGGCCTGGCGCGGACAGGATGCCGCTGGCGGGGCGGGCAACGGAGCCAGCCTGCCCGATGCGGCTGCTATCCGCGCCGTCATTCGCCGCCGCCAGATGCGCGCCAAGTTCTTCGATGCGGACCTGTTCGCCGATCCGGCATGGGACATATTGCTCGATCTCGCCGCCGCGCGCGCCGGAAGGGAACGTGTCAGCGTCACTTCGCTGTGTATCGCGGCTGGCGTTCCTGCCACCACGGCGCTGCGCTGGATCACGCAAATGGTCGAAAGCGGCCTGCTGCTGCGCATTCCCGATCCCGCCGACCGCCGCCGCGCGCATATCGCGCTGGCCGATAGCACGGCCGATGCGATGGCACGCTATTTCCGCGAAGCCGGTATCGGCTCGAGCCACCAGATCGCGGCGGTGGCCTAGCCCTTCCTGATCACGACCCGTCGGCCGCTGGTCGGTGAATCCTCGCACGGCAGGAGATGACGCGCCGCATCGGCCCGCGCACGGATGAGGATCGCTTCCGGAACGCCGCTATCGTGCAGCACGTGATCGGCCTCTCCTAGCGCGCGCGCCTGCCGGATAGTGAGGTCTTCAGGATCATCGCTCGTCAGCAAGATTTCCAGGACCTCGTCTGCTACAGGATCGTCACTGTCCTCTATCCAGCGCTCTACGTCCTCTACACTCTTCGCGGCCATTACATCGAGCGCGCCCCCCTGCGAAAGCGCACCATCCAGCGCACGACGGCGGTCGTCGCCGGAGGGAAATTTCGCCCGGATTTTGTCGCGCGCGTTGGATAGCGCCTCGGCCAATCCGCCAAGATTTTGCGGCAGGATCGCTTCCAGCCGCAGGCGCAGGTGCTTCGCCAGTCCGGCAGAGGCACCGCCCGTGCTCACCGCGACCAGCACGGGATCGCGTTCAAGCAGGCTGGGCAATGTAAAGTCGCACAGGTCGGGTCTATCCGCCACGTTTACCAGCAGGCCGAGCCGTTTCAGCCGCAGCGCCGCCGCCTCTGCCGCGCGCTCGTCGGCGAGTGCCACAAATGCCAGTTTCGCATGATGCGCTTCGGTCTCTGCGCAGGGAATGCCCCCGGCGCGTCCGACAAGCCGTGCCTTCGCCTCCGCCATTTCGCCGCTGCCCACCACCACGACCCGCTGGCCGGAAATGCGATGGAATAGCGGGAGCGAATGCAACATCAGTCGAGCCACTCCGGCACGCGTTCCGCATCCATGATCGCCCCTGCCGCAATCCGGTCGGCGACAGTCGCGAAACGGTCCCCGTCGACCAGCACTTCTGCCACGAAACCACGCGAATTGTAGCTCGATGCCATGGTCGCGCCATAAGCACCTGCGGTGCGGAAAACCGCCAATTCTCCGGCGATCAGCGCATCGCATTCGCGGTCCATCGCGAAGGTGTCGCCCGTTTCGCAGATCGGGCCGACGATGTGGGCGGTCATGCGCTGTCCGGTAGGCTCCACCGCCTCGAAATCATGCCACGCACCGTACATGGCAGGCCGGGCGAGATCGTTCATTGCTGCATCGACGACCACGAAAGGCCGTTCGATCCCGCGCTTCACGCGCACCACGCGGGTTAGGAGGACACCCGCGTTCCCGGCAATCACGCGCCCGGGTTCGAACATCAGGCGCACGTCCCAGCCAGCCGAAACCCGCGCGACCATTTCGCCATAGGCGGCGGGCGAGGGATATTCCTCGCCGCTCTTGTACGGCACGCCAAGCCCGCCGCCGAGATCGGCGTGGGTCACCTTGCACCCTCGCGCACGGAGATCGGCGATCAGCTGCCCGACCTTTCCGAAAGCGGTTTCCAAAGGCTCCAAATCGGCCAGCTGGCTGCCGATGTGAACCGCAACGCCGCGCATATCGAGGCCGTCTTCGCCCGCCAGCGAAGCGTAGATTTCGACTGCCCGGTCGATCGGGACACCGAACTTGTTCTCGCGCTTGCCGGTAGAGATCTTCTCGTGGGTTCGCGCATCGACATCGGGATTTACGCGCAGCGCGCAGGCGGCCGTCTTGCCGAAGCGGCGGGCAATGGCCGCCAGCTCGTACCCTTCCTCTTCGCTCTCGATATTGAACTGGCCAATGCTGCATTCGAGACCCTGCTGCAGTTCGTCATGGGTCTTGCCGACGCCGGAGAACACGATGTCTTCCGCTTTCATGCCAGCCGCCAGCGCGCGGGTAAGCTCACCACCAGAAACGACGTCGGCGCCATACCTCATGTTCGCCAGCACGCGCAGCACGGCAAGGTTCGGGTTGGATTTGACCGCGAAGGCAATGTGCGGATTGTCGAGCGCGGAAAGCCCTTCGCGATAGACGCGGGCGTGGCGTTCAAGCGTGGCGCGCGAATAGACGTAAACCGGTGTGCCGACCGCTTCGGCTATCTGGGTAAGCGGCACGTCCTCTGCATGGAGGACGCCATCGCGGATCTGGAAATGGTCCATGGGCAGCGCGTTTGCCGAATGGCCAAGGCCAAGTCTAGCAAGCCTTGCTTGTCCCGCTGCAACCTACTCCGGCGGAAGATCGAAGGGATCGTCCTCTCGTTCTTCGGAACGGGTGCGCAATTCTGTGCTGCGCTCCGGAGCGGCCTGGGGATCGAGCTGGAGCAGGTCGTCCGCATCCGGCTGCACTTCGGCACCGAACGGCGCCGGCGGCAGCGTCTCGCCAGCCAAGGGCTTCAGCTGCGCCTTCTGCCCGCAGGCGGACAGCAGGGTGAGGGCGATAATCAGGGCGCCAAGGCGCATCAGAATTTCTCCAGCCGCTTGCGGGCATCTTCTACCTGCTGCCTTACCCGCTCCGGCGCGGTCCCGCCATAGGAAGCGCGCGCGGCGACCGAAGCATCGACCGAAAGCGCGTCGAAAACGCGTTCGTCGATACGGCTGTCGATGGCCTTGAGATCGTCGATGGCAAGGCCGTCGAGGGCGACACCTTTCTCGTCGGCCAGCTTTACGGCGGCGCCGGTGATGTGATGCGCCTCGCGGAAAGGAATGTCCGCCTGCCGCACGAGCCAGTCGGCAAGGTCGGTCGCCGTGGCGTGCCCTGCTTCCGCAGCCTTGCGCATCCGGGCCTTATCGAAGCCGCTGTCCGCTACCATTCCCGCCATCGCCGCGAGCGAAAGGTCCATCAGGCCCGCAGCCTCGAAGACCGGCGGCTTGTCGTCCTGCATATCCTTGGAATAGGCCAGCGGCAGGCCCTTCATCGTCACCATCAGCGCCGTGGTGCACCCGATCACGCGCCCCGCATGGCCGCGCACCAGTTCGGCGGCGTCGGGATTGCGCTTTTGCGGCATGATCGAGCTGCCGGTCGACAGCGTGTCGGGCAGTTTGACGAAGCCGAAGGGCTGGCTGGTCCAGATGATGAACTCCTCAGCCAGGCGCGAAAGGTGCAGGGCGCACTGGCTTGCGGCCATGAGGTAATCGAGCGCGAAATCGCGATCCGACACCGCATCGAGGCTGTTGCGGGTGGGCCGGGCGAAACCCAGCGCCTTTGCAGTCATCTCGCGGTCGAGATCGAAGCCGGTTCCCGCAAGCGCCGCCGAACCGAGCGGGCATTCGTCCATCCGCTCCAGCGCGTCTGCAAACCGCGAGCGGTCGCGCACCAGCATTTCGAAATAGGCGAGCAGGTGGTGGCCAAGCGTCACGGGCTGCGCGGTCTGCAAATGGGTGAAGCCGGGCATGATCGTGTCGGCATGCTCGTCGGCGCGGGCGACCAGCGCGTGGAGCACCGCGTCTATCCCTGCGATCGCGCGTCGATTGGCGCTGCGGACCCACATGCGGAAATCGGTCGCCACCTGGTCGTTACGGCTGCGCGCAGTATGGAGCCGCCCCGCGACCGGACCGACGATTTCGGTCAGCCGTGCCTCGACGGTCATGTGGATGTCTTCGAGGTCCCAGTCCTCGGGCACGCCGTCCGCTTCATATTCCTCGGCAATCTGCGCCAGGCCCTTGTCGATCGCGGCGGTGTCCGCTTCGCTGACGATGCCCTGCCTGGCCAGCATGGCGACATGGGCGCGGCTGCCCGCGATGTCTTCGCGCCACAGCGCCTTGTCGAAGGGGATAGAGGCGTTGATTTCGCGCATTATCGCGCTAGGCCCTTCGGCGAACCTGCCGCCCCACATTGCATTGGAGCCTTTATTGTCCCGCTTATCGCTCACGCTGATCGTCACCCTGGGTCTTGCTGTGTCCGCCTGCGATAGGAGCGCACCCGATGAGGCGCAAGAAAGCGGTGCTTCACAGATCAAAACCGGCGAGATCGACCGCACCTATGCCGACAGCCTGATGCCCGCCATCAATGTAAGCGATCCGGACGGGCGGCAGATCAATCTGGGCTCATTGCAGGGCACGCCGGTGCTGCTGAACCTGTGGGCGACATGGTGCGCGCCGTGCAAGAAGGAGATGCCGCTGCTCGATGCTCTTGCCGGCGACTTCGACGACCAATTGCACGTCATTACCGTGAGCCAGGATGCGGGCGGCGCGGAAAAGGTCGCTCCCTATTTCGCGGCGAACGAATTCGCCTATCTCGAACCGTGGATGGACCCGCAGAACGAGCTTGGCCTGCACTTCGACAACACCCCGCTGCCGACCACGATCCTCTACGATGCGCAGGGGCTGGAGGTCTGGCGTGTGGTGGGCGACTACGACTGGTCGAGCGACGAAGCACGCGCGGCCATTGCAGAGGTTGTCGGGGAATAGTGGTGGGCGCTGACGGGCTCGAACCGCCGACCCTCTCGGTGTAAACGAGATGCTCTACCAACTGAGCTAAGCGCCCCCTTGTGGGGTGAAGCGCGCATGTAGCGCGGTTTCGCGCCGGGTCAAGCGCGAGATTCAGTTCCAGCCTTCGTCCAGCTTCAGCGCACCGTCGCCATAGAGGTAGTCGGCATTGAAGCGCGCATAACGCTTCAGGCGGTCCCAGTCGTCGGTGTAAAGGTCGCCCCGCCGGATTTCGGCAACACCCAATTCTCGCAGCTTGCCGACAGCGCGATTGGCATGGATTGCGCTGACCCCGCACATGTCGGCCAGGTCCAGCTGGGTGAACGGCGTGCGCAATGCGCGTGGGACGGTTCGCCCGATAAGCTCCAGCCTCGTATGCAGTTCTGCGTAGAGATGGGCGATACGCTTCGGCGCGTCGAGCTGTTCGAGAATCTGGATCCATTTGCGATGGATCGAGGCGTCGAGCAGTGTGGCAAACCACATGGCACGAGCGATATTCGGGCGATCCTGCATAACCGTGCGCAGGCTCTCGTGGCTGACGCTGCCGATCTTGACCGGGCCTGCCGCAACAATGCTGTGATCAAGGCGCTTCAATGCGAACCCGTGCAGGTCGACGAAATCTCCCGGCACTTGGACGCCGACAATGTAGCGACGGTCGCCGGACTCGATTGTACGAAACACATAGCCTTCGATCAGCATGGTGCTCTTGTTCGTGACGTCGCCTCTTTCGAGCAGGCGTGTACCGTCGCCGTGTTCTTCCACGGTTTCGATAAGGCCTTCGATGTAGTTCAGGTCGTCCTGATCGAGATGTTCCCTCAATCGTCCGGCGAGAAATTCGCCGGTCAGCGGGAAATCGGAAGACCGTATGTCACCACGAATTGCGTCCATTGCGCGCCGATAAAGCAAGCCGCTCGCCCGAGGTCTATTGACGCATGTTAGCTTTCTGTTCGTTTCTGCCTTCAGAGCGCATTTTTGACAGCCCGCAGGTTGTCATATGTTATAACCCGCCGCGTACAGCGGATCTCACCGGGCCTTCAGAGCCCATCCTGCCGCAATGACAATGCGCCGTCACCATAGAGATAGTCTTTCTCGAAATCCGCGAAACTTTCCAGTTTCTCGCGATTGCAGATGCGCACCTCTCCGCGATTGAAATCGGCGATCCCGCTCTTGCGCAATTCGCCGATCGCGCGATTGACGTGGATTGGAGTGGCGCCGCACATGTCGGCCAGGTCTGCCTGGGTGAGCGGGGTGTCGAAGCCGTCTTCAAAGGCAAGGCCAACCATATCGAGCCTGCACCAGACCTCGGCAAAGATATGCGCGATGCGCTGCGGCACCTTGAGCTGTTCGAGCTTCATGATCCATTCGCGATGCATGGCTGCATCGAGCAGGGTGGAGAACCAGAACAAGCGGGCCAGATGCGGCTTTTCTTTCATCACTTCGGCAATGCGTTCGTGCGGGACCAGCCCGACTTTGGCCTGCCCGACGCATTCAATGTTATGATCCAATCGCTTGAGCGCGAAACAGTGCAAGTCCACGAAATCGCCAGGGACGTGGAAACTGACACCATAGCGCCGATCCCCTGAATCCAGCGTTCGCAGCATGAAGCCGTCGATCAGCATGGTCGAATGATCGCAGATATCGCCGCGAGAAATCAGGCGGTGGCCATCGGGAAGTATCTCCACACGGGAAACCAGCGATTCCAGTTCGACCTTCTCTTCTTGCGACAAGTCGTGGCGCAACCGGCCTTCCAAGAACAGGCCGGTATTAGGGAAACGCTCCAGTTCAGTAGACGCAGCTATCGCTTCGCTCCCGTATCGAAGCCCGAATTGCCGGCGCTTCTTACCCAAATGGCATTATAACATATGATTGGTCCCGTGACCTGAGAAATCTTTCTCGCTATCGCGGCGCTCATGACGACCAGACTCCAAGTCCTTGCAACCGGTGGCACTATCGCCGGTATCGCCGGTTCAGCGATCGCCAGCGATTACCGCGCAGGCGAAATCGGTATCGAAGACTACCTCGAGAAGGTGGGTGGCCTGGGTCTGGAAGCGCAGCTGTCCGGTCATCAGATCGCCAATATCGATTCAGGCGATATCGGCCCAACGGTATGGAATGCGCTGCACGCCGCCATCTCTACGGCCCTCGCCGACGAGGGCTGCGATGGTGTGGTCGTCACTCATGGCACGGATACCCTCGAAGAGACCGCATTCCTGCTCGACCTGACCCTGCCAGCTACGAAGCCGGTGGTGGTCGTTGGCGCGATGCGCCCGGCCGACGCTGTGGGCTATGACGGGCTGCGCAATTTCGCCAACGCCGTTCGTGTCGCGAGCGATCCGGATGCCGCCGGTCGCGGCGTACTGGTGGTGATGGGCGACCGCGTTTTCGGCGCGCGTGACGTGCGCAAGGTCCGCACGCGGGGAACCGATGCTTTTCGCGGCTTTCCGCGCGAATCTGTCGGGCTCGTCACGCCCGCTTCGCTCGAATGGTTCGGCGCTCCGTGGCGCGAGGACGAGGCTTCCGCATTTGCGTGGTGCGACGACCTGCCGCAGGTCGTGATCGCCTATGCCCATGCCGGATTGTGCGCCGAAGAAGTGCTCCGCCTGGTGGGTGACGAAACGCGCGGGATTGTCATCGCAGGCGTGGGCGAGGGCAATATGCCCGAACGCGTGCGGCAGGAACTGGCGCTGCTGGCGCAGGGGGGCATCGCCGTCGTTCGGGCCAGCCGCACCGACGAAGGACTGGTCGACCGCGAGGCCGAAGACACGCCGAACGGTTTCGTCGCCGCCCGCGCGCTCAACCCGCAGAAGGCGCGCATCCTGCTGCAATTGCTGCTGGCAAGCGGGACCAGTGATCCCGCCGCCATCCAGCGCGCCTTCGACGGGCGTTAAGCGTCAGCCGTTCGGCAAGACGAGGTATTTCTCGCCCGTCTTCATCTGGCGATAATCTAGGATCGCTTCCTTCGTGAGCATGCCTTCCAAGTCGACCTTGGTTTTGTAGCTGCTGGCGAAAGTGGTGGTGAGGTTGTCGAGCACGCGCTTCCTCATCCGCATCACCGTTTCCATGCCCGCCGTCTGGAGGAAAGGTGTCAGCAGCCAGCCCGACAGCGTCCAGCCGAAACCGTAGGACGGGGTCAGCGTGGTCGGCCCGAAGTCGAGACGACCGTAGATGAACATCCGCTTCTGCTGGTTCGAACCATAGCGCGAATATTCGGTCATCTTGCCCACGGCGACCTGTTCCATCGCCTTGAAGCAGGTGTCGACCATCTGGCCGCCGCCGATGGGATCGAAGCCGTAGAAGGCGTCGGTTTCGTCGATGGCCGCCTTGAGGTTGCCCATGAAATCATCGTCCGATGAATTGACGACATGGCTGGCGCCGAGCCCCTTGAGCAGGTCCACCTGCTCCTGCTTGCGCACGATGTTGACGAGGCCGAGGCCGTCTTCCTGGCAGATCTTGACCAGCATCTGGCCCAGGTTCGATGCGCCGACCGTGTGCAGGATCGCCTTCTGGCCGTCCATCTTGGCGTTTTCGGCAAAGCCGAGCGCGGTCATCGGGTTGACGAAGCTGGAAGCGCCCGCTTCCGCACTGTGATCGCCGAGCGGCAGGCACATGGCGGCGTCCGCGATAGCGTACTGGCTGTAGGCATTGCCAGGAACGCAGGCGACGCGCTGGCCCATCAGCGCCTTGGCCATGTCGCTATCGCCGGTGGCGACGACGGTGCCGGCACCTTCGTTACCGGCGGGCAGGCGCTGGCCGTGACGGGCCTTGGAGCCGGTGTTGAAGGGTTCGGGCATCTTCGCGACGACCTTGCCGTGCGAATATTCCGCATTCTCGAAATCCGCCGCGCCGGTCAGGATGGCGAGGTCGGAAGGATTGATCGGGGCCGCTTCCATCTTGACCAGGACCTGGTTGCCGGTCGGGTCGGGGAAGGTGCTTTCGGCGATCTCGACGGTCAGCGTGCCGTCGGATTCCAGAGTGGTGAAAAGCTGTTTGCCGGTGGTCATCCAATTCCCTTTCGTTGCTTTACGAAACCTGTTTGCGGCCTCGCTACGCCTCGAAATGGGACTTGGCTAGGGTGCCGTTACGTCAGTTGTCGTCCGGATAGGTCGCCGCGACGAAATAGAGCCCGTGGGGCGGCGCGTTGAGGCCCAGTTCCTGCCGGTCGCGCGCTTCCAGCGCCTTTTTCACATCGCCGACGGCCCAGCGGCCCATGCCCACGAGCGCGAGGCAGCCGACCATGGAGCGCACCTGGTGATGCAGGAAACTGCGCGCTGCGGCGTGGATCAGGACGTGGTCCCCGTCGCGTTCGACATCGAGGCGGTCGAGCGTCTTTTGCGGACTGGCGGACTGGCAATGAGCAGACCGGAAGGTCGTGAAGTCGTGGTTGCCGACCAGTGCCTGCGCGGCTTCATGCATGGCTTTTTCGTCGAGCGGCTGAGGCACCTGCCAGGCGCGGTTTTTCTCCAGCGTCAGCGGGGCGCGGCGATTGGCGATCCTGTAGACATAGCTGCGCCCCGTGCAGGTGAAACGTGCGTGCCAATCGTCCGGCACCACCTCGCAATGGGTTACTGCCACCGGATCGGGGCGGAGCTTGGCGTTGAGCGCCTCCATCAGGCGAAAGGGTTCGATATCCTTCTCGATGTCGAGATGGCTGCGCATTGCCAGCGCGTGCACGCCCGTGTCTGTCCGCCCGGCGCTGGCCAGCCGCACTTCCTCGCCGGTCACCGCGAAGGCCGCTTCCTCGACGGACTGCTGCACGCTCGGGCCGTGGGGCTGGCGTTGCAGGCCGAAAAACGGCGTGCCGTCGAATTCCAGGGTGAGCGCGAAACGGGTCACGAAAGGCGCGTGCCTTTGGCAATCGGATTGCCGCGCAGGAAAGTCTCGAGGTCCATGCGCGGCTTGCCGGCCCGCTGCAGTTCGAGCGGACGGATCGCGCCGTCGCCGCATGCGATGGCGAGGCGGTCATCGAGCACTTCTCCCGGCTCTCCCGACCCCTCGCATGTCTCTGCGCGCAGCAGTTTCACCCGCTGGCCGTCATGTTCGAACCATGCGCCGGGGAAGGGCGAGAGGCCATGTACATGACGCACGACCTCTTCTGCCGGACGGGCCCAGTCCAGCCGGGCCTCCGCCTTGTCGATCTTGGTGGCATAGGTCGCTTCTGCATCGTCCTGTTCGACAGCGTGCAGTGCGTCGAGATCGATGAGCGTGCCGACCATCAGCTGCGCGCCCAGTTCGGCCAGTTCCTCGGTCAATTCGCCCGTGGTCTTGTCCTCGATCGGTGTGCGCACGGTGGCGAGCATGGAGCCGGTATCGAGGCCTGCTTCCATCTGCATGATCGTGACCCCCGTCACCTCGTCACCCGCCATGATCGAACGATGGATGGGCGCTGCACCGCGCCAGTGCGGCAGGATGGACGCATGGACGTTGAGGCAGCCGTGTTCCGGCGCATCGAGGATCGCCTGCGGCAGGATCAGGCCATAGGCCGCGACCACCGCGATATCGGCATTGAGCGCGGCAAAAGCCTCCTGCTCTTCGGCGGATTTAAGCGATTTGGGATGGCGCACCTCGATCCCGAGCCGGTCTGCCCGTTCGTGCACGACCGTCTTCGTCAGTTCCTTGCCGCGGCGGCCGCCGGGGCGGGGCGGCTGGGTGTAGACGCACACGACTTCATGCGCCGCATCGACCAGCGCCTGCAGCGTGGGCACGGCGAAATCCGGGCTTCCCATGAAGATTATGCGCATGACGTGTTCTATGGCCTTTCTTGGTCGCGCCTGCGCCCCTATCTGTGCACGTATGGCATCGCAAGAGATCGAGACTCTGGCTTCCGCGCTGGCGCGCCTTCCCGGCCTCGGCCCGCGCAGCGCGCGGCGCGCTGTGCTGTGGCTCGTCAAGCGCCGCGAAAGCGCGCTGCCCGCTCTGCTCGAAGCGCTGGCGACAGTGGGCGAGGCGCTGGTCGAATGCGACACCTGCGGCAATGTCGACACCACCAATCCCTGCGGCATCTGCGCCGATCCGCGCCGCGACGGCAAGGGCCTGTGCGTGGTGGAGGACGTGGCGGATCTATGGGCGCTCGACCGGGCGAAGCTGTTCACCGGCAAGTACCACGTGCTCGGCGGCAAACTGTCGGCACTGGATGGGATTCGCCCGGAAGACCTCAATATCGCCAGCCTTCTCTCACGCGTCGAGGCGGGCGGGGTGGACGAGGTGGTCCTCGCCATGAACGCAACGCTCGAAGGCCAGACCACCGCGCATTACATCGCCGAACGGCTGGAGGATTTCCCGATCCGCATCACGCAGCTGGCGCATGGCCTGCCGGTGGGCGGGGAATTGGACTATCTCGACGAGGGCACTCTGGCGCAGGCGCTACGTGCGCGGCGGCCGCTCGGCTAATCGATCAGTCTAAGCAGCCCAATTCTGTTGAATTGGTCGCATTCAGCGCTTATCTGACCCCCCATGGCTATCCGTGAAATCCTCGAAGTGCCGGATCCCCGGCTCAAGACCGTGTCCGAACCCGTAACCGAGTTTGATGACGAGCTGAAAACGCTGGTCGAGGACATGTTCGAAACGATGTATGCCGCGCCCGGTATCGGCCTCGCCGCGATCCAGGTCGGCGTGCCCAAGCGCCTGCTCGTCATCGATCTTCAGCCCGAAGACACCGATGCCGAGCCGGAAGAGTGCGATCACGGCGGACACCACCACCACCATTATCCGACCAAGAAGGAACCGCGGGTCTTCGTGAACCCTGAAATCCTCGATCCGGCGGAAGATCTGGCGAGCTATCAGGAAGGCTGTCTTTCGGTCCCCGACATCTTCGCCGATGTGGATCGCCCGGCCACCTGCCGCGTGCGGTACCAGGACCTCGACGGAAAGGTGCACGAAGAAGAGATGGAAGGCCTCATGGCCACCTGCATCCAGCACGAGATGGACCATCTTGAAGGCATCCTCTTCATCGACCACCTTTCGCGCCTCAAGCGCAGCATGGCCCTGAAGAAGCTGAAGAAGCTGCGTGAGGCAGCCTGACCGGATCAGCTGGTCGCAGGCGGCACTGGCCGGACTGCTTTTCGCCCTGATCAGCTGCACCTGGCGCTATCTCAGCGACGGTGCGGATTTCGACGAGCTCGCGATCCGCTTCGCCGCCTATTTCCTCGCCTTCTCGGTGGGATTCTATTTCCTCTACAACCTAGTCGTGAAACGCCAGCGGTAGATAGCTTGTCGCGTCCTCTGGCGTTCTCTCTCCGTTCCGCCTAATGTCGCGGGATGGACCCAATGATTTTCATACTCGTAGCATTGTTCGGCGGCCTCCTTTTCGGTGGGCTTGCCGGCTGGTTCTTCGGTTCGCGCCCGGTCGCGGAATGGAAGGCGCGCCACGCGGAACGCGATGGCGAGGCGAAGGACCTGTCCGAAAAGCTTTCACGCATGGCGCCCGAACTGGCGACCATGTCGGATCGCGCGGCCCGCGCGGACGATCTGGCGCGCAAGCTGGACGAGGAACGTGAAGCACACGGTGCCCTGAAGGCGAGGGCAGCGGGCTTCGAAGAACAGAAGCGCCTGCTGGAAGAATCGCGCGCAAATCTGCTCAAGGAATTCGAGAATACCGGGGCCAAAGTGCTCGGCGCGGCGCAGGAAAAATTCCTCGAGCGGGCGAGCGAGCGGCTGGGACACTCGGAAAAAACCTCGGAGGAAAAGATCAAGGCGTTGCTGCAACCGGTCGGAGAGCGGCTGGCCAAGTACGAAAAACAGGTCGCCGACCTCGAAGAAAAGCGCACCGATGCCTTCGGACGGCTCTACCAGCAGATCACCGAAATGCAGCGCGGGCAGGAAGAGGTCCGGCGCGAGGCACAGCGTTTGGGTAACAGCCTTACCAATGCCCCCAAGGCGCGCGGGCGCTGGGGTGAACGGGCCTTGCAGAACGTGCTGGAACAGTGCGGCCTGTCCGAACACACCGATTTCATCCTCGAACAGTCGGTCGACACGGAAAGCGGACGCCTGCGGCCCGATGCCATCGTCAATGTGCCGGGCCAGAAGAAGCTGGTGATCGATGCGAAAGTGTCATTGAACGCTTACCAGGCTGCCTTCGAAGCCGAGGACGATGGGGAGCGCGCTCGGCATATGGACCAGCACGCCAAATCGATGCGCGGCCACGTCCAGACGCTCGGCTCCAAGGGTTATCAGAGCCAGTTCGACGACGCGCCCGATTACGTGGTCATGTTTGTCCCGGGCGAGCATTTCGTGGCCGCTGCACTCGAACACGACCCGGAACTTTGGGATTTTGCGTTTCATAACAAGGTCCTGCTTGCGACGCCGACCAACCTTGTCGCAATCGCGCGGACCGTCGCGCAGGTCTGGCGGCAGGACACGATCGCCCAGGAAGCGGTCGCCATCGGAAAGGCCGGGGCAGAGCTTTACGACCGTCTGGCTGTTGCCGCAGAGCACATGAAACGCGTCGGCGGCGGGTTGGAAACCGCGGTCAACAATTACAACAAGTTCGTCGGCAGTTTCGAGCGTAACGTCCTGTCCGCCGGTCGCCGCTTGTCGGAACAGGGCATCGAAATCGGCAAGCGCGAGATCGAGGAAGTGCCCAAGGTCGAGGCGACACCGCGCTACAATGCGGAAGACGCCGCGCAGATCGAGGATGGCCGCGAAGCCGCGGAATAGGCCCTATCGCTCGTAGACGATCCGGCCATCGACGATGGTCATCACGATCTCTCCGTCCAGCAGCTTCGCAGGATCGCTCCGGGCGAGAGTGAACGGGTCGATGTCCATGACCGTTATATCGGCCCAGCGCCCGGGCGCGATAATGCCGGTCTCCTCTTCGCGGAAGCCCGCATAGGCCGACCACGAGGTGTAGGCGCGGATCGCTTCCTCGATGGTCACTGCCTCTTCGGGATACCATCCGCCCGCGGGCTTCAGGTCCTTGTCGCGCCGCGTGACGGCAGCGTGGAGACCGTAGAAGATGCTGTGATCGCTGCCCGGATTGTCGGCGTTGAAGGTCATCCGTGCGCCATTTCGCAGCAATGTGCGCCAGGCATAGGCGCCGCGAACGCGGTCCGCGCCGAGCCTGTCTTCGGCCCAGGTCTTGTCCTCCACCGCATGTGGCGGTTCCATCGATGCGATGACGCCCAGTTCGGCAAAGCGGCCCATATCTTCGGGCGCGATGACTTGGGCGTGCTCAATCCGGTGGCGGTTGTCGCGCGCTCCGGGCGTCTCGGCAAAAACACGCTCGAGAATGTCCAGCGCCTCGCGGTTGCCCGCGTCACCGATGGCGTGGATGCCGGTCTGGAAGCCCGCTTTCATCGCCGCTTCGTTCAACTCGCGATCGAAGCCGTAGCCGCTCCCACTAACGCCGCGATGGCCGGGACGGTCCGCGTAGTCTTCCAGCAGGCGCGCGCCCCGAGAGCCCAGCGCCCCGTCGTAATAGGCCTTCACCGAACGCGTCACGAGCATGGAATCGGTGTCGCTGTCCGGCCCCCTCGCGATCCAGCGGCGCATCAGCGGCTCGTCGCGCAGCGAGAGCATGGCGTAGACGCGTATCGGCAGATCGTCGCTCGCTTCCAGCGCGGCGAACGTCTCCATCGCGTGGGTATCCGCGCCCGCTTCATGGACCGTGACATAACCGTCGCGGGCCATCTGCATCAGACCCTTGCGCGTCTGCCGCATGCGGGTTTCGAGCGATGCCGTCGGGATCGCCTTGTCCAGCATGGTCGTGGCCCGGTTGAGGAACAGGCCGCTTGGCGCACCATCGTCGCTGAGTCGCATTTCGCCGCCCTCGGGCACTGCGCTTTCGGCAGTAATTCCGGCTGCATCGAGTGCCTCCTGATTGGCCCACAGCCCGAAGCCATGGAGGCTGCGCATCACGACGGGATGATCGGGTACGGCTGCGCTCAATAGAGCCTTGTCGGGATAGGCATTGGCCCAGGCGCCTTCGTCCCAGCCTGCGCCGATAATCCATTCCCCGGCAGGCAGCATCTTCGCGCGATCGGCAACCAGCGCGACGGCCTCGGCTTCGGTCGCGACATCGGTGAGATCGACAACATCCAGCTTTGCGCCGAATTCGACGACATGGGTATGGGTGTCGACTAGACCCGGCAGGACCGTCGCGCCGCGAAGGTCGACTATGCGCGTTGCGGCACCCTGCCACGCAAGCACCTCCTGCGCGCTTCCGGCAAACACGATTGCACTATCGTCGATCGCGACTGCCTCGGCGTCAGGTCGCCAGTTCGATCCATCGAACGGCGCGTCGGCGGCAGGATTGCCCTCCCCGTCGGGGTCGCCCCAGGCAAGCGTATAGACCCGCGCGTTGGTAAGGATCAGGTCGGCCGGATCGGTCTCTGCCACTTCGACAGGGGCAGTGACGCAGGCTGACAGGAGCAAGGCTCCTGCTACTCCGGCTATCCTCAAGCTTTTCATCATCGCGTCCTCTCCCTTGCCGCGTCTTGGCAGCAATTCGGACGCGGGATCAAGCGGTTCCGCTGTCGAGAGCTGCCAGCACCTCATAGCCAAGCACTGCGGCTGCGACTGCGGCGTTGAGGCTGTCGGCGCGGCCTTTCATCGGCATGGTCACGCGAAGGTCGCAGGCCATCTCGTATTTTTCGGGCAGACCCCGGCTCTCGTTGCCGACCATCACGAAACAAGGCGCGGCATAGGGGGCGGAGCGATAGGGCTGTGCATCGCGCAGCGAGGCGGCAACCAGCTGGCCTTCGCCGCCACGCAGCCATTGTTCGAAATCTGCCCATTCGGCTCGCGCAACGCGGCGTGTGAAGATGGCGCCCATGCTGGCGCGCACCGTCTCCACGCTGAAGGGATCGGCACAGTCGTCGATCAGGATCACGCCGCCTGCGCCAATGGCATCCGCGGTGCGGAGCATAGTGCCCAGATTGCCGGGATCGCGCAGCGCCTGCGCCACCAGCCAGATATCGGCGGAGGTGCGGTCGAGCGCGGCAAGCGATGTGTCGAATTCCGCAAAGACGCCTGCGACCGCCTGCGGATTGTCCTTGCCGGTGATCTTGGCGAGGATATCGGGCGAGGTTTCGATAATCTCGCCTCCCGATGCCTCGACCGCTCGCTCCAGTTCGGTCAGCAGCGGGTGCGGATCGCGCTTGTCGGACAGGACGAGGGTTTGCGGAACATGCCCGCTCTCGCGCGCATCGGTGAGCAGGCGGAGGCCCTCTGCGAGGAACTTGCCCGCCGCCTTGCGGTGCTTCTTTTCGCGCAGGGCGCGCAGCGCCTTGACCGTGGGATTGGAAAAGCCGGTGATGATCCGGCGCGCGTCGCTGCGCTCGCGCGTCATGTCAGGGTTCTCCGAAACCGTCCTCGATCATGGCGGACAGGTCGGCCATGACAGTGTCGGCACCGTTTCCCGCAACGATGAGTTCGATCGTGTCGCCCTTGGCCGCGCCCAGCATCATGAGACCGAGGATGCTGCCGCCTGCCGCTTCGTTACTGCCCTTGGCGACGCGCACCGAACAGCCTTCGGGTACTTCCGCGACCGCGCCGACGAACTTGGCGCTGGCGCGTGCATGCAGGCCGCGCTGGTTGACGACGGTGAGGGTCTTGCGAAGCTCGCTCAACTTGCCTTCCGTTCGCTGTCGATTTCCTGCCCGAGGAATTCGCTGGCCACGGTGATGTAGTTGCGGCCCGCCGTTTGCGCGGCGTTCACGGCATCGACGACGTTCATCGACTTGCGCGCGCCTGCCAGGCGGATGAGCATCGGCAAGTTGATCCCGGCGATGACCTCGATCCGGCCGGTATCGAGGAGCGAGATCGCGAGATTGGACGGTGTGCCGCCGAACAGGTCTGTCAGGATGATCGCGCCATCGCCGTCATCGACCTTTTCGATGGCGTCGGCGATGTCCTTGCGCCTGAGTTCCATATCGTCGTTCGGGCCGATGCAGATGGTGGCGACACCTTCCTGGCGGCCAACGACATGCTCCATCGCATCGATAAAATGCTCGGCCAGTTTGCCGTGGGTAACGAGAATCATTCCGATCATGGGAAGTGAGCCGTGCTGTGCTTTCCGAAGGTGTTAGCTTTGTCTGTCGACCATTATGCGGCGAGGGAATCAGCGGCGCTCGAGCGGATCGGCGGGGCGGCTTCCCAGATTTCGGTGAATGACCGTGGGCGAAAATCCTGCCTCGCGCAAGACCTCGGCTGCGCGTTCGGCGCTGTAGACCGACCGATGGCGCCCTCCGGTGCAGCCGAAAGCAATGTTCAGGTAGCTGCGACCCTGCGCGGCGTAGCGTGGCAGCAATTCGCGCAAAGTGTCTGAAATCCGCGCAAAAGACGGTCCGAAGGCAGGGTCGGCAGAGATATGCGCCGCGACGTCTTCGTCGAGGCCGGTCTGTTCGCGCAGGCCGTCGATCCAGTGTGGATTGTCGAGGAAACGCATGTCGAAAACGAGGTCGGCGAGCGGGGGCATGCCTCGCGCGAAGCCGAAGCTGGACACGGTGATGGTCATGTCGCGCGTTTCGCTGTCGGCGAAGCGTTCGCGGACGACTTGTTGCAATTGGTTGGTCGAAAAACCGGTTGTGTCGATGACGCTGTCGGCCCAGCGCCGGAGCGGCTCGAGAAGCTCGCGTTCGGCGGCAATCCCGCCAGCGACCGGGCGGCCGCGTGCCATGGGGTGGGGCCGGCGGGTCTCGTTGTAACGGCGTTCCAGCTCGGCGGTCGAGCAGTCGATGAACAGGGTCATCAGCTCGATATCATCGCGCTGGGATAGCAGTTTGCACTGATCGATGGTTTCGGACGGGACGAAGCCGCGGGTCCGCGAATCGAAGCCGATCGCAATCGGTGCCGGGTGGTCGCTTTCGGTCCCGACCAGACCGGAGAGGAGACGGATCGGAAAATTGTCGATCGCTTCCCACCCCAGGTCTTCCAGGACCTGCAAAGCGGTACTCTTGCCCGCACCGGAAAGGCCGGTGACCAGTAGTACGCGTTGCTTTTGCGAGTCGTCGCTCATCGCGCCTTCTTAGCACCGCCATCCGAACGGTATGGAACCCTCAACCCGTGTTTATCCAACGCGTATTGCGCGCGCAGGGCCTGGATGGCGTCACCCGGCCTGAATTCCACCAGCGGAATTGGGATACCGAGTATCTTGCGATGCTTATCTTCAAGGGGGAAGCGCGCCGCTTTGTCATTGAGGTCCAACACCAGCGCGATTGGAGCAGTCGTGGTTGGAAGCTCGACGATACCGACATTGCGGACTTCGATCTGGCCGGTGGTTTCGGGGGGAGGACCGGCGATCACGATACCGTCCGAAAGGCGCAGAGATATGCCATCGTCGCCGATCAATTCGGCCCCGCGATCGATAAGAGCCAAGGCAAGCGACGTCTTCCCACTTCCCGGCGCCCCGCTGATCAGGATCGCGCGCCCGCCGAGGCACACGCAGCTTACATTGAAGAGCGCTTCGCTCACCGCGCGGCGGGAAGGCTGAGCACAAGACAGGCGCCTTGCACGCCGCCGGGCCGCATCTCTGCATGCAGGGTCCCGTCATGCGCTTCGGCAATGGTGCGCGCGATGGCGAGGCCGAGGCCGGAGTGATTGCCGAAATCCTCGCCTTCCGGCCGATCGGAATGGAAGCGGTGAAAGACTTTCTCGCGCTTTTCTTCCGGGATGCCCGGCCCGCAGTCTTCTACGGCAAGGTCTATGATGCCTTCGCGCCGTGAAAGGCGGACCGTGATCGGGGCATCCTCTGGCGAGAATGACACGGCATTGTCCAGCAGGTTCTCGATCACCCTTTCAAGACGCATTGCGACGCCCATGATGGTGTAGGATCCGCCCTCGGCATGGATTTCGACAGAGCGCCCTTCGTTCTCGCCCCGCTCTTCGCGGCTGGCGACAATATTGCGCACGAGCGTATCGAGATCGACGGGCTCGAATTCTGCGCGCGAGAGTTCGGCGTCAATCCGGCTGGCGTCTGAAATCTCGGTGACCAGTCGGTCGATCCGGCGGACATCATGGGTCGCGATATCGAGCAGTTGGGCGCGCAATTCGGGGTCGTCGACCTTGGCGAGGCTCTCGGTCGCGCTGCGCAGGCTGGCAAGCGGGTTCTTGATCTCGTGCGCCACGTCGGCAGCAAAGCTTTCCACCGCGTCAATGCGATGCCTCAGGGCGCCGGTCATGTCCGAGATAGAGCGCGCCAGCATCCCGATCTCGTCGCGGCGCTCGGGCAGGCGGGGGACCTCCACCGCGCGATCACGGCCCTGGCGCACGCGCACCGCAGCCTGGACGAGTTGACGCAAGGGACGCACGATCGTCTGTGCGAGGAAGAACGACAGCAGGGTCGAAACCAGCAGGAACAGCAATACGATTACTGCAACCGTGCTGCGGGCGGCGCGTACGCTTTCGGTGATGTCGACGGGATTGCGGGTCAGCAGCAAGGTGTCGCCATCCAGCCCGACCGGCGCGGCCGCGTTGATGACATGTGTGCCGTCCGGAGCGTCGCGCAAGACGATTTGCGTCAGGCTTTCTTCGCGCGCGCGGACCAATTCGGGCCAGGCCGACGCTTCGTCGCTTTCCGGGTCGACATAGTCGGGCAGGGCGGGCGCGCCGACGATCCGGTCGAACCACCGGTCCATCCGGTAGGCGATATCCCTTTGATCGACCTCGGCCGGTTCAGGGAGGTCGAAGCTGGGCGGTGCCAGCTTGAAGCTGTCCGATTCCAGCTCTCCCCCCGGGCCATAGACCCTGAGGCGCAGGCGCTGTTCCTTGCCGATCTGGATCAGCAGCGCTTCCTGGCGCTGTACCGTGGCGCCTGCCAGCGCTTCGGCGGTGATCTGCGCTTCGACCAGGGCGAGCTTGAACCGCTCGTCCAGCAATTGCTTGCGATAGCTGTCGAGATAGAGGACGCCGCCGCCAAGGAGCACCAGCGGCAGGACGTTCACGAACAGGATGCGGCTGGTGAGCGAAAGGCGGCGCGACCAGCGCAGTTTCTCAAGTCGTGGATCGCCCTTGAGGACGCTGCCCTTCTCAGCCATCGCTGAAGCTGTAGCCCGCGCCATAAAGCGTTTCGATCGAGGAGAAATCATTGTCCACGCTGCGGAACTTGCGCCGCATGCGCTTGATATGGCTGTCTACGGTACGATCGTCGACATAGGTGTCGTCGGGATAGGCGGCATCCATCAGCTGGTTGCGGCTCTTGATGACGCCCGGATGCAGCGCGAGTGCCTCCAGCAGCAGGAACTCAGTCACGGTCAGCGACACCGGCTTGCCGTCCCAGGTGACATGATGGCGGGCAGGATCCATGCGAAGGCGACCGCGCTCGATAATTTCGGCGGCTTTTTCCCCGACTTCGAGCGGCAGGGGGCGCCGTGCATCCGAGCGGCGCAGGATCGCGCGGATGCGTGCCAGCAGAAGACGCAGCGAGAAAGGTTTGGCGATGTAATCGTCTGCGCCCATCTGGAGGCCGGCTTCCTCGTCCTGCTCGTCGTCCTTGCTGGTCAGGAAGATGACGGGAAGGGCGGAGTTTTCGCGCAGGCGGCGCAGCAATTCCATCCCGTCCATCTTGGGCATCTTGATGTCGAAAATCGCGAGGTCCGGCGGATTGTCGAGCAGCGCCGTCAGCGCGGCTTCGCCGTCGGAATAAACGCGCGTGGCAAAACCTTCTGCCTGCAGCGCGATAGAAACTGTTGTCAGGATGTTGCGATCGTCATCGACCAGCGCAATGGTCGTGCGGTCGTCCGCCTGCGGTGTGGCGCCCTGCGGGGCGGTGGCCTGTTCGCCTTGGTTTTCCATGGTTTGTGTCGGGTAACGCTTTTCCTTACGCAAGACAACGCACGCCGCACACGTTCTGGGCATTCCTGGCCGATGGTCGTTTGACGTTGCGGCAGGGCGGGACTAAAGGATCGGTAAGGGCGGCGCATTCGTATGCGCCAGCGATTCCCGGACACATTCCGCTCACCAGCGCTGGAGATTTCAGTGACCTTTCCGCTTTCCACCTCGCTTGCCTCGCAGGGCTTCGAGATCGATGCGACGATCCATCCCAATCTCACCTCCGAAGAACTGACCGCAGCCGCGCTCGAGCGGGGCGAAGGTCGCCGCGCCAAGCACGGCCCGCTGGTCGTGCAGACCGGCAAACACACCGGCCGCAGCGCGAAGGACAAGTTCATCGTCCGCAACGCCGAAACCGAAGACACGGTCTGGTGGGACAACAACGCCTCGATGAAGCCGGAACATTTCGCTGCCCTGAAACAGGATTTCATGGCGGCGCTGGCCGACAAGGAAGAGCTGTTCGTGGCCGACCTGTTCGGCGGTTCGCAGCCGGAATACCGCGTCAACGTACGCGTCATCAACGAGCTCGCCTGGCACAACCAGTTCATCCGCACCCTGCTGGTGCGCCCGACCGAAGCCGAACTCGAAGGTTTCGTCCCCGAATACACCATCGTCGACCTGCCGAGCTTCAAGGCGGACCCCGAGCGTCACGGCTGTCGCAGCGAGACGGTGATCGCGGTCAATCTCGAAGAAAAGCTGATCCTCATCGGCGGCACCAAATATGCTGGCGAAATGAAGAAGAGCGTGTTCGGCATTCTCAACTACCTGCTGCCGCCCAAGGGCGTGATGCCGATGCACTGCTCGGCCAACATCGGCCCCGACGGCAAGAGCGCGGTGTTCTTTGGCCTGTCCGGTACCGGCAAGACCACGCTGTCGGCCGACGCCAGCCGCACGCTGATCGGCGATGACGAGCATGGCTGGTCGGACACGGCGGTCTTCAACTTCGAAGGCGGCTGCTACGCCAAGATGATCCGCCTCAACCCCGAAGCAGAACCCGAAATCTACGCCACCACGCGCATGGAGGGCACCGTCCTCGAAAACGTGGTGATGGACGATGACGGCGAAATCGATCTCGACGACAACACGCTCGCCGAAAACACCCGCGGCGCCTATCCACTGTCCTCGATCCCGAACACGTCGGACGACAACATGGGCCCGCCGCCCAGCAATGTGATCATGCTGACGGCCGATGCCTTCGGCGTCCTGCCTCCGATCGCGCGCCTTACGCCCGACCAGGCGATGTATCACTTCCTGTCGGGCTACACCGCGAAGGTAGCCGGGACCGAAATCGGCGTGACCGAACCCGAAGCGACGTTCTCGACCTGCTTCGGTGCGCCCTTCATGCCGCGCCACCCGTCGGTCTACGGAAACCTGCTCAAGAAGCGTATCGCCGAAGGCGGCGCGCAGTGCTGGCTGGTCAACACCGGCTGGACCGGCGGCAAGTACGGCACCGGCAACCGCATGCCGATCAAGGCAACTCGCGCCCTGCTCAACGCGGCGCTCGACGGTAGCCTCAACGAAGCGGAATTCCGCAAGGACCCGAACTTCGGCTTCGAAGTGCCGATCGCGGTCCCGGGCGTCGACAGCCAGATCCTCGATCCGCGTTCCACCTGGGACGATAAGGACGAATACGACCGCACCGCCACCAAGCTCGTGCAGCTGTTCGTGGACAATTTCGAACCCTTCGCAGCCCATGTCGACCAGGGCGTGCGCGACGCGGCACCTGCTGCCGCCTGACGGTTCCCACAGTTGGAGAGGAGAGCCCCCGGGCCGCGATCAAACGCGGCCCGGGGGTTTTCATTTTGGGGTGCGATCAGTCCTCGTCCGCGCTTTCGTCGAGCATGGGGACATCGGCATCGATCGCCGAAGGCCACCAGGGCTCTCCTTCCGACGCGTGCTGGAGCTGGCCAAGATAGCGCTTCGCCGCTCGCACCAGCCCGCCGCCATGCGGATCGGACGAGAGCGGGCGCAGGGTATTCATGGCGCGCGTAATCTGCCCATCGCCTGCATACATCAGGCCCAAACTCATCCCCAGGTTCTTGTCGAAGGGGGCCAGTTCGTATGCGCGCGCCAAGGCGTGCCGTGCGTTTTCGCTCGGCATTGCGCCGCGCTGGATGAAGCTGCGGTAGAAGTAGATCAGCGGGAGCGGATGGTCGTTCTCCAGCGCATTCAGCTGGCTGAACGGTATCATCGCCGCCTTGAACGCGGCATCTTCGTCATCGGCCTCTTCCGCCTTGCGGAATAGCGCATAGCCTTTTTGCACATAGGCATTCTTGCGCGATGCATCGAGTGTGATCGCAGCATCGGCGGCCGCAATGGCGGCATCGTCGTTGCCAGCATCAAACTCCGCTTCGGCCAGCGCTGTGAGCACGCCTGCGTCATCAGGATATTGCGCAGCGACAGCGCGCGCGTCTGCGACAACTGTCTGCGCCGTTTCGTCGTCGACCCCGCGCTGCGAACGCATGCGTACGCTCATGATGGCCTCTTCCCCTTCCGACAGCTTGCGAATGGAGACCGGGGCAATCTGGATCATGTCCGGCTGCAGGACGAAGTTCATCATGCGTTTTTGCCTGAGGTAATTGTCGAGTTCGCGATCAAGCTCATCGAGATCGCCGAATACGGCGCGGCCGGCCTCGATGGAGGGCGTGCCGCGTGCGACCTGCAGCCAGTATTCACCCAGCTGGCCGCTGCGTTCGTCGCTGAAGGTGAGCATGTGATACAGTGCCCAGCTGCGACCGTAGAACGCGTCGTACCGGCCTCGACGCGTGCTTTCGTAAAGTTCCTGGTCGAGCAGTTGCTCAACCGTCACTTCGTCGGCGTGAGCCAATTCCATACCGCGATGCTGCGCCGGCCGCCCGATCTGGACTGTCCCGTTTCCGTTGAAACTCGCCGCAGCGAAAAATTCTGCCGCGCCTTCGCTCATCCAGCGCGGCATCGCGAAGCGGGTGGTGGAGATCAGGAAGTGGTGCGCATATTCGTGCAGCAGGACGGTGGTCGAAAAGCTGGGATACCCTTTCTTGTTGCGGATATCCTGTACGAACGCCCGCGAAGCGCCTGCCCTCGGGACATAGAAACCGGCGATTGTCTTGCTCTCTGTGCCTGCCAGTTCGCGGATGTCGCGCTGGCCGCCGACCACGAAGATAACCACGCGGCTGGAAGGACTGGGGGCCTCCAATTGCTTGTTGAGCACGAACGCCATTGCCGAATGATAGCGTTCAAGGTTCTCCGCAAACCGGCGAATGTCCTTTTCCCTGTCATCGGCATAGATGACGAAATGCTCGCTCGATGCTTCGTACCAATCCGCGCGCGCAGGCGAGGAAAGCGCGAGAAGCGCCAGAATAGCGACCCAATACTTCATTTAGTCCCTCCAGTTGGGAGTGAAACTAATATATATACTTGTGAAGGCAACATCCCTTTCGAAGTTTCTCCGCAAAACACGTTGACTGCTGCATGACAGCCGGCGCGAATAATTCAGTCGCGGACTAGGAAAATCGCGCCCGGCGGCGCAGGGTAGGAATTCGATTCGAAAGGGAGATTAGTTATGAGCCTCGCCAGAATGCTTCAGGACAGCGGCGCGATTGCCAGCATGGCACGCGAGCTGAACATCGACGAGCAGACCGCCCGTACCGGTGCAGGTGCCCTGCTGCCGGCCATCGTCGCCGGCATGGGACGCACAACGGCCGGATCGTCGGGCCTCGGCGGGCTTGGCAGTATCATTGGCGGCCTCGGCGGTGGCGGCCTGCTGGAATCCGTCCTTGGTGGCGGTCCGACCGATACCGGCAAGGGTAACGACATCCTCGGCACGATCTTCGGCGGCAAGGAGACCAGCCGCGGTGTCGCCAGCGAAGTCTCGGCCATCACCGGGCTCGATGAAAACCTGCTCAAAAAGATGCTGCCGATCCTCGCGATGGCGGTCGCCGGTTACATGGCCAAACAGGCTGGTGGCGGCAGCGCCCAGCAGGGCGGCGGCCTTGGCGGTATTCTCGGCTCGATCGTCGGCGGACTTGCCGCGCGGTAACACCTAGTCGGCGGGCTGTTTCCTCGACAGTCCGTCGATATAGTTCCAGATGCGACTGACCACGACGGAGCCTTCGCCGACGGCACTGGCGACCCGTTTGACGGACCCGGCGCGTACATCGCCCACGGCAAAAATCCCGTCGGCGCTGGTTTCGTAAGGGGAACTGCGCCCGGCATCGTCTCCGGAAAGGACGAAGCCTTGCTCGTTGGTCTTGGCGAGGTCCGATAGCCATTGCGTATTCGGCGCAGCGCCGATCATGATGAACAGGGCCCTGGTCGCGATCTCCTCATCGCCATCGGGGCCGCTGAGCGTCACGGCCTCGAGGTGATCCTCGCCATGCAGCGCGCTTGCCTCGGTCTGGTAATGGATCGTGATCGCCGGGTCGGCCACGAGCCTGTCAGTCAGATATTTGGACATGCTGTCGGCAAGGCTGTCTCCGCGTACGACGATATGGACGTGGCGCGCGGTGCGGCTGAGATACATCGCTGCCTGCCCCGCCGAATTGCCACCGCCGATCACGACCGCTTCGGTGTTCGAACAAAACCGCGCTTCCATATCGGTGGCTGCGTAGAAAATGCCCTTGCTCTCGAACTCGGCCAGCCGGTCGAGGGGGAGGCGGCGATACTGGACGCCGGTCGCGACCAGCACGGTTTTCGCGCACACCTGGTCGCAATCGTCGAGATCGGCGCAAAACGTGCCGTCCTCGCGGCGGACCAATCCGCAGACCTGGCGCGGCATGGCGAAGCGCGTGCCGAACTTCATTGCCTGGATCTGTCCGCGATAGACGAGATCGGAGCCGCTGATACCGGTCGGGAAACCCATGTAGTTTTCGATGCGGCTGCTGGTGCCGGCCTGTCCGCCGATCGCTGTGTCTTCCACCACAAGTGCCTGCAGCCCTTCGCTTCCGGCATAGACTGCGGCTGCCACGCCCGCAGGTCCCGCGCCGACGATCAGCAGGTCGTAAACCGTCTCGCGGCAGACATCCATGTCGAGGCCGAGATATTGGGCCATCTTGCGCGGGCTTGGATCATCGATCACCCGGTCCTGGCCGAGGATAACCGCCGGGCGGTGTTCAACGAGGCGACACGCTGCAAGCGCCTCGTCGTCATCGCCGTCGAGGTCCAGCGTCTGGAAGGGGACGCGGTTGCGGCTAAGAAAGCGTTCGACCGATTGCACGGCGGCATCCTGGTCGGCGCCGATCAGCTTGATCGCGCTGTTGTTGCCCTCGAACTGCTTGCGCCTGCGGGCAGCGAATACGCTCAGCACGTGGTCCGATAATTCCGGGATGCGCGACATGAGGTCCAGCATCTCCTCGCGCGGGACCTCGAGCGTGCGCGTGTCCTTCGCGGCGCGCATTGGCAACGTATGCGATCCCGCATTAAGGAAGGCGATCTCCCCCATGAACTGCGTCGGGCCGAGCGAGCTGTCCATCAGGCGGTCCCCGGAAAACGGATCGACGACCTCGATTTCCCCGTCGAGCACGTAGACGAAACGGTCCATCGCGTCGCCTGCCTCGGCCACCATAGCGCCCTTGTCGTAAGATCGCTCGGTGCCAAGTTCGCGCAGGCAGGCGACGTGATCGTCGGCCAGTGGAACGCGCGGCATCGTCTCCAGGTTTTCGCCGATCTGTTCCATCAGGCCCTTCGTTCAACTCCGGATCTAGGCGGAAGCGGACGCGATATAGCGCTCCACATTCCGCTCCAGCACATCCATCGGCACATTGCCGCCCAGGATCACTGCATCGTTGAACGCCTTGAAGTCATATCGGCTCCCGAGTTCACTCTCTGCGCGCGAACGCTGGTCGACGATGCGGCTGTGGCCGAGCTTGTAGCCGGTCGCCTGACCGGGCCAACTGCAATAGCGATCGACCTCGCTTTCGACTTCGCCGCGCTTGCTACCATTACGTTCGACGAAGAACCGGACCGCACGTTCGCGGCTCCAGCCCTTGGCGTGAAGGCCGGTGTCTACCACCATACGGCACGCACGGAAGGCGAGGCTTTGCAGGTAACCGAGGCGGCCAACCGTAAATTCGTCGTAGGCGCCCAGTTCATCGGCCATTTGCTCGCCATAGAGCGCCCACCCTTCGCTGAACGGATTGAAGGCCAGGATCGAGCGGATGAGCGGCAGGCGATTGGAATATTCGCCTTCCCAGACGTGGCCGGGGATCGTCTCGTGATAGGTGAGGTCGGCGAGGTCGTATTTGCGGTGCAAATCGGTGTCTCGCAGATTGATCCAGAAGCGGCCCGGGATGGAGCCGTCCTTGCTGCCGGCGCCGCCATAGGCGCCCGGCGCGCCAACTTCTTCGGCCGGCGGGATGCGCTTCACTTCCATGTTCGGGTCGACCAGCGTGTTGAAGGCACGCGGCATCTGGGCCTTGATCCAGTTCACCCGGTCCCAGATGAACTCCATGATCTCTTCGCGGCCGGGATCGCCTTCTGCGAACTTGTAGCGCGGGTCGTTGCCCAGTTCCTGCATCCGCTCGCCCACCGAACCGCTGGTATAGCCGATCTCGCGCAGGATCGGGTCCATGCGCGCATGCAGCGCATCAAGTTCTTCGAGGCCCTGGTTGTGCACCTCGTCGGGGGTGAGCGTCGTGGTCGTGCTCGAACGCAGGGCCCAGGCGTAAAATTCCTCGCCGCGGGGGCGGGCGGAAATGCCCGGCGCATCGCTGGCGACGGCGCGTTCGGCGCGCAGTTCGGCAAGCTGGCGTTGGAGCGCCTCGGCAATCGGACCGGTTTCCAGTGTCAGCGCGCGGTTGGCGTGGCTTTCGGGCATGCCCTTGGCATTGAGCTTGGCGCGCAGATCGTCTGCGAAAAGCTCGCCCTTGCCGGCGCTGGCGATGGTCTGTTCCATCTGGCCGATCGCCTTGTCGAGCAGGAAGGCGGGCGGAACGACCCCCATCCCGCGCGCCGCGCGAATGCGGGCGAGTTCACCGTCGAAGACCGACGGCATCTGCTCCATGCGCTCGATATAGGCGTCGGCACCGTCGCCGTCCTCGACATTGTGGCTGGACTGCATGAAGCGCGGAAGCGCGAGATATTCGCCCACGTTCTGGATGACGACATAGGGAGCGGTCCGCCAATTGCCGACCGGCGTATCGCCATAGGGCAAGGCAAAGCCGTCGAGCGCGAGTTCGTAGGCGCTTTCGACGACTTCGAGATTGGTCAGGTTTTCGCTGTCGAGGCCGTCACGCGGGAAGGCGCGGACGCGTTCGAGATCCTGCTTGAGGGTCGAGGCGTAGGCCTGTTGGCCCGCGGGCGACTGGTCTTCGAGCTTGCCGCGCAGGTGCGCGTATTGGCCGGTATCGACGCCAAGTCCTGTGGCGCGCTCCGGTTCATGGCCGAGGAGGTTGTAGCCGACGACTTCCAGCAGGCGTTCGGCGCCGATGGCCTGGGCCGCCGAAATGCCTTCGGGCCGGGGGATCGCGGCGCATCCGCCGAGGGTGAGAGCGCTGGTCGCGCCAAGTCCTGCGATGAACCGGCGGCGGGTGGTTTCAAAGGTTTGGGTGGTCATGCGCGGCGGTTTGGGGCCGCCGCGCTCACCTTGTCAAATCAATCGAGGAATTCGGGCGGGACGCGGCCGCCATTGGCCGACAATTCCTGCATGGTGCGGCGGTGCAGCCAGATGTTGTCTTCCGCTGTGCCGCTGTAATCGGCGCGGCCGAGTTCCTGCGCCAGCGCCTTGCGATTTTCATAGCTGGAATCGACATTGATGAGTTTCATCAGGTCGACGATGCTGGTGCGCCAGTTGAGGCGATCCGCACCCGGCATGGAATCGAGGCTGTTCTCGACATTGACCATGGGCACGCTCTGGTCCTGCTGCGGGGGTACGCCGGTAGGGGTGGTCGCGGGCGGCGCTTCCTGCGCCTTGGCTTCCTTGCCGAAAATCGCGTCCTTGATCTTGCTGAAAATTCCCATCGAGTTATCCCCTTTATAAGTTTTGAAGCAGCCAAACTGACTACACATTTGTTAAACGGTGAAGACGTCCTGACGTTCCGCCGCTAAACGCCGGATGAACCAATCGAATTTCGGGGAAATGATGCTAGACACAGTTCTATCGCTAACAGTCCTTGCTGCGGCCCTGCTGGTCTTCGGCGCGTGGATGCTGTGGAAGCGGACCGGTAATCTCAAGAACGCGGGCCTGATGGTGCTGTTGGCGATTATCGCCGTCGTCAACGTGATGATCTGGACGGTGCCCACCGCAGACGGAGAAGCCCCGCTCGACAAGGTCGAACGGGGCTCTCGCTGACGCTGCCCGATCGGGAGGCTCAGTCGGGCAGCTGCCAGAGGACGGAGCCGGTATAGCTTCCCGCGACCGGCTCGCCCGAACGACCGCGGGCGGGCTCGAACTTCGCGCGTTTCTGGACCAGCACGCAGGTTGCGGCATCGAGTTCGGAATGACCGGTGGAGCGGGTCAACTGGCAACCCGTAACATTGCCGGTCGCCGAGATATCGAGCTTGAACGTGGCGGTGCCGGTCAAATCGCGGCGCGCCCAGCTCGACTTGTAGTCGCGGTCGCTTAGCCAGCGGCCCGGGTCGTTGCGCGGCTTGGCGCCGACCGGATCGAAGCCGCTCGGCGTGGGCGAGGGCACCGGATCGAGCTTGGTCGGGCCGGGCTTCGGCATGGGCTGCGGCGGCAGAATCAGCTCGGTCGTCGGGATGACCGGCTTGATGTCCGACAGCGACAGGTCGGGCTGCGGCACCGTGATGGGCGGGGTCGTGGCGACCTCCGGCACGGCATCGGTGGCCGGTTCGGGCGGAGGCGGGGCCGGAGGCGGCGGATCGGTCTTTACGTTGATCGCCGTGACGATGTCATCCTTCTCGATAATGCCTGCCGTGACGGTCAGGCCGGTAATGACGGCGAAACCGATGGCGGCCTGCACGCCGATGGCGGCAACCATGCCGGCCGGCGATGCCTTCCTGCTATCTGCATAAGCCATAGTCTTTCCTCTCCTTGCGACTCCAATCTGCAATGTTACAACATTACACCAAAAAGGCAAGGCGCACGGATTCGGAGCCCAAGGCGAGGGGACCCGCGCGGTCGGGAAAGGTATGAATTTTCAGACGATTGAGGGCGCCAAACGAATGGCGCCCGTCACCGGATCACTTGATCGGGCAGCTCGGATCGAGGCGGAAGTCGAGGTAGTTGTCGACCGACTTCATCAGCTCTTCTTGCTCGTTCTCGAAGAAGTGGTTCGCACGCGGGATTTCTTCGTGGTGCACGGTGATGTGCTTTTGCGTGCGCAGCTTTTCGACGAGCTTGGTGACCGCGCCCGGCTGTACGACCGTGTCCTGCGCGCCGTGGATGAAGATGCCGCTGGCGGGGCAGGGTGCCAGGAACGAGAAATCATACATGCTGGCAGGAGCACCGATGCTGATCCAGCCGCGGATTTCCGGGCGGCGCATGAGCAGCTGCATGCCGATCAGCGAGCCGAAGCTTACGCCTGCAACCCAGGTGACCGATGCATCGGGATGGACCTGCTGCACCCAGTCGAGCGCGCTCGCCGCATCGGACAATTCGCCGATGCCGTTGTCGAAGCTGCCCTGGCTGCGGCCGACGCCGCGGAAATTGAAGCGCAGGGTGGCAAAGCCGCGATTGACGAAGGTCTTGTAGAGCCGCTGCGTGATCTGCTCGTTCATGGTGCCGCCGCCCTGCGGGTGCGGGTGGAGGATCATCGCCACGGGCGCGCGCGGACGCGGTGCGGGAGAGAAACGGCCTTCGAGGCGGCCTTCGGGGCCGGGAAAGATCACGGTCGGCATGGGGAGGTGTACCCTGTCGGAAATTTTCGATGGCGCAGGCCGGATATGGCTTGCGCGAGGTTGCGCGCTATATAGGGTTTCGCTGCGAAATCGCAATTATATTGAGCACGTCCCGTCAAGACACGAATTTATCTCGATCATGCCGCCACCACGCCGCTGCGCCCCGAAGCGCGCGCCGCAATGGACGAAGGCTTCGACCTCTGGGCCAATCCGAGCAGTCCGCATGCCGAGGGACGCAAGGCCCGCGCCGCGCTGGAAGATGCCCGCGAGCGGGTGAAACAGGCGCTCGGCTGGGAGGGGGAGGTGATTTTCACCTCCGGCGCGAGCGAGGCGGCGGCGCTGGCATTGGGTCACGCGAAAGCTGGAGCACGGCTGGTGTCGGCGGTGGAACATGATGCAATCCTCAAGGCTGCCCCCGATGCCGAGAGGCTGCCTGTCTTGGACGATGGTCAGCTCGACCTTAAAGTCCTGCAGGAGGCTATCGATCGTGAGCGGCCACTGGTAGCAGTACAGCAGGTCAACTCCGAGACCGGAAATCGGCAAGTCGTCGACATCATCCACCAATATGTGACCGATGCTGGAGGATTGTTACTGTCCGATGCAGCCCAGTCGGAAGGTAAGCTGACACTACTGCCGTGCGATATGGCGATCATCTCCGCGCACAAATTCGGCGGCCCCATTGGCGTCGGCGCACTTCTTTTGAAGGATTTTGCCATGCTCGAGCCGGCTGGCGGTCAGGAGCGTGGCTATCGTCGCGGCACCGAGAACCTGCCCGGCGTGCTCGGCATGGCGGCGGCGCTGGAGGCTTGCGACGATCCCTATTTCGACCCGGCCATCCTCAAACCGCTCGACCAGCTCGCACAGGAATGCCGCGAGCTGGGCGGCACGTGGCTCTCCGACCGCCTTTCGGACCCCACGCCCTATATCCGCGCCATCGCCATGCCCAAGATGAGCGGCAGCGCGCAGGTCATGCGCTTCGACATGGCGGGCATCTCGGTCTCGCAAGGCAGCGCCTGTTCAAGCGGCACGATGAAGACCAGCCACGTCCTCCAGGCCATGCAGGTCGAACCCGAGGTGGCCGATCGCACCATTCGCGCCAGTTTCGGCTGGAACACCACCCGCGAAGAAGTGGAACGCTTCTGCGAGGTATGGCTTGAATTGGCGAAGGCATGACGTTCATCGCGACTGCCTGCGCCGCCAATCCCTTTCCTACTCCGGAACGACGGGCCACGATCCGATCCATGATGAATTCAGTTCTCCTGCGCACAAGGCAGCAAGGTGTCACCCTGGTGGCTCGTGCGAAAAATCCCGCAATTCCGGGCGTCTTGAGGCATTCCGAGCGGGTGACAGGGTGTAAACTTCGTCGCCTTTGCCCGGCGCAGGTAGCGGCATGATCTACCTTGACTACCAGGCCACGACCCCGCTCGCCTCCGAAGCGCGCGATGCCATGATGCGCTGGCTCGACGGGCCGGGCGGCACCGGATTCGGCAATGCGCACAGCCCGCACAAGATCGGCCGCGAGGCCAAGGCCGCGATCGAATTCGCGCGCGACCAGGTGGCGGCTCTGTTTCCGGCAGGCGGGAAGGTGATCTTCACCTCCGGCGCGACCGAGGCGCTCAACCTCGCCATTCGCGGCACGCGGGCAAGGGACGGGGGTGGCGGAACCGTCAGCGTGTCCGCCATCGAACATTCCGCCGTGCTCGATACCGCGAAGGATGCGGGCAAGTGCCATGTGCTGAACGTCGCCAAGGACGGACAGTGCAACACCAAGCAGGACCTGCCGCAGGATACCCGGCTGGTCTGCCTCATGCAGGTCAATAACGAGATCGGTGTGATCCAGCCCACGGTCGAGTGGCACCGCAAGGCGAAGGAGAACAACGCGCTCTACCTGTGCGATGCGGTGCAGGCCTATGGCAAGATAGAAGTTACCGGCGCAGACATGATCGCCATCAGCGCGCATAAGTTCCACGGGCCGAAAGGCGTGGGTGCCTTGTGGGTGCGCGACGGGGTCGATTTGCACGAAGTCCAGACCGGCGGCGGACAGGAATTCGGCCTACGCTCCGGCACGCTCTCGCCCGCGCTGATTGCGGGAATGGGCGCTGCCGCTGCGGAAGCCAAGGACCGCATGGAGCAGGATGCCGAGCACGTGCAGAAGCTCTGGAAGCGGGCGACCGAGATCTTCGACAAGTGGGAACTCAACGGCAGTGCCGAAGCGCGCTATCATGGCAACCTCAATATTCGTCCGCGCGGCCCCAATGGCGGCGGCCTCGATGTGGGCCGGTTGATGAGCGAGTGCCGCAACGTGATGTTTTCGGCAGGGTCCGCCTGCGCGAGCGGGTCGGGGCGCACCAGCCATGTGCTCGAAGCGATCGGCCTGCCGAAAAAGCTCGCCAAGGCGTCCATCCGGCTCGGCTTCGGGCGCTACACCACACTCGAAGAAATCGAGGAAGCAGGCCGCATCATCAACGAGGCAGCACAGGCGCAGGGATCGCTATGAAGGTCGTTTTTCACACTACCGAGGGCAAGCGGGTGGAAGCCGAAGGCAATGCGGACGACAGCCTGCTGCGCGTGGCGCAGGCGGCAGGCATGCCGCTGGAAGGTACGTGCGAAGGGCAGATGGCCTGTTCCACCTGTCATGTGGTCGTCGATGCGGAATGGTTCGACCGGCTGCCCGAAGCGAGCGAGGAGGAGGAAGATATGCTCGACCTTGCCGCAGGCGTGCGCCGGACCAGCCGGCTTTCCTGCCAGATCGTGCTTGAGGACGACCTCGACGGACTTAGCGTGGCGATCCCTGCCGAAAGCCACGACATGAGCCGGGGCTAACCCGCCTCGTCCATGCGCACCTCGCGTTCGCGCGGGATGTAGGCGGGGACGGGTTCGTTGCCTGCCGCCGCGTCCATCCTGGAGGCTGCTGCCAGCATGTGTTCGCGAAGGCGGCAATGCATCGCCCAGCCGACCTTGGGATCGACGGCGCGGACCATGAAGCGCACGACCATCGCCTTGGCATTCTGGTCGATGACTTCGCAAACGGCATCTTCGGGATCGATGACGTCGTCGTCGTTCTCGATGAATTGGGAGAAGGGTTCGCGCAATGCCTCCACATCGGCGCGATTGTCGAGTTCCAGCTCGACATGCATCATCAGGCTCGCGTCTTTCTTGGTCCAGTTCTCGAAGCTTTCGCTGGTGAAGGCGCTGACGGGTGCGATGACGCGGCGCTCGTCCCAGGTGCGCAGGCGCAAGTGGGTGAAGCCGATCTTCTCGACGTAGCACCACTGGCCATCGTAATGGACCGCATCGCCGATCCGCGCGGTCTGGGCGAAGGCGATCTGGACGCTCGCCATGATGTCGCCCAGCACCTTGCGCGCGGCGAAGACGAGGACGAGGCCCATTACCCCGGCCGACGCGATAATGGAAAAGCCCAGCGTGGTGGAGATATTGCTGGCCACCAGCAGGAAGCCGGCACCCGCCAGCAATAGCGCCGCAGTAATGATCCGCCGGATCGCGCTGAGCTTGGTGTAGAAGTTGCGGTCCTCGTTGTTCTCGGGCGCCTCGAGTTTTGTCGTCCGGCGATCGGTGGCGAAATCGAACAGCGCCTCGATCACGGAGAGCGCGATGCCGAGGATGGCGGCAACGATCAGGATGAGCTGGAGCGGGTCGAGCAGGTCGCGCACCGGACCGGAGAGGCGGAAGAAGGTCTCCCTGACGAGCGCGATGGTCCCGGCAAAGGCCAGCAGCGTCGCGGGCAGGTGAACCGCGCTCACGACACCGTGCCGCTTGGTTTCCTCGTCCAGTCGCTTGCGCCATTTGTTGAGGGCGAAATAGGTCAGCGCCGCGGCCAGCGCACCGACCAGCAGGATGATGGGCAAGGCGATGACCTCCCACCAAGCCAGTGTCCAGAACGCCTGCTTGCGCAACGGTGCCGGCAGCATCTCCTCGAACGCGGTCGGGCCGTAGACTTCGTAGAGCGCGGGGACATTGTCGACGGTCTGGCGACTGAACACCCAGAGCGGCTCCCCATCAGGGGCCTGGACGCGGGCGATGCGGATGGGGACCGACCGTTTGTCCAGCGCCAGCCTGCCGATAGTGATGGAACGGCGCGGCACGCCTGCCATCGGGTCTTCGCTGCTGGTCGCGGTATCGACCGCGTCGGGGCGGTCGGGCAGGGCGGTCCAGTCCACTGGGACGGAGCGATGGACGAGATCGTACAGCTTCGCCGCCAGATCCTGTGGGTCGCCGCCGGCAATATTGGCCATGTCGAGCCCGGCGGCGGCGCTTTCCCAGTCGCCCGCTTCGCCAGCCGCGAGAAAGCTTTCCATAAGCCCCATCGGGGTGTCGAGATCGAGCGGCGCGGTCGGCCCGGCCTCGAATTCGAGTTGCTCTACCTCGTAGACGTAAGGCTCGCTATCCTCCGCAACTGCGATGCCTTGCGCCATGACGGGAGCCGCAGACAAACCGATGGCGGCAAGCAACAGGATCAGGATCATGCGAAGCGGTGATTGTTTCCCCATGCATTCCACAATGCTTGCGCGCCGCCATGGGTCCGAAAACGAAAAACCCCGCCGCATCGCTGCGGCGGGGTCTTCCTCACCCCTCGAGAGTGATTTACCGGTTAGGCGCTTTCGAGTTCGCGCTTCTCGACCGTTTCACCGAGCATTTCGATGAGGGCCTTGCTGAATGCCGGAATGTCATCGGGGTTGCGGCTGGTAATGATGTTGCCATCGACCACCGCTTCCTGGTCGACCACGGTTGCGCCTGCGTTCTTCAGGTCAGTGCGGATCGAGGGCCATGCGGTGACCGTCTTGCCCTTGATGAGATCGGCTTCGGCGAGCAGCCACGGCGCGTGGCAGATCGCTGCGATCGGCTTGCCGGCCATGTCGAATTCGCGAACGATCGCAATCGCACGCTCGTTCATGCGCAGGATGTCGGGGTTCATCTGTCCGCCCGGCAGGAGCAATGCGTCGTAGCCCGAACAATCGGAAATCTCGTCGACCGTCTTCTCTACGGCAACACTGTCGCCCCAATCCTTCTGGTCCCAACCCTTGATTTCGCCCTTTTCGAGACTCACGACGGTGGTTTCGAAACCGGCGTCTTCGAGGTTGGCCTTCGGCTTCATCAGTTCCGACTGTTCAAAGCCGTTGGTGGCGAGGATCATGATGCGCTTTGTCATAAGGTAACTCCTTGATTTCGTGTTACCCATGCAACGCGTGGGGACAGCGCTGCGTTCCGTACTGACAGCCGAGCCGTGGCTCTGATAGGGCAGGGCGTATGGCCACTACCGATCTTGATGATTCTGGCGTCGATCCGTTCGACGCGATCGTTGATGCACCTTTCGATTCCGCCCTGTCGGAACGCTATCTCGTCTATGCGCTGAGCACGATTACCGCGCGTTCGCTGCCCGACCTTCGCGACGGGTTGAAGCCGGTTCACCGCCGCTTGCTGTGGACCATGCGCCAGCTGAAGCTGGATCCATCGAGCGGCTTCAAGAAGTCCGCCCGCGTGGTCGGCGAAGTCATCGGTAAGTACCACCCGCACGGCGACACCGCCGCCTATGACGCGATGGTCCGTCTCGCCCAGGATTTCGCGCTGCGCTATCCATTGGTCGAAGGGCAGGGCAACTTCGGCAATATCGACGGCGATAACGCCGCGGCTTACCGTTATACCGAAGCGCGCCTGACCAAGACCGCGATGCGCCTGATGGAAGGCTTGGACGCGGGCACCGTCGACTTCATCCCGACCTACAATAACGAGGAAGAAGAACCGGAAATCATGCCGGGTCTCTTTCCCAACCTGCTCGCCAACGGTGCCAGCGGGATCGCGGTGGGCATGGCGACCAACATCCCCTCGCATAATGTCGCCGAAATCGTGGATGCGACGCTCGAAGTGATCGACAATCCCCACGTCGAACACCCGCGCCTGATGGAACTGTTCAAGGGGCCGGACTTCGCCACAGGCGGGGTCGTTCCCGAAAGCGCGGATACGATCAGCCATGCCTATGAAACGGGACGCGGGTCGTTCCGCGTCCGTGGGCGATTCCATGCGGAAGAGGCGGAGAAAGCCGAAGATCGCGAAGCGGGCATCGAGCGGCTGGGCGGCGGCCAGTGGCAACTGGTCATTTCCGAAATTCCCTACCAGGTCGCCAAGGGCAAGCTGATCGAGCAGATCGCACAAGCGATCGCCGACAAGAAGCTGCCGATCCTGGAGGACGTGCGCGACGAAAGCGACGAGTCCATCCGCATCGTGCTGGTGCCGCGCAGCCGCAATGTCGATCCCGAGCTGTTAAAGGAGAGCATCTACAAGCTCACCGACATGGAAACGCGTTTCGGCCTCAACCTCAACGTGCTGAATGCCAGCCGCACGCCGATGGTCATGGGTCTGAAGGAACTGCTCGAAAACTGGATCGCCAGCCAGATCGACATCCTCCAGCGCCGCAGCCGCCACCGGCTTGAACAGATCGCCAAGCGGCTAGAGCTGGTCGAAGGCTACATAATCGCCTTCCTCAACCTCGACCGCGTGATCGAAATCATCCGGACCGAGGACGAGCCGAAGCCGGTGATGATGGAAGAGTTCAAACTTACCGACCGGCAGGCCGAAGCGATCCTCAACATGCGCCTGCGGTCCTTGCGCAAGCTGGAAGAGATGCAGCTGCGCAATGAGAAAGACGAGCTGCTGAAAGAACAGGACGAGCTCGAGAAACTGCTCGGCTCCCCGGCCCGCCAGCGCACGCGCCTGAAGCGCGACCTCAACACCTTGCGCAAGGAATACGGACCCGAAACCGATCTCGGCCGCCGCCGCACGACCATCGAAGAGGCTGCCCCGGCAGTCGAATTCAGCATGGACGCGATGATCGAGAAGGAGCCGGTTACGGTCATCCTTTCGCAAAAAGGATGGGTACGCGGGGCCAAGGGGCACCTGCCGCTGGATCAGGAATTCAAGTATAAGGAAGGCGACGGTCCGGCCTTCGTCCTCCACGCTCAAACGACCGACAAGCTGTTGCTGGTCGGGGCCGACGGACGGGTCTTTACGCTGGGCGCGGACAAGCTGCCCGGTGCGCGCGGGTTCGGTGAACCGGTCCGCAACACCCTCGACATCGAGGCGAGTACGCAGATCGCGGCGGTCATCGTCCATCGCGAAGGGCAGGAAGTGCTTCTTGCCGCCGATACCGGAAAGGGTTTTGCCGCCACCACCGACGCGATGCTGGCCGAAACCCGCAAGGGCCGCCAGGTCGTCAATCTCAAGGGCGATGCGAAGCTGGTCGTGGCGCGGACTATCGAGCAAGGGCACGACCATGTCGCGGTCGTCGGCGACAATCGCAAGCTGGTGGTTTTCAACCTCGAAGAACTGCCGCGGCTTGCCAAGGGGCAGGGCGTGAAGCTGCAAAGCTATCGCGATGGCGGCTTGTCGGATGCGACCACGTTCAAGCTCGAGGAAGGGCTTAGCTGGACGATGGGCGGCAAGGGCGACCGGACCCGGACCGAAGGCGATATGTGGCAGTGGAAGGTCGCGCGTGGCGGCGCAGGGCGCCTCCCGCCGCAAGGCTTCCCGCGCGACAACCGGTTCGGATAGCAAAAAGGCCGGAAGCGCTTTCGCACTCCCGGCCCCTTGCGACCCTGAAACTGGGCTCAGGGAACTAGTAAAAGGCTTATTCGCCCGTGGTTCCGGCAGCCGGAGCCGCCTGCGCCATGGCAGCATCGATCTGCGCGTTGGTCAGGCGAGCCATCAGGCCATGGTCCGTCGCGTCGAAGTGAGTACGCAGCAGGGTAACCTTGTTCGTTTCGTCACCGCCACGGGCGAGGACGACGTTGTCGCCGTTGATTTCGAGGACAGTACCGAGCGGGGCGTGCGAAGCGTCCATAGCTGCTGCGCCGACCACAAGGGCCGCATCGCGCTTTGCAGCCGCTTCTGCGAGCTGTGCGTCGATCATGCCGTCGAGCTGTGCCTTGGTCACGGTGATGGTCGGACCGGTTTCGCCCTGGCCGTACATTTCGACGCCCAGCGGAACCTTGTGCTTGCCGGTATCGAGCACGGCCTGACCGTTTTCAACCGAAACGATGGTGCCGACGGCATTGCCTTCGGGACCGGTCACGGTTGCGCCTGCAGCGACCTGCTCGTTAGCAAGGGCGGGGGTGGCGGCAAGTGCGACGGCAGCGAGGGCCAGCTTTGCGATCTTCATGGATGAACTCCTAGACTTGTTCAGATTGTGCGAACCCCATGCGCATCTTTGCGCGCTAAGGATCCTGCGGAAAATTTGAGCGGCTGGGGAGATCGAGGCCTCACGCCGGTGCCGCATGCCCCCTCCGGGAAGCGGGCGCTCTATGACAAAACGACCGCCGGGAGGCAACCGTGTGGCCCCTTTATGTTGCATTGCAGCTTAAGCGAAGCTGAAGGCGAGGGCGAGCCGAGCCTCATGCGCGACGAATTGTGGAGATCGCGTGCTGCAGCGCAGCGATCAGATGTTCGAGCTGGCGGAAAGTTCCTCGTCGAGCAGTTCGGCGACACGGTCGGCGCCGGGGAATTCTTCTTCGACCCAGCGTGCTTCGACCGCCCGCAGGATGCGGGCGACTTCGGGTCCGGCGCCGACCCCGCGCGCGACGATCTCGCCGCCTTTCAATGGCAATTGCGGAACCTCCCAACCGGCCAGCGCGGCGATGTTCGAGCCTGCGATCAGCAAGCGATCACGCGCGCACTCGATACCTTCGCGATAGGCGAGGGCACGCGGGGCAGCGGCATCGTCCTCCTTGCGCTCCGCGATGCAGGAGAGGCGCGCTCGCTGCGCCCGCGACAGACGCAATCGCGCGGCAACGGCTTGGGCGATCGAGGCAATGGGTGGAAGCAGCGCGGCCAGGCGGCGGACCGGATCGCCCTCGGCACCGAGCCGGGCTTCGTGCGCGATCAGGCTGCCGAAGACCTTTTGCTCGCGCTCGCGTGCCTTCGGCAGGATCACCTCGAGGATGCCGTGCTCTGCCATCAACGCGATTGAACCGCGTGGATCGGGCAGCGAAAGGATGCCGAGCAATTCCATCGCAACACGTTCGCGGCTGAGGCCCTTGAGCGTATGTGCCAGTTCCGAGCAGGCCGCGATCGCTTCGTCTTCGGGAGCATCGCCGAACCGCGCCTGGAAACGGAAATAGCGCAGGATGCGCAGGTGATCTTCCCGGATGCGTTCGCGTGCATCACCTATGAAGCGGACCCGGCGATCCTCAAGGTCCTCCAAGCCGCCGAAGTAATCGTCGATCTCGAGCGTTTGGGGGTGCGCATAGAGCGCGTTGATAGTGAAGTCGCGCCGCGCCGCATCTTCGCGCCATTCCTCAGCGAAAGCGACCGTGGCCCGGCGTCCATCGGTCGAGATATCGCGGCGCAGGGTCGTTATCTCCACCGGACCGTCCGGCAGGACTGCCGTAACCGTTCCATGGTCGATGCCGGTCGGAACCGTACGGATTCCCGCCTCCTTGCAGCGGTCGATTACGGCATGGGGAACCAGCGTCGTGGCAAGGTCGATATCGTGGATTGCCTTGCCCAGCAGAGTGTCGCGCACCGCACCGCCGACATAGCGCGTGTTATCCGCGCCCAGCGCATCCACAAGGGCGGCGAGGTCGGCGCGTTTGGTCCAGTCGGTGTCGGGCAGGCGGGTCATGGCAGCGCCTTTAGAACGCTCAGCCCGTCCACGCCAGTCGCCGCGAGAGGTTGATGCAGATCGCGGCGGTCACGCCCCAGATGCGATAACCTTCATGGTCCATCTCGTAGTAGCGGCGCATCGCGCCTTTCCAGAACACCTCGTTTTCCTGCCAGTTCTCGGGTCGCATGAGGAGCGATAGCGGCGCCTCGAACCAGCTTTCCACCTCGCGCGGGTCGGGACGGATCGGCAGGTCGTGGGGGACGGTGGCCAGAACGGGCGTAATGTCGAAACCGGTGCCGGTCTGATAGCGGTCCGTCGTGCCGATCACGCGCACGTGCTCACGCTCGATCCCCAGTTCCTCCCATGCTTCGCGTAGCGCAGCGTCGACCGCGTGCTCTCCGTCATCCAGCTTCCCGCCCGGAAAGGCGACTTGTCCCGGATGGTCGCGCATGGTGCGTGGTCGCTGGGTCAAGAGGACCGTCGGGTCTTCTCGATCCGTCACCGCGATGAGGACGGCCGCATCGGCCGTGCGGTCGAGATCGGCGAAACGTTCGTCGCTCAGCAGGTCGGGCGAGGGCGCGGCGTGGCCCTGCTCGAACAAGTGGGTGAGGCGATCGAACAGTTCGCTCATGCAGGCAGTAGCGAGAACCGCTCTCCGCCGCTGGTCACACTCCAGTCCTCGCCGTGCTCCAGCGCAATCTGGGCGAGCTGTTCGTAGGTCGAGCGATTAAGGCGTGCCTCGCAGCCGCGCCTGACATGGACATAGAGGCGGGGTTTCTCGGCATCGCCAGCCGCGCGGATGGGATTGTCCGGTCCCGCGACAACCAGTTCATCGGTGTTGATGCGAAAGGCGAGGTTGCCATCCGTCTCGCTGACGTCAGTGGCGATGAAGCAGGCGTCCTCGACCTCGATGGATAGCTTCTGGAACGGGGTGACAAGCCAGTACCCGCCATCGTCTTCGCGCCTCAATAATCCCGCGAACGCCCGGACCATGGCGGGGCGGGAGATGGGGCTACCTTCATGCAGCCACGTTCCATCCTCCTGGATCTGCATGTGGCTTTCGCCGGTCTGTTCGGGCGTCCATTGCTCTACGGGAGGCAGCTTGCGCGCCTCGACCTGTTCGGCAATCTGGGCGAGCGACAGTCCGGCAAGTTCCGGGGGAGGGGTATATACCATGCCCCGCTATTTGGGGCCGCTCGCGGCTCAGCGCAACTCTATGCAGGCCACGGTCCGAGCATGCCTTCGTTCGGGAGCACGCCGGGATTGCTTGTGCGGACGAGCAGCCGCTCCTTTTCGAAGGGACCGGGGCAATGCCAACCGCCCGTATGCTGCGCAGTGAAGTCCCAGCGCGCGTAATATTCCGGGTCGCCGATCATAACCTGCGGGAGGGGCATGGCGCCGGTTTCAAACCCGCTTTCGACCGCCCCAAGGCTCGCTGCCATCAGGGCCTTGCCGAACCCTTCGCCCTGCCGTCCGGGCATCACTGCGACGGGACCGACCATGATCATCGGGTGTGGCCTGCCGTCGGGATCGACGAGGGCAACGGGCCACAACTGGATCGTCCCGGCAAGATAATCATTTTCGTCGAGCGCGGCGAAGCTCAGCGCTTCAAGCGCGTCTATCCCCTCGCGGATCCGATAGGCGGTGCGGGCGTGCCGCTGCTCCCCGAAAGCGGCGTCGAGCAATTGCTCGACCAGCGCAGGGTCGATTGCGGAGAGGGGAACGATAGTCGCCATAGCGGCGCGGCGATTAGGGCCGCGCCGCCATCAAGTCGACCAAGTTTCGCTTATTCGGGGCGAAGTTCCAGCAGGCGGCCCGTTTCCCCGTCTTCGAGGACCCAGAGCGCGCCATCCGGACCTTCGATGACCGAGCGGATGCGGTTGCCCATGTCGTAACGCGCCACTTCGCGCGCGTTCTCGCCATCAACCTCGACCCGGATCAGGGCCTTGGTCTTGAGGCCGGAAATCATCGCGTCGCCCTTGAGGCCGGGGAACAGGTCCCCGCGATAGAAAATCATGTTTCCGGGCGCGATGACCGGGGTCCAGTTGATCGCGAACTTCTCGAACCCGTCGTCTGCGGTGTGGTCGGGAATGTTGTCGCCATCGTAGTGATCGCCGTTCGAGCGAAGCGGCCATCCATAGTTGGCGCCGCGCTTGACGAGGTTGAGTTCGTCGCCGCCTGCCGGACCGTGCTCGATTTCCCACAAGCGACCGCTCGCATCGAAGTCGATGCCGAGCAGGTTGCGATGGCCCCACGACCAGATCTGGTCGCTCGGGCTGCCCTGTCCGGCCAGCGGATTGCCGGCCGCAGGCGTGCCGTCGAGATTGAGGCGCACCACGGTGCCGAGCGTGTTCGAGGTGTCCTGTGCCGGTTCCATCTTCTGGCGGTCGCCGCTCGTGATGAAGAGATATTGCTCGTCCGGGCTGAAAGCGATGCGGTGGGAATAGTGACCGCGTCCCGTGACCTTGGGTGCCTGGCGCCAGATCACGTTCAAACCTTCGATGCTGCATTCATCGGCCTGCTGGCATACCAGCGTGCCACGACCAACCACGGCACCGCGCATGTCGCCCTCACCGGCTTCTGCCCAGCTTATATAGATCGTGCGGCGGTCGGTGCCTTGGCCTGCCTCGCTGGGTAGGAAAGCAATTTCGCCCAATCCGCCCTGGCCGCCATAATCGACCTCGGGCACTCCGGTGACAGTGCCAAGCCTTCCGCTCGCAAGGTCCTTGAACTTGATGCTTCCCGCCTGCTCGGTGATGAAGATCATCCGGGTGCCGGGGAGGAAGGCCGAAGCCCATGGATCGGCGAACGATCCGTGTTCGGTGATCGCGAACTCGCCTGAAAATTCACCTGCCACTGGGGTTGGCGTCGATGTCGCCGAGCTGCCTCCATCGGTGGAGTAACCGCCTCCGCAGCTTGCGGCCATCAGCAGCGGGGATAGGGTAGCGGCAATAACCGATAGGCGTTTCATGATCTCTTTTTCTCCCGAACAAGGTCTAGGCCAGGCCCCGCTGATTATCGGCGTGGACGAGGCCGGGCGCGGACCGCTTGCCGGTCCGGTTGTCGCTGCCGCCGTGGTATTATGCAACCCGTGCCCCGAAGGCCTCGACGACTCCAAAAAGCTCAGCGCCGCTCGCCGTTCCGCGCTGGAGCCGCAAATCGTCGAAAATTGTGCCTGGGGCCTCGGTATCATCGACGTTGAGGAGATCGACAGGATCAATATCTTCCAGGCCACGATGCTGGCGATGACGCTCGCCGTTTCCCGTCTGGTGGACGCTTTGGGAGACGAGCCCGAAGCGGTGCTGATCGACGGGAACCAGACGCCGCATGGCCGCTGCGACACGTGGCGCTGGCCTGCGCGCGCGATCGTGGGCGGGGACGGGAAGGAAAAGGCGATCGGTGCCGCTTCGATCCTGGCCAAGGAATATCGCGACCGCGTCATGCGCGATGCGGCAGCGCGTTTCCCGCACTATGGATGGGAACGCAACGCCGGTTATGGAACGCCCCAGCATCTCGAAGCATTGCGAACACACGGACCGAGCCCGCTGCACCGCCGCAGCTTTGCGCCGGTATCGCAGATGGAGATGTTCGCGTGACCTTTGCCTATTCCGATATTCCCGACCAGAGCGGCAAGACCGCGATCGTCACCGGCTCCAATACCGGCATCGGGCTGGAAATTGCACGTGGCCTGTCGCGCAAGGGCGCGCGGGTGATCCTCGCCTGCCGCGATGGGGACAAGGCCAAGGCGGCGATGGACGATATCGCGAGCGGACCGGAGCAGGCCGATCTCGATTACCTTCATCTCGACCTCGGCAATCTCGCCTCGATCCGCGATGCCGCCGAAGAGGCCAAGGGCGAAAAAAAGATCGACATCCTGGTCAACAATGCCGGGATCATGGTGCCGCCGCTATCGCACTCGATCGGCGGCGCGGAATCGCAGTTTGCAGTAAACCATCTCGGACATTTCGCCTTCACCGGCCTGTTGCTCGACAAGCTGGCGCAGGACGGCGGTGCGCGGGTCGTGTCGCAGTCTTCGATCGCGCATAAGGGCGCCAAGATCGATTTCGACAATCTCGATGCGCGCCACGGCTATTCGCGCACGAAGTTCTACGGCCAGAGCAAGCTGGCCAACCTTCTCTTCGCGCTCGAACTGGACCGGAGGCTGCGCGCTGCAAATTCGCCGGTCGTATCGATCGCCTGCCATCCGGGCGTCGCGCAGACGGAACTGACACGCCACCTCGGCCTGCTTGGTAGCGTTTTCGGCCCCGTCATCGGGCTTGCCCTCAACTCTGCCGAAGACGGTGCAATCCCGGCCTTGCAGGCCGCCACAGATCCGCAAGCCGAGGGCGGCGACTATTTCGGCAGCTGGGGCTTCCGCGAAATGAGCGGCAAGGCATCGGGCAAAGCCTGTGCGACACGCACGGCCCGCGACCCTCTGCTGGCTGCCCGCCTGTGGGAGAAATCGATCGACCTGACCGGCGTCGATCCGGGCCTTGCGCCCGCCGAGAGCTGATCCGGCCCAAAACACCGACAAAAAGAGTCTTCCGGGTCACACCGCATCATCTTGAGTCCGCCGAATCCGTGCGGACTCAACATCTTGTGGGGGACTCCTTTCGTTCTCCCTCAGGAGTTGTGTGTCGCTGCGATATGCAACCCAGAAGCTGCTTGACGTGGACTCGGTTTGGACTCACCCTGTGGATAACTAAGCCAAAGGGGACGGTCACATGGGGGTCATCGAGACCACGAAATCGCGCGTTCAGCGCACCGAGAAGGCGGTCGAACTCCCGCTCGAACTGCCCGTGGGCAAGATCCTCGATGGCGATTGCGTGGAAGCCATGCGCTCCATCCCGACGGCCAGCGTAGACCTGGTCTTCGCCGATCCTCCGTACAATCTCCAGCTTGGCGGCGACCTCAATCGTCCCGACGGCAGCCATGTCGATGCGGTGACCGACGACTGGGACAAGTTCGATACCTTCAAGGCCTATGACGATTTCACCCGCGCCTGGCTGACCGAGGCGAAACGCATCCTGAAGCCCGACGGCGCGCTGTGGGTCATCGGCAGCTATCATAACATCTACCGCGTCGGCGCGATCCTGCAGGACCTGGGCTTCTGGATCTTGAACGATATCGTCTGGCGCAAGTCGAACCCGATGCCGAACTTCCGTGGCACCCGTTTCACCAATGCGCACGAGACGCTGCTTTGGTGTTCGCAGGGCGAGAAGGCGAAGTACCATTTCAATTACCGCGCGATGAAGACGCTCAACGACGAACTGCAAATGCGCAGCGACTGGGTTCTTCCCATCTGCAACGGGGCAGAGCGGCTGAAAGAGGGCGGCCACAAGGTCCACCCGACGCAGAAGCCCGAAAGCCTGCTTTACCGCGTGCTGCTGTCGACTACGGAAAAGGGCGACGTGGTGCTCGATCCTTTCTTCGGCACCGGTACGACCGGCGCAGTGGCCAAGCGCCTCGGCCGCCAGTGGATCGGCTGCGAGCGCGAAGGCGTCTATCGCAATGCCGCGCTGAAGCGGATCGAGAAGGAACTGCCGCTCGACGAAAGCGCGCTAACCACGATGCAGGCCGGCCGCAGCGCGCCCAAGGTGGCTTTCGGCGCTTTGGTCGAAAACGGCTATCTCAAGCCCGGCACCGAATTGTTCGACAAGAAGCGGCGCTGGAGAGCGACCGTGCGCGCCGATGGCTCGCTTGCTTGCGGAAAGCAGACGGGCAGCATCCACGGTCTCGGCAAGGAGCTACAGGGTGCGCCCAGCTGCAACGGCTGGACCTTCTGGCACTACGAAGTCGATGGTGCAGATGGCAAGGATGTGCAGCCTATCGATGCCGCACGCCAACTGTACCTGCTGGCGGTAGAGGACTGAGCGAGCGGCGCTTCGGTCCGGCGGAAGAGCCTACTCATCTTCGCGAACCAAACGGTCCTCGCTTACACCCCTGGCCTTGAGCGCTTCCGACACGTCGTCTTCCATGGGAGGCGGCCCGCAAAGATAGAATGTGCTGCCGAAATCGAGACCGGCATTGTCGAGGTAATCGCCGTCGATCTGGCCATGGTGGATCCCGTGGACGTCTTCGTCGCTCAGGACGAGGTCCAATCGAAGCCCCGGCATATTCTCGAGCTCCTCGCGAAGGATGATGTCTTTCTCATTGCTGTTGGAGAAGATCAGCCGGTAGCCGTCCAGCGATCCGTGACTTTTCTGCCGGGCGCGAAGGATGGCGATAAACGGAGTCAGCCCAGCACCACCGGCAATGATTACACCGGGCCCCTTGTCTTCGATCGCGCCCCATGGGTCTCCGATAATGACGCCGTCGCCCGCCTTCATCTTGCCGATCTGCTCGGTGACGCCATCGTGCGAAGGGTAGGATTTGATAGTGAACTGCAGGTGGTCCGCGCCGGGTAGCGAAGTGAAGGTGAAGGGGCGCTTTTCCTCCCGCCAGCCGTCACGGTCCAGCGCAAGATCGGTTGCCTGACCGGGGCGGAAATCGAACCCGTCGGGCTTTGCAAAGGTCAGTTCGTGAACATCGTGGGTGACCGGGCGAATGCTCTGGAGGGTCATTTGATGGGACATTGAAATCTCGTGTTGCTCCCGGAACTTACCCGGGCAGTCTGCAATCGGAGCAATGGGCGAGGGCCGCTGGGGGTTCCCCTAAGACTGTCGCTCGCCGAAGCCGCCGGTGCTGCGCGGGGCATGGTAACGGGAACGATGATCGTTCTGTGTCGACGGCGGGGCGGAGCATTTCCGCGGTCGCTCGGCGCCCCGAAAATGGCGGATTAACGCCGCTCCTGCACCAGTTGTCGTAGGAGTGCAGGATTGCCACAGGTTCCCGGGATTTTGGCTGGAACCTGCCTTGCGGAGCCTCGTTGGACCGGCTGATGCGCGATGAGCGCAGATCAATTTATGGAGCAAACCCTTGAAGAAAGTTCTTCTCACGACCGCTGCGGCCGCCGGCCTGATAGCTATTCCCAGCGCAGCCGCTGCGCAGGGTTCATACGTTAGCGTAACTGGCGGTTACGTATTGCCGTCGGATTCCGACAATAGCGGCGAAACCACTGCCAATATCGCCGCAACCGATGATTTCGGCGCCATTCCCTCGGGCACCAGCGTGGGCTGGAATACCGAGTTCGACAATGGTTTCGAAGCCAGCGGAGCCTTCGGTTATGCAACCGAATCCGGCCTGCGGTTCGAAGGCCAGCTGTTCTACAACTCCTATGATGTCGAGACGCATAGCGGCCTCACCGTCGGGGGTGGCAATATCGACGCCGTCGACGTCGCTGTGCTCACCCGCGGTCCCGCCGACGATGCCAACCCGACAGTTGGTGCCGTGATTGCCGATGGACAGGGCGATGTGTCGAATGTCGGCCTCTTCGGAAACGTCTACTACGACATTGGCGGTCCTGACGCGACCTTCAAGCCGTTCGTTGGTGCGGGCCTCGGCTATCAATGGACCGACGTTAATTACCAGCCCTCGGGTGTGGACGTTGCCGATGATAGCGATGGCAGCTTCGGTTACCAGCTGATGGCTGGTGCTGGCTTCGAAGTAAGCGAAGGCCTCGATATCTTCGCCCAGTACACCTACCGCGACAGCTTCAACGATCCGGAAGTCGAGTTGAATCTGCTTCCGGCGACTCTTGAAGTGGAAACGCAGCAGTCGATCGTCTCGCTCGGCGTGCGCTTCAATTTCGGCGGTTAAAGGTCGCCTCCAAAGCTATGAGACGGGCGGTCCTTCAGGGGCCGCCCGATTTCACATCAACCGAATTGCTCTCGAAGAGGGCTACGGCGAGAGCGAAACAAGGCCCATTTCGCGAAAGAACTTGGAATTCTCTCTCAACCAGCGTGTTCCATGTGTTCCATCCTGTCGGCAATCGGCTAGGACGGTCCTACTATGAGCGATCAAGTCTACATCCGCCCCGTCGGCTTCGCGCCGGGTCCCCAATCCGAACATGGCAATGCCATCCGGCTGGCAGGGACGATGGTCTACGCCAGCCGCTTTGCCGTGATATTGCGCCGCGACGGGGAGGTCGTCGAACGGCTTCTCGCCTCGGTCGACACGATCGACGAGGTTATGGGCGCCTTGCCCGACGAAGTAGGCGCAGAGGCCGAGGCGCAATGGGCAAACCTCACCCTGGCGCATCCGCCAATGCAGCTCGGTAACCGCGCAGTCGCATTAGACCAGCCCCAGGTCATGGGCATCCTCAATGTGACGCCGGACAGCTTCAGCGACGGCGGCGAATTCATGGACAAGCCCGGCGTCCAGCGCGAGGTCGCTGCCGGCATGCTAGAGGCGGGGGCGGCGATCATCGATATCGGCGGTGAAAGCACGCGGCCGGGTGCCCAGCCGCTGTGGGAAGGCGACGAGATCGAGCGCGTTGTTCCGGCGATCGAGGCCTGTTCCGCGATGGGGGCCGCGATCAGTATCGATACGCGCAAGGCAGCGGTCATGGAGGCCGCACTTGAAGCGGGCGCGCACCTTGTGAACGACGTCTCGGGTCTCAAGCACGATCCGCGCAGCGGAGAAGTGGTCGCTGCCGCTGGTTGCCCCGTTGTACTGATGCATGCACCGGGAGCGGGGGGCGAAGATCTCCATGCGAACGGCGACTATGACGCGGTCGTATTTGATGTCTTCGATACCCTGCGCGCACGCCGCGACGCCGCTCTTGAGGCGGGGATCGAAGCGAAGAACATCATGCTCGATGTCGGGATCGGCTTCGGCAAATCTCTGGCCGACAATCTCGCCCTGATCAACGCCCTGCCTATGTTTCACGCGCTGGGCCACCCGCTCCTGTTCGGGGCGAGCCGCAAGCGCCTGATCGGTGCGTTGAGCAAGGAGGCGCCGGTGGAGCAACGTCTCGGTGGTAGCGTTGCCCTTGCGCTCGAGGCAATGCGGGGCGGGGCCCAGGTTTTGCGGGTGCACGACGTCCCCGAAACCGTGCAGGCGCGCAACGTCTGGCGCGGCCTCAGGGACGCCGCACTGACCGATTTCAGCGACCTGCCGGGCTAGCTTCCCGGAGAAGCTGCCGAGCCCGCCAGTAGACCGCCGTCGAGCGTGAGCTCGCTGCCGGTCATATAGCCGCTCTCGTCGCTGGCGAGGTAGACGCAGAGCGCGGCAACCTCCTCGACCGTGCCGAAGCGCTTCAGGGGCGTATCGGCAACAAGCGCCGCCATGCGCGCATCGCGGTCGGGACCGTCGCCAAGCATCGGCTCCCAGATTTCGGTGAGGATGGCGGCAGGATGGATCGAGTTGCAGCGGATCGCCCAGCCGTTCTGCGCAGCGTAGAGCGCCACGGACTTTGAATGGTTACGCATCGCCGCCTTGCTCGCCGCATAGGCCGCGGCACCTGGAATGCCGACGAGGCCGGAACGCGAGGACATGTTGATGATCGATCCTGCACCCTTGGCCTTCATCGCACGAAGGGCATAGCGACAACCAAGAAAGCAGCCGTCGGTGTTGACCGCATGGACGCGATGCCATTCGGCAAGGCTGGCGTTCTCCGGATCGTGCGCGGCAGGGCCGTCCTCGAAGCCGGTGATCCCGGCGTTGTTGACCAGCACGTCGATTGCCGGAAACGCTTGTGCAAAAGCGTCCCAGTCCGCCTCGCTCGCCACGTCCAGCCGGGCGAACTCGCAGCCAAGCTCCTGAGCTGCCGTCCTACCTTCGGCGTCGTCGATATCGGTCAGCACGACGCGCGCGCCTTCGGCCTTGAAAGCTGCACAAATGGCCTTGCCGATACCGCGCGCGCCGCCGGTGACGACGCACAGTTTTTCGTTCAGTTTTTGCATGGTGTTACCTCGGGAAATTCAGGTGCAATTCGGGCCGCGATTGCAGCCACGTGGACAGTCGTTCCGCCTCAGCGGTGTCCCTTGTTCACCTGAATTACTCCCGTTCGGTTCGACCCGTCTTCTAGCAGATCACGCAGCGTTGTCGATGCCGAGGTCGGAAAGCTTGCGATAGAGGGTCGAGCGGCCGATGCCGAGACGGCGCGCGACTTCGGTCATGCGTCCACGGTAGTGTCCGATAGCCAGGCGGATGATGTCGGCCTCTATCTCTTCCAGCGGACGCAAATTGCCGTCGTCTTGGTAGAGTAGCACGCCAAGCCCGCGGGCACGGCTTTCGCCTCTGTGCCCGTCGCCGAGCAATTCGGCCAGCTGCGGGAAGCTCTCGGCCGTGAGTGCTTCGCCATCGCAGAACACGGACGCGCGGAAGAGCACGGCCTGGAGCTGGCGAACGTTGCCGGGCCAGTCGTAGGCTTCCAGCAGCGAAAGGCCGCTATCTGCGATCGAGTGGTGCTTGAGACCCGGCTGTTCGGCGATGCGGGAGAGGAAATAGCGGGTGAGGGCGGGAATGTCGCCCAGCCGGTCGCGCAAGGGCGGGAGATAGATGCTGGTGGCGGACAATTTGTCGCGCAAAGCCTCGGAAAACTCGCCGTTCTCGATGAGGATGTCGAGAGGAACGTCGCTCGCGCCGAATACGCGGACATCGACCCTGAACCCGTGCGATGCGCCGGTCGGCCTGACTATACCGCTATCGAGCATTTCCGCGAGACGTTCCTGGATGGACAGATCGATACGGTCGATCTCGTCCAGCATCAGTGTCCCACCGTCACAGAGCTCTATCAGGCCCACCTGCTTGTCGAATGCCCCAGGAAAGGCGCCTTTTTCGTGGCCGAAGAGAAGGGATTCGAGGGAGTTGCCCGGCATGCCTGCGCAATTCACCAGGCGTACCGGTGCCTTGGAGCGCGTCGATGCCTGGTGCATGGCACGCAGCAGCATTTCCTTGCCGGTGCCCGTTTCGCCTTCGACAAGGACATGGCCGTGACCGCGCGCGGCGGTGGCTGCCTTGGCGAGAGCGGTGCGGAACGGCGCCGCCGTGCCCACCATGGCGTCGAAGTCCAGCACTTCGGAGAGTTTCTCCGTCATGGGCTGCAATTCGTCCTTCGGCGCTTCGCGGCGCGTCGCGCTGCGAAGGGCGGACAGGAAGCGTTCGGGAGCGATGGGCTTGATCAGGTAATCGGTTGCACCCGCCCGCATGGCTTCGACCGCCAGCAAGGGCGAAGTGCTCGCCGTCAGCATCATGACCGGAACCTTGGGGTGATCCGACTTCAGGGTGCGAATGAAGTCGCAAGCATTGTCGCCCGGCACCCACTGGTCGAGCAGGACCGCGCCGACCTGCGAGCCTTCCTTGGAGGCCAAGGTTTTCTGCGCTTCTTCGCAGCTCTCGACGACAAGCGTACGCCATCCTTCGCGCGCGGCGAGGGCGGTGACGAGGCGGCTTTGCGCCGGCTCGTCGTCGATCAGCATGAGAAGACGGCCTTCCTGACTCGCCATGGTCCCGCATACTCCCTTCGGCGCGCCTGCATGATCGCGGGCCCGCTGCCCAAGGGTCTATCGCAAATGGGTAAAGGGGCGATTAAGCCTGAATTTCGGCGGTGGATCGGGGAATTCAGGCACTTGTCGAAGATTAATCAGCGTTCTAGGGGTTCGGGGAATGAGTTAACATTTGAGGGACTGAGTATGGAACCGGGCAACGACATGAAAGCGCATAGCAAGACCTATGGCTCTTTCATCGGAATGCTTAAGTGGGCAATTCCCGTAATTGCGATCATCACTGCGATCGTCGTCATCCTGATCTCCGGTTGAGCGCGCACTAGATGCGGATCGCTGTTCTGGCTGAGAGAGGCGCTGGCGAAAGCCGCGTCGCATTGACGCCGGAGACGGCAAAAAAGTTCATCGCACTGGGGGCCGATGTCGCGGTTGAAGAAGGCGCAGGGGTAAGCGCCTCCATCACCGACGAAGCCTATCGCGACGCCGGGGCCGAAGTGGCCACGGCGTCAAAGGTCGTGGATGGCGCCGACATCGTGCTGGGCGTGCAGGCTCCCGATGTGGCGCTGCTTGCGGGTGCGAAGCCGGGTGCGTGGGTCGCTGCGACATTCGATCCTTTCCGCGAGACAGCGCGCGTCGAAGCCTATGCCAAGGCAGGGCTGGAAGCGCTGTCGATGGAATTCATGCCGCGCATCACACGTGCGCAAAGCATGGACGTTCTCTCGAGCCAGTCGAACCTGGCGGGCTACAAGGCGGTTCTGACTGCGGCCAATGTCTACGGCCGCGCTTTCCCGATGATGATGACTGCTGCCGGTACGGTGCAAGCGGCCAAGGTCTTCGTGATGGGCGTGGGCGTTGCCGGACTTCAGGCGATCGCCACGGCCAAGCGGCTTGGCGCGCAGGTCTCGGCAACCGATGTTCGCAGTGCCACGAAAGAACAGATCATGTCGCTCGGCGCGAAGCCGGTTTTCGTAGAGGATGTCGCTGGCATCGAAGGCGAAGGATCGGGCGGCTACGCCACAGAGATGAGCGAGGAATACCAGAAGGCACAGGCCGAGCTGGTATCCGGCCATATAGCCAAGCAGGACATCGTCATCACGACCGCCCTGATCCCAGGGCGCGATGCACCGCGCCTGATTTCGGACGCCCAGATCGCCAGCATGAAACCGGGCAGCGTCATTTTCGACCTTGCCGTGGCGCAGGGCGGAAATGTGGAAGGCTCGCAGCCCGACCAGGCTGTCGAGAAGCACGGCGTGAAGATCATCGGCTATTCGAACACGGCCGGACATCTGGCAGCCGACGCCTCGGCGCTTTTCGCCCGCAACCTCTACAACTTCCTCTCCGCCTTCTGGGACGAAGAGGCCAAGCGCCCCGTGCTGGACGAGGAAATCGGCAACGCCGTGCGCCTGACGCAAGGCGGCAAGATCGTGCACGAGAGGCTGACGACGCAGTAATTACCTGACCCGGGGAGGGGTCACGACAATGGACTTCATTTCGATCCTGTCGATCTTCGTGCTGGCGTGTTTCGTCGGCTATTACGTGGTCTGGTCGGTCACGCCCGCGCTGCATACGCCGCTGATGGCTGTGACCAATGCGATTTCCTCCGTGATCATCGTCGGCGCCCTGATCGCGGCGGCGGCGGCGAATGTGCCGGGGGCGAAGTGGCTGGGGCTGCTCGGCATCGTGCTTGCCAGTGTGAACATCTTCGGCGGGTTCGCGGTGACGGCGCGAATGCTCGCCATGTACAAGAAGAAGGAGAAGAAGTGATGCATCGCCTTCTCCTTGCTGCGCCTTTCGCGCTGCTGGCCACGCCTGCCCATGCCGCAACCGGCGAGGCCGTGAACCCTTGGGTAGCGCTCGCCTATCTCGTGTCGGGCGTGTTCTTCATCCTCGCGCTGCGCGGCCTGTCCTCGCCCGCGACGAGCCGGACGGGCAACCGCTTCGGCATGATCGGCATGCTGATCGCGGTCGTGACCACGCTGTTGACGCAAATTCCGCAGAAAACCGGCGATTTAGCGAATAGTTACGTCGGTCCCGATTTTGCCAGCCTCGGCGAAATCCTGATCGCAATTGCCATCGGCGCGATCATCGGCGTCACGATAGCCCGCCGCATCGCCATGACCGCGATGCCCGAACTGGTCGCGGCTTTTCACTCGCTCGTCGGCCTTGCCGCGGTGCTGGTGGGCTGGGCGGCCTATCTCAATCCCGGTGCCTTCGGCCTGCTGGTCGGTGATGGAATAGGCGCGGTTTCCAAGGTCGAGATGGGTCTCGGCATCGCGATCGGTGCGATCACTTTCTCCGGTTCGGTCATCGCCTTTGCGAAGCTCTCTGGCCGGATGAGCGGATCGCCGATCCTGCTGCCTGCGCGCCATGTCATCAATCTGGGCACTTTAGCTGCGATCATCGTGTTTACCGCGCTGTTCGCGATGGCCGGGCCTTCCGAGACCATGCCGCTGATCATCGCGCTGACGGTTCTGGCCTTCCTCATCGGCTTCCTGCTGATCATTCCCATCGGCGGGGCGGACATGCCGGTCGTGGTCTCGATGCTGAACAGCTATTCGGGCTGGGCGGCGGCAGCGATGGGCTTCACGCTCGGCAATACGGCGATGATCATCACCGGCGCGCTGGTCGGCTCGTCGGGTGCGATCCTGAGCTACATCATGTGCCGGGCGATGAACCGCAGCTTCATCTCGGTGATCGCAGGCGGCTTTGGCGCTGAAGACGGCGCCGGCGGGGGCGAAGCGCGCGAAGCAAGACCTTACAAGCAGGGCAGCGCAGACGATGCCGCCTTCATGCTCGAACAGGCCGAGAAGGTCATCATCATCCCGGGTTACGGAATGGCGGTGGCACAGGCACAGCACGCGCTGCGCGAAATGACCGACATTCTCGAAGAGAAGGGCGTGGACGTGAAGTTCGCGATCCACCCCGTCGCAGGCCGCATGCCCGGGCACATGAACGTGCTCCTCGCCGAAGCCAGCGTAGATTACGACAAGGTTTTCGAGCTGGAGGATATCAACAGCGAGTTCGCGCAGGCCGATGTCGCCTTCATCATCGGCGCGAACGACGTGGTGAACCCGGCGGCGAAGACCGACAAGTCCTCGCCCATCTACGGCATGCCCGTGTTCGACGTCGACAAGGCCAAGCAGGTCTTCTTCATCAAGCGTTCGATGGGCGGCGTGGGCTATGCCGGGGTCGACAACGATGTCTTCTACATGGACCAGACCATGATGCTGCTTTCCGATGCGAAGAAGATGGTCGAGGAAATCGTGAAGGCGCTCGATTAACCCATGCGCAAGGCAATCATCGGCATCGCCCTGGTGGCGATCCTCGGCTTTTTTGCCTGGGGCTATTTCGGCGGGATCGAACGCGTCACGGCGGGGCGCATCGAAAGCGTGCTGGTGGACAAGGGTATCTCACCGCCCGTCGCGGCCTGCATGGGCACCCGTATGGCGGAACGCCTGTCGCTCAACCAATTGCGCAAGCTGGAAAACCTCCAGGCGCGCGACGGCGAGAGCGCGGTGCCGCTCACTATGGCCGAATTCCTCGAGCGCCTGCGCCGCGTAGACGACCCCGAAGCGATCGAGGTCGTCGGCACCTCGGCGGCAATCTGCTCGTTCACGACGCGTTAGAGACGCTTGCAATAGCTCCCGATAGCGGCACTATGTGGGCCGAGAGGGAGACACTTATGATCCGCACTGCATTCGCCGCGACGCTGCTCGCAAGCACCACTCCGCTGCTGGCCGAAACCCACACGATTTCGCCCGGAGAAGGCGCGCAGGAGCGCTTGCAGGAAGCGCTCATCCTCGCCCAGCCTGGCGACGAGATCGTCCTCGAGGCAGGACGATATGCAATGAGCGACGGCCTTAGCCTCGACGTAGACGGCGTGACCTTGCGCGGTGTGGGGATGGACGGGACGGTGCTGGATTTCACCGGGCAACAGGGCGCGGGCGAGGGGCTTCTCGTCACGTCTGACAATGTCACCATGCGTGATTTCGCTTTGGAAAATCCCAAGGGCGACGGCGTGAAGTCGAAAGGCGCCGACAACATCGTCTACCACCGTATCCGCGTGACCTGGACCCGCGGTCCCCATCCGGAGAACGGGGCCTATGGCATTTATCCGGTCGAAAGCACCGGCGTGCTGGTCGATGGCGTCAAGGTCACCGGGGCTAGCGATGCAGGTATTTACATCGGCCAGTCCAACCGGATCACCGTGCGCAACTCGATAGCCGAGGCGAATGTGGCGGGGATCGAGATCGAGAACAGCCGGAATGCGCTGGTCGAACACAATATTGCGACCCGGAATACGGGCGGCATCCTCGTCTTCGACCTTCCCAACCTCCCGGTGATGGGCGGCGGCAATGTAATCGTCGCGAACAACCTCGTGGTGGCCAACGATACGCCCAATTTCGCGCCTCCCGGCAATATCGTGGCAGGTGTTCGGCGAGGGACCGGCATCATGGTGATGGCGAACGAGAATGTGCTGATCGAGGACAACATCCTCTCGGGCAACCCGACCGCACCGGTCATGGTGATCGCCTACACGCAGCCTTACGACGACGATCGCTACAATCCGCTGCCGCGCGAAGTGGTGGTCGGGCCTAACCAGTTCGATGGCGGCGGTTACGATCCGCAGCTCGATGGTGCCGAGATGCTGCTTGCGGCATTCGGGGGCGAATTGCCTCCCGTGCTGTGGGACGGCCTGGGTTCGCTCGCTGCCGTACAGGGCACCATGGGCTGGAGCCTAAATTTGCCCGAAGCGGGCAAGGGGCTGGGCGGTGCGCAGCCTGCGCTGATGTCGGTCGATGCGCCTACCACCGAGTTCGAGCGGGATGGTATCGGCGCTCCTGCTGAGCTGGACACACGTTTGTAGCCATGAAGCAATTCGGCATTCTCGCCTGCGCGGTTCTCGCTTTTGCCTCTGCGGTAGCGGTCGAGGCGCGCCTCGTTGCCCCGCAAGTGTCCGATGCTGCGATCCAGGGCGAGGGGCTACCGCGCACGCTGGAGGAATTCGGGTTCTTCATCCACGCGGATGCGCAAATACCAACGCTTGGCGTAACGCCTTACCGGCTGAATACACCGCTCTATTCGGACGGGGCGGAAAAGCTGCGCTTCATCTATTTGCCGCAGGGCACGCAAATGCAGGCAGACGGCGAAGGCCTGATCGATTTCCCTGTCGGCACGGCCCTGATCAAGACCTTCGCATTCGGCGAGGGTGACGCCCGACGCCTCATCGAGACGCGCGTGCTGCTGCACCGTTCCGACGGCTGGCTCGCACTCCCCTACGTCTGGAATGAGGAACAGTCAGAGGCACGCCTCGCGATCGCTGGCGCTCGCGTACCGGTGACGACGCCTGCGGGTGGGGAAATCAGCTACCGCGTACCCAATAAGAACCAGTGCAAGGAATGCCACGGTCTAGACGATGCGGTCGTTCCGATCGGCCCCAAGGCCCGCAATCTTTCGCAAGAATGGCTGTCGGCAAATCTCGGAGAGCTTCCGGAGGGCGCGGATACGCTGCCGGTTTGGGAAAATCGTTCGCAGTCGAGCACGGCTGCCGTTGCTCGAGCTTTTCTGGATGTGAACTGCGCGCATTGCCACCGCCCCGGCGCGACCGCGTCGAACAGCGGTTTGGACCTGCGTTGGGAGCAAGAGGACACCCATGCTATCGGCATCATGAAACGACCTGTAGCTGCCGGCCGCGGCGCCGGAGGATTGCTCTTCGACGTGGTGCCCGGAAAGCCGCAGAAATCAATCCTGCTTCACCGCATGCTCAGCAATGAGCCCGGGGTAGCCATGCCCGAACTCGGCAAGGCGACGATCGACAGGGAAGGCGCCGATGCCGTGCGTCGCTGGATCGAGGAGATGCCGCAGTGAAGTGGGTTTTTCGGATATTCGCCGCAGTCCTCGTTATCGGATTGATCGCCTTCCTTTTCTTGCGCACACCGGACACCGACCGCGACGAGATGTGGGCCAAATATGGCGCGGCTCCATCGCAAGCCGTTAAGCTTGCCGACGGACGTGAAATTCACGTTCGCGACGAAGGGCCGCGCGATGCGCCCGTAATCATGCTCCTGCATGGCTCGAACGCCGATCTTCACACGTGGCAACCCTGGGCCGAAATTCTCCGGGAAGACTACCGTGTGGTGCGGTACGACCAGCGCGGCCACGGACTGACCGGCGCCGCCCCCGATGCGGAATACACCCGCGAGGCCTTCGTTTCGGATGTCGATGCGGTTGCCGACGCGCTCGAGCTGGACACGTTTAACCTGGCTGGAAACTCGATGGGCGGCTGGATCGCGATGGCCTATGCGCTTGAGCATCCCGAGCGTCTGGAGGGATTGGTGCTAGTCGATGCGTCGGGCGCACCGATCGAACGTGAGGGGTCGGGCAACCTCGCTTTCAAGCTCGCTTCGATGCCCGTGGTCGGAAACGGCCTTAGCCAGATGCTCCCCCGCTCCTTGGTTGCGAAAAGCCTGTCGCAAAGTGTCTCGAACCAGGCTGTCGTCACCGATGCGGCGATCGACCGCTATTGGGAAATGGCGCGCTATCCGGGCAATCGGGCCGCCACGCGCAAACGCTTCAGCACCCCGCGCGAAGGGTTCACTGCAGAGCAAGCCGCAGGAATGACGGTCCCGACCCTGGTTATCTGGGGCAAGGAAGATGCGCTGGTGCCGTTTGAAGGCGGCGAATGGTATGCGCGCAATATCCCGAACGCCACGCTCGTCGCGTATGACGGAATCGGCCACATCCCGATGGAAGAAGCTCCGGAGCGCAGCGCTGCCGATCTGTCGGAATGGCTGGCCCAAACTCTCTCCACCCAGGACACCGAAACTGAGGAACCGCAGTAGCGCACGTCCGTTCTAGGGCGTTGAAACACAAGTCGCATCGTGCGGTGATAACAGGGTAACGGGAAGGAGCGCGCAATTGCGCAAATTGGGTCTCATCGGGGGCATGAGCTGGGTTTCGACCCGCGCCTATTACGAACGCATCAACAAGGAAATCCAGCGCCGCTCCAACTTCATGTCGAGCGCGCCGCTACTGATCGAAAGCCTGGACTATTCGCTGATCGCCAAGGCCAAGCAAGCCGATGACTGGGATGCAGTCGCTTCGTTGCTGGTGGAAAGTGGCCGCCGCCTGGAGAGTGCCGGTGCCCAAGGCATGATCATTGCCGCCAACACCATGCACAAGGTCTACGACCGCGTGGCCGAAGGGCTATCCATTCCTGTTCTGCACATTGCAGACAGTGTCGGCGAAGCGATGAAAAAGGCCAATTGCGATAATGCGGCCCTGCTCGGAACGCGGTTCGTGATGACAGAAAGTTTTTATCGCCAGCGCCTCGTCGCACATGACGTCGACCTGCTACCGCCCGATCCGGGCGACGTGGAACTGGTCGATGGCATCATCTACAAGGAATTGATGCTCGGCAGGGTCACGCGGTCCGCCGAACGAGCGCTGAAGACGATCATCACCAACAAGGACAAGGAAGGCGCGAAAGCCATCGTCCTTGCCTGCACCGAATTGGAGATGGTGGTCGACACGGATGCGAATGTGCTGCCCGTCTTCGATTCCACCGACATTCACTGCCGCGCCGCTGCGGAATGGATGCTCGCCGACAATTGACCGGCATCGCCCGTTTTTTGGCACGCAGCGTCGCTTTTCGCCGATAAGCGGGCAAGTTCCCATTTCGTTCACGTTGTCGCGCGGATTCGGCTGACCTAAGCCTTGGCGCTCCATGAACAGAGCTCCTTACGCTGCCGATCCCGCTGCTTCGCGCGGACGCGAATTTCCCGAAGACCGTGACGGCACGCGTGGTCCGCGCAGCGAATTCCAGCGCGATCGCGATCGCATCATCCACTCGATCGCTTTTCGCCGCCTGCGTTCCAAGACGCAGGTCTTCGTGGCGCCTGACGGCGATCACTATCGAACCCGCCTCACGCACAGCATCGAAGTTGCCCAGATAGGACGCGTCATTGCGCGCGAACTGGGGCTGGACGAGGATCTTACAGAGGCTTTGTGTCTCGGCCATGATATCGGCCATCCACCGTTCGGTCACGCAGGCGAGACCGCGCTCGAAGAGGCGATGGTCCACGCTGGCGGCTATGACCACAATGCGCAGGGCATAAGGATGCTGGCGCGGCTGGAGAGTAATTATCCCGACCATCCCGGGCTTAACCTGACCTGGGAAACGCTCGAGGGTCTCGCCAAGCACAATGGTCCCGTTTCGGCAGCCAACTGGGCGTTGAGCGACATCGATGCCGCTTACCCGCTGGAACTCGGTCAATGGCCCTCTCTTGAAGCGCAGGTGGCGGCAGTCGCGGACGACATCGCCTACGACAATCACGACATCGACGACGGGTTGCGCGCCGGTTTCCTGTCGCTCGACGATCTAATGGAGATCGATTTTCTCGCGGACCAGTTCCGGGCGGTGGAGAAGCGTTTTCCGCACATCTCGCGTGACAAGCAGCTTCGCGAACTGGTCCGCAGCCAGATCGGCCTTATGGTGAACGACGTGCTTGAGCACACGCGCAAGAACATCGTTGGTCTCGACACCGTCCAGCAGGTTCGCGAAGCTGGTAAGCAACTCGCCGGTTTCTCGCCGGATATGGCGGACCGGGAACGTATGCTGAAAAAGTTCATGTACCAGCGGCTGTATTACCATCCGGAGCAATTGCAGACCGCGGAACGCGCGCGCGACGTAATCGCCCGGCTGTTCGTGGCCTATCAGCAAGATCCCACCACTATGCCCGACGATTGGCTTGAACGCCTTCCCGACACCGATCCGGAAAAGAGCCGCCACATTGCCGATTTCATCGCAGGCATGACCGATCGTTTCGCGATCGACCAATGCACGCGGATTTACGGACGCGCTCCGCAGGGGTTGTCCAATGTCTGACGGTGCTCTGCGCCTGTGCGTTATCGGCGCAACCGGCCTCATCGGTGGCAAGGTGATGGAAGAGTGTATCGGCCGCGAGGACGTGCGGCTTTCCGCGATTGCCCGACGCGAGGCAAAGCTTCCACGCGGTATTCGCATGGAGCTGTTCGTTGCCGAACCGGCAAAGTGGGGTGAGGTTCTGGAGGCGCTTCGCCCCAAGGCGGTGATTTGCGCACTCGGCACCACCTGGAAGAAAGCGGGGGAAGACGAGGAAGCCTTTCGTGCGGTGGACCAGCACCTTGTGCTGGAGACCGCGCGCGCTGCTAAGGAGCAGGGTGTAGACCGCTTTGTCGCAGTCAGCTCGGTCGGCGCGGATACGGCCTCGAAAAACTTCTACCTCCGGGTAAAGGGTGAAACCGAGCGCGAACTGACGAAGCTGCGCTTCAATCGCCTAGATATCCTTCGACCCGGCCTGCTGCGCGGAAAGCGAGAGAATGACCGCAGGATTGGTGAGCGCATTGGTATTGCTGCCGCGCCGGTCGCCAACCTCCTCCTTCACGGCAAGTACCGCCAGTATCGCGCAATAGAGGCTGAAACCGTTGCGCAGGCTGCCATCTCTCTTGCAAAAAGTGCGGCGAGGGGGCGCTTCGTGCACGACAACGACGCGATCTTGCGAGCGGCCAAACGCCTGCCGCAATTGATCACCGACTAGGAGAGCGAAGATGTGGGACACCGTTTTCTCGATAGCCAACGCATTGGCCTTGCTGATGTGGGTGGCGCTGGTGTTCCTGCCGCGCTGGCCAGCCCTGCTTGCGGCTATTCTCTATCTGGGCGTGGCGCTGTTGAGCGCAGCTTACGCAGTGTTCTTGATCGCCGTAGTGGCTGGCATCGTCCCGGGTGGCGAGGGTGGTAATTTCTCGTCGATCGAGGGCGTGCGCCAGATTTTCGCAAGCGACGCCGGTGTCACCATCGGCTGGATCCATTATCTTGCTTTCGATCTCTTCGTCGGCCTGTGGATCGCTCGCGATGCCGACGCGAAGGACTTTTCGCGGCTGGTCCAAGCCCCGATCCTTTTCGCCACATTGATGGCGGGTCCGCTCGGCCTCGTCCTGTGGCTCGTGATCAGGGAACGGCGTGCCCGTGCCGGAGGCCGCTGGCAATAGGACCCTTGCTCCCCGCACCATGCATGGCATGATGGCTGGCTAGGGAGACAATGGCGATGACCGGAACCGGCGAACAGAAGCTTACTTTCGACGAATTCATTACGCACTGGGCCAGCGAACGACCTGACACGGTTGTGCTGGAAGAGGGTGATGACGCTATCACCTACGCCGGTTTCGAACGGCGGAGCCGCAAGATTGTAGCGATGTTCAGCGAGCGGGGTTTGACCAAAGGTGACCGGATTGCCTGGCTGGGGAAGAACGCACGCCACTATTTCGAATTATTCTACTCTGCCGCGCGAATGGGCGTGGTGATGGTGCCGATCGGCTGGAGGCTGGCAGCTCCGGAGGTCGCCTATATCCTCAAGGACACGGTCGCGAAGATTTTGTTTCTCGGCGAAGGGTTCGACGACATGGCCGCCAAGGCCGTGTCCGAATTATCTGAGAAGCCCCAAGTGATGGGGCAGAAAGCTGCAATCGCCGCGATCGACCAAGCGGATGAGGCGCAATTCGAGCCGGCGGGACCGGACGATGCCGTGCTCCAGCTTTATACCTCGGGCACGACCGGCAACCCAAAGGGCGCGGTGCTCACCAATCGCAACCTGTTCTCGCTTCGCATTCCCAGCCAGGAAGAAGGCCAGCCGTGGTCCCTGTTCGATGAGGACGAGGCCATCCTGGTCTGCATGCCTTGCGCTCACATCGGCGGAACGGGGCTCGGCGTCATGGCGATGGGCGCGGGTATCCGGTCTATCGTGCAGGCAGAATTCACGCCCGATGGTGTCCTCGACGGGTTTGAACAGGGCATCACGCGCCTGTTCATCGTTCCGGCTGCCTTGCAGATGGTCGTCCAGCATCCGCGAGCCAAAACGACCGACATGTCCGCTGTCAAATATGTGCTTTATGGTGCCGCCCCGATCCCGCTCGACCTTCTGCGTGAGGCGGTTCGCACCATTCCCGAGGCCGGTTTCCTGCAATGCTATGGTATGACGGAAACGACCGGTACCATCGCAGCACTGCCGCCGGAGGATCACACCCTCGAAGGAAACGAGCGGATGAAGTCATGTGGGAAGGCGGTGGCAGGCGTCGAACTGAAGGTGATCGGTGAAGACGGCGAAGAACTGAAGCGCGGCGAGGTGGGTGAGCTCATCTGCAAGAGCCCGTCCAACATGGCGTGTTACTGGAACCTGCCTGACGCGACAGAAAGCTCCCTAAAGGACGGCTGGATGCACACGGGCGACGCAGCGTACATGGATGATGATGGATATGTCTTCATCCAGGATCGCATCAAGGACATGATCATATCTGGCGGCGAGAATGTGTATCCGGCGCAAGTCGAGAGTGCGATCTACGGCCACCCCGCGGTCGGAGAGGTCGCCGTGATCGGAGTCCCCGACGAGACTTGGGGGGAAGCAGTGAAGGCTTGCGTCGTTCCCAAGGCGGGAAGCGAGGTCGACGAGGCGGATATCATCGCATGGACAAGCGAGCGGTTGGCCAAGTTCAAGGTGCCCAAGAGCATCGATGTCATCGACGTCATGCCGCGCAACGCCAGTGGCAAGATCCTCCGCAAGGATCTACGCGCACCGTACTGGGAAGGCCGGGACAGACAGGTCAATTGAGGCGCGCTGTATGAAGCGCCACGCGCCGGCCACCGCGCGCAATTCGGCAGCGCTCGCCCAAGTTCTCGGTCAGGAGCTTCCGGAAACGGGGCGGGTTCTCGAAATTGCCAGTGGTTCAGGGGAGCATGCTCTGTTCTTGGCCCGCCGCTTTACGACCCTGGTCTGGCAGCCGAGCGATATCGATCCCGAGGCACTGGCCTCTATCGATGCCTGGTCGGGTGAAGCAGAACTCGAGAATCTTGAAAGAGCGATCGCGCTGGATGCGGCGGATCCCGCTTGGAGCATGGAATATGTCGACGCGATCCTATGCGTCAACATGATCCATATCAGCCCCATTGCGGCAACGGTGGGTCTTTTCGCAGGTGCTGGAAAGACCTTGGCGCGCGGCGCCCCGCTAATCCTTTATGGGCCATTCTTCGAGGAGGGTACCGCCACCGCTCCTTCGAACATTGCATTCGACGAGAGCCTGCGCGAGCGTAATTCTGAATGGGGGTTGCGGCAGGTCGGCTGGCTGGACGCGCTAGCCGGCAAGAACGGGCTATCCCGCTCGGCGAGGTACGAGATGCCCGCCAACAATCTCGTGCTCGTTTATCGCAAGGCCTGACACGAAAATGCCCGCCGTTATTGCGGCGGGCGTTCGGTTCGATACGGCAGGAGAGGAAGCATCAATCGATCGCTTCTTCACCGGCCTTACCAACGGAAGAGATGTCTTCGCCAAGGCCCTGCACCGTATTGCAGGCAGTGGCGGAGAGGCTCAAAGTCGTGAGCCCTAGTGCGAGAATAAGTTTCTTGATCATGGCTTCCTCTTTCGCCTGAAAGCACGCTTGTGGCAATTTTCAGTTGAAAAATCCATGAACCAAATGAGCCGGCGTTTCACCCGACCCTTGGAGCAGGGCAGTTCGTCGCCCATATGCGCGCCATGAAAGCGTTCCTGACATTCGCCAGCGAAGCGGAGATCGTCGCCTTGTGGGGCATTGCGTGCCTCTCCGCGGCGATATTCGCGCTTGTCATGGAGCGGCGTCGTAGCAAGCGGACCAGTATCGACAACGTCGGCTGGGTCCCCTGGACGGGCCTGTTCCTTACGTTCGCCGTATTGGGCGGAGCGCTTCTTGTCGTCTCAATCCCAGGTGTGATCCGGGGCTGAATGCAGGATTAGAGGCAGGCTTCGAGGTAGGCTTGGTCAAATCCGAACTGGCGAGCCTTCTCGAGCGTATAGGGTCGCAGGCCGCTGGAGCGGAATTCGCCCATGATCTTGCCGTCTTCGCTTTCGTCGAGATACTCGAACTTGAACAATTCCTGCGTCACGATCACGTCGCCTTCCATCCCGATCACCTCGGTGATGTTGGTGGTGCGGCGCGAACCGTCGCGAAGACGCTTCACCTGCACGATTAAGTCGACCGATTCCGCGATCTGGCGGGAGATGGCTTCCTTCGGGATTTTGATGTCGCCCATCAGGATCATGTTTTCCATACGGCCGAGGCATTCGCGCGGGCTGTTGGCGTGAAGCGTACACATAGACCCGTCGTGGCCCGTGTTCATGGCGGCGAGAAGGTCGAAACATTCCGCGCCACGAATCTCGCCCAGGATGATGCGGTCAGGACGCATACGCAGGGCGTTCTTCACAAGGTCGCCGATGGTGATGGCGCCCTGGCCTTCAAGGTTCGGCGGACGCGTTTCCAGCGGCAGCCAGTGGGGCTGCTGCAGGCGAAGTTCGGCGGCGTCCTCGATGGTCAGAACGCGCTCGCCCGGGTCGATCATCTTCGACAGGGCGTTGAGCATGGTCGTCTTACCGGAACCCGTACCGCCCGAGATGACAATGTTCATCCGGCAGGCACCGGCGATCTTGAGCGCGGTACACATTTTCTCGCTCATCGAGCCAAAGCCCTGAAGCATGTCCAGTGTGATCGGCTTCTCGGAGAACTTACGAATCGAGATCGCGGTGCCGCGCAAGCTGAGCGGCGGCACGATGACGTTCACACGGCTGCCGTCCTTCAGGCGGGCATCGGCCAGCGGGGTGGTCTGGTCGACGCGGCGGCCGACCTGGTTCACGATGCGCTGGGCGATCTGGAACAGGTGGCCCTCGTCGCGGAAACGGATCGGCGCCAGCACCAGCTTACCCGATTTCTCGATGTAGGTCTGGTCCGGGCCGTTGACCATGATGTCGGACACGTCCGGATCGTTGAGCAATTCTTCGAGCGGACCGAACCCGAGCAGTTCGTCGACAAGCACCTTCTCCAGCGCAAACTGTTCACGGCGGTTGAGCGTGACCTTCAGTTCGGCCAGCACTTCCATGATGATCGGGCGGAATTCTTCCGACAGCTCGTCCTTGCTGAGCGTAGCAGCCGCTTCGGGGTCGACGCGTTCGAGCAGGCGGGGAAGGACCTGTTCCTTGATCTTGTGGACGCTGGCTTCGAAACCGCCGACTTCGCTATCGCCGGAGTGGGTAGCATTCATGCGTTCCGACAGGCGCGCCATGGCATCGCTGTTGCGATCATTGCCTGCGCCTTCGGCGGCAGGTGCGCCTTCTTCGGGAAGGGGCGGAAACTGTTCGCCGCCTTCGTCGGCATCGTCGCCAGCGGCTTTGGAACCGCCAGCGCCACCGCGCATCGGTTTCGCCACGCCAAACTGCGGACGAGCGCCGGAACCCATTCCTCCAGCACCGTTCTTGCGTCCGAATGCACTCATGCCAAACCCCCGAGGCTCACTATCCATATGACGCGCTACTTTTGCCGAAAGGATGGCAAATCACGCCTTTGCGGTTGTGGTGAATAATTCGGAAACCTTGATTTTTTCCTAACTTCAAGAGCTGGGAAATCGGCGGAAAGATGTAGCCCAAGGCTTGCTCAAACTCGCGGCTTGTCGATAGGCCGAGAGTATGAACGAAGCAGCGAACCGCGCGGGTCATTGGCGAAGCAAGCCACATGGCGCGCTTTTCTCGGCCTCGCTGCTCTTGTGCTTCTTCACACTGCTTCTCAGTGTTATCGATACCGACGCTCTGCCCCGCTATTACTTTGTCAATCAGGACCGATGGGCTGCCGCCTATTTTGCTGTCATATTGGGGTTGCTGGCTTTCTACCGTGAGACGGCGAGACCCCGCGTATCCCCACCCCGGTTTCGTGAAATTTGTTTGGCGGCGTTTGTCGTCGTGGTGACCGGTTATGTCGGTCACTATTTATTGCTCTTCGGCTACCCTGTGACACGGGATGAACTCATGGCCGAGTTCGATGCGGAGATTTTTGCATCTGGCGAATTGGCGGCCAATGTGGCGCCGCAGTGGCGCGACTATGTTGTAGCCATGGCGCCGCACTTCCGGCTCCCAATCCACGAAAATGCTGCATGGGCGTCCGCCTACCTGCCCATGAATGCAATGATTAGGGCAGGTTTCGGTAGTGTTTTCGATCCAAGTCTCCTGAATCCGCTATTAGCTGGAATTGGGCTGATCGCGCTTTGTGATGCCGCAAAGCGACTGTTCCCGGAATCTGCAACGCCTCAATGGGTGGTTCTTGGTGGCTATCTGCTTTCTGCCCAGATTCTTATAACTGGAATGACTAGCTATGCGATGACCGGACATCTTGCGACAAGTTCAGTTTGGCTGAGCTTGTTTCTTAGAGACACGCGATGGTCGCACGCTGGAGCAATGGCGATCGGCGTTTTGGCAATCGGGTTACATCAAATTGCCTTCCATCCCCTGTTCGCAGGGCCAATTCTTCTGACGCTACTCCTGCATCGGCGATGGTACCTGTTTGCTGTTTATGCCCTCACATATGGAGCGGCTATCCTCGGATTCACCTCATATCACTCGTGGGTTGCTGGCGGATACGATTTCCAAGGCTCCAACTCTTTAAGTGAAGGCGGGTCCGCTTTCTTTGATTTCCTACGCAATCAGGTTTTGCCCCTGTTGCGGATTCCATCCATTTCGTCATTTCTATTTATGGAGTGGAATCTCCTGCGTTTCTTCGCGTTTATGCCGGCCTTTGTTCTGCCGCTTCTATTGCTGAGTGGTCGCGCTCTGAAGTCTAACCGCGGGATTTCGGTGCCTCTGATGGCTGGTCTGCTTATTACGTTGGCCGTGCTGTTCCTCGTAATTCCCTATCAGGGGCACGGCTGGGGCTTTCGGTATCTGCATGGTCTCCTGCCGAGTGTCCTGCTCTTGTGTGCCTACGGGTATGCCTCGCTCCAACAGGAAAACGGTGGCGGAAGGGCATTGCCGATCAAGAGCATGGCCCTGGCAACACTGCCCGCCATCGCATTTCTGACGGTGTCATCCCAAAAGTTCGTCGCGCCTTATGCTGAGGCTACTGAAATCATCAATCAACAGGATGGAGACTTTGTCCTGGTTGATACAACGAGCGGGGATTTTGCAGTCGATTTGGTCAGAAATGACCCTTATTTGCGGAATCGACCACTGATCTTTGATCCGAGATTTCTCACCCAAGACAATATCGCGGAATTATGCGGGCGGGGGACCATTTCCCTGGTCAGGAAAACTGACCTAGCGCTGCCCGAAATTGGCTCAAGCAGCGGCGAGACCATTGATATTGCCGCTCTTGAGGAATGGCTGTCGTCTCAAGAATGCTACCGCACCCCGGTCGCGAAATGATATGTGCCCCGGTTAGCCTATGGCGATGCCGGACTGATTAGACCCTCTTTTTCCAAGGTGCGCGCGATTGCGGCCTGCCGAGAAAACTGCGGGGTGAAGCAAACCTCTTCTCGAAGGCGCTTAGTTGCTGCAAACAGAGACTGAGGCTCTCCATCTGGTAAATCCCTCTTCCCGAATTCGAGCGATACAGGCACTCCAGTCTGATCAGCGACCTCTTCCACGAATTGTCTTACGGGAACTGGAGTTCCAGTTCCAATGTTCACGGGGCCCACAACGCTGGAGTTTGCCAAGGCCCAAAGGGCGGAAGCTACGTCCTCTACGAACATGAAGTCGCGCTGTTGCGTACCCGACGAGAAGATTGCCGGCTTACCTTCACGGATTGCCGATATCAGGGTTCCCAAGAGGCGTTCAGGTCGATCGCCGGGACCATAGGGAAAGAATATTCTGCCCCACGCGAGCTCGAAGCCGAGGATTGGCGATGCTGCGCGTAGGATCTCGAAGAGGGATGCCTTGGACTGGCCATACAAACTTGCTGGCTTCACTTCAGTAGCGCACTCATCGAGACACTGATCATCCCACGCGTATTCTGCACAGCTTCCCGAAACCACCACTCTTTTGCCACCTGCTTTCACAAAGGCCCTGACGAGCTCTAGCGAGCTCGAAACCCAATCGAGATTTTCTGGCGCCGACCAGAATTTTCCTGGCTCGGCATACCAGGCGAGATGAATTAGCAAATCGGGTCGGATATCAGCCAGCGCGGCACGCATGGTTTCGTGATCATGAAGATCACATTCGTGGAATCGAGGGTTTGGCAGGTCAATATTAGCCCTGCCGATCGCGAAAACCTCGTTTTCGGATCGAGACGCTATCTTGGTGACGTGTCTGCCGATGAAGCCGTTTGAGCCTGTGATGGCGATGCGCATCACAAGACCCGCATTTCAGGTACCGCCACAATGAATTGCACATCCCAATGGCAAAACTCTCTCAACTGCTCGACCACTTCGTCTTGCAGATTCCAAGGAAGGATCAGGATGAAGTCGGGCCGGTCAATTTTCAGTTGCGATTTCTCCAGGATCGGAATGCGGCTGCCTGGCATATATTTTCCGATCTTGGAGTGACTTAGGTCGACTACGTATCGCACTTGATCGGGCCGTACACCGGAAAAATTCAGCAACGTATTGCCCTTGGCTGCCGCGCCGTAACCCACGACTTTCTTTCCGTTGGCCCTGGCTTCAATCAGGAAGCTCAGAAGGTCGTCTCTTATCTGCTCGGCCTGCCCTTGCAGCTTCGTGTAAAAGCGCTCCTCATGAACGCCCGCGTCTCTCTCCAATGAGCGGATGGTCTCTACATTGTTGGTTTCTTCACGCTCGGTCTCTCCCGCCTGACAAGCATAGATGCGCAAGCTTCCTCCGTGGGTCGGTAGCTGATCGGCATCAAAAATTTTCAATCCATTGGCGGCGAAAATTCGTTCCACAGCCAGCAAGGAGAGATACGAGAAATGTTCATGGTAGATGGTATCGAACTGCCGCCCCTGGATCAGTTGGAGCAGGTGCGGAAATTCGAAACAGGCGACGCCGCCCGGTTTCAGCAATATTGAGAAACCCGCGACGAAGTCGTTGATATCGGGCACATGGGCCAAGACGTTATTGGCCACCATCAAGTCTGCCGAACGACCTTCGTCCGCCAGAGCCTTGGCGCAATCCACGCCGAAGAATCTTTCGAGCGTCTCAATTCCTTTTGCGCGCGCGGCGCTGGCCGTGCTGCTGGTTGGCTCGATACCGAGATTTGGGATCCCGGCCTGCTTGAAGAATTGGAGCAGGTAGCCGTCGTTCGACGCGACTTCGACCACATGCGAGTTTGCATCCAGTCCCAATCGCTCGATCATCATTCCGGCCAATTTCTCGCTATGCTTCAGCCAGCCGGACGAGAACGAACTGAAATATGCGTAGTCGGGAGTGAAAAGCGCATCGTGAGCTGCGAAATCTTCTGTCTGTACGAGCTTGCACGCATCGCAAACCAGCACCCTCAGTGGAAACCAAGCCTCTGGCTTATGTAATGCGTCTTCATCGAGATATGCGTTCGACGGCGGGGCGCTACCGAGATCGATAAGCGAGGTAGTGAGAGGCGCGTCGCAATGCCGACATTTCATCAGTCTATACCTTCGAAGTCGTCTTCAATTGGCTTGTGTGTCAAATCCCGCTCCGACATTTGACTGATCGGGATTGGCCAATCGATGCCCAATCGCGGATCAGTCGCCAGAAGGCCGCCTTCGTGGGTGGGCGCATAGTCACGATCATGAAGATACAGCAGCTCAACATCATCGGTAAGCGCTTGAAATCCGTGGGCAAAACCACGGGGGATCAACAAACTCTTCCGATTGTCGGCGCTGAGGTGAGTGCCGAAGGCAGAAAGAAACGTGGGAGAGCCGCGACGAAGGTCGACAGCAACGTCGTAAACCTCGCCCGCCAGACAGGTCACGAGCTTGGTTTCATCATGCGGCGGCAACTGGAAATGCAAGCCTCTCACAGCGCCGCGCTGAGCGGTGCAGCTGTGATTTACCTGTCGCACTGGGCCGTCCCATCCCCACTCTTCAAAAACGGACGGTTCGAATACCCGACAGAAACTGCCCCGTGAATCCTTGATGGGAGCCCGCTCAATGACCCACAGGCCCTCGACGTCGGTTGGCGATGCTGAGATGCCAGTCACGAGACTTCGTAGTCGCTAATTTGCCTTATGCAGCACTTCTGCATGTCGGCTTGGTCTCGATATTCTGCATACCATTCTAGGGTGCAATCAAGGGCTTGTTCGACGGACCAACGTGGATGCCAACCCAGTTCGTCGATTGCCAAGGAACTATCGATTTCCAGTAATTGAGCTTCGTGAGGACCGGACTCAGTCCCCGCCCGCCAGGAAAAATCGTTATGACGAGACGCGATATAATCTGCGACCCAGGAGACTGTTCGTTCATCGCCAAGGGCCGGTCCGAAATTCCAGGCTCTGGAGTAACTAGTAGGCTCTCGTACCATCGCCTCGACCAATGATACATAGCCACCCAGCGGTTCCAGGACATGCTGCCACGGCCGGGTCGATGACGGCGACCGAATGATGAGCGGTTCAGAGCAATCCAATGCGCGCATGGCATCGGGGATGAGCCGGTCGACAGCCCAATCGCCGCCCCCAATTACATTGCCCGCTCGGGCCGATGCAAATTCGATGCCGCTTTGCGAGAAGAAGCTGTTTCGCCAGCTAGTAGTGACCAATTCCGCGCAAGCCTTGCTGGCAGAATAGGGGTCCTTACCACCCAGAGCGTCCTTTTCACTAAAGCGCCGGCCGGTCTCGTCGTTGGCATAAACCTTGTCGGTGGTCACATTGAGTACGGCCTGAAGTTCTGGTGCCGTCCTCAGGCAGTCGAGGAGATTGACCAAGCCAACCACGTTCGTTGCAAATGTACCAACCGGGTCATCGTAGGATGTCCTGACCAGAGGTTGGGCCGCAAGATGAAAGACGATCTGGGGCGAGGCTTTTTCAACTGCCTTTGACAGCGAGCTTAGGTCCCGAATGTCGCAGATCAGATGATTTTCTAGGACACTTGCCACCTGAGCCACTTCGAAGAGCGAAGGTGAGGTGGGCGGATCCAGCGCGATACCGCTCACTCGTGCTCCGGCATTGGCGAGCATCAGGGACAGCCAACTCCCTTTGAAGCCGGTATGACCAGTCACGAGGACGCGGCGATCCTGCCAAAACCGGTGGTCCATCAAGCGGGCTTCCACGGTGCGGAACCACTATCCCACATGCGTTGTAGCTGCATCTTGTCGCGCAAAGTATCCATCGGTTGCCAGAAACCGTGATGCTTCCACGTCATCAATTCTCCGTCGGAGGCCAAGCCAGTCAAAGGCTCTTCTTCCCAAACCGTGGAATCTCCGGAAATCCTGTCGATCACGGTCGGCTCCAGCACGAAGAATCCTCCGTTTATCCAGCCGCCGTCCCCTTGGGGTTTTTCCTCGAAGTTTCGAACTGCGTCGCCTTCCAGCACCAGAGCTCCGTACCGTCCCGGCGGTTGAACGGCCGTGATGGTAGCCTGTCTGCCATGGGAAGTGTGGAAATCCACGGCTGCGCGGATATCGACATCGGACACGCCGTCGCCGTAAGTCATGCAGAATGAACTGTTGTCGAGATAATCGCGAACTCGCTTGAGGCGCCCGCCGGTCATTGTGGCTTCGCCGGTGTCGACCAGAGTTACCTTCCAGGGCTCGGCGTTTCTTCGATGGATGGTACTGGTGTTGCGTGCAAGATCGAACGTCACGTCGGATACGTGCATGAAGTAGTTCGCGAAATACTCCTTGATCATGTAGCCCTTGTAGCCACAGCACACGATGAAATCCGTAATGCCGTGCGCAGCGTAACTATGCATGATGTGCCAAAGGATCGGTCGCCCGCCAATCTCGACCATAGGCTTTGGGCGGACGACGGTTTCTTCGCTTAACCTGGTCCCCAACCCGCCGGCAAGGATGACTGCTTTCACTTTCTGATCCCTCGTTGCCGCACTTTCAGGTCCCTGCTAACCTCCACGCGTTGGATGGGGCAAGTGTGGTTAACATATTGTTGAGTGGTGGGGGTTATTGCGCACAGCATGCAAACTGCGGATAAACCTTGGTTGTCGGTGATACTCCCGGTCCATCACGGCGAAGAATGGGTCGGTGAAGCACTGTCGTCTATCGCTTCTCAAGCCGATCCCGGGATTGAAATCCTTGTTATCGACACGAGCTCCGACGACGCAACGCGCAATATTGTCGAGAGTTATGCCGACAGGCTGAATTTACGTTTCATCGACGCCGGAGAAGCAAACGGTTGTACCGCCAAAACAAACTTGGGTGTACGTCACGCCCAAGCACGGCACGTCTCATGGCTTTGTCAGGACGACTTATGGCTCCAAGGCCGGACCGAGGCCGTGCGGTCATGGATCACCCAGGATCCAGATGCAGTACTTCACCTCGCGCCCAGTGCGATCGTTGATCGTTCCGGAAAAACGTTAGGCGTCTGGAATTGTCCGTTTGACGAGGACGGACTGGCGATCGCCAAGGATGGATTGCTGGAGAAACTTCTTGTCCAGAACTTCGTCGCGGTGGTCAGTCCTATTGTCAGGCGAGACGCATGGCTCGAAGTTGGCGGAATTGACCGGGACCTTTGGTATACCGGGGACTGGGACCTTTGGGTCAAGTTGGCTTGTCACGGAGGCGTTCGATACCATGAACAGGTGACGGGCGGCTTTCGCATTCACGATCAGTCCGCGACGAGCATCGGTAGCGTGGACGATAAAGAATTCGAGAGTCAGCATTTGGCCGTGATCGACCGATACTTACATGAGCTACCCGCAGAAAGCGCAGCGCGGGTGAGGTCCATGGCGGAAGCTTCGATCCACGTTAATGTCGCACTCGCTTCTGCTGCGCACGGCGATATCAGCAAGCTGCCCAATGCAGTTTGGGCTGCGGTCAAATTGGGCCCGAGCAAGTTGGTCGACTACGTCCAATACTCGCGAATTCTCGAACGATCACTGCCGCGTGTCAGGGCAAAAATCAGTGGGAGCCTGTAACAATGGCGATTGGACCAACCGTCCGCCGCTTGTTCGGCAAATATGAACCCCAGATCGCGGCACTGTACCGGTCGATCTACATCGACCTCGACGATTACATTGGCCAGATCGAGCGTTGGGTGAAAAACCCGAAACGGATCCTGGAGATCGGAGCCGGGGAGGGGGCGGTAACAGAACGCCTGGCAGAAGCATTCCCGAACGCGTCGATCACCGGTATTGATATCACCGATAATGTCGGTCGCTTATATGCTGGTCCGACTGGAAAGGTTACCTTCGAGCAGAAGACCGTTCAGGAGGTCGCAGCATCGCAACCCGGTTCGTATGACTTTGTCATTTTGTCCGATGTTCTTCACCACGTCCCCATTAATCTCCGGCCCGAAATACTATCCTCTGCTCGACAGTGCCTGTCGAAGGATGGTCTGATGATATTCAAGGATTGGGGAAGGGCGCGCACTCCCATCCATCTGATGTGTTTGGCAAGCGATCGCTACCTGACGGGCGATGACGTCTCGTTCCTCACAGCTACCGAGGCCGAGAAGCTGCTTGCTTACCATTTCGGAGCTTCTGCGATAGCCGATCGAACTACTATCGCTCCATGGAGCAACAACTACGCTTTCCTCATCAATGGCTGACATCGAGTCTTTGACCAGACATCCACGGCGCTATCTGGTTGTCGGTGTCGTATGCGCTGCGGTTCACAACGGCATCATGTTCGGGATGGATCGGCTCGGCGCCCATTATGTCGCCTCGCTCGTCCTCAGTTTCGCCGTGCTCGCGCCCTTGGGGTACTTCCTGCACAGCATTTACACGTTCGCACGCGAAGTTCAGCCCATCAGATTTGTGCGGTTTGCGACGGGTCTTCTCGCCGGATTCCCGATCAATCTCGTCCTGATGGTGCTTTTCGTATCGGTTTTGGGGTTAGGTGTGCCGCTGGCCACTCTTGTATGCACGGCTCTGCTTTTCGTCTGGAATTTCGCTTCCGCGAGATGGGCGATCTTCCTGCATCGCTGAACCCAACTCCCCGATAAGATCCGGCGAAGTTAAAGGGGTGGCTTGTTGCGCGACATTCAATCCACCGAAGCAAACTGCGATTCATTGCCGGCGATGATCGACAGTAGAAAGCCGCCGATGATGGTTTGGACGCCTATGCCCCCAAGCGTTGCAAAGATGACGAGTGGCAAAGGATTTTCCAGTGCGCCAAAACTCGCATCAATCCACTGATAGGCCACTGCGGCCAATCCGATTGCGCTGCCGGCCAGCATCACCAGGCCGGACAGCAGCATTCGCTCCAAGGTGAACCATCGAGAATGCTGGCGGATTGTTGGTCGCAGAATCCTGTACCCGTTCCTCACTCCATGGAAGTGCGCCGCGAGGGCCATGATCAACCCAAGGTGCCCGCATGTTGCCAAGAATCCGGCGACAATGTTCCAGCTAACACCGAATACGCTCGGGCTTGGTAGCACTCCGAAATATGTCATCGTGGAGAAGGTGAAGATTGCCAGCGCTATGATGAGCGCAGCAGCCCCAGGTACGCCGAACACCCAGGTCGGGCTGAGCATGAAGAGGTAACGCAGGTGGCGCCAGCCGTCGCGCCAGGGGCGCAGGTGCGGCTCCCGATCGCGAAGGTCCGGACTGAGGGTGGCAGGAACTTCGACCATGTCGAGCTTCAGCAAGGAGGCCTTGATCACCATCTCGCTCGCGAATTCCATCCCGCTTCCAGTGAGCTTGAGCTTTTCGAAAGCATCTTTCGTCAATGCCCTAAGCCCGCAATGAGCATCGCCCATGCCGGTGCGGAAAAACAGGTTCAATATGCCGGTAAGAGCTGGGTTGCCGATATGCCGGTTCTTCCAAGGCATCGCACCCGGCGCAATCCCTCCGCGGAATCGATTGCCCATGCAGACGTCGTGCCCCTCCTGAAGCTTCGCGACCATGGCCACGCCTTCAGTGAAGTTATAACTTCCATCGCAATCACCCATGACGATGTAGCGACCCCATGCGCCGCGGCACCCGCCGATCAAGGCTGCCCCGTAACCCTTCTCTGCAACCGGTACGACACGCGCGCCGAGCTCGGTCGCGAGCGCCTGGCTGCCGTCAGTAGAACCATTGTCGGCAATGACTATCTCACCCGACAGGCCGAGCTCCGAACTCATTCGCGCCAACGCTTCTAGTGCATTGCCGATACAATGAGGAAGGGAATCCAACTCGTTCAGGCAAGGCATGACAATCGTGACATCCGGACGTTCCTGATCCGAACCGACCGAGAATTCTTCCGATTGTATGGCTTCTGACATCACCGCCCCCCAAGCACCCTATAAACGCATTCCCGCTTTCCTTGAAGAAGTTTGGTAAACGCTTGGTAAAGATGCCGCTGTCTGGCAATGGCGAGCATCGTAACTTAGCGATCCTCTTCCGAGCGAATATCCCAAGGCAATTCCTCCCATGCACCATTCCGAACGTCGCGGCATCCTGCTCGCCTTGTGCGGTTTCGCGCTGCTCAGCGTCGGGGATGCGGTGATCAAAACGATGGCTGGGGAATGGTCGCCGCTCGCGGTGGCGAGCGTGCGGTTTGCGATCGGGGCAACGGGGCTTTCGGCTTTGTTGGCCATGACCGAGGGACCCAAGGCGTTCCGGCCGGCCAATCCGAGGCTCCAGTTCGTCAGAGGTGTGTGCCTCGCGGCTGCCTCCTTGATGTTCTTCTCCGCGATTTTCGTTATGCCGCTTGCAACGGCCATGGCGCTGGCATTCGTAGCGCCCGTGATTGTCGCGGTTCTTTCCGGCCCCTTGCTGAGCGAAAAGGTCCGTCCGGCCGTCTGGCTGGCCTCGATCATCGCCCTTGTCGGAGTGGCGCTCGTCCTTCGACCTAATCTATCGGCGCTCGGCCTTGTCGCCTTGCTGCCGCTGGCGTCCGCTTTCTTCTTCGCGCTCATGGTCATCGCCAATCGCGCCAGTGCCGGGCAGGGGAGCGCCCTTTCGATGCAGGTATTCATGCAGGTCGGTGCCATGCCGGTGCTGCTGCTCGCGGCTCTTGGTGGTCATTTCTCCGGTGTCGAAGCACTCGAGGTGACAATGCCGGACTGGACAATCATTGCCCGCTGCGCGGTCGTTGCCGTGACTGCCAGCAGTGCGCATTGGCTCGTTTACATGGGCACTCAGCGCGCTGGTGCGTCGACGATTGCGCCCACGACCTACGTCCAGATGCTGGTCGCCACCAGCCTGGGCTGGTGGTGGTTCGGCGATGTGCCTGACCTGATGACGCTGGTGGGCGCGGCGGTCATCATCGGAGCTGGATTGATCCTTTGGTGGAGCACGCCGCGCGGCCCCTCCGCCAACAGCCGTTGATCACTCGTAAAAAACGACTAAGTCACCACCGCATCTTTCTTTTGGAGCTGTTTGTATGTGCGGAATTATCGGGATCGTCGGCAACGAACCGGTTGCGGAGCGACTGGTCGACGGCCTGAAGCGTATGGAGTACCGCGGTTACGACAGCGCCGGTATCTGCACCATCCATGATGGAACCCTCATCCGTCGCCGGGCAGAGGGGAAACTGTCCAATCTTGTCAATGTCTTGGCGGACAACCCTGCTGCGGGCGAAGTGGGTATCGCCCATACGCGGTGGGCGACGCACGGCGCACCCACAGCCAAGAACGCCCATCCGCACGCTACCGATCACGTGGCACTGGTGCACAACGGCATCATCGAGAACTTCAAGGAACTGAAGGCCGAACTGATCGCGGACGGACGGAAACTCGAGAGCGATACCGACAGCGAGGTGGTTGCTCACCTCGTTTCGCGGCGGGTCGAGAATGGTGAAACCCCGAGTGAGGCGGTGGCCAACGTCCTGCCGCGCCTGCGCGGTGCATTTGCGCTTGCTATAGCATTTCGTGATCATCCTGACATGCTAATCGGTGCGCGTCGTGGTTCGCCCCTTGTCGTGGGTTACGGCGACGGAGAAACCTATATCGGGTCGGACGCCCTCGCTCTGGCACCGTTGACGCAGCAGATTACCTATCTTGAAGAAGGTGACTGGGTCGTCGTGACGCGCGACGGTTCCGAGATCCACGACGAGGACGGCAACAAGGTTGAGCGAGAGGTTAAGACCTCTGGTGCGTCCGCTGCTTCGGTCGAGAAGGGAAATTATCGCCACTTCATGCAGAAAGAGATTTTCGAACAACCGACCGTCGTTGCACAGACCCTCAGTTCCTATTTGCGCCAGTCCGACAACTCGGTGGCGCTTCCCCAGTTCGATTTCGATATTTCATCGATCCGCCGCGTCACGATTGTCGCGTGCGGGACGTCCTATTACGCCGGCATGGTCGCGAAATACTGGTTCGAGCAATTTGCGCGCGTGCCGGTCGATATCGACGTTGCGAGCGAGTTCAGGTACCGGGAGCCGGTGCTGGAAGACAACGGCCTTTCGCTGTTCATTTCGCAGAGTGGTGAGACGGCAGACACGCTTGCCGCATTGCGCCATTGCAAGGAGCAGGGGCAGACAATCGCGGCCGTCGTGAATGTTCCGACAAGCTCGATGGCCCGCGAAGCGGATCTGCTTTTGCCCACCCATGCCGGCCCGGAAATAGGCGTCGCTTCAACGAAGGCATTCACGTGCCAATTGGCGGTTCTGGCCGCGCTTGCTGCGCATATGGCCGTAACCAAGGGCCTGATGAACCGCGAGGAAGAGCAGGAGGTTGTGGAGCATTTGCTCGAGGCACCGGCCTGCTTGAACGCGGCGCTTGATCACGACGACGATATTGCTTCGATGGCTCACCTGATCGCCCCGGCAAGGGATGTCTTATATCTCGGCCGGGGGCCTGATTTCCCGATGGCTCTCGAAGGCGCGCTGAAACTCAAGGAAATCAGCTACATCCATGCAGAAGGCTACGCCAGCGGTGAGATGAAGCATGGCCCGATCGCGCTGATCGACGATGAGGTTCCGGTTATCGTGCTGGCCCCGTCAGGACCTCTGTTCGAGAAAACCGTTTCGAACATGGAGGAGGTTCGCGCCCGCGGCGGACAGATCGTGCTGATTTCCGATGCCGAAGGGCTGGAAGAGGCTGGTGAAGGCTGCATGGCCACGATCGAAATGCCCAAGGTCCATCCGCTGATCGCGCCGCTGGTATATGCGGTTCCGGTCCAATTGCTTGCCTACCATGTGGCTTGCGTGAAAGGCACGGACGTCGACCAGCCCCGCAACCTCGCCAAGTCGGTCACGGTCGAATAAACCCCGACGCGAAAATTTGCTTTTCGGTCTTAGGTTTACGCGCGGCTAACCTTTCAAGGTTAATCGTGCGGGTGTGAGCCAGACGACAGAGAACCAAGCGATAAATGCAGAGGAACTGACTGCACGTCAGGTCCTTGGCATGTCGAGCGTAGACGGTTCTGACTGGTCGCGGGTTCATGGCCATCAATACTCGCTCGTGGCGCGTCGTGCGTTTGTCCGCACGTTGTTCCACATGATTGCCTTCGCTCTGGTTGCCTATGCCACCTATGCGAAGGTTCCTGCGGTCATCCTCGTCGCCTGGGGCTGTGCGCTCTCACTTAGCATCGCTCACGCCTTCATTCTCGATCGCAAGTTGAGGATCGCTGAGGCAGGACGTTTCGATCCCGAAAACGTTCGGGCTCACGCCATGTCCTCGGCAAACAAGGGCGCAGTCTGGTCGCTGGGAATCGTGGCCTTGTGCGCTTTGGGCGCGGCTGGTGAGCTGATCACGATCTGGATCATCCTGTGCTTCCTCGTCGTGTCCACCGTGACGAGCCGCTACAGCGTGCCGCTCAGTACGATAACGTTTCTTCTCGCTGCATCGGTTGGGCCACTTCTGGTGGCGCTGATGAATGGCGACGGGCTGCTTGCCGCGATGATCGGGCTGACGATGCTGATCGGCACGCTCGGCACCTTCGAGATGGCGCGGATGCGGGTAGGGGCACGCCTTTCCGAGCTGGTCATGCAGGAAAAGAGCGAAGTCGTCTCCATGCTGCTGCGCGAATTCGAGGAGGGCGAAGCTGACTGGCTTTGGCATATCGACACTGCTCGCAAGTTGCGCAATGTCAGCCCCAGGCTCGCATTCGCGCTTGGCAGCACGCCAGCAGCAGTGGAAGGCCAGTATTTCCTGAAACTGATCTCGGGCGAGAATTGGGAGGCGGGGAACTTCCCTGCCAGTCTGCGAGACTTTTCCGATAGGCTGAAGGAGCGCGAGAGCTTCTCCAACCTGACGGTTAGCGTAATTATCAATGGCGAGCGGCGATACTGGGAAATTTCCGGCACTCCGGTCCTGGACGAAAAGGGTGTGTGGCGCGGCTTCCGCGGGGTCGGGTCCGACGTCACGGTCAAGCACGAGAGCAGTGAAAAGATCGCGTATCTGGCGCGCTATGACACGCTGACCCAACTCCCTAACCGCCTGATGTTGAACGAGACCCTGCGCGATGCCCTGGCATATGCGGACAAATGGCGTTCGCGCTGCGCCTTCCTGATGATCGATCTGGATCGCTTCAAGGCGGTCAACGACTCGCTCGGCCATTTGATCGGCGACAAGATGCTGGCCGAGGTTGCAGGACGGCTCGCGCCGCTCATGGACGAAGGCGAGACGTGCGGCAGGCTCGGCGGGGACGAATTCGCAATCGTCGTCCAAGATGCATCTGACCGGCGCCGAATCGACACGCTGGCCAAGACAGTGATCGCCGCGCTTTCTGCACCGTATCACGTCGAAAACCACATCCTTTATGTCGGCGCGAGCGTCGGCTCGGCTCTCGGGCCGCGCGATGGCAATACTGTCGAGGAATTGCTGCGCAATGCCGACCTAGCTCTTTACCGGGCGAAGGACGAAGGCGGCGGCATTCACTGCGAATACCAGCCCGAACTCCATGCAATCGCCGAGGAGAAGCGCCAGCTCGAATTCTCGCTACGCAGCGCGCTCGAGAACAATGAGATGGAAGTTCACTACCAGCCTGTGGTCGATTCAAAGAGCGAGGCCGTGGTCAGCTTTGAGGCACTGCTGCGCTGGAACAGCAAGGTGCACGGGTTCGTAAGCCCGGCCAAGTTCATCCCTCTGGCCGAAGATACCCGGCTCATCGTCCCCATAGGCACCTGGGTGCTCAATGAAGCGTGCCGCGAGGCTGCAAATCACTGGCCATCGCACGTGAAGGTGAACGTAAACGTTTCGCCCGAGCAATTGCTCGAGCCCGATTTCGTCGGAACAGTCGTGAGGGCGCTGTCACACAGCGGCCTGTCTGCAGAGCGGCTCGAACTGGAAGTGACGGAAAGCATTTTCCTGCGCGATGCAGGGGTCGTGAGAAAGGCGCTCGAACAGTGCCTGGCGCTGGGTTGTTCGGTTGCATTGGATGACTTCGGGACAGGCTATTCCTCGCTCGGCTACATCCGCAAGATGCAATTTACGACCATCAAGGTCGATCGCATGTTCGTCCAGGGAGCGGCGCAAAACAGCCCTGAAAGCCTCGCCATCATCCGTGCCGTCGTTGCCATGGCCGAAAGTCTCGAGATGACAACCACGGCAGAGGGCGTCGAGAATGAGGACGAAGCGGAGCTAATCCGTCGCCTGGGATGCACGAAAATTCAGGGATACCACTTCGGTCGACCGATGCCGGTTGCCGAGGTACGAAAGATTTTCGCACGGGACGAAGCCCGGTCGGCGTGATCAGGCGTCCGCGAGTGAGCGAATAGCCGATTCAAACAAGGCCAGTCCGTCGGTCCCGCCATGTGCAGCATCGACTGCGCGTTCCGGGTGAGGCATCATTCCGAGCACGTTGCCCGAAGCGTTCAGCACGCCGGCGATGTCGCGCTGCGAGCCATTGCAATTTTCCATGTAGCGAAACGCAACGCGGCCATCGCCTTCGATCCTGTCGAGAGTGTCGTTGTCAGCGAAGAAATTCCCGTCGTGATGGGCGACCGGAATGCTGATTTCCTGTCCTGCCTCATAGCCGGACGTGAAGATCGATTGCGCATTTTCGACCTTCAGGCCGACATTGCGACAGATGAAAGTCTGGCCCGCATTGCGCATCAATGCTCCTGGAAGAAGACGCGCTTCAGTGAGTACCTGAAAGCCATTGCAAACGCCTAGGACAGGCACGCCGCGCTCGGCAGCACGCACTATCTCGCGCATGATCGGGCTGTTTGCGGCCATCGCGCCCGAACGCAGGTAATCGCCGTAGGAAAAACCGCCTGGCAGGGCGATGAAGTCCAGCCCGTCCGGAAGCTGCGCATCGCCGTGCCATACACGGACCGGTGCGGAGCCTGATACCTTCTCGATGGCAACCGCCATGTCGCGGTCGCAATTGGAGCCCGGAAAGGTGACGACAGCTGCGCGAAAACCCATCAGTCGAGCTTCTCGATGCGGTAGTTTTCGATCACCGTGTTGGCGAGCAGCTTCTCGCACATTTCGGTGAGGGCCTCATCGCTCGTGCCGTCAGCAATATCGAGGTCGATAGTGCGACCGATCCGCGCGCTTTCGACGCCGGAGAAGCCGAGCCCTTCGAGCGCGTGGTGAACCGCACGGCCTTGCGGGTCGAGGACGCCGGGCTTGAGGCTGACAAGGACGCGGACTTTCATGGGCTTTGCCTTTGATCGCAAGGATTGGAATTCTTGCGCGCGCCTATGCCGCGCCCCGGCCAGCGAAGCAAGTCGCCGACCGGGGTTTCGGGCAGATTATCAGGCCTTCGGACAGGCCTGCAGGGCCTATTCGGCTGCTGGCTTGGGTACGATAGCGATCTCAAGCGCCTGGTCTGCATCGAGATAGCGCTGCGCAAAGGCGCGGATATCTGCCGGTGTGACCGAACGGAGGACCGATTCGTATGTGCGCACACGGTCCAGGCGATCGCTTTTCAGCTGCGCGGCCTCAAGCGAGCCGAGCCAATAGCCATTCTCGCGCCTGTCTTTCGCCAGCTTCTCGAGTTGCGGATTGAGTGCACGGGCGAGAAGATCGTCATCGACAGGAGAAGTGCGCATTTCGCTGGCAATTTGAGAAATCGTTTCGAAGACCAGGTCCTGGTTTTCCGGGGCGACGATTGCTGCGGCGATCAGATATCCGAAGTCGTCGAAGGTATCCGACATCTCCAGCCCGGCAATTGGCGTATAGGTCGCCCCGAGTTCTTCGCGCAGCGTTTCGAGCAAGCGAAGGCGAAGCGCTTCGGCAGCCAGCGTCCCGACCACTTCTTCCCTGAAATCTCCGTCATCGGTGGTGGGCCAATAGACCTGGACCATGCCCTGATCGGCCGCGCCGGAGTGATAAAGAGTCCGCTTGCTGCGATCCTGCGCAAAATCCACCAACCGCGCGCTGGCGAAGTTGTTCAGCTCCATCGGACGTTCCGGCAGGGCACCGAAGGTCTGCGCGACTGCATCGATGATCGCTTGTTCGTCGATGTCTCCGACGACGGTGATCTCGATCGGGGAGTTTGCAAGGTTAGGCGAAACCGCAGCACGCAGATCCTCGAGAGTGGTGCCGAGCAGGACTTCCTCGCTTTTCGCACCGAACCGGACATCGCCATTGGCAATGATACGCGGCACTGCAGAGCCTGCTACCGCCTGCGGGTTAGCATCGAGACGAGCGATATAAGGCGGGATCAGCGCTTTCCATTGGGCCTCGGCTTCCTGGCGATAACCCGGCGCGGTGAGGAAAGCTGCAGCGGTCTGCATCTGGATCAGGAAATCCTCGGCCTTTGTCGAACCGGGAACATGGAAATGGTCGTTGGCGACAAACATGCCCGTCCGCACATTGCGGCCGGCAAAGATGCGCTGCAGTTCATCGAGGTCATGCGCCTCAAGCGCCGCGGTCGACGAAATCGCGTTCAGCATCGTGGATGCTGCAGGCTCTGCTTCGCCGAATGCAAGCTCACCCGAACCGATCCGGACATGGAAGAGAATTTCCTTGTCCTTAAAATCGGTCTTTTTGAGGTTGAGCATGACGTTGTTGTCGAACCGCAGCTCCCGATAACCGAGGTCTTCTACCATCCGGTCGGCAACCACCGATCCAGGCGCGCCAAAGTCGTCATAGGCGAAAGCAGCCGTAACTGTCTCTTCGGGAGCCGCGACCGCAACCTGTGAAGAGGCATTGTAGGCTGCGAGTATCGCGTCCTCGCCCCCCTCGATGTCCTGTTTGCTGGCAATATGGATCAGCGGCGCAGAGCCGGTGAAGTTTTCACGGAAGGCTTCGTGGATTTTCTCTGGAGTGAGGTCGGCGCGCACGCTTTCGAACCCTGCGAGCCGCGTTTCAGGCAAGGCGAAAATGCGCTCGTCCCTGACCGTCGCGAGGATACCGTCTGCCAAGGCCTGGCTGGGGCGGGTGCCTTGGCGCTCGGCGCCGTTGCGAAGGCTGGTCTCGAGATTGTTGAGTGCCTCGTCGAGTTCGCTCTGCGTAAAGCCATGCAAGGTCGCGCGGCGGATTTCCTGTTCGGCAGTGGCAAGTGCCTCGCGCCATTGGCCATCCTTGGCGACCAGCTGGATGTTCGATTGCGTGGCTCTGTCGAAGAAGTCGGAGGTCGCCAGACGGCCTCCCAGAATCGATCCTTCCGGATCGCGCGCCAAGCTCTGGAGGCGACGATTGACGACCATGGCAGCCAATTGAAGCTGCAACGCCTTGCGCCCTTGCGCCACGGTGCTGAGCTTGCGCTCGTAAGGTGCGAAGCGGTCGATCTGGACGATGTAGTTGACTGCCGGGTCCACGAAATATCCGGCCTGGGCGGGACGATCGAAATCGATCGCGCCGCGCTCGGTCTCGGTCAGTGGAGCGGCGGGCTTTTCCCAATCAGAGAAGCGTTCGCGCACCATGGCCTCAATGTTATCGGGTTCGACATCGCCGACCACGATAAGCGTCGCATTGTCGGGCCGATAAAAACGCTCGTAGATGCCGCGCAGTTCTTCGGCGGAGATGGACGCGGTGACTGCGCTTTCGGTCGGGTGGCTTATGTTGGTCGCAAACGGTGTGCCCGGTGCGATGAAATTCTGATAGGCCATCCCGAACCGCCGGTTGAAGGTGTTGCGGGTCTGGATTTCCGATTGCAGGATGCCGCGCTCGCGATTGACCGCTTCAGGGTCGAAGGTCAGCTCGGAGCCGACTTCGCGCATCAGCATCAACCCGGTGCCGATCAGTTCGGCGTCGTTGCGCGGCAGGCTCAGCTTGTAGGTGGTGTCCTCGAAAAAGGTGCTCGCATTGGTGTCGGCCCCGAACTTTAGTCCTTCACGTTCGAGCAGTTTGACCATTTCGCCTTCGGGAATGTTGGTCGAACCGTTGAATGCCATGTGCTCGATGAAATGGGCAGCGTTGAATTGGCCTTCCTTCTCGTCGATCCAGCCAATGTCGAAATTCATACGCAGCACGACTTCGTCCTGCGGAGTCTCATTGCGCAGGATCGCGTATTTCAATCCATTGTCGAGAATGCCGTACCGCACGGCCGGATCGGCCGGCACATCGTACACCGGGAAGTTCCAGCCCGTCAGCCCGGTCCGCGCGGGAAGGCCCAATTCCACGCTGGATGTGGTTGCCGTGGTCGAAGCGACAGGAGCTGTGGTGTCGGAGTAAGTGGTGCATCCAGCCAGCGTCAGCGCGATCAGCGGCGTGGCGACCAGAATCTTGCGAATGGAAGGATTTTTCATAGTGCGTCCCTGTTTTTCCGCCGCACCAAGCGGCAGTCCCGACGCCCACTGTAACCAGTCGATTTGAAAGCAGAAGTCCCCGTTCCCGCGAATTCTATTGAATTTCGTGCAAACGCGACAAACAGCCAAATAACATCTACGAACTGCTGGACTACAGAAGTAATTGTCCGACGAGATGCTGTATTGGCCTAGTATGGCACTGCGCTGCAAAACGCTTTCTCGCCTGCGAACTGTCTGTCACCGCATTGCAACATAGCGCTGAAACCCGCAGGCATCTGCGCTTTTGCGACTCCAATTCGCTCCCGCATGGGCTAATGGCGCCTGGTCAATTCCCCTTCTCCATCCCACCAACCCGCGCCGGCAAGCGCTGGGCCAAAAGGATCATCCCCATGATTGACCGCTCCCTTACTCTCCGCCTTCTCTCCGCCAGCACGCTGGCACTCGCATTCGCGCAGCCGGCTCTGGCGCAGGATGTCGACAGCTCCGACACCGAGGCAACCGGTGCCGAAGTGGCCGAAAACGGCCAGCTCGACATGATCGTCGTGACCGCCAACCGCCGCGAAGAAAACCTGCAGCAGGTGCCTGTGTCCGCCGCCACCCTGTCGGCCGACGCGACCCGCAGCATCTTCGACGCCGGTGCCGATATCACCGCACTCTCGGCCCACGTCCCGGGCCTGTTCGTCGAAAGCTCGAACGGCCGTGCGGCGCCGCGTTTCTATATCCGCGGTCTCGGCAACACCGATTTCGACCTTGCAGCTTCGCAGCCGGTCTCGGTCGTCATGGACGATGTCGTCCATGAGAACGTAACGCTGAAGAGCTTCCCCATCTTCGACGTCGAGCGCGTCGAAGTGCTTCGCGGTCCGCAGGGAACGCTGTTCGGCCGCAACACGCCCGCCGGTATCGTAAAGATCGACACCGTGAAGCCGGGTGATGATTTCGCAGTGACCGGCTCGGCCAGCTACGGCAGCTTCGGCTCGGTCGCCATCGATGGCGGCGTGACCGTTCCGGTCGCCCCGGGTCTCGCTTCGGTCCGCCTTTCTGGCATGTGGCAGCAGCGCGACAACTGGGTCGACAACGGCTTCACCGGTGAAGAAGACGCGTACGGCGCCTATACCGACATCGCAGGCCGCGCGCAGATCCTGCTGACGCCGAGCGATCGCCTGTCGATCCTGGGTAGCTACTCGATCCGTGACCTCGACGGCACCTCGACGCTGTTCCGCGCCAACATCCTTGGCCCGGGCAACAACGACCTCAACGAGAACTACGACCGCGACACCGTGTTCTACGATGCCGGTGCCGGTAACCAGGCGCAGTACAAGGCCGAGATCATCACCGGTAAGGTCGATTACGAAGCAGACTTCGCCACGTTTACCTCGATCACCAGCTGGGCCGACAGCGAAGGCTCCAGCCGCGGCGACATCGACGGTGGTTTTGGCGCAAGCTTCCTGCCCGTCATGGGGCCGGGCTTCATCCCGTTCCCGTCCGATACGCAGGATTCCATCGAGCTCGACCAGTTCACGCAGGAAGTCCGTCTCGCCAGCAACGGCGGCGGCGCGCTCGACTGGCAGGTCGGCGGTTTCTACTTCGACAGCGACTTCGACGTGACCACGGTCGGGTTCGACTTCCCGCCTTCCGTCACGGTCAACCACACCAACGAAAGCTGGGCGGTGTTCGGCCAGGTTACCTCGCAGCTGACCGACACGATCAAGCTGACCGGCGGCCTGCGTTACACCGAAGACGACAAGGCATTCTTCGTACGTGATGCGGCCGATCCGCAAGCCCGCGAAGTGTCCGATGAACGTCTGAGCTGGGACCTGGCGGCGTTCGTGGACCTCACCGCCGATGCGAGCGTCTATGCCCGCGTTGCCAGCGGTTTCCGCGCCCCGACGATCCAGGGCCGCGACGTGGCATTCTTCGCTCCGCCTTCGATCGCGACGAGCGAGAAGATCATGAGCTACGAAGTCGGCTTCAAGTCGGAATTGGCCGATCGCCGCGTGCGCCTGAACGGTGCTGCATACTTCTACAACATTGAAGACCCGCAGTTCTCTGCGGTCGGCGGTGCCGGAAACCTGGTGCAGCTGGTCAATGCGGCAGACGGTCGCGGCTGGGGCTTCGAACTGGACAGCGCGTTCCAGATCACCCCTAATTTCCTTGTGACGGCCGGTGCCAGCTACAACAACACCGAAATCCGCGACGAGAACCTGGCAGTCGGCATCTGTGCGCAGTGCACCGTGCTCGACCCGATCGTGAACCTGTCGGGCACCGACCGTGCGCTGGTGGACGGCAACCCGTTCCCCAACGCGCCCGAATGGATCGCCGACCTGACTGCACGCTATGCGATCCCGCTTGGCAGCGTGGGTGAACTGTTCGCCTACACAGACTGGACCTATCAGGGAGAAACCAGCTTCTTCCTCTACGACAGCGCGGAATATGTCGTCGACAACCAGATCGAAGGCGGTCTGCGCGTCGGTTATGCCAAGCAGGACGGCACGTTCGAAGTCGCTCTCTTCGCCCGCAACATCACCGATGCGGACAATGTGAAGGGCGGTATCGACTTCAACAACAACACCGCGTTCGTGAACGATCCGCGCGTGATCGGCCTGTCGGTTCGTTTCGACTACTAAGCGACGCGATAAGCGATGGAATTGGGGCCGGGAGGGATGACCTTCCGGCCCTTTTTCGTGGCGCAGGATCGTACGGGTGCCTAAATGCGGTCCGATGGCTGCGCTCGACCTCGTCTATAATCCCGTCTCGGGCAGTTTCAGCCAGTCGCATCTCGACGCTCTCGTGAGCGAGCTGGAAAGGCAGGGCTTCGTCGTGACCCCGATGCCGACCACGGCTGAGGGTGCGCAGTTGTCAGGTTCGGCCGATCTGGTGTGCGTACACGGCGGTGACGGCACTCTGCGCGATACAGTTCAGGCTTTGGGAGAAAGGGCGGGGGAGACGCCGATGTGCGTCGCGCCCTCCGGGACAATCAACCTTGTCGCACGGGAACTCGGCTATGCGCGCAAGCCTGCGGCCTTCGCTGCCGACTTGCGTGCTGCATGGGAACGGGGCCGGGATACGTGGGTGCAATCGCCCCTGTACCGTTTGGGCGAGATGCCGATCGTCTCGTGCCTGTCCATCGGCCCGGACAGTCATGCCGTGGCGCGCGTCGACGGCAAGCTGAAGCAGCGGATCGGTCGCTATGCCTATATCGTTGCACTGGCGCAGCAGATGCGCGACTGGCCGCGCGATACGATGACCATTCGCGGCGAATTGGCGAGTGGAGAGCCGTTCGAATATGAAGCGGAAGCCGCCATTGTCAGCCATGCGGCTCTTTATGCCGGTCCGTTCCAGGTCAGCCCGGAGGCGGCGCTGGCAGCAGACTCGGTCGAGCTTATTACGCTCAAACGCTCCACCCGCATGGGCACGATTGCGCTCAGCCTTGCGGTAATGCTGCGCCTGCCGGTGGCGAAGCTTGGCATTGCCGAGATCCGTTCGTGCCGCAGGATCGAATTCGATCGCTGCGTAACGCCGGTACAGGTCGACGGCGACCACATGCCCGACTGCGCCTACGCAATCGGGCCGAGCGGCATGACTCTGAGCTACGTGGTCTGAGCGCTTACTTCTTGGCCGGCTTGGCAGGGGTGCGAAGACGGCCGCGATGGGCGTTCATGTCGAGCACTTCGCCGGGGCCGTTGTCTTCATTCTGCAGCAGGCCGAGACGGCGCGCCACTTCCTGATACGCTTCGCTTTCACCGCCAAGGTCGCGGCGAAACCGGTCCTTGTCGAGCTTCTCGCCGGTGTTGATATCCCACAGGCGGCACCCGTCGGGGCTGATCTCATCGGCCAGGATCACGCGACTGAAATCGCCGTCCCAGATGCGGCCGAATTCCAACTTGAAGTCGACGAGGCGGATGTCGATCGCGCTGAACATTCCGCTCAGGAAGTCATTGATACGGATCGCCATGCTCGACATGTCCTGCATCTCTTCATGGCTGCACCAGTTGAAGCAGGCGATTTCCTCTTCGGAAACCTTGGGGTCGCCGAGGCCATCGTCCTTGTAGCAATATTCGATCAGAGTGTGCGGCAAAACCTCGCCTTCCTCGATGCCGAGGCGCTTGGACAGCGATCCGGCAGCCACATTGCGCACGACGACTTCGAGGGGGATGATCTCGACCTGGCGGACCAGCTGTTCGCGCATGTTGAGGCGGCGAATGAAGTGCGTCGGAATGCCGATGTGCGACAGGCGCGTGAAGACATATTCGCTGATGCGATTGTTGATCACGCCCTTGCCGTTGATCGTGCCCTTCTTCTCTGCGTTAAAGGCGGTCGCGTCATCCTTGAAATACTGGATGATCGTGCCGGGTTCGGGGCCTTCGTAGAGGATCTTGGCCTTGCCTTCGTAGATCTGGCGGCGACGTGACATGGGCGGATTTTCCTTCGCGCTCAAAAAACTGCCGCCCCGGCAGCGCGATCGGTGAATATCCGATTGCCCCGGGGCGTCGAGAATGCGCCTTTACAGCGAATACAAGGGGGACGCAATCATACCGGGTGCGCCTTCGAGAATGCTTGCAGGCGGCCGCGAGGGAGGGCAGCACAGGGGCGAATGTCCGCTCCTTTTCACTATCGCCATTCAGGCCTTTACGTCTCCAGCGATCTTTGCCTGCCGGAATGGGAAGGCTTTGCTTGCGAAGACGGAGACGATGTCCGCATCACATTGGAGAGCGGGCAGGGGCCGGATTACAAGGAGGCTGATGGCACAATCGTCGAACGGGAGGTGATCCGATTCGCCATCGATGGTGTCGGGGTGTGGGAAATCGCCAGCGGGAACACGATCCGCATTTATCCCAGGGAAGGCGTGTCCGAGCGCGAATTGCGCTTGTTCACCCTCGGTAGCGCATGGGGTGCCCTTGGATACCAGCGAGGGCTGGCCATGTGGCACGGCAGCGTCGTGGCAAAGGATGACGAGACGATCTTGTTCTGCGGCGATGCGGGCATGGGCAAAAGCACAATGGCGGCGGCAATGCTGGCGCACGGCTGGGCGCTCGTTTCGGACGATCTCAGCCGTGTCGATGCCGACTTACAAAGGGCGATTGTCCACCCGGCCAGTACGCGCATCAAGCTGTGGCGTGACGCGATAGAACTCTTGGGCTGGGAAAAGCACATCCTCCAGCGCGACCATTTCCGCGACTACAAGTTCCATTTGAGCGCGCCCGATCATCATGGCGGAGCGGGGGCCCTTCCCTTGGCGGCAATCTTTGTATTGGCCGAGGGGAATCGGTTCGAGATAGAGCGTCTGGAAGGCCATCGGGCAGTTAAAGCCGTTCTCGCCGCCACGGTCTATCGACCGGAAATGCTCGAAGCGCTGGATGGTTGGGTGGGGCAGGCCCAAATCGCGGCACAGATCGTTGCTCGCACACCTGTTTTCATCTTGCGGAGACCACGCGATCTCGGGGCTCTAGGCAAGCTTGCCCAAACGGTGGAGGAACATCTGTCTGAGTGAGAAGGTGGTGCCCAGGGGCGGAGTCGAACCACCGACACGACGATTTTCAGTCGTCTGCTCTACCACTGAGCTACCCGGGCACACTGCTTCGGCAAAAGAGGCTTAAACCAGCCCCGTGAGCAATGAGAGCGCGCCTATGGCGAAGCTGGCGCGCCTTGGCAAGGGGGGAAATTCACTCTTCCTTGCCGCCGACCACTTCTGCAGCGATTTCTTCGGGCATTGCAGGGCGGCCGGGCACCGAATAACCATCGCCGAACCATTTCGAAAGGTCGCGGTCGCGGCAGCGCGAGGAACAGAAAGGCGCGTGTTCCTGCGAGCGCGGCTTCTTGCAGATCGGGCAGGGACGGTTCTTGCTAGTCATGGGCAACGATTTGGGCAGCGCCGCTCTCGATGGCAAGGCCCGGATCGGTCTCTATCTTTACCGGACGACCCGTCCGGCGCTCCAGCTCTGTAATCCATTCCGGCTTGAGCTTCGCCTTGAGGGCGGGATGGATAGTCAGAAGCGTGGTTCCAGCCCCTTCGACGCGCTCGGCCCGACGGATTGCCATGCGGGCCGCCATGCCGGTGCGGGAGGTAGCAAAACGGTGCAGGAGCGATGGCCCCTCCAACCGCGCGACCAGTTGGACGAAGCCGAAGCCGTTCATGGCGGTCCTTTCGTGCGGCCAGTCGTCCAGAGCATCATCCAGGGCGGCATCGACGACCTTGCGGTCCGCCTTGGCTTCAAGGGTCGGGAAGTCGATCCCGATGGAGCCGCCAATATCGAACTGCCTCAAGGTAGCGGCGATCGCCGGGACCGCTCTCACGGCAAGTTCGCGTGGTGGGAGGTCGCCATCGATGTCGATGAGCGTCATCGCCGGAGTGACGCAGAGCAGTATCGAGCCGCCGTCAAAATCGATCTGGCCGCTCGATGCCTCTTGCCAGATTGCTTCCCAGCTTCCTGCTGGGAAGCGGTGAACAATCTTGGCGCTGGAGAACACGTCGGGTGCTGCGTTCTGCACCGTCTCGACCGGGCGAGACGCCGGCAGCTTGTATCGTCCGCGTTCGGTCATGGCGGCGCGGGTGACTAAGCAGGCTATCGTCGATCCCTCGCTTGCTTCGCGCGGCAACTTGTCGAGAAGGATCTCGCGCCCGTCCTCGAGAAGTCCCGTGCCGCGCGTACCGCGTTTCGTGGTGAGCTTGGCCGATACAGGCTGGCCTGCATGAAGTTCGCCATGCCAGCGGCATTTCGCCGCAATCACCGTATCGCCGTCGAGCAGGATCGCGCGTATCTCGCCGATCCCTTCTTCGACCAGCCAATCAGGCAATTGCGAAGCCCGCCGCCTTCAGCAGCGCCCTGGTTTCGTAAGGTGGCAGCCCGACTACGCCCGAATGGCTACCCTGGATGCGCGAGATCAGTCCCTCGGCAATACCCTGGATCGCATAGCCGCCAGCCTTGCCGTCCCATTCGCCGCTGGCGATATAGGCATCGATCTCTTCTGCGGAGAGGCGCTTGAACATGACGATCGTTTCGCTGAGCTTCTCGCGCATCGTGCCGTCGGGTGCGCGTAGGGCTATCGCTGACAGGACGCGGTGGCGCCGACCCGACAACAGGGCCAGGCATTCGCGAGCCGTTGCCTCGTCTTCCGCCTTGGGCAGGATCCGCCGACCGGCAGCGACAACCGTATCGCCTGCCAGAACGAAACCTTCGTTCGAAGCGGCAGCCTCGGCCTTTTCGCGGGCCATGCGTTTGGCATAGTCGCGCGGGAGCTCGTCCTTGGCGGGTGTTTCGTCGATATCTGCAGGTGCGATCGCATCCGGCGTTAGGCCAAGCCGCGCGATCAATTCACGGCGGCGCGGGCTGGCGGATGCTAATATGAGAGTGGGCTTGCCCACGGCGGCTTATTGCGGGCCGGGGCCGCCGCGTCCGGGCATGAAGCGGTAGGTGATGCGCGCCTTGGTCAGGTCGTAAGGCGTCAGTTCGCACAGCACCTCGTCGCCCACCAGGACGCGAATGCGGTTCTTGCGCATCTTGCCTGCCGTGTGGCCTAGCACCTCATGGCCGTTCTCGAGCTCGACGCGGAACATTGCATTGGGCAGCAGCTCCACAACGCGCCCGCGCATTTCGAGAAGTTCTTCCTTGGCCATTCGTATCCTTAGTCAAAAATGCAGTTCATCGGTTTGTGTCGCGCGCCCATAGCGGCAGGCGGGATAAAAGGGAAGCGTTAGGCATTAGGCGTTCAAGACGTAGTCACGCGACAAACCGTTACACAGTGGCTGTTTGATCGAAATTGCGAGCGCCCTATGCCCGGCCGGGGATGAGGGACGGAATGACCAGACAGGATTAGTCTTTGATCAATTTACGTTCCCGCCAATCCGCGAGTGTGCTTGCGCTTGTCCTGACCGGCATGCCGGTAATCGCTTCAGCAGACGAGCAGGAGCCGCAATCTTTGCCCGATCCCGAGGAGATCGAAGCAAGCGTGCCTCCGGCCGCGAACGATACCATCGTCGTGGAGGGCACCCGCATCCGGGGCCAGTTATTCGTGGAGGAGAAACCGATCGCCGAATTCGACGAAGCGGACATCGCCTCGTTCGGCGCGAGTTCCATCGCCGACGTTATTGCCGCCATCGAACCTGCGACGGGAAGCGGCGCTCGCGGCGGACGTGGAGGCGGCCGTCCCGTCTTCCTCATCAATGGTATCCGCGTGTCCAGTTGGCGCGAATTCCGCAGCTACCCACCCGAAGCTATCCGTAAGGTCGAGGTCTTTCCCGAGGAGACCGCGCAAAGGTTCGGCTATTCACCGGACCAGCGGGTCGTGAACATCCTCCTCAAACCCGATTTCAGCAGCGTTACCGCCGAAGTCGAATACGAAGGGCCTGAAAGCGGTGGCTTTACGCGCAACGAGCAGGAACTGACCTTCTTGCGGATCAGCGATAAGGGGCGCTTCAACGTCAATATCGACATCGAGGATTCCAGTCTCCTTACCGAGGCAGAGCGCGGTTTGACCGTCACTAACGGTACGCCGGGCGAAGCCGCATTCCGCAGCCTGCGACCCGATACGATGAGCGCCGAGGGCACGATAAACTACGCCCGTGCTTTCCAGGAATCCGGCCTGTCTCTCAGCCTGAACGGAACGGTGAACCATTCCGAAAGCCGCAGCCTCTCGGGACTGTCGAGCGACGGCCTCGTGCCGCTCGAACGACGTAGCGATATCGATACGGTTTCGGTCGGCGGCACGGTGTCGCGGCCGCTGGGCGACTGGAACGCGGTCTTTACGAACAATTCGGTCTTCACGGACTCCCGCACCGAGATCGACAGTTTCGACGGAAGCGGTTTCGATGTGGCGAACAATCGCACCTGGCGGCTGGACAACGCTCTGACCCTGACCGGCTATCCGATTAGTCTGCCCGCAGGAGATATGAGCGTAACGGTCGACTACGGACTGGACTGGGTTCGCCTAACTAGTGACGATACGCGGACCGATTTCGAAACCGAGCTCACGCGGCGAAGGTTGAATGGGAAGACGAACATTTCGGTCCCGGTTTCCGAGCGGGGCGGCCATTGGGGTGCCATTGGCGGCGTAAGCGTGAATTTCAGCTCCGGATTCGAGGATCTTTCGGATTTCGGGACCCTCGCGAACTGGAGCGCGGGCATCAACTGGAGACCGACCGACACGCTTGGCTTCAGTGCAACGCGCATATGGCGAGAAGTCGCTCCCGGTCTCGCCAGCCTCGGCAATCCGCGCATCGATGAATTCAATGTCCCCGTGTTCGACTATGCGAGCGGCGAAACCGTGCTTGCGACCTTGATCACCGGCGGCAATTCCGACCTTGCCGAAGAAACGCAGGCCGACTGGAAATTCACCGGTAACTGGGAGCTACCATTTTGGGAAAATGCCCGGTTCCAGGTCGATTATGGCATCAACCGTTCGCGCGATGTCACGGCTACCCCGGGCTTCAGCGCTGCTTTCGAAGAGGCGTTTCCCGATCGCGTGACGCGCGATCTGACCGGTGACTTGCTGGCGATCGATCGTCGTCCTCTAACGCTTTACGAAACGCGCAGCCGGATCGTGTCTTTCGGCCTCAACGCGCGTGGCCAGATCGGCAAGGCACCCGAACGGCCCGAGCGCGGCGAGCGCGGTCAAGGTGGTCCCCCGGCCGCTGCCGGACGTAGCGGGCGAGGCGGTGGAGGTTTCGATCCGGCAAGGATGGAGGCCATGCGCGAGACCTTCTGCAAGACGCCCGAAGGCGAGATGCCTGACCTGTCCGGCGTCCCGGAGATGTTCCGCTCACGGCTGCTCGACGAAAACGGCAATCCCGACCCGGAGAAGGTCTCTGCTGCCCGCGCGCGGTTCTGCGGCGAGGATGCCGAGCGGCGTAGCAAAGAGTTCGCTGCCATGCGCACGGCGATCTGTGCCGACCCGCCGCAACTCGACGGCCTACCGGAACAGGTGCTCGCCCGCCTGCGCGGGGAAAACGGCGAGATCGATCCCGAGAAGGTGAAGGCGATGCGCGAGCGCATGTGCTCGGCCTCGGCCGACGGTGAAGGCCAGCAATCCGGAGAGCGCCGCGGAGGAGGTGGCTTCGGCCGGATGTTCGGTGGCAATTCGAATGATACTCGCCCGCGTTACTTCCTCAGCATCAATCACAATATCGCGCTCGAGAACGAGGTTTTGCTGGCACAGGGTGGTCCCCTGTTCGACCAGCTTGCGGGCGATGTCCTGCAGGGCGGTGCGATCTCCGAGCATACCTCACGCCTCGAAGCGGGCCTCTTCTGGCAGGGCTACGGCCTGCGCCTGTCCGGCCGCTATACGGGCGAGGCGACGCTGCTGGGCGGCGACACGCCGGGATCGAGCGACCTCTTCTTCGGCGATTTGGCCACGTTCGACATGCGTTTGTTCGCCAATCTCGGCGAAATCTTCAAGAAGGACGAGGGCTGGATGAAGGGCCTGCGCCTCGCTTTCGTGGTCGACAACGTATTCGACGCCCAGCGCGAGGTGCTGGACGAAAACGGCGAAGTGCCGGATGCCTTTGCGCCCGAGCGGATCGATCCGGTCGGACGCTATCTCGGCATCGATATCCGCAAGGCCTTCTAGGCCGCTGCAGGCCTCAGTGCAGCGAGCGTTGGGGGAAGACGATCCGTGCCCATAGGGGGGCGTTGAACGGCTTCCACCCGCCTTCCTTCTGGGCGAGGCGGTCGGCGATGGCGTAGACGGCGGCCGGATTGACGCCGAGGCCGCAATGGCTGGCGAGCACTTCGATGTTCTCGCAGTCCTCGCGGTCGCCTTCCTGCACCGAGCCGCGCCAGTGTACGACACCGTCCGTCCGCGTGAGGATCGACGTGGTCGGAACCGGAGGCGCTTCGGCGAGCTTCTGGAAATTCTCGCCTTTCATGACCTCCGGCTCCTTGCCGTTGAGGTATTCGAACAGGCGGCGGGCATTGGTGTGGTTGCGATCGTCGGAGATCGGGCTGCCGAGGCTGATGACCTGGCGGACCTTCTCCGGTGCAAGCTTGGCCAGTTCGCGCGCGAATACGCCGCCAAGGCTCCAGCCAACGATGCTGATCGGACGGCCGGTCCGCTCGTAGACTTCGTCCACACAGCCCAGCATCGCCTCGATGCGGGCCTGGTCCACCTTGATATTTCGCCCGAGGTTCCAGCCGGCACAATCATATCCAAGGTCGCACAGCAAGCGGCGCAGCGGTCCGGTTGAATAATCGGACGCCATGAAGCCGGGCAGCACCAATACGCCATGCCCGTCTCCGCGCGGAAGCAGGCTCATGAATGGGCGCAGGGCATAAAAGCTGGCCAGTTCGCCCATGGCGCGGCCAGGTTCGGCCAGCGCCAGGATGCGACTGGGAGGACGCGCGTCGACCCGTGCGGCGGTTGCTTGTGTCACGATTTGGTTGTTCCTTTCCCTTTCGGGGCAGCCTTTGAACGGCTGGCGACCCTTTTGGTGCCCTTCTTGGCGGGCGCCTTTTTCGTTGTCGTTGCGGCCTTCTTGGCCGGTGCCCGCTTCTTGGCGGCGGGCTTCTTTGTTGCAGGTTTCTGCGCCGAAGGCTTCTTCGCTGGAGCAGCCTTTGCACCGCCCTTGGCGGCATCGCGCAGTTCTTCGTAGGATGCGCGAATGCACTCCACGTAGAATTCCGGATCGGGCAACATCTCGCGGTCGGCGGTAAAGGCGATGGTCGCCTCGTCCGTATAGGACTGCACGACATGGCCGAGCCCCAATCCGTCGGTGAGGCAAAGCAGCCCCATCATGCTCTGCATCTTTGCGCCGGCAGAATAGATCGGGATGGGCGGTCCGGGCACATTGGTCACGACCGTCGTGAAAATCGGGCCGACCCCGCGATTGGCGAGGCTGAGGCGGCTGTAGAGCTGCGCACCGAGGGCCATGAAAAGGGCAGGGCTCGCCTTGCTCATCTCCGTCATGTTCCGCGCGCCCAGCGCATCGGTCATGGCCTTGGAATTCTTCGTGCGGTCGTGGACCCACTCGAGGCGCTCGATCGGGTCTGCGATATGGGTGCCGAGCGGCGCGATCATGGCTGCGACCTGGTTGCCCATCGTGTCCTTTTCGCTGCTCGAACGAACCGAGATAGGCGCCATCGCGGTAAGCGTTTTCTTCGGCAGTTCGCCCTTGTCCTCAAGGTAACGCCGCATCGCCCCGCCGATGATGGCGAGGAAGACGTCGTTGACCTTGGCGCCTTCGGCGGCGGTCCGGATTGCCTTGATCTCTGCCAGCGGGACGCTGACCCCTTCGACGACGCGGTGAGGAGAGATCTTCTTGTTGAAGCGCGTCTTGGGGGCGATCATCTCGGTCGAGACGTCGAAATCCTTCGCGGCCAGGCCCTTCAGCGCCTTGGCGAGACCGGGCGCGGCTTTGGCGGCCACTTCCAGTTGCTTGAGGGGATTGGTGATCGCGTTGAAATAGCTCTTGCCCAGCAGTTCGACCGGGTTGGGTACCTTTTCGGGCTTCCAATTATCCGGCGTTTCGGGCGGCGGCTGGTCGGGGCGCAGCGTGTGGGTCGCCTCCATCAGGTCGATCCCGCTCATCCCGTCGATCGCCGCGTGGTGGACCTTGGTGATGTAGGCATAGCTGCCCTTCTTCAGGCCTTCGACGCCGTCGAGCCCCTCGACGACCGTGATTTCCCACGGCGGGCGGCTGAGGTCGAGCGGGCGGGAAAAGACGCGGGCCGCCTGAATGCACAGCTGTCGCCAGTCGCCCGGCGCAGGGAGGGCGACGTGCCGGACATGGTATTCCAGGTCGAAATCGGGATCTTCGATCCAGTAGGGATAGTCGAGATCGAAGGGCACGCGAACGAGGCGCTGCCGCATGGTCGTGGAGAGTTGCAGCCGGCTTTCGATGAAGCCGAGAATGTCCTTGAAGCGTACGAAACCGCCGGGCGCGGTACTGGGATCGTAGATGAGGATGGAGCCGATATGCATCGGCGAATTGCGCGTCTCGAGCGCGACGAAACTCGCGTCCATGCCCTGCAGTTGCTGCATATGTTCCTTTCCAGCCACCGCAGCACACGAAAGCGCTCGGTAACTCTCCCCTGCACGGCCGGTTTTTGCCGGTCCGAAAGAAGGAAGCTAGCAGCATTGTGCAGCGCGTCAAATCGCGCGTTACAGCGCTTCCCCGGCGGCAACGCCGCTCGCCCAGGCCCACTGGAAATTATACCCGCCGAGCCAACCGGTTACGTCGACCGCTTCACCGATGGCGTAAAGTCCGGGGACCTGCTTCGCCTCCATCGTTTTCGACGATAATTCGTTGGTCGAGATACCGCCGATCGTGACTTCGGCCTTGGCGAAGCCTTCCGTGCCATTCGGCCGGAACTCCCACCGCTTGAGCCGTTCATTCGCAATGCGCAGCGCCTTGTCGGATGCATTGCCGAGATCGCTTTGCACCCCGAGCTTTTCCGAGAGGATGTCCGCCAGCCGGTCCGGCAGTTCATCGCGCAGAACGCTGCGCATCGTTGCCTGAGGCGTTTCGCGCTTACGTTCGAGCAGCCAGTCGGCGTCGCGCCCGGGCAGGAAGTCGATCAGAACCGGATCGCCGGGTTTCCAATATGACGAAGCTTGCAGGATCGCGGGGCCTGACAGGCCGCGATGTGTAAAGAGAGCAGCTTCAGGAAAACTCGCCTTTCCGGCGCGCGCCACGACCGGTGCGGAGACGCCCGAGATTTCGCGGAAAAGCACCTCTTCGCCGCCCAATGTCAGGGGGACCAGGGCAGGGCGGGGCTCGACGATCTTCAGGCCGAATCTGCGGGCCAGATCATAGGCAAAGCCGCTCGCGCCCATCTTGGGGATCGACGGCCCGCCGGTCGCGAGCACCAGCGAGGCGCCGTGGTAGGTCCCGCTGTTCGTGACGACCCTGAAGCCATCCTCCTGATCGACCGTCTGCACGTCCTCGTTGCAGCGAACGGTCACTTCGCCGCCGAATTCGGAGGCCTTATCGCATTCTGCCAGCAGCATCGCGACGATCTGCTTGGCCGAGCCGTCGCAAAACAGCTGTCCCAGCGTCTTCTCGTGCCACGCGATATCGTAGCTTTCGACCAGTTCGAGGAAATCGCGCGCCGTGTAACGGGCCAGTGCACTCTTGGCGAAATGGGGGTTCGCAGAGAGGTAATTCGCCGGACCAGCGCCGATGTTGGTAAAGTTGCACCGGCCCCCGCCCGAAATGAGTATCTTCTTGCCGGGAGCGTCCGCTTTTTCGAGCACCAGCACGCGTTTGCCCCGCTGGCCTGCACGCGCCGCGCACATGAGCCCCGCGGCGCCTGCGCCGAGGATTATGGCATCGAAGTTGTCCGGCATTGTGGCCTCAGGCTTCTTCTGTCGGCTTCTGGCGCGCTGCAACGAAATAGAGGACCGTGCCGACAACTACGAGCACGCCGAACATGGTCCACGCCTGCTGGTCCGCATGGCTGGCAATCCAGACCGAGGCAGCGAAAGCCAAGACGGCGACAATCAGGTGCAGCGGATTTATCCGGCCCTCGCGATGCTCGATCATCGGCAAGGCTGCTGCCGTAATCACATAAGTCAGCAGGCGGGATAGCGTGCTTGCCGCTGCGAGCGCGAGGAAGCCGCCCCACACGGCGAACAGGGCCGATGCGACACCGTAGAACAGGATCGAGTTTGCAGGTGTCAGGAAACGCGGGCTGACACGCTCGAACCACTGGGGCAGCATCCCCTGTTCGGCCATGCCGTATGCCATGCGCGGCACGACGATCAGTCCGCCGAGGCTATTGGCGGCGATCGAGAAACCTGCGCCCACTACGATGACCAGCGCGCCCCATTGTCCCAGCGCCACTTCCGCCGCCCCTGCGAGCGCGTTTTCATTGGCGCCTTCTTCGGGACCGATGGTGAGATAGGCCCAGATGACCAGAGCATAGAGGATGGTGACACCGGCCAGGACAGTGACGAGTACGCGCGGAATATCCTTTTTCGGGTCGCGCACCTCGCCTGCCGGGACGGTCACGCCTTCAAAGCCGATGAAGGCGTAAAACAGCAGCAGGACGACGGATTCGACCTGGCTGAATTCGGGCAGGACCACAGTTTTGTGCGTGAAGGCGCCGAAGATCGCTACGCCGATGATAAGTATCAGCGGCGTCAGCTTGAGTGCCGTCAGCAATCCCAGCGTATTGACCGAACTGCGCATGCTCAACAGCGTCACGCCCGTCAGCGCGAGGATCGTGACCACCACGGTGGCGGTTGCCGCCGTGTCGTTCTCCAGCCATGGGAATACCGCCGCGAAATAGGCGATCATGACGTGGGTGTTCGCGGCCATCGCGACCGCGCCCGATGCATAGCGACCCCACCCAGCCTGGAAGCCGGCAAAACTGCCGAAAGCTGCCTTGCCGTAGAGCACCGGTCCGCCGCTGCCGTCGAAACGTGCGGCAAGCCACGCGAAGGTGAGAGCCAGCGGCAGGAACATGATCCCGCCGATCACCATCAACCACGGCGCGAAGCTGCCGACGGCCGCGACCAGCACCGCGGGCAGGGCGAAGATTCCCGACCCGATCATTCCGTTGATCTGGAACAGCGAGGTGCCCCAGAAGCCGACTGTGCGCGGCGGCGCTATCTTTTTCCCGTCCATGCCGACAATCCGTGCCCTCTATGGCCTTTGTGCGCAAGCGATTGAGTATGGCGCGTCCACCGCCTATCTCCCCCCTCATGTCGCGTAGCAAGGCCGGTTCCCCCAACGATCCCAGAGGCAAGGAGCGTTTCCACGAGGAACGCGCCACCAAGACCGTGGCCAGTGCGCAGCCGGACCTGGAAGCGGGGATCACCGCCATCCGCGAGACGGTGAAGACGCTCAAACCCCGGCCTGGCGTCTACCGGATGCTCGATACGCGCGGCGACGTGCTCTACGTCGGCAAGGCCCGCAGCCTGAAGGCGCGCGTCGCCAACTACACCCAGATCAACGGCCTTTCGAACCGCATCGTGCGCATGATCAGCCAGTGCCGCGCGATGGAGATCGTGGTCACCAATTCGGAAGCAGAGGCGCTGCTACTGGAAGCGCAATTGATCAAGCGCTACCGCCCGCCGTTCAATGTGCTGCTGCGCGACGACAAGAGCTTTCCATTCATCCTCCTGCGCGCCGATCATGCCTTCCCGCGCATCCAGAAACATCGCGGGGCGCGGCGGGCAAAGGGCAATTACTACGGGCCCTTCGCCAGCGCAGGCTCGGTCAACAAGACGCTGAATGCGCTGCAGAAACTGTTTCTCCTGCGCAGTTGCACCGACAGCTTCTTCAACAATCGCGACCGGCCCTGCCTGCTTTACCAGATCAAGCGATGCAGCGCGCCGTGCGTGGGCCGCATCGACGAGGAAGGCTATGCCAGCTTGGTGGACGAGGCGAAGGATTTCCTGTCCGGCAAATCCTCCGCCGTGCAGGCGAATATCGAAAAGCAGATGGCGAAGGCTGCCGAAAGTCTCGACTTCGAGACCGCGGCGATCCTGCGCGACCGGCTGCGCGCGGCGACGTTCATCCAGGGCTCGCAGGCGATCAACGCCAGCGGCGTCGGGGATGCCGATGTCTTCGCGCTGGCGAAGAAGGGCGGGCAGATCGGCGTGCAGGCCTTCTTCATTCGCGGAGGGCAAAACTGGGGGCACCGCGCGTTCTTCCCGCGCAATACGGGCGATCTGGAGGAGGCACAGGTTCTGGCCGACGTGCTGCTCCAGTTCTACGAGGAAGTCCCGCCGCCCAAGACTATCCTGACCGATCGCGAACTGGCCGAACAGGAGCTTATCGCCGAAGCTCTTGCGGAAAAGGCCGGCCACGCCGTCGCCATCTCGATCCCGCAGCGCGGCGATCGCCGCAAGCTGATGCAACAGGCCCAGCGCAACGCGACCGAGGCGCTGGAGCGGCGGCTGGCCGAAAGCGGGACCAAGGCTCGCATCCTGCGCGAACTGGCCGAATTCCTCGAGCTGGAAGAAGTGCCGCAGCGTATCGAGATCTACGACAACAGCCATATCCAGGGCGACAAGGCGCTGGGTGCGATGGTGGTCGCCGGTCCCGAAGGCTTCGAAAAGGGCCAGTACCGCAAGTTCAACATCAAGACCGCCAAGACCAATGACGATTTCGGCATGATGCGCGAGGTCATGCAGCGCCGTTTTCGCAAGCTTGCCGAGACCGAACGCGACGACGAGGCATCGCAGACGGGCAAGGGGCACGAGGCGATCTGGCCCGACCTGCTGCTGATCGATGGCGGCAAGGGCCAGGTGTCGAGCGTAATGGCCGTCTTGGAAGACCTCGGCATTGCCGACGACGTACCGGTGATCGGCATCGCCAAGGGGCCGCATCACGGCCGCGAAGGGCGCGAGGTGTTCCACTTCCCCGACGGGCGCGAGAAGACGCTGCCGGTCAATTCGCAGGTGCTGTTCCATCTCCAGAACCTGCGCGACGAAGTGCACCGCTATGCCATCGGCGCCCACCGCGCCAAGCGCAGCCGCGCTATCACCGCCTCGCCGCTGGACGAGATCCCGGGTATCGGCCCTGCGCGCAAACGTGCGCTCTTGCTCCATTTTGGCACCGCCGGGAAAGTGAGGGCCGCTGCGCTGGGGGACCTCATGCGCGCTCCCGGCATCAGCGAAGGCGTCGCTCGGCAAATCTACGACTTCTACCACGCAGGCGGTTGAGCCGTCCGATTGGACGGCAGCCACACTCTCCTGTATCTTTTGGGGCGACGGCTCAAATTTGAGCCAGATCAATGAACGGCATCGCCAGAGCGCTATCCTGACTGCATCGAATCCGGAAAAATAGCCTCGGCTGCCGGACCAACGCCAAGTGGGAGATCCGCCATGAAATCGATCCTGTTCAACGCATTCGCCGACAAGGGCCATCCGCAGCGCCTCGACCTGGCGCTAGACCTCGCGCGCGCTTTCGACGGCCACCTTTCGGTGCTGAACGCCGTTCCTTACGAAGCCGCAGGCACGATCGATCCCTATGGCGCGGCGTTTGCGGCCATGGTGCCGATCTGGCGCGAGGAGGCGGCGAAGCTGAAAGCCGAGACGGAAAAGGACCTCGCCAACGAAGGCGTGGCCTGGGACTGGATCGATTGCGCGGGGCCGGTGTCGCTCTCGCTGATCCGCCATTCCACGCTGGCCGACCTCATCGTGATCGGTGAAAAGGAACCGCGCAGCGGCGGCAAATCGCCATCCTTCACGGCCGGTGAAGTGGCGCTGGGCGCAGATTGCCCGGTGCTGGTCCTGCCTGACGAGTGCAAGCGGCTCGATTTCGACAAGACTGCCGTCGTCGCCTGGGACGGATCGTCGGAATCCTCCCATGCCCTGCGCGCTGCGGTTCCTCTTTTGGCGAAGATGAAGGCGGTCTATCTCGTCACGGTCGGCGAAGGAAAGAAGGGCGACAAGGATTTCGACCTGCCAGCCATTCGCGGTGCCGACTATCTATCCCGCCACGGGATCGGTTGCGAGATCGTGCAGGTCGCGGCAGACGACAAGGGCGTCGCCCACGCGATCCAGTCTGCGGCCGACACACGTGATGCGGGCCTGATCGTGATGGGCTGCTACGGCCGCCTGCGCCTTGCCGAACGGCTGTTCGGTGGCGTGACGCGCGCCATGCTCACGGACGTAAAGGTGCCTCTCCTCCTCAAGCACTGAGGCGGAGAGGACATAGCACGCCGGGTCAGCCCTGTGCGGGCTTGCCCGGCTTGCGCTTGCCCGCGAACTTCTTGCCCGCTCCCGGACCCTTCTTGAAGGGTTTGCCCGGCTTCTTTCCGCCGGGACCCTTGCCGAAGGGCTTGGGGCGAACGCGCGGGCCACCGCCGCCATGTTCACGGCGGTTCTGGCGTGCCTCGATCCGGGGCCCGTCGGGCGCCGCTTCGATCAGGATCGCGTCCTGCTCGTCTTCCGAGCTCGCAGTGCGGGCAACGGCATCGGCGAACTTGCCGGCGACGTTATTCGGGATCTGGAACCAGGTTTCGTGCTGGCCCACGCGGATGGCACCGATCTCGTTGCGCGTGATGTGACCACGGCGGCAGAGTAGCGGCAGGATCCAGCGCGGCTCGGCGTTCTGGCGACGCCCGACACCGATCTTGAACCAGGCCACGTCCTCGAAACCGGGACGGTGACGGTCGGCCTTGGCCTTTTCGCGCGCTTCGGGCGTGTTGGCGACCAGTTCCTCGGGTTCGGGAAGGCGCGCACGGTGAGTGTTCACCAGTGCCGCAGCGATGTCTTCGGGCGGCATGCGTGACAGCAGGTCGGCCGCCATTTCGCGATCTTCGTCGCTGAACTCGCGCGGCTCGGTCAGCCGCTCCATCAGGCGCGTGCGATCCTTCTTGCGGATCTGCTCGGGCGAGGGTGCGTCCATCCATTCCGCAGCGATCTGTGCGCCGCGCAGCATGCCTTCGACCCGGCGACGACGGTTGTAGGGCACGATGATCGCCGCCGTACCCTTCTTGCCCGCACGGCCTGTGCGGCCCGATCGGTGCTGAAGGGTTTCCGCATCGCGCGGGATTTCGACGTGGATGACGAGGCTGAGTGTCGGCAAATCGATGCCGCGCGCTGCAACGTCCGTAGCAACGCAGACGCGCACGCGCTTGTCGCGCAGGGCCTGGAGGGCCTGGTTGCGTTCCGACTGCGAATGTTCGCCCGAAAGCGCAACGGCTGCGAACCCGCGCTCCTGCAGGGTCGCATGGAAGCGGCGGACATTGTCACGCGTGGCGCAAAAAAGGATCGCCGTTTCTGCCTCGTGGAAGCGCAGCAGGTTGACGACGGCGTTTTCGATCTCGGCGGGCGAGACAGTAATCGCCTGGTAGCTGATGTCGCCATGCCCGCGGTCTTCGCCGCGCAGCGAGAGGCGCAGGGCGTCCTGCTGGTAACGCTCCGCCAGGCGCACGATTTGGCGCGGCATGGTGGCCGAGAACAACAGGGTGCGGCGCGTTTCGGGCGAGGCGTCGAGGATTTCCTCGAGGTCGTCGCGGAAGCCCATGTCGAGCATCTCGTCCGCTTCGTCCAGCACGACGCCAATCAGGCCCGAGAGGTCCAATGCGCCGCGTTCGAGATGGTCGCGCAGGCGGCCCGGGGTACCGACGACGATCGCGGGACCAGCACGTAGCGCGCGGCGTTCCTTGCTCGCGTCCATTCCGCCTACGCAGGTCGCGATGCGCAGACCTGCCTTGGCATAGAGCCAGCCGAGTTCGCGGCTCACCTGGAGGGCGAGTTCGCGCGTCGGCGCGATGACCAGTGCGAGCGGCTTTTCTACCAGCGCCAGATTGCGGGTTTCTTCCAGCAGGGCGTCGGCCAGCGCCAGCCCGAAAGCTACGGTCTTGCCGGAGCCCGTCTGGGCGGAAACGATAAGGTCGCGGCCTTTCGCGTCGTCCGCGATCGTGGCGGATTGGACGGGGGTAAGGTCGGTATAGCCGCGCTCGGTCAGCGCTTCGCCGATCATCGGCGGGAGAGTTTCGAAAGACATAGGGCTCACGGGCATTGGCGCATCGACACATGCGACGCGCGGGGAAACAGGAATCCGGCTGCTCGCGGTCCGTAAAGGCACGTGCGCGAGAGGGAGAGCGCGGCGGAATTCGAAAAGCCGTCGGCGCGTTCAGGCGGCCCTATAGCGGGATTCGACCCGTTTGGCTCGTTTTATTTTGCACCTGCGAAATGAGGTGCGAAATCAAGTCTCGTCCTTGCCCTTTGCGCGCCGGATCACGCCTTCCTGAGCAACGCTGGCGACCAGCTGGCCGTCGCGGTTGAATATCCGCCCGCGGTTAAATCCGCGACCGCCACCGGACCACGGGCTGTCGGTTGCATAGAGCAGCCATTCGTCGGCGCGGGCAGGGCGATGGAACCAGATCGCATGGTCGAGGCTGGCGCCTTTCAGCTCGCCACGCGCCCAGGACAGGCCGTGGGGCAGCGCGCTGGTGCCGAGCAGCGTGAAATCGCTCGCATAGGCAATCACGGCGCGGTGAAGCGCGGAATTGTCCTTGATCGCGGGCAAGGGGGCCACGGTGCGGAACCAGCTGTGCGCGGCAGGTGGCTTGGGCTCCGCATTCATCCAGTGCAGCTTGTCGGACGTGCGCATCTCGATCGGGCGCGGGCGCAGCATGAGCGAGCGCTGTACGTCGGAGACGTTTTCCATCGCGTCGAGGAAGCGTTTCCTCAATTCGCTGTCGGGCAGAAGTTCTTCCGGCGGGGCTACGTCGGGCATCACGCTGTTGGCGTGCTCCAGACCTTCCTCAGGCCGCTGGAAACTGGCCGTCAGGTTCAAGATCGCGCTCGGCTCATCGTCGCCGACCTGCTGGCGCGCGACGACGCGGCGATTGGCAAAGGACCGACCGTCGAAATCGGCTGCGACCGAATAGTCGATGTCGATGCCTTCCCGGCCGCCGCGCAGGAAATAGGCGTGAAGGGAGTGGGCTTCCATTCCATCCGGCGCGCTGGCCTGCGCTGCCTGAAGGGCCTGCGCCACGACCTGTCCGCCGAAAACCCGCCCGATGCCGCCGGGCTGCTGGCGCCCGGCGAACCGGCCATCGCCCTTGTCGGTAACGGTCAGCAGACGGATCAGTCCGGCGACGAGTTCTTCTGGAGTCTTGGTGTCGGTCACGCGGCGGCTTTGCTTCGGAGTGCGCGCAGCGTCAAGCGCCCCCGGCTCCGAGCCGCCGCATGACCCGCCATGCAAGCGATTTTGCGCGATTGGCGTGAGGCCACCTGCCGGGCGCTTTCGGAGCGAAGCCGCGCTGGCGCAGGGAGCCGTTGAAACAGCGCGCGGCAGCTTCGGCATAGCTCCATTCGCTGCGCCAGGTGATGGAGAGCGATATCGAGCTGGCAGGGCCGTTGCGCACGAAATGCGGTGCCATCACGGGGACGTAGACTGCCTCCTGCGGATCCAGTTCGAACGGGGTGCCGCCCTTCGCGAGCGTATCGTCCCAAGACAATTCGCGTGGGCCGCCGAGGTGATAGCTTTCATGCACCGTGTCCGGCGCGAACGCAGGATCGCCTGCGGGAAACTGGGTCATGACCTTGGTGCCGGTCAGCTGCAGCAGGATGTTGTGCTCGGGATCGAAGTGATAGGGGGTCACCGCATTGGGGCTGGAAATAAAGACATAGCCTTGCGGGGTCAGCATCGGACCCGTCCTGCTCTCGATGACGGGGCGAAGTTCCTCAAGCAGATCGACCAGCAGGTCACGATAGGCAGGAACCTGCTCGATATTCTTGAGCACCGCCCAGCTGTCACTCTCTGCAATACGCCGGATCGTGTCTTCGATAGTCAGCCCGTTCGGCGCCGGCTTGCCGTCGACGCCGATCGGAAGGTCGCCGCGGTTGTATTCCACGCTCTCTGCAGGAAGCTGTGAAGCGAGCCCCGCCAGTGCATCCAGCGTCAGGCGCGGCTCGTCTGCGAGGGAATGGCTGAGCTTGTGCGGCACTTCGGGATAGGAACGCGCAAACTGGTCCCTGCTTTCCTGTCCGAAAACGGTCATTGCCTCGCCTCCTGCCGCTTTTCCTCGATCCACGCCATCACAGCGCCGAGCGCCCGTCGCCATCCGTGGCCCACGGGGATCGTATAATAAGCGATCTTCCTGCGCTCGGACCAGATACGTTCGATCATGGAATGGCCCGGCTCCGCGCAACTGTCGCACCATTGGATATCTTCATCTTGCAGCAGAACCAGGTTCTCGATCTGGAGCTGGAGACCGGGCGAATAGCGTGCAAAATCCTCGTCGAAAGCAGTCTTGAATGCATAGGATCCCGGTGGCGTAAGGAAGGTCGCCAGCATGGCAACCGGTCCTCCGTCGCACATGAGCGTGAGTCGCTCCAGCCGCCCGAGAACAGCTGCGCTGGCCAGCGCTTTCCTGAAGACTTCCGTCGTGCGCGGGTCGGCGGCAATGGCCGATCCTGCGTCGCCCTTCCAGCCGCGTTCTTCAAGGGTGAGGAACGCTTCAACCCACTCGCCGATACCTTCGCTGGAACGATGCCGCACAACCTCGAGTGAGCCGCTCTCCGCTAATCGTTTACGCTGCCTGCGCAATTCCTTTCGCGCCTTGGTTGTCATCGAACGGGCAAGATAGCGGTCCGGTGACTGCGAACTTTCCAGCAGTGCACGTTCGGCCGAATAAACGGTACGCATCGGCCTGTTCGCGTGACGGCAGGCCTGTCGAAGACCTTGTGCGATATCATCGTCCGGCGAGACCTGCCGAAGATGAAAGAAGAGCGATCGCCCGGCAGTAGAGTCGAAATAGTCGAGGCATGCGGCCCAGAACTTCGTCTCGTATCCGGCGGCGACCAGCGGCACTCCGCAGAACATATTGGGATGCAGCCATGCTGCAAGGTGCGGGATCCGACGCCCGTGGTATCCATTCGATCGCTGCACCGGCATCAGCCCGCACAAACGCCCGTCTTCGACAAGCAATGCAAGTGCCACCTCGCCTTCGGGGTCGAAAGCTTCCAGCGAAGGCAGGAGAAACCAATTTTCGTAGAAAGGATTGGGCGATATCGCATGGTCGGCGAGAGAACGCCATGCAGCCTCTGGCAAGGCTGAGGCGGCATCTTTCCATGAGCTGACATGTAACCCGTCGGGTAGTGGGCAGGAGGCGGGGTTGGCTGCAGCGCTGTGCGATCCCTTGCCTGCGTTTTCCATCGTCCCGGCCCCCTAGCGGCGCGAGTAGCTCGCCGCCGATCCAAGACTAGCTTCAATCCGTCACGTTGCAAACCAAGCAACGCAACTGAAAAGGGCGGCGGCACCCGAAGATGCCGCCGCCCCGATGTGCGTAGATGATTCCGGAGATCAGCCAGCTGCGAGAGCTGCGAGAAGCAGCAGTGCAACGATATTTGTGATCTTGATCATCGGGTTCACGGCCGGGCCCGCGGTATCCTTGTACGGATCGCCCACGGTGTCGCCGGTCACGGCAGCCTTGTGGGCTTCCGAGCCCTTGCCGCCGTGATTGCCGTCTTCGATGTACTTCTTGGCGTTATCCCACGCACCGCCGCCGGCGGTCATGGAAAGCGCCACGAAGATACCGCCGATGATCACGCCGAGGAGCAGGGCTCCGACGGCGGCAAAGGCGTTTTCCTGGCCTGCAAGGAACAGGATGGAGAAGTAGACCACGATCGGTGCCAGAAGCGGAAGCATCGAAGGCAGGATCATTTCCTTGATCGCAGCCTTGGTCACGAGGTCCACCGTGCGGGCATAGTTGGGCTTGCTGGTGCCTGCCATGATGCCCTTGTCGTTGGCGAACTGTTCGCGCACGTCGACAACCACGTCACCGGCAGCGCGACCCACGGCGGTCATGCCCATCGCACCGAAGAGGTACGGGAGCAGCGCGCCAAGCAGCAGGCCGACGATGACATACGGGTTCTCGAGGCTGAAATCGACGTCTGCATCCGGGAACAGCTTGGCCAAGTCGGTCGTGTAGGCGGCGAATAGCACCAGCGCGCCGAGGCCCGCCGAACCGATCGCATAGCCCTTGGTCACGGCCTTGGTGGTGTTGCCCACGGCATCGAGCATGTCGGTCTTTTCACGAACGCTGTCGTCGAGACCCGCCATTTCCGCGATGCCGCCCGCATTGTCCGTCACCGGACCGTATGCGTCGAGTGCCACAACCATACCCGCCAGCGCCAGCATTGCGGTGGCTGCATAGGCGATGCCCATGAGGCCAGCGAGCTGGAAGGTGGCGATGATGCCCGCAACGATCACGATCGTCGGAAGCGCGGTCGATTCAAGGCTGATGGCGAGACCCTGGATCACGTTGGTACCGTGGCCCGTCTCCGAGCTCTTGGCGATCGAGCGCACCGGACGATAATTCGTGCCGGTGTAGTACTCGGTGATCCAGATGATCAGGCCGGTGATCGCAAGACCGATCAGCGAGCACCAGAACAGGTCCATGCCGGTGAATCCGACGACCTGTGCTGCCGTGCCTTCTTCAGCCAGCGGAGCGCCCGGGTCGATGCCTGCGACAGCACCGCCGATTTCCGTCCCCATACCGCCCAGCGCATAACTGATGACGGCATAGATTAGCGGAATAGCGAGTACGGCCGAGACGATGAAGCCCTTGTACATCGCTCCCATCACGTTCGTGCTGCCCTTGCCGAGCTTCACGAAATAGGTGCCGATGATGCTGGTCACGATGCACGCGCCGCCGATCAGCAGAGGCAGTGCCATCATGGGCAGCAGCAGGTCGCCCAGAACTTCGCTGAAGAGCAGCGCGGTCAGGACCATGGTGACGCCCACGGTGACGACATAGGTTTCGAACAGGTCGGCAGCCATGCCGGCGCAGTCGCCCACATTGTCGCCCACGTTGTCGGCGATCACAGCCGGGTTGCGCGGATCGTCTTCGGGGATGCCTGCTTCGACCTTGCCGACGAGGTCGGCGCCCACGTCTGCGGCCTTGGTGAAGATACCGCCGCCAAGACGCGCGAAGATCGAGATCAGCGATGCACCGAAGGCCAGACCGACGAGGCCGTAGACCACTTCGTCGCTATCGGCAGCAAAGCCGCCCGGGCCGACGAGGTACCAGAAGAACACCGCGATCGAGAGCAGGGCGAGGCCAGCAACGAGCATGCCGGTAATGGCACCAGCGCGGAAAGCGAGGGTTAGACCCTGCTGAAGCCCGCTCTGCGCTGCAGCTGCGGTACGCACGTTTGCGCGCACCGAAATGTTCATCCCGATAAAGCCTGCAACGCCCGACAGGACAGCGCCGATCAGGAAGCCGACAGCCGGCCACAGGCCGAGGAACACGAACACCAGAACGGCGACGACGACGCCGACCATGGCGATGGTGGTGTACTGACGCTTCAGATAGGCTTGTGCGCCCTCCTGGATAGCGCCTGCGATTTCCTGCATTTTTTCATTGCCGGCACCCGAATTGAGCACCTGGCGGCTGGTTACGAAGCCGTACACGACGGCCAGCAGTCCCAGCACAATTGCTATGAGAACTAAGTCCACGAAAATTTCCCCTCCCTTTTTATGTTTATGCTTCTCGACCTTGGGAGATGTCGGAGCACGTGGGCGAGAGGTATAAGGGCCATGTCTTACGTGACAAGGCCCGAAATCGCGGCAAACGGCGGGTTTTGCCCCGCTATCCCGCAATATCAGTGCGTGTAGCCGAGATCGCCCTGTGGCGGCTGGTTATCGAGCAGGACCTCATGGTCGCCCAGAAGTCCGACTTCGCCGATGCGTGTGACCTCGAGCTGGTCGTCGAGACCGGCCGGTCCGGTGCACAGGAGAACGTAGTCATCGCCCCAACGGATGGCATCGTCGAGGCGACCTTGCGGGGCGAGATTCAAGAGCGGGTCACTATCGAGGCTCAGCGTCACTCCGCTAGCGCGAGCGATGCGCGAAGCGTCGAGAAGGAGCCCGTCGGAGACGTCCATCATCGCTGAGACGTGCGGCGCGAGTTCCTGTCCGAGCGCAAGCTGCGGCACGGGGCGGCGATAGGCGCTATCGTCCTGGTCGGTGTCGTCGCGCAAGGCTTCGAGGCCAAGCATGGCATAGCCGATCCGGCCGGACAGGTAGACCGCATCCCCGGGCCTTGCGCCGCTGCGTGACGGGACGGGGCGATGGGTTGCCCGTCCGATTGCGGTGCACCCCCAAACGCGCTCGCCTCCGCCGCGGACGGTATCTCCGCCGAGGAGCGGGACGTCGTAGGTTTCGAGGACTTCGCGCAAGCCAATGACGAAGCGGTGATCGTCATCGCCCAGCATATGCGAGATAAGGACGCCGACGGGCTTTGCGCCCTTGGCAGCAAGGTCGGACAGGTTCACGGCGACCAGCTTCCACGCCACATCGGCAGGGTCCTGCCCCGCCAGCGTGTGGACGCCCTCGATCATGGTGTCGTGGCTGAGGACGAGCGTTTCGTCCCCGAGTTCGATCACGGCCGCGTCGTCTTCAAGTCCGCGCGCGGCGGGCGATGTCGCCAGCGCCTTCAGCGCGTCGATGAAGCCCGCTTCGTTCAGCGTCCCGTCTCTTTCGCGACGGAGTCGAGGATGCCGTTGACGAACTTCGCTTCGCGATCGTCGAAGAAGGCCTTGGCGACATCCACATATTCGCTGATCGAGGCGGCCTTGGGCACGTCGACACGGGCCAGCAGTTCGTATGTGCCGGCACGCAGGATCTGGAGCATGGTCTTGTCGAGGCGTGCGAGCGTCCAGCCCGAGGCAAGGCGCGCGGTCAGGAGGTCGTCGATCTCTTCGCGGCGGGCATCGACGCCCTTCACGACATCGTCGAAAAACGCGACATCGGCGTCGGCATATTCCTCGTCCTCGATGACCTTGCCGAGGCGGTGCTGGTGGAATTCGTCAAGCAGGCGGACGGTGGAGGTGCCCTCCATCTGCTGCTGGTAGAGCGCCTGAACGGCGCCGAGACGGGCGGCGCTGCGGGCCTGGGAGCGGGGGGCTGTGTTCACGGGAGCCTCTTGGAAATGGAGAGAGCATGGGCGGGAAGCCCTTCGGCCTCGGCCAGGCGAACGGCGGCAGGGCCGATCGCGGCGAGGGCATCGGGGCTCGCGCCGATGAAGCTGGTGCGCTTCATGAAGTCGAGCACGGACAGGCCGCTCGCAAAGCGGGCACGGCGGCCGGTCGGAAGGACGTGGTTGGGACCGGCGATATAGTCGCCGACGGCCTCGGGCGTATTGCGTCCGAGGAACACGCTGCCGGCATGGCGCAGTTTTGCGAACAGCGGTTCGGGATCGTCGACGGCGATTTCCACGTGCTCGGCAGCCAGCCGGTCCGCAAGCGGGATCACATCGTCGAGCGTGTCGACGATGACCACGAGCCCGTGATCGTCCCAGCTTTGCTTGGCAGTCTTGGCCGTCGGCAGGTTCATGAAGGCAAGGTCGATCGCATCGCTTACCTGCGCGGCGAAAGCGGCATCGTCGGTAATGAGAATCGACTGGCTGGTCGGGTCGTGTTCCGCCTGGCTCAACAGGTCGGCGGCGATCCAGTCAGGGTCGTTCTTGCCGTCAGCAATGACAAGGATTTCGCTGGGTCCGGCAACCATGTCGATGCCGACCACGCCGTAAAGCTGGCGCTTGGCCTCGGCGACCCAGGCATTGCCGGGGCCGGTGATGACATCGACCCGCTCGATCCGCTGGGTGCCATAGGCAAGGGCGGCGACCGCCTGCGCACCCCCGACGCGCCAGATCTCGTCGACCCCTGCCACATGGGCGGCGGCGAGGACCAATTCGTTCACTTCGCCCTTCGGCGTGGGCGTGGTCACGACCAGCCGGTCTACACCCGCAACCTTGGCGGGGATCGCATTCATCAGCAGCGAGGAAGGATAGGCTGCGCGTCCGCCCGGGACGTACAGACCCGCCGCCTCGACGGCCGACCAGCGCGCACCAAGGCGCATGCCGATGCTGTCGGTATAGTCGCGATCTTCGGGAAGCTGGCCTTCGTGATAGGCGCGGATGCGGGCCGCCGCCGTTTCGAGGGCCTCGCGCAGTTCGGCATCGATTGCGTGATAGGCCTGTTCGCAGGCTTCACTGGAAATCGACCAATCGCCATCGCTTGACAGGTTATGGCCGTCGAAGCGCGTGGTGTATTCCACCAGCGCCTTGTCGCCGCGTTCGCGCACTTCGTTGAGAATACCTGCCACATCGCGGCCGACCTGCATATCGCTTTCGCGCCGGTCGCGCACGACGCGGGCGAACTTCGCCTCGAAATCGGCATCGGTGGTGCGCAGCAACAGCATCAGGCCGCGTTCCTCTGCTCGCTGTCTGCACGGAAAGCCTCGACCAGCTCGGCCACGCGCGGATCGGTCTTCAGCGCGGCGCGGTTCACGATCAATCGCGCGGAGATGTCCATGATGTGGCTGGATTCCACGAGGCCGTTCTCACGCAAGGTCGTGCCCGTCGAAACGAGGTCGACGATCCGCCCTGCAAGGCCGAGCTCGGGCGCGATTTCCATCGCGCCGTTCAGCTTCACGCATTCGGCCTGGATCCCCATCCGTTCGAAATGGCGGCGGGTAATATTGGGATATTTGGTCGCAACGCGCAGGTGGCTGGCGCCATTCGTCGCACTTGCACCCTTGGGCTCTGCAACTGCGAGGTGACAGTGGCCGATATCGAGATCGACGGGCGCATAGAGCTCTGCATAATCGAACTCTTCTATTACATCAGAGCCTACAATGCCCATTTGAGCGGCGCCGTGGGCTACAAAGGTAGCCACGTCGAATGCGCGCACGCGGATCAGCCGCATATCTTCGCGTGTGGTGGCGAAGGTAAGCGAGCGGTTGCTCTTGTCGTGAAAGCCATCCTCGGGCACCACGCCGGCGCGCGCCATCACGGGCAGCGCCTCGTCGAGAATGCGCCCCTTGGGCACGGCGAAGGTCAGTCCACTAGTCATTGCGTGGCGCAAATAGGGGCGCAGGCAGGAAAGGGCAACGCATATGACCGCTGGCGGCGTAATGGATATCGTTTCGGTCCCCGAAGCTATCGAATGGCAGGCGACGCATGCCGAACAGGCGGGCGCCCCAGGGACCGCGCAAGTCGTCCGCGCGCTCCTGGCGCTGGAGGATAGCGAGGCGGCGACCGCGCGCAGGATCTTCGCGTGGCGGGGATTGAGCCTGCGCGATGCGATGCCGCTTAGGATTGCCGGAGGCATTCACAACCTCCTCCTCACCGGCGACGAGCCGCGGCTGGAGGCGCTTTACGCCGGGCGAATGCCGGCCCAGGCGGATGCCGACGCCCTCATTCGCGAGCTGGTAGAAACCCACGATACGCGGCTTCTTCCATGGCTCGACGGGCCGCCGCAAACCAATGAAGCGGGGCGCTCTGCAAGCTTCGCCGCGGCTCTGCTCTGGTTGGCTGACGGGCGGACTTCGCAGCAGTTCGAATGGCTTGAGATCGGCGCCAGCGCGGGCATCAACACGATGATGGGCCGCTACCGCTATGAACTGGGCGATGTGCATGTAGGCCCACAAGGCAGCCCCATGATCATCACTCCGGAGTGGCGCGGCAATTCCCCGCCGAATACCGGCTTCACCCTGGTGTCGGCGCGCGGAAACGACATAGCACCGGTCGACCTGACGGATAGAGCGGAGGCCTTGCGGCTCAAAAGCTTCGTCTGGCCCGAGGCGACCGGACGAATGGCGCGTATCGATGCGGCGATCATGCTCGCCGAAGACGGGCCGCCGCACATCGACAGGATGGACGCCGGCCAGTGGGTGAAAGCGGAACTGGAGAAGCCGCAGGAGCAAGGCGTTACCCGCGTTCTCGCCCATTCAATCATGTGGCAGTACCTGCCCGATGCGACCCAGGACCTGATCGAAGAGGCCATGCAGGACGCCGGCGCGCGTTCGAGTGAGGACAAGCCTTTCGCCCACATCTCGCTCGAAACCAACCGCGAGACCTTCGCCCACGAGTTGCACGTGCGCTACTGGCCTGATGGGTGTGAGGCGGTGCACCTGGCGAATGCCCATCCGCACGGGGCATGGGTGGAATGGCTGGGCGGCTAATCCGTCTGTGCCAGGAAAGCGTCCATTGCCGTATTTACCGCATCAGGCGCTTCCCACGGTACGAAGTGACCGCAATCGGGCACTTCGACAAGGGTCAGCTTCTCGACATACTTGCCGAGTTCTGCCGTGTTTTCAGGTGGAAGGGCGAGATCGTCCTGCGCCCAGATTACCAGTGTCGGTATCGTAAGCTTGGGTAGCTCAGGGGGCGACCAGCCTTCGGGCGGTTCGTAAGGCGCATCGAGCGGCGGGATGTCGATCGGACTGGCGCGATACCAGTTGAGCATCGCAAAAGCCGTATCGCGGTCCTGCCAGTCTTTCAGCAGGATAGCGCGCTCTTCTGGCTCCATCTTGTCGGGTGCGTCCCAGTTGATCTGGTCTGCAAGGATGCCGATCAGGCCTTGCTCCCTTACCAGCTCATCCTTGGCCGGATCGCGGAAACCGCGCATGTACTGGCTTGCCTCTCGCTGGACGGGCGAGGTGTAGAGCAATTTCTGGAAGACGGCGTGATGCGGGGCATTGGCTATGACTGCGCGGGGTACGCGGCCCATCTGTTCGCCTGCCATGGCAACGCCCCATGCAATCGCGCCGCCCCAGTCATGACCGACAATGGTGAATTCGCCGATCCCTAGTGCTTCGGCGAGAAGGAACACATCGCCGACCAGCTTGTCCGGCGAATAATCCTCTACGTTTTCGGGGGTGCTAGATCCGCGATAGCCGCGCTGGTCGGGCGCCACGCAGCGGAAGCGATCCTCGAAATGCGCGATCTGGTTGCGCCAGGTGCGGTGGTTTTCCGGGAAGCCGTGCAGGAAGATAAGGGCAGGGGCATCGGTCGGCCCGGTATCGACGACGTCGAGTTCGATGCCATTCGCCAGCGCAACGCGTTTCTGCGGCCAGTTCATCATTCTTCGGTCTGCATTTTTTCCATATAGCCGGATGCGACCATCGCGGCGACCTGGTCGAAAAGCGCATCGGGCGTACGGCGCATCTCGCCCATGGCTTCTTCCATCCCTTCGGCCACGATGATCTCGCGCTGACCCTCGGCCACCGCATCGACGATCCGGCGGGCGGCATCATCGGGGCGGATGCCGTTGTCGATCACCTTGTCGCTACGGCCACGCTTGCTGCCATCGGAGGTCAGGGCATTGCGGCTGACATCGGTGGCGACCGATCCGGGACATATGACATGGACGCCGATATCGCTCCGGGACAATTCGCCGCGCAGGGCGTCGGCATAGCCGATCAACCCGTGCTTCGCCGCGCAATAGGCGGTGCGCATCGGCACGCCGACCTTGCCGGCGATCGAGGAGATGAAGAGCAAATGCCCGTCACCGCGTTGCGCGAAATGCGGTAGCAGCGCCTGCGTCGCGGCGATCTGGGCGGTGAGGTCGATTTCGATGATGTCGCGGTAGACCTGCATCGAAGTCTGGACGGCAGGGCTGCGCTGCGAAATGCCCGCATTGGCAACGAAAATATCGACGTTGCCTTTCCAGCCGATCGCCTGCTCTGTCGCGGCTTGCATTGCCGCTTCGTCGCGGACGTCGAACGGGAGGATGAGCGTGTCGGTGCCGAGACCGGAGGCGACCTCTGCCAGGCGCCCCTCGTCCCGCCCGGACAGAATGACATTCGCGCCGCGACCTGACCAGTCGCCTGCCAGTGCAGCACCGATCCCGCTACTGGCGCCGGTAATCCAGGCGGTCTTTCCCTCGAAACTCATCTGTGTCCCTCCTCAAGGATAAGTGACGGTCTTGGGTGCACCGTCGGGCAATTCGATCCGTTCTTCGCTGTCCCCGGGTACGACCGGGAAGCGGCCTTCTCGCCAGTCTTCCTTGGCCTGCTGTATCCGGTCGCGGCTGGAGCTGACGAAATTCCACCAGGCGTGGCGGTTGCTGCTGAACGCTTCCCCGCCCATCAGCATCACGCGCGCACCGGATCTGCTTTCCAGCGTCATGTCGCGGCCCGGCTGGAGGACGTTGAGCGTGTATTTCTCGAGCGGGTGTCCGTCGACGCTCGCCTCGCCGCCAACCAGCATCAGCGCGCGTTCGTCGGCGTCTTCTTCTATGGGAATAGCACCGCCGGCCTCCAGCACGATCTCGGCATAGATCGTATCGGCATAGGTCGTTGTTGGTGCGCGTTCGCCCCACAATTCGCCCATGATGACGATAGCCTTGGCGCGGCCGTCTTCGACGATCGGCAGGTCCTTGCGCTCTTCGAATGCGGGGTCGATCTCTTCGCGCCCATCCGGCAGCGCCAGCCAGGTCTGCATCCCGTACAGCTTCGGTCCGGCCTTGCGCTCTGCTTCGGGCGAGCGCTCGGAATGAACGATGCCACTGCCGGCGGTCATCAGATTTACCTGTCCCGGGCGAATGGTCGAAAACGTGCCCAGACTGTCGCGGTGGTCGATCGCGCCTTCGAACAGCCAGGTCACCGTCGCCAGGTTGATGTGCGGGTGGGGGCGGACGTCCATGCCGCTGCCAAGATCGAGCTGGGCGGGGCCGAACTGGTCGACGAAGATGAAGGGGCCGACCATGCTGCGCTTCTTGGCGGGGAGAACCCGTCGGACCTCGAACTGGCCGAGATCGTGGGTCGTCGGCTGAAGCGTAAGGTCGATCTGGCTCATTGCGGCTCCCCTTAGCTGGTCGGTGCAGATGCCTGGATGGATAGGGCGTGGACACGCTCGCCCGGGATATCGCCCAGCGCCTTGTTGACCATGCGCTGGCGTTCGACGCGGCTCTTGTCGGAAAAGGCGGGGGCCTCGATCACCACGGTGAAATGGGATTCGCCGCTACCGTCGTCGCCCGCATGGCCGTGGTGCTTGGCGCTGTCGTTGATTACTTCGAGGCGTGTCGGAGCGAAGGCGTCCGTCAAAAGCCGTTCCATCTCTTGTTGAACCGGGCCTGCCATCGGATCGTTTCTCCTTTTCGCCTCTTTCCATACAGGGATTCGCTCCCCATCCTAGAACGAATGCGCCAGACAAAGTTTCACGGAAGATACGAAGACACCGGAAGAGTGTGCGAACACCCGACTTGCAGGGAGGCAGGGGAGTTTCGTGCCCCGGGCGGGGCCGGGCACGGCTTCGACGGACCCGGCAGGTGGCGCTGGATGTGCCTGGAGCACGTACGTGAATTTAACGCAGGTTACGATTGGTTCGAGGGCATGACGGCCGAGGAAATCCTCGACGCGCAGGGCCCTGCCAGCGGCTGGCGAACGGAAAGTCCGAGCTTCAGGCCGACTGCCGGCGTGGACGGCATGCCGCGCTGGGCGGATTACGACGACCCGCTCGAAGCGATTTCAGCGCGGGCAAACGGGTTCAAGAACAAGGCCCGACGCCAGGCGGAAATGGCGATGGACGGAAGGTTCAGCCGCGACGAAGCCGAGGCACTCGATACCATGGGCCTCGGTCTCGACGTCGATCGCAAGGTCTTGCGGCGGCGATATTCAGAACTCGTCCGGCGCTACCACCCCGACAGGAACGGCGGCGACCGGGGCTACGAAACGCGGCTGAACAAGGTCGTCGAAGCCTACCAGACGCTGCGCAAGAGCAGGGCGATCGCCTAACCCCGCTGCTCAGAGACCAGTTGCATGTCGATTGCCTTGGCTTCCTTGTAGGCAGGCCGTTCGCGTAGGCGCTCGGCGTAGGCCTCGAACACTGGTCGTTTCGGTATCGTGCCGAATTGCAGCCCCCAGTCCACCTGGCTGCCGACATAGACGTCAGCCATGGTGAAGCGGTCGCCGCAGACATAGTCGCGGTCCGCCATTAGCGTATCGAAGGTGTCCATCGCGCGCTCGTAGCTGCCGAAGCCCAGCATGCCTTGCTTTTGCGGATCGTCGACGCCCCAGCCCATGCTGTTGGCGATGACAGCCTGTTCGACCGGACCGGCTGCAAAGAACAATCGGCGGAAATAGGCGGCTTTCTCGTGCGGCTCGGGAAGGAGCCCGGCATCGGGATGCATTTCGGCTAGGTAGTGGCAGATGGCTGCCGCCTCGGTCACGGTGTGGATGTGATCGCCATGATGGTGCACCAGCGTCGGCACCTTGCCGAGCGGATTCGCCTTTAGGAAAGCTTCCGACTTGGCGGCCCATTCTACCAGTTCCGTATCGTAATCCGCGCCGACTTCATGCAGTGCCCAACGCGCGATCTGGCCCCTGCTCATTGGGTTGGTGAAGAAGGTATATTCGGCCATGTGTCGTCTCCTCTGCGCTTTGCTCTAGCAAGCCGCACCACCACACGCGTGTCAATTCTGGCGGAAGGCCCAACGCAGTGTCTTGCCTACGCCCCAGGTCGCCGCTCTGGCCGGAAATGCGCCTAGACCGGGCCGCTCTAGCCCGAGCATGGAGCGTGCGAAGGGCGGCAGCAGCGCCACCGCTTCCGCCCCAAGCACGGACTGGACTGCCGGTGGTGCCCCTTCCGGCCGCTGTGTGAGAACGAGATCGGCGATTTCGCGCGCCTTTGGCGATGTCGCGAGATCACTGCGCAGCTCGCGGAATATCTGCTCGGCCTCGCGCCGGTCGAGCGGGACCGGATCGGCGCCGAGAGCGCGGGCGATAACGGCGAACTGGCGATAGTATTCGTCCTGCTCGCTGCCCGGCATATCCGGACGGACATGACGCAAGTAGGCCGCCAGGAAGCTGGTGGCTTCGGCAACGTGGACCCAGGCGAGGGTGCGCGGATCGCTTGCGGAATAGGGTGATCCGTCGGGCAGGGTGCCGCCCACTGCGGCATGGATGCGATTGACCCGCTCTATCGCAGCCTGCGCGTCGTCGCGATGGCCGAAAGTCGTAACTGCGATGAACCGCGCGGTGCGCCGCAGCCGGCCATGCATGTCGGAGCGGAAGTTGGAATGGTCGAGCACGCCCTGAAGCGCGTGCGGATGGAGCATCTGCAAGAGCAGGCCGCGGATGCCGCCCACCATCATGCCCACGATGTCCGCGTGTACCATGCGTATCGGCGTGTCTTTTTCGAACAGGGCATCGTCCGAAACGGGGACCGGCTGTTCCCCGCCCTCGACATCGTTGAACACGCCGCGCACCCGCTCGACGAGCTTCATGCGGATGCGTTCTGAAAGCGGGTCTTGGGGCATTGCTGGCCAATATAGGCTTGGCTCGGCCAAGATAAATCCCTACCTCGCCCCTGCGATGAACGAGATGACCGACAAGACCTTCGACGCGGCTGCCAAAACCGTCCTTCCCGCACCCGATATCGAGGTGGATGTCCGCGAGACATTCGGCATCGATATCGACTGGAAAGTCCCGGCGTTTTCCAAGCCTGACGAACGCACGCCTGACCTGGACGAAAGCTATGTGTTCGATCCGGACACGACGCTCGCCATTCTCGCGGGCTTCGCGCACGACCGCCGGGTGATGGTCCAGGGCTATCACGGCACGGGCAAGTCGACCCACATCGAACAGGTCGCAGCGCGTCTCAACTGGCCATGTATCCGCATCAACCTCGATGCGCATATCAGCCGTATCGACCTCGTCGGACGCGATGCCATCGTGCTGCGCGATGGCTTGCAGGTTACCGAATTCCGCGAAGGCCTGCTGCCCTGGGCGCTCCAGCACCCGGTCGCGCTGGTGTTCGACGAATACGATGCAGGCCGCCCGGACGTGATGTTCGTGATCCAGCGCGTCCTCGAACAGCAGGGCAAGCTGACTTTGCTCGACCAGAACCGCGTGATCAGGCCGGATGCGCATTTCCGTCTTTTCGCCACCGCTAACACCGTCGGCCTCGGCGATACCAGCGGGCTTTATCACGGCACGCAGGCGATCAACCAGGGTCAGATGGACCGCTGGAACATCGTGGTCGGCCTCAACTACCTGCCCGCCGAGACCGAGCAGAAGATCGTCGAGGCGAAGAACCCGGATATCGATCCGAAGATCCTCGCCGACATGATCAAGGTTGCCGACCTTTCGCGACAGGGATTCATCAACGGCGATATCTCGACCGTGATGAGCCCGCGTACGGTGATCACCTGGGCGCAGAACTACGCCATCTTCAAGGACGTGGGCTTTGCCTTCCGCCTTTCCTTCCTCAACAAGTGCGACGAGGAAGAACGAATGCTGGTGGCCGAATACTACCAGCGCGTTTTCGGCGAAGACCTGCCCGAAAGCGTAGTCGGCAAGAGTTAAGGTTGAGCCCCCTATGAATGACTGTGTTATTTGTGTAGCACAGTAGGTCATGGGCGTACTCGATTCCATCTTTCGCAGGCGGCGCGGCGAACCGGCGATGTCATCGCATCGCGGCTTCTATTCGCTGCACGATGGCTTCGACGACGAGGCCTGGGACGCACGTTGGGACGACCTCGACGATGCGCTCGCCCGGCAGGAGCAGAAACGCCTGCGGCCGTGGCAACGCGATTACTGGCGCGGCCGCCGCAAACGCTGGTGGTTCGTCCGGGCCATTGCCGGCGTGCTGGCGCTATTCATCGTCCTTGTCGGCTGGCTGGCGATCACGGCGCCGCTGGGCAAGTCTCTTGAACCGATCGCGCCGCCGCAGATCACCCTGCTGGCGGCGGACGGAACGCCGATCGCCCGCAATGGGGCGATTACCGACGAGCCGGTCGATGTCGACCGACTGCCGCCCCATGTGATCCAGGCCTTTCTCGCGATCGAGGACCGTCGTTTCTACAGCCATTGGGGCGTCGACCCGCGCGGGATCGCCCGTGCTGCGGTGACCGGCACCGGCGGGGGCAGCACGATTACACAGCAGCTCGCCAAGTTCACCTTCCTGACTCCCGAGCGAACGCTGACCCGCAAGGCTCGCGAGGCATTGATCGCGTTCTGGCTGGAAAGCTGGCTGACCAAGGACGAGATCCTCGAACGCTATCTGTCCAACGCCTATTTTGGCGACAATGTGTACGGCCTGAGAGCGGCGAGCCTCCATTATTTCTATCGCCAGCCGGAAAACCTGCGGCCTAACCAGGCGGCCATGCTGGCAGGGCTGCTGCAGGCTCCGAGCGCCTATGCCCCCACCCGCCATTACGACCGGGCCGAAAAGCGCATGCGGCTGGTCATCCAGTCGATGGTCGCAGCGGGGTACATCTCCGATGCGCAGGCTCGCGCGATGAAGTCTCCCGCACTCGATGTGCGCATGAAAAGCGACCTTCCCACCGGCACGTATTTCGCGGACTGGGCCTTGCCCGAAGCGCGCGAGCTGACCGAAACGGGCTATTCGCGACAGACGCTCACCACGACGCTCGATAGTCGGCTCCAGAATATCGCCCGCAACGTGACGAGCCGTGCGCCTCTCGGGAATGCTCAGGTGGCACTTGTCGCCATGCGCACCAATGGCGAGGTCGTGGCGATGATCGGCGGCAAGGATTATGCGAAATCGCCCTTCAACCGTGCCACGCAGGCAGAGCGGCAGTCGGGCTCCACGATCAAGACCTTCGTCTACCTCGCCGCGCTGCGGAACGGGTGGAGCCCCGACGATACTATCGACAATACCGAGATTACCGAGGGCAGCTATCGCCCGCGCAATGCCAACGGCCGCTATTCGCCTACCATCACCCTGCGCGATGCCCTGGCCCAGTCCAGCAATGTCGCGACGCTGCGCCTCTTCAATGAGGTCGGCTCGGAAAAGGTCATCGAGACTGTCCGCGACTTCGGCATCACGGGAGATTTCACACGCGGCGATCCGAGTATTGCGCTCGGTTCGGCCAGCATGAACCTGCTCGAAATGACCGCAGCCTATGCCGGCATTGCAGCAAATTCATTCCCGATAAGGCCGCACGCTTTCGCCAAGGAAGAGAAGGGCTGGTTCCAGCGTCTTTGGGACGGCAATGACAGCTTGAGCGGTTCGACACATTCCGAGATCGAGGACATGCTTCGCGCCGTGATCAACGAGGGCACCGGCCGGCGCGCGATGCTGTCCGGGCCGAACTTCGGCAAGACCGGCACCAGCCAGGAGAACCGCGATGCTCTGTTTGTCGGCTATGCAGGAGACCTCGTGGTCGGGGTCTGGATCGGGAACGACGACAATTCGCCGCTCGATGGTATTTCGGGTGGCGGGCTTCCCGCACAGATCTGGCGCAACTTCATGACGCAGGCACTTGGCGCAAGTGCTGCGCCCGATCGCCCCGGTCCGCGTTCGAACGAGGACCCCGGCGGTCCGGTCGAACCGCTCGATGTGCCCGATCTGGAGGACATCCCCATTGGCGACGGTAACTCGCGCCTGCGCATCCGCGACGGCGAAGCGGTTTTCTCGACGGAAATCGATGGCATCCCGGTCGATATCCGCATTGGAGACGAAGGCGTTTCGGTATCCGAAGAAGCGATAGAGGAAGCGCGGCGCAGAGCCGAAGAACAGCGTTATGAGGCGATTCGCGAAGAATTGGAGCGGCGCGGCGCGCTCGAAGCGAACTAGTCTTTCGCTGGTTAGGCCATCAGCACGTTCATGACGGCGGTCGCGATGGGGCGATCGGGATTATCCTGCCACGCCTCGACCGTGATGTTTGCACTGCGGCGACCCAGCTTCGTGACGCGGCCGCTTGCGTAAGTCTCGCGGCTCTTACCCGCAGACAGATATTGCACGGTGATATTGATCGGTTTCAGCACCGCCTCGCGATCCCTTTGCGCCAATAAAGCGCGCAGAGCCGCGTAGCCTGCGGTCTCCAGCAAGCCGCCGGTTGCGCCCCCGTGATAATGCTCGGGCCGCCCTTCGACGGCTTCGACGAAATCGACGCGCATAACTGGTGTATCGCCGTCCCATTTCGCCAGCTTGATGCCGAGTGATCGGGCGTAGGGGGTGAGGACACTGATTTCGGGATGCTCAGCCATTTGGCACCTCCCGCGTGTCGGCTCCGCCGATTTTCATGAAAACGCCCTGGATATGGGCGACGGGATCATCGACATCGCCGTCATGGGCGAGGCCCCTGACGAATGCGGCGCTGCGAGTCAGGCGGTAGCATTGCGACCGTCCGTAGACCGATGCGCCTTCTCGCGCCGGGCGCACGTAATCGACCCTGAGATCGAGTGTCGCAATGGGTTCGAAGCGATCCATCTTTTTCCAGATCGCGAGGCCGCTCGCCATGTCCATGAGGCTCATGATCGGGCCCGATGCCAGAACCTGCTGCCCATCTTCGCCGAGCAGGTCGGTACGCCAAGGGAGGGTGAGTTCAACCCAATCTTCACCGTGGTCGGAATAGGCAAGGCCCAGCCAACCCGAGTGCCCCCTGCTGGTGAGGACGGGCGTGGCGGCGCGCGGATCGAATTTGGCGGTTTCGGTCATGGTTTCACGCGGCGATAGCGCCGGGTTCCCGCAAGTTACAGCCTTTTAATTCGATCCAGGCGCGTCAAACCGCCAGCCAGTCCCAGCGCGGCGAAAGCAGGACATTGGCGTCCGGCTCCGCGCAACAGGGAGCACACAATGGAACTTCCCAAGATCGATATTTCCAACCTGCCCGGCCTCGACACCGTCACCGGCCTTTTCGGCAGCTTTTCCGCTGATGGTGGGCCGACCGTGGACGACCGCGTGATCGTGATCATGGTCTATGTCTACGAAACCGTAGAAACCCAGGCCTTCTTCTAAGGACGGGCCGCCGCAATGAGGATCGATCCGGAATTGCGCGCGCTGCGGGGTGATCGCACCTCGCAGCGCAAGGCGCAAAAGGCTTTGGAACGGGTGCGCGACGATTGGCGCAATGGAACGGCACGGGAGGTGCTGGAAGAACTTGGATCCTATGGCGAAGGCGCGACTTTCGAAGATTGCCCGGCTTTGTGTGCGCTGTTCGATGATTGTGCCGAGGCAGGCCAGCTCGTGACTGCGCTGATGCAGCCCATGATGGCTTGCCTCTCTCGGAACCCGCTAGGGCAAGTGCCCATCCGGCATCAGCACTCCAACGGTTTGAGCGTGCTCCAACTCGCCTATTCCGGGCGGGCGGCGCTCAGTGTCTTGAGTTACTCCGAACTCGATTTCGTACCGGGAGCTTCCGCGTGCTTTGCGGGCGGAGAACGGCATGAAGCGGTCCTGGTTGGGAGCGCCGATGTACGAATGCTCGAATTGCTTGCAGAGCGAGACCAAAGCGCAGCAATAGACTGCACAACGCGCCGTGTGATGGCGGGCGAAACCTTGCGTTTCGAGGGTCGTGAGCAGACGAAATCGATCCTGCAGGTGCATGGCCGCATGGTGATACTGCGCCTTTCCCGGACCGAAGAAGTACCGGCCGATGCCTGCGAATACGCACTGGAAGACGGACGATTGATGCACAGGGCCAGCGGCTCCCGTCAGGAAAGTGGTCGGGAGATGAAGGCTGCCCTGCTTGGGCGGATGGGGCGACGCGATGCGGCGCCTGTACTGGCGCGAATGACGCGCGAGGGGAGCGATCACTTGCGCTGGCAGGCGATGCGGGAATGCCTTGCCCTAGATAGCGGCGTCGGCTTTGCAGCGCTTTCCGATCTTGCGGGAAATGCCGGTGATCCGCTTGCTGCCACCGCAGGCGCCTTGCGTGCGCAGCTCATTGAAACCTACCCACAACTTGCAAGATTGGACGAAACGCCATGCCCCGCCTGATCGAACAGTGCGACACACGCTCGCACGGCTTGTCTGCTTGCCTGGATATGCTTTCCGTGGGCTTCGATCCCGAAGACGAGATAAGCCTCGATAACGCATCGCTTGCCTTGCGGCGACTTAGCAACGACCGAAACTTTCTCGGTGACCTTCTGATCGAACAGCTCAAGCAGAACCATCACGAGGGCGGCCACGAAAGCGGCTACGGCCCTCAGGCGATTATCCTTTCGCCGAACATGGGCAGCTTCTTCCTGCGAGCAAACATTTGGCCGAGCGAGGATGAAGCCTGCTTCAGGGCCAGCGGCGCGAAGACATTCGTTTACGGAATCCCGCACGACCACAATTTCAGCTTCTTGACGGCAGGCTACTTCGGACCCGGCTATCTGAGCGATTACTACGAATACGACTACGAAAGCGTGGCGGGATGTAAGGGCGAAAAGGCAGGGCTGCGGTTTGTCGAGCGGTCCGCCCTGACCGAAGGCAAGCTGATGCTCTACCGCGCCCACCGTGACGTGCACGCGCAACTGCCGCCGCAAAGCCTTTCCGTCTCGCTAAACGTCATGCACGTGGACCCTGCCAAGGGCTGGTATGACCAATACGGCTTCGATCTCGAGAATGATGCCGTTACGGGGATTCTCAACCCCACTTCCACCGAGTGTTTCCTGCGCTGCGCAATCGGAATCGGAACCAAAGAAGCGCTGAATTTCGCGGAGTGGGTGGGCAAGTCGCACCCCAGCGACCGTATGCGTCTCGCCAGCTACGAGGCGAGAAGCAGACTGCTGGACAAGGCTGGCCGCGACGTGCTGTGGCGGCAGGCAGAGCACAGCGGCAGCATAATGCTCGCGGCCGAAGCCGCTTCGCGAAGAGCTGTGCTCTAGGAGCTTTCTACCAAAGGGTCCGGATTGTCAGGACGAAGAGCAGGGCGATGACGGCGAAGCCAATCAGGCGTAAAATCCTGCCACGTCGCCTCGCCCTGATTTTCGTATTACCTTCGTAGACGTCGAACACGTCGAACAATCCCAGCATTTGCGACCCTCTCCCTAAAAACCCCCTCCCGCCAGCGCGTCTATAGCGCCTTGCAGGATGACCGCTGCCGCGTGGGCATCGATACGTTCGGCGCGCTTTGCCCGGCTCATGTCCTGTCCGATCATCGCGGCCTCCGCGCTCGCGGTCGACCAGCGTTCGTCCCACAGCAGCACGGGTAAGTCCAGCGCGGTAGCAATGTTCCGTGCATAAGCCCGGCTAGCCTGGGCGCGGGGGCCCTCCTTGCCGTCCATGTTCCGGGGCAGGCCGATGACCACGCCTTGCACCGCGCGCTCCTTCACGATCTCGCGAAGCTTGCCGCAATCCTGGGTGAACTTGCCGCGTGGCAGGGTCTTGCCCGCGGTGGCAAAGCGCCACCCGGCATCGCACGTTGCAACGCCGATTGTCTTGGTCCCGAGGTCGAGCGCGAGCAGAACCCCGCCGTCAGGTAGAAGGTCGCCGAATTCTAGCCGGTTGTCGGTTACGATTGCCGCGTCGTCCATGTCCGCACCCGGTTGAGGACGTCTTCCTGCAAGTTCTTCCAGAACAGCGGGATGTCGTAGACGTGGTAATTGCCACCCGGCAGCACGCCCGGGCCGAGATCGGGCGCATCGCCGATCCGCAGGATGCCCGCTTCGTCGCAGCGCGCAGGCACGGCACCCGGGACCAATTCGGCGGAACTCATGTCCGCGCTTGGCTTCAGCGTGCCGAGATTGTCGGAGGCAGGAACTGAGCCTCCGGTCATGCCGGACAACGGATTGACGCACAGGACGCTGTCATCCTGGCCGCGCGCACTGCTATCCAGCCCGGGCAGGGCACTGTATCGCTGCAGCAACTGCCCCGGGTCGCCATCGTCTGTGAAGCTGAGAAACGAGACGATGCAGCTCGCTTGTTCACCCGTGGCGCAGGCCGGATAGGGAAGGGACGGCAGATCGTGTTCGACCGATATCGGCCAACCCGGCGCATAGACCGCTGCAATCCGGTCGCGCAGCGGCGTGTCGGCGACCTTATCGCGTAGAAGGCGCAGTATGTGGACCGAGCCTTGGCTATGACCCGCAAGGACGATCGGTTTTTCGGCATCCACGCTTTCAACGAAATAAGCGAACGCCTGGGCGATGTCGGCATAAGCGGCATCGATTGCGCGGCTCGCCTCGTCCTGCTCGGTCAGGAACGCGCCTACGGCGGCCTGCCTGTATTTGGGCGCCCAGATTTCGTCGGCTCGATTAAACGGGCTTGCAAGACCTCTCAGGAACACGCGAGCAAGACGGTCGGTCTCGGCATCGTTCAGCGGTGCGTTCCATTCGCCCAATGCGCCTTTGGTGTAACTGGTAGGGGGCACGAAAAAGACTGCGAATGACGGCGTCTCGCTCGCATCGGCAGCTTCCCCGCGCTCTGAACCCACGGTGGCGAAAGGCGCGGGTCCATCTATGCTCTGTTCGGCGGCGGGAGCGTCTGGAGAGGGCGTGCGGCTCGCGGGATCGGGTGCCACCTGCGCGACGGCGGGTTGGTAGCGCGCCGGATCGTCGGTTCCGATGCCTGGTCGCGAATACCACATGGCGGGATCTTCATAGGCGTTGGCGGCGAGCGCTTCCTGCTCGACGAATTCACCGCGCGGCACGAACGCGATCTCCGTCGCCTCGCGCCCATAGATGGCAAGCGCAATCGCGCCGACGATGATGATCGCAATGATTATCGCCACGAAATAGAGGAATTTGCGTGCCATATCAGGCCTCTGCCTCCGTTATCTCTGCGCTCTCTCCAAGCTTCGCCAAACGCTCTGAACGCCGTTCCAGCGCGACCTTCATCATCGCCAGCATCGGGTCGGCGAGCGCGAGGCCGAGGATCCCGAAAAGCACCCCGAAGATCAGCTGGGCCGAGAGGACGAGGCCGGGCGCAAGGTCGACCGTCTTCTTGGCGATCATCGGGACTAGGATGTAGCCGTCGAAGTTTTGGACGAGGAAATAGACGAAAATCGTATAGAGCCCCATGTCCACTCCGCCGGAGAACCCGACCAGCACCATCAGTACGCCCGAGATGATCGCGCCGATATTAGGGATAAAGGCGAGCAATCCGGTCAGGAGTCCCAGCAGGGCGGCCATCGGCACGCCGTAGAGGGCGAGCAGGGCCCAGGTGAAGATACCTTCCGCGACCATGCCGACCAGCCGTCCGGCGAGCAGCCTGCGCATCGTATAGGCCTGATAGCTAAGCGTGTCGTAGAAGGCTTCGCGCTTGTTCGCCGGGACCATCCACGCGACGCCGCGCTCGTAGATGCGCGGGTCGATCGCGAAATAGACGCCGATGATAATAATCAGCACCAGCGTCGTGACACCTCCGAAAAGGCCGCCGATTGCGCGGGTGACAGTACCGACGCCGCTCATGAGATTGCCCATCATCGACTGGATATCTTCCGTCCGCACCGCAAAACCCTTGCTGCGCAGATATTCGAGGAAACGCTCCAGTTGCATTTCGATGATCGAAGGGAATTCGGCCGCCTGTTGCGAAATCTGCGAACCTGCGAAGTAAACGAGCCAGACCAGGAAGGCGGTTGCCAGCAGCAGGACGATGGCCACGCGCCAGTTGCGGCCGATGGGCAGGGCGCGACCCAACAAGCGCGAACCGCCATCGATCAGGGCTGCAAAAACCATCGCACCGAAGATGACGAGCAGCGATTGCGACAAATGGACCGCAAGCGCGATGAGGCCAATGACGAGGCCCCAGGTCAAAGCGCGGGCCGCCTCGAAACGGAGGCGCGGATCGCCTATGCGTGTTGGGCTGGCACCCGGATTGTCGTCTTCTGCCGCCAGACCGGGGTGCGCGGCTTTGTTTTCAGGCATTTATCCTTCGGGCTCCTGCGATATGGCAGGGCGCAGAGTGGTCCAGGAACGGTTTTCGCGCAAGCTGGTAAACCAGGTCACAGGGTTGAGCGAGGTCGTGCCGTCGAGCGAGAAGGTGATGAATTCTGCGCGCCCGCCGATGTTTTCCAGCGGCACGGGGCCGAGGAGCCCGCGCGAGGAATTGAGTTCGCGGCTGTCGGAAGAATGGTCGCGATTGTCGCCCATCACGAAGACTTCGCCTTCGGGAATGGTCATCGGTCCGAAATTGTCGAGCTGCGTGCGCGTGTGGTCGATGACAAGGTAATTCGCCCCGTTCGGCAGCGTTTCGCGCAGGACCGGAACGCGGCAGACCGGCTTGCCATCATCATCGGTCACCAGAAAGCTCGGATCGCCGAAGCCCCAGCAAGTGGAGTTCGCATCGACCGGCAGGTCACGCGCGGGCTCGACTTCCTGCGGGACTGGCGTGCCGTTCAATTCGATACGACCATTGACTACCCCGATCGTATCGCCGGGCAGGGCGACGACGCGCTTGATGTAATCCTCGTCTCGCTCCGGATGGACCGGAATAACGATATCCCCGTACTCGGGCGTCGAGCCGGCAACCCGCCAGTCGCCGCGCGGCGCGAGGTGGAAGCTGACCGAGGACCAGTTCCAGCCATAGGGATACTTGCTCACGACCAGCCGGTCGCCGACCAGGAGGTTCGGCAGCATCGATTCTGACGGGATGTAGAACGGCTTCGCGATGAAGCTGTGGAACGCGAAGACGGCGAGCAGCATCAGCGCCAGGCCGCGGATTTCCGCGAACCAGTTTACCTTTTCGTCTTGCTTGTCGGATTTTGTCACGGCCGGTGTGTCGATACTCAAGCGGGATGGGCCTCGATGATGACGAAGGCCTGTGCCCATGGATGGTCGTCGGTGAGGGTGAGATGAATGCGCGGCTCATGGCCGTGCGGGACCATTTCGGCAAGCCTTTGTGCAGCGCCGCCCTCCAGCGCCAGGGTAGGGGCGCCAGAAGGGGCGTTCACCACGCCGATATGTTTCATGAAGACCCCGCGACGAAAGCCGGTTCCGACCGCCTTGGAGAAAGCTTCCTTTGCGGCAAAGCGCTTCGCGTAGGTGCCGGCGATGGTGAAGGGGCGCTTGCGGGCCTTGGCTCGCTCTATCTCGGTGAAGACGCGCAGTTCGAACCGTTCGCCATAGCGGTCGAGCGAATTCTGGATGCGCTCGATATTGCACAGGTCGGAACCCATTCCGATGATCATGCTGCCCTCGAAATCATGACGGTAAGGATGATCAGCATCATCCAGTGAATGAAGACCTGGCTCTTGACCAAGGGATGGTCGATCTCGCCCTTTGAGCGTTTGAATGCGCCAGCATAGCCGATCACCTGGATGATCGGCCAACCTATCGCAAAGGCGAGTGCGGCCTGCTGCGCTATCGCATAGGCGAGCAACCCTATGCTCAACAGGAAGGGGATAACGGCTGCCAGCCCCCACAGCTGCTCTTTACCGGAAAGGGCGGGCTGGCTCACCGCGCCTCGTCCATCAGTTCGCGCATATGGCGTACAGCACTCTCCAGTCCGACGAAGACCGCTTCGCCCACCAGGTAATGGCCGATGTTGAGCTCAGCGATCTGGGGGATGGCAGCGATGGGCTGGACGTTCTCGTAAGTGAGGCCGTGGCCCGCGTGGGGCTCAATGCCGTTCTTGGCCGCAAGCGCCGCCATGTCGGAAATCCGCTTCAATTCGCGGGCCAGCTTGTCGCCGTCGCCGTCGAGATGGGCGTGGGCATATTCGCCGGTATGAAATTCCACGACCGGAACGCCGAGCTTGAGCGCGGCATCCAGCTGGCGCTCGTCAGCCTCGATGAACAGCGACACGCGGATGCCGTTATCTTTAAGTTTCCACACGATCGGGGCGAGCGTGTTGTGCTGGCCCGCTGCATCGAGGCCGCCCTCGGTCGTACGCTCCTCGCGCTTTTCCGGAACGATGCAGGCGGCATGCGGCTTGTGAGCCAGCGCAATCTCCAGCATCTCCTCGGTCGCGGCCATTTCCAGATTGAGCGGGAGATCGGTTGCTTCCTGGATGCGTCTGAGGTCGTCATCACGGATGTGCCGACGGTCTTCGCGCAGATGCGCCGTGATCCCGTCGCCGCCGACACGGGCGACGATTTCGGCCGCGCGGACCGGGTCGGGATGGTCACCGCCACGGGCGTTCCGGATGGTGGCGACGTGGTCAATGTTGACGCCAAGGCGTAAAGGGTTGGTCATTCGGTGCACACCGCTGCAGACAGGATTTCATAGCTCAGTCCCTCGCGGCTCCAGACTTCGCCGAAAGAGAATTGTTCCTCGCTTTGGCCGATGAAAGCGGCAATGGCTATATTGCGTTCCGGCATTATGAAATTGCGTGCCTGATAGCCGCCGATTGCGCCGCGTCGCTCGATGATCCGCACTGGCGCGTCGCAGCCATTAAGCGCGAGTATGCTCTCCCACTGGCCTAGTGCCGTGTAGCCGAGCTCCGGCACACCCTCCCACATTTCCTCGCGCGCGGCATTCGATAGGAGGTGCCCCGTCATCAGCGCCCGGTCGAATGCTATAAGGTCGCGGGTTGTGCCCGCCAGTCCGCCCGACGCACCGTAAGGGGCAATCTCGGAGGCAGGAGTGCCTGTCATACTAGGCGCCAGACGCGTTTCGGGCGTTACGAACCCGGCCTCCAACATCCCGGCAGGTGCAGCGATGCGCTCTTGGAAGAGATCCGCCAAGTTCTGCCCAGTAACCCGTTCAAGGACTTTGCCGACAAGTAGCGTATCGCAATTGTTGTAGTCGAATTCTCCGCCCGGTTCGCGCGCGCGACGTTCGACGCAAACCATCGGATCCAGCGGTTTAGAAGGGTCGGATACGACGCTTGCATCATCCTCAGGGTTATAAAGGCCGGACTGATGGCGCAGCAGCTGTCGAAGGTTCGGAGCGCCGGGGCCGATCTCAGGCCACTCTGTCAGATAGGCACTGACCGGCCGGTCGAGCGAAATCGTGCCTTTTTCGACTTCCTGCATCACGAGAGTGGCAACGACCTGCTTAGTCACCGATGCCCACGGCCAGAGGTTTCCCCTGCCCATCGACGCCCCGGCGATTAGGCCGCCGGAGATCCGGATTTCGCCGTCAAATGCGTAGGCATCGACAATCGGCTGAAGGCGTTCCTGGGTTAGCAGCGATGCGGTTGGGGAAGAGGTGCTGTAAATGAGACCGTCTGGCGGAGGACAGCCGGTCAGCATGACCGCCGCCAAAACCGCCATGGCTGATCTCACTTGCGGCTTCCCGGTTTGGTGATCTCAATTGCGGCCAACTCGTCCGGAACCTCGTCCTCGTCATAGGTCGGGAAGTTGATATCGATCAGCGGGAAGAACGGCACGCCCAGATCGGCAGAACCATTGCTGCGGTCGACCAGCGATACTTCGGCTATGACTTCTCCGCCCTCGCGGCCCACGGCGGCAATCGCCTCGCGGCTCGAGAGGCCGGTGGTAACGACGTCCTCGACCATCAGCACTTTGGCGCCCGGGTCGATCCGAAAGCCGCGGCGCAGGTGGAATTCGCCGTCAGGCCGTTCGAGGAACATCGCGTCCTTGCCCAGAGCACGTCCCATTTCCTGCCCGATGATGATGCCGCCCATGGCGGGGCTGACAACCACGTCGATATCGTTGCGGATTTCGCGCGGGATCTTCTGGGCCAGCGCTCGGGCCAGCCTGCCCGCCCGGTCGGGGTTCATCAGCACGCGCGCGCATTGCAGATAATGGCCGCTGTGCTTGCCGCTCGAAAGCTTGAAATGGCCTTCGAGAAGGGCTTCGCTGGCGCGGAATTCGGAGAGGATTTCATCTTCTGTCATGTCGCTTCGGCTCAAAGCGCGTCCGGCCCGATTGCGCAAGAGGCAATGCAGGATGCACATTTTTCTGCCCCCAGCGCTTGAGGCATGCGCCATGTCTATCTATAGGGCGGCCCAACCGGGCCCTCGTTGCAGGGTCGCTTGCCCCTGCGCCGTTAGCTCGCTTTCGGCACATGCAGCGGAGGATTCGCCCGGACGATGACATGACACGAAAGAGTGCCAAGACGATGAAATTCCTCGGTTTCCACCGGATTGTCGCCAGCCTGGTAATGGCGTTCGCCCTGGTCTTCGGATCGCAGACCGCGATTGCGCAGGATGCTGCCGAAGCTATCGCAACCGAACAGCTCGAATCTGTCGATCCGGCAGAGGCAGCCGACGTTGCCGATCCGGGTGCCGTTACGGAAGGTAGCGGAGCCTACACGCCGATGAAGCCGACCGAAGGTATCGGCATGCCGGTGGATGCGGGCCTCGATATTCAGCCGCAGTTCTCGGAAACCGGCGAGTTTGCTTACGGCCTGCACATCGGCCTCATCTGGGTCATGGTCGCGATCAGCCTCTTCGTCCTCGTGCTGATGCTCTACACGATTTTCCGTTTCCGCCGCTCGGCGAACCCGACGCCTTCTAAGACCAGCCACAACACGCTGATCGAAGTCATCTGGACGGTTGTTCCGGCCCTCATCCTGCTTGCCATCGCGATCCCCTCGATCACGCTGATCGCCAAGCAATACGAGCCGATCCCCAAGGATGCCATCACCATCAAGGCGACCGGCTACCAGTGGTATTGGGGCTATACCTATCCCGACAATGGCGAGTTCGAGATTATCTCGAACATGCTCGACGACGCCGAAGCAGAAGCGCGCGGCGAACCGCACCAGCTCGCTGTCGATAACCGCATGGTCGTCCCGGTAGGTGTTCCGATCCGCATGCAGATCACCGCTGCCGATGTGATTCACTCGTTCGCCGTGCCGAGCCTGTGGTTCAAGCTCGATGCCGTTCCGGGTCGTCTCAACGAGAAGATCCTGATGGTCGAGAAGCCGGGTGTCTATTACGGCCAGTGCTCCGAACTTTGTGGCGCACGCCATGCCTACATGCCCATTGCCGTCGAAGCGCTTCCGCTGGAACAGTACAACCAATGGGTCCTCGCGCAGGGTGGCACGATTGCCGGTGCAGAGGAAACTGGCGATCTCGATGCAGAGCTCGCTCCGCTCCAGGAACCTGAAAGCACTGTAGAAGGTGCTGCCGGTGCCGGTGAGTTCCCGGTCGAAAACCCGACGACCTGATTACGCCTTTAGAATTCAGTCCGCTGACGAAAACGCATTCGAGAGTATAGCAAGATGGCCACTACCGCCGACAGCTTCCAGGCCCACGACGACCACCACGCGCATGATGCCCATCACAAGCCCGGCTTCTTCGCACGCTGGTTCATGTCCACGAACCACAAGGACATCGGTACGCTCTACCTGATCTTCGCGATTGTCGCGGGTATCATCGGTGGCGCGATTTCGGGCATCATGCGTGCCGAGCTCGCCGAACCGGGCATCCAGTACCTGCAGTATTGGGCGCAACTGATGGGCGGCGCGGCGGATATCGATAGCGCGCTGCACATGTGGAACGTGTTCATCACTGCGCACGGACTGATCATGGTCTTCTTCATGGTCATGCCCGCGATGATCGGTGGCTTCGGCAACTGGTTCGTCCCGCTCATGATCGGCGCGCCCGACATGGCGTTCCCGCGCATGAACAACATTTCGTTCTGGCTGACGGTGGCAGGCTTCCTGTCGCTGATTTTCTCGCTCTTCGTTCCTGGCGGTATCGGGCCGGGCGCGGGCGTTGGCTGGACCGTCTACGCACCGCTTTCGACCTCTGGCTCCACCGGCCCGGCAGTCGACTTCGCGATTTTCTCGCTGCACCTAGCAGGCGCAGGCTCGATCCTTGGTGCGACCAACTTCATCACCACCATCTTCAACATGCGTGCGCCGGGCATGACCCTGCACAAAATGCCGCTGTTCGTGTGGTCGGTGTTGGTCACTGCCTTCCTGCTGCTGCTGGCCTTGCCGGTTCTCGCGGCGGCAATCACCATGCTGATTACCGACCGTAACTTCGGCACGACCTTCTTCGACCCCGCAGGCGGTGGCGACCCGATCCTTTACCAGCATCTGTTCTGGTTCTTCGGTCACCCCGAAGTGTACATTATGATCCTGCCGGGCTTCGGCATGATCTCGCAGATCGTCGCAACCTTCAGCCGCAAGCCGGTCTTCGGCTACCTCGGCATGGCCTACGCCATGGTCGCGATCGGCGTCGTCGGCTTCGTCGTGTGGGCCCACCACATGTACACGGTCGGTCTCGACGTGAACACGAAGATGTACTTCACCGCAGCGACCATGGTCATCGCGGTCCCGACCGGCGTGAAGATTTTCAGCTGGATCGCCACCATGTGGGGCGGCTCGATCGAGTTCAAATCGCCGATGGTCTGGGCGCTGGGCTTCATCTTCCTGTTCACCGTGGGCGGCGTGACCGGTGTCTATCTCGCCAATGGCGGCGTGGACGATGTGGTCCACGACACCTACTTCGTTGTTGCCCACTTCCACTACGTGCTGTCGATGGGTGCCGTGTTCTCGATGTTCGCCGGTTTCTACTACTGGTTCCCTAAGATGAGCGGCCGGATGCACTCCGAACTGCTTTCGCACCTGCACTTCTGGGGCTTCTTCATCGGCGTGAACGTGATCTTCTTCCCGCAGCACTTCCTGGGCTGGCAGGGCATGCCGCGCCGTTACCCGGACTATGCGGACGCCTACACCTACTGGAACGAGATCAGCACCCTCGGGTACATGATCATGGCTGCATCGATGGTCCTGTTCTTCGTGAACATCATCTATGCCTTCGTCGCCGGCAAGAAGGCCGAAGACAACTACTGGGGCGAAGGCGCAACCACGCTCGAGTGGACGCTTTCGAGCCCGCCACCGTTCCACCAGTTCAGCGAACTGCCGGTGATCGAAGAGCATCACGATCACCACGACCACATGCCGCGCGGCGCCAAGCCCGCCTGAGCTGTATAGTCCACTGGACAATGACAAACGGCCGGTCCCATGAGGGATCGGCCGTTTTGTTTTGCGCGAAGGATAAGCTCGAATGCCTGAAATGCGGATGATCGATGTCGGAGAGCTGAGCCTGCGCTGCGCAGTCGAGGGCGAGGGCCGCCTTGTCATCATGGTGCACGGGTTTCCGGAAAGCTGGTACAGCTGGCGGCACCAAATCGGGCGGATTGCCGAGGCAGGCTTTACCGCCTGCGCCATCGACGTGCGCGGCTATGGCGGATCAGACAAGCCGCACCCGGTCGAAGCCTACGCGCTCGAACGTATCGTCGGGGATTTGGTCGGCCTGAAAATGGCCTTGCAGCCGGACCGGCCCGCGATCCTGATCGGGCACGATTGGGGCGCGCCCATCGTGTGGAACACCGCGCTCACCCATCCCGAACACTTTCGTGCCGTGGCGGGGCTGTCGGTGCCGTTTGCAGGAGTACCCCAGCGCCCTTTTACCGAGGTGTTTCACGAGCACTTCACCTCGCAGGGAAAGTACTTCTACCAGGAGTATTTCCAGGCCGAGGGCGTGGCCGAAGCGGAAGCCGAGAAGGACCCGCGCGACTGGGTGCACCGGATGATGTACTCGATCAGCGGCGATGTTCCTCCGGGCAGCTATTGGGACAAGCCCTATGGCGCGACTTTCCTCGAGGGACTTCCCGACCCGCTACCCGTGCCCTGGCTCACCGACGAGGACCTCGATTTCTACGAGGCGGAATTCAAGGCGTCGGGCTTTCGCGGCCCGCTCAACCGATATCGCAATCACGAACGGGATTTCGAATGGTTGCAGGGCTGGAAGGGCAAGCAGATAGAGCAGCCATCGCTGTTCATCGGCGGCACCCGCGATCCCGCAACCTTCCTCTTCGGTGCCGTGACCGATCCGGTATGCATGATGAAATTCTTCGCCCCGAAGATCGAAGGGCACATCCTCGACAATGTCGGTCACTGGACGCAGCAGGAGCGCCCGGAGGAAGTCAACAAACTGCTGCTCGAATGGCTCGGAAAGCTCTAATGCCTCGTTACGCAGTCCGCCTTCCCGAGACGGCTTGGACAGGACCTCGTAACAAGGTATAGGCGGCGCCAGCGAATCCCATGACCGAAGCAGCCCCCATAACCCAGCTCCCGGCGGACTGGCGCGACTTTTACGCGCTGACCAAGCCGCGCGTGATGAGCCTCGTGATTTTTACTGGCCTGTGCGGCCTGCTGGCTGCGCCTGGGACGATTAATCCGGTGATCGGTTTCACCGCCATCCTGTGTATCGCGCTCGGCGCGGGCGGGGCGGCTGCTCTCAACCAGTGGTGGGAAGCGGACATCGATGCGGAAATGAAGCGCACCTCGCAGCGTCCCCTGCCGACCGGCAAGATGCAGCGCACGGACGCCCGCGATTTCGGCATCCTGATATCCGGCGCTTCCGTGGTTATCATGGGCCTGGCGGTAAACTGGCTGTCGGCGGCCATCTTGGCGCTGTCCATCGTCTATTATGCGGTGATCTACACCATCTGGCTGAAGCCGCGCACGCCGCAGAATATCGTCATCGGAGGCGGGGCAGGGGCCTTCCCGCCGTTGATCGGATGGGTGGCCGTTACCGGCGACATAACCCTGATGCCGGTGGTGCTGTTCGCAATTATCTTCACCTGGACGCCGCCGCATTTCTGGGCGCTCGCGCTATTCGTGCAGAGCGATTACGCGAAGGTCGGTATTCCGATGATGCCGGTGGTGAAGGGCGCCAAATCGACGCGTCGCCAAATCCTGGCTTATTCCGTCATCCTGCTTCCCATTGCCATCGCGCCATGGCTGATCGGCGGAACCGGCGCGATCTACGGGATTTCGGCCTCCGTCCTCTCGCTGGTATTCCTTGCGCTGTCGTTTCCGGTCGCCTTTCGCGAGCCGGTAGAAGGCGACAAGATGCTCCCGGAAAAGCGCCTTTTCGGCTATAGCGTCCTATATCTCTTCGCCCTTTTCGCGGTGCTCGTCGTTGATCGCATCGCCGCCCAATACGGAGCCGCCCTATGACCCCCGAAGAAAAAGCCGAATTCAAGCGCCGCCAGAAGAGCCGGAACCTCGTCCTTGGCGGGATCCTTCTGTTTCTTGCAGTGCTTTTCTACATGATCACGATCGTGAGGATGTGAGGATAAAGTGACTGCCGCAACGCTGGAGACACGCAAGACACGTACCGCGATGCTGGCCTTGCTGGGCGCCGCTGCGATGCTTGGCCTCGGTTACGCTGCGGTGCCGCTTTACGAGTTGTTCTGCCAGGTTACTGGTTTCGGCGGAACGACACAGCGCGCCACCGAAAGCGAAGCCAGCCTCGCCGAGCGGATGGGCCAGGCTGCCGGTGGAAAGCAAATATCGATCCGGTTCGACGGTTCCGTCGCACCGGGCCTCGGCTGGGACTTCAAGCCGGAACAGCCGACGGACACGGTAACCATCGGTCAGCGCGACATGGCGATCTATGTTGCGAAGAACAATTCCGACCAGCCGATCACGGGCACGGCGACGTTCAACGTCATGCCGGTCCAGGCGGGTGCCTATTTCAACAAGATCCAGTGCTTCTGCTTTACCGAGCAAACGCTTCAGCCCGGACAGGAAGTCCGCATGCCGGTGCTGTATTTCGTCGATCCCAAGGCGCTGGACGACCCCAACATGGAAGGTGTCGAACAGATCACGCTTTCCTATACTTTCCACCGCGCGATAGATTCTGCAGAGTAGACCCTAGACCCGCGCGCCATGGCGCTTTAAGGGCAGCGCGATAACGCGAATACAGGACGCGAGTATAATGGCTGGCAACGTCAATCACGAATATCATATCCTCGAACCCGATATCTGGCCGCTGATCGGCTCGCTGTCGGCGCTTACCTTCACCAGCGGCATGGTTCTCTTCATGCACGAGATGGCGAGTGCACACCTTGTGCTCGGTCTCGGCATTGCCGGCCTGATCGCCACGTTCTTCGCGTGGTTCGGCAACATCGTGAAGGAAGCAGAGCGCGGCGATCACACGCCGGTCGTCCAGCTGCACATGCGTTACGGCATGATCCTGTTCATCGCTTCCGAAGTGATGTTCTTCGTCGGCTGGTTCTGGAGCTGGTTCGATTTCGCCCTGTTCCCCTCGGAAATCTCCGAAGTGGTGGGTGGCGTCTGGCCTCCGGCGGCGATCGAAGAGGTCATCAATCCCTTCAGCCTTCCGCTGCTCAACACCATGATCCTGCTCTGCTCGGGCACCACGGTTACCTGGGCGCACCACTCGCTGATCCACGGTGATCGCGATGGCCTGAAGAAGGGTCTGTGGCTCACGATCATCCTGGGCGCCGTCTTCACCATGATCCAGGCATACGAGTATGGCGTCGCTCCGTTCGCGTTCGGCGGCAACACCTACAGCTCGGCCTTCTACATGGCGACCGGCTTCCACGGCTTCCACGTGCTCGTCGGCACGATCTTCCTGATCGTCTGCCTCGTGCGTACCTACAAGGGCCACTTCACGCCCCGCCAGCACTTCGGTTTCGAAGCTGCTGCGTGGTACTGGCACTTCGTCGACGTCGTGTGGCTGTTCCTCTTTGCCGTCGTCTACGTCTGGGGCGGCTGGGGAGCCGAATTCCACTGATGCCTTCCGGCTTGCCGGATATTGAAAGGGGCAGCCCGGCATTGCCGCGGCTGCCCCTTTCGCTTTCGATCGAGACAATAACACCATGACCACCCGCATTCCCGCCATCCCCACGATCAGCGTGGCCGCTGCCATCGCCGCGATGATTGCTCTCGGCTTCTGGCAGTTGGGCCGGATGGACGAGAAGGAAGCGCTCATTGCGCAGGCCGAGCAATCGCTGCGCATGTCATCTGAAGTCGCCTACCCGGACGATGCGGCAGGCATCGAGGATGTGCTTTACCGCAGGACCACAATTTCCTGCGAGGATGTGACGAACACCACGACGGTGGCTGGCACCAATAGCCGCGGTGCAAAAGGCATGGCGCACAGGGCGAGCTGCGTCCTGGCAGATGGCCGGACCATTATTGTCGATCTCGGTTTTTCGCGCAGCCCGCAACCGGTCGAATGGGAAGGCGGCGAAGTGCGCGGCACGATCGCGCCAGGCGGACGTGTGGTGTCCGCAGACGGCCAGGCAGGTCTCGAACCTCTCGCCAGCCCCGATCCGCGCAACCTCCCGAACAATCACCTCGCCTATGCAGGCCAGTGGTTCTTTTTCGCGCTCACAGCCCTGGTGATCTACATCCTCGCCCTGCGTCGGCGTGGCACGCGGGCTAAAGACGATTAAAGAGCCGCTTGCTTGCCCGGTCGGCAGCACCTCGCTAACCGCCTTCTCACGATGAAATACGTCTCCACCCGCGGCAGCGCTCCGACGCTCGATTTTGCTGGCGTCACACTGGCCGGCCTCGCCAGCGACGGCGGCCTTTACGTGCCTGAAGAATGGCCGCAATTCACCAAGGACCAGATCGCGGACATGCGCGGTCTGCCTTATGCCGAAGTCGCCGCCCGTGTGATGGAGCCCTTCGTCGGCGACTGCCTGACGCCCGAGCGTCTGCGCGAGCTAACGGCCAAGGCCTACGGTCGCTTCGCTCACAAGGCCGTGACCCCGCTGGTGCAGCTGGACGAGCAGCATTGGGTGCTCGAGCTGTTCCACGGTCCGACGCTGGCGTTCAAGGACGTGGCCCTGCAGATGCTTGGCCTCTTGTTCGAGGAATTTCTGGCCCGGGAAGAGGGCAGCCTTACCATCGTCGGGGCGACGAGCGGTGATACCGGCAGCGCCGCGATCGATGCGGTTGCGGGGCTCGACAATGTCGAGATCTTCATGCTGCACCCCAAGGGCAGGGTCAGCGACGTCCAGCGCCGCCAGATGACCACGGTGCGTGCGCCCAACGTCCACAACATCGCCATCGATGGCAGTTTCGACGATGCTCAGGCGATGGTGAAGCGCATCTTTGCCGATGCCGACGTCACCGCAACGCACCGGATCGGTGCGGTAAACTCGATCAACTGGGCCCGGCTGATGGCGCAGGTGGTTTATTACTTCACCTCTGCGCTGCAATTGGGCGGGCCCGAGCGCAAGGTCGCCTTCAGCGTACCCACCGGTAATTTCGGCGACGTCTTTGCAGGCCATGTGGCGGCGCGGATGGGGCTTCCCATCGAAAAGCTGCTCGTCGCCACCAATGTGAACGACATCCTGCATCGCGCGCTGGCGGACGGCGACTATTCGACCGGCACCGTCACCGCGACCGCAGCGCCAAGCATGGACATCCAGGTCAGTTCCAACTTCGAGCGCCTCCTCTTCGACGTCGGTGGGCGCGACGGCCTTGCGATGGCCGACCAGATGGTGGCCTTCGATGCGCAAAAGGCGATGCGGCTTACCAATGCCCAGCGTGAGGGCGCAGCCGCATTGTTTGCGAGCGCACGTGCGGATGCCGACGACATGGCTCAGGCCATGCGCTGGGCGTTCGAGCAGTGCGACGAAATGCTCGACCCGCATACCGCCATCGGCCTCCACGCGGCCCGCACCGCCGGGATCGATCCTACTGTGCCAGTCGTGACACTCGCGACGGCTCATCCGGCCAAGTTCCCCGACGCCGTCGAACGGGCGACCGGGCTGCGTCCGCCCCTGCCGACGCGCGTGGGCGACCTGTTCGCGCGCGAGGAAAGCTATGTGGAATTGCCCGGCACCTACGAGGCCGTGCGTGCCCACATCCTGGAGCACGCGGCCTGATGGCTGAGCTCGTGCGCGATCCCATGCTTATGGTCGGGGAGGGCTGGGATGCCTATCGCCTGCTCGATAGCGGGCATGGCCGCAAGCTGGAGAGCTTCGGCGATTACAGTTTCATCCGCCCCGAACCGCAGGCCATGTGGTCGCCGCGTAGCGACGACTGGCAGGCCGACGGGGAATTCATTCCCGGCGCTGACGAGGATGGCGGCGGTCGCTGGCACTTGAACGACAGCCTGCCCGAAGCGGGCTGGACCCTCGGCTATGACGAGGTGCGCTTTACCGCACAGCCGACGCCCTTTCGCCACCTTCAATTTTTCCCCGACATGGCGCCGGTTTGGGACTGGATGCGAAGCCAGCTCGACGGGCGTACCGATGCGGAGACCATGAACCTGTTCGGCTACACCGGCGTCGGTTCGCTCGCGCTCAGCCGCCACGGCCGGGTGACGCATGTCGATGCGAGCAAGAAATCGGTTGCGCAGGCCCGCGAGAACGCTGCGCTTTCTGGCATGGAAGATCGCCCGATCCGCTGGCTGGTCGACGATGCGATGAAGTTCGCCGCACGCGAGGTTCGCCGGGAAAATCGCTACGACGGCATCATCCTCGATCCGCCGAAATTCGGCCGCGGCCCGAAGAACGAAACCTGGCGACTTGAGGACGGCCTTCCCGAACTGGTTTCCGACTGCCGCAAACTGCTGGACGAAAACAGCCGCTTCCTGTTCCTGACGGTCTATGCCGTCCGAATGAGCAGCCTCGCGCTTGGCGGACTTCTCGAAGAGGTGTTCGCCGACCTTCCCGGCAAGATCGAACATGGCGACCTGGCTGTACGCGAAACCGGCGAAAACGGACGACATTTGCCCACTGCGATTTTCGCACGCTGGTCCAATCCGGGTTAGGGGGACCCATGAACGATTCGCTGATCCTCGAAGTTGCGGACTTCGAATACGACGTCCTCACCGGAATCTATTCGGAAGAGACGGGCAAGCCGCAGCCGCTGCGCTTCACGATCCAGGTCCGGATGAAGCCGCTTGCGCATTACGATGCGGACACTTCGCTCGACGATTCCAAGAACTACATGGACCTCAAGTTCGCCGCTTCCGAAGCGCTTCCTGAGGGTGTTCACTTCAAGCTGATCGAAGCGGTGGCCGACCACGTTTGCGAAACGCTGTTCCTTCAGGACAAGCGCGTCGAGGCGGTAACGGTCAAGATCGTCAAGCTGGCGATTGCGGAAGCGGGCGAGAAAATCGGGATTACGTTGCATCGCGAGCGCCGCTGATGAAGCGGATCGAGGTCGAGGGACTACCGGAAGAACCGCTCGCCGCGGCGGGGCTGTTTCACCAGAACTGGCTCGATCCGATCGAGCGGGCGCTGTCTGGCGGGCAGGACGTTGTCGTGACAATGCCGTCAGCCGACCATACCCACACCGAATGGCGCCGCGCCGCCGCAGCCATGCTGGCGCGCAAATATACGCCGCTCCGCGTCAATGTCGCGGCAGGCGAGGGCGCTGCGCTCGACGGGATCATAGAGTACCTTGCCAAAGCACCGGGCGTGACCGGGCATTATCTCGAGGCTGCAAAGTGAGTGTCCGGATCCTTTTTCTTGGACCTTTGCGGGATTTGGCAGGGCAGGACGACATGCAGGTCGAGGGCACGCTCGATTGGGATCGCCTGCTGCAGACCGTGAGCCCCCTAGTCGCCGCACAACTTCGTGAGGAACGCGTCAACATCGCCTGCAAGGGCCGCGTCCTGGCCGACAAGACTGCACTACTGGCAGAGGACGGAGACGAGGTAGCACTCCTCCCCCCGGTGAGCGGTGGCTAGGCTTAACCTGTCGACACCGCGTGACGTGCGCCTGCTTGGTCGCGGGATGTCCATCGGCGAAGCGCTGGCAGCCTTCAACGCATCCTATCCCGACGCGGGCGGCACTGCGTCTTTTGTTGGCAAGGTCCGCAGCGACAACGACGTAAAAGCGCTGGAGCTCACTCACTACGAGCCGCTCACACTTCCGGGGATGGAAGAGCTTGCGCAAGCTGCGTCTGAAAAGTTCGGTCTTGCTGGAGTATTGGCCTGGCACCGCGTGGGCGTGATGACGCCCGGCCAACCTATCGTGCTGGTGGCCGCAGCAGCCGCCCACCGCCGGGAGGCCTTCGATGCGGTGGATTTCCTCATGGACCACCTCAAATCCGCATCCTGGTTCTGGAAGCGCGAGCGCCGCGGCGATGGCTGGCACTGGATCGAACCGCGTGACCAAGACCGGCGCGACCTCGCGCGCTGGAAATAATCTCGCCGAATTGATCTCGATCAAGGAATCGGTGGGCCGTGAGCGGCATCAAGTCTCCAACACAGGAGACGCACAATGGTTAAGCACTTCAGCCGCGAACTGGTAGCCGAACAGGCCCGCATCGTCGAAACCCCGGTCAAGCACCACGAGGTCGACCGGACCTTCGAATTGCCGAAGGGTCTCTATATCGCGACCGTCGGACTTTATCTCGGTTTCCTTGCGGTCATGGCAACCGGCCTGCCGACTGCCGGCCTTGCAATCCCGATGGCCATATTCGCCTTCTTTATCGTAGCCGGGTTTGGCGTGCCTACGATCTGGACGCGCCTGGCGCCGGAGACGAAGTCGAAGCCGATGAGTTGGAGCCAGCTCCGCTCTCAAGGCATTTCTACCCACACCGGACGCCTCCCGATGCGCGATGCCGCAGTCCAGGTCCTGATCCTGCCGGCCATCGTATTCAGCTGGGGCATCATTGCAGTCACCATCGCATCGATCGTGCGATAGGAGAGGGGAGCGCGGGAGGCGCTGGCCTAGTCGGCCTCCCGCGTTTTCAGCTTGAACTATTAGTCCGCACGTTCGCGTAATTGCGCGAGCGTGCGGTCTTCTTCGCTTATCAGTGAAATGATCCGTTCGCGTGCCTGCTTGATCGCGGTCACGTCTTTGGCGGCCACACGCTTTGCGGTATAGAGGGTGTCGATATCGCCGAGCGGCACCGCTGCCACGCTGCGTGCCGAATCGAGCTCGGCAAGTGCGACCTGCGCGCTGGCCCAGGCTTGCGAACCCTCCGCCGTATTCGATGCCGCCGCGACGAGGCGCTGTGCCCTTGGGGCAAGACGCAGAAACTCTGCGTGGGCTTCTTCCGTGCGGGAGACGAGGGCGGGAAGCACGACGTCCAGCGTTCCGTCCAGATCGATCTCGACTTCGGGTACCTCGATCGTCTTGCGCTCCGGAGAGGCAAAATTGCCGTCCACCCGTTCCACATCCCGCACGGCGAGCGATGGGTAATCGCCACTCGAAGCGGCACAGCCGCCGAGGGTGAGGATGAGAGCGGTAGAGAAACTTGCAATTCGCAGCATCGCGCTCACATAGCATGCGGCAGGACGCGCGCCAGCGTGAAAGGCAAAAAATGCCAGCTGCCAGCGTTGACTTGATGGCGGGATTCGCCTAACGGCACGCTTCTTTCCGGGCCCGCCCTAGGTGGGTCGACGGGTGCGCCGTAGATTCGCAAGGATGCGGCACAGCAATTTGAACGAGAGATAACGACCATGTTCGCAGTAGTGCGCACGGGCGGCAAGCAATACCGGGTTGCCGCCGGAGACAAGATCGCGGTTGAGAAGCTGGCTGGCGAAGCCGGTGATACCATCACGCTGGGTGACGTCCTGCTTGCAGGCGAAGGCGACACGCTTTCGGATGCCGGCAAGGTAACCGTTTCGGCTGAAATCATCGCCCAGGCGAAGAGCGAGAAGGTCGTCGTTTTCAAGAAGCGTCGCCGTCACAACTATCGTCGCAAGAACGGTCACCGCCAGATGATGACGCTGCTGCGCATCACCGACGTGGGCACCGGCGGCGCCAAGAAGGCCGCTCCGAAGAAGGCCGAAGAAAAGAAGGCTGCTCCGAAGAAGGATTCTTCCGAAGAGAAGGCTGCGCCCAAGGCCAAGAAGGCAGCGCCCAAGAAGGCTGCTGCTACCAAGGCGGCTCCCGCCAAGAAGGCTCCTGCCAAGAAGGCAGCAGCCAAGAAGACCGAATCCAAGAAGTAAGGAACCCGGACCATGGCACATAAAAAAGCAGGCGGTTCATCGCGTAACGGTCGCGACTCAGCCGGTCGTCGTCTTGGTGTGAAGAAGTTCGGCAGCGAAAACGTCGTCGCCGGCAACATTATCGTGCGTCAGCGCGGCACGAAGTTCTACCCGGCCGTCAACGTCGGCATGGGCAAGGACCACACGCTGTTCGCGCTTACCGACGGCGTCGTCCGATTCCACTCGGGCAAGCTCGGCCGCAAATACGTATCGGTCGACCAAATGGCAGAAGCCGCAGAATAACCGGACAATCCGATAACGGGGTCGTCCACACGGGACGGTCCCAGCCGGGCTAACGATCCGGCAGACGAAGAGGGAGATGGGGCCGACCCGTCTCCCTCTTGTCGTTTCTCCCTCTTCAAAACCGCATGGGCGAAAATTGCCTTTCGCCATCACGCAATTGTCACGCGTCCGGCCTAGGAGCCCGGAGCGTGGAACTGACGGGGAGTAAACGCATGTTCCATATCACCGAGAGGCTGCTGTTGCGGCCTGCATGGCCCGAAGATGCCGAGGCACTGTTTGGCGGGATCGCCGACCAGGGTGTCGTCCGCAATCTTGCCCGCGCGCCGTGGCCGTATCTCCCCCAACATGCCCGCGAATTCGTCATGCGAAAGCAGAACCCGCACTATCCGGTCTTCCTGATTACGAGGCCCGGTGACAATGGCTCCGACCTCATCGGCTGCATCGGCATCGATGCAAGCGGCGACGAGGTTGAACTTGGCTACTGGATCGCTCGCCCCTTCTGGGGCCGGGGATACGCCACCGAGGCAGCGCGCGGTGCGCTGGAAGTCGCGAAACTGCTTGGCCACGATCGGATCACGGCTGGTCACTTCGTCGACAATCCCGCTTCGGGCAAGGTGCTGAGAAAGCTCGGCTTCCGTCCGACCGGGCAGACTGCGCCGCGCCACAGCTGCGGTAGGGGCGAGGACGTCGATTGCGTCATGTACCGGCTCGAACTCGCAGCTGACGAAGGCGACACGCTCCAAGCGGCCTGACACCAAAAAGGCCCCGCGATCGCTCGCGGGGCCTTTCTTGCGACCCGATGGCTCGGGTTATTCGGCCGGGAGAAGTGCGTCTTCGAATTCGCCCTCGTACAGTCCAATCAACTCGCGGTCGTCGTGATCCCACGGGTGGAAGCCGGGCTTGAAATAGCTCAGCCACGCCGGGAAGATGCGGCGCACGACGCCCGGCGAGACCGTGAGGTACTTGAACAGGCCCCACTTCGCCTTCCAGCCGGTGATGCCATCCTGTTCCAGTAGGTTGAGCGAATCGATCCAGCGGTTCTTGAAGAAGCGTGCCGTGACGGTGATCATCACCAGGCTGCGAACCTTCCATCGGCGCCACTTCGACCAGTCGCGCGTGGCGTGGTTCCAGGTGTCGTAGGCGACGCCCTTGTGTTCGATCTCTTCGGCCGAATGCCAACGCCACATATCGCGCACTTCGGGATCCGCGTCCTTGAAATGCGCCGGATTGTCGAGGAATTCCGCCGCCATCATGGCGGTGTAGTGTTCGAGCGCCATCGTGACCGCGAGGTTGGCGATGGCAGGGCGACCCTTGGTGAGTTCGAGCATTTCGGCGACGCGCTTGTCGATCGCCTTGATGTCATACCCGGCGTTCTCGGCCAGCTTGTTGAAGGCGATGTGTTCGCGGGTGTGATTGATTTCCTGCCGCACGAATGCGCGGATTTCCGCTTCCAGCTTGGGATCGGCACCTTCGCGGTGCGCCTTGACGGCCTCGATGAAGAAAGCTTCTCCGCGAGGGAAGGTAGCGGACAGCGCATTGTGCCATGCCGTGCCGAACGGCTCTCCGGCCCACCAACGGCGCGGGGTGGTCCCGCGATTGAAGCGCTCGTCGCGCACAGTGATGGTGAGATCGTCCGGGGTCGGCGCGGTCTTGGCGGTTGCGGTATAGATGGGGAGGGGGGCGTTCATGTCCTGCTCCGTGGCTAACTTACATCATTGTAAGTAGTGGCTACTGACATAAGTGTCAATAAGGATTGCGAGCGGCTTCCCCTGTCCGTCGCAATGGTTTACCGGTCTGTCCCGATGGCAACACGCAAACGACTTTCGCCCGAAGAATCCCGCCTCGCCGCCCTTGAAGCGGCCCGCGCCCTCCTCATCGAAACAGGTCCGCAGTCTGTTACCTTAAAGGCTGTGGCGGGACGGATCGGGCGCACGCATGCGAACCTGCTCCACCATTTCGGCTCGGCAGCCGGGCTGCAGAAAGCGCTGGCTGCCCATCTCGCCGAGACGGTCTGTTCGACGATTGCCGATGCCGTGCGCGCCAGCAGGGCAGGGCTGGGCAGTCCGCGAGAAGTCGTCGATCTTGCATTCGACGCGTTCGACAAGGAAGGTGCAGGTGCGCTCGCCAGCTGGATGATCCTTACGGGCAACGAGGATGCGCTGACGCCTATCGTGGAGACAATCCACAAGCTGGTCGACGAAATCGCTCCGCATGAAGCCGATCATGGCGACACGACGCACGTCCATGAAGAAACACTCGCGCTCGTATTGATGGCGATGGGCGATGCCCTGATCGGCACCGCCTTGTCCCGCTCGCTCGGTTTGCCGTCCACCGCCGCGCGCGATCGCGCGGAGCGGATGCTCGTTCGCACCTTGGAAAGCGCCGAAAGGGCGAGCTAGTCGCGCCTGCGCGGACCCTTCCATTGCGGAAGATCGAGCTCACCTTCTGCGAGCTGGGCCAGGACACGGTCCAATAGCTGAGCCCGTTCTCCTTCCGCATCGTTTCGCAGGTTTTCCACGGCGGCTCGGAATGCCGCCGTCAGCGCTGCCTCGGCAGGGACTTTCACTTCGGGCGTAACGCCGACGTGCTCCCAATTGATGCCGGTCACCGGGTTGATTGCCCGTCCGGTGGGAATGAACGCGGTAAACCCATGTGCCAGCGCCACCGGCCCGCCGGGATTGGCCCCGCCACCCGTGGTTTCGCCAAACAGCGTCCCGCGTTTCTGCGTCTGGATATCGTAGGCCAGTTCCTCTCCGCCCGAGAAAGTGCGGCTCGAGGTCAGGACATAGACCGGCCCGGTGTAGCGCGTTTCGACGCTCTGGTTGGTCCAGAATTCACGGGTCCGGTCTTCGGTCCGGTCGTAGATGCTGTTGAGGTGTCGGACATCGCCTTTGGCGAAGAGGTGGCTGGCAAATTGCGCCACCGCCGCGGGATCCCCGCCGCCGTTGGAGCGCAGGTCGATAAGTAATGCCTGGCTGCCGGAAACGAGCTTGATGGCCGCTTCATAGGCCTGCGCAACCGCTTCGGGCGGACCGAAAAAACGCAGGTCGATATATCCGATATTGCCCGGCAGCATGGCGGTCCTGGCGACACCGAAGCCGTGCAGCGCCATCTGGCGGCGCGTCTCCGCGACTTCCTCGGCACTTGGAGATCCGTCGGCATGGTCGCCCTGCGGTACGAATTCCGGGTCGTAGCGCAGCTGCAGATGACGGTCGTCTCCTGCTTCGCGCAGATCGCTGCGCAGTGCTTCTGCGAAGGCAATCGCCGTTTCGAAGCGGTCATATTTCCCGCTTTCGAGAAGAGATTGCAGTTTGTCGGAGGTCTCCCTCGCTTTTTCCGGGAAGACGTATCTGTCGGCCAATGCCTCACCCAAAGCGCTCACAACGTCCGCACGCACTTCGGCGTTGATCGGTCTATCGGCCGTGTCCTGAGCGCTTGCCGATGAGGGCGCCAACGCCAGGGCAGCCAGGCATATCAGGCGTTTGATCATTGAATTCTCCCGTTCTTGGTCGATTTTGTACGACGACGGGATAGCCAACGACTACAACTGTAACCATCACTCCTCGACGAAGGCATGCCCAAGCCAGACGGGGGCCGTTGCGGGGTCGATGTCGGCAACGCGCAGATGGTCGACCGCCAGCCCGAGTTCGGCATAGGCTGCCTTGCGCCGCTTTTCGTCGGATGTGGCGAGTGGGACCACCATCAGGCGGCGGTTGACCTTGCTGCGCCAATTCATCCGCGCGGTATTTTCCTGGCCGATGTAGCATCCCTTGTCGAAAGCCACGCCGTGCAGCTCCACAGCATTTGTCTCCAGCCACAGGATATCGCCCATTTCGCCGTAGCCTTCCGGAACCCCTAGAGCCAGGCGATGCGCGCGATAGGCCTCGTCAGCGGCCTCGTCATCATCGGAAACTGGTGCCAGCCACCGCTGCCCCAATGACGCTAGGCGCGGGTCGGCTGCGCCGCCATCTCCCGGCTCTTTCTGCCAATGGACGCCAAGGCTTTCGTCAACGCCGATGTCGATCTTGCGGCGCAAGCGGTAGAGGGAGAGGCGCTTGGCGAGGCTTTCAGCCTGTTCTTGCTCGCAATCGAGCAGGATCTCGCCATCCGCAGCTGGCCACACAAACATGTCGAACATCATCTTGCCCTGCGGTGTCAGGAGCGCTGCGTAAACCGGCAAGACCCCCGAGACGTCGTTGGTTAGAAGTCCCTGCAAGAAGGCAGCGACATCCTCCTCCCCGTCGGTCGGGGTCAAGCGGACAAGGGCGCGGTCGAACAGGCGGCTTGCAGTCATGGGTGACAGATAGGCGGATGCTGGCCATAGGCAATGTCGTGGACTTCGATTTCGAACAATTGGTCTTCTCCGGTGGGGGAATACGGTGCTTCTGGCATGGCGGTTTCCTGGCCGAAGCGGGCGATGCGCTTGCGCTCGACCCAGTCAGGATCAGCGGAGTTTCCGGCGGCGCCCTGAGCGCGGCCACCTGGATCGGAGGCCGTGAACGCGATCTGCTGATGCTCATGACCGACGCCTTCGAGATCAATGAAGCGAACTATGCCCGCAATCGATCGAATTTCACGCCGCATCAGGAAATCTACCGCGCTGTGGTCGAAACGACGCTGGATGCCGAAGCGATCGAGCGGATAGCCGAAGGTCCGCAGTTCCAGGTCTATCTGTCGTGTCCGCCCCGCGGCATGCCGCCCATGGCCGCCGCGCTCTTTTACGGGGTGCTCTACAAGCTGGATCAGGCGGTCCGTTCCACTCCCCACCTGACCTGGCCGCGCCATGCAGGCCTGACGACATTGTGCGTGGATGCGAGGCAGGCGGCCCGCGATGGTGCCCTGGTGGACCTTATCTGCGCCGCTGCGACAATTCCCCCGGTATTCGATGTCCCGCAGTGGGAGGGAGACCGCGTGCTCGACGGTGGTATGCTCGACAAAGCGCCGCCGCCCCAGCCGGATGAAGGCCGCACGCTGACGCTGCTATCGAGCCGCTATGCCCACTTCCCCGATGAGGCACGCAAGACCTACGTACAGCCAAGCCGTGAAGTCGCTGCCGACAAGATCGACTTCGCCAATGCCGAAAAGGTCACACGGACATGGGAGCAGGGTGAAGAGGATGCGCGGTCATGGCTGGCAGATCAGCGAAAGCATGGCTAAGGGAAGCGCGATCATGACACAGACACTCACCATCCGCCGCCCCGACGATTGGCACCTGCATTTCCGCGACGGAGCGACGATGGAAGCGGTCGTGCCGCATACCGCCCGCCAGTTCGCGCGAGCGATCGTGATGCCGAACCTGTCGCCCCCGGTCACCACCAGTGCGCTGGCGAGAGCATACCGCGACCGGATCAACACGGCGGTGCCGGCGGGTGTCGACTTCACGCCGCTAATGACCGCCTATCTCACCGACGAAACCGTCCCGGCGGATCTGGCTACGGGCTATGTCGAAGGCGTACTCACCGCTGCCAAGCTCTACCCGGCAGGTGCCACTACCAATTCGACCCACGGTGTCACAGACGTGGCCAATATCGAGCACGTCCTCGAGAAGATGGCGGAAATCGGGATGCCGCTGTGCGTCCACGGCGAAGTCACCCACGCCGATATCGATATCTTCGATCGCGAAGCCGTGTTCATCGACCGGGTACTTGCCCCGCTGGTGCAGCGCCTTCCGGAACTCAAGATCATCTTTGAACACATCACCACGCGGCAAGCGGTCGACTTCGTGGATGCGTCGGGTCCCAACATCGTGGCGACGATTACGCCGCAGCACCTCCACATCAACCGCAACGCCATCCTGGTGGGCGGGATCAGGCCGCACATGTTCTGCCTGCCGGTGGCCAAGCGGGAAGAGCATCGTCTTGCACTGCGCAAGGCCGCGACCGGTGGATCGGCCAAGTATTTCCTCGGCACCGACAGTGCGCCGCACCACCGCCATGACAAAGAATCTGCTTGCGGCTGTGCAGGGATCTTCAACGCGCCTTTCGCGCTGGAAAGCTATGTCACGGTGTTCGACGAGGAGGATGCGCTGGACCGGTTCGAAGCGTTCGCCAGCCTGAATGGTCCGGCTTTCTATTCCCTGCCCGTCAATGAAGAGACGATCACGCTGGAAAAGGTCGCAGTCGAGGTTCCGGACGAAGTCGACGGCGGGGAGGCGCGCATCGTCCCCTTCCACGCCGGGGAAACGCTCAACTGGCGGCTGGCGTCCTAGAGCGGCTCCAAAGGTCCCAGACGAAGATCGCCGCGGCTGTCCAGATGCAGGCGAAGCAAGCGGCCTGCGCCCATTTCAGTTCTTCGCCGAATACCGTGAGGCCCAGTAAGAAGACGATGCTGGGCGCAAGGAACTGGATGAAGCCCAGCGTAGAGTAGGGCAGCTTGCGCGCAGCGATGGCGAACAGCAGGAGCGGGAACGCGGTCAGCGCGCCGCCCAGCATGATCGCCGCGCCGAGCCCGAAGGACTGGGTGAAAGAGGACCCGGCAGGCAAGCCTGAATAATATATTGCGACACCTGCTGCAGGTAGGCTCAATAGCATGGATTCGATGGTGAGGCCGGGCAGGGCGCCCACGTCCACTTGCTTGCGGATAAGACCGTAGGTGCCGAAACTCAGCGCCAGGGTCAGGCTGATCCATAGCGTCGTCAGCGCTCCGGCCAGCAGCATGGAAACGCCGATCCCCGCCAGAGCGACCGCCGCCCACTGCGCGCGGCTCAATCGCTCTCCCAAGAGCAGCGTGCCGAGCAGCACATTGACGAGCGGATTGATGTAATAGCCGAGGCTGGCCGCGTAGACATTGCCCTGCTGGATTGCCCAAACATAAACGACCCAGTTGACCGCGATCAGAGTTGCGCTGGTCAGCAGGAGCAGCATCACCTTCGGTGTCGCAAAGGCGGCTCTGAGCTGGGGCAATTGCTTTCTCACGGCCACGATTACGAGACACAGGGGAAGCGTCCAAAGAATGCGCCAGCCGACAAATTCGAACGCCGGAACCTCTTTCACGAGAAGCAGGTACAGCGGCAGGAATCCCCAAATCACATAGGCACCCAGCGCAGAGGTAAGGCCCGAACGGCGCTGGTCGGATTCTGTCGTGTCCATGAACCGCTGCCGCCTAGGCCCGGTTCTATCGGGCCGCAAGCCTCAATTCGTCGTGTGTTAATACTCAACTCGTCGAGACTGAACAAAGCTGACTGCGGCGTTGCAAATCGTTCAGGAAGCGGCGCGTAATCCTGAACGCCATCGACGCACCCGAGTCGAATACGACCAAGGATTTGAACTATGGCAACGTTTCTCAAGACTGCTTCGCTGGCCCTCGCGGCCACCGGCCTCACCCTCGCCGCTCCGGCATCTGCCGCAGTACCGGCCCATGCCGCCCCGCAGGCACAAAGTGTCGCGGCATCGATCGCCGGCGACATGACTTACGAGCATGGCAAGAAGCACAAGCGCAAGCACTGGAAACGCCATCATCGCGGCCATTACGACGACTATCGCGGTTATCGCGCACCGCGCCCTTATTACATGGGTTACGACCGCGATTACGGACAGCCGGTCTATCGCAACACCCGCATCTGGCGCGGCCGCGACGGACGTTACTATTGCGAGCGCGAGAACGGCACGACCGGTCTCCTGATCGGTGCAGGCGTAGGCGCACTGATCGGCCATGAGGTGGCCGGTCGCGGCGGGGACCGTACGCTCGGGGCAATCATCGGCGGCGCTGCAGGTGCCCTTCTTGGACGCTCCATTGATCGCTCGAGCACCCGCTGCGGCTAATCAGACAATAGCTTGAGGCCGTGCCCACCCGCGGCTGATAGCGCGACCTTCGGGTCGTGTCGGGCGTCGTCCGCACCCTCACCAGAGGGGCGGGCGGCGCCCTTTATGCTAGAGTGCTACATTGTCCCGCATTGAGCCATGCTTGCGCAGCGTATGGTCAATTTGGCGCGGGGAGGGCATATCACTCTGGAATTGTGCCGGAGATGCCAGAAATGAAGCTGCGCCTGATTGCCCTTGCTGCCCCCATCGCGATGCTCGCCGCCTGTTCGGGCGGCAATGGAGATGCCGAGGACGGCGATGACATGAACGCCGCCAGCCAAGGCGCGCTCAACGAAAATCTCGCGACCGATCCCGACCTTGCGAACAGCAGCGAAGAAGGCGCCGCATTGTCCGGCACGGGAAACCAGAACATCCCCAAGATCGACACGTCAGAGCGCGCGATCGAGGATGCACGCAGCCGGGCAGTCCAGATGGTGGGCGGCAGCGCCAATATGGACGCGCTGCCGACCGCAAAGCGACTGGGAGAGGACGCAGCGGACACGCCAGCCATGGTCCAGGCGGCACGCGCGCTTCAGGGCCCCGGCAACACCAATTGCTTTGAAAAAGTGAGCTATTCGGCTTCGTGGTCGGCTAAACTTCCGGCCGAATTCCCGATCTATCCACGCGGCAACACCATCGAGGCCGCGGGCAGTGACGACGGATCCTGTTCGGTTCGCGCTGTCACCTTCCGCACCGGCGTGCCGAAGAGCGATGTTCTGGCATTTTACGCCACCCGCGCAGATGACGCAGGTTACAAGGTTGAGCATGTGCTCAAAGGCGGCGAAAACGTCCTGTCTGCCATCGATGGGCAGAGCGCGATGGTCATCTATGCTCGCACAATCCCGGGCAAGGTCACCGAAATCGACCTCGTTACCAGCAAACGTTGAGGCCCGCCGGGATCAGCCTTCCTTGAGGCCGATCCCTATGCTGGCACGCGGTTGGTCCATTTCCGTACTAGCGACCGGATAGGCGCAGTAATCCGCGGCATAGAAAGCTGCAGGACGGTGATTGCCCGAAAGTCCGACGCCGCCGAACGGGGCGGCAGATGATGCACCGTTGGTTGGACGGTTCCAATTGAGAATACCCGCGCGTGCTTCAAACCAGAAGCGCTCGAAATCTTCTGGCTTACCACCCATCAGCGAGGCGGAGAGGCCATAACGCGTGTTGTTGGCTTCCGTGATGGCCGCGTCGAAATCATTCACGCGTATCACTTGCAGCAGCGGCCCGAATAGCTCGATATCGGGCCGATCGCTCATTTCGGTCGCATCGATAATGGAAGGCGACAGGAAGGGAAGCTGTTCGTCGGGACGCTTCATATGCATCACCGGCTTGCCACCGCGACTGATCAGCGCGACGAAGCTTTCCGACAGGAGGTCTGCAGTCTGGTTGTCGATGACGGTCCCCATGAAGGGCTGCGGATCGGCAAAGGGTTCACCGACGATCAGTTTCTCCGCCAGCTGTTTCACCGCCGGGACGATCTTGTCGTAAATGCTATCTACCACGATCAAGCGGCGCGCTGCGGTGCAACGCTGGCCCGCAGTCGTGAAAGCGGACTGGATGATTGTTGCCGCGGCATCCTCGATCTTGGGCGTGTCGAGCATGACGATCGGGTTGTTGCCGCCCATTTCCAGTGCGACGATCTTGGCCGGATTGCTTGCCAGCTTGCGGTTGATCGCAATTCCCGCGCGAGCCGAACCGGTGAAGAGGACGCCGTCGACCATCGCGTGTTCGACCAGCGCCTTGCCTTCTTCCACACCACCAAGGAGGCATTGGACGACGCCTTGCGGAATGCCCGAGGCATTGAAGCATTTCACCAGGAATTCGCCGACGGCGGGAGTCTTCTCGCTGGGCTTGAAGATCACGACGTTACCCGCGATCAGGGCGGGCACGATGTGGCCGTTGGGAAGGTGCGCCGGGAAGTTGTAGGGGCCGAGAACAGCCATCACGCCATGAGGCTTGTGACGCAGGGCCGCCGTACCTTGAAGCGCACTGTTCAACTTTTTCTGGCCAGTGCGTTCAGCATAGGCCGTGACCGAAATCTCTACTTTGCCGATTACGGCTTCGACTTCGGTTTTGGCTTCCCATAGGGGCTTGCCCGTTTCGCGCGCGATGAGCTCCGCGAAAGGCTCGGCCTGCTTGCGCACTTCGTTGGCAAAGCGGCGGACAAGTTCGATGCGCTGGCCGACCGGCTGGCGTGCCCAGTCGGTTTTCGCCTTTACGGCCGTATCAATCGCTTGCTCGACGCTTCCGGCTTCGCCCTTCCAGAGCAGTTTGCCGGTGGCCGGTTCGGTAGAAATCATTTCGGCTTGCGACACGTATCGTCCCTTCCTCTCGCTCAAGCGAGCTTCTCGCGCCGCCTATGTGACAGCCGCGCCTGCGCGTCAAATCAAGTGTGCTGCCCTAGCGCTCATCGGAGAGAACGGGTGCCGGACCGTGGGCGCTGCCCATGCGACGCAGCGCCTTGATCTTCGAGTGGAGCGGAGCCCAGTCGTCGTCCCTGTCGATCGCGGCCCAGATGGCTTCGACCTCCTCGATCAGCATCGATTGAGGCGCTTCGTCGGACCAGTAGTCATGCGTGTCCGAGGCAGCTTCGTATCCTGAAAGTGCAGCGGCAAGATCGCCATTCGCATTCCTGCCACCCCGGTGCCGGAAAAAGAACTCATCCGGCTGTGCCTCGCTTTCCGCCATCAGTGCCTCGCAGGTGCCGACCAGCCGCGCGTCGTCGTCACCGCCCTTGGGCACCACGCCAAGACGCCAGCACCAGCGCCTGGCGATCGCATCCATGTAGAGCGGACCGAAGCGTTCCATCGCCGCAATGAGGGGCGGGGCGTCACAGATCAGCCTCAGCGCAATCGCGAACTGGCCGCAATTCCAGTGCAATGCCTCGGGCTGGCGACCGAAGGCATAGAGGCCCGAGTGGTCGAAATAGGCTGCGGTGAAACCGGGCTTCCATTGCGGCAGGAAACGCCAGGGGCCGTAATCGAAACTCTCGCCAGTGACGTTCATGTTGTCGGTGTTGAGCACGCCGTGGACGAAGCCTGCGACCATCCAGGCGGCGGCCAGATCGGCCAGCCGCTCGACCACTTGGTGCATCAGGCGCACCGCGGGCTCATCGCGGCCCGGTGCTTCCTCTGGCGGGGGAGGGCCAGGAAACTGCGTCAGGCAGTACTCGACCAGCGCTTCCATGTGCTCTTTCTCTTCCAGGGCCAGCAAGCGCTGGAAAGTGCCGATGCGGATATGCCCGTGACTCAGCCGCGTCATGACCGCCGATCGCGTGGGCGAGGGTTCGTCATTGCGCTGGAGTTGCTCGCCGGTCTCTATGACACTGAAAGTTTTCGACGTATTCACCCCGAGCGCTTCGAGCATTTCGGTGGCGAGGATTTCGCGCACTGCACCCTTCAAGGTCAGGCGGCCGTCGCCGGCTCGGCTCCACGGAGTCTGGCCCGATCCCTTTGTGCCGACATCGAGCAGGCGGTCCTCCCCGTCGCGCAGCTGCGCAAAGAGAAACCCGCGCCCGTCACCCAGTTCGGGATTGTACACGCGGAACTGGTGTCCGTGATAGCGCAGGGCGAGAGGGTGGGGCAGGTTATGGGGCAGCGGGGAAAATCGACCGAAATGACGTGCCCAGTTCTCGTCGTTCAGGTCCGCTAGGCCAACCGCTGCCGCCCAGCGATCGTTGCGAAACCGCAATTTCGTTTCGGGAAAATCGGCCGCTTCGACTGGATCGCCAAGCCAATCACTCAGGCCTAGGATCGGCGTGTCGGGACGGTAGGCGGCAGGGTGTGGGGCATCTGGCATCGCATTGGAGATGTGGTCCCGAGACACTGCACGCAAGTCATGGCTCGAAATTTGCCGCGCTAGGCGCTACCGCGCTTTCTATGAGCACTGAATACAGCGAGCGTAGCTGGCAAAGCGCCGAGGGCCTGACCCTCTATTTCCGCGATTATGGAGAGGCGAACGATCGCCCTCCGGTGTTGTGCCTTCACGGCCTGACCCGCAACAGCAAGGATTTCGAAGACGTCGCGGCGCATATCGCCGAGCAGGGCTGGCGAGTGATCGTGCCCGACATGCGCGGTCGCGGGAAAAGCGATTACGCCGAAGACAGCGCAACCTATGCCGTTCCGAATTATATCGGCGACGTCCTGGCGCTGCTCGAACAGGAAGGCATCGAGAAGTTCGTTTCGATCGGCACGTCGATGGGCGGTCTTATGACCATGCTGATCGCGCAGGCCATGCCGCAGCGTATCGCTGCCGCACTGCTCAACGATATCGGTCCGGTGGTCGATCCGGCGGGCATCGAGAAGATCCGCACCTATCTGGGGCAGGGCCGCAGCTTCCCGACCTGGATGCACGCAGCGCGCGCGCTGGAGGAAGTGCACGGGGAATCGCATCCATCGTTCGATACGGAAGACTGGATCGCGATGGCCAAGCGCGGGATGACCGTGTGCAGCAATGGCCGCATCGCCTTCGATTACGACATGAAAATCGCGGACCCGTTCAACGATGCCGACGAAAATGCGGTCCCACCCGACCTGTGGCCCGGTTTCGAGGCGCTGGCGAGCAATCCGCTGCTGCTGGTGCGCGGCGGACTGTCCGCCTTGCTGAGCGCCGATGCCTTCGCCGAAATGCAGAAGCGCGCGCCCAATGCCGATGTCGTGGTCGTGGAAGATGCCGGACATGCACCCACTCTGGATGAGCCGGAAGTGCGCACGGCCATCGATTCCCTTCTCGCCAGCGTAAAATGAGCGCGAAATCCGGCGGCGGCGTGCCGCGCGTCCTGCACCTGCAATCGACCTTCGCTGCGGGCGGCAAGGAGCGCCGCACGGTTGAGCTGATCAACGCTTTCGGGGGCAGGCTGGCCCATACAATTGTTTCGGCGGAACCGGATCGCTTGGACGCGGCGGATGGCATCGCCAACGGTATTCGCGTCACGCTGCAGCCGGATTTCCCGAGCCTCAAGGGCACACCGCTTCCCGGGCGACTGATGAAGATCGCCAAGGCCATGAAGCCATACGACCTAGTGCTCACCTATAATTGGGGCGCGATGGATGCGGTGATGGCGCACACGATGTTTTCCGAAGCGCTCGACCTGCCGCCGCTGATCCATCACGAAGACGGCTTCGATGAAAGCGAACTGAAAAAGCGCAAGCGCAGCCGGACCTGGTATCGCCGGATCGCGCTGGGTAAATCCTCGGGTCTGGTCGTGCCGTCCGAGACGCTGGAGGAGATCGCACTCGTCGAATGGCAGCAACCGCTCGGCCGCGTGAAGCGGATACCGAATGGCATCGACACCAAGGCCTTCGCCATGCGGCCCAAGCCCGACACCTTGCGCCTGATCAAGCGCAAGGGCGAATATTGGGTTGGCACTTTGGCGGCGCTGCGTGCCGTGAAGAACCTGCCGCGTCTGGTGCGCGCCTTTGCACCCATGGGCGGCGACTGGCATCTCGTCATTGTCGGCGAAGGCAATGAGCGCACCGCGATCGAGGCCGAGATCGACCGGCTGGAATTGCATGACCGTGTCCACCTGACCGGCGCCGTCAAGGACCCGGCGCGGGTCATCGGCCTGTTCGATATTTTCGCCCTGTCGAGCGATTCGGAGCAGTTTCCCCTGTCCGTGGTCGAAGCGATGGCGGCAGGCCTTCCTCTCGTCGCGCCCGATGTCGGCGATATCAAGGACATCGTGGCAGAGGAGAACCGCGAGTTCATTACACCAGCGGGCGACGAGGGCGCGCTATCGGCCTATTTGCGCGACATGGCCCGCGATCCCGTCCGCGCGGAGCGGATCGGTGCCGCCAACCAGGCCAAGGCTCGTGCCGAATTTGATCGTGACAAGATGGTTGCGACCTATCGCCGCCTCTATTCCAGCGCCATGCGCCGGGAGTTCTAGCGCGGGGCGCAGCGTTTCATCGCGTGTTCACCCGTCGGGGGACAGGCTTGCTCCCCGGATGGACAGGCATTGCCCTCTTATCGCGCTATGCCTAAAGACCCGGCCACAGATTTGCCTTTAATGGAGACCGAGCCGCAGTGGCCCGCAAACCCAAGACCGAACTCACCCGCGAAGAGAAGAAATCCCGCGCCGAGGCTGCCGAGCAGGAAGCCCTCCTGCGCGAGGTCGACGATGCCGTCCGCCAGGGCGACATGGAAAGCTTCATGGGGACTTATGGCAAGCCGCTGATCGGCGTGCTGATCGTCGGTCTTGCGGCATTCGGCGGCTACCTTTGGTGGGACAATAGCAACGAAGCGGCCACCGAAAGCCAATCCGAAGCGCTCGTGGTCGCACTCGACCAGCTTGAGGCAGGCAATACCTCGGCTGCCCTCGAACGGCTCGACGGCGTGGAAGGCGAAGGCACTCCGGCAATCAGCGCCAAGATGCTGCGCGCAGGAATGGCTGCGGAAGAAGGCAATTCCGAAGAAGCGGCCAAGCTGTTCGGGGAAGTCGCTGCCAACGAAGGTGCGCCGCAGACGCTGCGGGACATCGCGCTGATCCGACAGGTCACTGTGCAATTCGACTCGATGGCGCCGGCTGAAGTCGTTGCCAAGCTCCAGCCGCTGGCGACGCCGGGCGAGCCGTTCTTTGCGACTGCCGGCGAGCTTGTGGCCCATGCCTACCTCAAGCAGGGCAAGCGCGCGGAAGCCGGTGCGTTGTTCGGGCAGATAGCCCGCGACGATGCGACGCCGGAAGGCACCCGTGCACGCGTGCTCAACATGGCTGGTGTGCTCGGCGTAGATGCCGTGGACGATGTCGAGGAACTGCTCGACAGCCAGCGTGTCGACAACCAATCCGACGCATCCAGCGAATAACCGATCATAGACGGACCCAAGATGAGCCAGACAAAAGTCAAATCGATCACGCGCGGCATGATTGCCGCAACCCTGGCCCTGGGCCTGGGAGCCTGCAACGGCGGCCTGTTCGGGGGATCCGACGACAAGAAGACGACCCCGACCCTCGGCGATCGTGAGCCGATCCTTTCGCGTATCGAAACCGGCGCGAAGGTCGATCCTTCGCTGGCTGGCGTTTCGGTGGTCCTTCCGCCGGCGCAGGCCAATGCAGAATGGGGCCAGGCAGGCGGCACCGCCAGCAAGAGCTACGGGCACCTCGCCCTTTCGCAAACGCCGACCCGCGCATTTACCGTCGATGTGGCCGGGGCCGATAATCGCCAGCGCCTGGGCGCTTCGCCCGTCATCGGCGGCGGCAAACTGTTCGCCATGGGGACCGATGGCCGCATCTCTGCCTTCGATGCGCAAAGCGGTGCGCGCCAGTGGACTTACCAGTCGCAATTGAGCGACGATACGCGCCCGTCCGCGTTCGGCGGCGGCGTCAGCTACGGCGCTGGCAAGGTCTACGGCACGGACGGCGCCGGCAACGTCTTCGCGCTCGACGCGCAGACCGGTGCCGAACAGTGGAAGGTGAAGCCGGGCGGTCCGCTGCGCGGTTCGCCGACGCTGGCCTTCGACAACGTCTTCGTTATGACGCAGGACAATCTGCTCTACGCGCTAAACGCAGCGGACGGCAGCCTGCAGTGGGACGAATCGGGTTCGACGACCATGGCCGGCGTGTTCGGCGTTGCTGCTCCGGCCGCAGGTCAGGGCACGGTGGTCGCCGGATACACATCGGGCGAACTCATCGCCTATCGCTATGAAAACGGTCGCAGCCTGTGGGCGGACGCCCTGGCGCGTACCTCGATCTCCACACAGGTCGGTGCGCTGTCGGACATCGACGCCGATCCCATCATCGATAATGGCCGCGTCTACGCGCTTGGCCAGGGTGGCCGCATGGCCGCCTACGAGCTCGTCACGGGCCAGCGCCTGTGGGAACTCAACGTCGCCGGCATTTCGACCCCGGCCATTGCTGGCGAGTGGATCTTCGCGCTGACCGACGATGCGCGGCTGATCTCGATCCAGCGCAGCAGCGGCAAGGTCCGCTGGCTGACGCAGATGCCGCGTTACGAGAACGAGGAAAAGAAGAAGAACCCGATCTTCTGGCAGGGTCCGGTTCTTGCCGGCGGCCAGCTGTGGGCGGTGAATTCCAACGGCGAGATCTGGCGCATCAGCACCGGTGAAGGCTCTGCCACCCTGTTCACCGAGCTGGAAGAGGCGATCAGCCTACCCCCCGTGGTCGCGAACGAAACGCTCTTCGTCCTCGACGACAGCGGCACGATCACCGCGTTCCGTTAAGCACGCGATAGTTTTCGTGCCGTTTACCATTGCCGCGCTATAGGGTGCGGCAATGGCTACGAACGCACCTGTTCCGGATACGCGTCCAGCAAGCGATGTCGCGCCAGCCGTCGGGCTGGTGGGGCTTGCCGCTTTGCTCTTGTGGGTGTGGATCGCGCGCGATTGGGCGGGAATTGCCGAATTCTGGGATCTGCCGGGTCCGCGTGAGCCTCTGGTTGGACCCAATGCAGCCATTGCGGGCTTGGTCTTCATTACGATCCCGATGGTTGCGTGGTCGATATTCATCGACAAGGTGCACCTGCGCCCCTCGACCGGCATCGACTGGACGCTCGCGAAGAGTCGCAAGCCCGATCTTGAGACCTCGCTGACCAAGATTGCGGGACTGTGGGCGACCTGGGCGATCCTGGTCGCGCTTTATTGCCTGTGTCGCTGGTACTGGACCGGTAACTACATCTACGCGCTCAAGGTGCTGGCGGTGATGGGCGCTGCGATGGTGGTGCTATCGGTGCCCTATGTCCTGTGGCTCGACCGCGTGATGAAGAACCCGCGGGACCATCCCTGGCATTTTGGCGCCATGCTGTTCATGCGCGACGACTGGGACCGCGCAGAGGTGCTGAAGCACTGGCGTGCGTGGATCATCAAGGCGTTCTTCGGCGCTTTCATGATCTCGATCGTGCCGGTCAATTTCGCCAATGTGGTGAACGCGGACTTCTACGAGTTCCTGTCCAACCCCGTGGTCTACGCCGTAGTGCTGATCAACCTGCTGTTTCTGATCGATGTGATGGTGGGCGCGGTCGGGTATATTGTGACCCTGCGTCCGCTGGATGCGCATATCCGTTCCGGCAACCCCTTCCTCGGCGGCTGGCTGGCGGCGCTGATCTGCTATCCACCCTTCGTGTGGGGCATCCTCGGCAACGGGCAGGTCATGAGCTACGAACACAATGTCGAGCAGTGGCATTACTGGCTGGCCGGAAACGAGGTAATCCTGTGGCTGTGGGCCGGATTGCTGGTCTTCCTGACTGCGATCTATGCGTGGGCGACCTTCGCCTTCGGTATCCGGTTTTCCAACCTTACTTATCGCGGTGTCCTGACCAATGGCCCGTACCGCTTCACCCGACACCCTGCATACCTGTCCAAGAACCTGTTCTGGTGGTGCAGTGTGATGCCGTTCCTGGTCGTCAACCAGAGCCCGGTGGATGCGATCCGCAACACCTTCTTCCTGCTGTGCGTCAATGGCATCTACTATTGGCGTGCGCGCACGGAAGAAGCGCACCTGCTGGCCGAGGACCAGAAGTACCGCGACTATTATGCGTGGATGGGGCGCAACGGCCTGATCACCGCGCCGCTGACGAGGTTGTTCGCGAAATTTGCGCCGGGGCCCGCGGCATCCGCACAGCCTGCCGAATAGGTCAGCCGAGCGGCTGGCCGTCGTCGGTTTCGTAGATCCGCAGGTCGCGCGACACGGGCGGGTTGTTCGCCATGACTTCCTGGAAAGCCGCCATGTGGGCGGATTTGCCGTGCGCATCGAGCGCTTCCTTGTCGCGCCACCGCTCGAACAGGACTAGCGTGTTGGGATCGGCGAGGTCGCGCGCGAAAGTGTAATCGAGGCAGCCGTCTTCTGCCCGGCTTGCGCGGACCATGGTGATGATCGCGTCCAGCGTGTTGCTGTCGATACCTTCGGCCAGTCGGATCGTGCCGTTAATCTGGATCATCGCCGTGTCCTCTCTCAGAAGCTGTATTTGTAGACTCGCTTGATGTCGCCGCCCCATTCGCCGTGATAGCGATCGAGCATGACCTGGGCGGGTACCTTGCCGCTGGCGACGATCTCGTCGAGCGTTTCGAGGAATCCGGTTTCGTTGTCGCCCGAGGTATTGAGCCTGCCGCGTGCAGCAAGGCCGGATCGGGCCACGGCGAGCACTTCCTTCGCCATGTCGCGCAACTTGCCACCACCGGGAATTGGCGCGTCGAGCGCCAGCTTCGGCACCGCGTTGCGCAGGCTCTCGCGCTCTTCCATCGTCCAGTCCTTGACGAGGTCCCACGCCGCATCGAGTGCGCCCTGGTCGTAGAGCAGGCCGACCCAGAAGGCGGGCAGGGCACAAATGCGGCTCCACGGACCGCCGTCGGCGCCGCGCATTTCGAGAAAGCTCTTGAGGCGTACTTCGGGGAAAGCGGTGGAAAGGTGATCCCACCAGTCGCTTTGCGTCGGCTTTTCGCCGGGCAGGATCGACAGCTTGCCATCGAGGAAGTCGCGGAAGCTGAGGCCTGCCGCGTCGAGGTACTTGCCGTCGCGGAAGACGAAATACATCGGCACGTCGAGCATGTAGTCGACCCAGCGTTCGTATCCGAAGCCGTCTTCGAACACGAAGGGCAGCATGCCGGTGCGATGCGAGTCGGTGTCGCTCCAGATATGGCTGCGATAAGACAGGTATCCGTTGGGCTTCCCTTCGGTGAAGGGCGAATTCGCGAACAGGGCCGTTGCCAGCGGTTGCAGCGCAAGGCCGGTGCGGAACTTCTGCACCATGTCCACTTCGGACGAATAGTCGAGGTTCACCTGGATGGTGCAGGTCCGCAGCATCATGTCGAGGCCGAGAGTGCCGACGCGCGGCATGTGCCGCATCATGATCTCGTAACGGCCCTTGGGCATGATCGGCAGCTCTTCGCGGGTCTTGTCGGGCCACATGCCGAGGCCGAGGAAGCCGACGCCGCAGTCTTCGCCGACGCGCTTCACCTGATCGAGGTGTCGTCCGGTTTCGGCGCAGGTCTGGTGCAGGTTTTCGAGCGGCGCGCCGGAAAGTTCCAGTTGGCCGGCCGGTTCGAGGCTGACCGTCCCGTCGTCGCCGCGCATGGCGATGACCTTGCCGCCTTCCTCGACCGGCTCCCAGCCGAACTGGCGCAGCGACATCAGTATGTCGCGAATGCCGCCTGGTTCGTCATAGGAAGGGGCGCGGAAATCCTCGCGGCGGAACACCAGCTTTTCATGCTCTGTCCCGATGCGCCAGTCGGCCTTTGGTTTTTCGCCAGACTGCATCGGGGCGACCAACTGGTCGCGCGATTCGATGATCGGGTCTTCCTTGGCGGAGGTGTCGCGCGTGCTCATTGGGTGGCGTTAGAAAACCCAATCCCGCTGCGCAAAGGATTTATTCCTCGTCGATCCAGTCGCCTGCTTCCGCCATCCAGACCGCTATTCCCGCAATCGCCGCGGTTTCACCGCGCAGGACGCGGGGGCCGAGGCTGATAGGGCGGGCGTTGGGATGGGCGCGGATCGCCTCGCGCTCGGCATCGTCGAACCCGCCCTCGGGCCCGGTGAGCAGGGCTGCAGGGCCGTCTGCATAGCAGAAGGCGTCGGCCGCCGGTTCGCCGCCTTCCTCGTCGGCGAAGAAAAGCAGGCGGTCTTCGGGCCATTCGCGCAGGAGGGCGTCGAGCTTCACCGGCTCTGCCACCTGGGGCAGGGCAGTGCGGGCACATTGCTCCGCCGCTTCGGTGACGATGGCAGACGCACGGTCGAGGTTGAGCTTGTCTGCGACACAGCGCCGCGTGATGACCGGCGCGATCCGGTCGACGCCCAGCTCGGTCGCTTTTTCCAGCACCATGTCGAAGCGGTCTTTCTTCAGCAGCGCGGGGCACAGCCAGAAATCCGGCACCGGTTCGCGCGGGCGTTGGTGGTGGGTCGGTTGCAGTGTCACATGGCGCTTGCCCGCTTCGACCACTTCGGCGGCCCATTCCCCGGTCACGTCGTCGCACAGGATCACCGCATCGCCGGGGGACACCCGCATGACCTTGGTCAGGTAGTGCGCCTGATTGCCCTCTATCTGAACGGTCGTATGGTTCGAAAGCTCGGTTTCGACGAACAGGCGGGGAGCGCTCTTGGGCGGCCAGGCGGGTGTTGCAGGCATGGCTAGCCTGTTGGCGTCTCGCGCAGTAGGAAGCAAGCGATGAACGACAGCCCCGCAACCCAGCAGATCGTCCCCGACAGCGAGCACCGCGGGCTGGTCGAACGCCTGCCGCAATTGCCGCGCGATCTTGCGATGCTGGCGCGGTTCGACCGGCCGATCGGCTGGTGGCTGCTGTTCTGGCCCTGCGCATGGGGCGTGTGGCTGGCAGGCGCAGGCTGGCAGTTCGCGCTGCTCGGCTGGTTATTGCTCGGCAGCATCGCCATGCGCGGTGCGGGCTGCGTCTACAACGACATCGTCGATGCCAAGCTCGACCGGCAGGTGGCGCGTACCGCCAGCCGCCCGGTGGCGAGCGGGCGCGTGTCGAAGAAACTTGCATGGGCCTGGCTGGTCACGCTGAGCCTCGTCGGGCTTGTCGTCCTGTTGCAACTGGAGCCGCTGGCGCGATTGGTCGCTTTGGCGAGCATTGCGCTGGTCGCGGCCTATCCCTTCATGAAACGGATCACCTGGTGGCCGCAGGCATGGCTCGGCATGGTCTTCACCTGGGGGCTGCTGGTCGGCTTCACCCATTTCCGCGCCGATAATCTCGACGCGCTAATCGCAATGTATGCGGGCGCTGCGCTGTGGGTGATCGGTTACGACACGATCTACGCCATGCAGGACCGCGAAGACGACGCGCTGGTCGGCATCCGCTCATCCGCACTCCGCCTTGGGGGCAGGGTGCGCGGGGGCGTCGCGCTGTTCTATGGTGCAGCCGTGGCCCTTTGGGCGCTTGCCTTCTGGCTATACCGGGCGGACTGGATCGCCCTCGTCGCCCTGCTGCCCGCCGCCGCGCATCTGGTTTGGCAGGTCGCCACCCTCGATGGCGACGATCCCGACAATCCGCTGGAACGCTTCCGCGCCAACCGCTGGACCGGTGCGCTGGTCGCTGCTGCGTGTTTCGTCGTCGGCAATGCGTGAGCAAAGGGTGGTTCACAGGCGGCCAAGCCTTGACTCATAGCCCGCAATCGCCTTGCAGCGGGTAACACCTTTTCTCGCCTTTTTGCGGAGCGCACACCCATGAAATTCTTCGTCGACACTGCCGATATCGCCGACATCAAGGAAATGGCCGACACCGGCCTGCTCGACGGGGTGACGACCAATCCCTCGCTGATCGCCAAGTCGGGTCGTGATTTCATGGAAGTGACTAAGGAAATCTGCGGTCTTACCGATGGCCCGGTCAGCGCCGAAGTCGTCGCGCTCGACCATGAAACCATGATGAAAGAAGCGGAAACGCTGCGCCGGATCGCGGACAACGTCTGCATCAAGGTCCCGCTGACGATCGACGGCCTCAAGACCTGCAAGAAGCTGACCAGCGACGGCACCATGGTCAATGTGACGCTGTGCTTCTCCGCCAACCAGGCGCTGCTGGCAGCGAAGGCTGGCGCGACCTTCGTGTCGCCTTTCGTCGGCCGTCACGACGACAACGGCTTCGACGGCATGGAACTGATCGCCGATATCGCGCAGATCTATTCCAACTACGGCTTCGAAACCGAAATCCTAGTCGCCTCTATCCGCAACCCCGTCCACGTGCTGCAGAGCGCGCGGATCGGCGCCGATGTCGCCACCATGCCGCCTGCCGTGATCAAAGGCCTGTTCAAGCACGTCCTGACCGACAAGGGGCTGGAAGGCTTCATCAAGGACTGGGAAAAGACTGGCCAAAGCATCCCGACGTCCTAACTAGGCCTACGTGACCGACCAGACACCCCTCGACCGCTTCAAGCAGGCATTGACCGGCACCGCGCGCGCCCTGGCGCAGGAGCCGGAGGTCGAGGTTGCGTGGAGCGCGGACAGTCCGAGCCAGTCGGGCAAGAACTTCCGCGTTCCGCTGCCCGGTCGGACGCTGCCCAAGGACCAGGCGACCGAGGCGCGCGGCTTTGCCGACAGCTTCGCGCTGCGCCTGCGCCATCATAACGAAGCGCTGCACAATCGCGGCGCGCCGCCTGAACCGATTGCCAGAGCTTGCTACGATGCGATCGAGCAGGTGCGCTACGAGGCGATCGGCAGCACGCGCTATTCCGGCATTCGCGACAATCTGGACGCGGCGGTCGAATTGCGCACGGCGAGCGATCCGATCGCGCGCGCCGATGCGGCAAACGAAGTGCCGCTGCCGACCGCGCTCTCGCTGATGCTCCGCGAGGCGCTGACGGGCGAAGCGATCCCCGAACGCGCCAAGGCAGGCGTCGACATGGTGCGCGAGGATATCCTGTCGAAGATCGGCAGCGATATGGACGATCTTGCAGGCGCACTCGATGACCAGCGCGCCTTTCAGGACCTGACCATAGAAATGCTCCGGCATCTCGAACTCACTCTGCCCGATATGCCCGAGGACGAGGGGCGCGAGGACGGTGACGAGGACGAGGGCGATACGCCCGAAGAAGACCAGGACACCGACGAGGAAGACGAGGGCGAGGCGCAGCCGCAGGAAACCGACGCGCGCGGTGAGGTTACCGACGGCGAGGCCGATGGCGATGCCGACCAGGACGTCGAGGGCGAACAGGAAATGTCCGACGGTGATCCCTCGGACGAAGAGGGCGAGGGCATGCAGCCCGTCCGCCCGAACCGCCCGTGGACCGATCTGCCCGAAGATTTCGACTACCGCGCCTATACCGACAAGTTCGACGAGGTGATCGAAGCGCCCGAGCTGTGCGACCACGAGGAACTGGACCGGCTGCGCGCCTATCTCGACAGCCAGCTGGCGGGCCTGCAGGGCATCGTCACGCGGCTCGCCAACCGTCTCCAGCGCCGCCTCATGGCGCAGCAGAACCGCAGCTGGGATTTCGACCAGGAAGAAGGCCTGCTCGATGTCGCGCGCCTGACCCGCGTGGTCGTCAGCCCCGGCCATGCGCTCTCCTACAAGATGGAGCGCGATACCGAGTTCAAGGACACGGTCGTCACGCTGCTGATCGACAATTCGGGCTCCATGCGCGGGCGGCCGATTTCCATCGCCGCAATCAGCGCCGACATCATGGCGCGCACGCTCGAACGCTGCGGCGTGAAGACCGAAATCCTCGGCTTCACCACCCGTGCGTGGAAAGGCGGGCAGAGCCGCGAGGCATGGCTCGCCGATGGCCGCCCCGCCGATCCGGGGCGCCTCAACGACCTCAGGCATATCATCTACAAGAAGGCCGACGAGCCATGGCGCCGCGCGCGCCGCAATCTCGGCCTAATGATGCGCGAAGGGCTGCTCAAGGAAAACATCGACGGCGAAGCGCTGCTGTGGGCGCACACCCGCCTTCTCGCCCGCCCCGAAGACCGCCGCATCCTGCTGGTCATCAGCGACGGTGCGCCGGTCGACGACAGCACGCTTTCGGTGAACCAGGCGGGCTATCTGGAAGGCCACCTGCGCAAGGTGATCGAGTGGATCGAGAAGCAAAGCCCCGTCCAGCTCGCCGCCATCGGCATCGGCCATGATGTGACCCGCTACTACAAGCGCTCGGTGACGATCATGGACGTCGAACAGCTCGGCGGCACGATTATCGAGCAGCTTGCGGGCTTGTTCGAGGTGGAGAAGAGCTAGGGCCGCAAAGCGTAGCGGCGCCGCGGATCGCCCTTGGCGAGATATTTACCCACTAAAAACATCGCGATGCCGAGGATCGCCAGATTGGTGGCGATAAAGATCGTCCAGAAGGCGGCTGGGCTCAGTACGCCTACCACCCCAAAGCGTGGATTGGTAGCAAGCTGGCTAAATCCCGCCATCAGAAGACCCGCATAAGAAAAAGCGAAGCGCATCTGATGATTGCGTAGCCAAGCTGGATCTCGTGTCAGGTTCCACTTCCACAGAGCGAAGATGCCTATGAGCGAGCTAATCCCGCCCACGACAATGAACAGGTGGAAAAAGCCCCAACCGCTTGACCCAAACTCGAGGACGGTTGCTGGTACAAAGACGACGACGCTCGTCGTTACTAGCATGGCTAAGACATAGGCGCAGGCCCATCGCCGGTGACGCAGGTCTCCCTTGGGAAGGAGAAAAACAATCGCGCCTGTCACAATTGCAAGAAGTGCCGCGCCGATATGGATCTGCAGCAAGATCGAGAGGTCAGCCATATCCATTCTCCTCCGCAAATGTCGAGCCTACGCTAGCTGCACTATTTACGCAAAACACTCGGCGATGTAGCCAATCGATCAGCGCATGTTAGGTCCCGGGAATGAATGTATCTGAAGCCGTCCAGTCACGCCGGTCCGTCCGCGCCTTTACCGACCAGCCGGTCGATCGCGACACTCTCACCCGCGTACTCGAAAAGGCGCAGCGTTCGCCCTCGGGCGGCAATGTCCAGCCGTGGAATGCCGTCATCCTCACCGGCGAACCGATGCAGGCGCTGTTCGACCGGGTGGCGCAGGAATTTCCCAAGGGGCGCGCGGCGCTGAAGCCTGAATACGATATCTATCCCAAGGGCCTCGATGGGGTTTACGAGGAGCGCCGCTTCGGCGTGGGCGAGGATATGTACGCGGCGCTGGATATCAGCCGCGAGGACAAGGCCAAGCGCCTCATGTGGTTCGCCAATAACTTCCGCGCATTCGGCGCGCCGGTGCTGATGCTGGTCCACACGCCCAAGTATATGGGCCCGCCACAATGGAGCGATATCGGCATGTGGCTGCAGACGATCATGCTGCTGCTGCGCGAGGAAGGGCTCGATAGCTGCGCGCAGGAAGCCTGGGCTGCCTACAGCCCGCAGGTCCGCGAGATGGTCGACATTCCCGAAGACCACATCTTCTTCTGCGGCATGGCCATCGGCTATCGCGATCCGGATGCTCCGGTGAACCAGTTCGATGTGAAACGCGCAGCCCTCGACGAATCCGTGCGCTGGGAGGGTTGGCAGTAGCCTCCCGCGCACCTAATGGCCTGCGCATGACCGAAACGCCGCTCAAGCTGTTCAACTCGCTCACTCGCGAAATCGAGACTTTCACCCCCGTCCACCCGGGCGAAGCGCGCGTCTATTCCTGCGGTCCGACGGTCTACAATTACCAGCATATCGGCAATATGCGCGCCTACGTGTTTTCCGACACGCTGGGCCGCGTGCTGCGCTGGAAGGGCTATGACCTCACCCATGTGATCAACATCACCGATGTCGGCCACCTCACCTCCGATGCGGACGAGGGCGAGGACAAGATGGAGAAGATGGCGGCCAAGGCTGGCAAGTCCGCCTGGGATATCGCCAAATTCTACCAGGAAGATTTCGAGCGCGACCTTGCCCGGCTGAACATCACCGGCAAACAGCACCCGCGCGCCACCGAATATGTCGAGCCGATGATCGAGTGGGGCAAGCGGATCGCCGACAAGCACTGCTACGAACTCGACAGCGGCCTCTATTTCGACGTCTCCACCGTCGACGATTACGGCCGCCTTGCTCGCGCGGTTACGGAGGAAGGCGAAGGCCGTATCAATGCCGTCGAGGGTAAGCGGAACGCAGCCGACTTCGCCATCTGGCGGAAAACTCCCGATGGCGAGACGCGGCAGATGGAATGGGACAGCCCGTGGGGAAAGGGCGCGCCCGGCTGGCACCTCGAATGCTCGGTCATGGGTGAGGCCCTGCTTGGCTTCCCCTTCGACATTCACACCGGCGGGATCGATCACCGCGAGATCCACCACCCGAACGAGATCGCGCAGAACCAGGCCTATTGCTGCACCAACGGCCTCGACAATGCCGAGAACAGCGGCGCGCGTATCTGGATGCACAACAATTTCCTCGTCGAACGGTCGGGGAAGATGTCCAAGAGCTCCGGCGAGTTCCTGCGCCTGCAACTGCTGGTCGATAAAGGCTACCACCCGCTCGCCTATCGCATGATGTGCCTGCAGGCGCATTACCGCAGCGAGCTGGAGTTCAGCTGGGAGGGGCTGGGCGCGGCGCTCACCCGCCTCAAACGGATCGTGATGGCTGTGGAGCGGCTGAAGGACGAAGCGGCGGGCGACCCCTCGCACCAAAAGTTCGCACCGATGCGTGAGAAATTTGCGAGCGCGATCTCCGATGATCTCAACACCTCCGTCGCGCTGGTGGCGCTTGAAGAGGCGTTGGCAGTCAAGAAGGTCGACGGCGGGGTGAAGCGCGCCGTGATCGAGGACATGGACCGCGTGCTCGGCCTCGACCTGTTCGATCTCTCTCGCGCAGACCTTCGCATCCGTCCTGCCTCGGCCGAAATAACCGAGGCCGAAATCGAAGCGGAGCTCATCCGCCGCAAGGAAGCCAAGGTCGCGAAGGATTATGCGACTTCCGATGCCATCCGCGCCAGTCTCGCCGACAAGGGCGTCGAGGTGATGGACGGCGATCCGCTCGGCTGGGAGTGGAAGCTGGGCTAAGTTGCGGTTAGGGACTTATCGGCAAGAGGAGAGTCCCCCGATGACAAAAGCCGTGATGTCCGCACTGATCCGCCCGCTGGTGGAGCCGCGCCTGCCCGATTGGGTTGAGCCGCTATGGTTCATGACCAAGGAACAGGCGCTGGAAATGGCGCCGGAGGCGGAAATCGGCTGGTTCGACCTCAACGAGAAAGAGCCGATGATCGAGATCGCGGAGGCCGCGACCAATCTCAAATGGCTGAACTCGATCTACGCGGGCCTCGACTTCATGCCGCTGGACCTCCTGCAGGAGCGCGGGGTCACGGTCACGAACGGTGTCGGCATCAACGCCATAACAATCGCCGAATATGTCGTCATGCTGATGCTCGCCCATGCCAAGGGGTACCGCGAGGTGGTGCGCGCGCAGGAGCGGCACGACTGGCTGCTCGACAGCCCCGGCAAGCGCGAGCTTTCGGGCGAGCGCGTGCTCCTGCTCGGCCTCGGCGCGATCGGCGGGCTTATCAAGACCCGGCTCGAGGCGTTCGACATGACGGTTGTGCCGGTGCGTCGATCGGGCGGGGAAGGGAACCTGCGCCCCGGCGAATGGCGCGAGAAGCTGGGCGAGTTCGATTGGGTAATCCTGGCAGTGCCGTCCACCGACGAAACCAAGGGCATGATCGGCGCATCGGAACTCGCGGCCATGCGCCCCAATACCGTGCTCGTGAACATCGCGCGCGGCGACGTGGTCGAACAGGATGCGTTGGTCGAAGCGCTACAGGCGAAGAAAATCGAGGCAGCCTTGCTCGACGTGACCGACCCCGAGCCACTGCCTGAAGATCACCCGTTGTGGGATCTCGAAAATGCGCAGGTGACCATGCACCTGTCGGGCCGCGCGCAGACCAAAATGTTCCAGCGCAGCGCCGACAGGTTCGTCGAGAATCTCGAACGATGGCACAAGGGTGAACCGGTCAGCCCGCAGATGGACCTTGCCGCCGGTTACTGATCAGGCGTCTTCGAGCAGGAGCAGCTCGCACTGAACCACCAGCCGCGGGTCGGGCATGATCCGGTGATCGACCTCGCTCACCCCGGCATCGGCGACCAGCTGTCCGGCGAGCATGAATTCATGGTCGGGCAGGGCGGCGATGAAACGCTCGCCCGCTTCGACCGCATTCTCGCCAGCAAAGAGGATGGAGAGGCTGTGCCGCGTGCCTGCGAAGGTAATGCTCGCCCACGCTTTCTCCGTGTGCGTCAGAACTTGCCCCTGGTGCTCGCCAAGCGCGATCAGGGCGTCTCGCAGGCGGTCGCCCGAACTGCGGCGCGGACGCACGGGCTTTGTGCGGGGAGGTTTGCATTCAACCGACATGCGTTGCCTCCTGCGTAAGAGCTTCTCCGCGCCCGGCCTCGAAACCCATCATGAACCCGCGAATGCGCGCTTCGGTCCCGCTCCGCGGCTCGCGTCCCATCCTGAGGTCCAGGACGAAGCGGGGATCGTGTGCCGCGAGGCGCCCGAACTTCGTCGGCGGCATCTCGTGGGTGCGAAGGAACTTCTCGATGGATCGAATCAGCATGTGCGGTGCTCCCCTTTGGCTGTCCGGATTGACGAATCGCTCGCCGTGTTCTCTATTCGTTCCAGCCGAAATCCTACTTGTCTAGGAAAAATCCTATGCTATAGGAATTTTCTCTGGCGAGTTCTTCGGGAAGCGCGGATTTGTGCCAATCACGAGAGTTGGCAAGGAGTTAAGGATGGCGGAAAAACTCAGCGCGGATCGGGCGCGACTGGTCGAACTGGCGGAATCGAACAGGACAAGCCTGTCGGCCCTTTCGTCGATGTTGGGCCGTAACCCCAGTTACTTGCAGCAATTCGTGCGCAAGGGCAGCCCGCGCAGGCTGGAGGAACAGGACCGGCGCAAGCTGGCGGAATTCTTCGGCGTGGGCGAAGTGGAATTGGGGGCGGATCCGGACCTTGCCCGGCCACGCGAATCAGACGACTTTCTGGCCGTGCCCCGCCTTGCTCTCGACGCGTCGGCGGGACCTGGCGCGGTTTCCGCAGAGGAAATATCCTTCGACAGCTTCCGCTTTTCGCGCCGCTGGCTGCGCGAGATGGGTCTGGAGGGCGCCGATCTTTCCGCGATCCGCGTGGAAGGCGACAGTATGGAGCCGACCCTTCGCAGCGGGGACGAGATCTTCGTCGACCGCAACAAGCGCGCGGGCGAGGGAATCCATGTAGTTCGCATCGGCGACGTGCTGCACGTCAAACAGGTGCAGGCCAGCGCGCCTGGGCGCATCACCTTGATCAGCGCGAATGACGCCTATGCACCCATCGAACTCGCCCGCGACGAGGTCGAGGTAATCGGACGCGTCGTATGGAAGGGCGGCAGGGTTTGAAATGATTTGCGGCGTGGTGACGATAGCCGCTCTCAATCGGCCGCAATCGTAATCCGTTTGAAAAACCCTTTCTCCTCGGCATCTGGGATTTCCGCCGTGATACCGTAATCACCGGGCTCCAATGCAAGCTTGAAGTAGCCGATCGCGCCCTGCGGCATGTCGTGAATACCCCCGACGAAGCGCGCCGGGGCAGGGGTTTGCTGGCCGTCGACCGGGAAGAAATCCGGCCACCTTGTTGCGGCACCGACATCCGTATCCTGCTCGATCCGGAAGACATGCGCATCGTGGCCGACGAAGTTGTTGTACAATTGCTGTTCGGCAAATCGTACCCTCACCGAATTGTCTCCGGGTTTGAAAGCGCCGTCGGAAATCTCGTATCCTCGATTGGTCAACGTCAGCGTAACGTTCGCCTCCGGCTCCGCCATGCCGCCTTCCTCTTCAAGGACCGTCAGCGGGAAAACCATCCCGAGTTCGCCGGGTACGGGGTTGTAATTGTGCTGCACGCCGTTGGTCTTTACGTAGCACTCGACGAGGTAATTCCCCGGTTCCAGGTACATGGTGGCTTCCCCGGTGATCCCGTCGGACATCATCCCCGGACCGCCTAGCCAGGTCAGGTCGCCGACCCAGGCCGGCATGGTCGACGCGATTGCGGCCGCCTTTTCCATGTCTCCTTCGATCGCTGCCGTAAGGCTTTGTTGGATGGGCACGACGACCTGTTCGTCCACCATGTGAGCGGTGATCCCATCGGGCAGGCGGTAGACGAGGGCGTGATGGGTCATTCCGCTATTGTTCACGACGCGGATAGTCGTCCAGCCGGACTTGATTGTGTCCGGCCCGGTAAAGGCCATGCCCTGTACTTCAAGCTCGAGAAGGTTTGTCGCCGGCTGGGCCGTTTCGGCCGCTTCGGGCGAGCAACCCGCCACTGACACCGCCAGTATCGCTGCGATCGCTGCATTCTTCATAAGGTCCCCCATTTCAGCCCCCCCGAAGTCGGGAAGGAAAGCAGGGATATGCAAGTCTGGCAAATCACGCGCCTAACCCGGCGCACTCCCGAACTTGCATTCGGTGCCCGCTACAGCCATCTCGCCATTATGACCGACACGCCCAATCAGCCCCCGATGAAAGCCGGTATCGTCCCGGTAACGCCGCTCCAGCAGAACTGCTCGCTGATCTGGTGCACGAGGACGAACAAGGGTGCCCTGATCGATCCGGGCGGGGATCTCGACAAGCTCAAGGCCGCGGTCGCCAAGACCGGGGTGGAACTGGAAAAGATCCTCATCACGCATGGCCATATGGACCATTGCGGCGAAGCGGGCGTGCTGGCCAAGGAGCTCGGCCTGCCGATCGAAGGCCCGCAGGAGGCCGACCGGTTCTGGATCAGCCGACTGGAGGAAGACGGCGCGCGCTACGGGATGAACAGCCAGGTTTTCGAACCGGACCGCTGGCTGGAGGATGGGGACACCGTCACGGTTGGCGAACTGGAACTCGAAGTCATCCACTGCCCGGGGCACACGCCCGGCCACGTGGTCTTTTTCAACCGGCCCAGCAAGTTCGCCATCGTCGGCGACGTCCTGTTCCAGGGCAGCATTGGACGCACAGATTTCCCCATGGGCAACCACCAGGACCTGATCGACGCGATAACGAAGAAACTCTGGCCGCTGGGCGACGACGTGACGTTCATCCCGGGTCACGGCCCGACCAGCACTTTCGGTCAGGAGCGCAAGACCAACGCCTTTGTGAGCGACGCGGCGCTTGCGTGAGAAGCGGGCCGGACACGCGCCCGGCCCGCACGTTCCTTAGATTACCCGCATCGCAATCAGCGTGGCCATCACCGCGAGCCCCAGAAGGGTAAGCATGGTGATCAGAGTGCCGATCATGCGCGGCTTGGTGCCGGTTTCCGCATCCATGCCCATGCCGTGCGCGACGCGGCCCAGCATGTAGATCCCGGCCACCCAGGCGAGCCATGGCGCGCCCTTGCCGCTGATTTCGATCGCAGCGATAAGGATGAGCACAAAGGGCGTGTTCTCCACGAAGTTGAGCTGCGCGCGCATCCGGCGGGTCAGCGGACCGCCTCCGTCGTCGCCGTGAATTGTCTTGGTTACACCGCGCATCTGGCCGACGCGCACCGCCAGCCACAGGTTGATAAGTGCTGCGGCAGCCGCTGCTGTCAGAGTGACAGGTAGAAACAAACCCATACGATCCCTCCCTTGTGATTTCTCTCGCGAACCCCATCTCGAGCTATAGGCAAGGGCCGGGCCATGCAATGTGTAGTCGGTGACAACGCACAGCGCTTGCACTGAGGCGAAAATTCGCTATAGCGCGCGCCTTCACCGTCATGGTCGAGAAGTTTCGGGTTTAAGCGCACTTGTGCGTTGCCGGACCTTCCACTAGGGCGGCCACCGAAATTGATTGTAATTGTTTGAGGAACAGGTGCCGCCATGGCCGTCCCCAAGAGGAAAGTATCGCCCCACCGCCGCGGCAACCGTCGTGCGCACGATTCGCTCAAGGTCGAAGCTCATCACGAGTGCTCGAACTGCGGTGAACTCAAGCGTCCGCACAACCTTTGCCCGCATTGCGGTTTCTACAACGGGCGCGAAGTCATCGCCGTCGGTCTCTAAGACCGTCACCGTAAGCCGGAGATCGTCATGAGTTTGCCGCGTATCGCTATTGACGCGATGGGCGGCGACGAAGGCGTGCGCACCATGATCGACGGTGCCGCGATGGCGCGGCGCCGCCACGATCGATTCAAGTTCCTGCTGGTCGGCGATGAAGAGCGCATCAAGAATGCGCTTGCCGATCACCCGGGGATGTCGGGCGCTTCCGAAATCCTGCATTGCGAAGATGTGGTCGAGGGCGACGAAAAGCCTTCCAAGGCCCTGCGCCGTGCGAAGACGACCAGCATGGGCCTGGCTGTCGACGCCGTTAAGCGCGGCGAGGCTGGCGCAGCCGTCTCTGCCGGAAACACCGGCGCGCTGATGGCGATGAGCAAGCTTGCCTTGCGCACCATGCCAGGTCTCGACCGGCCCGCCCTTGCAGCGCTGTTGCCGACGCTGGGCGACAACGACGTCATCATGCTCGACCTTGGTGCGAACCGCGAATGCGACGCGCGCAACCTCGTGCAGTTCGCCATCATGGGCGCGGCCTATTCGCGTATCGTGACCGGACGCGAACGCCCGCGTACGCGCCTGCTCAATATCGGCACGGAAGAAACCAAGGGCACCGAAGACATCCAGAACGCAGCCGAAATCCTGCGCGGGGCTACCGGCCTCGACATGGAGTTCGAAGGCTATGTCGAAGCGGACAAGATCAACCGCGGCGAATGCGATGTGGTCGTTTGCGACGGGTTTTCCGGCAATATCGCGCTGAAGGCGATCGAGGGAACGGCGCGTTTCGTGACCGACCTGCTGCGCCGGGCTTTCACCAGCTCGATCCGCTCCAAGGTGGGCTTCCTCGTGTCGCGCCCTGCGACCGAGCTGCTCAAGCATCATCTCGACCCGAACAACCACAACGGGGCGGTCTTCCTCGGCCTCAACGGCGTGGTCGTGAAAAGTCACGGCAGCGCGGACGCCACCGGCGTTGCCAATGCCGTGGAGGTCGCCGCACGCCTGCTCGAGGACGACATCCTCAACCGCATCCGCAAGGATCTTGGCGAGGTGGGCAGCGAAGGATTCGCCGCGAAATGATCCGTTCGGTCATCACCGGCAGCGGCAGCGCGCTTCCCGCCAACTGTGTGACCAATGCCGAAATGGCCGAGCGCGTCGACACCAGCGACGAATGGATCGTGGAACGCACCGGTATCCGCCAGCGCTATATCGCGGGCGAGGGCGAGACGACGTCTACCCTGGCGACGCAAGCCGCCCGCAACGCCCTTGAAAACGCAGGCGTCGATGCGAGCGAGATCGGCCTGATCGTTCTGGCGACCGCGACGCCCGATCACACCTTCCCGGCAACCGCCACACAGGTCCAGCATGCACTGGGCTGCGGCGGGGGCGTGGCCTTCGATGTGCAGGCCGTGTGTTCGGGCTTCCTCTACGCTCTGGCCACCGCCGACTCGATGCTGCGCACCGGCATGGCAACCAAGGCGCTGGTGATCGGCGCAGAGACTTTCAGCCGCATTCTCGACTGGGAAGACCGCACCACCTGCGTCCTTTTCGGCGATGGCGCGGGGGCAGTAGTGCTCGAAGCGCGCGATGTGGAGGAGGACGGACCCGGCATCCTGTCGACCAAGCTGCATGCCGACGGCGCGCATCGCGAATTGCTCTATGTCGATGGCGGTCCATCGACGACCGGAGAGGTTGGCAAGCTGCGGATGAAGGGACGCGAAGTGTTCCGCCACGCAGTGGTCAACCTAGCCGATGTCTTGCGGGAAGTAATTGGAAATACGGGGATTTCTGCCGAAGAAATCGACTGGGTCGTGCCGCATCAGGCCAATGCCCGCATCCTTGATGCGACCGCGCGCAAGCTCAATCTGCCGGCAGAGAAGGTGATCGTCACGGTCGACAAGCACGCCAATACCTCGGCTGCTTCGGTCCCGCTGGCGTTCGATGTTGCGCGCCGGGACGGCCGGATAAAACAGGGCGATCTCGTCATGTTCGAAGCCATGGGCGGCGGCTTCACCTGGGGTGCTTCGCTCGCCCGCATGTAAGCTCATAAACAAATGACGCATTCGGTTGTAAAACACTACTGAATACAGTATGTTGCCATTTCTAAATCGGACCCAGGGTCGCGACTGGGGAGAGTGAGAAATGGACATGATGCGCTCGGTGGGAACTTTGACCCGTGCCGATCTGGCTGAAACTATCAATCGGAAGATGGGCCTGAGCAGGGCCGAGTCGCTCGATCTGGTGGAACAGGTGCTCGACAAGATGTCGCAGGCCCTGATCCAGGGTGAGAACGTCAAGATTTCCGGTTTCGGCAGCTTCGTTCTGCGCGACAAGAAAGAGCGTATTGGCCGCAACCCCAAAACCGGCGTAGAAGTGCCCATCACGCCGCGCCGCGTCATGACTTTCCGGGCAAGCCAGCTGCTGAAGGATCGCGTCGCCAACGGCTAACTGCTAAGGGGATCGCATGGCCGAATTCGACGATCACAAGGAGGAAGGTGCGCTGCGCACCATCGGTGAAGTAGCGCGCGCGACGGGCATCAAGACCCATGTCCTACGCTACTGGGAGCAGCAGTTCCCCAGCCTCAAGCCCCTGAAACGCAGTGGCGGGCGCCGGTACTACCGGGCCGAAGACGTCGCACTGGTCGAACGGATCGACCGACTCGTTAACAAGGAAGGTTATACGCTCAAGGGCGCGAAATCCGCGCTGCGCGGCGTGCCTGACCAGCAGGCTGCCGCTCAGGAAACGAGCGTTCCCAATCCCGGCGACGCCGCGGCAATCTACCTTCCTCGCCTGAAGGCGCTAAGGAACGACCTTCGTACAGCATTAGAGGCCGCGGGCTAAGCCAAGACCCTCATTATCCGGCCTGCCGATGACCATGCGCAGCGGCCCGTCGAAGAACGGCTGCGTGCGCAAATGCCCGTATTTGCGATCCCACTCGCCGCTTTCCAGATCATCGGAAAGGGCCGTGACGAACCGGTCGACTGCCTCGTCCGAAACCAAGCTCCAGCTGGAACATGCGAGCCGCGCGGCTGGATTAAGGAAGCGCTCGGGCCGTCCGTAATAGGCTTCATTGAAGCCATCGCTGCAGTCCAGCGGCACGGGGACGGGCTGGACTTCCACATTGCCTCCCAAGGCGTCCACGATCCTCGAAATCCGCGGGAAGCGCGCTGCTTCGACGGCGCGCACTTCGGGAATGTAATCGCTCAGCCAGTAGTCGTGCATCAGCTCCGGATCGCACACCAAGAGGACGACCGGGCCGATCGTGACCCGGCGCATTTCCGACAGGCCTTCTTCGAGATCGCTCCACTGGTGGACGGTAACGCTCGCCATCGAGGCATCGAAGGATTTGTCGGGAAAGGGCAGGTCTTCCGCCGTGGCATCGATCGCCTCTACTAGATGTGCAGGACGCTGTGCCCGCATGGAACGCGACGGTTCGACTGCCGTGACCTCACGATCGGTCGTCTCGTAGGACCCGGCTCCTGCGCCGACATTCAAGACGGTCTTTGCATCGCCAAGCGCGCGGTGGATTTGCGCTTCGATTATCGGGTCCGGTTGGCGGAATTGGGCATAGGTTCCTCCGATGTCGCCGTAATCGACATCGCCCGCACTGCCATCACCTGTCCGTTGCGTCATCATTGATCCCCCGCCGCACCACGCAGCGGGATTATCCGACACGCTATTCCGCGGCCAGAAGTTCTTCCGCGCCGCCTAGGTCGACGCTGACGAGGCGACTGATGCCCTTCTCAATCATCGTGACACCGAAAAGGCGATGCATCCGGCTCATCGTCACGGCGTTGTGCGTGACGATCAGGTAACGCGTGTTGGTTTCACGCACCATTGCGTCGAGCAGGTCGCAGAAGCGGTCGATGTTGGCATCGTCGAGCGGCGCGTCGACTTCGTCGAGCACGCAGATCGGGGCGGGGTTCGTCAGGAACAGCGCGAAGATCAGCGCGGTGGCGGTCAGCGCCTGCTCCCCGCCTGATAGCAGGGTGAGCGACTGGAGCCGCTTGCCCGGCGGCTGGGCGAAAATCTCGAGGCCGGCTTCGAGCGGATCGTCGCTGTCGATCAGCGCAAGATGCGCTTCCCCGCCTTCGAACAGGCGCGTGAAGAGACGCTTGAAGTGGTCGTTCACCTGCTCGAACGCCTCGCGTAGCCGCTCGCGCCCTTCGCGATTAAGGCTGCCGATCGAGCCGCGCAGGCGATTGACGGCCTCGCGCAGTTCTTCCTGCTCGGCCGCGTTCGAACCGTGCTCGCTCTCGATCTTTTCGAGCTCTTCGGCCGCGACGAGGTTCACGGGCCCGATACGCTCGCGGCTGGCGGTGAGGCGATCCATCTCCTCGCCTTCCTGGTCCGCCGACTTGACCTCGGATTCCTCGAACTCGAACTTCGCCGGCAGGAGGGGTGGGGGCGACTGGAAGCGTTCGCCCGAAATCCGCGCCATCTCGATCCTGCGGCCGTCCTGATTCTCTGCCCGTTCGGACAGGCCGGCACGATTTTCGCGGGCAGCCGCCAGTGCCTCGTTGGCGGAGGCAAAGGCGCGGTCGGCATCTGCGGCGAGCTCGTTCGCCTCGGCGACGGCGGCTTCCGCTTTGGCCAATTCGGTGCCGAGGCGTTCTCGGACCTGGTCGCCCTGTTCGATCTCGCGCATCAGCCCTTCGGGCTTGGCGGCGAAGACCGCGCGCTCTTCCTCGATCTCTTCGAACCTGCGGGCCATGTCCGAAAGGCGGCGCGTCGCCTCGCCCGAGCGGGCCTGCCAGTTGGCCATGTCGCTGCGCTGCGCCGCCGTGCGTTCGCGTGCGACGGCAAGCGACTGGTCATGAGCGGCAAGTTCTGCCGCGCGCGCCTGCAGGGTGGAGCGGGCGGCCTCATTTTTCGCCCGCGCAGCATCGAGCGAGGCGCGACCGGCTTCGGGATCCGGTAGGGCGGCTTGCTTGGCCTGCGCTGCCTCCAGCTCCGACTGTGCAGCGGAAAGCAATTCGCTGTGTTCGCTTTCGGCGCGTTCCAGCTCTTCCAGCCGAGCGGCAATGCGTTCGCGTGCGGCCTCAGCCTGGTCGAGGGCGCGCAGCGCTTGCCGTTCCGCATCGGCAGTCGCGGCGAGTTCGCGATCGGCGGCTATCAGGTCCCGTTGCAGTGTACCCAATTCGTCGCTCGCGCGGGCTTCATCAACCTGCGCGGTCGAAACCGCCGATTGTAGCGCGGGGAGCTGCTGCGCCAGCTCGGCGAAGCGATTGTCCGCTTCCAGCCGGGCTGCCTCCGCTGCGCCTTCGCCTCGAACGACAAGGCCGTCCCACCGGCGAAGGTGGCCATCGCGGGTGACGAGGCTCTCGCCGGGGGCGAGCGTGCGCCCGTCGTCGCTGTCCGCGACATGGACGAGCGCGAGCCGCGCGCGCAATTCGTCGGGGCACTGGTCGAGGTGGTCAGCGAGGCTGTCTGCCACCGCTTGCGGGGCGTCTGCGCCGGTCCAATAGCGCCCTTCCGCCCCTTCGTCCGGCAGGCCAAGCAGCGCCTTGCCGTCGCGGCCCAGAGCGGCTGCTGCCGCCCGTTCATAGCCCTTGGCCGCGCGCACGCCGTCGATGGCCTGTTTGCGGCCCGATCGCTTGGCGGCTGCGCGCTCGCGTGCTTCGCGGTCGCGGAGGAGGGCATCGTGTTCGCGCTGGATGCCGGACAGCTCGGCCTTGGCGGAAGAGAGTGCGCTCGATGCTTCGTCGCGCGATGCCTGAAGCTCGCTCTTGCGGGCCTGCATGGTTTCGATCGCCGCACGCTTGTCTGCCAGGGACCTGGCTGCCTCCTCGGCGGCGGCCGTGGCGCTTTCAAGCGCGCCATCGACATCTTCTCCGGCGAGCGCCTGGCGCTGTTCGGTCATGCGGCGGCCTTCCGCCTCGACCCGTTCGAGCCGCATCCGGGCCTGCGAGATTTCGGCCTCGACGACGCGCCATTCGGCCTCGACACCGGCATTATCGGCGGTGGCCTTGGCAAGGGCGAGTTCCGCTGTGCGGCTGGCGCGTTCGGCATCTTCGCTCTGCGCGACGAGAGACGGGCGGCGATCCTCGTTGGCGGCGAGGTCCTTCTCGCTGTTTGCGAGTTCCTTCTCCAGTCGCGCGAGCGCTTCTGCCGCGTCCTTGGTCATGCGGTCGGCATCACCGCGATCTTCTTCCAGCCGCTGTTTCTGGCGGTCGAGGTCGGCAAGGCGCTGTTCGGCAGCCTCGAGCTGGCTGGTGAGGGCGGCCATGCGGTGGCCGTGCGCGCTCGCATCGTCGCGGCGGTCGGCCTGTTCCTCGCGCGCTTCGGCCAAAGCCTCGGCAGCCGCGCGCTGTGCCTTTTGGGCTTCATCGGCAGCCTTCTGCGCTTCTGTCACCCGCGCGTCGGCTGCGGCAGCGGCCTTCTTGGCCTCTTCGGCTTCAGAGGCAGCATCACGCCAGCGGGCGAATACCAGCCGCGCCTCTGCGGTTTTGATCTGGTCGGAAAGTTTCTTGTAGCGTTCCGCCTGCTTTGCCTGCCGCCGCAGGGAGGCGATCTGGCTGTCGAGCCCGGCCATGAGATCTTCGAGCCGCGCGAGGTTGGTTTCGGTGGAGCGCAGCTTGCTCTCCGCATCCTTGCGACGGACATGGAGGCCCGCGATCCCGGCCGCCTCTTCGAGCATCTGGCGGCGTTCGACGGGCTTTGCCGCGATGACCTGCGCGATCTTGCCCTGGCTGACGAGGGCAGGGGAGTGCGCACCGGTGGCGGCATCGGCGAAGGTGAGGGCGACGTCCTTGGCGCGCACGTCCTTGCCGTTGACCCGGTACGCGCTGCCGGCCCCGCGTTCGATGCGGCGGATGACCTCCAGTTCGTCGCCATCGTCGCTTTCGGCGGAGAGCTGGACTTCGGCGAAGTCGCGCGGCGGGCGCGTGGCGGTGCCGGCGAAGATGACGTCCTCCATCCCGCCCGAGCGCATCGACTTTGGCGAGTTTTCGCCCATCACCCAGCGGATCGCTTCGAGGAGGTTGGATTTACCGCACCCGTTCGGGCCGACCACGCCGGTCAGCCCGGGTTCGATGCGCAGGGTGGACGGCTCGACGAAGCTCTTGAAACCGCTCAGTCTGAGCTGTTTTATGAGCATCGTCGCCGTGTCCCCCCTCTAGCCCCGGCCTTACCTGGCGCCGGCGCGTTGCAGGATTGGCTCGATCTGCGCCCACTGGTTCCCGTCGAGCCGCTGGCCGTTGAGGAAGAAGGTGGGCGTGCCGGTGACGTTCAGTTCATCGGCGGCAGTGCGCGATGTGGTCGCGATCGTCTCGATCGCTTGCGCATCGGTCAGGCAGGTGCGGGCCTGGTCTGCGGACAGGCCGCGTGCCGCGAAGAAATCGATAAGGCCGGCTGCCTGGGCGAGCTGGAGAAAGCGCTGTTCCGGAGCTGCCTGCATGGCACCTTCGTACGCGGCGGGGTTCGCCTGTAGCGTTTCGCCGAAAGTTCCGAGCGAAGCCCAGGCCTGGTCGGACAGGGCATGGAAGCTTTCCGGAGCGCCGCATTGCGCAAGCGTCGAAATCGTCACGTCGAGCGGATCGCGCAGCAGCGGACGGATTTCATAGCTCACCACGCCGGTATCGACGTAATCCTGCTGCAGCGGTGCCGAGCCGTTTTCCGCGAAGTAGGCGCACGCGCCGCAGGTGTGGCTGGCAAATTCCACCAGCTTCAGCGGCGCATCGGGATTACCGATAACGAATCCGCCATTGTCGGTCTTGCTGGCTACTTCAAGCCAGCTCGTGCCTTCTGGTGCGGGGATCGCAGCAATCGCATCACCTTCGAGCGAACCGGCGCCGGCCTCGTCCGATGTATCGCCACACGCTGCAAGCGTAAGGGCGAATGGTGCAAGAACGGCAAGGCGCAAACTGGTTTTCATCGGAATCCTCTCTGGTGGGCAGGTAGGCTAAGCCAGGGTTTGTGCCGGGTGAAGCGCTGTAGAGGCGGTGTCCACAGGGCTGTCCCCGACAAATGCAACCATGAAGTTGCAGAGCTACTTCTTGTAGAGCGCGTCGAGATAGGGCTGGAGGCGAGGCCAGTCATGCGCATCGAGCGTCTCGCCGCCCATGATGAAGGTCGGCGTTCCTCTTAGCCCGTACTTTGCGACATCTGCCTGGCTTTGCGCCGCAATGGCCCGTGCCCTGTTCTCATCCTTGAGGCAGTCGTCGAGTGCTATGCGCGAGTATCCGCGGGTTTCCATGATCTCGTAAAAGTCGAGATCGCTGGCAATCGCTTGAGAGCGGGCTGCAAAGCTGCCGAAATTCCAGCGGGCCATTTGCGCCTGGGTCATGCTTCGCGCCTTCGCCATCCAGTCGGGGTACTTCATCAGCAATGCGGTGTGGTTCGCGAAGAACTTGTCAGGCGCACCGCATTGCGCCGCAAGGGCAGCGGTCAGATCGACCGGATCGCGGATCAGGTGGCGCACTTCGTAAGAGACTTTGCCGCTCGGCACGTAGAGCAGCTTGATCGCGCTTTCGCCGGTTTTCGTGAACTCTGCACAGTGCGAACAGGTGTAGCTCATGAACTCGACCAGCCGCGCTTCGGCATCGGGATTGCCGAGAACATGGCCGCCGTCGACTTCGTTGATGACCGTATTCCAGTTTCCGCGCGGTTTGCTGTTCGGAAGGTCCTGGGCAGCGGCGGGAAGCGAAGCAAATGCGGCAGCGGCGGCGAGGGCGCTCGCGGCGAATTTGGCAAGGGTTTTCACGTCAGTCGGTTCCATCTTCTTCTTGCGATCCGAGCCCGCGCGCCAGCGATTCCAGCACGGCACGCAGTTCAGGATCCCCGATATCGCGCAAACTGTCGCCGAGTTCCATCGGTATCGGCTTGAGCGAAGGCGGGGCTTTCGCCTTCTGCTTTGCCTCGGGCGGCTTAACCGCACCTTGCCGGAGCTTGATCCGCGCCACTGCCTTATAGCCGAAGAAGCGGTTCACCCGGTCGATGATCTCGGGCAGGACCTGCTGGATCAACGGGGCATGGGCGGGTTTGACGACCAGTTCCAGAATGCCTTCGGATTTCTCGCCCGGCGGGAAACGGATCATTTCCGGCGTGCAGACCTGCGAATGCGTATCGCCGACTATCTCCGGCCAGCGGCTCACGATGGACGATTGGACGAAGCCGAAGCGCCGGAAAGCGGGCCGCCCGATCTGCGGCATGAGATCGGAGATAGCCTTGGCCTGGCCGCCCCGTGGCCGTTCGTACGGCTTTCCCGCCTTGCCCTTGCCGGACGGTTTCTTCGGCTGGACCGGCTTATTCGGGGATTTGGGCTTGTCGCTTTCCATTAGGCCCGCGCTCATGCCATAGGCTGCGCGTGGCCGCCAGCATCTCCGACACACTTCTCGCATGGTATGACACGCACGCCCGCGACCTGCCGTGGCGTGCGCGCCCCGGTGCGCCGCCGACCGACCCCTATCGGGTCTGGCTTTCCGAAGTGATGTTGCAACAGACGACGGTTGCCGCGGTGAAGCCCTATTTCCAAGCTTTCACCGAGCGCTGGCCAACGGTTCGGGATTTGGCGGCGGCACCGGAAGAAGACGTCATGGCGGCGTGGGCAGGGCTTGGCTATTATTCGCGTGCGAGAAACCTCGTGAAGGCATCGCGCGCCGTCGCCGCCATGGGCGGCTTCCCAAGTTCCGAGACCGAGTTGCGCGACCTGCCCGGCCTCGGTGCCTACACGGCTGCCGCCGTCGCCGCGATTGCGTTCGGGAAGCGTGCGGTGGTCGTAGATGCCAATGTCGAGAGAGTGGTTTCACGGCTCTTCGCGATCGAGGAGCCGTTGCCGTCCTCCCGCAAGATCATTCGCGAGCGAACTGACGAGATCACACCTGAAAACCGGGCGGGTGATTTTGCCCAGGCGATGATGGATCTCGGTGCGACGATCTGCACGTCGCGCGATCCGAAGTGCCTGCTGTGTCCACTATCGGCGTCGTGTGAGGGCCGGAAAAACGGCGATCCGGCGCGCTATCCGGTCAAGGCACCGAAGAAGGCCAAGCCCGTCAGGAAGGGGCAGGCTTACTGGATCACGAGAGAGGATCATGTCTGGCTTGTGCGCCGTGTTGGAACGGGAATGCTTGGCGGAATGCGCGCGCTTCCCGATGACGGATGGTCGGCGAAGGGCGACGGGCACAAGAATGCTCCGACCGCTGGCCCGTGGCGCGATCTGGGGCTTGTCCGGCACACCTTCACACATTTCGCGCTGGAACTGGCGGTGTGCGAAACGCAAGCGACCTCCGACCCCCTGGATGAAGGGGAATGGTGGCCGCTCGACAGGCTCGACGAAGCGGGATTGCCGACGCTGTTTGCAAAGGCGGCGCGGCTGGCGCTTGCCTAGATAATGCCGCCGCCCAGCGTCAGGCGCAGGGCCGCGATCAGCAGCACGATGATGTTGAAGTTGCGGCCCAAATTGCTCGACGAGAGCTGGCCGACGATGATGCCGATTACGATCAGCGGCAATGCGAGCCAGTTGGCCCAGCCCAGCAAGGGAATGGTGGCCGGGATGACAATGACGAGCGAGACGATTCCGAACAGGAATGAGAGAAGGTTCAGCATGTGTCCTATATGGGTAGGACACTGGCACAATTCAAGAGTTTCAATTCGCAATTGACCGTTCAGCATCGCTTCCGCACAAAAGGCGCGAAAAGAACTTCGAGAGGATTCCCATGGCCTACCGCAATTTCGACGATGCCCAGCTTTCGCGCCGTTCGCTGCTGAGGGGCGGGGCGTGGCTGACCGCCGGTGCAGCCATTTCGGGCCTGCCGGGCGGCAGCCTGGCGCTGGCGCACAGCAAATCGGCGGACTGGCCCATGGTCTCCAAGCTGGTCGACAAGTATGTCTCCGAAGGCAAGGTCGCCAACATGGCGGCTGCGCTGGGCTGGGGTGACCGCGATCCCCTCCTCATTGCGCAAGGCACGCTGGCGATCGGCGGCGCAACGCCCGCGGACATGGACAGCCTCTATCGCATCTATTCGATGACCAAGCCGGTCACCGGCATGGCGACCATGATGCTCATCGACGAGGGCAAGCTCGGTCTCGACCAGCCGCTGGCCGAAACGCTGCCCGCATTCTCCAAGATGATGGTGCAAAAGACCTATGACGGTTCGGTCACCGATCTCGTCCCGGCAGAGCGCCCGATCACGATCCGCCACCTCCTGACGCATACGGCGGGCCTTGGCTATTCGATCATCCAGAAGGGCCCGATCCGCGAACAATATGTGAAATACGGCGTCGTGCCCGGCCAGGTGACGCGCCTGCCGATCCCGGGCCTCGGCCGCGAGGAAGCGATCCGCGGCCTCGACAAGTTCGCCAACAATCTCGCCCAGCTCCCGCTGGTCCTGCAGCCGGGCAGCAAATGGAGCTATTCGGTCAGCCTCGACCTGCTAGGCCGCGTGATCGAAGTCGCCAGCGGCATGAGCTTCGACGAATATTTGCGCACGCAGATTTTCGAGCCGGCTGGCATGAACAGCACGTTCTTCCGCGTTCCGAAGAGCGAAGTGCCGCGCCTCACCACCAATTACGGCATCATGGGGGGCACACCGCTGCCGCTCGATCCCGCAGGCGCGTCGATCTATCTCGACGATCCGGCATTCCCGTTCGGCGGGGCGGGGCTGGTTTCCAGCCCGCGCGATTACGACCGCTTCCTCAAGATGCTGCTCGGCTATGGCGAAATCGACGGCAAGCGCGTGATGAGCGAAGCTGCGGTCAAGCTCGGCACCTCGAACCTGCTGCCGGAAACCGCCGTCACAGAGGGCACCTGGGTTGAAGGGCAGGGCTTTGGCGCGGGCGGCCGCGTTTCGGACGGCTCATTTGGCTGGGGCGGCGCTGCCGGAACGGTGGCTTTCGTCAATTACCCGGCGAAGCTGCGGGCAAGCCTCTACACCCAGTACATGCCGTCCGAAGCCTATCCGATCCATGAAGGCTTCCCCAACGCCGTACAGGCCGACCTTGCAGCCATGATGGGCGCGTAAGCGTCGTGCTTTCCTTTTCCGGATCGCGCCTTGATCGCGCCGACCATGTCCGCGCCGATCCGGAGCGGCTGGCCGGCTACATGAACTGGAAGGCTCGCCTGCTCGCACTCGACGGATTGATGCCGTCGATGGACGAAGCAGGGCGCCTCGGCTGGGGCACGCTGGCAGACGCAGGAGAAGATGCGGAGCTGGTGTTCCTCGGTCTCGACGAGGGCAAGGCCTGCTTTGCAGCCGTCCCGCCGCGTGGCGACGCCAGTCCGCGTATGGCGAATCCGCAGCTCTGGTCGCTGATGGCGAATCTGCAGCCCGACGATCTTGCGCTCTATGGCGGCGCACGCAGCATCGTCGACTGGCATGCGCGCCACCGGTTCTGCGCCCAGTGCGGTGGCGATACGAAGCTGGCCAAGGGCGGCTGGCAGCGCGATTGCACCGCGTGCGGGGCAAGCCATTTCCCGCGCACGGACCCGGTCACGATCATGCTGGTCGAATATGACGGCAAGCTGATGCTCGGCCGCGGACTGGGCTGGCCGGAAGGAAGCTTTTCCGCACTCGCAGGCTTCGTCGAACCGGGCGAAAGCATCGAGGAAGGCGTCGCGCGCGAAGTGTTCGAGGAAAGCGGCGTGCGCGTACGCGACGTGACTTATGTCGCCAGCCAGCCGTGGCCGTTCCCCAGCCAGCTGATGATCGGGTGTCACAGCCATGCCGATGACGACGCACTGACCATCGACGAAACCGAGATGGCGGAAATCAACTGGTACACGCGCGACGAGGTGAAAGCCTCGCTGGCAGGCGATGGTCGCTTCCGCGCACCGCCACCCCATGCCATCGCGCATCACCTCATGCATTGGTGGATCCACAAATGACCCAGCCCCGCAAGATGACGATCGATATCTGGTCCGACGTGATGTGCCCTTGGTGCCTCGTCGGCTGGGGCAATCTGTCGCAGGCGCTCCAGCAGCTGGAAGGCGAGATCGAGGCGGACGTGCGCTGGCACGCTTTCGAGCTCAATCCCGACATGCCGGAAGAAGGCGAGGAGCGCACCGCGCATATCGCACGCAAATATGGTCACACGATCAAACAGTCGAAGGAAGTGCAGGGCCAGATGCGGCAGGCTGCCGATGCGGCTGGCGTCTCGCTCGATTACGAGGGGCCGGACCCTGCGCCAGATGCGATGATGTGGAACACGTTCGAAACGCACAAGCTGCTGACCTGGACGGGCGAACGGCACGGCGCGGCAAAGCAAACCGAGCTCAAACTCGCCCTGTTCAAGGCGCATTTCAATGCCCGCCAGCGGATCGGCGAGCGGGAAGTGCTGCTTGATGTGGCGGAAAGCGTCGGGCTCGGCCGCGACGCCGCGTCAGCCGCGCTCGACGACGAGCAGGTCGCCCACAAGACCCGCGCCGAAGAGCGCGCGGCATGGGACATGAACATCAGCGGCGTGCCCGCGATGATCCTGGAGGGCCGGTTCATGGTGCCCGGTGCCCAACCGCCGGAATCCTACGTCAATGCGCTGAGGCGGGTGGCGGAAAAGACGTCTGCGGCTGGGTGAGCGGCTTACGGTCGATAAAACCGCGTTTTCAGGAGCGTCAGAAAATTAGCGCGGCGCTCACGACTGCCATCGGTAACAGTATCAAGGTCCGCAGCAGGAAGATCACCACGAGATCGACAAGGTTCAGCGGCAGCGACGATTTCAGCATCAGTAGGCCGACCTCGGACATGAAGATAAGTTGTCCGACCGAGACCACGGCCACCACGAAGCGCGTCGACATCGCGGGTATGTCCGCAGCGGCTACGGCAGGTAGGAAAACTTCGACAAATCCAACGATCATGGCCGGGGCTGCCTCGGCCGGATAGGCTACCTGCAGAGCAGCCAGCAGCCATGCGAAGGGCTGGCTCAGAATGGCGAAGAAGTCGGTATACTGCACAATTATCGTCGCCACCAAAGCGATGAACATCCCGGCGGGAATAAGACCCAGCCAGATGTCGAGTATGTTCGCGGTGATACCCTTGGCAATTTTGGAAGAGGGCGGGGCACTCGAAGCCTTGCTCAGAGCGGCGTCGAGGGCGGTAGCGAAGGACGGAGCCTGCGTCGCTTCGCGGTCCATGGCGAAGCCGTCGACCAAATAGCTGTCGGCCTTCCTGCTGAGTGGCGGGATGCGCGCCATGATCATCGCGCAGACAATGCCGGTAAGCGTCAGGACACCGTAGAACGGCAGGAAATAGGCGTCCAAATCCAGGAATGCGACGATCACATAGCAGAACGCGATCGAAACGATGGAAAAGTTGGTGGCGATGATCGCTGCCTCGCGGGCGGAATACTGGCCTGATTCGTACTGCTGGATGGTCACAATGACGCCGACCGAACTTCCTCCAAGCCATGACGCTATCGCATCGATCGCGCTGCGGCCGGGTACTTTGAACAGCGCCTTGAACGGGCGTTCAACAAGGACACCGAAGAAATCCATCAATCCGAATTCGGTAATGAAGGGCAGAATGATGCAGGCAATACCGATGGTGACGAGCGCCGGAACGAAGAGTTCGTTGAGTACCGTCACGCCCGTGTCTTCACCCCATATCCATTCGGGTCCGATCTGCCAGAAGATCACCACGGCGCTCACCGCGCCTGCCACGCGCAGCAGCGTCCATGCCAGTCCAGGTCGGAGGATCTGCTCTGTCGCGCTCTCCGACGCGCCGCGCGGCGTGAAGGCGTATGCAATGGTTGCCAATGCAGATACGATGCACAGGATTACGACCGTGATGGGCAGGACTGGTGACGCAACGGCCAGTATCCAGTCCGTGAAGATGGCCATCGGGATCTTGATCCCGACGTCTTGCGGGATCGGGAGGAGGAAAAATGCCGCGCCAATTGCCGACGGCACGATAAAGCGCAGCAAATTTGCGCCCCTGTCAGATTTTTCGCTGCTGATGCCACGCCCCCTTGAACCGAAATCATTCGGGGCGACCCTGCGCCATGGGTGAAGCAAAGCCGTCAGGCGGTCAAATAGCGCGAATCAGGAATTCACAGAGAAACGCCCCACAGAGTCAGTCTGCGGGGCGTTTCTGTCAGCAGGATTTGCGGTTTTAACTGGACCGGTCGTCCTGAATGGCCTGCAAGGTCTTTTCACCTTTCATCGCGTCCTGCGCCGGGTTGTCCGAGCCCACTTCCGGCTCGCGATTTTCGGGGTCGAATGCGCGGTTGAGTTCTCCGCGTGTGCCGACCTGGCGATTTACTTCGCCACCGGACCGGCTCTGCTGCGACGGGGTGTCGTACTTCGTAATCTCGTCGATGAGGTCATTGTCGGGGTGCATGGATTGGCGTTCGGGCATATCAATGTCTCCTTTGCCAAACCAACGGGTAAGCCCTTGGCAATGTTCCGCATTTCATCGCACCGCGCGCTCGTTTTCCCGAGGGCGAGAGCAGGCAGGAGCAATCGGCAAAGAAAAAGGCGCCGCCCGCTTGGGGCAGCGCCTCTTTCGAAAGCCTATCGGCTTGGTGTGGCTTAGCAGTTACCTTCTACGCCGTCGGCACAATCGGTTGCGGATTCGACGTCTTCGCCGATGCCGTCGATCGTGTTGCAGGCCGAAAGCAGGATGGCCGAGCTGCCGAATGCGAGCATTGTTAGGAATTTCTTCATAGTCACTCTCCGATAGCGCAGACCGACGGCGCGCCATGTTTTATCAGTCGGTGACGTCATAGCGATGCGAACCGGATGCGGTTCCGCAGAGGCGTGTCGTAAGTCTTTGGGAAATAGGGCTAGATCAGCCCAAGCCGCTCCAGCTTGCCGGCGAGCTTGCCGGGCAGGGCGTCGCCGATGTCCTCGCCTTCCTCCAGGTCGCGCGGCGGATCGCCCTTGAGATAGCGCCAGCCCTGGTGGGCGCGCTTGGGGCGGGGCAGGACGCGAACCAGTTCGGGCTTGAGGTCGATGGACCAGCGCCCATCCTTCGTTTCGCTGAAGCCGAGGATTTCGCTCCGCGCCACGATCGAGTGCTGGTGAATCCAGTAGAGCGAGCCACCGATGCACTGTTCCCACTTGGTCGGGCGATAGCGAGTGGTGAGGTTCGGACTGCGCCGCTGCGCATACCAGCTTTCGATGTCGCCGTAGCTTTGCGCACCGAAAGCGATCTTGGTCAGGTTGAGCGGCATGGGACCGATGTAGTCAGCAAGGCCCGAACCGCAATGGCGAGAACCGGCTTTCCTACAATGGCGCGGCTGGGGCAGGCATACGTCATGGACTGCGCTTCTCGCCCCTCATGCACGCAATCGCGCCACTTCGAGGGTGGTTTGCAGCCCGAGGATTTTTTCTCTCAGGACCGTGTTCCACCCGTTCCACTCTGTAGGAGATCAGACGACCTGCAACGCCACGGCAAGGCCGAGAAAGGCGAAGAAGCCCATCGAGTCCGTGATCATGGTCACGAAGACGCTGGACGCCACCGCAGGGTCCTGGTCCAGCCGGTCGAACGCGACCGGGACCAGCACGCCGGCAAGCCCTGCGGTCACCACGTTGATGACCATCGCCAGTGCGATCACTGCGCCCAGCAGGGGCGTGAAGATGACCGCCGTCGCAGCGCCGATCAGCACCGCGATGGTCACCCCGTTGAGCAAGGCAACGCGCAACTCGCGTGTCAGGATGCGCCGCGTGTTGCTGCGTGTCAGCTGGTTCATGGCGATCGCGCGCACGGTCACGGCCATGGTCTGCGTGCCCGCATTGCCGCCGATGCTGGCGACGATGGGCATAAGTACAGCCAGCGCGACCAGCTTCTCGATAGCGGCACCGAACGCGGCGATGATGAGCGATGCGATGAGCGCGGTGCCGAGGTTGGCGACCAGCCAGCGCACGCGGCTGGAGTAGGCCTCGCGGATCGGCTCGTTGATGTCGCCTTCGCCTGCGCCAGACATGAGCAGGGCGTCCTCGCCCGCTTCTTCGGCGATGATGTGGACGATATCGTCGACCGTCATCTGGCCCACGAGGCGGCCGTCCTCGTCCACCACGGCGGCGGAGATGAGCCCGTATTTCTGGAACATCAGCGCGACCTCTTCCTGATCGAGCATGGCCGGGATCAGCGTCTGGTCCCGCTTCATCACGTCGCCCAGCGCGATGTTGCGCGGCGTGCGCAGGATCCACGAGAGGTTGCAGGTGCCGACCGGATGATGGCGCTGGTCGACGATGAAGACCTCGAAGAAGTCCTCCGGCAATTCGCGCCCGTCGCGCAGGTAATCGATCAGGTCGCCGACGGTGATGTGCTCAGGAACCGCCACGAACTCGCGGTTCATCAGGCGGCCCGCGGTCTCTTCGGGATAGGACAGGGCCGACTGGATGGCGATCCGGTCTTCCGGTTCCAGCTCGGCGAGGATGGCGCGCTGGTCGTCTTCGTCCAGATCCTCGATCAGCTGGACGGCGTCATCGGTTTCCAGCTGTTCCGCGATCTGCGCCACCGCATCGGCGGGCAGCGCTTCCATCATCTCTTCGCGGACGTAATCGTTGAGCTCGGCAACGACTTCGCTGGTCATCAGGTCGGTGATGGCCGCGGCGAGCTGGTGCCGCTCTTCTCGATCAAACAGTTCGAGAAGGTCGGCGACGTCGGCGGGGTGGAGCGGTTCGACCAGGTCGTAGACCGCACCGGTCTCGCCCGCTTCCAGCGCGTCCTCGACCGAGGAGACGAACTCGCGCTTGAGCGTGTTCTCCTCGTCCATACGCTCGTCGTCGATGCGGTCGTCCGGACGCGCGCCTTCGTCCTGCTCCTCGGGGGCCAGGATCACGTCGTCATCTTCAAGGGGCCGCTCGTGCTCCGCCATCGGGGCCAACCTCTAGGCAGTGGGCCTCATAAAGCAAGCAGAGGGTGACATGAGGCTGTGAACGCCTATGTAGGCGCCAACCGAATTACAGGAGACAATACCAATGGCCGACAAGCTGACCTTCACCCTCGACACCGGCGACGGCGAAAACAAGGACGTGGTGATCAAGCTGCGTCCCGACCTCGCGCCCGGGCACGTAGAGCGCATCACGACGCTGGCGGGCGAAGGCTTCTACGATGGCGTGGTCTTCCACCGCGTGATCCCCGGCTTCATGGCGCAGGGCGGCGATCCGACCGGCACCGGCATGGGCGGCAGCGACAAGCCCGACCTCAAGGCCGAATTCAACAGCGAACCGCACACGCGCGGCACTTGCTCGATGGCCCGCACCCAAGTGCCCGACAGCGCGAACAGCCAATTCTTCATCTGCTTCGACGATGCCGAATTCCTCGACGGCCAGTACACCGTCTGGGGCCAGGTCGAGAGCGGCATGGAACACATCGACGCGCTCCCCAAAGGCGAGCCGCCGGCAAACCCGGGCAAAATCGTGAAGGCTACTGTTGGCTAATGCCTGAAAAGCGCCGCCTTTCTCCCGCTGATAAGAAGGCGCTGTCCTACGCAAAGGACAGGCGCAATTCGTATGGCGAGAATGACAAGGCGGCGCGCAAGGCGATTCCGGCTCGCAAGGCCGGAGAGAATCGCAAGAACAGACGCAAGGCAGGGCAAGCCCTTGATGCGTATGAGAGCCTCGACGGGGGCTCTGCCGACTTGATGGAAAGCTCGCTGACGCACGATATCGAACGCGTCGGCGGGTGGAAGAAGTGTCCGGATCAACCGCTGCGAGATCACATTTCTCAACAAGACTACCGTCGCGACTTCCGAGATGGGCGGAAGCGGTGGTCTCGCAAGAATTACGAGGAAGCGAAAGACGAGGGGCGAACGTCATTCGCATTAAGTTGGCGTGGTTCGGACGTTGAGTCCGAGTTCAAATCTGAGTAAAGCGCCCACTCCCATGAAACCGCACAATTCCCCCAAGACCTACAGGGTCAAGAGCTTCGGCTGCCAGATGAACGTCTATGACGGCGAGCGCATGGCCGAGATGTTGGGCGAGCAGGGCATCGTGCCTGCGCCTGAGGGCGAGGATGCCGACCTCGTCGTGCTTAACACCTGCCATATCCGCGAAAAGGCGGCGGAGAAGGTCTATTCGGACATCGGCCGCCTGACCAAGGCTGGCCGCGAGGCAGGCAAGGAGCCGCTGATCGCGGTCGCGGGCTGTGTTGCGCAGGCCGAGGGCGAGGAGATCATGAAGCGCTCTCCCGCGGTCAGCATGGTCGTCGGCCCGCAGGCCTATCACCGCCTGCCGGAAATGCTCGAAAAGGCAGTGAAGGGCGAGCGGGCGACCGACACCGACATGCCGGCAATCGCCAAGTTTGCCGCGCTGCCAGAGCGCCGCCGCACCAATCCGGCGAGCTTTCTCACCGTGCAGGAGGGCTGCGACAAGTTCTGCACCTATTGTGTCGTGCCCTATACCCGCGGAGCGGAAATCAGCCGCCCCTATGCGGACCTCTTGACCGAAGCGAAGAAGCTGGTCGATGCGGGCGCGAAGGAAATTACCCTGCTCGGCCAGAACGTCAGCGCGTGGAGCGGCGAGGATGAGAAGGGCCATTCGGTCGGCCTCGCAGGCCTCATCCGCGACCTTGCGAAGGTCGATGGCCTCGCGCGCATCCGCTACACCACCAGCCACCCTGCCGACATGGACGACGATTTGATCGCCGCGCATGGCGAGATCGACAAGCTCATGCCCTTTCTCCACCTGCCGGTGCAGGCGGGCAGCGACCGTGTCCTCAAGGCCATGAACCGCAGCCACACGGCGGAAAGCTATTTGAGGCTGCTGGAACGCTTCCGCGCCGCGCGGCCCGACCTTGCACTCTCGGGCGACTTCATCGTCGGCTTCCCCGGCGAGACCGATGCCGAGTTCGAGGAAACTCTCGCGCTGGTGGACGAGGTCAAATACGCGCAGGCCTTCAGCTTCAAATACTCGCCGCGTCCCGGCACCCCCGCCGCCACGATGGACGGGCAGGTCGCCAAGGACGTCATGGACGAGCGCCTGCGCCGCTTGCAGGACGCGCTCAATCGCGACCAGCTTGCCTTCAACGAGGCAAGCGTGGGACGGACGTGCGAAGTCCTCGTGGAGCGCAAGGGCAAGCACTCCGGCCAGTGGCTCGGCAAGTCGCCGTGGCTCCAGAGCGTGTGGTTCGAAGGCGACGCGCAGATCGGCGATCTCGTGCAGGCCGAATTGGTCGAAGCGGGGCCGAACTCGCTTGCCGGAAAGTTGCGGGAAACCGTCTCCGCTTGATGACATCCGCGTGACTTTCCACCGGATCGTCGCGCCATGACTTGCGCAAGCCTGGACAGAGCCTAGATTCCGACTCGGAAACGAAAGGAGCGCATGGCTCGTAAACCCGCACCGAAGGCCCATCAGGCTTTCACACCGCCGCCCAGTCCGCAGCGTGAAGTTCGCCGCGCACAGATCGACATCAGCTTCGATAACCAGAGCCTCTTGGGCGCACTGTTCGGGCAATTCGACGCCAATCTGGTCCAGGTCGAAAACCGCCTCGGCGTTTTCATCGCGGCACGCGGCAATGATCTACATATCGAAGGCCCGGAAGACAGCGTGGCGCGCGCTCGCGACGTCCTGAACGAGATGTATGACCGGCTTTCGCAAGGGCAGGACCTGGATGCAGGCGCCATCGAATCGCTGATCTCCATGTCCAACGAGCCGACGCTGGATGGCATCATGGATGCAGAGCCCAAGGGCCCGCCGATCATGATCCGCACGCGGCGCAAGACCATCGTACCGCGCAGCGCCATGCAGGCGACCTACATGCGCTCGCTTACGCGCGACGATATCATCTTTGCGCTCGGCCCGGCGGGTACCGGCAAGACCTATCTGGCTGTTGCGCAGGCCGTGGCGCAGCTTATCAATGGCAGTGTGCAGCGCCTGATCCTGTCCCGCCCTGCGGTGGAGGCGGGCGAGAAGCTCGGCTTCCTGCCGGGTGACATGAAGGACAAGGTCGATCCCTATCTGCGCCCGCTCTACGACGCGCTTTACGACTGCATGCCGCCCGAACAGGTGGAGCGGCGGCTGGCGTCGGGAGAGATCGAGATCGCGCCCATCGCCTTCATGCGCGGCCGCACGCTGGCGGACGCCTTCGTCATTCTCGACGAAGCTCAGAACACCACGCGCGAGCAGATGAAGATGTTCCTCACCCGTTTCGGCCAGAACAGCCGCATGGTCATTTGCGGCGACCCGCGGCAGGTCGACATTCCCGGCGGTGACGGCATGAGCGGCCTTGCGGATGCGGTCGGCAAGCTGGAAGGCGTCGATGGTTTCGGCACCATCCGCTTCACCGCCGCCGACGTCGTCCGCCATCCGATCGTGGGGCGCATCGTCGAGGCTTACGAAGGGCCGGCGGCCTAGGTGCAACTCGATCTGGAAATTGACGGCTGGCCAGGTGAAACCGATTGGGCAGCCTTATCGGAAAATGTGCAAGATGCTGCGGCTTCGGTCGAGCCAGCCCTTGCATCCGGCCGCCTGGTCACCAGCATTCTGTTCACAACCGACGACGAAGTTCACACACTCAACAAGGAATGGCGCGGCAAGGACAAGCCGACCAATGTGCTGTCTTTCCCGATGTTGGAGCGTCAGGACTTGCTCGAATTGGGCGATGAGGGGCCGCCCGAAATGCTTGGCGATATCGCGCTGGCATTAGAGACTTGCGAGCGTGAAGCGGGTGAGAAAGGCGTCTGCCTGAGGGACCACACAGCCCACTTGCTGATTCACGGTTTCCTGCATCTTGCAGGGCACGACCACGTCGATTCCGACGAGCAGGCCGCTGCCATGGAAAAACTCGAGATCGAAGCGCTTGCAAAATTGGGTATAGCGGACCCATATGGGGACCGCGACAAATAGGAGTACGCACCCGGCCCATGGCCAATTCTTCCACCCCCGCCGGAGACGCGGAGAGTAGCAGCGGGCTGTGGCCCGCGATCCGTAAACTGTTCGACCCCGATAGCGGCGAGCGCTCCCTGCGCGCGCAGCTCGAAGAGGCTATCGACGAACACGAAGGCGAGAACGGCGATTCCTCGGCCGAAGACGATGCCAAGGGCGACCTGTCCGGCGTAGAACGCCAGATGCTGCGCAACCTGCTGCATTTCAGCGAGCACGATGCCGATGACGTCGCGGTGCCGCGCGGCGAAATCGTGGCCATGTCCGCCGATGCAAGCTGGGACGAGTTGGTCGAGACTTTCTCGGAGCACGGCCATTCGCGCATGCCGGTCTATCGCGGCCAGCTCGACGATGTAATCGGCATGATCCACATCAAGGACGTATTCCCCTTCCTGGCGGAGAAAAAGGAGCCGCCCGCCGACTGGACCGTGCTGATGCGGCAACCGCTCTATGTCCCGCAGACGCGCAACGCGCTCGACGTGCTGGCAGATATGCGTGCTCAGCGCATGCATCTGGCAGTCGTCATCGACGAATTTTCCGGCACGGACGGGCTGATCACCATCGAAGACCTCGTCGAAGAGATCGTCGGGGAGATCGAAGACGAGCACGACGAATTGCCTGAGGAATGGATCGTGTCGATCGGCGAAGGGATGTGGGACTGCGACGCCCGTGCCGAACTCGACGACGTGGCGCAGAAGGTGGATCCCCGCCTCGCCGAGGTCGAAGAGGCGGTCGATACGCTTGGCGGCCTGGCTTTCGTTCTGGCAGAACAGGTCCCGCCGGTTGGCAAGGTTCTGGAACATGAAAGCGGCTGGCGGATTGAAATCCTCGATGGTGACGAAACTCACGTTAAACGCATGCGCCTGCATGAGCCGCCCTCAGGTGCCGCCACGGATGAGTGACCGCTCTGTTGCAATATTTTGCACATTGGTCCTCGACAGCGTCGCCGGGGCGCAATAGGCCGCAGGCAATATGGCTGTCCGCAGACTACCTCCCTTGCGCGCCCTCGAGGCATTCGTCCGAACGGTGCGGCTGGGCTCTGCTCGCGCCGCAGCGGATGAATTGGGCTTAAGCCCTTCAGCGCTGTCACGGCGTATCGGGAATCTCGAGGATTTCGTCGGCAAGAAGCTCTTCACGCGGGCACGTCAGGCTATGCAACTTACCGACGACGGCCATGCGTTCTACGAAGCTGTGAATCCCCAGCTTGAAGCCCTGGCAAGGGCGGTCGAGAGCCAGTCCGACAATCTTTCCGTCCTGCGGTTGCACTTGGGCGTGTTGCCGCTGTTCGGAAGCCAGAGGCTATTTCCGCGCCTGGCGGAATTGCGCGCGCGTCATCCGCTGCTCCACATCGATATCGACACCGGCCCTCATCTCGAAGACCGGGTGGGTGACACGCTGGATGCGGCGATTATCCTGTCGCGCGGGCCTGCCAGCGGCCTCCACGCCGTGCGGCTCGACTTCAACATGGTGCACGCGATCGCGAGCAAGGAACTCGCCGCGAAGCTCGGCGACAAGCCGGATCCGGAATTGCTCGGGCGCCAGACCTTCCTGATCCACAACGGATTGCCCGAAAGCTTCGTCGCCTGGAAAGACGAGCTGGGCCTCAGGGATATCGAGCCGGCGGCAATCGATCACTTCGATTCGGGACAGCTCATGCTCGAGGCTGCTGCACAGGGCCTGGGCATCGCGATCATGCACGACGATCACTTGCGCCGCGCAGCGGACGATCGCCTGACCGATCTCTACGGGGTCGAGGTCGAAAGCCCCTATAGCTACTGGTTCGTCTGCAAACCCACAGCTCTGGAAGAAAGGCCGGTGCGCCTCTTCCACGATTGGCTCGTGAAGGCCGAGCTTTAGCCTTCCGCTTCGGCTTGTGGCGGTTTGTATCGCACTGCGTCGACAACGTGCTGATAGTCGCGCAGCGGCCCTCCGAGGTTCGCGACAAGTCGTTCTTCGATCTCTTCACGCGCCTTGGCCGCAATGGCTTTGCGACCGTGGTATTCTTCCGGACTGAAAGGTTCGAGATAGTGGAGGCGCAACTTGAATGTCCCGCGCCGTGCCATGACGCGCATCGCGTTGTGCAATCCACTTTCTTCGCCGATCCAGCCGATTTCCTCTGAATTCGTGCCGTAATCGACGACAACGGGCTGCACCATTACACCTGGAGGAGGCGGCTCCAGGACCGAGATCATGCTGGACTTGAAGGGTAACAGGGAATGTCCGTCGGTAACGGTCCCTTCCGGGAAAACGGTGACGGACCAGTTGTCTGCCAGGGCTTCCTTCAGCGCATTGATCTGTTCAGCCACACCCATGCGGTGTTCGCGTTTGACGAAAACCGTCCGGTTGAGGCTGCAGAGCCAGCCGATGACGGGAACCTGGCTCAACTCGTACTTCGCGACGAAAGCGGTCCCGCTGGCTCCTGCCATGGCGAGGATGTCGATCCACGACACGTGGTTTGCAATAAAGAAGACATCGCGGCGAAGGGGGGTGCCGACCACTTCGACCCGGGCTCCGACGACCCGCGCCGTGTAGCGCAGGAAAAGCATCGGGAAGGGCGAGCCGTAAGCAAAAATGCGGAAGGCATAGTGTAACGGTACGAAGAACAGCAGAAGCAGGACGATGCCGACTAGACGGAGGATGAAGCGGATCCATCCGATCAGTGTCAGGGGAACCTTCTCGCCGCGCGCCGCGGCCAGCCGCTTCTTGGAGTAACGCTCCAGACGGCGCTCAGCTTTCGCGGTCGAGGCGGACGCCATAAAGCTCCATGCGATGGTCGACGAGACGATAGCCCAGTTTCTCGGCAATCTGCTTCTGCAGGGCTTCCAGTTCAGGATCGACGAACTCGACGACCTTGCCGCTTTCCACATCGATTAGGTGATCGTGGTGCGCTTCCGGCGCCGCTTCGTAGCGAGCGCGGCCGTCACCGAAATCGTGCCGGTCGAGAATGCCGGCTTCTTCAAACAGGCGAACGGTACGATAGACCGTGGCAATGGAGATGCCGGGATCGATCTTGTTGGCGCGTTCGTGCAGCATTTCCACGTCAGGATGATCGTCACTCTCCGACAGCACTTTCGCAATAACGCGACGCTGCTCGGTAATGCGCAGTCCCTTGTCAGCACAAAGCTGCTCTAGATCGATCTTCTGGTGCAATGGGGCTCCCCGATTGAAAACGCCCCGCACCCTTATCGGGCCGGGGCGTTGTTCTCAAGCAGGCAGTGCTGATTAAGCGGCTTTACGACGTCCGCGCTTCTGGCCGGGTTTGCGGCCAAGACCGATCTTCTTGGCGAGATCGCGACGCGTATCGGCGTAATCGGGTGCAACCATCGGATAATCGGATGAAAGATCCCAACGCTGACGATATTCGTCAGGAGTCATTCCGTGCTCTGTCGAAAGGTGCCGCTTGAGCATTTTCATCTTCTTGCCGCAGTCTAGGCAAACAATGTGGTCTTTTTTAATGGACGAGCGGATGGAAACGGCCGGATCAGGACGGACTTCTTCAGCGGCATTGCCGCCTTCGAGGCCGGACAGTGCAGCATAGACATTCGAAATCAGCGTCGGCACGTCGTCAACGGCAACGCTGTTATTGCTGACGTGGGCAGCAACGATATCCGACGTCAACGTAATGAGCGTTTCGGACATGTCGGTTTCGAATTGATCCATAGTGCAAAATCTCCCTTTTCTTGTGGCTATAACCAAGTCCAAGGGGTGTCTACTCAAAATTGTACAAAACCGCCACTTTTGTCGCATGTATACAAGAATCCGCTGAGAAGCAGCCGCTTAGAGCGCTTTCCCGAATGTGACCGCGTCGATTTTTGTGCCGTCCTCGGTGCGGTAATAGTCCTTTCGCCTGCCTATCGGCACGAAGCCGGCAGATCGGTAGACTTTCTCGGCCGGGTTGTTTGCCCGCACCTCGAGAAAAACGTTGGTGGCTCCCATCCGGGCCGATTTTTGCAAGAACTCAGCGATCAGTTTGCTACCGAGGCCATGTCCCCGTTTTTCAGGTAGTACCCCGATAAGAAGTAATTCCACTTCGTCGAGCACCTTGCGTGCCAATACAAATCCCGCGGCAGGGCTGTGCTCGTCGGGATACCGCCCCGCCTCATCGAACAGGATCAGAAAGCCAGAAGAAAGGGCCAGTGAGTCCTCTACTTGGCGACGCGTCCATGCTTCACGCCAGTGAGGATCAAACGCGGCATCCATGACCGCCATGGCCTTATCCAGGTCGTTCATCGCGATGGCAGTTTGGCGTCCGGCCCGCGTCCATACAAGGGTGAGAGCTGGTCGGTGAGCAAGGCTTCAGGAACCGCATCGAAGCAAGAGGCATCGGGGAGGGCGGTCACGACCCTGTCCTCCGGATGACCGATCATCGCGGCCAGATCTCCTGCGCGCGAACCGGCAATCGTTGCGCGGGCCGCCCGTTGTGCGGCGTTTTCCGGCGTCAGGGAAGAAAGCTCGCACAAGGGCAATCCGTCGGATCCGAAATCCTGGACGAACCATTCGCCATGGCCGCCATTCATGCAGACGGTGACATCGCTCGCTCCTTGGTCGCGCGCTATTGCGGCTACGAGGGCAAGCGTCTGATAGCCGCGAACCTGGACGTTCCAGGCGATGCCCAATGAGCGTGCGGCGGCAAGACCGATCCGTACTCCGGTAAAACTTCCCGGGCCCAGCGAAACGCAGATCATGTCGGCTCGACCACGGTTCTCAAGGCGAGAGATCATGGGGACAAGCTTTTCAGCATGACCGCGGCCGATCGTCTCGTGGAATGCTCCCACGGCGCGCCCCTCTTCGAAAAGCGCAACCGAGCAGGCTTCTGTGGCAGTTTCTATCGCAAGCAAACGCATGGATGCGCAGTGCCCCACCCTTGCTTACGCTTCAAGTCAGGCGATTGAGTTGAATGTGTCGAAGTCCGGTCGCGGGCTGCGATCGAAAATCGTTGTCGCATCGCCATAACCGATCGAGCAGATGAAGTTGGTCCTGTGTTTCGGGTTGTCCCCGAAGAAGGCCTTGTCGACCGCGTCCGCATCGAAACCCGACATCGGACCGCAGTCGAGACCGACGGCGCGTGCTGCGATCATGAGGTAGGCGCCCTGAAGCGAGGAATTGCGGAATGCGCCTTCCTTGCGTCCTTCCTCGTCGCCATTGAACCAGCTCTTGGCGTCAGTATGGGGGAAGAGCCAAGGGAGCTCTTCATGGAAGTCGATGTCGTACCCGATGATAGCCGTAACCGGGGCAGTCAGGATCTTGTCGGTGTTTCCTTCCGACGCACAATCGGCGAGCTTCTTCTTTGCATCTTCCGATTTCACCCAGATTATGCGCGAGGGCTGCATGTTCGCCGATGTCGGCGCCATCTTCAGCAATTCGTAGATTGCATGAATCTGTTCGTCCGACACTTCTTTTTCGAGCCAGCCATTATAGCTGCGCGCCTCGCGGAATACCTGGTCGAGGGCGTCGGCGGAAAGTGTGGTGTCGTGAAACTGCTTGGTCATCGAATACTCGCGTGTCGAAATTGATATTCAGGCTGCGCGAACCTCAACGACCTCCGGGACGTAATGTTTCAACAGGCCCTCGATTCCGTGTTTCAGTGTGGCTGTCGAGGAAGGACACCCTGCGCAGGCGCCCTGAAGCTGCAGATAGACAATACCGTCGCGAAACCCGCGATACTGGATGTCGCCGCCATCGCCCGCAACTGCCGGGCGCACCCGGGTTTCCAGCAATTCGTTGATCTGGGCAACGATATCGGCATCAGCCTCGTTTTCCTCAACAAGCAAATCTTCGTCATCCGCCGGGACGGAGATTCCGCCTGCGGTGCCTGCAGCAAAAAGCGGAGCCTCGGACACGAAATGATCGAGAAGGATGGAAAGGACCTGCGGCTTGAGGTCGGCCCAACTCGCGCCCGGCGCGGCCGTCACGGTCACGAATTCGCCGCCGAAGAAAACGTTCACCACCTCTCCGGTGTCGAAGATCGCCTGGGCCAGCGGACTGGCTTCCGCCGCTTCGGGCGATGCGAACTCGCGGGTCCCCTGGCCCATGACGGGACGTCCCGGCAGGAACTTGAGGCTGGACGGGTTGGGCGTGGTTTCGGTTTCGATGAACATGCTGCGCATGTAGTGATGCGGGCCCATAGCGGCAAGCGAAGCTATCATTTGTTCGTGTTCACTGGTCCTTCACCGGCACCGTACCTATACATGAGCGATGACTGATATTCCGCGCGCCTTCCGGCGTCTCGCGCTTTGCCTTCCACTTTCCCTGCTCGCGGTGCAGCCGCTGGCGGCACAGGGCATCCCGGTGCCGTCCTCGCTCCAGGCAGAGGGGGAGGTTCCCTGGATTTACGAGGGCAGCGACGTCCCGCGCGACGAGGAATGGCTGTTCGGAGAGCTTGATAACGGACTGCGTTACGGCGTTCGCGAGAACGGTGTTCCGCCGGGCCAGGTCTCGATCCGTGTCAGGATCGATGCGGGTTCGCTCTATGAAGAGGACGACGAACTGGGGTATGCCCACTTGCTGGAGCACCTGTTGTTCCGCGAGAGCAAATACCTCGGGATTTCGGAAGCTATACCTACGTGGCAGCGCCTCGGCGCTACCTTCGGCAGCGACACCAACGCCGAGACCAGCCCGACGCACACGGTCTACAAACTGGACCTCCCGAATGTAGACCCGGCGAAGCTGGAAGAGAGCATGAAGCTGCTTTCCGGCATGGTCCGCGCGCCTGTCCTGTCGGATTCCAATGTCGCTACCGAAGTGCCAATCGTTCTGGCAGAGAAGCGCGAACGTGGCGGCGTGAACGAGCGCGTTTCCGAAGCGTCCTTGCAGACGCTCTTCGCCGGTCAGCGGCTGGCGGAGCGGATCACGATCGGCACTGACGAGAGCCTTCGCGGCGCTACCGGCGCTTCGGTGCAGGCCTTCTACGACCGCTGGTACCGCCCGGAAAACACGGTGATCTCCGTGGTCGGCGATCTCGACCCGGTGCTCTTTGCGAGCCTCATCGAAAAATACTTTGCCGATTGGGCGGTTGCGGGCGAGCCGGTGCCTGCCCCGGCCTTCGGCGATCCCCTCCCGCCAGCGGGGGCGAATGTAGCCAATCCGGTAGGCGATGTTGCAGTCATAGTAGAGCCGTCGCTGCCGCGCGCATTCACATATGGCTACTTCAGGCCCTGGCGACAGGTTCTTGACACCATCGTCTACAATGAAGGCCGCCTGCGCGAGCAGCTTGCGCTCCAACTGATCAACCGCCGGTTGGAGGCGCGCGCGCGTTCGGGCGGCAGTTTCCTCTACGCCCAGGCGAACGAGGCGAAGATCAGCCGGTCGACGCACGTCACGCTGGTCCAGTTTGCACCGCTGACGGAAGATTGGGAGCAGGCGCTTGCCGATGTCCGTTCAGTCATCGCCGATGCACTCGCCAACCCTCCGACGCGCGAGGAAATGGAGCGCGAACTCCAGGAAATGGAAGTCGGCTACACCAATCTGGTCGAACAGCGCTCGGTCCTTGCCGGATCGGGCTATGCCGACGATCTGGTCAATGCGGTCGACATCCGAGAGGCGATTGCTGCGCCCGAAACCTTCCTGATGGTGTTCAATTCCATGCGCGAAAAGGCCACGCCGGAAAACGTGCTGGAGGAAACGCGCAAGCTGTTCAGCGGCAACGTCGTTCGCGCGACCTATATCACCCCGGCCGCCGACGAAGCGACCGAGGAGAGCCTTGCCGCGGCCCTTTCCGCACAGGTCGATGCCAGCGACGATGCCAGGCTGGCCGCACAGACCATCTCCTTCGACGAGCTTCCCCCCGTCGGGGAGCCGGGCGAAGTGGTTGCAAGGGTTCCCCATTCCATCGGCGATGTAGAGCGGGTCGAATTTGCCAATGGCGTCAAGGCGCTGTTGCTGGCCAACAATCACGAACCCGGCCGCGTCGCGGTGAAGGTCCGCTTCGGCGGCGGCTTGCGCGCGTTCGACGAAGACGAGGCCGCGATCATTCAGCTGGGCGAGGGTGCACTTATCCAGTCGGGCCTTGGCGAACTGGGTCAGGAAGAGCTCGACCGCCTCGCAACGGGTCGCAAGATGGGCTTTGACTTCGCGATCGGCGAAGGCGCGTTCTCCTTCAATGCGCAGACCCGTAGGCAGGACCTTGCCGACCAGCTCTATCTGTTCGCCGCGAAGCTGGGCATGCCCCGCTGGGACGCCGCCCCCCTGGAACGCGCGAAAGCCGCTGCCCGGCTCGCTTACCAGAGCTATGGAGCAAGCCCTGCCGGTATCATCAATCGTGATCTCGAATATTATCTCTACGGGCAGGACCGGCGCTTCCTTACGCCGACACCTGAAATGCTCGATGCGGTTTCGCTGGCCGAATTCCGCGACACATGGACGCCGGCCTTGCAGCAGGGGCCGATCGAAGTCCTGATCTTCGGCGATTACGACAAGGAAGCGGCCATTGAGACCCTGCGGGGCACGTTCGGTGCCCTGCCGACGCGCGCGCCGCTGCCTGCCGATGTCGCATCTGGCCAGTTCGGCTTTGCAACACCCGGCGAGACCCTCGTTCGCAACCATTCGGGAGAAGCCGACCAGGCTGCCGCCGTAATTGCTTGGCCGGTGGGTGCAGGCCCGAAGGAAATCCGCAAGTCACGGCAGCTCGCAATCTTGACGGAGGTGTTCAACAACCGACTTCGCGATGCAATGCGCGAACGTGCGGGGGCCAGCTATGCGCCCGTGGTTCGCCTGGATTGGCCGACAGACGTGGAAACCGGCGGCACCGTCACGGCGCTGGCGCAGCTGCGCCCGTCAGATGTCCCGACCTTTTTCCGCGAGGCAGACCGCATTGCCAGCGAGTTGACCGTAACGCCGCCGAGCGAGGACGAGCTTGCCCGCGCGACGGAGCCGCTCCGCAATTATTACGAGCGGATTTCGAGCGGGAATTACTTCTTCCTGCTCGAGTTGGAGAATTCGACGATCGATCCGCGTCGCATGATGGCCTTGCGCGGTTTGCTGAACGACTACTCCAGCACCACTCCCGAAGCGATGCTGACGTTGGCCCAGGAATACTTTGCCGGGACGCCGGGCTGGCGCATGGCAGTTATCCCCGAAGGCCAGGAACTGGCTACTGCAGCCACCGCATCGGGAGCAGCTGCGACGGGTCGCTGAGACCCGATCACGGCAATCGCGCTTTTGCGCTGGCCAAGTTTATGCTGCTTGCGCGAAAAGGGCGGATGCGGTTGCGTGGACGACCGCATTTATTGGAAGAATGGAATTGTAATGGCACGCGAATGGGCACCCGATAGCTGGCAGGACTTCGAAGCACGGCACCTGCCGCGCTATGAAGACGCCGCTGCGCTGGAGGAAGCGACGACTGCGCTGTCGAGCCATCCGCCTCTCGTCTTTGCCGGTGAAGCGCGCGCGCTGAAGGCCGATCTTGCCGAGGTGGCAGAGGGCAAGGCCTTCCTGCTGCAGGGCGGGGACTGCGCCGAAAGCTTCGCAGAATTCCATCCCAACAACATCCGCGACACTTTCCGCGTGCTGCTGCAGATGGCCGTCGTCATGACCTTCGCCAGCAAGAAGCCTGTCGTGAAGGTCGGACGCATGGCGGGTCAGTTCGCCAAGCCGCGCAGCTCGGATACCGAAACGCAGGGCGACATGACCCTGCCTAGCTACTTTGGCGACAACATCAACGGGATCGATTTCAATCCGGAAAGCCGATTCAACGACCCGCAACGTATGGTTCGCGCCTATTTCCAGGCATCGTCTACACTCAACTTGCTGCGCGCTTTCGCAGGTGGCGGTTATGCGAACCTGCGCCAGGTGCACCAGTGGACGCTCGATTTCATGGGTCGCAGCCCCTGGGCAGACAAGTTCGGAAATCTTGCCGATCGCATCGGTGAAGCGCTCGATTTCATGGAAGCATGCGGCATCGATCCGGCAACCGTCCCGCAATTGCAGGGCACCAGCTTCTATACCAGCCACGAAGCGTTGCTGCTGCCTTACGAGCAGGCGCTGACGCGCCAGGACAGCCTGACGGGCGACTGGTACGACACCAGCGCCCATATGGTCTGGATCGGGGACCGCACCCGCTTCGAAGGCAGCGCGCACATCGAATTCGCGCGCGGTATCGGAAATCCGCTCGGTATGAAATGCGGCCCCAGCCTCGAGACGGATGCGCTTTTGAAGCTGCTCGACACGCTCAATCCAGCGCGAGAGCCGGGCCGGATCACGCTGATCAGCCGCTTCGGGCACGATAAGGTCGAAGACGGACTGCCGCGCCTCGTTCGCGCGGTGAAGGCCGAAGGACACCCGGTGGTGTGGAGCTGCGACCCGATGCACGGCAATGTCGTAAAATCGGACAGTGGCTACAAGACGCGGCCATTCGACCGCATCCTGACCGAAGTGAAGGGTTTTTTCGCAGTGCACCGTGCAGAGGGCACCCATCCGGGAGGCATCCACGTCGAGATGACCGGCCAGGATGTGACAGAGTGCGTCGGCGGCGCTGTCGCCATTACCGACGAAGCGTTGAAGGATCGATACCACACGCATTGCGACCCGCGCCTCAACGCCGCGCAGTCGCTGGAACTGGCTTTCCTGATCGCAGAAACGCTCAATGCCGAGCACGAGCAGGTGAGAGCCGACGCGGCCTAGCGCCCTTAGTCTAGGTAGCTTTCCTTAGTCGCTTCCTGACCCGGACTTCGCATCCGGCTGCCATTCCTGCCGCAAAGGCAGGAGGCATTGCTTGGATACGGGCGCTCATATTGGCAGGATTGATTTGCCTTTGGCAATCGCAGCAGCGGTCGCCTTCTGCGCTGCTGTGGCGGCGGCGCTTGTCTCCTCGGTGATCGCACTTGCGTGCGCCGGAATTGGGCTTGGATTACTGCTGTTCCGCAACTCGCGCCGGGCGAGGCGGCTCGCATCGCGAAACTGCCAGTTGGCCCGCAGTGTTGCTCACTTGGAGGTTGCGGAAGGCTTGGCTGGAATTGGCCGGTGGTGTGTGGAGTTACCCGAGGAACGGCATATCTGGTCAGAAGAGATGTGCCATATCGCCGGCTTGCCCAAGGGAACGGCCCCGACGCACCAACTACTTGCCCGCCTAATGCCGGACGGCCTTTCCCAATTGCGAACCACATTGGGTGCTCACGCCATCGACCCCATGCCCTATGTCGTGGAATTCGACGTCGTCCTGCGCACAGGCGAAGAGCGGGTGCTAAGAGCACGCGCGCGCAATGATTTTGGTCCTGACGGTGAACGTGAGCGCGTCTTCATGGTCGTAAGGGACGTAACGGAAGACTATGCCGTCGTTCGGCAGGTCGAGGAAGAAAAGAAGCGCGCCCTCGAACTCGCGGCGGAAGCGCAAAAGGAAGCGAATACGGACGCCCTGACAGGGCTGGCCAGCAGGCGAGCGATCATGGCTTCGCTGGACCGGTCTATCCTCGAAGCACAGAGGTCGCATGCCGATTATTCGATCGTCATCTTCGACATCGATCATTTCAAGCAGATCAACGATCGCCACGGACACACGGTGGGCGACCGCGTCCTCAGCCACCTTTCCGAAATCGTCGTGCGCCAGGCGCGTGGGGCTGACCATGTGGGCAGGGTTGGCGGGGAGGAGTTTCTCTGGTTGCTCCCCAATTGCGATGCAAAAGCGGCCTTCGATGCTGCAGAACGTTTGCGCTGGGCGATCGAGGCCGGGACGCATTCTGCACCCATTCCCGAAATCACGATCAGTGCGGGTTATGCGACCTTGGCGCCGGGTGAGGGTGCGCTGACACTTTTCGCCCGAGCCGATGCCGCGCTTTATGAGGCAAAGCGCAACGGACGGAACCGCGTTGCCGATGCGGCGTGATGGCACCAAAACCATCAAAGGTTAGCGTGTTGAAAACAGGTGGTTTACCCCCCTTTCGTGCCGGATGATTTTTCTTCATGATGGCAGCGATTGCCGGAACCGGCAGTGATTTGAGCAATTGGGAACACTGAACCATTTGGGGGAGCGCGCCGATCACTTATCGCGCGGCACTGCAGAACATCAGCCCCGCAGGGCTAGCTAACGATTTCGCAGCGACCCGTTCGCTCAGCGAAGCGCTGGTCGAACCGCTTTCCGAAGCGGACGCGACACTCCAGTCGATGGAAGACGCTTCGCCCGCCAAGTGGCACCTCGCGCATACGACTTGGTTCTGGGAGACGTTCCTCCTGCGCGACCACCTCGACGGATATAGACTGTACGACGATAGCTGGCCGTTCGTGTTCAACTCCTATTACGAGGCCGAGGGCGAGCGTATCCACCGCTTCACTCGCGGGATGCTGTCGCGCCCGACATTGGCGGAAATCGTTGATTGGCGAACAAAGGTCGATGAGGCGATGAAGCCCCTTTACGAACGGGAAGAGCTGCGGCCCCTGATCGAACTCGGAATCGCGCATGAACAGCAGCACCAGGAACTGCTGCTGACGGATATCAAACACGCCCTGTTCCAGAACCCGCTCGGCGTGGCGATGTGGCAGGATGCTATCACTCCTCCTGCGAAGACTGCCTCAGGAAAATGGCATTCCCACCCCGGCGGTATCGCGCGGATCGGGCATCAGGAACCGGGATTCGCATTCGACAACGAGGGCCCGGATCACCGCGTCCTGCTGGAGCCGTTCGAACTTTCCGCCGGTCTGGTCACAAATGGCGAGTGGGTCGAATTCATTGCCGACGGCGGCTACGAAACCGCATCGCTCTGGCTGTCGGACGGCTGGGCGTGGGTTAAGGAAAACGGCATTGCTGCGCCGCTGTACTGGCGCGGCGAGGAGGCTTTCACGCATTGCGGCTGGCAAGACAGGGACCCGGACGCTCCTGTGACCCACATCTCCTATTTCGAGGCCGATGCCTTCGCAACCTGGGCTGGCAAGCGGCTTCCGACGGAATTCGAGTGGGAAGCCATCGCAAGGGGGCAGGAGGGCGAGCTTGTCGCGCATGATCCGGCTGCCGGAAACCAGCTCGACGCGGCTGCCCCGCCGATTCCGGTCGGCAGCGACGGATTGTTTGGGGACTGCTGGCAATTCACACGTTCAGCATACCTGCCCTATCCGCGTTTCCAGCCCGCCGAAGGTGCGGTTGGCGAATACAATGGCAAATTCATGAGCGGGCAGTTCGTCCTCAAGGGCGCAAGCTGCGCGACGGCGCGCGGGCATTCGCGCGTTAGCTATCGCAATTTCTTTTACCCGCACCAGCGCTGGCAGTTCACCGGCCTGAGGCTCGCGAGGGACGTATGACTGCAAATCAAGGGATCGCATTGGTCGAGCGCGATGAGGACGGGGTCGACAAGGCCTTTCGCAGCGATGTACTGGCTGGCTTGCAACAGACGCAAAAGGCAATCCCTGCGCGCTGGCTCTACGACGATGCCGGCTCACAATTGTTCGAAGACATCACGTCGCTTGAGGAATATTACCCGACCCGCGCGGAAACACAGATTCTCGAAGCGCGGAAGGACGAATTTCGCCGGCTGATCGGCGCGGATCGCGCAGTCGTCGAGTTCGGGTCTGGCAGCTCGGTCAAGACCCCGTTGTTGCTCGAGGCAATCGCCCCTGCGGCCTATGTTCCGCTGGATATTTCCGGCGATTTCCTGCGCCAGTCGTCCGCCGCCCTGGCAAAGAAATTCCCTGGCTTGCCCGTGCTTCCCGTCGAAGCGGATTTCATGAAGCAGGTCACCCTGCCTGCCGAAGTCGAAGAGATGCGAAAACTTGGCTTCTTCCCGGGATCGACGATCGGCAACATGGTCGCCCGCACTGCGGTCGACCTTTTGCGTTCCATGCGGGCAACACTGGGCGGCACCGAGGGAGAGAGACCGTTGCTCCTGATCGGTATGGATCTGGTGAAAGACGTTGCCGTCCTCGAAGCGGCTTATGACGATGCAAGGGGTGTAACGGCCGAATTCAATCTCAACCTTGTGCGGCGCATAAATCGCGAATTGGATGGCACGATCCCCGTCGACGATTTTGTTCACAGGGCTATCTGGAACGATGATTTCTCGCGGATCGAGATGCATCTCGAAGCGAAGTGCGACATGGATTTCGAAGTCTGCGAACAGCGCTTTTCCATGGCTGCGGGCGAGACGATCCACACCGAAAATAGCCACAAATTTAGCCCACGCAGTGCGAATCTCTTGCTGCTGGCTGGCGGCTGGACGCCCATGGCGCGCTGGACCGACGACAAGGACCGGTTCTCGGTAATCCTCGCCGAGGCCAGCGAGCATCGTAACGCTCCGTAATTACCGCTGCGCCGTTCATGGACGATGGGGGATAGCGTCCCTATATCGATGTCATGGAAGGCCAAGCGATCCTGTCGGCAATAGCGGAACTGGTCCGGGCAATCCCGCGTTCGGGGCTGCTCGTCGCCACCATCGTCGCGCTCGTCGCAGGCTGGATCGGATCGATGATGCTGCGCCGCAAGATTGCGGGCGGCAGGCTGGTGCGTTCCGTCAGCACGCTCGCGCTGGTCGGCATTCTCGTCACCGTTTTCCTGCAGGTGGCCCGGTTCGATCCGCGCCTCGACTCGATGACGCAGATCGGCCTGCCCGAGCAGACGATCGTAGGTGCGGAAACCGTCATCCCGATGGCCGCCGATGGCCATTACTGGTTGCGCGCCAATGTGAACGGTGTGCCGACGCGCCTTATGGTCGATACCGGCGCAACACTGACGGCGTTTTCCAGCCGCTCGGCAGATGCCGCAGGGCTCGAACCGAGGCCCGGCGGTCTGCCGGTCATGCTTGGCACTGCTAACGGAACGGTCACGGCCGATCTGACTACGGTGGAAAGCCTGTCCTTCGGCAATATCAAGGCCGAGGGCCTCGATGCGGTCATTGCCCCCAACCTTGGCAACACCAACGTGCTGGGGATGAATTTCCTCTCGCGTCTCGAAGGTTGGCGCGTAGAGAATGGCGACCTCATCCTGACGCCGGGTTCCGCCTTTCCGCAACAGTGAGCGTTTGACGCGGCGGCCTCAGCCGCTAAGCACGGGGGCGATGGCCAGCTCACCCTCGCTACCGCCTCCACCCAAGTTTCACGACCTGCTCGCGCGGGATCGCTTGGCCCTTTTCCTCGATTTCGACGGGACGCTGGTCGAACTCGCGCCAGAACCTGGCGCTATCGATGTGCCGCAGGACATGGTCGATCGCCTCCATCGGCTGCGCGACAGGCTCGATGGCAGGCTGGCGCTCGTGTCCGGTCGCGCGCTCGACGATCTGGAAAACCATCTCGACGATATCATGGTCTGCCGGGCGGGGTCACACGGCGTTTCCCGACTGTTGGCCGACGGTTCGCGCTTGGGGCGGGCGCCCGAGGGGCTGCCCGACCCGGTTGTCATGCAATTGCGCGAATTCGCGGCCGAACACGGCTTGCTCTATGAACCGAAGAGCCATGGCGGGGCGATCCATTTCCGCAGCGCCCCGGAGAAGGAAGAACAGGCCGTCGCGTTCGCCCGTTCTGTAGCGGAGGCGCACGACTTGCATCTGGCCACCGGCAAATCCATCGCGGAAATCGTGCGACCGGGCGCCAACAAGGGCGGGGCGGTCCGAGCTTTCCTGTCGGAACAACCGTTTGCAGGTTCGCTACCGGTATTCGTCGGGGACGACACGACCGACGAAGACGGCATGGCGGCTGCAAACGAATGCGGAGGTTTTGGCATTGCCGTGGGTGAGCGCGACAGCGACAACGCCCGTTATCACCTGAGCGGCGTGAGTGCCGTGCATCAATGGCTGGAACTGTGACACAAAGCTCTCTCGAACTTTTTCCTATCGGCAATTGCCAGGTCAGCGCCCTTGTGGACGAGCGTGCTGGCTTCGTCTGGGGCTGTGTTCCGCGCGTCGATGGCGATCCGGTCTTCTGCTCGCTGCTGAATGGCGACAAGGTGGACGAGGGCGTTTGGCGCTTCGAGCTGGAAGGGCAGGTGTCGTCGAGCCAGCACTACGAACGTAATACTCCAATTCTCGTCACCCGCCTCGAAGCCGAGGACGGAAGTGCGGTTGAAATCACCGATTTCGCGCCGCGTTATGAAGGATCGGGGAGAATGTATCGCCCGGTTGCCTTCATCCGCATCGTGCGCCCCGTTGCGGGCGCGCCGCGGCTGCGCGTGCGTCTTGCGCCCCTCTATGGCTATGGCAGCGCAGAGGCCACGACGACCAACGGCACCAACCACATCCGTTACCAGCTTGGCGACCAGACCATGCGCCTCTCGACCGATGCCCCGGTCGGCTACGTCCTCGAAGGAAGAAGCTATCGGGTGGAGGCGGACCAGCACTTCTTCCTCGGCCCGGACGAACCCTTCGTCGGTAATATCCGCAGCGAAATCAGGCGGATGGAAGCCAATACGCGCAAGTACTGGCAACACTGGGTTCGTGGCCTGCACATCCCGCTGGAATGGCAGGAAGAGACCATTCGTGCGGCCATCACGCTCAAGCTTTGTCAGCACGAGGAAACGGGCGCCATCGTTGCCGCGCTTACGACTTCGATCCCCGAAGCAGCGGGGAGCGAGCGCAACTGGGACTATCGCTACTGCTGGATCAGGGACAGCTACTACACCGTGCAGGCGCTCAACCGCCTCGGCGCGCTGGATGTGCTGGAGAAGTATCTCGCCTATCTGCGCAATATAATCGACAAGGCGCGCGGAGGGCAGATCCAGCCGCTCTATTCCGTCATGGGCGAAGCCGAACTGCACGAGAGCTTTGCCGAGAACCTCGCGGGCTATCGCGGGATGGGGCCGGTTCGCGTCGGCAATGCCGCGTACAAGCAGGTTCAGTACGATTGTTACGGCCAGATCGTCATGCCTACCGCGCAGGCGTTCTTCGACACCCGACTGCTTCGAATGGCGGACGAGACCGATTTCGCCCATCTCGAGGAAGTGGGCGAGGCTGCCTGGGCCAAGCACGACAAGCCCGATGCGGGTCTTTGGGAATTCCGTACGAGGCAGGAAGTCCATACCTATTCGGCCGTGATGTGCTGGGCGGCGTGCGACCGTCTGGCCAATGTCGCTGCGCGCCTCGGCAAGGGCGACCGGGTGCGGTACTGGAAGGACCGCGCAGAGGCGATCCGCGCCAAGATCGAAGAAAACGCATGGAGCGAGGAGGGCGACCATTACGGCGCCAGCTTCGAAAGCGATTATCTCGACGCGAGCCTGCTCCAGATGGTGGAACTTCGCTATCTCGCGCCCGACGACGAGCGCTTCCTGAAGACCTTTGCTGCGGTGGAACGCGACTTGCGGCGCGGCGACCATATGCTCCGTTATGCGGCCGAGGACGATTTCGGTGCGCCCGAGACGGCATTCAACGTCTGCACCTTCTGGTTGATCGAGGCGCTGCACCTTACGGGCCGAAGCAGCGAGGCGCGCGACCTCTTCTGCGCCATGCTGAGCCACACCACGAAATCCGGCCTAATGAGTGAGGATCTCGATTACGAGACAGGCGAACTTTGGGGGAACTTCCCTCAGACCTACTCGCTGGTTGGAATAATAAACTCGGTCGGATTGTTATCGAAACCATGGAGTGACGTCAGGTGAGCCAAGAAGCGCGTCTTGTGGTCGTCTCCAACCGGGTGGCAGTGCCCAAGGCGCGCGGTGCGGCAGGAGCCCAGGGCGGGCTCGCAGGGGCATTGAATGCCGCGCTCAAGGATCGCAGCGGGGTCTGGTTTGGCTGGTCCGGCGAAGAGGCCGAAGAGCATTCGGGCGAAATTTCAACGCAAACTACCGACGGCGTGACGACTGCTACGATCGATCTCTCGAAACGCGACGTCGACGAATATTACAATGGCTATGCCAATTCGACCCTCTGGCCGCTGTTCCACTACCGTCTCGACCTTGCCGAGTATGAGCGCGAAACCGGCAAGGGCTACGAGCGCGTCAACGAACGCTTCGCGGAAACGCTGCACCCGCTGATCGAGGACGATGACATCGTCTGGGTCCACGACTACCACCTCATCCCTTTGGGAGAGAGGCTTCGGTCTCGCGGTGTCAAAAACCGGATCGGCTTCTTCCTGCATATTCCGTGGCCGCCGACGCGCCTGTTCGTCTCGCTACCCTATCACGAGCGGCTGGTGCGCACGATGCTGCACTATGACCTGCTCGGTTTCCAGACGCAGGAATGGCTGGACAGCTTCCTCCACTATTGCCGCACCGAACTGGGCGCCGAGGTCGACGATGCCACCGGCTCGATCACGCTGGACGGTCGCACCACAATTGCGCGCGCCTATCCAATCGGCATCGACTGGGACCATTTCACCGGCCTGAAAGATACAGGCGATTCTCGCCAGGCGGAACAGCGGCTTCTCAGCTCGACCCGTCGCCGGACCGCGATGATCGGTGTCGACCGGCTCGATTACTCCAAGGGCCTGCCGGAGCGCCTAGACGGCATCAGCCGCTTTTTCGATCGCTTTCCCGACCGTGTCCGCGACCTTGTCTTCATCCAGATTGCGCCGCCCAGCCGGGAGGATGTCGAAAGCTATCAGCAAATTCGCGCCCTGCTTGAACAGAAAGCCGGACAAATCAACGGCGCACGAAGCGAGGTCGATGTCGTCCCGGTGCGGTATGTGAACCGCGGTTACAGCCACGCGGAGCTCTACGGTTTTTTCCGCGCTGCCAAGATCGGTCTCGTCACGCCGCTGCGCGACGGAATGAATTTGGTAGCAAAGGAATATCTCGCCGCACAGGATCCCGAAGACCCGGGCGTCCTGATCCTGTCGAGGTTTGCCGGTGCGGCAGCTCAGATGCAGGATGCGCTGCTCGTCAATCCGCACAGCCCGGACGATCTGTCTCACGCAATTGCGACTGCACTCGATATGCCGCTTGAGGAACGACGCAGGCGCTACGAAGCGCTGATTTCCACGGTTCGCGATGACAATGTCCAGGACTGGACCAGCAACTTCCTGCGCGATCTGGATGCGCGCTAGGCGAGATCTAGAGCATCACCCGCTTTTCGGGCGAATCGCGCCATCGGCCGGCCTTTTGCTCCAGATGTTCCATTAAACTGCGATGCTGCGGTCGCTCGGCGCGCGCTTTCAGGACAAGATTGACCTCGTGCAACAGCATCTTGGCGTTGAACGGTTTGCGGATGAAGGCTTGGGCGCCGTTGTAATAGGCGTGACTTTCATCATCCGCACCTGATAATCCGGTGAACATGATAACGGGCAGGTCGTAATTTTCTGCAGAACTGCGCAGCGACCGAAGCACTTGTGCCCCTGTCATCCCCGGCATGTCATGATCCAGCAGCAGAAGATCAGGCCTGCGCCAACGCAACAGGTCGAGGGCTTTTTCGCCATCTGGCACCCAGCCGCATACGTGACCTGCTTCGAACAGGATTTTGCTGGCCATGTCCGCGATGATTTCGTCATCGTCTGCAATGATAATCTTTGCCATTCCCGCTGCCCTTCAGTCGCTGCTCGTTCGTTCGGAGCGATAAGGCTGCAATACAAACCCGCGGTGGGCGCGCCTATACGCGTTCGCCCTTAGGGCACATTGCGGGATCAGTGCGTGCCTGCCACACCGCGACCCATGATTCGCGAACCTTTCATCGAAACCGACGGCATCCACAATTTCCGCGATTACGGAGGGTGGGAGACCGCCAACGGGGCGCGGGTGAAGACTGGGCTGCTGTGGCGTTCGGGCCAGCATGTCGATGCCAGCGACGATGACCTAAAAGCGATCGGCAGCTTGCACATCCGCACCGTGATCGACTTACGCGGTCAAAGCGAGCGGGAACGCAATCCCTGCCGCCGGATCGAGGGCTTCGATGGCGAGGTCGTGTTCTACGACGGCGAAACCAGTTCCAGCCCGCCGCACATGGATGTCGACGCGGAAACCACGACAGCCGAGTTTGCGCGCAAGCGAATGATCACCGTCTACACACGAATGCCGCGCAATCCGGCCATGACCGAGATGTTCGGTCGCTATCTGAAAATTCTCGCAGACCGGGAAGGGGCCAGCCTCGTCCATTGCTTTGCCGGCAAGGATCGTACCGGTATCGCGGCCATGCTCTTGCTGCATATTCTTGGCGTCGACCGCGATCGGCAGATGGCGGAATTCCTGCGGACCAACGATGCGCCAAGCATGGATGTGCTGGCCGCGCAGTCGGTGCCGGGGATTGAGGCGCGGCTGGGGCGCAAGCTCGACGATGATGCGGTCAAGGCACTGCTCGGCGTTCAGGAAGACTACCTCGCGACATTCTGGAAAGAGGTTGAGGCAGACCACGGATCGCTCGATCGATACATCGAAGACGCCTTAGGTGTGGATGAACCCCTGCGCGAGCGCCTGCGCAGCGCCTATCTGGCGTGACTCTCGCCCGACCAATCCCCATATATCGCCTTCGCTTCAATTCAGACGATCCAGAGACAGTTTCATGGCTACCCATCGCACCAAAATGCTCATCATCGGTTCCGGCCCGGCCGGTTATTCCGCCGCCATTTACGGCGCGCGTGCGATGATGGAGCCGATCGTGGTGCAGGGCCTCCAGCCCGGCGGCCAGCTGACGATCACGACCGATGTCGAGAATTATCCCGGCTTTCGCGACGTGGTGCAGGGCCCCTGGCTGATGGAGGAAATGAAGGCGCAGGCCGAACATGTCGGCACGCGCATGATGTGGGATACGATCGTCGAGGTCGATCTCGAAAACGGTTCCCCCTTCCGCGCCGTGGGCGACAGCGGCGATGAATATATCGGCGACGTCCTGGTGATCGCCACCGGGGCACAGGCCAAATGGCTCGGCGTTCCGGGTGAACAGGAACTGGGCGGCAAGGGCGTATCGGCCTGCGCCACCTGCGACGGGTTCTTCTATCGCGGCAAGAAAGTCGCCGTCATCGGTGGCGGCAATACCGCTGTCGAAGAAGCTCTGTACCTTACAAACCATTCGGACGACGTCACCCTGATCCACCGCCGCGATGAACTGCGTGCGGAGAAGATCCTGCAGGACCGCCTGCTGAACCACCCCAAGATCTCGGTCCTGTGGAACAAGACGGTCGAAAGCTTCGAGGCGGGTGACAATGGCGCGCTCTCGCACTTGCGGCTACGCGATACGCAGACCGGCGAGGATAGCGATTTTGCCTGCGATGGCGCTTTCGTCGCGATCGGCCATGCGCCCTCGACCGAACTGTTCAAGGGCAAGCTGCCGATGGACGACAGCGGCTATTTGCTGGTGGAAGCGGGAACACCGAAGACGTCGATACCCGGCGTGTTCGCAGCGGGCGACGTGATGGACCATACCTATCGCCAGGCCGTAACCGCAGCCGGCACCGGCTGCATGGCCGCGCTCGACGCCGAGCGCTTCCTCGCGACTCTCGAAGTGGCGGAACGCGAAGCGGCGGAGTAAGATTACCCCGCCGCATTCGCCCTTACAGGTGAATGTCGAAGGTGACGATCGCCGCGTGGAAGATCATCGCCATCAGCACGATGCTCGATAGGGCAAACAGCACGAAACGCACGAGCACGCGGTTGCTGGTTGACTGGACCAGCGAGTGCATGACCCTGAGGCCAACGTAAATCCACGCCAGTAATGCGTTCATGCCGTCGCCGTAGCCGGTTATCGCCAGCACCAGCGCGATGGCGTAGAACACGGTCGGGGCTTCGTGCAGGTGGTTGTAATTGTCGGCCTTCCAGCTGACTTTTTCCGGCAGTTCGGCCCGCAGGCTTGCACCCGTCGTACCGACGAGGTTAGCGGCATCGATCTTCGGATTTCGGCTCATGGCTGGAATGCGGGTACCGTACATCCAGCACCACATGATCATGGTCCAGATCGCCAGCGCCACGACGGGCTGGAGGATGGGCGAGTGTGCGATATCCATCTGACCTCTCCTTAAACGGCGAACATGGTGAGGGTGACGGCACGGACTGCCAGGTAGGCAAGCGCAATTGTCGCCAGCACGAACAGCGGGAAGCGCACCGAGACGGTGTTTACCGTCGCCTGCCAGACCGAGTGAACGATGCGAAGGCCGACATAGAACCAAGCCGCCAGCGCATCGACGCCGGTGCCGCCAAGCAGGGCGATGATCACGACAGCCGGATAGAAGATGGTCGGCTGCTCCATCAGGTGCGCATAGTTATGGGATTTCCACTGCACCTTGTCGGGCAACACGCCTTCGAGGTCCTGTCCCCGACCGCCTGGCTTGGCATTGCCGAGGTCCATTCCGCTCTTCTTCATCGCCGGAAAGCGGGTGAAGGCCATCCACAGCAACATGATGAGCGACCACGCGATCAGCACCGCTGCCGGTGCCAGCATTTGAGCCTGCATTGAAAGAACTCCCTCCCTTTGTGCCCGCATGGGTGATGCGGGCCGCGCCGATTGTCAAACCCCGCGTAGCGTTTCAGCAAAGCTGTCAGCATCTGTGTTGCCGCCGGTGATCATGATGACAGTGCCCTCGTCCAGCATTACCTTCCCGGCAAGCGCCGCCGCGAGCGCTGCGGCGCCACCGGGTTCCACGACGAGGTTGAGCTTCGAAAAGGCAAAGCGCTGCGCCTCGCGCACCTCTTCGTCGGTAACAGTTACTCCGGGCTCGGCGCGCCCGTGAAGCACGTCTAGGTTGATTGGCTTCGTCGCATCGGGCTGCAAGGCGTCGCAAATGGTGGAAGGCGGATCATCGGCTACTTGCACGATTTCGCCTGCCTCCAGCGCTTGTCCGACCATGTCCCACCCGTGCGGCTCGACTACGTGGATCGCGCTTTCAGGGCAGGCGAGTGCGAGGCCGGCTGCCAGTCCGCCACCGCCACAGCACACGATCAGACGTGACGGGGCCCGGCCCAGCTGCTGCTCGATCTCTATACCTGCGCTTCCCTGTCCCTCGATCACCCAGGGATCGCCGAAAGCGTGGACCAGCGTCCCGCCGCGTTCTGCAATCAGTTTGGCTGCGACCTCGTCGCGGTCTTCGCCTGGACGTTGGTAGAGCACGATTTCTGCACCAAGGGCGCGGGTGGCTTCAAGCTTCACCCGCGGCGCGTTGCGCGGCATGACGATGGCAGCCTTGATCCCGAGCTTGCGAGCTGCCCAGGCGACACCTTGCGCGTGATTGCCCGAAGAAACCGCGATAACACCACGCGCCCTTTCTTCCTCGGTCAGGTTCGAAAGCCGCCACCAGCCGCCGCGGATCTTGAAGGCGCCGACAGGCTGGAGGCTCTCGGCCTTCACATGCACTTTTACCCCGCCAACTTCGACAGGAAGCAGCGGGCTCGGCGGCAGGATTTCGGCGATCGATGCGGCGGCATCGATGACGCCCTGTCTCGTCGGTTTGCGCATATCGTCTCGGATCATTTGGCTGCGATAGCGCATTTCGCTAGGGGGCAGGCAAGAATCGAATTCAGCTAAGAGGTTTTCTCATGTCGACAGTTCTGGTCATCGGCGCAGGCGGCGTCAGCAGCGTGTGCGTCCACAAGATGGCGATGAACAAGGATATCTTCACCGATATCCATCTCGCCAGCCGCACCAAGAGCAAGTGCGACACCATCGCCGCCAGTGTGAAAGAGCGCACCGGCGTCGACATCAGCACTTACGAAATCGACGCGGAAGAAGTCCCGGCGATGGTCCGCCTGATCAAGCAGGTGCAGCCGAGCCTGGTCGTAAATCTCGCGCTTCCGTACCAGGATCTGCCGATCATGGACGCCTGCCTCGAAGCTGGCGTCGATTACCTCGACACCGCCAATTACGAGCCCAAGGACGAGGCAAAGTTCGAATACCACTGGCAGTGGGCCTATCACGACCGCTTTAAAGATGCGGGGATCATGGCGCTGCTGGGATCGGGCTTCGATCCGGGCGTGACCAGCGTCTTCACCATGTGGCTCAAGAAGCACAAGCTGAAGACGATCCGCCAGCTCGACATCCTAGACTGCAACGGCGGTGACCACGGTCAGGCCTTTGCGACCAATTTCAATCCTGAAATCAACATCCGCGAAGTGACTGCGCCTGCGCGCCATTGGGAAAATGGCGAATTCGTCGAGACCCCGGCAATGGGCAAGAAGGTCGAGTTCGACTTCGAGGGCGTAGGCCCGAAAAACATGTACATGATGTACCACGAGGAGCTGGAAAGCCTCGCCAAGTTCAATCCTGAACTTGAGCGTGCGCGCTTCTGGATGACCTTTGGCGATGAGTACATCAAGCATCTCACCGTGCTGCAGAACGTCGGCATGACGCGGATCGATCCAGTCCGTTACCAGGGCAAGGACATCATCCCGCTGCAGTTCCTCGCAGCCGTCCTGCCCAAGCCCGAAACGCTGGGCGAAACGACCAAGGGCAACACCAATATCGGCGTCATCGCGACCGGCGAGGCGCTCGACGGTTCGGGCGAAAAGACGTTCTACATCAACAACATATGCAGCCACGAAGCGGCTTACGAGGAAACCGGCAACCAGGCAGTCTCTTATACCACCGGCGTACCCGCGATGATCGGGTCGGCCATGATGGTCACCGGCAAGTGGGAAGGCGACGGCGTCTTCAACATGGAAGAGATGGACCCCGATCCGTTCATGGAAATGCTCAATGAACATGGCCTGCCCTGGCAGGTGAAGGAACTGGACGGCCCGGTCGAATTCTGATGCGCGTGCAAGCCGCGCTTGGCGCTATCGCACTTGTCGGCGCAGCGTCCGGCGCGGCTGTTCAGGCACAACAATCCGGGCAGCCGGTGGCGCAAGCGGCGTTCGACGCTGCTGCGGCCTGGGGGGAGTTCGAAACCCTCCTGCGCGGCAAGTACGCGTATATTGAGCGCGACGATATCGACGTCGATGCGCAGCTGGCGCGGTCCAAAGAAGTCGCCCTCAAGTCCGAAAACCCGGCCCAGTTTCGCAAGGTAATCCACCAGACTGCGCTGACATTCATGGACCCGCATCTCATTGTCGGTCCGTTCACGGATGATGATTATGCCATCGTGATGACCGCAGCGGATCTCGATCTCGCCTTCATCGACGGAGAGGCGAGGATCGTCGATGTGCGGCGGAATTCTCCCGCTTTCGAGGCAGGGCTGAGGCCAGGCGATACCATTGCCTTGATCGACGGAAGCCCCGCTTCCAATGCCGCGCTCTTGCCCTTCGGCGATGTCTTGCCCGAACCGACGGATGCACAGCTCGACTACGGCCTTACGCTAGCTGGCAACGGAAAGCGTGCCGGTCTGCGCAAGCTCGTCGTCAGAAAGGCGGACGCCAGTGTCCATGCGATCGAACTGGCCTCGACGCGGGACTGGGCAAACAGCCTGCGTGATCGACCGACCGTGGACCTGCGCTTCATCGGCCAGGACGACAGCGTTGCCGTCATCACTCCGCTGAATTCGCTCGGCAAAAACGAGACCATCGCAGCTTTCGATGCGGCAATGGAGGAGGCCACGGGAGCGAGCGCCGTGGTACTCGACATGCGCGAAACGCCGAGCGGGGGGAATACCGAGGTTGCGCGCTCGATCATCGGGCACTTTGTCAGTGAGGCGCAGCCTTACCAGATGCATCGCGTCCCTGTTTACGAACGCGAATTCACGGTCCCGCGCCAGTTCGTGGAATACGTTATGCCGCGCGAGCCATATTACGGAGGCCCCGTTTTCGTCCTGCATGGACGCTGGACCGGGAGCATGGGAGAAGGGATCGTAATCGGCATGGACGCCGCAAGTGATGCCGTGACGATCGGCTCGGACATGGGAGACTTGCTCGGCGGGCTGTGGAATTACGACCTCGAGCACAGCGACGCCAGGGTAGACCTTGGCGGCGAGGCCTTGTTTCACGTCGACGGAACGCCGCGCGAAGACTACATTGCGCAAGTAGAGATCATGCCTGCCAGTACGGCACGCGACGGAAGCGATCCGGCCATCGCGCGGGTGCTTGAACACCTCAAGAAAACCGATTGAGAGTTCTCTGCCTTAACATAGGTGATTTCTGGCGTGGCAGCGCCGCCACAGCGTGAAGACTGTGTAGAGATCATCACCAAGCAGGATTGACCGTCAATCCGTCGTATATATACCTCATGTCGTCTTTACAGGGACGCACCGGGACGGAATCATCCGCCCGGCTGATTGAGGGGTACGTAACCAATGAAAAAATCGATTGCAGCCCTCGGGCTGCTGAGCCTTGCCGCATGCGCAAATCCGTATGTGGGCACGCCCTACACTGCGCCTGCCGTACCAGTGACATCCGTCGCCATCGTCGATGACACGCTCGGCGACGATGCGGTCGCATATGAGGCGGCCTCGACCATGGGCAACTTCGGCCTGCTCGGCGCACTTATCGACGCTGGCGTTCAGGGCTCGCGCAAGAGCCGCGTCAACGAGGCGCTGGAAAGCGTGAACCACACGCCCGAAGCAAACTTCGAAAGCTATCTCATCGCTGCATTGGCAGAAGCCGACATCGAAGCTGCGATGCTCGACGGTCCTGACCGCGACAAGCGCGAGTTTCTGGAAGACTATCCGACTGCACCCGAAGGTGTTCAGGCGCTGATCGACTTCAATGTCACCGCCTACGGATACGTCAATTCGGGCAATCAGCTTTGGCGTCCGACCGTGGCGGCCGACGTCAGGATGATCGATGCCGGTACCGGAGCGACGCTGATGGAAAACCGCATCATCTACAATCCGGTCGATGCACAGGCTGGCATTGTCACTATCGCGCCGAGCCCCGATTATGCGTTTCAGAACCGTGAAGACATGATCTCCCAGCCCGAACGCCTGGCTGAGGGCATCGATGTCGCGCTCAAGGAAGTGGCGGAAACTGCCGTCCGCCTGATGCGGTGACGGGGTTCGCGATGAAGAAAGCGACGCTTCTTCTCGCGGCGGCTTCGGCGGCTCTGGCCGGGTGTGCGACAACCACGCCCAGCTATCCCGCCACGCTGTCGTTCGATCGTACGGACTGCGCCGATGCACCGGAAACGGTCACGGCAGTCAGCTTGACGCCGGATAAGGACAAGAAGATCTGGGTGCTCGACAACGAGCTTTCGGCCAGCGGCCCGTGCCTCGTGCGCAATGGGTCGTCGGGCCCCTACATGGTCTTTGCCCTGCCGGATCCGAGCCGTGCCAAGATGGTAGAGTTGGGCGCCGCGCTCGATTTTGCTCGGGTAGTGTCGCCGCAAGTGGTGCTGCTGGATGCCGATGGCGTGGAAACGCGCGCGTTTACGCGTGACCAGTACATGTTCCGTCCCGGTCTTCTGTCGGTACAGTTCGTGCCGCAAGAAAACGAACGGTACGCGCTGGTGACTGTCGATCCGGAGCCGATCGGGGAGAGCCATGACACGATCGTCGCCGGTACTGCGACGACGACCATCTATACCGGCTTCGGTGCGTCCAACTGGCGCAGCGGGCACGAAGCGATGATGTCGCGCGGGTTTTCCTACGAAGGACCGATCCGTGCGCTGGTCTACCGTCCTGACAAGGAAAAGTAGATCCAGTCGTGATTGAAACGGGGGCGGGGAGGCGAAGTCTTCCTGCCCCCTTTCACGTTTGCCTTTGACGCGGACGGCTCGCGGCATAGTATCGCGGCCATGAGCAAGCAGATCGCCCTGGTCACATTACTCGCAGCGGGCGCGCTTGCGTCCTGCAACGCCCAGCCGCGCGAGCAGGCGTCTCGCATCGCTATCGACAGCGAATGGCCGGAGTTGCCGGAAGACGCAGTTTTCGGGCAGCCGAGCGCGGTCGATGTCGATAGTCATGGCCATGTCTTCGTCCTTCACCGCGCAGGCCGCGAGTGGGTAGAGCCGTTCACCATGCAGACTATCGCGCAGCCGACAGTGTTCATGTTTTCACCCGAAGGCGCGCTTCTTGCCCGCTGGGCTGCCGACGAACTCGTCATGCCGCACGGTCTCTCCATCGACGATGAGGACGATATCTGGATCACCGATGTCGCGCGCGAACAGGTCCTGCGGTTTTCGCACGATGGCATCCTGCGCTCCGAATGGGGCGTTCGCGGTGAAGCGGGGCAGGACGGTGAGCATTTCGGCCGTCCTGCGGACATCGCCTTTCTCGGCGACACGGTGCTTATCGCCGATGGCTACACGAACAACCGGATCGCGCGTTTCGACCGCGAAGGCAACTTCCTCGGCCAGTGGGGAGAAGCGGGACAGGACGCCGGCGAATTCGACCTGCCCCACGGCATTTCCACCGATGGCGAGCGGATATTCGTGGCCGATCGGGAAAACGCGCGTATTGCCGTCTTCACCACAGATGGCGAACCGGCAGGAGAGTGGCGCGGCCTCGAACGCGGGCACACCTACAGCGTAAAACCGCTCGGCGGCGGCTGGACCTTGGCGGTCGAGGGGCGGGATATGCTCGATCGCAATGGAGCTATCGTGCGCGTCTATCGTCCGGACGGGACGGTCGAAAGATCGTTCGATCTCGGCCTCGAAGGCGACAATGCCAGCCTCGGGCACGACATCGCGATCGATCGCGCGGGCCGGGCCTACATGATCGACGTCTACGGCAACCGGGTCATCCGCTTCGATCTGACCGGAGTCGAAACCGACCGGGACGATTAGGCCTCTTCCCTCCGGGCGCGCTGCACCCTAAGTCGCGGCGCATGGAAACAAAAGCCGGCGACCCCGGGGCATTTGCCCATTTCGACCTCAACCGCGTCAGCAGTCCCGCGTTCGTCGTGGACGCTGCCAAGCTGCGCGCAAACTGCCAGATCCTGGCGGAAATCCGCGACGAGGCCGATATCAAGGTGCTTTCTGCACTCAAGGCGTTCTCGATGTGGGCGACCGCGCCGATCATCGGCGAATATCTCGACGGCGTGTGCACCTCGGGCCTGTGGGAAGCGCGGCTGGCGAGCGAGTTCTACGACGGCGAGATCGCGACCTATTCGGCGGCCTATAAACCGGAAGAGCTGGAAGAGGTCTGCCGCCTTTCGGACCACGTAATTTTCAATTCCCCCGGCCAGATGGAGCGCGCCACCCTCATCCTCGACGCCGCGCGCGCGGCTGGACAGGATTTCGACGTCGGCTTGCGCATCAACCCGATGCACCCGACCGGCGAGGTTCCCCGCTACGACCCGTCCAGCCCCGGAAGCCGCCTCGGCTTTCCCATCGATCAGCTGACGCCGGAAATCATGGAAGGCGTCGACGGGATCCACTTCCACAATCTGTGCGAGCAGGATTTCGAACCGCTCCATGCCACATGGGACAAAGTCTTCGACGCGATCGAGCCTTGGTTCGGCCAGCTCAAATGGATCAACATGGGCGGCGGTCACCACATCACCCGCGCCGATTACCAGCGCGAGGAGCTGATTGAATTCCTGCGCGACGCGAAGGAAGACACAGGCGCGGAAATCTATCTGGAACCGGGCGAGGCCGTGGCGCTCGATGCAGGCATCCTCGTCGGCACGATCCTCGACACCGGCCATAACGAACTGCCGGTCGCAGTCGCCGATATCTCAGCGACCTGCCATATGCCCGACGTGATTGAAGCCCCCTATCGGCCCGCCATGCTGGGCGAGGCAACGGACCACGAGACGCCTGAGGTCCGCATCGGCGGTCCCTCCTGTCTCGCAGGCGACGTGATCGGCGACTATCGCATTCCCGGGGGCGCGCAGGTCGGCAAGCGCTTCGCCTTTCTCGACCAGGCACATTATTCGATGGTGAAGACCAATACATTCAACGGCGTCCAGCTACCCAGCATCTACCTCTGGGATAGCGAAATCGACCAGCTCGAGCTGGTGAAGGAGTTCGGCTACGATACGTTCAGGGACCGGTTGAGCTGAACGAGGGGGTCAGCACTTCGTCGACCGCAGAAAGTAGATACCGCGATTGCCTTTGCTGGCTATAAGTTCCCGCTCACCATTCGCGGTCGCTTCGATCCACACCGGATCGCGTCCGGCGAGACTCTGATAGATATAGCCAGCGGCAACCGTCTGATTGTCGATCACCTCGCATAAATAGCTTCCGCCCCGGGCGTCGCTGGCGATGATCGAACCGGGATCGAAAACATCAGTCCCCGGTTGCCATTCGCTCACGTAGTCCATGGTTGTCGCTCCACCTCGGTCGCGCCAACTGACCAGATAGCTTTGACCGTCTGGTGCGACATCGATGCTCTCGAGCTCCAGCGTATCGGAAAGAGTCGTGAACAGGATTTGAGGCTGCCCCGAGGGAAGGTCGATGCGCAGGATGTTGAAACCGCTACCGGGCAGGTTTTCGATCGCCGCTATGAACGATCCATCGACGGAGAAATCGCACGACTGAATACGCCCGCTGAAGAAATGCTCGACGAGGGCCGGATTGAAAATGCGTATCTTGTCGCTGGTGGTCGACGTCAGGGAATAGGCTGTCCTGCCGCCTTTGGCTGTCGCAATGCACTGAACCTTGTTCGCGCTGACCTCGCCATCATGGAGAACTTCCCGGCCAATGACCGAAATGGAGCCGTCCGCATTCTGCTCGTAGCGGGTTTGGTAGAGAGTGCGGTGCTCTTCGGTGAGTACTCTACCTTCATCGGGGGCGTGGTCCATTCCGCGCGTCCGCCCGTCGCCCATAACAAAGGCGGTCCTGCCATTCGCGAAGTCCTTATCGAGAATTTCGATGGTAGGCTGTTTGCCTGACAGCGAGTGGACATAGGCCGGAACGATGGGGGCGCTCGACTCGTCATCCTTGCCGCCTCCGCCTTTGCCCTTGCCGTCGGGCGGACCGGCTTGGGCAGCAACTGAGAAAATCAGTGCGAGAGATAGGGCGATAGTGGCTTTGCCAAGCATGGTCGATCCTCCACAGACATGGGTGGTTCGCGACCTTACGGGCAGATATTCTCCATGAATCGGGTGTGTCGTAATTGCACGATTGCGACATTGGCAGTTCCTCGAACCACCAGGCCCCTCCGAGAGAGACTATCCCCCGGGGCCTTTTTCACTCGGTTTCAACCGGTTCAGAGCCAGAGCTAGATCCGCCAGCCGGGCAAACTGCCCGATTGTCTCGCGCACGAGAAAGGCGTCTTCGTTGTGATCGAGCGATCCGCTTTCGAACATATTGCTGCTCTTGATCGCCATCACCATGCTGCCGCCGGTGAACAGGACCGCGCTGTGCTTGCCGCCCAGCGAATGTTCCAGCGCCAGGACGCGCTCGATATATTCTGGGTGCATCAGCCAGCGCGCTTCGGTCTGGTCGGTGGTGTAGATGTCGAAGCGGTCCTCGAATTCGGGGCTGACCATCTGGGCGCGGTCGAGGACCTGCCCGTCGATCTTGATGGTATCCTTTGCGCCGCCGAAGAACTTGCTGAACGCACCGTCGGGGGCAAGCAAGGTAGTCCCGTGAAACGGCTGGTCGAAGCCGATCGACAGGATCACACCGCGAAACACCGTGACCCAGCGGCGGTTCTTGCCCGATCCCCGGCGTTCTTCGAGATGTGCCTCGTGCAGCAGCAGTGAGTGTCCTGCCGCTTCACCCGCCCACATGTCCTCGAAACTGGCGCGGTCATGCGAGGGGAGCATCGAATAGTCGCGCGCCTTGCCGAATGCCTCGCTGCCCTCGCAATCATGGCGGTAGGCAAGGCCTAGCGCATCGGCGATCGCCTCGTTGATGCCGGTTTTAACCTGCTTCTTTGCCTTGTGCTTCGGCACCTGGCTCCACGCCCAAGCCCCTCCGGCTGCAATGGCGGTGATCCAGAACTTGGGTTCGAGGGGAAGCGGGGCGAGGATGAAGAGGAATGCGGCAAGGGGGAGCAGGACGAGGCCGGATTTGAACAAGCGGTCATGCGACTGCGCGATCGCATCCTGGCGCACCTGGCGTTGGCCCTGCAGCCATTCGCCAAGCTCGCCTGCCATCAGCCGGTCGGCGTCCGGATATTCGATCACGCGTACTTCCCCCCTTAACCCTTGTTCCCTATCATACCCGCAGACATCGAATAGGGGGTTAAGGAATGGAAGTGGTTGCAATCGTCCTGATCGCGCTCGTCGTGCTGCTCGCGCTGGTCGTCATCGGCATCTACAACCGACTGGTCGGGCTGCGCCAATCGGTGAATCAGGGCGTTGCGGACATCGACGCACAGCTGCGTCAGCGCCACGACCTCATCCCGAATCTCGTGGAAACGGTAAAGGGCTATGCCGGACACGAGAAAGAGACGCTCGATGCCGTGATTTCCGCGCGTAACCAGGCGGCTAACGGGCCGATCTCTTCGGGTGACGAGCAGGGTTTGCGCGTCGCGCTTGATCGGCTGCTGGCTCTGGGCGAAGCCTATCCGGACCTCAAGGCCAGCGCGAACTTCCAGGAATTGCAGCGCGAGCTAACCCATGTGGAAGACAAGCTGGCAGCGGCTCGCCGGGCATTGAACGCGGCGGTTTCGCGGTACAATACGGGCCGCGCAAGCTTCCCTGCTGTGCTGTTCGCGGGACCGCTGGGTTTCCAGGAAGCGGACTTCCACCGCCTCGACGACAGCGAGAAGGGCGTGGTCGACGCCGTCCCGAAGGTCGGATTCTGACGGCACGGCCTATCGCAGCTCAGGCCCGCTGCAACCGGCGAAACCTTGCAATCGGGTGCGCAGTTTTCACTTGCAGTTCATGACACACGAAGTATATGCGCGCCTCCTGCTGCCCCAAGGGGACTTCCTAACCGCAAGGCAGCTTGTCGTTTCATGGCTCGCAAGAGCTGTTTAGGGGGTCCCTTGAGTTGCAGCATTTTCCTGACGCCCGGTCCGTAGCTCGCGCCCTCGCGCCGGACGAGCCCGTAATCCTCAATCGCCCGCACGCCGCTGCGCGCGCTGCCCGTTTCTTCGTCGAGAAGTTTCCGGGCAAGTCGCTCTATGCGGTGAAGGCGAATCCCTCGCCCGACCTGTTCCGCATCTTGTGGGACAATGGCATTACGCATTATGACGTCGCCTCCATTGCCGAAGTGCGCCTGACGCGCTCGGTGCTGCCCGATGCGACGCTGTGCTTCATGCACCCGGTCAAATCGCGCGGAGCGATTCGCGAAGCTTACTTCGAGCATGGCGTGAAGACCTTCAGCCTCGATTCGAGTGAAGAGCTCGCCAAGATCGTCGAGGCAACGAGCGATGCCGACGGCAACCCTGCAACCGACCTGCGGCTCTGCGTCCGCCTGCGCGTTTCCAGCGAACACGCGGCGCTTAGCCTTGCATCGAAATTCGGTTGCGATCTGACCGAAGCGCCCGCGCTGTTGCAGGAAACCCGCCAGTATGCCGACTGGCTAGGCGTCTGCTTCCATGTCGGAAGCCAGGCGATGAGCCCCTTCGCCTATGTGCAGGCGCTGGACCGCACGCGCGCCGCGATTGCGGAGGCTTCCGTGGTCATCGACATGATCGATGTGGGAGGGGGCTTCCCCAGTGTCTATCCGGGCATGGAACCGCCGCCGCTGGAAGATTACTTCACCATCATCCACCAGCACTTCTATGCGCTGCCGATCGCCTACAACGCGGAGTTGTGGTGTGAGCCCGGCCGCGCGCTGTGCGCGGAATACTCCAGCCTCGTTGTGAAGGTCGAAAAGCGCCGCGGCGAGGAACTCTACATCAACGACGGCGCCTATGGCGCACTCTTCGATGCCGCGCATGTCGACTGGAAATTTCCGGTCCGCGCGTTGGAAGACGACCTCATCAAGCCGGAAATGGACTTCGCGTTCTATGGTCCGACCTGCGACGATGCCGACTATATGCCGGGACCGTTCAGCCTGCCGGAAGACATCCAGGCTGGCGATTACATCGAGATCGGCATGCTTGGTGCCTACGGCGCGGCGATGAAGACCGATTTCAACGGCTTTGGCTCTGCCGAACGCATCATCGTCGAGGACGAGCCGATGGCGAGCCTTTACGACGGCAGCCGCACGCGTCCCGCCGCCGACAACGTCGTCAGCCTCAGGTAATTCCTCGTCTGCTTACCCGTGCTCGGCGCGATGGCGATCGAGCACGGAAGCGACACGTCCAAGTGCTTCCCCCACGTAATCGGGGAAGCGCTTCTCGCCGAATTCGAAAATCGCATTGTGGGCAGCGGCGATGCGCTGCGCATCGGCCCAGTCGATCCCGAGGTCGATCGCCCACTCGCGGAACTCGTCTGCCGCACCCGCGCGCGGCTCAAGTGCCTTGGCGAGCGTGGGGTGGAAGGACAGGCGCTTGATCATTGGAAGCAGGGACAGCGGGAAGCCCTTGTCCAGATAGACGAAGGTGTCGTCCACGTGAATCGTTCCGCTGGGGCGGTGCAGGGCGAGAACCGATGAAAAGTGCACGCTCTCGTCCTCGCTGACGAGCGGCACGCCGCGTGGGACAGAAAAGGAAAGGTCGGGTCCGAACCTCTCGTTCATCGCATCGTCCTCGCAGCGCAATTCCTGCCAGGGAAGCGCGGGGAATTTGTCGACATGGCGCGCAGTGCCGAACAGTTCTGCTTCGGGATAGGCCTCGTGCATCCATTCGCAATGAATGGTGTGAAACGGATGCAGGTTGAGGATCGCAGCGACCTTGGCATCACCGACAATGCCATCGATCTGGGCGCGGATCCCATCGTCGAGCGTATAGCTGTCGAGGAAGACGAAATTTCCGTCGGGCAGTCTGACAAGCGAGCATTGGGTGCCGATTTCCAGCAGGCCGATCCTGAATTCGCCCCTGACGGTCCAGAAGCCGTCACCCAAATCTACCAGTGTGTCTGCCAAGTCGTCCTCCTGTTCGCCTTCATAACCTGCGAACAGGCGTTTCTTTCCCTCAGTCGAAGCCGACGAACCTGGCCGCCTCGCTAACCTCGCGGCGGGTTATCTTTACCGGATTGGCGGGGAAGTCGGGGTCCGGCCAGCCCATGGCAACCGCTTTCATGATGACCTGATCGTCGGGAATGCTGGCGTGTTCTCGCACCACCGGCGATTGCATGATGCCTTGCGAATTGATCACGCAGCCAAGTCCGCGGCTCCAGGCGGCGTTGACGAGCGCGGTGGTGACGGCGCCGCAATCGAAAGGCGTGTCGTCGCTGCCGGACAATTCCTTGTCGTAGGTAATGATGACACAGACCGGCGCATCGAACTGGCGAAAGCCGCGCAGCACCCAGTCCTGGCGCTTCTCCTTGTCGTCGCGCTCGATACCCATGGCTTCGAACAGCTGTACGGCGCAGCCGATCTGCCGCTCGCGATGGACGCCGGCGAAAGGCTCCCCCCGGCGGAACTCGCGGCTGTCAGGCACGCCTGCGAGGATGTTTTCGGTGTTGCCCTTGCGGATGGCGTCGAGCGGCGCACCGGTGATGACATGGAAATGGTAGGGCTGTGTGTTCATCGAGGAGGGCGAGCGCATGGCCAAGGCCAGCACTTCCTCGATCAACTCCCGCGGCACGGGCTTGTCGAGATAGCCTCGAATGCTGCGCCTTCCGCACACCACTTCTTCGTAGGACTGTTCCCGATTACCGCTCACACGTCTCTCCCGTTTCTTTAGGCGACGCCTTTAGGACAAGAAAGGGGAGCGGCGAAAGGGCTTCGATCACTGCCTGCCCGAAATCGACCCCGCGAAGCTGATTATCGAACCATCTTCAGCTGCACCGAAGTAGGTCATGCCGATGCCGATCTCGAGCCCCTGTGGGCCGAAGAACCAGCCAGTAAACCCGCCGCCGACGCTGTTGTCGGGTTTCCGGTTCAAAGGGGCGGCAAAACTTTGAATCGAGCCGTCGATCCCCGCTTCTCCTCCGAAGGTGCCAAATTGTGTCCGGGTGGCGGAGAGCGAGCCGTCAGACTGGAACTGGCGTCCGACAAGGGTAACGTCGAGATTGATAATGCCGTTGCCCGGATTTGCGGTCAGCGTGACGGTACTCTCAGAGATGCTGTACTGGCTGGGCGCCGCGCCCGGGTTCTCGACGAATACGTTCCCGGTCACGGAAAACTCGGTGTAGGTCACGGTGGACGATGGCCGGTCATCCAGTCTCGTCGGCACGCCAATGATGCAGGACATAGTCATCGTACCCGCGCCCGGCCTCACGAACAAAGCTGTTCCGCGCGAATACTCGGCCAGAGAACTGCCGAGCGTCGGGGTTCCGAAGAAGAACCGGTTGGGGAAATTGACTGCATCGACCACGCGATATGCGGTTGTGTTGGCAATGCTCGTAGTGACGATATCGGCCGGGGTGAAAACGTTGGAAAACGCCACACCATCGGGCGATTGACCGGTAATGGTCCAGGTTTGTGTTTCCGCGACATAGTCTTGTGACAGGGCGGACGGCGGTTCGGGATACCGCGTGAAGCCGCCGGAATCGATCGGATTCTGGACATTGTAAAGTCCGCCGCAGGCGGAACGAAATTGCTGGTCACCGGAAAGGTCCGCGAATTTCGTGTAGCTGGCGGGAGTCGGCGTCGGAGTAGGTGTGGGTGTCGGTGTCGGGGTCGAACCTCCGCCCGAAGTTGGCGATCCGCTATCGCCGCCACCGCAAGATACGAGAAACAAAGCTGCTGCAAGAGCACCTCCGCACCGGTAATTCATGATTTTCGCCCCCAAATAGTCAGCCTTATTAGCTGTACTTGGGATATGAATTACTGCTCATGCGAATTGAGGCAAGCTTCAGGCAGCCCTTTTCAACTCCAAATCCATGCGGTCCCAGATTTCGACCAGAGCAGCGACCAATTCGTCCATCATCGCCTCGCTGTGCGCGGGGCCGGGTGTGAAGCGCAAACGCTCCGTACCGCGCGGGACGGTCGGGAAATTGATCGGCTGCACATAGACGCCGTATTCGGCGAGCAGGATGTCGCTGATCTTCTTGGCGCGTACCGGATCGCCTACCATGAGGGGCACGATATGCGTGGTGCTGTCCATGACCGGCAGGCCCGCCCCCCGCATCTTCGCCTTGAGGCTGGCGGCTGCTCCCTGCTGGGCGTCGCGTTCTTCGCTGGAGCCCTTAAGGTGGCGCACCGCTGCGAGCACACCTGCGACCAGCACCGGGCTGAGCGAGGTGGTGAAGATGAAGCCGGGCGCATAGGAGCGGATGCAGTCGATCACGCGGGTGTCGGCCGCGATGTATCCACCCATGACGCCGAAAGCCTTGCCCAGCGTGCCCTCGATGATGTCGATCCGGTCGGCAGCCTCGTCACGTTCCGTAATTCCGCCGCCGCGCTTGCCATACATGCCGACCGCGTGGACTTCGTCGACATAGGTGAGGGCGTTGTACTTTTCAGCCAGGTCGCAGATCGCATGGACCGGGGCGACATCGCCGTCCATCGAATAGACGCTTTCGAAAGCGATCAGCTTGGGTGTCGCCTCGTCTTCCGCGGCCAGCAATTCTTCGAGATGTTCGAGATCGTTGTGACGGAAAACACGCTTCTCGCAGCCCGAATTGCGAATGCCGGCGATCATGCTGGCATGGTTCAATTCGTCGGAGAAAATCACGCAGCCGGGCAGCAGCTTGGCCAGCGTCGAGAGCGTCGCATCGTTCGAGACATATCCGCTGGTGAATAGCAGCGCGCCATCCTTGCCGTGCAGGTCGGCCAGTTCCTGTTCCAGCTCGACGTGAAGATGCGTGTTACCGCCGATATTGCGCGTGCCGCCCGAGCCTGCGCCAACATCGTGAAGCGCATTTTCCATCGCTTCGATCACCTTGGGATGCTGGCCCATGGCGAGATAGTCGTTGGAGCACCAGACGGTGATCGGCTTCGGGCCGTTGTGGCCGTGGAAGCATCGCGCATTGGGGAACGCGCCCTTGTTGCGCATGATGTCGATGAACACGCGATAGCGGCCTTCCGTGTGGAGGCGGTCGATCGCTTCGTCGAAGATCTGGTCGTAGTTCACCCGGGTTTGCCCGTCAGCGCCGCCCGTCAGCGGCAATTTCTGCGGGGTCACATAGTGTATGAAACACCGTTTCGCCACCGCGATCTTTGCGAACGATTCGCAAGGATCAGAAGTGGATTAGCCTCGAAATACCGTGCCGGGCGAAGGCCGGAGCCAGCCGTTCGAAGTCGTCCATATCGCCGGTAGTCACGGCAATGTCGCCTTCGGAGGCATCGAATTGCTGACCATCGACGAGATAAGCGACACGCCGCGCGATGCCGGCGGCACCGTGAACAAAGGTGACATCCTTGCCGAACGCTTCGCGTAGTTCCGGCTCAAGCAAGGGGAAGTGGGTGCAGGCCAGCACCACCGTATCGAGATTTTCGCCGCCCGCTTGCAGGACGAGACCGGATGCAGCGCGGGTAACGTCCTCCACGCTGACCTCGTCGCCGCGCAGTTTCGCTTCTCCCAAGGCGACGAGATCGTTGGCGCCGTAACGCAGCAGCGTCTTGCCGCTGGCGAACTCCTTTTCCAGATCGTCAACATAGCGCTGGCGGACCGTCGCTTCGGTTCCCAGCAGGCCGATGGTGCCGGTCTTCGTGATGGCGGCAGCGGGCTTGATAGCGGGCACGGTCCCGACGATCGGTGTTTCCAGCACATCGCGGACCATGCCGAGCGCAATCGTGCTGGCGGTGTTGCAGGCAATACATATTAGGCGCGGTTCGTAGCGTTCGGCCATTCGCCCGAGCAGGCCTGCAACCCGCGCTGCGACTTCCGCCTCGCTCTTTGCGCCGTAGGGAAGTCCTGCAATATCGGCGGCATAGATGACCGGCGCCTTGGGCATCAGCTTGCGCAGCTCTGCGAGCACAGTCAGCCCGCCGACGCCAGAATCAAACATCAGGATAGGTTTGGCGGCATCGACCATGGGGACCGCATGGCCGATGCCAATTTGTCAGTCAATCAGGCCTAAGGCCCGGTATTCATTGCATAGGCTTCAAGGCGGCGGGCAGGACCGGCCTTCCGCGCTCCCGGAAGGCGAGGAAAGCGGGTTCAACAAACTCGCTTTCGCTGACGCGACCGTCCTTGTTGGCGTCATTGGCCTCCATGAAGGCCTGCTGCGCCGAGATCCCGGTAAGGATCACTGTGCCCAGCACATCGTCTTGCGAGGCGAAATTCTTTGGCGCTTCACCGACTTCGATAAAGCCGGATTCGTCTGTGTCGGTGGTACGGAATATCCAGCCCAGCCAATCACGCAGTTCCTCGTCCGTGACTTTCTCGTAGGCGAGGTCGCTTCCTTCGAGCACGACTGCCCCGGAGGCCTCCTCGTCCGAAGGGACCATCGTCGGTTTGCCACCTCCTTGCAATACGAGGCCAAGCGCGATCACGGTTGAAACTATCATCAGAAAAACTCCCATTTTTGCGTATCGGAGTTTGCTGTCTGGTCGATCATGCCGGTCTTTGACGAGGTCCGGCGCCTGGGGTCCGGTGTCACCGTACTCTTCGGAAGCCGCAAGCATCTTGGCCGCATCGATGGACGAGGTCACATCCAGCTTGGTCCGCGCCATCTTGAGGCGCTTTTCCACCGCATGATGCGAAATGCCGAGATCGAGTGCGATCTGCTTTGCAGTACGGTGCCCCAGCCAAAGGCGCAGGCACTCCTTCTCCCGTTCGGTCAGTCGTTCTAGCAAGGGATCGCGACTGGGGGAGGGGGGCGTGGAGGGGAGATCAGGTAAGTTCACGTTACGCCATGGATAGCGACCTTGTCGTACAAGCCCAAGTACGGTCGATTGGTACCTGGAGATTGGACCGTATCCGAGGCAATGATCCAAAAAACGTGCTGTCCAAAGCGGCCATGTTGGCTATGCATGGCGAATGACTGGAGACATCACACTGAACGTGCTGTGGGCAGCCTTGCTGGGGTATGGCTTCGGGTCGATCCCGTTCGGCCTGATCCTCGCCAAGCTGGCCGGGAAGGGCGATATTCGCCAGCAGGGTAGCGGAAATATCGGGGCCACCAACGTGCTGCGTACCGGCAGCAAGGGGCTGGCCGCAGCGACGCTGTTGCTCGACCTTGCGAAAGGGTTCGTGCCGGTGTGGCTGGCGGGAATGTGGTTCTGGCAGGACATGGGCTGGGCCGCCCTGTTCGCCGTCATCGGTCATGCGTTTCCCGTGTGGCTCGGGTTCAAGGGCGGCAAGGGTGTGGCCACCAATGCCGGCGTCAGCTTCGCGCTCGCCTGGCCTATCGGCGTCGCTTACGCGATTGTCTGGATCGGCGTCCTTGCGATTTCGCGCATCAGCTCGCTGGCGGGGATGAGTGCGGTTGTGGCTGCTGCGGTGATGGCCTTCGTCCTCGGCATTCCGACATTTGCCAAGGTGCTGACGCTGATCGCCGTGCTGGTGATCTGGCTCCACCGCGAAAACATCAAGCGGCTGGTAGCGGGCACCGAACCCAAGGTCGGCTCTTCCAAGTGAACGAGGCAGTCCGGCCGCAGGCTGCGGCGCTGTCGCAGCAGGAGGCGTTCGCGCGCATTCGATTGCTGCGCTCTCCCAATATCGGACCGGTCAGCTACGCCATGCTTCTGGCGCGATATGGCAATGCGGTTGCGGCGCTGGAGGCTTTGCCCGACTTCGGAAAGAAAGGCGGCCGGCAATATCGCGCCGCACCTCAGGATCGCATCGAACGTGAGGTGGAGGGCGTGCGCGCTGCGGGCGCGAAGTACCTCTTTCACGACCAGCCCGATTATCCCGCGCTGCTTGCCGAAATCGACGGCGCGCCGCCGATTATCACCTATCGTGGCGACCTCTCGCTGGCGGCGAAGCCCTGCGTCGCCATGGTCGGCGCGCGCAACGCCAGCGCCGCTGCGGTCAAGCTGGCGCGCGAGTTCGGGCAGGGGCTGGCAGAGGCGGGCTTTACGGTGGTGTCGGGCCTTGCACGCGGCATCGACGGCGCGGCGCACGAGGGCTCGTTTCCAAGCACCATCGGCGTCATCGCAAGCGGGATCGACATCGCCTACCCGCCGCAGCACACCGACCTGCAGGAGCGTATCGCCTCCGAGGGCTTGCTGATCGCAGAGCAGCCGCCCGGCACCGAACCTCGCGGCAGCCACTTTCCGAGCCGCAATCGCATCATCGCAGGGCTGGCGAGCGGGACGCTGGTCGTGGAGGCAGCGGTCAAGTCGGGCAGTCTCATCACCGCGCGGCTGGCAGGCGAGGCGGGGCGCGAGGTCATGGCGATCCCGGGCAGCCCGCTCGAAGCGCGCAGCCACGGCTGCAACCATCTCATTCGCGAAGGCGCTGTGCTGGTGCAGGCGCCAGTAGATGTGGTGGAATTGCTCACCGGCTTCGACGGCAGCCCCCGCTCGACCTTCCGCGAGCCGGTATCGCCCTTCGATTTCGAACCGGCCGAGATGGCTGGGGCCGAACCCGCCGACATCGCCTCGCTCCTGACAACCGCGCCGGTCGCTATCGACGAACTTATTCGTCAGTCAGGCGAAAGCGCTGCGGCAGTGCAGCTGGCGTTGCTGGAGCTGGAGATCGCTGGGCGGCTGGAACGACATGCGGCGGGACGGGTGAGTTTGAAATGACTTCGGAAAATTTCAAATTGATAAGCGGCACTAATGTGCGGCTCTTGCGGTCCGCGCCGAACATCGTTCTGGGTTATTTGGTTTTCCTGACTGTGCCGTACGTCTATTTGGACGTTTATGCCTACGATAACGATGCGGCGTATTGGTTATTGGGATTAATCACCTGGGGCGCCACCTACATTCTTTTCCTCAAACTGATGAAGGTTGGAGGTTACCTCGAAAATGGACAAGGTGGAGGGCTCGGCACCTACTTCGTCCTCGGACTCGGCATAGGGATTTTGGTGGTCTTGGGATTAATCGGGTTTGCTTTCCCTGGCCTTTATCTTCTTATGCGTTGGTTGCCCGCATACTCGAGGGCGATTGCGACGAACGACGGTGTGAACTCGTCCATGTGGTGGAGCTGGCGCCAGACCGAAAAGTTCCAATGGGTTCTGGGCCGCGCGATGATTGGGCCCCTGTTTTGCTACGCTGCAGCGATCGCAGTAATTATTCACTATCAGTTCGTCTATTACCCCGAAGGCGAAAGATCGATACCATACGAACTTTTCTCCAGCGTTTTTACGAACTTCTTGATCAATCTAGCGACAGTCTGGCTGACCATCCTTGGTATCTCGGCCTACGACCTTGTCAGCGACGAGCAGTCAGCTGGATTGCAAAGTTGAAAAAGGTCGCTTGACGACCCGCGAACCGAACTGAAAATCGCGCGTACATACACGTACACACGTAAGGGACCGTTTTTACCCCCATGCAACTGGTTATTGTTGAGTCGCCCGCAAAGGCGAAAACCATCGAGAAATACCTTGGCAAGGACTTCAAGGTCCTCGCTTCATACGGCCATGTCCGCGACCTGCCGCCCAAGGATGGCAGCGTTCGTCCGGACGAGGATTTTGCGATGGACTGGGAGCTCTATCGCGACAAGCAGAAGCGCTTCAAGGAAATCAGCGATGCTGCCAAGCAGGCCGACCGCCTAGTCCTCGCGACCGACCCTGATCGCGAAGGGGAAGCCATCAGCTGGCACGTCCGCGAATTGCTGGCCAAGCGAAAGGCGCTGCCGGAGAAGGTCGACCGCGTTACCTTCAACGCCATCACCAAACAGGCCGTCACCGATGCGATGAAGGCCCCGCGAGAGCTCGACCAGCCGTTGATCGACGCATATCTTGCGCGCCGCGCGCTCGACTATCTCTACGGCTTCACGCTCAGCCCGGTACTGTGGCGCCGCCTTCCCGGTGCAAAGAGCGCCGGTCGTGTCCAGTCGGTCGCGCTGCGCATCATCGTCGATCGCGAGATCGAGATCGAGCATTTCAAGGCCGACGAATACTGGTCGATCATCGCCAAGCTGGAACAGGACGGGACGGAATTCGACGCGCGCCTGGTCAAGTTCGACGGCAAGAAGCTCGACAAGCTGACGCTCGGCGATGAAGGCAGCGCCAAGGCCGCGCAAAAGGCGGTCGAGGATGCGCGCTTCACCATCGAAGACATCGAAACCAAGCCGCTCAAGCGCAATCCGGCCCCGCCTTTTACCACCTCGACCCTGCAACAGGAAGCTGCGCGCAAGCTGGGCTTTTCGGCCAGCCACACCATGCGGCTTGCCCAGTCGCTCTACGAGGCGGGTGCGATCACCTACATGCGTACCGACGGCGTGCAGATGGACGGCAGCGCGATCGACGCCTGCCGCAAGGCCATCGCCGATCGCTACGATGCTTATTACATCCCCGACAAGCCGCGGTTCTATTCAAGCAAGGCCAAGAATGCGCAGGAAGCCCACGAGGCTATCCGCCCGACCGACTTTAAGCGTGACCGGGCAGGCTCCGGCGACGAGGGCAAGCTTTACGACCTGATTTTCAAGCGCGCGATGGCCAGTCAGATGGCCGCCGCCCAGCTCGAACGGACGACCGTGACGCTGCGTGACGGGACCGGCCAGCACGAGTTGCGCGCGACCGGCCAGGTCGTGAAATTCCCCGGCTTCTTCGCCGTCTATCAGGAAGGTCGCGACGACAGTGGGGACGATGACGAGGACGGCCTGCTGCCGAACATGAGCAAGGGCGATGCCCCTGCGAAGAAGGCAGTCGAAGCGAACCAGCACTTCACCCAGCCGCCGCCGCGCTATTCGGAAGCGAGCCTGGTCAAGAAGCTGGAAGAGCTCGGCATCGGCCGCCCATCGACCTATGCCAGCACGATCCAGACGCTGCGCGACCGCAACTATGTCCGCATGGAGAAAAACCGTTTCTTTGCAGAGGAATCGGGCCGCCTCCTGACAGCATTTCTCGAACGGTTTTTTGAACGCTACGTGGCCTTCGAATTCACCGCCGGCATGGAAGACGAGCTGGACGAAGTTTCGGCTGGTGAAGAGGAATGGAAGGCCTTGCTGGCCGAGTTCTGGAAGGACTTCAAACCCAAGACCGAAGAGATCATGGAGAAGAAGCCTTCGGAAGTGACCGAGGTGCTCGACGATTTCCTGTCCGACTATCTTTTCCCCGAGCGCGCCGACGGCAAGGACCCGCGCCATTGCCCGCTATGCGAGACGGAAGGCCGCGAAGGCGGTCGCCTGGCGCTGCGCGGTGGTCGCTTCGGTGCTTTCGTTGCCTGCGCCAATTACCCCGAGTGCAAGTTCACCCGCCAGTTCGCCAAGCCCGGCAGCGAGGGTGACGACGGGGCCAATGACGGAGTCATGGGCGAAGACCCGGAAACGGGCCTTCCGGTAGAGCGCAAGACCGGCCGCTTCGGCCCCTACGTCCAGCTGGGCGAGGGCAAGGACGCGAAACGCGCGAGCATTCCCAAGGATCTCGACGATTTCGATCTGGAATGGGCACTCAAGCTTCTGAGCCTTCCGCGCATTGTCGGTGCGCATCCGGAAACCGGCAAGGAAATCGAGGCTGCGATAGGGCGCTACGGCCCGTACCTGCGGCATGACGGCAAGTACGGAAAGCTGCAGAACACGCGCGAAGTGTTCGAAGTCGGCATGAACCGCGCCGTCGACATCCTTGCCCAGGCCGCCAACCGCAAGGGCGGCGGACGCGGCAAGGCCGAACCGATCAAGACGCTGGGCGAACATCCCACCAGCGGCGGCGAGTTGAAGGTCATGCCGGGCCGCTATGGGCCCTATGTCACCGACGGCACGACCAACGCCACGATCCCCAAGGACATGAAGCCCGAAGATGTGACCGAAGCGCAGGCCATCGAACTGATCGACGCACGCGCCGCCAAGGGTCCGGCCAAGAAAAAACGCAAGGCCCCGGCCAAGAAAAAGGCGGCGCCGAAGAAGAAGGCAGCGGCGAAGAAGAAGGCCGACTGATGGGCAAGGAACGCTTCGAGCGTCACAAGCAACCTTGGACTGGCGAGGAGGCGGGTCAACTCCGCACCCTCGCTGCCAAGGGGCAGGGGCTGAAGCAGATCGCAAAGGCTCTGGGACGCAGCGAGGAATCCACCAAGGACTTTGCGAAGAAGAACAAGATCAAGGTCGCGAAAAAGCGCTGACGGCCCTCGACTAGAGCCGGAGATATCCGACTACGAGACTGGCCGCCAAGGCGACCATGCTTGTCCCCAGCGCCCATGCTGCAGGGCGGGCTTCGCGCTTGCCGTACACCAGCGTCACGCCCAGCTTCACTGACATGTTGGCAAGGATGGTCCCGGCGATTGCAAGCGCGGCCAGCTGGGGGGCGATCGTCCCGGGTTCGAGGCCGCCTGCAGTCACGATTGCCGCGTCCACGTCCATGCTGCCCATGAGCAACAGCAAGATCGCTATCCCCTGTTCGCCGAACTCCTCCTGCGCCCATCGCGCTGCAACGGCGGCAACAGCAACGAAGGTGACGAACGTCAGGGCAGGCAGCAATGCAATCGGATTACCGGGCGGTGCCGGTCCGGTCGTGGACGGAGCATTGCGGTAAAGACGCCAAGCCACGGCAAAGCCGACCAGCAACGCAGGTGCGACCACGATCACGAAATGCGGGAGCAGGCTTGTTGCAAGGACCCCGACAAGCACGATCACACGCAGATACATCACTGCACTGGCAAGGGCGATACCGGCGTTTTCGGCCCCGCCGCCAGAGCCTGCGCCGATCTTCTGCGAAAACGAGTGGGTGACTGCGGTCGAGCTGTAAAGACCGCCGATCACCGCAGTGGCGATCGTGCCGCGGCGTGCCCCGAACAGGCGGTTCGCCACGTAACCGGCAAAGGAAAAGCCCGTGACGATGATGACCACCAGCCACAGATTGCGCGGCTCCCACGCGTCATAGGGACCGAAGCGACCGTCCGGCAGGAACGGAAACACCGCAAGGGCGATGACGGCATAGCGCGCGAAGGCCTTGATATCGTCTTCATCGAGTAGTCCGACCCAGCGATGCACGTCGTTCCTCAGCGCGAGGAGCAGGGTGACGAGGGCGCCGCCTGCCACCGCTAGTGCGCCTTGGCCGATACCGGCAAGAAACCCGAGGCCAAGCGTGACCATGGCCGCGACTGCAGACGTAGCATCGGGCTTGCCGTTGTCCAGCACCGAACGCGAATATCCGATGGCAATAACGGCCGCAGCACCCGCAAGCAGTACGCCCGCGGCGATTTCATATCCGATGGCAGACAGAATTCCCGAAAGCCCTGCGGCGAGCGCAAGCAGGGTGAAGGTACGGATACCGGCAACCCTGTGCCCGTCCTGCGCTTCACGCAGTTTCCATCCGCGCTCCAGCCCGATCATCAACCCGACGGCGATCGCTGCGCCGAGATGCGGGAGGATGTCGAGCCAGTTCATCCGGAAAGCATCCTAGCGGGTCCAGTCGAGGCCCATTTCCTCAAACATTTCCTTGTCCTCGCTCCAGCGTTCATCGGTCTTTACGTGCAGGAAGAGATGGACCTTCTGCCCGAGCAATTCGGAAAGCTCTTCGCGCGCGGCCTGGCCGATAGCCTTGATGCGGCTGCCTCCCTTGCCGAGAACGATGGCCCGCTGGTTGTCGCGCATGACCACGATCTGCTGGTGGATCTCCACGCTGCCATCAGGCCGTTGGATGTATTTCTCCGGGCGAACGGCGCTGTCGTAGGGGAGCTCCTCGTGCAGCTGCTGGTATAACTGTTCGCGCGTGATCTCGGTGGCGAGCATCCGCTCGCTGGCGTCGCTGACCTGGTCCTCAGGATAATGCCACGGGCCTTCGGGCATCATATCGGCTAGCGCTGCCTTCATTTCAGGCACGCCGTCGCCTGTAAGGGCGGAAACGAAGTAGACCGTCTCGAATTTGACCTTTTCGTTCAGCTCCTGAGCCAGTGCAAGTAGCGGCTCCTTCTTCGCGCGGTCGACCTTGTTCAGGACGAGGATCTTGCGCTCCGGACGCGATGCGATCTGCTCGATCAGCGGGTCGAGTTCATGGCGGCGCTGCTTGATCGGATCGACCAGCAGCAGGATCGCATCGGCGGCTTCCGCGCCTTCCCAGGCGGCGTTGACCATCGCGCGGTCGAGGCGGCGCTTGGGCGCGAAGATACCGGGCGTATCGACGAGGATCATCTGTGTCTCGTCGTGCAGGGCAATGCCCATCATTCGCGCACGCGTTGTCTGCGCCTTTGCACTGGTGATGGCGACCTTTTGCCCAACAAGCTGGTTCACGAGGGTCGATTTGCCCGCATTTGGGGCGCCGATCACGGCGACGACGCCGCAGCGGGTCTGGCTGGTCTCGCTCACGCGTATTTCTCCATGAATGCTTTTGCGGCGGCCTTCTCGGCTTCGCCCTTGCTGCCGGCGGTCGCTTCCGCTTCGCCGACCTTGTGTACCTTTACGCGCACAGTGAACTTGGCAGCGTGATCGGGGCCCGACCTGTCGATGACCTCATACTCCGGCGGCTTGCGGCGACACCCTGCAGCCCATTCCTGCAGGGCGCTCTTGGGATGTTTGCTTTCACCGGCACCGCTTTCGAGGGCCGGACGCCACAGAAGGTGGACGAGCTTGCGAGCCTCTTCGAACCCGTTGTCGATGAACTGCGCACCAAGCAGCGATTCCATCACATCGCCGAGGATATTGTCGCTGTCCCTGCCGCCGTCCGCACGCGCCTGTTTGGAAATGCGGATGTGGTCCGACAGGCCGATGCCGCGCGCAACGGTGGCGCACATTTCGCGGCTGACGATTGCGTTGAGGCGCTGGGCCAGCTTGCCTTCGGGCGCCTCGCTCTGTTCGAACAACCAGTGCGCGATGGACAGGCCAAGGACACGGTCACCGAGGAATTCCAGACGTTCGTAATCCCGCTTTTCGCCCATGCTGCCGTGGGTCAGCGCGGCACGCCACAAGGCATCGTCATTGACCGAAAAGCCGGTCTTCTCGAGCCATACGCGTGCACCGGGGTCGAGACCGCTCAAATGCCTTCTCCAATCCGGTCCCAGCGTGCTGCCGTGAACCACGTCCAGGGCAAAAGCCATTCGGCGCTGCCATCGGTCGACCACAAGACCATTCCGGCGCGCCCGACGAGCAGTTCCTCGTCGATGATGCCGACGCCCTGGCCGCCAACGGCAGGGTAACGGCTATCGAGCGAATTGTCGCGATTATCGCCCATGACGAATATCTTGCCCGCTGGCACGACGAAGGGCGCAGTGTTGTCGGGATCGATCATGACCGGGCGGCCATTGCCATCGACCATCAGTTGGCCATTGGCATCGCTCAGCGGGCGGCCGCCGACATTGCCGAAATCGATGGTCATGTAACTCTTGCCCGAGGGCAGCGTTTCGCGGAACTGGCGATAGCGGCACAGATTGTCGACGACCACGCCGCCATCTGCGCGACAAGCGGTGTTCGAGCTCATCGGAATCTCGGCATAGCCTGCCTCTTCGCGCTGGACCGGTTGTCCGTTGAGCACCAGCTGACCGTCACGAACCGCAATCGTATCGCCGGGCAGTCCTATCGCGCGCTTTACGTAGTCGGTCCGGTCGACGGGGTGTTTGAAGATCACGACGTCGCCCCGCTCGGGCATGCTGCCGAATATACGGTCCTTGGGACCGGGCAGGCCAAGCGGCAGCGAATTTTCGTTATATCCGTACGGCCATTTGGCGGCGACCAGGTAATCGCCGATCCTCAGGCCCGGAAGCATGCTTTCGGACGGAATCGTGAAGAAGCTGGCGATTAGCGTGCGGAACAGAAGGACAGCAAGGACCAGCTTAAGGCAGAATTTAAGGAAGCTGCCCCAGCTTTCCTCGTCCTTTTTCGTGTCGGTCACATTCGTATCCGCGCGGGTTTCGCTCTTTGCGGGGTTCTCAATCATCGCGGCATTCCCTAGTCGCACTAACACCGTCACGAAAGGACTTTTGCCAAGCCATGCCAAAGACTGCCGCCGACCTATGGGACGAACTGCGTGACCTGCCCCAGCCGACCCTGCTCGAACTCTTCAGCGCGGTGCGCGACGGAGGCGAGGGGGCAGACGAGCCGGGCGGTGCAGAGCGTGTTGCCATGCTGTCCGAGCGGCTGGAACTGGCAGCGGATCGACCGGAAGACCCGATGGCACCGGGCGGCATCCTGTTCGACTGGTCCAAGACCCATCTCGACCGGGCCGTGCTCGACCGGTTCGAGGCGCTTGCCGATACGATGGATTTCACTGGCCAGCGCGAAAAACTGTTCGCCGGCGAAGTGGTCAATCCGACTGAAGGCCGCGCGGCAGACCACTCCACCCTGCGCGGTGTCGGCGACCCGGCGAAGGTCGAAGAAGCGGCTGCCCTCATCGACCGGATGGGCATGCTGGTCGAGGCCATCCACCAGGGCGCTTTTGGCGAAATCGCCCATCTCATCCATATCGGTATCGGGGGAAGTGCCCTTGGCCCGGCGCTGGGCGTCGATGCCCTCAGCCGCGACCTGTCGCTGTGCGATGTGCATGTTGTCTCGAACATCGACGGCGTCGCGCTGGAAGCGGCTTTCGCGAAATGCGATCCCGCCAAGACGCTGATCGCTGTCGCCAGCAAGACCTTCACCACGATCGAGACGATGACCAATGCGCAAAGTGCGCTGAAATGGCTTTCGGACAATGGCGTATCCGATCCGTCGGGCAGGGTGATCGCGCTAACAGCGAACCCCGAAGGTGCCGTGGAATGGGGCGTCGACGAGACGCGCATCCTGCCGTTCCAGGAGAGCGTCGGCGGGCGCTATTCGATCTGGTCGTCGATCGGTTTCCCCATCGCGCTGGCGGTGGGCATGGACGATTTTCGCGAGATGCTGGCAGGCGCTGCGGCAGTCGATGCGCATTTCCGCGATACCGACGGGCGCGAAAACCTCGTGCTGCGGGCTGCTTTCGCGGATCTCTATTACACGCGCGTTCGCGGATGCCAGACGCGGGCGGTCTTCGCCTATGACGAGCGGCTTGGCCTGTTTCCCGACTATCTCCAGCAGCTGGAAATGGAGAGCAACGGCAAGCGCGTTACCGCAGACATGCAGCCCGTCGACGGCCCGACCGCGCCAATCACATGGGGCGGGGTTGGCACCGATGCGCAGCACGCGGTCTTCCAATTGCTCCACCAGGGCACCCATCTCATCCCGGTGGACTTCATTGCCAGTGCGGCACCCGGAGACGATCTCGATCCGGCGCACCACCGCATCCTGTTGATGAATTGCTTCGCGCAAGGTGCCGCCTTGATGGCAGGCAAAAAGGGCGAAGATCCGGCGCGCAATTATCCCGGCGACCGGCCGAGCGCGACGATCCTGTGCGACGATCTGGATGCCGCAACGCTCGGCGCCCTGATCGCATTTCACGAGCACCGTGCCTTCGCCAGCGCCGTCCTCATGGGCATCAATCCCTTCGACCAGTTCGGCGTGGAACTCGGCAAGCAAATGGCCAAGGCGATCGAGCAAGGCGGCGAAGAGTTCGACGCCAGCACCGAAGCCCTGCTCCAAGCGGCAGGCCTCGCCGAGTGACGACCTCCATCCTGCTTCTGCTGCTCGGTTTCGCCCTTTTGGTAGGCGGAGGCGAATTGCTCGTCCGCGGCGCGTCGCGCCTGGCGGAAGAGATGGGCCTGTCGCCCATGCTGGTCGGCCTTGTGATCGTCGGGCTGGGAACATCCACGCCGGAACTCGCGGCAAGCGTCCAGGCAGCGCTTGCCGGATCGCCCGGTATCGCGCTCGGCAATATCGTCGGGTCCAACCTCGCGAACACACTGCTCATTCTTGGAGCGGCGGCGCTCATTTCGCCGATCGCCGTGCGCGGCAGCGTGCTGTGGCGCGACGGTGTGGTCGGTTTGGCCGGGGTTGTCGTCCTATTGCTCGCGGGCAACTCCATCGGACTGGACCGGGTTGCAGGCACAGGAATGCTGCTGGCACTCACCGCCTATATCGCATTCGCTTACCATCAGGAGCGGACGGGACACCAGCTACAGGCGGCAAGCCAGAGGACCGCCGCCGCGGAACACGCCGATCCGGGACTGCACGATCACCCGCGGCCCGACCGCAAGGGGCTGGTAAAATCAGTCGCCTTCTTCCTCGTCGGGATTGTCCTGATCGTCGCCGGCGGCACGGTCCTCGTCGATGGAGCCATTGAAATCGCTAGCGCGCTGGGAGTTTCCGATACGGCCATCGGATTGACGGTGGTAGCTGCCGGGACATCGGCGCCGGAACTCGCCACCACGATCATCGCTGCGTTGCGCAAGGAAAGCGACATTGCGCTCGGCAATGTGCTTGGCTCGAACATCTACAACATCTTCTTCATCGGCGGGGTGACGGGACTCGTCGCACCGGGCCCGATACCGAACAGCATCCTGACGGGCGACCTTTACATCCTGTTGCTGGCAGCTATCGCAGCAATCGTGTTTTCATGGACGGGCGGTCGGCTTGGGAGGCGTGAGGGCGGCCTGCTGCTGGCGGCCTATGTCGGGTTTCTGGCCTACACCGTCAGCGCGATCTGACGTAAGTTTGATTGACTTTGTGCGGCGCAGCATCCACATGAGGGCCATCGAAGCGCGCTAGCCAGCGTGAAGCGGCGATTTGAGAGACATTCATCGCCCCGGCCGCGCCTCGGTCTTTTTCCAATGACTTCCCTTTTCACGCGGGTCGTTTGACACCCGCGCCGCGCGACCAATCGGTCTGCGCGCCGCATATAATGCGAGTACTCATGACAAAATTCACCGATCTCGGCCTTTCCCAGCCCGTTCTCCAGGCGCTGGACCTTAAAGGCTATTCCGAGCCGACGCCGATCCAGGCACAGGCCATTCCGCCCGTTTTGGAAGGCCGCGACCTGATGGGCATCGCCCAGACCGGCACCGGCAAGACCGCAGCTTTCATGCTCCCGAGCATCGACCGGCTGCGGGATGCTGAAAACCAGACGCCGTTCAAATCCTGCCGCATGCTGGTGCTTGCGCCGACACGCGAACTGGCCGGACAGATCGCCGACAGTGCCAAGGACTACGGTGCGCTGGCCGGCCTGAAGGTCCATTCGATTGTCGGCGGCACATCGGTCAACAAGGACCGTAACAAGCTGCACCGCGGCACCGACATTCTTGTCGCCACTCCGGGCCGCCTGCTCGACCTGATCGATCAGAAGGCATTTAAGCTCGACGGCGTCGAAATCCTCGTCCTCGACGAAGCGGACCAGATGCTGGACCTCGGCTTTATCCATGCGCTTCGCCGGATCAGCCAGTTGGTGCCGGAAGATCGCCAGACGCTGTTCTTCTCGGCCACCATGCCCAAGCAGATTCAGGAACTTGTCGGCAAGTACTGCCGCAATCCGGTCAAGGTCAGCGTAACGCCCGAAAGCACGACGGCAGAACGCATCGACCAATATCTCTTCATGGTCCAGCAGGATGAAAAGCAGACGCTGCTGGAAATGGTCCTGTCGGAACGCCACAAGGTACCCGGCAAGTTCGAACGCGTTCTCATCTTCGCTCGCACCAAGCACGGTTGCGACCGAATCGTGAAGAAGCTTGGCCAGGCCGGCATTCCCGCCAACGCCATCCACGGCAACAAGAGCCAGCCGCAGCGCGAACGCGCGCTCGACGAATTCAAGCGCGCCAAGACGCCGATCCTCATCGCGACCGACGTCGCTGCACGCGGGATCGACATTCCGGGCGTGAGCCATGTGATCAATTACGAGCTGCCCAACGTGCCGGAGCAATACGTCCACCGCATCGGCCGTACCGCGCGTGCAGGCCGCGACGGCGTGGCGATCGCCTTTTGCGCCGAGGACGAACGCGATTACCTCAAGGACATTCGCAAGAAGACCGACGCCGAGTTCGAGCGGCTGCCGCTCCCTGACAACTTCCGCGCTGTCGTCGAAGGCGTCGGGCCGACCAAGCGCGCGGCCCCCGGGCAGCGTATGGCGAAGCCCAAGGTTCGCCCGACCGGCAATGCTGCTGCCAAAAAGCCGAAGCCCAAGAACAAGCATCCCAACCGGGCCGGTGCGCCCAAGCGCGATGGTGCGCCGGGCGGAGGCAAGCCGCGTGGTGGCCGCCCCGGCGGAAATCGCAATCGCAACCGTAACCGCAACCGATCGCACGGCGTAAGTTAACTCGGAACTTGCCATCACGCTCACTGTTGGCGAGAGACACGCGCAAAGCTGACAGGAGCGCCGGATGGCCGATACCGAATACGATTACGACCTCTTCACCATCGGCGCGGGCTCCGGCGGGGTGCGTGCCAGCCGCGTGTCGGCAGCACATGGCGCCAAGGTCGCGATCGCCGAGGAACACCGGGTCGGCGGGACCTGCGTCATTCGCGGCTGCGTCCCGAAGAAGATGCTCGTCTACGGCGCGCATTTTGCCGAAGACCTCGAGGACTGCCAGAAATTCGGATGGGAGATCGAAGGGAAAAAGTTCGACTGGAAGACCCTGCGCGACAATGTTCTGGCCGATGTCGACAGGCTTGAGGGTGCTTATACCGAAACGCTCGATAACCACGATGTCACGATCTTCCACGAACGTGCGGAAATCACCGGTCCGCATGAGATTACCCTCGCAAGCGGTAAGAAGGTCACTGCGAAGTATATCCTGATTGCGACAGGAGCCCGTCCGCGCATGCCCGAATGCCAGGGCGCGGAGCATGCCATCAGTTCGAACGAGGCATTCCATCTCGATGAATTGCCGAAGAAGGTGATCATTGCTGGCGGCGGTTACATCGCCAATGAATTCGCCGGTATCTTCAACGAATTCGGCAGCAAGGTCGACATCGTCAATCGCGGCGACAGGCTGCTGCGCAGCTATGACGAAGCCGTTCGCGACCGCTTGCTACAGATCTCGACGATGAAAGGGATTAGCTTCCGCTTCAACACGACCTTCGAATACATCAAGCCATGCGAAGACGGCGGCTATTTCGTCAAACTTTCCGACTGCGAGGAAGAGCACGCGGACCTCGTCATGTTTGCGGTCGGCCGGCTTCCGAATACCGAGGGTCTGGGTCTCGACGCAGCAGGTGTCGAGCTTGGTGACGGCGGCGAGATCAAGGTCGACCGGTTCAGCAAGACCAATGTCGATCACATCTATGCCGTGGGCGACGTTACCGATCGCGTCCAGTTGACGCCGGTAGCCATTCGCGAAGGTCAGGCATTTGCCGACACCGTTTTCGGAGGCGGAGATCCGGTTGCGGTCGACCATAGCTGCATCCCCAGCGCCGTCTTCAGCCATCCGCCGATTGCGGCAGTCGGCATGACCGAGGGTGAGGCGAAAAACCAGCTGGGCTCGGTCAAGGTCTACCTCTCCGACTTCCGCCCGATGAAGAACGTACTCGCCGGTCGCAACGAGCGCAGCCTCATGAAGATGATCTGCGATGGCGACAGCGGGAAGATCGTCGGCATTCACATGATCGCACCCGAGGCGCCCGAAATGATGCAGGCGGCAGCGATCGCGGTGAAGGCTGGTCTGACGAAGGCGGATTTCGACGCGACCACGGCAATCCATCCGACCATGGCGGAAGAGCTTGTCCTGATGCGCTGATCCTGCGTTCAGCCGGGTGTCAGCCAAGCCTGAGCAGGATTGCGTGATGCGATATCTGCTCCCCCTTGCTGTAATGCTGGGCGCTTGTGCACCTGCGCAGGATGACAGCTCCAGCGCAACCGCCGATCGCGAATACGCGACGCAAGTGGAGGCTCCGACGCCCGATTACGCGATGCTCGTGAAGCAAACGCGGTTGGAAGGCGAAAGTTATGTCCGCCGCGACGCGACCGGGCCGATGCCGCCAGACGCGAAGGCTGTCGGGCAAAGCTGGTTCGAACGACTCGAAGCCGAAAACCTGCTCCTTGGCGCTGGGTTCGACGGAAAAGGACCTAGCGGCGCGGTCACGCATCTCGATGTCGGCATGACCGAGAGCGAGTTCCGGTCGTGGACCACGCAAAACGGGTTGGATGTTCCCACCCATATCTCCTGGTCGTTTGTCCCTCCGATGAACCTGCCTGCGGTGTCCGAAGCGGCAAGCGAGGGCATCCGCGTATGGCCGGCATCCTCGGCGCGTACGGGCGCGCAAAACGAAGCGCTGCTGGCTGGCCGGGTGGAATTGCGCGACGGCTGTTTCTGGGCAACCGAAGGTGAGGGGGAGGCCGACAAGCTGGCTTTCTTCCATGCCGAGATCGGCCTCGATCGCGATAGCGAAGGGTATTACATCCTCGTCGATCGCGTTGGGGGGCAGACAAGAGCGCGGCTCGGCGAAGCGATGAGTTGGGGCGGCCCTCCCACGGCGTACATCGCGCCGGAAGCCGAACGTGACTTGCGCGCTGCTTGCGGCGATGCCCCGATCCTCGTTGTCGGTTCACCCGAGAGCAGCGAACGCTTTCTGACCAGTTACCCCCATCTGAGGAACCCCGTGGCCCCACCACCGCCGCCCGGCGCAGACTAGGGCGCCGCCAGCTAGGAAACCCAGCACGATCCCTCGAACCGTCCCGATCCGGCATGGTTCGGTGCCCCATGTTGCCAGCCGGTGCTGGGGTGGTCACAAGGTAAACAAACGAATCGCCTGTGGGGGTTTTCGATGAACGTATTGGCTTCGCGCGGACAATTGCGCGCAAGTTTCATTCGCTGGGCGCTGTTCACGGTGCCGCTGTGCGTATTGCTCGGTTTCCTTTCCGGCCAGCTTGGCGGGCCCGACAGCTACTGGTTCCAGGCGCTCGAAAAGCCCGGCATTTATCCGCCGCCTGCAGCCTTCGGCATCGTCTGGACCATCCTTTACGTGATGATCGGCCTTGCGGTCGCGCTCGTCTGCGCTGCGTGGGGTGCGCGCGGGCGCGGTATCGCGTTAACGGCCTTCGTCGTACATTTCCTGCTTAACCTGGCTTGGACGCCGGTGTTCTTCGGTATGAAGGAGCTCACCTTTGCCCTCGCGGTATTGATCGCGATCGATGTCACGCTGCTGGTGGTAATCGCCCTGTTCTGGAAGGTCCGGCAGTTGGCGGCGATTCTGCTGCTGCCTTATCTTGCATGGGTGCTGTTCGCGACCGTTCTCAACTGGCAATTCTTGCAGCTCAATCCCGACGCTGATGGCGGCACGGTTGCGGGCGGTTCGGAGCGTGTGCGCATCGGCAATTGAAGCGCGACCCATTCACGCCTAGATAGCTGTCATGCAGAGCCAGAACCCCATGATCGCCGACTTCGTCAAACTCGCCAATTCGGCGGCAGGCACGCTTGCGGGCATGACCCGAGAAGCGCGCGAAAGCGCGCGTGAACGCGCCAAGGAAGCATTCGGCGGAATGGATTTCGTGACGCGCGAAGAGTTCGACACGGTCAAGGCTATGGCCGCCCGTGCCCGTGAAGAATGCGACAAGCTGGCAGAGCGCATCGCCGCGCTCGAAGCCAAGCACAAGTGACGCTTGCCCCTGCCTTGGGGTAGGGGACCAGGATGCACCTTTCCGCGCCAGCGATAGTAATTGCCGCCCGTCCGCACGGCGAGACGGCGGTTATCGCGCGCTTGCTGACCGAAGAAAGCGGCGTGATTGCCGCCTATGTAGCTGGTGGACGGGGGCGACAGCTGCGCCCCGTGGTCATTCCGGGAAACCTCGTCGAAGCGGAAATACGCGCGAAGTCCGATAGCCAGTTGCCGTTTGCCCGGCTGGAGCTGGCGCAGAGCCGCGGCCCCTGGCTGACCGAGCCGCTTCCGGCATCGGCGATCGCCTGGACCTGCGCCTTGACGGCGTCGGCCCTGCCTGAACGCAATCCCTATCCAAGCCTCTACAATGCGCTCACCGCGCTGCTCGACGCGGTCTGCAACGCCCCGTCCGCACGCGGCTGGGTGCCTGCGCTGGCGAGCTATGAAGTGCTTCTTTTGCGGGAGCTCGGCTATGGCGGGCAGCGACCCGAGATAGCGGGGCTTGGCGAGGCCTTGGAAATTCTCGACCGTTCGGAGGGCCTCATAGCGCGCTATCTCCTTGCCGACACACGCGCCGACGTTCTAGCCGCTAGGACTGTACTGAGGCAGCGTCTGGGACGGATCGAAACATGAAGATTGCGGTATTGCCGGGTGACGGCATCGGGCCCGAAGTCACGCGTGAAGCGCTCAAGGTGCTCGATGCGCTGGCGCTGCCGCAGCTCACCCTGTTCGAAGGAGACGTGGGCGGCATTGCCTACAAGCGTCATGGTCATCCCCTTCCCGCCGAAACGCTGGAAATGGCACGTGCCGCGGACGCCGTCCTCTTCGGAGCCGTCGGCGATCCGGAATGCGACACGCTCCCGCGCGAGTATCGTCCCGAACAGGCGATCCTTGGCTTGCGGAGCGAACTCGGGCTGTTTGCCAATCTGCGCCCTGCCGCCGGATTTCCGGGTCTCGAGGACCTGTCCCCGCTCAAGCCCGAACTGGCGCGCGGCATCGATCTTCTTGTGGTGCGCGAGCTGAACGGCGACGTCTATTTCGGCGACAAGGGGGAGCGTGACAGCGCAGGCGGCAGGGAAGGCTGGGACGACATGTCCTATAACGAAGCCGAAGTCCGGCGCATCGCCCACAGCGCATTTCGCGCCGCGCAGAAACGCCGCAAGAAACTAACCAGCGTCGACAAGGCTAACGTGCTCGAAACCAGCCGGATCTGGCGTGAAACCGTCATCGAACTGGCTGGCGAGTATCCGGATGTCGAGCTCGACCATATGTATGTCGACAATGCCGCGATGCAGCTGGTGCGCAGCCCGGGCCAGTTCGACGTGATCGTCACCGGTAACCTTTTCGGCGATATCCTGTCAGACCAGGCCAGCGCCTGCGTCGGGTCGATCGGATTGCTCGCCAGCGCCAGCCTAGGCGAACGCACGACCGAATTCGGTACGTTCGGCCTCTACGAGCCGATCCATGGCAGCGCTCCGGATATCGCAGGTCAGGGCAAGGCCAATCCGGTCGCCGCGATCCTGAGCCTCGCCATGCTACTGCGCCATTCGCTTGGCCGCGATGCGGATGCGAACCGGATCGAGCGCGCAGTTGCTGCCAGCCTTTCCAGCGAAATTCGCGGTGCAGACCTCGGCGGTAGCGCGAGCACGCAGGAGATCGGCGATGCCATCTTGAGGCATCTGCAAGCAATCGCTTGAGAATTGCCGCACCCTCCGCAAGGGTCGCGTCATGAACCCGACCGGACCCCAAGGCAGTCTTCAGCTGGCGATCATCCTGCCGACGCTGAACGAGCGCGACAATCTCGCCCCGCTTGTCGAGCGGATCGACCGGGCCCTTGGTGAGACCGGGTGGGAAGTCCTGGTTGTCGATGACAATTCGTCGGACGGCACTGCCGAAGAAGCTCGTAGGCTGGCGCGGACGGACCACCGCGTTCGGGTCATCCAGCGCATTGGTCGACGGGGCCTTTCAAGCGCTGCGATAGAGGGCTTCTGCGCGACTGCCGCGCCTTACTGCGCGGTAATGGATGCCGATCACCAGCACGATCCCAAGCTGCTTGCCCCGATGCTCGAAGCGGTGCGATCGGGCAGGGCGCAAGTCGCCGTGGCAAGCCGGTTTGCCAAGGGCGCAAACACTGATGAATGGGGCCGTCCGGACCGGGTGCAGCTTTCCAATGTCGCTAACGCCTTGGCGCGTAAACTGACCGGCGTGAAGCTGACCGATCCGATGAGCGGATATTTCCTCGTGCCGACCGAGACTGCGCTCAAACTGGTGCCTGGGTTGTCAGGTATCGGTTTCAAGATCCTGTTGGACCTGCTGGCAACCTCCGAGGAACCGCTCAAGGTCGCGGAATTCCCGCTGGATTTCGCCGCCCGCCGCTCCGGAGAAAGCAAGCTCGACCGGGCGATCGCTCTCGATTTTCTTGCCGGCCTCTACGACAAGATTTTCGGCAAGTTCATTCCGACGCGTTTCGCCCTTTTCGGGACAGTGGGCGCTCTCGGCGTGCTGGTCCACATGGCGATCCTTTACCTGTTCCTGCTACTCGCCGGAGCGAACTTCGCATGGAGCCAGGCGATCGCCACGCTAGGCGCGATGACCTTCAATTTCTGGCTCAACAATTTCCTCACTTATCGGGACCGGCGCATCAAGAAGGCGAGCGAGCTCCTGCGCGGCTGGGCAAGCTTCGTGGCGGCATGTTCGGTCGGGGCAGTGGCAAACGTGGCCATTGCGACAATGCTCTTCCAGCGCGGTTTCCACGAAATGCTGGCGGCCTTGATCGGCATAGCGATCGCATCGGTCTGGAATTACGCCTTGTCGAGCCGCTTCGTATGGGGCCGCTTTTAGAGCGTTATCGCCAACTTTCGATCCACGTCCAGACCGCGAAACTGTCAGAGCGTTGGAGTGGTTCTGCGGCGAGGATCGGATAGAAAAATACAAACAGCAGAACGCTTGCGACCGGCACCGCAATTGCCAGCTTTCGCCAGCGTGCTTTCCATAAATCGTCGAGCGAGAGGGCCAGCGCGATCAACAGAAAACCGCTCGGCAGGAAGTAGTGATAATAGAATTGCGTGGACTTCTGGGCGAATAGCCAGAGGCCGAGGCTGACCCCGTACAGCAGGGCGATCGCACCGTGAGCGGCCTCGCGATGCATTATTCCGCGCAGCGCACACCACACGATCGCAGGCAGGCCGAGCAACATCGTCAAAGGGTTGCCGACAAGCATGACGCCGCGCTGGGCCCGGTCGACCTCTTCATAGAGATACCAGATCGCACGCAAGTTCAGCATCCATTCCGGCCAGGTGGATTCGTAAGGATGCCTCGTCAGTACCTGTGTTTGCAGGTCGAGCATGAGCCGGTGGTGCGCAAGGATCCCGTTCTCGATCCCATTCACTTCGAACGAATACCCGGGTGAGAAAGTTATCCAGTAGACCGCCAGGGGTACCAGCCCCAGCCAGATAAATGCTTCTGCGAGCGTAATTCCGGGCACGGGCGAGCCGCGGCGCGAGAGCACAAGGCGCCTGCGTCCGGCTTTCCAGCGCAGCGCCAAGAAAGCGAGGCCCGGGACCATCGCAACAGGGACGGCATTCCATTTGCTCGCCAATGCAAGGCCGAGCGCGACGCCCGCCAGCGCCAGCCTCCACCGGCCGGTCTCCGGTTCGCGCATGGCTCCAGCCAGCTGCCAGAATGCCGTTGCCAGCGCCGCAATCATGAAGATGTCGAGCATGGCGATGCGCGCATGGACGAAGAGGTGGAATCCCGTCGCGAGGAAGACGCCCGACGTGAGCGTGGCAAACCTGCTGAGCGTTGCGAACCAAACGGCGCGCATGGAGGCGAACAGGGCAAGCATCCCGGCGATCGAGGGTAAAATGCGCCAGCCCCACGAATTATCACCCAGGATGGCGATTCCCAGCGCGATCATCTCCTTGCCGAACAAGGGATGCTCGCGGTTGTTGAACTGCTCCAGGATGAGCAACTCGCGCGCCGCGGGCACGTAATGCACTTCGTCGAAGTAAGGAGCGCTCGGGATGGCGAGGTTCCACAGGACGAGCAGCCAGAAGCCGAGTGCCAGCGCTACGCACCAGCCAAGAGGATCCAGAGGCTGCTCGGGTGCGCGCGTCATCACGCGCTGGCTTAAGCAGCGGCGGGGCGCGCCGCAACCCGGATCATTTTTCCATGCGCGCTTCCAGCCAGAAAAGGCGCGCGACCATCGCCAAAAGTCCGATGCTCGCCGTGGCAGCAACGAAGAGAGTCCACGGGATCATCCTCATCCCGGCGGCGCGTGCGCGCGGCGCGATGAGGAACACTGCAAGGACGACGGCGAAAAGCAGGTCCCACCAGACCTGGACGCCCCACAGGTTCTGGGTGTGATTGGTCCAGACGAGCAAAACGCCTTCGCGTGCGATCGTGACGGCGGTGAATGCGCCGAACCCGGCTGCCAATGCCGCCGCCAGTATTGCGCTGCCGGTCTTTGGCGAACCGGAAAGGACGTAAACGAGGGCGAGCATGGCCGATCCCAAGCCGGCGGCAGCGAGGATTTCGAAGGCGGACACTGACATTCTCCGAGTCGTTTGTAGCGAGTGCTACACTTGTAGCTGTGTGTAGCACTCGCTACAAGTCGCGCATGAAAGCGACCAGGATGTCCCGGGATACCTTACTCCCTATCCTTTCTGCCCATGTGCTTCAGCACGGTTTGGGCGGCCTGTCGCTTCGTCCGCTTGCCAAGTCTGCGAACACGAGCGACCGGATGCTGCTGTATCATTTCGACAGCAAGGAACAGCTGGTCACGGCCTTGCTGGATCACCTGGCGATGCAGTTCACACTCGCGCTTGATAGCCATTTCCCCGCAGAACGATCGCCCTCGCGCCGCGCCTGCGCAGAGGCGGTGTACGAAATCACGGGGCAATCCGATTTCGCTCCCTTCCTTCGCGTGTGGTGGGACATCGTGGCCGGATGCGCTGGCGGTAATGCGGCCTATCTCGGTGCTGCGGGCCGGATCATGGACCAGTTGCTGGTTTGGGTCGTCGATCATCTACCCGAAGACGATCCCGATCCCCGCGGAGGAGCACGCGCAGTCCTAACGGTGATCGAGGGCGCGCAAATGCTCAGGGTCATCGGCCGTGACGAGATCGCCAAAGCGGGGCTTTGCGCCCTCGAAGGCTGACCCGCTTGCGGCAGGCAGTGCGCATGCTATCCCGCAGGCGATGAAGAAAACCACCGGAACCGACCGCTCGATTACCTCAAACTGGCGTCCTGCCACGCAGGCTGTGCGCGGCGGCACCTGGCGCAGCGAACATGGTGAGACGAGCGAGGCCCTGTTCCTGACCTCGGGCTATACCTACGACAATGCGCAAACCGTAGCGGACCGCTTCGCGGGCGAGGCGGACGGGATGACCTATTCCCGGCTCCAGAATCCGACCGTCGCTATGCTGGAAGAACGCATCGCCCTGATGGAAGGCGCCGAAGCTTGCCGCGCGCAGGCGAGCGGGATGGCAGCGATGACGACCGCTCTGCTATGCCAGGTCTCGGCCGGCGACCATGTCGTCGGTGCGCGGGCCGCCTTCGGTTCGTGCCGCTGGCTGCTGGATCATCTCCTCCCGCGCTTCGGTATCGAGACTACCGTCGTAGACAGCGCCGATGACGACGCTTGGGAAGCAGCCATTCGCCCGAACACCAAGGTTTTCTTTTTCGAGACCCCGGCAAACCCGACGCTCGATGTGGTCGATCTTGCCCATGTCTGCGAGGTTGCGCGTGCGCACGGGATCACGACCGTTGTCGACAATGCCTTTGCCACCAGCGCGCTCCAGAGGCCGATGGATTTCGGTGCGGACGTGGTGGCTTACAGCGCGACAAAGCTGATGGACGGGCAGGGCAGGGTGCTCGCCGGGGCCGTATGCGGTTCGCAGGAATGGATCGACGAAGTCCTGCTGCCGTTCCAGCGCAACACCGGCCCCAATTGCGCGCCGTTCAATGCTTGGGTCGTCCTGAAGGGCTTGGAGACGCTAAGCCTCAGGGCACATCGGCAGAGCGAGAATGCCGTGGAACTCGGCAAATCGATCGAAGCGCGTGTGCCCAAACTGTTGCATCCCGGCCTCCCGAGCCACCCGCGCCACGAATTGGCCAAGCGCCAGATGAGCGCCACAGGCCCGATTTTCGCCTTCGATGTCGGCGATAGGAAGACCGCTTTTGCCATCTTGGATGCGCTCCGGCTGGTCGATATCTCGAACAATATCGGCGATGCGCGCAGCCTGATGTGTCACCCCGCCAGCACCACCCATGCCGGGATGACGCAGGAGGCGCGCGACGAAATGGGCGTGACCGAAGGACTGCTGCGGATCAATGTCGGCCTGGAAGACGTCGAGGACATCAAGGAAGATTTCGACCAGGCACTGAAGGCGGCCGGACTATGAGCAAAACGATAGAACTGATCCTCGATCTGGGTGCTCCCAACGGCTATCTCGCCTGGTATCCGCTCAAGGAAATCATCGAGCGAACCGGAGCGAGCTTGCAGGTCACGCCGGTATTTCTTGGCGGGATGCACAAGCTGACCGGCAATTCTCCGCCGATGATGCGCGATGCCAATGTGAAGGGCAAAGTCCCCTACGCCGCGCTCGAATTCCAGCGATTCATCGACCGGCACGAGCTGTCGGCTTTCCGGATGCACCCGAATTTGCCGTTCAACACGATCCTGCTCCAACGCATACTCATAGCGTCGAGCGATCAGGAAGAGATGCAGCGGCTTGTCGACCTGTTCCAGCCAGCCGTGTGGGAGCGCAATATCGATTGCAGCGACGTCGACGTGGTCGGCAGCGTTTTGGAGGAGAGCGGCTTCGATGCCGAACGTTTCCTCAAGGCGGCGCAGGATCCGGACGTGAAACAGAAGCTGATCGATAGCACCCAGTCAGCCGTCGACCGCGGTGCTTTCGGCATCCCGACCTTTTTCATCGGCGATGAAATGTGGTTCGGAAAGGAACGCCTGGAGCAGATCGAAGCCTATCTGACGGGCGGGAAGCCCTGACCGGTCAGGTCGGCAGATAGATCGATTTCGTCTGCGTCAGCCTGATCGGGGGCAAGGGCGCGAAGGGAATGATCGGCTGGATCACGATCGTCATGGTCATCGTGCCGGTCTCCGTATTGTTGACCGTTGCGCGATTGAAGGTGAGCGTCTGGACGGCGTTGGGTGCCACCCCGACGAGCGATTGGCGCGTCACGGAAATCACGTCCGCATCGCTCGCTGTACGCTCGACCTTGGCATAGCGCAGGCCTTCACCCATCGCATTGCGCATCGAGCCGTTGGCGTTGAACACCAGGCCGAAGTTGAGGATGCCGATCATCAACGCAATCAGGACGGGCAGGGCTATGGCGAATTCGACGCCGAAGGAGCCCGCATCATCGCGGCGAAGGTTCCGGGCGAGCGCCATCACTGGAGCCTCACGATGCTGTCGCCGGTTACCGTCGTGCCTTCGTAGGCAGCGACCTCGCCCGTGAACATTCCGGCGAGCCCGCGCCAGTTGAACCCGGTGGCAACCGGTTCGACGATCGAAACACTGACGAAACGCTTGGGCACTTCGCCGGCGGCACAGGTATCGTTGAAACTGCTCATGACCGTGCCGTTGCATTCCAGGATATAGGTCACGGTGACATCGCTCGCAGGCCGACCGCTGGCGGCCATGGCTTCGGCGACGAGATAGCTGGTGTCCGTGCTGGTCGGGCGCTTGGCCAGGGCGAGGTCCGTCGTGCGCTGCGCGGCCTGTTCCAGGTCGATGCGCGAGGCGACGATGATCGACAGGTCGGTCATGCCAAGGAACATGAGTGCGAGCAGCGGTGCGGTCAGGGCCAGCTCGACAAAGCCGACGCCCGAAATGTCGTCGCGAAGCTTGCGGAAGAAATGGAACAGCATGGCTTACTCCACTACCCGGATGGTGAATGCGGCGGTGTTGATGGCGGTCAAGTCGGGATCGCAATTATTGTCGATATTGTTTGCGCCGCCGAAGCTGACCCGGTTCGTCACGATCAGTAGGCACTGGGCGGTTTGCGCCGAATCCCCGTTGTAGGTCAGGTCGCTGGTGGGGAAGTAGATAGCCCCGTGCAGATTGATGTTCGACCCGCCATTGATCGTGTTGCTGAGGTCGGAAGAGATACGGTCCTGGTAGAACAGGATGCCGCCCCACAGGGGATCCTCGGCCATTGTTTGCGCCTTGATGTCGATGTCGGCGCCGCCGTTGATGGACAGCGTTGCGACTGTATTGGGGCTACTTCCGGTGAGGACTATGGTTACACCGCCGGTCGTGCCCGGGGCCATCCGCAATACTGCGCCTGAGTTTACCGTAAGGGTGCCGCCGTGGATTACGTATACACCGGGATTGAAATAGGCCGTCCCGGCAATGCGCAGCCCGTTGTTGTAGCGGCACGGGTTGAGCGTAAGCGTGTCGCTCGGACGGACGCGGAAGTTGTTCTGGGGGCAATCGTTGTGCCAGGTCAGGTTGCGATCCGCGAGCGGATCCTCGACCGGCAGACCGTAGGAGACCAGTGCGGCATCCGCAGGAACATTGCCGCTGCCGTAATCGATGCCGCCGACGCTGAGCACGAGATTGGTGTCGAGATAGCTCGAACCGCCCAAATCGACCGATACGCCTCCGGGCGAGTTGGAAGATACCGGGCAGCCGAGGTTGACCAGAGCGCTACCGAAGACCTCGATCCCGGTGCCATCGTCTGCCAACGCGCGCACACAGGGATTGCCGGTTGCCACTGCAGTTGCGACTGCGCGGGTGCGGATGGTCGGCGGCGTATCGAGGAAGATCGACGAAAAGGCGAGAACCTGGCTTGTCGTGGCAACCACCTCAATGGCGCCATTGTCACCCGACCATGCGCCCGAGGTGGGCGGGGTGGACACCAGTTCGATCGTGTGGGCGGTGTTGGCGGTGCGCCCCACTTCGCTTGTGACCGCCGCATTGTGATCGCGGCCGAACGACATGGCGAGTGCGCCTGCGACTGCACCCGTGTCGACCGCCTGCTGCATCTGGCGTTTCCAGAGATACCACTGGACCGTGTCGACGCTGATGCCGGCCGCACCGATGAGAGCCGTGGTCCCGGCTCCTGCCATGAGCAGGATATTGCCCGAGACGTCTTTTCTCAGGCGTTTCAGAAATGTCCCGATACGGTTGCGCATCCCTGTTTCCCCGGTCGTCAAATTCGTCACGATCCGGAATTAAACAGGCCTTGCTAAGAGTTCGTCGCGAACCGCGGTAAACCGATGTTAACCATAGGCTCTTTCGAAAGGATCAGCCGGTCACCCGGGATGAATCTGGATACTTGGAGAGCTTTCGGAGCAAAAAACGGCGGATAAATGCCGTTTTGGCGCCCTTGGAACCTTGTCCAGTGCTCGACAATTCCTAACTTGTGACTGTGATCAAGGAGCTATTTCAACACGCCGCCACGACCGACGGGATCACCGTCCGGGTCGCCGTGAATTTCCTCCCGGAACAGTCCCAACCCGATGCGGACAAGTGGTTCTGGGTCTATCACATCCGGATCGAGAACGGCTCGCACGAAACCGTCCAGCTCAAGACCCGCCACTGGCGCATTACCGATGCGCGCGGAATGGTAGCGCATGTCGATGGCGAAGGTGTGGTCGGCGAACAGCCTTCGCTCGCCCCGGGGGCAAGCCACGACTATGTATCCGGCTGCCCGTTGGAAACGGCATTTGGATCAATGGAAGGGTTCTACACCTTCCACCGCGAAGACGGCTCGCCCTTCGAGGTTCGCATTCCCTTCTTCCCGCTCGCGGCGCCTGCGACCGCGGACTAGGTAGGAATTACTCCTCTTCATCCTCTTCTTCGAGGTCGTCCTCGAAGTGGAACTCGCCTGTTTTGATCTTGGGTTTGCGATCCAGCCATTCGGCCAGGATCTCGAAGTCCTTCGTCAGCGGCCATGTAGCCAGCGCTGCGCGGCTGTTGTCGAGGTACAGGACGAGAGACTTCTTCTTCAGCCGCAGGCGGCTCGAGGCCAGGGCCGTTCGCGCTCCTGCGCCAAGCCTTCGGGCCAGTCGGAAGCCCAAGCCCCAGGTCACGCCCTCACGCAGGTCGTCATCGCAGGCCAGAACGCGCAGCTTCTCCGGAAGTGAGGTGCGACCGAGGCTGCCGAATAGCGCTGCACACATCATGGCGCGATCGCGCGCGTCGCAATCGATCCAGCGCTTGTCCAGCGCCCATTCGGTGGCGTGGTTGACCCGCATATTCGGTTCTACGCGCTGGAGCGCGAGTGCAAGTTGTGCAGCGGCTAGCCGGATCCGCTCGTTCCGTTTTCCCGCGCCATTGGCGAGTTCGACAGTCCATCCCACGATGCGGGTGGCGTCAATGATGGGCGCATCGCGCGGCTCTGCGAAGGCGTGAACGCCCGCGAGCAACGGGTCGAGCGAACGGGTGATGTCGGACAGCTGGCTGAACAGCAGTCCTTCGCGGATGCCCCAGCTGGAGAACACAAGCTGCTCGGGCTTCAATTCGGCCAGCAGAGGACGAAGAAGCGCAGCCGCATCAGGAAGATAATTGGCGCGCATGTCCGAGATTCCGGAAATCTGCACCAGTTCGTCGGGATCGGCGTCCACGAGATCGTCAGCCAGTTTCTTCGCGTCTTCTACCGAGAGGCAAAAGCCGTGCGGATCGGTTAGCGGGTAGTCGCTGTCGCGCATGGCGTAATGGGCAAGTGCGCGCCAAGTGCCGCCAATCATGTATAGCGGCCCGCCATGGTTCGATGCCCAACCGACTTGCGAAAGCGCTTCATGCACTGTCGCGCCGAAGTCGTCTGCTGCGGCGCGCTGTGCCGGGAGACGCAGGGTTCCAAACGGCAGGCTGACGGCGTCCTTGCACTCGCCTTCACCGATCGACACCAGTTCGAGGCTGCCGCCGCCAAGGTCAGCGACCATGCCGTGGGTTCCGGGAAAGGCCCCGATCGCGCCGAACGCCGATGCGCAGGCCTCTTCTTCGCCGGACAGGAGGCGAGGCGACAGGCCAAGCGCTTCGACGCGTGACAGGAATTCTGCGCCGTTCGACGCATCGCGTGCGGCGGCGGTGGCTACGGTCTGGACATTGTCGATACCGCGGTCCTGAATGATGAGCGCATAACGTTCGAGCGCAGCCAGCGCTTCGTCCATCGCTTCGTCGGGAATGCGGCCGGTTTCCGAAAGGTCGCGTCCCAGCCGCGCAGCGACCTTCTCGTTCCACACTGTCTCGGGCGCACGCGCGGTTCCTTCGTAAAGGACGAGGCGCACGGTGTTCGAACCGATGTCGATTACGGCTCGGGGCGGATGGAGGAGGCGTCTCTGCCACTTGGCGCCGCTCGTCTTCACTGAAGTCATTTGCGCGCTCCGCTAAGGGTCAATCGGGGAACCTCATGGCTTTGCAGGGCCGATCCACGACCGGACAGCGAGGGGTTCGACATGAAGTATTCGTGGCAGTTGAACCCGTCCTCGCCCTTGCGCATCCGTTCGTACTGGCCGTTGGAATCGAGGCTCCAGCTTTGTTCGGTGTCGAGGATATTGGCGAGCATCACTTGGCCTAGAAGCTGGTCGTGTACGGTCTTGTTGGTGACCGGGACTAGTACTTCGACCCGGCGATCGAGATTGCGGCTCATGGCATCGGCGCTTGTCAAATAGACCTTCGCCTGCCGGCTTGGCAGCGTCTTGCCGTTTGCGAAGGCCCACAGGCGACCGTGTTCGAGGAAACGCCCGATAATCGATTTCACGCTGATGTTCTCGCTCATGCCCGGAATGCCCGGGCGTAGCGAACAGATGCCGCGCACGACCATGCGGATCTCCACGCCAGCCTGGCTCGCCTCGTAGAGCTTGTCGATCAGTTCGCGGTTGGTGATCGAATTCATTTTCACCCAGATGCCGGATGGTTTGCCCGCCTTCGCATTTTCGATCTCCACGTCGATCAGGTCGTAGAGTTTCTGGCGCATGCCGATGGGCGAAACGGCGATCTTCTCCAAAGCGTCCGGTTCGATATAGCCGGTGATGAAATTGAACATCTTGGCTGCATCGCGGCCGAGGGCGGCATCGGCCGTAAAATAACTGAGGTCGGTATAGATGCGCGCATTGACCGGGTGATAGTTTCCGGTCCCGAAGTGGCAGTAGGTACGGTATCCGTCCTCTTCGCGGCGGACGACGAGGCTGACCTTGGCGTGGGTCTTCCATTCGGTGAACCCGTAGATGACCTGGACGCCTGCCCGTTCGAGCTCGTTCGCCCAGCGCAGATTACGCTCCTCGTCGAAACGCGCCTTCAGCTCGACCACTGCGGTCACGGCTTTGCCGTTCTGCGCAGCCTCGACCAAGGCGGCGATCACGGGTGACTGGTCGCCAGCACGATATAGGGTCTGCTTGATCGAGACGACGCTTGGATCGACCGCGGCCTGGTGCAGGAAGTCGACCACCACTTCGAAACTTTCGTAGGGGTGGTGGATGACGATGTCTTTTTCCCGGATTGCGGAGAAGCAATCGCCATCATGCGCCAGAACGCGTTCGGGATAGCGCGGGGAGAAGGGCGTGAACTTGAGGTCGGGGCGGGGCTCGTTGCAGATCGACGAGAGGTCGTGCAGCCCCAGCATGCCTCCGGTTTTCACGATCATCGCGGCATCGACATCAAAATGCTCGCGCAAGAGCGCTTCGGCCGACGCATCGCATTCGTCGTCAAGTTCCAGCATGACCGCGCGACCACGGCGTCGCCGCTGGATGGCGGTGCGGAAGTAGCGCACCAGGTCTTCAGCCTCGTCCTCGACCTCGATGTCGCTGTCGCGCAGAACCCGGAAAACCCCGTCGCCGAGGATCTTGAAACCCGGGAAGAGCTGGTCCGCGAACTGGGTAACCAACTGTTCGATCGCGACGTAGATCGCCAGCTCGCCCGGCACGCGAACGAACCGCGGGACGCCTGACGGGATCAGAACCATCTCTACCAGCTCGCCCTTGCGCTTCCCGCGCTTAAGGCGGAACAGCACGCCCATTCCGCCGCTCGCCACGAAGGGGAAGGGGTGCGACGGGTCGATCGCTTGCGGAGTGATCAGCGGAAGGATGTCGGTGGTGAAATAATCTTTGAGGTACGATTGCGCCTTGCGGTCCAACTGGTCGACCGTCGCGATCAATATGCCTTCGCTAGCCAGCAGGTCTCGCAGCACTTCCAGGCTTTCCTGCTGGCGATCTTCCAGTGCCAGGACCTGTTCGCGGATCGCATCGAGCTGTTGCCGGGGACTGAGGCCGTCGATCCCGGTGGTTTCGATACCGCGCTGTACCTGTCCTTCGAGACCGGCAATCCTGACGGTCGTGAACTCATCCAGATTGCTGCCGGAAATCGACAGGAAACGCAGGCGTTCGAGGAGGGGATAACGCTCGTTCTCGCTTTCCGCGAGGACGCGACGATTGAAGCTGAGCCAGGACAGTTCGCGGTTGGTGTAACGCTCCTCCGCTGCTTGCGGCTCGACCGGCGTATCCACGCCTGCCTCGTGCGTTTCGGCGTCATCGCCGGAACTTGGAGCATTGCCTAAGGTCACGAATATTCCTTCGATGGCTGCCTTGAGAATGTAGGATGAAGGTGCGCTATTTGAAACCCGTCCTCCAAGTCACCGATTGTCGGGGATGGTCAGATCACCGTCACATTTCGGCATAGAGCCTCGCCAGATCGTCCCACAAGGCGGGGCTTGCAGCGCCGATCAGGCCCGTGCGGCCATGTTCATCGACCCGGTAGGCCGATCCGTCCGGGCGAGCGGCTTTTCCGCCCGCTTCTTCAAGCCAAAGAGTGCCCGCAGCATGGTCCCAAGCCAGCGTCCGCTCGAAAATTGACACATCGTTCTCGCCAAGGGCAAGGCGGGGGTATTGCTCGGCCGCGCAGTACGGGATGTCGACGAGTTCGTAGTTCGGCTCGATATGGCGCTTCGTCGCTTCGCGCTGCGCATCGTCCATGTAGACGAGCGATATTGCTGCAACTGGTGGTGTGCGGCCTGACGGGTTCGCCGTGACCTTTTCGTCATTCACGAAAGCGCCGTTCCCGCGGTGGGCGGCGCAAAAGCGACCGGTGAGGCAGTCGTAAATCCATCCGGATTGAGTGAAACCGCCGCTTGCCCGCGCGATAAGCATACCGAAAGGGGCATGACCGGCAGCGAAATTTCGCGTCCCGTCCACCGGATCGACGATCCAGCAATCGTCGCTCAGCCGGTCGAGCGCTGCAGGATCATCGTGCGCCGCCTCCTCTCCGACGAAGGCGAGGCCGGGTTCAATGGCGTAGAGGGCTTCGCGAAGCCGCTTTTCGGCATCACGGTCGGCTATGGTCACCGGATCATTGCCGCCCTTGTCCTCGACATCGCCGGAGGTCAGCTTGCGGAAGCGCGGCAGGATCGTCGCGTCGGTTACGCGCTCCATCAAGGACCTGATCTGGCGGTCGAGCGCCTTCAAGAGCGGTAATCCGCGTTGATCGAGATGTAGCCATGCGTCAGATCGCAGGTCCAGACGGTGGCCTTGCCATCACCCATGCCAAGATCGACATCCATCCGTACCTCTTCGCCCTCAAGGTGTTTAGCGACGGGCGCTTCGTCGTAGTCTGCGAGGGGTTGCCCTTCCCTGGCCGCCCACACACCGCCGAACCCGATCGACAGGCGATCCCTGTCGGCTGGCTCTCCGGCCTTGCCGACAGCCATCACGACCCGGCCCCAATTGGCATCTCCCCCTGCAATCGCAGTCTTCACCAAGGGCGAATTGGCGATGGATAGCGCCACCCGCCGGGCGCTTTCATCGTTCTTTGCGCCCGTAACGGCGATCTCGATGAACTTCTGTGCGCCTTCGCCGTCGCGCACGACCAGTTGGGCAAGCTCGCGACACACCTCCAGCAGGGCTGCGTAAAACGCATCCGCCCCGACATCGTCCCAGGAAGACAGTTCGCCATTGCCTGCCTTACCGGTTGCGAAGGCAAGGACGGTGTCGCTGGTGGAAGTGTCTCCATCGACCGTAATGCAGGAGAAGGTTTCCGCGTTGGCCTTCGACAGCAGCTCCTGGAGGAAGGCCGGCGCCACGGCTGCATCGGTGAAGATATAGCCAAGCATGGTGGCCATATCGGGGGCGATCATGCCGCTTCCCTTGATGATGCCGCACATCTCCACGCGCGTTTCGCCGAGCATGGCTGCTGCATGGGCACCCTTGGTGAAAGTGTCGGTCGTGCCGATCGCCTGCGCCGCCTCTTCCCACCCGCAGGTTGGGGCGTCGAGGACGGCAGCGATGCCTTCGCGCGCCTTGTCCTTGGGCAGGGGCACCCCGATGACGCCGGTGGAAGAGACGAGGACCTCGCTCGGCTTGCAGTCGAGCGCCTCGGCGACCTGCGCCATGATCTGTTCTACCGCCTCGCGTCCGCGGATGCCGGTAAAAGCGTTGGAATTGCCAGCATTCACCACCAGCGCACAGGCCTCGCCGAGCTTCACCTGCTCACGCCCCAGTTCGACTTCGCTCGACGCGCAGGCACTGCTGGTGAAAACGCCTGCCACGCTCGTGCCCTCGGCCAGCTTGGCAAAGGTGAGGTCGGCGCGGTCCCATTCCTTGTAGCGCGCGCGGGCCACGCGCAGCTCTACGCCCGCGATAGGCGGCATGTCGGGAAAGGGCCGGGCGAGCGGAGAGGGAGGCAAATCCATAACGTGTGGCTTATTCGCATGACCGGTTGCGTCAAGCCGTATCGCGCGATACCCCGTCCTATGTATTTGCTGCGGTAATTTCTTATCGATTTGCAGGTGCGGAAGGGGTCGCAATGTATAAATTCTTTACGCTTCTGGCTGTAACAGTATCCGCGCCGGTGGTGGCGCAAGAAAGCGAAACAGTTCAGCCGGTCCGGACACTGCCGATCGCGCCAGCGGAAAAGGCGCAGCCGACGGAAAATCCCGCCAACTGGGTGACGACTAACGATTATCCTAACTGGGCGGAACGCAGCGGATCGCAGGGCAGGGTCGTGACGGAACTGGTCATCGAAAAGTCCGGGCGGGTCAGTGCCTGCCGCATCACCGTCAGCAGCGATATTCCAGACCTCGACCGCATCGCTTGTGCGAAATTGATGGAGCGCGGCCGTTTCAAACCCGCGCGCGACGAGAAGGATATCCCGATCGCTTCGCGTTACGAACAAGCGGTCCGCTTCGTCCTGCCTGGTGCGAAGCGTTTGCCCAGGGAGCGTCGCTTCATCCTTGAATACGTCGTCGATCGCGACGGATCGGTGATCGAGTGCCGTGTAGAAGGCGTGCCCGAAGACGTGAAGAAAAATCCATGCGATGCTCCGCCTACTTTCGAGCCTCCACGCGCCGATGACGGGACGCCCGAACAGAGGCGTTATAGGCAATCACATATCGTAGAGCGGTTGCCGCTCAGCGACGACGACTGATGGCAGTTCAACTTGTATTCACCAAATACCGGCAAGCATCGAATTAGGGAAAACAGGGAGTCGGGGTGGACGCCATGCATATTACGCATTATCTAGGTCGGACGATGACCAGACGTCTTCTTGCCTTTCTCGCGCTCCTCACCGGCCTTGCGGCCATGGGTGCGCCCGTACAGGCGGCATTCGATGGCACGACGCGGATCGGTGTGGAACAGCGCGCCGACCAGGACGATGCGAAGGACGCACAGTCCCCCTGCTCGGAAAAGCAGCGCAAACAGAAATCCCGGACCGACAAACTTGCTCCGTGCAAGGAACAGCAGCCGGTCACGATCTATATTCCCACGGTGATGTTCGGCGCTGACCGCGCTTACGAATAACTCCTGACAATTAGATCCGGTTTCATGCCCGGCACCCAACGATGGTGCGCGGGCATTTTCTCTTAATTCGCCAGCAATTTAGCTCGCTCATTCGAGGCCTGCGCCCCACCATGTTCAAGATTCTCGCCAAATCCCTTTTCGGTTCTTCCAACGATCGCTACGTCAAGTCGATCGGTAAGATCGTCAATGAAATCAATGCTCTGGAGCCTCAGCTTCAAGAACTTTCTGATGACGAGTTGCGCGCCCAGACGGAGAAGTTCCGCGCTCAGCTGGAAGACGGCAAGACGCTGGACGATATCCTGCCCGAAGCCTTCGCAACCGTGCGCGAAGCGTCGGTTCGCGTCCTCGGCATGCGTCACTTCGATGTGCAGATGGTCGGCGGCATCGTGCTCCACCGCGGTGAAATCGCAGAGATGCGAACCGGTGAAGGCAAGACGCTGGTCGCGACGCTCGCGACCTATCTCAATGCGATCGAGGGCAAGGGCGTCCACGTCGTCACCGTGAACGATTACCTCGCCCGACGCGACGCGGAATGGATGGGCCGCTTGCACCAGTTCCTCGGCCTGACCATCGGCGTGATCGTGCCGAACCTCAACGAGATGGAACGCCGCGACGCCTATGGCGCGGACATCACCTACGGTACGAACAACGAATTCGGGTTCGATTACCTGCGCGACAATATGAAGCACGAGCGCGGCCAGATGGTGCAGCGCCCCTTCAATTTCGCCGTGATCGACGAGGTCGACTCCATCTTGATCGACGAAGCGCGTACGCCGCTGATCATTTCGGGTCCGACCGAGGACAAGTCCGATCTCTACGTTTCGATCGACGCGATCGTGAAGGATCTCGATCCCGAATGGTACGACGCGGACGAAAAGACGAAGAACATCACCTGGACCGAAGAAGGCACCGACGCGATCGAGGAGAAGCTCAAGGAAGCCGGCCTCCTCGAAACCGACAATCTCTATGACGTCGAGAACACGCAGGTCGTCCATCACCTCGACCAGGCGCTCAAAGCCAACATCATGTTCAAGAAGGACACGGATTACATCGTGAAGGACGAGAAGGTCGTCATCATCGATGAATTCACCGGACGCATGATGGACGGACGCCGCTGGTCGAACGGTCTTCACCAAGCGGTGGAAGCCAAGGAAGGCGTCAAGATCGAGCCGGAGAACCAAACGCTCGCCTCGATCACATTCCAGAACTATTTCCGCATGTATCCCAAGCTGTCGGGCATGACCGGTACGGCCGCCACCGAAGCGGCGGAATTCTGGGACATCTACAAGATGAACGTGGTCGAGATCCCGACCAATGTCCCCGTCCAGCGCATCGACGAGGACGACGAATTCTACAAGAACACGCTCGACAAGTTCGAAGCGATTGCAAAGGCGATCCGCGAGAAGAACGAGATCGGCCAGCCGGTCCTCGTCGGCACGGTCTCGATCGAGAAATCCGAGCTTCTCAGCCAGTTCCTCGAGAAGGAAGGCGTCGCCCACGAAGTTCTCAACGCCCGCCAGCATGAGCGCGAAGCGCATATCGTCGCGCAGGCCGGTCGTCCCGGTGCCGTGACCATCGCCACCAACATGGCCGGTCGCGGTACGGACATCCAGCTTGGCGGCAACGTCGAATTCCGCGTCGAGGAAGAACTCGCCGACATGCCCGAAGGCCCCGAGCGTGACGCTGCGATCGCCAAGATCAAGGAAGAAGTCGCCGCCGAACGCGAGAAGGTTCTCGCATCGGGTGGCCTGTTCGTCCTGGGTACCGAACGCCACGAAAGCCGCCGCATCGACAACCAGCTCCGCGGCCGTGCCGGGCGCCAGGGCGACCCTGGTCTCAGCCGTTTCTACCTGTGTCTGGAAGACGATCTCCTGCGCATCTTCGGGCCGGACACGCTGTTCGCCCGCATGATGAATTCGAACCTCGAAGACGGCGAGGCGATCGGTTCGAAATGGCTGTCGAAGGCCATCGAGACCGCGCAGAAGAAGGTCGAGGCGCGCAACTACGAAATCCGCAAGCAGGTCGTCCAGTACGACGACGTCATGAACGACCAGCGCAAGGTCATTTACGAACAGCGCGCCGAGATCATGGACAGCGAGGCGGTGGACGATGTCGTCGTCGATATGCGCCATGATGCGATCAACGCTATCGTCTCCGAAAACTGCCCGCCGGGTTCCTATCCGGAGCAGTGGAACGTCGAAGGGCTGAAGACGCGTCTCGACGAGGCGTTCGGCATGAGCTTTCCGCTCGAAGACTGGCTCGAAGAAGACCAGATCGAACCGGAAATCATCGAAGAGCGCATTCTTGCCGAAGCGGACGCTCGCATGGATGCCAAGATCGCCAATGCCGATCCGGGTCTGTGGCGCCGCATCGAGAAGAGCCTGCTGCTGCAGGAACTCGACCACCAGTGGAAGGAACACCTCTCCACTCTCGACGCCCTGCGCCAAGTCGTGTGGCTGCGTGCGCACGCCCAGAAGCAGCCGATCAACGAGTACAAGCAGGAAGCCTTCGCGCTATTCCAGCGCATGCTCGACAACCTGCGCGAAGACGTGACCGCCAAGCTGCTGCGTATCGAGCTTGCAGAGCCCGCTCCGCTGCCGGAAGTCGAACTGCCGGAATTGCCCGATTTCCTCACCGGCCATATCGATCCGCTCACCGGGGCCGACAACTCGGCCGATGGCGACGGTTCGGAGAGCCGCGCCGACCTCTTCGGCTCGCTTGCCGGAAGCCCGCGCGCAGCTGCCAGCCCGGGTGGTGCATCCTCCCACGAAAACCCGTTCGCGGACATGGAAATCAGCCGCAACGCGCCGTGCCCCTGCGGTTCGGGCAGCAAGTACAAGCACTGCCACGGCTCGGTCGGCGCGAAAGCCTGATTGCCCTGCAACCCCGTTGCTATGAGCGGCGGGGTTGGCGAAGCATTGGAACCAGCGGAGGCGCGTCCGGCGTCGGCCTGATCTCGCCAACGGGCTCGAACCCGCACGAGGCATAGAACCCGGTATTCGCCGGGTTCGAGTTCTCCAGATAGGCGGGCATCTCCGCCCGGTCGCACGCATCGAGCACGGGCTGGATCAGCTTCCGGCCAAGGCCGGTGCCCTGCTTTTCGGGCCTTACGCCGATGCTGAACAGGTAGGCATGGGGAAAGGTCGGGTGGCTCTTCTCCATCGCCTCTCCGGTCTTCACCGCGCGCGCAATGGCTGCCGGTCCGCTATAGACCAGCGTCGGCAGCGCGAAGAGGTAATAGTCCAGCCTGGTGAACAGCGTGTCCGTTCCGGGCAGTGCCCACATGCATGCGCCGTCAGCGCCTGCGCGGTAAACGAAGCCCCGGGGCACATAGATACGCTTCGCCTGATGGCGGAATAGGGCACGAATGGCCGGATAGCGGCCGAGCATCCAGAGATTGAAGGGATCGTTGCGGAACGCCTCGGCCGTGATGTCGCCAACGAGGCCGCCTTCTCCCGTTCTCGCGCGCACCAATCCGTCGCCCAATTCGATATCGTCCGCTGTCATGCAATCCCCTCCCGAATTCAGAGGCTAGATGCGAACCTGCACGCGGTCTAGGTGATTGCGATGCTGCCGCTCCTCATCGCGTTCTTTGTCACAGCCTTGCTCTACGCAAGCGTCGGTTTCGGCGGCGGGTCGACTTACAATGCGCTGCTGGCGCTGTCGGGCGTCGATTACCGCATCCTCCCGATGATCGCGCTGGCGTGCAACATCGTGGTGGTGGCCGGCAGCACCGTCCGTTTCGCAAGGGCGGGTGTGACGCCGTGGCGTCAGGCCGGGGTGCTCACCGCAATTGCTGCGCCTGCCGCATTGCTAGGAGGGCTGACCCCGATATCGGAGACAGCGTTCCTGACGCTGCTGGGTGCTGCATTGTTGCTGACTGCGGCGACGATGCTGGTCCCGGTGCGGGATACGGAAGGGCAGTCTCAGAACCGCGGGGCGTGGGCATGGCTGTTCGCTGCGCCGCTCGGGTATTTGGCCGGACTGGTGGGGATCGGCGGAGGCATCTTCCTCGCGCCGCTCCTGCACTTGGTGAAATGGAATTCGGCACGTGCCATCGCCGCGACTGCCAGCCTGTTCATCCTCGTGAACTCGCTCTTCGGGCTGGCGGGCCAGATCCTGAAGGGCGGGGAGGGCAGGTTCGTTGCCGCGCTTGATGTGGGCCTGCCGCTGCTCGTCGCCGTGGCGATCGGGGGGCAGATCGGCAGCCTACTGGCGCTCAAATACCTTCCCCAGCGCTGGATACGATGGGGCACGGCCGCGCTCACCGCGTGGGTGGGCGCGCGCTTACTTTTTGAATTGTAAGAGAAAAGTGGCTCCCCGAGTTGGATTCGAACCAACGACCAAGTGATTAACAGTCACCTACTCTACCGCTGAGCTATCGGGGAGCAGCCTGTACGGCAGGGGTGCGCCTATATGGGCGGGGATTTGCTTTGGCAAGCGGGCTTTTGCAAAAAATTGCGGGTGCCTTGCCCGGCGCCGCTTCTCAGACCTGGAATTGCTCCGCCACGATGCGTTCGTCGAGGGTGTGCCCGGGATCGAACAGCAGCGTCAGGGTCTTGTCGCGCGCGATCTCCAGCCGGACTTCGGCGACGTCGCGCAGCTCGCGCTGGTCGGCCACCGCAGCCACAGGGCGCTTCTCCGATTCAAGCACGCGGAAGGTGATGCAGCTGCGATCAGGCAGGATCGCGCCCTTCCAGCGGCGCGGGCGGAACGCGGAAATCGGGGTGAGGGCGAGCAACTGGGAATCGAGCGGCAGGATCGGCCCGTCGGCAGACAGGTTATAGGCGGTGGAGCCGGCGGGTGTCGACAGCAGCACGCCGTCGCACACCAGTTCCTTGATCCGGACCTTGTCGTCCACCAGCACTTCGATCTTCGCGGTCTGGCGGGTTTCACGCAGCAAGGACACTTCGTTGATGGCGCAGAACCGCTCTGTCCGCCCGTCCTGCGTTTCCGCCTCCATCGCCAGCGGGCTGATATTCAGCTCCTTGGCGCGCGCAAGGCGGCTCAGCAGCTTATCGGGCTGGCGGTTGCGGTTCATCAGGAAGCCGACGGTGCCCAGGTTCACGCCATAAGCGGGAATGATCCGCCCGGAATCGAGCATGGAATGCAGGCTCTGGAGCATGAAACCGTCGCCGCCAAGGACGACAACCGCATCCGCCTCTTCGATAGGAACCCAGTCGGCAAGCGGGCGATAGACTTCCGCCGCAGCTTCCTGCGCGCGGTCCGAATCCGATACCAAGAGTGCCAGTCGGTTATAGTCGGCCATTGCCTGTCCCGTTTTCGACCATCTTCGGACGGCCCTTGAAGCGAACCCCTATGGGCGAGCGTCCCATTTGGCAACAAATGCGGAAATTCTGGCAATATTTGCCGCGCGAGTGGATAAGCAGGTCCCATGGGTCGCGCAGATGAAACGATTATGGACGAAACGAAGGACATCCTGACGGGCCTTGCCGACCCGGCGCAACTGCGCCGGACGGTCGCGCGCTGGCAGTCGGAATGGCCGGAACCGGGCGGGACCTGCCCCATCCACGCGATGCTGATCACGATCGGCCGGATCGACACCGTGAACGTAGCGTTCGGCGAAAGCGCGGGCGACGTGGCCCTTGTCGAAGTCGCCCAGCGAATCCGCCATTTCGCTTCCGATGAACTGGAAAGCGGCGTCTGGCTCGCCGCGCGGCTTAACGGCGGCAATTTCATGCTGCTTGCGCGCGAAGAATGCAGCCGCGAACGCTGGCAATGGCTGGCGGAAGCTCTCTGTGATGCCATTGCCGGTCCCATCGCAAGTCCCGGCGGTGGCGCAAACTTGCGACTGTGGCCGCGCGCCGCCTTGATGCGGGCAAGCGAGCATGACGATGCAGACACGATGCTGGATCGCTTGTCCGAACTGGCTGAACGTAACCGCCAGTCGGCCGGATCGCGCATTGCCTGGTCGAGCGGGGTCGTGGCGCAGGGCAAGCGGTCGAGCCACGAGTTAGAGGCCGACTTGCTCGCCGCGATCGACCGTGATGAAATCGAAATCCTTTTCCAGCCGCAATTTTCCCTCGACGATGACAGCGTTATCGGGGCCGAGGCGTTGGCAAGATGGCATCACCCTGTAATCGGCAAAGTCGGGGCAGGCGCCCTGTTCCAGATCGCGGAACGGGCCGATCATACGGCCCAGCTTTCGCGGCACATCGCAGAGCGCGCGCTGCAGGGTGCGCGCAGTTGGCCGGAGGGCCTGCGCCTGTCGCTGAATATCACTCCTGCAGACTTGGCGGTCGAGAACTTCGCTCTCGACTTTGCGCGCTTGTCCGATTCTGTGGGCTTTCCGATGGAACGGGTGACCCTTGAGATCGTCGAACAGGTCTTGCTCGCGGACCTGGACCGGGTGAAGAGTGTGCTTGACCAGCTCAAGCTGCTCGATTGCCGGATTGCGCTCGACGATTTCGGCGCAGGTTTTTGCAACTTCCGCTACCTCAAGGTTCTGTCGCTCGATTGCATCAAGCTTGACCGGTCGATGGTGGATGGTGTGATCGAGGATGAGCGTGACCAGGCGGTTTTTCGTGCCATCATGGGCATGGCGAGCGCGCTGGACCTGAGTGTCATAGTCGAAGGCGTTGAAACCCAGGAGCAGCGGGATTTCTGCGCACGCGAAGGCTGCGAATACTATCAGGGTTTCCTGCGCGCAGAACCGATGACCGCCGCGGAATTCGACAATCTTGTGAGCAGCTAGGCCTTCTCGCGCTTGCGAGCTTTGCGCGCGATCCCGGACAACCCCTTCGTCAGCTGGAACAGGCCGTTCAGCCTGCTCTCCGGCGAATTCCACGCCCTGCTGATGACCAGCTTCATATCGGGGCGCAGCTTAGCGGTGCCTTGGAGCCGATCGACATAGGCGATGAGGCCCGGACCGTCGGGGAAATTGTCCTGGTGGAACGTCACCAAAGTGCCAGCCGCGCCGACGTCGATCTTTGCGATGTTCGCCTCTATCGCCTGCAGCTTGATCCTGATCAGCCTGACGAGGTTTTCCGTGGCCGAGGGCAGCGGGCCGAAACGGTCGATCATCTCTGCCGCCAGCGCTTCGATCTCGGCAGCATTTTCTGCATCATTCAGGCGGCGATACAGTGCCATGCGGACGGCCAGGTCCGGCACGTAGTCTTCCGGGATCATGATCGGGGCATCGACCGTGATCTGCGGGCTGACAGTCTCGGGCTTGGCTTCGAGGCCCATCTCGCCGGCCTTGGCCGCCAGGATCGCGTCTTCCAGCATCGACTGGTAGAGTTCGAAGCCGACTTCGCGGATGTGGCCGGACTGCTCGTCGCCCAGCAGGTTACCCGCGCCGCGTATGTCGAGGTCGTGGCTGGCGAGCTGGAAGCCCGCACCGAGGCTGTCGAGATCGCCGAGAACCTTGAGGCGCTTTTCCGCGACCTCGGAAAGCTGCGTGTCCTTTTCGTACGTCAGATATGCGTAGGCGCGAAGCTTTGCGCGACCCACACGGCCACGCAGCTGATATAGCTGGGCCAGGCCGAAGATATCGGCGCGGTGGATTATGATCGTGTTCGCACTCGGCAGGTCGAGACCGCTTTCAACGATCGTGGTCGCGAGCAGGACGTCGTACTTGCCTTCGTAAAACGCGCTCATGCGTTCTTCGATTTCGCCTGCGCTCATCTGGCCGTGTGCGGACACGAATTTCACTTCTGGCACGTTCTCGTGCAGCCAATCCGAAATGGCGTCCATGTCGGAGATCCGGGGCACGACGATGAAGCTCTGCCCGCCGCGATGGTGTTCGCGCAGTAGGGCTTCGCGCATCACCATGTCGTCCCATTCCATCACGTAAGTACGCACTGCCAGCCGGTCGACGGGCGGGGTCTGGATGGTCGAGAGTTCGCGCAGGCCCGTCATCGCCATCTGTAAGGTGCGTGGGATCGGCGTAGCGGTCAGGGTAAGCATATGCACGTCGGCGCGCAGCTGCTTGAGCTTTTCCTTGTGCGTCACGCCGAAACGTTGCTCCTCGTCAACGATGACGAGGCCGAGTTCCTTGAACTTGGTGTTCTTCGACAGGATTGCATGGGTGCCGACGACGATATCGATATCGCCTTTCTCCAACCCCTCGCGCGTATCCTTCATTTCCTTGGCGGAAACGAGGCGCGACAGGCGGCCGACCTTGAGCGGGAAGCCGTTAAAGCGCTGGCTGAAATTCTCGAAATGCTGGCGGGCGAGTAGGGTGGTCGGGGCGACCACGGCGACCTGCTGTCCGTTCATGGCCGCAACGAAGGCTGCACGCAGCGCGACCTCGGTCTTGCCGAAGCCGACATCGCCGCACACCAGCCGGTCCATCGGCCTGCCGCTTTCGAGGTCCGACAGCACATCGGCGATGGCGCGGTCCTGGTCGTCGGTTTCCTCGTACTGGAAGCGGTCGAGGAACTGGTTGTAGGGTCCTTCTTCAACCTCCAGCACCGGCGCTTTCTTGAGCGCGCGCTGGGCTGCAACCTGCATGAGTTCGCCTGCAATCTCGCGGATACGCTCCTTAAGGCGCGCACGGCGTTTCTGCCATGCCTCGCCGCCGAGCCGGTCGAGCTGAACCGCCTCTTCGGACGAGCCATAGCGGCTTAGCACGTCGATATTCTCGACCGGGATGAACAGCTTGTCGCCGCCGCGATATTCGAGCTGGACGCAGTCGTGCTTCGACTTGCCCACCGCGATCGGTTCGAGGCCGAGATACTTGCCGATGCCGTGTTCGGTATGAACGATCAGGTCGCCGACGGAGAGCGCCTGAAGTTCCGCCAGGAAGGCATCGGCATCCTTGCGCTTCTTCTTGCGGCGCACGAGGCGGTCGCCGAGGATGTCCTGCTCGGTAAGCAGTTCCATCTCGTCATTGGCGAAGCTGGCCTCCAAGGGGAGGACCATGGCGGCAGGCTTGCCCTTGGCCGACAGGCCAAGCGCTTCCTGCCAGCTTTCCGCCAGCGCGACCGGCTGGCCCGCTTCCTCCAGGATCGAGGCGATGCGCGAACGGCTGCCTGTCGAATAGGCCGCGAGGAGGGGGCGTTTGCCCGCCTTGCCTAACGCCTTCAGGTGATCGGCTAGGACCGGATAGACGTTGTCGCCGCGCGCACGCTCGGGTGCGAAATCGCGTCCCGAACGGAAGCCGAAGCTGACGACCGTATCGCTCTCCGGCTCGTCGAAGGGCGTCGCGCGGTGGGCGGGGGCCTCGGCGAGGGCGGATTTGAATTCGTCCTGCGTCAGATACAGCGCCTCGGGCTTCAGCGGCCGGTAATTGCCCTTTGCCTGACCTGTGGTCGCGGTGCGTTGTTCGTAATAATCGGACACGTCCCCGATGCGCTCTTCCGCAGCGGCGAGCGATGCCTGGTCGATCACGACGAGATCGTCTTCGCTTAGGTGATCGAACAGGGTCGTCAGGCGCTCTTCGAACAGCGGGAGCCAGTGCTCCATCCCCGCGAGCCGCCTACCGTCGCTCACCGCTTCATAAAGCGGGTCCTGCGTCGCATTGGCGCCGAACATTTCGCGATACCGGCTGCGGAAACGCTTGATACTGTCTTCGTCGAGCAGCGCCTCGCTGGCAGGCAGCAGCAAGTGATTGCCCAGCCGCCCGGTGCTCATCTGGGTGTTGGGATCGAAGCTGCGCAGCGATTCCAGCTCGTCGCCGAAAAAATCGAGGCGCAGCGCTTCGTCCATGCCGGATGGGAACACGTCCACGATCGAGCCACGGATCGCGTATTCGCCCTTGTCGATGACCGTGTCGGTGCGGCTGTAGCCCTGGCGTTGCAGGAGCGCGGCAAGGCTTTCGCGGCCGATCTCCGTGCCGGGTTTGAACTCGCGCACGCTCTCGCGAATGCGGAACGGCGTGAGGACGCGCTGTAGCACGGCATTGGCCGTGGTTACGACCAGCTGTGCCTTCGCCTTTCCCGTCTGCAGGCGGTGCAGCGCGGCGAGGCGCTTGGCGCTGACCGACAGGGCCGGGCTGGCCCGGTCATAGGGGAGCGAATCCCAAGCGGGAAATTCGATGACTTCCAACTCCGGCGCGAAGAAATGCGCCGCATCCGTCACGGCCCTCATCGCCGCATCGTCCGGCGCAATGAAAACCGCGCGTCCGGTGCTGGCACGGGCGAGGTCGGCCATCACCAGCGGCTGCGCACCGCGCGCGACCTGTGCCAGCGTCAGCGGCTGTTTTGCTTTGAGGATGCGGGAAAGGTCGGGCATTGAAGGGACAGCGCGATAACGCGCCGCGTGTTCCCGTCAACGCACTAATGCGCGCTCAGCGCGGAATATCGACGTAATCGAGCTCTTGCATCTTGGCCATCAGCGCGCCTTCGAAACGCGGCGGCGTGGGCTGGGTCTTGAGCGCCCAGGCCATCACGTCGACATCGTCTTCTTCCAGCAGGGCTTCGAACCAAGCCAGTTCTTCCGCGCCCCAATCCGCATGATAGCGGTCGAAGAAGCCGCCGATCATGTAGTCGGCTTCGCGGGTGCCACGGTGCCAGGCGCGAAACCGGGCGCGCTGTTTCCTGCCTTCGAAGGTGAGCAATTCTGCCATGGCTGCGCGGGTAGGGCACTCGCCAAATGCGCGCAAGCGGCTATAGCGCAAATCACTATGCGGCCCGACGTGCTCAATCCCCTGTTTGCCGAAACCGACACGCTGGAAGGCGTGGGGCCAAAGCTGAAGAAGCCGCTGGAGAAACTGGGCCTCACGCGGATCTGGGACGTCGCCTATCACCTGCCCGATCGCTTCGTCACGCGGCGCGCGGTCGAAACGCTGGACGAGGCGGGCGAGGGCGAGAATATCGTCATCCGCCTGACCGTGACCGAACATCGCGGCGGCAGGTCGCCGCGCGCGCCCTATCGTGTTCTGGCGCAGGACAGCATCGGAAATGTGCTGTCGATCACCTATTTCGGCCGCGCCTCCTATACGGCGAAAAAACAGCTGCCGGTGGGCGAGACCCGCTGGGTGGCGGGCAAGCTGGAACGGTACGGCGACATGCTCCAGATGGTCCATCCGGATCACGTGGTGGAAGAAGGCGGCGATACTCTCCAGCGCTTGTGCGAGCCGGTCTATCGCCTGTCGGAAGGCCTGACGCAGCCGAAAGTTGCAGGCCTGGTTGGCCAGGCGCTGGACCGTTGTCCCGCACTGCCCGAATGGATCGAGCCGACGCAGGTCGACAAGCACGACTGGCCCGCCTGGCAGGAGGCCATGCGCCTTGCGCACAAGGGCGAACACAAGGCTGCGCGCGACCGGCTGGCTTACGACGAACTGCTGGCCAACGCGCTGGCGCTGATGCTGGTCCGCGCGGATAACCGCAAGCGCAAGGGCCAGCCGCTCCAAGGCGATGGCAGCTATCGCGGGAAACTGGACCTGCCGTTCCCGCTGACGGGCGCGCAGAAGCGGTCCATTGCCGAAATCGAAGGCGATATGGCGCAGGAAGCGCCCATGCTGCGCCTGCTCCAGGGCGATGTCGGTGCGGGCAAGACCGTCGTCGCGCTGGAGGCGATGCTGATCGCGGTGGAGGCAGGGGCGCAGGCCGCCTTGCTGGCACCGACGGAAATCCTCGCCCGCCAGCATTACGAGAGCCTGCGCCGCATGGCCGAGCCGACCGGGGCAGAGGTCGCGCTGCTCACCGGGCGCGACAAGGGCAAGGCGCGCGAAGCGACGCTGATGGGCCTGCTCGACGGAAGCATCGACTTCGTCGTCGGCACCCATGCGATATTCCAGGACAAGGTGGCTTATCGCAATCTGGCCATGGTGGTGATCGACGAGCAGCACCGCTTCGGGGTCGGACAGCGTCTGATGCTGGCGAGCAAGGGCAAGCGCGCACCGCACGTGCTCGCCATGACGGCCACGCCGATCCCGCGCACGCTGACGCTCGCCCAGTATGGCGAGCTCGATGTGAGCAAGCTGGACGAGCTTCCGCCTGGCCGCCAGTCGATCGACACCGTGGTTATGGGGCAGGACAAGATCCCTGCACTGGCGGAGCGGCTGGCCGCGCAGTTCGAGCAGGGAAGGCAGGCCTTCTGGGTCTGCCCGATGGTGCGCGAAATGGACGGGCCGGAGGAAATTGCTGCGGCCGAGGCGCGCTACGCCTCGCTGAAGGAGCGGTTCGGCGACGACGTGGTGATGGTCCACGGCCAATTGGCACCGGAAATGAAGGACGCCTCCATGGAGCGCTTCGCCCGCGGCGATGCGCGCCTGCTTGTGGCGACTACGGTCATCGAGGTCGGTGTCGACGTTCCCAATGCTACGCTGATGGTGATCGAACAGGCAGAACGCTTCGGGCTTGCGCAATTGCACCAGCTGCGTGGCCGGGTTGGGCGCGGAAGCGAAAAGAGTTTCTGTGTGCTCCTCCATGGCGAAAACCTGTCCGAAACGGCGCAGAAAAGGCTGGCTTTGATGCGGGAAACACAGGACGGCTTCCTGCTCGCCGAAGAGGACCTGCGCCTTCGCGGTGGGGGCGAATTGCTCGGCACGCGGCAATCGGGCGACACGCCGTTCAGCATCGCGAGTTTCGAACAGATCACGGAGCTTTTGCCCAAGGCCCACGACGATGCGCGCCTGTTGATGGAACGTGACGGGGGGCTGGAAGGAAAGCGCGGGGAGGCGGCGCGGATCCTGCTCTATCTCTTCGAACGCGATTTCGGCGTGAAAACCCTGCGCGGGGGCTAGTAAACGGGCTCGCAAGCCCTAAAATGCCGCCGGGAGGAAGCATGTTCGGCCCCGATCCAATCGACCTTTACGATCCGACGCCCTACGGCCCTTTCGCCTATTATGGCCATTTGCTTCTTGGGACTGTGGCCCTGCTTGCCGCTTCGATCGCCTTCTTTGCACGCAAGGGGAGCAAGCGACATCGAGCCGCGGGCTTTGTTTTCGCGGCGGCCGTCGCGATCACCTGCCTGACATCGATAGCCATGCTGGCCAATGTTTTTATTCCTCCGCTCTTGATGGCCGTATTTACCGCTGCCTATGCGGTGGGTGGTGCATGTCTTGCCTTGCAAAAAGGCACCACGACCGTGCGGACAGCCGAAGTCGCGCTGACCGTTTTCGAGATTGCAGGCGTGATCCTCTTCCTTCGAATAGCTTTGGCTGCAGTGCAAGACGGGCTCATTCCCGCATTCGGCCCCGTTGTCATAATAACCATTCCGCTGATTTTGCTCGCCGGTGACCTAAACTGGTTTCTCAAAGCACAAGACCGCACAAGACTGAGGACAGCGCGCCATCTGAACAGAATGGTGTGGGGCTTCGTGGTAGTACTGCGCGCTCCGCTCGTGGAGTTGGCGGCAGGCGGGCTACCAGTTCCCCCGCAGGTGGTTATCGCGGGGCCCATCCTGCTAGGGTGTGGTATGCTGTGGTACTTCCAACGACGCTACGGCACCTTGAAAAAAGCCTGATCACGCGGTTTCCGCTAGTATGCGCTCGACCGTGCCGCGAACGTCGACGCGCGCACCCAGCCTTGCGCCGAGCAGGGCGGTGCCGCTGACCTTGCGCTGGACGAAGAGGGTTTCGGGCGGAGGGAGGTGCCAGCTCGCCTTGTCTTTCGCGATCGGCATGACTTCCTCGCGGATTTGCGGGACGAAAGCGCGGTCGCCGAAGTCGAGTTGCCCCTCGCGCGACATTTCCGTGACCACGATATCGATCGCGCGTTCGATGCGCTCGGGATGGCGTTCGATAGCTTGCGGGGCAATGAAACCGGCAGCCACCGCTTCGTCGCGCACGCGCGGGCGATCTTCGGCAAGGCCCGCTTCAAGCAAGCGCCGGTAATCCGCCGATATCGCGGGATCGACTTTCCTTGCCGCGCCGAAATCGAGCAGCACGATCTGCCCGGTGTCGGCACGATAGCGGTAGTTGGCAAAGTTGGGGTCGGTCTGCATGAATCCGAAATCGAACAATTCGCGCCCGACCAGTTCGATCAAATTGGCGAAGGCCACGTCGCGCACATCCTGCGGCTCGTCGGCCAGCGCCTCGATCGGGCGTCCTTCCTCGAAACTCATCGCCAGGATTTGCGAGCGTGTAAGTGCGGGATCGAGTGTGGGAAGGGCAAAGCGATCGTCGCCCTCAAGCAATTCGGCATAGCATTGCATCATGCGGCCTTCGCGCTCGTAATCCGCTTCCTCGCGCAGTTGGGCCTTCGCCGCAGCTAGCATCGGCGCAATGTCGAGTTCCTCAGGTAAAAGCCCCGTCATCCGCAACAGTCCGGCCACGTTGTCTACGTCGGATTCAATGCTCTGCGCGACGCCGGGATACTGGACCTTGATGGCCAATGTCCGGCTGTCGCGAGTAAGGGCGCGGTGCACCTGCCCGATCGATGCTGCGGCAATCGGTCTCGGCTCGAACCGCCGGAACTGCTTGCGCCAGTCCTTGCCCCATTGCTCCGCAAGGACCTTGTCGAGCTGGCGCGGCGGCATGAAATCGGCCTGTTCGCGCAAACGGGCGAGGATGGCGGCAAGCTCGGGCGGCAGGACATCGCCTGCGTCCATGGAGATCATCTGGCCCAGCTTCATCGCCGCACCGCGCATATGGGCGAGCCGGTCTGCAAGGCGTCTGGCGTTGCCCGGCGTCAGCAGCATCTGGTCCATGCTGGGCCGCTCGCCCGCAGCAAGACGCCGCGCCCCTTCGCCCAGCGCGCCTGCAACCATGCCTCCGGCAAGGCCGCCGAAGCCTGCCAGCCTCCCTAGGCGGGACGAGGGAACCGAGCGCGCGCGGCGCTTGTCTTCATCAGCCATTTTCGGACAACATCACGGCCACCAGCGCCTGGGCCCCGGCATCGACCTCGCTCCAGGTAATGGCAAATCCGTCGGCCCCGCCGTAGTAGGGATCGCCGACCTCGCGTCCTTCCTGCCCGGGCAGGATATCGAGCAGCATGGCGGTTTTCGCCTTGCCATTGCCCGGATCGCGCCGTGCGATGTCCTGCATGTTCGAGCGGTCCATGCCGATGATGAAGTCGAACTCGTGAAAATCTTCCTTCGACAACTGCCTGCCGCGATAGCCGGTGATGTCGATCCCTTCGCTGCGGGCCTGGTCGATGCTGCGCGGATCGGGTGGTTCGCCCACGTGGTAGCCGGCAGTCCCCGCGCTTTCGACCTCGACTTCGAGGCCCGCATTCTCGGCCGCGCGCCTGAAAGCAGCTTCGGCGAGGGGGGAGCGGCAGATATTGCCGAGACAAACGAACAGAACGGATTGGGATGCCATGACGCTTGAACGTGGCAGGCAAGCAGGGGTTTCCAACCATCGGCGATTATGTGGGATGCGTAGGAGAAAGGTCGCAATGCGGATTTTCGCACGATCTGCTATGAGTACGCGATGGCGAGCGAATTGAGCGAGATCGAGAGCTTCCTTAGAGCAACCGCTCCCTTCGACCGGCTTGACGAAGAGCAGGTCCGCTCAATCGTCCGCAAGATCACCGTTCGCTATTTCCGCACCGGCGATGAAATCCTGCGCAGCGGAGAGCACAACGACTTCCTGTTCGTCGTGCGATCGGGTGCGGTCGAACTGCGACTGGCCGGGGACGAGTTGACCGCGCGGCTGGAGCGAGGCGGGTGCTTCGCTTTCCCCTCTCTGCTACGCGGCGGCGAGGTGCGCAATACGACGACCGCACTGGAAGACACGCTCTGTTATTTGCTTCCGGCGGACGACTTCCATGGCTTGCGGAAAAACTCGCAAGGCTTTCGCGACTATTTCGCCGATAGCGAGCAGGAACGCATTCGCAGCGCGGTCCGCGACCTCAAACGCAATCGTTCCCAATCGCTCGAACAGATAACAATCGGCTCACTGGTCCCGCACCGCGAGCCGGTGTCGTGCAGTCCCAATCTTTCGGTAGCCGATGCCGCCTCGCTCATGAGCGACCGGGACGTCAGTACATTGGCCGTGTGTAGCGACGGGCGGCTGAAGGGCATTTTCACGGACAAGGACTTGCGCAACCGCGTGGTCGCCATGCGCAGGTCGCTCGATGCGCCGATTTCCGACGTCATGACGCCGTCCCCGCTAACGCTTCCGGAAGGGGCGAGCCTGTCCGAAGCCATGGCAATGATGGCAGCCGGGGGCTTCCGGCACATTCCCGCCCTCGGCCCCGCAGGAGAGCTGCGCGCAATCCTGAGCGCGACCGACATCCTCGCGCATCTTGGCGACAGTGCGATCGACACGGGAATGCTGGTGTCGAATGCCGCGACGCCCGACGCCCTGATAGCGGCCTCGAGGCAGATTCCCGATGGCTTTGCGCGCATGGAGGCCGGCGGTTTCCATGCCGAGCACACCATGCGTTTCACCTCGGCCCTCGGTGAGGCGGTGCACCGCCGTGCGGCCCAGCTGGCAGAAGCGGAACTGGGGCCGCCTCCGGTCCCCTATGCCTTGCTGGTATTCGGCTCGCTTGCCCGCGGCGAACAATTGGTTGGATCGGACCAGGACAACGGCATTGTGATCGATGATGCAGTGGACGGGGCAGGGCGTGACTACTTCGCCGATCTGGGAGGCCGCATTTCGGATATCCTGAACGAGGCGGGCTATGTCTATTGCAACGGCGGGATCATGGCGAAGAACGCCGATCAGCGGCTTACCGTCGGCGAATGGCGGGACCGCTATTCGCGCTGGATATCCGATCCCGACGAAGACAGCATCCTGCGCGCGACGATCTTCTTCGATATGCGCGCTGTGCACGGTTCTGCCGAGCTTGCGGCGAAAGTGCGCGGTCCTGTGCTGGAACAGGCGGAGGCTAGTCCGCTGTTCGTCAGTTATCTGGCGCGCGATGCCCAGCGCAGCCGCGTGCCGCTGGGCATCTTCCGCAACCTGGTGCTGGAAAAATCGTCGGACGGGGAGAAGGTGTTCGACGCCAAGGCGCAGGCCATCCTCCCGGTCATCGACATCGCTCGCAGCCTTGCCTTGTCCGAGGGCATTGCCGCCGTCGGCACGCTCGAACGGCTGGATGCGCTGGCCGAGGCAGGCAAGATGGCGCGGGGCGATGCGGAGAGCCTGAAGGACGCATTCCTGCTCGTGAACGAGTTGCGCATCGCACATCAGGCGGCACAGGTGCGCGCCGGTATCGCGCCCGACAACCGCATCGCTCCGGCGACTCTTTCGCCCTTGGAGCGCGATTACCTGAAGGATGCATTCTCCGTCGTCAGGGCTGGGCTGGAATCGCTCAAACGCAATCTGGCGGGCGGCATTGCGTGAACGGGTGGGCCGCTGGCGTTTCGCGCGCGGCTTGAAGGCCTGCGCTGCGGCCGACGACGAGGTCCTGACCCGCTACGCCGGTGCTACATGGCCTTCGCCGGACCTTCCCGCACGCGAGGCGCCGCTGCTGGCGCTCGATTTCGAGCTCGATGGCCTGGCGCGGAATGCCCATGTCCTGCAAGCGGGATGGATCGGTTTCGATAGTGGCGGGATAGCTCTTGCGGGAGCACGATCGATCGATGTGCGCAGTCTCAGGCAGTTGGACGATAGCGCTGTCGCAGTTCACGGCATCGGAGAAGAGCGAGCGCGGCAGGGCGTGGCATTGCAGGAGGCAGCGCGCAGCTTCCTGGGCGACCTTACGGGCAGGATACTGGTCGCCCACGGCGCATCGATCGAGCGAGACGTCATCCGGCGGATATCCAGGGCGATGTTCGGTATCGAAGCGCCGGTGCGCTCGATCTGCACGCTGCAACTGGAACGGAGGATCAGTCCCAACCTGGTGGTTAGCGATGCCTATCGCCTGTCAGCCGCGCGCAAGCGGCACAATTTACCCGCCTATGCCCAGCACGATGCCCTGTCCGATGCCTTGGCGGCTGCCGAACTGTTCCTGGCCCAGCTTTCGAAGCTGCCGCCGGACGTCAGGTTGGGATCGCTCGAAAGCTGGTAGCGGGCCCTATTAGACTTATGTCGCTCTCGCCCTTGTGACGTCTCTTCCATAGCCTCGTGCAGAAGCTCCCGAATCTGCGGGTGCTCGACACATAGGAAGAAGGGGGAGGCCATGGCCGAAACAAACGAAACCCATGAAACCAGCGAAGCGGAGGGCGCCTACTGGCGCGACAACATCCGCCTGCTGGTCAGCTTGATGGCAATCTGGTTCGCCTGCTCCTTCGGGGCGGGCATCCTGTTCCGTGAATGGCTCGACCAGTTCATGCTCGGTGGATACCCTCTCGGCTTCTGGTTCGCCCAGCAGGGTTCGATCTACATCTTCATCGCGCTCATCGTCTTCTACGTCGTCAGGATGAAGAAGCTCGAGCGCAAGTACGATCTCGACGACTAGAGGAGGCGATCATGGACACACAGACCCTGATTTACATTTTCGTCGGCCTCAGTTTCGCACTGTACATCGGTATCGCGATCTGGTCGCGCGCCGGTTCGACGAAAGAATTCTACGTTGCCGGCGGCGGGGTGAACCCGGTCGTCAACGGCATGGCGACGGCGGCCGACTGGATGAGCGCGGCAAGCTTCATTTCGATGGCCGGCCTCATCGCCTTCCTGGGCTATGATGCTTCGGTCTACCTGATGGGCTGGACCGGCGGCTACGTGTTGCTAGCGCTGCTATTGGCACCGTATCTGCGCAAATTCGGCCAGTTCACCGTACCCGATTTCATCGGCACGCGGTACTATTCCAAGACCGCACGCGTGGTGGCGGTGATCTGCCTGATCTTCATCAGCTTCACCTATATCGCAGGCCAGATGCGCGGCGTGGGCATCGTGTTCTCGCGCTTCCTCGACGTGCCGATCACCCTGGGTGTCATCATCGGTATGGGCATCGTCTTCGTCTATGCGGTGCTCGGGGGGATGAAGGGCATCACCTATACGCAGGTCGCGCAATATTGCGTGCTGATCTTTGCCTATATGGTTCCGGCCTTCTTCCTCAGCTTCATGATCACGGGCAATCCGATCCCGCAGATCGGGCTGGGTTCGACGGTCGACGACGGGTCCGGGTTATACGTGCTGCAGAAATTGAACCTCGTACTATCTGACCTGGGCTTCGGAAATTACACCGACGGTTCCAAAAGCATGATCGACGTGTTCTGCATCACGCTGGCCCTGATGGTTGGTACGGCAGGTCTGCCGCACGTCATCGTGCGCTTCTTCACCGTGCCCAAGGCATCGGATGCACGCAAGTCGGCAGGCTGGGCGCTGATCTTCATCGCCCTGCTTTACACCACCGCTCCGGCAGTCGGCGCCTTCGCCCGTCTCAACTTCATCGATACGGTGAACGAGACGAGCTATACCGAGGCACCCGGCTGGTTCAAGAACTGGGAGCGCAATGATCTCATCGCTTTCCAGGACAAGAACAATGACGGCGTGATGCAATACCGCAGCGGCGACGCCTTCGAAGGCGCGCCGGAATTCGCGGAAGGCACCGGCCCATCCGGCGAGCGTGTGGTGACCAACGCTCCTGTCGCCGACAGCGAGAACGAGGTCTATGTCGACCGCGACATCATGGTGCTGGCCAATCCGGAAATCGGCAATCTGCCGGGATGGGTGATTGCGCTGGTCGCAGCCGGCGGCTTGGCCGCGGCCTTGTCTACGGCGGCCGGACTGTTGCTAGTGATTTCCAGCTCGGTCAGCCACGATCTGCTCAAGTCCACCTTCAAGCCGAATATCTCGGAGAAGGGTGAGCTGCTCGCGGCCCGTGTCGCGGCGACTGCGGCAATCGTGGTGGCTGGCTATCTCGGCATCTACCCACCGGGTTGGGTGGCGCAGGTCGTGGCATTCGCCTTCGGGCTTGCTGCCGCCAGCCTGTTCCCGGCCATATTCATGGGCATATTCTCCAAGTCCATGAACAAGGAGGGAGCCATTGCCGGCATGGTCGTCGGCCTCGTCTTCACCTTCGGCTACATCTTCTACTTCAAGTTGATGAACCCGGCGGCGAATGTCGCGGAAAACTGGCTGTTCGGTATCTCGCCAGAAGGTATCGGCGTGGTCGGCATGGTGCTGAACTTCGCGGTCGCGATCGCGATCTCGAAGGTGACTGCCAGCCCGCCGGTCGAGATCCGCAAGCTGGTGGACTCCATCCGCGTACCGCGCGGTGCCGGGGACGCCCACGCGCATTGAGTGTGACAGGTCGTAGCAGGAAGGGGCGGTGCCGACAGGTGCCGCCCTTTTCGTTGCATAATCGGACGCTTGCGATAGCTTCGGTCACGGAGGGAGGAATGCGATGCTGTTCGGCGCCGCGATAGCTGCAGCGACACTGTATCTGATCGCGCTGTTCTGGATTGCCGCGCGGCAGGACCGTCGGGTGGAGGAAGGGTTCTCCCCTTCGCGCCGTCGTCGGGACTGGATCTACGGTCTATCGCTTGCGGTCTACTGCACGAGCTGGACTTTCTTCGGCGGCGTCGGGTCGGCGGCGAACAGTGGACTGCACTATTTGCCGATCTACCTTGGCCCGATCCTGGTATTCACCTTCGGCTTCGGCTTGGTGCGCCGCGTCCTTGCCCAGGCTAAGGCCCAGCATTCGACCTCGATCGCGGATTTCCTGTCGGCGCGATACGGCAAGAGCGCGAGCGTGGCGGCGCTGGTCACTATCATCGCGACAGTCGGATCGCTGCCCTACATGGCCTTGCAATTGCAGTCGGTCGGCAGCTCGCTGCTCGCGCTCGATCCTGAGTTGCAGGCAAGCGTTTCGGCGCAGGAACTTGTCCTGCTGGTCGCAGCCAGCATGGCGTTGTTCGCCATCCTGTTCGGCTCGCGCCGCGGGGACATGGCAGGTGACAATGCCGGGCTCGTCCTGACGATTGCAGTGGAATCGGTGGTAAAGCTTCTAGCGCTGCTGGCAGTCGCTGCGCTGGCGGTGGCGGTCCTTGCCGGTGTCCCGGCAGAAGCCACGGTGTCTCCCTTTTCGATGGCGCAGCTGGACGCGCGTTTCGTCATCCTGACGATTATTGCCGCATGCGCGGCCCTGTGCCTGCCGCGCCAGTTCCACATGGCTTTCGTCGAAGCGCAGACCGATCGCACGACGCGAACCATGCAGTGGCTGTTCCCCGCCTATCTGGTCCTGACGTCGCTGGTTATAGTGCCTATCGTGCTCGCGGGAATGGCAGTGCTTCCCCAGGGCACGCAGGCCGACATGATCGTGATGGCCTTGCCCCTTGCGACGGGCAGCGAGGCATTGGCGCTGCTTGTGTTCATCGGCGGATTCTCGGCGTCGACCGGCATGATCGTGGTGGCCAGCGTGGCCCTGTCGACGATGATCACGAACGACCTTGTTTCCCCGCTGCTGTTCCGCAGGGAATTGCGCGGCACGGGCGATCGCACCCGGCTCGCCGCACGGCTCCTCATGGTGCGCCGCCTCATCATCGCGGCGCTGCTCTTCCTCGCCTATCTCTTCTATCTCGGCTTCGGAGCGGTGGCGGACCTCGCAGGGCTCGGCACGCTGGCATTTGCCGCCATGGCACAATTCGCGCCCGGCCTCGTGCTTGGAGTGACGAGCCGCCACGGGAACAAGGGCGGCATGGTTTCCGGGCTGGTGGCGGGATTTGCATGCTGGCTGGTCCTCCTGATCGTGCCCGCAGCAACGGGCGAACCGGCAATTTTCGCCATCCACCCCGATCCGCTGGTCTCGGGGGTATTGCTCAGCCTCGGGGTGAATATCGCGGCATACTGGATGGGATCGGCAGTGAGCCGCGAGACACTGGCCGATGCCGCGCAAGCTGCCGCTTTTGTCGGCACTACGCCGCCGGGCACGCGGCCGGGTTTCATCACGGCCAAGCGCGTAGCCGACATCCGCCTCCTTCTCGCCCAGTTCGTCGGCCAGAAGCGTGCCGGTGCAGCGATAGAGGCGATGGGGACGGGGCTGCGCGACAGCGATCCTGCGGACCAGGAGATGCTGGCCATGGTGGAGCGCACCATCGCAGGCGTCGTGGGCACTTCGTCCGCGCGCATGCTCTTGTCGAGCTGGTCGCAGGGTGATCCCGTGCCGCTCGAACAGGTGGTGGCCATGTTCGACGAGACCAACCGGCGCCTCACCTTCAGCGGAGACCTGTTGCAGCTCGCGATCGAGAACATCGACCAAGGTGTGGCGCTGGTCGACAAGGACATGAACCTCGTCGCGTGGAACAGCCGCTACCAGGAGATGTTCGCCCTGCCGGATGAATTGGCGAGCGTTGGCACCCCGATCGCCGACCTGATCCGCTTCAACCTGCGGCAGAGCGGTACACCCGACGCGGAAATCGAGCTCCAGGTCTCTCGAAGGCTCGAGCATATGCGCGCAGGTCGCCAGCACCGGATGGAGCGCGAACAGCACGACGGGCGGATCATGCGGATCGTCGGCAATCCGGCGCCCGGCGGCGGATATGTGACCAGCTACAGCGACGTGACCGCCGACCGCAGGGCGGAACAGGCGCTCGAATCAAAGGTGGCCGAGCGCACGCAGCAATTGAGCGAGGCCAATGCGGCGCTCGAAGCGGCAACACGCTCCAAGACGCGCTTTCTCGCGGCTGCCAGCCATGACCTCATCCAGCCCCTTAACGCGGCCCGCCTGTTCGCCTCGGCCTTGGGCGAGGAGGTGCGGGGCAGGGACCAGCTGGTGCGGCTGGTCAAGGATCTCGACGGCTCGATCACCTCGGCTGACCGCCTGATCCGCGCCTTGCTGGATATTTCCAAGCTCGACGGTGGCGGCATCGAACCGCGCTTGGAACCGGTCGCGCTCGACGATATTTTCGACGAGATCATGCGCGAATTTGCCGTGCAGGCGCACAGCAGGGGCCTGCGCTTCGCGCGCGTTCGCAGCAGCGCCTGGATTTTGACCGACCGGGCCTTGATGGCCAGCATCGTACGAAACCTCATGAGCAATGCGATCCGTTACACACAAAGCGGCGGCGTGCTCCTGGGTGCGAAAAGGGTCGGTGACGCAATCGATCTATGCGTTTGCGATACCGGTCCCGGCATTCCGGAGAAGGACGTCGAGCGGTTGTTCGACGAATTTCAGCGCGGGGAAACCAGCGACAGGGAAGGCCTAGGGCTTGGCCTCGCGATTGTCAGGCGTATTGCGGCCTTGCTGGATGTAGAAGTCGAGACGCGCTCCGTGGTCGGGCAGGGGACGACTTTCGCAGTGCGCCTGCCGGTCCTGCGCTGGGGTGCGCGGACAGCGGTCGCTCCCAGACGCAAGGCCTCGACGCTGGCCAATGCGCGCGTGCTCGTGGTCGATAACGATCCCGCCGCCCTCAGTTCGACCACCGCCTTGCTAAAGAGATGGGGGCTGGAGGTCGTCTGCGCGCTCGGCGAGGAAGAGGCGCTTCGTGCCGCGCCCGCCGCGCCTGACGTCGCGCTCATGGATTTCCGCCTCGACGGCGATGCGCGCGGCGATGGCGTCTATGAAAAGCTGTGCGCACACTGGGGTACACGCCCTCCGGCCATATTGCTGACTGCCGAAGCGGGAGAGGAGACGGAGCAAGCCGCACGGCGCATGGGGGCCAATCGCCTGCTCAAGCCATCTTCGCCCGCCGCATTGCGAGCCCTGATCTCCGATTGCGTCGCCCGCAGCGGGGCCGCCAGTCAGCCCGAGGCGGATTCCGCCGCTTCCTGATCCACGACCAGCTTGGCGGCCAGCAATACGGCCTGCGTCCGGTTCACCACGCCAAGTTTGCGGAAAATCGCCGTGATATGGGCTTTGACCGTGGCTTCGCTGATATTCAGTTCGTAGGCGATCTGCTTGTTGAGCAGGCCTTCGTTGAGCTGTGCCAGGATACGCCGCTGGGCAGGGGTGAGCGTCGCGATTTTCGCCAGGTCTTCGTCAGGTTCGGCATCGGTCTCGGGAAACCATCCGTCGCCGTCTCTGACGCAGGCGAGGGCATCACGCATCTGCTCCAGCGGCGCGGATTTCGGAATGAAGGCTGCAGCGCCGAGCTGGCTGGCCGCCGCATAGACGCGCGGATCCTCGCTTGCCGAAACGATAGCCACGGGAAGGGCGGGGAAGTCCTGCCGAAAGTCCATGAGCGCGGACAATCCGCGGGAATCTTCCATGTGCAGGTCTAACAACAGCGCTTCCGCACCGATTTCCACTTCCGCGCGCGCTTGTGCCGCGGACGAGGCTTCCACGATCTCTGCCTCCGGCCAGACCTTGCCCACCGCATGGCTCAACGCCGTGCGGAAGAGCGGGTGGTCATCGGCGATGATAATACGCTGCGTCATAGGCGATCAGCGGTTCTGCCGCCCCTCGATCAGCCGCTCGACGAGGCTGGGATCGGCGAGTGTAGAGGTATCGCCCAGGGAACCGTAATCGTTCTCCGCGATCTTGCGTAGGATCCGGCGCATGATCTTGCCGGACCGCGTCTTGGGAAGGCCGTCGGTGAATTGGATATGGTCGGGTGAAGCGATCGGGCCGATCTCCGTCCGAACATGATTGCGCAGTTCGGTGTAAAGGGCGTCGGACCCGTCCTCGCCCGCGTTGAGCGTGACATAGCAGTAGATGCCCTGGCCCTTGATGTCGTGCGGGTATCCGACGACCGCGCTCTCGGCGACCAGCGGGTGCGAGACCAGCGCGCTTTCCACCTCGGCGGTGCCCATGCGGTGGCCGGACACGTTGATCACATCGTCCACGCGGCCTGTTATGCGGTAATAGCCGTCCTCGTCGCGCTTGCAGCCATCGCCGGTGAAATACTTGCCGGCGTAGGTGCTGAAATAGGTCTGCACGAAACGTTCGTGATCGCCGTAAACGGTCCGCGCTTGACCGGGCCAGCTGTGGGTGATGCACAAATTGCCCTCGTTCGCGCCTTCCAGCACCGCGCCGTCATTGTCGACCAGCTGGAGCCGGACGCCGAAGAAGGGCAGTCCGGCGCTGCCCGGCTTCATGTCATGCGCACCGGGCAAGGTGGTCAGCATGCAGCCACCCGTTTCGGTCTGCCACCAGGTGTCGATGATCGGGCAGCGCTCTTCCCCGACCACCTCGAAATACCAGCGCCATGCCTCCGGATTGATCGGTTCTCCGACCGTCCCGAGCAGGCGCAGCGAAGAGCGGTCGTGCTTGGTCACGAAGTCGTCGCCTTCGCGCATCAGCGCGCGGATCGCCGTGGGTGCGGTGTAGAGAATATTGACCTTGTGCTTTTCGACCACCTGCCAGAAGCGGCCGTGATCGGGATAATTCGGCACGCCTTCGAAAATGACCTGCGTGGCCCCGTTCAGCAGCGGCCCGTAGGCGATATAGCTGTGCCCGGTGACCCAGCCGATATCGGCGGAACACCAGAAGACTTCGCCCGGCTGGTAGTCGAAAATGTAGTTGAAGGTCGTCGCCGTCCACACGCCATATCCGCCGGTCGTATGGACCACGCCCTTCGGCTTCCCGGTCGAACCCGAGGTGTAGAGGATGAAGAGCGGATCTTCGGCATCCATCGGCTCGCACGGGCAATCCGCGTTGGAGCGGACGTCATGGTACCAGTGGTCGCGGCCCTCGGTCATCGGAACGTCTGCGCCGGTGTGCTTCACCACCAGCATCCCGTCGAGCGGAGTGTCGTGATCCGGCTCTGCCAGGGCGGCATCGACATTAGTTTTCAGCGGCACCCGCTTGCTACCGCGCAGGCCCTCGTCTGCGGTTACGACGAAACGGCTGCCGCAGCCCTCGATACGGCCGGCCAAAGCCTCGGGCGAGAAACCGCCGAATACGACCGAATGGATCGCCCCGAGCCGTGCGCAGGCGAGCATGGCCAGCACGCCTTCGATAATCATCGGCATGTAAATCGTGACGCGATCACCCTTCTTCACGCCGATGGCCTTGAGCGCATTCGCCATAGCGACGACTTCGGACTGCAACTCGCTATAGGTCAGCGTGCGACCCGCGCTCTGCGGATCGTCCCGCTCGAAAATCAGGGCCGTCGCATCGGGGCGCGAGGCGGCATGGCGGTCGACGGCATTGTGGCACAGGTTGAGCTTCCCGTCCGCGAACCACGCGATGTCGACCGGGTCGAAAGACCACTCACCGCCCTTGGTCGGTGCCTTCACCCAGTCCAGCCGCTCCGCCTGCTCGAGCCAGAACGCATCGCTGTCTTCGACCGAACGGCGGTACATCGTTTCGTAGTCGCTGCTGGTGCAGTGCGTGGCTGCCGAACTCTGCGGGCGTTTGACGGTGTCGAGCATGAAAGTGTCTCCCTTCAGCGACGGCATAGCAGGTAAGCGGCCAGTCGCGCTTTCAGACGAAGGTCTTACGACCAATCGCCCATTTATCCAGTCCAGCCTTGCCCATCATAATCGCCCGACAAGAAAAAGAGGGAGGTTGGAATGACTGGGAAGTCCTTGAAACTGGCGTTGCGAACCGGCTTGCTCGCTTCGACCTGCCTGATCGCCGTGCCAGTTTCGGCGCAGGATGCCGACGTCGAGGAGCGTCTCGAGCGCCTCGAAGCGCTGGTCATGCAATTGGTGGAACGTCTCGACGCCAAGGATGGCGAAATGGATGCGGCCCGCGCGGAAACCGTCGCGGCCACGCAGCAGGCGCTGGCCGAGACCCGCGCCCTGCAACTGCGGCAGGAAGAACTGGCCGCGCAGATCGACGAACCCAAGAAGCAGGAAGACAAGGGCTTCCGCGTCGGCAACACAACGGTGTCCTACGCCGGCTATGTAAAGCTCGACGCGATCAGCCAGCGCACCAGCGGCGGCCAGGTCGCCTCCGGCAGTATCGTGCGCGACTTCCTGATCCCCGGGGCCATCCCCGTCGGCGGAGACGGGTCGGGCTGGGACACGGATTTCAACGCCCGCCAATCGCGTTTCATCTTCAAGACCGCGACCGATGTCGGCGCCGAACATACGCTCAATTCGCAGATCGAGCTCGACTTCATGGTGACTCCCGACGGGGATGAGCGGATTTCCAACGGCTACACACCACGCCTACGCCAAGCCTTCATCACTTATGACAACTGGCTGTTCGGCCAGGCCTGGACGACCTTCCAGAATGTCGGGGCCTTGCCGGAAAGCCTCGACTTCATCGGCACGACGCCGGGCACGATCTTCGCCCGCCAGCCGATGATCCGCTACACTGACGGCGGGCTGATGCTGGCGGTGGAACAGCCCGAGACGACCGTGACATCGAGCACGGGCGCGCGGGTCATAGCGGGCGACGATTCGCTCCCCGATATCGTTGCCCGCTATAATTTCAGCGGCGACTGGGGCTCGCTGTCCGCATCGGGCATCCTGCGCAATCTCAAGATTTCGGAGGACGATTTCGGCACTGATGGCGACAGCGCGTTGGGGTACGGGGTCAGCTTGTCCGGCAAGCTCAAGCTGGGCGAACGCGACGATTTCCGGTTCATGGGAACGGTGGGTGACGGGTTGGGGCGCTATATCGGCCTCAACATCGTCAATGATGCCGCGCTGGACCTCGACGACAATCTCGACCCGATCTTCACTTATTCGGGTTTCGGAGCCTATCGCCACATGTGGTCCGACAAGGTCCGCTCCAACATTGCGGCGTCCTATTTCAAGGCCGACAATCCGGTATTGCTGACCTCCGGTGCGGTTACCGACGAAAGCTGGAACGTGCTGGCGAATATCATTTACTCGCCCGTCAAACCGGTCGATATCGGGATCGAGTATATGTACGCGGAACGCACGCTGGAAAACGGCCAGTCGGGCAATCTGCAGAAAATCCAGGTATCGACGAAATACTCGTTCTGACTTCAGGGCATGTAAGCCCGCAAACGAAAACGCGCCGCTGGTGGCTGGATGTTCCCAAAGGAATGCCAGGCCGCCGCGGCGCGATTTTAGTTCGTGATCGAAATGGTCGGGGAGAGAGGATTTTGGACAGACTGCGTCACAAGGCTTTGAGGCGCCTATCTTTCTGATTTCACGAGGGGAATTTCCTGACCGCTGTATAGGAAACTGTATAATCGGTGCTCAATAATTCGGTCCTATATCGGCAGGTAAGTTGCCGAACCAAACATAAAAATAGCCTCGATTGGCGTGCTCGTTCTCGCTCTGTAGGCGTTTGCAGATGAGCACTACACGAAAGCGCGCGAAGGCGTGCACGCCCGACAAATACCTTTGGCTGCGAGGCTCTATCTATTGGTTCCGATATGGAGTGCCGAAACGTTTCCAGTCTGTGGAAGCACGCAAGCTGATTCAGGTTTCGCTAAAGACCAATGATTTGCGAGAGGCTCGTCTTTTAACGGGCAAAATGCGGGCAGATTTACATTCGGAATGGGAAGGCCGGTTGAATGGCTCTGCAAGCCCAGCCGCTTACCCGCCCGATCATCTTGATATGACTTTGGAAGCTACCGAGGCGGCATATTCGCGCATTCGGCCCAAGCTGGAAAATCTCGCCAAACAGCAAGAGCTTGATAACCAGCAGGCCTATGATGCCTACCTGCGCAAACTTCGCAACACTCGCGATGATTTCCTGAGGGCTAAGGCTTGTAAGCCCTTATCCGTTTGGTCCGATTTGGCTGATCGCCGCATCAGCAAAAATAACTGGATTCTACCGCAAGGGTCGGAAGGCTACGACACATTTGTCGACATGATCGCTGAGGCAGCAATTGAGGCCTTTAATATCGAGATTGCTAGGCGAGAGGGCCAGTTTGCTGCTGAGCCATCGAGTCTGGTCGTTAAGGCTGGCCTAAAAGCCAAAGATGACACCGCCAAGGACGGGGAGACCATTCTTGATCTCTTTGATCGCTATGCGGCTCAGCGGCTGGCAGAGGGCAGAAAACGCGAAGATGGTATCACCCAAGACCGAAAGGTGATTGATTCATTTGCGAAGTTCGTAGGCCCTCGCAAAAGTATCAAGGGTCTCACCCCAGCGGATATTAGAGATTGGCGCGATACGCTCGCCGCACTGCCTCCAACCTATCAAAAGGCTAAAGCCTATGAAGGCCTATCAATGCGCCAAGCCGCTGCGAAGGCGAAGGCTATCGGTGCGAAAACTATCAGCCCAGTTACTGTCAATAAGCACCTATCAACACTGTCTCCATTTCTCGGCTGGTGCGTTACCAATGCCTATGCAGACAGGAACCCATGCGACGGGCTGTTCTTCGGCATTGTAAAAGGAAAGAACCCTAGGCCGCCGTTCTCAAAGGGGCAGCTTGAGAAAATCTTTGCTTCCTCTCTCTTCACTGGCTTCTTGCGTGAGGGGCAAGAGCATAAGCCTGGAATCCAGAGAGCGGATGATTGGCGATATTGGATACCGATTGTTTGTTTGTTCACCGGAGCAAGGGTTGGGGAAATCGCGCAGCTTCGGATCGAAGACATTCAGCTTGATGATGGCATACCTTTCCTGCTCATTCGACATGACGAGAGCACAGGACAGCGCACCAAGTCAGGTGCCAGCCGCGTTTGCCCCATTCACAGTGAGCTAAAGCGGATTGGCTTTCTAAGCTTCGTGGAAAGACAGCGGAGCCGAGCCAATGGCAAAGCAACCTGTCAGCTATTTCCAGAATTAGAGCCGAATGAGAGAGGCCATATCGGCGCAAAGCCTTCTCGCTTCTGGCGTGACTATCTCAAGCGAATTGGTGTCAAATCCGGCAATGATGGCCTCGGAGCGCATTCCTTCCGCCACACAATGGCCGATGCATTGCGGACCGCTGGCTATCTGGATGATGAGATTGAAGTAGCTTTGGGCCACAATCAGAAGACCGTCACCGCTGGTTACGGGAGGGTAAGGCAAGGGACTGTCAAACGCATCAACACGATGCTGGAAGCTATAACCCACAGCTATATTTCATTCTCGAAATAGCCCTGCCCTATTGAGGATTCAGGATTGGCAAAAAGGTTAGATTAGATGGCAATCTAATCAACCTGATAAACGCCCTATGCCGAGGTAGAAAATAAGCCCTTATAACAAACATGAAATAAGCTATTGTCTGAAAAAATGCCATAAAAATTTTTTCAAAGTAAAAATGAATGAAATAAATCACCGACGATTTATGGGCTCAGAGAAATCGTGCAAACACGAATCACGCCGGACATGAGGTCCGGCGGAATTTATTTGTATTTGCAAGGAATTTTTTATGAGTAAACCGCATTCATTTTCAAAGGAATTAAAGACTAAGCAGTTGTTCGAGTCTAAACGGGCTCGCACTGGCGGAGCGATATTCATTGGCAAGGGGCATTTGATAAAATCGCTTTGCATGAAGACTCTAATTTCAGAGATTAATTGTAGGGCTGGATTTGTATTGATGGAATATGGATCGTTTTACCTAGTTTTATGTAATTCAGGAACTGGGACAGTCATTTCAACTAAATAGATCATTTGTATTCTCCCTTTGTCCTCCCTTTAGGTGTCACCAATATACTTAAAGAGGAGGAAGGGGGGAGGGGGCTATACTAGAAACACTTTGGGGATTGTTGGTGGAAATAGAGCGGGAAAATGCGTCCTATTTGAACCTGCGTTTAGAGCCTTGCTCCGATGAAGCTCAGGCGTTCGTCTGTAAGGTTTCAAGCCAGACATGGGCTTCAAGTGACAGCAAGCGCCCCAGGCCTTCTAAACTACACGAAGAAGCTACAGGGGCTTTTATAGCCGACTTGCTCACTTGTCATGCTCAAGACCCTTCAAAGTGTCTCTACCGTTCGATGATGGCATCTAGCTTCACGGGGGAGCGCATTGGTTATCGCGCTTTTAGACGGCTGGTCGAAGGCTCGGTCTCTGCCAAACTTGTATCGGTTGTGGGCGGAACTGGGGGAGGAAACGAGATTGGGTTGGCAACTCGCTTCAAGGCAACGGTATCACTGATTAGTTTAGCTGATAAATGCGGCATTGACCTCGAGAAGCTAGACACGCATTTCCGCCCTATCCCCCGCCCCTCTCGTATCGCCTATCCCTTATTGCTTAGGGGCGCTTCTAGACAGGTAGGGTGCAAGAAGGAGCAGGGTCGAAACATTCCAGTCGATTATGGAAAGCCTGAGGCCGCTGCGCTTGCAGAGCAGGTGAACGATCTGAACACCTTTTTTGCAGACATTCAGATCGAACCTGCAAGCGATCACTTGGCCTTCCATCGTATTTTCAACGAGGGCGACACTCGTGGGTTTGCTTGGAACAAAGGTGGTCGTCTCTACTCCATGGGCAACAGTTATCAGCAGCGGAAGCACGCGGTGCGCTCCTGCATGAAACTAGAAGGTGAGGCTGTTGTCGAGATCGATATTAGAGCCAGTCACCTAACCATCCTACACGCCAAACTAGGCCAGGCCTTCGACCCAAGTTCCAGAGACCCATATTCTCACCCTGCGATTCCGCGTGAGGTGTTGAAGGGGTGGGTAGCAATGACTCTGGGGCATGACCGTTTTCATCGAGCTTGGACAAAAGATAAGAAGGCCGACTACCACAATGAGACAGGGCGTGACCTACGCAAAGATTTCCCCATCAAGGGCGTTCGAGAAGAAGCTTTGAAACTCCATCCAGTGTTGCGCGGGTGGCCCACCTGCGATGTTCGGTGGGGTGATTTACAATTCATCGAAAGCTGTGCTGTGATTGATACTGTGCACCAGCTGGCCCGAGAGCCTAGGCTTCCTGCGCTCCCGGTGCATGACTCAATAATTGTGCCAGTGTCTAAAAGGGAATTGGCGTGCTCGGTGTTAAAGGCCAACTTCAAAAAACATGTCGGAGTTGAGCCAGCTTTGTCGATCAGGTAGGCACCTTCTACTGGATGATTATTTCTCATTGCGGAGCAGAAATTTGCGAAACGAAGACCTGATCGTCCTAGCGGTTGATATTACCTCGGCCTACGTTGCTAGCAACCAGATTGCTTCCGAAAGGGTGGGGAGCCTAGTTGCGAACATCCATGGTGCACTCGCTAACCTTGGCAAGGAACAGTTCGAGGCCGAAGCTCCGGAACCTGCCGTGTCGATAAGGGCCAGCATCAAGAAGGATCATCTTGTTTGCTTAGCATGTGGCAAGAAGATGAAGATGCTTAAGCGGCACCTTTCAACTGAGCATGGCATGACGCCCAAAGAATACCGCGAAGCCTACGGTCTTCCAGATAGCTACTCTCTTGTAGCTCCGGACTATGCAAAAACCCGAAGCGACCTCGCTAAGAAAATTGGCTTGGGCAAAAACCCAAATCAAAAGCGCGGCAGGAAGGCGGCTGGTAGCAAATAATACGACCAAGCTCAGCCGGAGGACCTGACATACCGCAGGAGGCTTGAGAATGCCCCAGGATTGCGTTTTGGGGCCATTTGGCCAGTAGGGTAGCCAAAACAAATAAAACGCACAGAGGGCCCTTAAAATCGCTTACGCGGAGAGGCGAAGTTTGCGATTATTATAGGGGCTATGGAAAATAGAAGTCTTAGAATTTATTGGTATTGATTAAACCTATCCGTTCATAAATTTTCACTCGAAATAACTTAAGCTCACAAACCTATCTTCATTTAGATAAGTTCAGAAATGTTTATGTAAGTTTAGGCCTCTGCGAGCCATTTCAACGCCCACCGGCCTTTGGCAGGAAGATAACCGCAAAATCGATGGTTGGTTGGGTTGTTTGAAGTCAGGCCGCGCTGATCCTCCAATCCTCACATAGCGAATGTCTGCTTTGGTCGGCTGGCAAGAAGCGCCGATGTCAGGTTTTGGGTGGAGAGCTAACTCCCATTTTTCTCAGATCTGCGTTCAGCAAGAAACGAGAGGCATAACTATTATGCCTTTGGACGCGCTATATAATTTGCCGCGCTCCGTTTCGTTGAATTGGGGTCAATCGAAGCATTGTCTTGCGAGCAACCAATGAGAATTGGTCAGAAGTTTGTCGGTCGTTTGGATTTAGGCTACATTGAGATCAACTGCAAAACCTCAATTGGGACCTCAGATGACGAGACGAGTCTACTTGATGACAACAGCAATCTGTCTGTTTGTGCAGCCCCAAAGTGCCTTGGCTCAAGACGAAGGGGAGAAATTAACTAGAAGCCTCACAATCACAACTGCGAAATGGGGAATAGATCTTTTAGTAGCTGCGCACGATAGTATCGACGATCCGGAGTACATTCCTCCAGTGGACACTGGTTCAACTGGAGAGGTTATGAAGCGTGTCGTCGATAATTTTAACAGGCAGAAACTGTCCCTTGAGGGGCCTATTACGGTAAAGGAGGCTACAGTCGAAGCTGTTGCTGACGCTGGCTTGGCGCTAGCGATCTATAGCACAGGCGGCTCTGCGCTCGTTCCGGCAACAATCATTAGAGCTGGAATCCAGGCTGGATCGGACAAGTATTTCGCCGCGGAGCGCGCCGAAGTGGATCAGCAGTTGAGGTCATATCTCGCAGCGAAAGAAGAGAGTATCATTGCTGAGACAGGACTAAGCTACCCCGAGTTACGAAAACTGCCCCCTGCCGCGTTACGTGCAAAGCTAGAGGAAGGAACTGCGGCGTTTGGCGCAATCGAAGAAAACGTTGCTGACCCGCTTTTACAAGAAACGTCGAAACGGCTGATTGTCAGCACGATTATAAACACTCAAAAATCGACACTCGATTTGGTCGACGAAAACACTTTCCAAATTGCCCAACTCCAATCGGGCCTGGGTGAACTGAATTCTAAGTTTGATCAATACAGGCAGATTACTGATGCTGTCCTTTCCGAGCATGATAAGCGTATAACTGGCCTTGAAGAGTCGGCGAGACTATTAGAAAGTTCGATTGCACAGCTTGATAGCCGAGTTGCTATGAATTCCGATTCTATCGGGCTTATCCAAGATTTGATGTTCTCGAAGTTATCTTCCGTTGAGAAGGTTGAAGCGTTGAAGGGCGGATTCCTTGCGCACAGGTATTATTGTCCAAGCGATGCTGAAGCGTGCGAAAAGGAGGCCGTGAAGGCTGACTTGATCTCGCATTTCGAAGCTCAAGCAGAATTTGAAGCGAATATCAAAGCAGCGGGGAATTTAATCGACGATACCAAACAAGTGATCGGGATTGCTGAAGCACTAGGTGTCGAGACCGGAAAAGCGGGAGAGATTGTCCAATTTGGATCGGTTGCTCTGTCCGCGTTCACCTCATATGCGACTGGAGATTATTTGGGTGTCGTGTCGTCGATCACGGGTGCCTTCGCGAAGAAAAAACCGGATCCTCAGTTGGCAATGCTTCGGCAGATGGATGCGAAGCTTACTCAAATATTGAGGAATCAGCAGGCTCTAAGCAATCAGATGAAAAGCATTAGTGAACGTGTCGATATTCATTTCGATAAATTGAACGAGCGATTTGATACTGTGGAGTTCGGTATAGATCGGATCGGCAGGCTAGCGGCAACGGCACTTAACGAGGATTGGCGATCGTGTCCGAAGTTATACGAGCACGCCCTTGATCCGGCAAACGCGGCTGCATTCGGGTTCAATCCTTCAACAGGTCGATTTCCCAGCTTTGACAAGGCAAGTCAATTCGCTTTCAACTTTAACTATGACGCCGAAGCCTGTGGTCAAAAGATGGACAATACCTTGGGCCAATTCTCCAGCCAGTCGTGGTTCATTAACTTTCTAACAAAGGAGATAGACGTCAAGGCGGAGAATTATGTTCTTAAAGAGCTCGCTGAGAATCAAGCGGCGAGTTGGAAGTTAAATGCAGATTACATTAGAGCATCTGGGATCTCATCAGCAGAGGCAATGTTTTCCTATTCCCGGCCCGCTCAATCGTTTGACCAACTTGAGAATCGGATCGATGGCCTGCGAGGCCTAGGAGCTTGTGCCGAGGATCGAAAAATTGAAATGGTCGCTCTTGAGCGATTAGTATGCGTGAAATTGCCTATTGCAGAGCAAAATGTTCCAGAAGCGACCGCTAATTTACTCCGCGTTCCTATGTCAGCCTCGCACGCTCGAGACGTCATTAAGTGGGCTTTGTTAGAACATAATCTCGCAAATTTTTCTCAATTTGCAGATCAAGACAATCCTGTATCGCTAGCAGACGTCCTAGAAGATCCGCGTATCGCGCCCATGTCTCGGTCGGAGCAACGGCTAGAAGATGCATTGACCACTCTCGACGTCGCGATTGCCAATTTGGCGATGCCTGTCGGCGATCTAACGATTCTCAGTATTGCAAGAGCATTGACTGATCCTCCGGCCGATACCGGTAAAGCGTCGGAGCAAACAAAAGTCGTGAGAGAATTATTGTTAAGGAGGAAAATTCTAGCAAGAAACGTCGCAACTTTTTTGGTTCGGGAGCGAATGGGTCTTTATGATGGAGAAAATCCGTCCGGTGTTGAACCCGACCGAGGAGCTTACGCAGCAGCTCTAAACTTCGCAAAGTCGACGAAAGAAGGTGATCCGCTCATATTGTTGAACACCTTACTTGGACCGAAATCAGTCCTACGGAAGAGTGAAGATGGATTGGTATTTATCGAGCTTTTGCCCGGTGGTGAAAAGGCCGACGCGGTTCTGGTTGAGCTTCCCGGGCCCGCCTTGGTATTCAGCGGGGAGATAATTTATACGAACGACATTTATGAATTGAGCAAGCTACGCTCTTTGGTCGTTGACCGATTGATGAACTTCAAAGCGCTAAAAGGCCTTTCCATGGACGATCGGGAGCACTTTTCAATAAATGCGATCCGCGCTTCGCAAGGATCTGAGCAATGAAGCGCGCGATGCTGATCACTATACTCGCATTTGGTGGGTTAGTTTTCTCAGATCCTGCTCAAGGTCAAGCTCAGATTGAGAGATGCAGCGAAGCTGCAAACGTAAAGTATGTTGAATTATATGCTGCTATAAATACTGAGGCTCATAAGAACGCATATTATTCTGTGGAAGCGGAAAAGTATGAGGCCAAGGTTCGGGAGATAGTTCGCTTCATTTTCAATAAATCCACCAAGGACCAAGGTAAGCTCATGGCCGTCCCACCTGCGCCACCCATCATGCAACTGGATCCAGTGTCTCTTGGGGTTGCAGGGCAGAATGAATGCACCAACATCAAAGGCGGCACTTTTGTTGGGCCATGGACGGGTCGAGCTGAATATAAAAGGTTGGTCAAAAAGAAAGAAGAGTGGGAAGAGCTAAGGAAAGATCGAAGCGCAATTCTCGATCGTTTTTCCAGAGCGAGGGCAAACCTAAAGCTCATCAAGGATTTTCTCGCCAATTTTTAATCGAGAGCTGGTCGCAAGGCCTTGAGAATTGTTTTCAAATGGTTCTAAAAATTGGCTCAGCAATCGAAAGAGCCGCAGAAGGTAACCTGTTGGCGCCAAATTGAAGATTGGTGCTTGCAAAGTAAAGGAGCTCGAAACTTGTAAGCTTTGAGCCACCCTCAAAGCCATTACCGGAAATGGCTCAAAACCTACTAGACTCTTTTATGAGCCTAGCGCATAAACTTACTCATATCTTTTGAGCGAGTCGGAGTGCCATATGAGCCGCATTGCATATTTCAGGGTTTCTACCGAAGGTCAGAGCATTGAAAGCCAGCGAAAAGCTTTGGGTGGCAGCTTCGACAAGGAGTTTGCCGATGAAGGTGTGTCAGGTGCCACTAGGGCAGTTGATAGGCCAGGATTTGCAGACCTGCTCTCGTATGTGCGTGAAGGCGATACAGTTTGCGTAACTGCGATAGACCGTTTGGGTCGCGATGCTTTGGACGTTCAAAGCATAGTTCGTGATCTAATCGGCAAAGGTGTCATCATAGATGTTCAAGGCCTTGGGCCGATAGCCAAAGGCGTTGGTGAACTTGTGGTGGCTGTGCTTGCTCAGATTGCCGATATGGAACGTCAACGTATCAAAGAGCGCTGCGATGCAGGTAGAGCGGCAGCTAGGGCTTCATTGGCTAAGAGCGGTAAGACCCATAGAGGCAAGGTTAGCCTAGGCCGTCCAATGGCTGCTGATGCTTCCGCCGTGGCGCAGTGGAGAAAGGCTAATAAAGCTAGCATTTCACAGACGGCGAATGAGTTTGGTTTATCTGCCGCGACAGTGAAACGCTATTGCATGTCGCAGCGGTGATCGACGCTATGCCTCATTCTAATTCAACGATGCGGAGTCGGTCTCTGGCTTTATGAGCACCCGTCTGCGGGTGAGCGGGAGCGAAAATGCTGTGCGAAGAGCGGCGGTTGGAGTTGCGGCAAGTTCGTGAAGTGGTTCAAGAACTTGAATCACGAGAAGCTGCGCGTCCACTTTAGGTGGTCCATTCACATTTACTGATAAGGCCGTCGCAGACCTTGAACCGATTTAAATTTTGGCTTGGCTGTTTCAGTCAAAAAGGAAATGCGTGGCAATGCCCAAGAAACCTTCGGAATCTGCTTTTGATGAAGCAATTCGCACTATTCGAGAAACCAAGAAGGGCCAGGAGGCGGCCATGTATGGCCCGCTCCGCGATATATTTTGTGACGTTCTTGGCTATCCCCGCAGTTCCGTTCACATTGATATTGCTGGAGAGGCCGGAAGGCCGGACGTAACTTGTCGAGCCCCGTCAGGGATCATGGATCGTAACGGAAAGTCACTCGATATCGATTGGATGGTTGTCGAAGCCAAGGACGAACACGACGCCTTTTCGACAATTAGTAGGCGGGAGGCGATCTTCGCTCAAAAGGCGAAATACGTTCGCCCCGATACGGCTTGGTTCATCATGGCTGATCCTACCATAATTGTTGCTCGTCCCGTGATGAATTCGACGCATGATAGCGCGAGTGATATCATTTTTACTTTGGACTCAGCGACGGACGAGGCTCAGTTCCGGAGCACCTTTGCTCGACTGTCATATGGTGTTGCCGGTGTTCCACAGCGCTTAAGGGCATTTCGCGAAGGCGATACCAGCCTCATTGCCACTGAGAAGCTGACATTGTCAGAGAACGCCACAAAGCGTCAGGAAAATCAGGTCGCCGTTGCTCGGCGTAACTTCTACGAAACCTTGCGCACAACGACCAGTCACTTGCAGGAATCTACCCTTGGAACCCTGCATTCAGTTCTTAACATGGCAACCGATGTTTCAACCGCCTGGAAGACATTCGCTGACAAATACCCCGATGCATCTTTCGATCCATACACCTTAACTGCGACAGCAAAGCCCAACAATTACGAACTGGCAATTACATATGGCGGTGACGTTGCCCGCCTTAATCGAAAGCTTAAAAAGGCGGGAAGCATCGCGCGATTGGCGCTCGATGGATTGCCAGAATTCAAGGCGAGGCTGAACGGCAAAGAGAACGACGCGAAAGAGGAAAAGAAGATATTAGAGATGTTCGCGACTGAAACCGCGAACCTCATTCTTGCACGTATTTTGCTTATCCGCTTCTTTGAGGATCACGGCTTTTTCGGTGCCAATCGCTTCCTCTGCAATGGCGGTGTTGAAGCTTTCCAGATGCTTCGAGAAAAGTTCGCATTCGGATACACTCGGTTGCTCAAAATGGCCTACGAAAAGGCCCAAGCGCTTTATGCGGCTGCATTTGACGAAACCGAACTGGATTGGGTTTTCGCGACGAATGATGCGAACCTGTCTAACGCTATCGAATGGGCGATGTATCAGCTATCGCGCTACGATTTCACTACGGTGAAAGGCGACATTCTCACTGGCGTTTATGACCGGTTTCTCGACCGCGAACAGCGTAAGAAATTTGGGGAATATTACACTCCACCTTCGATCGCCCGTTACATCGTAGATCGTCTAGAGTTGAAGCCGGAAGATCGATTTATGGACCCGGCTTGCGGGAGCGGAACGTTCCTTATCGAACGCTACCAACAAGTGGTCGGGGAAGATGCCGATCAAGGACTTGCAACCTATTCAGAAGTAGTCGCGGCGTTGGCCCGATTGGCAGGCAATGACCTAAACACGTTTTCTGCCGTTTTGGCGCAAATCCAAATTCTCTGGCACGTTCTTAGTTTCAAAGATGATTTGATCGCAGCAGAAGAGTTTCCCGATATCGCAATCAGCGACAAGGCGAACAGCATCATTCGGCCAGGGGTTGAATTCTCTCAGCACGGTCGCTTTGTCGAACTCGACCGCCCATCCTATGGCGGGATCGGGGGCAATCCACCCTATGTCCGACCAGAACGCTCTGGCGAAATCGACGAGGCTACCAAGCAGTATTTCGAGAGCGATCGCGAAGAATGGAAAGGTATTTCCGCCGAGGCTAACCTCTATGCTCTGTTCATCTACCGGGCGCTCGATGGTTGGTGCCGCCTCCCTAACAAGTGGGGCGAAGGTGCCGGGCGGCTTGGGTTTGTTGTGCCGCTCGCCCTGTGCGGGACCAAGGAAAATGCAGAGCTACGGCAGCTGTTCGCTGCCGATGGCCGCTGGACGATCAGGGAAATTGTCGATTTGGAAGTCATCTGGCGTAACGTGTTTGACGCCGACGTTTTGCCGATCGTCCTGATTGCGGAGGCGCGACCGCCCAGATTGCCGCTTGATCCCAAGTGGCTGGACAGATCGGAGCCTCTGCCGGATCGGAAAGCTCTGCGATACCAAGTCCGCGCCGCACGGCTACAACCTTGGATTGATGCTCGCCTTGCGAAAGCTGCGCCAGAAACAGCAGATGTCTGGCGGAGCCTTTCGAAACGAAATCAGAAACGGTGGGAGCATGATCAAGTCACTATCAAACTGGCCGACAAGAGGTGCATTGATTTTGGCGATGGCACGAAGCGCCCCACCTTCAACCTAGCAGGGATCCCAGCTTCGCGCCTCGACTATGCAGACCTTTTCACCCCCGATGGTCGGATTGTAACTCGGGTAACCCCGGAGCGACGAACGATCATCAATAAGCTTCGCGCAAATCCGCAAATGTCATCGGCTTTCCAGGAATATTGGTATAAGAGGAAAGGGGCGAAGAAATCGGCTTCGGACTCAAACAGTCTTCACCTACCGTTGGTAAGTCAGCAGGCCGATGGATTGCCACGCGGGTCAGTCACATTGGTAAAGCCCGCGGGCGATCTCACAATGTGGGAGCATCGCGAGATGATCTCTCGCGGTATCGTCTTTGCGGGCCGCAAGAAGGATGCCCCCAAGGGAAGGGGACACACAATCTACAAAGCCGAGAACATTGTTTCGGGCGGGATTCATGGCGACCCACAAGATCAAGGCATCGACATTTCAGCGGCTCGCAACCGTTACCTATTCGAATATATGGACATTTTGCCTGAACGCCTTTGGGCGGTTGCTCGAATTGAACGCTCTCCCAACGCAGTGCCTTTCGATCCCCGCAAAGTGGCGTTCACAGATACCGCGACAATATTCGCGCCTCGGGCTGAATTGGTTGACGTTCCGTTCGATATGATTTTTGTTTCCAGAATATACCGCTATTATTACGCTCTTGCGGCCAAGATGTCATACTTAAATACTTATCGTGGCGACATATATCCAACAAATCTGCGTTTATTGCCTTGGAACGATGCCATTGCGGATAAGGCCGTTGAGCTGGAGGGATTGCGAGGCGATCTAGTTAGTGCGTGCGAAAACCATTTCCGGACAGAGGCAGCGATGTTTGCGGCGCTAGGCCAGTTGCCGATCAAGCCCTTCCGCGAAGTTGTTAAGGAAGCGGTGAAAACGACCGGCAGTAAGGTCGAATGGTCCGAAAGCCTCAACAAGGGAACGGAGGCAATCGAAATCGCGCCCGATAGCAAGGCGGTCGCCGATGGGGATGCGTGGCACATCCAGATCTCGGAATATTTACTCGATTGGGTGAAGGTTCCGGATGAATGCGCAGCGCTTGGCCTCGCTATGGCACTCTCGGCCCGCGCGGGAACTTCAAAGAAGATGGTAGATCGTGCGATTCTGCTCGATATGCCGATCCCATCCAACGCCGATTCACGCGACAAGTTCGATGCCGTAGTGAAGCAATTTCGAGAGTCCGATCACGCCAGCGCAATCGATGCGGTGGTGGACAAGATCGATGCTCTTATCGGCCCCGCACTTGGGTTGGCAGAGGATGACATAGCGTCGATCCGAGCGGACATGACAGACGACCCGTTCTTGCGGAATATTACTCCACGTTGGCCTGCGACGGAAACCCGAATTCATGGCTATCGAACGGGGCTGGACAGCTCAGACCGCTATAGTTGATGTAGCAATGTTAAAGCTTAGAAAACTTAGAGCCTGGAAGTCTTTGAATTACGAGCATGCGGTCCACCCTTAGCGGCTCCACGCGACACAAAAGTCCTTGCACTTATTGGTATTAGGTTGAGCGGGCAGCATCACCACTCCATAACTTAGTGTGCAGCGAAGGGGATTTGATGCCGACGGACAAACAGAAACTAGGCGATTTTGGCGAAAATTTGGTCGCTAAGTCCTGCTCTTGCCCGAAATGCAAGCGGAGCAAGACGCTGAAAAAGCTTCCACCAAATTTTAAGTGCGCTGATCTGATTTGCGATTTCTGTGGCTATCTGGCGCAAGTGAAAACTGCGAATGTCGGAGATGTCGAAAAGCTACCATTGAAGATCTTAGGGGCGGCTTGGGGCCCTCAGAAGGAGCGAATGGATGCTGCTATCTACTTTCCACTCTTTCTGGTTCTCTCCGAGAAAGAAGGTAGTGCTGCGGCCATTTACTACTTGCCCTCCGATCTGCAATCACCAGAGCTCTTCAAGCCTCGGAAACCATTAAGTGAGAATGCGCGACGAGCCGGTTGGCAAGGCTTCATCTACGATATTTCGGCAATCCAAAGCCATTTCGTTCGGCTTGTCTAATCGCAGAAAGATGCACACGAGAGGTGGCCGATAGTGTCCACCGCCGCCTCTTTCGTGCTATGTATATTTTAATGTATAATTCCGACGCGGCATTTCTCAGTAACAAACTGAAAAATGACGCTTTTATGGAAATGGTCGGGGAGAGAGGATTCGAACCTCCGGCCCCTGCCTCCCGAAGACAGTGCTCTACCAGGCTGAGCTACTCCCCGACCGGATCGGCCCGCAGTGAACAATCGCTGCGGGTGCGAAGCAGGCGCGCCCTATAGGTGTGGATTGCGGCACACGCAAGCAGGCATTTTGCCGAAAATCGGGATAGGGCTTCCGCCGTGTCACACCAGCATTACGAACAGCAATATCTCGACCTCATGCGCCGCATCTGGCGCGAAGGCGACGAACGCCGCGATCGCACGGGCATTGGCACGCGATCCGTGTTCGGTGCGATGCTGCGCTTCGACCTCGCCGGGGGCGCAATGCCGCTGATCACCACCAAGCGCGTCTACTGGAAAACCGCCACGCGCGAGATGCTGTGGTTCCTCACGGGGGACACCAACATCCGCCCTCTGGTGCAGCAGGGGGTCAAGATCTGGAACGAGTGGCCGCACGCGAAATATGTGAAGGCGACCGGTCAGGACATCTCGGTCGAGGACTTTGCGCAGCGCATCGCGGATGATGCGGACTTTGCCGCGAAATGGGGCGATCTCGGCCCGGTCTATGGCAAGCAATGGGTCGACTGGCCGGTCTACACGCCCACGGGCGATGGCAGCTATGCCCGCACCGGCAGCGTCAACCAGGTCGCCGAGGTCGTCGAATCGCTGAAGTCGAACCCGGGTAGCCGGCGCCACATAATCGAGGGTTGGAACGTCGCCGAACTCGATTCGATGGCGCTGCCACCGTGTCACAAGACCTATCAGTTCCATGTCGCAGGCGATCGGCTGAACTGTCTTCTCTACCAGCGCAGCTGCGATGTCGCACTGGGCCTGCCGTTCAACCTGTGGTCGGCGGCTCTCTTGCAGCGGATGATCGCGCAGCAGGTCGACCTGGAGCCGGGAGAACTCGTCTGGACCGGAGGGGATACGCACCTCTACCTCAATCACGAGCACTTGGTGGAAGAGCAACTGTCGCGGGAACCGCAAGGGCATCCGACCTTTGAGATTCTGCGGCGTCCGGCCTCGATCTTCGACTATCGCATTGAGGATTTCGCGGTTCACGACTACACGCCGCACGGGCCCATCAAGGCGCCCGTCGCAGTGTGATCCGGCTCTCACTTGACCGTTTCACTCCTGTGAAATAAAATAACGCGCAAGCGTAAGATTGCGTCTGGAGAGAGTTTATGGCCGAACGGCCCCCCGCCGAGGGAGATCGGAATGCCGCGAGCGCGGGCGACAATCGCCCTGCGCTTTCGCTCCATGTCCCCGAACCCAAGTACCGTCCCGGCGATACGGTCGATTTTTCGCACATCCAGGTTCCCGAGGCTGGCGCTCAGGCACGGCCCGACGAAACCGCCGATCCGAAGGAAATGCTGGATCTCGCGCATGACCTGATCCGCGTGCTGGGTGAAGACAACAAGGCGCACGGACCCTGGGATCCCAAGCTCGATCCCGAGACCTTGCGCACGATGCTTGGCCACATGGCCATGACGCGCGCTTTCGACGAGAGGATGTTCCGCGGCCAGCGCCAGGGCAAGACCAGCTTCTACATGAAGTGCACCGGCGAAGAGGCGACCAGCGTGTCCGCATCCATGGCGCTTGCCGCCGACGACATGATCTTTCCCAGCTATCGCCAGCAGGGCATCCTGATCCAGCGCGGCTATCCGATGATCGAGATGATCAACCAGATCTACTCGAATCGGGGCGACAAGCTGAAGGGCCGCCAGCTGCCGATCATGTATTCCAGCCGCGAGCACAGTTTCTTCTCGATTTCGGGCAATCTCGCCACGCAAACCCCGCAGGCGGTCGGCTGGGCGATGGCAAGTGCGATCAAGGGCGACAGCCGCATCGCCGCCACCTGGGTGGGCGAGGGGAGTACGGCGGAAGGCGACTTCCACTCCGCCTGCCTGTTCGCGACCGTCTATAACGCGCCGGTCATCCTCAACGTGGTCAACAACCAGTGGGCGATCTCCAGCTTCAGCGGCTTCGCCGGGGCGGAGCGTTCGACCTTCGCCGCGCGCGGCGTGGGTTATGGCATCGCCTCGCTGCGCGTGGACGGTAACGACCCGCTCGCCTGCTATGCGGCAGAGCAATGGGCCGCCAATCGCGCCCGCGCCAATGCCGGGCCGACGCTGATCGAGTTCTTCTCCTACCGTGCTGAAGGCCATTCGACCTCCGACGATCCGAGCGGCTATCGTAGCGCGCAGGAGCGCGAAGAATGGCCTCTGGGCGATCCTGTCATGCGCCTCAAGAACCACCTCATCGCCATCGGCGAATGGGACGAGGAACGTCAGGAGAAGATGGACCTCGAAGCGGCGGAATACGTCAAGAAGGTCACCAAGGAAGCGGAAGCCAACGGCATCCTCGGCCATGGCCTGCACCATCCGTTCCGCACCATGTTCGAAGACGTGTTCGAAGAGCTGCCCTGGCACCTTCAGGAACAGAGCGAACAGGCGATCCGCGAACGCGAGACCAAATTCCCCGAAGGACTCCCGAACGGAGGGAAGGGCGCATGAGCGACACGCAAACCAAGACTGCGCCTGCTTCGGAAGAGGGCACTGAACGCCGCCTCAACATGATCGAGGCGATCAACGAAGCGCTCGACGTGACCATGTCGCGCGACGACAATATCGTCGTGATGGGCGAGGACGTCGGCTATTTTGGCGGGGTTTTCCGCTGTACCGCCGGTCTCCAGGAGAAATACGGTAAGAGCCGGGTCTTCGACACGCCGATTTCCGAATGCGGCATCATCGCCGCCGCAGTCGGTATGGGCGCTTACGGCCTGCGCCCCGTGCCCGAAATCCAGTTCGCCGATTACATCTATCCAGGCCTCGACCAGCTGATCTCCGAAGCGGCGCGCCTGCGCTATCGTTCGGCAGGCGAATATACTTCGCCGATGACGGTCCGCAGTCCTTTCGGCGGCGGCATCTTCGGCGGCCAGACGCACAGCCAGAGCCCGGAGGCGATCTTCGCCCACGTCTCTGGCCTGAAAACGGTCATCCCGGCCACGCCTTACGATGCGAAGGGCCTATTGATATCCTGCATCGAGGACAATGACCCTGTCATCTTCTTCGAACCGAAGCGCATCTACAACGGCCCGTTTTCCGGCTATTACGACAAGCCAGTGCAGCCGTGGAAGAGGTTCGATGCGAGCATCGTGCCCGAAGGCCACTACACAATCCCGCTCGGCAAGGCGCGGCACGCGACAGAAGGCGAGGAACTCACCATCCTCGCCTACGGCACCATGGTCCACGTGGTCGAAGCGGTCTGCGCAGAGAAGGGCGTCGAGGCCGACATCCTCGACCTTCGCACGATCGTCCCGCTCGACATCGAAGCGATCGAGGAAAGCGTGAAGAAGACCGGCCGCTGCCTGATCGTCCACGAGGCGACCCGCACCGCCGGTTTCGGCGCCGAACTCTCGGCGCTGGTGACCGAACGCTGCTTCTACCATCTCGAAGCCCCGGTCGAACGCGTGACCGGCTTCGACACACCCTATCCCCACAGCCTCGAATGGGCCTATTTCCCCGGCCCGATCCGCATCGGCGAGGCCCTCGAAAAGATTCTGGCGGAGTAACCGCAATGGCAAAGTTCGTATTCAACATGCCCGACATCGGCGAAGGCATTGCCGAGGCGGAAATCGTCCAGTGGCACAAGAAAGTCGGCGACACGGTTCGTGAGGACGAGGAATTCGTCGACATGATGACCGACAAGGCGACTGTCCCGATGGAAAGCCCCGTCGACGGCAAGATCTTGGAGATCGCCGGCGAAGAGGGCGACATGGTCTCGATCGGCTCCATGCTCGTCGTGATCGAGGTCGAAGGCGAAGTGCCCGAAGATGTCACGGAAGACGTCGAACCTGCGCCTGCTCCGAAGGCTGAGAAAGTCGAAGAGCGCATCGAGGTGGAAACCTCCGACGCGAGCGATGCCGACGATGCGATGGCGGCCGATCCCAGCCCGCCGCCGGCTCCGACACCGACGCCCGCGCCCGAACCTGCTCCGGCACCTTCGGCGAAGGTTCTCGCCACGCCTGCCGTGCGCAAGCGCGCCAAGGACCTCGGCGTCGACCTCTCGCAGGTAAAGCCTGCCGAAGATGGCCGCGTGCGTCACGGCGATCTCGACCAGTTCCTCTCCTATAACTCCGGCTATTCGGCGGCTGCGCCGACCCGCCAGGACGAGGAGAAGAAGGTCATCGGGATGCGCCGCCGCATCGCCGAGAATATGGCGGCTTCCAAGCGCAACATCCCGCACTTCTCTTATATCGAGGAAGTGGACGTCACCGATCTGGAAGTCCTGCGCGCGCAGCTGAACACCAATCGCGGTGACAAGCCGAAGCTGACGATCCTGCCGCTGCTGATCACGGCGATTTGCAAGACCTTGCCGCAGTTCCCGATGATCAACGCGCGCTATGACGACGAAGCGGGCGTGGTGACGCGGTTCGGTGCGGTCAATATGGGCATGGCGGCACAGACCGATGCGGGCCTCATGGTGCCGGTCATCAAGAATGCCCAGGGCATGAACCTGTGGCAGCTCGCCAACGAGATTTCGCGGCTTGCGGAGGCGGCCCGCAACGGCACGGCCAAGAAGGAAGAGATGGAAGACGGCACGCTCACCGTGACGTCTCTCGGACCGCTTGGCGGCGTGGCGACCACGCCGGTCATCAACCGGCCGCAGGTCGCAATCATCGGACCGAACCGGATTATCGAACGCCCGATGTATGTCAGCGACGGTGCTGGCGGGGAACGGATCGAGAAGCGCAAGCTGATGAACGTCTCGATCAGCTGCGATCACCGCGTCGTCGATGGTTACGATGCGGCGAGTTTCGTCCAGGAGCTCAAGAAGCTTCTCGAAACGCCCGCATTGATACTGGTCGACTGATCAGGGCGCGGGCGCCTGGTAACAGTCGTACTGGATATCGATCGCCGATTTCGCGACCAGCGCGCCGCCTCCAAGCAGCGCCAGCGATGCGGCGAGTAATGCGCCCTGCAACATGCGACTTCCCCCGTTACCCCACGTGGAAATGCGTGGGTCACTGTCGCGCGCAAGTGGTTACTTTCAGGTAAATTGCACCGCGGGAAAAAGAAGCGAAAAAAGGCGAGAAAACTGCATTGACAGGAATCGGACCGCCGCCTAGATGCGCGGCTCCCAAGAGGCACAGCGCCTAGATGCGCGGGTGTAGCTCAGTTGGTTAGAGTATCGGCCTGTCACGCCGAGGGTCGCGGGTTCGAGTCCCGTCACTCGCGCCACTTGGGACATTCTTCGAATGACGGATGCGAGAGCGGGGCTTCGGCCCCGCTTTTTCGTTTGGGCGTTATTGCGCGGCTGCGCTTTCGCGAAGGCGGCGCAGGTTCTCCTCGTGCCCGCGTTTATCGATCTTGTAACGCGTGACGAAGAACAGCGCGCTCAAATATAGCACGAGCAACGACGGTGCGTAGAATGCGCCCAATTTCCATATCGTGTCCGTATCAACCGTTCCGGGATCCGCGCCTTCGGGGAAACCGATGCCCGACAGGATGAGGCCGGCGGCCAGCACGCCCAGGCCTTGCGTTGTTTTCCGCGTGAAGGTCATAGCGGCGTAGTAGACGCCTTCGGACCGGCGCCCAGTCTTCACCTGGTTCGCTTCGACCAGATCAGCGATCATGGAGAATGAAACTGCCTGGACCGCGATGATGAGCGCGAGGTCGATGACATTGACGCCGAGGACGATCGGGAACAGCAGCGGGTCCCCGTTTTCGGGCATAATTCCCACCAGCCGCAGCAAAACAGGCGCGGGCTGGATCGTGAAAGCGAGCAGGCCGAGAACAATGACCGCTGGCTTCTTGCCAATCTTGCGCGTGGCCCAGGGTGCCAGCAGGAAGCCGAACAGGGCCGACAGGACCACTGTGCAGGTCCAGAGGAAGATCTGGTACGACGAAAATTCCCAGAAATAGGTCAGCAGCAGGTAATTCAGCGAAGCTGCAAGCCCGGTCGCGATGGCGAAAAGCACGGTCGCGAAGAACAGCGCAATGAAGCTCTTCTCGCTCAGCGTCTCGATCATTTCGCGAAAGATCCTGCCGACGCTGTATCTCTCGGACCGGGTCACGGGGCGATGCAGGTGAGAAATGCGGCTATGCGTGCCGACCGCCGAAATCATGACGAAGATGAAGATTAGCGCGCTGCCGATCATGCCGTAGGTGGCGTAGGCATCCCGATCGAGGAGCCCTTGTGGGCCTGTCAGCAGCGCACCGAACATGATCACGCTCATCAGGGCGCCGAAGGTCCAGCCGAAGAACAGGCGATAGGATTGCAGGCTGGTCCGCTCTTCGTAATCGGTCGTCAGTTCGGGGATCAGCGCCGAACTGGGCGTTTCGTAAAAGGTGATGAAGGTGCGGATCAGGATCGCGAGGCTGGTCAAATAAAGGAACAGCGAGGTCTGGCCCATTTCGGGCGGATTCCACAGCAGGAAATAGCTCAGCGCCACCGGGATGGCCGCCGCATACATGAAGGGATGTCGGCGGCCCCAGCGCGATTGTAGATTGTCGGACCAGTAGCCGACCAGCGGATCGGACACCGCGTCGAACACCAGCGCTATCAGTATGGCGAGGCCGACCAGTGAAGGCTCCAGCCCGATGACGGTGCCGTAGAAAATCAGCAGGAAATAGTCGAAGCCGTTGTTCTTGATCCCGAAGGCGGCCGCCCCCGATCCGTGCGCCAGCTTCAGCCAAACAGGCATCTTCTCGCTCGCGTCGACGGACGCTGCCGTCGCCATTGTCTCATGCGTCAAGGGGCTCTCCTCCCGTTACGGGGAGGGTAGGGCACTTGGGCGGGAGGTCAATCTTTCTCGGGCGGGGCGGACCAGTGACCTGTTTCCATCCAGGTCAGGAAACGACGCAAGGGGGCGAGCCAGATCAGGCCGAGGAAAAGATAGATCACGGTCTGCACCAGCGCGTTCCAATCGCCGATCAGGCCGGGAAGGTAGCGGGCGATCAGGATGCCGTAGACGAGCAGGGCAGCCAGAAGTCCGAGGAGTCCGACGGGAATGCGCCAGGTGGGTTCGTCTCTCATGCGAATGGTCCGTAAAAGCGTGTGGTCGTTACGATGGCGTCGAGGCGTGCATCGTGATCCTCGGTGGGCAGGCTGTCTACGCGCTGGCAGTCCCAGGCGAGCCCGATGGTGCGGGTATCCGGATGCGCGGATAGCCAGCGGTCGTAGTGGCCCCCACCCTGACCGAGCCTCTCACCGCTATCGGTAAAGCCGATGAGCGGCACGAACAGCACGTCCGGTTCCAAGGTGGGCGCGTCGGCGTATGGCTGGAGCAGGCCGAATGGTCCGACCTCCAGGTCTTCTTCGTCGAACGGATCGGAGTGGCGGGCAAATTCCATCGGTGCATTGCGGCTAGCGAAGCGCGGGAGGGCGATTTCGTGGCCCCTGTCGAGGAAGAACTTGGCATAGGATGCCGCGGGTGCCTCGAACGGGTTTGCCCGGTACAGTCCGATCCTGGCTCCTTGCGGGACCAGGTCCAGAAGCGGCGCGGGCGGACGATGAAAGACAAGCGCGCGCATACTGTCCGGCAGCGCCGCCACCTGGTCGCGGCGCGCGGTGCGCAATTGCTTGCGAAGTTCGTCCTTGGTCAAATACCCACCTGCTTATCTCGATGAGGCCGTAAGCGCCCGGCCGCGCTCAAGCAGCGAAGCGGTAGCGCGACAAATCAGGTGACGGGACCGCCATGGGTCGTTGCCGGAAAATCCTCTGACGCCTTCACGTCAGGTGGGCGCCATATATCCAGATCGCCAGGACAAACCCGCCAATCCGGTAGGGACGGCTCCCTTGGATTGCTTATAGCCTCAGGGATGTTCATGCGGCTCGTGCCGGGCAGCCCCGTCGCCGCCTATTTAGGAGGCCGCAGGTCCACCCTCAAGGGCCGATGCAGCGTTTTCGAATGCGGTGGCCAGGCGTTCGAGCCGCGCGGCAATGGCATCGCCCTGTCCGGCATCGGTATTCGCCGCAGCAGGCGCAGCTTCCACGGGTGCTTTCTTGCCTGCCTCGTCCACTTCGTCGGCCAGCATCAGTGCAGCGAACAGGAGATTCTTCGCCTCGTTCGCGGTGAGGTTGCCGCCCATGGCCTTGAGCTTGGCATCGACCATGCCGGCGAGATGTTCGACATGCTGTTCCTGACCGTCTGCGCAGGAGACGGTATAGGAGCGTTCGCCGACGGTCAGCTTGACGTCGCTCATCGCTCCATCTCCGCGATCAGCGTGTCGAGTTCGGCAAGGCTGGCGCTCACCTGGTTGCGCAGCGCGTCGTGCTTCGCGGCGAGATCGCCGGATTGCCCCGCACTCCCTGCAAGAGCGGCCTGCGTCTCGATTCGCGCGAGCGCTTTTTCAATCCTGTCGATGGCAGATAAGATGCGCGCTTCGCTCATGGCGGGAAGAAATACCAAGATTGGCGTTGCAGCGCAAAGGTTTGCACCGTGCTGTTGATAAATCGCTCCAAAACCGGGTGTCCGTGCATCTCTGGCGCACCGAGGTTGACCTCGCGCGCGGCGTTCGCGAAGGGTGCGCGCGCGTCGAATCGACCCCTCTCGCGGAGATACAAAGCATGACAATCGACACTGCCCGCATGGTCCAGATGGCCAACGCCATCAGGGCTCTTTCGATGGATGCGGTGCAGGCGGCGAATTCGGGGCACCCCGGCATGCCGATGGGCATGGCCGATGCCGCGGCCGTGCTATGGTCGGAATACCTCCGCCACGATCCCAAGGCACCTGACTGGGCAGACCGCGACCGTTTCGTGCTGTCGGCAGGTCACGGGTCGATGCTGATCTACTCGCTGCTCCACCTTGCCGGGTACGAACAGCCCACGATCGAAGACATCCGCAACTTCCGCCAGATCGGCAGCCCCTGCGCAGGACATCCGGAAAACTTCCTGCTGCCAGGCGTGGAATGCACCACCGGTCCGCTGGGCCAGGGCCTGGCGATGGCAGTCGGCATGGCCATTGCCGAGCGTCATCTCAACTCTGCCTTCGGCAACGCCCTGGTCGATCACAAAACCTGGGTGATCGCGGGCGACGGCTGCCTTATGGAAGGCATCAACCACGAAGCGATCGGTATCGCCGGCCATCTCAAGCTGGGCCGGATGAACGTGCTGTGGGACGACAACAATATCACCATCGACGGTTCGACCGACCTTTCGACCAGCGAAGACATCAAGGCCCGCTACGAAGCGACCGGCTGGCACGTCACCACCTGTAATGGCCACGATTTCGACGACATCCGCCGCGCGCTGGACGAAGCGCAGGCCGACGAACGCCCCTCGCTGATCGCCTGCAAGACGGTCATCGGCAAGGGTGCTCCGACCAAGCAAGGCACCAGCGCAACGCATGGTGCGCCGCTTGGTGACGAAGAGATCGCAGCTGCGCGTGAGGTGCTGGGCTGGGATGCCAAGCCCTTTGAAATTCCCGAGCAGGTCTATGCCGACTGGCGCGCAAAAAACGCGGACCATGCCAAGGCCCGCGACGAATGGCAGGATCGCCTCAACGCGAGCGGCCAGCGCAAGGAATTCGAACGCCGCATGGCGGGCGACCTGCCCGAAAGCTTCAGCCTCGATAATTACATCCAGAAGCTGATGGCCGAACCGCAGAAGGTTGCCACCCGCAAGGCCAGCGAAATGGCTCTGGCGCAGATCAACGGCAAGCTTACCGAAACCATCGGCGGCAGCGCCGACCTCACCGGTTCGAACAACACCAAGGCTGGCGGGATCGGCCCGCTCACGGCCGACGATTACTCGGGCCGTTACATCTATTACGGCATCCGCGAATTCGGCATGGCCGCCGCGATGAATGGCATGGCGCTGCATGGCGGCGTGATCCCCTACGGCGGCACCTTCCTCGTCTTCACCGATTATTGCCGCGCTGCGATCCGCCTGTCGGCCCTGCAGCAGACCCGGGCGATCTATGTCATGACCCATGACAGCATCGGCCTTGGCGAAGACGGCCCGACGCACCAGCCGATCGAGCACGTGCAGAGCCTGCGCATGATCCCGAACCTGCTCGTCATGCGTCCGGCGGACGTCGTCGAAACGGCGGAGTGCTGGGAAATCGCGCTGCGCGAAAAGGACCGCCCGACGGTCCTGGCACTGACGCGCCAGGGCCTGCCACAGCTGCGCAATGCACCCGATGAAACGGACATGTGTTCGAAGGGCGCTTACCGCCTCAAGAAATCGAGCAACGCCCACAAGGTCACGCTGGTGGCCAGCGGTTCGGAAGTGCACGTCGCTCTCGAATGCGCAGAGCGGCTCGAGAAGGAAGGCATCGGCGCCAGCGTGGTTTCGATGGTCTGCACCCAGCTCTTCGACGAACAGTCCGCAGACTATCGCGCCGACATGATCCCGGCGAACACACTGCGCGTGAGCGTCGAGGCGGGTACCACCTTCGGCTGGGAACGCTACACCGGGACGGATGGTCTCAACATCGGCATTGACCGCTTCGGCGCATCGGCACCGGCCGGCGATCTCTTCAAGAAATTCGGTCTCACGGCGGACGATATCGTTCCGCAAATCATGAACAAATTGCCTAATTAAAACAAGGTTTAAGCAGGAGCTTCTCGCATGGCTACCAAGGTTGCAATCAACGGTTTCGGACGCATCGGTCGCCTGGTGGCGCGCGCTATCCTGGAGCGTGACGATCACGATCTCGACCTCGTGTCGATCAACGATCTGGCCGACACTAAATCGAATGCCCTGCTGTTCCAGTACGACAGCACGCACGGCCGCTTCCCCGGCACTGTGGAAGTCGGCGACAATGCCATCATCGTGAACGGCAAGTCGATCGCGGTCACTTCCGAGCGCGAACCCGGCAAGCTGCCGCACGGCGAACAGGGCGTCGACATCGTCCTCGAATGCACCGGCTTCTTCCAGTCCGACGAAGCATGCCGTCCTCATCTCGACGCAGGTGCCAAGCGCGTCCTGATCTCGGCCCCGGCCAAAGGCGTTTCGGCAACCATCGTCTACGGCGTGAACCACGATGTGCTGACCGCCGAAGACGTGATCGTCTCGAACGCAAGCTGCACCACCAACTGCCTGTCGCCGATGGCCAAGGTGCTGCACGACACCGTCGGTATCGAGCGCGGCTTCATGACCACGATCCACAGCTACACCAATGACCAGCGCATGCTCGACCAGATGCATGGCGACATGCGCCGTGCCCGTGGCGGTGCGCAGAACATGATCCCGACCACCACCGGCGCTGCCCGTGCGGTCGGCCTGGTCCTGCCGGAACTCGCCGGCAAGCTCGACGGCAGCTCGGTCCGTGTGCCGACCCCCAACGTCAGCCTCGTCGATCTCGTCTTCACGCCGGGCCGCGACACCAGCGCGGATGAACTGAATGCTGCGCTGAAGGCCGCGGCAGAAGGTCCGATGAAGGGCGTTCTCGACTACACAGACCAGCCGCTCGTCTCGAGCGACTTCAACCACTATCCGGCAAGCTCGACCATCGACAGCCTCGAGACCAGCGTCATGGAAGGCAAGCTGGCTCGCGTGGTTTCGTGGTATGACAACGAGTGGGGCTTCTCCAACCGCATGATCGACACCGCCGGTGTCATGGCGAAGTTCCTCTAAGGAACGCGATGATGGCCAGCTTCAGGACCCTCGACGACCTCGGTGATGTTGCAGGCAAGGTCGCGCTCGTGCGCGTCGACCTCAACCTGCCGATGAAGGACGGTTCGGCCACCGACGTTACGCGCGTCGAGGCGGTCAAGCCGACCATTCTCGAACTGACCGAGAAGGGCGCGAAGGTCCTGCTGCTGACTCATTACGGACGTCCGAAGGGACAGCGCCACTCGACCATGTCGACCAGCTTCGTGCAGGGCGACGTGGAAGACGTGTTGGGCAAGGAGATCATGTTCATCCCCGAGGTGATGGGCCCGGTGGTCGAACAGTCGATCGGCATCCTGCGCAATGGCGATATCGGTCTGCTGGACAATGTCCGCTTCTGGCCCGGTGAAGAAGCCAACGACCCCGAATTTGCCAAGGGCATTGCCGCCCACGGCGATTTCTACGTCAACGACGCTTTCTCTGCCGCGCACCGTGCCCATGCTTCGACCGAGGGGCTGGCGCATCATCTTCCGGCTTATGCGGGACGCGCGATGGAGGCCGAGCTCAAGGCCCTCGACGCAGCGCTCGGTAACCCGGAAACGCCGGTCGCAGCCGTGGTGGGCGGGGCCAAGGTCTCGACCAAGCTCGACGTGCTCGAAAATCTGGTGGGCCGCGTGCAGCACCTGATCATCGGCGGCGGCATGGCCAATACTTTCCTCGCCGCGCGCGGTGTGGATGTCGGCAAGTCGCTTTGCGAACACGACCTGACCGCCACTGCAAACAAGATCATGGACACGGCCGATCACGCCGGTTGCACCGTGCACCTGCCCTACGATGTTGTGGTGGCGAAGGAATTCGCGGCGAACCCCGCATCGCTGCGGACCTGCAACGTGCACGAGGTCGGCCCGGACGAGATGATCCTTGATGTCGGCCCGCAGGCTGTCGAAGCGCTGGGCGACGTGCTCAAGACGTGCCGCACGCTGGTGTGGAACGGCCCGCTCGGGGCCTTCGAGACGGAGCCTTTCGATGCAGCGACCGTCGCGCTCGCGCGCACTGCGGCTGCACTGACGCAGGACGGTTCGCTGACCTCGGTCGCAGGCGGGGGCGACACCGTCGCCGCGCTTGCCCATGCAGGGGTGAAGGACGATTTCACCTTCGTTTCGACCGCAGGCGGCGCCTTCCTCGAATGGATGGAAGGCAAGGACCTTCCCGGCGTCGCTGCGCTGACTGCCTAGCGGTATTCGGGGTTCGGCGCGTCGAAGCGGCGGCCCTCGTTCCACAGATCGACCGAGTTGCCGTGGCATGGGATGCCGCCGGCGTCCTTCAGCATGCGCGCCATGTGCATCAGGTTCCAGGTCATGAAGGTCGTGTTGCGCTTGGTGAAATCGTTGTCGAAACCGACATAGCCCGACCCGTCTTCCTTCGCGTCGCCATAGCTCGGGCCGGGCCCTGCCTCGCCGATCCATCCCGCATCGGCTTGCGGCGGGATGGTGTAGCCGACGTGCTGCAATGAATAGAGCACGCCCATGCCGACGTGCTTGATGCCATCTTCGTTGCCCGTGACGATGCAGCCCCCGACCTTGCCGTAGAAGATATACTGACCCCGATCGTTGCGCTGGCCGGAGTGGGCATAAAGCCTTTCGATGAGGCGCTGGCAGACGGATGATTTCTCGCCCAGCCAGATCGGCGTGCCGATCACCAGAATATCGGCGGCCTCGACCTTCTCCCAGATTGCCGGCCAGTCGTCACTCGGTGCGCCATGATCCGTCATGTCGGGATAGACGCCAGGCGCGATGTCATGATCGACCAGTCTTACCTGCTCGAGCGAGACGTCGTTTCGCACCAGGATCGTCTCGACCACGCCAAGCAGCTTGTCCGTGTGCGAGCCGTCGGGCGATCGCTTCAACGTGCAGTTGATCGTCAGCGCCTTGAGGTCGGAAAAGTCCGTCTTGTTCTCGGCGCAAAGGCGCTCTTGGGTATCGTCCAGCATTGTCTCTCCTTTGCCACTATTACGAACGAGGGCGGGTAAAGTTACCGGCAGGGCGTTGCGGCAGGGCGAAGCCCTTTGTATGGGCCGCGCATACCTATGCATGCACCAGCGAGGACGGACATGAATTTCGAGGAAATGACGGCGAAAATGCGCGACGGACAGGGCTTTATCGCGGCTCTCGACCAGTCGGGCGGTTCCACTCCCAAGGCGCTTCGGGCCTATGGCGTGGAAGACGGCGAGTGGGACGGCGATGACGAGATGTTCGCCAAGATCCACGAAATGCGCTGCCGTATCGTCGATTCCCCGTCCTTCTCGAACGGCAAGGTGATCGGTGCGATCCTCTTCGAGAAGACCATGGAAGGCTGCAACGCCGAAGGTTCGCCCATTCCCGAATTGCTGAGCCGCCGCGGCGTGGTTCCTTTCCTCAAGGTCGACAAGGGCATGCATGACGTCGAAAACGGCGCGCAGCTCATGAAGCCGATCCCCGAACTCGAAGCGATGTGCAGGCGCGCGAAGGAACTGGGTGTTTTCGGCACGAAGATGCGTTCGGTCATCCACGAAGCGAACCGCGAAGGCGTAGCTGCCAACGTCGCGCAGCAGATGGATTACGGCCTGGAAATCCTGTCCTTCGGCCTCGTCCCGATCCTCGAGCCGGAAGTCAGCCTCGACAGCGCAAGCCGTCCGCAGGCGGAAGCCCTGCTGCTCTCCAACATGCTCGACCAGCTGGAACGGGTGCCGGAAGGCAAGCAGGTCATGCTCAAACTCACCATCCCGAGCGAGCCGAACCTCTACAAGCCGCTGATCGACCATCCCAAGGTGCTGCGTGTCGTGGCGCTGTCGGGCGGTTACAGCCGCGAGGACGCCTGCCGCGAACTGGCGAAGAACGACGGCATGATCGCCAGCTTCAGCCGCGCGCTTCTCGAAGTGCTTCAGGCCAAGATGGACGACCAGCAGTTCGACCAGGCGCTGGGCAATGCGATCGACGAGATCGCCTGCGCCAGCACCGGGGCCTGACACCTCTTTACGATCTGCTTGGCCTATCGGTCATGCGGCGATAGAGCGCGTTGCATGACCGAAACTCCGTGCCAGCTTTACCTGATCTCCCCGCTCGAAACGGGTGGGGATTTTCCGCAGCGTCTCGAACGGGCGCTCGATGCCGGGAAGGGCGTCGTGACCGCGTTCCAGTTCCGCGTGAAGGGACTGGACCAGCACGATGCTGCCGCGCTCGCCGAGCCGCTGCAGGAAATCTGCGCAGCTCGTGAAGTGGCCTTCATTGTCAATGACGACATTTCGCTCGCCAAGCGGCTCAAGGCCGACGGTGTGCACTTGGGCCAGGGCGATGGCGACCCGCGCGACGCAAGAGAGGAACTCGGTCGCGAAGCTCAGATCGGCGTGACCTGCCATGGCTCTCGCCACCTTGCCTTGGAAGCGGGCGAAGCCGGTGCAGACTACGTCGCATTCGGAGCCTTCTTCCCCAGCACGACCAAGGAAACCGAGCACACGGCGGACACGGACCTGCTCGAATGGTGGCACGAGATGGTCGAAATCCCCTCGGTCGCGATCGGCGGGATCACGCCTGCCAATTGCAAGCCCCTGATCGAGGCCGGGGCAGACTTCCTGGCCGTGTCGGGCGCGGTCTGGTCGGGCGATGAAGTCGAGGCAGTTCAAGCCTTTGCGGAGCAAATCGCCGCCGCGTGAGTTGTAGCTTCCGAAAGGGGCGGACTGCGCCCCGTTTTTGGGGAGCACTCATGCGCCAATTCCTGTTTATCGCCGCCTCGTCCCTCGCTCTTGCCGCCTGCGGCATGGATGGTGCGGAGGACGACACCGATACCAACACCGCTTCGGCAGAGACCGGGTCCGCGCCCGACCAAGGCTACGAAACCTATAGCGACGACAATTATGCCGACAGCATGGCGTCGAACGACGATGCGAGCGACACGTCAGGCAATTCCGACGCGCAGATCGAAGATCCCGAAGATCGTCCCGTAATGCAGGCGCAGATCGTGCTCGACCGGATCGGCTTCGGTCCCGGCGTGATCGACGGCAAGATGGGCATGAGCACCGAGAACGCTCTGACCGGCTTCCAGGAAGCGAACGACCTCGAAGTGACCGGCAAGCTCGACGAAAAAACCAAGAGCGCCCTCGCCGAGTGGGACCGCATTCCCGCTACGCGCGTGGTGACGATCCCGGCCAGCTGGGGCGATATCGAATTCAAGGAAATTCCCGAAGACACGGCCAAGAAGGCCGAGATGGAAAACCTCGGCTACACCTCGCTCGACGAGAAGCTGGCAGAGCGGTTCCACACCACGGTCGAGGTGCTGCGCCAGCTTAACCCGAATGGCCGCCCTGCAGGCGCTTCGGATTCGAGCGAGTCGAACACGAATGATGCCGAGGCCGATGCGCCCCCGACCAAGCGTCCCGTCGATGGCTATTTCCGCGCAGGCCAGCAAATCCGCGTCCCGAATATCGGCGGCGACGCCATCGAGCCGGGCGCGATCACCGACAAGGGCTGGCAGCAGACGCTGGCCGCGCTCGGCGTCGGTAGCGACCAGCCTGAGGTCGATCGCATCGTCGTGAGCAAGTCGGAAGATACGCTCAAGGCCTATCAGGGCGACAAGCTGGTCGCCATGTTCACCGTCAGCTCCGGTTCCAGCCAGTTCCCCCTGCCGATCGGCGAATGGGATATTCTGGGTGAAGCCTATAATCCGCCATATTCCTACGATCCCGAGGTCCTTGGTGAAGGCGAGGGCGAAACCTACCAGCTTCCCCCCGGTCCCAATGGCCCGGTGGGTGTCGTCTGGATCGACCTGTCGAAGGAACACTATGGTATCCACGGCACGCCGGAGCCAGAAACCATCGGCCGCGCGCAGAGCAGCGGCTGTGTGCGCCTGACCAATTGGGACGCTGCACGTCTTGCGCGAATGGTGTCGCCGTCGACACAGGTGATATTCGAAGCCTGATCGGCTAGGGAGGGGACATGAATATCGTCGACCGCATTCTCACCATCGTCGTCACCGCCACGATTACCAGCATCGTCTGGATCGTGGCGGGGGGTAGCCTGATCGAAAACGCGACCAGCGAAAGCCAGCGCAAGAACACCCGCCCTGCCGAAGTCGCGCCGAGCCCGGAGGCCACTCCCACCGGCGATGAAACTGCGGAAGAAGCCGCCGGTCTCGATACGGCAATGCCGACATCACCGGCACAGAATGCAAGCAACAGGCTGCTGATCCCGGTCAAGAACATCCGCATATCCGACCTGACCGATACCTTCAGCGATTCGCGCGGCGAAGGCGTACGCTTGCACGAAGCGATCGACATCATGGCCCCGACAGGAACCAGTGTCGTTGCGGCGGCACCCGGTACGGTGGAAAAGCTGTTTCGCTCGGATGCGGGCGGCAACACGATCTACGTGCGCTCGAACGATGGCGAGACCATCCATTATTACGCCCATCTCGATGAATATGCGGAAGGGCTGAAAGAGGGCCAGCGCGTGCGCCGCGGTCAGCGGCTCGGCACGGTCGGCTCCAGCGGCAATGCCTCGGAAGAGGCGCCGCATCTTCACTTTGCGGTACTACAGACGACGGCTGATGCGGAGTGGTGGGAGCCCGCCAATGCGGTGAACCCCTATCCGCTGCTTACCGGAGAGCAGTAGGTCAGTCTTCGAGCGGGCCGGAGCGGTGACAGCGCAAGCGGCCGAGTTTTCCGTCGCCTCCCAATTCCTGCAGTAGCCCCGAGGAGAGCAGCATCATCCGATGCCCCTTCATCGGTCCGCGGGTGAAAGTGACGCGCTTGCCTTCGAGCAGGTATGTGCCGACGCCTTTGTCGGTGCGATAGCTGGACGCGCCCGTAATCGCGAAATTATGCGCTTCCATCTCCTGCCAGGCAGGTCCGGTCGCGCTTCCGGGCAGTGCGCAGACATATTCGCCCTGTTCGAGCAGGCCCAGGCGGCCCTGAGCCTGTCCCGTGGCGGGGACGAGCGTGCAAAGCGAAGCTGTAGCGATGCTGATAGCGATGCGGCGTATCATGACCAATTCCTCCGCCGACCCATATAGGGCGGACAAGCTGAATTTTCCATTGCCTTGCCCCTTGGCCCCGGCTCGGGTAAGGCGCGCGGCGCACGACCGCCCCGCACGAATCCGCGTGTCATCCAAGGGGCGGCGCTCTTTCACATCGAAGGCAGGTTCCTCATGAAGATCAGCGGCGTGGACATCCGTCCGGGCAACATCATCGAATACGAAGGCGGCATCTGGAAGGTCGCCAAAATCCAGCACACCCAGCCCGGCAAGGGCGGCGCCTACATGCAGGTCGAGATGAAGAACCTGCAGGATGGCCGGAAGACCAACGTCCGCTTCCGCAGCGCCGACACGGTCGAAAAGGTGCGCCTCGATACGCAGGAATACCAGTTCCTCTATGAAGACGGCGACATGCTGGTTTTCATGGACCAGAACACCTACGAGCAGATCAACCTGCCGAGCGACCTGTTAGGCGATGCCCGCCCGTTCCTTCAGGATGGCATGCAGGTGAAGCTGGAACTGTGGGAAGAAAAGCCGATCTCGGTCGAACTGCCCGCACAGATCGAAGCCGAAATCGTCGAGGCCGATGCCGTGGTGAAGGGCCAGACCGCTTCGTCCAGCTACAAGCCCGCCGTGCTCGACAATGGCGTTCGCATCATGGTCCCGCCGCACATCGAAAGCGGCACGCGCATCATCGTCGACGTCTACGAACAGAGCTACGTCGGCAAGGCGTCCTGATCCGTGGGCAAGTCCATCGCCAGCCGGTTCGACAATGTCGATATCGCCAGGAGCACCCTGCGTGCGGTCATCATCAACGATGACGAACTGACGCTGGAGATGGATTTCTGCCTCGAGCCCGAGCACCCCGAATACGAGGCGCCGGGCGAGGGCGAGGAATGCTGCTTCCACCCCGGAATGCTCAAGTTCGCGGGCATTTCCAAGCTTAGCCTAGACCGCCGCGAAACCGGCGGCGAGGGCAAGCAACGCCGCTTCGCAATCGACAAATTCAACATTGAAGGCACGAAATTCGACATGGCCTGCGAGTGGGGGGACATCCACCTGCAAGCCCGTTCGATCCGCGTGCTCACCGAGTAAGAGATACCCATGGCCGCAATTTCCGGACTGATCCGCGTTATGGAGAAAGCCGCGCGCAAGGCGGGTGGCCGCCTGCGCCGCGATTTCGGCGAGATCGAACATTTGCAGGTGAGCCGCAAGGGCCCTGCCGACTTCGTGTCGAAAGCCGACATGCGTGCAGAGCGCACGATCTACGACGAGCTGCTACAGGCGCGCCCCGACTGGGGCTTCGAAATGGAAGAAGCCGGCACCATCGAAGGTGCCGAGGGCATGCCGCGCTGGATCGTCGATCCGCTCGACGGCACCAGCAATTTCCTTCACGGCATCCCGCATTTCGCGATCAGCATCGCGGTGCAGGAGCGCAAGCTGGGCAGTGACGATTGGGGCGATGTCACCGCCGCCGTCGTTTACAACCCCGTAACCGACGAAACCTTCTGGGCAGAAAAGAGCCGCGGTGCATGGCTTCACGACGGCCGGTTGCGCGTCTCCTCGCGCCGCGCGCCGTCCGAAGCGCTGATCGCGACCGGCATTCCCTTCCAGGGGCATGGCGATTTTTCCGAATGGTCGCGCATCTTCGGTGCCATCGGTCCCAATGTCGCAGGCATCCGCCGCTTCGGCGCGGCCTCACTCGACCTTGCGTGGCTCGCGGCAGGCCGCTTCGACGGTTTCTGGGAAAGCGGTCTAAACGACTGGGATACTGCAGCCGGTTGCCTGATCGTGCGCGAAGCAGGAGGCTTTGTTTCCGACTTCCGTGGCCGTTCGCAGCCGATCCATTCAAAGCAGGTGCTTGCCGCGAACGACGTCCTGCACTCCAAATTGCACAAGATGCTGGTGGGCGCGCTCAAATAGGGTGAAAACAGCGCTTGATGGCATGGGCGAGCGGGGCTAATCCCCGCCGTCCATCATGGGCCTCCGTGGCGGAATTGGTAGACGCGCTCGACTCAAAATCGAGTTTCTTACGAAGTGCCGGTTCGAGTCCGGCCGGGGGTACCACACGCTCTTTGCCGTAACCTTCTTGCCTGCCGGCACGAATGGTGGTGCATGACAGCCCACAAGGGGCGGCAAGGGGACTAATCTTGAAAACACAATCACTGGTGGGCGCGGTTGGCGCAGCGCTCCTGCTTACCGTGGCGAGCCAGGTGTTCTACATCACCGTCGTGTCGGGTTCCGAGAATGAAATGTTGCGGCCACTGACGTGGTTTACCGAGCTTTTCGCTTTCTCGGCAGTGTCGATCTTCGCGCTGGCCCTTGCCGCACGCAGGCCGGACCAATCGCCTCTATGGGCTGCCATCGCGGTGTCGGGTATGCTCAACCTGCTCCAGGTGGGCATGGGCCTTTCGATGTTCGCACCCGCCATGGAAGCCAGCGAGAGCGAGCCGCAATTGTTTGCGGCCATCCTTGCAGGCGCATTCTTCCTCTACTTCCTCGCCAAGCTGATTCTCGGCGCGGTGGCTATTGCGCTTGGCAGCGGCATTTGGCGCAGCGGCCCGGTCTGGGCGAAGGGCCTTGGCGTTTTGACGGCGCTTGCCGGGCTGGGGGCTATCGGCCTGAACCTGCTCGCGATGGTGGATGCCAAGGCGTGGACCTTCCCCGCTGGCGGCGTAGGCACGGTCGCGACCGCTCTCGTGGCTTTGTCCCTGCTGTGGGCGGAAAGAGCGCGCAGTACCGCGTAATCAGCCGGTCGAGGCGCGAAAACCCTTGATATTCCTGCCTAGCGGTGGAATTCATCGCTGCGAATGATCGGCATGCCGTCCTATCACGCGATTGCCGCAATGGCGGTTACCCTCGCCATGTTCGTCGCCTTTGCGCGCGGGCGAATGTCCATTGAGATCATCTCGCTCCTGACAATCGCGGTTATTGCGGTCGGTCTCTATTTCTTCCCACTCGAAGGCAGCGCACCCACGGACGGGCTGCAACTCGCTTTCTCGGGCTTTGGCCATTACGCCCTGATCACGATCTGTGCGCTTATGGTGATGGGGCGCGGCCTTGTCGTCACGGGCGCGCTTGAGCCTGCAGCGCGCTTTCTCGAGCGGGTGTTCAAGGTAAACCTCCAGCTGGGACTGCTGTTCTCGCTGGTGGTTTGTTTCGTCCTTTCCATGGGCGTCAACAACACGCCCGTCCTGGTCCTGTTGATCCCGATTTTCGTCGCCTTGGCGGAACGTGGGCTGATGCCTGCATCTAAAACGCTGATTCCGCTCAACGCGGCATCGCTGCTAGGCGGTCTTGCGACCACCATCGGGACATCGACCAACATCCTCGTCGTTTCCATCGCGGTGGACCTGGGGATGGAGCGAATGGGCGTGTTCCACTTTACCCCGATCGTCATCGTCGCCTGCCTGGTCGCCTTGCCATACGTCTGGCTAGTCATGCCGCGCATGCTGAAGAGCAACCGGATCGAGCAGGTGCACGCCCTGCGCAAGTTCGAGACGCGCCTGCGTATTACCGAGAATTCTATCCTGAACGGACGCGAATTGTCCGAAGTGGCCTCGCGCCTTCCCGACGGGATCGAATTTCATGACGTTCCGCCGGGACTTTTAAGGCCGCAGCATCGCTTGCTGATGACCGGCACGCACGAAGCGATCGAAGAAGCAATGTCAGTCCTGCGCGGCGACGCAGCGCCCAGCTGGGTAATCGACCGTATTCGCCGCAATTCGCATGACAAGGGCGTCGACATCGCAGTCGTCGAAATGACCGTGACTGCGGATTCGCGCCTGATTGGCCGGACGCTGCCGAGCTCAGGCATTGCAGACCTTTACGGTGTTGCCGTGATCGGCACGCACAGGCCAGAGCGCTTGCTTGGCGAAAAGGACCAGTACTCCGAAGGCGGCGACATGCGCCTGATTGAAGGCGACGTCCTGCTCGTGATGGGCCTGCCTGCGGATATCGAACATTTCGAACGTGCCGACGGCCTGCTGACACTGGAAGGCCGGCGTGAATTGCCGCGTCGTTCCAAGGCGGTGCTCGCGGCGACGATCATGGGCGCTTCGGTGGCGCTCGCATCCGTAGGCCTGCCGTTTTACGGATCGGGCGGCTTCTATCTCCTGAAGGTTCCGATTGCGATTTCGGCGCTGCTCGGTGCGATCCTGATGTTCGTGACCGGATGTGTGAAATTCGACCGTGTGGGCCGCGCCCTTTCGGCCTCGGTCATCGTGCTGGTCGCGGCCAGCATCGCGCTTGGCCGTGTGATCCTCGAAAGCGGGGCGGCGGACTGGATCGGCCTGGTGATGGCCAGCGGCCTGCAATATCTCACCCCGGCCGCATCGCTTGCCGTGATCATGCTCACCATGACGCTTATTACCAATTTCGCCTCGAACGCCACGGCTGCAACGGTCGGCACGCCCATCGCTTTTGCCATTGCGAACCAGCTGGGCCTGCCGCCGGAACCGATGGTTCTGGCCGTCCTTTTCGGCTGCAACCTCTGCTACGCGACCCCGATCGCTTACCAGACGAACATGCTGATCATGTCGGAAGGCAGCTACGAATTCTTCGATTACGTGCGCACTGGCGTGCCATTGGTGATCATCATGGTCGTCGCGCTCTCCGCCACTCTCGTTTTCACCTACGGGCTCTAGGCCTTCCCTACGGCCTCCGGGCGTGCCAGACAGTTGCGCAATCGAACGCCGGAAGTGGCTCCGGGGATTCCTTCCCCTGGACCGTGCTCCACGTGTTCCACTCTGTGGGGGAGATACCAGTGAAGTCCAACTTGCGTCCTACACTCGCCGCGCTCGCCGTGATGGCTTTCGCAACACCCGCCTCGGCGCAGGACCTGCGCGCTTCGCTGGCCGACGACATGCCCGGCCTGATGGAACTTTACCGCGACCTGCACGCGCATCCGGAATTGAGCTTCGAAGAGCACAAGACCGCTGCCAAGCTGGCCAAAAGGATGCGTGATCTCGGCTTCGAGGTGACCGAAGGCGTCGGTCAGACCGGCGTCGTGTCGGTGATGAAGAACGGTGACGGTCCGGTGGTCATGCTGCGCGCTGACATGGACGGACTGCCGGTGATCGAACGGACGGGGCTGCCCTTCGCCAGCAAGGAAACGGCAACGCCTGCCAGCGGCGTGACGACCGGCGTCATGCACGCCTGCGGCCACGATACGCACATGGCTGGCTTCATCGGCGCGGCGCAGCTGCTGGTCGAGCATAAGGATGACTGGCAGGGCACGCTGGTCATGATCCTCCAGCCCGCAGAAGAGCTTGGCCTTGGCGCGATCGCGATGATCGAAGACGGGCTCTACACGCGCTTTCCCAAGCCGGACTACGTGCTGGCCTTCCACGATGCCGCTGCGCCCGCTCCGGCAGGCACCATCGGCTATACGCCGGGCTATGCGCTGGCCAATGTCGACAGCGTCGACATCACAGTGAAGGGCATCGGCGGGCATGGTGCTTATCCGCACACCACGGTCGACCCGGTGGTGCTCGGCAGTGCCATCGTGATGAAGGTGCAGACGGTGGTGAGCCGCAATTCCTCGCCGCTCGATCCGGCGGTGATTACGGTCGGCAGCTTCCATGCGGGAGCAAAGCACAACATTATCTCGGATGAAGCCAAGCTGCAGCTGACAGTGCGCAGCTATTCCGACGAAAGCCGCCAGCTGTTGCTCGATGGCATCCGCCGCGTTGCGAAGGGCGAGGCGATTACGGCAGGCTTGCCCGAAGAACTGCATCCCGTGGTGACGGTCGAAGATCCATATACGCCCTCGACCTTCAACGATCCGGAATTTTCCGAAGAGCGCGCCGCATCCTTCCGCGCTCGTTTCGGCGAGGAGCGCGTGATGCAGTGGCCGGCGGTCATGGGAGGCGAGGATTTCAGCCAGTTCCGCCGCGCGTCGCCCGAAGACGTGAAGAGCATGATCTTCTGGATCAGTGGTACGACCGACGAAATGCTGACCGCGCTGAAGGAAGAGGGCAAGCCGCTTCCCTCGCTCCATTCGCCGTTCTGGGCCCCCGATGCAGAGAAGGTGGTGGCGACCGGCGCCGAAGCGCTGGCCGGTGCCGCGCTCGACCTGATGCCGCGCAGCGGAGGCTGACCCATAAATTGACGGCCGCCGCAGCATTGGGGGTGCTGCGACGGCCGTTTCTCCTCCCCAGGAGAAAGTATGGTCCGCGCTATCGTATCAATGCTTGAGCGCGGACGATCAGTTTAACCGTCCGAGGGAACGTAGGTCCCCAGGCGATGGTGCAGGGCGTTGATCTTCGCCAGCTCCTCGCGATCTTCGGTCTGGCGCGCGTAGCTCGTGAGAGCGGTGCGCAGGAGACGGAAATCGGCGGTCGAGAACAGGGCGCGTGCGCGGCCCGGCTCGGTCTTGGGAGTGTCTTCGGTCATCGTAGTCATCCTTCCTCTCCGTTAGGCTGCAGCGAACTGGTTCATGGTGTTGTCCTTGCCGCCGGCCTTCAGGGCCGCTTCGCCGGCAAAGTATTCCTTGTGGTCATCGCCGATGTCCGAACCGGCCATGTTCTGGTGCTTCACGCAAGCGATACCCTGGCGGATTTCCTCGCGCTGCACGTTCTTGACGTAACCAAGCATCGCCTGTTCGCCGAAGTATTCCTTGGCGAGGTTGTCGGTGCTCAGTGCAGCCGTGTGATAAGTCGGCAGCGTGATGAGGTGGTGGAAGATACCGGCACGCTTCGCGGCATCGGCCTGGAAGGTGCGGATCTTCTCATCGGCTTCGGCCGCCAGTTCGGTGCCGTCGTAGTCGATGCTCATGAGCTTGGCGCGGTCGAAACCCGACACGTCCTTGCCCTCTGCTTCCCACTTGTCGAAGATCTGCTGGCGGAAGTTGAGCGTCCAGTTGAAGCTGGGCGAGTTGTTATAGACCAGCTTGGCGTTGGGGATCACCTCGCGGACCCGATCGACCATGCCGGCGATCTGTTCGACATGCGGCTTCTCGGTTTCGATCCACAGCAGGTCGGCACCCGCTTCCAGCGCGGTGATGCAATCGAGCACGCAGCGATCTTCGCCGGTTCCGGGGCGGAACTGGTAGAGATTGCTCGGCAGGCGCTTGGGCGCAAGCAGCTTGCCGTCGCGGCTGATGAAGACCTGGCCGTTCTTGATGTCGGCAGCGTCGACTTCGTCGCAATCGAGGAAGCTGTTGTACTGGTCACCCAGATCGCCCGGTTCCTTCGAATAGGCGATCGACTTGGTCAGGCCTGCGCCGAGGCTGTCGGTGCGGGCAACGATGATGCCGTCGGGAACGCCGAGTTCGAGGAAGGCGTAGCGGATCGCGCGGATCTTCTGGTGGAATTCCTCGTGCGGAACCGTGACCTTGCCGTCCTGGTGGCCGCACTGCTTTTCGTCAGACACCTGGTTTTCGATCTGCAGGGCGCAGGCACCCGCTTCGATCATCTTCTTGGCGAGCAGGTAGGTCGCCTCGGCATTACCGAAACCTGCGTCGATGTCTGCGATGATCGGCACGACATGCGTCTCATGCTCGTCGATTTCCTTGAGCAGGCGGTGCGTGTTGACCGCGTCGCCCTTGGCCTTTGCTTCGTCGAGTTCGCGGAACATGCCGCCTAGCTCGCGAGCGTCGGCCTGGCGCAGGAAGGTGTAGAGTTCCTCGATCAGCGCCGGAACGCTGGTCTTCTCGTGCATCGACTGGTCGGGCAGGGGACCGAATTCGCTGCGCAGAGCGGCAACCATCCAGCCCGAGAGGTAGAGGTAACGGCGCTTCGTGCTGCCGAAATGCTTCTTGATCGAAATCATCTTCTGCTGCGCGATGAACCCGTGCCAGCAGCCGAGCGACTGGGTGTAGTTCGCCGGGTCGGCGTCATAGGCTTCCATGTCTTCGCGCATGATCTTTGCGGTGTAGCGCGCAATGTCGAGACCAGTGGGGAAGCGGTTCTGAACTGCCATGCGTGCAGCGCTGGCAGCGTCGATCGCGCCCCACGGCGCGCCGTTTTCCGAGATGGTCTGGCCGAGTTCGGCGATGCGGCTTTGATAGGTCATGGCGAATCTCCTGTAAGTTCTGGCGCGTTGGCCTTGCTCATGAACTTGGGGCGATTAGCCGCTCCAGGACAGGAAAATTTACAGAATTTGTTGTCTAAACCGTGCTGATCTGCCAGATCGATGTGTAATGATGTAAAGGAATTTACAAATGGCGGACGCCGCTCTCATGGCAGGACCGGCTATTCGTCGACTGCGTAAACGTGAAAACCTGACCCAGGCGGCCATGGCGACGCGGCTGGCGATCTCGCCGAGTTATCTCAACCTGATCGAACGCAACCAGCGTCCGGTGAGCGCCCGTGTTGTAATGGCATTGGTCGAGAAATTCGACTTCGATCCCCGCTCCCTTAGGGAGGATGAGGCGGTCGGTGGCCTCGATGGCCTTATGCGCCGGCTTGCCGATGAACGCTTCTCCGATCTCGATATCGACCGCGACGAGGCGGAGGAGTTCCTGTCCACTGCGCCCCAGGTCGCGGCGGCCTTCGCCCGGCTGTACGACAAGGCCGGTCCCGGTACCGATAAGCATGACGATGCCCTTGCGGCGTCGCGCCGGGAAATCGAACGGTGGCGCAACCACTTCGCCGACCTCGACCATTCGGCGGAAGGACTGGCGGATGAAATGCGGTTGTCGCGCGGAGACATCGGGCTGGCCTTGACCGAGCGACTGCGTGAGCGCCACCAGCTTTCGGTTCGTATCCTGCCTCGCGATGTGCTTCCGGAAAGCCTTAGCCGCTTGGACCTTCACGCAAGACAGATCCAGTTGTCGGAGATGCTCGGTCCGGCATCGCGCAATTTCCAGCTCGCGCTCAAGGTGGCGCAGTTGGAAAAGCGCGACGAGATCGAAGCGGTGGCTCAGGGCGCGGAGTTCGAGGATGAAGCCGCACGCGCCCTGTTCAGACGCCATCTCGAAGGCTATTTCGCGGCGGCTCTGCTGATGCCCTACGGCCGCTTCCTGCGCGCCTGCGAGGCGACAGGATATGATCTCCCCGTCCTGGAGCGGCGCTTTTCGGTGAGTTTCGAGCAATTGGCGCATCGTCTCACTACCCTTCAGCGAGTAGGGCAGCGGGGCTTGCCGTTCTTTATGGTTCGCATCGATCGGGCAGGCCAATTTTCCAAAAGCTTCATCGGCGCTAGCACCGCCCATTTTGCCAGCGCAGATGTGTCCTGTCCACTTTGGGACGCACACCGCGCATTCGAAACCGGTGGTGAGCTTGTCACGCAATTCGTAGCGCTGGAGCAGGCCGGAGAAGGTCAGGCGGGCGGATGGCTGACCATTATGCGTAGCGTAGAAGGCAGCGGAGCTCCGGGCGAAGCACGTTTTGTCGTGGCGATCGGAATTGAGGCAGTGCTAGCCGCCGACCTGGCGCAGGCGAGGGGATTGTCGCTCAATCCGGTGGATGCACAGCCGATCGGGCCTGGGTGCGCGGCCTGTCAAAGACAGAACTGCCGTCAGCGTTCGCTGCCTCCGCGCGGCAGGAAATTGCAGTTCGACCGGATGCGTCGCGGCAACACTCCGTTCGAATTCGGTGAGCGGTAACCATGATCCGGGGAACGGAGCTGAATTCTTGTGCGTTGGCGCCGCAGTAAAACATGGATGGGAAAGGATTTTTCCATGGCAGAAGAACGTATTACCGAAACGCGCACGCCCGACGGCAACACGCATACCACTCACACGGTCGTCACTGACCTACCGCGTCGCGGCGGCGGCTTTGGCTGGGTTATGGCTATCATTCTCCTGATTGCCGCAATCGCAGCAATCGTCGTTTTCACGCAGATGGGCGGAGCGGAAGTCGCCAAGGACGAAGCGATCACGGATGCTGCCAACCAGGTCGGCGAGGCAGCCGGACAAGTTGGAGACGCTGCACAAGAAGCCGGCGAAGCCGTGGGCGACGCCGTCAACAACTGACCAAATTGACAACTGAAACACGGCGGCGTCCCGGTAATTCGGCGCGCCGTTTTGTTTGCTGTAAAGTTTACCGACAGTTCACCAATGGCATGGTAAGGAAAGGTTTAACCAACCTTCGGGATATCGCCGCCTGCCATGATCAGAGTCTTCAAGCACTACATCCCCATTGAGGTGATGCTGCTATGCCTGTTCGACCTGCTCATGCTTGGTCTGGCAGGCGAGGCGGGCTGGAGGCTGCGGACTTTCCAGCTTTCCATCGATCCTGGGTCTTTCGCGGACAGAGCGGTTGCGATTGTCGGTTTCGCCCTGATCGTCTGGCTTGCCGCTATTGCCGTCGGAACATACACGCCGCTTGCCTTGCGCTCGATCCGCTTCGCCACGGCTCGGCTGTTTGTGGCCTTGGGTCTCGGCATGCTCACGATTTCCTTTGTAAATCTCGTCCTGCCCGGCACGGCACTTTGGCGTTCCATCCTGCTTTACGCGATGGCGATCGGTCTCGCCTTGTTGGTCGTGAATCGCATTGTCGCGACACGTGTGGTCGATGCCCAGACTTTCCGCCGGAGAATTCTGGTCCTCGGTGCTGGGCCGAGAGCTCGCAAGTTACTTGATTTATCGCATCGACCGGACAGCGGTTTTCGTGTCCTGGCATTCGTCGCGATGGGCAAGGGCGCATCCGAACGCATAGAAGGAGCAGTAGAACGCGACGAAATCGGCGACCTCGGAAAATATGTGCAGCGTATCGGTGCGCAGGAAGTCGTTCTGGCTATGCAGGAAAGACGTAATGCCTTGCCACTCAAGGACTTGGTGCGCGTGAAGACCAATGGCGTCGATGTCAGCGATCTCTCCGGATTTCTTGAACGCGAAACAGGCAAGCTGGATCTCGATACACTCAATCCGAGCTGGCTGATCTTTTCCGACGGTTTCATTGCCGGGCAGCGGATATCGGCCGTAGCGAAGCGGATATTCGATATCGTGGTGAGCCTTGCGGTCTTGCTGCTGACGCTGCCGTTGATCGTCCTGTTTGCAATCTTCGTGAAGCTGGAAAGCAAGGGGTCTGCGTTCTACCGGCAAGAGCGTGTCGGCCTCTACGGCCAGACCTTCCAGATACCCAAGCTGCGCTCCATGCGTCAGGATGCCGAGGCGGATGGGATAAAGTGGGCGGAAAAAGACGATCCGCGTATAACCCGGGTGGGCCGTTTCATCCGCATGGTGCGGATCGATGAATTGCCCCAGTTGTGGAGCGTGCTGAAGGGCGAAATGAGCTTCGTCGGCCCGCGTCCGGAGCGTCCGCAATTCGTGGCCGAACTCGATGAAAAACTTCCGTTCTATGCCGAAAGGCACATGGTCAAACCGGGCATCACCGGATGGGCGCAGATCAATTATCCCTATGGCGCCAGCATCGACGACGCCCGTGGCAAGCTGGAATACGACCTCTATTACGCGAAGAACTACTCGCCATTTCTCGATCTGCTGATCCTGCTGCAAACAGCTCGGGTCATCCTGTGGCCGGAGGGCGCGCGCTGATGACGTGGCTGGCAAACATCGGCTCGGTCAGCTTCCTGCTTGGCGCTCTGGTAAGCGGGCTTGCGGCCCTGTGGATCGCGCGTTCCGGCGCGGCCGAGCGTTCCGATCGCTGGGCTGCAGTGGCCGCCTTGGCCCTGACGGCAAACTGGTGCTTTGCCGCCGCCAGTTTCGGGGCGGAGCAGCCGATCGTCGCATTGACCGAAGTCGCAAAGAACCTGGCCTGGATTTACGTGTTGCTGCGGCTCTTCGCAAACGACGGGCGCGATGAGACCTTGCGGCTCGTGCGACCGGCAGCGATTGTCTTGGCGCTCGTGGAATCCTTCCAGATCGTCCTTGTCATGCTCGCCTTGCGCAACGCGAACGCTCCGAGCGCCGCGACGCTTATATTCGAAACTTCCGCAATCCTGAGAGCGCTGACGGTGGTCGGTGCTCTCGTGCTCCTGCATAACCTGTATGTCGGCGCTGCGCTCTCTTCGCGGCGCATCTTGCGCTGGAACGCTGCTGCTCTGGCGGGGATGTGGGCGTTCTCGCTCAATTTCTATACGTTAAGCTACCTCACCGGAGAGGTCCCGGTGGAACTGCAGGCCATTCGCGGTCTGGCTGCAGCAATCATCGCCGTGCCGTTCGCTGTCGGCTTCAATTCGAATGCGGCCGGCCTCGAGTTTCGCCCGTCCCGGACGCTAACCTTCCGCTCGCTCTCGCTGCTGGTCATCGGCGGGTATTTCATGCTCATGCTGTTGCTAGCGAACTCACTCGACATGCTGCGCGGCGATATCCGCGCGCTCACGCAGGTCGGGCTGATCCTGGCGGCAGGGGCTCTGGCGCTGATCTGGCTTCCTTCCCAGCGCGTGCGCGGCTGGTTGCGGGTGACCGCGGTCAAGCATCTCTTCAAGCACCGCTATGACTACCGCAACGAATGGATTCGTTTCACCAATACCATCGGTCGCACCGGATTTGATGAAACGACCCTGCAGGAGCGCGCGATCAAGGCGCTCGCGGATATTACCGATAGTCCGTGCGGGCTGCTGCTGTTGCCGGAAGATGACGGCGCGCTTGCTCTCGGTGCACAATGGAATTGGCCGGGTGCGGATCTACCGGCAAACGCCATGGATCCGGACCTCGCGGCGATTTTGGAGCGAGAAGGTCTGATAATCGATTTCGACGAAGTCAGGGCGGGCAAGGATCATCACGGGGAACTGGCCAATATGCCCGACTGGTCTTTCGAGGAACTGCGCGCCTGGGCGGCCGTGCCCCTGCTTCACTTCGATCGGCTCGTAGGCGTAGTCATCCTTGCCCGGCCCGCGATCGAGCGCGAATTGGACTGGGAAGATTTCGACCTTCTGAGCATCGTTGGCCGCCAGTTGGCCAGTTATCTCGCCGAGCAGAGCGGCCAGGCAGCGCTGTCCGAAGCCAGCCGCTTCGATGAATTCAATCGTCGCATGGCGTTTGTCATGCACGACATAAAGAACCTGTCGAGCCAGATGTCGCTGCTTCTCCGGAATGCCGAGAAGCACGCCGACAAACCCGAATTTCGCAAGGACATGCTGGTCACGCTCAAGAACAGCGCGGACAAGCTCAATCTCTTGCTTGCCCGGCTGGGAAGATACGGCACCGGTGCCCGCGAAGAAATGCAGCAGTTCGACCTCGCGGAAATCTCGCGCGAGGTTGCGGCCCGCTTCGAAGGCAGCCACCCGGTCAGACTGGCGCGGTGCGAAGCTGTCGAAGTGGTGGGCGATCGGGAAGGGCTGGAGCAGGCCCTTGTACACCTCGTCCAGAACGCGATCGATGCCAGCGACCCGGACATTCCTGTCATGATCGAAACCTTCAGTAACGGTATCAGCGGTCAATGCCAGGTCATCGACAACGGCAAGGGCATGAGCCCGGCTTTCGTTCGCAATGGTCTGTTCAAACCGTTTGTGTCGTCGAAGGAGGGTGGCTTCGGCATTGGCGCGTATGAAGCGCGTGAAATCATCCGGGCGATGGATGGACGCCTCGACGTGGAATCGCGTGAGGGGCTTGGTACGCGCTTCGCTGTCAGCCTGCCATTGCGCTCTGCCAAGGCCATTTACTCCGGCCCGAAAGATCTAATCGAGGAGACGGTCTGATGGCCGAGGACAAACGCAAGCTCTTGGTGGTGGAAGACGACGAGGGTCTCCAAGCCCAGCTCAAATGGGCTTACGAAGACTATGAAGTTCTGATCGCCGGCAACCGCGACCAGGCGCTCGCATTGCTGCGCTCGGAAGAGCCTTCAGTCGTTACGCTTGACCTGGGCCTGCCGCCGGATCCCGACGGTACGAGTGAAGGCTTTGCCGTGCTCGACGCGATCATGGAAATGAAGCCTGATACCAAGGTTGTCGTGGCCAGTGGCCATGGCGCACGCGAGAGCGCACTGCAGGCCATCGAGCGCGGGGCCTATGATTTCTACCAGAAGCCCGTCGACATCGAACAGCTGGGCATGATTGTGGATCGCGCCCATCGGCTACATACGATCGAGGCAGAAAACCGCCGCCTCGCCGAAAAAGTGGGCGAAGAGAAGACAGTGCTCGGCTCCATGATCACGGCGGCGCCCGAAATGGCCAAGGTCGCCCGTACGATCGAGCGGGTCGCGCCGACGAATGTATCGGTCATGTTGCTGGGTGCCAGCGGGACGGGCAAGGAATTGCTTGCAAAAGGCCTACATGAGTCCAGCGACCGCAAGCACGGCGCATTTATCGCCATCAATTGCGCTGCTATTCCGGAAAACCTGTTGGAGAGCGAGCTTTTCGGACACGAGAAAGGCGCCTTTACCGGCGCGGTGAAGACGAACGAAGGCAAGATCGAGCTCGCCGATGGCGGCACATTATTCCTCGATGAAGTCGGCGATATCCCGCTTCCGCTGCAGGTCAAACTGCTGCGCTTCCTGCAAGAGCGTGTCATCGAGCGGATCGGCGGACGCAAGGCAATCTCGGTGGATACAAGGATCGTTTGCGCGACGCACCAGAACCTGGAAGCCATGATCGCCGAGGGCAGTTTTCGCGAAGACCTGTTCTACCGTTTGGCCGAGATCGTCGTCAAAATCCCCTCGCTGACCGAACGCCCCGGTGACGCTGTGCTTCTGGCCAAGCATTTCCTCGCGAAATTCGCGGGCGAGATGAACTCGCGGGTCAAGGGCTTTACGCCCGACGCGCTGGCAGCGATCGACAGTTGGGGATGGCCGGGGAATGTGCGCGAGCTTGAGAACCGTGTGAAACGCGCGGTCATCATGGCCGATGGCAAATTGGTAAGCGCCGAAGACCTGGACATGGATGCCGACGAAGAGGACGGCGAGCTGGCGCTGAACCTGAAGCAGGCGCGCGAGGAAGCCGACCGGAGAATGATCCGAAAGGCGCTGGCAAGAACGCAGGGCAACATTTCCAATAGCGCCAAAATTCTCGGGATCAGCCGTCCCACGCTTTACGACCTTCTCAAGCAGTATGACCTTCAGGCGTAGCTTTCCGTTGCGCCTTGTCCTGGGGCTGACGGCGGCGTCTGCCATCCTTGCCTCATGTGCGGGCGAGGCGACGCCCGCCAATGATTTGCAACAGCTGCGAACGCAGATTGCCCGCGGAGATGCCGCCGCTGCAGAGCTCACCATCGACCGCTTGGTTGAAAACAAGGTGGAACGCGGCTCATTCTCTGCATTCGCGGGGGAGGCAACCCTGCTGCGCGGCGATCTGGTCGAGGCCCGCAAATGGCTGGCCGAAGGCGATTTTGACGACCGCAGCGCACCCCTGGGATACAGGTTGCTGGCCGAACTTGAGATGCGTGAGGATAATCTCGATGCAAGTGCCCAAGCTCTGGCCAAGGCGCGGGAAGCGGCCCCCGACGATCCGCGCGTTTGGGTGGCAATCGGTCGGCTTCGCTACCGCCTCGGAAATCATCTCGCCGCTATCGAAGCTGCTGGCCGAGCAGTCGAATTGGGCCCGGACGACGCTGAGGCCTTGCGCTTTCGTGGGCAGCTCGCACGTGACATCGAGGGCATTCTGCCTGCGGTCGATTGGTTCGCCTCGGCAATCAAGAGTGCCGGTGACGTTCCTGACTTGAGGCTCGAATATGCCGCCACCCTTCTCGACGCGGGCGAGTTCGAAGAGGCTCAGGCCATCCTATCGCAGACCGATGACCCGTACCTCAGGGCAGTCGCATTGGCGCGCACATCGAAGTTTTTCGCGGCCCGTGAAGCACTTGAGCTGACTGCCAAGGAAGATCGGGAAACCGCCGCTGCACGGCTGCTCTCGGCTATTATCGATGTGGAGCTGGGCAATCTCGAAAGTGCAGCTCAAACTCTGGACCAACTCGCTCGCCAGCAACCTGCAAATCGCCGGGTTCGCGACTTGCTTGCCTATGTTCTGTCTCGCAACGGCAACCAAGAGGAGCTGATCTTCCGTTTCGCCGACGAAGCGCGCGGCCCGCATGGCTCGCCTTGGCTACGCACGCTGGTCGGGCGCGCGTTCGAGGCGCAGGACAACCGTGAGGAAGCGGCCGAATTTCTCGACCTTGCGGCCTCGGATCAGTCGGCGCTCAGCCTGATCGACGGAGACGACGCAAGAGCAGCAGGGAAAGGTGCTTTCGCGACGCGCAACAGCATTCGCGCAGCCTTGTCGGCAGGCAATGTCGATCGGGCAATCCAGGAGGCACGGCGTTTTTCGGAAGAGTACCCGCAATCGGTCGACGCTGCATCGCTTTTGGGAGATGCGCTTCTGATGCGTTCCGATCCGGTTGAGGCGCGCAAGGCATATCAGCGCGCCGCGCAAATGCGCCGCAGCTGGCCTCTCCTGCTTCGAATGGCTGCTATTCTCGACCGCTCCGAGGCAGCGCGGCTCGTCGCCGAATATGCCGCAGCAAACCCGCTTAATGGAGAGGCCGCGGCAATGGCTGCCGATGGCTACGCAGCGGCCGGTCAATGGCGTGAGGCGGCGGCCTCGCTCGATCGCGCGATGGAGAACGGGATGCGGGATGTCCCATGGGTCCTTGCCGCGCGTAGCGTGGCTGCGCGGGAATTGGGCGAGGGCGATGGGGTCGATCAGTTGGATTGGGCAATCGAAGCCTACGAAACGCAGCGGATGAGCCAGCCGGCGATTGCGGCGCTGCTTTCGGCGCTGCCGGAAGAGGACCTCCAATTGCGCTCGGAGCTGGCCGCCAAGCTGCAAGCGCTAGCTGGGAACTAGACAGGATTGCCGCGGCGCGGCAGTGCGACAGGCAATGGCAATTCGCGCGATCACCAGGGATCCGATGTTACGGCTCTTGCTCTTGGCAATGGTGCTTGCAGCGCTTTTGCCTGCGACAGGATATTGGCGCGGTGTCGCCCAGATGACCGCAAACGCCGGCATTTTCGCGCTCTTCCTCGCCAACGGGATGCGTATTCCGCGCGCAGAGATAGCTTCTGGCATCGCAAACTGGCGCTTCTTCCTGCCGCTGGCCTTGTGGATGTTCGGCGCGATGGCACTCGTCGGACTTGGGTTATCCCATGGAGGCCAAGCGATCGTACCTCCGTTGGTGGCGATCGGTTTTCTCTACCTTGGGGTCCTGCCCACGACTGTGCAATCGTCCACCTCCTACAGCTCGCTTGCACAGGGAAACGTGGCTCTCTCGGTGATTGCTGCGGCTTCCATGAGTATCCTCGGCGTGTTCATTTCCGTCCCGATTTTCCTGGCACTTGGCGGCAGCGGAGAGGGGATGGTGGGGAGCGATGCGCTGATAAAGATCATCCTAATCCTGATCCTGCCCTTCGCAATCGGCCAAATCTTGCAGCGCCGGACCGCGACCTTCATCGCGCGGCAGAAGGCACGGATCGTCTGGCTCGACCGGCTTGTTATCGCCTTTGCTGTTTACGTCGCTTTCTCGGGCGCAGTCGAACAGGGCATCTGGGAAAGGATCGACGCGGCAGAATGGGCAGCCACTCTCGCTCTCGTAGCGATTTTCCTAGTGGTCGCTCATGCCGGAGCCTGGCTTGCGTCCGCAGCGCTGTCTCTGGCGCGCCAGGACCGGATTGCTTTTCTTTTCGCAGGTGCGCAGAAATCCGCAGCGATCGGAGCGCCGCTTGCAACCGTCCTGTTCGAGCCGGCAGCAGCAGGCTTTATCGTCCTGCCGCTGCTGCTCTACCATTTCTTCCAGCTAGTGCTGGCCGCGCCGCTCGCTACTCGGCTGGCAGCTCGGTCCGCTCTTCGCCCGGATGCTTCCGGTTATGACGCACCGACCACCAGAAGCTGAGCCCGATCAGCACTGCGCCAAGCAGGCCCGTGATCGTCTCCGGAATATGCCAGCGCGCTGACAGCAGCATGATGATGCCGAGCACGATGATGGCCCAGAAGGCGCCGTGTTCGAGGTAGCGGTACTGGGCCAGCGTACCCGTGCGCACGAGATGGATCGTCATCGAACGCACGAACATCGCACCGACCGACAGGCCGAGCGCAATGATGATCATGTTGTTCGAGAGGGCGAATGCGCCGATCACTCCATCGAAGCTGAAACTGGCGTCCAGCACTTCGAGGTAGAGGAATCCGCCAAGGCCCGATTTCACGATCTCGCCAGCGGCTTTCTTGCGGGCTTCGCGTGCCTCGATGATGGCGGCAATGGCGTGGACTGCGATAAAGGTGACGAGGCCGAGGATCGCCGCAGTCAGGAACACGATCGCATCGTCCGGTGCCAGCATAGTGGAGACGAAATAGACGAGGATGAGGACGAGGCCGATCTCCACTGCGGGCACGTTGGAGAATTTGTTGATCGTACGCTCCAGCACCGCGATCCAGTGGATCTCCTTGTCCTCTTCGAAGAAGAAGGTCAGCCCGACCATGGCAAGGAATGCGCCGCCGAAACCAGCAATGCCGATATGGGCATCGGAGACCAGTCGTTCGTATTCCTTCGGATCGTTCAACGACAGGTTGATCGCCTCCATGGGGCCGATCTTGGCCGCAATTGCCACAATCGCGATCGGAAAGACGATCCGCATGCCGAAGACGGCGATCAATATGCCGATGGTCAGGAAGCGCTGCTGCCAGACCGGGTCCATATCGCGCAGGACGGTGGCGTTCACGACCGCGTTATCGAAACTGAGCGATACCTCCAGTATCGACAGGACGAGCACGATCCACAGGATGCCGAGGGTCGCGGAGATCGAGCCCGTGCTGGTCCATCCGTACCAGCCCGCGAGAGCGAAACAGATCGCCGTGAAGACGAGCGAGAATGTGTAGTACTTGCGGAGCGTTTCCATCGATTTTTTGAGGTCCTTAGCCCTTCTTGGGCTGGTAAGTCTGATCTGCTGAGGGGAAGCTGCGTTCGCGCACTTCCTCTGCATATTGTGCGACCGTGCGGTCGATCACTTCAGCGATATTTTCGTATTTTTTCACGAAGCGCGGGACGCGCTCGAACATGCCGAGCATGTCTTCGGTTACCAGCACCTGTCCATCGCACTGCGCCGAGGCGCCGATCCCGATGGTGGGGCAGGAGACTGCCTTGGTGGCCTCGATGGCGATGGGTTCAAGCACGCCCTCTAGAACGATGGCGAATGCGCCAGCCTCATCCAGCGCCTTGGCGTCTCCGACGATCTTCTTCGCCTCCGCATCGTCGCGTCCGCGGGCCATGTAGCCGCCAAGGACGTTGACCGCCTGCGGGGTCAGGCCGACATGTCCCATTACGGGAATGCCGCGCTGGTTCAGGAATGCGACCGTTTCCGCCATCTGCTCCCCTCCTTCCAGCTTCACCGCTGCCGCACCGCTTTCCTTGAGCAGGCGAGAGGCGCTTTCGAATGCCTGTTCCTTCGAGGCTTCGTAGGATCCGAACGGCATGTCGACGACGACCACTGCGTGATAGCTGCCGCGAACGACCGCTGCGGCATGGTTGGCCATCATGTCGAGCGTAACGGGAATGGTGGACGGCAGGCCGTAGATCACCTGCGCCAGCGAATCTCCCACCAGTAGGATGTCGCAATGCGCATCGAGCAATTGCGCCTGACGGGCCGTGTAAGCCGTCAGCATGACCAGCGGCTGCTTGGTTTCGCCGTCGGCCTTGTGCGCGCGAATCTTCGGCACCGTGAGCCTTTTCATCGGCTGCGGGGTAGGGTTCGCGCGGCTGGTGCTCGTATCGAGCTGGAAAGTGGTCGACATATGCGTCCCGTAGCAAGTGCTGGGAAGAAGGCAAAGCAACGCTTGGACAGCGACAGGTTTCCGTGCTTTAAGCCCACCCCGAGGAGCGGCACGGGAGAGCGCCGCTGGACACAAGGGAATCTAACGACACATGGTCGCTACTTCGCAAACTACGGGCGAGGGTTGGTCCTCGCGCAGCGCATTCATTCTGGCAGCCGTGGGTGCGGCCGTCGGTCTCGGCAATATCTGGCGTTTCCCGACGCTAGCCGGCGAAAGCGGGGGCGGAGCCTTCGTCATATTCTATATCGCCTGCGTTTTCCTGCTCGGTCTGCCGCTGGTTCTGGCTGAAATCTTCATCGGACGCGTCGGCCAGACCGATGCCGTCGGTTCGATCCGCAAGGTTTCGCAGGAATCGAAAGCTTCGCCGAGCTGGTCGATCTTCGGCGGTGTGGGCGCGATTGCGGCTTTCCTCATCGTTTCGTTCTACTCGGTCGTGGCCGGGTGGGTGCTCTATTACGCGGGCGTCATGGGCCTCGACCTCATCCAGGCTATCGGCGCGGGTGAACCGTTCCGCGGTGCGCTGGCGGGCGAAAGCCAGGAGCAGATCCAGCAGCGTCTCGGCGATATGTTCGCCAGCCCGAGCCTGCTTCTTGCCATGCATTTCGCCTTCATGGGCCTGACCCTCTACATCGTCGCACGCGGCGTCAGCTCGGGAATCGAGAAGGCGGCGACCTACCTGATGCCAATGTTCTTCGTGTTGCTGGTGGGTCTCGTGATCTATGGCGCGATCGAGGGCGAAATCGGCGATGCCATGGCGTTCCTGTTTACCCCCGATTGGTCGAAACTGACCCCGCAGGTGATGAATAGCGCACTGGGGCAGGCTCTCTTCTCGCTATCCCTGGGTGTCGCAGGTCTGATCACTTACGGTTCCTACATCAAGGAAAAGAGTAATCTGGGCAGTACCGCGGCGATGATTGCGGTCGCCGACACCAGCGTGGCGCTTCTGGCCGGTCTGATGATCTTCCCGATCGTCTTTGCAGTCGGCCTCGATCCTGCAGCTGGTCCGACGCTTGTTTTCCAGACGCTGCCCTTCGCATTCCAGACGATGCCGGGTGGTGCGCTGTTCGGGTTCCTGTTCTTCGTCCTGATCCTCGTGGCGGCAGTGACGAGCTCGATCTCTCTGCTCGAGGTGCCGACCGCATGGGGCATCGGCGAGCGTGGATGGAGCCGGACGAAGTCGGCGCTGATCTTCGGCATTGGCGCATTCCTGATCGGTATCCTGTGCCTGCTCGGCTACAACGTGTTGTCGGATGTCCGCCCGCTCGGTTTCTGGTCGCTGTTCGAGAATACCGACATCCTCGATACGGTTGACGGGTTTACCGGCAAGGTGATGCTGCCGGTCGGCGCCTTGCTGACCTCGCTCTTCATCGGCTGGAAGGCGGACACTAATCTGCTGCGTACCACCACTGGCCTTTCGCCGCTGGCGTTCAATATCTGGCGCTTCCTGCTTGCCTGGCTGTGCCCGCTTGCAGTGACGGTTATCCTCGTAACCGGCCTGTTCCCCAGTATCCTGGGGTCCTGACGCAAAAAGGGCCGCCTTTGCGGGCGGCCCTTCTACGTTTTCGATATCGTCCGACTTAGAGGTCGACCTTGTCCACGTGGCGTTCTTCCGCCTCGTCATGGACGTTCATTCCCAGCGCCATCTTGGCGGTGTTGAGAAGACCAAGGTCGCCGCTCCAGATTTCGGCATCGCCGAGATCCATGCGCAGGAACAGGATGTCGGGATCGTCCTTGCCGCCATCGTACCAGGCTTCGACGAAGTTGTTCCAGAAGTGGTCGAAGCGTTCCTTGCTGGTTTCGACCGAGAGCGTGCCGTCGAAACGGGCGAACATGTCGTGGTCCTTGCCGGCGAAGCTTGCCGTGACCTTGCCGAGCTGGGCGAAGGTCGAGTTCTTCTGGGTGAAGAACCAGATCGAGCTGTTGGCGTCCTTGTCGAGCTGGGCGGTCATCGGCACCGCAGTGTCGGAGCGACCGTCGAGTTCGAGGAAGACGAACGGCGAATCGGACATGGCGAGCCAGAACTTCTTCTTGAGCGCGTCGGGATTGCCTTCGGAATATTTCATGAGTGACCTCTCGTGTTTGCGTTTGCCTATTCTACGCTTGGGGGAGGTCCTGCGTTCCACGAGGCGCGTCGGAGCGAAGCCGTGAAGGGATGAATTGCGCAATCGGCGATATTGGAACATAATAAGAACAAGCGAGTCGATTCTCTCATGTCCCATGCCGATCTTTCCTCCCTGCCGATAACGGCCTTCGAAGACGTTGCCGCGCTGTCCGCACGGCGCAGCGTGCGCTGGCGTTCGGGGCTTGCCGCAGTGCAGGGTGCGGCTCACCACACCGAAGTGTTCACCGCTTCGGGCGACGCGGCGGGGGCAGGGGTGGCGCTGGCATTGGCGCTCGACGATTTGCGGCACCTGCCGCGTGGCGATGGCAGCGAAGCAGACGACCGGCGCAACGTGCTGTGGGTGCAAGCCCGCGATGCGGCGCGCCTGAGCGGGCGCCCCTATCGCGCCGGCCTTCCGCAAAGCCTGCAATCGCGGCTCGTCCATGTGCTGGCCGAGAAGGCCGAGGATGCGCTCTTCGCTCTCGAGGAAGGGCTGCGCTGTCGCGATTTCGCATTCGTGATCGGCGAGATGGCTGGCAATGCCAAGGCGCTCGATTTCACCGCCTCGCGCCGCTTGACGCTGACGAGCGAGAGGCACGGCATCCCGCTGTTCCTCGTACGGATCGACGCCGCGCACGACCTGTCGTCTGCCCGGATGCGCTGGGAAGTGGCCAGCGCGCCGTCTTCTGCGCCTGAATGGAATGCGCAGGCTCCCGGCGATCCGGCTTGGAAGGCGGAGCTTTTCCGCGCGCGTTCCCATGCCCCGGGCACATGGACGCTGAGTGGCGGAGAAACTTCGCTAACCGCCAGCAAGGCGCGTGAAGACACCGATCGCGCGGTGGCGGGCTGGACGGCCGGGTTGCAGCATCGCCGCTCGCCCCGTGCCCGATGAGCGCGAATACGCCGGATGCCGTATCTTCCCGCCGCATCCTCTCGATCTGGCTGCCCGCTATGGCCATGGATCGCTGGCGAAACGCCGGGGACGAGGACCGCCGCTCGCTCGACAGCCGGCCGCTGGTCCTGATCGCCGATACCGCGCACGGACCGCGCATCGAGGCGGCGAACCGCGCAGGCATGGTGGCAGGCGCCCGGCGCGGCATGATGCTGGCCGACGCGCGGACCCTGTGCCCCGACATCGTCACCGCGCCGAGCGATCCGGCAGGCGATCTCGCCTTTCTTGAGAAACTGGCGATCTGGGCGCGGCGTTGGGGGCCGTGGTCCGCCATGGATGCGCCCGACGGCCTGCTGGTCGACGTTACCGCCGTCCCGCACCTGTTCGGCGGCGAGGAGAAGCTGGTCGCCGATGTCGAGGCGGCATTCGCGCGGCGCGAGCTTGGCCTGCGCTGTGCCATCGCCCCCACAGCAGGTGCGGCCTGGGCGCTGTCGCACTTCGGCCCGCAAGGCGCGATCCTTGAGGGGCAGGGCGATTTCGAGGCCCGGCTGGCGGACCTGCCTGTCGCAGCGCTACGGCTCGACGACGATGTGCTCACGGTCCTGCGGCGGCTCGGCCTCAAGCGGCTGGGTGACCTCACCGGCATCGAGAGCGGAGGCAGCGGGCGCGATGCCATCCAGCGCCGCTTTCGCAACCGCAAGTCGCCTGCCGCCAACCCGCTTATCCGTCTCGACCAGATCCTCGGCCGGGTGCCGGAGCCCTTGCTGCCCGTGGTCCCGCAGCACATGCCCCTGGTCCAGCGCCGCCTGATGGAGCCGATCCGCCACCGCCAGCTGCTGGACAAGGTCGTCGAAGACCTCGCGCAGGACATGGCGCGCGAACTGGAAGGACGAGGCGAAGGGGCAAGGCGGCTCGAACTGGGGCTGTGGCGTGTCGATGGCGAAGTCGTCGTGCGCCGCCTGGAAATGGCCTCTGCCACGCGCGAAGCGGCGCATATATGCCGCCTCTTCGCCGCGCGGCTGGACGATGTCGATGCGGGTTTCGGGATCGAGATGCTGCGCCTGCGCGCCAGCTGGGCGGAACCGTTGGCGCTGGAGCAGGGCGATATCGAGGCGGCGGCCGAAACGCATGGTACATCGCTGTCTGCCTGCATCGACCGGCTAACCGTACGGCTGGGGACGAGGGCGGTCAGCCGTCCCGTTGCCTTTGCCAGCCATATTCCCGAACGCGCGCAGCGCTGGCAGCCCCCGCTGGATCCGGAACCTGCTTCACAAGGAGAATTGGCTTTCCATAAGAGGCCGTTGAAATTGCTCGACAAGCCGGAAAGGATTTCGGTGCTCTATGCAACGCCCGACGGCTATCCCAAGCGCTTTCGCTGGCGGGGCGGCGTGCATGAGGTCACGCGCGTCGAAGGGCCCGAACGGATCGCGCCGGAATGGTGGCGCGAACGCAGCAGCACGCGACTGCGGGACTATTACCGGATCGAGGACGACCGCGGCCGCCGGTACTGGATCTACCGGCTCGGCATCGTGGGGGACGGGCGCGGCGGTGCACCCGACTGGTATCTGCAGGGATTGTGCGCCTAGGCGGGCTCGGCTGCGGCTTCTTCGCCAGCTTCTTCCTCATCCGGGACCACGGCCTCTTCAGGTCCGTGCTGGAGCTCTGAAAGCTCAGGGGTGAGCGCGCTGGTCCTGCAGACCTGTTCACCCGCCACGATCGTCGCTGCAATGCGGGACTGTTCCATCGCCTCGGGTGTGTTGTTGAAGGTCGGCACGACCGCCTGCGGCGCGATGCACTTGCGCACTTCGCGGCCGTCATCCTCGCCCGCGGTGTCAGCGTCTTGTGCGAAGGATGGCGAAGCCAGCAGGGCCAGGCCGGACAGGTACAGGGCAGCACGCATGAAAATCTCCTATGCGCACCTTCTACTGCCAGGCGCTTTCGCCTGCCTGAACCGTCAGGCGTCCGACACCAGCGACGCCCTGCGCGAGCGCTTCTGGCCGAGCGGTATCTTGCCGAAATTGGCCACGGGACCGGTCTGGACTTCAACCTGTTCGACGGTCTCTTCGACGACGTGCATGGGAACCGGACGTTCGAAAATGATGCCGCAGCTCTTGTCGTTCGCCCAGACGATCTTGCCGAAATGTTCGTGCCCGTTCCACGAGAGCAGGCCCGACACGCCTTCAGCAGGTGGGTTGCTGGTTTCCAGCCGAGCCCCGGCGTCGGAAAGGTCGGACAGGCGCCCGACCCGATCACCGCCCAGCATCTTGAGCGTGGCGGGACAATCGACGGCATAGCGGGCCGTCGCTCGCCGTTCCTGCGGCGCTATGGCTTGCTTCCTGCGGAATAGCCCCACACATTTTCTCCCCTTGGTTCCGCCTTGTGCGTTGCAAAGGGTAAATGTCGCGCTTCCCGACAGGATTACCGCGCCATTAGGAAACGGGCCGAAAGCGGCAAGCTTCCGACCCGTTTCAAGAAGTTATTCGCCGTTATTCGGGTGCGACGAGGAGGCGCGTTCCCAGCGGCTGGATCGATCGTGCGGAGGGGCCGAGGTTGGCTTCCATTGCCGCGATCTGCTCGGCGCTGGCAGTCATCACTTCGTCGGCCACATGCCAGTTCACGCCTTCGCTGCACGGCGGCGTGGTGAGCGAGCCCATGTAGCGATAGATGCCGGTATCTTCGGGCACCATGTCGTTCACGTCGAATTCGACTGCGGCGCCCTTGCCGGCACCGACACCTGCCACGATGGTCTCAAGCGCGGGGTTGGCATCGCCTTCTTCAAACATGACGCCGAGGACGCCCAATTCGCCGCTTTCGGTGGCGTGGACGAAGTGAGCAACGAGGGGATAGCGCTTGCCGCTGATCGCATGCTCCGACGGTGTGTGGAAGTGAACCTGGATCAGGGCGAATTCCTTGCCACCCGAGTTCATTCCGAGGCCGGCGGGAAAGTCCACCTGGACCTTTTCGGTGCCGAGCGCGATCGTGCCGCTGGTTTCGCCGAAACTGGTTTCCAGCGCCACATCGCCGCGTGCATTGGCTGCGCCGAGATCGATGGGCGACTGGTGCAAGCCCGCATCGCACAGGGCGTAGGCCGCATTCACGGTGGCCCAGCGTTCGGGGGAAACACCGTCACCGAAATTCCAGTCTTTTTCCTGCGCTGCGAGAGGTGTCGCGGCAAGACCGATCAGGGCGAGGGAAGCTAGATATTTCATTGCATACTCCAGACTGTCGACCAGAAGGTCGCTGATGTAGGTATGCCGACGATGCCTTTGTGTTTTGTGACAGGCCGCCAGCGTTACTTACGACCGACATCACGTGCGGTTGCACGCCAGAGGGGCCCGGTCCGTGGCCAATATACGCGGGATTTGCGGTGAGGTTCCCGCCTCGATGTATCTTTTGATATTTGCGAATCCTACAGCGGAACGTATAGTGAACATATGGCCGCGCAAACGATCCTGCAGAAACTCGAGATTCTCGCCGATGCGGCGAAATACGATGCTTCGTGCGCGTCGTCCGGCACGGCGAAGAAGAACAGCCTCGGCGGCAAGGGCATCGGCTCGACCGAGGGGATGGGCATCTGCCATGCCTATGCGCCCGATGGCCGGTGTATCAGCCTGCTCAAGATCCTGCTGACCAATCACTGCGTCTTCGACTGCCATTACTGCGTCAACCGCAAGAGCTCGAACGTGGCGCGGGCGCGCTTCAGCCCTCAGGAAGTGGTCGACCTGACGCTCGCCTTCTACCGCCGCAACTATATCGAGGGGCTGTTCCTCTCTTCGGGCATCGTGAAGAATTCCAATCACACGATGGAGCAGATCGTCGAAGTCGCGCGTATCCTGCGCGAAGAGCACGATTTTCGCGGCTATATCCATTTGAAGACCATCCCCGAGGCGGATGCGGAAATCGTGCACCAGGCGGGGCTCTATGCCGACCGCGTCTCGATCAATGTCGAACTGCCGACCGACAGCGGCCTGACCCGTCTCGCGCCCGACAAGGATGCGCGCCAGATCGAAGGCGCGATGGGCAAGGTGAAGTCCGATCTCGTCGAGGCGAAGGATGCGAGAAAGCGTTTCCGCCATGCACCGCGGTTCGCGCCTGCGGGCCAATCGACGCAAATGATCGTCGGCGCCGATGCCGCGACCGATGCGGATATCGTTGGCAAGGCCAGCAGGCTCTACGACAATTTCCGCCTGCGCCGCGTCTATTATAGCGCGTTCTCGCCGATCCCCGATGCCAGCGCAGTGCTGCCGCTGAAGCGCCCGCCGCTGATCCGCGAGCATCGGCTCTACCAGTCCGACTGGCTGATGCGCTTCTACGGCTACAAGCCCAGCGATGTGATGCAGGCGACCGAGGCGGATGGAAACCTGCCGCTCGATATCGATCCCAAGCTCGCTTGGGCATTGAAGTTCCGAGAGGCCTTTCCGATCGATGTGAACCGCGCGAGCAAGGAGCAATTGCTGCGTGTGCCGGGTCTCGGGGTAAAGGCGGTGGGCAAGATCCTGGCGAGCCGCCGCCACCGCGCTTTGCGGCTCGACGATGTGGCGCTGCTCACCCAGTCGATCACCAAGGTGCGGCCCTTCATCTGTACCGTCGACTGGCGCCCCGTCACCCTGACCGACCGCGCCGATTTGCGCAGCCTGCTCGCGCCCAAGTCCGAGCAATTGGAGCTGTTTGCCGCATGACCGCTCTCCAGCACGTCAAGCTCGGCACCTATTACGTGGTGCACCTGCCGGAGCCGGATGATTTCGACTTCTGGCGCGAGCGGGCGCGCGCGCTCGTCCAGAGCGATGTGCCGCCCGACCGTATCGCCTGGGTCGAGCCGGGTGGGAGCGGCGACCTCTTCGCGCATGGCGAGCGCCGCATGCCCGTGCCGCCGATGGATGCAAAGCCGGTGCGCGCCAACCGGCGTTTCGTGAGCCTGGCGAGGAATGCCATCCTCCATTCCGATCCCGAGCGTTTTGCGCTGCTCTACCGCCTGCTCTGGCGGCTCCAGTCTTCCCCGCGGATGATGGAAGACAAGGCCGATTCCGATGTCCGCCGCGTGGAGGAACTCGACAAGAACGTGCGGCGTGACAGTCACAAGATGCACGCCTTCGTCCGCTTCCGGCTGGTGGAGAGTGAGGACGAAGAGGTGGGCGAGCATTACGTCGCCTGGTTTGAGCCCGAGCATCACATCCTGCGCGCCAATGCGGGTTTCTTCATGCGGCGCTTCTCCAACATGCGCTGGTCGATCCTGACCCCGCGCGGCAGCCTGCACTGGGACGGGGAGACCATGTCCGAAGGTCCGCCTGCCGAGCGTCACGATGCGCCCGGCGGCGATCCCATGGAGGACCTCTGGCGCACCTATTACGCCTCCATCTTCAACCCCGCGCGCCTGAAGATCGGCGCGATGCTCAAGGAGATGCCCAAGAAATACTGGAAGAACATGCCCGAGGCTTCGCTCATTCCCGAGCTGGTCGCGGGCGCGCAGGGGCGCGAGGCCAAGATGGTCGAGAAAGGCGCGCTGGAGTTCGAGGAGCGGCCCGATACGCTCGCCGCGATCGACAAGGCGATCCATGCCTGCCGCAAATGTCCTATCGGCAGCCTCGATAACCATGCCGTCATGGGCGAGGGGCCGCAGGACGCGGCACTGATGATCGTCGGTGAACAGCCCGGCGACCAGGAGGACCAGATCGGCCGTCCCTTCGTCGGTCCTGCCGGGCAGCTACTGGACGCGCATCTCGAAAAGACAGGGATCGACCGGCGCGCCGCTTACGTCACCAATGCGGTGAAGCATTTCAAATATGTGCAGCGCGGCAAGCGGCGGCTGCACCAGAATCCGGGCGCGAAGGAGATCGATACCTGCCGCTGGTGGATCGAGAGCGAGCGCGCGATCGTGAAACCGAAACTGGTGCTTGCCATGGGGGCCAGCGCGGCGCGCGGGATGCTTGGCAAGACGGTGAGCATTTCCAAGGTTCGAGGGAGCCCCATTCCGCTGGAAGACGGCAGCGAGCTGTGGGTCACCGCGCACCCCTCCTACCTCCTGCGCCTCGAAGGTTCGGCGCGTGAAGAGCAGGCGCGGCTGTTCGATGCCGATCTCGCCGCAGTGAAGACGCGGCTGGAGGAGCTGGCGTGACATGCCCGAGAACGACCTCCAGATACCCAAGCGGACGATCGATCTCGACCCTGCGGGCATAGACGCCCCTCCGCGCAGCCCCTTTGTCGAACTCGGCCTTGTATCCTGTTTCAGCTTCCTGCGCGGCGCGTCGGACGCGGTCGACCTCGTCCTGCAGGCGCGCGCGCTGGGTTATGACGCGGTCGGGATTGCGGATGCCAACACCATGGCAGGCGTGGTGCGCGTCCATACCGAGGCAAAAACACTCAAGCTGAAGCCATGTATCGGCTGCCGGATCGAAACGGTCGAGGGGCTGGCCTTCCTCGCCTATCCGAAAAGCCGCAAGGCCTATGGCCGCCTGTGCCGCCTGATTTCCGCCGGGCGCATGCGCACGCTGTCGGGCGAATGGCAGGAGAAGGGCGAATGCGACATCTCCCTGCCGATGCTGGCCGCGCATAGCGAGGGGGTGCAGCTGATCCTGCTTCCCCCGCGCGACCTTGCCCGCGAATTCACCGTGCCTGCATGGGCAAGCAATGTCGTCGGGCTCGCCGGCGAGAAGGTGCAGGAACTGATCGCCGCACCCTTCGAGGACATCGTCCCGCATCTTGCCGCGGGCCTGCCGACCCTGCGCCATATCGCTGCGGCCTTTCTTTATACCGATAGTGACATCGCGCGGATCGAACGGCTCGATGCGCTGGCCCGCGCGAACGGCCTGTCGATCCTTGCCACCAACGATGTCCATTACGCGACGCCTGACAGGCGGCCGCTGCAGGACGTGATGACCGCGATCCGGCACAAGACCACTGTGGCACGCGCCGGGCACCTCCTCCACGGCAATGCCGAGCGTTACCTGAAACCGCCCGAGACCATGTACCGCCTGTTCGAACGCTGGCCGCACGCCATTTCCGCCGCGCGCGAAGTGGCCGATGCCTGCGACTTCAGCCTCGACGAGCTGAAATACGAATATCCCGAAGAACTCTATCCAGGCGGCGTCGAACCGCAGGAATATCTCGAAAGCGAGACTTGGAAGGGTGCTGAGTGGCGCTATCCGGCAGGCATTCCGGACAGCGTCACCGAAACGCTGCACAAGGAACTGGCGCTGATCGGGAAGATGGACCTCGCGCGCTATTTCCTGACCATCAAGGACATCGTCGATTTCGCGCGGGAGAAGGTCGACCCGCCGATCCTGTGCCAGGGACGCGGCAGCGCGGCCAATTCGGCCGTCTGCTACTGCCTCGGCATCACCAATGTCGACCCGGCACAGCACCAGTTGCTGTTCGACCGCTTCATCTCCGAAGACCGCAAGGAGCCGCCCGATATCGACGTCGATTTCGAGCATGAGCGGCGCGAGGAGGTGATCCAGTATCTCTATCGCAAATACGGCCGCCACCGCGCCGGGCTATGCGCCACGGTGATCCATTATCGCCCGCGCATGGCGATCCGCGAGGTGGGCAAGGCGATGGGGCTGACCGAAGACGTCACCGCCGCGCTCGCCAAGACGGTCTGGGGCGGGTGGGGCCGCGAGATTAGCGAGAAGCACGCCCAGGAAACCGGCATGGACGTGACCGATCCGCACCTGAAGCGGGTTCTCAAGCTGACGGAGCAAATGATTGGAATGCCGCGCCATTTGTCGCAGCACGTCGGTGGGTTCATCCTGACCGAAGGTGCACTGACCGAGACGGTGCCGGTCGGCAATGGCGCCATGCCCGATCGCAGTTTCATCGAATGGGACAAGGACGATATCGAGGCGCTGGGTATCCTCAAGGTCGACGTGCTGGCGCTGGGCATGCTGACCTGCATCAGGAAATGCCTCGACCTGCTCGACGATCATCACGGCCGCACGCTGACGCTGGCCAATGTCCCGCGCGAGGACCCGGAAACCTATGCCATGCTGCGCACGGGGGATTCGCTCGGCGTGTTCCAGGTCGAAAGCCGGGCGCAGATGAACATGCTTCCGCGCCTGCGCCCGCGCCAGTTCTACGATCTCGTCATCCAGGTCGCCATCGTGCGGCCCGGGCCGATCCAGGGCGACATGGTCCACCCCTATCTGAAGCGCCGACGCGGGGCCGAACCCGTGGTCATCCCTGCGCCAAGTCCGCAGCATGGCCCGCCGGACGAATTGTCGAGCATTCTCGAGCGCACGCTGGGCGTCCCGATCTTCCAGGAACAGGCGATGAAGATCGCCCTCGACGCGGCGAAGTTCTCCTCCAAGGAGGCAAACCGCCTGCGCAAGGCCATGGCCACTTTCCGCAGCCGCGGAATGGTGGACGAGCTTCAGGACATGATGGTCGAGCGCATGGTGACGCGCGGCTACGACCGCGAGTTCGCGCAGCGCTGCTTTAACCAGATCCGCGGTTTCGGCGAATACGGCTTTCCCGAAAGCCATGCGGCCAGTTTTGCGCATCTCGTCTATGTGTCGAGCTGGCTCAAATGCCACTTCCCCGCCGCCTTCGCCTGCGCGCTGCTCAATTCGCAGCCGATGGGCTTTTATGCGCCCGCACAGATCGTGCGCGATGCGGCGGAACACGGCGTGCGTGTGCTCCCGGCGGACGTGAACCTGTCGCAATGGGACTGCACGCTGGAGCGGACCGGCGAAGGCGGGGCGGGTGCGGGCGACAGCGGACGGCTCGACAAGCATATCGCGCTGCGTCTTGGCCTGCGCCAGATCGACGGATTGCCCGAGGCGGTGGCGGCGCAGCTGATCGCCGAACGCGAGGCCAACGGCGCCTATGCCGATGTGCGCGCCCTGCGCGACCGTGCCCGCACCGGTCCCGCCCATGTCGAGCGGCTGGCGAGCGCGGATGCTTTCGGCTCGATGGGCCTCTCGCGCAGGCAGGCCTTGTGGGATGCGCGCAGCCTTGTCGGCGGGGCGGACCTGCCGCTCTTCGCCGCCGCTGCTGCGCGCGACGAGGGGGCGGAGAAGCACGCTACCCGCCTGCCGCAGATGCCGCTCTCAGAGGAAGTCGTGGCGGATTACCAGACCACGCGTCTCAGCCTGAAGGCGCACCCTATGGCCTTCCTGCGCGCCAGCCTGGCCGAGCGCGGCTTCGTGCGCGCCTGCGACCTGCGGGCGAAGAAATTCCGCTCCATGGTCCATGTTGGGGGCGTGGTACTGATCCGTCAGCGTCCGGGCAGCGCCAAGGGCGTGTGCTTCATCACGCTGGAAGACGAGACGGGCGTCATCAACCTCGTCGTCTGGCCGGACCTGAAGGAAAAGCAGCGCCGCGTGGTCATGGGCGCGCGCCTGATGGAGGTGCGCGGGCGTGTCGAATACGATGACGAGGTGATCCACGTGATCGCGCAGCACATGACCGATGCGACAGACCAGTTGCACAGGCTGTCCGACGACATGCTCAACGCCCCGCTTGCGCGCGCGGACCATGTCTCTTCGCCGCTGCCCGACAAGTTCAATCCACGCGACAATCTGCGCGAGGGCAAGGACGATCCCTACCAGCCCGTCGAGCCGTGGCAGGAACCGCCGCCGGGCAATCGCGAATGCGGCTGGCATGGCAGCCATCCGCGCGATGTGCGCATCATTCCGAAATCGCGCGACTTCCATTGAGGCCACGGTTAAGGGCGCAGGCGTGATCGGCACCGAAACCCTCCTTGCATTCCTGATCGTCACGGCCACGACCAGCATCGTGCCCGGCCCGTCGATGATGTTCGTCATGGGGCAGGCCATCTGGCGCGGGCCGCGTTCGGGATGGGCGGCGCTGATGGGCATGCAGGTCGGCTATTTCGTCTGGTGGGCTTTCGCCGCGCTCGGCCTTGGCGCATTGGCGAGCGCATATCCGCTGGCCTTCCGGCTGCTCGCGATTGCCGGTGTTGCCTATCTCGCCTGGCTCGGCATCAAGGCTATCCGCCATTCATTCCACGCGGACGAAGGCAAGGGCGACGCGCCGCCGCGCAAGGTATCCAACCATGCCTTTCGCGACGGTATCGCGGTCGCGATCGGCAATCCCAAGTCCCTTGTCTACATGGTCGCAATCATTCCACCCTTCGTCGATCCGGAGCGCAGCGTGCCCTTGCAAATCGTCGTGCTGGCCGTGGTCGCCCTGGTGGCGGACCTCGTCATCGGTTGGCTCTATATCGCCGCCGGAAAGCGCCTCGCCCGGTTGATGGAGCGCGCGGCAACGCGCGTCTGGATCGATCGGGGCATCGGAATCGTATTCATCCTGATAGCGATCGCCATCCTGGTCGATCTCATGGGTACGCAGATTTGAAGTTCACGCTTTCGCGCCACATCGGGAAGTTTGTCGGAGACCGGCGGGTGATCGCCGTGCTGATCCTGATCGGTTTAGCCGTTGCTGGCCGTGCCTGGTTGGCCGCTCATCCAGAGCACGATCCATGGGCGCCGCTCGACCTGAACGACCCGGTTGGCTGGGCTACCGAAGCGAAGCTGTTGGCCCTGCGCGGCGATGTCCCGCAGTGCCGGGCCGTGCTGGAGCGGAGCGCCGTTGCGTTCAACGCGCTCGAACCTGCCGGCGAGGGGCCGTGCCGGCGCGAGGACCGCACGCAACTGTCGGATTTCCCCCTCAGCCCGGATACGCCACCCACGACCTGTCCGGTCGCGATCGCATTGCAGCTGTGGAAGCGCGACGGCCTCAATCCGGCGGCGCAGGAAATTTTCGGTAGCGAAGTGGCGCAGATCGAGCATTTGGGGGCGTATTCCTGCCGCCGCCTCTATGGTCGCGGTGAAGGGCCCTGGAGCCAGCATGCCACGGGCAATGCGCTGGATATTGCCGGCTTCGTCCTCGCCGACGGCACGCGCATCAGCGTTCTGGGCGACTGGGACGGAGAGGGAGACAAGGCCCGCTTCCTGCGTGAAGTCCGCGACCGCGCCTGTGACAGCTTTGGCATCGTGCTTTCGCCCGATTACAATGCCGCCCACACCGATCACTTCCACTTCGACATGGGCGCTCGGCGCGGGGGGCTGTGTCGCTAGACCGCTTCGAGCGAGTATCCGGCGCTGCGGACGGTGCGGATCGGGTCTTTCAGTCCCTCGACCTCCAGTGCCTTGCGAAGGCGCCGGATGTGCACATCGACGGTCCGGAGTTCGATATCGCTTTCCGTGCCCCATACGGCGTCAAGCAACTGGTTGCGGCTAAACACACGGCCCGGGCTCTCCATGAAGAACTTCAGCAGGCGGTATTCGGTGGGGCCAACCTTGAGCACCTTGCCGCGGCGCATGACCTTGTGTGCAACGGGGTCGAGCGACAGGTCGCCAGCCTCGATTGTCTCGCCTGCCAGAACCGGCCGGATGCGCCGCATCACGGCGGACACCCGGGCGAGCAGTTCGCGCGGTGAGAACGGCTTGGTGAGATAGTCGTCGGCGCCGGTTTCGAGGCCGCGCACACGGTCGTCCTCGGTCTCGCGCGCGGTGAGCATTATGATCGGGACGTGCGCGGTCGATTTGTCGCGTCGCAGCCTGCGGCAGACTTCGATGCCACTGGTACCCTCGATCATCCAGTCTAGGATAACGAGGTCGGGCGTTTCCTCGCTCGCAAGCAGGATCGCTTCATCACCGTCCGGCGTGGTCCGGACGTTGTAGCCTTCATTTGAAAAGCGGTATTCCAGAAGCTCGGAGAGGGCGGGATCGTCCTCAACCAGAAGAAGTTTGGCAGCCTGCACTTTCGCGTCTCCATGCGAGCGTGGTTTCTCGTTGGACACGTCTTTATGACCCCCAGGCTACAGGAATGTGTCAGCCGTCCTCGTCGACCGGATATTGTCCGGTAGCTGCAAAGTGCACCATTTCGGCTACGTTAGTCGCGTGATCCCCTATACGTTCGAGATTGCGGGCTACAAAAAGTAGCTGCGCCGCGCTCGAGATCATCGAGGGATTTTCGACCATGTGGCTGACGAGGTTGCGGAAGATCGAGTTGTAGAAGGCATCGACCTTTTCGTCCGCCAGGATGACTTCCTTGGCAAGTTCCGGATCACGGGCTGCATAGGCGGTCAATACATCGTGGACCATTTCGCTGGCCACTTCCGCCATGGCGGGAAGCAGGGTGAGCGGTTCGAACTTCTTGCGATTGTCGCCGATCTCGCGGCTCGCCTTGGCGATATTCTTGGAATAGTCGCCGATACGCTCGACCACGCCGGCGATTTTCAGTGCAGCAATGACTTCGCGAAGGTCATCCGCCATGGGCGCGCGCAGAGCAATGATGCGCACAGCAAGCTTGTCGATCTCGCTTTCCAGCGCGTCGATCTTCTTGTCGCCTTTGACAACCTTTTTCGCCAGATCGTCGTCACCGCGGACAAGTGCGTCGAGCGATTGCTGGATCGCGACTTCGGCCAATCCGCCCATTTCGGCGATCAGGCCGCGCAGGCGCGTGATGTCTTCGTCGAAGGCTTTTACGGTATGTTCTTGCATCTTTTCCAAAGCCTTATCCGTACCGGCCGGTGATGTAATCTTGGGTCCGCTGCTCGAGCGGATTGGTGAATATGTCAGAAGTACGACCATATTCCACCATCTTTCCGAGGTGGAAGAAGGCCGTGCGCTGGCTGACGCGGGCCGCCTGCTGCATCGAGTGCGTGACAATGACGATGGCATATCGGCCATTGAGTTCGTCGATCAGTTCCTCGATCTTCGCCGTGGCGATCGGATCGAGGGCCGAGCAGGGTTCGTCCATGAGGATGACTTCGGGATCGACTGCAATTGCGCGCGCGATGCACAGGCGCTGCTGCTGACCACCCGAAAGCGCGGTGCCGCTGTCCTGCAGGCGATCCTTCACTTCTTCCCATAGACCAGCACGGCGAAGCGATTTCTCGACGACCGCGTCCAGTTCTTCCTTACCTTCGGCCAGGCCGTGGATCTTCGGACCGTAGGCGATGTTCTCGTAGATCGACTTGGGGAAGGGGTTGGGCTTCTGGAAGACCATGCCGACACGTGCGCGCAGCTGCACCACGTCCATGCCCGATTTGTAGATATCTTCGCCGTCGAGCATGATGTCGCCTTCGACGCGGGCCGAAGGGATAGTGTCGTTCATGCGGTTAAGCGTGCGCAGGAAAGTCGACTTGCCGCAGCCCGAGGGGCCGATGAATGCCGTGACGTAGCGCGTGGGGATATCGATCGACACTTCGTCGATCGCCTTCTTGTCGCCGTAGTAGACGGAGACGTCCCGCGCGCTCATCTTGGCGTCGGTATCTTCCAGGTTTTCGTGAACTACGGTCACCACTTTTTCTCGAACTTGTTGCGCAGGTAGATGGCGAGGCCGTTCATCAGCAGGAGGAACAGCAATAGGACGATGATAGCCGCACTTGTCCGTTCCACGAAACCGCGGTCGATTTCATCCGACCAGAGGAAGATCTGCATGGGCAGGACGGTGGCAGGCGATGTGAAGCCGTCGGGTGGGCTGGCGACGAAAGCGCGCATTCCGATCATCAGCAGGGGAGCGGTTTCGCCGAGCGCGCGGGCCATGCCGATGATCGTACCCGTCAGGATACCGGGCAAGGCCAGCGGCAGGACGTGGTGGAACACCACCTGGACCGGCGATGCCCCAACGGCCAGCGCGCCGTCGCGAATGCTCGGCGGAACCGCCTTGATCGCGTTGCGGCCTGCGATGACGATGACCGGCATGGTCATCAGCGCGAGCGTCATACCACCGATGACGGGGGCGGAACGCAGGTTGGGGAACAGGGTCAGGAATACGGCAAGGCCGAGCAGGCCGAAGATGATCGACGGCACGGCCGCAAGGTTGTTGATCGAAAGCTCGATCAGGTCGGTCCAACGGTTCTTCGGCGCGTACTCTTCGAGATAAAGCGCGGCCAGAACGCCGATCGGGAAGGCCAGCAGGAGCGTGACGATCATCGTCAGCATCGAGCCCTTGAGGGCGCCCCAGATACCCACCTGCTGCGGGTTGGTGGCATCGGCGCGGGAGAAGAAGCCGGCATCGAAATTCTTGTCGATCTTACCCGCTGCATCGAGCTCTGCGGCCAGCGCTTGCAAGTCTTGCGACCCTTCACCGGAATATCCGCTGGCGAGGTCTGCACTGGCGGGAAGCCAGAAGGTTTCCTGTCCGCGCACGATCGACGGATCGTCGATGATGGCCTGCGCGACGTCACGCCAGGCCTGTGCACCAAGCTCTTCGGCTCCGGCTTCACCCAAGGATTCCTGCGCGAAGTACTGAACCACTTCGGGAAGTCCCTGACCTTGCAGCGATTGCAGCGCTTGGGGGGAATCCATCGTCGCGGGGTCTGCGGATAGACCTGCTTGGGTAAAGTCGATCGGCACTTCCAGCTCGGCGCGCTGGAAGCCGCCGATGCCGTTCAGCGTCATCGTGCCAAGCAGGTAAACCAGCACGGCGACCGAGAAAACGATCGCTGCAAGGCCAAGCGACCGGAAGCGCTTCTCCGCTGCATAGCGCTTTTTGAGACGCGCCTCGAAAGCGGGCGTACGCGTGGGGGCGATGTGCTCACTCATAAGCTTCGCGGAACCTCTTAACGACGCGCAGGGCGATGAAGTTGAGACCGAGCGTGACCATGAACAGGACGAAGCCGAGCGCAAAAGCGCTGAGCGTGGCCGGGTGGTCGAAGCTGCCTTCGCCCGTCAGCATAGCGACAATCTGCACTGTGACGGTGGTCATGGAATCGAGCGGGTTGGCGCTGAGGTTTGCCGCAGTCGATGCGGCCATCACCACGATCATGGTTTCGCCAATCGCGCGGCTGATGGCGAGCATCACGCCGGCCACGATGCCGGGAAGGGCTGCCGGAACCAGAACACGGCGGATTGTCTCGTTCGTCGTGGCGCCCATCGCAAGGCTGCCGTCGCGCATGGATTGCGGCACGGCTGCAATCGAATCGTCGGCCATCGAAGACACGAACGGAATGATCATAACACCCATGACCAGGCCTGCAGCGAGCGCACTTTCGGAAGACGGGTTCGATGCGCCTAGGTCGACGGCCAGGTCGCGGATCGCAGGGGCGATGGTGAGCGCGGCGAAGTAACCGTAGACCACGGTCGGCACGCCAGCGAGGATTTCGAGGGTCGGTTTCACCCAGGCGCGCAGGCGCGGGTTGGCATACTGCGTCAGGTAGACAGCGCTCATCAGGCCGAGCGGTATCGCCACGATCATGGCGATGATCGCACCGATGAACAGTGTGCCCCAGAAGAGCGGGATTGCACCGTAGCGGGTGGCATCCGGGTTCTCCGGATTGCTCATCGGGTCAGGTGCCCAGTGCGTTCCGAAAAGGAAGTCGATCGGGTTGACCATTCCGAAGAAGCGCAGCGTTTCGAAAACAAGGCTGACGAAGATCCCGATGGTCGTCAGGATGGCCACCAGCGAGGCGCCCAGCAGGATCGCCATGACGATACGTTCCACCCGCGTGCGGGCAGTGAAATCGGGCTTCAGGCGCAGGAAGGCGAAGGCCCCGCCGAGAAAGGCAATGACCAGCGTCGCGGCGATGCCGATCCAGTTATAGAACGACAGGGCGTCACGATAAGGCTCGACGAATTCGCGGGCGAGGGGATTGAAGACACCCTGGGCAGCCCCGGTGGCAACCGCACGCGCTTCGTTGAGGATCGTCTGGCGCTGGAAGCCGAAGGCAGGAAGCTGGTCGGCTGCGGGCGCAGCCAGCACCGATTGGGTCACGAGACCTGGCGCAACCGCACTCCATATAGCTATGAAGACAAGGACGGGCAGGACTATCCAGAGCGCGACGTACCACGCGTGATAGCTCGGCAAGCTGGCGAGCCGCCCGGTCGGGCTCGCCTTGCGGAAGGTCCACGCACGCGCACGAGCCGCCAACCATCCGGCGAGCCCGAGCCCGAGGGCCAGGAGGAGCAGAATGGTTAGCGACATTGTGTGCGTGGTTACCCTTACTTCAGCTCGGAACCGTCGAGCGTGGTGTACTCGGTGACAGCAGCATTGGCTGCAGCTGCCGCATCATCGGGATTGGCGACGAGGCCGATCTTGGCGAGCGGTCCGTCCTTGCCCCACATGCCTGCCCACTGGCTGAGGAATTCCTTCAGGCCGGGGATGGCGTCGAGGTGCGCCTTCTTGACGTACATGAAGAGCGGACGTGCGCCAGGATATTCGAAGCTGGAGATGTTCTCGTAGGTCGGGTCGACGCCGTTCATCGGCAGGCCCTGCACCTTGTCGAGATTCTCCTCAAGATAGGAGTAGCCGAAAATCCCCACGGCATTCGGATTGCCTTCGATCTTCTGCACGATCAGGTTGTCCTGCTCGCCCTGGTCGACATAAGCGCCGTCGCTACGGACTTCGGTGCAGACCTGGTCGTAACGGTCTTCGTCGGTTTCCTTGAGCGCCTTGGTTGCTTCGTCGGTCTTGCAGCCCGCTTCGAGGATCAGTTCCTTGAGCGCGTCGCGCGTGCCCGAGGTGCTCGGCGGACCGTAAACGAGGATCGGCTCGGCCGGGAGCGAGGGATCGACATCGGCCCAGGTCTTGGTGGTCTGCTCACCGCCATAGGGCGACGCAGCAAGCGCTTCGTACACCATCTTGGGGGTGAGGTTCATCATGATGCCACCCTTGGAGGAGGCAAGGGCGATGCCGTCGAGGCCGACCTGGACTTCGATGATGTCGGTCACGCCATTGGCCTGGCAGTTTTCGAATTCGCTGGCCTTCATGCGGCGCGAGGCATTGGCGATGTCCGGCGTTTCGGCGCCGACGCCGGCGCAGAAAAGCTTCATGCCGCCACCAGTGCCGGTCGATTCGATGATCGGCGATGCGAATTGTGTGTCGCGGGCGAAGGCTTCCGAAACGGCCTTCGAGAACGGGAAGACGGTCGAGGAGCCGACGACCTTGATCTGTTCGCGCGAACCGCCACCGGCGGAATTGTCACCGCAAGCGGTGAGCGCGAGAGCCGAAGCGGCGGCGAGAGCAATCTTGAAAGTCTTGGTCATGGTAGAACCCCTATGTTGTCCAACTAGCCGCGCAAGAGCGCGGGATTGTTACAAGGTGACGACAAAAGTGTGACTTCCGCTCCGGGGCACCGAATCGTTGTCGATGCCCCTAGCGGGATATGGATCAGAAATCGACCTGAGCGCGAATTCCGAAAGCATCGACGGTATAATCGGTGTCGCCATCCGCCTTGGCATGGACTGCATCGGTGTAGTCCATCTTGCCGTAGTTGAGGCTGAAGAGCGTGTAATTCGTCGGTTTCCAGATCAGCGACGCGAGGTAGCCGTTCTGGATGCCGCCGACGATTCCTGCGTCATTGAGATCAAGATAGTCGTAGCGCAGGCTTAGCTGAACCGAACCCATGCCGCCTTCGCCGACGGGGCTTTCGGGCTTCGTGCGATCGAACTTGCCGCCCTTGTAGCCGCGGCTGTCCCCCGTGGTGAGGAAGTAACCGACTTCGGCATAGCCGCCGAAGAAAGTCGGGTCGTCGGTCATCGCAGGCATGTCGACGTTCTGCCAGAAGCCTTCGGCAGCAGCGTGGAAAGGTCCGGAGATTACGGCGCCTTCAATACCGATGCCGAACTCGCTGTCGGCATCCAGGTTGCCGGTATTCACGAACCGCTCGGAGGTGAAGTGCACGAGCGGGCGCTGGCGATAACGTACGCTGGCGTCATCCTCGCCCAGATCGTTGTAGTGAAGCGATCCGCCGAGGTGGAACTGGGTGTTGCCGCTTTTCGGCATCACGACCACGCGACCGTCAAAGCCGCGATTGTCCGTCCCGGTGTCATCGAAATTGTCGGTGAAGACGCCGGCCTGCGCCAAGACGATGCCGGTGCTGTAGCTGACCGACGCGCCGATGCGGCGTTCGAACCCGAAAGCATCAGTGAAAGCAGCACGTTCGATGAAGGTCGTGTGCAGGCTGCTGGTCAGTTCTTCGAGGGACTGGAAATTGTTGTGGTGGCCGATCGCGATATCCAGCCCGCCGTCCTCGTAGGTCAGGATGGCATCGGCCGCTTCGACTTCGTTTCCGGCGAAATCGAGCTCGAACTTGTAGCCGAAGCCTCCGCCAAGCCCACCGGATGCACCAAGGCGCGCGCGGCGCACTTCGTTTCCGAAGCCGTCGTCGCGGCCCGTCGATTCGGGAACGCTCGTGAAACCGACATCATACATAAGGCGGCCGCGGGGCTTGAAGCTCCAGCCATCCTTCTTTTCAAGGGTAGCGACCTGCGGCTCCACTGCGGGGGCGGGAGCGGCAACAGCTTCCGCGTTGGCGGCGATCGTCGCGTCCTGCGCAACACTTGCAGCCTTCTCTTCGGCGAGTTCGCCTTCGAGCTGGTCGATGCGCGTGACGAGCGCTGCGAGCTGGGCGCGCATCTCTGCCAGTTCCTGGGCAGCCGAAGGGGCCGTCTCGGCCTGAGCAAATACGGGTGTGGCGATGGTGCAGCTTAGTGCGGCGGCAATGACGGAGAGCCGGATTGGCGAATTCATGTGACGAATCCCTTACAAGGTTACGATCCGGAGACGCCTCTATGACCCGATAATTACGGGTTTGTGACACACGTTCACACGACGCTCCAAGCCTGTGGATTACGTGTGCATAGCTGTGGGAAAGCCCGGAAAACGGGCCATTGAGCGCGCTCAGTCGGCAAGGGGAAGGGTGATCTTCACCCGGGTTCCTTCACCTTGCTTGCTCTCGATCACCAGTTTACCGCGATGTCGCTCGACGATGTGCTTCACGATGGCGAGGCCGAGCCCGGTTCCTCCGGAAGCGCGGCTACGGCCCGGATCGGTACGGTAAAACCGGCGCGTGAGATGCGGAATGTGTTCCGGAGCGATGCCGTCGCCGCGATCGGTTACGGTCATCAGCACCCGTGCATCGCCCTGAGGCACGAGCCTGACCGTGACCGGCGTACCCGGAGCGCCGTATTTCATGGCGTTGTCGACCAGGTTGCGGACCAATTGTTCGAGTTGCTGTTCGTCTCCGCGAACTAGAAAGTCGCCATGAGCTTCGAAATCCAGGCGATCCAAGCGTTCTGCTCCGGCGCCATCCTGGGAAGCACGCTTGGCAAGATCCGCTAGCGCAACCGTCTTGGCAGGCAGGTCGTGTTTCTCAGCCTCGATGCGCGACAACGACATGAGATCGCTCACCAGGTCCTGTAATCGCTTCGCCTCGCGCTGGATCGTCGCGAGGAATTTCTCAGCTATTTTCGGCTCGATATCCGGCCCGTCCTCGCGAAGCGTTTCGACATAACCGAGGATTGCGGCAAGCGGCGTGCGCAACTCGTGACTGGCGTTGGCGACAAAATCGGTGTGGGCGCGACTGATATCGGCTTCGGCCGTCTTGTTGACCAGTTCGATGACAGAAAGGTTCTTATCCAGCTTCTTGCGGTTGATGCGCCAGATATCTTTGCGCCGCGCGAGGCCCCTCACAACGGCGGCACCGTCTTCCGGCTTTTCCAGCAGTCGCACCGCTTCCGGCTGGCGCAAGGCCATCTTCACATCCTGTCCGAGGATGTGTGCGCCCAGCAGCCTGCGCGCGGCAATGTTCGCGATAATAACCCGTCCGCCCTCTGTAAGCAGGACCGGCGTTTCTGAGTGCTCGAACAGATCGCCCATGGAATCGCGCGAAATCGCGCCGTCGCTGTTCTTTTCCGCAGGAGGGGGCGGTGTCGAGCCGACGAGCCAAAGCGACCCCGCCCAGACGAGCAGGATGACAGTCACAACGAGCAAAGGAATCTCGAGCACGAGAAGACCGATGGCCGTTGCAATCGCCAGGGCAAAGGCGGACCAGGGGAAGGAGCGCGCGCTCATGCCATGCCGCTTAGCTTGGCGCGTTTGCCGGCGCCAGCCGTAATCGGAGCGAAGTTTGGGAGAAGTGGTGACCCGTACGGGAATCGAACCCGTGTTTCAGCCGTGAAAGGGCCGCGTCCTAACCGCTAGACGAACGGGCCACACAAGTGGCGCTTTGCGCGGATTGCAGATGCAATAACGCCACCGTGGTGACCCGTACGGGAATCGAACCCGTGTTTCAGCCGTGAAAGGGCCGCGTCCTAACCGCTAGACGAACGGGCCACAC
>NZ_WTYI01000001.1:654171-958280 GCF_009827445.1 Qipengyuania aquimaris
GTGACCCGTACGGGAATCGAACCCGTGTTTCAGCCGTGAAAGGGCCGCGTCCTAACCGCTAGACGAACGGGCCACACCCGTTGCCGGGTCGGTGGCGTGGCGGGGCACTTAGGCGGGGGCGTCGAAAGCGTCAAGCCTCGAATTGTGCAACTTGCCGATCAGTCTGCGAAAGCGGCGTCTTCGAGGTGCAGTTCCGCATGCGGACGGCTGCCCCAATCGTCGATCTTTGCGCGGCCTGCCAGCCACAGTCGTCGTCCACGCGAGCCACGGAGAAGGGCCTGGCCCATCTCGCTGTCGGCGGCCCGGAATGCGATTCCCTTAAAGCTTTTTCCGTCATCGCCGCTGGCAATCAGGCGGACATGGTCCGTGCCCACGATATCGCATTTCACGAGCCGCACGGGACCGACTGCTACACGCGGACCTGGCCAGCCAACCCCGTAAGGCCCCCCGGCATCAAGCGTGTCGACCAGCTCGGGCGTGAGACCTCCCGGAGCGACCGCGATATCAAGCAGCATCTCGAGGTTGTCGGAAGCGCGTGCGACCGCCTGCTCGAGATGGCTGTCGAGCCAATCGGCCAGCGCATCGATCTTGCCGGCCTCTACCGAGAGTCCTGCTGCCATCGCGTGTCCGCCACCCTTGACCAGAAGGCCTTCCTCGCGCGCACGGATAATGGCAGCGCCCAGATCTACGCCGGAGATCGAACGTCCCGATCCTTTGCCTTCCCCTGACGCCTCGTCCACCGCGATGACAACCGAGGGTTTGCCGGTCTTTTCCTTGATCCGCCCAGCGACAATGCCAATCACGCCGGGATGCCACCCTTCGCCGCTGAGAACGTGGACGGCACGATTGTGCTGGGCGGCGAGCTGTTCTTCCGCCGCCTGCTGGACTTCGGCCTCGATGGCGCGCCGTTCCTCGTTGAGTGCAGAAAGCTGAGCGGCAATCTGCGCAGCTTCCTCCGTATCCTGCGTGGTGAGCAATCGCACGCCCAAGGTGGATTCGCCGACGCGCCCACCAGCGTTGATGCGCGGTCCCAACGCAAAGCCCAGATCGGAGCAGACCGGACTACGCTTGAGCCGGCTGGCATCGATGAGTGCCGCCATGCCCGTATTGGCGCGCTTGCCCATCACTTTCAGGCCCTGTGCGACGAATGCACGGTTAAGACCATGCAAGGCGGCGACATCGGCGACAGTGCCAAGCGCGACGAGGTCGAGCAGGGCGAGCAGGTCGGGTGCGGGACGGTTCTCGAAATATCCGCTTTCGCGCAGAGTCCGGACGAGCGCGATCGCCAGCAGAAAGGCCACACCAACTGCCGCGAGATGGCCATGCGCTGCGGCAAGGTCGTTCTCATCTAGCCGGTTCGGATTTACGAGCGCGACCGTGCGCGGAAGTTCGGGCGAGCATTTGTGGTGATCGACGACGATCACGTCCACGCCCGCATCGCTTGCCATGGACAATGCATCATGAGCCATTGCGCCGCAGTCTACCGTAACCACGAGGCTGGAGCCGGATTGACCCAGCTTGATCAGCGCTTCGCCCGACGGACCGTAACCTTCCAGCAGGCGATCCGGGATATAGTAGTCCGCATCGACACCGAGCTCCCGAAGCAGCCGGATCAGCAGCGCGGAACTGGTCGCGCCATCGACGTCGTAATCGCCGTAAACGGTGATTTTCTCATTCGTCAGGATAGCCTGCGCAATACGTTCTGCAGCCACGTCCATGTCATTGAATTCGGACGGATCCGGAAGGAAATCGCGCAGGGTCGGGGTCATGTGGCGATCGATGTCGTCGGAAGCCACCCCGCGCGCGAGCAGGATCTGCCGCAGGATGTCGTTGCCGCCCGCGAAATTTCCCTGCCCGAGGTCCATATTGCCTCCGCGCCAGCGCCACGCTTTTCCGGAGAGCGAGCGCGAAACGCCATAAACATAGGGCAGTGCTGATGTAGCCATGCTGATGTTCTACCTTCTACTGCTAGTGCGCAGCAAGCTGCCGCCATTGACAATCGACAGCCATGCTGGATGGTTCAGAGTGAGATGGAAACAGGGCCGCTACTCATAATCTGGCATAGCCGAACAGGCACGAGCGAGTCGCTCGCCAAAGCCGCCAAGGATGGCGCCGGAGAAGCAGCAATCCTTCTTGCCGCGGGCGAGGTGGAACCGGCCGATATCCTCGAGGCGGCTGGGTATCTCTTCGTTTGCCCGGAGAACCTCGCATCGATGAGCGGCTGCATGAAAGAGATGTTCGATCGCTGCTATTACCCGGTGCTGGGAAAAATCGAAGGCAGGGCTTTTGCCACTATCATAGCGGCGGGTTCCGACGGGGAAGGGGCGCAGCGCCAGATCGATCGTATCGCGAAAGGCTGGAGGTTGAAGCGCGTCTTCGATCATTTGATCGTCAATACGGATGCCCAGACTGCCGAAGCGATATTGGCATCGAAGGTTGTCCCTGAAGATCAGTTGAGGACCGCGAGAAGTCTGGGGGAGGCATTCGCCGAAGGCATCGGGCAGGGAATTTTCTAGACGCAGTAGAATCAACCAGTCTGGAAGTAATTCGGCGCAAGAGCCTCGACGTCATAGAGCATTTCGCTAAAGGCTTGAAATCAGTGGGATCGGGGATTTGGGACGCACTATGTTGAAGGGGTCGGTAGAAGCGAATGATCGACCGGCTCCTGTTGATGCCTTATTCTTGATCTTTGATCGCGATCGCCGACCGCAAAGGTCGGATTTGATCGATGCTATCTCGACTATCCAAGACACTTCAATCAGTCACGATCCTTTCGAGCGGGATGCTCTGCACCGTCAAGCTCGTGAAGCTGGCGCTGTCAGGCGGGACGGCACATGGCTGGAATTGCTTAAATGGGGAATGACGTTCGATTGTCTCGGACTTGCTCCAGGACCGAAGCTCGCTTTGCCGCCAGTCAGACATCGACTGAGCATTTCATCCGATATCGACTTGGCCTCTCAGGATACCATCGCGCTTACGCCTGGTCCCCATCTGGCGGATGCATCGAACAGCATTCCTGTCGTGCGAGCATTGCTAGATACTGCGATGGATCTGACTAAGGCTCTCGAAGGTGTTGAATCTCTGTGCTGGGGGCCGAGTGGATCGGCGATGTCTCGGTCGGTTTTCACCTCGCTCGCTTCTTCATGGATTGAGGGAGGACCTTTCCCTGCTCTCGGACTGATTGGATACTATCTCGATCGCGAAGGGCGTCTTCGTTCCGATGGGTTGCAATGGTTTTTGGGCCGTGAGCTGGCTCTCTCGCCGGATCTATCACGAGATCGAAATGCAGCAACGCGCATTGCGATACGATTGATCAATGAACTGATGCCGCTCGGGCGCTTGGATCAAGAGACACGATTCATCTGCGATGAAGGGGAGGAACTGTTCGTCGCGCCGGCCCCCGAGCATCTGATCGAGGTTCGCAAGATGTAAGGAAATCGTTTTGGGTCGCCATCTCTATCTGGACGAGCGCTTTCGCGTGCCTTTTCGTGCGGTCAACCGGCGAGGAGCGCGGGACCATGATCCGGCAATGCAACGACATCATCTTCTGCCGCGGCAATTGCTGAATCGTTCTTGTTTCGGCTCGATGTTCGCTGCGTTGGGACGAGAGCGCATCGGTTTTGACGACTTCAGGATAAACGGCATGCTGTTGCCGTCGTGCGAAAGGGCTGCACAGCGCACGGCATTACCTCTCCACCGCGGCCCGCATCAGGATTACAATGCCATGGTGATAGATCGCGTCGGGGATATCGAGGCCTTATGGACAGTTCGCCGCAAGTCCGATTGCGACGCGGCTGGCCGCGATGCGATTGCCGACTTGAGAATGCTCCAAAACGCGCTTCGCAAGCAGCTTCTGGATGAGGCGCGCCCGATCCGTCTCAATCGCAGGGATCCGACCGGCAAGAGCATCGATTTCTCGGAACTCGATGCCCTGGCCGATGATCTGTGGGCGGCCGCAGCCTAGGCGGTCGCTTCGGCGAGAGCCTTCTTGGCTGTGGTGTATTCGCTTTCCAGCCGGGCTACCATGTCCTCTACCGGGCCCACGTTCTTCACCGTTCCGATACCTTGCCCTGAACCCCAGATGTCTTTCCATGCCTTGGCCTTGGTGTTGCCGCCACTGCCGAAGTTCATTTTGCTCGGGTCACTTTCCGGAAGGTTTTCCGGATCGAGGCCAGCGTTTTCGATGCTGGAACGCAGGTAATTACCATGCACCCCGGTGAAGAGGTTGGAATAGACGATGCCGTCTGCGCTGCCTTCGACGATGCCTTCCTTGTAACCGTCGACGGCGTTCGCTTCCTCGGTCGCGATCCACGGCGAACCGATATAGGCAAAATCGGCTCCGAGAGCTTGCGCTGCCAGGATAGAGCGACCGTGGGCGATCGAACCGGATAGCGCGACCAATCCATCGAACCACTCGCGGATTTCCTGCATCAAGGCGAAGGGGCTGAGCGTACCGGCATGGCCGCCAGCGCCTGCGGCGACCGGGATGAGCCCATCGGCGCCCTTCTCGATGGCTTTGTGAGCGAAGCGATTGTTGATGACGTCATGCATGGTGATGCCGCCCCAACCGCGGACCGCGTCGAAGATTTCTTCCCTCGCGCCTAGGGAGGTGATTACCAGTGGAACCTGCCATTTCGCGCAGGTCGCCATATCCGCTTCGATGCGGTCATTGGATCGATGAACGATCTGATTGACCGCGAATGGCGCTGCCGGGCGATCCGGGTTGTCCCGGTTGTGGGCTGCCAGTTCTTCGGTGATACGATGAAGCCATTCGTCCAGTTCGCTTTGCGGACGCGCGTTGAGAGCCGGGAAGCTGCCGACAATACCGGCCTTGCATTGGGCGATCACCAACTCCGGCCCGGACACGATGAAGAGAGGCGATCCGATTACCGGAATGCGCAGTTTGTCGAACGGGGCAGGCAGGCTCATGCTGGAAGGCTCCTCTACTCTTCTGAAGCAGCGTGCCTATGGCGCAGCATCCGACTTGTCGAGTGTGACGTTACGTAAACGTCAGGCCCCATCCAGCAAGTGTTCCATACCGTATACGCGTGCCGCGGTGCCAGCGAAGAGCGCGCGCTTCTCATCGGCGGAATGGCCTTGTGCCAGGCGCTTGAATGCATTCCACAGGACAGAATAGCTCGCACCCCATCTATCGACAGGATAGTTGCTTTCGAACATCGCGCGATCCGGGCCAAAGCTCTCGATGCAAGTCTCGACGTACGGGCGCCAGAGCGCTGCCAGATGCTCCGACCCGTGACCCTTCGCAGGGCCTTCTTCGGGCATGCCGCAAAATGCCATCGCCAGGCCTCCCAGCTTCACCGATACGTTGGGGCATTCGGCGAGCGCGTGGATCGATCTGCGCCAGCGATCAAAGTTTTCATGCAGTTTGCCGCGATAACTCGCGATGTTGAGCGGTGTGCCGCAATGGTCGAGGATGATTACCTGCTCCGGAAACCTTTTCGCCAATTCGATGACGTCGCCAAGTTGCGGCTCGAGAAGCCAGGCATCGAAGGTTAGTCCGTATTCGGAATAGGCTTCGAAACCGACCAGGAATGCGTCACTGCGATACAGGCCTTCGGGAGCGTGAAACGGCGGGCCGAGGACCTCAGGATCGGCGTCCCACGCACTCGCGTGGCGTATGCCCCTGAAACGCCCGTTCCCCGCAGCGACCAGCGCTTCGACGACAGGGCGGACCGCATCCCCTAGCGTCAAATCGGCATGACCGACAATGCCGGCACAGGGGCGAATATCCCCATAGAGTCCGCTGGCACCCTGCGCGGCCACACCGTTGACGAACTCGACTTCACCGACACTTTTCAGCGCATCGTCTCGAGTGGCATCATAGAATGCGCCGCATTCCATGAAGACCGTGCCAATGATGTTGTGACCCGTGTTGATGTCAGCCATCAACTCGTCGAAAGTGTAATAGGCTGCACCTGCGATCGCTTCGATGAAGTCGTGGCGAGGTTCGGGAAAGGCAGGAACGAGCGGCCTCAGGTCCCACAGGTGATGATGGGGATCGATGATTGGCAGTTCGGGTTCGAGAATTTCTTCCGACATCTTCAATCTCCTGCAAAGGCACTAGGATAGGCCGCCAGATTCCAGTCCTGCCGTCTTGCCACCGGCCTCGTCGAGCGTCTTGTGGATCTTGGCCGGATCGCAATTTGCATCAACACAGTCGACCGAAACGAAAACGCGCCCTTTCCGAATTTCCTGCTCATAAAGAGTGGCAGCGACACCATCCACATCATGGTCGGTCAGCATCTTGGCGATGCCGCTCCCGGTTGCGCCGATAATCCCGGAAAATGCAGCCACGGAAGAGAACGCAGAGGCGGTAAGAGCTCCGGCAACCGCTACCGGACCGACGCCGGGAATGATAAGGATCGCTGTTCCGAGCATTGCACCTGCGATACCGCCGCCAGCCATGGCAGAGGCAATGCCGAGATAGCCATGCCCTTCGCTCGGCTTGTAATCCGCGTCGAGATATTGGCTGGTCCGCCACACCATCGACACGGCTTTGTCCGGAATGCCTTCCTGACGCAGTTTCTCTACGGCCGCTTCTGCGCTTCCCGAACCTTCGAAGACCGCCGTCACTATTCGGGCGGAATTCGATCTCATGTGACGCCGCGCTTCCAGGAAGGTGCGGGCGAACTTGTCTCTTTCGGACTCGCCAGGGAATGTGACCCTCAGCCCCGAGGATTCGTGCAGTTTCTTGACACTCGGCGAGCGCGGATGCCTAAAAAGCGTGCGCAAAAGCATATCGACGGTGGAAGGCCGCAGCACCGAATTGGTGCCCCGATTGATCCATTCCATACGACGCGGGCGAGGGTGCGAACGCTCCAGATAATAAAGCGCCGGCAGATGGTCAGCCTTGATGACGTAGAAGGGGTCTTCCAACGGGATTGCTACTCATCCAGCGGCGATAACAGCCTGTTTTATTGCGATAGTGACCCTGTTCTTACCATACACAGTATGTTGCGCTTGTATAGAACCAGCATGCAATCCCGCTGTGGGACACAATTAGTCTCGGGGCGCTCTCGATACTGCGGAATTTGCCGCGCTAAGCACCGACCGAACACTGGCTGTCGCGACATCTTCATCGATGCCGCATCCCCATATAGTGTTACCCTCTCCGTCGCGGCATTCGAGATATGCCGCGGCCTGGCTGTCGCGACCGGTGGTCAGTGCGTGCTCGCTATAATCAATAATTTCGAGTTGCAGGCCAAACGCCTTTTCGATGGTCGAAAGCACCGAGGAGATCAGGCCGTTGCCGCGGCCGGAAACGCTTTGCTCGACACCATCGACAGCGATCGTCCCGCTGAACAGCCTGGTGCCGTCCGATGCGCGCCGCTCGTCATAATCGACAAGCTGGAAGCGCTTCTCGCTGGTTTGGACGTGGTAAGCCCGTTTGAAGGCTTCCCAGATGTCCGCTGCGCCCAGTTCGCGGCCGAGCTCGTCTGCCATGCGCTGGACATGGGGGCTGAAATCGGCCTGCATTTTCTTCGGCAGCTTGAGGCCCTGATCCTGTTCGAGGACCCATGCAAAGCCTCCCTTGCCGGATTGCGAATTAACGCGGATGACCGCCTCATAAGTGCGCCCGAGATCGGCAGGATCTATTGGCAGGTAGGGGACGCGCCAATGAGGATCGTTCTGCACCTCATGGGCCGCGAATCCCTTCTTGATTGCGTCCTGATGGCTGCCCGAGAACGCGGTGTAGACCAGCTCGCCGCCGTAGGGATGGCGCTGGTGCACGGGCAGTTCGTTGCAGTACTCCACCGTCTCGATAACCCGGTCAATGTCGGAGAAATCGAGGCGGGGATCGATACCCTGCGTGTACATGTTGAGCGCCATCGTTACGAGGCAGCAGTTCCCCGTCCGCTCGCCGTTTCCGAAAAGGCATCCTTCAACTCGGTCCGCTCCGGCCATCAGGGCCAGTTCGGCTGCAGCAACGCCGGTGCCACGATCGTTATGGGTGTGAAGGCTGATGACCGCACTGTCCCGATTGGGCAGGTTGCGGATGAAATATTCCACCTGGTCTGCGTAGATATTCGGAGTGGCCGCTTCCACCGTCGCAGGCAGGTTGAGGATGATCGGATGTTCGGGAGTGGGGGCAAGAACTTCCATCACCGCTTCGCAAACCTCGAGGCTGAAATCGAGCTCTGCGGTTGAGAATGTTTCCGGCGAATACTGGAAGTGCCAGTCGGTGCCCGGTTGCTGCCCCGCCTCGTCGCGCATGACCTTGGCACCGCGAACGGCGATATCGCGCACCTGCTCCCGCGTCATGCCGAAAACGACTTCGCGCCATGCGGGGCTGACCGCGTTGTAGAGGTGCACAATGGCCTGCTTCGCCCCCTTGAGACTGGCGAAGCTCGTACGGATCAGGTCTTCCCTGCTTTGGGTGAGGACTTGCACCAGCACATCGTCCGGGACGCGGCCTGATTGGACGAGGCCGCTGATGAAATCGAACTCTGTCGCGCCCGCGCTGGGAAAGCCGACTTCGATCTCTTTCACGCCGATCTCGACGAGGAGATCGAAGAAGCGGTTCTTCTTGTGCGCATCCATCGGATCGACGATTGCCTGGTTCCCGTCCCGAAGATCGGTCGACAGCCAGCGGGGCGGGGCGGTGATTGTTCTGGTTGGCCACTGACGATCGGTCAGGGGGACCTGGGGAAAGGCCGAGTATTTGGCGCTGGGGTCGCTGAGCATTGGCATGGAGAAACTCGTATCGGGGTTCGGCTATCGTCGGAAAGGCCCTTGGGTGCGCGGTGCACCCTGATGGCACACCGAGTTCACGCCCAAGGGCGTGTAAGTCGCAGAAGTAGTCCGATGCGGTTCATAGCATGATGAATTGCGCAATTTTTCGCGCAGGACAAGGTGAAGTTTTCTTTTCTATCGCCAACGCAGGCGATCGCGGGTCAATTCTTGCACGTTTGTAACACCCATGAGGCGCATGCCCCGCTCGATTTCGTCCTGCAGTATGGCAAGTGCGCGCTCGACACCTTCCTGGCCGGCCGCGGCGAGAGCATAGAGGTAGAGCCTGCCACCGGATGCAGCGGTTGCGCCCATCGCAAGGCTTTTCAAAACGTGGGTGCCACGCCGAACGCCGCCGTCGCAGATGATTTCGATCTCGCCTCCGACGGCATCGACGATTTCCTGCAATTGGTCGAAAGGGGCGCGGCTGCCGTCAAGCTGCCGTCCACCATGGTTCGAGATCATGATCGCGTCCGCTCCGATCTCGACTGCGCGCCTTGCATCGGCAGCGCTCATGACGCCCTTGAGGCAGAACGTGCCGCCCCAGTCCTGCCGTATCCGTGCGGCGGTGTCCCAATCCATGTTCGTGTCGAGCATGGTGTTGAAGTAATCCTGGATGCTCACGGCCTTGCCGGTTCCCTCCTGCACATGGCCATCCAGGTTGGGCAGGCGGAACCTGGGGGAGAAAATGTAATTGAGTGTCCAGTACGGCCGCGTCGCGTAACTCCACAGCGATGAGGCGGAAAAGCGGGGCGGGGTGGTGAATCCCGAGCGCAGGCAGCGCTCCCTCTTGCCCGATACGATCGTGTCTACTGTGAGCGCCAAAGCGTCGAAGTGGCTTTCCTGACAGCGTTCGATCATGCTCGCGTTGAGGCCCTTATCCTTGTGGACGTAGAGCTGGAACAGCTTGGGGCCGCTGGTCAGGCTGGCGATTTCCTCGATCGAGTGTGTCGCCAGGCTCGAGATACCGAACCACAGGCCGAATTTCTCCGCAGCGAGTGCGACTGCGCGCTCGCCGTCGCGGTGGAAAGCTCGCTGCAGGGCTGTCGGGCTGAGCATGAGGGGAAGCTCGCTCTTTCGCCCCATGATGGTGCAGCTAGTGTCGATCTCGCCCACACCGGCAAGTACGTCCGGCACCAGGTCGACACTGTCGAACGCGCTGGTGTTGCGGGCCTTCGTCAGCTCGTCGTCTGCGGCACCGTCGATATAGTCGAAGACCGGCCACGGCAACCGAGCCTTGGCCAGCTTGCGGAAATCATCGATATTGTGGCAGTCGGACAAGCGCATGCGGACCGTCGTGAAGGCTCGCGATGCGCTTGTCGAGAGGCCTTACTGCAGTTCGAAGGCTGCGCTTATGTCGAGGTCGACTTCGCTTCCGACTACTGGCGCGAGGTAATCGATACCCCATTGCGTCCGGTCGATTGTTGCGCGCGCGTGGAAACCGACTGTGCGCGCTTCGTTCATGGGATTCTGGCCTGCGCCGGTGAAGTCGACGAGCATGGTGACCGGACCGGTGTTGCCGTTCATCGTCAGCTGTCCGGTAACAACCGCCGATGTGTCGCCGACCCGGCGAACGGAAGTCGAAACGAACCGTGCCGCTTCCGGATCTGGGCCGAAGAAGTCTGGTTCCGCCCCGTCCTTGCCCGGGCGCAGGAGATGGTCGCGCAAGCCCTCACTAGGCACGGCCACGCTGGTGATGGGGATCGAGATGTCGAAACTGCTCGCTTCGATGTCCGCAGGATCGAAGGTCATAGTGCCCTCGATATCGCCGAACAGTCCAAAGTAGTCGTTGAAGCCGAAGTGGCTCAAGCTCCACTGCACGAGGGTGTGCGCGGGATCGAGGGCGTAGTTGCCGGCAGCGACGCGGCTGGCGTCGACGGCACCCGGCACCTGGCCTTTTCCCTGGGCAGAAAACGAAGTGACGGCTAGGCCTGCGCTGGTGGCGAGGGCTAGGGCGAGGATCGGCTTTTTCATGTTCGGTCTCCTGCGGGAATGCCCTCTTGCAAAACCGCAGCGCCAGCCTCGTTCCTGATTAGGCGACACGAAAATCCGATCACTCTAACCGAGTGCGCGACGTTCGTCCGGTGTGAGCCTTCGCGGAGTGGCTATCGGCTGCAATGTCATCGGATCGAACAGCGGATTGCGCCTCCGGTCGCCGGAAAAAATATCGCGGATCAGGCGCTTGAAGAAGCTGCGCAGCAGGGCGTTCATCGAAAGTGGCTTCAGGCCATCGGTGTTGCCGGGAGCGTCTTCCAAGAAGAGGTGTCCCCGTACCGGACCAAGGGCTGCGCGTCCTCCCGGTTCGCAATTCGCGACAAGCACGGTTGTATAGGGAAGCTTCCCGTTCGCGTAGGTGTTGAACATCGGCGTGTCGCAGCACTTTGCAAACCAGCGTAAGGTCGGCTTGTCGGTCATGTGAAGACCTGCAAGCTGGTCCGCGCCCGAATAGAATGCGAGCCGGGCGCAACGGGTCTGGTAAAGTTCGGTCCCACCAGCCTCGTCCAATATGCGGTCTTCTGCACCGAGGAACTTCGGTACCGACTGGCAATCGGTGCAGTGACAATAGACGTGGTCCCCTTCACCGGGACCGACATCTTTCACGACACCCGTCACGGTGCCGCAAGCGCAAGAGAAGGCGAGGTCCGTCATGACCTCACCCTCTCCGTATCGCGCTGAACCGCAAAGGGTTTTCGACTAATTGCGTTCTTTGTCGACGAGCTTGTTGGCGCCGATCCACGGCATCATGGCGCGAAGCTGCGCTCCGGTCTTCTCGATCGGGTGGGCTGCTGCGGCCTTGCGGCTGGCCTTGAGCTCGGGCTGTCCCGCCTGGTTGTCGAGCACGAAATCTTTCACGAAGCGACCCGACTGGATGTCCTTGAGCACGCGGCCCATCTCGGCCTTGGTCTCTTCGGTGATGATGCGCGGGCCGGTCTTGATGTCGCCATATTCTGCGGTGTTCGAAATCGAATAGCGCATGTTCGCGATGCCGCCTTCATAGAGCAGGTCGACGATCAGCTTGGTTTCGTGGAGGCATTCGAAATAGGCCATTTCAGGCGCGTATCCGGCCTCGACCAGCGTTTCGAAACCGGCCTGGATCAGGTGGGTGATCCCGCCGCAAAGCACTGCCTGTTCGCCGAAGAGGTCGGTTTCGCACTCTTCCTTGAAATCGGTCTCGATGATGCCCGACCGACCGCCGCCGACTGCGCTGGCATAAGAGAGCGCCAGTTGCTTGGCGAAGCCGTTGCCGCCGGATTGGATGCTTTCCTGGTGGACGGCGATGAGGCAGGGGACGCCGCCGCCCTTGATGTACTCACCGCGAACCGTGTGGCCGGGGCCCTTGGGGGCAATCATGATGACGTCCACGTCAGCGGGCGGATCGATCAGGCCGAAGTGAATATTGAGACCGTGCGCGAAGGCGAGGGCGGTTCCGGGACGCATCTTGCCCGCAACCTCGCCCGCATAGATCGCAGCCTGGTGCTCGTCGGGCGCGAGGATCATGAGCACGTCGGCCCATTCGGCGGCTTCCGAGACAGTCTTGACGGTGAAGCCTGCGCCTTCGGCTTTCTTTGCCGTGGCCGAGCCTTCGCGCAGGGCAATGACGACTTCGCCCACACCGCTGTCGCGAAGGTTCTGCGCGTGAGCGTGGCCCTGGCTGCCGTAACCGACAATGGCGACCTTCTTGTCCTTGATCAGCTGCTGGTCGCAATCGGCGTCGTAATAAACTTGCATTTCTAACCCCATATTAGGCGCGGTCTGGCCCGCGCATCATACCAACGATCCCCGAGCGGCCGACCTCGACGAGGCCGAGTTCACGCATCAGGACGATGAAACTGTCGATCTTGTCCGGCGCGCCGGTTAGCTCGAAAACGAAGCTTTGCGTCGTGGTGTCGACGACATTCGCGCGAAACAACTCTGCAATGCGTAGCGCCTCGACCCGGTCGTCGCCCTTTCCGGCGACCTTCACCAAAGCCAGTTCGCGTTCGACGTGCGCGCCGTGTTCGGTCAGGTCGATGACCTTGTGGACCGGTACCAGCCGCTCCAGCTGGGCGCGGATCTGGTCGATCACCGGCTCGGGACCGCGGGTCACGATGGTGATCCGGCTGATCGCATGGTCTTCCGATATGTCGGCCACCGTCAGGCTGTCGATATTGTAACCGCGCGCGGTGAACATGCCGGATATCTTGGCAAGAATGCCGGCTTCGTTGTCGACGATCACGTTCAGGACGTGACGTTCGCTGGACTGCTCGGCGATTTTCACGGCTGGCGCTCCTGCCAGACAGGTTCGAACATGCGGCCTTCTCCGTCGTAATCGCGCAGGAAATCGCGTCCGCGGCGGACCGCTTCGAAATTGTCGGTCTGGCGCGAGAGATCGAGCTGGTCCAGTAACAGAACCCAGCTGCCATCGTCGCGTTTTTCGGCAACATCCATGCCGATGAAACGGTGCCCGTCATCCTCGAGCCAGTCGAGCAGACGCTCCGCATCTTCGCGCGCGAACCATTTCTTGCGTTCTGCGCGCTGCGCGAATTGGGTGGGGATTTTCATATGCATACCCATCACACCAGCGCCTTCGCTTCGTCGTCCATCGTGCCCCCGACCTGGTCGCCATAGAGGAGCATCTCCGTATGCGCCGCACCGCTCGGGATCATCGGGAAGCAATTGGCATCCTTGGCCACCTGGCAATCGACGATCACCGGCCCGTCATGGGCGAGCATCGCCTCGATCCCCGCATCGAGCTGGCTTTCATCCTCGATACGAATGCCCTTCCAGCCATATGCTTCGGCCAACTTCACGAAGTCGGGCAGGCTGTCGGAATAGCTGTTCGAATAGCGGCTTTCATAGGTCAGTTCCTGCCACTGGCGGACCATGCCCATGTATTCGTTGTTGAGGATGAAGACCTTGACCGGCAGGCGGAACTGGCTCGCCGTACCGAGCTCCTGGATATTCATCTGGATACTCGCTTCACCGGCAATATCGATGACGAGGCTGTCGGGATTGCCCAGCTGCGCGCCGATGGCGGCCGGCAGGCCGTAACCCATCGTGCCGAGGCCGCCGCTGGTCAGCCATTTGTTGGGGCCCATGAAGCCGAAATACTGCGCCGCCCACATCTGGTGCTGGCCGACTTCGGTAGTGATGATGGGATCGCGGTCCCTGGTTAGCGCGAACAGGCGCTCGATGCTCTTCTGCGGCATTATGACATCGGAACGTTCGGGATAGGCGAGGCAATCGCGCGCCTTCCAGCCGAGGATACGCGCCTGCCATTCCGACAGGTCGTTGGGTTTGCGCGCGCCCCATTCCTGCAGCAGCTGGTCGAGCACATTGCCGCAGTCGCCCACGATGCCGAGATCGACCGGCACGATCTTGTTGATCTGCGCGCGGTCGATGTCGATGTGAATCTTCTTCGCCTGAGGAGCGAAAGCGTCCAGCCTGCCGGTCACGCGGTCATCGAAACGGGCACCAACTGCGATGATGAGATCGGCCCGGTTCATCGCCATGTTGGCTTCGTACGTGCCATGCATGCCAAGCATTCCGAGCCAGTCGGGATGGTCTGCCGGAAAGGCCCCGAGGCCCATGAGGGTGCTGGTAACAGGCGCGCCGGTTGCCTTCTGCAATTGGCGCAAGCGCTCCGTTGCCTTGGGCCCGGCGTTGATGACACCGCCGCCGGTATAGAAGACCGGGCGTTCAGCCTGCGCCAACATCTGGATGGCCTGCTCGATCTCGCTCGCGCTGCCGTCGACTTCTGGCTGGTAGCGATGCGAGGGCAGGGGCGCATCGTCTTGGTCGCCCCAGGATGCGAGCGCGATCTGAACGTCCTTGGGAATGTCGATCACAACCGGTCCGGGACGCCCGGTAGTAGCAATGCGGAAAGCTTCCTCGATCGTGGCGCGCAGGCGCTCCGGATCTTTGACCAGATAGTTGTGCTTGGTGCAGTGGCGCGTGAGACCAACGGTATCGGCTTCCTGGAAAGCGTCGGTGCCGATCAGGCCGGTGGGGACCTGTCCGGTGATGACCACCATAGGTATGGAGTCCATGTAGGCGTCGGCGATGCCGGTGACTGCATTGGTTGCGCCCGGACCACTGGTGACAAGGACAACGCCCGGTTTGCCGGTCGAACGCGCGTAGCCTTCAGCCGCGTGGGCAGCGCCTGCTTCATGGCGAACGAGGATGTGCCGGATATCGTCGTCTGCAAACAGCTCGTCATAGATCGGCAGCACTGCACCGCCGGGGTAGCCGAATACGAATTCGACACCCTGCCGCTTAAGGCATTCGATCAGGATTGCGGCGCCGCTGCGCTCTTCCGACACGGGTATTCCTCCACTTCCAGTCACAAATCGGCCCGGCGCTGGGGTCATAGCACCGGGCCGACAGGAGCCTCCGTATGAGTAACGAATAGCGCGTTGTCAACTCGATTTGCGTAACAAAGAAACAAAATGATCCGCCAAAGCGTCATTAATGTTACTCGTTCGCGGCCATGTCTCCGGCGGCTGGTGCCTGAACCACGTGTATTGCCGTTTGGCGTACCGACGTGTCGCAATCTGGCCAGCGACGATGGCTTCATCCCGCGATAGCTCGCCTTTGAGATAGCCCGCGATTTCGCGGACACCGATGGCGCGCATAACGGGAAGCTGGGGATCGAGGCCTCGCTCGAGCAAGCTTTCCACTTCCTCGACCGCGCCACCTTCCATCATCAAGACAAAGCGGCGATCGCAGCGCTCGTATAGCCATTCGCGTTCGGGCAGCAGGACAAGCGGGGAAAGGCTGATTTCCCCAGCGATACCGCCTGTCTTGCGTGCCTGCCAATCCTTAAGCGTTCGGCCGGTCGATCGCACGACTTCGAGTGCCCTTGCGGTGCGTGCAGCATCGGCCGGCGCAAGGCGGGATGCGGCCTCCGGGTCCTCTGCCTCCAGCGCTTCGCGCGCCTCTGACTGGGATAGAGCTCTTACCTCGTCACGTAGACTTTGGACGATAGAAGGTACGGGCGCGATGCCTTCCAATAGCGTGCGCATGTAAAGTCCAGTACCGCCGCATAGGATCGGTATCGCACCTTCGTCGTGAAGTGCGGAAATTTCGCCTTTGGCGGCTTCGGCCCAGTCGGCTGCCGAGCACGCGGTCGCACCGTCCCATGCACCGTACAGGCGATGCTCGATGCCCTGCATCTCTTCTTCGTCGGGCCGCGCCGAAAGGGCCTGGAGATCGGAATAGACCTGCGCGCTGTCGGCGTTGATGACGACGCCGCGTCCGCCGCCTTCTTCGATGGCTTTCGCAAGGCGCACCGCCAGATCGCTCTTGCCGCTTGCGGTCGGCCCTGCGATGAGCGTCACCGGTTTTTCAAGAGACGGTTCTTCAGGAGAATAGGCAGTGCTCATCGCGCGACTGATAGCAGAGCAGGAAGGACTGGAAACCCGCCTAGAAAAGGCGCGGGCAGGATTGGACGAGGCGGGAATGCCGCTGGCGTCCGCTGCCATGATGGATTTCTGCGGAGAAGTTCTCGAAATCACTTTTCCCGCCGGACAGGCCGATACGGTGACCGACATCCTGTCCGATGCGTTTGGCGATTGCGACATGCTGGTGGCCGATCATGCAATCGAAGTCCCGCGCCTGTTCGTTTCCGACATGGATAGCACGATGATCGGCCAGGAATGCATCGACGAGCTGGCCGACTATGCCGGCATCAAGGAACACGTCGCCGAAATCACCGAACGCGCGATGCGCGGCGAGCTCGATTTCGAGGCGGCGCTCAGGGAACGCGTCGCACTGCTCGAGGGGCTGGACGAAACGGCCATCCAGCAATGCCTCGATGAACGCATCCGCCCCGTCGCGGGTGCGCGTATATTGGTCCAGACCCTGCGAAGCCATGGCTGCCGCCCTGTCCTCGTCACCGGAGGGTTCCATCATTTTGCAGACCCGGTGGCAGAGATGCTCGGCTTCGACCGAGTGGTCGGCAATCGCCTCGCTGTAGCCGACGGCGAGCTTACCGGAAAACTCGCAGGGCCCGTCAGCGATGCATCGACGAAGCTTGCAACGCTGGAAGAGGAGCGCGGTCAGCTGGGCGAGGGCGCGCGGGTTCTGGCGACCGGGGACGGGGCCAACGACATACCCATGATCGTCGCTGCAGATTACGGCGTCGCGTACCGCGCCAAGCCCAAGGCGAGGGATGCCGCAAGCGGCCGAATTGTCAGCGAAGACCTTACAGTTTTGCTGTCTCTTCTAGGGATTGCGCGATCCGATTGGGTAGAAGGCTGAAATTGAGACGGTTTTTTGGCGCATCCGTCCAATAGAAATCGCCAATACTGGGCTACCACCCTGATCGGGATCAAAGATGGTAGTCGACGTTACTCATATGGCCGGACCGGGCGTAGATCATGCTGCAGACGGAATTCCGTTCCGGCACCCGGCACGGCCGCATCGCAAGCGCAATCTTCGGCGCGCGCTCCATCACTATCGAAAGCTGGTCGAAAACAAGGAAGACACCTCGCACGTCTTCCATATTTACGACGCGCTACCTTCCGAACATTTCGAACCTGATGCCGAGCGTTTGGCCTTGACCGATCATGGCGAAATGCTCCGCAAGTCGGAGCCTTATCTTCCGCACATCCTGGACGACCACAAAGCGTTGAGGGCCCTGCCCAAGGGCACGGTCGGACAGGCCTATTGCGATTTCATGCAGGCGCAGGGACTGACCGCTGAAGATCTGGCGAGGAAGGGTACATGGTCCGGCAGGCCGATCTACGGCGATATGATCGAATGGTTCGGCTGGAGACAGCGCGATACGCATGATCTGCTGCACGTAATGACAGGCTATGGCCGGGACACGCTGGGAGAGGCGTGTGTCCTCCTGTTTACCCACGGTCATTCGCCAAGCCCGGCACACTTGCTTCTCGGATACTCCGGCGCCCTGAAGATCAGGCAGTCAGTGCAGACGCAGGCGCCTGTCATCGATGCTGCACGCGAAGCACGCCGCGCGGGCAAGGTCTGCGCTGGGCTTATCGGGCATCCCATCCGCGAGGTGCTGCACATGGACCTGCATCACGCCCGCCAGACCTTGGGCTTTTCGGAACCGGTCGCTTACCGCCGCTGCCACGAGATCTGGCAGGACGAGAATATCGACCCGCACCAGCTCCTGGCGCGCCAGGCCTGACGGGTCAGAGCCAGGAACTGATCGTCGACAGGGGTTTCTTGTCGAGAGCGTGTTTGGGGACCGTTGCCCCTTCTGCGGGAAGGCCGGCAACCACGACCATCAGGGGCTTCTCGTGTTCCGGCCGTTCACAGATTTCGCGGAGGAATCCCATCGGGGAAGGGGTATGTGTCAACGTCGCGAGGCCCGCTTCGTGGAGCGTTGCGATAAGCATTCCACAGGCGATCCCCACGCTTTCGTTGACGTAATAATTCTGCGTCTTCCCGTCTTCGGCGATACCGCCTTTGCGCTGGGCGAAGACGACGATCAGCCATGGCGCGGTTTCCAGGAAAGGCTTGTCTGCATCGGTCCCCAAAGGGGCAAGCGCCTCGAGCCATTCCTCGCTCGCCTTGCCGGAATAGAAAGCGCGTTCTTCGGCTTCGGCGGCTTCGCGAATGGCGCGTTTCCTGTCTGGCGAGGAGACCACGGCAAAATGCCAGGGCTGGTGATTGGCGCCATTGGGCGCGGTGCCTGCCGCCTCGATCGCGGCCTCGATTACCTCGCGGGGGACCGCTGCATCGGAAAAATACCTGCAAGTGTGCCGCTGCTTGAGGCTGTCGCGCATCGAACGCGCGCGCTCGATGCGCGTTTCATCGTCCATCGCGGGCAGAGAATACGGTACGGTTTCGTGATCCAGCATGACCCCTCCTATTCCTGTTTCGGCGGTGAAAGGGAACCCGTTACATGGACAGGCAATTTACAGTATTGTAAGTTGCTGCCTGCAATGGAGTCTCGCATGGCACTTTCTGAACGTCCCCTCGTGCATCCGGAACGCAAGACCAGCGGCATTCGTCCGCTCAAGGCGTGGCAGCATTTCCGCAAGCTCGTTGCCGACAAGGAAGACACCGCGCAGGTGTTCCACATTATCGAGTCGCTGAAGGGCAAACGCAGCCACCTGCAGGCGTGGAGCTTCGTGCAGTCCGATGAGGGGCGCCGGTTCCTCAAAAACGGAACCGACATCCCGGCAATGCTCGACGATCACGAGCGTTGGTCCGACTGTGGCCCGAATACGGTGGCCGCGAAGTACATTGCCTTCATGAAGCGCGAGGGATTGTCCGCCGCTGGATTGGTGGCGGAATCGCACAGGTTCAATCCGCCGGAAAATCGCCATGACGATCTGACGGAATGGTATTTCTGCCGCCTGCGCGACACGCACGACCTCTTCCACATCCTGACCGGTTACGGGCGTGACGCTCTGGGCGAGGCCGCGTTGCTCGGCTTCAGCTACGAACAGAATCTCAATCCCGGCGTGTTGTTCATCGCTTATGCCGGTGCGCGCCAGATCAAGAAGGGTACGGGGACTTCCGCCCCGATCTTTGCTGCGATCAATGAAGGCCGCCGGCTCGGCAAGGCGGCGAAGAAGCTGGCGCATATGGATGTCGAGCAAGTGATGCGCGAGGACATCGAAGTCGCGCGCAAGCGGCTGAACGTCGGGAAGCCCGAGACCTATTTCCGCTGTCTTGAAATCATGCGCGGTGAAGGCCTTACCGAAGACCAGATCATGCCGCCGCAGCAGCAGGCTGCCTGATCTTCAGCGCAATTCCTTGCGGATGGCGAATTTGAGGCCCGACCAGGTCTCGTCCACTGCGCATTTCTTAGTGTCCACAAACCCCAGCGCCAGCCCCGCTTCGCGCACCGCGTGTTCGTCGATTTCGGTCGCGACGCCTGATGCCTGTTTCGGCCAGCTGACCCAGACATGGCCATCGGGCGACATCGCATCGCGCAGCACAGCCAGCTTCTCTTCCATCGCCGTTTGATCGGTTACGAAGATATGGGCCGCGTCCGGTCCGGCCTCAGGACCCGGGACGAATGTCAGTTCCAGTGCGTATTCATCGATCTCGTCGATGATACTTTCGGGCATGCCGTCGAACCACACGGTAAGTCCGTCCCTGAGGGACAGCTTTTTGGCGAGGGGTGTGTCGGAATAGCCAGCGCTCATCGTTTCAGTTCCAGTCCTGCATGCCGCAATCGCCCAGGTCGACTGCAAGGTGCCATAGCGCGCCCACGGCGAAAGCGCGAACCCACCACTTGGGCACCAGCAGCATCGCGCAATATATGCCGGCAGCGATCCAGCCGTGAAGCGGGTGGAAGCCGATGCTGCACCGGTCGGGATCGAATATCGGATCGGCCAGCAAATGATCGAGGTCGATCAGATTTGCCGAAACGATGACCAGCCCCGCGCGGAGCCAGTTCTTCGCCCATAGGAGCCGGGCGATCAGGAAGGGGGCAAGCCAATGCCCGCCATAGTGAAGTGCAAGTTGAAGCAGCGCCACGGGCGCTGCCTCAGCCTTCCATCCACTTGCTGAAGAAGCTCTTGTGGGCTTCGCGCAGCTTGGTCACCGGGACGCCGAATAGCTCGTTCCCGCCGACAGTGCCGAGGCGACGAAAACCGACGCGGGCCGTGTCTTCATTTTCCGTTCCCTTGGCGAGATAGGCGTTGAACGCCTCTGCATCGGGGACGGTGATGACATAGCGGCCCTGGTCTTCGCCGAACCACCACTGCGCCTGCGTGTAATCGTCATTGCCGATGGTCTCTGCACCCATGCCGCTGGCCATGGCCATTTCGGCGAGTGCCACGGCAAGACCGCCATCGGAGACATCGTGAACCGCGCTGACCAGACCTGCCTCGATCAGTTCGCGCACGCCTTCGCCCGCGTTCTTTTCCAGCGTCAGGTCGACCGGCGGAGCGCGGCCTTCGTCGCGGCCATGGATTTCGGCAAGCCACAGCGATTTGCCGATGTGCGAACGTTCCGGATCGGGGGTCGCCCATTCTTCTGGCCAGATGAGGTAGATCGCCTCGCCTTCGGCCTTGAAGGGCATGGTCATCATCTTGGCGTAATCGTCGATCAGACCGACGCCGCCGATAGCCGGGGTGGGCAGGATCGCGCTGCCGCCGCCGGTCGCCTTGCTCTCGTTGTAAAGGCTGACGTTGCCCGAGACGATCGGGAAGTCGAGCGCGCGGCAGGCGGCGCCCATACCGTCGAGCGCATGGACGAACTGAGCCATGATTTCGGGGCGCTGCGGATTGGCAAAGTTGAGGCAGTTGGTGACAGCGAGGGGACGCGCGCCGACTGCGCACAGGTTACGGTATGCTTCCGCGATCGCCTGCTTTCCGCCTTCATACGGGTCCGCGTGGACGTAACGCGGCGTACAATCGGTGCTGATCGCCAGCGCCTTTTTCGTGCCATGCACCCGCACAACGCCGGCGTCGCCGCCCGTCTGGAGCGTATCTGCGCCAACCTGGCTGTCGTACTGTTCCGAAATCCAGCTGCGCGAGGACAGGTTGGGGGAGGCGAGGAGAGTAAGCAGGTCGCCGCCGACATCGCTGGTGTCGGGGCGGTCAACCATCGGCTTGATCCCGGCCCAGGCGGTGTACTCTTCCTTCGAAAGATACGGGCGGTCGTATTCGGGCGCATCTGCGGCGAGCGGGCCGAGCGGAATGTCGCACACCACTTCGCCGCCGAATTCGAGCACCATGTGCCGCGTGTCGGTAACTTCGCCGATTACCGCGAAGTCCAGCTCCCATTTCTCGAAGATGGCCGCCGCCATTTCTTCCTTGCCGGGCTTCAGCACCATGAGCATGCGCTCCTGGCTTTCGCTCAGCATCATTTCGTAGGGCGTCATGCCTTCTTCGCGGCACGGCACGTTGTCCATGTTGAGGCGGATACCGGCCTTGCCGTTGGTCGCCATCTCGACACTGGAGGAGGTGAGGCCTGCCGCGCCCATGTCCTGGATCGCGACAATGGCATCGGTGGCCATCAATTCGAGGCAGGCTTCGATCAGCAGCTTTTCGGTGAAGGGATCGCCCACTTGAACCGTGGGGCGCTTGGCGTCGGCATCTTCCTCGAAATCGGCAGAGGCCATGGTCGCGCCGTGAATGCCGTCGCGGCCCGTCTTCGAGCCTACATAGACGATCGGGTTTCCGACGCCGGTCGCGGCCGAATAAAAGATCTTGTCAGCATCGGCGACGCCAACGGTCATGGCATTTACGAGGATGTTGCCGTCATAGGCCGGGTTGAAATTCGTCTCGCCAGCGACGGTCGGGACGCCCACGCAATTGCCATAGCCGCCGATGCCCGCGACCACGCCCTGCACGAGGTGCTTCATCTTCGGATGGTCGGGCCGTCCGAAGCGCAACGCATTCGCGTTTGCAACCGGGCGCGCGCCCATTGTGAAGACATCGCGCAGGATGCCGCCGACGCCCGTCGCAGCACCCTGATAGGGTTCGATGTAGCTCGGGTGGTTGTGGCTCTCCATCTTGAAGATGGCGGCCTGCCCATCGCCGATATCGATGACGCCCGCGTTCTCGCCCGGACCGCAGATGACCCACGGAGCCTCGGTCGGCAGTTTCTTCAGGTGAAGGCGGCTGGACTTGTAGGAGCAATGCTCGCTCCACATGACCGAGAAGATGCCGAGTTCGACGAGGTTAGGCTCTCGTCCAAGGGCGTTCAGGACGCGCTCGTATTCTTCTTCGGAAAGGCCATGCTGGGCAACGACGTCGGGGGTGATTTCGCTCATGGCCCGCGCCCTTACGGTGCTGCGCGCCGAGGCGCAATATGCAGGGCTACCACAATGGTGGGCTTGCCACTCCCAGGCCGACCTCGTTGCGATGCCAGCGGGTCGTGCCAACCCAGTAGGCGAGGGCAGTGAGGAACCCGAAGGCGAAGAGCGCCGTCAGGGGCAGGGCGATCGAATATTCTGTAGGTTGTGGGCCGAACCAGCTTACAAGTTGGAAGACCAGCATGAAGCCGATCAGGATCAGCGGGGGTACGATCGGCCCCTTGGTTGCACGCATGAACCAGATGAATGCGCCAAGAGTGATTCCCAGCTCAAGCGGGATTTCGATCCACGGGTAATTCCACAGTCCCCAGCCAAGCTTTTCGTCCCCTCCTGCGAGCGTGAGATCGGGGCGATGGACGAACAGGTCCAGCACCCAGTGGCTCATCACCACGATCGCGGTCCAGGTCGCAGCCACTGCGTTGCGAAAGGTAATGCCGACCACCGCTGCAAAGCCTACCGCGAACACCGCTGTGCCGAGCAGGCTGTGCGTATAGGGCATGTGATAGAGGTCGAGCGGGCTCATTACCGTGATGCCGGGTTCGATCCTCGCCTGCTCGATGCCGACCATGAAGAAGGCCATGAAGGCCCAGTCCACCAGCTGAGCGGCGATGAACAGCGTGCCCAGCTTGGGGGCTTCGTTCGTGATTGCGCACGCGGCGAAAGCCGGTGCGAAGTGACCAATGAACATGGAGCTGCTGCTTCCCTCAGGCGAGTTTGCTCGCGGCGTAGGTGGCGACGGTTGCTGCAACCGATGTGGCGAATGCGCCCCAGATGATGTCGGCGATGGTAACCGTGGTCGACCACTGCTTGAGCGTTGCCTGGTTCGTCAGGTCATAGGTCGCGTAGCAGATCGCGCCGAGCAATGCCCCGTTGAGCGCCGCGCTGCCGAGCCCGGCGCTGAGGCCGGGGCGAACTGCGAACCAGACCATAGCGGCCACGTAGGCGGCATAGAACACCAGTGCCGGGCCCATCCGGAAGCTGTCGGCAAGCATGTCGCCGAGCCGGGGGCGATAGAAATTATTCCCGGCCCAGCCGAGCCACAGCGCGTCCAGCGCCCCGAAAGCCAGTGCCGCTGCAACGAATGCGATAATCCACGTCATATCCGCTCCCCAGTTTTTCCATGTTCTTGACCGCGCGGCTGCGCCCCGTCAATGCTCACCCCATATGACAGAGGGTCTAGACAAGCCGATCGGCGAAATGAGTTTCGAGGAAGCGCTCCGCGCGCTCGAAGGTGTCGTGCGCAATCTCGAAAGCGGGGAAGTGCCGCTCGACGAAAGCATAGCGCTCTACGAACGCGGCGAGGAATTGCGCAAGGCGTGCCAGGCAAGACTGGATGCGGCGCAGGCGCGTATCGAAAAGATTGTCCAGGGCGCCGACGGCAAACCTTCCGGGACCGCGCCCTTCGATGCGGAAAGCTGAGGCATGACCGTAATGACCGCAATGCCCGATCTACTGGCCGACGCTTTCGAGCGGATTCAAAGCGAGGTGGACGGGGCATTCGATGCTTTCCTTCCCGTGCCGCAGGATACTCGCGCGCGTCTGGTCGAGGCGATGAGGTACGCAGCGATTGGCGGGGGGAAGCGCGTCCGGCCTTTGCTGGTCTGCGCCACTGCACAGCTCTTCGGAGTGACGCGCCAGGCCGCCGTCAATGCCGGTTGCGCCGTCGAGGCGATCCATGCCTATTCGCTGATCCACGACGACCTTCCCTGCATGGACGATGACGATCTGCGCCATGGCAAGCCTACGCTGCACAAGCAGTTCGACGAGGCGACAGCGGTCCTCGCGGGCGATTGCCTCCACGCGCTGGCATTCGACATCCTGACCATGCCGGACACCAGCAACGACCCCTTTGTTCGCGCAGAGTTGGTGGCTGCTCTTGCCAAGGCAAGCGGCCATGAAGGCATGGCTGGCGGCCAGATGATGGACATCGTTTCCGACGAACAGAATTACGATCTGCGCCAGGTTACCCGCCTGCAACAGCTCAAGACAGGCGCTCTGCTTGCCGCCAGTGTCGAAATGGGGGCGATCCTTGGCCGCATCCCGCCCGAAGGCCGCACGCACTTGCGCGCCTATGCACGCGACATCGGGCTTGCGTTCCAGATCGCCGACGATCTCCTCGACGTAGAAGGTGACGAGGAAAAAGCCGGGAAAGCGCTGCGCAAGGACGAGGGGCAGGGCAAGCAGACCTTCGTGACCCTGATGGGCCGCGATGCCGCGCGCGCGCAGGCGGAAATGCTGGTCGAGCAAGCTGGGCAGCACCTTGCCAGCCACGGTTCGGACGCTGCATTGCTGGTCGAATTGGCGCGATTTGTCGTGAAGAGGGATCACTGATGGGCGAACGTATCGGCATTTACCCGGGGACTTTCGATCCCATCACACTCGGTCATGCGGATATCATCCGCCGCGGATCGAAGCTGGTCGACAAGCTCATTATCGGGGTGACCACGAACCCTTCGAAGAACCCGATGTTCTCGACCGAGGAACGCTTCGCGATGGTAGAGCGCGAGATCGCACGTATGGGACTTGGCAATGTCGAGGTCGAAGGATTCAATGCGCTGCTGGTGAAATTCGCGCAAAAGATGGGCGCCAACGTGCTCATTCGCGGACTACGAGCCGTCGCCGATTTCGAATACGAATACCAGATGGCCGGCATGAACCAGCAGCTCGACGACGATATCGAAACGGTTTTCCTCATGGCAGACGTCTCGCTTCAGCCGATTGCCTCCAAGCTGGTGAAGGAAATCGCCCTTTTCGGCGGTGATATCACGCCCTTCGTGAGCCAGGCGGTTTGCGAGGATGTGGTCAAGCGTGTGGAAGAAAAGGGACAGCTGGGCGACTATTGATCCTGCCAAAGCTATTCATTGAACCGACAGCGCCCGCTCGCTAGGGCGTTTTGCATACCAGACAATTCGACGGAAACCCGATGCTCAAGACCTCGCTTGCCTTTGCTGCCGCCGCCCTGACGGCTCTCGCTCCGCTATCCGCGACAGCGCAGGATGCCGAAGCCCCGGCTCCGCGCGCGAAATTCGAGCCGATTAATTACAGCGTACAGGAAGATCCGGAGAACATCCTGCTGCTCGACCTGTCCAATGGCGAGCGGGTGGCAATCCGCCTGATGCCGAGCTGGGCGCCCAACCATGTTGAGCGTATCAAGACGCTGGCCCGCGCCGGTTTCTATGACGGCGTGATTTTCCACCGCGTAATCGACGGCTTCATGGCGCAGACCGGAGATCCGACGGGCACCGGTCAAGGCAGTTCGGAGCTTCCCGACCTTGAGGAAGAATTCAACATCATGCCGCACGTACGCGGTACCGTGTCGATGGCCCGCGCTGCCGATGAAGACAGCGCGAACAGCCAGTTCTTCATCGTCTTCTACCCGCGTTTCAACCTCGACAAGCGCTACACGAATTTCGGCCGCGTGATTTCGAACATGGCCGCAGTCGACGCGATCAATCGCGGCGAACCGCCGCAGGACCCCACTCGCGTCCTTCAGGCTTCGATCGCGGCTGACAATCGTCCGGTCCCGGCTGCTCCGCGTATCATGGCCGATCCCGAGGTTACTACGGACGATCTCAACGCGCCGATCGGTTAAGCGCTTTTCCTGAACCCGCCATGCGTTTAGAGGCGCTGGCGATGAAGGTAGACCTGTTCGATTTCGATTTGCCGCCCGAACGCATAGCCTTGCGTCCGGCGCGCCCGCGCGATGCCGCTCGCATGCTCGTCGTCGAGGGTGCCGAGGGGCCGATGCGCGACTGCGGCGTGTGCGATCTTCCTTCCCTGCTGAAGGCGGGCGACGTGCTGGTCTTCAACGACACCCGCGTCATCCCGGCACAGCTCGAGGGGCGCCGCGGCGAAGCGAAGATTGGCGCAACCCTTCACAAGCGCGTCGACCTGCGCCGGTGGCAAGCCTTTATACGCAACGCGAAGCGCGTGCGGGCAGGGGACCTGATCGAGTTCGGCGGGGGCGTTTCCGCCATTGCCGAAGAGCGCTTGCCCGACGGGTCTTTCATCCTGGCATTCGAGAGAGACGAACCGGTCGAAGTGCTGCTCGAACGCGCAGGTCGCATGCCCCTTCCGCCCTATATCGCCGGAAAGCGCGAGACCGATGCGCAGGACCGGGAAGACTACCAGACCATGTTCGCAGCCGAGGACGGTGCCGTCGCAGCGCCCACGGCGTCACTGCATTTCACCCCCGAACTCGTCGCCGCTCTGGATGATGCAGGCGTGCGCAGGGAAACCCTCACCCTCCATGTCGGGGCCGGGACCTTCCTGCCGGTAAAGGCGGAGGATACGGACGATCATGCCATGCACTCGGAATGGGGCCGGATCGAACCCGAGGTTGCAGACCGGCTCAACGCAGCGCGCGCATCGGGTGGCCGGATCATCGCCGTCGGTACGACGAGCCTCCGCCTGCTCGAAAGTGCGACGCAGGCCGATGGCGTGATCCGCGCGTTTGCAGGCGACACCGACATCTTCATCACGCCCGGATATCAATTCCGCGCGGTCGACGGCCTGATGACCAATTTCCACCTGCCGAAATCGACCCTGATGATGCTGGTGAGCGCCCTTATGGGCAGGGACCGCATGATGGCGGCCTACTCCCACGCGATTGCCAACGAATACCGTTTCTACAGCTACGGCGACTCATCGCTTCTCATTCCCTGAGCCGGGGATCGGTCCGCAGTCCGAACTTGGCTCTCCCGATCCTTGGCCTATGGTGACCGCGAGGTCCGAATCGCGACCTCAATTCAACGGAGGGACGCAATGAAATTCACCGGTCTGGCAGCGCTAGCCGCAGTCGCCATGAGCACGCCGCTCGCGGCGCAAAGCATGGTTGCAGCGCCGAACGAAGCATCGGCGAAACTGGGGCAGTGCCTGGTCGACAGGACCACCGGCAGCGATCGCACGCTGGTTGCTCGCTGGATGGCAGGCAGCATGGCATCCTCACCGATGATGGAGGGCCTGGTCGAAGTCGATACCTCAGCGAAGGAGCAGGTCGATCGCGAGATGGCCGACCTCTTCGCCCGCCTGCTTACAAAGGACTGCAAGGCGCAGGCCAAGGTAGTCATGCAGAGCCGCGACCGGATGGGTATGCAGGCTGCGGGCGGTCGGCTCGGCGAGATCGCGAAGGCGGAACTGATGATGGACCCAGCGGCCATGCAGGCTCTGATGGCGTATATCCAGTATATCGATCCCGCTGCCATGATCGCGCTGGCCGAGTAGGAGCGCTATCCTGAGCTCGGACCCGATCCTCGAACTCGAAGGGCTGACCAAGGTCTACCCAGGCGGCCTGAAGGCGCTCGACAATGTCGACCTGACTATCCGCCGGGGCGAGATCTTCGCCCTGCTCGGGCCGAACGGAGCGGGCAAGACGACCCTGATCGGCGCGGTTTGCGGCCTTGTGCGGCCGACATCCGGCACCATGCGCGTATTCGGGCACGACCTCGCTACCGAGTGGCGCCAGGCGCGTAGCCGGATCGGCCTCGTGCCGCAGGAACTGAGCACCGACATGTTCGAGCCGGTGAAGCGTGCGGTTGCCTACTCTCGCGGGCTCTTCGGGCTTCCGCCCAATCCGGAGCGGATAGAGGAAATCCTGCGCTCTCTCAGCCTGTGGGAGAAGCGCGACGAGCGGATCATGGCCCTGTCGGGAGGAATGAAGCGCCGCGTGCTTATCGCCAAGGCCCTGGCGCATGAGCCCGACCTCCTGTTCCTCGACGAACCTACCGCAGGTGTGGACGTCGAATTGCGCAAGGGCATGTGGCGCATCATCGACCAGATGCGCGAGCGCGGGGTCACGGTGATCCTGACCACACATTACATCGAAGAGGCCGAGGAAATGGCCGACCGCGTCGGGATCATCAGCGGCGGCAGGATCCTGATGGTGGACGAGAAGGACGCCATGATGTCCCGCCTTGGCAGAACAGAGGCACACATTACGCTCGCCAAGCCGCTGGACGCACTGCCGGCAGCGCTCGGACACTTTCCGGTCGAGCTGGAGGATGGTGGAAATGCGATCTGCTATCGCGGCGGGGACGGGACCGGGAAGGGCAAGGAAGAGGTCGCTGCTCTGACCAAGGCCCTGATCGCGGCCGGGATCGATTACTCAGGTATCGACACGCGCGAGAGCAGCCTGGAAGACATTTTCGTCACCCTGCTCGGTGAAGACGAGGATGCGGCATGATCAACTGGCGTTCGACCTGGTCCATCTACACGCGCGAACTGATGCGTTTCCTGCGCACGGCCTTTCAGTCCGTCCTTGCGCCGGTCCTGACCACATCGCTGTATTTCATCGTTTTCGGTGCGGCCATCGGCGGGCGGATGCCTGACCTTGGCGGGGTCGATTACGGCGCTTTCATAATTCCCGGTCTACTGATGCTGACCTTGCTGGGCGAGACGACCAGCAATTCAAGTTTCGGCATCTACATGCCGCGCTTCACGGGTACGATCTACGAGCTTTTGAGCGCCCCTGTCGGAGTGGGCGAAACCCTGATCGGATTCGTCGGGGCAGCCATGACCAAGAGCCTTATCCTTGCAGCGATCATCCTCCTGACCGCGCGCCTGTTCGTCGATTATTCGATCGCGCACCCTTTGCTAGCAGTGATCTATATCATGCTAGTGGCCGCCGCCTTCAGCCTGTTCGGCTTCATCCTCGGGATCTGGGCCGACAATTTCGAGAAGCTGGGCATCATCCCGATGCTCTTTCTCACGCCGCTGACTTTCCTCGGCGGCACCTTTTACTCGATCGACATGCTGCCCAAGCCCTGGGACACGATCGCGCTGGCAAATCCGATCGTATACCTCGTCAGCGGGCTGCGCTGGACCTTCTACGGCAGCAGCGATGTGAACATCTGGATCAGCTTCGGGATTACGCTCGCTTTCCTGGCGGCATGTACCGGCGTGATCGCCTATATCTTCAAGACAGGCTGGCGACTGCGCGCATGACACGCTAGGCGCGGGCGCCATGAAGAACCTGCGTCATATCCTGATAGCCCTTTTGGTCGGGTGCCTGGCTGTGCCCGCCAGCGCCGAGCTTCCTGAAGCCGCCCGGACAATGATCGAAAACGCAATCGCGACCGGCGATGCGGCTAAGGTGGATGCCGTGATATCGGTCGCCCGCTCGAGCTTTCCTGACGATGCGAGCGCAATCGACACGCTCGAGAACGGCTGGAAGGCTACCCTTGCGGAACGTACCGCCGCGGCCGAGCAGGCGCGGATCGCCACGATCAAGGACGCCGGCCCGCTCGATCTGTGGTCGGGCGAGGGCGAGATCGGCGGCTTCCAGTCGTCCGGCAACACCGACAGCGTCGGCATTGCAGCGTCACTCAAGATGAAGCGCGAGGGCATCGACTGGAGCCATCGTGTTCGTGCGCGTCTCGACTACCAGCGCCAGAACGGCGAGACGAGCCGCGAACAATACCTGCTCGCCTACGAGCCTCGCTGGCAGTTCAACGACCGGATGTTCGTCTACGGCCTCGCCCAGTACGAGCGCGACAAGATCCAGGGTTTTTCGGGCAGGTACGCCGTATCGGGCGGGATCGGTTACAAGCTGGTGGACAGCGAAACGCTCGCCCTGTCGGTAAAAGCGGGTCCGGCATATCGGGTCACCGAGTACACCGATGGCCGGACGGAAAACCGTATTGCGGCACTAGCGGGCCTCGATTTCGACTGGCAGATTTTCGAACGCCTTTCGTTCACTCAGGACGCGAATGCGCTGGCCGAAACGGGCGGGGAAGCGCAGCTGATCGTCGATGGATCGAACACCAGCCTGACCTTCATCAGCGGTCTCGATTTCGAGATCAACAACCGCCTCCGCTCGCGTTTGTCGTACCAGATCGACTACGACAGCAATCCGCCCGTCGGAAAAGTCTCGACCGACACGCTGACCCGCGCCACGCTTATCTATGGATTCTGAAATGGCCAGCCGGTTCGACTTCAAGATGGACGCGACCGACGGTGCTGCGCGCACTGGTCGTATCTCGATGCTGCGCGGTGACATCCGCACGCCCGCGTTCATGCCCGTAGGCACCGCCGCCACGGTCAAGGCGATGAAGCCGGAGACCGTGCGAGCGACGGGCGCGGACATTATCCTCGGCAATACGTACCATCTTATGCTGCGCCCTGGTGCAGAGCGCGTTGCCCGGCTTGGCGGTTTGCACAAATTCATGAACTGGGATCGCCCGATCCTCACCGATAGCGGCGGCTATCAGGTGATGAGCCTGTCCGACCTGCGCAAACTGACCGAAAAGGGTGTCGAGTTCCGCAGTCATATCGATGGCTCGAAGCATATGCTGACGCCCGAGCGTTCGATGGAAATCCAGCGACTGCTCGGGTCCGACATCGTTATGGCCTTTGACGAATGTCCGCGCGCCGACCGTCCGCGCGACGAAATCGCAGCCAGCATGCAAATGTCGATGCGCTGGGCCAAGCGGAGCCGCGACGGTTTCGACGCGGGTGGTGAACACGCCGAGCGTTCTGCCCTGTTCGGCATCCAGCAGGGCGCCCTCGACGAGGAATTGCGCAAGATCAGCGCGGAAAAGCTCACCGACATCGGGTTCGACGGTTACGCGATCGGCGGCCTTGCAGTGGGCGAGGGGCAGGAGGCGATGTTCGCCACGCTGGATTTCGCACCCGCCCAATTGCCGCAGGACCGGCCACGATACCTGATGGGCGTCGGCAAGCCCGACGACCTGGTCGGCGCCGTAGAGCGCGGGGTGGATATGTTCGATTGCGTCTTGCCGAGCCGGTCGGGTCGAAATGGACAGGCTTTCACCTGGCATGGCCCATTGAACCTTCGCAATGCGCGGTTCGCCGAGGACACGGGACCGCTGGACGAGAAATGCGCCTGCTCGGTTTGCTCTACCTATTCGCGCGCCTATCTTCATCACTTGCAGAAAGCGGGCGAGATACTCGGAGCGATGCTGATGACCGAACACAATATCGCATTCTACCAGCAGCTGATGCAGGCCATGCGTGACGCTATCGCTGCGGGCACTTTCGCGGCCTTCGCCTCTGACTTCCGCAGGGATTACCTTGGAGCCGCCAAGCAGTGACGTGGCGCCGCGCAGCTGTGATCGGCGCGTCCGGCGGCATTGGCGCGGCGATTGCCGACAGGCTGGAAGCTGACGGGGTCGAGGTCATCCGTCTGAGTCGTTCGGGCGGTGACGTGAAGATAGACCTGGAAGACGAATCCAGCATTGCCGAGGCAGCAGCGAAATCGGGCGAGAGTGGACCACTCGACCTCGTGTTCGTCGCGACCGGCTTTCTCCATGAGGAAGGCAGTGGCCCCGAGAAGGACTGGCGACATCTGGAGGCGGAAAACCTCGCGCGAAACTTTGCGATCAATGTCACCGGGCCGGCACTGGTGGCCAAGCATTTCCTGCCGCTCCTTTCGGATGAACGGCGCTCTGGGTTTGCGGCGCTTTCGGCAAGGGTCGGGAGCATATCCGACAATCGCCTGGGTGGTTGGTATGCCTACCGGGCAAGCAAAGCTGCGCTCAACATGATGATCCGGAGCCTGTCGATCGAACTGGCGCGAAAGAAGCCTGAGGCCTTTTGCGTCGGACTACATCCCGGCACGGTCGACACGCGGCTGAGCGTGCCTTTCCAGCGCAATGTCCCGGCGGGCAAGCTGTTCACGCCGGAATATTCTGCGGCAAGTCTTCTGGACGTCCTCAACGGGCTTGGACCATCGGACAGCGGAAAGTGTTTTGCCTACGACGGCGAGGAAATTCCGGCCTGATGAAGAGTAGAGGCGCAAGATGACCAGTTGGCGTGCAGGTGGCGGGCTCCCGTCGAACGACCGGAACGAGATTACTGCGCTGGTCGTCATGGCGATCGTCACGATCCTCCTGTGGCATTCGCCTTACGGCGGATATCTGCTCTACCCGTTCACGATCCTGTCGACCTGGTTTCATGAAATGGGACACGGCCTTGCGGCGATGGCATTCGGCCACGAGTTCGAGCGGTTGGTCATATTCCCCAATGGTTCGGGCTATGCTGCGCACCTGTCCGAGGGCGAGCCGTCCAGATTGTCGAGTGCCCTGATCGCAGCCGCCGGACTTCTGGGGCCGACATTCGCAGGATGCGCGCTGATCCTGTCCTCACGAACGAGGCGCGCTACTCGGAATGCGCTGGTTGTACTGGGCGGGGTGTTATTGGTCTCGACCCTTATCTGGGTGCGTTCCCTCACGGGATGGCTGGTCCTGCCTGCAGTCGGGCTGGCCTGTCTCTGGTTCGCTTTCAAGGCAAAGCCGAACCAACGCCATTTCGCAGTCCAGTTCCTTGGCGTGCAGGGCTGCATCAGCATCTATCGCGACTTCGGCTACCTGTTCAGCCAGGGCGGCATGCTCGGCGGGCGGCCGCAGCTATCGGACACCGGTCACATCGCGCAGGCGCTTTTCCTGCCGTACTGGTTCTGGGGTGGCCTCATCACAGCGATTATCGTCGCAATGATCTACTGGTCCCTACGCTTGGCCCATTCGCGCTGACCAGGCTTTTCCTGCATTTCGAGGATCGTCCCGCGATAGGCGGTGAAGCTGCCGCCGGGCCCTGTGAAGCCGGCGCCGATCGCGTTTGCATTGCGCTGTGCGTCGGTGAGCGAGGCATACCATTTGCCGATGCGATTGCGTGTCACGAAGCGATAGAAGACCATAGCATCGACACAACGCCAGGCCCGTGGCTGGTTCCTGCAACTTCTTGAAAATGCGACCAATCGAAACGAAAAGGGCGGCCCCGCAGGACCGCCCTTTCGTGTTTCGTTGCCGAAGTGATCAGCGCGAATAGAATTCGACGACCAGGTTCGGTTCCATCGTGACCGGGTAGGGCACTTCGTCGAGCTTCGGCACGCGGGTGAAGGTCACCTTGTCGGTGCCGTCGGGCGCGACGTAGTCGGGAATTTCACGCTCGGGCAGGCTCTGCGCTTCGATGACGAGAGCCATGTCCTTGGCCTTGCTGCCGAGGCTGACGACGTCGCCGACCTTGACGCGGGCCGATGCGATGTTGGTCTTCACGCCATTGAGGAAGATGTGGCCGTGGCTCACGATCTGACGGGCGGAGAAGATGGTCGGAGCGAACTTGGCGCGATACACAACCATGTCGAGACGCTGTTCGAGCAGGCCGATCAGGTTCTGACCGGTGTCGCCCTTCATGGCCGACGCTTCCTTGTAGGTGCGCTTGAACTGCTTCTCGGTCACGTCGCCGTAGTAGCCCTTGAGCTTCTGCTTGGCGCGCAGCTGCAGGCCGAAGTCGCTCATCTTGCTCTTGCGACGCTGACCGTGCTGGCCGGGGCCGTAGGAACGCTTGTTGACCGGGGAATTCGGACGACCCCAGATGTTTTCACCCATCCGGCGGTCGAGTTTGTACTTGGCGCTCTTGCGCTTCGACATAAGTCTTTCCTTCAATTTGCTGAGCGAACCCAATGTCCGCCATCCAACCCGGCATCGCACCGCTGGAAGAGTGTTCCAGCGCGGCTACCGCTTCACCGGGGTGCGGAGCCAATTAGCGAAGGCGCGCGCATAGCAGGATTGTGCAGCGCGTCAAGCGTTGCGCGCTGCCTTGCAGAAGGCGCGGATCATTTCCGGGTCCTTATGGCCCGGCGCGGTTTCGACGCCCGAGGAGGTATCGAGCAGCGGCGCGCCCGTCTTCGCCAGCGCACCTGCCACATTGGCGGCAGACAGCCCGCCGGCCAGCCCCCATCCGGGCTTGCCCCGCCATGCAGACAGCAGGGACCAGTCGAAGCTGAGCCCCATGCCACCGGGGAGGGCCGCATCCTTGGGCGTCCGCGCATCGAACAACAGGAGATCGGCAACCCCATCGTGGGCCTTGGCCTTTTCGACATCCCTCGCAGTCGCGACGGGAATTGCCTTCCAGACCGGCAGCCCGAAGCGTTCCTTCACCTGCGCCACGCGCTCCGGCGTTTCCTCGCCATGCAACTGGATTGCATCGAGTCGGCCAGCCCTGACGCTTTCTCCGATCAGGCCGTCGTCCGCATCTACGAAAAGGCCCACGCGCCCGATAGTGGATCCCGCACGCGCAGCCAGTGCTGCTGCAGCGTAACCGTCCACGTGTCTGGGGGAGGGCGGAAAGAACACCAGTCCTACGAAGTCGGCGCGCGCCGCTGTCGCTGCGTCGAGGGCATCCGGGGTCGAAATCCCGCAAATCTTGATCGCTACATCGGTCATGAAGTGAACCTAGGTGTCCGCGAGCCGCTTTGCCAGCACCGCGAATTCCAGCGGTGGATCGCGGGGAACCGGGAACGGGCGGGTTTCGCTCGTCCGCTTATATCCGCGCCGCTTGTACCAGGATATCAATGAGGAGCGCTGTGTAATCACAGTCATTTCGAGCGTTTCTATGCCGCGTTTCAAAGCTGCCAGTTCCGCCGCTTCTAGCAGCGTCCCGCCAAGCCCTCCCGACTGCATCGTTGGCGAGACGCACAGCATTCCGAGATAGCCGCATGTCGCGTCGAGCTGTGTCACGGCAACGCAGCCGATCGGCGCTCCGGCATCGCCCCGGGCCAGCTGGAAGCTGACTTTTTCGTCTTTGATGAGGCGCTCGATCTCTTCGAGAGAAGTGCGTTCGTCGTCGAGGAGGTCGGCTTCGTGGTTCCAGCCCTGCCGCGCGCTGTCGCCGCGATAGGCGCTCTCTATGAGGAGCTTGATCTCGGCGGCATCCGCAAGGGATGCCTCGATAATGGAAGTCAAAGAGTAGCCTCGATCGCGCGGGCCGCTTCGGCGGGATCGTCCGCCCGGCTGATGGGGCGTCCGATGACGAGCACGCTGGCGCCGTCGTCGCGCGCCTGGCGTGGTGTGACCACGCGCTTCTGGTCGCCGACCGCGCTGCCGGCGGGACGCAGGCCTGGAACGACGAAATAGCCGTCTTTCCATTGATCGTGCACGGCTTTCACCTCGTGACCGGAACACACGATCCCGTCGAGCCCGCTGTCCTTGGCGAGTTCCGCGAGACGCATGACCTGGTCGTGTGCCGTGCCCTGGACGCCGGTGCGCTGCAAGTCGCGGTCATCCATGCTGGTGAGCATGGTGACGCCGACCACCTTCGTGTTCTCTCCCGCAGCAGCCTTCGCGTCTTCCATCATCGCGCGTCCGCCGCTGGCATGGATGGTGACGATCGAAGGTTCGAGCTGGTGGATCGCGTGCATCGCACCGGCCACCGTGTTCGGGATGTCGTATAGCTTCAGATCGAGGAAGATCGGCAGGCCGAGCTGCCCGATCATGTGCACCCCGTGCGCGCCGTGGGCGCAGAAGAATTCCAGCCCCAGCTTGATCCCGCCGACGTGCGCCTTGACCTTTTCTGCCAGCGCAACTCCATCGCGCAGGCGAGGGACGTCGAGAGCGAGGTAGACAGGGTTGCTCATGACCGCGCGTCGGGTTCCGGATCTACAGGATTGGCAGGCTCGGCCACTGTCGAGGCCGCTGGCGTAGGTGCAGGGCGATCATCGGCACGCGGTGCCGCCATCTGAGAGGTCGCTTGCTCAAGCGCGGTAATCCGGCGCGTGTGACGCCAGCGTACCCCGCGATGATAGAGCCACATCGGCACGATCCCGATCAGGAAAGACACGATGACGAGGGCAGGCACGCGGGTGTCCCACACGATGCCGGGCCAGATGCGCACATCGATCTGCTTGTCCCAATTGCCGAAGGAAAAGGCGAGGATCGCCACCAGCAGTGCAATCCAGAGGATCGTTCGGACGATTTGCATTTCTTAGCTACCCCTCACCGGTTTTCCGGCAATGCTAGGCGCACACCAGACGTGTCGCAAGGCTCAGCCGAAAACGCGGTCGAAGATCGTATCGACCTGCTTGAAGTGGTAATCGAGGTCGAAGCGTTCCTCGAGCTGCTCGTTCGAAAGCGCGGCGGTCACTTCCTCGTCCTGCTTGAGCAAGTCGAGCAGCATCAGCCTGCCATCCGATTCCCACACCTTCATCGCGTTGCGCTGGACGAGGCGGTAGGCGTCCTCGCGGCTCACGCCGTTCTGGGTAAGGGCGAGCAGGACGCGCTGCGAATGGATGAGGCCGCCCATGCGGTCCATGTTGGCCTGCATGCGCTCCGGATAGACGAGCAGCTTGTCGACCACGCCGGTGAGGCGCGCGAGAGCGAAGTCGAGCGTGATGGTCGCATCGGGGCCGATGAAACGCTCCACCGAAGAGTGGGAAATGTCCCGTTCGTGCCAAAGTGCCACGTTTTCCAGCGCGGGCAGGGCGTAGGCGCGGATCATGCGGGCCTGTCCGGTGAGGTTCTCGGTCAGGATCGGGTTGCGCTTGTGCGGCATAGCCGACGAACCCTTCTGGCCCTTGGAGAAGAATTCTTCCGCTTCAAGCACCTCGGTGCGTTGCAGGTGGCGGATTTCCACCGCAACACGCTCGATCGATCCGGCGATAACCGCGAGAGTGGCAAAATACATGGCGTGGCGGTCGCGCGGGATGACCTGGGTGGAAACCGGTTCCGCCTTCAGGCCCAGCTTTTCGGCGACATAATCCTCGACGCTGGGGTCGATATTGGCAAAAGTACCGACAGCGCCGGAGATTGCGCAGGTCGCGATTTCCTCGCGCGCGGCGACCAGGCGGGTCTTGCAGCGATCGAATTCCGCATATGCCTGGGCCAGCTTCAGGCCGAAAGTCACCGGCTCTGCGTGGATGCCGTGGCTGCGCCCTATGGTGGGCGTGTACTTGTGTTCTTCCGCACGGCGTTTGATCGCGGCGAGCAGCTGGTCGAGATCTTTCAGCAGCAGGTCGGTCGAACGCGCCAGCTGGACCGCCAGTGTTGTGTCGAGCACGTCGGAACTGGTCATGCCCTGGTGCATGAAGCGTGCTTCATCGCCAACGTTTTCGGCAACCCACGTGAGGAAGGCGATCACGTCGTGCTTGGTCACCGCCTCGATGGCGTCGATCGCCTCAACATCGATCTTGGGATCGGTCGCCCACCAGTCCCATAGGGCTTTCGCGGCGCTCTTGGGCACGACGCCAAGCTCGCCGAGTTTCTCGGTCGCGTGCGCCTCGATTTCGAACCAGATGCGATATTTCGCCTCCGGCTCCCAGATGGCGGTCATGGCAGGGCGGGCATAGCGGGGGACCATCGGTCGACTCCGAGTCTAAGGATTGCGGTGCAGGGGTGCGCGCTAGGCAAGGGCGCGCGTGCTGGCAAGGGGAGGGGCGGCATGCATTCAAAATATTGGTGAACAGGCAGTTTCGCATGCTCACTCACTGTGATTGCATGTGGTTCGAATTGCGGTAAGTTGTTCTACATGAACGATCAGACGATACTTCCGATTTCTCGAACAAGCCTGGCTGCATCGGCCGCGATGGCAATCATTCTGGCTGCTCCTGCCAATGCAGGTGAAACGGTTCTTTATGGCCCGGCGCCCGATTGGATTGACGCAGCGTCGCTTGATCTAATCGACGTGGAGGACGCGCCTTCTACCCTTATCTACGATTGGCAGCAGCGCCTCGAGGATGGTGTCGTCACCGAATACGAAGATGCCGCGATCCGCATCGACAATCCCGAGCTACTCATGGACCACGGGACTGTTTCGCTTTCCTGGCTGCCCGACAAGGGCGACCTGACTGTGCATCGCGTTGAAATCATCCGCGGCGATGAGCGTATCGATGTTATCGACGGCGGCACGGAATTCGAGGTTATCCGCCGCGAACGAGGCCTCGAACAAAGGCTTCTCGATGGACGCCTCACTGCAACTCTCGCTGTTTCCGGCTTGCAGGTCGACGATATCCTTCGTGTTACCCATTCGGTCACTGTCGATGACCAGGCGCTCGGCGATGAGATGCAGGCTTCGCAATATCTCTTCCAGGAGCCGTGGCAGGTCGGTTTCTCGCGGGCGATAGTCAGCTGGCCCGAGAACGAAGATGTATACTGGCGCGCTGAAGACGTAGCCGGAATAGAGCCTCCGGTGGTCAAGGAAGGCTACAAGACGCTCACCGTGGCGCTGCCGATAGATGAACTGCCGGATATGCCGGGCGATGCCCCTTCGCGCTTCAGCCGCGATCCTGTCTTGCGGGTCGGGACATTCGCCGATTGGCAGGAATTGTCGCGCGCTTTCGCTCCGCATTACCAGGTAGCGGCCGAGGTGGCTGATGACAGCGCTGTCGCTGCGAAGGCTCGCGAAATTAGGGCGGCTACCAGCGATCCGCTTGAGCGCACGGCCTTGGCAGTGCGGCTGGTTCAGGACGAGGTGAGCTACCTCCTCAACGGTCTCGATGGCGGCAATTACATGCCGCAGTCGGCGGACGAGACGTGGGAGAAGCGCTACGGAGACTGCAAGGCTAAGTCGGTCCTGCTGTATTCCCTGCTGTCGCAAATGGGTATCGAAGCGATCCCGGTGCTTGTCTCCACCAGGGGAGGCGATGCGATCCCCGAATTGCTGCCGATCCCCGGCAATTTCGATCACATGATCGTGCGCGCAAACATCGACGGCACGGATTACTGGCTCGATGGCACCAGCACCGCAACGCGCCTGTCCAACATCGGCGATGTCCCGGCGTTCTTCTATGCCCTTCCGTTACCGGTAGAGGGCGCGGACCTCGTCCCGATGATGCAGCGCCGCAAGGCTATACCAAACATGGCTATGGACGGCACTACCGATTACTCGGCAGGGATCGATTTCCCATCGCTGTTCTCGCTCACGATGAGGATTTCCGGGCCGCAGGGCGCCAGTCTCAGGGCCGCGGCCGACGAAGCGGACGAAGAACAGCTGAAGCGCTTTGCTTCAAGCTTTGCTTCCGGACCCGGAGGCGCACTGACGTCGGTGGCCTTGTCCTATGACGACGAAGAAGCTGTCGGAATTCTCGAGGTCGAAGGCGTCATGCCCACGGAATTTACCTGGACCGACGGCCGGATGCGGCTGAGTTCGGACCAGACCGAAAGGTTTGCCTTCAACCCGGACCGGGCGCGGCCCGAATGGCGCGATATCCCCGTGAGGACGGGAGGTCCGCAGTACACCCGCATCAACGCCACTATCGTTTTGCCTGACGGAATGACCGATTTCGAGGCGACGGGCGATGCTGTCATCGACGACGGGTTCGCCAATACGGTCATCTACGGCAAGCGCTCGCTCGACGGGAACGTCATCCGCTACGACGTCGATGTCTGGAACGACCTCGGCGAAATTCCCGCTTCGAACCTGCCGGCGCACAAACGCAAGGTCCGGCAGTTGAACGCACTCAAATCGGAAATCCTCGCACCCGAGGATTTCGCCTGGCGATGGGAAGTGGACAGCGCAATGCTCGCGCGCCGCGTGAAGCCCCTGCTCGAAGCCTATGATGCGGCAGTAGATTTCGCTGCTGATGACGATTGGAGCCCCTTGACCCAACGCGCCAGCTTCAAGGCGCAAATCTTCGACTGGGAAGGGGTGCTGACCGACCTCGATACTCTTATCGCCAACCAGCCGAGCGCCTATCTCCTTGGCTGGCGCGGCGGTGTGCACGAAGCCCTCGGCAACCGGGAGGCCGCGATCGCGGATGCGCAGGCCGCCTACGATCTCGATCCGAGCACATACTTGGCCCTCAATCTGGCGGAGCTTCTTGCTTACGGCGGCCAGCGTGACGAGGCGCTCGAACTGCTGTCAAACCTTCCCGTCAGCGACGATGAGGAAGGCTCATACGCCAGCACCTTCGCTACGGTCGCCGGTCTTGCCGGTCGTACGGACGATGCGATTGCAGCGCTGGAAGAGCAGGTGGCGGACAAGCCGACCAATGCGTCGGTCCTGAATGCGGATTGCTGGTTCCGCGGACTGTTCAATGTCCAGCCTGAAGCCGCCTTGTCATCCTGTACGAAAGCCATCGAACGCGCGACCAACAGCGCGCCTATGCTCGATAGCCGGGCGATGGTCAGCTACCGGATGGGCGATTACGACGCTGCGCTCAGCGATCTGGACAGCGCTCTGGAACTGGCGCCGGGCCTGTCTGCATCTTTGTATTTGCGCGGTATCGTGCGCCTTGAAAAAGGTGACAAGGCAGGCCGTACGGATGTCGAGCGGGCGCTGCGCATGGCGCCGGAGCTGGCGGCCAAATATGCGATGCACGGTGTCGTCCCTAAGGACTGAGGCTATAGCCTAGATCAAACCCTTTGCGCGCAGCGACACATGGCTGCCGCGCCCCATGATCACGTGGTCATGCACGGTGATGTTGAGCAGGCGCCCTGCCTCGGCGATCCGGTTGGTGATCTGGATGTCCGCACGGCTGGGTTCGGGATCGCCGCTCGGGTGGTTGTGGACCAGGATCAGGGCCGACGCACCGATGTCGAAGGCCTTGCGGATCACCTCGCGCGGATGGATCGCAGCCTCGTCCACCGACCCTTCTGCCGCGAGATGATCGAGGATCAGCCGGTTGCGGGTGTCCAGGTAAAGCACCCGCACGCGCTCATGCTTCAAATGGCTCATGTCGATGGCGAGATAATCGATCAGGGCCTGCCAGCTACCGAGCACGGGCTGCTGTTCGATTTCGCCGCGCGCCATGCGGCGGGCTGACAGGGCGATGGCGTGTAATGTGGCGGCGCTGGCATCGCCCATTCCCTTGACCTGCGCCAAGGCACCCGGATCCGCATTCAGCACGCCGGAGAAGGAGCCGAACCTTTCGATCAGGCGCTTCGCCAGCGGTTTGGTATCCCCTTGCCGGAATGCTCCGAAGAGGAGGTATTCGAGCAGCTCGTAATCGGCCAGCGCTTCCGCGCCACCGCTAAGCAGGCGGCTTCGCAACCGCTCGCGATGACCGGCGCCGGCATGCGGTTTTGCATTGCTGGTTTCCTGCGGCAAATTCGACCCCCGAAGCGCGACCTTTCAAACGCTTGCATTGCCTTCGCACTGCGATGGGCGCAAGTGTGCACGGGATGGAAGAGGTCGCATCGCCCACACATTCCGATTCCCGGCCGCGGTGGCGCAAAAAGCGCTACGCCGCGCCCGGCCTCACGTTGCTGGTGTTGCTGGCCCTGTCGCTGACCGCGTGGTCCAGCCGCGAATCCATCGCCGACGACTTCATCCGCGACCAGCTCGACGTTTACGGGGTCGAAGCAACCTATGAGATCGAACGGATCGGCGGGCAAACGCAAATCCTGCGCGATGTGGTGATCGGCGATCCGGAGAGGCCGGACTTCACTGCCGAGAAGGTCATTCTTGAACTGGAACATCGCTTGGGCCTGCCTTCTGTCGGCAGTGTGGAGCTGGTCGCGCCGCGTTTGTTCGGGACCTATCGCGACGGACAGCTGAGTTTCGGTTCACTCGACCCGATCGTTTTCGACGACAGCGGCGAATCCACGGGATTGCCCGATTTACGCCTCTCCATTCGCGATGGGCGCGGCCTGCTTGAAACCGACTTCGGCAATGTGGGATTGAAGCTGGAAGGCGCCGGCCCGCTGCGTGACGGGTTCGCGGGGGTCCTTGCGGCCAACGCGCCCGAATTCAACGCGTCGGGCTGCGACCTGTCGGGAGCGACCCTGTTCGGGGAGATCACGACAGCAGCGGGAGCACCCGGTTTCGACGGTCCCTTGCGAGTTGAAAAGCTTGCCTGCGGGGATGAGGGTGTGACGGTTGCGAATGTCGTCGCACAGCTGGAAGCGGACCTCGAACCATCGCTGGCGGATCCGAAGATCGCTGCCCGTTTCGATACCGATGCAGTCACGCTGGTGGGCGTTGCGGCACAGTCCCTGTCGGGGAACCTGCGCTTACAGTTGAGGGATGACGATCTCGCCGGAAGCTATACTATCGCTGCCCGCGGCGTCGCCAACGAGCAGGTCATGGCAGCGCTACTGACTGCTGATGGGGATGTGCGCGGCAGGGATGGCTTCTCGCGCATTGAGATCGACAGCGCTGTCGAAGGCAACGGCCTGCGGCTCGGGCCTGCGCTGATCGCATCGGTGGAGAGCCTTGCGAGTAGCGGCGAGGGTACGCTGGTCGAACCGATCGCGCGAAAAATCGCTGCCGCATTGCAGGCGCAGACCCGGGGCAGTTCGCTACAGGGTCGCGTTCGTGTGAGCCGTACGGAGGACGCACTCACGCTGCTCGTCCCCGAAGCCGAGGTTCGCGGCGGGCAGGGCGCAAGGCTGCTGTCCGTTTCGCGGTTCGAGGCGAGCAGGCAGGGTGATACGCCGATGCGCTATTCGGGCAATCTGGCGACCGGCGGTCCCGGCATCCCGCGCATTTCCGGACGGATGGAGCGAAGGACCGAGAGCGGTCCTGCATTCCGCCTGTCCATGGCCCCCTATGAAGCAGGCGTGGCGCGCCTCGCCATCCCGAGCCTGTCGATCGTCCAGTCCGATCGCGGCGCATTGGGCTTTTCGGGCGAAGTGGAGGCGAGCGGGCCGCTTCCCGGCGGTGCGATCGATGGCCTGTCGATGCCGGTGTCGGGTCGTTATGAGCCCGGTGGCAGCCTGGCATTATGGCGAGATTGCACGCGCCTGTCCTTCCGTCGGCTAGCCGTGTCGAACCTCAATATTGAAGGTCCTGGCCTGACCCTGTGCCCGCCGCCCGGCAAACCGATCCTCGCTTACTCAGCGAGCGGGTTGCAGCTTGCCGCTGGCGCACCGCAACTGGACGTGAGGGGAACCCTCGCCGATACGCCGATCCGCATTGCCAGCGGGCCGGTCGCCTTTGCCTGGCCCGGCGTGGTGAAGGCGCGCGATCTCGATGTCGTGCTCGGTCCTGAGGATACGGCAAGCCGTTTCGCTATTACCGATCTGGATGCGCGCCTTGGCGAGGAAATCGAGGGAAGTTTCTCCGATGCCGAGATCACCCTTGCATCCGTGCCGCTTGATATCCGCAACGCCCAAGGAGACTGGTCCTATGCGGGCGGGGTCTTCGCGATTGCAGATGCCGCGTTCCGCCTTTTCGACAGGGCAGAGCCAGACCGGTTCGAGCCGCTCGCAGCGCGCGAAGCATCGCTCGCTCTGCATGACAATATCATCACCGCGCAGGCCGACCTGCGCGAACCGGAGAGCGACCGTCTCGTCACCGCAGTGGACATCGACCACAATCTCGGCACCGGAGCAGGATCGGCGCGGCTGGTGGTGGACGACCTGCTGTTCGACGACCGGCTGCAATTTGCGGACCTCACGCCGCTCGCGCTGGGCGTGATTGCCAATGCGCAAGGGTCTATCGACGGGGTGGGGCGCATCGCGTGGTCCGCCGATGGTGACGTGACCAGCAGCGGCGAGTTTTCGACCGATAGCCTCGACTTTGCCGCCGCCTTCGGCCCGGTAAAAGGCGCAAGTGGGACCATCCGTTTCACCGACCTTCTCAGTCTGACGACCGCTCCCGGCCAGAAGCTGCGCGTCGCGTCGATCAATCCGGGGGTCGAGGTGCTGGACGGCGAAATAGAGTTCGCGCTTCGCAACGGCGAAGTCCTTGCCATTGCAGGCGGCAGCTGGCCCTTCATGGGCGGACGCCTTGTCCTGCGGGACTTCGACTTCAACCTTGGTGTCGAGGAAGAGCGTCGCTACGTTTTCGAGATAATCGGACTGGAAGCGGCGCAGTTCGTCGCCCAGATGGAGTTGGAGAACATCTCCGCCACCGGCACATTCGACGGCACGGTCCCGATCGTGTTCGACAGCGACGGCAATGGCCGGATCGACGAAGGCATACTGATTTCGCGGCCGCCGGGAGGCAATCTCTCCTATGTCGGCGACCTGACCTACGAAGACCTCTCGGCAATCGCCAATTTCGCCTTCGATGCGCTGCGAAGCATGGATTATTCGCAAATGCGCGTGGTCATGGAAGGACCGCTTGCGGGCGAGATCGTCACCCGCGTGCGCTTCGACGGTGTGCAGCAGGGCGAGGGCTCGAAGAAAAACATAGTCACTCGGCAGATCGCCAAGCTGCCGATCCAGTTCCGGATCAACATCCGCGCCCAATTCTATCAGTTGCTGACCTCCATGAAGGCCATGTACGACCCTTCGGCCGTCCGCGACCCGCGTGAGCTGGGACTGCTTAGCGACGACGGACAGCGCCTGCTGCGCCGCTCCATCACCGGCGAGGAAGCCGTACCAGAAATCGACCCGGAAGATGTCATTCCGGATGAACCCACCATTCAGGACCAGGAAAGCGAGGATGCGCGATGATACGAGCATATTTGACTGACCCTTCGCCCCTTGCGACAAGCGAACTCATGCAAGTTTCGGGGGCCAAGATGGGCAGACGGTTATTGGCGATTGCGGCAGTCCCGCTCGCGCTGGGAGGGTGCATCACAGTCGAGGCACCGACCGAGCCGATCGTGATCGAGTTGAACGTCAATATCCGCCAGGAAGTGATTTATCGTCTTGCCGAAGATGCCGGCAACACGATCGAAGAGAATGCGGATATTTTTTGATGGGTGAGATTATGACCAGGTCGATTATCAGGACTGCTCTTGGCGCGGCGGCTATCGCAACTGCGCTCGGCGGCATTGCCGCACCCGCTTTCGCCCAGCGCGACCCCGCCTATGCAGCGGCGCGCGCGGCTGGTCAGGTCGGTGAAAAAATGGACGGCTATCTCGGCATCGTCGGCGTGGAAACCGCCGAATTGCGCCGTGTCGTCAACGACATCAATATCAAGCGCCGCGCAGTTTATGCAGAGCGTGCGCAGGCGAATAACGCAACTCTGGAAGAGTATGCACTGACAGCCGGATGCCAGGCGATTCTCGCCACTACCCCGGGCGAGAAATACCAGGCACCCGACGGCACGTGGCAGACCCGCACTAGCGCCGCACCCCTGCGCGATTCGCGCTGTCCTTGAGGCCGGTTGGAGGCCACATGGAGCGGGGCATCTGCGGAACGCTAGTCACTAACTCCTAGAAACACGCAATTCACACCCCCTTCGTGTTGACTCGCCAATGCCCCCCTTCTAAGGGGGCGGCGCCCTTGGCGGGCAAGTCCCTGCGCGTGCCGCGCAACCCCCTGTAGTAAGGAGCAAGGCATGAGCGATGACGAACCCGCACGGGAACCCATCGAGGAGGATGCGCGGATCGACGCGCTGGAAAAGCGGCTAGCAGCCGCCCAGCAGCGCGAAGAGCAGCGTAACCGACCCCAAGGCTCCGGAGCCGATGCGAATTATCGCAGTGGAAACCGGGTGTTGGCAGATCTTCTCGGCGGGCTCCTTGGCGGTACGGTGATCGGATATGCCATCGGCTATTTTACCGACACCAATCCGTGGGGTCTGTTGGTCGGGCTGTTCCTCGGGATAGTCGTGGCTTTCAGGAACATCATCCGCGCGGCAAATCAGGGCCCCGGCGAATAATCCGCAAGGATTTCCGGGGCTTTCGTTACAGGATTTGAAGGACTAACTGACGTGGCAGCCGAACAGGCCAAAGTCGACCCGATGTACCAGTTCACCATCAAGCCGCTCGGCGGTTCGGACGCGTGGACTCTGGGCGAGGGCTTCAACATCGCCTTTACTAACAGTGCAATGTGGATGCTCATCACGACCGTGGTGCTCTTCCTCTTCGTGCTCGGCGGGATGAGGCGTCAGCTGGTCCCCGGCCGCTGGCAGATGATGGTGGAAACCTTCACCGGCTTCATCGACAACATGCTCGAAGCGAACATCGGCAAGGCTGGGCGCAAATATGTTCCCTACGTCTTCAGCTTGTTCATGTTCATCCTGTTTGCGAACCTGCTCGGCCTCCTGCCGCTCGGCGTTGTGGGCGTTCATCCGTTCACCTTCACGAGTCACTTCACCGTTACCGGCGTGCTCGCGATCATCAGCTTCTCGATCGTCCTGCTGGTCGGTTTCTGGAAGCACGGCTTCCACTTCTTCAGCCTGTTCGTGCCGCACGGCACGCCGCTGCCGATGATCCCGGTCATCGCACCGATCGAATTCATCTCCTTCATGGTCCGTCCGTTCAGCCTGGCCCTGCGACTGTTCGTTGCAATGATGGCCGGCCACGTCCTGCTGGAAGTCCTTTCCAGCTTCGTGATCGACGGCACCAACGCCGGCGTGGGCTTCGGCCTCCTCGTCGGCCTCCCAAGCTTCATCCTGATGATCGGCATCTGCGCGCTCGAACTGCTCGTTGCCGGCATCCAGGCCTACGTCTTCGCGCTGTTGACTGCACTGTACATCAACGACGCCGAAAACCTTCACTAAGACCTTTCAACAATACACGTTTTTCCCAAAGGAGTTTGTCATGGAAATGGAAGCTGCAAAGCTCATCGGTGCGGGCCTCGCCGCGATCGGTGCCGGTATGGCTGCGATCGGCGTTGGTAACGTCTTCGGTTCGTTCCTCGAAAGCGCACTGCGCAATCCGGGTGCTGCAGACGGCCAGCAGGGCCGCCTGTTCATCGGCTTCGCCGCTGCCGAGCTTCTCGGCCTGCTGGCGTTCGTCGTTGCCATGATCCTGATCTTCGTCGCCTAATCGACGACAATCGAGATCGCACCGGTCGGGTCTGTCCCGGCCGGTGCATTGAATTTCCCGTACCCGCTTTTCGAGAGCTGAGATGCCACAGATAGCACAGCTTGCCGATACATGGTCCAGCCAGGTTTTCTGGTTGCTAGTGTTCTTCGGCATCACTTTCTTCGTCGTCGGCAACCTCATGGTGCCTAAGGTGATGAGTACCGTCGCCGAACGTGATGGCCAGATCGCTGCCGACCTCGCCGCTGCAAAGGCCGCGCGCGATGCTGCCGACGAGCAGGAAGAAGCATGGCGGGTGCGTGAAAACGAAAACCGCGCTGCCGCGCAGGCGATCGTCGCCAAGGCCAAGGACGAGGCTGCGGCCAAGTCCGAAAAGAAGCTGAAGGCGGCGCAGACGCGTATCGACAAGAAATTGGCCGATGCGGAAGCACGGATCGGCGATGCCCGGACGGAAGCGCTCGCCGAAGTCGAAAGCGTTGCCGTCGAAGCGGCGCAGGATATCGTCAAGACGCTTGCGGGCGTTAAGGTGACCAAGCCTGTCGCAACCAAGGCGGTGAAGGAGGCCATGGCAAATGGCTAACACGACTGTTCCCGAAGTGTTTGCGACCGAGGCTGCGCAGGCAAGCGTCGAAGTCGACGCCGGTGCCGGCAAGCATGTAGAGCCGATGCTGTGGGGCCTTGCGCCTTACCAGTGGGTCTCGATCTCCATGCTGGTCCTGCTCGCATTCGCTTTCTTTGGTGCCAAGGTGCACAAGACGATTGCAGGCGGACTTGACGGCAAGATCGCAGCGATCAAGCAGCAGCTCGACGAAGCCAAGCAGCTTCGCGCCGAAGCGGAAGCGCTTCGCAAGGAGTATGCCGACAAGATCGCCGGTGCCGAGAAGGACGCCGAAGCCATGCTGGAAAATGCCCAGCATGAAGCCGATGCGATCCTGGAAAAGGCGGAAGCCGACAGCAAGGCGATGGTCGAACGTCGCAAGCGCATGGCAGAAGACAAGATCGCCGCTGCCGAACGCGAAGCCATCGAAGACGTCCGCAACCGCGCTGCGCTGGCTGCCACCTCGGCAAGCCGCAAGCTGATTGCCGAAAAGCATGACGCCGACGCGGACAAGGCGCTGGCCGATAAGGTTATCGCCGGAATCTGATTTCGCCGTTTGGCGACACGAAAAAGGCGCGCGAAACTTCGGGTTTCGCGCGCCTTTTTCATTGCGGATAGCGGCCAGGCCGTCAGCCTCTGAGGCGCAAAGTCAGGGTTCCAGGACTATCTTTCCGAAGATGGTCCCGGATTGCATCGCCTCGTAAGCTTCTTTCCAGTCCGACAGTGGCAGGATCCGGTCTACGTGGGGCGTGATCCTGCCTGTGCTGGCCAGCCCGTCGATTGCCTGCGCGATCCGTGCACCCCTGTCGGGAAAGCGGCGGCTGTATTCGCCTGCCCGGACGCCAACGATCGAGAATCCCTTGATGAGGGGGATGTTCATGGCGATCTCGGGAATGCGTCCCGCCACGAAGCCGATGACCAATAGCATCCCGCCAAAGGTGACGCAGCGCGTGCTTTCGTCGAACACGTCGCCACCGACAGGATCGAAGACGAAATCGCAAAGCCGGCCCTCGGTGAGCGCCGAGATATCCTCACGAAATCGACCCTTATTGGTGATGACAGCATCGGCCCCGGAAACAGTGGCCAGTCGGTCGAGTTTCGCCTCGGAATGGGTTGCCGCGATAACCTTGGCGCCAAGGGCCTTGGCTAGGTCGCAGGCCGCAAGGCCGACACCGCCGCTTGCCCCGTGCACCAGGACGGTCTGTCCAGCCTCGAGCTTGCCCAATTCGACAAGCGCGACATATGCCGTCTGATAGGCCGCACCCATCGCCGCGGCCTGCGGAAAATCCACGCCATCGGGAATGTGCCTGAGGGCAGACGGGGGAAGGGCGATCGCCTCTGCAAAGGCGCCGGTCTTCGCGCCGCCCATGACCCGGTCACCGACAGCGAAACCGCTTTCGGGGTTTGCCTCGATCACCTCGCCAGCCATCTCGAGGCCGGAGATGAACGGGATCTCTGGTTTGAACTGGTACGTGCCCCGCGTCATCAGCAGGTCTGGATAGTTCAGCGACGCCGCCCGGACGCGGACCAGGACCTCGCCATCCGCGCGGACGGGATCGGCGACATCAACCAGCTCCACTGCGGACAGGTCGTCCGACAGGTCCTGGACTACGACTGCCTTCATTGGCTCAGAAATTGTCCTTGGCCGCACGCAACGCCGCGAATGTTTCGGCAGGCGAGCTTCCGCCCCAGCGATCGCGGAGCTCGGCGCTATCGGCGCGCAGGAACGGATTGGTTTCCAATTCGCGTGAGAGCACCGTCGGAACCGTGGGTTCACCCTTCGCCCGCTTTTCTTCGACGCGGGCCGCATAAAGCTGCAGTTCGGTGTTGTCCGGGTCCGCATGCAAGGCGAATTTCGCGTTGGCGGCGGTGTATTCATGCGCGCAGTAAAGCTGGGTATTGTCGGGAAGCTGCCGGATGCGGTCGAGGCTGTTCCAGAATTGCTCCGGCTCGCCTTCGAACATCCTGCCGCAGCCCAAAGCGAAAACGCTGTCGCCCACAAATGCCGTATCGGCCTCGGCAATGTGGTAGGCGATGTGACCATTGGTGTGCCCCGACACATCGATCACGCGGGCCTTCCATTCGCCGAGCACGACGCTGTCGCCATTGCCCACTACGCGGTCGATCGGGCTGAGTTTCTCGACTTCCTGCGGCGCGACGATCTTGGCGCCCGTCGCTTCGACTATGGCCTTGTTCCCGCCCGCATGGTCAGGGTGCCAGTGGGTGTTCCAGATCTGCGTGATGGTCCAGCTCTTCGCCTCTGCCTGCCGCAGGTATTCAGGCCCGTCGGGCGTGTCGATCGCTGCCGTCTCCCCGCTATCGGGATCGTGGAGGAGGAATCCGTAATTGTCGGACAGGCAGGGGAACTGGTGAACTTCAAGCATGAGAGGAGGGTAATCCCTGCTGCACCAAAGTGAAAGGCCCGCCTGCTCCTGAGAGCAAGCGGGCCTTCCTGATTAGCCTTGAGAAGGCAGGAAGAGCTTAGTCTTCCTTCTTCTTCAGTGCTTCGCCGAGGATGTCGCCGAGCGATGCACCCGAATCCGACGAACCGAACTGTGCAACCGCTTCCTTCTCTTCCGAGATCTGGCGGGCCTTGATCGAGAAGGTCGGCTTCTTCGAACGATCGAAGCCGGTGACCATGGCGTCGACCTTCGCGCCGGGCTGGAAACGGTCGGGACGCTGTTCGTCACGATCGCGGCCGAGGTCCGAACGCTTGATGAAGCCGGTAGCGCCATCTTCGCCGACCTGGACTTCGAGACCGCCATCGCGGACTTCGAGGACGGTGACGGTGACGACCTGGTTCTTGCGGAGCGAGCTGCCTGCGCCTGCTTCGGTCGGAGCGCCCTTTTCGAGCTGCTTCATGCCGAGGCTGATGCGTTCCTTTTCGATGTCGACATCGAGAACGACGGCTTCGACTTCCTCGCCCTTGCGGTGCAGGGCAAGCGCGTCTTCACCCGAGATGCCCCATGCGATGTCGGACATGTGGACCATGCCGTCGACGTCGCCCGGAAGACCGATGAAGAGACCGAATTCGGTGGCGTTCTTGACTTCGCCGGTGACCTTGGCGCCAACGGGGTGCGCTTCGGCGAATTCTTCCCACGGATTGCGCTGGGCCTGCTTGAGGCCGAGCGAAATGCGGCGCTTTTCGCTGTCCACTTCGAGGACCATGACTTCGACTTCCTGCGAGGTCGAAACGATCTTGCCGGGGTGGACGTTCTTCTTGGTCCAGCTCATTTCCGAAACGTGGACCAGGCCTTCGATGCCCGGCTCGATTTCGACGAATGCGCCGTATTCGGTGATGTTCGTAACCGTACCGGTCATCTTCATGCCGACCGGATACTTCGCTGCGACACCATCCCACGGATCCGACTCAAGCTGCTTCATGCCGAGGCTGATGCGCTGGGTGTCTTCGTTGATGCGGACGATCTGGACGGTCACGGTCTGGCCGATTTCGATCATCTCGCTGGGGTGGTTGACGCGCTTGTAGCTCATGTCGGTGACGTGAAGCAGACCGTCGATGCCGCCGAGGTCGACGAATGCACCATAGTCGGTGATGTTCTTCACCACGCCATCGATGACCTGGCCTTCAGCCAGCTTGTCGATCAGTTCGCTGCGCTGTTCTGCACGGGTTTCTTCCAGCACGGCGCGACGCGAAACGACGATGTTGCCGCGACGACGGTCCATCTTCAGGATCTGGAACGGCTGCGGCATGTCCATCAGCGGGGTGACATCGCGCACGGGGCGGATGTCGACCTGCGAACCGGGCAGGAAGGCCACGGCGCCGTCGAGGTCGACGGTGAAGCCGCCCTTGACGCGGCCGAAGATGCGGCCGTCGACGCGCTTGCCTTCGCCGAACTCGCTTTCAAGCTTGTCCCAGGCAGCTTCGCGACGTGCGCGATCGCGCGACAGCATGGCTTCGCCGTCGGCGTTCTCGATGCGGTCGACGAAAACTTCGACTTCCGAACCGACCGAGAGGCCGTGGTCGTCTTCGCCGCGCATGAATTCCTTGAGATCGACGCGGCCTTCGCTCTTCAGGCCGACATCGATGTGCGCCATGCCGTTTTCGATGGCAGTGACGGTGCCCTTGACGACGCGACCTTCGAAGCCGCCGTCATCGGCGCCACCGAGTTGCTCGTCGAGCATTGCCGCGAAATCGTCGCGGGTGGGATTGGCTGAGGTTGCCATGGGTTGTGTAGTCCTAACGTTCGTTTTGCTACCGGCCACCGGTTTTACCGGGGTCTTTCTCCGTCTGCCTGTGCACCATTGCACGGGCCGTACGGGGCAAGAGGGCCGTGATCTCCGCAGAGCCGTATGCCGCTGCGAAGGTCCATCGAATCCGAGGATTGAGTGAACGGGCGCGCGCCTAGGACAAAGCGGGCTGGAAAGCAAGGAAATACGGCCTTCCCGCACCGTCTTTGCGCTGGCCGGTCGAGGTGATACGAAAAGCTCTATGACCGCTCTCGTCCAATCGCTCGCCAGCTACCGCGAATTCCATCGCGACCATCGCAATGTCCTCACGCACGCGCTCGGCATCCCGATGATCCTGCTGTCGGTGGAAGTCCTGCTCTCTCGGCCCGTCTGGGACGTGTCCGGCATGGTGCTGACGCCGGCGATCGTCGCGAACGTTCTCGCGGCCTTGTGGTATCTCAGGCTCGACCTCAAGTTCGGCGCGCTGATGACGTTGCTTCTCGCCGTCTTTGCCTTCGTAGGTCACCAGATAGCGCAGGTGTCCGACCTTGCCTGGCTTGGCGGGGGGATCGGCCTGTTTGTGATCGGATGGCTGTTCCAGTTCGTCGGCCACCATTACGAGGGGCGCAAACCGGCATTCGTCGACGATATACGCAGCCTGCTGGTCGGGCCGCTGTTCATGGTGGCGGAAGGGCTGTTTGCGCTTGGTCTCTGCCAGGATCTGCGACGCAAGGTCGAAATGGGCCCGGCGGAGGAGTCTCTCAGGAGCTGAGTGCTTCTTCGACCGCCGCGATTGCCGCGGCGATCGCCTCGTCCCGGTCGAGCGAGCTGGTGTCAATCACCATGGCGTCTTCTGCCGGGACGAGCGGAGCGACGGCCCGGTTGCGGTCGCGTTCGTCGCGGCGGCGCAGGTCGTCCTGGATTTCGAGCAGCGTCACACCTGCACCACGATCGCGCATCTCCAAGAAGCGGCGGCGTGCGCGTGCTTCTACGCTGGCTGTCACGAACAGCTTCGCGTCTGCCTCGGGAGCGATCACCGTGCCGATGTCGCGTCCGTCGAGCACTGCACCCCCATCGCGGGTGGCGAAAGCGCGCTGTCGCTCGAACAAGGCCTCGCGCACGTCGGGATGGATGGACACGCGGCTTGCAAGGCCGCCAGTTGCTTCATCGCGCAGGTGCGGATCGTCTAGCAGGCTGTCGGGAAAGCTGGTGGCCGCCAGCGCGTCGGTCGCGTTGTCGGGATCAGACCCGTCCAGGAAGACCTGTCGACCGACCGCGCGATATAGCAGTCCAGTGTCGAGATGGGGCAGCCCGAAATGCTGGGCGAGAGCCTTGCCAATCGTGCCTTTGCCCGAGGCGGTCGGTCCGTCGACGGCGATGATCATGCGCTTTTCCTGCGCGTCTTGAGCGCTTTAGCCAAGCCCCAGATGGCGATCGCTGCCCAGAAACCTTCCAGCACGAGGCTCGGCCAGTTGGTGTGGACCACCAGCGATACGGTCAGCAGCGCGGCCCCGGTCAGGTTGGTGCCGTGCAGGATGATGGGGTTCGGCTCTTCCTTGTATGTAAGGTAGGCATAGGCGCCGATTATGCAGGCCGTGCCGACGAAGCCGACCATGGATGCCCAGTCGAGATTGATCATGCCGATGCCTCGTCGATCAGCGCAGTGAAATTAGGGAAGCTGGTTGCGATGGGTTCGGTGCTGTCGATCTCGACGCCGGTTTCGCTGGCGAGGCCTGCGACCGCCATGCTCATCGCGATGCGGTGGTCGAGCTGGGTGGTGACCGTGCCGCCTCCGGGCAGTGGCTCGCCGCCCGAACCGGTAATCAGCAATCCGTCTTCGCGTTCTTGCACTTTCGCTCCGGCGAGCTTGAGCGCGGCTGCCATGGCGGACAGCCGGTCGCTTTCCTTGACGCGCAGTTCCTCGAGCCCGCTGGTAATCGTGGCGCCTTTCGCCATGGCTGCCGCTACGAAGAGGACCGGGAATTCATCGATCATGCTCGGCGCGATGTCGGGATCGACCTCGATGCCGGTGAGCGGCGCATGACGCACGCGCAAATCAGCGACAGGCTCGCCGCCGACTTCGCGCGGGTCGAGATAGTCGATGTCGGCGCCCATCTGTTTCAGCACCCGGAAGATACCGTCGCGTGTCGGGTTGAGGCCCACATTCTCGATCACGAGGTCGCTTCCCGGCACTATGCTTGCCGCCACGGCGAAGAATGCTGCCGAAGAGGGGTCACCCGGCACTTCTATATCGCAAGGGGACATATCGACTGGTCCGGTGACGGAGATGTGTTTTTCGCCGTCAATTTCTTCGACCGTGACTTCGACACCGAAGGCACGCAGCATGCGTTCCGTATGGTCGCGGGTAGGAACCGGCTCGATCACTGTCGTCGTGCCGGGCGTATTCAGGCCAGCCAGCAGCACGGCACTCTTCACCTGCGCGCTGGCGACAGGAAGGCGATATGTCATCGGGACGGCTGGCTGCATCCCCTCCATGATCAGCGGCAGCGTGCCGCCGGGGGAAGGGGTGAAGCTCGCGCCCATGTCAGACAGCGGATCGATCACGCGTCCCATCGGGCGCTTGGAAAGGCTCGCATCGCCGGTGAAGACCGCTGTAATGCCGTGGCTGGCCACGAGGCCCATGAGGAGGCGCGTCGACGTGCCCGAATTGCCCATGTCCAGCGCAGCTTCGGGTTGCAGTAGCGTGCCGACGCCGACGCCATCGACGCTATAGGTGCCGTCGTCCGCCTTGCGGACCTTCGCGCCCATCTGCTCGAGCGCGCGGCCCGTCGCCAAAACGTCCTCGCCTTCCAGCAGGCCGCGGATGGTGGTGGTCCCTACCGCCAGGGCCCCGAACATGAGCGAGCGGTGGCTGATCGATTTGTCGCCCGGCACGCGAATGCGTCCGGTCAGCGGGCCACGGGGAGTAAAGCGATGGGCGGTCAAGCGGGCTTCCGGCTGGAATTGCAGGGATGGAGCGCGGGTCTTTGACAGTGGCAATGGCTTCTGGCAAGGCGCGCGCGCAGTTGATTCCTGCCCAGCGGGATCCCATCAATACAATTACGAATTCACGGCGACCCGGCCCGATGCCGGGGCGGCAAACATCAAGGATTACACATGGTCAAACCTGAATGGGGCACCAAGCGCACTTGCCCGAATTGCGGCACTCGCTTCTACGATCTTAACAAGGAAGATCCGGTAACCTGCATCGAATGCGGTGAAGAATGGACTCCCGAGCCCGTTCTCAAGTCCAAGCAGCCGATCCTCGCCGAGGAAGAGAAGAAGGACAAGAAGGGCGAAGCCGACAGCGATCTCGGCGGTGACGACGATGACGATCTCGACATCGACATCGACGAAGACGACGATTCGCCCGACAATGAAGTCGATCTTGGCGGCGACGACGATCTCGGTGTCGAAACCAAGTCCAAGGGCGACGACGACAACGCCGACGAAAGCTAATTTTGCTGTTGCATTGCGGGAGGCCTGCTTATATTGGGCGCCTCCCGCAAGGGTGACGCACCTCCCAGGATGCGTCAGCGAAAAATGGCTCGGGGCCTTAGCTCAGCTGGGAGAGCGCTACAATGGCATTGTAGAGGTCAGCGGTTCGATCCCGCTAGGCTCCACCATTTCGATGGGTTTGATGGTAGCAGGTCGTGGCGACGGCTGCGGCTTGCTTCCACCACACCCGGGCACACGTTTGGGTTTCATAGGGGTCTGACCCCACGCTGGCCGACGAGTTTTCGTCCGCCGGCGTTTTTCGCGTTTATCCGGTGCTCAGGCGTCGGGAAGGAGTAGAACGGCCATGTTCGACAATCTGTCCGACCGGCTCGGCAATGTCTTCGACAAGCTCAAGGGCCGCGGTGCGCTGTCCGAAAGCGATGTGCGCGAAGCCATGCGCGAAGTTCGGATCGCGCTCCTCGAAGCCGATGTCGCGCTGCCCGTCGTGCGCCGTTTCATCGATGCCGTCACCGAAAAGGCGATCGGCTCGGAAGTCCTGAAATCCGTCACTCCCGGCCAGCAGGTCGTCAAGATCGTCGACGACGAACTGGTCGACATGCTCGGCGGCACCGAGGTCGAGGGGCTGAACCTCAACGCCAAGCCCCCGGTCGTCATCATGATGGTCGGCCTGCAGGGTTCGGGTAAGACGACCACGACGGCCAAGCTGGGCAAGCTGCTGCGCGAAAAGCACGGCAAGAAGGCCATGATGGCCTCGCTCGATGTCAATCGTCCGGCAGCGCAGGAACAGCTCAAGGTGCTGGGCGAACAGGTCGATGTCGCGACCCTGCCGATCGTGCCCGGCCAGCAGCCGGTCGATATTGCCCGCCGCGCCATGGAAAGCGCAAAGCTTCAGGCTGCAGACGTCCTGCTTCTCGATACCGCGGGCCGCCTCCACGTCGACGAAGCGCTGATGGCGGAAATGAAGGCGATCAACGCCGTATCCGCCCCAACGGAAGTGCTGCTGGTGGTCGACAGCCTGACCGGCCAGGACGCGGTCAACGTCGCGCAGAGCTTTACCGGCGAAGTGCCGCTGACCGGCGTGGTGCTGACCCGCATGGACGGCGATGCACGCGGCGGTGCGGCGCTTTCGATGCGCTATGTCACCGGCAAGCCGATCAAGTTTGCAGGGACCGGCGAAAAGCTCGACGCGATCGAGGCCTTCGATCCCAAGCGTGTGGCCGGCCGCATCCTCGGCATGGGCGATGTCGTCAGCCTCGTCGAAAAAGCTGCGACCGCTATCAAGGAAGAAGAGGCCGAAGCGCTCGCCAAGAAGATGGCGAAGGGCGAATTCGACCTCGACGACCTTCGCATGCAGTTGAAGCAGATGCAGAACATGGGCGGCCTTGGCGCGCTTGCAGGCATGATGCCGGGCATGAAGAAGGCCAAGCAGGCGATGCAGGCCAGCGGCATGGACGACAAGGTCCTTGTCCACATGGATGCGATCATTTCTTCCATGACCCCGAAGGAGCGCAAGCATCCCAAGCTGCTCAACGCCAAGCGCAAGAAGCGCGTGGCAGCAGGTTCGGGCACGCAGGTCCAGGAAGTGAACAAGGTGCTCAAGATGCACCAGGAAATGGCCAAGGCCATGAAGCAGATCAAGAAGATGGGCGGGTTGAAGGGTCTCGGTGCCCTGTTCGGCAAGGGCGGTCTCGGTGCCGCCATGCCGGGCCTCGGCGGCCCCGGCGGGCCCGGTCCCATGGGCGGACTGCCCGGGCTGGGCTCGGGCGGCGACAAGGGGCCGAGTGTCGATCCCGACACGCTCCCCGCCGATCTGCGTGATATGTTGAACAAGAAATAAACGAAATTACCGATATTTACATTCGAAAGGTGAAGTAAAATGGCAGTTGCAATTCGTCTGTCGCGCGGTGGCGCAAAGAAGCGTCCCTACTACCGCATCGTCGTGTCGGACTCGCGCAGCCCGCGTGACGGCAAGTATCTCGAGCAGATCGGCACCTACAACCCGATGCTGCCGAAGGATTCGGGCGAGCGCGTGAAGCTCGACGAAGACCGCGCACGTCACTGGCTGAACGTTGGCGCCAAGCCGAGCGATCGCGTGCTGCGTTTCCTCGACGCAGCCGGCATCCTCGAGCGTGCACCGCGCAACAACCCGAAGAAGGGTGAACCGGGCGAAGCCGCCAAGGAACGCGCTGAAGAGAAGGCTGCGAAGGCTGCCGAAGCCGAAGAAGCTGCCAAGGCCGCTGAAGAAGAAGCCCAGAACGCTGAAGCTGCTGAAGCCGAAGCTCCGGCTGAAGAAGCTGCTGCTGAAGAAGCTCCGGCCGAAGAAGCTGCCGCTGAAGAAGCACCGGCTGAAGACGCAGCCGAAGAAAAGGCCGAGTAAGCCTTCTCCATGCAGGACAAGCCCGCCACCCTTGCCGCCGTCACCGGTGCGCATGGCGTGGCGGGCGAAGTCCGTATGAAGCTGTTCGGCGAGGGCGTCGATGCCCTGAAAGCCCACAAGAGCTTCAACGACGGTACGCTGACGCTTTCCAAGGTGCGCAGCGACAATAAGGGCGGCGCAATCGCGCGCTTTGCCGAGATCACCAGCCGCAACGATGCCGAGGCCCTGCGTGGCACGGTGCTGACGGTTCCGATCGATGCCCTCCCGCCGCTGGAGGAGGGCGAATTCTACTATTCCGACCTGCTCGACCTGCCAGTAGTGACCGATGCGGGCGAGGCCGTGGGCCGCGTGTGCGCGGTCGAGAACTTCGGCGCGACGGATATCGTCGAGATCGAGAAGCCCGACGGCAAGAAGTTCATGGTGCCCCTGACGGAGCAGGCTGTACCCGGCTGGGATAGCGAAAAGCTGACGATTAGCGCCGACTTTGCGGAATAGCCGCTCGCAGATCGCTGTATTACTTGTGTAGAGCGCCTGTCGACTTGGCGGTTCGGCGCGGACACGGTCCTGACCTCGTTAGAATGCCATTCCTGGGGTGACCGCCATGCTTGATTCCGTACCCTTCCTTATCGCCTCTTACGCCGCCATGAGCGCGGGGATGAGCCTCGCCGTGCGCAAGGTGTCCCCGACGATGGGTCCGCGGTTGCGGCACCTTTTCGCGGGTGCGGCGCCACTTGCGGTCCTCCTTGCGATCAGGCTCGAAGGCGGGCCGAGCACGACGCTGGACGGCATGGATCTGCTTGGCGCAGGGGGCCTGCTCGCCCTCGGGGTGGCCACCTCCAGCCTTGTCGGGAAGTTCCTCCCGTCGCGCAAAGCAGGTGAAAGCCAGCTTCCATCTCGCTGAATATCGCTGGAGCTGAAGGCCGCACGGGATAGCCAAGCGGTTCCACCCGCGCTAACCGCGTCGGCATGACGACGCTCAAGGTAGCCATTGTCCAGGCCGCGCCGATCCCGCTCGCGATTGACGACGGGATCGAGAAGGCCGTGCGCCTTGCGCGTGAGGCTGTCGAGGGCGGGGCGCAGCTTGTGGCGTTCGGAGAGACCTTCCTCGGCGGCTATCCGCTATGGCTGGACGAAGCGCCCGGCGCGGCGCTGTGGGACCATCCCGGCGCCAAGGCGCTGCACCGGATCATGCTCGAACAGGCGGTGGTGGCTAATGACGAGCGCCTGCTGCGCTTGCAGGAACTTGCCGACGAGAGCGGTGCGGTCATCGGCATCGGCGCGCATGAGCGGGTGCGGCAGAGCCTCTACAACAACCAGATGACTTTCCGCCCCGGCCTGCCGGTGCTCGACCATCGCAAGCTGGTGCCCACGCATGGCGAGCGGCTCATCTGGATGCGCGGCGACGGTTCGACGTTGGGCGTGCATCAGGCGGAATGGGGCAAGGTCGGCAGCCTGATCTGCTGGGAGCACTGGATGCCCTTGGCACGCGCGGCGATGCACAATCTCGGCGAGAGCGTCCATGTTGCGGCTTGGCCCACCGTGCGCGAGGAATACGCACTCGCTTCGAGGCATTATGCGATGGAGGGCCGCTGCTTCGTACTGGCGGCAGGGCTGGTGCAGAAGAAGGACGATCTTTTCGACGGGCTGGAACGCGCGGGCGGCGATGCGGCGGCGAAGGAGTTGATCGAGGCGATTGAAGGCGATGCGCTCAATCGCGGTAGCTCGATGATCATCGCACCTGATGCGCGAATCGTGGCGCAGGCGGGCGAGAGTGATGAAACACTATTCGCGGAACTCGACCTCGGTGAGGTCGGTCAGGGATTGGCGAGCCTCGATACCGATGGCCATTATTCGCGGCCGGATGTCTTCGAGCTCAACGTAGATACCCGATCAATGATCGGGGTGAACTGGGGGGCGAGATGACGTTGTTCTTCGGTTTGATGTTGTTTCTCATCACAAACGCCTTGGTAGGTTCGGCTCTAGCGATTGGGCTTTCGAAGTGGCTGCCGAGATTTCCGCGCTGGTTGCGAGCGCTTGGAGCCGCGGCGCTTGGTCCAGTTCTGATTGGAATCATGATCGTGATGCGCGACAACGCCGAGTGGGAGAAAATCTTGATATTCTCACTCATCGTCGGGGCCGTTGCGATCTTGATTGCCTTTCCATGCGCTTATCTAACTTCTCGTTGGCAGGATAGGAGGCGTGGGACTCATGGTCCCGCTAGCGACGCCGCATGACCTTCGCCGCCACCATCCTGACCCTCTACCCCGAGATGTTTCCCGGGCCGCTGGGCGTGTCGCTTGCGGGCCGCGCGCTCGAGCGGGGGGACTGGTCGTGCGAGACGGTCCAGATCCGCGATTTCGCCACGGACAAGCACCGCACGGTCGATGATACGCCTGCAGGCGGCGGGGCTGGCATGGTGCTCAAGCCCGACGTGTTGGGCCCCGCCATCGAGAGCGTGGGTTCCGGGCGCCCGATCCTGGCGATGACACCGCGCGGCAAGCCTATCACGCAGGCACGTGTTCGCGAGATTGCGCAGGGATCCGGCGTTGCTTTCCTGTGCGGTCGGTTCGAGGGTTTCGACGAACGGATTTTCGACCACTACCCTCAAATCGAAGAGGTCAGCCTTGCCGATATCGTCCTGTCGGGCGGAGAGACTGCCGCGCTGGCCATACTCGACGCTTGCATTCGGCTACTTCCCGGAGTAATGGGCGCGCCCGATAGCGGAGTCGAAGAGAGCTACGAAAACGGCCTCATCGAATATCCGCAATATACCCGACCTCAGGAATGGGAAGGGCGCACGATCCCTGAAGTGCTGCGATCGGGGGATCATGCGAAAATCGCTGCTTGGCGCAAGGCAAGGAGCGAGGAAGACACACGGTTACGCAGGCCGGACCTTTGGGATCGCTATAGTGGCGATCGGGACCAGTCTGCCTCTGGCGCGCGGCGAAAAGACTAAGGAAACGGTTCGATGAACCTGATTCAGCAGCTCGAAGCGGAAGCTATCGAGAACCTCGGCAAGGACGTTCCGGAATTTCGCGCCGGTGACACTGTACGTGTCGGCGTGAAGGTCAAGGAAGGCAACCGCGAGCGTGTCCAGAATTTCGAAGGCGTTGTCATCGCCCGCTCCAACCGCGGCATGGGCAGCAACTTCACCGTCCGCAAGCTTTCGTTCGGCGAAGGCGTGGAACGCGTGTTCCCGCTCTACAGCCCGATCGTCGACAGCATCACCGTGGTCCGCCGCGGTATCGTGCGTCGCGCGAAGCTCTACTATCTGCGTGGCCGCACCGGTAAGCGCGCTCGTATCGCCGAGCGTCGCGACAACGCCCCCAAGGCGTAAGGCTCGCAACAGCGAATTCGAAGGGCGGTCCTGCGGGGCCGCCCTTTTTCGTTTGGCCGCTATCGTTCGACCGAAAAGAAAGGGCGGTGCTCCTGAAAGGACCGCCTCCCAAGAACCCAAAAGAAAGGGCGGTGCTCCTGAAAGCACCGCCCTTGTCACGTGGGGATCATGATGAGCCTTGCGGCCCGTTCTGATGCCTCCGGAAGCCGTTGAGCCGGAAAGTGGCTCCCGATGACAGGGACCCTTCTGCAGGACAGGCGTTAAGGGGATTTAAGGAAGCGCGCTTAAGGCGAAATTAGGCATGAATTGCGCGCTTTTTTCCAAGGCTTGCTTTCCACCCCGCAGCTTGCGAGAGCATGGCACCGCAATCAGGGAGAGAAAATTGCGCGTTTTGACCTTTGCCACGGCCCTGGCGCTCGGCACCTGCCTTGCAGCGCCTGCGCTAGCCGACGATCACACCACTACAACACAGGCGGCCCCCATGGACCTGACCTTCGAACGCGTTTTTGCCTCTCCCTCGCTCGATGGCCCCGCACCGCGCCAGGCGAAGCTTTCGCCGGACGGGCGCTACCTGACCTTGCTGCGCAACCGCGAAGACGACCGCGAGCGCTACGATCTGTGGGCCTATGACCGCGAGAAAGACGATTGGTCGATGCTGGTCGACAGCGAGAAGCTGTCTTCGGGCCGCGAATTGTCAGAGGACGAAAAGATGCAGCGCGAACGCGCGCGCGTCGGCAGCCTCAAGGGCATCATCAGTTACGAATGGACGTCGAACGGCAAGGCACTGCTGGTGCCGCTGGACGGCGATCTCTATCTCGCAGGGCTCGATGGTGAAGTCGTTCGCGTCACCGATACCGAGGAGAGCGAGCTCAATCCGACGCTGAGCCCGCACGGCAACTTCATCTCCTTCGTGCGTGACCGCCAGCTGTGGGTTGGCCCGGTGATAGGCGAACATGCGCCGGTCACGCCGAAGGAAGGCGAAGCGATCCGTTGGGGCGAGGCGGAATTCGTCGCGCAGGAGGAAATGGGCAGGCTCACCGGATACTGGTGGTCGCCCGATGAGAACCGTATCGCAGTCCAGCGCTTCGACGAAAGCGGCGTGGGCATCGTCACCCGCGCGGCCATCGGCGCGACCGGCACCAAGGTATTCGACCAGCGCTATCCCGTTGCCGGCAGCGCCAATGCCGTGGTCGAATTGTTCCTGATGGATCCGGACGGTCAGAACCGCGTGAAGGTGGACCTGGGCGATGATCCGGATATCTACCTCGCCAGGGTCGATTGGGCAGGCAACGAACTTTACGTCCAGCGCCAAAACCGGGAGCAGACCAAGCTCGATCTGCTGAAGGTCGATCCGGCCACCGGTGAAAGCGAAGTCGTGTTCACCGAGAACGCCGCAGTTGACGATTACTGGATCAACCTGTCGGACGACTACAAATGGCTGGATGACGGCAGCCTGATCTGGTGGTCGGAACGCGACGGATATGGCCATCTTTATCGCTACGCCGAAGGAAACTGGCAGCAGCTGACAAGCGGCGACTGGGTGGTGACGAAGCTGCTCGGCGTCGACCAGGCGCAGGGCCGCCTCTATTTCCAAGGGACGAAGGACGATGTCCTGGCGCAGCAGATCTATAGGTTCGATCTTGCCGACCCGTCGGAGGTCACGCGCCTGACCGACCTGTCCTACGTCAATTCCGGCACCATGGATAACAAGGCGCAGACGCTGCTTGTGACGCGCTCGAACGATGACCGCCCGCCGCAAAGCTATCTCGCGGATGCAGAGGGGACGCGTCTCGCCTGGATCGAGCAGAACGAGCTTGATGGTGATCATCCCTATGCGCCTTTTCTCGCCAGCCACAGGCCCACGCAATATGGCGTGCTTCCGGCCGAGGACGGCACGCTGCTCTATTGGGAAATGGTCGCGCCCGACCTTGAGCCGGGCAAGAAGTATCCGGTCTATTTCTACCATTATGGCGGACCTGGCCCGCAGATTGTTACGAAAGGCTGGAATGGCGCGCTGCGCCAGGCAATCGTCGACAAAGGCTATATCTGGTTCGCTCTCGACAACCGCGGCAGCGCCAATCGCGGGGTGAAGTTCGAACAACCGATCTACCGGGCCATGGGCGGCGTCGAAGTACGCGACCAGAAGGCGGGGGCAGAATTCCTCACCCAGTTCGATTTTGTCGATCCCGACAAGATTGCGATCGATGGCTGGTCCTATGGCGGTTACATGACATTGAAGCAGCTTCAGGCCGACCCGGGTCTGTATGCCGCCGGTATCTCTGGTGCACCGGTCACGCGGTGGGAATTGTACGACACGCATTATACCGAGCGTTACATGGGTACGCCGCAGGACGACGCGGAGGCTTACGAGGCCGCTTCGGCCATTCCTGACGCGACGAAGATCACGGATCCCATGCTGCTGATTCACGGGATGGCGGACGACAACGTCGTGTTCGAAAATGCGACCGAACTGATCTCCGCGATGCAGGAAGGCAATGTGCCGTTCCAGATGATGCTCTACCCCGGCTACACGCACCGCGTTTCGGGCGAGCAGATCTCACCGCATCGCTACAACACCGTGTTCCGCTTTCTGGAGCACCACGGAGTCACCCCGCCGGAGTGACGCTTTGCCGCCCGCAATCGAATGTGCGCTTGCGGGCGCGCCGGCAATCGCTATCTCGGCGGCAGATTGATTTTGGAGAAGTGATTTGGGCTATCGTGTTGCCGTAGTCGGCGCGACTGGAAATGTCGGACGCGAAATGATGATGGTGCTGGCCGAGCGCGGGTTCCCCTGCGACGAGGTGGCGGCCGTTGCCTCCAGCCGCTCGCACGGCACCGAGGTCGAATTCGGCGACACCGGCAAGATGCTCAAGTGCAAGAACATCGAGCATTTCGACTGGGCCGGCTGGGACATCGCCCTGTTCGCCGCCGGTAGCGGTCCGGCGAAGGAGTACGCGCCCAAAGCTGCTGCAGCGGGTTGCATCGTGATAGACAACAGCTCGCTTTACCGGATGGACCCGGACGTGCCGCTGATCGTGCCGGAAGTGAACCCGGAAGCGATCCACGACTATTCCAAGAAGAACATCATCGCGAATCCCAACTGCTCGACCGCGCAACTGGTTGTCGCGCTCAAGCCCTTGCACGACGCAGCGACGATCAAGCGCGTCGTCGTCTCCACCTACCAGTCGGTTTCCGGCGCGGGCAAGGCGGGCATGGATGAGCTGTTCGAACAGAGCCGCAATATCTTCGTTGGGGACTCTGTCGAACCGGTGAAGTTCACCAAGCAGATCGCCTTCAACGTGATCCCGCACATCGATGTCTTCCTGGACGATGGTTCGACCAAGGAAGAATGGAAGATGGTGGTCGAGACCAAGAAGATCCTCGACCCGAAGATCAAGCTGTCGGCCACTTGCGTGCGCGTGCCGGTCTTCGTCGGCCATTCCGAAGCGGTGAACATCGAATTCGAGAACGAGCTTTCGGCGGAACAGGCGCAGGACATCCTGCGCGAAGCACCGGGCTGCATGCTCGTCGATAAGCGCGAAGATGGCGGCTACACCACGCCTGTCGAAGCGGCCGGCGACAGCGCCACCTACATCAGCCGGGTGCGCGAAGACGCCACGGTTGAGAACGGCCTTGTCCTGTGGTGCGTATCCGACAACCTTCGCAAGGGCGCGGCACTCAACGCAGTGCAGATCGCCGAATTGCTCGGTCGCGAGGTCCTGAAGAAGGGATGATCAGAGCGGCTTCTCTTGCGGCGCTACCGATCGTCATTAGCCTTGCAGCTTGTAGTGAGGAACCTGCCCCCGAACCCGCGGAAATGCAGGTGGTCGACCGGTTTGAGGACGCGCGCATCGTCGTCAATGCCAACGGATTGGCCGCGGCAAGCGACAAGGGTGCTATGGTCATGCGGTTCGGCTCGCCTCGTGCGGAGGTCGACGCCATGGCTGAAAGCGCCTGGGGCGAGGCTGGCGAAAAATCGCGGCAGGAAGAATGTGGTGCAGGCGCTATGGATTTCACCTCTTACGGCCCGCTGCAAATCGCTTACCAGGATGATCGCTTTGCGGGATGGTTCGTGCGTGAGGGCGAGGGCGTCGTCACGTCGGATGGCATCCGGACAGGCGCGACACTTGAAGCGTTGAAATCAGAACGTCAGGTGCGCGAGATCGACAGCACCTTACCCGGCGAATTCGAATATACGACCGGTGATTTCGGCACGATCAGGGGTTTCGCGGAGGACGGGACGATAACGGCCCTACAGGCCGGATTGAGCTGCTTCTTCCGCTGAGGCTACGCGTCTGTATAAGGCAGGCATGACCCTTACCGCAGAGCTCTATTTCAGCTTTCGTTCGCCCTACAGCTATCTTTCGGTCGGTCGTTACCGCGCGATGACCGAAGAGTTCGATCTCAAGATCGCGCTAAGGCCCGTCTACCCGCTTGCGATCCGGCAGCCAGATTTCTTCGAACGCAACCACCCGAACTGGCTCGGCTACACCATGCGGGACATGATCCGCGTGGCTCAATTCCACGACATTCCCTTCGGCGCGCCGCGGCCCGATCCCATTATCCAGGACATGGCGACGCGGCAGATCGCCGACGACCAGCCTTATATTCGCCGCGTGACGCGCATGGGGCAGGCCGCTGCCCGACGCGGTGCCGGGCTGGTTTTCGCAGCCGAAGCGGGCCGGTTGATCTGGGGCGGGCAGGAGAACTGGCACGAAGGCGGACACCTCGACCGCGCGCTGGAGGCAGCCGGACTGGGGGTCGAGGAAATTATCGCCGAGGTGCAGGGCGATGCAAAGACGCTGGACGCCGAGATTGCCGCCAACCAGGAAGCGCTCGAAGCCGCCGGCCACTGGGGTGTGCCCACGCTAGTCTTCGACGGAGAGCCTTTCTTCGGGCAGGACCGTATCGAAATGGTCAAATGGCGGATGGAGCAGAAGGGGTTGGAAAAGCGGTGAAGGGAGAATTGACCGGCGGGTGCTTGTGCGGCTCGGTGCGCTATGTGCTCAAGGAAGGCATGCGGCTTGCGCCATATGCCTGCCATTGCACCGACTGCCAGAAGCGGACCGGCACGGCGTTTTCGGAACACATGCTGTTCGCGGAGAAAGATATCGAGGTCGAAGGTGCGCTCGATACTGCGGAATATACGCAACCTTCCGGCGCGAAATCTACGATTTATGGATGTGGGACCTGCAAGGCTAGGATCTACGCGGTAAACGACCGCCGGGCCGGCTTCGCCAGCTTGCGGTGCGGAACACTGGACGTCAGCAGCGACATCGTCCCCGCGGCACATGTCTGGGTGAAGAGCAAGCAACCGTGGATCTTGATCCCGAAGGATAGCAAGACGATGGAAACGCAGCCGTCCTCTACGGAAGAATGGGTCTCGCTGGTGGGGCTGGCATGAGCGCCGAACATTTCGAAAGCTTCGACGGTACTCGGCTGGCCATTCACCGTGTCGGCGAGGGCAAACCGCTGGTCTTGCTCCATGGCCTGTTTTCAAGCGCGCAGATGAACTGGATCAAGTTCGGGCATGCCGAGGAGATCGCCTCGCGTGGGTACGAGGTCATCATGCTCGATTTTCGGGTCCATGGTGACAGCGAAGCCCCGGAGGAGCCGGAGAGGTATCCGCTAAACGTCCTCGTGCGGGATGTGGCGGCGCTTGTCGATCATCTAGGGCTCGAGGTCTATGACCTCGGCGGATTTTCTCTGGGGGCGCGGACATCGCTGCATGGCGTGGCGCATGGAATCCTGTCGCCAGAGCGGGTGATCGTGGGAGGCATGGGCACGGCGGGTCTTGGCGAATGGGGCAAGCGCAGCGCATTCTTCAAGCGCTTGATCGATGAGTTCGACACGATCGAGCGCGGTGACCCGGCGTATTTTTCGATGCAGTTCCTGAAGTCGCAAGGCGTGAATCGCACCGCGGCGCGGCTCTTGCTCGACACGATGCCGGATCTCGATCTCGCGATGCTGGACAATGTCTCCATGCCGACGCTGGTCGTGTGCGGTGACGAGGACCGCGATAACGGCTCCGCAGAAGCGCTGGCCGAACTTTTGCCGAATGCCGAATATGCCGAAGTCCCGGGTACCCACATGGGAAGCGTTACCAAGCCCGATCTCGGACGGGCGATGGCCGACTGGCTGGATCGGACCGCGTGAATCTGCTTGTCCGTTACTGGTGGATCATCTGGCTCCTCGGCCTGCTGGTGTTTGCCCTGTTGCGTATCCCGCACGGGCCCTTGGCAATCCCCGAGGTTCCCGGCGGCATATTCGATCACCAGGCTGCGGGTAGTGCAGCCGAAGTCAACCGCATCCAGCAGGCGTGGGGCGATGCGGGCCTGCTCGGTCACGCGCAATGGGGGATGATCGGCGATTTCCTCTTCATCGGGCTCTACGGCATCGGTGCGACCTTGGGCGGCATGGCCTTGCGTCGTTCATTTCCCACTGCGGGAATGGTTGTTGCTGCAGCGGGCGGGATTTTCCTTGTCACCGATTACGCTGAGACGATCGCGCAATTCATCCAACTGACTTCTATGCAAGGGGATGACGGGCTCGCTCGGCTCGCCGCAACTATGCAACCTATCAAGATGGTCGCGTTTGGCGTGAGCTTCCTCGGCATATTGGCCTTGCTTGTCGTTCGTCGAATGAGAAACCGAGCGGGTTGATAAAGCCTCCAGACAGGTGCAATCCGGTGACATACGAAACCGGATTACCCTGTTCGAGAGGATACACATGAAATTCGCACCCGTAGCGCTGTCCGCGCTCGCCATTTCGCTTGCTGCCTGCACCACCGCAAATGCGGAGCCGATGCCTTCCGCACCGCTCGCGCCGGTGGCAGATGCCGATCCTTATCCGATGACGCCGACAGGGGCGGCTGCATGGGTCGACATGGTCGAAAAGGACCTCTTCGATTTCGGCGTCGAATACGCGCGCGTTGCCTGGCTCAACTCAACGTATATCGTTCACGACAGCGATATGCTCGCTGCGAAATACGGGGCCGAAGCGACCCAGAAATCGGTCGCTTATGCGAACAAGGCGGCCGAATATGCACGGGTCGCCGGCCTCGATCCCGAAGTCGCTCGCAAGCTCGATATCCTGCGCAACGGCATCGTCATGCCCGCTCCGGTCCGCGATGGCGCCGCAACCGAACTCTCCGACATCGCGACGCGCCTTGGTTCCGCCTATGGCAAGGGCAAGGGCACGCTGAACGGAGAGGAGATCAACGGCTCCGATATCGAAGCCGAGATGGGCAACCTCGAACGCACTCCCGAAGAACTCGCCGAAATGTGGGCCAGCTGGCACGACAATGTCGGCGCGCCGATGCGCAGCGACTACCTGCGCATGATCGGTATTGCCAACGAGGGTTCGAAGGAGCTTGGCTTCAACGACCTGGGCGCAATGTGGCGCTCCAATTACGACATGGATCCCGACCAGTTCGCCGCCGAGACGGAACGGATGTGGCAGGAAGTGAAGCCGCTCTACATGGCGCTGCACACCTATGTCCGCTCCAAGCTCAACGAGAAGTATGGCGACGCCGTGCAGCCCGCGACCGGACCCATTCGCGCCGACCTGCTCGGCAATATGTGGGCGCAGGAATGGGGCAATATCTACCCGCTCGTCGCTCCCGAGGGCGCCGGTGACATCGGCTATGACCTGACTGAGCTCATCGAAGAAGACGGTATGGACGAGGTCCAGATGGTCCGCGTGGGCGAACAGTTCTTCTCTTCGCTCGGCTTCGAACCGCTTCCGGAAACCTTCTGGGAGCGCAGCCAGTTCACCAAGCCGCGTGACCGCGAAGTGGTCTGCCACGCCAGCGCCTGGGACGTGGACAATGTCGACGACCTGCGCATCAAGATGTGCATCAAGCGCAATGCCGACGACTTCAAGGTCATCCACCACGAGCTTGGTCACAATTACTACCAGCGTGCCTACAACCAGCAGGATTACCTGCATCTCAACGGCGCGAACGACGGCTTCCACGAAGCGATCGGCGACATGATCGCGCTGTCGATTACGCCCGAATACCTGGTGCAAATCGACATGCTTGATCGTGCAGACGTGCCGAGCGCGGACAAGGACATTGGCCTGCTGCTGCGCGAGGCGATGGACAAGGTGGCCTTCCTGCCCTTCGGCCTGATGGTCGACCGTTATCGCTGGGGCCTGTTCGACGGGTCGATCCCCGCCGAAGGCCTCAACGCCGGCTGGAACGACCTGCGCCTCGAATACCAGGGCATTACGCCCCCGGTGGCGCGCGATGAGACGAAGTTCGACGCGGGCGCGAAGTACCACATCCCGGGCAACGTGCCTTACACGCGTTACTTCCTCGCGCGGATCCTGCAGTTCCAGTTCTACAAAGCTGCGTGCGACCAGGCTGGCTGGGAAGGGCCACTTCACCGCTGCTCGTTCTATGGCAATGAGGAAGTGGGCAAGAACCTCAACGCCATGCTGGAAATGGGCGCAAGCAAGCCGTGGCCCGATGCTCTGGAAGCCTTCACCGGCGAGCGGCAGATGTCCGGCAAGGCAATGGTCGAGTATTTCGCACCTTTGATGGCTTGGCTGGAAGAGCAGAACCAGGGCAAGCCGCAGGGATGGTAAGAATGCGGATCGCGGCGCTCCTCCCCATCCTGCTCGCGTCTTGCGCGCCGGTGGCGGAGGACGGGCCGCGTGCCGTATCTGACAGTCATGCAGATGGCGCGCTGTTCGTGGCGGGCAAGTTCGGCAACACGCTGGCCAAGATCGACCTTGCCAGCGGGACCGAGGTTGCGCGGGTGGACAGCTGCGCCAACCCGCACGAACTGGCGACGTCACCCGACGGCAAACACGTGGCACTCGCGTGCTATGGCGGAACCAGTGTCGACATTTTTCGGACCAGCGACCTCGGCCGCGTGAAGTCGGTGGAGCTTGGTGAAAGCGCACGTCCGCACGGGATCGTATGGCACCCGAACGGCGATCTCTACGCAACCGCCGAGGGGCGGCAGTCAGTCTTCTGGATCCGCTCCCCGATGGGCGAGCACGAGACGTTCGAATATTCGACAGGGAAGGTAGGCAGCCACATGGTTGCCGTCTCGCCCGATGCGCGTCACGCCTGGACGACCGATCTCGGCTCGAAGACAGTCACGCTGGTCGATTTGAAGACCCGCCGCGCCCCGCTCTCGGTCGAAGTGGGTGAGGAACCAGAAGGCATTGCGCTAAGCCCCGATGGCGAGACGCTGTGGGTCTCCGCACGCGGCTCCAACAAGGCTTTCGCGCTTGATCCCATGTCCCTCGCGATCCGCAAGGAGGTCGATACCGGACGCTTCCCGTTGCGTATTGCTGTCCGTCCGCAAGGTGACTTCGCGGTGACCAGCGACCTTGCCGATGGCGGTCTGTCGGTGATCGATACCGCGACCGGAGACGTCGTGCGCACTATTCCTGTATCCAGTCCCGAAGAAGCGCAGATGCGCTTTCAGGTCACGATCCTGTGGTCGCCCGACGGGGAACGGCTTTACGCCGCAGAGACACGTTCGGACACAATCGCGGAAGTCGATTTCGCTAGCGGAGAGGTCTTGCGCCGCCTACCGGGTGACGGAGGCGGAGACGGACTGGCGATCATCGAATGAGCGATAAGAAGATTTTGCCCGTGGTGGGGTGGCGGGAGCTGGTACACCTTCCCGAGCTTGGTCTGCGGGGTATTCCCGCGAAAATCGATACCGGAGCGCGCACGTCGTCCTTGCACGGCGTGGTGCTTGACGAGTTCGAACGTGACGGAGAGAAATACGTCCGTTTCGCCGTCGACTTCGAAAAGCCCCATGTGCGTCAGATATGCGAGGCTGTTCATGTCGATATCCGCGGGATCACCAGTTCCAACGGCGAGACGCAGTATCGTTATGTCATCAAGACGCCATTGAAGATCGGCGACATCAGGTTTCGTGCGGAAATCAGCCTGGCCGACCGGTCGGACATGAAATTCCCGATGCTGATCGGCCGCTCGTCCCTGCGTCGTAGATTTGTCGTGGATTCAGGATATTCCTGGCTCCAGACGCCCGAAATGAAGGTCAAGAAAGGCCACAAGCCATGAAAATCGCCATGCTTGCGCGCAATCCCAATCTCTATTCGCACAAGCGCCTCAAGCAGGCGGCGGAAGAGCGCGGGCACGAGCTCGATATCCTCAATACGACGCGCTGCACCGTGCACATCGCGAGCCACCGGCCCGAGGTGTATTACAACGGCGAGGCTTGCGTCGGCTATGATGCTGTCATCCCGCGCATCGGCGCCTCTATCACGAATTACGGTCTCGCAATCCTGCGCCAGTTCGAAATGCGCGGATGCTGGCCGCTCAACGAAAGCGTCGCCATCGGCCGCAGCCGCGACAAGCTGCGCTCCATGCAAATTCTCGCCAAGCACGGCCTTGGCCTGCCGCTGACAGCCTATGCCAATGATCCGAAGCAGGCCGAGGAGATCATCAAGGCGGTGAAAGGCCCACCCGTGGTCATCAAGCTACTGGAAGGCACCCAGGGCATTGGCGTCGTGCTTGCCGAAACCATGTCTTCGGCCAAGTCGGTGATTGAGGCCTTCCGCGGGGCCAATGTGAACATCCTCGTCCAGGAATTCATAAAGGAAGCTGGCGGTATGGACATTCGCGCGCTGGTCGTCGGCGGCAAGGTCGTTGCTGCGATGAAACGTACCGGCGCTGCCGACGATTTCCGTAGTAACCTCCACCGTGGCGGCAGTGCGCAGCTTATCAAGATTACACCGGAAGAACGCTCGACCGCCGTACGCGCGGCCAAGCACATGGGCCTGAATGTGTGCGGCGTGGACATGCTGCGCAGTAACCACGGCCCGGTGATCATGGAGGTCAATTCTTCACCTGGCCTCGAAGGCATCGAAAACGCCACTGGCAAGGACATCGCCGGGATGATCATCGACTACATGGCGGCCAACGCAAAGGTCGGGAAGACCAAGACAAAGGGTAAGGGTTAGAACGAATATGAGGGAATGGTTTGTAAGCGTCGCTGCGGTCGCGGCTATGACCGGTTTTCCTGTCAGTGCTCAATCAAGTGACTTGGTTCGCGCGAGCGATCCTGCTGACATGGTGACGACTTTAAGAGAAGCAGGCTACGATCCGGAATTGACCGAAGACGGCGTCGGCGATCCGATGATCAAATTGACCCTTTCGGGCTACCGGGCGTCGATCCTCTTCTACAATTGTTAGGACCACAAGGATTGCCAGTCGATCCAGTTCTCCGCCGGTTTCGACCGGGACGAACCGGTAACTCGGAAGCCGCCCTCAAGATGAGCAACGATTATCGCTATATGGCGGTGCGGCTGGACGAAGAGGGCGATCCTTACATTCGCTGGGACGTAGAGGTCGGTGATGGCCTGCCGAAGCCACTGTTCCTTCGCTCAGTCTTACGTTTTACTGAAAGCATGGATACAGCAGCAAGCGTCGTTTTCGCCGAGTAGACCAGAATTGGCGCCAGCGGGCACTGGCCAGAGGAAGGCAGCGAGAACGGGGCTGGTTGCTTTTACTGTTATAATACGGCAATACGGTTTCACTGGAGATCGAGATGCCTGATCAGGATTACGGAGCAATCGCGCGTTGGACGGGTGCAGCCCTGTTTACTGCGCTGGCGATCGGAATTGCCAATGCCACGGTGGTGTCGCCCGGGATTGATATCAACTTGTCCGCCAATGTGTCTGACGTATCGACAAGAATGCTGGAAGCCGAACAAAGTCTGCGGGCACGCGGCTGGCTGCTTACGGCTATTTTCTTTGCCGAGTTGCTGGTGGTTTTAGGGCTGTTCCATCTGACGCGCGATGCGAGTCGGTTTGGCGCAGGATTCGCAACTTTGGCTGGCGTGGTGGCTTCCACATTAGCGCTTTGGGGGGCGGTCAATGCATTTAATGCCGCCGAAGTCGCCAGCGGCAACCTGCCTGCGAGTACCGATCCGGGCGGTCTAGCGGCGATTCAAGCGATCACAAACTATTCGAGCTTTCATCTCGCGCTCGTCATGTCGAGCATATCCAACGCCGTCTTCTACCGGTTATTCCTTACCAATCGCAGGCTTCCAGCATGGATTGCCGGTTTCGGCTTATTTGCTTCGGTTGTCGTCGCGATAGCCATTGTTGCGAGAGACTTCGTGCCGCCTTTGACATCTTCGCTAGTCACCAATGCGTTTATGGCTTGCAACTTGATAGCGCTTGTCCTGACGGCAGCTTATCTTCTCATTGGCTCTCGCGAAGTTGTTGCAAAACCTTCCGTGCTCACCTGAACGGCGGCTCGTTGAAGGCGCGCAGCTTGCGGCTGTGCAGTTTCGGGCCTTCCTGCCTCAACAAGTCGCATGCCGTCACACCGATCTGCAAGTGGGCAGCGATGGCTTCCTCGTAGAACTTGTTCGCCTGGCCGGGCAGCTTGATCTCGCCATGGAGCGGCTTGTCCGAAACGCATAGCAGCGTGCCGTAAGGGACGCGGAATCGGTAGCCCTGGGCCGAGATGGTCGCGCTTTCCATGTCGATACCGACGGCGCGGCTGAGGCTCAGGCGCTTTGCCGACTGGGTATAGCGCAGCTCCCAGTTACGATCGTCGGTGGTGACTACGGTGCCGGTACGCATGCGCTTCTTGAGGTCGCTGCCATGCTCGCCGGAGACAGCCTCCGCCGCTTCGGCCAGCGCCTGCTGGACCTCCGCGATGGCGGGAAGCGGGATTTCCGGCGGGAGGACCGGGTCGAGCACGTGATCGTCGCGCAGATATGCATGGGCAAGCACGTAGTCGCCGATCTTCTGGCTGGGGCGCAGACCGCCGCAGTGGCCGATCATCAGCCATGCTTCGGGGCGCATCACCGCCAGGTGATCGCAGATCGTCTTCGCGTTGGACGGACCAACGCCAATGTTCACCAGCGTGATGCCGCCGCCGTTCTTGCCGACAAGGTGGTAGGCGGGCATCTGGTGGCGACGCCACGCGGTATCGGACAATTGGCCGCGCGCATTGTCGGTCGCTTCGGTAATCATCAGACCACCGGCACCAGCAAGCGCGGTGTAGCCGTTCTTGCCAAGCTGCGATCCTGCCCAGTCGACGAACTCGTCCACATAGCGGTGGTAGTTGGTGAACAGGATGAACCGCTGGAAATGCTGCGGATCTGTTCCGGTGTAATGCGCGAGCCTGGCAAGGCTGAAGTCCGTGCGCAGGCCGTCGAATAGCGACAGCGGGATGGGATCGTCGGGATTGTCCAGCTCGATGCCGTCGGCCAGCTCGTCGCCGATATCGGCGAGGTCGGTGGAGGGGAAATGGCGGGCGATCTCATTGGGGTCGATACCCGCCAGTACCGCGCCTGCTTCACCATCGAGGACGTAGGGGAAGGGGATTTCCTGACGTGAGGAGCCGACCTCCACCTCGATCTCGTAATTCGATCCGATCAGTTCGAGCTGTTCGCGCAGGTAATTGCGGAAGAGGCTAGGGCGGGTGACCGTCGTTGCATAGAGCCCGGGCATGTTCAGCCGGCCAAATGCGCGGTTGGAACCGTCGGGCATCTGGCCGCCACGAAACAGCAGGCGGAGTTCGGGATAGGCGTAACTGCCGTCCTTGCGGCGTTCGGCGGCGGGCAGTTCGCGGGTCTTGCCGAAAGCGATCACATCTTCCCGCAGGCGAGTGATCGCCGCGTCATAGACGGTTTCGAGCTTGTCGAGGATCTGGTCGATTGATTCCATGGCTGGATTTTCTCCTGGCTTCTTGTTGTTTTGATGACACCTCCTGCCACAGGAAGGGGCCTGTTACAAAAAGGGCGCGGAGACCGAAGTCGCCGCGCCCTGTTTGTTCGAGGTCGATGGGCTTACGCGTCGTCGCCTTCCGGCTTGGTCGCTTCGATGAGGGCTTCGCTTTCGCTGGTGCCTTCTTCGGTGCTGACGCCATCTTCGAGCATGTCGGCGGGGATTTCACCCGGCTCGAGGCCCGTGTCGATGCGGTTGGCTTCGGCCTGCTCTTCGATTTCGCGCTGTTCTTCTTCGAACATCTGCGCGAGCACGTCGACGCCCTGGCTCTGCAGTTCGGCTTCGTCGTCCGAACGGGCGACGTTCGCCTTCACGGTGACGGAAACCTCGGGGTGGAGGTCGATGCGCACGTCATGCATGCCGATCGTCTTGATCGGGTTGCCCATGATGACCTGCTTCTTGTCGATCTCGTGACCCTTGTCGGAAAGGCCGTTCACGATGTCGCGAACGTTGACCGAACCGTACAGCTGGCCTGCGTTCGAAGCGGCGCGGATCAGCACGACTTCGACGCCGTCCACCTTTTCACCGGCCTTTTCGGCTTCGGCGCGGCGTTCGGCGTTTTCCTTCTCGAGGCGTTCGCGGTTGGCTTCGAAGACCTTCTTGTTCGCAGCGTTGGCACGAAGGGCCTTCTTCTGCGGAAGGAGGAAGTTACGCGCATAGCCGTCCTTCACGGTGACGACGTCACCGATCGTGCCGAGCTTTTCGATGCGCTGGAGGAGAATGATATCCATGGTCTCTGCTCCTTACTTCACGATGTACGGAAGCAGGCCGATGTGGCGTGCGCGCTTGATCGCCTTGGCGAGTTCACGCTGCTTCTTCGCGCTGACGGCGGTGATGCGGCTGGGTACGATCTTGCCACGCTCGGACATGAAGCCCTGGAGGAGGCGAACGTCCTTGTAGTCGATCGCTGGGGCATTCTTGCCGGCGAACGGGCAAGACTTGCGGCGGCGGAAAAACGGACGGGCCATCAGTTACGCTCCTCGCGTTCGCGGCGCTTCTTGGAATCGCGCTCGTTCTTGCGCATCATCACCGACGGACCTTCTTCGTGTTCGTCGACACGGATGGTCATGTAACGGATGACGTCTTCGTTGATGCGCGTCTGGCGTTCGAGTTCTGCAACAACGGAGCCGGGGCCCTCGATGTTGAGCATTACGAAATGCGCCTTGCGGTTGCGGTCGATCTTGTATGCGAGGCTCTTAAGGCCCCAGGTTTCGGTCTTGGTGACCTTGCCTTCGTTCTTTTCGACGATTTCGGTCGCCGTGGCTGCGAGCTGGTCAACCTGAGCCTGGCTCAGGTCCTGTCGCGCCAAGAAAACATGCTCGTAGAGAGCCATGCTCTTGTCCTTTCAATTGTCGGCCGATCGCTGGCTGATCCGCGGGATTGCGGGGCCCCTCCGGCTTTCTTCTTTCCTTCGCCCGGAAGCGAGGGATGCGCGCACATAGCCGGATTCTGCGCGAATGCAAGGCAAACTGTCCCCTTGCGCAGGTGGAACGTGCAAGGCAGGGGGCCGTTGGCAGTGGAAACACAGGAGATTTTGCGTGCCCGGCGGACTTGTAGCGCTTTTGGACGACGTTTCGGTAATTGCCCGCACAGCTGCCGCATCGGTGGACGACATCACTGTCGCTGCCAGTAGGGCCGGCACCAAGACTGCCGGAGTGGTGATCGACGATGCGGCCGTAACGCCATCGTACGTCACGGGTCTGAGCCCGGCTCGCGAGCTTCCGATCATTTGGAAAATCACGAAAGGATCGCTCAAGAACAAGTTGCTGATCCTTTTGCCAGGCGCCTTGATACTCAGCTGGCTCCTGCCCTCGGCGATCATCTTCATCCTGATGCTGGGCGGGGCCTACCTCTCCTATGAAGGTGCCGAAAAGGTAATGGAGAAGCTGGGCGGCGAGAAGCACGGCAAGACGCTCGAGGACGAGATCAACGATCCCGTAGCCTTTGAAAAACAGCGCGTTGCGGGCGCCATCCGTACCGACCTTATCCTTTCTGCCGAGATCATGGCGATCACTCTCAATGAAGTGGCTTCGGAAGATTTCATCGTGCGAGCCGGTGTGCTGGCAGTCGTCGGCATCGCGGTTACACTGTTCGTGTATGGCGCGGTGGCGATTATCGTGAAGCTGGACGACATTGGTCTCCATCTTTCCGAACGCAAATCGCAAGCTGCGGAGAAATTCGGACACTTTCTGGTGCGCTCGGTTCCCTACATCCTCAAGGCACTCTCGTTCATCGGCACGATCGCGATGCTGTGGGTAGGTGGGGGAATTATCCTCCATGGCCTGCACGAGCTTGGTCTGCACGGCCCCTCGGATTGGGCGCATGGTGTGCAGCACGCCGTTGAAACGGTCACCGGAGGTTTGTCGGGCCTTCTTGGCTGGGCCACCTATGCCGCGATTTCCGCGCTGGTAGGGCTTGGCTTGGGCTTCGTGATCGCGATCCTGCTGCACAAGGCCTTGAAGATGGGCCATGGCATGGGCGAGGGCGCCGAGGCCCACTAAGTCCTCACGACAATCGCTGGAATATCTTCCGGGCAAAGTCGCTCAGCGTATCGTCGCGCGCGCCCATCACTACGATTCGGTCGCCTGGGCGCGCGAGCGACACCAGGCGGTCCTCGACATCCTTGCGCGACGGCACGTGTTCGGCCCTTGCGCCGCCCTCAGCGATGAGTTTCACGATCCGCTCGCTCCCCTCCCTGCGGTCCACCGTCCCGCCGAAATAGACGGGGTCAGAAAAGATTACGCGGTCGTCTGCGCCCATGACGTCGACGAAGGTCTGGGCCAATTCGGCACCCATCTGGCGCAATGGGCCATATCCGTGGGGCTGGAAGAAGGCGAGCAAGCGGCCGTCGTGGGACTTCAACGTCTTTAGCGTGGCTGCGCACTTCTCCGGATTGTGTCCGAAGTCGTCGATGACGGTGATGGCCGCGTGCGTCGTGCCCACAATGTCGAAACGCCGGGCCAGTCCGTCGAAACCGGCCAGCGCCTGGACGGATTCTGCAACCGGCACACCAGCTGCTGCCGCGCCGGCAATCGCCGCGAGGGCGTTCGAGAGATTGTGGCGACCGGGCATGTTCAATCGCAGCGCGTGCTGGCTGCCGTCATGCCGGTCTACGACCATGGCGGCCTGCCGGACAGGCCCCTCAGCGATGCTACCCGCTTCGATCCCGATCTGTGCCTTCTCCTGATCGATACCGAAGGTGAGGGCTTCCTTGGCGTGGGGAAGCAGGGCGAGGGCTTCCGGATCATCCGCGTTGATCACCGAGATGCGACTGCGCGACAGATAATCGCCGAACAGTTGGCGCAATTCCTCCATGCTCTTGTGATCGAGAGAGACGTTGAGCAGGATCCCGACGGCCGGCTTGTAGAGCGCGATCGAGCCATCGCTCTCGTCGACTTCGCTGACATAGAGGCTCTGCGAGCCGACGACCGAACTGGCGAACGGGCGCTGGGGCGAGACGAAGTTCTTCATCACCGCGCCATTCATCACCGTAGGTGCGCGGCCGGTCGCCTCCAGAATCCATCCGAGCATGCCGGTAACGGTCGATTTGCCGCTTGTCCCTGCCACCGCCAATCCGGCGCCGCTGGTGTTGAAGAGGATAGAATTGAGTTCGGCACGCGTCAGGCGCAGGCAATCAAGTTTGTTCGCCATCCTGATTTCCGGAACAGTGTCCTCGATCGCAGCGGATGCGACGACGATCTGCTCGTTAGAGACGATCCCGCTGCCGTCCTGGGGATGCAGTTCGAAACCTTGCTTTTCGAGGGCAGCGAATTTCTTTGGAGTGCGTCCCTGGTCGAAGCTGCGATCGGATCCTGCTACCTTGCAGCCGCGCCCCTTGAGGATCTGCGCAAGCGGCAGCATGCCTGATCCGCCGATGCCGACGAAAAAGAACGGGCGGGCGAATAGTTCGTCGGGGCTGGGGAAGTCGCTCATTCCAGCCTCGCTATGCAGTTGCAGCCGCCAAGACAAGCAGGCATGACCGCAGATGTGCACCGTCCAATCCGAAAAGTGGCCATTTGCGCCCCCGCGACCCCGCTCAAGCGCGAATATGCGCAGGCCGCAGGCAGGCTCGCGAGCGACGAATTTCCTGAACTAGCATTACATTTCCACGAGCAGTGCTTCGTCGAGGAAGGGCACTTCGCAGGCTCCGATGACAGGCGTTTGGCGGCCCTGCTCGATTGTGCGAACGACGCCAGCAACGATGCGGTGTGGTTTGCCAAGGGCGGATATGGCTCAAACCGGATCGCCGCTCAATTTCTCGAAAAGGCTGGTGATGCCGCGAAGAACAAGCTTTTCTTGGGCTATTCCGACTGCGGGACGCTACTGGGCGCACTTTATCGGGCCGGGATCGGTACCCCGATTCATGCGCCCATGCCAGTCGATATCAAACGCGAGGGCGGCGAGGCGGCCATTCGCCGCGTCCTCGCCTATATGTCGGGAAATCCGGACGGACTCGAGCCTTCGCTTACCGATAGACCGGTCGCTGCGTTCAATCTCTATACGCTTGCCATGCTGGTCGGCACTCCGTTCATGCCCGACCTTACAGGCCACGAAATCCTCATCGAAGAGGTCGGCGAGTACGAGTACGCCATCGACCGCCTGCTCTTCCATGTGACGGCCCAGATCGGTGACATTGCGGGAATCAGGCTGGGCGAAGTTACGGCGGTTCCCGAAAACGATCGGCCGTTCGGGGCGAGCGCGCAGGAAATCGTGGAAGACTGGTGCCGCCGTAGCGGCATTCCCTACCTCGGCCGGGCGGAGGTCGGGCATTCGTCTGCCAACAAGATCGTGCCTTTCGGTCTTGAGGGACGGACCTTGCGCGCCTAAGCGCCGCTCCCAACAGGAGAGAAACATGACAGCATTCATTTTCCCCGGTCAGGGAAGCCAGAAGGTCGGCATGGGAACGGAACTGGCCGATGCCAGCACCCACGCACGCGAAGTCTTCGAGGAAGTGGACGACGCGCTGAACCAGAAACTGTCTTCCGTCATGCGGGACGGCCCGGAAGGCGAGCTGACGCTGACGTCGAACGCGCAGCCGGCCATCATGGCCAATTCGATCGCCACTCTGCGCGTCCTGGAAAAGGAATTCGGCGTCATTCTGGCGGACAACGCCACCTGCGTAGCGGGCCATTCGCTGGGTGAATACTCCGCACTGTGTGCCGCCGGCGCGTTCGGCCTTGCCGAGACCGCGAAGCTGCTGCGCCTGCGCGGCATCGCGATGCAGGATGCCGTGCCGATCGGTGTCGGCGCCATGGCTGCTCTTCTCGGTGCCGACATCGAGAAAGCCACTGCACTGGCAGAAGCGGCGGCCGAGGGGCAGGTGTGCGAAGTCGCCAATGACAACGATCCGACGCAGGTCGTGATTTCCGGTCACGCAGAAGCCATCGATCGCGCAATCGAACTGGCGAAAGAGCACGGGATCAAGCGCGGTATCAAACTGCCGGTATCCGCGCCCTTCCACTGCTCGTTGATGGAACCCGCCGCACAGCGCATGAAGCTGGCGCTGGAAGAGACATCGCCCTCGGCTTTCTCTGTGCCTCTGTTCGCAAATGTGACGGCGTCGCGTGTCACGGACCCCGCCGAAGAGCAGCGCCTGCTGGTCGAGCAGGTAACGGGCCGCGTTCGCTGGCGCGAAAGCGTGCTCGCCATGCGTGAGGCGGGCGTCGAACGCTTCGTCGAGCTCGGCGGCAAGGTGCTCGGACCGATGGTCGGCCGCATCGACAAGGAGGCGACCACGATCAGCCTCGCAACCATGGAAGATCTCGAGAATTTCGCGAAGGAGAACGCATGATGTTTAGCCTCGAAGGCAAGACCGCACTCGTTACCGGCGCCAGCGGCGGCATCGGTTCGTCCATCGCCTATGCCCTGGCGCGCCAGGGTGCGCGCCTGGCGCTGTCGGGTTCCAACGGCGACAAGCTGCGCGCCTTTCGCGAACAGCTGAATGCGGACACCGGCGGCGATCATGTCGAGATCACGTGCAACCTTTCCGACACCACGCAGGTGGAAGAACTCATTCCGGCGACCGTCGACACGCTGGGCAAGATGGACATCCTCGTCAACAATGCCGGGATCACGCGCGACAATCTGACGATGCGTATGAAGGACGAGGAGTGGGACGAGGTGATCCGCATCAACCTCGAAGCCAGTTTCCGTCTCATGCGCGCCAGTGCGCGTCCGATGATGAAAGCCAGGGGCGGCCGCATCATCTCGATCACCAGCGTCGTGGGCCATACCGGCAACCCCGGGCAGATGAACTATGTCGCTGCAAAAGCCGGCCTCACTGGCATGAGCAAGAGCCTCGCCCAGGAACTCGCCAGTCGCAATATCACCGTCAATTGCGTCGCGCCGGGCTTCATCCGCACGGCGATGACCGATGCACTTACCGACGACCAGAAGGCCGCCATCAATGGCCGGATCCCGATGGGCAGGATGGGCGAGGGCGACGAGATCGGCTCGGCCGTGGCCTATCTCGCCAGCGACGAGGCTGCCTATGTCACCGGCCAGACGCTGCACGTGAATGGCGGCATGGCGATGATGGGCTAAATACCCCTTTATCCCCAAGGAATCGATCAGGGGGCGGGTTCCGGACGTGACGGAGCCTTGCCCCCGTAGGCGGCCTCGCTAAGGTCGTTATCCGTATTCCGGCGCGCGGGGGCGATTCCGGCCCTTGCTTCGCCCAACAGGGACGAAAGAAGGACCCATGAAGGCCACTATCGAACGCGCTACGCTGCTGCGCTGTCTCTCGCACGTTCAGTCCGTCGTCGAACGGCGCAACACTATCCCGATCCTGTCGAACGTCCTCATCGAGGCGGAAGGCGACGGCTTGCGCGTGATGGCGACCGACCTCGACTTGCAGGTGGTCGAACACATGGAAGCCAGCGTCGAGAGCGACGGTTCCGTCACCGTTTCCGCGCACCTCCTGTTCGATATTGCGCGCAAGCTGCCCGACGGCAGCCAGGTCAGCCTGGAAACCGCCGACAACCGCATGGCGATCAAGGCGGGCCGCAGCCGCTTCTCGCTGCCCACCCTGCCGCGCGACGATTTCCCTGTGATCGTGGAAGGCGATCTGCCGACGAGCTTCGAGCTTCCGGCCAAGACGCTCGCTGAAATGATCGACCGCACACGGTTCGCGATCTCGACGGAAGAAACCCGCTACTACCTCAACGGCATCTTCCTGCACGTTTCGGACGAAGACCAGCCCGTGCTCAAGGCTGCCGCGACCGACGGCCATCGGCTCGCACGCTTCACCCTTGCGCGTCCCGACGGCGCGGAAGGGATGCCGGACGTCATCGTGCCGCGCAAAGCCGTTGCCGAACTGCGCAAGCTGCTGGAAGAGAAGATGGACGGCAACGTCCAGATCGACCTGTCGGCCAGCAAGATCCGTTTCACCCTCGGCGGCGAGGGCGGAATGGTGCTCACCAGCAAGCTGATCGACGGGACCTTCCCGGATTACTCGCGGGTCATCCCCACAGGTAACGACAAGCTGCTCAAGATCGACCCGCGCACCTTCCACGAAGGTGTCGACCGTGTCGCCACGATCGCGACCGAGAAGACCCGCGCGGTAAAGATGGGGCTCGACAAGGACAAGGTGACACTGACCGTCACTTCGCCCGACAACGGCACCGCAACCGAAGAACTTTCGGCCGAATACGGTGCCGACGGCTTCGAGATCGGTTTCAATGCCGGGTATCTCAAGGACATCCTTGGCCAGATCGATAGCGACACCGTCGAAATCCACCTAGCCGATGCCGGTGCGCCGACGCTGATCCGCAAGGATGATGACAGCCCGGCGCTCTACGTCCTGATGCCGATGCGGGTTTAACGCTCGCAATCGGGTTCTTGCTTGGCTAGCGTCTCTCTCAAAGAGGGAGATGCGCCATGCACCAGGTTCACGTCGAAAAATCGAAACTGACCAACGCCAATTTGGTGGAGGGCGACGCTGGCCCGCTGGCCGACGGCGGTGTGCGCCTTGCCATCGAGAGCTTCTCTGTCACGGCAAACAACATCACCTATGCGGTGGTCGGCGACGGGTTCGGTTACTGGAATTTCTTTCCCGCGCCCGATGGCAAGGGCATCGTCCCGATGTGGGGCCACGCGCGCGTGACCGAAAGCAGACACCCGGGATTCGCTGAAGGGGAGCGGGTCTACGGCTATCTCCCAATGGCGACACATCTCGATGTAGTCCCGGGCAAGGTATCGGCTTCGGGCTTCGTGGACATGGCCGAACATCGCCAGCCGATGAGCCCGATCTACAACCAGTATTCCCGACTTGCCGCTGACCCGGAGCATGATCCCGCGCGCGAGGGTGAGCGCATGATCTTCGGACCGCTCTTCAAGACGGGCTTCCTCATCGAATATTTCATGCGCACGCAGGACTGGTTCGGTGCAGGGCAAGTGATCCTCACCAGCGCGAGCTCGAAGACGGCGATGGGCCTCGCCAGCGTGACCAAGCGCCGTTCGCCCGAGATCAGGCGCATCGGCCTGACGTCGGCAGGCAATGTAGAGTTCGTAAAAGCAAGCGGCCTCTACGATGAGGTCCTGCCCTACGATGCCGTCGGACAGATCGCCGCCGAACCCAGCGTTACGGTCGACTTTGCCGGTAACGCCGGACTGCTAGGCGATCTGCACCAGCACTTCGGGGATGCCCTCAAATATTCCTGTCTCGTGGGTGCCACCCATATCGAGGAGCGCGGTGCGGGCATGGGCGGCGCGGCGAATCTGCCCGGGCCGACGCCCACGCTCTTCTTTGCCCCGGACCATGCAGTGGCGCTCTTCAAGGAGCATGGCCCGGAAAAGGCAGGCGCGATGGTCGCCGAAAGCTGGCGCGGCTTCCTGGAAGACGCAGGCGATTCCATCGAAATCGAACGCCATTCCGGGCTTGCCGCAGCCCGCGATGTCTTCGTGGAAATGGTGGGCGGCAAGGTCGATCCCGCGAAGGGAATCGTGATCGAGCCTTAGATCTCGATAGCTATCTTGCCGAAGTGCCCGCCGCTTTCCTGGTGACGGAAAGCGTCCGCCAGTTCGGCTAGCGCGAATGTGTCGCTGATAACGGGCTTGATGCCATTGGCCTCGATTGCGGCGATCATGTCCTGCTGCATCGCACGGCTACCCACGGTCAGGCCCTGCACCTTCAGGTTTTTCGAAAACAGGAGGGCGGTCTGCACGGGACCGGCGAAACCGGCGAGCACACCTATCAGGGCGACATGGCCCCCGACCCTGGTGGCCAGCATCGATTGATCCAGCGTCCCAGCGCCGCCAATCTCGACGACGCAATCTACCCCGCGGCCGCCGGTCAGCTCGAGGGCTTTCGGACCCCAGGCCTCGACTTCCTTGTAATTGATGAGGTGGTCCGCACCCATCGATTTGACCCGTTCCAGCTTTTCGTCGGAGGAACTGGTGGCGATGACGGTGGCGCCCGCAGCCTTGGCGAACTGCAAGGCGAATATCGACACGCCGCCGGTGCCCTGGACGAGCACGGTGTCGCCCGGCTTCACTGCGTAATCGACGAATAGGGCGCGCCATGCCGTCAGCCCGGCGCAAGTCAGCGTGGCCGCTTCCGCGTGACTGAAACCGGCGGGGGCGCTGGTGAACCAGTGTGTCAGCGCGGTGATACGTTCTCGCGCGTAACCGTCGATCCCGTCACCGGGAACACGAGTGAACGCAGCTTGTGGCGGCTGCCCGTCGAGCCAGTCGGGAAAGAAGGTGCTCACGACATGATCGCCGACAGCGAATTCGGTGACACCTTCACCAACTGCAGTGACCACTCCGGCCCCGTCCGACATCGGAATACGTCCCAGCTCGGTCGGTATCATCCCTCTTACGACCGCATAGTCGTGATAATTCAGCGAGCTCGCCTTGATGTCCACGCTGATTTCACCTGCCGACGGGGGAGGGGGCGCGTCCATCTCGACGAGTTCGAGAGCGTCCAACGTGGATGGTGTGGCAGTAGTGCGGATAGCTTTCATTCTGCGGCCTCCGCCAGTTCGGCGCGTTGCGGCCCGCGGATCAGTCCTCCCGGCGTTTCGCCAGTCCATTCTCCTTCGCGGAATGTCACGACGCCATTCTTGATGGTCGCGACATATCCATCGGCCTTTTGCAGCAGCCTCTTGCCGCCAGCGGGCAGGTCGAAAGCAAGCCACGGCTTGCCCAGCTTCAGGCGTTTCATGTCGATAATGTTGATGTCCGCGAGATAGCCCGGTGCGAGTATACCGCGATCCTCGAGGCCGTAGAGACGGGCCGTGTCACTGCACTGGCGCTTGATTGCATTCTCGAGACTGATGGTCCCGCGCGAACGATCACGCACCCAGTGCTGGAGCATGAAGGTGGGCGAGGCTGCATCGCAAATCGTGCCGCAATGCGCGCCGCCGTCCGACAGCGAGTTGACGGTGTCGTCGGCGTGCTGGAGGTCGTGGAGAAAATCGAGGTTGCCGTCCGCGTAATTCAGGATGGGAAGGTAGATGAAGCCTTTGCCATCGTCGCGGCAGAGCAGGTCATAGGCATATTCGTCACCCGAAACGCCCGCGGCCTTCGCGCGTTCGAGAATGCTTTCCTCGGCTGTCGGCTCGTAATTGAAGTCGGGGTCCATTTCGAACTGCATGTTCCAGCCGCCGCATACGACCATGATCAGTCCGATGATGTCCTGGTTGACCTCGGAAAAATCGTGTTGCTCGGCAAGCAGCCTGGCCTTGAATTCGGGATCGAACAGCTTTGCCTCCTGCTCTTCCCACGGAAGGTCCTCGATTCTCTTCCAGCTCGGTTTGAGGCGGAAAGGATGGACCGTGCCGCGCCATGCCATGACAATGCCATTTCCACGCAGCGCGATCTGGGCGACGATATTGGCACCATTGTCGTTTTCCGCGCGCATGGAGGTTATCTGCTCGTCCAGCGGCATCTCCTTGGCGATCGACTGTAGCGCGGCATAGGTGCAGGGCAGGCCCGTCTCGCGACTGAGCGCGCCCATCCAGCCGAACTCGTCCCAGTCGCGCTTCATGTCGCTGGCCATCTCGAATACGCCATGTCCCGCCCGGCCCATGGCGCGGCCGATCTCGATCAGTTCTTCCTTGGTGGCCGTGGTCCCCGGCACGACCTCGCCGTCGACATCGCGGTGCAGGACCGTGCGAGAGGTCGAGAAGCCCAAGGCACCGGCCCGCACGCCTTCCTCGACGATGGCAGACATCTTCCTGATGTCCTCGTCGGTCGGAACAGCACCGGGCCGTTCGCGGTCTCCGAGTACGTAGGCGCGCACAGAACCGTGCGGGACGTGCGTCCCGACATCGACCGTTCGGGGCAGCTTTTCGAGTGCGTCGAGATATTCGGGGAAGGTCTCCCAATCCCAGCTCATGCCCTCGGCGAGCGCGGTCCCGGGAATGTCCTCGACCCCTTCCATCAGGCCGATCAGCCATTCATGCTTGTCGGGCTTGGCGGGCGCGAAGCCCACGCCGCAATTGCCCATCACGACCGTGGTGACGCCGTGCCAGCTGCTGGGGGCCATTTCCTGGTCCCAGGTCGCCTGTCCGTCATAATGGGTGTGAATGTCGACGAAGCCAGGCGTTACCAGCAGGCCGGAGGCGTCGAATTCCTCTGCAGCATCGCCCGATATCTCGCCCACTGCGGCGATCAACCCGTCCTTGACGGCGACATCTCCGGTAAAGCGGTCTTCTCCGGTTCCGTCGACGACAGTCCCTCCGCGGATGATCAGGTCGAATGCTGGCATGGTTGTGGCTCCTCTCTCGAAAGAGAAGGTTCCACATTGCAACCTATGAGTCCAGCGCCGACTAGTCGGGACGGCGTGTCATTTGCACGCTCAGCAGCGTTGCGACTCCGACGAAGAAGAGCAGGTTGATCGAGAGCATGCCGATGCGCTGGTCGCCCGACCACAGCGTGAACTGCTCGACCAGAAGAGGGCCCATCCAGACCGTGATCGTGCCGGCGATCGCGTATAGCCCGAAGAACTCTCCGCTCCGGCCCTCTGGGGCGAGTGCAACCAGCATGGTTCTGCTCGAAGAGATGCTGGCCGTCGCAGTGACAGCGATGATGCTGATGAGGCCGAGGTATGCGAGATCGGAGAGAGTAGGAAATATGATACCGTCCCAGACCTCGAAATTTGCGACGAGGCCGAGGAAAAGGCTTTCCTGCGTGATCGACAGCTGGACGAGCCCGGTGACAATCATGGCCCCGATTTCCAGCGCCAGAGCGCGCTTCACGCCGACCTTCTCCTCCAGCCACCCGCCGAAGATTCCGCCCCCGAACGCGCAAATGCTCGCGAAAATCGCATAGCAGAGCATCTCGAGAAAATTCCATTCGAGGAACAGCGCGACATAGACCGCTCCGAGTGCCAGCAAGGCTGCCATCCCATCGGCGTAGAACATGCGCGCCAGAAGGAATTTCATGAGCTCGCGGTAATGCGCTGCCTCGCGGACCGTGCGAATGACGCTCTTGGCGCCCTCGCGAAATGCCTTGGGCCAGCTCGCACCGGGCGTTCCCGGGTCCTTCGCATTGAGGAAGAAGGGGATCGAAAAGCCGGCCAGCCATGCGGCACAGACGGGTCCTGCCAGCCGTGCGTGTTCGAATTTGGTGAGGTCGACGCCGAACTGCGCTTCGGCGAAGGGCCAGCCAACGAGCGCGGGCAGGACGAAGAGCAGCGCGATGGCGATGAAGATAAGCGATGCGGCGAGGTTGCCGAGGCCGAGGCCGAGACCGGATATCATCGCCAGCCGCCGCGGTTCGCCCGCAACGCTCAGCATCGCGTTATGGGTGACCTCGGAATAGGTGTAGCTGACATAGGCAATTACCAGCAGTGTCATGATTACCGGCACCGACAGGCCCTGTCCTCCCGGCATTGCGAACCACAGCAGAGCCGAGCAGATCGTGATGGCGGCGAGGAAGATGGCAAGGATCGGCTTCAATCTGCCGCCCCGGTCCAGAGCCGCCCCGAGGAACGGTGCTGTAAGCGCGGCTATGAAACCCGCCCACTTGGTGACCGAAGCGATGGTCGCTTGTCCGCGTGCATTTGCCGCTGCCTGCGCATCTTCGGCAGCAAGTCCATCGAGCTCTCCGCTTGCGAGCAGGTCGGCCCCGATAATGTCGCGCGCAAAATACGGCGCAAAAATGTAGATGACGATCAGGATGTAGTAGGGGTTTCGGGCCCATTCAAACACGGCCCAGGCAAATCCGGTCTTACCCAAAGCGCCCCCGGTCCCGCGCGATCCCCGCACCGCCAAAGGACGGACGAGAGGATCGGGAGCGGCGCTGTCCATCAGTCGCCTAAACGGGCATCAGGCCGCTGCACGGTCCTCGCCTTCCGGTGCATCCAGGAATTCGCGCAAGGCTGCCACGCTTTCATCGGCGTGGGTGAGAAGGAAGAGGTGTCCTCCGCCCTTCATGACTTCCAGCCGGGCATTGCGGATCGCGGAAGCCAGGATGCGCCCGTTGATCAAAGGCACGATCTGGTCGTCGTCGCCCATCATGATCAGCACTTCCTTATTGAGGAAGGGCAGGGCGGGCAGGCTTGTCCAGCCGAGCATCGCCAGTAGCTGGTACATGTAACCACGCGGAGACGGCGGCTTGAGCCGGCCGATGTGGCTGTCTTTCTGATGCGCTTCGCCATCGGGATCGACACCGCCATACAGCGTGGCGAAGTGTTCGTTCATGAACTCCGGATCGATGTAGCGGCGCGGATCGGCCATCTTGGTAAGTGCCGCTGGATTGCCCGGCACCATCAACATGCCTGCGGTGGTTGCCGCGAGTACCAGCCTGCGGGTGCGTTTGGGGTGCTGGAGCGCGAAATGCTGGGCCATGGCACCGCCCCAGCTCACGCCCATTACGTCCACTGTCTCGACGCCAAGGCGATCGAGGATCTGGCTGGCAGTCCAGCACATCGTGAAGGGATTATACGGCAAGACCGGATCCGGACTTTCACCCGTGCCCGGCATGTCGAACATGACGAATGCGCGTTCCGTCAGCATTTCCGCCAGCGGTGCGACGGCTTCGATATTCGCCCCGATGCCGTTGAAAAACAGCAGCGGCGGATGCTCGCTTTGCTGGTCCAGACGCCAATGCGCGACGCGCAAGGTACGACCGCCTGCCTCGATCATCTCGATAGTGGCGGTCATGGGTTCGTCTTTCGATGCGGTCACGCGCGTATCCTGTTGCTTGCCGACGAGGGTGTCAGCACTCCTCCATAACGTAGAGACCGGGGGCGGGGTCCAGCGGCTGGTACGCTTTGTTCCCCAATTTCGCGGGGGCCTTCTTCTTCTCGCCGGCGCGGCTCTGCACCCATTCCATCCAGTATGGCCACCAAGAGCCTGAAACCTCTTCGGTTCCCTTGAGCCACTCGTCGGCAGTCTCGGGCAGCTTTTTCTTCTCGTCCTTCTGGATGTAATAGCGCGCTTTCGGGTTGCCCGGCGGGTTCAGGATGGCCTGCATGTGCCCCGAATGCGACAGGACGTAGGTCACATCCTTCGAGCCGAACAGGCGCGTGGAGCGATACGTCGCCTTCCACGGCGTGATATGGTCGGTCACACCGCCCAGGATGAACAGGTCGCTGGTCACCTTGGATAGGTCGATCTTGTGGTCGACCATTTCGACCTCGCCCTGCTTGGTGAAAGCAAGGGTTTCGAAGACGGTCAGGAAGTCGCCCATCAGGGCAGCTGAAAGGTTGGTCGCGTCTGCATTCCAGAACAGGACGTCGAATGCGGGCGGATCCTGACCGAGAAGGTAGTTGTTGATCACGTAGTTCCAGATCAGGTCGTTCGGACGCAGCCAGGCAAAGCCACGTGCAAGATCGTCGCCCTTGATCACGCCCTTCTTGGACGCGCGGCGCTTGGCAAGGGCCAGGCCGTTTTCCGACACCAACGAACCGGCTTCGATATCGTTCTGCTTGGGGTGGAGGACGCAAACCATCAGCGTCAGCGCACCGAGCAGGTCATCCTTGTCGGACGCCATCTTGCTGGCCAGCATCGAGGCAGTCTGGCCGCCGGAACAACCGGCCGAGACATTGACCTTCTTGGAGCCGGTGATCTTGCTGACCGCTTCCATCGCTTCACGGCAGGAACGAACATAGTCGGCCATGTCCCAGTGGCCCTGCTCCTTGGTCGGATTCTTCCAGCTGATCACGAAGGTCTGGATGCCGTTGTCGAGCTGGTACTTCACCACCGATTTTTCCGGCGAAAGATCGTTGATATACATCTTGTTGATCTGCGGCGGGATGGTGAGCTGCGGGATCTCGTAAACTTCGTCGGTGGTCGGTGCGTACTGGACCAGTTCCATCATCTCGGTGCGCAGGACAACCGAGCCTTTCGACGTGGCGATGTTTTCGCCCAGCTTGAACGGCTTCTTGTCGACCTGGCTGACCATGCCCTTGTTGTGGACCATGTCGTCGTAAGCGTTCTTGAGCCCCTTGATGAGGCTGAGGCCGCCGGAATCGATAGCCATCTTCTGCGCCGTCGGATTGCCGACCAGCGTATTCGTGGGGGCAAGCCCGTCGATGATGATATTCGAGATGAAGCGGGCGCGGTCGCGCTCCAGTTCGTCGAGTTCGAGGTCTTCGAGCCAGCGGGAAGCGCCCTTCTGCACCGCGAGGTAGTATTGCATGCCAGCCCGCATGAACGGATTGTACTGCCATGCAGGATCGCGGAAGCGCTTGTCCTTTGGGTCGGGTGCCAGTTCGCTCTTGCCGGTCATGATCTTGATCATGTCCTGGCCGACTTCCTGGCTATGCTTCATCAGTCTTTGGGGATCGGATGCGGTCTCGCGCAGCATGACGGCAACCGCACCGAAGATATCCTCCCGCGTCAGGCCGATAAGCGGGCCAAGTGCGCTGGTGGATTGTGCGGCTTCGTCTTCGAGCTGTGCCATATCGTGTGGATCCTCTTTTTCTTTGTTCTTGCTACTATTCCAATGCAGCGCGCCGCGCCAGTGTTCCGCTTATTTGCGCGCGGCAATCATGCTTTCGATGTCGACGAACTTCTCGCGCGGGGCGCCTTCACGCGCCGCAGCGGCTTCCGCTTCCTCGATCTTTTGCCAATCGCGGAAGGTGACGATGTCGAGGCCGCGATCGCGCGCGAGTTCATCGAAACCTTCGCGCCCACGTTTGCGCCCGCCTTGCCCGATATCTTCTGCCACTTTCTCGATCACGCCGTAACCGTCCGGGCGGTTCGTCCCGATAGTGCCCGTGGGGCCGCGCTTGGCCCACCCGACACAATAGAGGCCCGGCAGGATGCGACCCTCGTCATTGGCGAAACGACCTTGTCTTTCGTCGAATGGAACCCCGTCGATGGCGGACGAGCGGTAGCCGATGCATGTCACCGCCACATCGGCCGGCACTACGTAGGTCTCGCCGGTACCGGTGGCGCGTCCTTTCTCGATGGTGGTGCGTTCGACTTCTACTCCGGTGAGGCGACCGCCCTCGCTTATGAAGCGGACCGGGTTCGCGAAGAAATCGAATTCGATGGCAATCGCCTTCTCCCCATGGATGCTTTCCGGGATGGCGGCGAAATCGCGTAGGAGCGTCACGGATTTACGCAGGCCGGGTTCGAGGATCGCGTCATCATCGACGGGAGGAAGATCGTCTCCGTCTACCCGAGGGCTTGCACGGTCTAGATGCATCAGCTCGCCCAATTCCTTGGGGGTCATCATGATCTGGTGCGGTCCGCGCCGACCGAGAATGGTGATGGTTTCGAGGTTGGAGCCGCGTAGCATTGCGAGGGCGTGCTCGACTATATCCGATCCTGCCAGCTCGGCTTCGGTCTTGGACAGGATACGGGCCACGTCGAGAGCGACATTGCCCATGCCGATGACGACCGCGTGGCGCTTCGACAGGTCCGGATCGATGGAGGCAAACTCGGGGTGACCGTTATACCAGCCGACAAAGGCAGCGCTGCCGAAGATATTCGCAGCATCTTCACCTTCCAGCCCAAGCGACCGGTCCTCGGGGGCACCTGTGGCGAATACCACGGCGTCGTATAGGTCCTGCAACTCTGCGACGGAAACGTCTTCGCCGACCGTCACATTGCCTACGAAGCGGACGTTGTCGCTCAGAGCGGTTTTTTCGTACCTGCGAGCGACTCCCTTGATCGACTGGTGATCTGGCGCCACGCCCGTTCGGATGAGCCCATAAGGAACTGGAAGCTTGTCGAAAACGTCGACGCGGGCGTCATCTTCCCATTGCTTCCCTGCAGCTTCGGCAGTGTAATAGCCAGCCGGGCCGGACCCGATGATTGCGATATGACGCATGAGCGGTTTTCTCCCCCCGCAGTTCTGTCGACGACAATGCCTTTAGGCATCCCGCGACGCAAGCACCCTCGCGAACCCTGCATATGCAGCGCACCTGATGGTTATGCATTGGGTAACGATTTCCCGCTAAACGAGCCCATCTACCGCGTGATAAAAGCGGATAAACGGGACGATCGGGTTTTTGATATGAGTGGATTCTTCTCGAAGCGGGGCAAGAAGCCTTCCAAGGCAAAAGTTGCGGCGAACGAAAACCCGGGCGGCGAGACCGATGCGCCTCAGGCGTTTTCGCGCATCCAGATGCTCGACAGCTTCGAGAACGCCGGCTTGGGATGGTTCTGGGCAACCGATGCAGAGAACCGCCTTATTTATCTGTCTCCGTCCGCTGTCGATCAGGCTGGATTGACCAAGGAAGAAACGATCGGCCAATCTGTTGCCGATTTTTTCCACCAAGACGAAGAGCACGTTCGGGAAGGCCGTCCGCTGAAATTCCTGGTCAGTGCACGGAACTCCATCTCACACCACCCGGTAAAGGTGGCCGCAAGTCGCGAAGAAAGCCCGCAATACTGGGAATTGACCGGCGTCCCGCAATACGATGAGGAAAAGAACTTCATCGGCTATCGCGGAAGCGCGAAGGATGTCACCGCCAGCCGAGCTTCGCGTATCGATGCCGAACGAATGGCGCAGTATGATTCCCTCACTGGCCTCGGCAATCGACACAGGATGACCAAGCGGCTCACTTCGACGCTCAAAGCTTTTCACGCATCCCAGCGTAGCTGTGCGCTGCTGATGCTCGATCTCGATCGGTTCAAGCAGGTCAACGACACTCACGGACATCCGGCAGGCGACGACCTGCTCAAACAGGTCGCGAACCGGATCGAACGCATTGTTGGCAATAAGGGCGAAATCGGGCGCCTAGGCGGCGATGAATTCCAAGTCATGCTGCAGGATATGGATGACCGCGCCGAATTGGGCGAGCTTGCCGATCGCTTGATCAAAATGATCTCCCAGCCATACCAGGTGAACAACACCCGCGTGACGATCGGCACTTCAGTTGGTGTTGCGGTTTCTCCGTTCGACGGCGTTGAGCCCGACGAACTGGTCAAGGCAGCCGATCTTGCGCTTTATGCTGCGAAGAACAAGGGTAAGGGTTGCTATCGCTTTTATAATGTCGACATGCGCGACGGGGCACAGACGCGTAACCAGATCGAGACGGATCTGCGTCGTGCGATGGAAGATGGCGAGCTGCGCATGTACTACCAGCCGATCGTCAGCTCCCAGGACCACAATCTCAAATGTCTCGAAGCGCTGATGCGCTGGGAGCATCCGGAGCGGGGCTTTATCCCGCCATCTCAGTTCATCCCGGTCGCCGAGGAGATTGGGATGATCAATGAGCTTGGTGATTGGGCCTTGCAGCAAGTTTGCAAAGATGCTGCTGGCTGGCCTTTCGAGCTACGCGTTGCCGTCAATGTTTCGGCGATCCAGTTCGCACAGGATGATTTCCCTGAAAAGGTGAAAGAAGCTCTGCGTGAAGCGCGAATGCCTCCCGCCAGGCTCGAACTCGAAATAACGGAAAGCGTCTTCGTCGGGGATGCCGGACGGACACAGGAAATGTTCGAAGACCTGAAGCGAATTGGTGTGCGGCTGGCTCTCGATGATTTCGGCACCGGGTATTCTTCGCTCAGCTATTTGCAGAAGGCACCCTTCGACAAGATCAAGATCGACCAGGCGTTCGTCCGCGGCGCAACCGAGAAGGGCAACAACAATCCTGCGATCATGTCGGCCATCGTCAACCTGGCAGAATCGCTTGGTATGGAAACGGTGGCAGAGGGCGTTGAAACGAAAGACGAGCTCACCCTCGTCAAGGAACGCGGCGCAAGTCACGTCCAGGGCTTCATTTTCTCGCCTGCCATCAGCCATGACGAGCTTCTCGAAAGGCTCGAAAACAAAGAACTAAAATATGAAGCGCGCGGCCCGGAGCGGTTCCGTTCCGAACGCAAGAGCGTCTTCCGCAGGGTCGGGCTAATTCACGAGGATCACCGGTATCATGTGACTATGCGGGACCTGTCCAAGACAGGCGCGAGGGTCGAAGGGCTACTCAATGTGCCGGTCGATACGCAGGTCGTTCTCGATCTTGGTGGCGGGCAGCTTGCAGTTGCAGTCGTTCGCAGGTCGGAAGAGTACACTCAAGGGCTCGAATTCGAGACGCCTCTGATCAGTGACGGTGCGGACGGTCTTTGCACCCGTCACCGTGTCTCGCCCTACGAGATCGCATCTGCATCCAACGCGCCGCTCGCCAGTCTGCCGGAGGACCCGTATGCCTTGCTCATGGCGGAAAACGCCGCGAACGGCACGCGCAAGCAGTTTCTCGAGGTCGATACGAGCAATGCGTCCCGCAAGCGCAAAGCCGGCTAAAGGTGATTTCGAGACCGTCGTTAGGGCAAAAATAACCATTCTCACGTAGACCCGAACCTGCAAGTTCACTGTAGTAGAGGTCTACCCGCCATGGGGGCCATGCCCTTTTCCAACCTGTTCTCGTCGCGTGGCGAAGCGTCTACGTCTGCGGTCCGCCAAGGTATCGCTGCGGAGGACAAGCTTCGAATAATCGACGAAATCGAGAGCAGCGGAGCGCTGGGATTCTGGTCGACCGACCGCAACGGGAATATTGCTTATCTTTCGCCCGCTATAGCCGAGCGATTGGGCTCCTTGCCCGAAGAACTTATAGGCACGCCTCTCCAGCAGGTCCTTATCCCCGTCGAGGGTGAGACCGATGGAAGGTCTCTGGGCCTCAAGCTGAACACCCGAAAGTCTTTTTCCAATTTGTCGGCGCAGGCGCAAGCAAGCGACAATGATGCCGTGCTGTGCCTGTCGGGAAGGGCGCTCTACGACGAAAAAACGGAATTCGCCGGCTTCCGCGGCAGTGTCGTCGACATCACCGAAGATTTCCGTGCTGAGGCCGAAGCTAACCGGCTCGCAAAATTCGACTCGCTCACTGGGCTCGCCAACAGGCACCGCATGGAGCAGCGCATTGACTCCACGCTAAAGACCTTCTGCGCAGCCGAGCGCACCGCAGCCTTGATGATGCTTGATCTTGATCGCTTCAAGCAGGTCAATGACACCCTTGGGCACGCCGCTGGCGACCAGCTGCTGCAACAGGTCGCAGACAGGCTTCGCAGCGCCGTGGGCGGCCGTGGCGAGATTGGTCGCCTCGGTGGTGACGAATTTCAGGTCTTGATCCCCGACATGGACGATCGAGGCGAACTGGGTGAAATCGCAAAGAAAATTATCCAGATGCTCTCGCAGCCCTATTCGGTCGAAGAAGGGCGCTGCACGATCGGCTGCTCCGTAGGCGTGGCGATCGCGCCTTACGATGGCGTCGAACGCGACGAATTGTCACGTGCTGCCGACCTGGCGCTGTACGCGTCGAAAAACGGCGGCCGCGGTCAGTTTCGCTTCTACGGCGCGGACCTCGAGCACGAGGCCAATTTGCGTAAGCGCATGGAAGACGATCTTTCTGCGGCCATCGAGGCAGGTGATTTCGCCCTCGAATACCAGCCGGTTGTCGACCTTGGGTCGAACACGGTCATCGGGTTGGAAGCCAAGTACACCTGGGAAGACGAAGATCGCGGTCGGGTGGCTCCCGAAACGTTCCTTCCTATAGCCGAGGGCAGTCGACTCATTGTGCCGATAGGCGAATGGGCCCTTCGCCGTGCGTGTGAGGATGCGGTTCAGTGGCCGGGCAACCTTCGGCTTTCCATGAATATTTCGCCGGTGCAGTTCGAAGCCAATGGTTTTGCCGAGCTGGTCGAGAAGATTCTCGAAGAAACCGATTTAGACCCGGCTCGACTGGAGCTGGAGCTCAACGAGAGCGTTCTGTTGGGCGATGCATCGAAGGTAGATGCGACGCTCGGCCACCTCTTCAAGCTCGGGGTTCGCCTGACGCTAGATCAATACGGGACAGGGCGTTCTTCGCTGGCTTACCTGCGCCGCGCACCGTTCAATACGTTGAAGATCGGAGCGAACTTCTTCGAGCCCATGCTAGGCAATGACCTCGGTGACATGGAATTGGTCCGCGCGGTGGTGGCACTTGCGAACGCGCTTGGCATGGAAACTGCCGCTTCGGGCGTTCATGCGCTCAAGTTGATGCAGGAGCTGAAGCACCTAGGCGTCGGTCAGGTCCAAGGCTTCGTCTATTCCGATGCCGTCAGCCACAGCCAGGTTCTCGAAGAGATAGACAAGGGCGTCTGGGTCCTTGAACCGACCGACCAGGGCAACCAACGCGCCAATCGCAGGACGGTCTACCGCAAGATCGGTGTGATCCACGAAGATCACTACTACGATGTGACCTTGCGCAATCTGTCGCGCTCGGGTGCGATGATCGAAGGGCTCGAGGATGTGCCTGTTGGCACCATGTTCGTGCTGGACTTCGGCGGCGGGCAACTCGCCGTCTGCACTGTTCGCCGGACCATGGGCGATACGCAGGGGCTCGAATTCGAACAGGAACTGGTCGACGACGGGGCAGGTGGCTTGTGCACGCGAAACCGTGTCAGTCCCTATGAATTGGCGGCCGCCGGAGCTCCACTCGAAGCATTGCCTGCCGGCAAGTACGCGATGGCCGCTCAATCGTCTGCGCCGGCGAGCTATCCCAAGTTTAAGCTTTCCGAAAATGCTGCGGCGGCCAGCAAAAACTGAGCGCGTGACCATTCGCGCGATTACGGCTGACACGCAATCAAAGCGGGGCTAAAGGGCGGTCGCAATGACTGACCTTTCCAAGATCCGCAATTTTTCCATCATCGCGCATATCGACCATGGCAAGTCCACGCTGGCCGACCGGTTGATCCAGCATTGCGGCGGGCTGACCGATCGCGAGATGTCCGAGCAAGTCCTTGATAACATGGACATCGAGAAGGAGCGCGGCATCACCATCAAGGCGCAGACCGTGCGCCTCAACTACACCGCCAAGGATGGCGAGACCTATGAGCTTAACCTCATGGACACGCCCGGCCACGTCGACTTCGCCTACGAGGTCTCCCGCAGCCTCGCCGCCTGCGAAGGCGCGCTCCTGGTCGTGGACGCGGCGCAAGGCGTCGAGGCCCAGACCCTCGCCAACGTCTACCAGTCGATCGAGCACGACCACGAAATCGTCCCCGTCATCAACAAGATCGACCTCCCCGCCGCCGAACCCGACAAGGTCCGCGCGGAAATCGAGGAGGTCATCGGCCTCGACGCGTCGGATGCCGTCCTCACCTCCGCCAAGTCAGGCATCGGCATCGAGGACACGCTGGAAGCCCTCGTCGCCCGCATCCCCGCGCCCTCGGGCGACCGCGACGCACCATTGAAGGCCATGCTGGTCGATAGCTGGTACGACCCCTACCTCGGCGTCGTCATCCTCGTGCGCGTCATGGACGGGGTCATCAAGAAGGGCCTCAACGTCAAGTTCATGCAGGGCGGCACGCAGCACCTGATCGACCGCGTCGGCTGCTTCACCCCCAAGCGCACCGACCTGCCCGAACTCGGCCCCGGCGAAATCGGCTTCATTACCGCGCAGATCAAGGAAGTCGAACAGGCCCGCGTCGGCGACACCATCACCACGGTGAAGGGCGGGGCGCCCACGCCGCTGAAAGGCTACAAGGAAGTGCAGCCCGTGGTCTTCTGCGGCCTCTTCCCGGTCGACGCCGCCGAGTTCGAGAAACTGCGCGAAAGCATCGGCAAGCTGCGCCTCAACGACGCCAGCTTCAGCTACGAGATGGAAAGCTCCGCCGCGCTCGGCTTCGGCTTCCGCGCCGGCTTCCTCGGCCTGCTGCACCTGGAAATCATCCAGGAACGCCTCAGCCGCGAATACGACCTCGACCTCATCACCACGGCCCCGTCCGTGGTCTACCGCGTGCACCTCGCCCATACGAAGAACGAGGACGCCGCCGTCGTCGACATCCACAACCCCGCCGACTGGCCGGACGTGAACCGGATCGACGCGGTGGAGGAACCGTGGATCAAGGCGGTGATCTACACGCCCGACGAATATCTCGGCGCCATCCTCAAGCTGTGCCAGGACCGCCGCGGCATCCAGACCGACCTCACATACGTCGGCGGCCGCGCACAGGTGAGCTACGAGCTGCCGCTGAACGAAGTGGTGTTCGACTTCTACGACCGCCTGAAATCGATCAGCCGCGGCTATGCCAGCTTCGATTACGAACAGATCGGCCTGCGCGAAGGCGACCTCGTGAAGATGAACATCCTCGTCAATAACGAGCCGGTCGACGCGCTATCGCTGATCGTCCACCGCAGCGTTGCGGAAGAGCGCGGCCGCGGCATGTGCGAGCGTCTGAAAGACCTCATCCCGCGCCATTTGTTCAAGATCCCGATCCAGGCCGCGATCGGCGGCAAGATCATCGCCCGCGAAACCATCGCCGCCCTGCGCAAGGACGTCACCGCCAAATGCTATGGCGGCGACATCAGCCGCAAGAAAAAGCTGCTGGAGAAGCAGAAGAAGGGCAAGGCCCGGATGCGCGAGTATGGGAACGTGAGCATCCCGCAGGAGGCGTTTATTGCTGCGTTGCGGATGGGGGAGGAATAATTTCTGAAAATGACGTGAGAAGAATTTACATCGTTTCGTAAAGGCCTCAATGGAAACATCTGATAAGGCTTGGAGAAAAGAAATGGTGCCCGTTTTATCTGTGCTTAATATGAAAGGGGGGGTCGGAAAAACGACTGTCTCCGCACACGTGATGAGGGTGCTCTACCATCGACAGCAGAAGCGAGTCCTCCTTGTCGATTTGGACCCGCAGTTCAATTTGACGCAGGCGCTTCTGACTCAAGCCGACTATGACGACATTCTCGAAGCCAAGAAAACTGTAATGGCTGCGTTTGAGCCCCAGCCGTCCAATGATTTCTTTAAAGTTAAATCGACCAAGAATGCGCCTCCTGCAGCTTCTTCATTGACCAAACGTCTTCGTCAAATAGGCAAGGGAGAAAAAGCAAAGCTGGACATTATTCCTGGCGCATTCGATTTAATGAAATATACTATGATCGACGATCCGGCCCAGCTTAAAATTGCATCGGATCACTTCAAATGGTTTATTTCGACTGCAAAAAATGAGTATGATCTTATAGTACTGGACTGCAATCCAAGTAGTTCTTTTGTCACTAAATGCGCTCTCGAAAACTCAACGCATGTTCTTTCTCCTGTGCGTCCGGACAAATTTTCCGTACTCGGCGTAGGGATGGTCGATCGGCTGTTTCAACATCTTTCTTTAGCCCCAGTGCATATGACATTGATAAACGGGGTTCGTCGCTATGATCCCGCCTCGCCTGTTGAAATAGAGCTCAAAGCTCACCCGAAATTTGGTGCAACCGTTCTCGGTCAACGGCTGAATGTAAGCACACATTTGGAAGCCCACCCGTCCTACACTGGCTTTGCAACTGATCGCAAAGGGCCCTATTCCTCGGTGTTGCGTGCGGAGATTGGAAAGATTGCCGATGAGATATCGCATAGGCTAGGTGGGTGGTCATGAGAATCAGACCCCAACAACTCCGCGTTTTTGCTGCCATCGCGATGCAAAGAGTGAGCGAGCGCGATCTCAGGACAACGCACGAAATTATCCAGGGGCTGAGCCCAGTTTCATTTATCGATTTGATCAGAGATCTCGAGGATGAGATTGAGAATTCGCTCAATGTTAGTTTTGAGAGCAAGGAAGAACGAGGATTCGCAGGTTCGGAATTTTCCAGCCTTTACATGGAGTTGGATCGTATCCGACGTAAAGATTTGAAAGTTCCGGTGGCTAGCTTCGTGGAACTCCTTTCGGAAGCTCTTCGCAAAGACCCTTCCGTCGAGCTTTCAAGTCTTCCTCCATTTGATCCCCGTCGAGGACTTCAGGCGTGGATCAAGCGATTGATTAAGGCGGTCGATGATCACCAAATCTATCAAGCCGTCATGTATTTACGAGATAGAAGCGGTCGAGAAGATGCCGGCTCTGCCTGGAAACTACGGTGAACAAAGAACAATTTGACGAATTAATTGCGAATATCCAGTCTTCGGCTCTAGATTTCATCCCGTTGGCAGATCAGGGTTCGGAACGTCTTCGCCCTTCACTTGCATGGGTCGGGCATTACCTCGATGTGTCGGGCGATGATCCGAGCGCAATCTTATTGAAAGCTGCGTACGGGAGCGCCGTCGAAAGCGTTAGCATGACAGCATTCGGAATGGTTCGTCCCGCGATGCTCGCATTGCGATCGCACTATGAATTGAGCCTGCAATATCTCTATTTCAAAGATCATCCTAAAGAGTTGAAAAGTCTTCTCGACTTTCGTTCTCAAGGCCCACTCCCTTCGGTAGTTAAGAGGTATTTGAAAGAGTTTGCGCCAAATTTCGAGTCAAGGCTCGGTAAACTTTCAAAGGTGGCCCGTCGTGAACTTAGCGATCCGTATGGGGTCTTGTCCGGTGTTGCACATGGTAACGCTCTTAATTCTATCTCTGTCGCCTCGATGCCTCACGAGCTCGTAGAGGAAAAACAATTTGTTGAACAATCGCTGGCTATTTTTAAAGCAGTTGGAGAGTCGTTGGCCGACTACTATTTGTCAGAATTTGATGCTAATTGGCTGTCAGTTCCCGAGCTAGTAAAGCAAGATGTAATGGAAAGACTTGGCGGCAAGAACCCCGCTTCCGAACTCATGCTGTAGGTACGAAAGGCCATAGGATTATGACCTTCGGCGTTTTCATGCACAAAGATGGGTCGATCTACGACGACATTCCTGAGGTGCATTACCAGTTTCCGAAAAGCTATCTCAGCCGCGCTCAGCAGATGGTCGGCGACTGGATTGTCTATCGCGAGCCAGTTAAGATTCCGAACTCCAAGGGGTTCTTTGCGGTGGCGAAGGTCGAGGAAATTATCCCTGACCCAAAGGAGCCTGACCGCTATCGAGCCATCATTGAGGCAGGAAGCTATCTGCCGTTCGAGCCGACCGTGCCGCATATCGTGAATGGCGAGCAGGTCGAGCGCGGTGTTCTCAATGAGGAAGGCAAGGTCTCTGGCCGCGCCCAAGCCGCCGTCCGCCCGCTTTCGCATTCCGACTTCGCTCGCATCATCTCGCTTGGCCTACCGGATGAGAACTTCCTCCCTCGCAGCGATGACGAAGTTGTCGAGGTCAACCGCGTTCGCGAGCATCAGACCCCGTTCGAAATCGAGCGGCCCATTGTCCAGTCGCTCGTCTCCAAGCCTTTCCGCGACCGCGCTTTCCGGCGCGCCGTGATGCACGCTTATGATGGCCGCTGCGCGGTGACAGGGTGGAAGCTGGTCAATGGAGGAGGCCGCTTGGAAGCGCAGGCCGCGCATATCCGTCCGGTCGAGCATGGCGGCCCCGACAGCGTGCGTAATGGCCTCGCGCTCTCAGGCACCGCGCATTGGATGTTCGACCGTGGGTTGATCGGCTTCAGGGATGACCTTGAGATTATCGTGCACCGTAAGGTGAACGACCGTGAAGGGGTTGAGGCAATCATCAACCCGACCGGCAAGCTCAAGGCGCCGGAGATTGAGTCTTATAGGCCGCATCCGAAGTTTTTGTCTTGGCACCGCGAGTTTCATGGGTTCCAGAGTTGATCGAGTAAGCGAGGGATCAGGAGAATGAGCGGCTTGAACGAGATGTATGACTACCATCGCGAGATGACCGACGCTGTTTCGCAAATTTCCGGCGATGAAGAAGAATGGGTGTGGGTGATGAATGAGGAACATCGTCGACGCTATCGAACCTCCTCGAGCATGTGATGGGCACCTATCCTGACGACAGCGAGAACTTCGGCATCGGGATCATGACTGGCGAACCTTCGAACGGTGAGCCTTTCGAGCTCGTTCGACGTCATTGGCTCGGGTTCGATGAGGACGAAGAGGCCTAGTCCAACTTTAATCCCACCCATCATCCTTGAGCGTCCGCTTGCGCGGATATTTCTCTTGCTGCGGCTCCGGGGGGCGCTTTTGCCAGTGGGGCGGGGGTAGGGGGATGGGGTTCTCGGTGTGGGACGCGGCGGGATCGTCGGGAGCGGTGCGCTTGGCGTAGTGGGGGTGGTCCGGGTCGTCCTGGGCGCGGTAGCCGTTTGCTGCGTCCTCTGCCCTGATGCGCTTGTATTCCTGCCATGCAGCCCAGGCGCGGGGGCTGTGGTTGCGCTCCATCAGGGCCAGCGTGTCCTGGACCTTGCGCTCTATACTGGCGCGCACCTCTGCCGGAGTGACGCGGGCCTGCTCGGCCTCCCATTCCTTGCGCCATTCCTTCTTCTTGCGTTTCAGCTCCATTGTGCCGATCGCGTTCATCGCCTTGGCGCGGCGTTGACCCTCCGGGCCAGCTGCGCTTCCGGCAAACCGCTCGGGCGCGCGGTTTCTCAGCATGAACATCAGCAGGCGGTCGTTATAGGAAATGCGGGTGCCGACTAGCTGGCCATAGGAGTAGACGGGCACCTCCACCCCGTTGAGCGCGCGGTCCATGGCGACGTCCTCGATCCGCTTCATGCCGAAATCGAGCGCGGCCTCCCATGCGGCGGCGAATTCCTCGGCCCCGGGCTGGCGGCGCAGGTTGTAGGCGCCGTGGGTAGACCGGTTCACCGCGCGGCAGGCGGAGGCGACGCTGCCGGTATCGGCCAGCGCTTCGATGAAGGCGCGCTGGACATGCGGTTTCCACCCGTTGCTGCGGTCCCTCAGGCGCGGGACGGGGGTGAAGTCGGGCAGGTGGGTAGCAGGTTTGGTGTCGGACACGGCGGCTCTCCCATGCGAAAAGGGCCGGGGAATGCCCCGACCCTTCGCAGTAGGAAAATGGATTCTCTTGTTTGCGCACCGACCTCCGTCGGCGCGTCCTCGCTATGCGTGCAGCAAGCTGCACCCGCTGCGGGCGGGCGGTTGCCCTTGCGGACTGCTGGTCGCAGTCCGGGTGACGGCAGTCAGAGGCCGACTGGCCGTCGCGCCTTATGGCGCGGAAGCCTAAGGGCCCGGACGGGCCCGCCGGCGTTTGAGGCCACACAAATTACGGCCGCGTCTGGCCGTCGCCGTGGACGAGGTATTTGAAGCTGCACAGCTGCTCGAGGCCGACGGGGCCGCGGGCGTGCATCTTGCCGGTGGCGATGCCGATTTCCGCGCCCATGCCGAATTCCCCGCCGTCGGAGAACTGGGTGGAGGCGTTGTGCATGACCACCGCGCTGTCGACCGAGGTGAGGAACTGGCGGGCAGCGTCCGCGTCTTCGGTCAGGATGGCGTCGGTGTGGTGGCTGGAGTGGTCCTCGACCCAGGCGATGCCTTCTTCGAGGCCGTCCACGATCTTCACGCTGGCGATCGGATCGAGATATTCGGTGCTCCAGTCATCTTCGCTGGCAAGCTTGAGCCGGTCGTCGATGGCAACCGCTTCCGCATCTCCGCGCAGTTCGCAGTCTGCCGCCACGGCGTCGGCGATCTTGGGCACGACCTGGTCGGCGATGGCGCGGTCGATCACGATGCTCTCGGTCGCCCCGCAGATGCCGGTGCGGCGCAGCTTGGCGTTGCGGATGACCTTCACCGCCTTGTCCACGTCTGCCGCAGCATGGACGTAGGAGTGACAATTGCCGTCGAGGTGGAGGAGGGTGGGCACGCTCGCCTGGTCGCGGACCAGTTCGACGAGGCCACGGCCTCCGCGCGGGATGACGAGGTCGACGAATTCATCGGCCTTGAGCAGTGCAGCCACCGCAGCACGGTCGGTCGTCTGGACGGTCTGGACCGCATCCTTCGGCAGGCCTGCAGCTTCGAGGCCCTTCTGCATCGCTTCAACGATGACGCGGGTCGAATGACGGCTTTCGCTGCCGCCGCGCAAGATGATGGCGTTGCCGCTCTTGAGGCACAGGGCAGAAGCGTCCGCGCCCACGTTCGGGCGGCTTTCGTAGATCATGCCAATCACTCCGATCGGCACGGCAACGCGCTCGATGCTGAGGCCGTTGGGGCGTTCGAAGGTCGCGAGCTTGCGACCGACAGGGTCGGGCAGTTCGGCGATTTCTTCCAGCGCCTTGGCCATGCCTTCGATGCGGTCTTCGGTCAGGCGCAGGCGGTCGATGAAGCTTTCCGGCTTCTTGCCTTCCACACTGGCGACGTCCTTGCCGTTCGCATCGAGCAGGTCCGGCGTCGCTTCGCGCAGCGCCTTGGCGGCTTCGCGCAGGGCGATGTTCTTCGCCTCGGTACTGGCGGTAACCAGGCCGCGCGCTGCCTTGCGGGCGCGCTGGCCGAGATCGTGGATATGGATTTGCGGGTCGAGTGTCTGGTCGGTCATGATGTCTCTTCTATCAAATTATTGTGGCAGGCTGGAGGCAGCGCGTTCAGCGCAGCTCGACCGCCCGGTCGTAGCAAGCCTGCAAGGTCGCACGCAGGCGTTCGGTGAGGCCGCCATCGCCATTGAGCGCATTGAGGCCGGCGGCCGTGGTCCCGCCCTTGCTGGTCACGCTGTTGCGAAGCTCTTCGAGCGACAGCGCGCCCGGCTCGGCGGCCATGTCGATCGCGCCGCCCATGGTGCCGAACACCATGTCGCGGGCCTGTTCTTCGGTAAAGCCGTGTTCCATGGCGACCTCGACATAGGCGCGGGCGATTTCGAACACATATCCCGGTCCCGAGCCTGCAACGGCAGTAACCCGGTCGAGCTGTTCTTCGGTGTCCACGGTGACGGTCGTTCCCGCGCGGGCCATGAATTCCTGCGCATGGGCGAGATGTGTTTCGCTGGCTGCGGGGGAGGCGAAAATGCCGCTCACTCCGCGGCCGATGGCGGCGGGCAGGTTGGGCATCACGCGAATGACGGGCGCATCACCCATCGTCGCGGAAAGGCGCGCGGAAGAATAGCCTGCCGCAATCGAGATCACGTAGCCGTCCGGTGCGATGTGTCCGACATAGTCCGGCATGATGTCGTCGATCATCTGCGGCTTCACCGCGACGATGATGCAGTCGAAGCGTTCGCCGTCGAGCGCCGCGCGGTCCGACACCAGCCTCGCCCCTCCGGGCACGCTTGCTTGCCCCGGGTCGACCACGGTGATCGATTCCGTTCCCTTGGACCATTGCTCCAATAAAGCGGATCCCATCTTTCCGCATCCGACTATCAGGACTGTATTGATAATAATAATTCACCGTTCTGCGCATTCAGCGCGTTGATTAGAGTATCGAGTTCTTCGAAAAACTTTGAATAGGGTTTCGTAGACCCGAAAATATTGATAAGAGTATTTCTTGTTATTTATATCCTCGGAAAATTTTCAAAATCCTATTGTGCAACGCACCATTACTATCTATATGGGTTTCCGAAAATTTCAAGGCTGAATAACTTTTTGATTATGACCAAACCCAAGACCATCGTTGTTAAGATCGGCTCCGCGCTGCTGGCAAATCAGGAATTGCTTACCCCCCGCTATGGTTTCCTTCAGCGGATGATGGAGGATATCGCCCACTTGCGATCCGAAGGGTGGAATGTAATCGTGTGTTCCTCAGGGTCCGTCGCGCTTGGTCTGCGTATCATTGGTGAAACGCCCGAAAGCGCTGGCGTTTCGGATAAACAGGCCGCTGCTGCTTGCGGCATGCCACTGCTTCTCAATGCCTACAAACAGGTCGGGCACGAGTTCGGCTTCGATATTGCCCAGGTTCTTCTGACGCTGGGCGATTTCGAAGATCACCGCCGCTTCCTTAACACGCGCAACACGGTCCATCGCCTGTTGGAATCCGGGATCATGCCGATCGTGAACGAGAACGACACGATCACGACGGAGGAAATCCGCGTCGGCGACAATGATCGGCTCGCGGCCAAGGTTGCGCAGATGGTCGGCGCATCCGATTTCATCATCCTGACCGGCGTAGACGGTCTCTACGATCGCAACCCTGACGACCCGGAAGCAAAGTTCGTGGCCGAAGTTCACGATGTGAACCAGTATATGGATGCGACCAAGGGCAAGTCCACGCTGGGAACGGGCGGCATGGCCACCAAGCTGCAGGCCGCCAACATGGCACAGGAAGCCGGTGTCACCACGTGGATCGCGCAAGGTGAAGTGGATCGTCCTCTTTCGCGTGTCCTCGACCGAACGGGGCGCGCCACCAAGGTCATTCCCAATCCCGAGCCGCTTTCGGGCTGGGACAGCTGGATTGCCAACCGCCTGCAGATGGCGGGAAGCCTGGTGGTCAACGAATCCGTCGCGTCGAACATTGCGACTGGCGACAGGCCGATCCGCCGTTCCGATGTCATTTCCGCCGATGGCGATTTCACGCGTGGGGATGTGCTGCACATTTACGATAACAAGGGGATCGAACGGGCACGCGGCCTGTCCGACTTCACCTCGGAAGAACTGCGCGTCATGATCAACAACCCCGATACCGATGCCGAACAGCTGCTTGGCTATCGCACGAAGGGCGAAATCATCCGGAGCAACAATCTGGTCGCCCTCGACACACGCCACCTCTTGTGGGACGCGCCTGCCGCGCTCAGCGAAGGCTGATCTTCCCGGACAGGGCGGCTCACCGATTTATCCGGTGGGTTAGGCGCGAACTTCACTTGGCGTTCAGCGGGGGTCTGGCTATAGGCTCGCCACCATGACGACCCATTCGCGTTTCGCTCGCAAGCTCGCCCTCGGTGCCCTCGTCGGTGCCACCCTTGTCACTGCCGGTTGCGCAAGCCGCGGCGGGGGCGGGGCGGAAGACACCGCTTACATCGCGCGTGATGTCGAAACGCTCTACGCCGAGGCGAAGGAACGGCTCGATCGCAACCAGCCCAAGCTGGCAGCCGCGCTGTTCGACGAGGTGGAACGTCAGCATCCCTATTCGCCTTGGGCCCGCCGCGCCCAGCTGATGAGCGCATTCAGCTATTATGTCGCGCAGGATTACAACAAGACGATCACCACGGCGCAGCGCTTCCTGTCAATCCACCCGGGTAACAAGGATGCGCCCTACGCCTACTACCTGATCGGTCTCAGCTATTACGAGCAGATCAGCGATATCCAGCGCGACCAGAAGGTGACCGAACAGGCGCTGACCGCGCTGCGCGAGGTCGACCGCCGTTTCCCGCAAACCGAATATGCCGCTGACGCGCGCCTCAAGGTCGACCTTGTGCGCGACCATTTGGCCGGCAAGGAAATGGAGATCGGCCGGTATTACCAGCGTTCGGGCAAGTGGATTGCATCGCAGATCCGTTTCCAGAACGTGGTCGAAAATTTCGAGACGACCAGTCACGCTCCCGAAGCGCTTTACCGCCTGACCGAATCCAGCCTCGCGCTCGGCATTCCGAGCGAAGCGGTGAAATACGCGGCCGTCCTCGGTGCCAACTATCCGGGGAATGAATGGTACGAAAAAGCCTATGAACTGGTTCAGGACCACGCCGCAGGCGTCAGCGCCAGCTAGGGCAGGGCACACTTCCATCGAGAAAGGCGCCACGGCAACGCGGCGCCTTTTTTCTCGCCTGGAATCGGGCGGTTACCGGCGTCACGGAAGAAATCTGCGGAATCCTTGAAACCAGATCGATCCGTTCGCATTTCATTACTGCGGACCGGGCCCCTCTGGCGTGCGCGAGAATGTGCACGTGATGTCGGACCGCATCGGACAACCGATGCGCGCTGGCAGGCCTTTCCCCTCCCCCTCCCAGCCTGACAGCGCCATCGGGTGTCCGATCGACATAAGCCTCGATTTCGGAGACTACGATGACGGCCCGTACTTACAGACTGACCCAGATCCACCAGCGGATCGACGAGCGCCTGCGCCTCGAACTGCGCAAGCGGACGCCCGACTGGCTGGAAATTGCGCGTCTCAAGAAAATGAAATTGCGCGCGAAAGACGCGCTGCATAGCATGGCCAAGCGTGCCAGGCCTGCCTGACGGCAGTTAAGGGGGCCGTCGCCGCGCAGCTATCCCCATGCGCAGGCGGCGGCTGCCCACTCTTTTAAAGAATACCGGAGTAACTCATGGTCAAAGCTATCGCCCCTATGTTGCGAGACTTCCTCCAGAAGGAATCAGCCGGCGGCATCGTCCTGATTTTTGCCGCGCTGCTCGCCCTTGCGGTAGCAAATTCTCCATTGCTCTCTGCCTATCAGGATGGGCTGGCGACGCCCGTGGTGTTCGGTATCGGCGGCTTCGTCATCGACAAGCCCCTGCTGCTGTGGATCAACGACGGCCTGATGGCCGTGTTCTTTTTCCTCGTGGGCCTGGAGGTGAAGCGCGAGATTTTCGAAGGTCAGCTTTCCAGCTGGGACAAGGCTTCGCTCCCGCTGATTGCCGCGATCGGCGGCATGGCGATCCCGGCTGTGATCTTCCTGGCGCTCAATGCGAACTCGCCCGAGAGCATCAATGGCTGGGCCATTCCCGCAGCGACCGACATCGCGTTTGCGCTCGGTATTCTGTCGCTACTTGGCTCACGTGTCCCCGTTGCGCTGAAAGCGCTGCTGCTCGCCATCGCCGTGATCGACGACATCGGCGCGATTGCGATCATCGCGCTGTTCTATTCGGGTGAGCTCGACACCGGCATGCTCGGCCTTGCCGCGATCGTGTTCGTGGCGATGCTCGCTATCGGCCGGGCGAAGGTCCAGTCGACCATTCCCTATATCCTCCTCGCGATCCTCATGTGGGCTTTCGTGCTCAAGTCGGGCGTCCATGCCACGCTCGCCGGTGTCGCTGCGGCGATGACCGTGCCGCTCGATGCGAAGAGCGATCACGGTCCGCTCGAGACCATGGAGCATGCGCTGCACCCCTGGGTGGCGTTCCTGGTGATCCCGATCTTCGGCTTCGCGAATGCGGGTGTGACCCTGTTCGGCCTGTCGCCCTCAGCGCTGCTCGAACCCCTTCCGCTCGGCATTGCTCTCGGCCTCCTGATCGGCAAGCAGATCGGCATCTTCGGCTTTGCATTTGCAGCTGTGAAGCTGGGGCTGGCGAAACTGCCGGAGGAAGTGAACTGGGCGCAAGTCCACGCGATGAGCCTGCTGGCCGCGATTGGTTTCACCATGAGCCTGTTTATCGGCAATCTCGCCTTCGCTTCGCCCGAGCAGATCGATGCGGTGAAGATCGGCGTGCTGTCCGGCTCGACCATTGCGGCGCTGGCCGGATACCTGCTCCTCAAGCGTGCTTTGCCACTGGAGGATCAAGGGGCGGATGAAGCTGTTGCTAACGGAACAAAGGGTGGATGACGCGAGGCTTCGCGTGGGCTAGGAGTTCTTCCGATGCTCACCCGGCTGGCCATCCGCAATATCGTACTGATCGAAGCGCTCGACCTCGATTTCGGGCGCGGCCTCGGTGTGCTCACGGGCGAGACGGGGGCGGGCAAGTCGATCCTGCTGGATTCGCTGGGCCTTGTCCTGGGCAACCGCGCCGACAGCGGCCTGGTGCGCGGGGGCGAGGACAAGGCCAGCGTCAGCGCCAGTTTCGAATTCGCATCCCTGCCGGATGCTCTCGCCGAATTGCTCGACGATGCCGATATCGAGATCGAGGAGGGCGAACCGCTCATCATCCGTCGCCAGCTGAAAGCAGACGGCAAGAGCAAGGCCTTCGTCAACGACCAGCCCGTCAGCGTCGGCCTGCTGCGCGAAATGGCCGGTCACCTCGTTGAACTGCACGGCCAGCACGACGACCGCGGCCTCGTGAACCCGCGCGGACACCGCGCCTTGCTGGACCGCTTCGCCGGCGGCGAGACCGCCAAGGTCGAGCAGGCCTGGTCGACCTGGCGCGATGCCGAGGACAAGCTGGCCGAGGCACGCGCCAATCTCGAACAGGCAAAACTCGACCAGGATTTGCTGTTGGCCCATCTTTCCGAACTGACCGCGCTCGAACCGCAGGCAGGCGAAGAAGCCCGCCTCGCCGAAACGCGCGCCGCCATGCAAAAGGGCGAAAGACTGTCCGGCGATCTCGAGGAACTGCGCCACTTGTGGGAAGGATCGGACTCCCCGCTTGCGTCCCTTCGCGTGGCCGCGCGCCGCCTTGACCGGATCGCCCCCGAACACCCGCTGCTCGCCGAAGCGCTTGCCGCCCTCGACCGCGCGGTGATCGAGGCAGGCGAGGCTGAAGACAAGTTGCAGGCAGCTGGAGAAGCGCTGGAACACGATCCGCAAGCGCTCGACGCTGCCGAAACCCGTTTGTTCGAACTGCGCGCGATCGCTCGCAAGCACCGCTGCGAGGTCGACGAGCTGCCCGAAAAGATGCGCGAGATGCGCAGCCAGCTCGATTCCATCGAGGGCGGTGAAGCCGAACTCGATGCGCTGGAACAAGCGGCCAAGACTGCTGGCGCTCGCTACACTGCAGAGGCCGAGGCGCTCCACGCTAATCGGGTAGCCGCGGCCATGCGGCTCGACGAGGCGGTGGCGCGCGAACTTGCCCCACTCAAGCTGGATGCCGCGCGCTTCAAGACGGCTGTCGCCGCGCTGCCGGAAGATCGCTGGGGCCCGCATGGGATGGACAGCGTCGAATTCCTCATCGCCACCAATCCGGGCGCCGATTTCGCGCCGCTCAACAAGATCGCAAGTGGCGGCGAACTGTCGCGCTTCATCCTTTCATTGAAGGTTGCGCTCGCCGAACAGGGCGGGGCGGCAACCGTCATTTTCGACGAGATCGACCGCGGCGTGGGCGGGGCGGTTGCCAGCGCTATCGGCGAGAGACTTGCGCGCCTCGCGAGTGACGGTCAGCTGCTGGCCGTAACCCACTCCCCGCAGGTCGCGGCGCGCGGCGGGATGCACTACATGATCGCCAAGAGCTCCGAGGGCACGGTCACCAGGACCAGCGTGACATTACTCGACGAAGCGGGTCGGCAGGAAGAGATCGCCCGCATGCTTTCGGGTGCGGAGGTCACGCCGGAAGCGCGCGCCCAGGCGGACAGGCTGCTTGAACGAGCGTGAGATCCCTTACTCCGGAACTGCAAAGCGTCCTGTGAGATGATGCTCTACCTGTTCGTTTTCGGCCCCGCCGTAGTCACCTATCTCTGTCTCGTAGCTTTGCCCCAAGGGCGGACTGCGTTGATCGGAGTGGGTATCGCGGGCTTCCTTTTCGCGCTCACGCTGCTTGCCACGGATTGGCACGACGAGGCCTACCTCGGACCACTCCTCGCTCTCGTAGGTGGTGCCATCATGTTCGCGTGTCTGGTCCAGCTTGCTCGGGCCTTACTAAACCTCGACCGTAAGCGATGGTCCTATCCCGTCGCGGCGCTCCTCGTGCTTGTCGGGGTCATGCTTCCACTCGCATCGCTTTTCAAAGCTAGCCTGTAATCGTTTCCCAAAGCCGAAAGGTTTTGACGCGAGGACGACGGTTTTGAGCGGGCCAAGTGAAACATCCAGCAGGAACTTGTCAGCAGCGCAGGCTTTCATTCGTTGATGCGCATTGCCTCTCGCCTTTTTGCTGTGGCGCTTATGTTGTGGCTGGCCGCCTGCTCTACCTACCTGCCTCGCTACGAACCGCAGAAAGGCGCGTTCGCGACCAAGTATTACGAGAACATCCAGACGCCTCGCCTCGCACTGCTGGAATACCGGTTGGGCAATTATTTCGAGCAATCGAAACGCCCTTATCCCGTCGTGTGCGCGGCAGCCGCGAATGTCGATCCGCATGACAAGGCGTCACAGGCGCGCGCGCTTGATCCGGATGTCGAACTCAAGCTGATCGCCCGCTTCCCGGGCCTTTCCCCTTTATCGCGTTGCGAGCGCGACGGGCTGGATATCGTGGCAACGGATACGCAGCAGGCAGCCGCCATCTTCGACGTTCACGATTTGGTGTGCGACACGCCCACGGTCTGCCTTGCATGGGCAGGCTATTATGCGAACGGCCAGCATGGCTGGAGCTACTTTCGGATGACTTTCGAGGGTGGCGAATGGCGCATCGAGCGTGAAGAACTGAACATAGTACTCACCGCCGCTGACCGTGATCGACAGGATTTTCCGGCGGCCCGGGCAGAACTGCCCGACACACCGCAAATGGCGCTGCTAACAAACCTGCTGGACGAACAATTCGCCAATCCGGACCATTACGCTACGACCTGTGCGACCATCACGCCGGGAAACCAGGCCTCGCAGGCGCTTCCCGACGAGATCGAGGTCGCGCTGATCCAGAACTACCCCGAGCTCGCGCCTTTCGACCGCTGCGTCTGGAAAGACGACGCGCTGGTCGTCGACGCCGTTACCGGTGAGCGGGCAGTCATATATTCGGTGCGTCGGACCGTCTGCCCGACGAAAGACGAATGCACTGCATGGGGCGGCTGGATCACGGCCAATCTTGGCGCGCAGGCGTGGGAATATCGCATCCGGCGTATCGACGGCAGCTGGACCGTCGAACGCACCGGCAATGGTGTTATTTCCTAGGTTACGCCTCTTGCTCGCTCTGGCTGAGATAGATGAGCGTCATCATCGCCATCGCACCAAAGAAGAAGGATCCGTAGAACGGTCCTTCTCCAAGCGGCATTTGCCATAGCTGGTATCCGGCAACCGCGACGCCCTGGAAAAGTCCCCACCAATTGATGACAGCCGCGCCCATCGCGATCTTCGCCCATTTCTTGCCTGCAGCGAAATCCGCGCTCAACGCATTGCGGAGCGAAAAGAGTTTCCAGGCACCGTAGAGGCCGCCAAGCCCGGCGATCAGTTCCAGCGAAAACACCAGCACCATGCCGATGGCGATCAGGAATTCTGGCGGAACAGGGAGCAGCGTGACCGGATATGCCTGCTGGTCAGCATGGCTCGTCGTATAAACGAAGAAGTCGAATGCCTGCGGAAGGTTGGCGATATTGTGCGCGACATAGAGCAGCGCCATCAAGGCGACGCAGGCGGTGATTGCAGCTTTGAGAATGCGGTCGGTCATCCCATTTCCCCCAAATCGGTGATGCGACCATGCGGCACTTTTCCCCGTGCCTGTGCTGGGGCATAGCGCAGGATATGGGAATCGAGCAAACCGCACCTGTGGACCTGACCGAGGCAGACGCTGCCAACGAGCTGATGCGCCTCGCGAAACAGATCGCACATCATGATCGGCTGTATCATGCCGAGGATTCGCCCGAGATTACCGATCCGGAATATGATGCGCTGGTGCGCCGCAATGCTGCTTTGGAAGAGGCATTCCCGCACCTCGTCCGCGAGGATTCTCCTTCGCGTAAGGTCGGCCATGCCATCGCCGCATCGCCGCTGTCGAAGGTCCCGCACGAGGTGCGGATGATGAGCCTCGACAACGGCTTTTCCGACGAAGAGATCGGCGAGTGGGTGGCGCGCGTGCGCCGCTTCCTTTCGCTCGACGACGATGCGCCGCTCGCCTTCACTGCCGAGGACAAGATCGATGGCTTGTCTTGTTCGCTCCGTTACGAAAACGGCGCCCTGACAGTCGCGGCCACGCGCGGTGACGGACAGGTCGGTGAAGACGTCACTGCTAATGTGCAGCATATTGCGGATATCCCGAAAATGCTGCGCAGCAATGCTCCCGAAGTTTTCGAGGTGCGCGGCGAAGTCTACATGGAAAAACAGGCTTTTGCTGCGCTCAATGCTGCGCAGCAAGAGGCGGGCGGAAAGCTCTTTGCCAACCCGCGAAATGCTGCGGCGGGATCGCTGCGGCAGAAGGATGCAAGCGTCACCGCACAGCGTCCCTTGCGCTTCTGGGCGCATGGCTGGGGTGCAGCATCAAAGGTGCCGGGTGATACGCAATCCGACGTGGTCGAAACCTTGCGTGAGTGGGGCTTCCCGATCTCGCCGTTGTTCACTCGCGTCGACAGCCTGGAAGGGCTGCTTTCGCACTATGCCGCCATCGGCAAGGTGCGACCGGACTTGCCGTATGAGATCGACGGGGTCGTCTACAAAGTTGACCGGCTGGACTACCAGCAACGGCTTGGCTTCGTGGCCAAGGCTCCGCGCTGGGCACTGGCGCACAAGTTTCCTGCAGAGCGCGCGGAAACCACGCTGGAGGCGATCGATATCCAGGTCGGGCGCACGGGCAAGCTGACGCCCGTCGGCAGGCTCGCGCCTGTGTTGGTCGGCGGCGTTACCGTGACCAACGTTACGCTGCATAATCGCGACGAGATCGAGCGGCTTGGCGTGCGCCCCGGCGACCGGATCGTGGTCCAGCGCGCGGGCGACGTGATCCCGCAGGTGGTCGAGAACCTCACGCGGGATACTGAGCGCGAACCTTTCGTCTTTCCCGACCATTGCCCCGAATGCGGCAGCGAAGCCGTGGCCGAGGAAGGCGAGGTCGATGTGCGCTGCACCGGCGGGCTGATCTGCCCCGCGCAGCGCACCGAACGGCTCAAGCATTTCGTCAGCCGCGGCGCGCTCGATATCGACGGGCTGGGCGAAAAGACGATCGACCAGTTCTTCGCGCTCGGCTGGCTGGAAAGTCCGGCCGACATCTTCCGGCTCATGGATCGTCGCGAGGACATTCTGGCGCTCGAAGGCTGGAAGGAGAAGTCGGTCGACAACCTCCTCGCCAGCATCGAGGCGCGGCGCGAACCCGATGCGGCGCGGCTGCTGTTCGGGCTTGGTATCCGGCACGTCGGCGCGGTGACTGCGCGGGACCTGCTGAAGAATTTCCACGAACTGCCTGCGCTTCGTGATGCGGCTGAGAAGGCGAGGGCAGGTGATGAAGAGGCCGCCAATTCCCTGACTTCGATAGACGGGATCGGCAGTGCGGTCGTCGAGGCGCTCGGCGACTTCTTCCATGAAGAGCACAACCGTGCGGTGTGGGACGATATCCTGGGCGAAGTTTCGCCGCCGCGATACGAGATCGAGACACGCGACAGTCCGGTTGCGGGAAAGACAGTGGTCTTCACAGGAAAGCTCGAAACGATGAGCCGCGACGAGGCAAAGGCCCAGGCGGAACGGCTTGGCGCAAAGGCCAGCGGCTCTGTCAGTGCCAAGACCGACTTGCTGGTTGCAGGTCCGGGTGCAGGTAGCAAGTTGAAGAAGGCCGCCGATCTCGGCATCGAGGTGATCGACGAGGCCGGATGGGCCGCCATCGTGGCTGCCGCCGAATAATCCCGACTTTCCGGAAACTTATGCGCGCGCCTTTGTTGGCATTACCGTGACCCGACCGCTTGTAACCCTCACGCTCCTGATCGTCTCCGCGTTCTTCCTGCTCGGCACCTGCGTGCAGGGTCCGGCAGAAAGCGCCGCGGAATTCGAAGAGCGGGTCATGCCCGAAGAAGTAGTCGAGGAGGAGCCGGAACTGGACGCCCGGCAAGAGATGCTCGAGGCGAGGCTGCAGCAAATCGGTGAGGGCTTTGCGGGAGAAGTCGGCATCGCCGCCGTCGAGGTCACAAGCGGCGCGACCATGGCGTACAATGGCGCCAGGCCGTTTCCCCAGCAAAGTGTCAGCAAGCTGTGGGTCTCGCTGACCGCGCTCGACCTGGTGGATGAGGGCGCTCTGGACTTGTCCGAACCGGTCGCGATCCGGCGAGAGGATCTGACCGTTTTCTACCAGCCGATCCGCGACATCGTGCGCACGCGCGGCGTGTTCCGCACCGATTACCGCGACCTGATGGAGCGGGCCCTCACGCAGAGCGACAACACCGCCAACGACCGGATCCTGCGCCGCGTCGGCGGCACCCAGGCGGTCGAGGCGTTCATGCGCCGCAAGGGCATCGAGGGCGTCCAATTCGGCACCGACGAGCGCAGCAAGCAAAGCGCGATCGCGGGGCTCGACTGGCGACCCAGCTATTCCATCGGGCGTAATTTCTACGAAGCGCGCGACCGCGTGCCGGACGACAGGAGGCGCGAGGCATTCGAGGATTATCTCGACGATCCCATCGACGGCGCAAGCGCTTCCGGCATGGCGCAGGCATTGGCGCGCCTGGCGCGGGGCGAATTGCTGTCGCCGCGATCCACCGAACTCATCCTGTCGACACTGGAAAACACCAAGAGCGGTCCGAAGCGATTGAAGGGCGGCGTGCCCTCAGGATGGTCGATTGCGCACAAGACCGGCACCGGCCAGGTCTTCGATGGCGTCCATTCCGGCTACAACGACGTGGGCGTGCTGACTGCACCCGATGGAACGAAATATGCGCTGGCTGTCATGATTGCGCGGACCCGCACTTCCTACGCGGCGCGTTTCGAGATGATGCAATCGGTGACGCGCGCGGTAGTCGAGTATCACGAAGCCAGGATGACGAGCGAGACTACCTAATTATCGGCAGGCGAGGGGATCCATTTCATCACCCCTCCGGCCAGCGGCGTCCAGTGACCCATTTTCACCCCGGCCTTCGCCAGCGTGTCGCCGACCCACTGGTTGCAGGTATTGGCCAGCGTGTAGCGCCCCAGCGCATCGTAATTGCGCGCGCCGTGTTCGAAACTGTCGTGGCTGAACCGTTCTTCGCCATGCGGCACATGGGGTAGGGCAGCCTCCACTTCGGCTACCAATACGCGGTATTCCTCGGGCCTCAGCACGAGCGGTCGATGATATTCGGAAGGCTGCGGCCAGGCGTAATGACCGACCCGCATCAGACCGTCGCCGCCCTGAAAGACAATGCGCAGCGCAGTGCTGGCCTTCAGGTCGCCCCAGGTCGGGGTGTTGAGGAAAACCTCCTTCTCGCCCCACCCGATTGCGACATGAGTCGGCATCCGCCCGTCCGACCGGGTCATTCCTGCCGAGGGGAAAGTCTGCCGCCAATCCTTCACATCGGTGACGACTGGCATGACAATTCCGGTGTGAATGCCGTTGGTCTCCACCATGATGACAATCCCGTCATCGGCTTCGGTCCAGTCCGAATTGCGCGGCACGGAACTGCCGATCCACGCCGAGGCGAGGAAAAGCGCGACAACAAGCAGGGGCAGGGCGAGAAATGCTGCCGTCAGCTTGAAGGCGCGCCGACCAGTCACCGGATGCGGCTCTTGCGTAGCCAGAGAATGGACCAGTCGCCATTTGTGACGCGCCGCGCCAGCCGCAGGCCCTTTGCCTGATAGGCGCGCCGGACCTCGGCTTCCTGGGTTTGCAGCAGCCCTGCCAGAAGGAGACTTCCACCTGGCGTAATCGACGATGCAAAGTCGGGCGCGAGCTCGACCAGCGGGCCGGCAAGGATATTGGCGATCAACAGGTCGTAGGGCGCGCGGGCCTGCAGCAAGCCGTGATCCATGCCCGGGGCAATGATCATCGTCAGCTGGCCGGACCTGTTCCCCATGGCGACATTGTTGAGGGCTGCATTATCTTCCACCACGCCGGCACAGACGGCATCGATGTCCGAAGCCGTCGCCAGCGCATGAGGCCACAGATGCATTGCCGCGAAGGCGAGGAGGCCGGTGCCGGTACCGATGTCGGCATGGTTGCGAACGGTTACTCCCTCGCGCTTCATCAGATCGAGCATGGCAAGGCAGGCGGCGGTGGTCTCGTGCTGGCCGGTGCCGAACGCCTGGCTGGCGGGGATGATGAAATCGACCATGGACGGATCGGGATCATGTTCGGGTGTGCGCACGTGGAAGCGGCCCGCGCGGATCGGATCGACGCCTTGCTGGCTCAGCGTAACCCAGTCCTGATCGGGGAGCTTTTCGCTGCTAAGCTTCGGCGCGCGGCCCTCGAATAAAGAGGCGACGGCTTTCTTGTCCGCCGCAGTCGGCTTGCGTTCGAGCCAGACCTCCAGGATCCAGTCGTCCGGCTTGTCTTCCGCTATTTCGCGACCCGACACGACCAGCTCTTCGGGAAAGTCCCAAGCCTCGTCATGCTGAAGCAGGGCGGCCTGCACTAACGGTTTCGAAGCTTCGGCCGAGAGTTTCCAGGCACTCACTCGGCAGCTTCCTTGGCCAAGCGCTCATCGAGGCGTTTGCTAAGCCGCTTTGCATAGAAGCCGCAGCCCTTGTGCAGGTAGAGCCCGTGTTCTCCGCTCATCAGGTCGAGCATGGACCCGGCCGAGGGGTGCGGTGTCACCAGAAACTCACACTGGAGCATGCGTGCCTTGTCGATGCTGGTCCGGAATGCGCGAACCATCTCCGGGTGATCGGTGAAGCGGTAATCGTCTGCGGAAACCGCGGACAGGCTGTCGACATAGGCGAAGCGGTTGCACACGGGCGGCTCGCCAGGGAGCGAACACGACCACCATGTCCAGCTGAGCGCCCCGGGCGAATGGCCGGGCGTTTCATGAGCCGTAACGCGCAGGTTGCCGAGATCGAGTATTTCCCCATCGCCGATCACGCGGTCGACCTTTACCGGGGTCATGTCTGGATGGCCGGATGCGGCCTGCGGATCGTCGGCGGCGACTTTCCCCGTTTCGAGCACGGGCTTGGCTCTTACCGAAGCCAACACTTGCGCACCTGTCGCTTCCTTGATTGCGGCATGCGCGCCGACATGGTCGAAATGCTCATGGCTCATCAGGAGATAGCGCACATCCTTCGCATCGAAACCGAGCGAGGCGATGTTCGCGAGGACCAGCGGGGCGGCCTCGGGGACGCCGCTGTCGATCAGGATGTGTCCGTCTTCGCCGGTAATCAGGACTGCCGAGATACCGCAGGTGCCGACATACCAGCTGTTGCCCATCAATTGGAACGGTGGAGCGGGCTTGTCCCACTCGTCCCACGGCTCGCACGCATCGAGAAACGCCATCTGCATCTCGTGGGCGTTCACCACCGTTTCCGTTGGCGCGGGCGAGGGCGGCGCGTCCGCATCTTCAACTTGCGGTGCTGGAATTGCCGCGCAAGCAGCGATGAGCAAGGGCAGGGCCGCGAACAGCGCTTTAACGGACATAGCTTGCTCCATTGGCGTCGAGCGTTGCACCGGTAAGCGATGGCGGGGCATCCAGCGAGAGGAATTCGACGATCCGGGCGATCTCCTCCGGTTCTGCCACGCGGCCAAGCGGAATGTCGGCCAAGAGGCCCGCGCCGCCCCGGCTGTCGAGGTAATCGCCCGCCATGGCGGTGTCGGTGAAGCCGGGCGTGATCGCGAAGCTCAGGATACCTTCTGCGGCATACTGGCGCGCGATGGTCTTGTGCATCGCCAGCATCCCGCCCTTGCTGGCCGCATAGTGCCAGTGCGCCGGCGAATCGCCGCGGTGGCCTGCCCGGCTGGCGACATGGACGATGCGTCCGGTCGCGCCGCGTTCCTGCCAGTGGCGGACCGCCAGCCTGCTCAACTGGGCGGAGGCAGTCAGGTTGATGCGCATGGTTTCTTCCCATGCCTCCAGCCAATCACCGTCCGGTTTTTCGATCGGATTGGGATCGAACAGACCGGCATTGTTGACGAGAACGTCGATTTCGCCGCCTGCCTGCTTGAGAGCGGCCTCCCACAATGCCTCCGGCGCGTCGGGGTTGCGAAAGTCCGCGGCGATGGTGCCGAAGCCTTCGCCCGAGGTCGATTGCCCGATCACTTTCGCGCCGCGCGCTTCGAGTGCCGTACGGGAAGCGGCGCCGATCCCGCGAGAGGAGCCGGTGAGAAGGATGCATGTCATGCATCACGCTATTCGAAAATTTGCGCCTTTTGTCGAGGCCGCACGCCTTGCCATGCACCGGCAGTTCGCTAAGGAGGCGGCACGAATTCAGCGATATGGAATAGATGCATGGCCAACCGCCCGCTTTCACCACACCTGCAGATCTGGAAATGGGGACCGCATATGGCGGTATCCATCCTGCACCGCATTACCGGTGACGGACTGGCATTGGTCGGTCTCGGCGTATTGCTCTGGTGGCTCGGAGCCATGGCCGCAGGCGAGGCAGCCTACGCTACCTTCGCGGGCATCATGGGTTCGCCTGTCGGCATGATCGTGCTGGTCGGCCTGAGCTGGGCATTCTTCACCCACATGATGAGCGGCCTGCGCCACTTCGTTCTCGATATCGGTGCGGGATACGAACTCGACACCAACAAGACGTGGTCGATCCTCTCGCCCGTCATCGCAATCATCCTCACCGCCCTTTTCTGGGCCGTGATCGTTCTTAAGTGAGGCCGCGCAATGGGTAACGGAACTTCCATCGGACGCGTGCGCGGGCTGGGCCCGTCGCATGAAGGTGCGCACCACTGGCTGGTGCAGCGCTTCACCGCCATCGGCAATCTCGTGCTCATGCTGTTCCTCGTGGTCAGCCTGGCGATGCTGCCTTCCTACGATTACGCGGCCATGACCGGCTGGGCTTCGCAGACGCTGCCCGCCACCGCACTGGCCCTGCTGATCGTCAGCGTGTTCTGGCACGCGCGCCTGGGCCTGCAGGTCCTGATCGAGGATTATGTCCACGACGCCGGCACCAAGTTCGGCGTGCTCACCCTTCTCAACCTTGCAACAATCGGCGGCGCAGCCTTCGGTCTCGTATCGATCGCGCGCCTTGCCCTCGGAGGAGCCGCCTGATGGCCCGCACCGAAACTTTCGAAATTGGCGGTCGCAGCTACCCGATCATCGACCATACCTATGACACCGTCGTCGTCGGCGCCGGTGGCTCGGGCCTGCGCGCCACTATGGGCAGCGCGGAAAGCGGCCTTCGCACGGCCTGCATCACCAAGGTTTTCCCGACCCGTTCGCACACCGTTGCAGCGCAGGGCGGCATCGCCGCTTCGCTCGGCAACAACACGCCCGACCACTGGTCGTGGCATATGTACGACACCGTCAAGGGCTCCGACTGGCTCGGCGACCAGGACGCGATCGAATACATGGTCCGCGAAGCGCCGCAGGCCGTCTACGAGCTGGAGCATGCGGGCGTGCCCTTCAGCCGCAATGACGACGGCACGATCTACCAGCGCCCCTTCGGCGGCCACATGCAGAACATGGGCGAAGGCCCGCCTGTGCAGCGCACCTGCGCCGCGGCCGACCGTACCGGTCACGCCATGCTTCACGCGCTTTACCAGCAGAGCCTGAAGTACGACGCGGACTTCTTCATCGAGTATTTCGCGCTCGACCTGATCATGGAAGATGGCCCGAACGGCAAGGTCTGCCGCGGCGTCATCGCCATGTGCCTCGACGACGGCACGATCCACCGTTTCCGCAGCCACGCGGTCGTGCTGGCCACCGGCGGCTATGGCCGCTGCTATTACACCGCGACATCGGCCCATACCTGCACCGGCGACGGTGGCGGCATGGTACTGCGCGCAGGCCTGCCGCTGCAGGACATGGAATTCGTCCAGTTCCACCCGACCGGCATTTACGGCGCAGGCGTGCTCATCACCGAAGGTGCGCGCGGCGAGGGCGGTTACCTCACCAACTCCGAAGGCGAGCGTTTCATGGAACGCTATGCCCCCTCGGCCAAGGACCTTGCATCGCGCGACGTCGTGTCGCGTTCGATGGCGCTGGAAATGCGCGAAGGCCGCGGTGTCGGCCCCGATGGCGACCACATCTACCTGCACCTCGATCACATCGATCCCAAGGTGCTGGGCGAGCGCCTCCCGGGCATCACCGAAAGCGGCAAGATCTTTGCCGGTGTCGACCTGACCAAGCAGCCGCTGCCGGTCACGCCGACGGTGCACTACAACATGGGCGGCATCCCCTGTAACTATCACGGCGAAGTGATGGCAGGTGATCCGAAGGATCCGGAAAAGATCGTCCCCGGCCTGTTCGCAGTTGGCGAAGCGGCTTGTGTGTCGGTCCACGGTGCAAACCGTCTCGGCTCGAACTCGCTGATCGATCTCGTGGTCTTTGGCCGCGCGACCGGCCATCGCCTGAAGGAAATCGTCAAGCCTGGCGTCAGCCATGACGAGCTTCCCAAGGACAGCGCCGACCTCGCGCTGACGCGCCTCGACCACTTCCGCCATGCCGACGGCAGCATCCCGACCGCGGTCCTGCGTTCGGACATGCAGAAGAGCATGCAGAAGCACGCAGCCGTGTTCCGCGACAGCAAGCTCCTGTCCGAAGGCGTCCAGTTGCTCCGCGACGTCAACAAGCGGATGGAGGACGTGAAGGTCCACGACCGGTCGATGATCTGGAACAGCGACCTCATCGAAACGCTCGAACTCGACAATCTCATGGCGCAGGCCAATGTGACCATCGCTTCGGCCGAAAACCGCAAGGAAAGCCGCGGCGCCCACGCGCACGAGGACTTCCCCGAGCGTGACGACAAGAACTGGATGAAGCACACCATCGCCTGGTTCGACGGTTGGGGCGGCAATGGCGGCGGCGTGAAGATCGATTATCGCCCGGTCCACGAATACACGCTGACCGACGACGTCGACTACATCGAGCCGAAAAAGCGGGTTTACTAAACCCGCGGCGAGCCGGTCATGCCGTTTCGTATCGCCATCATCGGAGGCTACGGCAATTTCGGTGGCTATGTCGCACGCGAGCTCGCTGCGGACAGCGCGATCGAACTCGTCATCTGCGGACGTAACCTGGAAAAGGCACAGGCGTTCGCAGCTGGCTTGCAAGCTGCAAACCCCGCGCAAGGCGCGCGTGTCGATATCGCGGACCCTCCCGCGGTCATGTTTGGCGACATTGCGCCGGACCTCGTCATCAATATGGTCGGCCCGTATCATGGCCAGGGGTATGGCGTAGCGGAGGCGGCGATCGCGGTCGGGGCCCATTATTGCGACATCGCAGATGCGCGCGCATTCGTGTGCGGCATCGGAGAACTGGATTCAGCCGCGCGGGAAAAGGGCGTCACGGTCCTCTCCGGCGCCAGCTCGGTCCCGGCTCTGACGGCTGCCTATTGCGATGCCGCGCTTGACGACATGACGGAACTGCGCCGTGTCGAATACGGGATAAGCGGCGCGGAACAGGCCAATCGCGGCGCAGGGACGGTTGCTGCGGTGCTTTCCTACGTCGGAGAGCGGTTCACGCGCCTTCGGGCCGGCCGGATGCAGGAAGAGATCGGATGGCGCGGCGCTATCCCCGTAGACTATCCCGAACTCGGACGCCGCTGGTTCGCTACCGGCGATGTGCCCGACCTCGAACTTTTCCAATCGCGATACCCGGGATTGCAGGACCATCGCTTCCTTGCCGGACACGAAATCGCACCCCTGCATTTCGGGCTGTGGGTGATGGGCGCGCTGCGGAGGGTGCGGTTGATCCCGAACCTGTCGCGCTTTGCCGACCTGTTGGTCAGCCTGTCGAAGCCCTTCAATGTCCTCAGCCGGGGGCGCAGCGGTTTCCACATGGTGATCGAGGGGGTGGACGCTAGCGGCGCTCCGGTCATCCGGCGACACTGGATCATCGCCCGCAGTGGCCACGGGCCGAACATCCCGATCATCCCGCCGATCCTGATTGCCCGCAAGCTTGCTCGTGGAGAGCGACTGGCACCCGGAGCGCGGCCGTGTCTCGACGTGATTTCCCTGGATGAATACCGCGCGGCTTTCGCGGGCCTCGATATCGAATGTATCGACGAATGACGCGTCCACCATACAGCTATCGCGACGATCCGCAGGTGCCCGGGTTCGACGACAGCCGTCCGCTGTTCGTCTTCGACAATGTCTGCGTCCTGTGTTCGGGCGGAGCGCGGTTCATCATGCAGCATGACCGGAAGGAAAGGATCGCGCTCACCAGCGCGCAAGGCGAACTGGGCAGCGCGCTTTACCGGCATTACGGCCTCAGGATGGATGACAGCTACCTCTTCCTGGCGGATGGGCAGGCATATGAAATGAGCGAGGGATACTTTCAGTTGGCGCGCCGCTTGGGCGGCCTGTGGCGGCTTGCCGGGGTTTTTCGGATCGTCCCGCGGCCCTTTCGTGACGCGATGTACCGCCTGGTCGCGCGCAATCGCTATCGCTGGTTCGGCAAGACCGAAGCCTGTGCATTGCTTACGCCCGACCAGAGGGCGAGATTGCTGTGAAGCGTTGCTTGTCGCCTGCGCTGAGCCTCGCCCTCGCAGCCTGTGCGGTGACGCCCGCCGCGCCGCCTTCATCGATTGGCGCCGAACCCTTTTATGCAAAGCACGTCGACGCTTCGGGCATTCCGATCCTGTCATCGGCCCGGGTGTCCGACGAGGCGCTCCTGTCCGCGCGCGACATGGCGCGCGGGATGCTGGCGCACCGACCTGAATACGCGGCATGGCTTGCGGCAAACGACTATCGCGTTGCGATTATCTCCGAAGACGAGGCATTGCTCGACCTGCCCGGCAAAGCGCATTGGACGAAGCCTGCGCGCGACGATCCGCGGCTGACGCGCTGCGAACTCAAGCATTACGACGTGCGCATCGGCGCCAAGTCCGATCGCGAATATTGGGACGAGCGGGCGAGGGGGATCGGCGGCGAACGCACGGTCGGATCGGAAGAGGACGTCCTCGGCCTGCCGACGTCACGCTATTACGGCGAAACCATTTTCGTGCACGAAATGGCGCACAATGTCCTGTTCGCCATCGAAGCAGTCGATCCGGCGTTATTTGCCGAAATTGAGGCTGCCTATGCCCACGCGCTCGCCAACGATCTCTGGCTGAATGAATATGCCACCACGACCATCCAGGAATACTGGGCCGAAGGCACGCAGATCTGGTTCAACTCCAATCGCATGATTGTTGTGGAAGGCCAGAGGATCCTAGATCACCCCGATCTTGCAGCATATGATCCGAAACTGTTCGCCGCATTGGGCTCGGCATACGGTACGCGGCACCGGCTCAAATCCGACCCCTTCCACGCCAGCCCGGCGCGCGTACCGCCGGGCCCCATTCCGGAAAATACCGCCGAAGTCTGTTAGTCCTCGTTCGGAGAGGCGAGGCGGCGCGCCTCGATGATCTTCACCGGCTCGGCCAGCATCTGTCCTTTCATCCAGCCCTCTCCCTTTTCGGGATCGGTGGGCATGGCATGGATTGTGGCGACCACGTCCATCCCTTCCACGACATATCCGAACACCGCGTAGCCGTTCTGCCAGACGGGGTCTTCGGACTTGTGATCGGCGTCCATGCCGGTCGAATCCTGAAGGAAGATCGAGAAGTCCCCGTTGGCCGTTCCCGGTTCGCCCATCGCCATTGAGAGCGCACCCTTGGTGTGGCTGAGGCCGGTTACCGTCGTCGGTTCATGTTGGATGCCGGGCAGCACCCGGTCCGGGTCCCACTGCGTGCCGCCCTGGATCAGCCCGTTGGGCTGGTCGCCCCAGTCGAGCGTCATCGCGCGGTAGAAGACCGTGCCGTCAAAGCGGTCTTCGTCGACATAGCGCAGGAAATTGCCCGCCGTGATCGGTGCCCGCTCGGTCTCCAGCTCCACGGTAATGTCGCCTGCCGTCGTTTCGAGAACGACGAGGACGGTTTCGGGTTCGCCAGGCTGGGGAGGGGCGACCTCCGCCTCCTGCGCGCCAAGCGGTGCGGCAATCAGGGCGAGGGCGGGGAGGAAAATCCGAAGCATGCAAGGCAGGCTACATCAGCGTGGTGCGGCGTCAATCCTCAGCCTTGTTGCCGTTCATCGATAGTCGGGCGTCCCATGCAGAGCCTTTGTTGCGCCCCGTGCGGCAATACTTTCTGCCAGATGCGGGTGCGGGAATGCGTTGATGTTTACAGGCGTAGTCAAACAGTCTACAGCCGTAAACGAAATCAGCGAATCCCGAGGGGAAGAGGTACGTTATGGGACAGCGCAAGCAATCGCCGGGTGACCGGATCAGCGAAGCCGAACACGCGGTCATGGAGGCTCTGTGGACCGAAAGTCCGCTGTCGGCTGCCGAAGTGTGCGAACGCGTCTGTGCCGAAAACGACTGGTCCATCCCGACGGTAAAGACGCTTCTCGGTCGCCTCGTGGCGAAACGTGTCATTGGTACCGAGCCGCAAGGGCGCAAGTTCCTCTACCACCCGCTCATCGAGCGTTCCGACTATGTCGGCGGCGAATCGCGTAGGCTGGTCGACCGCCTGTTCGGCGGCCGCGCAGCGCCATTATTCGCCCATCTGGCCGAGAATGAAGCGCTCACGGATTCCGACCTCGAAGAGATCGAGGCGCTCCTTAAGGAGATGCGGAAATGATCGAGCTCTTGCGCGAATATTGGGAATGGTTCCTGTTCGACACGCTAGTGTGGACGGGCGCCCTGATCGCGATGGTGATGGTGCTTCGTCGTCCCGTTGCAAAACACTTCGGCTCCGGCGCGGCCTACGCCCTGTGGTTCATCCCGCTGATGCGCCTGTTCGTGCCCCCGCTCACGCTTCCGGCGTGGATGAACCTGACCCCGCGCACCGAGGTTTCTTTCGAAACCGCGCCGCTCGCCTTGGATGAGGCAGCGGGAGAACCGGCGGGGTATTTCGCGGATATGGTTGCCAATTCTCCGGCGCCGCAAACCTTCGCAGACCCGACCGATTTCGTGCTGCCGCTGGTGGCAATCTGGCTGGTCGGTGCTGCGGTCATGCTGACTCGCCGTTTCTATCTTTACTTCGAACTGCGCCGCGACTTGCTCGACGATGCGCGCCCGGTGGGCGATGTCGGCAGCGTGCGCCTGATCGAAACGCCTGCCATTTCGGGGCCGATGGCCTTCGGTGTGCTGGACCGCGTGATCGCCCTTCCAGCGGGTTTCATGGCTAGCCGCGACAGGATCTCGCGCGATCTCGCGATTGCGCACGAGCTCGCTCACCATCGCGGCGGAGACCTGATCGTCAACATGGCCGTCCAGCCGCTGTTCGCGATCCACTGGTTCAATCCGCTTGGCTGGCTGGGCTGGAACGCGCTGCGCCGTGACCAGGAAGCGGCCTGCGACGCGCGGGTAGTGGCCGCCCGCCCGCGCGAGGAACGCGCTACCTATGCCGGCATCATTGCCGATTTCGCTCGCCATCCGCAGGGGACGCCGCGACCGGCGCTCGCCGCGCCGATGGCGTGTCCAGTTCTGGGGGACAAGTCGATCATCCATCGTTTGAGGAGTTTGAACATGTCCGATATTTCGCCGCGCCGCCGCATCGCCGGCCGCGCCACCCTGGCAAGCGCGTTCCTCGCCGTACCGCTCACCGCCTCCGTCTGTTTCGCCGAAGTGTCGGCGATGACTCCCGTGGACGATGTAGCCGTTGCAGAGCCCGCTCCCCTGGCCGATTTTACCTATCCGTTGCCTCCCGCGCCGCCTGAAGCTCCTGAAGTGCCGGGCAATATCGAGGTTCCCGCGCCGCCCGTCGCTCCGCTCGCTCCGCCTGCTCCTGATGTGGAACGTGCGCAGGCCGATGCCAAGCGCGCCATGACCGAAGCACGTCGCATGCACGCAGAAGCAAAACGCGAAGAAAAGCGCTGGGCGGGTGAAGCCTATGGCGAAGGTCGCAAGGTGTGGGCAGATTCTCGCCTCGCCTATGCGGAAAGCCGCCAGGATTGGGCTGACAGCCGCATTTCCTATGCCGAAGCCAAGAAGGAAAAGGCCGAAGCATGGTCGGAGGCACGGCAGGAACAGTTGGAGGCTGAAACCGAAGCCGCGGTGGCTCACGCAGTCGCCGAAGCCATCGCTGCCGTCCCCGAAGTCATCGAGAAATGCGTCTATCCCGATCGGCCCGTGACGACCAAGGTCAAGGCCAATGGCAAGACGGTCATGTATGTTTGCGAGAGCGCGGGCGACCGCCTCGCCCTGAGCGCGATTCGCGGTGCGCGCAAGGCCATCGCCAAGGACAGGTCGCTATCTGCGGAAATCCGCGAGGAAATCTTGCGCGATCTGGACGAGGAAATTGCCGAACTCGAATCCTCGCTTTCCTGATCAACCCATTCTCCTGAAAGGCCGGTTTCCGCGAGGAAGCCGGCCTTTTGCTTGCCTTGCCGGGTTCACAAGGCATTCAGTTCGTCGCTCACAAAGAACGTTTCATCGCAACCAATGGAGATGAAACGATGCGAGACAGATCCCCCACAGTCAAACTGGTCATCGCGGGGCTGATCGGCCTCGTCCTGCTGATACCGATCATCATGGTCTACGACCTGGTCAACGACCGGCAGAACCAGGCCCGTATCGCGGAATCGACTATCACGGCAGGTGCGGGAGGCTCGCAGGTTATCTCTACCCCGGTCCTCGCTGTTCCCTACCTCTCGCAAAAGCAGGTCCCGGTTCTGGTGGATGGCAAGTCGGTGATGCAGACACAGCAGGTACGCTCGGAAATCGTACTTGCTCCGGTGCAGCATTCGCTCGAAACGCAGCTCGATACGGAGCGCAAGAAGAAGGCGATCTACGAAACGGTTGTCTTCTCTGCCGATATGATTGGTCAGGCGCGGTTCGAATTGCCCGACGATCTTTCCGGCTATGAAGTGACGCGTGACCAGCTCGTCCTGTCCGAGGCGCAGCTGCGCTTCGGTGTGAGCGATGCGCGCGGCTTGCGGGGCGGCGCGAAAGCGAGCCTCGGCGGGGAAACGGTCGAGCTGGCACCCGGCCAGCGTGCCCGCGGCGAGGGCAGCGGCTTCCACGGCACCTACGACTGGAGCGAGAGCGACGCGCTCGACCTCGAATACAGCTATACCCTGCGCGGTAGCCGTTCTCTGTCATTGGCACCGGAGGGCGGCGACACGCGCTGGAACGTAACCTCGTCCTGGCAGCACCCCGGCTTCGAAGGTCGCTATCTGCCGGACACCAGCGACATCTCCGACGAAGGATTCAGCGCCAACTGGTCGATCGGAACGCTCGCCATCGGGCAGGGTCCGGCGGAAAGCCCCGATGCGGAAATTGAGCGTCGCCAGATGTCCGAATACGCAGCAGTGGAAGAAGCCGCAGGCGTTGCCTGGGCCACCATCGCGCTGGTCGAGCCCGGCGACATCTACGCGCAGGTCGACCGCAGCGTGAAATACGGCTTCCTCTTCATCGGCTTCACATTCCTTGCCTTCCTGCTGTTCGACGTGATCGGCGGAGCCCGCGTGGCGGCGGCGGAGTATCTCCTGACGGGCGCCGGACTGGTGCTGTTCTTCGTCCTGTTGCTTGCCTTCGCCGAAGTCGCGGGGTTTGCCTTGGCATATCTGATCGCCAGTGCAGCCATTATCGGGCTGCTGACCGCCTACAGCGCCGCAGTTCTTGGTGGGTGGAAACGGGCAGGCTTTATCGGCGGCTTGCTTATTGTTCTCTACGCGGGGCTGTACGTGCTGATGAGCCTCGAGGAAGCCTCGCTGATCGTTGGCTCGGTCGCGATGTTCTTCGCATTGGCGGGCGTTATGTACGCTACCCGCAATCTCGACTGGTCACAGGCGGTAAGGGAGCCGGAGCAAACCTACGAAGCATGACCTTCGTGGAGTGACACAAAGAAAGGGCGCGGACCGAGGAGGCCGCGCCCTTTTCTGTGCCTAGGCTGGACTATCAACCGATATTGGTGATCGCATCGCATTGGCGGTCATCACCCTGCAGGCCGAGGCGCAAGGCCTGGCTGCGCTGGGCGCTGGTGCCGTGAGTGAAGTTCTCGCTCGACACGCGGCCACCGGTAAGGCGGTCGTCACCGATGGCGGCGGCAGCTTCCATCCCTTCCTCGATATCGCCCGGTTCGATGAGGTTGCGGTTCTTGCCCGCCCATACGCCGGCATAACAATCGGCCTGCAGTTCCATGAGTACCTGCAGCTGGTTCGCCTGGCGGCGGTTCTGCGCCTGCGCACTGCGGATCTGCTGGGATACGCCGGTCAGCGTCTGGATGTGGTGGCCGTATTCATGGGCAAGCACGTAATAGCGCGCGAAATCGCCGCGATTGCCTGCCATGCGCGCAAGCTGGTCGTAGAAGCTGGTGTCGATATAGATCGTCTGGTCGGCCGGGCAGTAGAACGGACCGGCGGCCGAAGTCGCGCTGCCGCAACCCTGCGTGGTGACGCGGCCATTGCGGAACAGGTCGAGCGTGGGCTGGCGGAAGCTGTCGCCATAGCCCTGTTCCTGGAAAGTGCGCGCCCAGGTCTGGTTGAGCGATTGGAGGCCGTTGCACGCCTCGCGCGCATATTCGCTGGAGTTGCAGATTGCCTCTTCGTCGGTGTTGGCGGGGCCTGCCTGCTGCGAGCCTTGCTGCACGCTTTCGACCGTGCTGGCGGTCTGCATCGGGTCCAGCCCGAAGACGAAGTAGCCGATGGCGGCGATGATGATCGTGCCGCAGCCGATGCCGCCAGCCTTACCTGCGCCTCCGCTGGAGCGAACCTGGATATTGTCGGTATTGAATGGATTTAGCCGCATTCCTGCATCCCCCGCGATTGACCGTTCAGCGCTGCTGCGCAATGGCTTGTATGTTAGTCACAACACTTGAGGCCACAAATGTTTCTCGAAGGAAAGCGCGCACTTGTCACCGGATCGACTTCGGGCATCGGCCTGGCGACTGCCCGGGCCCTTGCGGCAGAAGGCACCGAGGTAGTCCTCAACGGCTTCGGAGACGAGGGCGAGATCGCCAAGTTGTGCGAGGAACTGGGTGCGACCCACTCGGGCGCGGACCTGACCGATGTCGCCCAGATCGAGGCGATGATGGCCGACAGCGGCGGGATCGACATCCTCGTCAACAATGCCGGCATGCAGCATGTCGCCCCGGTCGAGGAATTCCCCATCGCCAAGTGGGACACGATCATCGCGCTGAACCTGACGGCAGCTTTCCACACGACGCGGCTCGTTGTGCCGCATATGAAGGAGAAGGGCTGGGGCCGCATCATCAACACCGCCAGCGCCCACTCCAAGGTCGCCTCTCCGTTCAAGAGCGCATATAACGCCGCCAAGCACGGCCTCGACGGTTTTACCAAGACCATCGGCCTCGAACTGGCGCCGCACGGCATCACCGCCAACTGCATCAGCCCCGGATATGTCTGGACCCCGCTGGTCGAAAACCAGATCCCCGACACTATGAAAGCGCGCGGGATGACCCGCGACGAAGTCATCAATGACGTGCTATTGGTGAAGCAGGCCACGAAGAAGTTCGTCCAGCCGGAAGAGATCGGTGCGCTCGCGGTATTCCTGTGCCGGGACGAGGCGCAAAACGTCAACGGCGCGAACTGGAGCGTCGATGGCGGCTGGACGGCGGAGTAAACCTCCCCGAGCCACTAGCTAATCCCGCGAAGCGTCGTTACATGGGCCGCCACATTTACTCCGGCAGGCGATTCTCCCAGTGGCATCCATCGACATTCCCCTCGGCCTCACTTTCGACGACGTTCTCTTGCGTCCGGCAGAGAGCGATATCCTGCCTTCGATGGCCAAGACGCTCACGCGGCTGACACGCGACATCCAGCTCAACATTCCGGTCATCTCCAGCGCGATGGACACGGTGACGGAAGCCGACATGGCCATCGCCATGGCGCAGCTTGGCGGCATCGGCGTCTTGCACCGCAATTTCGAGGTGAAGGACCAGGCGGCCGCGGTGCGCGCGGTGAAGCGCTATGAAAGCGGTATGGTGGTCAACCCGATCACTATCAATCCCGAAGCGACGCTGGGCGATGCGCAGCAGATCATGACTGCCAACCGGATCAGCGGCATTCCCGTGACCGATCGCGGCGACAAGCTGGTCGGTATCCTGACCAACCGCGACGTGCGCTTCGCCGAAAATCCCAACCAGCCGGTCAGCGAGCTGATGACCACCGAAAACCTTGCCACCGTGCCGCTCGGCACCGGGCAGGAAGAGGCACGCCGGATGCTGCACCAGCGCCGGATCGAGAAGCTGCTCGTGGTCGATGATGACGGACGCTGCGTCGGTCTCATCACGGTGAAGGACATCGAAAAGGCAGTCGCCTATCCCGATGCGACCAAGGACCTTAGCGGGCGGCTGCGCGTCGCCGCTGCATCGACGGTCGGCGACAAGGGTTTCGAACGCACCGAAGCGCTGATCGATGCCGAAGTCGACGTGGTGGTGATCGACACCGCCCACGGTCACAACAAGGAAGTTTCCAAGGCCGTCGAACGGGTCAAGAAGCTGTCCAACAGCGTGCAGGTGATCGCGGGCAATGTCGCGACTGCCGAAGCCACGCGCGCCCTGTGCGATGCGGGCGCGGACGCAGTGAAGGTCGGCATCGGTCCGGGCTCTATCTGCACCACGCGTGTTGTCGCGGGTGTCGGCGTGCCGCAGCTGACGGCAATCATGGATTGCGCCGAAGCGGCAGAGAAGGCCGGCGTGCCGGTCATCGGCGATGGCGGTCTTCGCACCAGCGGCGATGCGGCCAAGGCTCTCGCCGCAGGCGCATCGAGCATAATGATCGGTTCGATGCTGGCAGGCACCGAAGAGGCCCCCGGCGAAACCTTCATCTACCAGGGCCGCAGCTACAAGAGCTATCGCGGTATGGGCAGCGTGGGCGCGATGGCGCGCGGCAGTGCCGACCGCTATTTCCAGGCCGACGTCAGCCAGCAGAAACTGGTGCCCGAAGGCATCGAAGGCCAGGTGCCCTACAAGGGTGCCGCCGCCGCAGTGGTTCACCAGCTCGTCGGCGGGATCAAGGCCGCCATGGGCTACACCGGTAGCGCCACGATCGACGACCTGCGCAAGCGCGCGCAGTTCGTGCGCATCACCAACGCCGGCCTCACCGAAAGCCACGTGCACGACGTATCCATCACCCGCGAAGCACCGAACTACCCTTCGCGTTAACCCATGGAACTTTTCGTCCCTTTCATGCTGTTCGTCCTCAAGATCGTGGACGAGCAGCCGGTGCACGTCGTTCTCGAACGCCAGGCTATCCTGTTCGAGAGCGAGGAAGAGTGCTTCGCTGCTGCGGACGCGATGCTCGACAGAATTGCGCATGAAGCCCACATGGAGCGCGACGATTTGCGCCACTGGTGCCTCCCGATGCCCGATCCGAGCGAGTTCGAGCAGCTGATCGAACGGCGCGATACCGCGAAACGCGAAGGAAAATGACCCCCGCCGCCAGAGTCCAGACCTCGATCGAACTGCTCGATGCGATTATCGCGTCGGCACGGTCGAAAGGTGCGCCTGCCGACCGCATTCTCGCGGAGTGGTTTCGTAGCAACCGGTTCGCCGGGTCCAAGGACCGCCGCGCCATTCGCGAACTGGTCTATGCGGCCATTCGCGCATGCGGTCCGGTCCCGGAAACGGGCCGCGCCGCGATGCTGCGCCTCGCAGAGACGGACGAGCATATCCGCGCCCTCTTCGACGGATCGAACTATGGTCCGGCAGAATTGGCTGGCGATGAACCTGTCGCGGCAGGCGGAATTGCGCCAGACTGGCTGGAGCAAAGGCTCGCCGGATCGGATGTATCGGGAGCCGAAGCTCAAGCTTTGCTGGATCGCGCACCCCTCGACATCCGCGTCAACACGCTGAGAGCCGAGCGCGCCACCCTCGCGCTCCCGGTCGAAAGCACATCTACCGCTGCGCCGAATGGCCTCCGCCTCGAGGCTGGCACGCAGGTCGAACAGTGGCCGGAGTGGCGCGAGGGCAAGATCGAGATCCAGGACACCGGATCGCAGATCGCCTGCCTTGCTGCCGGTGCGCAGCCCGGCGAGACTATTATCGACCTTTGCGCAGGCGGAGGCGGCAAGACCTTGTCGCTCGCAGCGGCGATGGACAATCTCGGTCGCCTTGTCGCCAGCGACACCGACCGCAATCGGCTCTCGGCCCTCATGCCGCGTGCGGAACGTGCCGGGGCGACCAATATCGAGACGGTATTGCTCAATCCCGGACAGGAACTTGATGCTCTTGCAAGGTTCGAAGGTCAGGCGGATGCCGTCCTGATCGACGCCCCGTGTTCGGGCGTGGGAACATGGCGCCGCAATCCCGAAGCGCGCTGGAGGCTGGACGACAAGGAACTGGCGCGCCTCACCGATTTGCAGGTTCGCCTGCTCGATATTGCTGCCCGGCTCGTCAAGCCCGGCGGGCGGTTGGTCTACGTGACGTGTTCCCTGCTCGATGAAGAGGGTGCGGACCAGTTCGACGCCTTCCTTGCGCGCGATCCGGCATTCTCCGCATCCCCGATGGAACTTCCCGCCGGACGAGCGCGAGGGCAGGGCATTCGCCTCACGCCGCACCATGACGGGACGGACGGTTTTTTCATCGCTCGTGCAGAAAAGTCATGATAGCCTTGTGACATGGCCGATCCGCGTCCATCTGCGACTACGCCCCTGACGGAGACGATAATGCGTTTTGCCCCCGCCGCTGCTGCCCTTTCGCTAGCCCTCGCGCTTACGGCGAGCGTCAGCTGGGGGAACGAGCGCGATCCGGCCCCGCGCGCTGGTGTGTTGATTGCCGAGGGCAAGTCCGCGCTGGATGCCGGCGACACGCAGGGCGCGATCGACGCGTTCGAAGCCGCGCTTGCAGTCGATCCGGGATATACGCCGATCTTCATCCACCTCGCCGAAGCGGCGCGGGCGGACAATCTCCAGGGCAAGGCGATCCGTTATTATCGCGAGGCGCTGGACCGCGATCCCCAGAACCTGGTCGCCATGGCTGGCGAAGGCGCCGCGCTTGCAGAGAAGGGTGCCTTGGAAAAGGCGCGCGAAAAGCTGGCGGCGGTTCAGTCGCTATGCGGCGAAACCTGCCCCGAAACGCAAGCGATCGAGGCCGCCATTGCCGCTGGTCCGCGCACCCCTGTCATGACGGCAGAGGCCACGTTGCCGGAAACGCAGGGCGTTCAGACCAACTGACCGCTCAGACGAGCTCGCGGAAAGCTTCGACAACGGCGCGGTAGACGCGCTTCTTGAAGGGTACGATCAACTCGGGAAGCTGTTGGGGTTCGGCCCACTTCCAGTCGCAGAATTCCGCCGGGTCATGGGCTTCGAGGTCGATGTCCTCATCCTTCCCGGAAAAGCGTGCGAGGAACCAGACCTGCTCCTGCCCACGGTATTTTCCGCCCCATAGCTTGCCGATCAGTTCTTCGGGCAGGTCATAGCGGACGGGTTCGGCCATGCGGTCGATGATGGTCACGTGTTCGGGCCTAGCGCCCGTTTCTTCCGCCAGTTCGCGCAATGCCGCCTGGTTTAGGTCCTCGCCATCGTCGACACCGCCCTGGGGCATCTGCCACCAGTCGCCTTCCTTGTTGTCGATCCGGCGACCGACGAACACGCGCCCATCGCCATTGACCAGCATCACACCGACGCAGGGCCGGTAACCCAGTTCACTCACCTGTAACGCTCCACCATCAGCTTGATCGCATCGAGGAAGGCATCGAGATCCTTCTGCCCGCTCGGTATCGCTTTTCTTAGCGTGGTAAAGCCGTGAATGATCCCGGGAAATTCAAGATAGATGACTTCGGTGCCCTGCTGGATCAGGTGCGCGGCGTATTCGCGGCCTGAATCGCGCAAGGGATCGAGGCCTGCGGTGCAGACCACGGTGGGCGGGGTATTGCTGCAATCGCCGACCATCGGCGTGTTGCGCGGATCCTTGGGGTCGCCGCCATATTGCTCGGTAAACCAGGCCATAGCCGCGCCGGTGAGGAGGAAACCTTCGGCAAAGTCCTTGAGGCTGCGATGTTGCGACACGTCGCTTGCCACCGGATAGATCGGAGCCTGGACGATCACCGGCACGTCGGCGGGTTCGTTCACGAGCTGGTTCGTGGTTACGATGGTGAGATTACCGCCCGCACTATCGCCGGTGATTACGAGCCCGGTGATTTCGCGGCCCAACGCCTCGGGCGAAGATGCCACCCAACGTGCCGCGGCTTCGCAATCGTCCGGCGCAGCGGGGAAGGGGTGTTCGGGGGCGAGACGATACTCGACCGACACCACCGGCAGGTCGAGCTGGTGGGCGATTTCCGTACACAGCGAATCGTAAACCTCGATATCGCCAATGACGAAACCGCCGCCATGGATGAAGATCACGCAGGGACCGGCTTCGCGCGTGTCCTTGGCGTCATAGAACCGCAGCGGGATATCGCCTGCGGGGCCGGGGCAGGAGAGGTCCTTCTTGATCGGCAGGTCGCGGGCCGGGGCTTCTGCCAGCTGGCCCATGGTCTTCATCTGCACACGGCCTTCGACCGCGCCCACTTCTTCGACGCCCTTGCCCCCGATCTGCTCCAGCATATCCAGGAAGCCGCGCACATCGTCGCGCACAAAATGTTCGGTATCGGCCATGGCGTCTCTCTCCTCTTTCGTTGCGAAAAGAGACTTAGCGTGTCGGCTACGCTTTTCCACTGCGCTTTTTGCGGCTAGCAGAGAAACTTCATTGCGAGAGGAGGGAGCGGGTCCTAGGTGGCGCTCCCATTGACAATGCGCCGTGAAACTCGGTGCGCGACAAGGAATTGACCGGATGGCAACAGCCGCCCCGAGCGACGCCGACCGGCCGCATAGCGGCCTTCCCGCAAGCCCCGAAGCCGTGGTTGTGCGCTTCGCCGGAGATTCCGGCGATGGTATGCAGCTGACCGGCGGGCAGTTCACGCTCTCCACCGCACTGGCCGGTAACGACCTGGCGACTTTCCCCGATTTTCCGGCGGAAATCCGCGCGCCGCAGGGCACGCTGTTCGGTGTTTCGGCTTTCCAGATCAATTTCGGCAGCCGCGAAATCAACACGGCAGGCGATGCGCCCGATGTGCTTGTGGCGATGAACCCGGCGGCGCTGAAGGTGAACATTGCTGCATTGAAGCCCGGCGGACTGATCATCGCCGACACGGGCGCCTTTACGAAGCGTAATCTGGACAAGGCGCATTACGACGCCAACCCGCTGGAAGACGGCAGCCTCGCCAAGTTCGACGTGCTTGCGTTCGACATCAGCGAGAAGACGATTGAGGCGGTGAAGCCTTTCGGCCTCGGCAACAAGGATGCGCTGCGGTCCAAGAACATGTGGACGCTGGGCCTCGCGCTGTGGATGTTCGACCGTCCGCGCGATCCTATCCATGACTGGCTGAAGGCCAAGTTCAAGTCCAAGCCCGATATCGCCGACGCCAATATTGCCGCGCTCGATGCAGGTCATGCCTATGGCGAGACGGCGGAACTCGCCGGACCGCTCAAGCAGGTCCATATCGACCCGACGCCCAGCGCGCCCGGCCTTTATCGCACCGTCACCGGCGCGGAAGCCGTCAGCCTTGGGCTGGTCGCAGGCGCGCAGCTGGCCGAGCTGCCGATGTTCTTCGGCGGCTATCCGATCACGCCCGCTTCGGCGATCCTCCACCACCTCGCGCGGCTCAAGGAATTCGGCGTCACCACCTTCCAGGCGGAAGACGAGATCGCCGCGATCTGCGCTGCCATCGGCGCAAGCTATGCCGGCCAGCTTGGCGTGACCTCGTCCTCCGGTCCGGGCATTGCGCTGAAGACCGAAGCGATCGGGCTCGGCATCATGACCGAGCTGCCGCTGGTTATCGTGAACTCGCAGCGCGGTGGCCCCTCGACCGGCCTGCCGACCAAGACCGAACAGAGCGACCTTTACCAGGCCGTCTATGGCCGTAACGGCGATGCCCCCATGCCGGTCATCGCTGCGCGCAGCCCGTCCGACGCGTTCGAAGTCGCTATCGAGGCCTGCCGCATCGCGACCCAATACATGACGCCCGTCATGCTGCTCACTGACGGCTACATCGCCAATGCGGCCGAGCCGTGGAAGGTGCCGAACCCGGCCGATTTCGAGCCGTTCCCGGCCCAATTCCTGACCGAACCGCGCGGCGAGGAACTGCTACCCTACAAGCGCGACGAAAAGGGCGCGCGTCCGTGGATCAAGCCCGGTACGCCCGGCATGATGCATCGCATCGGTGGGATCGAGAAGCACGAGCTGACCGGCAATATCGATTATTCGCCGGACAACCACCAGCGCATGACCGACCTGCGCAAGGCCAAGGTCGACAATATCGCCGTGCCCGACCAGGACGTCTGCCTTGGCGAGACGTCCGGCAAGCTGGCAGTCGTTGGCTGGGGTTCGACCTATGGCCCAATCCACCGCGCAGTCGACAACTGCCGCGCCAACGGCATGGACGTGAGCCACATCCACGTGCGCCATATCTGGCCGATGCCGAAGAATCTCGGCGACCTGCTGCGTGGCTTCGACCACGTCCTCGTGCCGGAAATGAATACGGGCCAGTTCAAGACCGTACTGCGCGACCAGTTCCTCGTCGATGCGCAGCCGCTCACCAAGACCAGCGGCCAGCCCTTCCAGATCGCTGAATTGGAACGTGAAATCGGCAAGTTCTTCGACGATATCCCCGGCAACGAAGGCGGGCAGGTCCCGGCCAACGACCAACAGCTTCCGAGCACGGATGGAGGTGCGAAATGAACGCTCCTGTGAAAATCGAAACGACCCTCAAGGACTGGGAAACTGATCAGGAGGTTCGCTGGTGTCCGGGGTGCGGTGACTATGCCATCCTGAAGGCCGTGCAGCGCACGTTGCCGCAGCTGGGGGCGGACCCTGCGAACACGGTGTTCATTTCGGGCATCGGCTGTTCGAGCCGTTTCCCCTATTACATCGAGAGCTACGGCTTCCACACGATCCACGGGCGCGCGCCTGCTTTCGCGACCGGCGCAAAGCTTGCCAATCCGGACCTCGACGTGTGGCTGGTAACAGGTGACGGCGATGGCCTGTCCATCGGCGGCAACCACTTGATGCATGTCCTGCGCCGCAACGTGAACATGCAGATCATGCTGTTCAACAACGAGATCTACGGCCTCACCAAGGGTCAGGCCTCGCCGACCAGCCGCGAAGGCACCAAGTCGCCATCGACTCCGATCGGCAGCTACGACCATCCGGCACGCCCGGCGGCATTCGCCCTCGGTAGCGGTGCGCGTTTCATCGGACGCGGGTTCGACGTGTCGAAGCACTTGCCCGATGTCCTCAAGGCAGCCCATGCCCACAAGGGTGCGGCTTTCATCGAGATTTTCCAGAACTGCATCGTCTACAACAAGGACGTCTTCAACGATTTCGCCGCGCCCAAGGGGGCGGAAGATCGCCAGCTCTGGCTGGAGAATGGCAAGCCGATGCTGTTTGCAGGCGACACCAAGGGCATCGCGCTCAATCGCGAAACGCTGAGCCTGGAAGTCGTCGATGTGACGGATGGCGATTGGGAAGCGGCGGGCGTGATCGTCCACGACGTTACCAACCGCTCTGTCGCGCATATGCTGATCGAAATGCCCTTCGGCCCGTTCCCGATGGCGCTCGGCGTGCTTTACGACGATCCGCGCCCGACCTTCGAGGACGCGGTGATCGAAGAGCGCAAGAAGGCGAGCGAGGGCAAGGAAGCCAACCTCGCCAAGCTGCTCGGCAAGGGTCAGACCTGGACCGTCAGCGGTACGGCGCAGGACCCGGTTTAGGCCGGAATAGTCCTGCCTCATGGATAATCTGACGCACAGCCTCGTCGGCGCACTGATCGGGCAGGCGGGGCTCAAGAAGAAAACCGGGCTCGCCATGCCCGCGCTGATCATCGGTGCGAACCTGCCGGATGTGGATGCGGCGTGCCTGTTCTGGCTGGAGGGCGTGGAGCATCTCGGCTTCCGACGCGGGATAACGCATGGCCCGCCAGCGCTGGTAATGCTGCCGCTGATATTGGCGGGGCTGCTCTACGCATACGACAAATGGCAGGCAGGTCGCGGCAAACGACCAGCCGCCCGGTTGCCGGTCAGCTTTAAATGGCTGTTCTTGCTGAGCTTCATTGGCTGCCTGACCCACCCGGCGCTCGACTGGCTAAACGTCTACGGCATCCGCTTGCTTGAGCCTTTCTCCAGCCAGTGGTTCTACGGCGACACGCTTTTCATCATCGATATCTGGCTGTGGGTCCTCTTGGGCTTCGCCACCTGGTTTTCCTTGCGGCGCGAGAAGCGGGGCGGGGAGTGGAAGCAGCCAGCCAAACTCGCTCTCTCGATCGCCGGCATCTACATAGCGTTGCAGGGCTTCATCACCGGCAATGCCGAGCGCGGAGTCACGGGCAGTCCGACCGGGACCGAGATCGTCATCGCCAGCCCGCCGCCGCTGTGGTCATGGAAACGCGACATGATAACCGGGGGCAACGGGCTGTACACGCTTGGCGAGGATACTACCTTTCCCGGCGTGCCGCTCGACCGCTGCGATCTGGAGCGTGCTCGCGCCTCCGACAGCCAGATCGATGCCTTCCTGTTCTGGGCGCGAACGCCCTACATCGTGCCCGAGGAAGACGGGACGCTGTGGCTGAGGGATGCGCGCTTTTCCGATCCCCGCGCCACGGGGCGTTTCGAGGTGAGGCTGCCGTCCGACATTTGCGAAGGGGTCAAGACGGAACTCTCGGGAGGGAACAGCGGTTAGGACCGCATGAGCTCACCACAAATCGTCTGGCTGCGGCGCGATCTGCGCATGGCGGACCAGCCCGCACTCCATGCCGCCGCCCAGGCCGGTCCAGTCATACCCGTCTTCGTCCTCGATCAGGACCGGGCAGGCGATCATGCCTATGGCGGGGCCTCTCTGGTGTGGCTGCATTATTCGCTGGAGAGCCTCGGGAAGGGCTTAGGTAGCCGCCGCTCGAAGAACGTCCTGCGCAAAGGCGATGCGCCTCAGATCCTCGCCTCGATCGCCGATGAGGTTGGGGCAAGCTGCGTCCACGCCATGCGCCATTACGAGCCGTGGTGGAAAGAGGCAGAGGACGAGCTTCGCGATGCGCTTGGCGAAGATCGCAAGCTGTGCCTCTATGATGGTAATTACCTGCTGCCGCCAGGCTCGGTGACGACAGGCTCGGGCGATCCCTACAAGATCTATACGCCTTTCTCGAAATCCATGCTCGAAGTCATGCCCCCGCGCGATGTGCTGGGTGAGCCGGAAACCATTTCGTCACCCGAAAGCTGGCCGGAAAGCGACGATCTGGGTGACTGGGATCTACTCCCGACAAAGCCCGACTGGGCGGGCGGCATCCGCGATTTCTGGGATTTCGGCGAGGCGGCCGGGCACGAGCGGCTCGAATGGTGGACGGACCAGGTAGCGGACTATGACGAGGGCCGCAACCTGCCGTCTAAGGACATAACCTCGCGTCTGTCGCCGCATCTCCACTGGGGCGAAATCAGCCCGGCGCAGGTCTGGCACAAACTCAAGGACAGCCGCAGCGACGGTTGGAAAACCTATGCAAAGGAGATCATCTGGCGCGACTACGCCCAGAACGTGATCGACCAGTTCCCCGACTATCCACGCGAGAGCTATCGCGATTATGATGAGCGGACCTTGTGGCGTAATCCGAATGCCGGCCACCTGATCGAGGAAGACTTGAAATGCTGGCAGCGCGGGATGACCGGCTACCCAATCGTCGATGCGGGGATGCGCCAGCTGTGGCAGACGGGCTGGATGCACAACCGCGTGCGGATGATCTGCGCCAGCTTTCTCGTCAAACACCTGCTGATCGACTGGCGCTTCGGCGAGCAGTGGTACTGGGACTGCCTGGTGGATGCCGATTACGGTAATAACGGCGTCAACTGGCAATGGATCAGCGGCACCGGGGTCGACAGCAATATGTTCAGCCGGATCATGGCCCCGCTTACGCAGAGCGAGAAATTCGATGCCGCGGATTATATTCGTGAATACGTTCCGGAACTGGGAGGCCTGTCCGATGATGAAATCCACGATCCACCTGATGACAAGCGCGGCGACTATCCGGTCAAGATGATCGGGCACAAGGAAGCGCGCGAACGGGCGCTGGAAGCGTATAGGGCAAGCAAGTCGTAGCGGACTTGTCGCCCGCTTCGCCGCACGGCATAGCGGCGCCCATGGACATGCCTACCAGCCAGCGCGGACGCAATCTCGTCGAAGGAGCGAAGCCCTTCGCCCGCAAGCCGGGGTTCCTGGCACGGCTAGTCGCTCCCGGCTTCGGCAAGATCCTCGATCGTATCGACGAGGCGGTCGTCTCCGGTGCGATCCGCGCAACTTTGCCAGATGGTACGAAGCGTGTCCTTGGCGGCCGCAATCCCGGCTTCGAGTGCGACGTAGAATTGCGCAGCTGGAACGCGCTGGTCCGCCTTGCCAGCAACGGATCGGTGGGCTGGTATCAGGCGTGGGAATCGGGAGAGTGGTGGAGCCCCGATCCCGTACCACTGTTTGCACTGTTCATGAAGCATGCCTCCCGTCTCGGAGACACGGCGCGGGCCAAGGGGCCTTTCCGCCACGGGTTGAAACTGGCGCATCTGGTCAATCGCAATACGCATGAAGGCGCGCAGAAGAATATCAGCGCCCATTACGATCTCGGAAACGATTTCTACGCCGCTTGGCTCGATCCCACGATGAGCTATTCCTCCGGTCTCGGGATTGGAGACGACGCTCTCGAAGTCGGTCAGAGACGCAAGTGGGATGCATTGGCATCGCGGCTTGGCGATCACGAGCGCCTGCTCGAGATCGGCTGCGGGTGGGGCGCTCTGGCCGATTTCTTTGCATCACGAGGCAGTGGCGTCACGGCGATCAGCCTGTCCGACGAACAGCTGCAATGGGCGAGGCAACGCCACGATCCGGCGGTCGATTTCCGCAAGCAGGACTATCGCGACACTGCGGGCAGCTACGACGCCATCGTCAGCGTGGAGATGGTCGAAGCGCTCGGCAGGGAATACTGGCCCACCTTCATGGACTGCATCGCGCGCAATTTGAAACCGGGTGGACGCGCCGCAATCCAGTACATCTCGATGCGCGACGAGTTGTTCGACGATTACGCAAAGAGCGCCGACTTCATCCAGGCCTACATCTTCCCCGGCGGCTTGCTGATCAGGACGAGCGAGTTCCGCAAACTTGCAGAGGAGCGCGGCCTTGAGTGGCGCGATCAGTCCGATTTCGGGCTCGACTACGCGGAAACCCTGCGCATCTGGCGCGAGGCATTCGACCGCGCGGAACGCGATGGCGAACTGCCGCAAGGATTCGATGAGCAATTCTGCAATTTGTGGCGCTACTACCTGATGTATTGCGAAGGCGGCTTCCGTGGCGGCGGAATCGATGTGCACCAGATAACACTGGTGAATGAGGGAGAGAGATGATGCGTGCGATACTTGCTTCGATGACTGCCTTGGCCGTGGCCGGATGCTCTGCAGCCTATTCGGGACCGGTCGAGACGGCCGATGCCGCGCCTCCCGCCGTAAGCCAGAGCATGCCGGAGCAGATGGCGAGCATGGATCCGGGCGATTCGATCCTGTTCTGGAGCGACGAGCGCCGATCCGCTGCTTTCCGCGACATGGAATCCCTGTTCCCGGGCCTGGAAGTTGCGCCGGCCAATACCGTGCGCACTTTCCCCCGCGGAGAAAGCCTCGATGCCGAAACCGTCGCCGCAATCCGCAGCTTCATGGCCGACACGCAGGCCGGCGGGGTAATGGTTCTCGAAGAAGGGAGGCTCCGGTTTGAGGAATATGGCCTGGGCCTTGGCGCGCAGGACCGCTGGACCAGCTTCTCCGTCGCCAAGAGCTTCACGTCATCCCTGCTCGGTTCGGCGATCGAGGATGGGCACATCGAAAGCCTCGATACGCCGGTGACGTCGATCATTCCCGCCCTCGCGGGCACCGCTTACGATGGCGTCACGGTTGGTCAGATCGCCACGATGACGTCGGGCGTGGCGTGGAATGAGGATTACACAGATCCCGACAGCGATGTTGCGAAGATGCTGGCCATCGCGCCGGTTGCAGGGGAATCGCAGGCAGTGACCTATGCCCGCACTCTGACGCGCGAGGCGCCGGCGGGTGAGAAATGGGTCTACAAGACGCTGGAGACCAATTTGCTCGGCCTCATCGTCGAGGAAGCTACCGGCAGGTCGCTCGCTGCCTATGCAGCGGAGAAGATCGTGGAGCCCGCAGGCTTCGAAGGCGGCTTGTTCTGGATGCAGGACCTGACCGGCGGCAATATCGGCGGCTGCTGCCTTTCGCTGCGCCTTTCGGACTATGCCCGTTTCGGCCAGTTCGTGCTCGAAGGTGGCGAAGGCGTAGTACCTGATGGCTGGTTTGCCGATTCAGGCGCGGCGCAGGTCTCCTTCGCCCCCAATGCACCGGGCTTCGGATACGGTTACCAGTGGTGGGCTTATCCGCAGGGTGCTTACGGCGCGCAGGGCATCTTCGGTCAGGCGATTACCATCGTGCCGGAAAGTGATCTGGTGGTGGCCGTGGTCAGCAACTGGCCGACGGCTACGAGCAGCGCCTATCGAGGCAAGTTCCGCGATCTCGTCTATGGCATTGCAGCCGAGGCGGACTGAACCCGAAAACGAGTGGTGGCGGAGGCCGCTAAGGCGCACCGCCACCGACGACGAGATACCGGACGAAGGTTCAGGCCAGCGCCCAGCGGTCGCCGCCATTGCGTCGGCACTGTCGCCTGTCTTGCGAAATCAGTAGGGGCGGTAGGCGCCTTCGCCGCTGTAACGGGCGAGGATGTTGTCATGGACGATCGGCGAGAGAAGCTCGCTGAATGCACAGCCGACCATGCAGTTTTCCCACCAGACGACCTGCGCCTGCAACGATTCCAGGCCGGGTAGGGTCAGCCAGCACATCTGGCCCTCGTGCATGCGGTTGATCGCTGCTGCCGAGAAGCCGGAGATCGACAAATCGTGGACCACCGTCTGGAACGCGCGGCCACCGCTCGCGCGAAGCTGGCCGGGGATGGTGAGCTTGGTACGCGGTGCGCACCGGTCTTCTTGCGCTGCTACCGAGTAGCGATCCTGGGTCTGGTAGGTCATATCCGGCACCTTGCTGAGACTGAATTTTTCCGAAACTGCACGTCCGGGTAAAAACGCGCGTGTTGTTTAGCGGAATCTCTCTCAGGAGGATTACGGAAGAGTCGCGGTATAAGGTTAACCTAACTTTCGATCCGCTCTCGGTGACGGGTCTCGAAATCGTTAACAAGCAGCTCCACTAGCCGCGAGCCGACCGCTTGAGGCGGCTTGACTGTCTGTGGGTCTTCCCCGGGATAGGCCTTTGCCCGCATCGTGGTGCGCGTTGCACCCGGATCGATGATGGCTACGCGCACACCGGAAATTTTCTCGACTTCCTGCGCATAGGATTCGAGCAGGTTGTCGAATGCGGCCTTCGTACTGCCATAGGCAGACCAATAGGCGCGGGGCGTCTCGCCGACACTGCTGGTCAGCCCGATCACGCGAGCGGCATCCGCGCGCTTCAACAGTGGGTCGAAATTCGCCAGCAACGCCTGCGTTGCCAGCACGTTGACCGTAACCGCCTGGCTCAATTGCTTGCCGTCGATCTGGGTAACCGGTGTCAAGGCCGGAAGGTAAGCTGCAGAAATAACAAGGATATCGAGCTTTTCCCAGCGGCTGGAAATAGCCGACGACAAGCGTGCGATCCCGTCGCTTTCAGCCAGGTCGACAGGAGCGATGGTCGATGCCCCACCGACGGCATGGATCTGGTCCTCGACCTGTTCGAGCGCCCGGACATCCCTGCCGGTAAGGACCACGTGCGCGCCCGCTTCGGCAAGGGCGATGGCCGTTGCGGCTCCGATACCCTTGCTCGCACCCGTGACCAGGGCGAGTTTTCCATCGAGCGGTTTCGTCATGTCAGGCGACCTTGTTTACCGGAAATGCGAGCTGTTTCTGCTTGTCTTCGCGCCGGTTGAGATCGGTCAGCGAGGTCGGGTAGTCCCCGGTGAAGCAGGCGTCGCAGAATTGCGGACAATCCTTCACGCGCGGCTTTTCGCCGACGGCGCGATAAAGTCCGTCGATCGATACGAAGGCGAGGCTGTCCGCCTTGATGAATTCGCGCATGGGTTCGACATCCATGCGTGCAGCCAGCAACTTGGAGCGTTCGGGCGTATCGACGCCGTAATAGCAGCTGTGTGCGGTCGGCGGGCTGGCCACGCGGAAATGCACTTCCTTGGCGCCCGCATCGCGCATCATCTCCACGATCTGCATCGAAGTGGTGCCGCGCACGATGGAATCATCGATGAGGACGATCCGCTTGCCTTCCACGAGCTTGCGGTTGGCGTTGTGCTTGCGCTTCACGCCGGCATGGCGCGCGCCGTCGGAAGGCTGGATGAATGTCCGGCCGACATAGTGCGAGCGGATGATGCCCAGTTCGAACGGGATGCCCGCTTCCTGCGCATATCCGATAGCGGCCGGTACGCCGCTGTCCGGAACGGGCACGACGAGATCGGCTTCCACCGGCTTTTCCTTGGCGAGTTCCGCGCCGATGGCCTTGCGCGCTTCGTAGACGCTGCGGCCTGCGAAAAAGCTGTCGGGACGGCTGAAATAGACGTGCTCGAAAATGCAGGGGCGCGGCTTGTGTGTACCGAAGGGGTGAAGCGAATCCACATTACCGTCATAATCGACCCTGATCAGTTCGCCCGGCTCGACCTCGCGCACCATTTCCGCGCCGACTACGTCGAAGGCGACGCTTTCACTGGCAAAGGCGATGGCATCGCCGATCCGGCCCATGACGAGCGGACGGATACCGAGCGGGTCGCGGCAGGCGATCATGCCTTCCGGCGTCATCACGATGAGCGCATAGGCCCCTTCCAGCAGACGCAGCGCGTCCACGAGGCGGTCAACGATTGTGGGGTACCGGCTCGTCGCGACGAGGTGGATGATGACTTCGGTGTCGGAGGTCGACTGGAAAATCGCCCCGCGCTGCACCAGTTCTTCGCGCAGCTTGCCCGCGTTCGAGATATTGCCATTGTGTGCGACGGCGAACCCGCCGCTGGCGAGATCGGCATACAGAGGCTGTACGTTGCGCAGGCCCGCGCCGCCAGTCGTCGAATAGCGTACGTGGCCGGCAGCCATATGGCCTGGCAGTTCGGCGATTGCCTCTGCGGAAGAGAAATTTTCGGCAACGTGGCCGAGGCCGCGACGGGCGCGGAATTCAGCGCCGTCCCAAGCAACGATACCGGCCGCTTCCTGGCCGCGATGCTGCAGGGCATGAAGTCCGAGCGCGGTGGCCGCCGACGCGTCCGCCGCGTTGATAACGCCGAATACGCCGCACTCTTCGCGCAGCTTGTCGCCATCCTCGTCGAGGAAAGGGTGGGTGAGGTTCCCAAGGGGCGTTTTCACAGGGTGCTGTCCGCGCTGCCAACCGATGGCGGTCCAATGGCGATGTTACGGCCCGATTACAAGGGTATTGGTCAGGAGAATGGTGGACCAAACGGCGCAATTCATTGCGCGGCCAGATTTGTCTGCCTAAACGCTCTGGCCACGGACAACGACAGACAAGAGCCGCCTTGATCCTTTCTCCATTCGAACGTGCCATCGCCAAGCGCTACCTGCTCCCCGGCAGGAGCGAAGCATTCATTGCGCTTGTCGCAGGCATTTCCATCACCGTGGTCATGCTCTCGGTGGCCATGCTGGTCATCGTGATGAGCGTTATGAACGGCTTCCGCGCCGAGTTGCTCGACAAGATCGTGGGCCTGAACGGTCATGCCATCGTGCAGGCTTATGGCGGAAAGCTGGATGACTGGGAAAATGTATTGCAGGAAGTCCGCGAAACTCCCGGCGTTGTCGAAGCATCTCCCTTGATCGAACAGCCGCTGCTTGTCACATTCAACGGCCGCGCAAAGGCGATCCTGCTGCGAGGCAATACGCTGGAGGACCTGCGCGAACTGGGCCAGAAGACGGTCAGCGGTAACATGGACGCGCTTCAGCCCGGCTCATCCAAGGTCGCCATCGGCGTGCGGCTTGCAGAGGACATCGGCGCAAGGGTCGGCGATACGATCACGGTTATCAACCCTCAGGGACGCTCGACCCCTTTCGGCACGGTCCCGCGCCAGGTCGGCTACGAGGTGGCAGCGATCTTCGAGATCGGTGTCTATGATTATGACGGCGCTTTCGTAGTCATGCCGATGCAGGACGCGCAGACCTTGCTGTTGATCGGTGACACGGTCGGCATGATCGAGGTGAAGGTCACCGATCCGGACGAAGTCGAAACCATCCTCGAACCGGTACAGATGCAATTGGCGGGCAGGGCAGTCGTCCAGGATTGGAAGACGATCAACTCGACCCTCTTCGAAGCGCTCCAGGTCGAACGCGCTGCGATGGCTTTCGCATTGAGTTTCATGGTCTTGGTTGCCGCTTTCAATATTCTTTCGAGCTTGGTCATGCTGGTCCGTGCCAAGACGCGCGACATCGCGATCATGCGCACGATGGGGGCGACGCGCCGCAGCCTGACCAAGATTTTCGTGACGACCGGCTTCACTGTCGGCGCGCTCGGCACCCTTGCGGGTCTGCTGCTCGGGGCGCTGGTGCTCGCATTCAGGGAGCAGATCGTGAAGGGCATCAGCTGGCTGACCGGCGCGGACCTGTGGGACCCGCAGGTTCGCTTCCTCAGTGCGATCCCTGCCAAGGTGGATCCGGTCGAGATCGCCATGATCGTCGGGCTTGCGCTGGTGATGAGCTTCCTCGCTACTCTTTATCCCGCGCTCAAGGCGGCGAGCACGGACCCCGTACAGGTGCTTCGCTATGAGTAATCCCGTCGTCGAACTCAAAGGCCTGACCCGCAGTTTCGAGCAGGGCGGCGAACGGATCGACGTGCTTCGCGGGGTCGATCTGAAGATCATGCCCGGCGAGATCGTGGCGCTGCTTGGACCATCGGGGTCGGGCAAGTCTACGCTGCTGCAAGCGGTCGGCCTGCTCGAAGGCGGCTTCGGCGGTGAGATCGTGATCGCTGGGAATTCGGCAGAGAAATCCGATGCCAATGCCCGCACGACTCTGCGCCGCGATCATCTCGGCTTCGTCTACCAGTTCCACCACCTCCTGCCGGACTTCGATGCGCGCGAGAACGTGGTCCTGCCCCAGCTCGTCGCAGGACGCCCACGCGCCGAAGCGGAAGACCGTGCGGAGCAACTGCTGACCGCGCTGGGCCTCGGCCACCGCCTCACCCACCGGCCAAGCCAGCTCTCCGGCGGCGAACAGCAGCGCGTTGCGGTCGCACGCGGTCTCGCCAACCGCCCGGCACTGGTTCTGGCCGACGAACCCACCGGCAACCTCGACGAGGCGACTTCTGACAAGGTGCTGGAGCAGTTCCTGCAGCTTGTCCGCGGGGAAGGCAGTGCGGCGCTGGTCGCGACGCATAACGAACGCCTCGCCCAGCGAATGGATCGCGTCGTCCGCTTGCACGAGGGCGTGCTGGGTTAGTGGACCCGAAGGTCTCTTCGCTCGTTGCTTGGGAAAGGAGACAATCGATGACCGACCACCCAAGCACATTCAAGGCGGATGACACGCACACGCCCGGCATCCAGTGGGATGACAGGGCATCCTTGCATCGCACTGGCGACGGCGACGGTGTCCTCGACGCAGCCAAAGGCTTTCGCTCCGGCACATTCGCCGACCTCGTGAAGCATTTGATGCTGCTGCCTGAGGAAGAGCGGGCCGGCTATTACATCGAGAAGGCCGGCGACCGTGAGTACCATGCAGAAGAGATAGCCGAGCTCTCCAAACGTCCGGATTTTCCACGCTCGTAGGGGTTACTTGCCAGTCGGTCGAAAGCTTGTGACCTGGCGGAGCGCCTCAGGCTACGGCGGGATCAGGGAGGACCTTCTGCATGATCACGACGAGTATCGCGCTGCTATTCCTGCAAGCCGCCAGCACCGACGCGCCTCAACCAGCAACGCCACCTCCGCCACCGCCTCGCTGCGAGGGGGAGAATTACGAGGCCTTCGATTTTTGGGTCGGCGAATGGCAGGTGACCCCTGCTGCAGGAGGCGATCCGATCGCCGACAGCCGGATAGAGAAAGTCAGCGCGAACTGCGCAATTCGCGAGACCTGGATGCCCTATCGCGGCGGTCACGGGACGAGCCTGTCGGCCTATGATCCGGAAACGAACAACTGGCACCAGCTATGGGTCGGTGCGCGCCCGGGACGCGTTTTCTTCGACGGTGGGCCGCACGAGGGGACGATGATCCTCACCGGCTATTGGGGCAAGGATGCGCATGGCAATTCGCAGCTTGTGCGTATGACCTACAGCGTGCAAGGCGACGGTTCGGTCCGCCAGTATGGACAGGCCAGTATCGATCACGGCCAGACCTGGACCGACAGTTTCGACCTCATATATCGCCGCAAGGACGCAGCCGAATGACAACCATCGCCGATTTCACCGTAGCCAACAACAAGGGCGAGGAAGTCGACCTGTCGGAAAAGCTCGGCAAGGTCCTGCTGGTGGTGAATACGGCCAGCAAGTGCGGTTTTACGCCGCAGTATGACGGGCTGGAAAAGCTGTTCCAGAAATACTCGAACAAGGGGTTCGAGGTCATGGCCTTTCCCTGCAACCAGTTCGGCAACCAGGAACCCGGCGACGCCGAAGAGATCGAGCAATTCTGCAAGGTGAACTTCGGCCTGACATTCCCTCTGATGGCCAAGGTCGACGTCAATGGCGATGATGCCAGTCCGCTGTTCGACTGGATGAAGAATGAAAAGCCCGGCCTCATGGGCTCCCGGTCCATCAAATGGAACTTCACCAAGTTCCTGATCGATCGTGATGGCAAGGTGGTGAAGCGCTACGGTCCGAACGATGCGCCCAAGGCCATCGCCAAGGATATCGAGAAGCTGCTGTAACCGCGCAGGCGTAGCGAGCGAAGGATAGGCCATGCTTGCCGATATCAATCAGTGGTTTCTGTCGCTTGGTGCCGAATATGGCGTCAATCCGTACATCTTCGGCGCCATTTATGTTGGCGCGATCCCTTTTTTCCTCGCCTCGATGGCGTGGCTCGTGAAACGGGCGAGGGCGAAGAAATCCACGGTCCTCCCGACGCTGTGCGCAGGGTTCTGCTTTGTGTCGGCCTATCTCTATCTCGCCATCGCGGGCCGCAATATCCCGGTCTGGGTGTGGGTCTTCCTCGGCGTGCTGGTCGCCTATGGCGCGTGGTCGACCATCCGCGACGCACGGCGCAAGATCGCGGCGGTGAGGGACGACTGATTTTCTCCACCGTCTGTGGAGAATAAGACTTGCCTCGCTCTTCCGAATTGGTGGGAAATCACTAATTTGGAGCGATGCCCTACAAGCCCTTCGTTCCCCTGCGTGTCCTGTCCGCCTATTCGATGCTCGAAGGGGCGATCGACCCCAAGGCAATGGCCAAGCTGGCGAAGGAACGCGGCTTTCCCGCGATCGCGATTGCGGACCGCAACGGGCTCTATGGCGCGGTCATGTTCGCCAATGCCTGCAAGGCGGAGGGCATCCAGCCGATCACCGGCACGCTCCTCGGCGTCGCGCGTGACGAAGAAGGGCGAGTTGTCGATTACGTGCCGCTCTATGCGCAGGACGAGAAAGGTTATGACAACCTCTGCCACCTCGTCAGCCGCGCGCATCTCGATCGGCCGCTCGAATTCGAGCCGCATATCAGGATCGAGGATTTCGAAGGCCACACCGACGGTCTGATCGCCCTTACCGGTGCCAGCGAAGGCGGCGTAACGCGCTTGCTCGCCGAAGGTCAGGTAAGTCACGCGACTGCCATGCTCGACAAGCTCGAAGCGCTTTTCCCGGGCCGGCTTTATGTCGAACTGGCGCGCCGAGGAAACGCGGTGGAAGAGGTCGCCGAGGCGGCGCTGATCGATCTGGCGTATGACCGCGACCTGCCGCTGGTCGCCACCAATCCGGCCAACTTCGCCGAACCGCACATGTATAAAGCGCATGACGCCATGCTGTGCATTGCCAATTCCACGCATGTCGACGCGGAGGAGCGGCCCAAGTCCAATCCGGAAGGCTATGTTAAGACCGCGCATATGATGGAAGAGGCCTTCGCCGACCTTCCCGAGGCGACGGCCAATTCGCTCGTGATCGCGCAGCGGTGTGCTTACGCGCCGCCCTATCGGGATCCGATCCTGCCCAGCCTCGCGGGCGACCTCGAGGGCGAGGCGCGTATGCTCGAAGCCGATGCCCGCAAGGGGCTGGAGGCGCGCCTCGAACCCTATGGTGAAATGTCGGAGGAAGAGCGCAAGGTCTATCTCGACAGGCTCGATTACGAGGTCGGGATTATCAACCAGATGGGCTTTCCCGGCTACTTCCTGATCGTTGCCGACTTCATCAAGTGGGCAAAGGATCACGATATCCCCGTCGGGCCGGGCCGTGGCTCGGGTGCAGGCAGCCTGGTCGCTTGGGCGTTGACGATTACCGATCTCGATCCCATCCAGCTGGGCCTGCTGTTCGAACGCTTCCTCAACCCGGAACGCGTTTCGATGCCAGACTTCGATATCGACTTCTGCGAAACCCGCCGCGGCGAGGTGATCCGCTACGTGCAGCAGAAATACGGGCACGACCACGTCGCGCAGATCATCACCTTCGGTAAGCTGAAGGCCCGTGCCGTGCTGCGCGATACGGGCCGCATCCTGCAGATGAGCTACGGCCATGTCGACCGCATCTGCAAGATGGTGCCGAACCATCCGACCGACCCGTGGACACTGCCGCGCGCACTCAACGGGGCGGCAGATTTCAAGGCCGAATACGACAACGACAACGAGGTCAAACGCCTCATCGACCTCGCGATGCAGCTGGAAGGTTTTCCCCGCAACAGCTCGACCCACGCGGCAGGTGTGGTGATCGGCGATCGACCTTTGGCGCAGCTTGTGCCGCTTTACCGCGATCCGCGCTCGGATATGCCGGTCACGCAATACGACATGAAGAATGTCGAGAGCAGCGGCCTCGTCAAATTCGACTTTCTCGGGCTGAAGACCCTGTCGGTTCTCAAGAAGGCGACCGACCTGCTTAAGAAGCGCGACATCACGATCGATTTATCTCAGCTCGAGCTCGACGATCCGGCTGTCTACGAATTGATGAAGGCGGGTAACACTGTCGGCGTCTTCCAGCTGGAATCGGAAGGCATGCGCCGCACGCTGACGGCGGTGAAGCCGACCAATTTCGGCGACATCATCGCACTCGTCTCGCTATATCGTCCGGGCCCGATGGACAACATCCCGCTCTTCGGCAAGCGCAAGGCGGGTGAGGTGCCGATCGAGTATCCGCACGAGAAGCTGGAGGGCATCCTCGCCGAAACCTACGGCATCTTCGTCTATCAGGAACAGGTCATGCAGGCCGCGCAGATCCTCGCCGGATACTCGCTCGGCGATGCAGACTTGCTGCGCCGCGCGATGGGTAAGAAGGTCCAGGCAGAAATGGACATCCAGCGCGAACGCTTCGTGACCGGGTGCAAGGAAGTCTCGGGCATCGAGAAGGCCAAGGCGAATGAGCTTTTCGACTTGATCGACAAGTTCGCGGGCTACGGCTTCAACAAGTCGCACGCTGCCGCTTACGCACTGCTTGCTTACCAGACCGCGTGGATGAAGGCGCATTACCCCGAGGAGTTCTTCGCCGCTTCCATGTGCTTCGACATGCACCAGTCGGAAAAGCTGACGATCTTCGTCGATGATGCGCGGCGGCAGGGTATCGCGGTCGAGCCACCGTGCCTCAACAAGTCCGAGGCCGAATTCACGGTCGAACAGACCGATGACGGCTATGCCGTGCGTTATGCGCTGGCAGGCATCCGCAATGTCGGCGAAAAGGCGATGGATGCCATTGTCCATGAGCGCCAGGTTTCGGGCCAGTTCGAAAGCCTGCAGGACCTGTTCCAGCGCATTCCCAAGGGCTCGCTCAATTCGCGGCAGCTGGAAGCGCTGGCGAGTGCAGGCGCACTCGACGCGTTGGAGTCCAACCGTGCCAAGGTCTTCGAGAATGCCGACCTCCTCTTGGCCGTGGCCGATGCCGCGGAACGCGAACGCTCGAGCGGGCAGGCCGGCCTGTTCGGAGGTGAAGAAGAACAAAGCGACACGCTGCGTCTGAAAGAAGTCGAGGACTGGCCGCGGGTCGAACGCATGGCGCGCGAACGCGAGAATTTCGGGTTTTACTTCTCCGCCCATCCGGTGGCAGCGTGGAAGGACGTAGCCTCTGCCAATGGCGCGCGGACCTTCGCCTCGCTCATGGCGGGCGGTGCGCCTGCTGGTGGCCGCTCGAACGCGGTCATGGCGGCCATGGTGGAGAAGGTGAACAAGGGCACCACGCGGCGCGGCAAGCCCTTTATCCGCGCGGACTTCTCGGATGCCACAGGCCAGTTCAGCGCAGCCTGCTTTGAAGAAAGCATGGTCGACAAATTCCTCACCTGGGCGGAAGAGCAGACCTGCATCCTGCTGCAGGTGGAGCTGGATTCCCCCAGTCCCGACGAGCCGCCGCGGATCACCGTTCGCGGAGGCACGCCGCTTGCCGAAGTGCGTGGGTCCATGCCGATGATCATGACGCTGGACGTGCACGATGCGGCAGCGCTTGAGGCCCTGAAAGCAGAATTGCTCGAGGCCGTCGGGGGCAAGGACGAAGTGCTCGTGACGCTACGGACTGGCGAGGCTGCCGATCCCGTCATGCGTCTTGGCCGCAATTTCGCGCTCGACGGGGAGCTAGCCGAACGCTTGGCAAGCGTGCCGAGCCTTGCCAAGGTGCAGCTCGACAAGCGGCGCGGCGGAGCACATCTTCGACTCGTCAGCTAATTCGGGCCCGCACGGACGGGCCGGGGACGAGAGAGGAGAGACGAATGCTCGGAGCGATGCAGGACTGGACTATGCGCGTAACCCACGTGATCGATCACGCGGCGCGCGAAGCACCGGATCGCGAAATCGTCACACGCTGGGCGGACGGAAGCGAGACGCGCACGAATTGGGCCGGAATTCGCACCGATGCGCTGAAGATGGCGCAGGCGCTGCAGGCGCTCGGGCTGAAGAAGGGCGACAAGGTTGCCAGCCTCGCGATGAACCACTCCCGCCACCTCGTCAGTTGGTATGGTGTCGCGGGGATGGGCGGCGTCCTCCACACGGTGAACCCGCGCCTGTTCGAGGACCAGCTCGAATACATCGTCAATCACGCCGAAGACCGCGTGATGATTTACGATGCCGCCTTTCAGCCGATCGTCGACAAGATGCGCGACCGGTGGAAGACGGTGCAGCATTACATCTGCTTCGATAGCGGCGAGCATACGACCTCGTTCGAAGACTGGATCGGCGAGCAATCGGGCGACTTCCAATGGGTTGAAGGAGACGAGCGCGATCCGTGCATGATCTGCTACACCAGCGGAACCACGGGCAATCCCAAGGGTGTCCAGTACGAACACCGCAGCACGGTGCTGCATGCGCTTGCGGGCTTGCAGCCCTCGACTTTCAATTTCAGTGCATCCTCGGTGATGCTGCCGGTGGTCCCGATGTTCCACGCGGCCAGCTGGGGGCTTCCCTATGCAGGCGCGATGGCGGGCATCAAATTCGTCTTCAGCGCGGTCAACGACCCTTCGGTGCTGCACGAGATGATGCTCAAGGAAGGCGTTACCGACAGCGCGGGCGTTCCCACCGTCTGGCTCGCCCATTTCCAGTATTGCGACGCGGAGGGTATCGACCTGCCGCCGCTCAAGGCCGCCACCATCGGGGGGTCTGCCGCGCCGAGGTTCATGATCGAGCGGTTGATGAAGAACGGCACGCGTGTTCAGCACGCCTGGGGCATGACCGAAACCTCTCCCATCGGCACGGTGGGCGGCCCGACGCATGACTGGGACCAGCTCAGCTTCGAGGAAAAGGTCCTCAAGACCATGAAGCAGGGCCGTCCGATCTTCGGCGTCGAGCTACGTACTATCGACCTCGACGATCCGACCAAGGTTCTGCCGCGCGATGGCGAGACTTCGGGCGCCTTGCAAATTCGTGGTCCCTGGGTGGTGAAGCGTTACTTCAAAGCGGAAGAGGATGCGGTGACCGAGGATGGCTGGTTCGACACCGGCGATGTCGGCATGCTGCATCCCGACGGCACCCTGCAACTGACCGACCGCACGAAGGACGTGATCAAGTCCGGCGGCGAATGGATCAGCTCTGTGGAGCTTGAAAACGCGGCCGTGGGCCACCCCGGCGTCGCCGAGGCTGCCTGCATCGGTATGTACCATCCCAAGTGGGACGAACGCCCGGTCCTGTTCGTGGTCAAGAAAGAGGGGCAGGACGTCACCGCAGAACAGGTCGTCAACTTCCTGTCTGACAAGATCGCCAAGTGGTGGCTGCCCGATGCGGTCGAATTCGTGGACGACATCCCGCACACCGCCACCGGCAAGATCAGCAAGAAGGACCTGCGCGACCGGTTCGCCGACTACAAGCTCGAGACGTGAGCAGGCTTGTCCTGCTGAACAAGCCTTTCGGTGTCCTGTCGCAGTTCACCGGGGGCAAGGAAGGGGTGGACGATACGCTGGCGCATCTGGTCGATGTGCCGGGCGTCTATCCTGCGGGCAGGCTCGACAAGGATAGCGAAGGGCTGCTCCTGCTGACCGACGACGGCAGGCTGCAATCGCGCATTGCAGAGCCGCGCTACAAGATGGCGAAGACCTATCTGGTGCAGGTAGAAGGCGAGGCTGACGACGATGCTCTGGAGAAACTGGCACACGGCGTGGAGCTCAAGGACGGCATGACGCGGCCTGCCCGTGCGAAACGTATCGAACCGCCGCCTGTCTGGGATCGCGATGCACCGGTGCGCTATCGCAAGAGCGTGCCCGATAGCTGGATTGCGCTGGAGATCACCGAGGGGCGCAACCGCCAGGTCCGCCGCATGACAGCTGCGGTTCGGCTGCCGACGCTGCGCCTGATCCGCTGGCGCATCGGGGACTGGAGCGTCGACGGTATCGCGCCAGGCACCTACCGTGAAATCGAAGTCTGAGGAGAGAGACGTGAGCGCAACCTACATCAACCCGAGCCCCGCCAACTTCCAGTCGTTCAAGGACCTCCCGCGCGACGAGCCTATCCACATGCTCAACCTCCTCCAATATCGTGATGAGGCGGAATATCCCGAGGGGCACGAGCACCACGGCAATGGCTGGAGTGGCCGCCGCGCCTACGAGGAATACGGCAAGACCAGCGGTCCGATCTTCCGGAGGGTCGGAGGCAGCATCGTGTGGCGCGGCGCGTTCCAAACTGTTGTGACCGGGCCGGAGGCGATGCAATGGCACGACGGCTTCGTTGCGCAATATCCCAATGCAGGGGCCTTCTTCGAGATGATCAAGGATACCGACTACCAGAAGGCGGTGATCAATCGGACGGCGGCTCTGGCAGACAGCAGGTTGGTGCGGTTTGCACCGGGTGAGGCGGGGGAGGGGTTCTAATGAACCTAGGATTAGATGCCGAAGAATGTCCGTATCATTGGTTCCGCAGCGCTCCATGCCCCTGAAACGCTAGAAATCGCATCCGCCCCCTCCTTGATGGCACCCACGATAGCCTTAACTTGGCCCGGCTTTCTATCGTCAGGTTTCGCTGCTGCTTGCTCGGTCACAAGGGCGATTTGTTCGACAAGTTCGTTCTTAGAGTTTTCATCTACATCTTCAGCGTTGAGGATCGCATTGGTCAGTTCCGCCAACGTTTCTGACAGCGCAACATTACCACTCTCGGTTAGGACTTGCAGGTGAGATTGAATATCCCTTGCGACGCCCAAGTTGATATTACCGACAGTGCTGCCGGAAACGTTCACGCTCTGACTATTGAAGTATATCGGGGGCACCGGCGCCGGAGGAATGGCTATGCGTGGTGAAGGTGGACCAATGCCAACCACCGCGTCTAGCTCTTGGCTGGCAAGATTCATCATGGCAGCGTTTTGTGCAAATTGCATATACCTGCTTTGCTGAAAAACATGCTCGCACTGAATACAAACAGGTTCGGAACCAATCGTGCAAATTGCCCCGCGTTTACCGCACTGGCTGCAGAGCTCTCGTTTTTCACTTTTTTTATTCATAAATGTTCAATAACCTATTCTTGGCTCGTTGCTAACATCCGATTTCAGATTAACCGTAACTGCCCACCGACAGCAGGCGGCCTGAACTGCGTGCAATCCAGTTCGAATTTCGCCTTGCCCAATCCTGCCCGCTTGCAGGCCACGCGGAACCTGGCGCGGAAGAGGTCGGCCCAGACGCCGGTCGGTTTGAGGCGCGAGAAGAAGTTGGGGTCGTTGTCCTTGCCGTTGCGGATCGACTGGACGATGCTCATCACCTTGTCGCCGCGTTCGGGGTAGTGGACGGATAGCCACTCGCGGAACAGCGGGGCGACTTCGTGCGGCAGGCGGAGCGGAATCCAGCCCACGCTGCCCACCTTGATGGCGGCGGCGCGCTGGACGATCTCCTCCATGAATTCGTCGGTGATAGCCGGGATGACCGGCGCGACGGAGCAGTGGGTCGGCACACCTGCCTCGGCCAGTTTCTGCAATGCGGAGAGTCGCTTGGCAGGCGATGCTGCGCGCGGTTCGAGCTTTCCCGACAGCTTGGGGTCGAGGCTGGTCACCGAAATGGCAACCGCGACAAGCCTGCGCTCTGCCATTTCTGTCAGCAGGTCCAGATCGTCGCACACCCTGTCCGACTTGGTGGTGATCGTGACGGGGTGGCGCGCGTCGAGGCAGACTTCCAGCATTTGACGCGTGATGCGATAGCGCCGCTCGATCGGCTGGTAGGGGTCGGTGTTGGTCCCCATGGCAATGGGCCTCGGGCGGTATTTGGGCTTCGACAGTGTCGCGCGAAGGAGTTCCGCCGCTTTCGGCTTCGCGAACAACCGGGTCTCGAAATCCAGCCCGGGCGACAGATCGTGATAGGCATGGGTAGGGCGGGCAAAGCAATATACGCAGCCATGCTCGCACCCTCGATAGGCGTTGATCGACCTATCGAAGAAGATGTCAGGCGATTGGTTGAAGCTGAGGATGGTGCGCGGCTTTTCCTCCGTCACATGCGTGCGCAGCTTTACCGGCGGACCATCCAAAGCTTCCATGTGATCGCGCCAGTCCCCATCGACCTCGCGCGTGGCAAGGCCGAAGCGGGTAGGGACCGCGCCTGACTGCGCACCGCGGCCCGCAACAGGCGACTCAGGGCTTTTCTCCATCATGAGAACATAAGAGGAACAAAGGGCGGCGTCCAGACAATGTGCGGCGGTGTCTTGTATCCGCTTGCATGATGCGCGAAGCTGTCGGCGATGGCATTGAACGGACCCTATACCTATCGCGTGGCAGAGGCTGAACTGGCGGAGGCCGGGCGCCATTATTTTCAGCGCCGCGTGTTCCAGAAACCGATGCGCTACCTCTTCATCGCCGTCATCCTGCTGGCGGTCGTCCTGGTGGCACTCGATCTATACGAGGATGGCGCCTTGCGGTTGACGACCATTCTCCTGGTGGTTCTGGGTATCCCGCTGATCTGGCTGATCCCCTATCTCATCGCCCCGATCATAATGCGCAGGCAGTATCGACAAAGCGCCGCGCTGCGCGACGAAAACCAGATCGAGTTCGACAATGAGGCGGTCCGCTTCTCCAATCGGCGCGGCCATGCTCGTATCCCGTTTGATGAGCTTTACGCCTGGTCGGAAACGGGCACCATGATCCTGCTCCACCAGACGGAAGCGTTTTTCAATCCGATCCCGAAGGAAGCTCTGGGCGATAGTTGTCGAGCGCTGATTGCTGCGCTCGAATCGGCAGGAATCAAGCGTTTCTAGCGCTCCCGCAGGCGCGGCATGATGTCGACGAAATTGCAGGGGCGGTGGCGGCTGTCGAGTTGATAGGCGAGGATCTTGTCCCACCCATCTTTCACGGCACCATTCGATCCGGGAAGCGCGAATATGTAAGTCCCGCGCGCGAGCACTGCACAGGCCCGGCTCTGGATGGTGCTCGTCCCGATGCTCTCGATACTGATGTAGCGGAAGTACTCCCCGAAACCCGGGATGTCCTTGTCCTTCACGCGGTCCAAGGCCTCCGGCGTCACGTCCCTGCCGGTCAGCCCGGTCCCGCCGGTGGTGATGACGGCATCGACTTGTTCGTCGTCAATCCAGCGATGGAGGTGCGCCGCGATCTCGTTCTTGTCATCCTTGCTGATTTCGCGTGCCGAAAGGCGATGCCCGCTCGCTTCGATCCGGCCCGCAAGAATATCGCCAGAGGTATCTTCGGCAACACTGCGGCTGTCGGAAATCGTCAGCAGCGCGATGTTCACCGGCTTGAACTCGAGGCTTTCGTCGATCGCCATCAGCGTGCCCTCCTCATCGCGTCCGGGGGAATTGCGGCCAGTCGTTCTGGGTCAGCGCAGTGCGGCTTTCCGCCATGGCTTCGGCCTGGCGTAGGTACATCCAGTAGTTGCGCATCACGATGGCGACATACCCGCGCGTCTCCCAATAGGGGATCGATTCCATCCAGAGCAGCGGATCGCCCTGGTCGTTGATTTCGCTGTTCCAGCGCGAAACCGGTGTCGGCCCGGCATTGTAGGCAGCCATGACCTTGGGCAAATGGCCCCGCGTGTATCCAGCATCGGCCAGTGCCTGGAGTGCCCGTTGACCGAAAGCAAGATTGGTGCGCGCATCCTTGAGGTTGGCGCTGGAGCTCATGTTAATCGAGGCAGCATATTCGCGCGCGGCGATCGGGCGGATCTGCATCAGGCCGATGGCATTGGCCGGGCTGACCACGGTCTCGCGGAAATTCGATTCCTGTAGCGCATGGGCGAAGGCGAGGGCGGGATCGACGCGCCAGCCGCCGGTCGGCTCGTGATAGGCGATCGGATAGCGCAGGTTCGGCGGCGAAGATGCCCCGCGCGGCGCATTGTAAGCCATGAAGGTCTGCGTCCCAGCTAGGCCGAGCGCGCGGGCTAGGCGGGTGAGTGCCGGGTAATCTGAGGCCTCGATATGGCGCGCCTGCCAGCGCAGCGCCTCGTCGGCGAGATCGCGGCGACCGACCTCGGCCAGCATGACCGCTTCGCGCACGGCAGCTTCATCCTGCAACCTGCGCCAGTCGTCGGACGTGAGATCGGGCGAGGCGTGGTCACCGGGCAGTTGCTGCGACAACTGCTCGTGCGCGAGCATGCCGTACAATGTTTCGTCGAAGCGCGCGGCCCCGCGTAGCTGCTCGTCAGCCTTCTCCGGTTGGCGGCAGCGGACCAATGCTCGCGACGCCCAATAGTGGGCAGCCGCAGTCAGAGAGGGGTTGGTCGACCCAGCGGCGCTGCGACGGAAGAAATCGGACGCGTTCGAACAATCACCGAGCCGCCAGGCTGCGAGACCCGCAACCCAGTCGCCTTCTGCCACCCATGCACCCGATCCCTGACCGACAAGCTGCGCCATGCCGAACGCTTCGCGATCGCGGTTTTCGATGTAGTAGGACCATGCGACGCGCTGGCGCCATTCCGCGCGCGCCTCGCGGGAAAGCGATGCATCGACGCCGTCGAGCAGCAAACGCGCACCATCCGGATCGTCGTTGGAAATGCGGTCGAGGATTGCGCTCTTGATATCGTCCCGCATGGTGCCGTCGTTCACGGTACGAGGCAGTATGCGCTTGGTCGAATAGGGCTGGCGCGACAACTGTTGTGCGCGCGGGAGGGCAGGCGGACTTTCCAGGCCTCTCGTCTGGCCAAGCCGGATAATTCCAGCTGCTTCCGGAAGGCGAGAATAGCGGTCGAGCCAGGCCTCGATACGCGGCAGTTCGATCCGCGGGCTTTCGGGATGGAGATAGTAGGCCGCAAGCGCCGAGCCGTGGAGCGGCCCGTCGCTGCGCTGCTGGAGCATGACTTCGACGCGGTCCCAGTTACGTGCCTCGATCGCCTCGAACAGCGAGCGGTAGTAAAGCTGGTCGTCCTGCGAAAGCAGTTGCGGCAGCGCTGCCGAATGCGAGCGCGTGAAGTAACGCACACTGTCGGACGACTGCGCCATCACCGGATTTGCGAGCGTGCCTGCCGCTGATGCGAGACAGGCGAGGATAAGCAGGCGTTTGGTCATGCGGTCCATTCGAGCCAGCGGTTCCAGAAATTGCGGCGGCGCTGCGGCGAGCGCGAAAGTTCGGCGAGATCGGGTGCGAGCAACAGTGGAACCTTGCGCCCCGAGATATCGAGTGAACCGGCCTCACGTGCCTGAGCAGCGTCGATACCGAAGAGCGGGGCAAGTCCGCGCCCGAAGGCAAGCACGCGCTCCGGCTCGGCAAGTTTGATGTGATGCGCCAGCACTTCGGAGAGGCCGCTCGCTGCGCTGGCAGTCCAGTCGGGATAAGCCGTGGGCGCGGGTAGCGCGCTCGCCATATAGGCCTCGTGCGGGGCGATATTCATTGCCCGCAGGATTGCGCCTGCAAAACGTCCTGCGCCGCCCGAGAGCAATTCTCCAGCATCATCGCCATAAGGTTCGGCCACGATAATCATCAGGCGCGACTTCGCGACTCCGCGCGGAGGAAGCCGGTCTTCGACCCGCGCATGGCCAAGCGAAGGCTCGCTCAACCACCATTCGCGAAATTTTGCGAGGTCTTGGGGCCAGCCTGTCCGATCGCCTCCAATGGACACCGATCGCGCGGTTCCCTCGAACGCCCTTTCGACGGGTGTCTGCCTGGGCTCTTCGACGCGTTTGACGGGCTTTGGCGCCGCTACGGCTTCTTCGACTTCGGGTTCAGCCAGCCAGTTGGCGGTGTCATCGGAATAATCCATGTCGACACCCGCCTCGAGCCACCAGTCGAAGGCCGCTTCGAGAGCTTCTGCGGTGGCGAAATCGCCGTTTTGCTTGGGATTTTCGTGCATCATGCGTCCAGCGCAGGTCTTGACCTCGAACGCTCCAACAATCAAGGCATCGCGCAAGCGAATAGCGACGAAAAGAGAGAGACATGAGCGAACGTGAATCCATGCCCTGTGACGTCGTCATCATCGGCGGCGGTGTGGCGGGCCTTGCAGCGGCAATCCGGCTTAAGCAGATCAACGAAGAACTCGAAGTCGTGGTGCTCGAAAAGGGCAGCGAAATCGGGGCGCACATCCTCTCAGGCGCGGTGGTCGATCCCAAGGCGCTCGACGAGCTGCTGCCCGAATGGCGCGACATGGACTGCCCGATGGCGCAGACCCCGGTGACGGAAAACCATCACTGGGTTCTGTCGGCAACCGGCAAGTCCGACCTGCCCGAATTCATGATGCCTCCCTTCATGTCGAATGAAGGCAAGTACACCGGTTCGCTGGGCAACCTCGCTCGCTGGCTGGGCGAACAGGCCGAAGGGCTTGGCGTTATGGTCTTCCCCGGTTTCCCGGCCTCAGAAGTCCTGTTCGACGACAAGGGCGCGGTCACGGGTGTCGTGACGCAGGACATGGGCATTGCCGAGGATGGCAGCCAGAAGGGCGATTATCAGCCCGGTATGGAAATCCACGCCAAGTATACGCTCTTCGCAGAGGGCGCGCGCGGCAATCTCACCAAGAAGATGAAGGCAAAGTACGACCTGGAGGCGGATTGCCAGCCGCAGGTCTACGGTCTCGGCATCAAGGAATTGTGGGACGTGGATTCGGCCAAGCACGAACCGGGCAAGGTGATCCACACGCAGGGCTGGCCCCTGTCGGAAAGCGATACCTGGGGCGGCGGTTTCATCTACCACCAGGCTGCAGGACAGGTCGCGATCGGCTTCGTGACCTCGCTCGACTACAAGAACCCCTATGTTTCGCCCTATCAGGAATTCCAGCGCTACAAGCACCACCCGGCCATCGCCGAGCTGCTCGAAGGCGGTAAGCGCGTGGCCTATGGCGCGCGCGTCATCAACGAAGGCGGCTGGCAGAGCGTGCCGAAGCTCGCTTTCCCGGGCGGCGCACTGATCGGCTGTGCGGCTGGTTTCGTGAACGTGCCGCGCATCAAGGGTAGCCACACCGCGATGAAGAGCGGCATGCTGGCAGCCGAAAGCATCGCAGCCGCCGTCGCAGCGGGCAGCGAACACACCGAACTGATGGATTACGACGAGGCCGTGCGCTCCAGCTGGATCGCGGACGAGCTCAAGCTGGTGAAGAACGCCCAACCTGCCGTTGCGAAATACGGCGGCGACATCGGCACCGTGCTCGCTGGTATCGACATGTGGATGCGCACGCTCAAGATCGGCCTGCCGATCACGATGAAGCACCATCGCGACTACGAAACGCTCGAGCGAGCCGACCTGCACAAGAAGATCGCTTATCCCAAGCCCGACGGCGTGCTAAGCTTCGACCGCCTGACCAACGTGGCCTACAGCTACACCAACCATGCGGAAGACCAGCCGGTCCACCTCAAGGTCTGCGACCGCGAATTGCAGCGCGAAAGCGAGCTGGAAGTCTTTGCCGGTCCTTCGACCCGCTATTGTCCGGCTGGCGTTTACGAATGGATCGAGGAAGAGGGTCAGGAGCCCAAGTTCCAGATCAATTCGCAGAACTGCGTCCACTGCAAGACCTGCGACATCAAGGATCCGAACCAGAACATCGAATGGACCACGCCCGAAGGTGGCGGTGGGCCGAACTATCCGAATATGTGATCCGCGCCCCGCGTGACGATCGCAGAAACCGCATACGCCAAGATCAACCTCGCGCTGCATGTCCGCAAGCGGCGCGAGGACGGCTATCATGAGCTCGAGACGCTGTTCGCCTTCGTCGATGCGGGTGACAGGCTAACCGCAAGCCCGGCAAAGCAGGACGCGGTCTCCGCTGTCGGGGAGTTTGCATCCGGGCTCGACGATCCCTTCGACAATCTGGTGGCGAAGGCACTTGGCAAATTGCCACGTAATGGCGGGCTGGCTGTCACGCTGGAGAAGATCCTGCCCGTCGCGGCTGGCCTGGGTGGCGGCTCTGCCGATGCAGGTGCCGTGTTCCGCATCGTTCGCGAGCAACACGGTCTTCCGGACGATTGGCATGCACGCGCTACGGCCCTTGGTGCAGATGTACCCGCCTGTGTCGAGAGCCGGACGTGCATCGGACGGGGGACCGGAACCGACCTCGAACCGGCCGACGACAGCCTTTCTGGCACACCCGTATTGCTGGTCAATCCGCGCCAGCCGCTCGCGACCGGGCCGGTCTTCAAGCTCTGGGACGGCGCAGATCACGGTCCGTTGCCGGAAGGCAATGCACGCGAAATCGCGCTTGCCGGTCGCAACGACCTCGAAAAGCCGGCGATTGAATTGTGCCCGGTCATTGCCCAGATACTAGATGAAATGCGCGGAACCGACCCGTTTCTGGCCCGTATGTCAGGCTCGGGTGCAACCTGTTTCGCACTCTACGACAATATTCCCGCACGGGATGCGGCAGCCGAAACCATCGCTGCCTCGCATCCCGACTGGTGGCAGTTGAAGGGCCTTCTCAGATGATGATCGACAATTTGCCGTATCGCCAGGTCGGCACGGACGACCTGCGAGCCGGCGGACTGCTTTGCGTTGCCGACCACGCGTCAAATTTCGTGCCCGAGGATATCGAACTCGGCATTGATCCTGCGCTGCTGGACCAGCACATTGCCGTCGACATCGGGGTGGAAGGGATCGCCGACCGTCTTGCACGCCGTCACAATATCCCCGCTCACATCGCCTGCGTCAGCCGCCTGGTCTGCGACTTCCATCGTACCGAGGACGACCCTGCCGTAGTTCCGACCGAAAGCGATGGCCGCCTTATAGCCGGCAACATCGGCGCAAACATCGAAGCGCGCCTGGAGCGCTTCCACCGCCCGTACCATGACGCCCTGAGCAAGCTCATTTCCAAGGTGCAGCCGCGCATGATCGTGGCCCTGCACAGTTTTACCCCGAAGATGAAAACCAGTGACGAGGACCGCCCTTGGGAAGTCTCGCTCCTCTACAACCAGGACGACCGTGCAGCACGTCACGCGATCCGCCTGTTCGGCGAACAGGGCCTGACCGTCGGCGATAACGAGCCGTATTCGGGCAAGGAACTCAACGCCACGATGGATCGCCACGCAGAGGCTGCGGGCATTCCCTATTGCACGGTCGAGATCCGGCAGGACCAGATCGCCAACGAGGCAGGCCAGGCACGCTGGGCTGTCATGCTGGCCGACGTCATGGGCCGCGTCGCGCTCGAAGTCTGATCTCGGCGGGCGCCTAAAGCCCAACTTGGGCGATCTGCGGTAAATCTGCCGCCGAATACCCGTTATCCCGCATCGATCTGTCTGCTAGAGCTAGGGCTCCAGACGGAGAAGATTGCCATGCCCGCCTATCGTTCACGCACCACTACTCATGGCCGCAACATGGCTGGAGCGCGCGGCCTGTGGCGTGCGACAGGCATGAAAGATGAGGATTTCGGCAAGCCGATCATCGCCATCGTCAACAGCTTCACCCAGTTCGTGCCGGGCCACGTGCACCTGAAGGATTTGGGCCAGCTGGTCGCAAGACAGGTCGAGGCGGCCGGCGGTGTGGCAAAGGAATTCAACACCATCGCTGTCGATGACGGGATCGCGATGGGCCACGACGGGATGCTCTATTCGCTGCCCAGTCGCGACCTGATTGCCGACAGCGTGGAATACATGGTCAACGCTCACTGCGCCGACGCAATGGTGTGCATCTCCAACTGCGACAAGATCACTCCGGGCATGTTGATGGCGGCGATGCGGCTTAACATCCCTGCAGTGTTCGTCTCTGGCGGGCCGATGGAGGCGGGCAAGGTCGTGCTCGACGGCAAGGAAAAGGCGCTCGACCTTGTGGACGCGATGGTGGCCGCCGCCGACGATTCCTATACTGACGAGCAGGTGACCGAGATCGAACGCTCCGCCTGTCCGACATGCGGATCGTGCTCAGGCATGTTCACCGCCAATTCCATGAACTGCCTGACTGAAGCACTGGGTCTTTCCCTGCCCGGCAACGGTTCCACGCTCGCCACACATGCAGATCGCCAGGGCCTGTTCGAGCGGGCAGGGCGGCTGATCGTCACGCTTGCGCGCCGCTATTACGAGGAAGACGACGCCAGCGTCCTTCCCCGCAGCATCGCCAGTTTCGAAGCCTTCGAAAACGCAATGAGCCTCGATATCGCCATGGGCGGGTCGACCAATACGGTTCTCCACCTCCTCGCTGCCGCGCACGAGGCAGGGGTCGATTTCACGATGAAGGATATCGACAGGCTCAGCCGCAAGGTGCCTTGCCTGTCCAAGGTCGCACCCGCGAAAGACGATGTGCACATGGAGGACGTCCACCGTGCGGGCGGGATCATGTCCATCCTCGGCGAACTGGAGAAAGCAGGGCTGTTACACACGGCTTTGCCCACTGTGCACAGCCCCACGATGGGCGATGCGCTGGACGATTGGGACATCGGCCGCACGCAGAACAACAAGGTTCGCGAGTTCTTCTCCGCGGCGCCGGGCGGCGTGCCCACGCAGACGGCTTTCAGCCAGTCGCGGCGGTGGGAATCGCTCGACCTCGACCGCGAGAAGGGCGTCATCCGCAGCGCAGAGCATGCCTTCAGCCAGGATGGCGGTCTTGCCGTACTTTACGGCAATATCGCCCGCGACGGGTGCATCGTGAAGACCGCCGGTGTGGACGAAAGCATCCTGACCTTTTCCGGAACGGCGAAAGTCTACGAAAGCCAGGATGACGCTGTCACCGCGATCCTCACCGAACAGGTGGTCGCAGGAGATGTGGTCGTCATCCGCTATGAGGGGCCGCGCGGGGGGCCGGGGATGCAGGAAATGCTCTACCCGACCAGCTATCTCAAATCGAAAGGGCTGGGGGCAGCCTGCGCCTTGCTCACCGACGGTCGTTTCTCGGGCGGAACCTCCGGCCTATCGATCGGCCACGTCTCGCCCGAAGCGGCGGAAGGCGGTGAGATCGCACTCGTCGAAAATGGCGACCGGATCGAAATCGACATCCCGAACCGCACGATCAACCTGATGATCGACGATTCCGAGATGGAGCGGCGGCGAGCGGCAATCGATGAGCAGGGCGATAATGCCTGGCAGCCTTTGAACGAGCGTCCCCGCGCCATCTCTCCGGCGCTGAAGGCCTATGCCGCAATGACGACCTCGGCCGCGCGCGGTGCAATTCGCGATGTCGACCAGCTGAGGCGCCGCTGAGCCGAGCACGCTTGCACCTTGGCGCGCGAAGTGGCAGCGCCGCCAGCAATGAGATTAGTGCTCCCGACCCTCGCCATCGGTCTTCTCGCGGCCTGTTCGCCAGAGCCAGAGGCTGCTCCCGGTATTGCCGAACAGGGCGGTATCGTGATCGAATGTGCTCTCAACGGCTCGGACGAGTTCGTTCGTCAATGTCGCCTCTCCGAGGAAATACCGGGCGCAAATGCCGAATTCGTCGTGCGCCATCCCGATGGGGGTTTCCGCCGGCTCGCCCTGTCCGAAAGCCCTGCCGGTTTCGACGTAGGTGACGGTGCCGGGGAGGCGAGCAGTGAGCGGCAGGGCGACTGGGTCGTTCTCACGATCGAGAATGACCGATATCGCTGGAAGGAGCCGGTCGGTGAATGAAGCCGTCTTGACCGTCGCACAAATGGTCGCGGCCGAGAAAGCGGCGATGGCTGCGGGTTCCAGCGAATGGGAGCTCATGCTCAAGGCCGGGCAGGGCGCCGCCCAATCGGTCCACCGCGCGGCAGGCGGAAGGCCGGTGACCGTCCTGTGCGGTCCGGGAAACAATGGCGGTGATGGATATGTGATCGCCGAGGATTTGCGGTCACGGGGATATGATGTCGACGTCATCGCACCGGTCGAACCCGCGACGGATACTGCCCAAACGGCGCGAAGCCAGTTTGGAGGCAACGTGCGCGAGGAGGGCCCGTTCGAGCATGCGATCGTGGTCGATTGCCTCTTCGGCTACGGCCTGTCACGGCAAGTCGAGGGTGTGTTCCGTGAGCTGCTTGAAGAATTATCTGCAAGTCACTGTTTTAAAATAGCAATCGATGTCCCAAGCGCGGTACGAAGCGATTGCGGTTCCACTCTCGGACCTTTGCCGCGATACGACCTGACGCTTGCACTGGGTGCGTGGAAGCAGGCGCATTTCCTGATGCCGTCCATGGCGATGATGGGCGCGAAAAAGCTGGTCGATCTTGGCTTGCCGCTCGACGACGCACATGGCGTCCTCTCCAGCCGGCCATCGCTCTCGGCACCGGCAGCGGATGCGCACAAATATACGCGGGGCCTCGTCGCCGTTGTGGCTGGCGACATGCCCGGCGCGCCGATTTTGTCCTGCGAAGCGGCGATGCGCGCGGGTGCAGGATATGTGAAGCTTTTCAGCGACCGATCACACCCGGACGCACCGGCCGACCTGGTGATCGTCGAGGACGATCTCGATGAAGCGCTGGACGACGATCGCATCGACGCTTTGCTGGTCGGACCAGGGCTGGGTCGAGGCGAAACCTCGCGCGAACGACTGGCAGCAGCTTTGACGTCAGGCAGGCAATGCGTACTCGACGCCGATGCGCTTCACCTGCTCGACGACGACATTCTGGAAGGTGTCGATCCGTCCCGCATTCTGCTGACGCCGCACGAGGGCGAATTGGCGGCATTGTGCGAATCCTTCGGAGTCGAGAAGAACGGCAAGCTCGATGGGGCACGCTCATTGTCGGCGGCGACAGGCCTGACGGTCCTGGCCAAGGGGCCGGACACGATCCTGGTGGGTCAGGGCACTACGGTGTTCTTTCCGCAAGGAAGCAGCTGGCTGTCGGTGGCCGGGTCCGGGGATGTGCTCGCTGGGATATGCGCGGCGCGCCTCGCCGGATCGCGTAGTCCTATGGAGGCGGCACAGGACGCAGTCTGGTTGCATCACGAGGCAGCGCGCCTGGCCGGTCCGGCCTTTACCGCCTTGCAGCTTGCACATTGCGTCAAACCGGCCATGGCGTCGTTCTCATGAGCGAGACAGAGGAAATCGTCCGTATTGCCGCCAAGGGCGACGGCGTCACACAGTCGGGCAGGCACATTGCGGGTGCCGTCACCGGAGACACAGTGACGCCGGATGGATCGATCGAAGCCGGTCCACATCAAGTGACGCCACCTTGCCGTCACTTCGGCAAATGTGGCGGGTGCCAGCTCCAGCACGCGGATGAAGCGGCCCTCATGCAATTCGTGACCGACCGTGTGGTCAATGCCGCGCGGGGCCAGGAGATCGAGATCGGCGAGGTCCTGCCGACCCACCTTTCACCGGCGCGCTCGCGGCGGCGTGCGACCCTCCATGCGCTCAAGGCGAGGAAGGGCGCCGTCGTCGGTTTCCGCGAAGCGCGCAGCAACCGCATCGTCGACATGCAGCAATGCGAGATCCTCGACCCGCGCCTGTTTGCGCTGGTCGCACCCCTTCGCAAGCTGGTCGCCAGCCATGCCGAACGCACACCGGTGGATGTTTCGCTGACCCTTGCCGACCAAGGCATCGATTGCTCAATCAAGGGGATCGAGGCTGACGGACTGGCAGCCACCGAAGCCCTGCTGGACTTTGCGCGGGACCATTCCCTTGCGCGTCTCTCGCTTGACCAGGGGTTCGGCCCGGAAGTTGTCTGGGAACCCGAACCCGTGACGATTTCGCTCGGCGAGGTTCCGGTCGGCCTGCCGCAAGGCGCATTCCTCCAGCCGACGACGGACGGCGAGGAGGTGTTGCTCGCCGATGCGAAGCGCTGGCTGGCAGGGGCGAGCACGGTAGCCGACCTATTCTCAGGCCTCGGGACATTCGCATTCGCTCTCGCAGGCTCGGCCAAGGTTCTTGCTGCAGAAGCGGCGCGCGACGCGCATCTCGCTTGCAATTCGGCCGCCAACAGCCGCGGCATCGCTGTGCACGCCATGCATCGAGACCTGTTCAGGAATCCATTGCAAGCGACCGAAATTTCGAAGTTTTCTTCTGTCCTTCTCGATCCGCCCCGTGCAGGGGCACGGGAACAGGTCGCGCAGATTGCCGCGAGCGAAATCGAACGGGTTGTGTATGTGAGCTGCAACCCGTCAAGCTGGGCGCGCGATGCGAAGACGCTGATCGATGCCGGGTTCAAGCTGGAAGCGTTACGTCCGGTCGGTCAGTTCCGCTGGTCGACGCACGTCGAGCTTACCAGCTACTTCACGCGCTAGGACCGCAGCGCTGCGAGCACCTGCGTCCGCAGCCATTCACGGGCGTGAGATTCGGCATAGGCGTGGCCGGCCGAACTGCAGATGGCGATACGCTCGTCGAGGCCCCAATCGGCAGCGAAAACCTGCGCTGTCCGGTCGTTTTCGGCGACGAGGAAGCGGACTTTCCCTTCGAATTGCGAAAGACCCTCGCGGAGCGGGGCGATAGGGGGATTGGTTGTCGGGCCGCTTCCGGACGCGTGCCGGATACCGCTTGCCAGTTTCTCAAGGTCGACCTTTCCGCTCAGCAGGCGCCAGATTTCCTTCGGCTTGCCGAGTTTTGCGAGATAGCGCGATCGTACAGTGGCGGCAGGCGGTAGCGTCTGCGAACTGTCAGCAATCGCCCAGGGGTTGCTCAGCACGAGACCATCGAACCCGGCACCCTCTGCCAACATGAGCGCCGAGGCACCATCGCAATTGCCGAAACCGACCACACGGTTCACCTGGGGCGAGAGCGCGCGAAAGGCCTGTAGTGCGGAGGTGATGTCCTTGCGCGACTTCTCGTATCCGCGATCTTCGCCTTCGCTATCGCCGATCCCGCGCCTGTCGAAGCGAAAGACGGGAAAACCAGCTTTGGCGACTTCGGCAGCAAGGCGTGCCTGCCATCCGAATGCCCCCGCGCGCGGCTCCTGACCGCCCGTCACGATCAGCAATCCGGTCGTGCCGGGCGCATTGTCGAGCGTTCCGCCGAGGCTCAGCCCACCGCAGTGGAAGGCAAGATGGAGGCGGCTCATGAGGCTCCAGCCTCTTTTGCGATGACAGCGGCGAGGGCTTTCGCCTGCTTTTCGTCTATGCCACCCTCGCTGCTTAGCCAGAGCGCGCGGCCTCCGATTTCCTCATGCGCGATAGTTGTGACCCCATCGCTCTGGTCCGTTTGCGTTTCGCAAAGCTGCTGCGCCATGGCAGGCGCGATCTGCCAACCCGCAATGGTACCTCCGCTTGCGCGGGCGCTATCGAGAATTTCCGAGGGGCTGCGGTGGTTGCCTGCCTCCTTCTCGGCAAGGCTCTGCGCACGTGCCATGGCGCGCAGCAGTTTTGCGGGATCGTGCGAGGCGTAATGGAAGGCGGGAACCGCGCCCGTGTCGAGCGTACAGGCCGATCTTACGAAGAGTGCGCGGCTGACACCGAAATGTTCGGTCGCTGAAGTAACTGCTGCGCGCCATGCCGACAGGGTTTGCGCGGCCTGGGGCTGGAGGCTTTCGTTCGTCCCCGGCAAGTCCGGCATGACGCTGGTTAGGCCGAGATCCTGCAAGGTGCGCATCAACAGGACGAGCTGCGCGCGCACCCGATTGGCCTCATCGAACAGCGGCGGAATTATCAGAAGGTCGGGATTGGCCTTGCGGGCAGTGGAGAGCGCCATTTCCATGCTCGTCCCGCCATCGGGAAGCGGGGCGGGCCATTCAATAAACATGGAAAAGCGCGCTCAGCCTTCGATGACCTTGGCTTCGGCAAAGGCCAGGAGAGCGCCGTAGGTCTCCAGCATTTCTCCGTCGACGTCGTCGTCTTCGATGATGATATCGAGGCGGTCTTCCATCTCGGTGAGAAGTGTTGCGACGGCCATAGAGTCGAGTTCCGGCAGGTGACCGAACAACCCGGTATCGCCGTCGAATTCGGCAACCTGCTCGGGATCGAGTGCCAGCACGTCGGACATGATGGACCGCAAGGCGGGATCGATGGCGGTGCGGCTCGGACCGGTCGGCTCGGATGTGGCGGTTTCGCCCATAGGTCTGAAAGGTTCCCCTCTTGAAGCGGAGGCCGCCTTAGCCGTGCGCCTTGCGCGGTGCAAGGCGGCCAAGCATCCGCTTGGCAAGGGCCGGCCAGGCAGCCGGTTGCCGGATGTCGAGGCAGGTAAGGTGGAAGCGAGGGCGGCACTCCTCCATCCAGTCGCGTTTGTAAGAGTCCGAACCCGTCCCGAAGTCGATCAGGTCTACGCGATCGACGTCGATTGCATATTCGAACAGCGCCGCAGTGAGGACAGTGCCTGCCGAATAAGGCTCCGCGCTCTCGAGGTGGGCGAGCTTGTGGATGGAGGCGACACCGTTTTCGACGCTCCAGAACTGCGCGGCGACGGGGTCACCGTCTACCCGAGCGATGCCGAGACGGTAGGCTCCGCGACTGTCTTCCTGCCGTGCAAATGCCTTCAGGATGTCGGCCCGCTCCTCGCGTGGTTTCCAGCTCCTGTCATAGATTGCTTCGTAATTTTCCCACTCATCTTTCTGGAATTCAGTCGAAATTTCGATATCGACCTTGGGTGCCTTGCGCTTGACTGTCGTTTTCATCCGGCCCGGACGCGCGTTCCAGTATTCGGCGAAACTGCGTCCCTGGACGTAGAGGACGTGATTCTCATCGCACTGCTCGCCATGCACAGACCAACCTGCATGCTCGAAAGCTTCGCATAGCTCTTCGTAGCACCCGTCTTCCGCCGCTAGCGGGTACAGGTCGAGGCGATGCGTTGTCTTCTTCAGGTCGTGGGCGATCTCGACGAGAATGCGCGATGTATCGCCGCCGCTGGCAAGCGGTTTCCAGGAAAATGCGAACCAGTTCGTGAGCGGCTCGAGACCTTTTTGCCCGCGCGTCAGCGGAAGGGCGACAGTCCTCTCCCCTTCGGTACCGACAGCGACCAGCGGCGCTGCGCCATGCGTTTCCAGCAGGCGGTACCATTCATATCGGTCGAAAGGTCCCGCTTCCGGGCTGCCGAGCCCTTGCAGTTTTGTAACCGTGTCGTGATAGCTGACCGTGATGACCACCGGTAACTCCCCGTCTGGATCGCTCCAGCCTGATCCCACGCCGCAACCGTTGGATCAACTCGCCGAGCTTGGCGATGCACAGTCACGCGCTCTCGTGTTGAGAGCCAAGGTGCTCACCTACGCTGACTTGCGCCAGGGTGTGGCGCTACTGGCAGGGTTGCTGGCCAGCAAATGCGAGCAGGGATCGCGGGTTGCCAGCTGGGCCGCGAAGGGAGAACTCACCTGCCTCCTGCCGCTTGCCGCTGCACGTGCGGGGATGATCCATGTACCTATCAATCCCCTGCTCAAGCATGGGCAGGTTGCGCATATCCTGCGGGACAGCGGCGCCTGCCTGCTCATGGCGACGCCTGCACGCCTCAAATCGCTGGAAGAAGGCGACATCCCGCCGAACTGCGAAGTAATCGCGGAGGACGATGTTTCCGGGCTGGCCAGCGCAGCCGGCCAGTCGCTTGGTCCTTCGGACCGCGACCCGGACGAGCTCGCTGCGATCCTGTACACCAGCGGATCCACCGGAGCGCCCAAAGGCGTAATGCTGAGCCATGCGAACCTGTGGCTGGGCGCGGTCTCGGTCGCCCACTACCTTGGCATGGAGGCGGACGATGTAACACTCGCCGTACTCCCCTTGAGTTTTGATTACGGGCAGAACCAGCTGCTCAGCACCTGGTACGCAGGCGGCTGCGTCGTGCCGCTAGATTACCTGTTCCCCAAGGACGTCGTGAAGGCCTGCGCCAAACATGCCGTGACGACCCTTGCGGCCGTGCCTCCGCTCTGGGTGCAGCTTACCGAGGTCGAATGGCCTGAAGAGGCTGTCGCATCGATGCGCCGGATGACGAACAGTGGCGGGGCATTGACCGAAGACTTGGTCGCAGACCTGCGCGCGATGTTCCCCGAAGCGCAATTGTTCCCGATGTACGGCCTGACGGAGGCGTTCCGATCGACTTATCTTGATCCCGCTCTTGTGAACACACATCCTACCTCGATGGGCAGGGCCATCCCGTTTGCGGAGATCCTCGTGATCGACGACGAGGGCGATCCCGCAAGGGCAGGGGAAGAAGGCGAACTGGTCCACTGCGGCCCTCTGGTTGCCCAAGGCTACTGGCAGGATCAGGACCGTACCGCCGAACGGTTCAAGCCGGCTCCCCCTTCTTCCAGCTATGGCGGCGTTGCCGTTTGGTCCGGCGACAGGGTTAAACGCGACCAAGATGGCCTGCTGTATTTTGTCGGACGCCGCGATGCGATGATCAAGAGCGCGGGAAACCGCATCAGCCCGCAGGAAATCGAAAGCGCGGCGCTGGCGACGGGACTGGTAGCCGAGGCGGTCGCCTTCGGTGTAGCGGACGCCAAGCTGGGCCACGCTATCCACGTGGTTTCGCGTCCCGACGGGGAAGGGGCCATCGAAGAACTGGAGAAGCAGTTGAAACGCCAGCTATCGCGGGAGTTGCCTAATTTCATGCAGCCGCACGTCTATCACTGGCGTGATACGATGCCGCTCAATCCGAACGGCAAGATTGACCGGACCGCGCTGAAAAAGGAGTTAGGGGCATGAAGCCGATCGGTCCGATACCCGAAGGTTTCGAAGCCCTGAACGGTGAACTTGCCTTTGGCGGTGTTCGCGTGTCGGAGATGGAAGCAAGGGCGGGGCGTACGCCGTTCTTCGCCTATTCCAAGTCCCTGATCTCGCAGAGGATCGCGGATCTGCGTGCATCTCTGCCCGAGCGTATCAAAGTCAATTACGCAATCAAGGCAAATAGTTACACGCCACTTCTCGAATTCATTTCGGGATTGGTCGACGGTTTGGACATCGCCTCGGGCGGCGAGCTGGAGATGCTGCAGGACCTCGGCATCGACGGTCGCCGCGTCAGCTTTGCCGGTCCGGGCAAGCGCGACGCCGAACTGGAGGCCGCGATCGCCGCGGGGGTCACACTGAACCTGGAAAGCGAGAACGAGGCCTCGCGCGCGCTGGCCATTGCGGAACGCATCGGGAAGACGCCCCGGCTCGCGGTGCGGGTCAATCCGGATTTCGAGCTCAAGGGCTCGGGCATGAAGATGGGTGGCGGTGCCAAGCCCTTCGGTGTCGATGCCGAACGCGTTCCCGCGCTCATCCGCAGGATCGTGGACGCAGGCTGCGAATGGCGGGGTCTGCATATCTTCACCGGCAGCCAGGCCCTGAGTGCGGATGCGATTATCGAGGCGCAGGCCAATATCCTCGCACTGGCCCACAGGCTGGCGCGAGAGGCCGATATCACCTTGCCCAAGCTCAATATGGGCGGTGGTTTCGGCATTCCCTACTTCCACGGGGACGAACCACTCGATCTCGATCGTGTGGGAGAAGCCTTGTCCAAACATCTGCAAAAACTTCCGGATTCATTGAAGAGTGCAGAGCTCTTCGTGGAACTTGGCCGCTATCTGGTTGGCGAAGCAGGGGTCTATGTCACCCGCATCGTCGACCGGAAGGAAAGCCACGGTCAGACTTACCTCGTGACGGACGGGGGGCTGCACCACCAATTGGCCGCATCGGGAAATTTCGGCACCGTCGTTCGGCGGAACTACCCTGTCGCCATCGCCAGCCGTTTCGACGAGGAGCCTACCGAAGAGGTGAATATCGTGGGTTGCCTGTGCACCCCGCTCGACAGGCTGGCCGACAAGGCTTTCCTCCCGCGTGCGGAAGTGGGAGACCTTGTGGCGGTGTTCTGTGCGGGCGCCTACGGAGCGAGCGCTTCTCCCAGCGCATTCCTTGGTCAGGGCCCGGCTGCAGAAGTCCTGATTTGAGACACTCTGATAATTCGTGCTAAATCCTAGCGATTCCGCGCGTTCGCGGGTCTATGACTAACGGTATGTTCACCTTTTTCGCGCAAGAAGCGGGGCGAATTTGGGATGATGCGTTTGTAGCGTTCGCTGCAGGTGCATCCACTATCAGGGATTTTCGGAATGCAATCGTCGCGATCTGCCGCTCTCGCTCTCGTCCTTGGCGCAGGCGTTTCCTTGGGCGGCTGTGCCACCACCGGTGGTGAAGAACTGCCGCCGGCAACCTTCGTGTCCGCTCAGGAAGAGCCGGGTGCAGAATACATCATCGGACCGCTCGACGAGCTGACCATCCACGTGTGGCGCAATCCGGAACTGGGTGCGGAAAACATCCAGGTGCGCCCTGATGGCCGCATTACGATCCCTCTGGTCAAGGACCTTGCTGCGGTCGGCAAGACGCCTTCGGAGCTGGAAGAAGACATCCGGGCGCAGTTGAGCCAGTATATCGAAGAACCGCTCGTGTCGGTCATCGTCAACGAGTTTGCGGGCACTTTCAGCCAGCAGATCCGCATTGTCGGCGCGACGGAGAAGCCTGCCTCGCTGCCGTATCGCGCGAATATGACCGTGCTCGACGCCATGATTTCGGTCGGCGGCCTCAGCGAATTTGCTGCGGGCAATCGCGCCAAGCTGATCCGGTTCGACAAGAACGCCGGAACGCAGCGGGAATATGCACTGCGTCTTACGGACCTGCTCAAGCGCGGCGATAGCGATGCCAACGTACTGCTCCAGCCCGGAGATGTGATCATCATACCGGAAAGCGCCTTCTAAGGCGGAGCAGGGGGCATGCAGGATATCATCGACCAGTTTCGCAGCGCGCTGCACACGATCTGGAACCGCCGCTGGATAGCGCTTGCGGTTGCCTGGGGCGTGTGCGTGCTGGGCTGGATGGCTGTGGCCCTGATCCCCAACAGCTACGAAAGCCGCGCGCGCATTTTCGTGGAACTGGAAGATGTGCTGGGTGAAGAGCTGCAGATCGCTAATGGCGGCGAGGAAGCGATCACGCGTGTTCGCCAGACCCTGACCAGCACGACCAATCTTGAGAAGATCATCCGCTCGACGCGATTGGGCGACAAGATCCAGACCGATCTCGAAATGCAGAACGCGGTTGCGGACCTGTCCGAGAATATCCGCGTCAGCCTGCAGCAGGAAAACCTGTTCGAAATCACCGCGACCATCGGGCGGAGCGGGTTTTCCGATGCTGAGAACGCCAAGCTGGCGCAGGAAGTCGTCCAGCGCATGATCGACCTGTTTCGCGAACAGAATATTGCCGACAATCGCGGCGACGTGGCGCAGACCATGATTTTTCTCGAGCAGGCCCTCGAAGAGCGCAAGGCCGAGCTCGAAGCGATCGAGGAGCGTCGCCTCGCCTTCGAAGCTGCAAATCCCGAAGCCGTTGCCGGAGCAGGTGCGAGCGCCATGCGCCTCCAGACGATGCGTAGCGAGATGCGCAATGTCGATTCGGATATCGCCGCGGCGCAAAGCTCGCTTGCCGCCATCAACGGCCAGATCGCCGGAACACCGCGTACCATCGTGACCGCAGGAGCCGGGGGCGGCCCGCAGGGCGCCTTGATCCAGGCGGAATCGCAGCTCGCAGCGATGCGCGCGCGCGGCCTGACCGACAGCCACCCTGATGTCGTGGCTCAGCTTCGGCAGGTAGAGGCACTGCGGCAGCAAGCCAGCGCAGCGCCAGCCAATTCCGGCGGCACGATCAATCCGGCCTATAGCTCGCTGGTATCAATCCGTGCCGAGCGGCAGGCCAACGTGCAGGCTCTACAGGCCCGCAAGGTTGCGCTGCAGTCCGATATCACGGCGCTGATCGCCTCGCAGGCCTCCGAACCGGCAGTTGCTGCCGAGGCGCGTCGCATCAGCCGCGATTATGAAGTCCAGAAAGAGAAGTACGACGAGCTGCTGCAAAGCAGGGAGCGTATGCGTGTGCGAGGGGATTATGAAACCAACCGCAACTCGTTCCAGTTCGACGTGATTGATCCGCCGATCCTGCCGCAGACACCTGCAGCGCCCAACCGGCCACTCCTGCTCGTGGGGGTCCTGATGGCCGGTCTTGCTATCGGAGCAGGCGTTGCTTTCATCCTCGGCTTGCTGCGCTCAAGCTTCACCACTGCCGAACGCCTCGAAAGTGCTCTGGACTTGCCCGTCATCGGGACGATTTCGCGATCCATGACCGACGCAGCTGCAAGGCACCAGAAATTGAGACTGAAGCAGTTCTTCGCCGGCAGTGGAGCGCTGGCCGCACTGTGCCTGCTGCTGCTGGTTGTCGAAATCGTGCAAGTAAGCTCGGTTGCGTGAGGAGATGAGCGTGAACAAGCCCACCAATCTATCTCCTGACGGCAAGGCCGACGCGAAGGACAAGCGCGACTCGCTCCTCGAAAGGGCAAGCGGTGCTTATGGCCTGGACAAGCTGGCACCTGCTGCCGTTCCTGTCATGCTGGACGCGAACGCGAAGAAGAAATTCGCGCCTGCGCGCAAGCCCGCACAGGAGCCATCTCCCGTGGAGCGTCTCGCTGAAAAGAGCACACAGGGCGAACCCGCAGTGGAGGGTCGCCGCCGCAGCGATGCAAGCCCGGCGGTTCAATTCTGCGGTGAGAAACATCCCGTGTCGCGTGAACTTCTCCGCGAGCAGGGTCTGATCGATCCCGACGGGGGAGCCTCGCGGCTGCTTGAGGAATTCCGGATCGTGAAACGCCAGGTCCTGGCCTCTGCACGCTCCGAAGGAACCTCCGTTGCAAGGCGAGTATTGGTTTGCTCGCCGCATCCCGACGAGGGCAAGACTTTTTGTGCGCTGAACCTGGCACTGGCCATGGCTGCAGAGCGCGACAGCGAAGTACTGTTGATCGACGCCGATTTCGGAAAGCCCAGCATCCTCTCCAAGCTTGGCCTTACCAACGATACCGGTTTCATGGACGTGCTGGCAGATCCTGCCAGCCATGTGGAAGATCACGTAATCGGCACCGATATCCCTGGCCTTTGGGTGCTGGGGGCAGGCGCCCGTACGGGACGTGACAGCGAGTACCTCGCAAGCGAGCGGACGTGGGAAGTCCTCAACCGCCTCACGCGCGGGGCGCCGAACCGGATGATCGTCTTCGACAGCCCGCCGGCTCTTGCAGCTACCCCTGCGAGCGAGCTGGCGAAGCACGTCGGCCAGGCGCTGCTGGTGGCGCGTGCGGACGTGACCGGCCAGGTCGCGCTCGAAGATGCAATCGACCTGCTTTCGGCGTGTCCCGACATCCGCCTCTTGCTGAACGATGCCACGTTCAGCCCGAGCGGCCGCAAGTTCGGTAGCTATTACGGGTACGGGGATTAAAGGCGTGGCCCGCCTCTTCGCTCTTCTTGCGACAGTGCTTGCGCTGTGTGCGGCTCCTGCGGCAGCGCAGGGCTATGGCAACGGCGAGCGTGAGGAAGAAGGCGCGAGCGCGGTCGATCGGACGCGTATCGATCCGTATATTGAAGCCTCGCAGATTTTCACTTGGCAGCTGTCGCCCGGCGACGATGTCGTGACCTACACGCAGGTTGCCGCCGGTGTCGACGCGCAGTTGCGCGGCCGGAACAGCGGGGCTGCGGTGTCCGTCCGCTACGAACGCAATTTCGCCTGGGACGACAATGCCCGCGATACGGACCGCATTACCGGCATCGCCCGTGCTTACACGGCGATTATCCCGCGCACCTTGCAGGTCGAGGCGGGTGCTCTAGCCAGTCGGACGCGCACGGCCGGAACGGGCGGCTCCGTCATCGCTCCGATCATCGGCGACGACGATACGACGACCAAGACCTATTCGCTTTATGCCGGGCCTACCCTGACCACCCGCGTCGAGGATGTGCAGATCGATGCGAATTACCGTATCGGCTATACAAGGATCGACGGTCCTGATTTCGTGACATTGCAAGGCGATGAAGTCGACCTTTTCGACGAGAGCGTTTCGCATTCCGCGATGGTTCGTGCCGCGACCTCCCCGGGAATGCCTTTTCCGGTTGGCGTGGGAGCGGGCGCAGGATTCTACCAGGAAGATATCGATAATCTCGACCAGCGGGTGAGGGATGCCTACGTGCGCGGAGACGTGACTATACCGGTTTCGCGCACGCTTGCGATTGTCGCCGGCGCTGGCGTCGAAGATGTCGAGGTCTCTTCCCGCGATGCGATACGCGATGTCGATGGCAATCCGGTTATCGGTTCGAACGGTCGCTATCTTGTCGACAAGAGCAGCCCGCGGCGGATCGCCTATGAGGCCGACGGCCTGATCTGGGACGTCGGTGTTATCTGGCGCCCCAGCAGCCGTACCCAGCTCCAGGCCACCTTCGGTCGTCGCTACGACAGCGACACCTTCTATGGCAGCTTCAACTGGCAGCCGAGCAGCAGGTCCAACGTGTCGATTGGCGTTTACGATTCTCTGCAGGGTTTCGGCGGGCGCGTGAACGATGCGCTGGCCACGCTTCCGACCGATTTCGATGTGCTGCGCGATCCCGTTTCGGGCGATATCACCGGCTGCACCAGCCCGACCGTGGGCAGCAATTGCCTTGCGGGCCTGCTCGGCTCGGTCCGTTCTTCGGTGTTCCGCGGACGCGGGGTTGTGGCGAGTTACTCGCACCGTGTGGGCCTGATGACCGCCGGCATTGCTGCCGGATACGACAATCGCAAATTCATCGCTGCGCAGGGCACCGTGCTGGCTGCGGCCAACGATGTGGTGGACGAAAGCTACTACGTCACCGCTGGGGTCAGCGGACCTATCTGGGAAGGCAGTTTCAGCGTGAACACCTTCGGCAGCTGGTTCGACAGCGGTGTTGGCGAATTCGGCGATACCTTCTCTTACGGAAGTTCCGCTTCCTACTACCAGTCGATCTGGCAGAACCTTTCTGCCCGCGCTGCGGTTTCGATTTATGCCGTTGATTCCGAACTCAGCGAGGCGGATATTCGCGCGGCAACCGCGCTTCTCGGCCTGCGCTACGATTTCTGATAAGGACGCCCTGATGTACGAGGAATTCTACGGCTTTACCGAGCGCCCTTTCCAGCTCACCCCCGATCCCGCTTTCTATTTCGAAAGCATCACGCACAAGAAGGCGCTGAGCTATCTCGGTTATGGCCTCAACCAGGGTGAAGGATTCGTCGTCATCACGGGCGAAGTTGGCGCGGGTAAATCCACGCTGGTTGCGCATCTCAAGCAGAAACTGGACGACCGCCGCATGACGGTGGGCGAAGTCGTGACCAGCGCGCTCGACGGCGAAGAGATGATCCACGTCGCGGCACGCAGCTTCGGCCTCGATGTCGAAGGCGGCGACAAGGCGAGTGCGCTGGCGGCGATTGAACTGTTCCTTCATGAAGAGGCGCGAGGCGGCCGCCGTGTCCTGCTGATCGTCGACGAAGCGCAGAACCTGTCCATCGGCGCGCTCGAAGAATTGCGGATGCTGTCGAACTTCCAGCTCGGCTCGCACCCGCTGCTGCAGACGCTCCTCCTCGGCCAGCCGGAATTCAAACACCTGCTTGCCCAGTCGGACGAACTCGAACAGCTGCGCCAGCGCGTGATTGCGGCACATCACCTGGAGGCCATGCAGCCGGGCGAGATGGAGCCTTATGTCACCCACCGCCTCGAACACGTTGGCTGGACCGGTAATCCCGAATTCGCCAGCGCGATCTGGCCGCGCCTGCACAAGGCGACGCTCGGCATTCCGCGCAAGGTGAACCAGGTGATGAACCGCCTTCTGCTGATGGGCGCGCTCGAAGAACAGTCGATGCTCGAAGTCGATATGCTCGACGCGGTGATCGAAGAGATGAGCGGCGATGCATCTGCCGAAGCACAGGAGGCGCCGCAGCGTGCGCGTCCCGATCGCAACCTGCCTGCCTCCGATGCGATCGCAAAGGCTCGTACGGAAGCTGCCCCCGCCATGTCGAAAGCCGACGAGGCTGCTCGCAAGAAAGGCCTTCTCGATCACCAGATCGAAGCGATCGAAGGCGCATTCGCCCAGCGGGACAAACACATGGCGGCGCTCCGCCGCGAGGTGGAAAAGCTTGCCGCCGCCAAGGATAGCGAGGGTGCCGTGCCCGAAGATCTCGACCAGCGCCTCTCCGCCATCGAACAGCGCCTCGACGACCAGGAACGTTCGCTGCGTCACGTGCTGACCATGATGATCGACTATTTCGAGTCGACCGGAACCCGCGAAGCGGCGTGACGGCGTCGGAGGGGGCGTCCATGAAACCGGGTAAAATCGTGAACGGCCTGTCGGTCGACGTCGAGGACTGGTTCCAGGTGGGCGCTTTCGAAAAGACCCTCAAGCGCGAGGATTGGGACGGGCTGGAACTGCGTGTCGGCGACAATGTCGCGCGCATCCTCGACCTGTTCGACGAGGCTGGGGTTAAGGCGACCTTTTTCACGCTTGGCTGGATTGCCGAACGCAACAAGGCCGCCATGCGGGCCATCGTCGAGCGGGGTCACGAACTCGCCAGCCACGGCTATGACCACACGCGGGTATTCACCTTCACGCGACAGCAGTTTTCCGACGATCTCGCGAAATCGCGCGCCATCCTCGAGGATGCGGGCGGGTGCGCGATCACCGGCTACCGCGCACCGAGCTTCTCCATCGATGCGCGCAACGCCTGGGCGCACGAGGTCCTTGCCGAGCACGGCTACGCCTATTCCTCCAGCGTCGCACCGGTGGTGCATGACCACTACGGTTGGCCCGATGCCCCGCGATTTGCCTTCAATCCGGTTGCGGGCAGCGACCTCGTCGAAATCCCGGTGACCACCGCCGTACTCGCCAACCGCAGGCTGGCAGCGGGCGGCGGGGGCTTTTTCCGCGTGCTTCCATATGGCTTCAGCCGCTGGGCCATCCGGCAGGTCAATCGGGAGGAAGGTCGTCCGGCGATCTTCTACTTCCACCCATGGGAAATCGACCCCGAGCAACCGCGCGTTGCCGAGGCGCCGCTGCGTTCGCGCCTGCGCCATTACACCAATCTCTCGCGCATGGCGGGCAAGCTGGGCGACCTGCTTGAGGATTTTTCCTGGGGTCGCATGGACGAGATTGCCCGGATCGAACGGGCGCGCGCCATGGACTGGGCCGCGTGAATGCGCCTGTCGCCGTGAATGTATCGGTCGCGCTTGCAGATATCGGCAGCGCGCAGGATCGCGCGCGCATCGAGGATTTCGTGCACGATCGGAACGGCAACGTTTTTCAGCGTCCAATGTGGCTCTCCGCGATCGAAGCGGGCACCGGTCAGAAGGCTTTGGGATTGGTCGCGGAACGCGGCGGGGTAATATGCGGGTGGTTGCCGCTCAGCGACGTCCATTCGCCGCTGTTCGGCAGGGCTCTTGTATCGAGCGGTTTCGCGGTCGGCGGTGGCCCTCTGTATTCCGACGAGTTGGCTCTAGAGGCGCTTCTTGCCTCGGCTGCCGAACTCGCCATGCGGAACAGCGTCTCGACCATAGAGCTACGCTCATCAGAAGCGGTCGAAGGCTGGGACCTGATCGAAGGTCAGCACGCTGGCTTCGAAAGACCTCTCGAAGGCGACGACGAAGCGCAATTGCTCGCCATCCCCCGCAAGGCGCGCGCGGAGGTTCGTAAGGGCTTGGCCAACGATGTGGAGGTCACTGTCGGTCGCAGCGAGCAGGATCTGGAGGCGCACTACCAGTGCTATTCCGAAAGCGTGCGCAACCTCGGCACACCGGTCTTCCCGCGCAGCCTGTTTGCGGCCGTGATTGAGGCGTTCGGGGACGACGCGGACATCCTCACGGTGTCGCACGAGGGCCGCCCGGTCTCGAGCGTGCTGTCGCTCTATCACGATGGGGCGGTCATGCCTTACTGGGGCGGCGGCCGCTGGGAAGCGCGGAGCCTGCGTGCGAACGAGCGGATGTATTACGAACTGATGTGCCATGCCCGTCGCAAGGGAATGGACCGGTTCGACTTCGGTCGCTCCAAGACCGGGAGCGGTCCCTTTGCATTCAAGAAGCACTGGGGATTCGAGCCGGAGCCGCTCACCTATCGGCGCTGGACTGCGCCGGGGGTTGAGGCGCGCAACATCGACCCCACCGACGAAGGCTATTCGGCCAAGATCGAGCTCTGGAAGAAGCTGCCTCTTCCTGTCGCGAATCTGATCGGCCCGTGGATCGCACGCGGTCTGGGTTAGGCATGGGCGACATCCTCTTCCTTGCGCACCGGATGCCGTTTCCGCCTAATCGCGGAGACAAGATCCGCTCGCATCACTTGATCAAGGCCCTGGCGCGCCTTGGCCCCGTGCATGTCGGCACATTTGCCGAGACGCAGGAAGACCGCGATCATTGCGCCGAGCTGTCCACTATCGCGGCGTCGAGCCATGTGGCGGACAGGAATAAGCCCCTGGTGCTCGCAGGCATTCAGGCGGTCTTATCGGGCAAGTCAGTGAGCCTCGCAGCTTTCCATGACTGTGGCTTGCAATACTGGGTAGAGCAGACGCTTGCCGCAAACGCGATCGACACCATCGTTATCTTTTCGGGGCAGATGGGTCAGTACCTGCCGGATAGCTTCGATGGCCGCGTCGTCATCGACCTGTGCGATGTCGATAGTGCGAAGTTCGAGGCCTATGCCGAAGCGGGAATCATGGCCTGGATCAACGCGCGGGAGGGGCGCTTGCTAGCCGCTGAAGAAGAGTGGCTCGCCCGGCGCTCCGATGTGACAACCCTCATAAGCGAAAGCGAAGCCGATCTCCTGCGTTCGCGCTTGGCGCCCGAAACCTCCGCCGAAATCCGTGCCTTCGGAAATGGCGTCGACACGCATTTCTTCGATCCGCAGGCCGACTTGCCACCTTCGCCATTCGAGCAAGCTGGCCCCAATATCGTGTTCACGGGGCAGATGGATTACGCCCCCAATGTCGCTGCGGTGGAGCGGTTCGCCCATCACGTCCTCCCGAAGCTTGTCGCCGCGCACGGAGCGCATTTCCACATCGTCGGGCGCGCGCCGACAGAAGCCGTCCGCGAGCTCGGGACGCTGCTCAATGTGACGGTATGGGGCGCAGTGCCGGACATGCGACCGTTCCTCGGCGCTGCAGACGCGGTCGTCGCACCTCTCTCGATTGCGCGGGGCGTGCAGAACAAGGTCCTTGAGGCGATGGCGATGGCGCGGCCGGTCGTTCTTACCGCAGAGGCGGCAACAGGTATCCCTGCAAGGGATGGCGAACACTTCTTGGTTGCGCGGGATGACGCTGCCATGATCGAAACCCTGGAAAGTTTGCTGGAAGGTCGTCTCGACGGTGGTGCAATCGGAGCGAATGCGCGGCAATTTGTGGCAGACGAAATGAGCTGGGAGGCCATTTACGAGCAAGTGGGCGAGCTTGTTAGGCCGTCAGGGAAGAATAGCCGTGCAGCTTGATCTCGCTCCTGCAGACACACCGGCGGCAGAGGGTCGGAACTGGTCGGGCGCAGTCGTGCGCATGCTGCTCGCTTGGGCGGCCCTGTTTGCACTCACATTCCGAGAATGGACGCGCATGGCGCACCAGTGGTGGAATATCGATACCTACAGCCACATCCTTCTCATCCCGGCGATTATAGCCTGCCTGGTGTGGCTGCAGCGCGAGGAATTGCGCAAGATCCGTCCCTCGGCAGGGTGGATCGGGTTTGCATGGCTGGTCCTCGGCCTGGTCGTCTGGCTTGCGGGGCGTGCACTCGACATCAATCTGATCGCGCAGGCAGGCACGCTGGCCGCATTCCAGGGGGCAGCGATGGCCCTGATCGGCGCGCGCGCCAGCCTCGTCCTCGCCTTTCCGCTGTTCTATTCCTCATTTCTGGTGCCCTTCGGCGACGAGATCATCCCGCAGCTTCAGGCGATTACCGCGCACATCACCACATGGCTGACAATTGCGAGCGGGATCGAAACGGTTTCGGATGGGATCTATATCGACACGCCTGCCGGACTGTTCATCGTGGCGGAGGCCTGTTCCGGGGTGAAGTTCCTGATCGCGATGGTGACGCTCGGCATCCTTGTCGCGCATGCCTGCTTCAACAGCTGGAAGCGGCGGTTCTTGTTTCTGTTTGCATGCGTAGTCGTGCCCATCATCGCCAATGGCATAAGGGCGTGGGCTACCATCTTCATCGCGCAATATGTCGGCGCGGAGGCGGCGGGCAGCTTCGACCACATCGTCTATGGCTGGTTCTTCTTCGGCATCGTGATCGCGCTGGTGCTGGGTGTGGCGTGGCGCTGGTTCCAGCGCGACCCGGAAGATGCGGGGTTCACCGCTGAAGAGGCTACCCGATTCCCGGCTATCGAGAGGTTCGACGGAGCACCCACTACCGCGCGTGTCGGCCTGGCTATCGCAGCGATGCTAATCGCTTTTGCCGTTCTGGTGCGTCTGGTCTAGGGCACTCCGCCATGTGCGGGATCGCGGGTATCTTCCATTACGAGACGGTGAAGCCGGTCGATCCAAAGCGGGTCGAGGCTATGACCCTTGCACTGGCCCATCGGGGGCCGGACGGGGCGGGCGTATGGACTGCGCCCGGCGTAGGCCTGGGTCATCGACGGCTTTCGATCATCGATCTCGAAGGTTCGCCGCAGCCGATGCATTCGGCAGATGGCCGCGCGACGATCGTATTCAACGGCGAGATCTATAACTACCGCACACTTCGCCGCCAGCTTGCGCAGGACGGGGCAAAGTTTCACACCGAAGGCGACACCGAGACCATCCTCGCCGCCTGGCAGAAATGGGGTCCGGATTGTCTTTCGCGTCTCGATGGCATGTTCGTCTTTGCTTTGTACGACCATGACCGGCGCCAACTGTTCATCGCGCGCGACCGTTTGGGTGTAAAGCCACTCTACATGGCTCAGCTTCCCGGAGGGACACTCGGCTTTGCGAGCGAGTTGAAGGGCCTGATGGCACACCCGACGATGCGGCGGGACATCGATCCGCTCGCGATCGAGGATTACATGACCTGGGGCTATGTCCCCGATCACCGCGCGATCCTGAAGAATGTCACCAAGCTGCCGGCCGGGTATTTCATGTTGCTCGACCACGGACGGCCCCTGCCTGAGCCCAGACGATGGTGGGATGTGAGCTTCGAGGCGAGGGCGAAGGGCAAGACCGCCGACCGCTCCGCCGAATTGCTGCACCTGATGCGCGAAGGCGTGACCAGTCGCATGGTCGCAGACGTTCCGCTGGGCGCCTTCCTATCCGGCGGGGTGGACAGCTCCTCTGTCGTCGCCCTGATGAGCGAGGCGAGCAATCGCGCGGTGACGAGCTGCTCGATCGGCTTCGATGTCGAGAGCGTCGATGAAACGGCCCACTCCCGGCAGGTGGCGGAACTGTTCGCGACGGGCCATCATGAGCGCATCGTATCGTCCGACCAGTTCGGCGAGATCGACCGCATCGCCGCTATCTTCGACGAGCCTTTTGCCGATGCCAGCGCCCTGCCGACCTTGCGGGTCTGCGAATTGGCAAGGGAGCATGTTACGGTTGCCCTCTCCGGCGACGGGGCGGACGAGGCCTTTGCAGGCTACCGCCGCCATCTGTTCCAGCTGAGGGAAGAGCAGGCGCGCTCGGTTCTGCCGGCAGGGCTCAGAGGCGCTATATTCGGCGCGCTCGGCAAGGCATGGCCAAAGGCGGACTGGGCGCCGCGCCCCTTGCGCGCGAAAACGACTTTGCTGTCCTTGGCTGAAAGCGGGGAAAGCGGATATGCGCGCGCCCTTGCGATCCTTTCACCGGAGCTGCGCGAAGGCCTTTACGGAGACGCGCTGCTCAAGGCGCGGGGTGATTACCGCGCCGAACAGTCCTTCGAAAAGCTGATGCGCGATGCACCGGCGCGCTCCGGCCTCGACCGGGCGCAATATGCCGACCTCAAATTCTGGCTGCCCGGCGATATCCTCACGAAGACTGATCGCACCAGCATGGCAGTCGGCCTCGAAGCACGCGAGCCGCTGCTGGATCATCGCCTAGTCGAGTTCGGTGCCACACTACCGCAGCGTGAGCGCATCCGTGGCAATGACGGCAAATGGCTGATGAAGCACACGATGGAGCGCTATCTCCCGCACGACATCCTTTATCGCAGGAAGCAGGGGTTCGTGACTCCGCTGGCGCAGTGGTTCCGCGGCCCGCTGGCCGACGAGGCGCGGCGTATCGCGTCGAGCAGCCTGCTGGTGGACAGCGGTTGGTTTCAGCGCAATGCGCTTGTCCGCCTCGCGGAAAACCATATCGAAGGGCGGTCCGACAACGGTCGCACCCTGTGGCAATTGCTGATGCTGGAGCGCTCGCTGCGCCACCTGCGGCCGAGCGCCTAACCCGCCAGGCCGTGGCCCCGCGCCATGTAATCCGCGCTCTGCATTTCCTTCAGGCGGCTGACGGTCCGCTCGAACTCGAACGATCCATCGCCCGATGTGTAGAGGTCTTCCGGCTCCGCCGCGGCGGTGGCGAACAGCTTCACGCTATTTTCGTAGAGCGCGTCGATCAGCTTGGTGAAGCGGATCGCTTCGTTGCGGTTCTCCGGTGACAGGCGCGGGATGCCGACGACGATTACCGAGTGGTATGCATGCGCGATGGCGAGATAATCGGCAGCGCCGCGATTTTCGCCGCAGAGGCGCTTGAAGCTGAACACGCCGACGCCCTTGAAGCTTTTGGGCACATGAAGGGTTCGCCCGCCGCCGAGGTCCAGTTCGCCGCTCGGCACATGCTCTGCATCTTCGGGAGCGTAATCGGTAAGCCGGAAGAACGCCTCCCGCACCTGCGCGGTAGCTTCATCCCCCAGCGGCGTGTGCCAGGTTGCCAGATCGCCGAGGCGGTCGAGGCGATAGTCGGTCGGCCCGTTGAGAGGCACCACATCGAGCTCTGCCTGCACCAAGTCGATGAACGGCAGGAAGAGGGAGCGGTTCAGGCCGTCCTTGTAGAGATCGCTCGGCGGGCGGTTCGAGGTTGTGACGATGGTCACGCCTTCATCGCAAATCAGTGCGGTAAACAGGCGCGCCATGATCGCTGCATCGGCGGTGTTGTTGACCACCATCTCGTCGAACGCGAGGCAACGGACGTCGTTTGCGATCCGGGCGGCCACAGGCGCTATCGGATTGCCCGCGTCCTTGGCCCGCTCGTCGCGGATCATGCGGTCCAACTCGAGCATGAATTCGTGGAAATGAACCCGCCTCTTTTCCGCGATCGAAAGGCTCTCCACGAACAAGTCCATCAGCATCGACTTGCCGCGCCCGACGCCGCCCCACATGTAGACGCCTTGCGGCCGCGTTTTCTTTGCCTGGAACAGTCGCGAGAGGAGACCGCCGGGCTCGTCGGCCTCGAGGTCTTTCTGGAGCCTGTCGAGCCGCTGGGCAGCGCGCCTCTGGTCCTGATCCGGCTGCAATTCGCCTGCCGCCACCAGGCGCTCGTAGCGGGCGAGCATTCCGGTCATTGGGGGAGGGGGCGCGGGCGCATCTTTTTTACGATGCCGGAGAAGGCGCAGATGACATCTTCTTCCTGTACGACCGAGCCCCGTACGAACACGAGACTGCCTGTCTCGCGAACGATTTCACATACTGCGTCCAGCGGCCGTTTCGGATCGCCACCACCGACAAACTGGGTGGAAAGTTCCAGTGTGACCGATGGGCCTGCGTTACCCGTCCCGATCGTATGCATGGTCGTGAATAGGGAGATGTCGATCAGGGACAGCGAAACCGCCCCGTGAATGATGCCCTGCAAGTTTTCGTGCCGGCGTTCCGGGAACATCCGCAGGCGGGACCGCCCGTCTTCGTCGACGCGAGTGATGAGCTTGCCCATCACGGCGCCGTTGAAAAGGGTCTGGTCTTTCAGGTTCCAGTGACGCCAGCCCGGGTTTTCCGGATCGGGGCCATGTTCGAAAACGGTGTCGGGCAGGACCACGTCAGATTGCGCGTTCGGCCATCATCTTCTTGGTTTCCGCGATTGCCTTTGCCGGGCTGAGACCCTTGGGGCAGACATTCGCGCAGTTCATGATCGTGTGGCAGCGATACAGGCGGAAGGGATCTTCCAGCTGGTCCAGGCGCTCGCCGGTCATTTCATCGCGGCTGTCTGCGAGCCAGCGATAGGCCTGCAGCAGGATGGCGGGGCCGAGGAACTTGTCCGAATTCCACCAATAGCTGGGGCAGGCGGTCGAGCAGCAGGCGCACAGGATGCACTCGTACAGGCCGTCGAGCTGTTCGCGCTGTTCGGGGGTCTGGAGCCGTTCCTTGCCGCTGGGCGTCGGGCTGACGGTCTGCAGCCAGGGACGGATCGAGGCGTATTGTGCATAGAAATGCGTGAAATCGGGCACCAGGTCCTTCACCACTTCCATGTGCGGAAGCGGGGTGATGCGGATTTCTCCCTTGAGGTCGTCGATCGCCGTGGTGCAGGCGAGGCCGTTCTTGCCGTTGAGGTTCATCGAGCAGGAACCGCAAATGCCTTCGCGGCAGGAGCGACGGAAAGTGAGCGTGGGATCGATCTCGTTCTTGATCTTGAACAGGGCGTCGAGAACCATCGGGCCGCACTCGTCGAGATCGATCTCGAACGTGTCGTAGCGCGGGTTTTCGCCGCTGTCGGGATCGTAGCGATAGATCTTGAATTTCTTTACCCGCGTCCCGCCGTCTGCCGTATGCGCACGGCCCTTGCCGCTGATCTTGGAGTTCTTGGGGAGGGTAAACGTAGCCATTTTCAAGCGATCCTGTTGCTTTACGCAACCCATCTAGCGGTTCGAGCGAGTGGCGCAAGGCCCGGAACGGCCAATTTTCAGCGGACTTGCGTGCAAAACACGCACATGGCAGCGCATCGAAGTGCACATCGCGATTTACGACCTCGACCGGACTTTGACCCGCCGTCCGACCTTTACCCCGTTTCTCGCCTTCGCGGCGCGGCGGCATTCGCCTTGGCGACTTGGCCTCTTGCCCGTCTGGGTCATAGCCATGATCGGTTACCGGATGGGTATCTACTCGCGCACTGCGCTCAAGCGGTTCGGGATGAAGCTGATGCTCGGCAATGTCCGGCTCGACCGGTTGGAGGAGATCGGCGACGGCTATGCCGGGGCACGCATCGAGCATCCGGGCCTGATGCCGGCAGTCATGAAACTGGTCGAAGAAGACCGCAATTCTGGCGCCAAAATGATGGTGGCCACTGCTGCTTTCGACTTCTACGCTCAGTCCTTTGCCACCCGTCTAGGGTTCGAACATTTGATCGCAACACGCTGGGACGGCTCGCAAATTCCGGGCGGGAACTGTTATGGCGAGGTGAAGAAGGACCGCGTCCTCGCATGGTTTGCCGAACAGGCCATTGACCGCGATGCGGCGCATGTGCGGTTTCTCAGCGACAGCTTCGCCGACGCTCCTTTGCTCGACTGGGCGGACGAGCCCCTGTTCGTCACCGGTTCGCCTGCCGAGGCCGCGAAGGCGAGGGCACGTGGCTGGAAAGTTATCGACCCGCTTGCTCCTTGACGGCGTCGGCAATCGCGTCTGCCGCGCGCTCGCTGGCCGGCCGATCGCCGAGGTCGATGGTATAGGAAAATAACTCGACCTGCTTATCGCGATATTCGGATGCGATGCGCTCGTAATCGGGCAAGAGGGCCGCAAGATCGGCGGTGGTTTGGACGACGGGGCCGGCGTCCCAGAACAGGTGCCATTCGTCGTCTTCCTCCAGCTTCTCGCGGCGGCTGTCGTAGAAGAATGCGGCGCGCGGACGGGCGAGGAATTCGTAGATCTGGCTCGACACGTCTCCGATATAGCCATCGGCGGCGAGCGTGTAGCTCATGTCGAACAGGCGCGGTGAATTGACGTCGATTAGGACGTTTTCGGCTTCGAGTGCCTCTTCCGGCACATCCGGACGCTTGCGCGCGATCTTGTACTCGGGCGAGACGTGAAGCTTTTTCTTGAAGAGCATCACGTGCGGCGCGAAGATGAGGTTGAAGTCCTTCCCCGCATCGCTCGCGAACCATTTCAACAGCTCCGGTCCCTCGTCGTACCAGCTGGACAGGTTCGGATCGAAGTGCGGGTTGTAAACGAAGGTCGGGTTGTCGTTGTCGAAGAAGCGCGGCTTGGCATCGAGGTCGATGCCCTCGAACTTGGGATATCCGACGATGACGAGCCGTTCGCGCGAGACGCCGTGGGCGACAAGCTGGTCGACGACCTTCGGCCCGGCAACGAAGCTGCGGTCGAAGCGCGTGTAATCGGGATGGTAGGCCACGCTGCGATCCCCGGCGCCGTGCGGAACCTTCGCAAAATAGGGCATGCTGTCTTGCGGGAGGTGCTTCTTCAGCCGCAGGCAGGTCCGCTCGGTCGAGATCATCATGTTCGCGCTCGCAAACAGCGCAATGTTGGCGCGCAGGCGCATCAGGCGACTTGCAGGAAGCACGCGGTCTAAAATCGTAGCGACAGCCCTGCGCCAGCCGGGCAATCTCAGTTCTTCCCAGCGGATCAGCTGAGCCGAGGCGGGCTCGATGAGTTCCTCCAGGCGGCCACGTATCTCGGGAGTCGCATAGGCAACCACCGTCTCGATATCGGGATGCAATCTGGCCGTCGCGGCGGCGATACCGGCAAGGTGAGCAACCTGGTGACCTGCGTCGTGATTGAAAAGGAAAATGGCCCGCATGGCAGGCGCCATAGTGCGGGCGGTGGGTAGTCGCAAACCATGCAATTGCGCCGCAAGGACAATTCGTTCAAAGGTCCGCGTCATGCAGCCGGCTTCAGAACCCGCAAAAAGACGTGACGGGTTGTCCAATATCCTGCGCAACCTTGCCTGGATTCTCGGTGGCAAGGGGTTCGGCGCGGTCTGCAGCTTCTTTTATCTCGCCATCCTTGCCCGTTCGCTTGGGCTGAAGGATTTCGGCCACTTCTCACTGATCTTCGGCACTGCGCAGGCGCTTGTAGCCGTCGCCGGCTTCCAGACCTGGCAGACCCTGGTGCGGTTCGGCGCCCAGCCCGTTCTCGAAGAAGACCATCCCAGGTTCGGTCGTCTGATCTGGTTTTGCACCTCTGCCGATGTGCTCGGGGCGATCACGGGCTGCGTGATCGCGGCCTTGCTCTATTTCGGGTTCGCGGAAATACTCGAGCTGAACCCCGAATATGTGACGATGGGCTTCCTGTTCGCCTGCGCCCTGATGTGGTCGCGCCTGACCACGCCGAGCGGTATCGTCAGGGTTCTCGGACGTTTCGACGTGGGAATGTATATCGAAGCGGTCGTTCCCACCGGCCGCCTAATCGCCAGCGGCATCATCCTCTGGACGGGCGCGAGCGTGGGGAAGTTCCTCTTCGCCTGGGCATTCTTCGACCTGCTGTCCGCCGCCCTTTACTGGATCGCCGCACGGCGCCTTGCCCCGCAAGCGTTCCACCGCAGGCACTTCGGGCACTGGAACCAGATGCTGCGCGAAAACGAGGGGGTCAGGAGCTTCTTCGGCGTGACCTACGTTGCAACCACGCTCGACGCGGCCGTGCGGCAGGGTCCGCTACTCGCCGTCGGTTATTTCCTCGGGACGTCGGCTGCGGGTCTATACAGGCTTGCAGATCAGCTGGCCCAGGGGGTGAAGCAGTTCGCCGTCCTCATCGCGCGCGCCGTCCTGCCGGAGTTCGCTATTTCATCCATGGCGGACGAAGCCCATCGCTTCGAAGGCCTGGTCAGGAAGGTCACCCGGATTGCTGCCCTGGCCGGAGTTACCGTGCTTGTGCTGGCGGTGTTCCTCGGTGAACCGCTGCTCGTCCTTATCGGCGGCTTCGACTATGCGCGCGGGGCCGTGGTGCTCATTCCGCTGGCCGTCGGCGCCGCGTTTGAACTGGCCAGCGTGTCTTACGAACCGATGCTCTATTCCACCGGCCATGCGAAATACGCCCTGCGCGTTCGCGTGCTGGCCCTTGCGGTTCTGGTCGGCGCGATCCTTGCCTTCGTGTCGTCGGGCCCGGTCGGGGTTGGTTGGGCGGTGGCGCTGGCCATGAGCATTTTCTACCTCGCCATGAGCGCGACCGTGTGGGTCATTCTACGCCAGCTCCGCAGGAAGGCGGCTGCGGCGTGACCTACTCGGCATTGATACTGGCGGGCACGCGGCCGGGTGGAGATCCGCTGGCCGGAACCGAAGGAAAACCGCACAAGGCCCTGATCGAGCTCGAGGGCACAGCGCTGCTCGAGCGTGTGTCGGCTGCGTTACGAGAGGCAGGTGCGGACCGCATCGCGGTATCCTGCGATCACCCGGACGTCGTAGCCCTGGCTCGCTCGCTCGATCTGGAGGTTCTCCCCACCGGCCAAGGGCCGAGCGAAAGCACGGCGATCGCATTTGCTGCGCTGGGTGCCCCACTCCTCGTGACGACCGCGGACCATGGCCTGCTGAAGCCCGAATGGGTCAGGCACATCGTCGATACCACACCGCGAGCGGCAGACCTGTCGATCATGCTGGCAGAGCGCCGCGATATCGAAGCGGCCATGCCCGGATCGAAGCGGACCTACCTTCGCCTTGCGGACGGTGCATGGTCCGGGTGCAACCTGTTCTACCTCCAGCACGAAGGGGCAGGGCGGGCCATCGAAAACTGGAAAGCGGTGGAGGCCGACCGCAAGCGCCCGTGGCGTATCGTGCGCCGTCTGGGTGTTTCCACGCTCCTCAAATACGCGCTCGGCCGCTTGTCGATGGCGCAGGCTATCGAGATGCTAGGCCTGCGGATGGGGGTGCGGGCAAGTCTCGTGAAAGCACCTGACGGCCTTGCCGCAGTCGATGTCGACAAGCCGCAAGACCTCAACGATATCCGCGAGTTACTCCGCAAGGGACGCGCATAGACGCCAAAAGCGGTTTTCACCGCCATTTTTTCAGGCATAGTGCGGTCAAAACGTGGGGAGAGAGCGTTTGGGCTTGCGCAGTCTTTACGACCGGCACGTCATGCCGAGGATGATTACCCTTGCCTGCGGGCAAAAGGGGATCGAGGAAAGGCGCAGGCAGGTAATTCCGCTCGCCGAAGGCCACATTTTCGAACTGGGGTGCGGCGGCGGCCTCAACCAGCCACTCTACGATCCCGACCGCGTGGAAAGCTTCGCTGGCATCGACCCCAACGAAAAGCTGCTCGCAAATGCACGAGACAGGGCGCGCGAGCGTGGCTGGAGCGCCGATATTCGTGAAGGCGTCGGGGAAGATATTCCGTTTGCAGACAGCACGTTCGACACGGCGGTGTGCACGTACACGCTTTGCAGCGTCGAAGACCCTGCCAAGGTGCTGGGAGAATTACGCAGGATATTGAAGCCGGGAGGGCGGCTGCTGTTCCTCGAACATGGGCGCGCGCCCGATGCATCGGTTGCCAAGTGGCAGGACCGGATCGAACCTGTCTGGAAGCCGCTGGCAGGCGGATGCCATCTGACGCGACCGATCGGCTCTGCCCTACGCGGCGCAGGCTTCGAAGTGGAGCCGCTGGGCCAAGCCTATCTCGATCGTGCGCCCAAGGTGATGGGCTGGATGGAATGGGGTGTGGCCCGCCGGGCCGGGGTCTGAAAGAAAACCGCCCACCTGACAGGAGCCAGGCGGGCGGTTAGCTTCAAATTATTCGCCGAAAGTGCGTTGCCACCAGCCGCGCTTGGGCTTGCCGCCGTCGTCGGATGACTGGTCGTCCTGCTTCGCTGCCGCCTCGGCAGTTTCGGGAGTGCCTTCGGGACCGGCGACGACGGGCATGTCTTCCTTGACCTGCTCGGCTACGTTTTCGGTGACCTTCTTCTTGCGCGTACGCTTGGGCTTGGGCTTCTCTTCAGCCTCGGCAGCGGCCTCCGCAGGTTCTGCCGGAGCCTCGTCCGCCTTCTTCTTGCGAGTGCGCTTGGGCTTCGGCTTTTCCTCGGTAGCATTGTCACCCGAAGCTTCGTCCGCAGCCTTGTCGTCGGCCTTTTTCTTGCGCGTCCGCTTGGGCTTCTCGGCCGGAGCTTCCTCGGCAACGGCCTCGGTGTCATCGGCCGCCTTCTTCTTGCGCGGGGCCCGCTTCTTCTTGGGCTTTTCCTCTTCGGCGGCCTGCTCGGCAGTTTCCGGAGCGTCCTCGGGACCGGCGACGACCGCCATGTCCTCGGCCACCTGCTCCGAAACCTGTTCAAGCTTCTCGGCGTCCTCAGCCGTTACCTCGTCGGACTTGCCGCCGCGACCGCGACCACCGCGCCTGCGCCCGCCGCGACGGCGGCGCTTCTTCGGTTTGTCGTCACCGTCGTCGTCTTCGGAATGCGCGTCGTTATCGCTATCCTCGTCGGACTCGTCTTCGTTGTTGCCATCCGAATCCTGCTCGCGGTTCCGGTTGCGGCCACGTCCACCGCGGCGACGACGGCGCTTCTTGCGCGGACGGTCATCGTCTTCGTCCTCGTCCGAGCTGTCGACGAACTCTTCTTCGTCGTCGTCCTCGTCATCGACGATAGTGTCGAACTTCGGCGCGTCCTTGGGCTTGGGGCCGTGGCTCGACACAGTCATCTTCGCGCCTTCGTCTTCGCCTTCCGGCACGACTTCGGCAATGACGCCATAACGCTGTTCGATCTCGATCAGGTCGTTGCGCTTTTCGTTGAGGAGGTAGACGGCGGCCTCGGTGCTGGCTGCAAGGCGGATGCGCGAACCCTTACCCTTGGCAGCCTCCTCTTCGATCAGGCGCAGGGCTGAAAGACCGGCAGAGCTGGCCGTGCGGACGAGGCCCGTTCCGTCGCAGTGCGGGCATTCGCGCGTGGTCGCTTCGAGCACGCCGGTACGCAGGCGCTGGCGGCTCATTTCCATGAGGCCGAAGCTGGAGATGCGGCCCACCTGGATACGCGCGCGGTCGCTCTTGAGCGCATCCTTCATAGCGCGCTCGACCTTGCGGGTATTCGAATGGTGTTCCTGGTCGATGAAGTCGATCACGACGAGGCCGGCCATGTCGCGCAGGCGCAGCTGGCGGGCGATTTCCTTCGCCGCTTCCAGGTTCGTGTGGAGCGCCGTCTGCTCGATATTGTGCTCCTTGGTGGAGCGGCCCGAGTTGATGTCGATCGAAACCAGGGCTTCCGTCGGATTGATGACGAGATAGCCGCCGCTCTTCAGCTGGACGACCGGATCGTACATCGCCTTGAGCTGGTCTTCCGCGCCGTAGCGCTGGAACAGCGGCACCGGGTCGACATATTGCTTAACCCGGCGCGCATGGCTGGGCATGAGCATCTTCATGAAGGCCTTGGCGGATTTGTAGCCTTCCTCGCCTTCCACCACGACTTCCTCGATCTCGCGATTGTAGATGTCGCGGATGGCGCGCTTGATCAGGTCGCTGTCCGAGTGGATCAGCGCGGGCGCCGCCGACGACAGCGTTTTTTCGCGGATCTCGTCCCACAGGCGGGCGAGGTAATCGAAGTCGCGCTTGATTTCGGTCTTGGTGCGCGAAAGGCCGGCAGTGCGAACGATCAGGCCCATGGTCTTGGGCAGGTTCAGATCACCGACGATCTGCTTCAGGCGCTTGCGGTCGCTGGCGGAATTGATCTTGCGCGAGATGCCGCCGCCGTGGCTGCTGTTCGGCATGAGAACCGTGTAGCGGCCGGCGAGGCTGAGATAGGTGGTGAGGGCAGCGCCCTTGTTGCCGCGCTCTTCCTTGACGACCTGGACGAGCAGCACCTGGCGGCGCTGGATGACGTCCTGGATCTTGTACTTGCGACGCAGGGCCATGCGCTTGGCGCGGGCTTCATCCACTTCCTTCGCGCGGCTGCGGCCCTTGCCCTGGCGGCGGCCACGGCCACGGCGCGAGCGGGACTTGGACTTCGAGCCGTCGTCCTCGCTCTCTTCATCGTCGTCGCCATCGTCCGAATCTTCGTCATCTTCGCCGTCGAGATGGCCTTCCTCGATCGTTGCGACCTTGTCCTTGTCGGAGGTGTCGACTTCTTCGAGGCCGTCTTCGGCGAGGTCTTCAGCAAGCGCTTCGGAGCTTTCATCCTCGGCGTCGTACTCTTCGCCGGGCAGTTCGCCGCGCTCTTCCTCTTCGGCGCGCAGGCGCTGTTCTTCCTCGGCAGCTTCCGCTTCGGCGGCGAGCAGCGCGGCGCGGTCTTCCTTGGGAATCTGGTAATAATCTGGATGGATTTCGCTGAAGGCGAGGAAGCCGTGACGGTTGCCGCCGAAATCGACGAACGCCGCCTGCAACGAGGGTTCGACCCTCGTGACCTTGGCTAGATAGATATTTCCTTTGATCTGCTTCTTGTCGGCAGATTCGAAATCGAATTCCTCAATCCGGTTTCCCTTGAGGACTGCCACCCGGGTTTCTTCCTGGTGGCGCGCGTCGATGAGCATGCGCGTTGCCATTAATTATTCTCCATGCGCGGCGGGGCGGGGCGAGCCCGTCCTTCCTGCTGCGCGATTGTGTGTGAAATCCGCGTCCCATTGGTGGAATCGCGGCATTAGCGGTCCGGTTCAGAACACTGCGATCGTCTGTCCGGATATTCGTGTCTGCATCCGACGCACTGCGCAAAATCTGCGCCCCTGCATCCGTCGCGGCAGCCGTCTTGCCGAAGATCGGCGCAGGGACTGCGGAAAGGGATGAGTGCGTTCTGTGCATCAACCTGTACAAATAAGGGCCACGCCAGGATGGCGGGGCGAATACGATATCGGCGACCCTCTTCGTCGCGACTTACGCGCCGATCGGAGGCACCGAACCGATATGAGGAGCGCTAGCACCGTGGGTTTCGATCGGCAACTATATTGCGCATAAGGTGCACGAAGCCTTAAGGTTTTGGTGACCATGAAATCGATCATGCATCTCGCCGCGCCCCTTCTCGTCACGGTAACTGCGCTTGTCGCAACGATCGGTGTCGTCGTTGGCGGCGGATTGGCCGCGGCGGAGCCGGGTCTGGTGCTGAGGGCAGCTTTGCCGGGCAAGGCGGTCGAGCCCGAATTGCCCGAGGTTCGCGGTGAGGCGGAATTGCCTCTGGTTGTTATCGACCCCGGTCACGGCGGCTTCGACCCTGGCGCCACCGCATCCGGCTACCGAGAAAAGACGCTCGTACTCGGCTTGGCGCGGGCGCTTCGCGACGAGATCGAAGAGAGAAATATCGCGCGTGTCGCCCTTACACGTGACGATGATCGATATCTTCTTCATTCGGAACGGTACGGATTGGCCCGCCGGCTGAATGCGGACCTGTTCATTTCCATCCACGCCGACAGTGCAGGGGAAGCAGGAGAGGTCGAGGGGGCAAGCATCTACACGCTGTCCGATCGCGCATCGAGCGCGGCAGCGGCCCGGTTCGCCGCGCGGGAAAATGCCGCCGACACGTTGAACGGCGTATCCCTTGGCGGGGCCAGTGCGGAAGTGAACGAAATTCTCGTCGAATTGTCCCGGCGGCGGACCCGCGCCGAATCCGACGAGTTTGCGAGGCTCATACAGCGGGTAGGCGAAGGGAAGGTGCAATTTCATCCCCAGCCGCGGCATTCGGCCGACCTGTTGGTTCTGCGCGCGCCCGACATTCCGTCTGTGCTTTTCGAAAGCGGCTTCATCACCAATGAGGAGGATGCAAAAAGGCTGGCTTCGGCCGAGGGGCGGGAAGACTTTGCCGAGGTGATGTCCCAGGCAATCGGGCTGTATTTCGCACGCCAGCAGCAGCGCTCGTCGCAAATACAAATGTAGGTATAGCGCGCCCGATAATCGGCGTGCTAGAGGCCTGCTTTGATCATGGATTACGCCAGCCACCTCCAGTATTACCGCGACCGCCTCACCGGCGATCCCGTGCGCTTTGTCAATTGGATGCGCGAGAACTGGCATGACAACCAGCGCTTGCGCGTGTTGACCTATCTGATCGGCATCGCGCTGATGCTGCTGGTGCTCTTGTGGGCATCGCTTGCGCGCAACCTGCCGGATGCTGAATCCCTTCTCGAGTACGAAACACCGCTTCCCTCTGTTGTGCGAGGTGTGGATGGAGAAATCGTACATTCATACGCGCGCGAGCGGCGCGTCCAGCTTCAGTACGTCGACTTTCCGCAGCCGATGATCGAGGCTTTCCTTTCGGCTGAGGACAAGACGTTCTTCAGCCACGGCGGGGTCGATTTCACAGGCACGGTCAACGCAGTTTTCGATTACGCGACCAAGTACGGATCGGGCGAACGGGCGGTCGGCGGATCGACCATCACGCAGCAGGTGGCGAAAAACCTCCTTCTTGGTGACGAGTATTCGGTCACCCGGAAGGTGAAAGAAATGATCCTCGCTCAGCGGATCGAGCAAGTCCTGACCAAGCAGGAAATCCTCGAGCTGTACCTCAACGAGATTCCGCTCGGAAGACGTAGCTTCGGTGTCCAGGCAGCCGCGCGCGCCTATTTCGACAAGGACGTCGACGAATTGGACCTGCATGAAACCGCGTTCCTGGCGATCCTTCCGAAAGCGCCTGAAAGGTACGGCCGAGACCGCCATCGTGATCTTGCCGTCACGCGTCGCAATTTCGTCCTCGACCAGATGGTGGCCAATGATTTTATCACAGTCGCCGAAGCGAATACCGCGAAGGCGCAGCCGCTTGGCCTGGTCCAGCAGCGCAGCGAACGTTCGGCCGATGCCGGCTATTTCCTCGAAGAGGTTCGCCGTCAGTTGATCTCGGAGTTCGGCGAAACCGCCGATGATGGCGGGAATAGCGTTTACGCCGGCGGCTTGTGGGTGCGCACGTCGCTGGACGTAGAGCTTCAGGACGCGGCGCGCGATGCTCTTAGGGCACAGCTGCTGAGCTATCACGGCAATCGTGGTTTCACGGGTCCGATTGCAACGCTGAACCCGGAGAATGGTAGCCTGCACTCGCAGCTCGCCTCTTCGAACCTTAGCATCAATTACGAGAATTGGCGTGTCGGCGTCATCACCAAGGCCGGCAGTTCGCCGACGATCGGCCTGACCGATGGCGAGGACTATGCGCTTTCGGGCGCCCCGAACACGCTCAAGGTCGGCGACGTCGTTGCTGCAGAGCCATCGGGTTCCGGTTACCGGCTGCGGGTCGTGCCCGAGGTGTCGGGCGGCTTCCTGGCGGAGGCCCCGCAGACTGGCCGGGTCCTCGCAATGCAAGGCGGGTTCGACAGCCGCTTGGGCAGCTTCAACCGCGCCACGCAGGCCGATCGCCAGCCGGGCTCGACCATCAAGCCCTTCGTCTACGCCTCTGCGCTCGACAACGGCATGACGCCTGCCACGCAGGTTCCCGACCAGACGTTCTGCGTGTGGCAGGGCGCACAGCTGGGCGAGAAATGCTTCCGCAACTTCGGCGGCGGTGGCGGTGGTGAACATACGCTGCGCTGGGGCCTCGAACAGAGCCGCAACCTGATGACCGTCCATATCGCCGACGACACGGGGATGCAGAACGTTGTCCAGACGATCTCACGCGTCGGTATCGGCGATTACGAGCCCTATTATTCCTTCGCTCTCGGAGCGGGGGAGACGACCGTGGCGAAGATGGTCAATGCCTATGCCGCGCTTGCGAACTGGGGACGCCAGAACGAAGGGTCGGTCATCGATTACGTGCAGGATCGCCGCGGAAAAGTGATCTACCGCACGGACAAGCGCGAATGCACCGGCTGTAATATGGCGGAATGGGACGGGCAGCCGATGCCCCGCTTCGAACCGCCCGGCAAACAGGTCCTCGATCCGCGCACCGCTTTCCAGATGGTCCACATGCTGCAGGGCGTCGTAACGCGCGGTACCGCCGTGCGCCTGCGTAGCCTTAAACTGCCGCTCTTCGGCAAGACCGGGACCACCAATGGTCCGACCAATGCGTGGTTCGTCGGGGGCACGCCCGATATCGTTGCGGGCATGTATGTCGGCTTCGACCAGCCACGGAACCTTGGTGGCTGGGTGCAGGGCGGCAATACCGCGGCGCCCATCATGAAGCGCTTCGTCGAAGCTACGAAGGACCGCTGGACATCACCCGATTTCGTCGCTCCTCCCGGCATTCGCATGGTCAAGATCGACCGCCGGACCGGCAAACGCGTGTTCGACGGCGAGCCTTCGAAAGATCCCAAGGCATCCGTGATCTGGGAGGCTTTCAAGCCTGATACCGAACCGCCGCGTTCGACCCGTTCCGACGAGATGGCCGCGCAAAGGGCCGAGATCCTCGAGCTAATCAAACGGGCTCGCGAGGGGGTACGCGCGAACCGTCGGGTCGAAGCCGAAGGCCGCGACGATTCCGCCGGCGACTTCGTCGAAGAGAATGAGGGGCTCTACTAGCCAGTCCCCTCCAACCCGGCCCGCGCAGCTTTACAATTGCGGCCTGCGCGCTAGGTGGGCGAACCAACGGAATACAAGGAATTCGACTTATGCGTGCCGAAGGGCAGGCCAATATCGACCGTATCGAAGCTGCTCTCGCGCTTGTGCGCCAGTCGCTCGACTGGGACCACGCGCTGCGCCAGCTGGACGAGCTCGACGCGCGGGTCCAGGACCCGACCCTGTGGGACGATCCCAAGCAGGCCCAGGCCATCACGCAGGAGCAAAAGCGCCTCGAGACCGCGATCAACACGGTGCGCGAGATCGAGAGCGAAATGGGCGATGCCATCGAGTTCGTCGAAATGGGCGAAGCCGAGTGCGACGACGATATCGCCAATGAAGGGCTCGCGAGCCTTGCCGCGCTCGCCGACCGGGCCGACCGCGACAAGGTGCAGGCGCTTCTTTCCGGCGAGGCCGACGCCAACGACACCTACCTGGAAATCCATGCAGGCGCGGGCGGTACCGAAAGCAACGACTGGGCGGAAATGCTCTTTCGCATGTACGCGCGCTGGGCGGAACGCCGCGGCTTCAAGGTCGAGACGGTGGAATACCAGGCCGGGGACCAGGCCGGCATCAAGTCGGCAACGCTGCTGCTCAAGGGCGAAAATGCCTATGGCTACGCCAAGACCGAAAGCGGCGTCCACCGCCTCGTCCGCATCAGCCCCTACGACAGTTCAGCGCGGCGACACACCAGCTTCTGTTCGGTCTGGGTCTATCCGGTGATCGACGACAATATCGACATCGAGATCAATCCAGCCGACCTCAAGATCGACACCTACCGTGCATCGGGTGCTGGCGGTCAGCACGTCAACACGACCGACTCTGCCGTGCGTATCACTCACCAGCCGACCGGTATCGTGGTCGCCAGCCAGAACGACCGCAGCCAGCACAAGAACCGCGCCACCGCGATGAACATGCTGAAAGCACGCCTGTTCGAGCGTGAGATGGCGGAACGCGAAGCGGCTGCATCCGGCGAATATCAGGAAAAGAGCGATATCGGGTGGGGACACCAGATCCGTTCCTACGTCCTGCAGCCGTACCAGATGGTCAAGGACTTGCGGACCGGTGTTACTTCGCCGACTCCCGACGACGTTCTGGACGGCGCGCTGGATCCGTTCATCTCAGCCGCGCTCGCGCAGCAGGTCACTGGTGAAACGGTTGAGGTGGAGGACGCCGAGTGAGGCGCGCCTCGCTCCTACTGATTGCGTTCGGCTCGCTTGCCAGTTGCGATGCGGTCATGAGCGACACAGAAGGCGGACCTGTGTTCCCCGAGCCGGACAGGCCCGTTTCCGAGGTCGTCTCCTACCAGTTCTCGACTGAAGATGCCCGCGACAGCAGGGGCGAAGCGCAGAAGGTCATGGACCTGGCGGAAATCGAGCCCGGCATGACCGTGGCCGACATCGGTGCGGGTAACGGCTATTATACGGTTCGCCTCGCGCCGCGCGTGGGCGAATCCGGACGGGTGCTCGCACAGGACATCGACCCCGAAGCGATCCAGAGGCTGGGTCGACGGGTAGAGCGCCAGCGGCTCGACAATGTGTCGATCAGGTTGGGCGAACCCAGCGATCCGCGTCTGCCGGACAACAGCTTCGACCGGATTTTCATGGTCCACATGTATCACGAGATCCAGCAGCCCTACGAGTTTCTGTGGAACATGTGGCCGGCCTTGCGGGACGGGGGACAGGTGATCGTCGTGGACGTCGATCGCCCGACCGACCAGCACGGGATCGATCCCCTGCTGCTGTCGTGCGAATTTCGCCGGGTTGGTTACGAGCTCGTCGCATTCAAGGACGCGCCCGAGCTTTCGGGGTACTATGCACAGTTCAAGGCAGCGGCTAACAGGCCACAGCCGGAAGAGATAACGCCCTGCCGCGCAGATAGCGGCAACGAGGGCTAGGCACGACAACGTGCCCAATCAGGGAAAGAGGATTGCATGAGTTTCAAGGGTCTTAGCCCGATCGTCTATGGTGGGCGCGAAGTGTGGCCGCTTATCGAAGGCGGCAAGGGCGTCTCCGCGACCAACCACGCAAGCTCCGGCGCCTGGGCGGCAGCCGGGGGCATCGGCACCGTCAGCGCCGTGAATGCGGACAGCTATGACGAGGACGGCAACCCGATCCCGCAGGTCTATCCGCAGGCAACCCGTGTGGAGCGTTTTGAACAGCTCGTTCGATACGCAATCGACGGCGCAACCGAGCAGGTGAACCGCGCTTATGAAATTTCCGAAGGCCGCGGCGCCATCAACATCAACGTCTTGTGGGAACAGGGCGGGGCGCAGCAGGTACTCGAAGGCGTGCTGGAAAATTGCGCCGACAAGATCACCGGCGTCACGTGCGGTGCAGGCATGCCCTACAAGCTGGCCGAGATCGCCCAGCGCTATAACGTCTACTACCTGCCGATCGTCTCCTCCGCTCGCGCCTTCCGCGCCCTGTGGAAGCGCAGCTATTCGAAGGTGCCGGACCTCCTCGCCGCCGTGGTCTACGAAGATCCGTGGCTGGCGGGCGGCCACAACGGCCTCTCCAACGCGGAAGACCCGACCAAGCCCGAAGATCCCTATCCGCGCGTGAAGGCGCTGCGCGAAACGATGCGCAAGGAAGGTGTCTCCGAAGATACGGCAATCGTCATGGCTGGCGGCGTGTGGTTCCTGCGCGAATGGAACGACTGGATCGACAATCCTGAGCTCGGCAAGATCGCCTTCCAGTTCGGCACGCGCCCGCTGCTGACTGAAGAAAGCCCGATCCCGCAGGTCTGGAAGGACATGCTGCGCACGGTCGAACCGGGCGACGTCCTGCTGCACAAGTTCAGCCCGACCGGTTTCTATTCGAGCGCGGTGAAAACGCCGTTCCTCTACGACCTCATGCACCGCTCGGAGCGCCAGATCCCGATCTTCAAGCGCGACGAGGAAGAGGGCACCATCCCGCTTTCCGACCACGGCAAGGCGAAGTACTTTTTCGTCCACCCGGGTGACCAGCGCAAGGCGCAGGCCTGGATGCACGAAGGCTTTACCGAAGCGCTCAAGACCCCGGACGATACCGTCGTCTTCGTGACGCCCGAAAGCGCTGAGCAGATTCGTGCCGACCAGCAGGGTTGCATGGGCTGCCTGTCCCACTGCCAGTTCTCGAGCTGGAAGGATCACGACAATCACACGACCGGCCGCCTCGCCGACCCGCGCAGCTTCTGCATCCAGAAGACGCTGCAAGACATCGCCCATGGCGGCGACCCGGACGAGAACCTCGCCTTCGCGGGTCACGCTGCCTACCGGTTCAAGCAGGATCCTTTCTATTCGAACAACTTCACCCCCACGGTGAAGGAACTGGTCGAGCGGATTTTGACCGGGGACTGAGGCCTTATGGCGCTGCAAATTTTATTCGATCCTCCGGTCGATGACGGTTTCGACGATGACCGGTGTCTGGTAATTGTCGATACTGGTTCATTCCGCGGTGAAACACGTTTCCGGAACCGGTCGCCGCTGGAGCTCAGTAAACTAGCCGAAGAACTCCGCAGGTTTCCGATCTCGGACGCAGTCAAATTTCAAGCCTTCGACGGCTTATTGAAAATTCGTCTCGAACCAAGAGACGAGCTAGGTCACTTGAGACTGCAGATTTGGCTGGCTGAAGAGATTGACTGCAACAGCGTGTCGATCGACGCGAATGTCACGCATTCCGAGTTGCAGAGATTTGAAACCGAACTCTCGAATCTAATCTCGAAAAACTGCGGTTCCGCCAACCTTTGAGGTCTAGCGCCAGAGCTGCATCGACCTGATGGCGTCGGGCATCTTGTCGTCAGTATCGGGCCGCGAGATGGTGCGTTCGACGATGCGCCATTTGCGGCGCACCTTGCCCTTTTGCCACAGGTCCATGAGCCAGGTTTCGCCCGACCAGTCATGGTCGCCCATCGTCGCATCCAGCGTCATGCGGGTGGCGAAAACCGCGATGTTGCCGTGACGGCGAACGTAGACTTCGTCGAAGCGATAGCCGTTGCAGCGAAAACGCGTGGTCGCTGCCTCCAGCCAGCTTGCGCGGTCGAGGATCGCGGGGCTGTTCGATCCGAGCAGGAAGATGAAGTCTTTCGACGCGAGCGTCTTCATCACATTGCGATCGCGTTGAGCCCACGCGCGCATCCACTGGTGTTCGAGAGCTTCTATTCGGCTTGAAAATTCATCCATGGGGCGGAGCGCTTAAAGCCACTCGCCGACAATGCAAAGCCGGTATCGGTTGTGATTGGGGAACAAGGCTTTTCCTACTCGCACAGATTATGCTCGCTAGGCCCTGATGCATTCCCGCAAATTCTCGAAACCACTTCCACTCGCGGTTGCCACTTCGGAGCTGTGCAACTCGCCGAGATTCGACAGGGCAATGTGTCACCTTCGCGAGAGGAAAGAAAACGCTCTTATTATCATCGAGTTACTAGGCGAATTTGAAGGCGACACACTGTCGCCTTTGTCACCTTCGGCGTCAGAAACCGCTCAGCACCTGGTCGGGCGGCCGATGGCCGTCGGCCCACATGCGGATATTGGCGATGACCTTGATACCCGATTCCTCGCGGCCTTCACGGGTGGCGCTGCCGATGTGGGGCAGGGTCATGACATTGGGGTGCCGGATCAGCCGCTGATCCACATTGGGTTCGTCCGGATAGACGTCGAGACCTGCACCGGCGAGCCGTCCGCTTTCGAGGGCCGCAACCAGCGCCTCGTAATCGACCAGGTCGCCGCGCGCGGTGTTGATTATGCTCGCACCCTCTTTCATCAGGCCGAGCCTGCGCGCGTCGATCATGTGGCGGTTTTCCGCATCGGCGGGGCAGTGCAGGGTAAGTATGTCGGCTTCGGCCACCAGCTCGTCGAGGGTTTCGACGTAGCGAGCGCCGAACATGCGCTCGATCGCCTCGGGCAGGCGCTTGCGGTTGTGGTAGGCGACCTCCAGTCCGAAGGCGCGTGCGCGGTGGGCGACTGCTTGGCCGATCCGTCCCATTCCCACGATACCGAGGGTCTTGCCGCCCAGCTTGCGGCCGAGCATCGCGGTCGGCGCCCAGCCGGTCCACTTGCCGCTGCGGACGAGTTCCACACCCTCGCGGATACGGCGCGGAACGCCGATGATGCCGGCCATTGTCAGATCGGCCGTATCGTCAGTGAATACGCCGGGCGTATTCGTGACGATGATGTCTTTCTTGGCGGCTGCCTTGAGGTCGATATGCTCGGTCCCGGCGCCGAAATTCGCGATGAGGCCGAGATCGCTTCCCGCAGCCTCTATCATCTCCGCATCGATCCGGTCGGTGACGGTGGGAACCAGCACGTCGCAGTCCTGCATCGCGGCGACGAGCGCATCGCGGTCCATCGGGTGATCATCCGTGTTGAGCCGCACATCGAACAGTTCGGACATGCGCTGTTCCACCGCTTTGGCGAGGTGACGCGTAACGGTTACGCGTGGCGTCCTGTCGAGGCGCTTTTCGGGTCGGTCGAATGAAGTGTCGTGCTCGCTCATGTTGTTCACATCGCTACGCTTACGTGCGGGAAACGGTCAAGCGATGCTTGATGCGAAACCTTCGCCATTCTACAGCTATCGCCATGTCGCGAGTGCCGTTTCTCCTCCTGCTTGTCTCCATGCTCGCATTCGCGTCGCCTGCCTCGGCGCAGGATCGCGAAGTGCCGTACTGGGCGAGCATTCGGGCCACCGAACTCAACATGAGAGTGGGGCCGAGTGCGGACTACAAGATCGCGTGGGTCTACCGGCGCCAGGGGCTGCCGGTGAAGGTTTTGCGCATTATGGAAGGATGGCGCCTGATCGAGGATCCGGACGGTTCTCGCGGATGGGTCGTCTCGCGTTTGCTGACACCCGATCGCGCAGCCATCGTTATCGGCGAAGGCGAGGGGGCCATTCTCGCAGATCCGGAAACCGGCGGTGCGGTCAAATGGCGCGTGGAGCCCGGTGTCGTCGGTACGCTTGGCGATTGCGACGAGGGCTGGTGCGAATTCGCCGTGGGGAACCGGGCGGGATATATCGAGCAAGCCCGCCTCTGGGGTGCGGGCGAGCCCTGATCACTCGGGGGCCGGGGCCTCGTTTTCGATCCGTTTTACCGATGCATTTGTGCCCTGGTCGTAGCAGGCTTCGGGCTCGCTGCCTTCGGGATCGTAGCAAAGCTGCGTTCCCTCCAGCCGCCAGTTACCGTTCTCGGCCGGGTTCCCATCCGCATCCGTGTCGAGATAGGTCCCGTCGGCATTCAGGGTGTGCCGGATGGTGGAACCATCGGCCAGCGTCGCCTCGTAGGTCCCGGCGATTTCCTCTGGGGAGGGAGCTTGCTGCGCTGGCTCCGGCTCGCTCCGCTCTTGATTGCAGGCTGCGAGCAGGAGCACGGCAGCGATCGGAAGGCGGGAGGCGCATCGGCCCCTCCTGCCGTTCCGTTCGCTTTCGTGATTCACGTCAGGCCAGTTCGACTGCAACGGCAGTAGCTTCACCGCCGCCGATGCACAGCGATGCAACGCCGCGCTTCTTGCCCTGCTGCTTGAGCGCATTGAGTAAGGTGACGATGATGCGGGTGCCGCTTGCACCGATGGGGTGGCCTAGCGCCGTGCCGCCGCCATTGACGTTGATCTTGTCGTGCGGGATGCCGATGTCGCGCATCGCGAACATCGCGACGCAGGCAAATGCTTCGTTCACTTCCCACAGGTCGACATCGTCGGCCGACCAGCCGGCCTTTTCGAGGACCTTGTTGATCGCGCCAACCGGAGCGACCGTGAATTCCGAAGGTTCCTGCGCATGGGCTGCCATTGCGACGATCTTGGCGACCGGAGCCTGGCCGTTTGCCGAGGCCACGCTCTCGCGGGTCAGCACCACGGCAGCTGCGCCGTCGGAAATGGAAGAGGACGTGGCTGCCGTGATCGTGCCATCCTTGGCGAAGGCAGGGCGCAACTGCGGGATCTTGTCGGGACGGCCCTTGCCCGGCTGCTCGTCGTGTTCGACCGTTACGTCGCCCTTGCGGGTCGAGAAGGTGACGGGGACCACTTCGTCGGCAAAGGCGCCGCTGTCGATGGCTGCATTCGCGCGGCGGAGCGATTCGATGGAATATTCGTCCATCTGCTCGCGCGTCAGCTGGTAGTCGTTGGCGGTGTCCTGAGCGAAAGTGCCCATCGCCCGGCCTTCCTCATAGGCATCTTCGAGCCCGTCGAGGAACATGTGGTCATAGGTCGTGTCATGGCCGAGGCGCGCGCCGGAGCGGTGCTTCTTGAGGAGGTAAGGCGCATTGGTCATGCTCTCCATGCCGCCTGCAACGACATAATCTACAGTGCCGCTGGCGAGCGCTTCGGCACCCATGATGACGGTCTGCATTCCGCTGCCGCAAACCTTGTTCACCGTGGTTGCCTGTACGGATTTGGGCAGTCCTGCCTTGATCGAGGCCTGGCGGGCCGGGGCCTGTCCAAGGCCTGCGGGAAGGACGCAGCCCATGTATGTACGGTCGAACTTGTCGCCTGCGACGCCCGAACGTTCTACGGCTGCCTTAACCGCCGTCGCTCCGAGATCGGTCGCGGACACATCGGCGAGGGCGCCCTGCATGCCGCCCATGGGCGTGCGAGCGTAGGAAAGAATTACGACGGGATCGTTTGCGCTGAACTGGGTCATGCTTGTGCTGGTCCTCTGGTTCTGGAATATCTTGTCGTCGAGATAGGATAGGCGTCGCTGCGGCGCAACACAGACCAAGGGAGAATATCATGGCTGATGAGCGACTGAACCGGATGGAAGAGGTCCTTCGCAAGCAACGCGCGGCTCATCACCAGATGCGGCCCGAGCCCATGGCGTTGCGCAAGGATCGTATCGAGCGTTCGATCAAGCTGCTGAAAGATCACGCCGACGACCTGTGCAAGGTCATGAGCGCAGACTTCGGCAACCGTTCTCCGCAGCAATCGATGATGACCGACATCGTCGGCACGATCAATTTCGGGAAATATTGCCTGAAACGCATGGATGGCTGGGCCAAGGCGGACAAGCGCCACGTGCAGTTCCCGCTCGGCCTGCTGGGGGCAAAGGCGGAGGTCCGCTATGAACCCAAGGGCGTGATCGGCATCCTCAGTCCGTGGAATTTCCCCGTGAACCTCACGTTCGGACCGCTGATGCAGATTTTTGCTGCCGGAAACCGGGCGATGATCAAGCCGAGCGAATTCACCGAGAAGACCAGCCTGATGATGAAGGAGCTGGTCGAGGAATATTTCACCGAAGACGAGTGCGCCGTTTTCACCGGCGGCCCTGAAATCGCCGGAGCGTTCTCCGAACTGCCGTTCGACCATCTGGTCTTCACCGGCTCGACCGCTACGGGTCGCAAGGTCATGGAGGCGGCCTCCAGGAACCTGGTCCCGGTTACCCTCGAGCTTGGCGGCAAGAGCCCCGTTTTCATGGGCGAAAGCGCCGATTTCGCGAAAGCTGGCGAGCGGATCGCGATGGGCAAGATGATGAACGCGGGCCAGATCTGCCTGGCGCCAGATTATCTCTACGTTCCGGAAAGCAAGCAGGACGAGGCTATCCACGGGGTCTGGCAGGGCACGGCCAACATGTACCCCACGCTGCTCGACAACGACGATTACGCCAGCGTCGTCACCGACCGCCATTTCGATCGGCTTCAGGGTCTCGTCGCCGACGCACGCGACAAGGGTGCGGAGGTCATCGAGGTCAATCCGGGCAATGAGGATTTCTCGAATACCAACAGCCGCAAGATGCCGCTGACGATCCTCAAAAACGTGACCGAGGACATGAAGGCGATGCAGGAGGAAATCTTCGGGCCGGTCCTGCCGGTGAAGACCTACCGCCACATGGATGAGGCGATCGAATACGTGAACGAGCACGATCGTCCGCTGGGTCTCTATTATTTCGGGCAGGATTCCGATGAGCAGTCGAAGGTCCTGACGAAGACGATCAGCGGCGGCGTCACCGTCAACGACGTGATCTTCCACGTTTCCATGGACGATCTGCCATTCGGCGGGGTCGGTCCTTCCGGAATGGGAAGCTATCACGGTGTCGAGGGCTTCCGCGAATTCAGCCATGCTCGCAGCGTCTACACCCAGCCGAAAATCGACGTTGCGAAGCTGGCCGGTTTCAAGCCGCCATACGGCGACGCTACACGCAAAGCGATCGACAAGATGATGAAATGAGGGCGCTGCTTGCAAGCGCAGTTCTCCTGCTTTCTGGATGCGGCCAGTATTCGTTGGCCGATGTCGGCGCAGACATTCCGGAGGAGTTCGCCTGGGCAGGAGCGAACTCCGAGACCGGGCAGGTTCGCGACCTGCAAGGCCTCGAAAACCTGGCATTGTCGTTTCCCGACAGCACTTCGGTTCGCCTTAGATTGCTCAATGCACAGCTTGAAGCTGAAGCCTACGAGGATCTGCTAGGGACATTATCCTGGCTGAACGAGCGGGGGTATGTTTTCTCATCCACTGCACGGGCGCAGATCCCCAAGCTTGTCGGTGAGGAATTCGCGGAGCGAGCCACCAACCTTCTCCGTGAGCATCCCGATCCGTTGGAACGAAGCAAGGTTGTGGCGATGGTCCCTGCGGCTGCTGGTCTGGTTGAAAGCGTCCTGATGGATTTGGAGGGCGGGAATATCGCTGTCAGCTCCGTGTCTGGCAAAAACTTGTGGGGGAAGGGCCCGCGCGGCAACTGGAGCGACCATACCCTCGAAGGCGCCGGCAATTTGAGCGGAATCGTCTATGATCCCGGGCGCGCCCTGGTGTTGGCGGCATCGGGCAAGATCGATGGTTCTGATGCCAGCCAGCCTTATTTCTCTGGCTTGGTGGGGATAAGGTTTCCGGGCGACACACCGCGCTTCTTTCCTGCGCCAGTAGGGTCGAACCTTTCTGATCTTCATCGTTCGCCCGATGGCACCATCTACGCCAGCGATCCGCTAGGAGGCGGCATCTACCGGCTTCTACCAGGTGCAGAAATCATCGAGATTCTCGTTGCTCCCGGCACCTTCCGCTCGCCACAGGGCTTGGTCACGAGCAACGACGGAAAAGGGCTTTACGTGAGCGATTATCGCTATGGGCTTGCTGCTGTCGATCTCGATAGTGGTGACGTTCACCGGGTCCCAGCGAAAGGCCCGTTCCCGCTCGATGGGATCTATGGCCTTTGGCGTCGCGGTGACGAGCTGATTGCCGTACAGAACGGCACCAGCCCCATGCGAATAGTGGCGTTCCAGCTCTCGCCCGACGGGAAATCGGTCGTCAGCCAGCGCAATCTGGAGCTATCCCACCGCGACTGGACCGAACCTCTCTCCGGTTACCTTGGCCCGGACGCCCTGTATTATGTCGGGAATGGGCAGTGGGACCGTTGGGTGGCCGGACAGCCTGCGCAAGACAAGCCCTTCGTTCCGACGCAGATACGGAGATTGCCCCTCGACTGAGGTCGATTGTGCGTCTCCTGCAACCATGCTTACGGGAATTGCGCCTTTCGCACCCTTGCACCTGTCACGCGAGGGGCCTAGAGGCGTGCCCGAACCAAGCCCCGCTTAGGAATCATTCGTGGTCGACCTCGAACAATATCTACCGATCCTGATCTTCCTCTTCATCGCAGTCGTCTTGTCGACTGCCTTCGTGTTCTTGCCGATGGGCGTATCCCGCCTGACCGGCGCTCACGCTCCCGATGCGGAAAAGCTCAGCGAATATGAGTGCGGATTTCCCGCATTCGACGATGCCCGCAGCCAGTTCGACGTTCGCTTCTATCTGGTCGCGATCTCGTTCCTGCTGTTCGACCTCGAAGCCTCGTTCCTTTTTCCATGGGCTGTCAGCCTCGACATCACCGGATGGACGGGCTGGATTGCGATGGTGATTTTCCTTCTCATTCTGGCGATCGGCCTCGCGTACGAATGGAAGATGGGCGCACTGGATTGGGACTGATATGAGCCAGCAAATGACCTCCAGCCCGCACGGACGCGACGCACTGCTGCAGCCGACGGCTCAGCCAGGGGACGTACGCCAGCCCGACCAGGACTATTTCAACGCGCTTCAGACGGAAGTGAACGACAAGGGTTTCCTCGTCACCAGTACCGAGGACCTGTTCCAGTGGGCGCGCACGGGTTCGCTGTGGTGGATGACTTTCGGCCTCGCTTGCTGCGCGGTCGAGATGATCCACGTGAACATGCCGCGTTACGATATGGAGCGCTTTGGCGTCGCTCCGCGTGCTTCGCCCCGTCAGTCCGACGTGATGATCGTCGCAGGCACGCTCTGCAACAAGATGGCTCCTGCGCTGCGCAAGGTTTACGACCAGATGTCGGAACCGAAATACGTTATCTCAATGGGCAGCTGCGCCAATGGCGGCGGCTACTATCACTATAGCTACAGCGTCGTTCGCGGCTGCGATCGCATCGTGCCGGTCGACATCTACGTGCCTGGTTGCCCTCCGACGGCAGAGGCACTGCTCTACGGCGTGATGCAGCTGCAGCGTAAGATCCGCCGCGTCGGCACGATCGAGAGGTAAGGGCGAAGAGATGGCAACGCTTCATTCCGCGCCCCGGTTCACCCAAATCGACGGCCTCAAGAACACGATCTCGAAAGCGCTTGGCGATCATCTCGTCGAGGCACACGAAGAGCATGGCGAGCTGCTCTTCCATGTCCAGCGTGGCAGCATCGAAACTGCGCTGCGCACCCTGCGCGACGATTTCGAATACCAGCAGCTGATGGAAATCGCCGGTGTCGACTACCCGAGCCGCGATGAACGGTTCGAAGTGGTCTACATGCTGCTTTCGGTCACCACCAACAATCGCATCATGGTCAAGTGCCGCGCATCGGAAGATACGCCGGTACCGACGGTGACGACGCTCTGGCCCAATGCGGGCTGGCTCGAGCGTGAAGTTTTCGACATGTACGGCGTGCTGTTCGACGGGAACACCGACCTGCGCCGCATCCTGACCGACTACGGTTTCGAAGGTCACCCCTTCCGCAAGGATTTCCCGCTCACTGGCTATGTCGAGCTGCGGTATTCCGAAGACGAAAAACGCGTGGTCTACGAACCCGTGAAGCTGGCACAGGACCTGCGCCAGTTCGACTTCATGAGCCCGTGGGAAGGCGCGGATTACGTCCTTCCGGGCGACGAAAAGGCGGATATGCCGCCGATCGACGATCCGAAGACCACCGAAAGCCCCAAGCAGACGGGTGCCGGTGCGAAGGCTGACGAAAAAGCCGCTGAAAAAGTCAGCGCCGATGCGCCAGCCGAAAAGGACGGCGGACCCGATGCTCCGCCGCCGGAGCCCACAGAAGATCAGCCGGGGCGCAAGAAGCGGGTCGGCAAGACGACCGATACCGCGAAGGCCACCAAGCCGAAGAAGGGCGCCAATTGATGCGCGCGCTTATCCTTCCTCTGACTGCGCTCGCGCTCGCGGCGTGCTCTTCCGAGCCCGCGCCTCAGGAAAGCGCGGATGACTTCGCCAGCCGTATCAACGGCGGGGAGCAGGGTGCTGCTGCGCCTGTCGATGCCGATGCGCCGAATGTCGCTGCGGAAGCCCCTCCGGCGGGTGTCAATGTCACCCAGCTCGAGCAGCTTCGCGATATCGCCAATGTCGACATGGGCCCGCGCGATGGCGGTTGCACCTTCATGGACGGCAATCGTGAACTCGTCATGGCGAGCGCGCTCAGGGAACCGACCTTGCCAGGCAAGGCCGTGATCCGTGTTGGAGGCGGTCTGACGCTGCTCGACACGGGGCCCGGTGGCCTCGACTCGCTCAAGGCAGGAGCCACATTTTCGGGTGAGGGCGTGACCGTCCAGGTCGCACCGCAGGCAGGCGATGCGGCTTCGCGTGCCGCCAACCTCACCGTAAGCGCTGCCGACGGCAGCACCGCCACCTACTCCGGCAAGTGGATTTGCGCATGAGTACCGGTTTCCAACTCGAAGAATCGCCGACCACCGGCGACGAGACGATCACGAACTACACGATCAATTTCGGACCCCAGCACCCTGCTGCGCACGGCGTGCTGCGCATGGTCATGGAGCTCGACGGCGAGATCATCGAACGCATCGATCCGCACGTCGGCCTGCTGCACCGCGGCACCGAAAAGCTGATCGAGCACAAGACCTACCTGCAGGCGCTGCCGTATTTCGACCGGCTCGACTACTGTTCGCCGCTGGCGCAGGAATACAGCTACGTCCTCGCGATCGAGAAGCTGCTGAATGTCGAGGTGCCCGAGCGTGCACAGTACATCCGCGTGCTGTTCGCCGAGCTGACCCGCATCTGCAACCACATGCTCAACATCGGCGCGCACGTCATGGACGTCGGCGCGATGACGCCGAACCTGTGGGTGTTCGAACTGCGCGAAGATTGCATGAATTTCTTCGAGCGCATGAGCGGCGCGCGCATGCACCACGCTTACCTGCGCCCGGGCGGTGTCCACCAGGACGTGCCGGAAAAGCTGCTGGTCGACATCGGGGAATGGATCGACACGCGCCTGCCTGAACTGTTCGGCGATGCGATGAGCCTTGTGCTCGACAACCGCATCTTCAAGCAGCGCAACGTCGATATCGCCGTGGTGAGCAAGGAAGACGCGCTGGCCTGGGGCTTCTCCGGCCCGATGATCCGTGCTGCCGGTATCCCGTGGGATCTCCGCAAGTCGCAGCCCTATGACGTTTATGACCGGATGGAGTTCGACATTCCCGTCGGCACCAATTCGGACTGCTACGATCGCTTCGTGGTGCGCGTGAAGGAAGTTTACGAGAGCGCGAAGATCATCAAGCAGTGCCTGCGCGATATGCCGACCGGCCCCATCTCCAGCAGCGACCGCAAGGTTTCGCCGCCCAAGCGCGCCGAGATGAAGCAGTCGATGGAAGCGCTGATCCACCACTTCAAGCTCTACACCGAGGGCTTCCACGTGCCCGCGGGCGAAGTCTATGTCGCCACCGAAAGCCCCAAGGGCGAATTCGGCGTCTACCTCGTCAGCGACGGCTCGAACAAACCCTATCGCTGCAAGATCCGCCCGACGGCCTTCAGCCACCTGCAAGCAATGGATTTCATGAGCAAAGGCCACATGCTGCCCGATGCCACGGCCATCCTCGGCGCCATCGACGTCGTGTTCGGGGAGTGTGACCGCTAATGGCTGACCGTAATCCCGCACCCGATACTCCCGAGCTGCGCGAGCGCTGGGGTGCTTTCGAATTTACCGAGAGCTACCGCGAGCGTGCGGACAAGGCGATAGCGCGCTATCCCGAGGGGCGCCAGCGTTCCGCCGTGATGCCGCTGCTCGACCTTGCCCAGCGCCAGGTCGGTGAAGAAACGAACACTCAGGGCTGGCTGCCGCTGCCAGTGATCGAATATGTCGCCGACTATCTCGACATGCCGGTCATCCGCGTGCTCGAAGTCGCCAGCTTCTACTTCATGTACAACATGAAGCCGGTGGGTAAGTACCACGTGCAGGTCTGCGGCACGACGCCATGCATGCTGCGCGGTTCGGACGGATTGTTCGAAACCTGCAAGAAGCGCGGTATGAGCAAGGGACATGTCTCGGAAGACGGTCTCTGGACCCTCACGGAAGTCGAATGCATGGGCAATTGCGCCACCGCGCCGATGGTACAGATCAACGATGACAATTACGAAGACCTCACGCCCGAGCGTCTCGACACCATCCTCGACGCGCTGGCCAAGGGCGAACAGCCCAAGGCTGGCACGCAAGAACCCGGCCGTCACACCAGCGAACCGGCCAACGCGCTGAGCTCGCTCGAAGCGATGGTCGACGAAAACCACGATTACCGGAGTGAATGGTCATGAGCGCCGACTGGCTCACCATCATCCTCGCGCTGGTCGCGATCGTGGTCGCTTGGAAGGTCTTCAAGGGCGTCGTGAAGACGATCGCCCTGGTCGTGATCCTGATCGCGGCTGCCATTTTCGTATTCGGAGGTCTCGCCTGATGCTCGCCGACAAGGATCGCATCTTTACCAACCTCTACGGCTTCCAGGACTGGGGCCTGAAGGCGGCACAGCAGCGCGGCGACTGGGACGATACCAAGTCGCTGATTGCGCGTGGGCATGACAATATTATCGAGGAAGTGAAGGCCTCCGGTCTGCGCGGGCGCGGTGGTGCTGGCTTCCCCACCGGCCTCAAATGGTCGTTCATGCCGAAGGAATCGAAGGACGGCCGTCCGAGCTTCCTCGTCATCAACGCCGACGAATCCGAACCCGGTTCCTGCAAGGACCGCGAGATCATTCGCCACGATCCGCACAAGCTGATCGAAGGCGCACTGGTCGCCGGTTACGCCATGCGGGCGAGGGCGGCCTATATCTACATTCGCGGTGAATATATCCGCGAGGCGGAGACGCTGCAGGCCGCCATCGACGAGGCCTATGACGCTGGCCTGATCGGCAAGAACGCCTCGAAATCGGGCTATGATTTCGATGTCTTCCTGCACCGGGGCGCAGGCGCCTACATCTGCGGCGAAGAAACCGCGATGATTGAAAGCCTCGAAGGCAAGAAGGGCCAGCCCCGCCTGAAGCCACCGTTCCCGGCAGGCGCGGGCCTCTATGGTTGTCCGACCACGGTCAACAACGTGGAATCGATTGCCGTCGTCCCGACCATCCTGCGCCGCGGAGCGAGCTGGTTTGCAAGCTTCGGCCGCGAGAACAACAAGGGCACCAAGCTCTTCCAGATCAGCGGCCATGTGAACAAGCCCTGCGTCGTCGAGGAAGCGCTCAGCATCCCGTTCAGCGAGCTGATCGAGAAACATTGCGGCGGCATCATCGGCGGCAAGGACAACCTCCTCGCCGTGATCCCCGGTGGTTCGTCGGTTCCGCTGGTCCCGGCAGAGCAGATCTGGGACGCGCCGATGGATTTCGACGGCCTCAAGGACCTCGGCTCGGGCCTCGGTACGGCCGGCGTCATCGTGATGGACAAGTCGACCGACATCGTCCGCGCGATTTCCCGCTTAAGCTATTTCTACAAGCACGAGAGCTGCGGCCAGTGCACACCTTGCCGCGAAGGCACGGGCTGGATGTGGCGCATGATGGAACGCCTGCGCACCGGCGATGCAGCCATCGAGGAAATCGATATGCTGCAGCAAGTCACCAAGCAGGTCGAAGGCCACACCATCTGCGCGCTAGGTGACGCGGCCGCATGGCCGATCCAGGGCCTCATCCGCCACTTCCGCCCCGAGCTCGAGCGCCGGATCGAAGAACACAACGCAAAGTTTGCCGAGGCAGCTGAATAATGCCCAAGGTCACAGTAGACGGACAGGAACTCGAAGTCCCAGAAGGCGCAACCGTCCTTCAGGCGTGCGAGCTTGCGGGCAAGGAAATCCCGCGGTTCTGCTATCACGAGCGGCTGAGCATTGCCGGCAACTGCCGCATGTGTCTCGTCGAAGTGAAGCCCGGGCCGCCCAAGCCGCAGGCGAGTTGTGCGCTCCCGGCCACCGAAGGCCAGGAAATCCGCACTGATAGCGAGATGGTGAAGACCGCGCGCGAAGGCGTGATGGAATTCCTCCTCATCAACCACCCGCTCGACTGCCCGATCTGCGACCAGGGTGGCGAATGCGACCTGCAGGACCAGTCGGTCGCTTACGGCCGCGGCGCGACGCGCTATGAGGAAAACAAGCGCGCCGTCACAGAAAAATACATGGGCCCGCTGATCAAGACGGTCATGACCCGCTGCATCCACTGCACCCGCTGCGTGCGCTTCAGCGAGGAGATCGCCGGCGTGGACGAAATCGGCGCTGTCGGTCGCGGCGAGGACATGCAGATCACGACCTACCTTGAGCAGGCAGCCGAGCATGAGCTGTCCGCCAATGTGATCGACCTCTGCCCGGTCGGCGCGCTCACTTCGCGCCCCTATGCGTTCGAAGCGCGTCCGTGGGAGCTCAAGAAAACGCTCAGCATCGACGTTTCCGATGCGGTCGGCGCGAATATCCGCCTCGACAGCCGTGGCCGCGAAGTCATGCGTGCGCTTCCGCGCGTCAACGATGCGGTCAATGAGGAATGGCTGTCGGACAAGGGCCGCTACATGGTCGACGGCCTGTCCAAGCGCCGCCTCGACAAGGTCTTCATGCGCAAGCGTGGCAAGTTGCAGCCTGCGACCTGGGACGAGGCTTTCAAGGCCATCGCCAAGGCCAAGCCGGGTAAGGCCATTGCCGCCGTGGCCGGTGACATGGTTGATTGCGAAACGATGTTCGCCGCCAAGTCGCTGCTCAAGGCATGCGGTTCGAAGCTGATCGAAGGCCGTCAGACCGGCATGGATTACGACGTGTCGAACCTGGCCGCGGTCAACTTCAACTCGACCTTCGAGGGTCTCGAACACGCTGGCGCGATCCTGATCGTCGGCAGCCACATCCGCTGGGAAGCGCCGCTGGTCAACGTGCGCATTCGCAAGGCCGTGAAGCGCGGCGCGAAGGTTTACGTCGTCGGACCTTACTGGGACACGACCTATCCTGCTGAATTCCTTGGTGAAGACCTTGGCGTCCTCAACAAGCTGCCCAAGGAAGTCGCGGACGCATTCAAGAATGCCGACCGCGGCGCAGTCATCGTCGGCGGCGGTGCGCTCAAGAGTGCGCATGGCAAGGCAATGGCGCTCGCCAGCGATTGGGGTGCGGACTTCAATGTCCTGCATTTCTCCGCCGCGCGCATGGGCGGCCTGATGCTCGGCTTCGCACAGAAGGGCGGCATGGCGGACATCGTCAAAGCCAAGCCCAAGGTCCTCATCAGCCTCGGCGCTGACGAAATGGACTACGAGCCGTTCGCCGATACGCTGAAGGTCTACATCGGCCACCATGGCGACAAGGGCGCGCATTCGGCCGACATCATCCTTCCGGCAGCTAGCTATGCCGAAAAGGACGGGACCTACGTCAATACCGAAGGCCGGGTGCAGTTCGCCGAGAAGGCCGTATTCGCACCGGGTGACGCACGCGAGGACTGGACGATCCTGCGCGCGCTTGCCGATGCCCTCAAGGTGGAAGTCGGTTTCGACAATTTCGCTCAGCTGCAGTCCGCGATGATCGCCGAAGTCCCGGCTCTCGGTGAAGAAGGCCTGGCCGATTATGGTGCGCTTCCCAAGGCCGACGCCACGGCGAAGGCGGAAGGCACGATGAGTGCCTATCCGATCAAGGATTTCTACCTCACCAACCCCATTGCGCGTGCCAGCGAAGTGATGCAGCGCTGCTCCAGCGAACTCCTGCATGGCGGCGAGCTTGCGGAGGCGGCGGAATGAGCGATCCTCTCACCCGCGTGGTGGCGCGTTTCACGCCGCACTTCCTGATCCTGTTCTTCGTTGCTGCTGTTGCGGCGACGATCGCTTCCGGCGGTCCGGTAATCGATAATGTCTTTTACGGCAGCTGGTTGCTGGTCGCTGCCGCCGCTCTTGTGCGGTTCGATATTCACATGGAAGGTCGCAAATGACCGAGTTCTTCCAATCCCTCGGCATGAGCTATGAATGGGCGTGGGGCGTTGCCACCGTCGCCGGCATCCTGCTCATCGCGCTGCCGCTGATGCTGGCAGTCGCCATGATCATCTACGTCGACCGCAAGGTCTGGGCTGCGATCAACCTGCGCCGCGGCCCCAATGTGGTCGGGCCCTTCGGCCTGCTGCAGAGCTTTGCCGACGGTCTGAAGGTTTTCCTCCAGGAAACCATCATTCCGAGCGCGGCGAACAAAGGCATCTTCCTGCTCGCGCCTATCGTGACTTTCACCGTCGCGCTGGCAGCATGGGCAGTCATTCCCTTCGATGCGGGCATGGTGCTGGCCGATATCAATGTCGGACTGCTCTACATCCTCGCGGTGAGTTCGCTGTCGGTCTACGGCATCATCATGGCGGGCTGGGCTTCGAACTCGAAATATCCTTTCTTCTCGGCGATGCGCGCTTCGGCACAGATGATCAGCTATGAAGTCTCGATCGGCTTCATCCTCGTTTGCGTCGTCCTGTTCGCAGGCACCTTCAACCTCAACGACATCGTGCGGGCGCAGGAAGGCTTCGGCCTCGGCATCGTGAACGCCTATGTCGTCCACCCGCTGATCTTCCCGATCTGGGTGATGTTTTTCATCTCCTGCCTCGCGGAAACGCAGCGTGTCCCGTTCGACCTTACCGAGGCGGAATCGGAACTCGTCGCCGGTTATCAGACCGAATACAGCTCGATGAGCTTCGCGCTCTTCTGGCTCGGTGAGTATGCGAACATCCTGCTGATGTGCATTCTCAACGCGCTGCTGTTCTTCGGTGGCTGGCTGCCGCCGCTCGATATCGACCTCATCCCCTGGTTCGACATCCCGGGCATCGTCTGGCTGCTGCTGAAGGCGTTCTTCTTCTTCTTCATGTTCAGCTGGGTCATGGCGACCGTCCCGCGCTATCGCTACGACCAGCTGATGCGTTTGGGCTGGAAGGTGTTTCTGCCGCTGAGCCTCGTTTTCGTCCTCGTCATTTCCGGTTACCTGATGGCGACCGGTCACTTCGGAGCCGCCGCATGAGCGTCGCCCATCTGATCAAGTCGTTCACCTTGTGGGAATTCGTGAAGGCGCACGCCCTCACGCTGAAGTACTTCTTCAAGCCCAAGGTCACGATCAACTATCCGTTTGAGAAGAACCCGCTGAGCCCGCGTTTCCGCGGCGAGCATGCCCTGCGCCGCTATCCCAACGGCGAAGAGCGCTGCATCGCCTGCAAGCTGTGCGAAGCTGTCTGCCCGGCGCAGGCTATCACGATCGAGGCCGAACCGCGCGAAGACGGCAGCCGTCGTACCACGCGCTATGACATCGACATGACCAAGTGCATCTACTGCGGCTTCTGCCAGGAAGCCTGCCCGGTCGATGCCGTCGTCGAGGGTCCGAACTTCGAATATGCAACCGAAACCCGCGAGGAGCTGCTTTACGACAAGGCCAAGCTGCTCGCGAATGGTGACAAGTGGGAGCGGGCCATCGCCGCGAACCTTGAAGCCGACGCACCCTATCGCTAACCGCGCCGCAACCGTAACCGGGGCAACATGATCCAGACTATCGCCTTTTACATGTTCGCGATCATCATGATTGCATCGGCCGTGATGGTTATCACGGCCCGCAATCCGGTGCATTCCGTCCTGTGGCTCATCCTCGCCTTCTTCAACGCGGCCGGCCTCATGGTGCTGGTCGGTGCAGAGTTCATCGCGATGCTGCTGGTCATCGTCTACGTCGGTGCAGTCGCCGTACTGTTCCTGTTCGTGGTCATGATGCTCGATATCGATGTCGCGGCCATGCGCGCGGGCTTCATCCGCAATTTCCCGCTGGGGATTGTCGTGGCCCTGATCCTGCTCGCAGAGCTGGTGCTGGGCATCGGCGCTTATAACGTCGGCGCGATCAACCTCGGTACGCCGCCTGCAGGCGATGCATCGGTCGTGGCCGAAAGCAATACGGCGGCTATCGGTGCGCTGCTCTACAGCAAATATGTATTCCTGTTCGAGATCGCCGGCATCATCCTGCTCGTCGCGATGATCGGCGCGATCGTCCTCACCCACCGTCCTTCCAAGTCGAAGCGCGGTCAGCAGGACATCGGCAAGCAGGTCCGCCGCAATCCCGACGAGGCAACCGTCATGAAACAGCCCGAAGTGGGCAAGGGAGTCGAGCTGTGATTGGCATCGAACACTATGTCGTCGTCAGCACGATCCTGTTCGTGCTCGGCGTCCTGGGGATTTTCCTCAATCGCAAGAACATCATCGTCATCCTGATGGCGATCGAACTGATCCTGCTCGCAGTGAACATCAATATGGTCGCGTTCAGTGCCTTCCTGGGCGATCTGGTCGGGCAGGTCTTCGCCATGTTCATCCTGACCGTTGCTGCTGCCGAAGCCGCCATCGGTCTGGCGATCCTGATGATCTACTTCCGTGGCCGCGGCACGATTGCGGTCGACGATGCGAACCGGATGAAGGGGTAAGCAACCGTGCAATCGATCCTCGTCATCGTATTCCTGCCGCTTCTCGCGTCGATTGTCGCGGGACTGGTCAACAAGAGCGCGCCCAGTGTATTCGCGAAGAGCATCACCACCGGCGGCCTGTTTGTCTCCTGCGCCCTTAGCTGGCCGATCTTTCTTTCGTTCTGGTCGGGTAATGCCGAAGCCACCGTCGTCCCGGTCCTCACGTGGATCCAGTCGGGTACGCTGAGTTTCGACTGGGCGCTACGCGTAGATACGCTCACTGCCGTCATGCTTGTGGTCATCACGACTGTGTCGGCGCTCGTACACCTCTATAGCTGGGGTTACATGGACGAAGACCCGGACCAGCCGCGGTTTTTCGCCTACCTTTCGCTGTTTACCTTCGCCATGCTGATGCTGGTGACCGCCGACAACCTCGTCCAGATGTTCTTCGGTTGGGAAGGGGTGGGCCTCGCCAGCTACCTGCTGATCGGTTTCTGGTTCAAGAAGCCGAGCGCGAATGCCGCCGCTATCAAGGCTTTCGTGGTCAACCGGGTCGGCGATCTCGGCTTCATGATGGGCATCTTCGGCACCTTCTGGGTATTCGGCACGGTGTCGATCCCCGAAATCCTCGAAGCGGCGCCCGGCATGAGCGGTGCGACGATCGGCTTCCTGGGCCTTCGCGTCCATACCATGGATGTGCTGTGCATCCTGCTATTCATCGGTGCGATGGGTAAGTCGGCGCAGCTTGGCCTGCACACGTGGCTTCCGGATGCAATGGAAGGCCCGACGCCCGTTTCCGCGCTGATCCACGCCGCCACCATGGTCACCGCCGGCGTCTTCATGGTCTGCCGCCTGTCGCCGATGTTCGAGACCGCGCCGATCGCGCTCGCAATGGTGACCTTTGTCGGTGCTGCTACGTGTATCTTCGCGGCGACCGTCGGCACGACGCAGTGGGACATCAAGCGCGTCATCGCCTATTCGACCTGTTCGCAGCTTGGCTACATGTTCTTTGCCGCAGGCGTGGGCGCCTATGGCGCGGCCATGTTCCACCTGTTCACGCACGCTTTCTTCAAGGCACTGCTGTTCCTCGGTGCAGGCTCGGTCATCCACGCGATGCACCACGAGCAGGACATGCGGTATTACGGCAATCTGCGTAAGCACATTCCGCTCACCTTCTGGGCCATGATGATGGGCACGCTCGCGATTACCGGCCTCGGCATCTATCACCTTGGCGTTGGTTTCGCAGGCTTCTGGTCGAAGGATGCCATCATCGAGGTCGCTTTCGCGCGCGGCACCGAGCTCGGCAACTTCGCGTTCTGGATGGGCGTGTTCGCAGCACTGCTCACCAGCTTCTACAGCTGGCGCCTGATGTTCCTCACGTTCTGGGGCAAGCCGCGCTGGATCGAGAGCGAGCATATCCAGCACTCGGTCCACAAGACGCCCGAAGAAGCGGGCGAGGACACGACCGGTGGCTATCATCCGCATGAGAGCCCCATTTCGATGCTGATCCCGCTTGGGGTCCTTTCGCTCGGCGCAATCTTCGCTGGTCAGGTGTTTGCGCCTGCATTCCTCGACAGCGCAGCGTTCTGGGGTGGTTCGATCTTCTACAATGAAGCGCTGATCCATGCGATGCATGCGGTGCCTTACGCGGTGAAGTATGCCGCCCTGATCGTCATGCTGATCGGCCTGTTCGTCGCCTGGCTTGCCTACATCAAGGATACCTCGATCCCCGGCAAGGCAGTCGAGCAACTCGGTCCGATCTACCGCTTCCTCTACAACAAGTGGTATTTCGACGAACTCTATCACTACCTCTTCGTCGTGCCGGCCTTCTGGCTGGGCCGCCAATTCTGGAAGCTGGGCGACATCGGTACGATCGACCGCTTCGGCCCCAATGGCGTGGCCTGGGTCGTCGAGAAGGGTGCCGTAGGCGCCAAGAAGTTCCAGACCGGATATTTGTATAGCTATGCGCTGGTGATGCTCCTCGGACTTGTTGCCGCCGTCACCTGGGTGCTGTTCTGATGGAGTTCCCCATCCTCTCGCTCATGCTCGCCGTGCCGCTGGTTGCGGCCATCGCCTGCCTGTTCCTGAATGCCGGCAGCGCGCGGATGGTCGCGCTGTTCGCGACGCTGTTCAATCTCGCGCTCGGCATCCTGCTGTGGATCAATTACGAGATCGGCGGCGCACAGTGGCAGTTCGTCGAACGCGCCGAATTGTTCGCCGGGTTCAGCTATGCCCTCGGCATCGACGGCATCGCGCTGATGCTGATCATGCTGTCGGTATTCCTGATGCCGATCTGCATCCTTGCCAGCTGGGATTCGATCACCAAGCGCGTGGGCGAATACATGGCGGCCTTCCTGCTTATGGAAGTGTTGATGATCGGCGTGTTCGCGGCGCAGGACCTGTTCCTGTTCTACATCTTCTTCGAGGCCGGCCTGATCCCGATGTACCTGATCATCGGTGTCTGGGGCGGCGATAACCGCATCTACGCGTCGTATAAGTTCTTCCTTTATACACTGCTCGGTTCGGTGCTGATGCTGATCGCCATGCTTTGGATGGTGAACGAGGCGGGCACGACCGACATTCCCACGTTGATGCAGTACGACTTCCCGGTCGATGCGCAGCTGTGGTTGTGGCTGGCGTTCTTCGCGAGTTTCGCAGTGAAAATGCCGATGTGGCCGGTCCACACATGGCTTCCCGATGCCCACGTCCAGGCACCGACGGCGGGTTCGGTCATCCTGGCTGGCGTCTTGTTGAAACTCGGTGGCTACGGCTTCATCCGTTTCAGCCTGCCGATGTTCCCCGATGCCAGCGCGGATCTCGCGTGGCTGGTCTTTGCACTCTCCATGGTCGCCGTGATTTACACCTCGCTGGTCGCGCTGGTGCAGGAGGACATGAAGAAGCTCATCGCCTATTCCTCCGTCGCCCACATGGCGATCGTGACCGTTGGTCTCTTCGCATTCAACGTGCAGGGTCTTGAGGGCGCGATGATGGTTATGCTCGGCCACGGCCTCGTATCCGGCGCGCTGTTCCTGTGTGTTGGGGTTATCTACGACCGCCTGCATACGCGTGAGATTGCTCGTTATGGCGGCCTGTCGATCAACATGCCGAAGTACGCGCTCTTCTTCCTGCTGTTCACCATGGCCTCGATCGGCCTGCCGGGGACCAGCAACTTCGTCGGCGAATTCCTCGCCCTTGCAGGCATCTACAAGGTTTCGACTTTCGTGACGCTGGTGTGCACCACCGGCATCATCCTTGGCGCTGCTTACATGCTCTATCTCTATCGCCGCGTGGCATTCGGCGAGCAGGTCAATGCCGACGCTGCCCGCATGCCCGATCTCAATGCCCGCGAATGGGCCATGCTTGCACCCATCGCCGCCGCCGTGCTGTGGATGGGCGTCTATCCGGAAAGTTTCCTCGCCCCGATGCGCCAGGACATTGCCACCCTTGAAGCCCGCCTTGCCAGCGTCGCGCCCGAATATGACAGCGCACTGACGGTAGGCACGCCTGACGAACACGCTGCGAATTATATCGCCGCAGAGCACGGATCGGAGGGAGAGCACTGATGTCCTACGCGAACTCGCTCTACCTGACCGGTGCGGAAATCGGGCTGTCGATTGCCGGCCTGGTCCTCCTGCTCGCCACCGCCTGGACGACGCGTTCTTCAGCCCGCGCCATTACGATCGCCGCGGTTACCGCACTTTTCGGCGCCCTGATCTTCAACCTCTCGCTCGCGAATGATGGCGTAGGCGCTGCAGCATTCGGTGGCCTGCTGGAAGTCGATGCTTTCAGCATCTTCGCGAAATCGCTCGTCTACATTGCGACCATCGCCTGCCTGATCGTCGCACCTCGCTACTTCGAGGATCGTGGCCAGTTCCGCGGTGAATTCGCCGTACTGATGCTGTTCAATGCAGTTGGCATGGGCATCATGGTGTCCGCGGTCGACCTGATGACGCTTTATATCGGTCTCGAGCTCTCTAGCCTCTCGTCCTATGTCCTCGCGAGTTTCGCGCGGCGTGACGACAAGTCGAGCGAAGCCGGCCTGAAGTACTTCATCCTTGGTGGTCTCGCCTCGGGTATCATCCTTTACGGCGTCAGCCTCGTCTACGGTTTCTCCGGCACGACAAGCTATGACGGCGTCAGGGCTGCATTCGATGCGGACTTCTCGACCGGCGCGCTTTTCGGCGTCGTGTTCGTACTCGCCGGCCTTGCCTTCAAGGTCGCGGCAGTTCCGTTCCACATGTGGACGCCGGACGTTTACGAAGGCGCACCGACACCGGTCACCGCATTCTTCGCCAGCGCTCCCAAGGTCGCTGCGGTCGCCATGCTTGTACGCATGGCCGCCGTCCCGTTTGGCGGTCAGGCGGAAGCGTGGCAGCAGATTGTCATCTTCGCGGCCCTCGCTTCGATCGTTGTGGGTGCACTTGGCGCCATCGGGCAGCAGAATCTCAAGCGCTTGCTGGCCTATTCGTCGATCAACAATGTCGGCTTCATCCTTATCGGCCTTGCAGCGGCGACACCGGCCGGGATTTCCGGCGTGCTCATCTACCTTTCGATCTATGTGTTCATGACCATCGGCAGCTTCGTTGCCCTGCTCATGCTGCGGACCGAGAAGGGCGAGGCGCTTGCAACATTCGACGATATCTCCGGCCTTTCGACCAGCAGTCCGGCGCTCGCATGGTGCCTGCTCGCTCTCATGTTCAGCCTTGCGGGTATTCCGCCGCTGTTCGGGTTCTGGGGCAAGTTCGTGGTCTTCCAGGCCGCGGTGCGGGCCGACATGATCGCACTGGCTGCCATCGGTATCGCCGCCAGCGTTATCGGCGCATTCTATTACATCAAGTTCGTCAAGGTGATGTTCTTCGACGAACCCAAGGGTGCAGAACCTGCAAAGGCACCGGTATCGCACTGGGTTGTCCTCGGCCTGTGTGTCCTTGTCATTTCCCCACTCGGATATCTGCTTACCCCGTGGCTGGGATCGGTAGCTGACGCTGCGTCCCAGGCGCTGTTCTTCGCAGCTTGATCGAGTACCTAGCCGAAACCGGGTCGACCAACGCGGATCTGCTGGAGCGCGTTCGTCAGGGCGAGCGCGTCAGTGAAGGCAATTGGCTGGTAGCCGACCGCCAGCTGACGGGGAAGGGCCGGCAGGGTCGCACATGGTTCGACGGTGCGGGCAATTTCATGGGCTCTACCATCGTAGAGGTACGTGCGAGCGATCCTCCTCCGGCGAGCCTTGCACTTGTTGCCGGACTGGCGGTCTATGAAACCGTAGTCGCGATGGTCAGCGAACCGGGCGCTCTGGCACTCAAATGGCCCAATGACCTGCTCCTGCGAGGCGCCAAGCTTGCCGGGATCCTTTTGGAGCGAGAGGGTGATGCTATCGTCGTCGGCATCGGTGTGAACCTCGGCAAGGCGCCCGACCTTCCAGACCGTGAGACCATTGCCCTGTCGGCCCTGGGACCAGCTCCCGATCGTAACCAGTTCGCGACTTCGCTCGCCCGGCAGCTGGATACCGAACTCGAGCGCTGGCGGACCTTCGGCCTGCCACCCATGATCCGGCGCTGGGAACTCGCGGCGCACGCCCTGGGGACGGAGCTTCGCGTCCAGCCACCGGGTGAAGATGTATTGCTGGGTGCTTTCGCCGGATTGGACGACAGCGGGGCATTGCAATTGCGGTTGCCTGATGGCGAAGTGAAGGTCATCCATGCTGGTGACGTGATGTTGGCACGAGAGGAGGGCTGATCCATGCTGCTTGCAGCCGATGTCGGAAATACGAATGTGGTCTTTGCGCTTTTCGAAGGGCGGCAGATCAAGGCACGCTGGCGCATCGCGACCGACCCGCGGCGGACCGGCGACGAATACGCCGTCTGGCTGCTCCGCCTGCTCGAACTGCAGGGTTATGCGAAAGAGGATATCGACCAGATCATCGTAGGATCGGTGGTGCCCCGTTCCATCCACAATCTCACCGTTTTGGCGCAGAAGTATTTCGGCATCGAACCGCTGATCGCAGGCCAGGATGCGGCAGAGTGGGGCATAGCCATCGATGTAGACGACCCGCGAACGCTGGGCGCCGACCGTGCTCTCAACACCATTGCAGCCCATGCGAAGTACGAGGGCGACCTGATCGTGATCGACTTCGGTACTGCGACGACTATCGATGCCGTGGATTTCACAGGCGCTTACAAGGGCGGTATCATTGCCCCCGGGATCAATCTTTCGCTCGATGCGCTGGTTGGGAACACGGCAAAACTGCCGCGTATCGCAATCAGGAAACCCGATGATGAGAACGTCATCGGCCGCAACACGGAAGACCAGATGCTGATAGGCGTGTTCTGGGGTTACGTAGCCCTGATAGAGGGCCTCGTAGAGCGCATGAGGCGCCAGATAGGCCGACCGGCCAAAGTCGTCGCAACCGGCGGACTGGCACTCCTGTTCGATGAAATTACCGACCTGTTCGACGAGGTCGATAGCGACCTCACATTGGATGGTCTCGCCATGCTGGCTGAAAGGGCCTCCGCTTGAAAAAGAACTTCACTCCCGAAGACGAACTGCTGTTTCTCGCCCTTGGTGGCTCGGGCGAGATCGGGATGAACGTCAACCTTTACGGCTGCAACGGCAAGTGGTTGATGGTGGACCTGGGCATGACTTTTTCGGGCGGTGAGTATCCCGGCGTGGATCTCGTCTTCGCCGACCTCGACTTCATCGAGGAAAGGACCAAGCAGCTCGAAGCCATCGTTCTCACCCATGCGCATGAAGATCACATCGGCGCCGTGCCGTATTTCGCAGCCGACCTGGGCGTGCCGATCTATGCAACGCCCTTCACGATGGAACTGGTGCGGCGCAAGCTTGAGGAAGCCGGCCTGCTTGGTGAAATCGAGCTGCACGAGATCGAAGAGGATCACGGAAGTTTCCAGGTTGGCCCTTTCGAGGTCACCTACATTCCGCTGGCCCACTCTATCGCAGAGGGCAATGCGCTGCTGATCGACACGCCGCATGGCAAGATTTTCCACACCGGTGACTGGAAGCTGGACGATGACCCCATCATTGGCGAGCCCGCGACCGACGAAGAGCTTACCGAGATCGGCGACGATGGCGTACTCACGCTGGTGTGCGACAGCACCAATGTCTTCAATCCTTCGCCTAGCGGTTCGGAAGGCGCGGTGTACAAGGGCCTTCTCGAAGAGGTCCAGAAGCACAAGGGCAAGCGCGTCCTCGTGACGACCTTCGCCAGCAACGTAGCCCGTTTGCAGACCCTCGGAAACGTTGCGCGCGAAACCGGGCGACAGCTTTGCGTGGCCGGTCGATCGCTCGACCGGATCATCGAAGTCGCGCAGCAGAACGGATACCTCGAAGACCTGCCGGAACCGGTGGATTTCGACACCGCCATGGGCCTGCCACGCGGAGAGGTCATGATCCTGGCAACTGGCGGGCAGGGTGAGCCGCGGGCCGCACTTTCGCGCATTTCCGAGGACAATCACCCGCTGGAACTCGTGCCGGGCGATGTAGTCCTTTTCTCAAGCCGCCAGATCCCGGGCAACGAGCTCTCCATCGGCGCTGTCCAGAACCGTCTTGCCGAAAAGGGTGTGACGATGGTGACTGACCGGCAGAGCATGATCCACGTATCGGGCCACCCTGGCCGTCCGGAGCTCAAGGCGCTCTATGGCTGGCTCCGGCCCGAGATACTCGTGCCGGTTCATGGCGAAATGCGGCACATGCAGGAGCAGGCGAGGTTCGGACGCGAAAACGGCATTCCCGATGCCGTCGTCCAGCAGAACGGCGATATCGTGCGTCTTGCGCCCGGAGCGCCGGGCACGATCGCCAAGGTAAGGGCAGGGCGCCTGGTCCTGGATGGCGACATCATCGCCCCGGCCGATGGCGATGCGATCGTCATGCGCCGGCGAATTATGCATGAAGGCGTAGTGATCGTCGCGCTGGACAGCGATCTATCCCCGCGCATCGACAGCATCGGCTTGCCGCTCGACGAGGACTACGAGGATTTCACCGAAGAAGCGTTAGCGGACATCCGCCAGGCCATAAGCAAGCTCAAGGGCAAGGATGCCCGCAGCGCCTCGGCGGTACATGAGGCGGCGCGGCTTGCAGCGCGCCGGGCAGCCCAGCGCTGGTCGGGCAAGCGTCCGCAAGTGCGCGTCCTCCTGCCAGAGAACCTGGGGTAAGCGTCATGGAACTGCCGATGCAGTGGACCTCGATCCTTGCGATATACGTTCTGTTCTGGGTCGTCAGCGCATTCGTGCTGCTGCCGTTCGGGGTGAAGACGCCGGACGAGGTCGGGGCGACAAAAGTGCCCGGGCAAGCCGATAGTGCTCCGGTGAACTTCCGACCTGGCGTGATTGCGGTGCGCGCCACGATCCTGTCGATCGTCTTCACCACGCTCTACGTGCTGAATTACGCCTACGGGTGGATCGAGGCGGAAGACCTCATCTTCTGGGGACCGACCGTCAACCGGTGAGCCTTTAGTTACGCAGGCGTTCGAGAGCCTGTGCCATCGCCACATACAACTTGCCCATGTCGCTCGACAGCAAGGTTACGCTGATCGCGTTGCCGTCGCGCGTGGACAGCAGGTTGCGTAGCAATGCCTCGAAATCGTGGATGTAGCGGTTGGCGTGTTCGCGGAAGTCCGGATCTTCGTCATAGAGTTCGGCAATTTCACGGGCCTCGCCATTGTCGATCAGGCGCACTGCGCGGCGCGTGAAAATCCCGCGATCGCCGCGCAGATAGCTGGCCCACGCGCTGTCGGTAACTTCTGCCGAAAGGGCCTTGGAGATATCGATCGCGTTCGAGTTGAGACTTTCGGTGATGAGCGCAACGCGGCGCGCAAAATCGCTGTCGACGCTGTCGGTAGCTTTTTCGCGTGCATGGGCGATACGGGCTTCCAAGTTGCCCGTCAGGTCGTTGAGGCGCTTCAACTGGTCACGCAGCTGCTTGGTCGCGTCGCGCGCAGCATCGCTGGAACGCTTCCGAGCCTCGTCGAGGCGGGCGAGTGCGGTATCGGTGTGTTCCGCCAGGGCGTTGTCAATCGCCTCGGCGCTGCGTTCCGCAACCGACTTGGCGAGATTTTCGACGCGCGCCGTTTCTTCGCTTTCGATTGCGGTCATCGCATCGCGTGCGCTTGTTTCCAGCGCTGCAATTGCTGTCTGCAACTCGCCCTGGACGCGTTCGGCCAGCTGTTCGCTTTCGGCCGATAGCGCAGTGATACCCGAGCGCAGGCGCTCGACGCTGTCGACTTGGGCTGCAGCTGTCTCTCCGAAACCCGACTGGAAGTTTTCGAACCCTTCCATCGCTTCACGCGTACGGCGTTCAACGTCGGCCATGCCCTCGGTAAGCGTGTCTCCGGACCTGCGTGCTTCTCCAAGCAGATCGCGGATTTCCGAAGTCCGACGCTCGATCTGCACGAGGCGATCCTCCGAAGCCTCCATGGCGACGGGCAGATCCTCGCGGCTCTGGCGCGCGCTGGCTTGGATGAGTTCGAGCAGGCGCACGCTGGCGTCGGTTAGCGATGCTACGGCTGTGTCAGTGCCATCGAGAGCCTCGCGGCTGCCGATCAGCTTCTCGTTCAGGGCATCGATTGCGGCCGCTAGCGTTTCGTTCGCTTCACGGCCCTGGCCGGTGACGGTTTCGAATGTCGTGCCGAGATTGGCGATCTTTTCCGCCAGAGCGTCACCCTCGGCGGCAATGACGGTCATCTGGTCGCGCTGGGCTTCGCGGCGTTCCGCGATTGCTGCGTCGATCGCGCCCAGTTTTTCCGCCAGTTCGCGGCTGATGCGATCCTGCGCGTCACCAAGAGCAGTAAGGCGCTGCTCCGCTCCGTGATCCAGCGCTTCGCCATTGGCGCGGATTTGCGTGTTGATCGATTCCGCCCGTTCGAACAGGACGTTGAGCCTTGCGGTCGCCGCTTCGATAACGGCAGCGTCCATCTTCTCGATCTCGCTTACGGCACCGGCAAGACGGTCCTTCATCTCGGCGACCTGGGTACTCCAGGCATCCATGGCGCCTTCTTCGCCCTTGCGGATCGCGCCCGATGCCTGGGCTGCTTCGACCCGCAAGGCGGTGAAACGTTCGCGCATCGAGGACAGTGCCAGTTCTTCTTCGGCATTGGCGGTCTGTTGTGCCTCCGCCAATTCGCTGCGCAGCGTTTCGGAACGCGTCCGGATAGCGGCGAGAGCCTCTACCTCGCGGCTGTCGAGGTCTGCGCGGGCTGCCTCGCTGCCCTCGCGAAGAGCCGCGAAGCGTTCTTCGGCGATGCGTTCGAGATCGCCAGCCTGTGCAGAGAACGCTTCGACCGCTTCGTCGACCCGCTCGCGCAGGGAAACGACCTGTCGTTCGCTGGCGGCGCCGAATTCGTTGAGACGCTCGAACCCTTCGACCAGCTTGTCGAGCTGTTCCTGCGCATTCCGGCCGGCTCCGCCGATCTGGTTCGTCACATCCTTTGCCGAAGTGGCGATGACCGGAAGGCTGTCCCGCAGGCGCGTCATGTTGTCGAGCGCTGTAGTGCTGACGCTGGCAATGGCGTCGACCTGCTCGCCGTTGTTACGAACGAGGCCCTGCAGGCGGTCAGCGTGTTCCGACAGGCGCTCGCTCGCGGAGCGGCCGGCAAATTCGAGTTCGCGTGACTGGCTTTCGAGAAATTCGCGCGCGAGGCTCAGTTCGCGGTTCACGACCGCAAGTTTGGCTTCGAGCCGGGCCGATTCCTCGGAAAGCGACCGTGAAACTTCGCCGAAGCGGCGCGCCTCCACCGTGGAATTGCGACGTGCCAGCATCAGGAGGGAGACGATCAGGAGGACGGGGATCGCCCACGCGGTGATCCAGCCGCTCCATTGCTGGGGCGCACCGCCAGCAAGGATCTCGCTACGGTGGGCCCAGGCGTAAAAGCCGCTCCATGCAGCAGTCAGCAGCGCGGCGAGGGCAGGGGCGATCCATCCGGCGCGGGAAAGCGGTTCGGGCTCTTCATCGAACCATTCCTCGGGGTCGACAAATTCCTCTTTAAGTTCAAGAGCTTCCGGTTCCTGAACCGCTTCGGTTGCAGGCTCACCCTCGACGACACTGATGTGCGAACGCTTTCTCATAGTCGGCAAGGCTACCACTTTTGCCGTATGCTTAAAGCCTCTTTAACTCCGTTCGCCGTATTTCGTGGCTCCATGGCCTATCATTCTGCCAGTTTTGACAGTTCCTTGGCGAAGGCGGCGGGGGAGGATGCCCGGATCGCTGCCGAATTGCGTTCGGCGTTCCTGGGCAGCGTCGAACAGCGGTTGGACCTGCTCAAGAGAGCGCGCTGCGATGCGAATTGGTACCAGGCGGCGGAACGACTTCGCGGCCTTGCGGCCAGCTTTGCGGCAGATGAGCTGATGATGCTCGCCGAAAGCGCCCTGGATGCGGCGCCGGGTGAACCCACCGTGGTTCGCTCCATCGAGGCATTCATCGATAATTTCGTGGAATAGGCGAGGGCGACAATCGTCGCTCCTTCCAACTCATGCACTGTGCTCCTAAGGTCGACTGACGTCGTCGGAGAATAAAAGTCGTGCGCATTGCCTTGCTGTCCACTCTCGACCGGGACCCCAAGCCCGGACGGACGAGACCGGCATTCGTCCCGTTCGCAGGGGCACGCGTGATAGACCGTCAGCTGGACCTTGCCCTTTCACTCGGATGCGAGGCGGTTGCTTGCATGGCCGACGGTATCGGGCGCGAGGTAATCGAGTTGCAGCACCGTGCCGAACGTGCCGGCGCCAAGTTCATGGCATTGCGCGAGCCTGCCAAGCTTTCGGATCTCGTCACGGCAACCGATGAAATACTGGTCATCGCTTCCGGCGTCTTGCCCGACGCGCAAACGACAGAGCGCCTGCTAACGAAACCTGCCGTCATCGCATTTCCGGCCGATATCGCCGTCCCGGCGGGGTTCGAACGTATCGACCCCGAATTCGCTTGGAGCGGCGTATTGCTGACACGGGGCAATCTGGTCGAACGGCTCGTAGAGATGGAACCGGACATCGATGTGCCCTCGGTGCTGATGCGGCTCGCGCTCCAATCCGGGACGAGGCTGGTCCCCGCAGAACGCAAGCTCGTCGACCAGAACGACTGGACGATCGACGCGACGCGTGAAGGGCTGACCGCAAGGGAATTGCGGTGGATAGAGGCGCAGCGGGAACCGGTTTCATTCCACGCGCCGGGTATCGCGGTTGCCGAGCGCGCGGGCACGCGTCTTGCGCGCGATGTCGTAGGAGGGCGCGGAGAGAATGGCCCGGTGGTCGCTTCGGGTGTGTTCGCACTTTCCTCGGTGGCGGCCGGTGCACTCTCCATGCCGGCTGTCGGCTTGGCGCTCGTTACTCTGGCCGCACTATTCTCCCGGATGGGCCGCGTGGTGGAGCGCGTTGCAAACAAAGGGCAGGTGGCTGCCAAGCGCAGCCCGCTGCTCAAATTCCTCGAAGCGTCATTAGATATCCTCTTCATCCTTCTGATATATCTCGCAGCCCCTGACGAAAGTGACCTGACGCGGGTATTCGTCCCACTCGTCCTGATGGGTCTTCTGAGGCTCGGGGAACGTCACGGTAGCGAGGTGTGGAAGCGAACCTATGCCGACCGGATATTGCTCGGTTTCCTCCTTGCGCCAGCTGCCTTCTTCGGTTTTGGCGCACAAGCAGCAGCCGTCATCGCGCTGCTTGTCTTGCTGACGCGGTTTTTCGGCCCATTTCGCAACGACTAACTCCGAATTAACCAAGTCACTGCTACGCGCGGAGAATGATGATGGCGAAGGACTTTGCTGGGGCCACGGATGGAGGCGAGGCCGATCTGCGCGCCGCGCTTTCCCGCGGCGACCAGACACTTTCGCGCATCGAGCCTATTCTTGGCCATCTCCTGTCGACGCCCGACCACTCCCTGTTCAGTGACGAGATACTTGCCCGCCTTCGCGGCATGCTCAACGACCTTGCGTGGCAAATACTGCGCGTGCAGGCACAGGCGACGGGCCAATCGGGCAGCGAGGCTTTCGCCGAACGCCACGGGGAAGCGCTTGCGATGCGACTGCAGGAAAATTCGGCCTTGCTCTCGCATTGCCACGCGCTTGCGGTCGAATGGCAGTTGACGGAGCGGCTCGAAGCGCAGTTTGGCGTCGATCCGGTCCTTTCGCCTCTCTTGCAGGACCTTATCGCCAGTGAGGATACGGGGACAGCCAGTACGGCCATGTCGGCCTTGGCTGCCCAGGCGCGCTTCGTGCAGGCCCAGCGGCGCATGGAACTGCCCCTGTCGGAGTTGCCAGGCGACCTATTCCATAGCGTCCTCCTGACATGGCGCGCATACAACGGGGACCGCGCTTCGGATGCTCTGACGAGGGCCGAGGCCAAATTGCGCAGCGATTTCGACGAAGCATCTGGAAGGCTCGCGCTGATGGCGCGGCTTGCCACGGGTGTCGAACGGGGGAACGAGAATGCGCTGCTTCCGGAAAAAGCCGGGGTTGCCCTGTTCCTGACTATCCTCGCAGCGAAATCGGGGCAGGACCGAGGTATGGTTGTCCTAGCGACCAATGCGAGGCAGGTTACGCGTCTCGCGGTGAGTTTGAGATCCGCCGGCCTGGCAGCGACGCAGATCGATGAGGTATTGTTGCAGTTGCATCCCCAAGCCGCACCTGTCGCAGGCTTGGCGAACCTGAGCTCGAACGAAGCGCGCTCCATGCTGAGCGATACGAGGCCGGATTTCGGGCAATGAATGTAAAGACAAGCCATATCGCCAGGGGCCGTAGTGACGAGGCCGACCGCCTGACCGAGGCAACGGGTGTGCTCGCTCAGCTAAATCGCGATTGCGGCGGAAGCATCGGCTCGACAATCGCCATTCCGGGCCTGCTTTCCCTTGTCGAAAAAGCCCGCTCATATGGGCTCAAGCTCGCTCGTCAGTTCGAAGCAATCGACGGTGAAAACCGTATCACGGCCTGGGCCGAGATTACCCCTGTCGACGGGGGGCAGGGCGGCTGCGAGATCGCTATTGCAAGCTGGCAGGCTGAACAATTGCCGCCGGAAAACGAGATCGATGCCGAGCGGCGCAGGATCGAAGTAAATCGCCATCTCGCTGAATGCACTGCGCGGCTCGATGCAAACCAGTCCATTCTGTCGGTAGAGACCGAGGCACCCGATCTCGAAGAGTTCCGTTCGCGCTCCTTGGCCGCAGTCGGCCAATCGTGGACAACCCTGGTCGACATGCCGACCAAGGATTACCAACAACCGCTGCATTGGCGCCTGCTCGACGGTGCCGAATGCACGATACCGGGTTCCAAACGGCAATGGACGGCACATCTCGAGCCTCTAGGAAAGGGTGAGCCCGGAAGTGCGGGCTTTGTCCTGTATCTCGCGGCCAGCACACCTCTTTCCGAGCGTTCCGGCGATCTTCAGGCGGACACGCCTTCGCTCGGCAAGGACCTCACGCCGGTACTGCGCCAACCGATCAATCGCATCATCGCAAACGCCGAGACGATCCGGACCAAGCTCGCAGGGCCATTGGCAGAAGAATACAGCCAGTATGCGGCGGATATTGCAAGTGCAGGGCAGCACTTGCTGGCGCTGGTAGACGATCTTTCCGATCTGGAAATCGTGGAGTCTGACGATTTCGTCACCGCGCCCGACCGGATCGACCTCGCCGATGTGGCACGTCGTGCTTGCGGTATCCTCGGGGTTAGGGCGCAGGAGCGCGGGATCACGCTGGTCCCGCCAGTCGAAGGCGAGAGCCAGCTTGCGATCGCCGAATTCCGCAGGGTGCTGCAGATCCTCCTCAATCTTGTCGGCAATGCAATCCGCTACTCGCCCGAAGACAGCCAGGTCTGGCTGCGTCTCGACCAGATCGGATCGCGTGCGCTGATCACCGTGGCTGACCAGGGACACGGTCTGGAAGAGGACCAGCAGGCTCGGGTGTTCGAGAAGTTCGAACGGCTCGGCCGCAGCGGTGACGGAGGTTCGGGTCTTGGTCTCTATATTTCCCGCCGGATTGCACGCGCGATGGACGGGGATCTGACGGTGGAGAGTGCTCCGGGCCTAGGCGCGCGCTTCACCCTTTCAGTCCCGGCTGCCGAAGACCTGCGTAGTGAACGGCGCGATGGCCCGGGATCGACTGTCCCTGACGCCGACAGCTAATACGAAAAAGGGGCGCCGAAGCGCCCCTGATCCCATTTATCGATCTGTCGCTTAGCGCTGATTCATCATCGGATAATCGCGCTGCGTCGGGCCGGTGTAAAGCTGGCGCGGACGACCGATGACCTGTGCAGGATCGGAAATCATCTCGTTCCACTGCGCGACCCAGCCCACGGTACGGGCGAGGGCGAAGAGCGCGGTGAACATTGTCGTCGGGAAACCGATCGAGTTGAGGATGATCCCGGAATAGAAGTCCACGTTCGGGAAGAGCTTCTTTTCCTTGAAGTAATCATCGTTCAGCGCGAGCTCTTCGAGCTGTAGCGCGGTTTCGAAGACCGGATCGTTGACGTTCAGCGCGTCGAACACTTCACGCAGGGTCTTCTGCATGACCGTCGCACGCGGATCGTAGTTCTTGTAGACGCGGTGACCGAAGCCCATCAGGCGGAAAGGATCGTTCTTGTCCTTGGCACGCTCGATGTAGTGCGGGATGCGATCGGGCGATCCGATTTCCTGCAGCATGTTGAGCGCCGCTTCATTGGCGCCGCCGTGTGCCGGACCCCAAAGGCAGGCAATACCGGCAGCGATACATGCAAACGGGTTTGCGCCCGACGAACCGGCAAGACGCACGGTCGAGGTCGACGCGTTCTGTTCGTGGTCGGCGTGGAGGATGAAGATACGGTCCATCGCGCGTTCGATCGCGGGGTGGATCTCATATTCCTCGGCCGGCACACCGAAGGTCATGCGCAGGAAGTTTCCGGTGTAGCTGAGGTCGTTCTTCGGCTGAAGGAACGGCTGCCCCACGGCATATTTGTACGCCATCGCTGCGATCGTCGGCATCTTGGCGATGAGACGGTGGCTGGCAATCTTGCGCTGCTCGGGATCCGAAATGTCGGTGCTGTCGTGATAGAACGCTGACAGAGCGCCGACGACACCGCACATGATGGCCATCGGGTGCGCATCGCGGCGGAAGCCCTGGTAGAACTGGCGCAGCTGGTCGTGCACCATGGTGTGGCGCGTAATGGTATAGACGAAATCGTCGAGTTCGCCCTGGTCCGGCAGTTCGCCGTTCAGCAACAGGTAGCTGACTTCCATGAAGCTGGAGTGTTCTGCCAGCTGGCCGATCGGGTAACCGCGGTGCAGCAGTACGCCTTCTTCGCCGTCGATATAGGTCAGCGCGCTTTCGCAGCTGGCGGTCGACTTGAAACCGGGGTCATAGGTGAACTTGCCGGTCGTGCCGTACATCTTGCGGATGTCGATGACATCCGGGCCGATGCTTCCTTCGAGCACGGGGAATGTCTGGCTCTGTCCGCCCAGATCGAGAGTTGCCTGTTTATCGGCCACGCGAGTCTCCTCAGTCAGTTTTGCCCGTGCCTGCCGGGGAGGCCTGCGCGTCTATCCGCGCGAGAGATTCCTCCTTGCCCAACAGGACCAGAACATCGAAAATTCCGGGCGACGTGGTCGTGCCCGTTAGTGCGGCGCGCAGGGGCTGCGCGAGCTTGCCGAGACCCAATTCAAGCTCTTCGGCATACGATTTCGTAGTGGCTTCGAGAGCCTCGATTGTCCAGCTATTTTCCGCGCTCAAACGCTCCGAAAGGCCAGCGAGGCGGCCGCGTGCCTCGTCATCGAGCAGCCCAGCAGCCTTTTCGGTCAATTCCAGCGGGCGCGTTTTGAACAAAAAGGCAGCACCTTCAGCAAGTTCGTGCACAGTCTTGGCACGCGGCTTGAGGACTGGCATCGCCTCAGCGAGCACCGAAGTCTCGCCTGGCTTGCCGATTTCCTGTGCTACCAGTTCCGCCAAGCGCTGGTCGTCGGCCTCGCGGATGTAATGCGCGTTCAGGTTCTGCAGCTTCTTGATGTCGAAGCGGGCTGCGCTCTTGCCGACACCGTCGAGGTCGAACAGCTGGATTGCCTCTTCGCGGGTGATCTCTTCGCGGTCGCCATGTCCCCAGCCAAGGCGCAGCAGGTAGTTGAACAGGGCTTCGGGCAACACGCCTTCCTCGTCGCGATAGGCCTCGACCCCGATGGCGCCATGTCGCTTGGACATCTTCGCACCGTCCGATCCGTGGATCAGCGGGACATGGGCATAGACCGGATCAGGCCAATTGCCTTCGATTTCCTCCATCGCACGGATGATCGGCAATTGGCGAAAAGCATTATTGAGATGGTCATCCCCGCGGATGATATGGGTGACGCCCATGTCGTGGTCGTCGACCACCACTGCCAGCATATAAGTCGGCGTGCCGTCTGCGCGCAGGAGGATGTAGTCGTCGATTTCCGCGTTCTGGACAGTGACATCGCCCTGCACGGCATCCTTGATCGTAGTCGCGCCTTCGGTCGGGACTTTCAGGCGGACGGTGTAGGGTGCGCCTGCCGGAGCTTCCGCCTCATCGCGGTCGCGCCAGCGGCGGTCGTAGCGCATGGGCTGTTTGTTCGCCCGCTGTTCGGCGCGCATCTGTTCGAGTTCTTCGGGCGTGGCAAAGCACTTGTAGGCATGGTCGGCTTCGAGCAGCTTTTGCGCGACGTCCGCATGGCGTTCTGCGCGATCGGACTGGAAAACTGGCGGCTCGTCATAGTCGAGGCCGAGCCAGTCTAGACCTTCGAGGATCTTGTCGATCGCTTCCTGCGTGCTGCGCTTCTTGTCGGTGTCTTCGATCCGCAGCAGCGCCTTGCCGCCGTGGTGACGGGCAAACAGCCAGTTGAACAGCGCAGTGCGTGCCCCGCCGATGTGCAGGAATCCGGTCGGCGAGGGGGCAAAGCGGGTCACGACTTGCTTTGCGCTGGTACCTGCCGCGGTTTCACTTGCCATCTGCTTTTCTTTCCTTTCAAAGACTTCCATGGCGATAGAGGGGACGCCACAGGTGCCGTTTGGCGAGCCGGACGGCATCGCCGATGTTGCAGTGCAGCGCCCTTGGCGCATGCGCGCTGTCTTGTCCAGAACGGGTGAGGCCGCAGAGAGGTTTCTGACAGCCTCGTCATTCGACCGCGGGCCCTGGATTACGGTAGCTTTTGCAGCAGGGATCGGGGCCTGGTTCTTGCTTGATAACCGCTGGCAATGTTCGGTTGCCATGGGTGCTGCCGTGCTGGCGGCCCTGGCTGCGATAGCCGTGTGGCGTGGACGGGATGATCGCGCGGCCTTACGGCTCGCCGTTACTGTCCTTTCCGTCGCTTTCGCCCTTGGCATGGCGACTGTGTGGAGCAAGTCGGAACTTGTCGGCGCAGCTGCAATCGAACGTCCGACCGTAGTCAGTCTCGATGCCCGCATTCTCGATCGCGAAGAGCAACCGGCCGTAGAACGCGTTCGCCTGACCCTTGCGGCAAGGGATGCAGAGGCAGGCCGGCCGATCAAGGTGAGGGTGAACGTACCTCTCGAAAAGGACGTGGGCGGGCTTGAGGAGGGCGCTCGTGTTCGACTGAAGGCACGGCTCATGCCGCCGTCCGCGCCGATCCTGCCCGGCGCATATGACTTCGCCCGCGCGGCTTGGTTCAAGGGGCTGGCGGCGACCGGCTCCTTGGTCGGGGAGATAGAACTGGTCGAACAGGTCGGTAATCGCAATTCGCCGATCGCGCAGGCACAACGCTTCCTTTCCAAGCACGTCCGATCCCGGCTCGATGGAGCGCCGGGCACGATCGCAGCGGCATTCGCAAGCGGTGATCGCGGCGGCATATCAGCCGTGGATGAAGACGCCATGCGTGATGCGGGTTTGACGCACTTGCTGTCGATTAGCGGGTTGCATGTCAGCGCAGTTATCGCCGCTGCCTATTTCCTCGCCAGCAAGCTCTTTGCATTGTGGCCATGGTTTGCCCTGCGGGTACGCCTACCACTGGTTGCGGCGGCGGTCGGCGCGGGGGCGGGTATCGCCTATACCTTGCTGACCGGCGCGGAGGTCCCGACCGTGCGCAGCTGTATCGGAGCGATGCTGGTGCTCGGTGCGCTTGCTCTGGGACGCGAACCCTTATCAATGCGCATGGTCGCTGTGGCCGCTGCGGCCGTCCTGTTCGCTTGGCCGGAGGCACTGGTCGGACCCAGTTTCCAGATGAGCTTTGCGGCGGTTATTGCGATCATCGCGCTGCACAATTCAGAGCCGATACGGGCTTTTCTGGCGCCGCGGGAGGAAAGCCGCGCGAGGTGGCTGGCGCGGCGTACAGTTATGCTGTTCGTGACAGGGCTTGTCATCGAAATTGCCCTGACACCCGTGGTGCTTTTCCACTTCCATCGAGCGGGGCTCTACGGCGCGTTTGCCAACGTTGTCGCCATTCCGCTGGTCACCTTCGTCTCGATGCCTCTCATCGCGATCGCGCTGTTGCTCGACATGGTCGGGGCAGGGGCACCGTTCTGGTGGCTTGTAGGCGTGTCGCTCGACCTATTGCTCGATCTCGCGCACTTCACTGCATCTCAGCCAGGAGCGGTGAAACTGGTGCCGCATATGGGGCTGGGTATCATCGCCCTCTTCGTAGCGGGAGGGCTGTGGCTGGCGCTGTGGCGAGGCAAGGCGCGGCTATGGGGTCTAATCCCGGCAGCACTGGCTGCGCTAATTCTGGCAGTATCGCCCGTGCCGGATATTCTCGTGACGCGCGATGGCGGAAACCTCGGTCTCGTCGATGAAAGGGGCAATCTCTTCGTCCTGCGAGGTGCGCCGGGCACTTATGCGCGTACCAACATCGTGGAGCTTGCCGGGAGCGAGATAGAACCCCGGAATATCCGGGATTACGCGGGCGCCGATTGCAGTGCCGATTTTTGCACGCTCCGGCTGAAAACTAGCGACAGAGAATGGATTGTCCTTGTGGCGTTGAACAAGCAGCGCGTCGATGAGCGCCAGTTGGCGGCAGCTTGCGAGCTCTCGGATGTCGTTGTCGCGGACCGCTGGCTGCCGCGTAGCTGCATGCCGCGCTGGCTGAAACTGGATCGGCGCTATCTCGAGCGTAATGGCGGCGTCGCCATCTATCTGGAAGACGAACAAGTCCGCACCGTGGCATCATCGCAAGGCGATCATGGCTGGTGGCAACCCGTCCAAGATTGACGAAACCCAAAGAGAAAGGGCGCCCTGCTGGACGCCCTTTCGAAAATTCAAACTATAGATGGGTCTTAGTGGTAGCGACGCAGGAGGCCTGCCAGCTTGCCCTGAACCTGCACGCGGTTCGCTTCGTAGACCTGCGGGTCGTATGCGCCATTGGCCGGATCCAGGCGGATCATCGGGCCTTCCTTGCGCAGGTATTTGAGAGTGGCTTCCTCGTTATCGACCAGAGCCACCACGATTTCCCCGTCACGGGCCGAATCGGCCCTGCGGACGAGGGCGAAGTCGCCATCGAAGATACCGGCTTCGATCATCGAATCGCCCGACACTTCCAGCGCGTAGTGATCGCCCGGTCCGAGCAGCGCTGCGGGGACCGGCATGCTCGACTGGCCTTCGATCGCTTCGATCGGGGCGCCGGCCGCGATCCGGCCGTGCAGCGGGACTTCGATGATATCGTTCGCAGGTGAGGGCGCCACCTGTTTCGCCGCGTGGGCCGCGAGTATCGTGTCATTCGCCGCGGGAGCGGGCGAGGGTGCGGGAGCATTCGATCCGGTCACCGCATCTTCGGGCAGCTTGATCACTTCCAGGGCGCGCGCACGGTTCGGCAAGCGGCGGATGAAACCGCGTTCTTCCAGGGCCGAGATCAGCCGGTGAACGCCAGACTTGCTCTTGAGATCGAGGGCTTCCTTCATCTCTTCGAACGAAGGCGAAATACCGGTGTCTTCCAACTTTTGCTGGATGAAGCGGATCAGTTCATGCTGCTTTGCGGTCAGCATAGGTCACTCCCATATTCCTGTTCACAACCTTGTGAACGAATGTGGAACAATTAGGCAACCAATTTTCGTAAGTCAAGCAATTCAGCCATTTCGGAGGTGATTGCAGCGGAACAACCGTTCTCGTTTCAGTCCCGGGCGTGCCAGTCGCCGGATTTGCCACCGGTCTTGGCGATCAGGCGGATGCCGTCGATCCGCATTCCCTCATCGAGCGCCTTGCCCATGTCGTATAGGGTGAGCAAGGCGACGCTCGCGGCGGTCAGCGCCTCCATCTCCACACCGGTCTTGCCATTAAGCGAAGCTGTTGCAACGACTCGTATGGCATCGTCTTCAGGGTGGAACTCTATAGAAACAGCTTCGAGACCCAGCGGGTGGCACAGCGGGATCAACTCACCGGTCTTCTTCGCCGCCATTATACCCGCAATGCGGGCGGCGGCGATTGCGTCACCCTTTGGCAGATCGCCTTGCGTGATCGCGGCGAGCCCTTCGGCAGTCATGAGAATTCGGCCTTCGGCAGTTGCAGAGCGCCGTGTCACCAGCTTGCCCGATACGTCGACCATGTGAGCCGCGCCGTCTTCGTCAAGATGCGTCAGCTTACTCATGCCTTTGCGGCTTTTTCACCGTGCAACAGGCGACGCGTTGCGAGTTCGACATCGGGCTGTCTCATCAGGCTTTCACCGACGAGGAAGCTTTTCACACCCGATTGGGCGAGACGGAGGCAATCATCATGCGTGAAGATTCCGCTCTCTCCCACCAACAGGGCATTCTCAGGAGCAAACGCTGCAAGCCGTTCGGTGGTGGCAAGATCGGTCTCGAAGGTCTTCAGATTGCGATTGTTGACACCAAGCAGGCGCGATCGGAGGCTGCTCGCGCGGGCAAGCTCTTCCTCGTCGTGAACCTCGACCAGGACATCCATGCCGCGCTCGATCGCCGCAGCTTCGATCTCCGCCATTGCTCCATCGTCCAGTGCGGCGACGATGATGAGGATCGCGTCGGCCCCGAGGGCACGCGCTTCGGCAACCTGCCAAGGATCGACCATAAAGTCCTTGCGCAAAACAGGGAGGTCACAAGCTGCGCGCGCCTCGACCAGATAGTCCTCGTGACCCTGGAAATATGGCGCGTCGGTCAGCACCGACAGGCAACTTGCCCCGCCGGCGGCATAAGCGCGCGCATGGTCGGCCGGTGCGAAATCGTCCCGGATCAACCCTTTGGAGGGCGAAGCTTTCTTGATTTCCGCGATCAGGCCGAAGCCCGATTGCTGAGCTTTTTCGAGCGCTTTCATGAACCCGCGCGGTTCTGTCTGTCCGGCCGCGCGGCTGTCCAGGTGGTCGAGCGTTGCGCCCCTGCGCCGCGCCGCGACTTCGTCACGCTTAGTGGCGCAAATTTCGTCGAGCTTGTTCATTGCGCCAGTGCAATCCAGTCGGTCAGCAGCTTGCGGGCACGGCCGCTGTCGATTGCCTCGGCAGCGAGTTCGGCAGCCTCCGTCCAGTCGTCGGATTTTCCCGCCACGATCAAGGTAGCAGCGGCATTGAAGAGCACCGCATCGCGATAGGCGCCGGGTGTCCCGAACAGCAGCGCTTCCAGAGCCTTTGCGTTGTGTAGGGGACCTCCGCCGCGAATGGCTTCGACGGGAGCGTGGGCAAGATTGGCCTGCACCGCGACGACCCGGCGCATTTCGAAATCATGGTCGCGCACATCGGCAAGTTCGTTACCGCCTGCAAGCGACAGTTCGTCGAGACCTTCGTCACCGGAAACGATGAAGCTGCGCTCCGTCCCGAGAGTGGCCTTGGCCCTTGCATAGATCGGGACATAGGCGGGCCGGGCGATCCCGATAAGCTGGCGCTTCACTCCGGCCGGATTGGACAGCGGACCCATCAGGTTGAAGATTGTTCGAACACCCAGCTTCTGGCGGATGGGCTGGATGCGCCCCATCGCCGGGTGGTGGTTCTTCGCGAACAGGAAGCAGATGCCGAGTTTCTCAAGCGTTTTCTCGGCGGTGCGGCCGACGGCATCCATGTCGAGGCCGAGAGCTTCCAGCGTATCGGCGGCCCCGGACTTGGAGCTTGCGGCACGATTGCCATGCTTGGCGACCGGAACCCCGCAGGAAGCGATGACCAGGCTGACAGCGGTCGAAACATTCAGGGTGTGGTGGCCGTCACCGCCGGTGCCGCAGCAATCGACAGTGCCTTCGGGCGCTTCAATCGGGATCAGACGGGCACGCAAAGCACGGGCCGCGCCTGCAATTTCTTCCGCCGTCTCGCTACGCGAGGACATATCTACGAGAAAGCGAGCAATCTCCTCGTCGCTGGTCTCGCCATCCAGGATCCAGCCGAAAACCTCTTCGGATTGGGCCGCATCGAGATGTGTGTCTGCAGAGGGTAGCTGTTTCATGCCGGAACCTTGGCGGGGATACCGCAAATCTTGAGGAAGTTCGCGAGAAGGGCATGGCCATGCTCTGTCGCGATGCTTTCAGGGTGGAACTGCACGCCGTGAATGGGCAACACGCGGTGGCGGAAGCCCATGACGCTGATCCCGTCGAGACCCGGGGTTTCGCTATGCGCATTCGCTGACAGGGTGTCGGGAATTTCTTCGACTACGAGCGAGTGATAACGGGTCGCGAGGAACGGCGATGGCAGCCCTTCGAAGACGCCAGTCGCGTCATGCGTTACCGGGCTGGTCTTGCCATGCATCAAGCCGCCACGAACCACCTTGCCGCCAAAATGCTGGCCGATGGCCTGATGTCCGAGGCACACCCCGAGGAGCGGTTTTCCCGCATCGGCAGCAGCAGCGACGAGATCGAGGCTCACGCCCGCCTCGTTCGGTGTGCAGGGGCCGGGCGAGATCAGGAAACCGGCAGCGCCGCTGTCCAAAGCCTGTGCGGCGGTGATGGCGTCATTGCGAACGACTTCGACCTCGGCCCCCAGCTCCATAAGATAGTGGACGAGGTTGAAAGTGAAGCTGTCGTAATTGTCGACGACGAGGATAGATCGGTTTTCGGTCATTCGGCTCGTCAATGGCTGGGCAGGCGACGGGTTTCAAGCAAGCTTTGCGTCGCGCGGCGTCAGGCCTGCTTGCCGGCCAATTCGTCGGTCGCGCGCACGAGCCCGTCGACTATGCCCGGCTCGCTCGCGCTGTGACCGGCATCATGGACTATGTGCAGCTTGGCTTCGGGCCACGCTTTCTTGAGCGCCCAGGCGCTGGTCGGAGGGGTACAGATGTCGTGACGCCCTTGCACGATGATGCCCGGGATGCCGGCAATATTGCCGATGTCGCGGAGCAGCTGCGCTTCTTCGAGGTAGAAGTCATTGAGGAAGTAGCGCGCACAGATACGCGCGAAAGGCAGCGCCTTGGACGCGTCGGCAAAGCTTTCCAGCAAATCGTGGTTGGGCAATAGCGTCGCCACCTGGCCTTCCCAGATCGACCACGCCTTTGCCGCAGTCAGCCTTGTATCCTGATCATCGCTCGTCAGGCGCGCGTAATAGGCTTTAACCAGGTCGTCGCGTTCGTCTTCGGGAATGATCGAGATAAAATCGTCCCACGCTTCCGCCATGATCTGGCTCGCGCCATAACGATAAAGCCAGCCTTTCTCCTCCGCGCGGGCGAGGAAGACACCGCGCAGGACAAGTTCGCTGACCCGCTCGGGGTATTTCTGCGCATAGGCGAGCGCGAGCGTAGAACCCCAGCTACCGCCGAATGCCTGCCACTTCTCGTAGCCGCACATTTCGCGCAGGCGCTCAATATCCTCGACGATCCGCCAGGTATCATTGTTCTCGATCTCGGCGAAGGGAAGTGACTTTCCGCAGCCGCGCTGGTCGAACAGCAGGACGTCATAAAGTTCCGGGTCCCACTGGCGCCGATGGTCGGGACTCATCCCGCCGCCCGGTCCACCGTGGAGAAATACCGCAGGCTTCGCCCCTGGTGTGCCGACGCGTTCGTAATACAGCGAATGACATTCGCCGACGTCGAGCATCCCGGTCTCGTAGGGCTCTATCTCCGGATAGAGCGTCCGCAGATCATTCGTCATCCGATGTATCCTTCCTTTCGACCACCACGATCGGACCGATGGGGGCACCGGTGTCGAGTCTTTCCGTAGCGGGGTTCCAGAGCGCCGACACGTTCCCATCAAGAAAAAGGGCATCGGTGGCGTTCAGTTCGTCTTTGAAGAAGCGGGCCAGCTTCCCGAACGAAAGCGGGGCATTGGAAATCACGAAGTGCGCCCGTCCACGTTCGTCCATCCCGACTCCGTTGCGCACAAACCGTGATGGACCGTCGCGGGTTATCTCGGGATGGATTTCGCCATCAATCACCAACATCGGTCCGGATTGCGTCCCGAATTCCGGTCGGTCGGAAACATTGGCGAGGAAATCATCAGTCGTTCGGATCTCCCACTGATCCCCGGTGCCGAAAAACACCCCGTTGGGTTTCATGTGGAAGTTGCCGTCACCGTCGTTTGTATTGAGAGTTGCCAGACGCTGCGAATTCACCACGAAATATCCGATCGGTCGCCCGTCCTCGCCGTACATCCCCGCGTTCATTGCAAAAGCCAGACCGCTCGCACCGCGAGCACGGGAAAAGGCCGTCAAACTGCGGTAGGGATCGCCGCCATCGGGTCCCAACGTCATGGCAATCCGGTGACGCGACGGCACCGCAAGGCAATGTGTGAGTGAGGTATCCTCGAAAATGATCGCACGACAGGCGCTTTCCACCTGGGACGTGACCGATGATGCGCCTGATGCGGAAGGCGACGGGGAAGGCGATGCCTCCGCCTGACCGTCGATGCGGGTGCGCGTGACTGGTTCCCCCGCTGGCGGCGGCTCGCAAGAGGAAAGGATCAGGGCTGAAAGTGCGACCAGAACGTATTTCATTGACCGTAACCGGGTTCCTTGGCGAGGCGAATGGCATCGCGTGCTGCTGCAAATAGCGCACCTGCCTTCGCTTCGCATTCTCGTTGTTCATAGCTGGGGTCGCTATCGGCCACGATCCCCGCGCCCGCCTGGACGTGCATGGTCCCGTCCTGGATGACCGCGGTCCTCAGGACAATGCAACTGTCGAGTGTGCCGTCGGGTGCGAAGTAGCCGACACCACCTGCGTATGCACCGCGCTTCGCCGGTTCGAGTTCTGCAATGATTTCGCAGGCACGGACCTTGGGCGCGCCGCTGACCGTGCCGGCAGGAAAGCCCGCGAACATGGCATCGAGCGCGTCGAACCTGCTATCGAGCGTGCCGGTGACATTGCTGACAATGTGCATGACGTGGCTATATCGTTCGACCGTATAGCTGTCCGTGACGGTGACGGACCCGCTCTGCGCCACCCGCCCGACATCATTGCGGCCGAGGTCGAGCAACATCAGGTGTTCTGCCAGTTCTTTGGGATCTGCAAGCAGCGAGGCTTCCGCTTCCCGGTCGAGAGCGGGAGTGGTTCCGCGAGGCCTGGTCCCGGCAATAGGCCGGATCGTCACTTCGTTATGGCGCACCCTGACGAGGATTTCCGGGCTGGAACCGACAATCGCGAACCCCGGCATGTCGAGGAAATAAAGGAACGGAGAGGGGTTCACACGCCTCAGGGAGCGATATAGCGCGATCGGAGGAAGGGGGAACGGCGCGGTGAAGCGCTGGGACAGTACGACCTGGAAGATATCGCCAGCAGCGATGTATTCCTTGGCACGCACTACCATCGTTTCGTAATCTTCCGTCCCCATTGTGGGTTGTGGCTTGATGTCGGGGAGGGCCGATGTGTCCTCGCGAACAGGAGCGACAGCTCCACTCAGGCGCGCCAGAGTTGTGTCGATTGTCTCCGCCGCACGCGAGACCAGGTCTTCGTGATCCGCATCATCGGGCCACAAGGGCGCGATGCAGAACAATTGGTCCGACAAATTGTCGAAAATGAGGATGAGGGTGGGCCGGACGAAAAGCATGTCCGGAACTTCGAGCGGCGCGGATTTGGGCCGTGGGAGTTTTTCTACGAGTCCGATTGTTTCATAGCCAAAGTATCCTACCAGACACGCAAGGGCGGGCGGCAGGTCTTCGGGCACATCGAAACGGCATTCGGCTAACAGATCACGTAGTGCGTCCAGTGTCGGCGCGGTGCACGCTTCGAATGCTTCGCGGTCGCGCTTCCAGGCGCGGTTGATTGCTGCACTGTCGCCCTCGGCACGAAAGACGAGATCGGGGTCCAGCCCAAGTAGGCTGTAACGCCCGCGCACTTCTCCGCCCTCGACCGATTCAAGCAGGAAATCGCCACGCCCATCCTCCATGAGATTAAGCGCAGCCCCGACCGGGGTCACGGTATCGGCTACGACCTTGCGCCAGACGAGGGAAGGGCGACCGGCTTCCAGTTCCGCACGGGCGCGTTCGGTTCCCTCGAGATTGTTCGCCAAGAGCGCTCTCAGTTCGTTTCGCCGAGCAATTGGCGGCGCACAGCCGCAATTGCATCGGGATTGCGTTCGACACCGACTTCAGCGCGCATCGCGGCGATCATCTGTTCCGAAAGCTCTGCCGCCCAACCCTGCGATATCTGGCCTTTCGCCTGCGCTACAAGCGGGTCGTTCTCTTCGAGCTCGCCGAGCGAGATGTCTTCCAGCGCCACGACATACCAGCCCTGATCCTGGCTGCCTTGCAGCTTTTTCGTGGTCCCCTCTGCCATCGAGAAGAAGAGTGCCAACGGCGCGGGTACGCTTGCATTACGCATCTGCGCGATTTCTTGGCGGGTGATGTTGACACCATCCGGATTGGGAAGGGTGACATCCTCGGCTGACAGGGCAGCTGCCAGGCTTGCACCATCCTCAATCCTTTTGAGAACGCGATCCGCCGCCGCACGCGCCCCTTCGTTGCCGCGAACACGGCGCCATTCGGCGATCACATTGTCCCGGATTTCCGTAAGCGGCGCGGTTGCCGAAGGGGTAATCGTGCCCACCTCGTAAACGATGAAATTCTGGCCGTCGGGAAGTGCGGCGATTTCTGGTTCGCCCTCATCGATTTGGAACGCGAAATCGAGCGTCGGAAGCAATGCTTCAGGCGCGCGCTGCTGCGTTCCGTAGACGAAGCCGGACGCTGTCAGCGGAGCGGTGGACTGGATTTCGAGATCCAGTTCCTCTGCAACAGCCGTCAGCGAGGCCCCGTCCGCAAGGCGATCCTCGATCGTCGTAGCAAGCTCAGCGATACCTCGCTGACGATTGCGTTCGCGCAGGACGTCCGCGATCTCGCCGCGGACGGAAGCAAGGCTTTTTGCTGCTTCCTGGTTAACGTCGTCTACGCGGGCGATATGCCAGCCGAGTGGGCTGCGTGCAGGAGCGGTCAGACCGCCTTCGGAAGCCGAGAAATACGCGTCCGCTACTGCGGCACTCGACTGTTCGAGGACTGTTTCGCGCTCCTGGTTTTCGAGCTGAGCCGTGCGAAAGCCAGCTTCCGCGGCGGCGGCGGCAAAGCTTTGACCGGAGGAGACACGCTGCGCGATTGCCTCTGCACCTTGGCGGGTTGAAACGATCAGTTGAGTAAAGCTTCGCGTTTCACGAGCGGCATAGTCTTCCGCATTCTCACGGAAATATTCCTGGATCTGGGTATCGCTCGGCTCGATCGTCTCGCCCAGTGCATCTGCACCGAAGCTTGCATAACGAAGGCTGCGGCGTTCCGGGCGGACGAACCGCTGCCCATTTTCGGCATAGAACTCACGAAGCTGCGCGTCGGTCGGATTCCCGGTCGGGGCAAAGGCAGCGGCGGGAATGGCCGCTACGAAGCCACGACGGCGCTCCTTGAATGTGCGCGCATAGGTTTCGGCAATCGAATCCGGCACCAGAGTTCCGTAAGTCGCCGGAATGACCGATTGGCGGAAGAACAGCGACGTGCGGACCTGCTGACGCAATTGGGCATCAGTGAGGCTCTGGGCGCTGAGAAACGCCTGATAGGCACCTTCCTCGAAATTGCCGCTCGGGCCGCGTGCGCCCGGAATCTGCCTGATCTCGCTATTCACCAGGTTACGCCCTGCACGCAGACCGTTTTCTTCGCCCCATGCAATGAGCACGTAACGGTCGATGAGTCCGCCGAGAACATTGTCGAGCCCGTCACCTGCGAGCAGGGTCTGAATCGTTGCATCCGGATTTTCCTGCCTCACCCGGCGAAGCGCTTCGCTTGCCGCATCATTGAGCGCCGCCGTCGAGATTTTCTCGTCTCCGACGACAGCGACCCGTTCACCACCTGCAACGCCGCCGAATGCGCCGGTGCTGGAGACGTCCATGCTGGCGAAGGCGAAGCCGATCAGGCCGAGAAAGGCGAGGGCGATGGCGAGGCCGACCTTCGTCTTAAAGAAGTTCCGGAAAAAAGTGAGCATGACTTGCGGGAATGCCTCTTCAGTGCTTTGGGGCGCACCGCACCCGCTGGGGGTACGAAGCGATACCGTTTCGAGCACGGCGCTTTATCCGCCATGCGACCTCCCCGCAACAGGTGCTGTCCGCTTTTGACGCAATTACAAGCCCGGTCTGGCGATTGCGCGCGCGCTCTCTATATAGCGCCAGCCAGATTTGATGACGTGACAGGAAATTTACATGGCCGATCGGCCCTATATTGTTGGCAATTGGAAAATGAACGGCACGCGTGCAATGCTCAGCGAAGCACGCGCGATCGATCGTGCTGCCCAGCGTTACATGAAGGCGGAAGTCGCCGTTGCGCCCCCATATACCTTGATCCATGCCGTCCATCGCGAAGCGGAACAGATCGGCGTGGGCGCCCAGGATTGCCACCCAGGTGCAGAAGGTGCGCACACCGGCGATATCTCCGCCACCATGCTGGCCGATGCCGGTGCGAAATTCGTGATCCTCGGGCACAGCGAACGACGCGGTGCCCACGGCGAATCGAACGATCTTATCAATGCGAAGATCGAAAGCGCCCTCGACGGGGGTCTTCGGATCATTTTGTGCTGCGGTGAGAGCCTCGATCTGCGCGATTCGGGTAAGGCTGAAGAGTTCGTTTTGGGACAGCTGAGCGCGAGCCTGCCGAAAATCGAAGATGCGGGCGAACGCGTCACCGTCGCGTACGAACCAATCTGGGCAATCGGCACCGGGCGTACGGCGACCGTTGAAGATATCGCCTCGATGCATGCGGCCATTCGCAAACTTCTCGATGAGACCTATGGTCCCGAGCAGTCCGCAGGGGTTCGCATCCTCTACGGTGGCTCCGTCAATCCCGATAATGCGAGTGACATCCTGTCTACTCCGGAAGTCGGCGGTGCACTAGTCGGCGGGGCAAGCCTCTCGGCAGAGAGTTTCCTGGGCATCGTGGTTGCCGCATCCGAGGCAGAGGACGCCTAAGTCGCAAACCTTGCCGTTTCACGTACGCACGCTTAGATGCTGCGCGTCAAATCCAATTCGATCGAGATAGATACCCATGTTTCTCTTCCTCACCGTCGTTCAGGCGATTGTCGCGGCAGCGCTCGTTGGCGTAATCCTCATGCAGCGCAGCGAAGGCGGTGGCCTTGGTATTGGCGGCAGCCCCTCGGGCATGCTCAGTGCGCGTGGTGCGGCGGACTTCCTGACCCGTTCCACGAAGTGGCTGGCAATTGCCTTTGTCGCGCTTTCGATAGCCTTGGCTGCGATGGCTGTGGAAGGCGTCGGCGCAGACGGTGTTGAATCGACCCTCGATCGCTCGGTCACACCTTCCGAGACCGTTGATCCGCTGGGCGGCCCGGGCGCGGCACCGGCACCGGACGCTGCACCAGCGGAGCCTGTCGACCCGCTGGCCGACTAAGCCAAAAACAACCTATTTCGCTGGCGTCTGTGGACGGCGCGCAATTCTGCGCGTCTTTATCCTTGCGCCGACTCACTCCCCACGCTTAAGGCCCAACTCCCATGGCGCGGTATATTTTCATCACCGGCGGCGTGGTCTCCTCGCTCGGCAAAGGTCTCATGGCTGCGAGCCTCGCGGCGCTTCTTCAGGCGCGCGGGTACAAGGTCCGCATCCGCAAATTCGATCCCTACCTCAATGTCGATCCGGGCACGATGAGCCCGTATCAGCATGGCGAAGTCTATGTGACGGACGACGGGGCTGAGACCGATCTCGATCTCGGTCACTACGAACGCTTCACCGGCGTTTCGGCCCACCAGGGCGACAACATCACTTCGGGCAGGGTTTACCAGCAGATTATCGCTAAGGAACGCCGCGGCGATTACCTCGGCGCGACGGTCCAGGTGGTCCCGCATGTGACCGATGCGATCAAGGAATTCGCGCTCGCGGGTCAGGACGACCACGATTTCATCCTGTGCGAAATCGGTGGCACGGTCGGCGATATTGAGAGCCTCCCTTTCATGGAGGCGATCCGCCAGCTGCGTAACGAGCTCGAGCCGATGCAGTCACTCAGCGTCCATGTGACGCTGGTGCCCTACATTGCGGCAGCAGGTGAGCTGAAAACCAAGCCGACCCAGCACTCGGTCCGAGAACTTGCCAGCCTCGGGATCAAGCCCGATGTGCTTTTGTGCCGCGCAGAGCATCCCATTCCCGACGGCGAACGCCAGAAGATCGCGAACTTCTGCAACGTTCGCAAAGAAGCGGTAATCCCCGCTCTCGATGCACCGTCGATCTATTCGGTACCGCTCCAGTATCACGGCGAAGGTCTCGACACCGAGGTCCTGCGCGGCTTCGGCATCACCGATGCGCCCGAACCCGATTTGTCACGCTGGTACGATGTGGTGGATCGCCACTCCAATCCAGAGGGCGAAGTCACTATTGGTGTGGTCGGAAAATACGTCGGACTGCAGGACGCCTACAAATCGTTGAACGAAGCGCTTGTTCACGGCGGTATGGCCCACCGGGTCAAGGTCAACATCAAGTGGATCGATGCGGAGGTCTTCGAACAGGGTGACAGCGATATCGCAGCCCAGCTCGAGCCGATGCACGGCATTCTCGTGCCCGGCGGCTTCGGTGAACGCGGCAGCGAAGGAAAGATCGCAGCCGTCCGCTTCGCCCGCGAACGCAAGGTGCCTTTCCTCGGCATTTGCCTGGGGATGCAGATGGCCTGCATCGAAGGTGCGCGCTCGGCAGGTTTCGACAAGGCAAGCTCGACAGAGTTCGGTCGTACAGAAGAGCCGGTTGTCGGTATCATTACCGAATGGATGACGCAGGAAGGGCTTGAAAAGCGCGAAGCGGGTGGGGACCTGGGCGGAACGATGCGCCTGGGTGCCTACGACGCAAAGCTTGCCGCTAACAGCCATGTGTCCGCAATCTATGGCGGCAAGAGCGAGATCTCCGAGCGGCATCGCCATCGCTACGAGGTCAACGGCGCTTATATCGAGCCGCTGGAGAAGCAGGGCCTCATCTTTTCCGGCATGTCACCCGATGGACTGCTGCCGGAAATCGTCGAACGGCCTGACCATCCTTGGTTCGTTGGCGTCCAATTCCACCCTGAATTGAAGTCCAAACCCTTTGATCCGCATCCACTTTTTGCGGGTTTCATAGGCGCTGCACTGGATCAGGAACGCCTAGTCTAAAAAAAAATTGGGACCACCATGTGAACGTAAACACTTGTTTTCTCACATGTCGGTTTTCTACAAATTGTATGAGCACGACACTAGGCTCCCTCTCCGCCGAGAGGGGGCCTTTATCTTTTGTTGCATTTGATGCAGACACTACTGAGTTCAGCGGTCGCAGACCCTTGAATTTACAGACTAACGCTGCGCCAGCAAGCGGTGGGCTTGCCTCGAGTTCGGTTGTCTTCTGCGACCCGGACGGCCGAATTAGGGGCTTGGCGGCGCTAGACGTCGCGGGGGCGGAACCTTCGGGTTCCGCCCCCTTTCATTTCACACGTCAATTCGAAAGATCAGGCAGCAGCGCTGTCGTCGTCATCCTTGACGATTTCGAGCGGCTTCTGACCGCCGATCGCGATCTTCTTGGGCTTCATCGCCTCCGGCACTTCGCGAACGAGATCGATGACGAGCATGCCGTCCTTGAGATCGGCATTTTCAACGCGCACGTAATCCGCCAGGTCGAAACGGCGTTCAAAGCCGCGGTTCGCGATGCCGACGTGCAGCATGTCGCCTTCGGGCTGGTCGTCGCGCTTGCGTCCGTGGATGGTCAGCAGGTTCTGCTGTGCGGTGATATCGAGGTCTTCGGGACGGAAGCCCGCGACTGCCAGCGTGATGCGATATTCGTCATCGTCGCGGCGCTCGATATTGAAAGGGGGATAATTATCGCCACCGGCATTGCGAGCCTGGCGTTCCATCAGGTCGAACAGGCGGTCGAAACCGACGGTGGAACGGCGATAGGGTGTTGTATCAAAACGGTTCATCGAAACAAATCCTCTGTTGAGCAATTTGACAATATGAGGAGCCCGAAACCGGCGCTCCGATATCGCTGCCTCGTGCAGCGACAGAACCAAGATAGTCAGCGACCAAACGCTTTCAAGCCGCCCGCCTGTCAGCTAAGTCGTTCTTCCACACAAGCCCCGAAGGACACCCGATGAGCCAGCCCAAGATCGATATCTACACCAAGTTCGGCTGTGGCTTCTGTTATCGCGCGAAAAGCCTGCTCGACAGCAAGGGTGCCGATTACGCGGAACACGACATCACGATGGGCGGTCCCAAGCGCGACGAAATGCTTGAGCGCGCGCCCAACGCGCGAACGGTGCCGCAGATCTTCATCGGCGAAACATACGTTGGCGGATCGGATGAACTTGCCGCGCTCGAGCGGGCGGGCAAGCTGGACGCGCTGCTGGCTGCAGAATGACCCGGGTTGCCCTGTTCCAGCCGACTACCGGTATAGACCCGTCGCGCAATGCTGCTGCGTTGGTCGAGGCCATCGGATCGGCGGCCCGGGGCGGGGCACAGATGCTTTTTACTCCCGAGATGTCGGGGCTGCTCGATCGCGATCGCAAGCGAGCTGCGGGCAATATCGTGCATGAGAGCAGCGATCCCGTCCTCGCCGCTGTGAGGAGCGAGGCAGCGAAGCGCGGGCTTTGGGTCCATCTCGGTTCGCTTGCAGTCGACGCGGGCGAGGGCAAGTGGGCCAACCGCGGCTTCGTCATCGATGAGACCGGCGACATCGCTGCGCGCTATGACAAGATGCACATGTTCGATGTCGATCTGGACAGCGGGGAGAGTTGGCGGGAATCGAACGCCTACCGGCCTGGCGACAAGGTCGTCACCGTCGATTGTCCGGTGGGTAAGCTGGGCCTCACCATCTGCTACGATCTTCGCTTTCCTGCACTTTACGAGGCGCTCGGCCGCCTTGAATGCGATGCCATCGCTACTCCCGCAGCGTTCACGGTTCCCACCGGGAAAGCTCATTGGCATGTCATGCAGCGCGCGCGCGCCATCGAAGCCAGCTCTTTCGTCATCGCCGCGGCACAGTCGGGCAAGCACGAGGACGGTCGCGAAACCTACGGGCACAGCCTCGTCGTGGATCCCTGGGGCGAAGTCATTCTGGACATGGGCGAAGGCGGTGGTGATCTCGGTTTTGCGGAGATCGATCGCAGCCGCATAGAAACCGTGCGTGCACAGGTGCCGAGCCTTGCCAATCGGCGAGAAATCGCCATTTAGGCGCCCATGATCGTATTCGACCTTCATTGCGACAATGGCCACCGCTTCGAGGGATGGTTCGGGTCTTCTGCCGATTACGACCAGCAGAGAGAACGCGGCCTCCTCGACTGTCCCGAGTGCGGATCGTCCGTGGTTGGCAAGGCCCCCATGGCGCCCGCCGTTCCTGCCAAGGGCAATGCCTCGCAAGCGGCAAGGCCGGTGGAAGAGCCGAAAGCCGAGGCGCAGCTTTCAAACGCACCCATGCCGCCGGAAGTGAAGAAGGCGCTCGAGACGCTTGCGAAAGCACAGGCCAAGGCATTGGAGAAGAGCACCTGGGTCGGAGACAAGTTCGCCGAGAAAGCGCGATCCCAGCATTATGGCGAGATCGACGAGATACCCATCCACGGCAAGGCAACGCGTGAAGAAGCGGAGGACCTGGCTTCGGAAGGCATTGCGGTGGCGCCGATCCTTTTCCCGATCGCCCCTCCCGACGAACTCAACTGATTGCCACGAAAAACTCAGGCGCTATACGAAGCGCCGGGGCGCCCGTAGCTCAGCTGGATAGAGCGACCGCCTCCTAAGCGGTAGGCCACAGGTTCGAATCCTGTCGGGCGCACCAACAAAGGAGGTCCAGCAGGACCGCTTTTGTTGGTTCGGCGCATCAGGATCGAAAATCGTTCGGAATCGGAGCGAAGCGGAGATGGCGTAGCTGCGAAGCAGCGGAGCAATACTGTCGGGCGCACCATTTCAGCGATTTTTTCTGAAGGAATACGCTGCCAGCGCGGTCAGCACTGCGGAGGAAATGACGAGCGCGAGGCACACGGCGCCCCAGCCGAAGGCGTCGTAGATTGCGGTGGCTGTGATGCTGCCGATCCCGCCTCCAACGAACATCAGGACGATGTAGATCGTGGTGAGCCTCGTCCGCAGGTCCGTGGCCAGCGAGAGGAAGGTCATGCGGCCGGTGACGTCGATCCCCGGGCCGACCAGGTTCACCAGTACCAGCGGCACGATCAGCCCCCAAAGCGAACCGCTAAGCGGATAGAACAGGGCGATACCGATCAACTGGATGGCTGCGAACACCAGTCGCGCCTTGCGCGCTCCAACCACGTCGGCCCAGCGTCCGAGCCTTGGGGTCGAAAAAATGGAGACGGCAGCAATCGCGGCGAGATAGCCCACCGTGTCGGTGCCGTATCCCACCTCCGGAGAGGTGAGATAAAGCGCGAGAGCCAACCACAGCGCAATGAATTGCGCGAAATTCAGCGCCTGGATCGCACCGGAAAGAACCACGTCGCGATGCTGCCGAGCGAGCGGGAATACCGAACCGACGAGCGACCAGTACCTGGCCTTGCCTCGCTCGCGTTCTCCGCCCTCCATCAGGTAGGGAAGGGCGATCGTAACGCTGATCATCAGGCCCGTCGCGATCCAGTAGACCAGCCGCCAGCCATAGTGCTCCGCTATCCAGCCGGCGCCGACGCGCGCGATGAGAATGCCAAGGATGACCCCTGCCGTCAGCAAGGCGGTGACCTGGCCCAGTCGCTCGGGGGCGACGCGCTTGGATGCGTAAGCGGGCAGGAGATAGGGAGCGATGGTGAAGAAGCCGAGAGCGGTGGAACCAGCAAGGAACTGGCCGAATGTGCCCGCCACGGTCATGACCGCGAGGCTGACTGTTTGACCCACCGTGAACGCAATCGTCAGGCGTCTATTCGAATATCTGTCGCCCAAGGGGAGCAGGAACAGGATGCCGACCGCCAGCGCGAGTTGGTTCAGGGCTGGCACCAGCCCGATCCTTGCCTCGCTGACCCCGAAATGGTCGGCGACCTCGCCGATGATCGGGTGGATGTAATAGGCGTTGGCCGTCACCACCGCTGCGGCGATGGCGAGAATGTATTCTTGCGAGCGCGTCATCAGCGCAGGCGAGGTCACCCCAGATGGCCTGCTTTGCGCGCCATTGCGATCAATCCAGCCGCCAGTTCTTCAGGTTGGTCTTCTTGGCAGAAATGCCCGCAATTCGGCAATGTGCGGTGGTCGAGGCCCTTGGCGCCTGCAATCCGGTCGATAAGAAATTTCTCGCTGCCCTTCGTTATAGGGTCGTCTTCGCCGAATAGCGTGAGGAAAGGTCCATCGTAGGCTGCAAGCACAGGCCAGGCTTTTTTGTTGTCCTCAACTCCCGGCATGCCGTCCTCAACCGGCACCAGACTTGGGAATGCTCGCGCTGCGGCCTTGGAGGGCTCGTCAGGGTAGGGGGCATCATATGCAGCGATCTCGGCTTCGGAACGCTGGGTTGCAGTAGCGCGGTCGAGCAAGGCGCCGATGCGGAATTCGGGAGATGACCGGGCAAATTCGCGCCATGCGAGAAATGCAGCGGAAGGCGTGCCGCCAGCGGGAAGGAAGGTATTGCTCGCCACGACGCAGGTGAAGAGGTCTGGATCATGTGCGAGCATCCGCAAGCCCAGCAAACCGCCCCAGTCTTGCACGAACAGGGCAGCCGGACGCGGTTCTACGGCTGCTCTCCATTGCTTCAGCCAATCGACGTGCCGCTCGTAGGTGAAGAACTCGGGATCGTCGGGCTTGTCGCTCTTCCCGAAGCCGATGAGGTCCGGAGCGAGCACGCGAAAGCCCGCATCGACGAGGATAGGGATCATCTTGCGATACAGAAAAGACCAGCTCGGCTCGCCGTGAAACAGCAGAACAGGAGGAGCCGACTTATCGCCTTCGTCGACGTAATGCTGACGCGCAGTGTACCCTTCGCCAAGGTCTATATCGATCCAGTTCTCCGCAAACGGATAGTCCGGAATGTCGGCGAAACGTTCTGCAGGCGTACGAAGGATTTTCATCGGGCTCTCCCATCACCGACGAGAACGGAACGCATTCTCGATCGGTTTCTGTTCGCAACCCTTAGGGTGTAGGTTTGCCGCTGTCACCCAGCTGGCTGACCGGCACCGTCTCCTTGAAGGTATGCGTCACATAGGGGAACGGGATTTCGATACCCGCGTCGTCGAGTGCAGCCTTGACCGCTCGTACGACTTTATCCTTGCTCTCCCATCCTGAGCGCGGCGTGGATCCGGACCACCAGCGGACGAGGAAATCGACCGAACTGGAATTGAATTCCTGGGCGAATATGTCGACGCCCTTGCTGGCCAATACGTCTTCAACGTCTTCCACCGCGCGGCGGATCACGTCGGCTGCATGATCGAGATTGGTGTCATAGGACACACCCACGACCACTTCGTGCCGACGCTGGTCCTCATCGGTGAAGATTTCCACCGGGTTCTTGAACAATATCGAATTGGGTACGACCGTAAGTTCACCCGACAGCTTGCGTACATGGGTTTCGCGAAGCGTGATATGCTCCACCTTGCCGGTGATGCCCTCGCACTCGATGATATCGCCGATACGCATTTTCTCGCGCAACATGATGAGGACGCCGGCGAGGAAATTTTCGAAGATGTCCTGAAAGGCGAAGCCGATGGCGACAGCGCCGATACCTAGGCCGGCGAGCAAGCTGGCCGGCGTGAGGCTGGGTATCACGACCACTGCGGCGATGAACAGACCTACCAGCCAGATGCCAAGACGGACCAACGTATCGATCAGGTTCTTCAGGCTGGCACGGATTTCCGTGCGACCGACAATCGCGTCCGAAATCTTCACGGCAAAGCGCGCCACGATCCACGTAACGAACATGATGATGAGCGCAATTGCGAAACTGGGCAGCGCCTCTACCAGGCCATTGCCCATGTCCTGCAGCTGGTCGCGCAGCGTTGCGATATAATTCACCCGAAGAACTCCCTTTGGGAGGCAACGTCATGCCTCCGCCAGGGTTCCGGAATTGCAAACTATTAGGGTTTGCCGGCCTTAGGGCTAATTTTTGCCGTGTTCTTTCCGCGCGATTTCATGCAGCCAGTCGGCATGACGAGGAGCCTTCTTCGTCTCGCTCCATTCCTCGAGCATCATCGGCGCGACCCGCTTGAGTTCGGCATATTGCTCGTCGGTCCCGATGTCGGCAGCGAGTTCGACGCGGTGACCGTTCGGATCGAAAAAATAGATCGATTTGAAGATGCCGTGATGGGTGGGACCGAGCACATCGATGCCGAGGCTTTCGATATGTTCCTTGGCGGCAAGCAGCTCGTCTTCCGATGCGACCCTGAATGCCAGGTGCTGAACCCACGCCGGAGTATTCTCGTCGCGGCCCATGTCCTTCTGGTTGGGCAGTTCGAAGAAGGCGAGGATGTTTCCATTACCCGCGTCGAGAAACACATGCATGTAGGGATCGTAGTCGCCGGTCGACGGCACATGGTCCTCTGCGAAGGCAGTGGTGTAATCCATGCCCAGAACCTTGCCGTACCATTCGACGGTTTCTTTCGCGTCCTTGCAGCGATAGGCGGCGTGATGGACGCCGCCCAGCTTTACGGGATGACCGGCTACGTCGTTCATTCCGCAGGCTCCGCTTCGACAGTCTGGGCCTCCTCGACGCTGAGCACGCCGCGCTTGATCTGGTCGCGCTCCATGCTTTCGAAGAGGGCCTTGAAATTGCCTTCGCCGAAGCCGTCGTCGCCCTTGCGCTGGATGAACTCGAAAAAGACCGGGCCGACCTGCGCTTCTGCAAAAATCTGAAGCAGGAGGCGCGGGTTGCCGCCCTCGGTGGTGCCGTCCATCAGAATGCCGCGCATCTTGAGGTCTTCGACTTCTTCACCGTGGCCGGGCAGGCGCTCTTCGAGCATTTCGTAATAGGTTTCGGGCGGGGCCGTCATGAAGGGAACGCCGAATTCCTTCAGCTTGTCCCAGGCCTTGACGAGATCGTCGCAGATGAGGGCGATGTGCTGGATGCCTTCGCCGTTGAATTCGCGCAGAAACTCTTCGATCTGTCCCTTGCCACCTTCGCCCTCTTCGTTCAGCGGAATGCGGATCTTGCCGTCAGGTGCGGTCAGCGCCTTGGACGTCAGGCCGGTATATTCGCCCTTGATGTCGAAGAAGCGGATTTCGCGGAAGTTGAAGAGCGTTTCGTAATAATCTGCCCAGTACTTCATGCGGCCATTGTAGACATTGTGCGTGAGGTGATCGATCACATCGAAGCCAGCGCCTTCCGGGTGTTTTTCCACGCCGGGGAGATATTCGAAGTCGATGTCATAGATCGACAGGCCCTCGCCTTCTTCGCTGGCATAGCGGTCGATCAGGTAGACGATCGCGCCGCCAATGCCGCGGATTGCGGGGATGCGCAGTTCCATTGGCCCCGGTTCGTTCGCGACCGGTTCAGCACCACGCTCGATCAGTTCGTCATAGGCTTTCTTCGCATCGCGGACGCGAAAGCCCATACCGCAGGCAGACGGGCCGTGTTCGCGGGCGAAGAACCACGCGGCACTCTTCGGCTCGTAGTTGAGGATCAGGTTGATCTGGCCCTGGCGCCAGAGCTGCACGTCCTTGGAACGGTGGTTCGCCACGTGCGAGAAGCCCATCGCTTCGAAAACGGGCTCGATCACGCCTTTTTCAGGGGCGCAGAATTCGACGAATTCGAAGCCGTCGAGGCCAATTGGGTTTTCGAAAAGATCGGGCATCTCAATCCTCTGTCATCTGAGTTAGTTTCAATCGAAACCAAATACGGGCACGCGCCCCGAATGTCAAGAAACCAACGGAGCGCAAGATGGCCTGTTCCGACGGATTGCCTTCCGGACGGGACGAGTCCATGTGTCAAACGATGGCAAAAGAAGACCGAGATGAAATCCGCCGCGCCGTGAGCGCAGTCTGCTCCGATTTCCCTGGTGAGTACTGGCGGGAGAAGGATCGCGATCGCGCCTATCCGGCAGAGTTCGTCGATGCGATCACGCGGGCAGGCTTCCTCGCGGCGCTCATCCCGGAAGAATACGGGGGCAGTGGCCTCAAACTCGATTCCGCTGCGGTCATCATGGAGGAAATCCAGGCTTCCGGTTGCAACGGCGCCGCAGCCCACGCCCAGATGTACGTGATGAATACGCTGCTTCGCTACGGCAGCGAGGAACAGAAGCGCAGCTATCTTCCGGGCATCGCCAACGGTGACCTGCGCCTGCAGGCATTCGGCGTTTCCGAACCGACGAGCGGAACCGACACGCTTTCCCTGCGCACTTTCGCCAAGCGGGAAGGCGATGAATATGTGATCAACGGCCAGAAGATCTGGACGAGCCGCGCCGAGCATTCCGACCTCATGGTCCTGTTGGCGCGCACGACACCGCGTGACGAAGTATCCAAGAAAACGGAAGGCCTCTCGCTCTTCCTCGTCGACATGCGCGAAGTGGTCGGGAACGGCATGACCATCAAGCCGATCCGGACGATGATGAACCATTCTACGACGGAGGTTTTCTTCGACGATATGCGTATCCCGGCGTCGGCGCTGATCGGTGAGGAAGGGAAGGGGTTCCGCTATATCCTTTCGGGCATGAACGCCGAGCGGATCCTGATCGCAGCGGAATGCATCGGTGATGCGAAATGGTTCATCGAAAAGGCCAGCGATTACGCAAAGGAGCGGCAGGTTTTCTCAAGACCCATTGGCAAGAACCAGGGCGTGCAGTTTCCCATCGCGCGCTGCTATGCTCAGATGCGCGCGGCCGAACTGATGGTTCACCATGCTGCCGAAGTCTATGACGAAGGCGGTAACGCAGGGGCCGAAGCCAACATGGCCAAGATGCTCGCTAGCGAAGCGAGTTGGGCGGCGGCCGATATGTGTGTCCAGACGCTTGGCGGTTTCGGATTTGCAGAAGAATACGACGTTGAACGCAAGTTCCGCGAGGCACGTCTGTACACGGTCGCGCCGATCAGCACGAACCTGATCCTCAGCTATCTTGCAGAGCATGTGCTCGGACTACCGCGTTCCTACTGACGGGACTGCAAATAGCCCTTGCGCGTAAAGGTTAACTGTGATTCTGTGTCCCTGATGAGAGGGAAGGTCAGACTCAACACACGGCAAAGGCAGAAAGCGTCGCACACTGCGGCGCTTGCGGCGTTGCTCGTGATGGGCGGAATTGCCGTCGCTGGACCTTCCGGCCTCCTTGCTTGGAGCGAGAACCTGCGCCTCCTCGACCAGCGTGAAGCGCAGCTGGCCGCACTCCAGAAGGAACGGTCCGCGTTGCAGAACAAGGTTGCCTTGCTGCACCCCGATCATGCCGATCCCGACATGGTGGGCGAATTGCTCCGCAGCCAGCTCAATGTCGTCCACCCGGACGAAGTGGTCATCAAGCTCGACGACTGAGCCGGGCGCCAAGCCCTCAATTCCGTAAGGTTTTCGTATGCGCGCAGCTTGGGCGTTGCGCGGTGTGCGCCGCTATGCCTATAGGCTGAGCCATATTCCTCCCCGGAAGATAAAGGATGCTGTAGTTTGGCAAAGGCCCCTAAGAGCAAAGCAGCCGCGAAGGCCCCGAAGAGTCCCGCTGAAGATACGGAATTCGTCCTGCACTCATTGCAGGAAGAACTGGAGAAGAAGCAGCGCTTCGATGCCAGCACCGACCAGATGATGCACTTCTACGAACAGATGCTGCTCATCCGCCGTTTCGAAGAGCGCGCGGGCCAACTCTACGGCCTTGGCCTCATCGGCGGTTTCTGCCACCTCTACATTGGCCAGGAAGCGGTCGCCATCGGTCTGCAATCCGCGCTCGATGGAGACAAGGACAGCGTGATCACCGGGTACCGCGATCACGGACACATGCTTGCATACGGCATCGACCCCAAGGTCATCATGGCCGAACTGACAGGCCGCGAGGCTGGCATCTCGAAGGGCAAGGGCGGGTCGATGCACATGTTCTCGACCGAACATAAGTTCTACGGCGGCCACGGCATCGTCGGCGCGCAGGTCGCACTCGGCGGTGGTCTGGCGCTCGCACACCAGTACAACGAAGATGGCGGGCTGTGCCTTGCCTATTTCGGTGACGGTGCGGCCAACCAGGGCCAGGTTTACGAGACGTTCAACATGGCGGCCTTGTGGAAACTGCCGATCGTCTTCGTCATCGAGAATAACCAGTACGCCATGGGGACTGCGGTCAGCCGAAGCTCTGCGGAGACCGAGTTCTACCGCCGTGGCACTGCGTTCCGCATCCCGGGGATGAAGGTCAACGGCATGGATGTCCTCGAGGTACGTCAAGCCGCCGAGATCGCCTTCAAACATGTCCGCGAAGGCAAGGGCCCGGTCCTGATGGAATGCGAAACCTATCGCTATCGCGGCCACTCCATGTCCGATCCGGCCAAGTACCGCACCCGTGAAGAAGTGCAGGACATGAAGGACCACAAGGACCCGATCGAGGGCCTGAAGAAGGTCCTGATGGAAAACGGCGCGAAAGAGGAAGACTTGAAAGTCATCGACAAGGACATTCGCAAGGTCGTCAGCGAGGCAGCTGATTTTGCCGAGAATTCGCCCGAGCCGGAGGCTTCCGAACTCTACACCGATGTCCTGGTGGAGGAGTATTGAGCCATGGCTATCGAACTCAAGATGCCCGCGCTGTCTCCCACCATGGAAGAAGGCACGCTCGCCAAATGGCTCAAGTCAGAAGGTGATGCCATCGAGATCGGCGACATCATCGCCGAGATCGAAACCGACAAGGCCACGATGGAATTCGAAGCGGTCGATGAAGGCACGCTGGGCAAGATCCTGGTCGAAGAAGGCACCGAAGGCGTAAAAGTCGGCACGGTCATCGCCATGCTGGCAGGCGAGGGCGAAGACGCCTCCGACCTCGCAGCTCCTGAAACCGCCGAAGTGGATGCCGTCCTGGGCGAGGGCAAGGACGTCGGCCAAGACGCTTCGGAGGCCGAGATCACCAAGCCTACCCGTAAGGCGGATGTGAAGGATCCCGAAGTCCCGCACGGCACCAACATGGCCAAGGTCACGGTACGCGAAGCGCTGCGCGATGCCATGGCCGAGGAGATGCGCCGCGACGAGCGCGTCTTCGTGATGGGCGAAGAGGTTGCGCAGTACCAAGGCGCCTACAAGGTCACCCAAGGACTGCTCGACGAATTCGGTCCCAAGCGGGTCATCGATACGCCGATCACGGAATATGGTTTTGCCGGCATCGGTGCCGGTGCCGCCATGGGCGGGCTGCGCCCGGTGGTCGAATTCATGACCTTCAACTTCGCGATGCAGGCCATCGACCACATCATCAACTCGGCTGCCAAGACCAATTACATGTCGGGCGGACAGATGCGCTGCCCGGTCGTCTTCCGCGGGCCTAACGGCGCGGCAAGCCGCGTGGGTGCTCAGCACAGCCAGAACTACGGTCCCTGGTACGCAAGCGTGCCCGGCCTGATCGTAATCGCGCCGTTCGACAGCTCGGACGCCAAGGGCCTGCTCAAGGCGGCTATCCGCTGCGAGGATCCGGTGGTCTTCCTCGAGAACGAACTGGTTTATGGGCGCACGTTTGAACTGCCTGAACTGGACGATCATGTGCTGCCGATCGGCAAGGCCCGGATCATGCGGGAAGGCAGCGATGTGACCATCGTGTCCTATTCGATCGCCGTGGGCCTCGCTCTGGAAGCAGCCGAAGAGCTGGCTGGCGAGGGGATCGACGCCGAAGTCATCGATCTTCGCACTTTGCGCCCGCTCGACAAGGAGGCGGTGCTCAAGAGTCTCGCCAAGACCAACCGCGTCGTCATCGCCGAAGAGGGTTGGCCGACCTGCTCGATCGCTTCGGAGATCACGGCGATCTGCATGGAGGAAGGCTTCGATCATCTCGATGCTCCCGTCACGCGGGTGTGCAACGAAGATGTGCCGCTCCCCTATGCTGCCAACCTCGAGAAGATGGCGCTGATCGACAGTGCGCGCATCGTCGAAGCTGCGAAGAAAGTCTGTTACCGGGACTGAGGTTTCATTGCGCGAGCTTTCCAGCTGATTCGCTTTCGCCGTCAGCGTCCGCGTCCCATTAACCTCTTCCCCATTGCATGGGACTCGCTGCGTTCTCCGTTTCGCGGAGGGCTGCGACCTGTCATTTTAACTTGTCTTTAGGGCTGTTGCTTTACCTCGCCGACATCCGTGGCCCCTATCAGGGAGCCTCGAACAGTTGGATATGGGGTAGTCAATGCTTCGCAAAGCGGTGCAGTTTCTGAAGCAGGTTCGCGATGACGCTCGCGGCAATGTGCTCGTGCTCGTCGCCGCCTCGCTTGTGCCGATGGTCGGAACCATGGGCCTCGCCGTCGATGCGGCCCAGTGGATCAGCTGGCGCCGTGATCTCCACAGCGCTGCCGACGCAGGCGCGATGGCGGGTGCGCTCGCGATGAAAAATGGCGAAGACGTGCAGACCGTAGTCACGAAGGTGCTGGGGGAGAACTACCAGCATATCTACACTATCGATGCGATCGAAACCCCCCCGACCGCGGGCGACTTCGCAGGGGATCCAAGCATGGTCCGCGTGGTTCTTAGCACCTCGCGCGAACTCCCGTTTTCGAGCCTCTTCCTGGCAAATGCCCCCACCATCAGTGTGGAAGCGGTTGCAGAATCCAGCAACGAGGTCCCGAACTGCATGATCGCCCTTGATCAGGCTTCGGTCGGTTTGACTATTTCGGGTTCGGCCTCGGTCAACATGAACTGCGGCATGGCGTCGAACTCGAACTTTGACGCAACCGCTTCCGGTACGGGCACAATCAAGGCCGGCGCGCTCTCGGCAGTCGGTACTGTCACTAACTCGGGCGGCGTCACGGCTGACACAGCGATAAACAACGGCACGGCACCGGCGACCGACCCGTTCGAAAGCGTCGACACTCAGCCGAATATCACGTGCAGTGCATGGCCGCTTCCCTTCAAGGGACCAGGCAATACGCTCGGCCTGAATTACGGGACCTATGGGTGCTATCAGGGTATCCAGATCCAGAACAACGCCACAGTCACCTTGGCCCCCGGAACCTACTATATCGGCGCAAAGGGTCTCAGCGTTGGCGGCGGCGCGACCCTGATCGGGAACAACGTCACGCTCGTCTTCACCAACACAGACAATCCGTTCAACCAATCTGCCATCGGCACCATCTCGATCGCGGGTACATCGTCGATCCAGCTTACCGCCCCAGACACCGGACCTTACGCGGGTCTGATCATCGTTCAGGACAGTCGCATCGTGGCCGGCAACAAGAACCGCCTGTTCCTTACCGGTGACAGCAAGTCGAAATTCGACGGCGGTATCTATGCTCCGACGAACCATGTCGAGTTCAGCGGCAACAGCAGCATGACCACTGATTGCCTGCAGATCGTTTCGAAATTCATCACGTTCACGGGCAACACGAATGTGACCAACAATTGCCCAGCAGGACGCGGCGTGGCTTCGTTCAATGGCGGTGAATTTCTGAGGTTGCGTCAATGATCACAGCAATTTCCAAACTGGCCCGCAGCACACGCGGAAACGCAACGATCGAAGTCGCCCTGGTCATGCCCCTTGTGCTGGCAATGGCGCTCGGCGGCATCGATTTCGCCATGGGCTACCGCCACAAGGTGGAAATGCAGCAGACCGCCCAACTGGGTGCGGAATATGTGATGGGTACGCTGGAGAACGTCCCGCCGGATGCGGTTGTCGCCGCGGCAATCGCAAATGCGTCTGGCCTTCCGGTTGGTAGTATCAAGGTCAATACGACGCTGGAATGTGACGGCGTGAAGCAAACAGTCGGTGCACCGTTCTGCGTCAATCCGACGGCGGTCGAAACGAAATATATGACCATCACGGTCAATGAAGACTGGGAGCCGATGCTCAACATCAAGGGCATTGCGGACTACGCCACCAAGCAGAACCACGTCGGCTCGGTTACGATAAGGACGAAATGATGCTGAAAAGGATCAAGACCTTCCTGCGCGACAACCGGGGAACTGCCGCGGTCGAGTTTGCTCTCGTACTGCCGCTGACCGTTACGATGCTGCTGGGCACGCTCAACATGAGCATCTACCTGTTCTTCCAGAACTCGCTTTCCTCGGCGCTCGACGAGGCATCGAGGGCGGTTTCCGTCTGGCCGGTGCCGTCCGATGCCGAGTTGCAGACGGAATTCACCGATCATTTGCTAAGCGCACAGCAGTTCGGGAATGCCCAGCTCGCCATTACGCATGGCACCGATGTGTCGGGCAGGGACTATGTCGACCTCGAAGCGACGGGCGGTATCTACGTGAACCTCGTCTTCGTCGACCTGGGCACGATTCCGGTGCGCCTGACGAAGCGGTCCTACCCGCAACTCTGAGCTTTACGCCAGGAAGGGCGCGTCTTGCGCCCGACCTCCATGTTCGTCATGGCGAGGGCATGGTCGAAACAGCTCAAACCCACCAACAGGAGCTTGCGGAAGAAGTTCAGCTAGCGCTTGCCTATGCACGCCCGGCTGACAGACCGCTATTCAGGTCCATGTTCGAACTGGATCGACGGCTTGCGGGCGTTGTGGCCACAAGCAGCGAGACCGTTATCGGCCAGATGCGGCTTGCTTGGTGGCGTGACTTGCTAGCGAAGCCTGCAATCGAAAGGCCTATGGGCGAACCTCTGGTAAAGACAGTCAGCGATGCCTGGGGCGAACATGCCCGAGCGCTCGAAACCCTGGTAGATGGATGGGAGGCACTGCTAGTTGCCGAGGCGCTCGATCACGAGACCTTGAGGCAGTTCTGTGAAGGACGTGCCAGTGCATGGAGTGCGGCTGTTCGCGGATTTGGCTTTGCTGATACCGAGCAACAGAAAGCTCGCCGTGCGGGCTACCGATGGGCGTTGGCGGATCTGGCGGCGCATCTATCCGATGAGGATGAACGCCATCTCGTTCTGGCCCATGCCGACACTATCGCGCCAATGAAGGCCATGCATCGGCGCGTGCGTCCGCTGGCGATTCTATCGGGCCTATCCAAACGTTCGCTGTCGCTGGGCGGCAAGCCACTGCTTGAAGGACGCGCGGCGGCACTACTGGCCTTGCGCATAGGGATTTCCGGCCGCTAGACAGTGACTTAACGCAGATTCTGGGGGCGCAGGGATGAAGCATGCAATTACCGGGGCTTTGGTCACGCTTGCCGCGATGGGCCTGGGACTTTTCTGGTATCAGGGAAGGGCGGAAGTGGAAGAAGCCGCGCCCCCGCCAGACCTCTCCTCGCTGTTGCTCGAAGACCCTGCACCCGAAGGGCTGCCCATCGCGGATGCTGCCGACATGGTTGGGCCAACCCCGCCCGAAGCCAGCGACCTTACCAAGGAGCAGCAACGCTTCTTCCGCTACGACCGGGACCGGGACTGGCGCATTTCGCGTACCGAAATGCTGTCCACCCGCAGTGCCGCGTTCAGGAAACTCGACAAGGATGGCAACAACCTGCTGACCTTCGAGGAATGGGCCGTTACCACGGTCGACAAGTTCGAAAGCGCAGACGCCAATAGCGACAACGAGCTTACGCCGGGCGAATTCGCGACGACCCGTCCGAAGCCGACCAAACGCAAGGCCCGGTGCGCCTGCTGATCAGGCGGGGACTGCGTCCAGGTTTGCAATCCATTCGCCCATCTCGGTTTTCGCGCGCGAGGTATAGGCTTCCTTGCGCTGCTTCTTCTTCACATCGTGCAATGGCGGGAAGAGACCGAAATTCACGTTCATGGGCTGGAAGGTGTCCGCTTCCGCATCACCTGTAATGTGGCTGAGCAAAGCCCCGAAGGCGGTGGTGCGTGGAGGCGCCGTCCATTGCGCACCATTGAGTTCGGCCGCCGCCATCATCCCGGCCATCAAACCGACCGCGGAACTCTCGACATAGCCCTCGCAGCCGGTGATCTGACCGGCAAAGCGAATATGTTCGGCTCCGCGCAGGCGGAGCTGGCGGTCAAGCACCAGCGGCGAATTGATGAAGGTGTTGCGATGCAGGCCGCCAAGTCGGGCGAATTCGGCATTTTCGAGACCCGGGATTGTCCGGAACAGCTCGACCTGTGCACCGTATTTCAGCTTCGTCTGGAAGCCGACCATATTCCACAGCGTGCCGAGCTTGTTGTCCTGGCGCAGCTGCACTACCGCATAGGGCCAGCGCCCCTGGGGATGTTCTTCCGTGGTGTCATATGGATTGTCCAACCCGACACCCTTCATCGGACCGTAGCGAAGCGTTTCCACACCACGCGCCGCCATGACCTCGATCGGCATGCATCCATCGAAATAGGGCGTGTCGGCCTCCCACTCGCGGAACTCGGTCTTCTCGCCGTCCATCAGGCCCTGGTGAAACGCGAGATATTGGTCCTTCGTCATCGGGCAATTGATGTAATCGCCATCCTCGTTGGAGGCCTCGGTCCGCTTGTTCCAGCGGCTCTGGATCCAGCATTTCGACATATCGATGCTGTCCCGGTGGACGATGGGCGCGATGGCATCGAAGAAAGCGAGCCGGTCCTGCCCGGTCGATCCGACAATGCTTTCGGCAAGCGATTGCGCGGTGAGGGGGCCTGTCGCGACGATGGTCGGGCCGGAAGCGGGGAGGGCATCGACCCGTTCGCGGACCACGGTAACGTTAGGATGTTCGTCGAGCGTGCGCTGGACTTCGGCCGAGAACACGTCGCGGTCGACCGCCATGGCGCTGCCCGCTGGAACCCGCGCGACTTCGCCGGCGCGCATGACGATGCTGTCGAGTCTGCGCATCTCGTCGTGCAGCAGGCCAACCGCGTTCTTGTCACTGTCGTCCGAACGGAAGCTGTTGGAGCAGACAAGTTCTGCCAGCCCATCGGTCTGGTGGGCGGCGGTCATGTCCCCGCTGCCGCGCATTTCGGACAGGCGCACCTTGAAACCGCGCCGCGCCAATTGCCATGCGGCCTCGCTGCCCGCGAGACCACCGCCGATAATCTGGATGTCGTGTGTCATTGCGTTGCGCACCTAGTGCTTGCACATGCCCTCTATCAAGGCTTACCGACCGGCTAAGAGGGGATTCCATGCCGAAACGCGCTTTATCCGAACATCGTCCTTACCTGCTGGCCAGCCTGATCGCGGCAATCAGCTTTTACTTCGTGGAAGATGATCCCATCGGCGGCATTTGGTTGATGGGGTGGAAAGCCGCAGGCGTGGGCTTCCTCGCGGTTTATGCGGCGCATCGCGGGAAGGGCTTCGACGCATGGCTTATCGCCGCCGTCATGGCCTTCGGAGCGATGGGTGATGCAATCATTATGGTCAGCTTCCTGATCGGAGGCGGGCTCTTCGCCATCGGCCACCTGATCGCAATTTGGCTTTATCTTCGGCATCGGCGCGCGGCGACAACCGGAAGCCAAATAGCGACAGGGTTAGCCTTGTTGATCTTAACGCCGATCCTTGCCGCACTAATCACCTATCCACTTCCAAATTGGCAACTTGCCGCGGGCTACAGCCTCCTTGTCGGGGCCATGGCGGCGGCAGCCTGGACCAGTAACTTCCCGCGCGATCGAGTGGGTGGAGGCGCTGTGCTGTTCGTCGTCTCCGATTTGCTGATCTTCGGTCGGGAAGCGGGCAGGGTACCCTTTGAGGTGGCTGAATGGCTAATCTGGCCGCTATATTACGGCGGGCAATTCCTGATCGCGACCGGTGTGGTGCAGACGCTGCGGCATCCGGAGCTCAGGGCCGGAAAAGCCTAAACCTGCCAAGACGCTATGGTGGTGCGGTGCAGTTCGCGCCGCTGTCCCTCGTAACCGCCGGTCGCCTTGTGCAGCACGGCGCGATTGTCCCACATGACGAGCATGTCCGGCTCCCACTTATGCCGATAGACGAATTCGTCGCGTGATTGCCATTCGGCAAGTTCCGCCAACAGGGCAATCGCTTCTGCCTGCTCCATTCCGTCGATGCCGATAATGTATCCCAGCGTTGAGTAGAGGCACTCCTGACCCGTTTCCGGGTGTTTCTGGACGAGAGGATGCGTCCTGGTTTCTCGTGCGCTCTCATTTGGGCGGATCGCCATCGATCGGCCCTGATCCCTCTCCCCGTATGTCCCCTCGGGAGCATAGGCCAGCTGGGCGCTGTGAATGGCCGTCAGGCCTCTCAGGAAATCCTTCCGGTCATCGGAAAGCGCCTCGAAGGCGGCTTGCTGGTCCGCGAACAGGGTGTCGCCGCCGGTCGATGGTATGTCGACGGCAAGGAGACATGTACCAGCAGGCGGATATTCAAGAAAACTCCAGTCGCTATGCCAGTTCTCCGCGAATAACGGACTGGTTTCATCCGCCTCGCGCAGGATCGCGGCAATATTCTTGCGGCCTTCGATGGGGTCGAAGAAGGAGTCTTCTCCGAAGCCGCCCATGGCGATGGTGAACCGTTCCAGGTCGTCGTCGCCCATGGTCTGACCGGGAAAGGCCAGCACCTTATGCTCGAGCCAAAGCTCGCGGATCCGTTGTATGTCTGCTGCGGAAAGAGCGCGGGACAAATCGACGCCGGTTACCCTGGCGCCGAACGGCCCTTCGCTTCTTTCTGCAGTGATCGTCACCCGCCAGGCTCGCCTTCGATATTCTTGTCGGAATGGGCGGTGGTGTAAGGCTCGGTCGTCTTCGCGGCATTGTCCGCGATTTCTTCCGCGATAGCTTCTTCCGCCTCGTTCTCCGGTTCCTCCGTTTCGTCGATCAAGGCGGCACCGACGATCTTCTCGCCCTTGGCGACGTCGAAGATGCGGACACCCGACGACCCACGGCCGGAGATGGAGAAGCCCTTGTGGTCTTCGAACCCGTTGGCCATCTCGTGACGGAAATCGATCGGAAGGCGGATCAGCTTGGCCTGGTCGGTGACGAGCATAAGCTGTGCACCATGCCTGACGGGGAAGCTGCCGACGACGGGGCCGTTACGCTCCGGATTGCTGTCGGGCGTGCCGATGTTCGTCAGACCCTGACCGCCGCGCCCGATGGTGCGATATTCATAAGCCGAGGTAATCTTGCCATAGCCGTTTGCGGTTAGGGTGAGGATGAACTCCTCGTTCTCTTCCATCGAAGCGACGGTATCGGCATCGAGCGTATGGACCGCGTCGTTGTTCTTCCAATGAGCGGCGCGAAGATAGGCCTCGCGCGTTTCCATATCGGCAGTCAGCGGATCGAGCACGGCCATGGACACGACCTTTGCATCGTTCTTGAGCGTCATGCCGCGGACGCCAATACCGGTCCGGCTCTTGGTTTCGCGGGCATCGGTGGCGGCAAAGCGGATCGCCTTGCCCGCGTCGGAGGCCAAGAAAACCTCTTGGTTCTCGCTAAGCAATTCGACACCGATCAGACGGTCGCCGCTGCCCTCGACGAAGCCCATCGCGTATTTGCCGTTGCTGGGCACGTTGGTGAAGGCATCCATCGAATTGCGGCGGACCATTCCCTGTTCCGTTCCGAAGACGATGTTGAGCTTCGACCACTCGTCCTCGTTCTCGGGCAGGGCGAGAACGTTGGTCACCCGCTCCTCGTCGCCGAGCGGCAGGAGATTGACCATCGGACGTCCCTTTGTCTGGGGGCTGCCCTCCGGCAGTTTCCAGACCTTCATACGATAGACGCGGCCGGTATTCGTGAAGAAAAGCACGGGGTTATGCGTGGAAGTCACGAACATTTCGACGACGGCATCTTCGTCCTTAGTCGCCATGCCGGAACGACCCTTGCCGCCTCGTGCCTGGGCACGGAAGGCTTCGAGCGGCGTGCGCTTGATGTAACCGCCGTGGGTAACCGTGACGACCATCTCTTCGCGTTCGATGAGATCCTCATCTTCGATTCCGTCCCAGGCGGGTGCAATCTCGCTGATCCGCGGAGTTGCATAGGTCGCACGAATCTCGTCCAGCTCTTCGCGCATGACGCCGTAAAGCTTCACCCGATCCGCAAGGATCGAGAGGTATTCTTCGATGGCGATTGAGAGCTCCTTGAGCTCGTCACCGATTTCATCGCGGCCGAGCGCGGTCAGGCGGTGCAGCCTAAGGTCGAGGATTGCCTTCACCTGCCGTTCGGACAGGCGATAGGTTCCGCCGTCCTGCTCATCAGACGGTTCGATCGCTTCGACCAAGGCTATATACTGCCCGATATCACCGATCGGCCACTCCTTTGCGAGCAGCTTGCCGCGCGCTTCCGCCGGATTGGACGAACCACGGATCATCGCGACGATCTCGTCGAGGTTGGAAACCGCAACCACGAGACCGAGCAAGATGTGCGCCCGTTCGCGCGCCTTGTTCAATTCGAACTTCGTGCGCCGAGTGATTACCTCTTCACGGAAGGTGATGAAGGCTTGGATAAACTCGCGAAGGGTGAGGACTTCCGGTCGGCCGCCGCGAATAGCGAGCATATTTGCCGGGAAACTCGCTTGCGCGGGTGTATATCGCCAGATCTGGTTGAGCACGACTTCGGGAGAAGCATCGCGCTTGAGATCGACGACCACGCGCACACCTTCGCGGTTCGATTCGTCACGAATGTCGGAGATGCCCTCGATCCGCTTGTCCTTGGCGGCTTCCGCAATTTTTTCGACCAGGGCGTTCTTGCCGACCTGGTAGGGGATTGCAGTGAGGACGATCGACTGGCGGTCCTTCGCCTTGGTTTCGACCTCGTGCCGGGCCCGCATCAGGATCGAACCGCGACCGGTCGTATAGGCGGCACGTGCGCCGCTCTTTCCCAGGATTAGGGGAGCGGTCGGGAAGTCGGGACCGGGAATGATCTCGAACAGCTCGTCGCTCGTGATAGCGGGGTTGTCCATGTAGGCGAGACAGCCGTCGATAACCTCACCCAGATTATGCGGCGGGATGTTCGTCGCCATGCCGACCGCGATACCGCCGGCCCCGTTGACCAACAGGTTCGGAAAGCGGGCGGGGAGAACGGTCGGCTCCTGCCTCGAACCGTCGTAGTTGTCAGTGAAATCGACCGTGTCCTTGTCGAGATCGTCGAGCAGGGAGTTGGCGACACGCGCCAGCCTTGCCTCGGTGTAACGCATGGACGCAGGCGGATCCGGGTCCATCGATCCGAAGTTGCCCTGGCCATCGACCAGCGGAACCCTCAGCGACCAGTCCTGCGTCATGCGGGCCAGTGCATCGTAAATCGCAGCGTCGCCGTGCGGGTGGTAGTTACCCATCACGTCACCGACGATCTTCGCGCTCTTGCGGTAGGGCCTGCCGGCGACGAAACCGCCTTCCTGGCTGGCGAAGAGGATCCGGCGATGGACCGGTTTCAGCCCGTCCCGAACGTCGGGCAGCGCGCGGCTGACGATCACGCTCATCGCGTAATCGAGATAGCTGGTCTTCATCTCATCGACGATGTCGATGCGGGTGTATTCGGAGCCCGGAGCCGGGTTTTCCATCAATTCGGTTTCGTCAGACAAAACGCTGTATTTCCATGATCTGCGATCGAGGGATCAGTTCAAGCAGCCACCTTAGCGGAAGCGGCGGATTCATGCCAATTTCGAAGGGGGAAACGGGGCCAAAATCGGCGCTTTTTCCACATATGTCTTGAGGCCTTACGCATCGCTTTGCTGAATGGCCGGTCAGGGCGTCATTCAATGTCCATTCAGCGCGAAAAGCCTACAAGATTTGCAATGAGAGCGTTAAAAGGCCAATTGCCGCACCGTTGAGTGAATTCGGCGCCCTCGCGCTCATTCCCCCTATCCACTCTTGGGAGTTAAATGATGATTTTCACCCGTCTTTCCAAGGCTTCGAGCACGTCTTCGGCGCTCGCCCTTGCCATGATCCTCGGTGCGACCGGAACAGCTGCGACCGTCGCGCTGGAGCAGCCCGCTTTCGCGCAGAAGAAAAAGAAGAAGGACGCCAAGGCGGACGCTAAGAATTATTCCAAGGAATTCATCGCGGTCTATCAACCCGTTGCGGAACAGGTCAACGGTGGCAGCCCCGACTGGAACGCTATCTCGGCCCAACGTGCTGCAGTTGTCGCCGCCGTACAGACCGAAGACGATCGTATGGTCGCCGGTAACCTGGTCTACAGCATCGGTAACAACCTCAATGATCGCTCGCTCCAACTCGAGGGTGTCGAACTGATGCTCGCAAGCGGCAAGGTCGCAGCCGAATCGCAGGGGCAATACAACCTGCTAGCCGGCCAGCTCGCCTATAACGCCGATGACTACCCGAAAGCGCGTACCTACCTCATGAAGGCAGTAGAACTCGGTGCTACGGAAAGTCAGCCAGAAGGCCTCGTCGCCGAATCTTACTTCAGCGAAGAAAACTACAAGGCAGGCCTGGACTACCTGGCGTCCGCCATCGCCGCGCGTGAAGCTGCGGGCGAAGCGGTCAACGAGCAATGGGTCCGTCGCGGCCTGCAGATGTCCTACAACAACCAGATGAAAGCCGAGCTGACTGACTTCGCGCAGCTTTTCATCAAGCACTTCCCTACCCAGCAGAACTGGGGCGAGGTCGTTGCAATCACCGCCTATGGTGGTGGATGGCAGAATCCTGAAATCCTCGACCTCATGCGCCTTGCACGTGATGCCGACGCCCTGCGCGACGAGCGTATGTATGCCGACTACATCGACAGCGCCGATTATCGCCGTCTCCCCGGTGAAGTCGCTGCCGTCATTAACGAAGGCTACACCAAGGGTACGCTGAAGCGCACGGACACCTATGTTTCGGAAATCTTCGGTATGGCTACCGATCGTGCCAAGACCGACCGCGCCGATCTTTCGGGTATCCTGACCGGTGCGCGCGGAGCTTCCGATCTTCGTACCGTCATGACCGGAGCCGACCTCGCGCTCAGCTATGGCGATTACGCAGCTGCTGAAACGCTTTACACGAAGGCACTGGGCCTTGCCGGCGTCAACTCCGATCTCGCTCGGACGCGTCTCGGTATAGCTCAGCTGGAGCAGGGCAAGAGTGCGGAAGCTATCGAGAGCTTCAACGCCGTTGCGGGCCAGCGTGCTGCCATTGCCAAACTGTGGGCGATTTACGCCGAACAGCAGGGCGGCATGTAAGACTGCAATCTTCTGATTGAGAAGCGGCGCGGATCCTACACGGGGTTCGCGCCGTTTCCCAATCTAGCGCAGGCGCTTGACCCAGACCGTGTTGTCGCGGCGCTCGACCTTGAATTGCTCGATAGCCTCGAACAGGTCCGACAGTCGCTTGAAACCGTAGTTACGCACATCGAAGCTGGACCGGTTGCCTGCGATTTGGCCGACCTCTCCCATCTGGGCGAAACCTTCGTCGTCTCGACGGGCTGCTTTCCAGGCCGTGCCGAGCAGCTCGACCAGTTCTTCGTCGATCCCACCTTTCGGCTTCTTGCCGTTCTGCTTGGGAGCGTCAACTTCATCCGATGCGCCTTTGATGAGTGCGTCAATATCGATGAAACGGGTACACGCGCTCTTGAAGGCATCCGGAGTCTTGTTCTTGCTTCCGAAGCCGTAGACGAGCAGGCCGTCTTGCCTGAGGCGGGTGGCCAGCGGCGTGAAGTCGCTGTCCGAACTCATGATCCCGAAACCGTCTACCTTGCCTTGGTAGAGGAGGTCGATCGCGTCGATAGTCATCGCCATGTCGGTGGCGTTCTTGCCCGCCGTCATGTCGAATTGCTGGTAAGGAAGGATCCCGTACTTGTGGCTCAGCGGCCCCCAATTCTGGAGATTAGGCTTGGTGAAGTTGCCGTAGGCGCGCTTGATGTTCACCTGTCCCAGTTCGGCCATGACTGTCAGGACCGGATCGATCCCTTTGGGCGAGGTGTTGTCGGCATCGATCAGCAGCGCGATGTTTTGTAGCGGTTTTTCAGGCATGGGTGCTCCTTGGGGTTACAAGCGCGCCCTTGCAAGTCACTTCGCAGGCTGGAATTCGCGCGTCTCTTCATCGCGCACGTAGAGAACACCCTCTGCGATCGAGAAGAATGCTCCACGCAGCTTGAGCGTACCTTCGGCTTCGCCTTTCTGAACACAGGCGAAGGTCCTAAGATTGTCGAGGCTGACGCCGACAGCTGCAAGCTCCATTGCGCGCTCGGCCTCCGGGCCCTCGGTGCCGTATTTTGAGGCAACCTCGTCGCGAGCGTCATCGAGCAGGCCGACCCAATTTGCGATAAAGCCGCCTTCGCCCAAGGCATTGCCGTAAAGATCGCGCGATAATGCTGCCTGACAGCCCCCGCACATGCCGTGACCCATGACGACGATTTGCCGGACTTTCAGGAAGTTAACAGCAAACTCCAGAGCCGCGGAGACACCGTGCTGGCCGGGTGTGTCCTCGAACGGCGGAACCAGTGCGGCGACATTGCGCACGACGAAAATCTCGCCCGGATCGACGTCGAAGATCTGGGCAGGGTCCACGCGACTGTCGGAGCAACCGATGATCATGAGCTTGGGGCTCTGGCCTTCCGAAACCAGCTTGTCATATCGCTCACGCTGCTCGGGATAGCCGTCGGCCCGGAAGCGATGATAGCCGCGCAACAATTCGGTGAATTCGGGCATTAGAAACGTTCCCCGCGAATTACCTCGACATCCCACATCGACAGCAGCAGCCCGTGACTGGTGAGGATCGGCGCAATATCTTCCGCCAGGGCCATCGCCTTGTCCTGAGGAGCAATTGTCAGCACCAGGACCTTGTCCGTTCCCATCACTCGCTCTTCACGCCAACGCCCTTCGCGCCCCTTGCCGGACTGGACCGGAGTGATCGTCCATCCGGTAATGCCGACACGATCGATCGCATCGGTAACGCGGCGCTGCAACGCCGTGTCGGTGAGTATCTCTATGCGTTTCCGGATGACGGTTTCGATCATTTCAGGTCTCTCAGCCGGCAGCCAGGCGGCTCGCCAGAGCGCCAATCAAGCCGATATTGATTAGGATGTTGAACGGGAAGGTCACGCTCAGCGACATGGTGAGGTAGATACCCGCATCGGCTTGCGGCAGGGCAAGCCGCATGGCCGCAGGCACGGCAATATAGCTGGCGCTGGCACACAGGACGCCGAGAGCCGCTGCAGAGCCGACATCGAGCCCGATAGCGCTACCGAGCAGTGTGCCGAGCGCCCCGTTCACCAGTGGGAGGAATATTGCGACGAGGGCAAGGCGAACGGTCATTGCCCGGGCATCCATCAGGCGGCGCGCGGCGATCAGGCCCATATCCAGCAGGAACAGGCACAGCACGCCCTTGAAACCCGCCTGGAAAAACGGCTCGACATCGGCAAACCCGCTCGCGCCGGAAATCATGCCGATCGCGAAAGCTCCGAGGAGGAGCACCACTGATGCATTGAAGAACACCTCATGGAGCAGTTCGCCCGTTCCCTGCTGGCTCTTGGCGTCCGTCTTGTCGATCGCCTTGCGGGCAAGCATCAGTCCGGTGAGGATGGCCGGAGTTTCCATTGCAGCCATCACGGCCACCATGAACCCGCCGGGGGGGATACCGCGAAGCTCGTAAACTTGCACTGCAGTAACGAACGTGACCACGCTGACAGATCCATAGTGGGCCGCGACCGCGCCTGAATTCAGCGTGTCGAGCTTCGCAAAACCCTTGAGCACCACGAAGGCAAACAGCGGGAGGAGGAAACTTGCACTGATGCCGGCAAGAAGGGCGAGGGCGACCGTCGTGTCGACGCCGCTTTCAGAAACCGCGACCCCGCCCTTTAGGCCGATCGCGGCCATCAGGTACAACGACATGCCTTTGGCGAGCGCCTCCGGAACGGCAAGTTCGGACCTAGCGAAGGCCGCAAGCATCCCCAATACGAAGAACAGGATCACGGGAGATGTAAAGGTCTCGAGCGTTGCAGCATCCATGCGCGTTTCAGTAGAATGCGCCGAGTGCAACGGCAAGTAAGCAATGGGCAACATATCCACGGGTTGCTTGGGAGGCCCGGCAAGCCTAGATGGGCGGCGCAATGAACGACCTTTCCTCCGCTCCCGCCCCCGAAGACGAACGCCCGCGCAAGCAGCGCAAGCCGGACTGGATCCGGGTGAAAGCGCCCGTCAGCAAGGGTTACCAGGAAACGCGCAAGCTTATGCGCGACCTCAAGCTCAATACGGTATGCGAAGAAGCGGCCTGTCCCAATATCGGCGAATGCTGGGACAAGAAGCACGCCACCGTCATGATCCTGGGCGATGTCTGCACCCGCGCCTGCGCCTTCTGTAATGTGAAGACCGGAATGCCGCGGCTCGTCGATCCGATGGAGCCGGAGAATGTCGCGATCGCAGCTGGCCAGATGGGTTTGCAGCACATCGTTATCACGAGTGTCGACCGCGACGACCTGCCCGATGGCGGTGCCGGTCAGTTCGTGAAGGTGATCAAGGCGCTGCGTCGCGAAACGCCGGACACGACAATCGAGATCCTAACGCCAGACTTCCGCGGCAAGATGCGCCCGGCAGTCGAAGCGATCTGCGAGGCGGGACCGGACGTTTACAACCACAACCTCGAAACCGTGCCGCGCCTCTATCCAACGATCCGGCCTGGCGCGCGCTACTATGCCTCGCTGCGACTCCTCGAAGAGGTGAAGTCGCACGATCCGATGATCTTCACCAAGTCGGGCATCATGCTCGGCCTCGGCGAGCAGCGCCTCGAAGTGCACCAGGTGATGGACGACATGCGCAGCGCGGACGTCGATTTCATTACCATGGGCCAGTACCTCCAGCCCACGCCTCGCCATGCCAATGTAGAAGACTTCGTTACGCCCAAGGCTTTCGCGGCCTATGGTTCGATCGCGCGTGCAAAGGGGTTCCTCCAGGTGGCTTCGAGCCCGCTGACGCGGTCGAGCTATCACGCTGGCGACGATTTTGCGCAGATGCGGGCGGCGCGTGAAGCCAAGCTTGCGAAGGAGCAGGCGAGGGCGTCCGCCTGATGCCAGGCATCACCGAGACCCGGCGGCTTCCCTACAGCTGTGAGCAGATGTTCGACCTCGTCGCCGACGTCGGCAACTATTCGAAGTTCCTGCCATGGGTTGTGGCGACGAGGGTGCGCAGCGACAACGAGACCGAAATGGTCGCCGACATGCTCGTCGGCTTCAAGGCTATACGCGAGAAATTCACTTCACGGGTGGTCAAGAGCCGACCTGACTTCATCGAAGTGTTCTACGTCGACGGTCCGCTCAAGGATCTCGACAACAAGTGGACCTTCCGCTGTCTGCCCGATGGCGGTTGCGAGATCGATTTTTGCGTCGATTTCAGCTTTCGCAATTCGGTCTTCGAAGCGCTGGCCGGCCAGTATTTCGACCGCGCGTTCCGCAAGATGGTCGAAGCCTTTGAAAAGCGCGCCGACGATCTTTACGGCCGCGAAAACGCCGCAGCGAACCTTTAAGGTAGAAGCAGGTCCAGCGCGCAGAGCACCGCTTCCTTGCGGATTTCGGCACGCGATGTCGGCTCGAAACGTTTCAGTTCGCCTTCCGGTTCACCTTCATCACCGCGCACGACCTTGGCGAAGACCACAGTTCCCACGGGTTTCAGCTGCGTTCCGCCGCCGGGTCCGGCAACGCCGCTGATCGCAACCGCGACATCGGCATTGCTGCGCGCCAGCGCTCCCTTGGCCATTGCCCAGGCGCAGGCGATCGAAACCGCACCGAAAGTCTCGATGATATCGAGCGAGACGTCGAGCATCTCCATCTTCGATTCGTTCGAGTAGGTCACGAACCCGCGATCCAGGACGGCAGACGAGCCGGGAATCTCGGTCAGCGCGGCCGCGACAAGACCGCCCGTGCAGCTTTCTGCCACAACGACCTTGCGTCCTGCAGCAGAATTCTCGTCGATCACCCGCTTGGCGAGTTCGTCGATCTCTTCGGGGAGTAGGGCCTGGAGCGTCATGCTCACCTCTTGATTTAGTTGCGGATTACCGTCGCGATTGCCTGTGCGGCTATACCTTCGCCACGACCGGTAAATCCCAGCCTTTCGGTGGTGGTCGCCTTCACCGATATGCTGTCGATGTCAACGCCTGCGAGGTCAGCGATCCGCGCTCTCATGGCCTCGCGGTGGGGGCCGATCTTGGGCGCTTCGCAGATTATCGTCAGGTCGATGTTGCCGATACGGTACCCTGCCTCGCCAACCAGCTTCGCGGCGTGTAGCAGGAACCTGTCACTGCTTGCGCCCTTCCATTGCGGATCGCTGGGAGGAAAATGATCGCCGATATCGCCCCGTGCCACGGCGCCGAGGAGTGCATCGACAATTGTATGGAGGGCGACGTCTGCATCGCTGTGACCGGACAGGCCCTTTTCGTAGTCGATACGGATACCACCGAGCCATAGCTCTTCCCCTTGCACCAAGCGATGCACATCGAAACCCATGCCGGTTCTAACGTCGAGGGATGGGGTCACGAAATCCTCCGCAAATGTCAGCTTCTTCAATCGCTCGTCACCCTCGACCAGAGCCACGGCTCCTCCGCTTGCGCGAAGGACCTGCGCATCGTCGCCCGCATCGCGCGCGCCAGGCCAGTCCCTGTGGGCATCCAGGATTGCAGCGAAGCGGAAGGCCTGCGGGGTCTGTACCCGCCGCAAGACATCCCTATCGGCCGATCCGGACATCAAGCCTTCGGTATCGATGGCAAGGCTGTCGACGACAGGCAGGGTCGGGATCGCGCCTTCGTGAGTTTCCAACGCTTCCAGCAGGCCAGCGATCACTGCACGTGGGACGTCCGGGCGCGCGGCATCGTGGATGAGGACGTTATCGGCAGTCCCAATGGCTTCCAGCGCTCTGGCGACCGATTCCTGCCGGGTGCTGCCTCCTTCGACCCGCAAGACTTCCAGTCCGGCCAAAGCCTCCCTTGCAAGCGCTTCACCGCCAGGCGGAATTGCTACGACCACTTGGCTGGCACCCTCGGCGAGGAAAGCCTCGACCGAATGGCGCACGACCGGCTTGCCGCGCCACATCGCAAACTGCTTAGGCAGAGGCTGGCCGGCACGAATGCCCTTGCCGGCAGCCACGACGATTGCTGCGAAGGCGGGGAGGGGGGGATGGTTTGCCATCGCCTTGCCCGCTAGCCGCTTGCCGTTTTCGCTGCAACGCACTATGTGCCTGCCCAATTATTAGGCACACGCGAAAATCATGAGCGCCCATCCCCAACCGCCCGTAGCACCCAGGCCGATCGACATCGGCAACGTCCGGATCGATACGCCCGTCGTTCTGGCCCCGATGACGGGTGTCACCGACCTGCCCTTCCGCAAGATGGTGCGGCGGTATGGTTCGGGCCTCAACGTGACCGAAATGATCGCGAGCGAAGCGGCGATCCGCGAGACACGGCAATCTGTCCAGAAAGCTGCATGGGATCCGACCGAAGAGCCTGTTTCGATGCAGCTGGTGGGCTGTGATCCGGGCAGCATGGCCGAGGCAGCCAAGCTCCAGGAAGGCAATGGCGCCGAGATTATCGACATCAACTTCGGCTGTCCAGTCCGCAAGGTCGTGGGGCAACTCGCCGGTTCGGCTCTCATGCGTGAAGTCGGACTTGCGACAAAATTGATGGAGGCCACCGTCAAGGCGGTGAACGTGCCCGTGACCGTGAAGATGCGCATGGGTTGGGATCACAGCGATCTCAACGCGCCGGAGCTGGCCCACATCGCCGAGGACCTCGGCGTGAAGATGGTCACCGTCCACGGTCGCACGCGCAATCAGATGTACAAGGGAAGTGCGGACTGGGCCTTCGTGCGCAAGGTCAAGGATGCGGTCTCCATTCCCGTCATCGTGAATGGCGACATCTGCACGGTCGACGATGCCGCCAATGCCCTCGACCAGTCAGGTGCCGACGGATTGATGATCGGCCGCGGCGCTTATGGAAAGCCATGGCTGCTATCGCAGGTCATGCACTGGTGGCGCACCGGCGAGACGCTGGAGAGCCCATCCTTCGATGAGCAGTATGAAGTCGTGGTCGAGCATTACAGGGATATGCTCGAGCTCTACGGTGAAGACGTGGGCGTGAAGATCGCGCGCAAGCACCTTGGCTGGTATACGAAGGGGATGCATGGCTCTGCGGAGTTTCGTAATCGCGTGAACTTCATCGACCAAGCCCCTGTCGTTCTTGACGAACTCGAGCGATTCTACGAACCGTTTCTTAAACGGCGAGCAGCGTGAGCGACGCGCCGTCGGCGTCGGTGCAGCTTGCAGGAATGGTCTTTGCCGTCCTGCTGGTCGATCCCGAAGGCTACGTGCACGAAGCCAATCCGCCCGCCGAGGAATTGCTCGGCAGGAGCGCGCGGCGAATTGTTGGTTGCAAGCTCCTCGATCTGATGAGCATCACACCTGACCGTGTCGAACAATCGCTCCTCGAGACTGATACGCAGCTTATCGCGCGCGGGCTGACAGTCTCCGCCGCCGGACGCGATCATCAGGTAAACCTCAGCTGTTCGCCGCTTCATGCGCACCCGGGATGGCGGGTCATCACCGTGTCCGAGGCAGGACAGGGCGGAAACGAGAACGAAGACGAGGACCGCACCGAACTACGCGCGCCCGCAGTCCTAGCTCACGAAATCAAGAACCCCCTTTCGGCCATCCGCGGAGCGAGCCAGCTATTGGCGAAGCGCGCCAGCGAGCGGGACAAGCCGCTTGCCACGATGATCGAAGGCGAGGTTGCGCGCATAGCCAATCTGATCGACCGGATGCAGCAGTTGGGCAGTTCCAACCCGGTCGAAACCGGCCCCTGCAATCTACACGAAGCAATTCGCGGGGCGATGGCCACGGTGAGGGCAGGCCGCGAAAACGCCTGCGAACTGGTCGAAGAATTCGATCCTTCCCTGCCGCAGGTCGAGGCCGATCGCGGCGCGCTTGAACAGGTATTGATCAACCTGCTCGCCAATGCCTGCGATGCCAGCGTCGGGGTGGAGGATGCGCGCGTCGTGGTGCGTACACGCTTTGTGAGCGGGCTGGTTTTTTCCGCAATCCGGCTGGGTAAGCCTGTTCGCTTGCCGGTCGAGATAACCGTAACCGACATGGGGCGGGGCGTGCCGCCCGAATTGCGAGAGCAGATTTTCGAACCGTTCGTATCGGGCAAATCACAGGGGCAGGGCCTCGGGCTTGCTCTGGTGCGAAAGCTCTTGCGCGACATGGGAGGAAGGGTCGCCCACGAACGGGATGAGCGCGCAGGCCTCACCCATTTCCGCATAAACCTGCCCGTTGCGCAGAAGGAAAACTGATCGATGACGAACCGCGTTCTCCTTGTCGAAGACGATCGCGCAATCGCCACGGTCATTACCGAAGCGTTGCGCGATGAAGGCTTCGACGTCACGGCGTGCAGCACCGTAAGCAAGCGCGACGCCTTGCTCGCAGATCACAGCTTTGACGTCATGCTCACTGACGTCATGCTGGAAGATGGCGATGGCCTGGCGTCTATTGCAGATGTCCATGAAGCCGCGCCCGATATGCCGGTCATCGTGCTTTCCGCCCAGAATACGCTCGATACCGCCGTAAGGGCGAGCGACAGCCGCGCGTTCGAGTATTTCCCCAAGCCTTTCGACCTCGACGAACTGACCCACGCCGTCCGTCAGGCCACGAAGCGATCTGCACAAAGCGCGGACAGTCTCGAGGGCGAGGGGGAGGGCTCGCTACCGCTCATCGGGCGAAGCAAGGCGATGCAGGACGTCTACCGGATGATCACGCGCGTCCTGCGCAACGACCTCTCGGTCCTCGTCACCGGTGAGAGCGGGACCGGAAAGGAGCTGGTTGCAGAGGCGATCCATGAACTGGGTTCGCGCCGCACCGGTCCCTTCATCGCGGTGAACATGGCCGCGATCCCGCATGACCTTCTGGAAAGCGAGTTGTTCGGGCACGAGCGTGGTGCGTTCACAGGGGCAGTATCCCAGCAGATCGGCAAGTTCGAGCAGGCGAACGGCGGCACGCTTTTCCTCGACGAAATCGGGGATATGCCTGCCGAAGCGCAGACCCGGCTGCTGAGGGCGCTGCAATCCGGCAAGATTCGCCGCGTCGGGGGACGTCAGGAAATCGGTGTCGACGTGCGGATCATCGCTGCGACGAACAAGGACCTCGGTCCGATGATCGCCAGCGGCTCGTTCCGCGAGGATCTCTACTATCGCCTCAACGTGGTGCCGATCCATCTTCCCCCCTTGCGCGAACGGCGCGAAGACGTCGGAGCGCTGGTAAAGCACTTTCTAGGGCAGGCGGTTGCGGAAGGCTTGCCAAACCACGGCATCTCCGATGGTGCGATCAAGCGGCTGGAAGCCCAGCGGTGGAAGGGTAACGTACGCGAATTGCGCAATGTCGTGTTTCGCCTCGCGCTGACCGCACGCGAAGACGTAATCGACGCGGAAACGGTCGACGATGCTCTCCCTGCAATCGAGGAAACAGCGCGAGGCGCAGGAACGCCTTTCGAGACCGCGTTACAGATGTGGTTGTCGGCGCACGCCAGCGCACCCGGCGCGCTGTATCACAGTGCGCTTGCCGCATTCGAAAAGCCCCTGTTCGAGCATGCGTTGCAGCAAACCGAAGGCAACCAGCTGCGGGCTGCACGGCTACTGGGCATAAATCGCAACACCCTTCGGAAACGGTTAAGCGACCTCGAAATAGAGCCCGAGCGCTACGTCCGACGACGTTGATGTTCATTTCGTCGTTTTTGGCCTTGCATATTTGCAACATAGGTGTCGTAAACTAGCCACGATGGCGACTATGGCCGGTTCTTCCCAGAAGCGCACTCCGCGTTGGTGGCGGCGATTTGTCGTCGCCTCACGCCGCGCGAACCTGATTTCCCTGGTCGAAATTTTGGCCGTGGCGATCTTTGCCATCATGGTTGCGACCACCTGGGCCGCCTTTACCCGCGCCCCACCGACCGGCGAACTTCTGCCGAGCAGGCAGGTTGCAGTCCTGTTGATCGGCACCCTCATCCCGGCAATGGCTCTGCTCGTCCTCGCCGGGCGACGACTGGCGCTGAGAAGAGCGGCCGGTAGCACGGCGCGCCTGCACGTACGCCTCGTCTTCTTCTTCTCGATGATTGCGGCGGTGCCAACGCTTCTCGTGTCGGCATTCGCTGCGGTGTTGTTCCAGTCCGGCGTCGACTTCTGGTTCTCCGACAATTCGCGCGGACTGATGGAGAACGCGAACCAGCTTGCGGAGGTCTATTACGAGGACAACCAGCTCGACCTCGGGCAGGAAACCATCTCCATGGCGATGGATATGCGCTCCATCCTGCAGCAGGTTTCGATTACCGATCCCGATTTCCAGCTGGCTTATCGTTACCAGGCGGAGCCGCGTGACGTCATCGAGAGCGCGATCATGCAAGCCATGCCCGACGGGACCTCGCGCGTTGCCGTGGTCTATGGCATCAACCAGGCAAGCGATCCTGTGAGCTTCACCGAAGAGAGCCTGCGGGCGCTTCGTGGGGGCGAGCCGGTGGCGATCAAGGGCAGTCCGGAGCGTATTGAGGCGCTTGCGCCCATCGATCGGACGGCTGGTATTTATCTCTACACGGCGCGCAATGCAGAGGCGGCAAGTTTCCGAAGCTGGGAAAGCGCGCGTTCCATTTCGACAGCCTACGAGGAGCTCACCAAGCGGGCGAGGGCACTTCAATTGCGATTCAACCTCGCGCTGTTCTTCGTCAGCCTAGCGCTCGTAGGACTGGCAGTGTGGTTCGCCTTGCGCTTCGCGGACCGGCAAGTCGAGCCGCTGACCGACCTTGTCGGTGCGGCTCGCAAGGTCGGTGCGGGTAACTTCGCCCTGCGCGTTGAAGGCCGTACAGGAGCCGATGAAATTGGCCTCCTCTACCGCGCTTTCAATCGGATGACCGCCCAAATCGAGAAGCAGACCGATGCGCTTGTCGGCGCGAATGAGGAACTGGAGGACCGGCGGAGTTTCATCGAGGCGGTGCTGGAGTCGGTCAGCGCCGGCGTCATTACCATCGACGGCAAGCGCCGCGTCCTGCTCATGAATGCGCCGGCCCAGAACATGTTGCTCGAGGGCGGGGAGGGCAGCGATCATCCCGAAACGCTCGACGCCATGGTCCCGCAGATCGCGGTCCTCGTCGAAGCAGGCCTCGATCGAGGCGTGGTCAGTCATTCGCGCCACGGCGAATTGATGACGCTTGCTGTCCGCCTCGTTCCGGAAGGCGACGGGCACGTCATCACCTTTGAAGATATCACGCGTCAGTTGCTCGATCAGCGCCAGGCAGCCTGGTCGGATGTTGCGCGCCGGATTGCCCACGAAATCAAGAACCCGCTGACCCCAATCCAGCTGGCAACAGAGAGGCTCAAGCGCCGCTATCGCAAGCAGATCGAGCAGGATGGCGAGCTGTTTGACGAATTGACCAATACGATCGTCCGCCAGGTTGGCGAGCTGCGCACGATGGTGGATGAATTCTCGAGCTTTGCGCGGCTTCCGAAACCGGTTTTCCGGCAAGAAGATGCCCTCGATCTCATTCGTCAGTCCATGTTTCTTCAGGAGGTCGCAAACCCCCAGGTCAACTATGGCCTGACAACCGAAATCGACGGACCCTTGATGATCGAGGCTGATCGACACCAGCTTGGTCAGGCGGTCACGAATATCCTAAAGAATGCTGCTGAGGCCATCGAGGCCCGCGCGGCGAACGCGGAACCTGACTATCGAGGCCGGATCGGCGTCGAAGTGGCAGAAGACCCCAAGTTCATTGTCATTGCGATCAGCGACAACGGGATCGGCCTGCCGCAGGACCGGGAACGGATTGTCGAACCCTATGTCACAACCCGAGAAAAGGGCACTGGCCTCGGTCTCGCGATCGTCAACAAGATCGTCGAAGAGCATGGCGGCGAAATGAATTTCTCTTCGATCGAAGAAGGCGGAACCCGGGTCACACTTAAGATTGCGCGGGACCCGCACCGCGGCCCGGGCATGGGCGAAGAGCGTCCCAATACCGAGAAAGCAGGAAGATAAGATGGCACTCGACATCCTCATCGTCGACGACGAACGCGATATTCGGGAGCTCGTGGCCGGCGTCTTGAGCGACGAAGGCTACGAATGTCGCACCGCGGCCGACAGCACGTCGGCACTTGCCGCGGTCGATGAAAAGCGGCCCAGCTTGGTCCTGCTCGACGTCTGGCTTCACGGCAGCCAGATGGATGGCCTCGAAGTGCTTGATGCCATCAAGGTCCGCGAGCCGGAATTGCCGGTTATCATCTTCTCCGGTCACGGCAATATCGATACCGCTGTTTCTGCCGTCAGCCGCGGCGCCATGGACTTTATCGAGAAGCCTTTCGAGGCAGAACGCCTGCTCCACCTGGTTGAGCGTGCAACCGAGACAGAACGTCTCCGGCGCGAAAATTCACGCCTTCGGGAAGGAATGGGCGAGGGGGGTGAGTTCACAGGCAATTCCGCTGCAATCAATGCAGTTAGGGCGACGCTGAAGAGAGTGGCAAATACCGGCAGTCGGGTCCTTATCAGCGGTCCTGCCGGTTCGGGCAAGGAAGTCGCCGCTAGGCTGTTGCACAGCTGGTCCACCCGCGCAGACAAGCCGTTCATCGTGGTCAATTCCGCCCGCATTACGCCGGAACGTTTTGAAGAAGAGCTCTTCGGGGAGGAAGCCGAAGGCAAACTCGTGCGGCCGGGCCTCCTGGAGACAGCTGATGGCGGCACGCTTTATCTCGACGAAGTGGCAGACATGCCGCTTTCAACGCAGGCTCGGATCCTGCGGGTCCTCACCGACCAGAGCTTTGTTCGCGTCGGCGGGACTCGCCAGATCGGGGTCGATGTGAGGGTCGTCTCTTCCACCGCTCGCGATCTGGAAGCAGAAATGTCGGAGAAGCGCTTCCGCGAAGATCTCTTCTACCGGCTAAACGTCGTCCCGGTCGAGGTTCCGTCGCTCTCGGAAAGGCGTGACGACATTCCCTCGTTGGCGGAGCATTTCTTTGCGCGCTATGCGATCGAACAAGGCATCAGGCCGCCGGAAATAAGCGAAGAAGCAATGGCAGCGCTCCAGGCTTACGATTGGCCAGGCAACGTCCGCCAGCTTCGCAATGTCGTGGAACGGACGATAATCCTGACCCCGCGTGAAAATTTGGATACAGTCGAAGCGGACATGCTTTCGGAAGAAGTGACGGGCGGTAAACTCGGCGAAAGCGGCGGTATGGCCCAGCTAATGGGCGCTCCGCTCCGAGAGGCACGAGAAAGCTTCGAACGCGAGTACCTTGCCATCCAGATCCGCAGGTTCTCCGGCAACATCTCGAAAACCGCGAGCTTCATCGGGATGGAGCGTTCGGCATTGCACCGCAAGCTCAAGCTCCTCGGCATGGCGGAACGCCGAAACAACGAACGCAAATAGGTCCGCCCACAACCTGCCCTTTTGCGACAGTAGAATAATCCTGTTGCCCAAAAAGCGCGGAAACGTCACATTGCCCCTGGTTGCGGGACTCGTTGCCCGAACCCCGGACGCCGTAAGAGCGTCCAGATTGCGACTGCCGATGCAGGCGCCAAAAAGAAGGAGCGATGATTATGGCCGGCGAACGCACCCTATCTGCGCGACCACGTGCAGCCCAGGAACCGCTAGGCAAGGGCAAGGCCCCGAGCTTGCAGGACGCATTTCTCAACTTGCTGCGCAAGAACAAGGCCCCGGTGACGGTATTCCTCGTGAAGGGCGTCAAGCTGCAGGGTATTGTCACATGGTTCGACAATTTCTCGATCCTGCTGCGCCGGGATGGACAGTCCCAGCTTGTCTATAAGCACGCAGTCAGCACGATCATGCCCGGGCAACCGGTAGATGCTGAACAATTCGCCAGTCAGGGATCGGGCGCAAAGCAGCGTTTGTTGCAGGACGTCTTTCTCAGCCGCGTTAGCGAGGCAGAGGCGCAGGTGACGATGTTCCTCGTGAACGGCGTCATGTTGCAGGGCAAGATCGCCGCCTACGATCTTTTTTGCATGATGCTGGAACGCGATGGCTACGTGCAGCTTGCATACAAACACGCCGTATCCACTATTCAGCCCGCTACCCCGGTCGATCTGTCCGAGGATTGGGACGAGGACGAACACTGAGCTTCGATGACGATCTGATGGGCGAAGTCTCGCGCGGTGCGCGGGCTCTCGTCGTGTGCCCCGACATCCGGGGTATGGCCTATGACCTCGATGCGGAAAGTCGTCTCGAAGAAGCGGAAGGCCTCGCCCTTGCCATCGGCATAGTCGTGGCTGACAGTTTCGTGCTGCCCGTCCGCGACGTGAAGCCAAACCTCCTGTTCGGGTCGGGGCAGGTGGAAAACATCCGCATCGCTTGCGAACAGAACGAGGCGGAACTTGTGGTCGTGGACGGTGCGCTCAGCCCGATCCAGCAGCGCAATCTCGAAGACAAGCTGGCGCGCAAGGTCATCGACCGAACGGGACTGATCCTCGAGATCTTCGGCGAACGTGCGGCCACGGCCGAAGGGCGCCTGCAGGTCGAACTCGCCCATCTTGATTACCAGCAAAGCCGCCTGGTGCGCAGCTGGACCCACCTCGAACGCCAGCGCGGCGGCTTCGGCTTCCTTGGCGGTCCTGGTGAGACGCAGATCGAGGCCGACAGGCGAATGATCCGCCAGCGCATGGCGCGTCTGCGCAAGGAACTGGAGCAAGTCCGCAAGACGCGCGGCCTGCACCGCGAGCGGCGTGAGCGTGCTCCGTGGCCGGTCGTCGCATTGGTTGGCTACACCAATGCGGGCAAATCAACGCTCTTCAACCGGCTGACCGGCGCCGAGGTCATGGCCGAGGACCTCCTGTTCGCAACTTTGGACCCGACAATGCGGGCGATCGCGCTTCCGGGGGTCGAGAAGGCTATATTGTCCGACACGGTCGGCTTCATTTCGGACCTGCCGACGCAGCTCGTGGCAGCATTCAGGGCGACCTTGGAAGAGGTGACCGCAGCGGACCTGATCTGCCATGTGCGCGATATATCGAACCCTTCGGCGGACGCGCAAAAAGCGCAGGTTCTCAACGTTTTGCGCGACCTTGATGTGATCAGTTCGGAGGACGGAACCGAAGCGATCCCGATCCTGGAAGTGTGGAACAAGTGGGATTTGCTCGACGAAGGGACGGCCGAAGAACTGGGCGGGCTCGCCCAAGCTTCCGATGACGTGGTCGCCCTATCGGCGCTGAGCGGGGAAGGGGTGCCCCAATTCCTCGAGCGGGTGGGGGAAATCCTGACGTCCCAGGCCACGGTACGCCAGTTCGAATTACCGGCCAGCGACGGACGCCGGATCGCCTGGCTTCATGCTCACGGCGACATTTTGGAGGAAGAGGCTCTGGAGGAGGGCGCCAAGGGTCCCATGAGGCGCTTCACGGTCAGGCTCAATCCCAAGGAATTGGGCCAGTTCGAAAGCCTCTGATCAGGATTTTTCGGCGCGCTTGACCGCCTGCCACAGTTCTTCTTGTGCTTCGAGAGAACGCGTGTCGAAATCTCCGCCGGCCAAGTCTTCCATCGCCCTGAACCGCCGTTCGAACTTGGCATTTGCGGCACGCAAGGCCTGTTCCGCATCGATGCCGTAAGCGCGCACGAGATTTACAGCGGCGAATAGTAAATCGCCGGCTTCTTCTTCGCGTTCTTCGGGTGAAGCTTTGCTTAGCTCCTCGATTTCTTCGAGTACCTTTGCGCGCGGACCTTCGGCGTCCGGCCAGTCAAAGCCATGACGAGCCGCACGCTTTTGAAGCTTCTGCGAGCGCATCAGCGCCGGCAGTGCCTTCGCGACACCGTCCATGGCGCTGTCCGATCCTGCCTCGCTGCGTTCCGCAGCCTTGAGATCTTCCCATCGGGTCTCTTCCATGACGCCGCCTTCGTTCCCGAAGATGTGGGGGTGACGACGCTCCATCTTGTCCGAGATCGTCTCGACGACCGCTCCGAAATCGAAATGATCTTCGTCGGAGGCTATCTGAGCGTGAAAGACGACCTGGAAAAGAAGGTCGCCAAGTTCACCTTTGAGATCCTCATAGTCTTTGCGCTCGATCGCATCGGCAACCTCATAGGCTTCCTCGATCGTGTATGGTGCGATGGTTTCGAAACGTTGGGCCGTATCCCATTCGCAGCCGCGCTCCGGGTCACGCAGACGTTTCATGATCGTCAGGAGGCGGTCTATATTTTGGGTCATAATGTCTACCGGAGTGGGGATAAGCTCTGCATTGAGATGCTGCAGCGAAGGATGCCTATGTTAGTGTGATAATATATATTATGTTAAATACAGGCATAGGCCGAAGCGCCATCGAAGTCTCAGTCCATCCCCGTCAACCAGCTCACCAAGATGTAAGCTCCGAGGATAATACCAACCCAGATCGCAGCAATCTTGACCATCTTGCTCCCGGTCATGCCGTCGCGGCGCATTCCGGTTAAGTATGCGATTGCCAATGCGCCCATCAATGCAGCCCAGACCCAGCCACCGCCGCTCATAATCCGATCTCCAATCCATCATAGCCGACAATGAAGCCTTTCGGCACCTCTGCTTCGAGCGCTGCATAATCCATGCTCTTGTCGAGATGCGTCAACACCGCGCGCTTGGCCTTGCAGCGGCGCGCAAAATCTATGGCCATCTCCAGATGCGCATGTGTGGGATGCGGACGCCTTCGAAGGCAATCGACCACGAGGAGGTCCGTGCCCTTGAAGCACGAAACCATTCCTTTCGTAATCTCGCTGAAGTCTGTCGCATAACCGATTGATTTACCGTCCGCTTCGAACCGAAACCCGGTGCTGGTAACCGGCCCGTGCGGCATCTCGACATATCCGAAATCGAAGCCTGCGACCAAGCGAACCTGGCCGACTTCCTGCAGGTCCATGAGGGTCGGATAGCCGAACTGTCCTTCGAATACGTAATCGAAACGCTTGCGCAGACGGTCGCAGGTAACCTTGCTTGCGTATCCCGGAAGAGGATTGGTGCGATCGTATCGCATCACCCTGAGATCATCGATCCCGTGACAATGATCCGCATGATCATGCGTCCAGAAGACAGCGTCGACCTTGGCAACGTTGTTTGCCAAGAGCTGCGCTCGCAAGTCGGTCGACGTATCGATCAGCACGCGTTTTCCCGCGTTGTTCTCGACGATGATCGAGACCCGCGTGCGGCGATTGCGGGGATTTCCGGGGTCGCAACCTCCCCAGTCGTTCCCGATGCGAGGCACGCCGGTCGACGTACCGGAGCCAAGCATCAAGAGTTTCATGCGGCCGCCTTGGAAAACAAACGGTAGAAATTTTCGGTCGTGTAGGTGCCAAGTTCCTCAAGCGATTCACCGCGTAATTCGGCGATGAAACTTGCCGTGTCACGCACATACCCTGGCTCGCACGGTTTCCCGCGATGCGGCACTGGTGCGAGAAATGGGCTATCCGTTTCAACGAGAAGGCGCCCGGAAGGAACTGCCTTCGCAACCTCCTGCAAATCCTTGGCATTCTTGAAGGTCACGATCCCGGATATCGAAATGGAAAGACCGAGCTTCAGGACCGCCTCACCGAATGCGGCCGATGCCGTGAAGCAATGGATGAGCGCAGGGAACGCCCCCTTCTCCATCTCGTTGGTCAGGATCGAGAGCGTATCGTCTTCGGCGTCGCGCGTGTGAATGATGACCGGCAAACCGGTCTCGCGCGCAACGTCGATATGAATGCGGAAAAGCCGCTGCTGCTCTTCGCGATCCGAGTGATCGTAATAGTAGTCGAGACCGGTTTCACCCAGCCCGATTACCCTTGGGTGGCTGGCCGCTTTGAGCAATTCCTCGCGGGTCAGATCGGGATGCTCATCGGCATTGTGCGGATGGATGCCGACGCTGGCCCACACATCGCTTTGCGCGGTCGCGGTCCCGATGACCTGGTCCCACTCGTCCCGCTTGGTGGAAATGTTGAGAAAGGCCCCTACCCCAGCGTTCCGGGCACGATCGAGAACGTCCGCCTGATTTTCGACGAGGCCGTCGTATTCGAGGTGGCAATGGCTGTCGACGAGCATCAGGACGCCGTTTCCGCTTCGGGCAGTTCGAGCCGCGGGAATGCGGGCACCGGCTTCTCGATCGTGTGCCCCGAGGCGACGAGGGCCGGGAACCAGCCCTCGTCCGCGAGATCGCCGTAGGTTCGCCGGTCTGCCGCGACGCCCAGCTGGTCGAGGACCGCGGCGGCTTTGGTCGGGACCACGGGCTGGATTGCGATTCCAAGGTCGCGAATTGCAATGAAGAGGGTCTGCAGGACAGCCTGCATCCGGTCCGGATCGGATTTCTTCAATGCCCAGGGCGCCTGCTCGTCAACATAGGCGTTGCAGGCGAAAACTGCCTTCAGCCAGGCTTCGATGCCGACGCTGAAATTCAGTGCCTCGAACTCCTGGGGGAGAACCTCGCGGCAGGCATTCTGGACTGTGCCCAGCAACGCCTTGTCATCGCCATTGGCTTCGAAGTCTGTCAGCTTCCCGTCCATGTTCTTGTGGATCATCGAAAGCGTGCGCTGCGCGAGGTTGCCGAAGCTGTTCGCGAGCTCCGCATTCACTTTGTTTACAAGCGCTTCTGCGGAGTAGCTGCCATCCTTGCCGAATACGACCTCGGCCATCAGGAAGTAGCGCAGGGAATCCACACCGAACAGGTCGACCAGCTCGTTCGGGTCGGTGACATTACCGGCGGACTTCGATTCCTTGACGCCTCGGTTGAGCAGGAAGCCGTGGCCAAAAACGTGCTGCGGCACGGGGATGTCGGCGCTCATCAGGAAGGCGGGCCAGTAGATCGTGTGGAAACGCACGATGTCCTTGCCGATTAGGTGGAGGCTGGCGGGCCAGTACTTTTCCCAGGCTTCGCCGACATCAGGATATCCGACACCCGTGATGTAATTGGTCAGCGCGTCGACCCAAACGTACATCACGTGATTGTCGTGGCCCGGTACTTTCACGCCCCAATCGAAACTGGTGCGACTGACGGACAGGTCCTTGAGGCCGCCCTCTACGAAAGCGATCATCTCGTTGCGGCGGCTTGCGGGCTCCAAGAAACCCGGAGTTTTCAGCAGTTCAAGCAGCGGCTTGGCGTATTTCGATAGGCGGAAAAACCACGTCTCTTCTTCGGTCCATTCAACCGGAGTGCCTTGGGGAGACAGTTTTTCGCCCCCCTTCCCTTCGACGAGTTCCTTCTCGTCGTAATAGGCCTCGTCGCGGACCGAATACCAACCTTCGTAGCGGTCGAGATAGAGATCGCCCTTGGCCTCCATCGCCTGCCAGATGGCGCGACTGGCCTTATGATGATCCTCGTCGGTGGTCCGAATGAACCGGTCGTAGGTAATATCAAGCCGATCGAACAAGTCCCTGAAGGCACCCGACATTTCATCAGCTAACTCGCGCGGGGTCTTGCCAAGGTCGCGGGCCTTCTGGGCCATCTTGAGCCCGTGTTCATCTGTCCCGGTCTGGAACCGCACGTCCCGACCCATAAGGCGCTGGAAGCGAGCGATGACGTCTGCAGCGATTGTCTCGTAGGCATGGCCGATATGCGGCTTGCCGTTGGGATAGTGGATCGCGGTGGTAATATAGAAAGGATCAGCCATTGCGGCGCTCGCTAGCCGCCCCTGCTGCAGCGAGCAAGGTGCCGATTTCCATCGCAAGCAATCCGGGGTCGAAATTGTATGTCGGTTGCTCGCCGGTCAGGCGCACGAGTTCGCTATGTGTTTCCACCAGCTTGCGGGGATCGGCACCGGCATGGTCCACCCTTTCCGCCAGGATCGCGCGGGCGAGATCGAGGATGGCCTGCAGCCTCGGGATGTCCTGCTTGGCCCCGATGACGCCAGCCAGTTCGCCACGAAGCGCAAAATCCCTGTCTCCCTTGTCGATGATCGCCCGCATCAAGCGCGCAGCAGACCCGAGATCCCGTTCGACGAAGGACAGGGCGGCGCCGGGAGACCCGGCAGCGGCGTCGATGGAGGCATCTCTCGTTGCAATGTCGGCATCAGGGGCGAGCTCCCGGAGCAACGCGTCCATTTGCTCCTTGGAAAGCGTGGGAAAGCGCACGGTCCGGCAGCGAGAGCGAATGGTCGGCAAAAGACGCGCGGGACTATGCGCGACGAGCAGGAAGAACGTTCCTTCCGGCGGCTCTTCGAGGCTCTTCAAAAGAGCGTTCGATGCCCCGGTTTCCATATCGTCCGCAGGGTCGATTATAACGGCCCTTCGGCTTCCCATGGTGGGCCGCGTCGTCAAGCGTCGCTGGATCTCGCGAACCTGCTCCACCTTGATACCGCGGGCTAGGTCATAGGGTTTACCGTCGTCGCGCTTCTTTGCCTCTTCCTTGTTCTTCGGACCGTAGGTGAGCGTAAGGATGTCGGGATGGTCCCCGAAGCCTGGATCCACACCGACGAGTTCCCTCGCGGCAGCTTGGGCAAAACTGGCCTTGCCCAGCCCTTTCTTACCCGCCAGCAGCCAGGCGTGATGCATCCGCGCGCCGCCCAATGCCGATCGCCATTCGGCCCAGGCATCATCGTGACCGACGAGGCTCAAGGGCGCGCCTCCGGCAACATCGGAGAGAGGGCGGCAAGAACGCGCTGGTGCACTTCCTCCACGGTTCCCTCTCCGTCGATAATTCGGAAGCGGTCGGGCTCTTCGGACGCGAATGCTTCGAAGGCGGAATTCACAGCGAGGTGATAGCTGTCATCGCGACCGCCGATGGCATCCGTCTCGTCGCCGTCTCGCGCGCGCAGGCGCTCTTGCACGTGATCCGCCGAAGCACTGAGAACGATCGTAGCATCCGGCAGGAGACCATGACTTCCGATCGCATGAAGCTGGCGTACGGCAGCGTCACCCAGCTGCCCTGCCCTGCCCTGATATGCCCGGCTCGAATCCAGGTAGCGATCGCAAATGACCCATGACCCTTCCTGGATCGCCGGCCTGATCAGGCGTGCGACATGGTCCGAACGCGCGGCTGCGAACAATAGCGCTTCGGCTTCCGCTTCCCAGCCTTCCCCCGGCGGGTGGAGGAGCAGCTGACGAATAGCTTCCGCCCCCGGTGTTCCGCCTGGTTCGCGCGTGAGAACCGCCTTCAAGCCACGTCCTTCGAGGAACTTGGCCAGCAAGCGCGCCTGGGTCGACTTGCCCATGCCTTCGCCACCCTCGAATGAAATGAAGCGCCCCTTGGTCATCGCAGCCATCCGCGAAACCCGTTTGCCACCCGGTCAAGAAAGCCCGCTTCACCCACATCCGCTGCGGCGTGCAGTGGTATACGATATTCCGGCATACCTTCTGCCTGAATTAGAAGTTCGGCGACTTGCTCGTTTTCCGCAATCGGCGCGCGGAGCGGCCCGCGATAGCTGATGGTCACCTCGATCCTGGGATCGGCGCTGCCCGGAAGACTGACGTACACTCCACCCGGTGCGACGAGATCCACTGTACCGGCGTCGCCACCTTGAACCTGCGCTTCTCCGACGATTGCCCCCCTTCCCAGCAGCTGCTTTTGCTGAAATTCACGAAAACCCCATTCGAGTAGCTCTCGCGAAGCGCGGTCACGCACGGAGGAGCGGGGACTACCTGCTACCACCATGACAAGGCGCCGTCCGTTTCGCTCCGCCGAACCGAGAAATCCGTAGCCCGCCTGGTTGGTGAAGCCTGTCTTGATCCCGTCGGCACCGCGCACACCGCCCGAGATAGGATCGTGGTTGGGCTGAGTAATATCGTTGTAGGTATATTCGGTCCGCCCGACATAATGCCGGTACTTGGAGGGATGCCTGCCGATCATCGATGCAGCAAGTGTGCCCAGATCGCGCGCGGTCGTGAACGTCTTGCCGTTGTCCATCCAGCCATTAGGTGTCCCGAAGTGACTGTCGCGCATGCCGATTTCGCGCGCCTTCGCGTTCATTTCGGATACCCATGCATCGATCGAACCTGCTGCCCCGTGAGCCAAGGCCGCCGCGCCGTCGTTTGCAGAAACCGTCGTGACCCCATGGATAAGTTCGTCGACCGTCACGCGGGCACGGTTTGGCAAAAACATGGTGGAGCCCACGTTATTCCACTCATCCCATACTTCCGGGTCGACGGTGAAAACCTGCCGGGGCACCAGTCGCCCTTCCTCGATCCATTCGAAAGCGAGGAAGGTCGTCATGACCTTGGTAATAGACGCCGGCATAAATCGCCTGTCACCTTCCCGCGACAGCAGGACCTGCCCGCTCGTAAGGTCCAGCAAATAGGCGATCGGCGCATCCTCTGTCGCCGGAGGCTGGACACTCTCCACCTGGGCGGAAAGCGGTTGGGCGGCGAGAATGCTGGCGGTCGCATATGCGATCAAGCGGGTCGGTATCGGCAAACGTTTCCACGCCGGCTGCCCGGCGTTCCCAATGACTGTTCGAACTCGGCTACAGGTATAGCCAAACCCGCTACACTTGGCGAGTTGCCCTCCGACCTTTCCACCGGACTAATCCGGCCGAGAGATTCCACTAGCGAGCGATCTCGTCCGCCAGCAGACCAACGCTCATGGCGTAGTAGTTGGAGCAGTTGTATTCGAGGATCACGCGATAGTTCGAGGTGAGAAGCCAGGCAGGTGTGCCCGGACCGTCAGGCTGGAACAACGACACCATGGTGCCAGGTGCCAGCGGAATCTGCGGCTGAACTCCAAGCTCTCTCCATTCCTCGACGGTCTTGTACTGGCTGTGCCGCTCATGAACTCGCGAGCAGACAGGCGCTTCCAGCTTCGTGCGGTAGCGGTCGACATCGAAGCCAGACGGGACGTAGGCACTCACTCCCCATGGCTGGCCGGTCCGCCAGCCCGCATCGCGGAAATAATTCGCGATCGATGCCAACGCGTCCGCGCGGCTATTCATGATGTCGGCGCGCCCGTCGCCATTTCCGTCGGTGGCCAAACGAAGATAGACGCTTGGCAGGAATTGGGGATTACCGAACGCGCCTGCCCAACTGCCTTTTAGTTCCCTGCGCGAATATCCCTTGTCCGCCACCTTCATGAGCGCCACCCACTCACCTGCGAACAACTCGCGCCTGCGGCCTTCCCAAGCGAGCGTAGCCAGTGCCTGAGAAAGGTCGAAGCCGCCCTTCACTGCACCGTAGGCAGTTTCGTGACCCCAGATCGCGATCAGGACTTCCCCCGGGACACCGAACCTCTGCTCTAGGGCAACCAGCTCGGAACGGGCATTGGCGTAGTTGCGCCGCCCACCGGAAATCCGCGCGTCATCGACGTGGGTAGCAATATACGGTGCGAGCGGCGGATATCCCGAGCGCGTCGGTGACCCGGGCTGGGACCGATCGAGCTGGATAACGCGAGTATTGGGCTCGAGCCCTGCTGTCATCCGCTGCAGTGTCGCTTCGCTAACGCCCTCTGCCCTCGCCTGCGCGATCAGCAGCTGGAGATAGGCGTCGAAAGACATCTCCTGCGCCGCAGCAAGCGAAGCTGCGGAGCCAAGCAAGGCAGCGAACAAAAACGAGAAAACCGGGCGTCGTGTCATAGGCATAGCTTTGCAGTAGGACTGTGAACCTGAGATGTCATCCGTAACCCTACTATGGAAAACCATTGTCAGTTCCGGGATGACAAAGACACTTCGCAACGCTAGCGGGGATGGCGCGGCGGACAGGTGGCAGAGCGGTTGAATGCACCGGTCTTGAAAACCGGCAAGGGTGCAAGCCCTTCGTGGGTTCGAATCCCACCCTGTCCGCCAATTTCGATTGAAGGTGCCAAGATCGCACTTGTAACTATATTACCCAATCGATTAGCAATCTTTCTGTAGATTTCCGCCAAAATGCAGTTGACTTTGCACGAGAGTTGACTCGTTCATCCAATGAGTTAACTTCTTGTTAACCCTTTTGGCAGGCGAGTCGTTTTCGAACCTGCACAATCAGGGACCAAATAAAATTCATGGGCCGCCTTGCGATGCAGACTTCGGACGAATGTCCGGGTGCGTCGAAGGCCTCTATTTCGCCTTCCTCCCGTCTGCCAAGCACGACGTGCACCAATACACAGAGCGACCAGTAAAGGTCGCCTGGGGCCGCCTATCGCAACTCAAGGCTTTAGGGGATGAAGAATGGCTATCCTGGTAGATCAAGACGGCGACGGAAATTTCGACAAGGAACGCGATGACGATACCGTTACGCTTCCGGTCATCACCGATGACACTGCGGATGGGATCGATGACGTCGACCTTACGACAGCTGGATCGAAAGCGATTATCGACGGCGCAGTTTTCCTAGACGCAGTCAACATCGGCGCCGGAACCGGAAACTACAACACGTTCCTCGCCATCCAGGATGACAATGATGACGACAGCATCGAGGAGGGTTTCAATTCCAACGACACCAATCCTCTCGATGGTTCGAACGACGAGATCGACCAATCCAAGACCGAGACAATCCTACTTGGTTCGATCCCTGTTACATTCTTTGACGCTGATGGGGATGGAATCGAGGAAGCCTATTACGAATTCAGAGTCGACCTGAACGAATCCAATTCGGCCCCGGATACCCAAATTTCGCTCGACGAATTCGAGCTTTACGCATCCTCGGATAACTCCATCGAAGACCTAACGACGCTTCGTTCCGAAGAGTTGATCTACGATATGGACGCCAATGGTGAGGTTTCAGTCCTCCTGAGCGAAGCCAATTCATCGGGCTCCGGCAATGATGACTATTCAGTCCTGATCCCAGTCGAGAAATTCGGCGATGCCGACCCGGCTACCACGTATGTCTATCTGTATGTGAAGATGGGTGCTGCCGGGGAAGACTGGGGTGTCCAAGGCGGTTTCGAAGAATGGAACCTTCAGAACGCCGCGATCCTTCAAGGCACGAAGTTCGAAGACACGGACGGAGATGGCGTTCGGGATGTTGGCGAAGAAGGTTTGGGTGGCGTTTTCATCTACGCTGACCTCGACGAAGATGGCGAATTCGATTTCATCGACAATAATGGAAACGGCACCTTTGATGCCGGCACCGACACGGCCCTCGAGCAATGGGATATCACGAATGCGGATGGTACCTATTCGATGGGTGGGTTCGGTATCAACGACACGAGTTACACCGTTCAGATCCGGGAGATCGTGCCGGATGGCTATTTGCGGACCACGGGTGATTTCGAAACGGTATTGATCTCATCGCAAACCGACTCTGGCGAGATTATCCAGGTCGATCCGATCGGTAACAAGCCGCTCCAACCAAGCATCGATCTCGTCAAAGAAGTGCCCCAGATCATCGATGGCAGCGGATTGAATGGACTCGGCGGCGCAGATGATGCCGGCGATCAGGTAGTCTACCTTTTCACCGTCACGAACGATGGCGAACTTGACCTTACCGATGTCGAACTAACCGATCCGAATATCGATGCCGATTCCCTGGTCCGCCTCGATGATGTCATTGGAGACAATGACGATATTCTCGAGGTAGGTGAGAAATGGGCCTACACTGCGGTCCACACCGTTACGCAGGATGAACTCGACAGCAACGGCGACGACAGCCCGGACGGACCCGACGGCGACATCGACAATACTGCGACCGTCGTTGCGCAATCGTCCGCAGGTCAGGTTTCGGCATCGGACAATGAAGATGCTCCGCTGCTCCAGATTCCGGGCATCGAGGTGCTCAAAACCGTGTCATCCGTGGAAGATGGCGACGATTTCGGAGCGAGCGAACAGGTCGACAGCGAAGGTGATGTGATCAACTACAAGATCACCATCTCCAACGAAGGCAACTTCGCCCTTTCGGGCGTGACGATGGCCGATAAAGTCGAAGCCTACGCAACGGTAGATGCCACCCCTGTGGAAGATGGTGGCGGTTTCAACATCGGCGACCTCGATCAGGATGGCCTGCTCGATGTCAATGAGGTGTGGGAATACACCGCCAGCTATACCGTCACGCAGGACGACATTGATTCCAATGGGTTCGGTGACGGCACGATCGACAACGTTGCCACTGGTGACACTAACGAAACCCAGCCCGATACGGACGATGCTTCGGTTCCGGTAGTGCAAGTCCCCGTCCTTGGCATCGACAAGGTTGTGGTATCGGTGGATGCGGATGGCGACAACGTGCTGAACGCTGCCGGCGATGTCATCGAGTATTCGGTGACCGTCTCGAACGACGGCAACGTCACGCTGACCGGTGTGACCGTGACCGATCCGCTGACCGGTCTCAACCTGGCGCTGGCCGATGACGGCATCCTTGCCCCGGGCGAGAGCTATACCTTCACCGGTCTCACCTATGCGATCACGCAGGACGATCTCGACAGCAATGGTTCGGTCGAGGTCGGCAACCTTGCCACAGGCACGATCGACAACACCGCCACTGCCGACAGCGACCAGACCGGTCCGGTCAGCGATGACGAAGCGGTGCCGCTTGCCCTGACGCCTGCGATCCTGATCGAGAAGCTGGTCAAGAGCGTGAACAACGAAGACGGTACGCTCGACGAAGACGGCAAGATCGATACCGCCGGCGACACGATCACCTACACCATCACGGTCACCAATGACGGCAACGTCACCCTGACCGATGTCGATGTGAGCGACGTGTTCGAAGGCACCGACTTCGACACCTCGGGACTGGTCTATGTCGAGAGCGAGAACGCCGACGGCGAGCTCGAAGTCGGCGAGACCTGGACCTGGGAGTTCACGGTCGAGGCCACGCAGGATCTTATCGACGCCAACTGTTATCCCGGCGGCGACGAGCAGATCACCAACACTGCCAGCGTCACCGCCATGTTCGGCGCAGAACAGGTCTCTGCAGGACCCTCCACCGTCCACACAGGCATCGTGTGCGATCCCGTCCTTGGCATCGACAAGGTTGTGGTGTCGGTGGATGCGGATGGCGACAACGTGCTGAACGCTGCCGGCGATGTCATCGAGTATTCGGTGACCGTCTCGAACGA
>NZ_WTYI01000001.1:958380-1680880 GCF_009827445.1 Qipengyuania aquimaris
AGCGTCACCGCCATGTTCGGCGCAGAACAGGTCTCTGCAGGACCCTCCACCGTCCACACAGGCATCGTGTGCGATCCTTCGATCAACGTCGAGAAGTATGTGTCGATCGACGACAACGTGTTCGATCCTTTGCTTGACGATCACGACAATCCGATGGGACCGCAGGCTACTTCCGCTAACAACCCGATCTATTTCCTTGTGACGGTTGCGAACGATGGAAACGTCACCCTCACGGGCTTCGACTTCAGCGATATCCTGAGTTCGCCGGCCGGTTCGGTCTTCGCAGGAGAGCTGGATTATACCGATCCCGCAATTGATGCATGGGTCGATCTCGACGGCGACGGCCTCCGTGATGCCGGAGAGGATTGGGCGACGGTCGACGGCGCCGATGGATCCGTCGACGGAGTCCTCGATTCAGAAGCATTGGCACCAGGCGAGAGCCTCAGCGTCTACTACACCATGCCGTTCGAAGCTGGACAGCACATCAACACTGTCACCGTATCGACCGACCAGGGTGTATCGGACAGCGATGCAGCCCACTACTTCGGGCTAAACGATCCAGCTCCAGGTGTTCGTACGCCAGGCTTCTGGCAGAACCCGAACAATGGCGGCACCTTCTGGGACGGCATTGCGGATAACCAGGCACATGACGGGCCGGAATTCCCGGATGGGGATCCGAGCACTGATGGCAACCAGGACCTTCTGTATACTGTCGACAGCAACAATGACGGCGTGATCGATAGCGATGACGAAGTTGGTCTGCTGATCGGCGATTATGATGGAGATGGCCTCACAGGAGCAGGTGAAGACACTCTCTTCATCTCGCTTGAGGATGCCCAGGAACTCGTCGACGCATCGAGCAAGAAAGGCAACGACGTTGTTTCCAAACTCGGCCGCGATACCGTTGCAACCTGGCTCAATTTCCTATCCGGAAACGACATCGGCGATGGTTCGGAGAACACCGCCAAGCACTATCTCGACGATGCGATCGACTGGCTGCAAAGCTACGCCGGCGCGGATAAAGGCGGTCTCGACGAAACCTTCGACTCTTTCGCTGGGACTGGCCGTATCAAGACCAGCAGCAGCGAGTGGAAGAACCCCGAAGGTCTCGATCATTCGGGCGGCGAGATCCACAATGCACTGTCCGAATACAACGAGGGTGGAACGGTCAACGGTGTGTTCGTGGCCGGCGATGGAGACAGCCTGGCATTCCAGAATGCCCTGGCCGATGCCATCTCGGAAGGAATGTTCGAAGACACGAGCAGCACGACCTTCCGCAGCGACAGTGACAACACCGTTTACGAAACTTCGCTCAATGCGGGCATCGTAGGTGAGAGCGCTCTGGAGATCGCGGAGGCCCAATATATCGCGGTTGCGTAGCGCTAACTGACCAGCTCGGCACCGCTGTCAATTCCGACGGCGGTGCCAAGCCTATTCCGGGGGGAGGTAAAGGCAATTGGCTGATTTGGAACATGAAGAATACGGTCCCAAGCCGCGGATAGCACCATGGCTTTCTGAGCCGTTGAAAAAGAGCAGACCTCTTTACATGAGGGTCTTGGTCGCCGCGTTTCTGATCAATTGCTTTGCACTCGTCACAGCGCTTTTCACGATGACGGTTTACGACCGCATCGTACCCAACAATGCCACGGAATCGCTGATCGGCCTCGCTGTTGGCCTTGGCATCGTGCTCATCTTCGATTTCGTACTCAAACTCTTGCGGGCCTATTTCGTCGATATCGCAGGGGCCCGTGTCGATCGCGATATCGGCAAGGCGATATTCGAACGCATCCTCGCCCTGAGGCTGGACCTGAGCCGGCACACCACTGGTGGTTTGGCTGGCCTTGTCCGTGAGATCGAAACCCTGCGGGACTTCTTTGCATCCGCCACGATCACCGCGCTTGTAGACGTGCCCTTTACTATCATTACCCTCGCCGTGATTGCGATGGTCGGGGGTTGGCTGGTCCTGGTCCCGATCGTGATGATCCCGCTGGTGATCCTTTCCGCCATCGCCACACAGCCGGCAATGCGCCGACTGTCTTCGCAATCGCTGGACGAGGCGCTTGGCAAGCAGGCGGTCCTCGTCGAGACGATCGGAAGCCTCGAGACGGTCAAATCTTCAAACGCCGGCGATATGCTCAGCCATCGCTGGGAAGAAGCGATGAAGGGACATGCAAATGTCTCGCTTCGACAGCGCTTGACCGCCAACCTCGCAACCACCATCGCAGGCAGCGCTCAGACCATGGCCTACACCGGCATGGTCATTTTCGGCGTCTTTGCAATTGCCGAGCAGAACCTCACCATGGGCGGATTAATCGCCTGTTCGATCTTGGCCGGCCGTGCCGTTGCACCGCTTGGAGCTATAGCCACCCTTCTCACCCGCATTCACGCCGCGCGCACCGCCTACCGGCGGATCAATACCATGATGGAAATGCCTGCCGAAGGCCCCGAAGGCCTCGGACTAGCGCCGAACATAGTGGAAGGTGCAATCGAGTTCCGCGATGTGGATTTCCGCTATCCCGGTGCCGCAGAGCTCGCTTTGAGCGGAGTCAATTTCCGGATCGAACCTGGCGAAAACGTGGCGCTTATCGGACCGATCGGTTCCGGGAAGTCCACTATCGCACGCCTCATGATCGGGCTGTACCCGCCGACCAGCGGTCTCGTCATGATCGACGGAACTGACATCCGACAGCTGACACCCAGATCGCTTCGCGCAAAGGCCGGGGCGTTGCTGCAGGATAACGCCCTTCTGACCGGCAGTATTCGCGAGAACATCATGCTTGGTCGTCCCGATGCGGACGATGAAGAGATGATCCGCGCTGCAAAAATCAGCATGGCCCACGACTTCATTTCGCGCATGCCGAACGGGTACGATCTGAAGCTCGCCGACCGAGGATCCGGCCTGTCGGGCGGGCAACGGCAATCTATCGCTATGGCGCGTGCCCTGGTTGGCCAGCCTCCTATCCTTGTTTTCGATGAGCCGACATCGGCGGTCGATACGGAAACGGAAGCTAAGCTCATCAACAATCTGCGCAAGGAATTTGCAGGAAGGACCCTTGTCCTGATCACCCACCGCCCTTCCCTTCTCGCGCTCGTGGACAGGGTCATCCTGATGTCCCGCGGACGGGTGGCGATGGATGGCACCCCTGAAGACATAACGCGCAAGGTAACGAGGATAGCAGCACGATGAACGCTTTCTCAAAAATCACGAGCCAACTCCTTGGCGAAGATGGCGAATTCGAAGCCCAGGAGATCAAGGCCAGAAAATCCTCGAACATCATCCTGTGGTCGATTGCCGCGTTTACCGTGCTTGCGGTCATCTGGGCGGCATTCACGACTGTGGAGCGAACAGTCCGCGCTGCTGGGCGGGTTGTTCCGAGTTCGAAATTGCAGGTTGTCTCCAACCTGGAAGGTGGTGTCGTCCAAGAAATCATGGTGACGGCAGGCAAGGAAGTCCGGCGCGGCGAAATCCTGGTGCGGCTCAACCCAGCGATCACGGGCTCGGCCCTCGACAGTTCGGAAGCAGGTGTCAGCGCACTCGAAGCCCGCATCGCCCGCCTTCGCGCCGAAGTCAGTGGCGGCGCGCCTGACTATGGGTCCCTACCCTCTGACCAAATTGCCATCGAAAGGTCGCTTCACAGCGCTCGATCAGCCGAATTGAGCAGCCTGCGGTCAGCTGGTGAGGCACGCATTGTCCAGGCCCGCAGGTCCGTCGCAGAAGCCCAATCGATCCTGACCGCACGACGCTCGAATCTCGTCACTGCGGAACGCGAGCTCACGATGCTGAGGCCGTTGGCAGAGCAAAAGATCGTCCCGCAAATCGAGCTGATCCAGGCCGAAAACGCAGCGCAGGTGGCCGCGAGTGAAGTCTCCGCAGCTGAAGCGTCCCTCGCTCGCGCTCAGTCGAGCATTGCCGAAGCGCAGGCTGCCCTCGCCCAGCAAGTGAGCGATTGGCGCAGTCGGGCAGGGATGGAGCTCTCCCAGGCGCAGGCTGACCTTTCCGTCCAGCAGATGACGCTGCCCGGTCTCGAGGACCGGGTCGACCGCACGGTCATCCGCGCACCGATGAGCGGCTTGGTCAATCGCGTGTTCGTCACCACGGTCGGCGGCACGGTTGCGTCGGGCGAACCGATCGTGGAGATCGTCCCGACCGACGATGCGCTTTATGTCGAAGCGATGGTGCGGCCGCAGGATATTGCGAACGTGGGTTTGTCGCAGAACGCCTTCGTGGAGATTACAGCCTACAACCCTGCAATCTTCGGCAAGATGGCGGGAACCGTCACCTCGATTTCGCCAGACGCGGTCGTGAACGAAGACACCGGAGAGAGCTTCTATACGGTCGAGGTCCAGACAACCGACGTCCTGAAAGACCAGGATGGAAACCCGTTGGAAATCGGCCCAGGAATGGTAGCGAATGTTAGCCTGCTAGGCGAAGAACGCTCGATCCTGTCTTACCTCTTCACTCCGATCACATGGCTCAAGGAACGGGCGTTCCGCGAATAGCTATTCTCGGTCAGTCGCGCTTCTTTGGCTTCACCAGAGACTGGGCCTGACGCTCATCCTGCGGATAATCCTCGGGAGAAACGCTCGACTGGTTTTTCAGGGCGATATGGTCTTCGACTATACCACCGTCGCGCGAGGCGCCTTCGTCGTTATCGGTCGAGGCATCCTGCGGATCATCGTCGATTTCGTATTCCATTTCGGAAGCTCCTTTCCTCAAAGAACGAAGCTTGCCAACGCACGGTTCCTTCCGAGCAATAAGCTTATTTTTCCCGATTGAGGATTTCGTCCATTTGCTCTCGCAGGATCGGATCCCACTCCTCGCGCAACTCGCGGACGCGGGTCATGAGTTCCTCGTTCTCGTGGAAAGGAACACCGACGCGGTAGAGGCTGGCAACTTCGGGCATGGCGGCGCGATCGTTCTTTTCAAACGCATCCGTAGCGGCCTGGGCCTGTTCCCGGTTCATCCCAAGCGCCTCGTAGGCCGAGCGGCCGATCCTTAGGCTTGAATCATAAGTCTCGCGAATGATGTCCCGGCAACCGAACGCCCACAGATCGTATACGTGATTGCGGTCGATCGCCCGGGCGGTGATGTGGACGTGCGGGTAATTTTTGAGGACGTGCTTCACGAGCTTGTCAATCTGCTCCCTCTCATCCAGCGCGACGACGAGAAGCTTGGCGTTTTCGATACCCGCCGACACAAGCAGATCCGGGCGGGTGGCATCCCCGAAGTATGTGCGAAAGCCAAATTTGCGTACGATCTCCAATTGGGCGCTGTCATAATCTATCACCGTGGTCGAATAGCCTGCAAGCTGCAGCATGCGATCGACGATGCCTCCTACGCGGCCGCGCCCTGCAATGATGACGGGATTCTCCTCGTCGATCGCGTCGGGCTCACGTTCCTGACCCTTGCAATAGAACCTCGCAATACCCTTGTCGTAGAAGATGAACAGGAGCGGCGTGGCTAGCATTGTGAGCGCCACGACCAGCAGCAGCAGGTCTGCCTGGGCCTGGCCGAATACCGCATTGGCGACGGCGAAAGAGATCAGGACGAAGGCAAACTCGCCAGCCTGCGGCAGGCTGAGGGCGAACAGCCACAGGGCTTGCCTTCTCAACCCGTAGAACCAGCCTACTGCGAACAACACAGCGAACTTCGCTGCGATCGTCACGGCTGCCCAGAACAGCACCGATTGCCACATCTGGCTGGCCAGGACGAAGTCGATCCCGGCACCCACGGTAATGAAGAACAGCCCCAGAAGTAGTCCCTTGAAGGGGTTTAAGTCGCTCTCGAGTTCGTGCCGGTACTCACTTGTTGCGAGGACGACACCCGCGACGAATGCGCCAAGGGCGGGAGACAGGCCCACAAGCGACATAAGCAGGGCGATGCCGATCACCACACCCAATGCGGCAGCAGTGAAGAGCTCGCGCAAATTGGCTGCCGCGATGTAGCGGAACAGCGGACGGACCGCGAAAATCCCGATACCGATGACTACGGCCACTGCCGCAAGTCTGCAAAGCGCCGCAAGCCATACTGGCATCGACGCCGTAAGATCGATGCCTCCGTGACCGCCCTCCCCGCCGTGGGCTGCTCCTGCACCATAGAGTTCGGGCATCGCGAGGAGCGGAAGCAAGGCGAGGATCGGGATGACCGCGACGTCCTGCACGAGGAGGACCGAGAAACTCGCCTCCCCGCCCTCGCTCTTCATGAGGTTCTTCTCGGTCAGCGTCTGAACGATGATGGCGGTGGACGAAAGCGCCAGGACCATACCGATCGCGAGCGCCGTCTGCCATGGATTGCCGTCAAGCAGGGCGATCCCCATGAGTGCAAGCGTCGTCAGGAGAACTTGCCCGCCGCCTAGGCCGAGGAGCTTTCCCCGCATTGCCCAAAGTCGTTGCGGCTCCATCTCCAGGCCGATGATGAAGAGCATCATCACGACCCCGAATTCGGCAAAGACCTGCAGCGCTTCGACGTCGACATTGCCTGCTGCAAGCAGTGGGCTGATTGCCATTCCGGCAAGGAGGTAGCCAAGCACCGAACCCAGTCCGAACCGGGTCGCGAGCGGAACCGCTACTACCCCTGCGGCGAGGATCAGGAAGGCGAGAACCAGAAACGAAGTCATGCCGTCCTTCCTGCCCTACGGGATCAGATGTGCAAAGCCCGTCCGTAGCTCGCTAAGACGCTTTCATGCATGCTTTCGCTGATGGTCGGGTGCGGGAAGACGGTGTTCATCAGTTCCGCCTCGGTCGTCTCCAACGTCTTGCCGACGACGAAGCCCTGAATCATCTCGGTCACTTCGGCACCGACCATGTGCGCGCCGAGCAGTTCGCCGGTCTTCGCATCGAACACGGTCTTCACGAAGCCTTCCGCCTCGCCCAGCGCGATGGCTTTGCCGTTGCCGATGAACGGAAAAGTGCCCGCCTTCACCGAATAGCCGGCTTCCTTGGCCTTCGCCTCGGTCAGGCCGACGCTGGCGATCTGCGGATGGCAATAGGTGCAGCCCGGGATGTTGCTCCGGTCGAGCGGGTGCGGGTGGACGTCCTTGTTGCCCAGTTCCTTGGCGATAGCCTCGGCACAGGTGACGCCTTCGTGGCTCGCCTTGTGCGCCAGCCAGGGGCCGGGTGTGCAGTCGCCGATGGCCCAGAGGCCCTTCGACTTGGTGCGGCCATAATCGTCGATCTGGATGAAGCCGCGGTCCATCTCGGTCAGCTTTTCCAACCCGATGTTCTCCGTGTTCGGCACGATGCCGATGGCGGTGATGCAGTGGGTGAACTCGGTTTCCGAGACCTTGCCCTTGCTGTCCTTGATCTTGGCCTTCACGCCCTTGTCGGAGACTTTGATGTCCTCGACACCAGCGCCGGTCATGATGGTCATGCCCTGCTTGGTCAGGCTCTTTTCGAGGAAGGCGGAGACATCCTTGTCTTCCACCGGCACGATGCGGTCGAGCATTTCGACCACGGTCACATCGCAGCCCATATCATTATAGAAGCTGGCGAATTCGATGCCGATCGCGCCCGAGCCGATCACGAGCAGCTTCTTGGGCATTTCCGGCGGTGTCATCGCATGGCGATAGGTCCACACGCGCTTGCCGTCGGCAGGGGCGAAAGGCAGGTCGCGGGCGCGCGCGCCGGTGGCGACGATCACGTGCTTGGCGGTGAGCTTCTCTTCGCCCTTCTCGCCTTTCACGGTCAGGCTGGTCGGGCCGGTCAGCGTGCCCTCGCCCATGTGCACCGTAATCTTGTTCTTCTTCATCAGGTGCGTGACGCCCTGGTTGAGCTGCTTCGCAACGCCGCGGCTGCGCTTCACCACAGCTTCCAAATCCGCTTCGATCTTGCCTGCGATCTTCAGGCCATAGTCGCTGGCGTGCTGGGCGTAATGCAGGATCTCGGCCGAACGCAGCAGCGCCTTGGTCGGAATGCAACCCCAGTTGAGACAGATGCCTCCCAACAGCTCGCGTTCTACGATGGCGGTCTTCAGGCCCAGCTGTGCGCAGCGGATTGCAGCGACATAGCCTCCGGGTCCGGAGCCGAGAACGATGACGTCGTATTGGGTAGACATTTGGATTTAGCCTTCGGTCTGTCCGACAGAGTGGAACACATGGAACACGGTCCTGCAGGTAAAAACCGTGAAGGACGCGTCAGTGGAAGTAAAATAGGTATTCGTGGGAGTCATCGGCGCGCTCATGCAGGCATCTTAACGCCGAACGGAAGCGGTAGGACAGGTGTCATGCCCACCGCTCCGCCACGGCACGCGGGCGGTCATCTTCGTCGAGCAGGACGAATTTAAACGTGCCCTGCGCCACCCTGGTTTCTGCAACCCCATTGCGTTCGCGGGCGATGGCCTCGGCTGTGATCGTGAGCGAGGTGTTACCGGTGTTCGCAATCTCGCAATAGACCGACAATTCGTCACCCACCTGCATCGCGCCGGGAAAGGCGAAGTCGGTGGCCGAAACGACCACCGCTTTGCCCTGCCCTTCGCGGCTCGCCAGCGAACCGGCACCAAGCGCCATCTGGCTCATCAGCCACCCGCCAAACACGCCCCCGTAAGGGTTCGTGTCGGCAGGCATGGCCGTGACGCGAATGAGGGGTTCACGTGCCAAGCGAATCAACCCGCCTGATTGGTGAGGTAGGAGCCATTAATCCAGCCCGACTGGCACTGGCCGTCATAGGCGCGGCGATCCGCAACCGGCGTACCGGTGCCGCAGTCGGCCGCATTCTTGGAGTAAACCACACCGACCCAATCGCCTTCGTTCTCGCAGATCGAAACCATCTGTCCCGGCTGGAGCAGGTCGGTTTGATCAGCAGTCGCATCGGGAGCCGAATGCACGGTGAGTACTTGGCCTTCCAGCGTGTCGAGCGCGCCCACGGTTCCGGCAGAGCCGCACGCATCCATGTTCGCTTCACCGCCATACATGACGGGGCGAGCAGCCATGGTCGCATCGGCAGGTGCGGTTGCCACTACGTCGTTGGCGGGCGCTTCTTCGGCTTCCTGCGAACAGGCTGCGAGCGCCAGCGCGAGCGCCGGAATGGCGATTGCAGTGCGGATCATGATGTTTCTCCTCTATTCAGGCGGACGGTGTGCCTGCCCTCTTTTTAACGAACCGTGCGGACGGGGATTTGTGTCCGCTATGGTCTGGGTCGAGCGCCTAATACTCTTGGGTTAATCAGCCACCCGCCGAACACCCCATCAAAGGTGTCGAAGTCGGTCGGCATGGCGGTGACACGGACGAGGGGTGAACGATCAGACATCGGTTGATCCCACTGTATTCTGCTCAACGCGACTTCCCGCCGAGAGATAGATTAAAACGAACAGCCCTGCAGTGAAGATGAAGGTGAGTGCCGCCAGCCGAGCGAGGAAGTCCGTTTCAGCGAGGCCGAATGGAAGGCAGACCATTGCCATCAAGCCGATGCCGGAGCCGACCATCGCATCTCCACCGATCTTGTCGAGTACGATCGTGACCGGCAAGCCGAACGCAAAAAAGCCTATTAGCGTAACCAGGTAGCTCGGCACCAAAATGAAGAGAAGAGCACTATTATCTGCACCGTCAGCGATAATGGGCTTCCCGTTTAGCAACAGCGACGAGATGAGTGCGACCGAAGGCGCAAGAAGTACGGCTGTAAAAGAAGCCAATCCAAATGAAGTCCGAAGCCCCATTGGTGATCAAACCACCAGCCCCATCGGGTTCTCCACGAGCTGCTGGAAGGCCTGCATGAACTGTGCGCCGTCCGCGCCGTCGATGGCGCGGTGGTCGAAGCTGCCGGTGGCGCTCATCACGGTGGCGATGCCGAGGGCGCCGTCGATAACATGCGGACGCTGCTCGCCTGCGCCGACCGCAAGGATCATCGCCTGCGGCGGGTTAATCACCGCGTCGAACTGCTTGGTGCCGAACATGCCGAGGTTGGAGAGCGAAGCGGTGCCGCCCTGGAATTCATGCGGTTGCAGCTTGCCGTCGCGCGCCTTGCCAGCAAGCTCCTTCATCTCGGTGCTGATCTGCGCGAGGCCCTTGCGGCCCGCATCGCGGATGATCGGCGTGATGAGGCCCGAAGGCGCGGCCACGGCGACAGAGATATCCTCGCGCGTGTATTGGTGGAGCTCGTCGCCCTGGAAGCTGACATTGCACAGCGGCACGCGCTGCAGTGCGCGGGCCTGCGCCTTGATAAGCAGGTCGTTGACCGACAGCTTGATGCCGTCCGCTTCCAGACTCTTGTTGAGTTCGCTGCGCAGCTTGAGCAGCGCGTCGAGGCGCACATCCACAGTGAGATAGATGTGCGGGATGGTCTGCTTCGCCTCGGTAAGGCGGCGCGCGATGACCTTGCGGACATTGTTGAGCTTCTGCGCTTCGTAAGGTGCGTCGAGATCGCCGCCCTGTGCCGCCGGCTTGGCCGGAGCAGGCGCGGGAGCAGCTGCTTCCTTGGCAGGCGCCGCACCGGGTTTCGCATCCTCGACGTCGGCCTTCACGATGCGGCCATTGGGGCCCGAGCCCCTTATGGTCGACAGGTCCAGCCCCTTCTCCTCTGCAATCCGGCGTGCGAGTGGCGATACCTTGATGCGGCCGCCTTCATCGGACTTCTTCGCGGCAGGCGCGGCTGCGGGAGACGGAGCGGGCGCTTCGGTGCGCTTCTCTTCCTGCTCGACCTTTTCCTCGCGGGCTTCCTCGGCCTTATCCTCGCCATCGGCGGGAGCAGCGGCTGCGGCCTCGTCCAGATCCTCGCCCTCTTCGGCAAGCATGGCGATCACGGTGCCGACCTTCACGCCTTCCGTGCCCTCTTCAACCGCGATCGAGGCGATGGTGCCCTCGTCGACGGCTTCGAATTCCATCGTCGCCTTGTCGGTTTCGATTTCCGCCATGATGTCGCCGGCTTCGACCTTGTCTCCAGGCTTCACGAGCCATTTGGCGAGCGTGCCTTCTTCCATAGTCGGGGAAAGGGCGGGCATCTTGATCGGCGTGGGCATGTGCTGACGTTACGTCCTCGCTGGAAATACTGTTGCTGGGACCTCTGGCCAAAATGCGCCGCCGCCGCAAGGTCCTTGCGCAGAATACGAATTACCGGATAGGCCTGCGTCCAGAAGAGGGGAACGGGTCATGCGTACTTACCTGGTCGTCATGGACGAAACGGAAGAATCGAAGCAGGCGCTGCGGTTTGCCTCGCTGCGCGCGATGAAGACCAATGGTTCGGTGCACATACTGGCGCTGGTGCCGCAACAGACCTTCAACGCTTTCGGCGGCGTGCAGGCGACGATCGAGCAGGAGGCGCGAGAACGTGCCGAAGTGCTCGCCAACAGCGCGGCCGGCAACATCTTCGGCGAAATGGGCAAGATGCCTGTTATCGCCGTGCGCCCAGGCGCGCCCGCCGATGTGATCAAGACCTATCTGGAAGATCACGGCGAGATCGCGGCCCTGGTCCTGGGGACGACGAGCGATGGCGGGAAGGACCCGCTGGTCCAGCATTTCTCCGCCCGCGCCAGCGAGCTGCCCTGCCCTCTATACATCGTGCCGGGCAAACTCACGCGCGAGCAGCTGGACGCACTCGCCTGAGCATCAGGTCAAGGTGCCGCGCGTCGGGTAGTCGTTCTCCAGCGTGAAGGTCAGACCGCTAAGCAGGTCGTCGAGGTCCGGACGCGTGAACGGCGCGTTCTGGACCACGGCGAAGTGCAAAGTGCCGTCGGGTTTGACCAGGAACAGTCCGGGCTCGCTGAAGCGTTCGGGTTCTTCGCTGCCTTCGCGCTTTTCCGAAATGTAGAGGCCGTACTCTCGCGCCTGTTCCTCGCTCAGCGAATGGGCGAGCGGTAGGTCTGCCGTTTCCCATTCCTCGTGACTGACCTGTGCGCGTTCGGGGCTATCCATAGACACGGCAAAGACATTGATGCCCTTGTCGGTGAACTTGCCCAGCTTGGAACCCAGTTCAGTGAGGTATTTCCTGCAGATCGGGCAGTGTTTGCCGCGATAAAACACCAGCATGGTGAAGCTGTCAGGCGACTGTTTCGACAGTTCGAAACGCGCATCGATGGTCAGGGGCAGGTCGAGGTCTGGAACGGGCTGGCCGGGTACTAGCATTCTGGCAATCTCCTTTGCCAGATCAATGGACGTACCCGGCCCCCGTTCCGTTACTTCTTCTTCCTACCCTGGTGCCGGATATTCTTCGGGCGTCCGCGCTGGCCGGTCTGGTGCTTCTGGCGGGGAGCACCCTTGCTTTTCGCCAGCGGCTTCTTCTTGCGGGGCGGAGGCCTGTCCCCGCGCTTTTCGATGGGTGAGCCGTCGCTTTCGGGCACCTCGAATTTCATCGCGCCTGTGAGCGGGTTCGATTCCGCCAGCTTGAGCTTCAATCGGTCACCCACGGCATAGGTCTTGCCGCTGTTTTCACCGACAAGCTGGCGGGCCGCCTCGTCATAGCGGAAATATTCGCGGCCCAATGTCGAAACTGGCACGAGCCCGTCACCGCCGAGGTTCTCGATGGTGGCGAAAAAGCCGAAACCCTGCACACCGGTGATCCGCGTGTCGAAAGTCTCCCCGACCCGGCCGGAAAGCCATGCGGCGACGTAGCGGTCGATCGTATCGCGCTCGGCCTCCATCGCGCGGCGTTCTGTCTGGCTGATGGCATCGGTGATCTGGCTAAGCGCGGTCCTGTCGCGATCGGAAAGACCCGATGCGGGCGGGATATCGCCCTTGGGCTTGGGTTGTTCGAGGTGGTAGGCATCGACCAGCGCGCGGTGGACCAGAAGGTCGGCATAGCGGCGAATGGGCGAGGTGAAATGCGCATAGCTGCCGAGCGCGAGGCCGAAATGCCCGGCATTGGCCGGCCCGTAATAGGCCTGCGTCTGGCTGCGCAGCACTGCTTCCATGATCAGCGCCTTTTCCGCAGGATCTCCGATGTCCTTCAGCATCCGGTTGAAGAGGCCGGGCGTGATGACCTGGCCAAGGGCGAAATTGCGGCCCTGCGCGGCGAGATATTCCTTGAATGCAGTCAGCTTCTCGCGGCTCGGCGTTTCATGGACGCGATAGACGACCGGGGCCTTCTTTGCTTCCAGCGCCTTGGCAGCCGCGACATTGGCCGCGATCATGAAATCTTCCACCACGCGGTGCGCATCGAGACGCTCGCGCACGGCGATTTCCTCGATCACGCCCTCGTCATTGAGGCGGACCTGGCGCTCTGGCAGTTCGAGGTCCAGCGGATCGCGAGCCTCGCGTGCCTTGTGCAGCAATTCCCAGGCGCCCCAGAGGTGCTTGAGCGTATCGTCGGCGCTGCCATCGTCGATGGCCTTCTGCGCGTCCTCATAGGCCGTGTTCGAGGCTAGCCTCACGATGGCGCGGGTAAAGCGCCAGTCGGTCACCTTGCCTTCGGGCGAAATAGAGATGTGGCAGGCCATTGCCGCCCGGTCTTCTCCTTCGACCAGCGAGCAGACGTTGGCGCTGAGGATTTCCGGCAGCATCGGCACGACGCGATCCGGGAAATAAACCGAATTGCCGCGCTTGCGCGCTTCGCGATCGAGCGCACCACCCGGCCTCACATAGAAACTGACGTCGGCAATGGCGACGATGGCGCGATAGCCGCCCTTCCCGTCCGGTTCGGCCCAGATGGCATCGTCATGGTCTCGCGCATCGGCAGGGTCGATGGCGATGATAGGGACGTGACGCAGGTCCTCGCGCTTGTCCTCGCTCAAGGAGAGCTGCGCCACCTGCTGCGCTTCCTCCAGCGCCTGTTCAGGGAAGATGTGCGGGATGCCGTGCTTTGCGATGGCAATCAGGCTGAAACTCTTGGGTGCGAGCGGGTCGCCGATCACTTCGACGACCTTGACCGCGGAACGGGCCGACTTGCCGGCCTTTTCCGCGAGCACGAGGTCGCCCTCTTCCGCCCCGCCAAGGTCCGAGATCGGCGAGGAATTGCGCACGCGCTTGTCCACCGGCGCGAGCCATGCCTTTCCGCCGCCGTCGATCTCGACGACGCCCATCAGGCCTTCGGTGCGCGCGGGCAACTTTTTCATCGGATGGGCTATCCACCCGCGCGGCTTTTCTTCGGTTCGCGCAAGGAAGCGATCGCCGCGCTTGAGGGCGGCAACCTTCTTGCTTTCCTTGACCGTAAGGCGCGGAGCCTTTTCCTTGCTGTCCGGATCCCAGTTTTCGGGCACGGCAATCGGTTCGCCGTCCTCGATTTCGAGGACCTTCAGCACCGTGACCTTCGGCACGCCGCCCATGCGGTGATAGGCGGTGCGCTTGCCGTCGATCAGGCCTTCTTCGGCCATGTCCTTGAGGCGCTTCTTAAGCGCGATCTTTTCCTGGCCCTTCAGGCCGAACGCCTTCGCGATTTCGCGTTTGCCGGCGGGGGTCGGCGACCCCTGGATGAATTCGAGTATCTGTTCTTTGCTCGGGAGGCCTTGCGGCCGCCCGGTACGATTATGTTTTTTCATGGAACGCCATATGGGGACGCACGGCCCCCATGTCACGGGGCGCTAGTAAGCCTTGGCGAGCAATACGCGTTCGGTCGCCGGCTTGCCGGTGAAGATGCAGTCTCCATCCACAGCCGCTGCGCCGATCGGCACGTTGCGCATGGTGAGTTTGAGCGCCTTGAGACGCTCGACCACTTCATCCAGCTCTGCCCCGGTCGGCTTGGACCACTGGACTTCGACCCAGCCCGCATAACGCGAGCCGGAGAAGAACTTCTCGACCTCGGCAAAATCGGTGACACCGCGGGTGATATTGGCATCGCGTCGTTCCTGCGCTTCGATGAGCAGGCTGGACTGCATGTCTGCAAGAATATCCGGCACCGTCTGACCGGCAATTTCACGCGTCGGGGTCTGGAATGCGGGTTTGCCGTTCTCTTCGTTCCAGAGCTTGTCGCGGCGAAGCAGGCTGACGACGCCGTTTTCGATGTCGCGGCCGCCGACTTCGATGATGATCGGCGCGCCCTTGCGTACATAGTCCCAGCGCTTGGCAGCAGCCTTGCCCGGTCGGGTATCGAGGAGAACGCGAAGGGGTTCGCCCAATACGTGCTGTGCAGCAAGCGTGGCACGCAGCGCTTCGCAATAGTCGATCAGCGCCTCGTCTTCGGGTTTGTCGCGCAGCATGGGCAGGATAACGACCTGCTGCGGGGCGATCTTGGGCGGCAGGCGCAGGCCGTCATCGTCGCCATGCGTCATGATCACGCCGCCTACCATGCGCGTCGAAACGCCCCAGCTGGTGGTGTGGCACAGGCTCTCGCCGCCATCCTTGTTCTGGTACTTGATGCCGCTGGCTTGGGCGAAATTGGTACCAAGATAGTGGCTTGTGCCAGCCTGCAGCGCCTTGCCGTCCTGCATCATGGCTTCGATCGACCAGGTCTCTACCGCACCGGGAAAGCGCTCGTTCTCGGGCTTTTCGCCCGGGATCACCGCCAGTGCCAGGTCCTCGTCCGCGAACGCCCGGTAAACCTCGAGCATGGTCAGCGTGTGGTCTTTCGCCTCTGCCTCGTCGGCATGGGCGGTATGCCCTTCCTGCCAGAGGAATTCGCTGGTGCGCAGGAACATGCGAGTGCGCATCTCCCAGCGCACGACATTGGCCCACTGGTTGAGCTTGAGCGGGAGGTCGCGCCAGCTCTGTACCCAGCGCGCCATCGCATCGCCGATAATCGTTTCCGAAGTCGGACGGACTACCAGCGGCTCTTCCAGCTTGGCTTCTGGATCGGGTACGAGGCCGCCATCCTTGCCGGCGATCAGGCGGTGGTGCGTGACAACCGCCATTTCCTTGGCGAATCCTTCGACGTGTTCGGCCTCGCGCTCGAAATTGGAGAGCGGGATGAAGATCGGGAAATAGGCGTTGGAATGACCCGTTGCCTTGATGCGGTCGTCCAGCAAGCGCTGCATCCGTTCCCAGATGCCATAGCCCCACGGGCGAATTACCATGCACCCGCGGACACCGGATTCCTCGGCCATTTCAGCGGAAGAGATGACGTCCTGATACCATGCCGCGAAATCGTCGGCGCGCGTGGTGCTCAAGGCATGGCGTATCTGGGCCACGGGTAATTCCTGTATCTGGTGGGTTTCGGCGCGGGCCGATGCAATTATTTGCTCAGTTCGTCCAGCTTCTTCTGCATTTCCGCCATCTGGGTACGCATCTGCGCGAGTTCCGAGGACTGGTCCGGCTTCGCACTCTTCGAACCGGCTTTTAGCGTTCCCGGAATGAACGCCTCGGCAGCATTCTGCATCATCTTGAAGTTCGCTTCGGCCATCTTGGCCAGCGGGTTAGCCTCGATACCCTTGGCAAAAGCCGCCTGGATCTGCTCGCGGTTCTTGCGAAAGTTGGCCATGCTGGCTTCCAGGTAGCTGGGCATCATGGCCTGCATGGAGTTGCCGTACATCGAAATGAGATCACGCAGGAAGCTGACGGGCAGCATCTGCTGGCCGCCCTGGCTTTCCTCTTCGACGATGATCTGTGTCAGGATCGTGTGCGTGATGTCGTCACCGCTCTTCGCATCGACCACCTGGAAGTCGACATTCTCTCGGACCATCTTCGCGAGGTCATCCAGCGTGATGTAGCTGCTGGTGTCCGTATTGTAGAGACGCCGGTTGGCGTATTTCTTGATGATGATGGGTTCGCCCTCTGCGGTGCGTTTTGCCATGAATTGCCTCTTCCCTATTGTGCGTTGCAGCCACGCTTAGCAGGCGCACAATGTGCAGCGCAACACGTTAGGGCGAACGATCGAACCGCTGTCCCAGAACGGTAAGCAGTTCGTATTGCGAAACAGAGGTTTGCTGCGCAGCATCGGGTAGGTGATAGGGCAGTTCGACCCAGTCACCCTCGCCCAGATCTGGCGCATTGCCGAGGTCGATGACGATCATGTCCATCGACACCTTGCCAAGGATCGGCAGCGCCGCATCGCCATGCCGGAAGCTCGCCCCTCCCCACGCCCTGAGGATGCCGTCGGCATAGCCCAGCGACATTACCCCGATGCGCATATCGGCCGGTGCCGTGAAGGTCGCATTGTATCCTACACCCTCGCCAGCCTTCAGGTTCCGCGTCTGGATGATCGCCGCCTTGGGGTATGCGACTTGGCGAATGAGACCCGACAGCTCTTCCCGCGGGACGCCGCCATAAAGCGACAGGCCCGGTCGTGTCAGATCGAAGTGATAGTCCGATCCGAGAGCAATTCCGGCGCTGTTCGCGAGGCTGAGGGCCTTGTGCTGGATCGTTGGTCGCATCGCCTGGAAATCGGCGAGCTGGCGCGCATTCATCGAACTGTCTTCGTCCGCACAGGCCAGATGGCTCATGAGGACTTCAACCTTCAGAGCCTGCACTGCCGGTTCCGACACTTCCGATACACCGATGCCGAGCCGGTTGATCCCGGTATCCACCATGAGGTGGCACGCACCGCCGCCACCCTCGGTCCAGAGCTTTGCCTGACGCACGCTGTCGATAACGGGGCGCACACCGGTCTGCCGTGCATAGGTCGCCTCGTCATTCGAGAGAGGGCCATGCAGGACCGCGATCCGTTCCGCCGGCACAAACGGCAACAAGGCAGCAACTTCGCTCCAGTGCGCGACGAAGAAGTCGCGGCACCCGGCCTCGACCAGCGTCGGGACACAGTTTTCGACACCAAGCCCGTAGCAATCGGCCTTCACCGCGGCGCCAGCTCGCGCCGAGCCACTCAGCCTGTCGAGCTCGCGCCAATTGTGCGCCAGTGCCTCGCGGTCGATACGGAGCCGAAGCGTTGGCGGAGGTACGTCAACCATGCGCGTCTTCGAAATCCTTCGGCGGCCCGTCGGGAATGCCCCACCATGCCACCACGAGACCGAATGCGACGATCGCAATCGTATACCAGAGGCCCGAATAGACATTGCCCGTCATTGCGACAATGTAACCTGCGATCAGCGGGAGGAAGCCTCCGAGGTAGCCTGCACCGATGTGGTATGGGATCGACATCGAAGAATAGCGAATACGCGCCGGGAACATCTCGCACAGGAGCGCCGCCACGGAGCCATACGTCAGCGCCGACAGAACCCCGCAGACCAATAGCAGACCGATGATACCCAGAATGCTCGACAGTGGCGGTGTCTGGCGCTCGAAGCTGTAGCCAGCGTTCTCGAGCCATCCCTGTATCGACGAGCGGCGATCGGCATCAGCAAGTGCAGCGTAATCATTGGCAGCACCGCCAACCGATACCGTCGTGGCCGATGAAGTGTCCTCGATGGCATAGGGCACGCCCAGCGCGGTCAGATCCTGCAGCACCCGGCCACAGGCGCTCGCCTGAACCTCTGCGAAGGGATCGTATTCGCACGCGGCACCGCTCACCGTGACGGGAGCAGCTTCGGCGCTCTGGTTGAGACCGGGATTGGCGAGCGCGCCCATTCCCCAGAAAATCGGAAACAGCAGGACGAGCGAGGCGATGGCGCCGATGATGATCGGCTTCTTGCGCCCCACCCTGTCGGACCACTTGCCGACCACGATGTAGAAACTCATTGAGATGGTGCCTGCGATCAGCAGCATCCACTCCACGATCCCTTCTTCCACGCGCATCGGGCCGCGCAGGAACGAAAGGCCTGAGAAGAAGGCGGTGTACCAGATGGTTGTCAGGATGCCCGTAATCCCGAACAACGCGACGAAAATGCGCTTGGGATTGCCGGGATAGGTCATGCTTTCCTTGAAGGGATTGGCCGAAGTTTCACCGGCCGCCTTCATCGCCTGGAAAACCGGGCTTTCCGAGAGCTTGAGCCGCATCCACAGCGAAATGCCGAGCAAGACGATCGACAGCAGGAACGGGATGCGCCAGCCCCAGGCGGCAAAATCGTCCGCCGGAATGAGTGCGCGACAAGCGATCACGACGACGATGGAAAGAACAAAGCCTCCGACCACGCTCGCCTGGATGAAGCTAGTGTAGAACCCGCGTTTTTCAGGGGGCGCATGCTCTGCCACATAGATCGCGGCGCCGCCGTATTCCCCGCCAAGGGCAAGGCCTTGCAGGATGCGCAGGCAGATCACGATGATCGGTGCAGCAAGGCCGATACTCGCGGCGCTGGGGATCAGGCCGACGCCCGCCGTCGCTATCCCCATCAGGGTCACGGTCACCAGGAAGGTATACTTGCGCCCCAGCCTGTCGCCGAGGAAGCCGAACAGGATTGCCCCCAGAGGACGGAAACCGAAGCCGACGGCAAAGCCAGCCCACACAAGGAGGACCTGCAGGGTCTCGTTATCACTCGGGAAAAACGCCGCTCCGATCAGGCCCGCCAGCGTTCCGTAGATGAAGAAATCGTACCATTCGAAGATCGTGCCCGCACTGCTGGCCGCGATGACGAGCCGGATTTCCTTCTCGGTCGGCTCCCGCTGCATGATCTCTTCGCCTGAAGACAATGCCCTACTCCCCAAATGTCCTGTTATGCGCGGAGGTTTAGCGAGTGCCGCCTGCCTTGCCTAGCGCATCGACCGCCGCTCTCCACGGCAGGAGAATGGCCCCATGACGCCCCGGATAGGCGATTGCTGGTTCGAGCAGTTGAAGGTCCGGCCATTGGGGCATGTCGGAGGTGCCGTCCAACCAGCGTCCTATCGCTTCCGGCATCGACATCATGTCGCCGATGTCCTTCCCCTTGCAATGACGGGCGAAAATGGCGGCCGCGGCCTGCCCGACCGCACAGGCCGCCACTTGGAGGCCGACTGACCCGAAGCCCTCTTCGAAAGAAATGCGGATCGAACTGCCGCAGGTGCGCGAAACGGCCTGACCCTGATGCGGCGCATCCCCATCGAAGGGATATCGGGATAGCTCGACTGCCAGCGACAGGAATGCAGGCGAGTAGAGCGCGCCTCCCGGCGGGCGGCTCACTCTTCTTCAGCCGCTTCTTCTGCGGCTCGTTCCTCGCCGAGCAAGCGAGCGCGGCGTTCCGCCAGCACTTCGACCATGGTCCGCGATCCGCCGTCCACGAATTCATAGGTCGATGCCGTGGTGATCCATGCGGGCCGCCCACGATAATCCCATACGCTGTCATAGCCGAGGACGAGCAGCGAGAAGGCGATCACTACGATCACGAAGCCCTTGATTGCCCCGAAGCCGAAGCCAAGGGCACGGTCGATCGGGCCGAGAATGGAATTGCGCGATGCTTCTCCGACATTGTTCGCGATGACTTTCATGGCGGCATAGGGGATGAGGAGGAGCAAGGCGAAGGCGAGGACTGCGACCGCAATGCCCGTACCGAGGACTTCCTGCATCGCCAGCGTGAGCGGCGTATGGAGGAAGCGTATTGCGAAAGCGGCAAGTACCCAGGCCGCCAGCGACAGGACTTCCTGCATAAAACCACGCGAAAAACCGCCGATGGCCGCAAGCCCGACGATCAGCAAAACGATGTAGTCAAATCCCGTCATAGACGGCGGGAGGTTTATTATGTCGCCATGATACGGTCAACGAGGTTGGCGAGTTGTCCCAAACCCTTGTAATCCAAGTCTGACGAAGCGGTCTTTTCATCGGCTGGACCGAAACCGGCCTTGAAACCGAGCTTGGCCGCTTCCCGCATCCGGATACCGCCATGAGCGACGGGACGGACTTCGCCCGAAAGGCTCACTTCGCCGAGCCATACGCTGCGGTCAGGCAAGGGCTTGTCCGCAAGTGCGCTGACCAAGGCTGCCGCGACGGCAAGGTCGGCGGCGGGATCCGACAAGCGATATCCCCCTGCGACGTTGAGATAGACTTCTGCGGAACTGAAATTCAGGCCGCAGCGAGATTCCAGCACGGCCAGCAGCATGGCGAGGCGGCCACTGTCCCAGCCTACTACCGCGCGGCGGGGCGTTGCACCCGACTGCAATCGCACGATCAGCGCCTGGATTTCCACGAGCACTGGCCGCGTACCTTCCATCGCCGGGAAAACCGCGCTTCCGGCCATTTGCTGGTCGCGCCCGGAAAGGAACAGCATCGAAGGGTTCTCGACCTCTTCCAGCCCTTCCCCCGCCATGGCAAACACGCCGATCTCGTCGACTGCTCCGAACCGGTTCTTGAGCGCACGCAGGATACGGTACTGGTGGCTGCGCTCGCCTTCGAAGCTCATCACCACATCGACCATGTGTTCCAGCACACGGGGGCCAGCGATGTTACCGTCCTTGGTCACATGGCCGACCAGCACCAGCGCAACGCCGTTCTCCTTGGCATAACGGATCAATTCGAAGGCACAGCCGCGAACCTGGCTGACTGTTCCCGGCGCGCCCTCGATCGTGTCGGAGTGCATGGTCTGGATGGAATCGATCACGAGGAACTTGGGCGGCTCCATCGTGCCGAGCGTGGTCAGGATGTCGCGCACACCGGTCGCCGCCGCGAGTTTGACCGGTGCATCGGAGAGACCAAGACGCGCCGCGCGCATACGCACCTGCCCTGCCGCTTCCTCGCCGCTGACGTAGACGACGCCGTGCCCTTCCCGCGCCACCTTGGCTGCGGCCTGCAAAAGCAGTGTCGACTTCCCGATCCCGGGATCGCCGCCCATCAGGATCGCGCTGCCCGGCACGAGGCCGCCGCCGAGTGCCCGGTCGAATTCGGCCAGACCGGTCTTTTGCCGCACCGGCATCTCGCCCGGCTTGTCGAGGTCCACGAATTCGACCGCCCTGCCCCCGCTGGAGAGGTCATGCTTCAGGGAGAACACGGTAGCTGGCGCATCTTCCACCAGAGTGTTCCATTCCGCACAGTCGGCGCACTGTCCCTGCCAGCGATGCGAAACACCGCCACAAGCCTGACAGACATAACGTTTCTTCGGTTTGGCCATGGGTGTTGGCTAGACGGAACATTTGCGGAACGCAATTGCCAATGCGACGTCGAGTGTGCACAAGCATGGGCGATGCGGCAAAAAGAACTTCGGATCGCGCTTGTCTGCTACGGCGGGGTCAGCTTGGCGGTCTATATGCACGGGGTCACACGCGAATTGTGGCACCTTGCGCGCGCCAGTCGCGATTATCATTCGGGTGCACCCTCTTCATCCGGTGTCGATGCGGTCTATCGCGAAATGCTCGGCGCGATCGAGGAGGATCACGAACTCCGCCTGCGGATCATCCCTGACATCATGAGCGGTGCGAGCGCGGGCGGGATCAACGCCGTTTTCCTCGCGCAGGCCATTCATTCCGGGCAAAGCCTCGAACCACTGACGGACCTCTGGCTCGAAGTGGCCGATGTGGATGAGCTGACCGATCCCGACGCCCGACTGCGGTGGCGCGGAGGCAAGTTCTGGGCGCAGCCGCTCGCGACCTTCCTACTCAGCCGTCCGGGCACCGAGATTGCCGAAGAAGTCGCTCCGGAAACCCGCGCCGAAGTGAGGCGCAAGGTATCGCATCTCATCCGCGGGAGGTGGTTCGAGCCGCCGTTTTCCGGCCTCGGCTTCTCGAAACTGCTCGAGCGCGCCTTCAGCGCCATGGCCGATGCGCCGGTCGAGGCTCCCTTGCTGCCTCCCGGCCATCCGCTTGACCTGTTCGTCACGACGACCGATTTTCACGGCTATCTGGAGCTCCTTCGCCTAAACAGTCCGCCGGTGGTTGAGGATACCGAACACCGCCTGCCTATCTCGATGCGCAGCAGGGTGCCCGGCACTGGCGGGAAAGATCTCGCCAATCCGCTGGAGCTGGTCTTTGCCGCGCGGGCTACGGCGAGCTTTCCGGGCGCCTTCCCGCCGCTCAAGATCGAGGAAATCGACCGGCTGGCGAAGGACAGTGGCCGCGACTGGCATAGCCGGGAGGAATTTCTCGACACCATCATGCCCATCCACGTCATGCGCGGCGATACCGATACCGTGTCGCTGATCGATGGCTCGGTACTGGTGAACAAGCCTTTTGGCGGAGCCATGGCCGCGCTGCGCGGAAGGCCGGCCCAGCGCGAGGTCGACCGCCGTTTCGTCTATGTCGACCCGCGCCCCGACAGGTTCGGTTCGCGCGACGAGCGTGCATCGCGCGACGTGGGGTTCTTTTCGGCCATATTCGGTTCGCTTTCGACTATCCCGCGCGAACAGCCCATCCGGGACAACCTCGAACAATTGGACGAACAGAGCCGCGAGGCGGAGCGATTGCAGCGGATCGTCGCCGCGCTGCGACCCGAAGTCGACGCCACCGTTGAACGGCTGTTCGGCCGCACGCTGTTCCTCGACCGGCCGACGCCCAAGCGGCTGAAAGCCTGGCGCCAGAAAGCACAGCAGGCTGCGGCGGAGCAGGCGGGTTACGCCTTTCACTCCTACGCGCAGGCAAAACTCAGCGGCATCGTCTCGCGCCTCGCGAAGCTGGCATACGATGCAGCACCATCGCTCCACCTGCCCGATCATCTTGCGGTCGAGGAAGTCCTCCGCGAGGAATTGCTGCGCCGCGGGCTCACGACGCTGTCGAGCGGAAACGGCGGAGCGACCAGCGAAGCGATCGGGTTCTTCCGCGAACACGATATCGGCTTTCGCATCAGGCGTTTGCGTCTGCTCGCCCGCAGGCTGGCGCGCGATTGGGAAGCCGATCCCGAGATCTCCGATGACGCTCTCGAACACGGCCGGGATGCGATCTATTCCATCCTTTCGCTATATTTCGAGAAGGAAGGCCTCGCCTCGCTTGGCGATGATTTCCACGACGTGGCGCAGAGTGTGCTGGGCGATCCGGGCACGGTGCTCGACACGATCGAAAGCAAGCGCCTGCTGATCGATACCGACGACAAGGCGGAGGAGATGCTGGCGGAGGCGCTACAGGCGATGCCGGCCAATCTGAAACGGCGGATGCTTTTCGCCTACCTCGGTTTCCCGTTTTACGACGTCGCCACATTGCCGCTGCTGCGAAATGAAGGCTTCACAGAATTCGATCCGGTGAAGGTAGACCGCATTAGCCCGGACGACGCGCGCAGCATTCGCGAGGGCGGAACACGGGCCACATTGCGCGGGATCGAGTTCTACAATTTCGGTGCGTTCTTCAGCAGGTCCTATCGCGAGAACGATTACCTGTGGGGTCGCCTGCACGGGGCGGAGCGGATGATCGATCTGGTCTGTTCCACTGTAGACCATGCTCCGGGCGAATTGGTCGTCAGGAGTTTCAAGAAGAAGGCGTTTCTTGCCATCCTGGACGAAGAAGAGGCCGCAGGGCGGTGCGCCCGCGGCCTCCTCGATCAGATACGTTCCGAAGTCCTCGAACGCCTGGTCTAGCCGCCGAACACGTCCTTGATCTTGTTGAAGAAACCCCTGCTTTCGGGGCATTCGTCGCCGGTCTCTGTATCGCGGAATTGCTCGAGGATTTCGCGCTGCTGCTTGCTCAGCTTGGTCGGGGTTTCGACGGCAATTTCCACCACCATATCCCCGCGACCGCGGCCCTGGAGGATGGGCATCCCCGCGCCGCGCTGACGCAGTTGCTTGCCTGACTGGATACCGGCCGGAATTTCGAGCGTGATTTCCTCGCCATCCAGGCCGGGAATATCGATCGAACCGCCAAGAGCAGCCTTGGTAAAGCTGATCGGCACACGTGTTGCCAGCGTCGTTCCTTCGCGCACGAAGATCGGATGCTGCTTTACGTGGACGAAAATGTAGAGATCGCCCGGCGCCGCGCCGCGCGGTCCGGCTTCGCCCTTGCCCGACAGGCGAATACGCGTGCCGGTATCGACGCCAGGCGGGATGTCGATTTCGATCTTTTGCGGAACGTCGACCTGACCCTCGCCGCGGCAGTCCCTGCAGGGGCTGGTGATGATCTCGCCATCGCCATGGCAATTGGGACAGGGGCGTTCGACGACGAAGAAGCCCTGCTTTGCACGCACCTTACCCTGGCCCGAGCACAGGTTGCAGGTCCGCTTCTGGGTGCCCGGCGTCGCGCCGCTGCCGTGACAGGTTTCGCACGAGCGGCTGACTTCGATTTCGATCTCGGTCGATTTGCCGTCGAAAGCCTCTTCGAGAGTGACCTCCATGTCGTAGCGCAGGTCCGCCCCGCGACGCGGCTGCGCCCGGACTCCGCCACCGAAGGCGCTGCCGAAAATGGTTTCGAAAATATCGCCGATATCGCCGAAATCGGCGCCCGGGTGGCCGTGGCCGCCCCCGCCCTGCATTCCCTGCGTGAAGGCCTCGTGACCGAAACGGTCGTAGGCTGCGCGTTTCTGCGGGTCCTTGAGGCATTCATAGGCGGCGCTGACCGCCTTGAAGGTGTTCTCGCTTTCGGTGCATCCCGGATTGCGGTCCGGATGATGCTTCATCGCGAGCTTGCGGTAAGCGGACTTGATCGTCGCGCCATCCGCGTCCCGGCTTACGCCGAGCAATTCGTAAAAGTCGATTTCAGTAGCTGACATGATGATCCCGCCTGCTGAAAATCCAACCGCCACCGGCGCGTTTCGCACCGATGGCGGTCGAGGTTTTCATCAGGAGCCTTAGTTCTTCGCGTCTTCGTCGACTTCGGAGAATTCGGCATCGACGACTTCTTCGTCACTGCCTGCATCGCCGCCGTCTTCGCTCGGAGCATCGGCCGAAGCCTTGGCCTGCTCCTGCTCGTAGATCGACTGACCCATCTTCATCGCGCTCTGCGACAGGTCCTGGGCCTTGGCGTTGATGTCTGCTGCATCGTCACCTTCAAGAGCGGTCTTGAGCGCCGCGACCTTCTCTTCGACTTCGCTCTTCAGCGAAGCGTCGATCTTGTCGCCATGCTCTTCGAGCTGCTTCTCGGTGGCGTGGACGAGGCTGTCGGCCTGGTTGCGGGCCTCGGCACCTTCCTTGCGCTTCTTGTCTTCGTCCGCGAACTTTTCCGCGTCCTGGACCATCTGCTCGATGTCGGCATCGGTCAGACCGCCGGATGCCTGGATCCGGATCTGCTGCTCCTTGCCGGTGCCCTTGTCCTTGGCACTGACGTTCACGATGCCGTTGGCGTCGATGTCGAAGGTCACCTCGATCTGCGGCACGCCTCGCGGTGCTGCGGGAATGCCCACGAGGTCGAACTGGCCGAGCAGCTTATTGTCGGCGGCCATCTCGCGTTCGCCCTGGAACACGCGGATCGTCACGGCCTGCTGGTTGTCTTCAGCGGTCGAATAGGTCTGCGTCTTCTTGGTCGGGATCGTGGTATTGCGATCGATCATGCGCGTGAACACGCCGCCGAGCGTTTCGATACCCAGCGAAAGCGGGGTCACGTCGAGCAGCAGCACGTCCTTCACGTCGCCCTGGAGGACGCCGGCCTGGATGGCAGCACCCATGGCCACGACTTCATCGGGGTTCACGCCGGTGTGCGGCTTGGAACCGAAGAAGCCTTCGACCACTTCGCGCACCTTGGGCATGCGGGTCATGCCGCCGACCATGATGACTTCGTCGATCTCGTCCTTGGAGACACCGGCATCGGCCAGAGCCTTCTTGCACGGCTCGAGCGTGCGCTGGATGAGGTCGCCGACCATCTTTTCGAGGTCCGAGCGACTGATCGTTTCGACAAGGTGCAGCGGGGTGGACGAACCACCTTCCATGCGTGCCGTGATGAACGGCAGGTTCACCTCGGTGGTCTGGGCCGAGCTCAGCTCGATCTTGGCCTTTTCCGCCGCTTCCTTGAGGCGCTGCAGAGCGAGCTTGTCGGTCCGCAGGTCCATGTTTTCCTTCTTCTTGAACTGGTCGGCCAGCCATTCGACGATTGCGCTGTCGAAGTCTTCACCGCCCAGGAAGGTGTCGCCGTTGGTCGACTTCACTTCGAAGACGCCGTCGCCGATTTCCAGGATGGAAACGTCAAAAGTACCGCCGCCAAGGTCGTAGACTGCGATGGTCTTGCCATCTTCCTTGTCGAGACCGTAGGCGAGCGCGGCCGCAGTCGGCTCGTTGATGATGCGCAGCACTTCGAGACCCGCGATCTGGCCGGCATCCTTGGTTGCCTGGCGCTGCGCGTCGTTGAAGTATGCGGGAACGGTGATGACGGCCTGTTCGACTGTCTCGCCAAGATAGCTCTCGGCGGTTTCCTTCATCTTCTGGAGTATGAAAGCGGAAATCTGGCTGGGCGAATATTCTTCGCCGCCTGCCTTGACCCATGCATCGCCGTTCTTGCCCTTGACGATGTCATAGGGGACCAGTTCGGTGTCCTTCTTGGTCACCGGGTCATCGAAACGGCGGCCGATGAGGCGCTTCACCGCGAAAACCGTGTTGTCCGGATTGGTCACGGCCTGGCGCTTGGCCGGCTGACCGATGAGGCGTTCGCCGTCCTTGGTGAAGGCGACGATCGAAGGCGTGGTACGCGCGCCTTCGGAATTTTCGATGACCTTCGGCTTGCCGCCGTCCATCACGGCGACGCAGCTGTTGGTGGTGCCGAGGTCGATACCGATTACTTTAGCCATGGTTTCCCCATAAGTTTCACATTGTTGGACACCGCGCGTCTGGTCCCCCACGAGAGGCAGAACCGGTCGGCGGCTCATTCGAGTGGTGTGTTACCCGAGCGATATAGGTGCGGTTTCTCTTGGCACAAGGGAGGTCCCCCGCTAGTTTTTTGCGCCATCAACAGGAGGGAATTTCCACGATGATCAAACCCGTTTTCGCCGCCGCACTTCTCGCGGGCTCCAGCCTTGCCCTCGTCGCTTGCGGAGGCGCGGAAGAAGAAGCGCAGTCCTCGGCTACAAGCGACGCGGCCGGTCTGGAGATTGCAAACGCACGCTTGGTCCTGCCTGCGGTCGCCGGGAATCCCGCCGCAATCTATTTCGATCTCACCAACAATGGCGATCGCGGCGTTGCCGTGCGCAAGGCCGAAGTCGACGGTGCGGGCAAGACCGAAGTCCACGGCACGATGGAATGGGACGGCAAGATGGAAATGAGCGAGACCGGCCCGCAGGCGGTGCAGGCCGGTGCCACCCTGAAATTCGAACCGGGCGGCCTTCACGTCATGGTGTTCGACCTCTCGGATGATCTCGTCGCCGGTAGCGAGACCGCGATGACCCTCACCGTTGCAGGTGGCAAGTCCGCCACCTTCACAGTGCCTATCCAGGCAGCCGGGGATGAGCGCTGAGCGACCCGCGCGACACGCTTAACATAGAAAGCCACGATGGCGCCGTTCCCGCAACCTGCGAGATCGGCGGCCAGCGGCCTCTTACCGACGGGGAAATAGCGCTTGCGAAAAGCGTTTTCGGGACGGCAATCGACTATGCGCGCGTCACGATCCGGCGGCGCAAGTGGTTTCCTTTCCAGCCCCGCCGGGTGACGATGGCGCCCAGGGGCCATGTTCATTTCCACCCCGCATCGGAGCACTACTGCGACGATTTTTCGACCGCCAGCCTCAGGCGGCAGGGGCTCTTCATTCACGAGATGGTCCACGTCTGGCAGACCCAGAGCCGAGGGGAATGGTATCTGGTGACCAAACGTATGCCGTGGGCACGATACGACTATTCGCTGAAGCCGGGATGGCCCCTTGAACGATACGGGATCGAACAGCAGGCAGAGATCGTCAAACACGCCTTCTGGCTGCGTAACGGGATGAAAATCGCGGGTGTCCGCGACAAATCAGCCTATGACCTGCTGGTCAATTTTCCGGGTGCTGCGGCATGACTTTTCTGATCCGCGACTTTAGGGCAGGCGACGAAGCCGCCTTCGCGGCGCTCAACCTGCGCTGGATCGAAGAATATTTCGGCGTCGAGGAGAGCGACCGGCGCCAGCTTGAAAATCCGGTCACCTCGCTACTCGACCCCGGCGGAGCCATCGTTCTTGCCGAAGTGGACGGCCGTGTGGTCGGTTGCGGGGCGCTTGCCGTGCCGCATGAACCCGCATCCGACGGGCGAAAGTGGCTTGAGGTCGTTAAAATGGCGACTGACCCCTCGGCGCAGGGATCCGGCCTCGGATCCGCCATCCTCGATCGCCTCATCGAAATTGCGCGAGAGCGCGGCGCGGATGCTCTCTGGCTGGAGACCAACTCCCGACTTGAGGCGGCCACCCGCCTCTATCGCCGCAAAGATTTCCGTTCCCTCGAGCCACATGAAGTGCGCCATACGCCTTATGCGCGGTGCAACTTGCAAATGGTGCGCGTTCTCTGAGCAGGGTGCGGCTATCCACACCCTATCTTGAGCAAACCGGTTTCAATGGATACTAATGCACGCATTGACCGAGCGGCCCAACCCGCGCTCGGCGATGAGTCATCACAATGGAGCTTAAAGACTACGGTATGAGCCGCGAGCGCGGCTACCTTTCGCATTACGAGATCGACGAGATCACGCTTCCCCGACAATTCGACGCAACCGTGAAAGCGGCCGGCATATTGTCGGCATTGCTCACCTCGGGCCGCGTCCGTCATTTCCTCGACGCCCTGCCCGATCCCGATATTTCGGAATGGGTGAAGAGCGCTCCGGAGGAAGAGGTCCGCACCGCCATGGTGCACTATTCCTTCCTGGTTCAGGCCTATGTCTGGGGCGAAGCGGAACCACCCAAGCATCTTCCCGCCAATCTGGCCCGCCCGATGTGCGCATTGTCCGAGCGCCTCGGCCAGGCGCCGCTCCTCCCCTATTCCGGCTATGTGCTCGACAATTGGTACCGGCTCGAGAAGTCGGGGCCGATCACGCTCGATAACATCGCCATGCACCAGAACTTCCTGTGCGGCGCCGACGAGAACTGGTTCGTCCTCGTCCATGTGGCGATCGAAGCGGAAGCAGGCGTCCTGCTCGACAATGCGGCGAAGCTGGTGACAGTCGCCAAGGAAGGCGACGAGGAAGAAGCCACCCGCCTTCTCAGGGAGATGGACGAGGCGTGGGAGCGGATTTACGGCCATTTCGCCCGCATGCCAGAGCAGTGCGATCCCTATATCTACTTCCACCGCGTGCGGCCCTATATCCACGGCTGGGCGAACAACCCTGCCTTGAAGGACGGCGGCCTGGTCTACGAAGGGATCGAGCGTTTCGAGGGTAAGCCGCAGGCTCTGCGCGGCCAGACCGGATCGCAGTCCTCTATCGTCCCGGCGATGGATGCGCTCTTCCAGGTCGGCCACAGCGACGATCCGCTCAAGAGTTTCCTCGACGAGCTGCATCATTACCGCCCGGTCGAGCACCGCCGCTTCATCGAGGATCTGGCAGCGCAGTCGACACTGCGGGACTTCGTGTCCGCAAGCGACAATGCCGAACTCAAGGCGGCCTTCAACGCCTGCCTCGAACAATCCGCCCGCTTCCGCACCCGCCATCTTGAGTATGCGGCGAGCTACATCAACAAGCAGGCGGGCAGCATTGCCGGCAACGATCCCGATGTTGGTACGGGCGGTACGCCCTTCATGAAGTACCTCAAGAAACACCGCGACGAGAACCGGGCCCAACTGGTCGGCTGACGCTACTTTCCGGCCCGGCGGGGATGGCAATTCCTCGCCGGGCCGTTCAGCATGATGCAAGGTCGCACCCTCATGGTGTACCGGACGCAAGGTGGGAGATAGAAATGAAACGGTCCAGCTCGGTTCTGGTGGCGGCTGGAGCCCTGCTTTCCCTTACCGGCGAGCCGGCCCTTGCCGACGAAGCTCCAGCTGGTGCCGAACTGGTTGTACAGGCGCTGGGCAAAGCGAGGGAAGCCTCCCCAGAGATAGAGATCGCCTCATTCGGGTGCACTTCCGACCAGCGCATGATTGCCTGGATCGAAGGCGACCGCCTCTACTATCCATGCATGATGAACGAGCTGGTCCATGACCGTTTCGATGCCGCGATGCTCGTCAACCTACTGCTCGTGGAGCCCGTCACCGAAGCGCTGGATCGCCCGAAAGGCGACCCCTCCCTTGCCGAGAATGCAGCCGCCATCGGGGCAGCGGCAATCGGGGCTGGTCTCGACGGCGATACCGATGCCAAGCGGGTTGATCGCTATTACCGCGAAACGCCGAGCGAGCCCAACCCTCCGCTCGCGCGCTTTTATCCGCGCAACTCGGACACTTTCCGTGCGGAAGTGTCGCGGGTCGACGATCTTCGTGACCGGGCACGTCGCAGCGAGGCGACTGACGAGCGGATGCAGGAAAGACTGCAAGAACGCCGCCGTGAGGAACGCGAAGTCAAAGCCCAGTACCAATCCGTCACGGATTTCCTGAACCTTTCGAGAGCGCAGGACTTCTGCCCTGCCGATGGCCGAGCTTTCCTTGCAAGGGCGGTGGAATTTTCCACCAGCCCGCGCCCGGACGACCGGATGGTTGGCCTGTGGGCGGACGACCGGCGACAAGCGCTGCAGTCCTATCTCAACGACGTCTCGCTGTGCCGCTGATGCGCCTCAATCGTAGGTGACGCCTTCGAGCCCCTGTCCCCCGTCGGCAATGAATGCATCGATCCGGGCTTCGAGGGCCGGAAGCGGGACGGAACCCAGCGACAGCACGACATCGTGAAACTTGCGAATATCGAAGCGGTCTCCAAGCGCGTTTTCGGCTTTTGCCCGGACCCTGCGTATCGTCATCTCACCAAGCTTGTACGCCAGCGCCTGACCCGGCCAGCTGATGTAGCGATCGATCTCGGTTTCGACCTCACGATCGGATAGCGCGGTATGACTGGCGAGATAGTCAATCGCCTGATCGCGGGTCCAACCATTCTGATGAATGCCGGTATCAATCACTAGCCGCGCAGCGCGCCACATCTCGTAGCTGAGCTTGCCGAACCGCTCGTAAGGGGTGCGGTAAATGCCCATCTCTTCGCCGAGATACTCGGTGTAGAGGCCCCACCCCTCGCCGAAGCCCGAGAAATATGTCTGGCGCCGGAAGCGCGGCGCATCGTCGCGCTCCAGCGCAATTGCCGCCTGGAAGCTGTGGCCCGGCGCGCATTCGTGCATCGTGAGTGCGGGGATATTGTAGACGGGCCGCGAAGGCAGGTCGTGCGTGTTGATCTGGCAGTATTCCAGCCCGCCCCGTCCGGCAGTGTAGAAGGGGGCGATGGCCGGATCGACCGGCCGAATGCCATGGCGATACCGCGGCAGGAAGCCGAAGTAATCGCTCAGCCGGTCATCGACGCGCTTTGCGGTGTAGGCCGCCACCCCCATCAGCTCGTCGGGGGTATCAGCTACGAATTGCGGATCGGTCCTCAGGAAGGTGATGAACTGCTCAAGGGTGCCATCGAAGCCGGCCTCATCCTTGACCTGCTCCATTTCCGCCTTGATCCGGGCCACCTCTTCAAGACCAATGGCGTGGATTTGCTCAGCGGTCAGATCGAGCGTCGTGTACTGGCGGATTTGCTGCGCGTAATAGGCACGTCCCTCGGGGAATTCGCTGGCTCCGATCGTCGATCTGGCGCGCGTCAGATAGTCATCACGGAAGAACTGCAAGAGCGCCGCATAAGCCGGAGTGACATGGTCGCCGATGGCCTCTCGCGCCTCCGCGCGTAGCCGATGCTGCTCGGCTTCAGGGATCGAGGCAGGCATCGCCTCGAAAGGTCTCCAGAACAGGCTTGTTTCCGGTTCCTCGACCACGAATGCCTCGATAGACGCGTCGCGGCCTTCCAGGGTTACAGCTGGAACGCTGAAACCGCGATCCAGCCCGGCGCGCGCATTGGCGGTGTGTTCCGCGAAATATCGTGGCAGATCCCTCATCCGGCCGATGTAGTTTTCGTAGTCTTCAACCGAGGTGAAAGGAGTGGTTCCGGCGAGGTATGACCAGAAGTTAGAATCGCTGTTGAGGGGCATTTCCCATTCGGCGAACCGGGCATCTCCGATCTCCGCTTCGAGCAGGGTCCTCAAAACCAGCGCGTTGGTCCGCGCTTCCTTGCCTAGAGGTTGGCTTTCAAGCGCCTGCAGCTGCTGCAGCAATTCGGCATATCGAGTAGCGCGGTCACGTTGTGCGACAGGTGTAACCGCTGGCAGGCGGTTCCCCTGCCGGGTCTGGCCGCTCTCGGTTTCGACGAGTTCGTACGTGTCGAGCTGGTAATCGTAAAATGCGTCAGTCAAAGCCGCCAGACGCTCGTCCGCGCTATCCTGGGCCGAGGCCGGCGAAATGGCAGCGATGAGAACCGCCGCTCCAAGCATTGCAGTTCTCATCACAGATCCACTTCTAAATATCAGTCGGGTTTCTTCGCGACGCCAACCATTGCCGGACGCAGCAGGCGATCCTTGATCATGTAGCCAGCCTGCATTTCCTGCACGATGGTTCCGGCATCGACCTCGTCGGTCGGGATTTCCATCATGGCCTGGTGCTGGTTGGGATCGAGCGGCATGCCCTTGGCTGCGATGCGCGTGATGCCGTTCTGGTTGAACACCTTTTCAAGCTCGCGCTGGGTGGCTTCGATACCGGCGATGAAGCCCTTGAGCTTCTCGTCCTCGCGCTGTTCTGCGGGAATGGCATCGAGTGCCCGGGCCAGATTGTCCGCCACGCTCAGGATATCGCGGGCGAACCCGGTCGCCGCGTAATTGCGGGCGTCCTGGACATCCTTTTCCATCCGGCGGCGCACGTTCTGCGTTTCCGCACGGGCATAAAGAGCGTCCTGCTTGGCCGCTTCCAGATCACCGCGCAGGCTCGCCAGCGCTTCGTCGAGGGCTTCTTCGGCAGCGTCTTCTTCGCCACCCTTGTCACGCAGGTGTTCCGGCACGCCTTCCATCTCGCGCGCTACTTCTTCATCGACCGCCTTGTCCTGCGGTTCGTTCGTGTTCTCGTTGCTCACTTGTAAACCCTGTCAGCCTAATCTTTTGCCCAAGGAACGGGCCGTGAAATCAACCATGGGGACGACACGGGCGTAATTCAACCGAGTTGGCCCGATGACCCCCAGCACCCCGACCACCTTTCCCTCGCGATCGCGGTAGGGCGATGCGATGACCGATGATCCGGACAGCGAGAACAGCCGGTTCTCGCTACCGATGAAAATTCGCATTGCGTCGGCATCGCGGGCGTTTTCGAGAAGCGTCGCCACCGACTGCTTGTTTTCGAGATCGTCCAGCAAGGAGCGCACGCGTTCGATATCGCTCAGCGCGCTCTCGTCCAGCAGATTGGCCTGCCCGCGCACGATAAGGACCGGGCGCTCGGCCGTGTCGGTGGTCCATGTCGCGATGCCGCGCGACACCAGATCGCGACTGGCCTCGTCCAATGCGCTGCGTCCGCCGGAAATCTCCTGTTCGACTACAGCGGCCGCCTCGGCGAGTGTCCGCCCGGACGAGCGCGCCGTGAGGTAATTGCTCGCCTGTTCCAGCGACACGCCAAGCACGGCAGTAGGAACGGAGAGTATGCGGTTTTCGACATGGCCGTCCTCTCCCACCAGCACGGCCAGAACGCGGTTCGCGTCGAGCGCGGTGAGCGACACCTGTGAGAGGCGCGGCTCCCTTCTTGGCACCATGACCATGCCCGCGGCACCCGAAAGGTCCGAAAGGAGCGCGCTTGTTTCTTCCAGCGCGCGCTCGATCGGGCCGGGCTCGGCAAGGCGCTTCTCGATGGCCGCCCGCTCCTGTGCGGTCGGTTCGGCGACCTGCATCATCGCATCGACGAAGAGGCGTAGCCCGCTTTCCGTCGGCATCCGCCCCGCACTGGTGTGAGGGGCCGCGAGCAGGCCGCGTTGTTCCAGTTCCGCAAGGACAGAACGGATGGACGCGGGCGACAGGCCGACACCGCCCTCGCCCGCCAGCGCCTTCGAGCCGACAGGAGTGCCGGTATCGAGATAGCCTTCCACCACGAGGCGGAATATCTCCCGCGCGCGGTCGGACAGATCGGAAAGCGGAGGGCCGTTCATGCCTTCTATCTAACCACTCCACTTGCGGCCTCAAGGCCCATCGGCCAAAGCCTCCACTGAGATTCGACTGAATTGGAGAATGGAATGCGACCTTCAGGACGCGCGCCCGATGAAATGCGCGCCATCACTATCGAGACCGGTTACACCAAGCACGCAGAAGGCAGCTGCCTCATCAGCTTCGGCGAAACGCGGGTTCTGTGCACGGCATCGGTCGAAGAACGCATCCCGCCATGGCTTCGCGGCAAGGGAGAAGGCTGGGTCACCGGTGAATACTCCATGCTGCCGCGCGCGACCCACACGCGCGGTCAGCGCGAAGCGGCCAAGGGCAAACAGAGCGGACGAACGCAGGAAATCCAGCGGCTTATCGGGCGCAGCTTGCGTGCAGTCGTAGATATGAAGAAGCTTGGCGAGCGCCAGATCACGCTCGATTGCGATGTCATCCAGGCGGATGGCGGGACGCGCACCGCTTCGATTTCGGGCGCGTGGGTCGCGCTGCGGCTGGCCGTCGACGGCCTGATGAAATCGGGCGACATCGTGGAAGATCCGATCACCGCCAAGGTCGCTGCCATTTCCTGCGGGGTCTACAAGGGCACTCCGGTGCTCGACCTCGATTATCCTGAGGACAGCAACGCCGACGCCGATGCCAATTTCGTCCTGATCGAAGGCGGCAAGATCGCCGAGGCACAGGCCACGGCGGAAGGCGCCCCCTATGACGAGGAAGCCTTCCTTCGCTTGCTCCGACTTGCACAGATGGGCTGTGCACAAGTGTTCAAGGCACAGGACGAGGCAACCCGCAAATGACCCGTCGGCTCGGTTCGGGCAGCCTCGTGATCGCGACGCATAATGCCGGCAAACTCAAGGAAATCTCGGCTTTGCTCGCGCCTTACGGTGTGAAGTGCATTTCCGCTGGATCGCTTGGCCTGCCCGAACCGCCCGAGACAGGCACCACCTTCGTGCAGAACGCCTTGCTCAAGGCCCGCGCGGCGGCAGAGGCATCGGGCCTGCCCGCCCTCGCCGATGACAGCGGGCTTTCGGTCGATGCGCTCGACGGACGCCCCGGCGTTTACACGGCAGACTGGGCCGAACGGCAGCATTTCGAAGGCGAACCCGGCCGCGACTGGTACATGGCGATGGGCAAGGTCGAGGGCATGCTGCAGGAAAAAGGGGCGGATGTGGATCGCTCATCCGCATTCCATTGCGTCCTCGCCCTCGCCTGGCCCGATGGAGAGCACGCGGTCTACGAGGGGACGGTCCCCGGCACACTGACGTGGCCGCCGCGCGGAGGAATGGGTTTCGGATACGATCCGGTGTTCGTGCCCAAGGGACGCGACCTGACCTTTGCGGAGATACCGCCGGAGGAGAAGCACGCCATCAGCCACCGTGCCGACGCATTCGCAAAACTGGTGGCGGAGCAGTTCGGCTAATACGCCATGCGGCCCCAGACATTGCCCGCCGGGTAATAACGGCAGACGAGGACATCCCAACCCCGGTCGGTAACGACTGCGCAGCCGACCTCCTGCGTATCGCGCCAGATCACCTGCGTGTAATGCGCGACATCGGCCCACTGACCGGTGTGCGAAATCTCTGGAAATCGTCCGTGCCGATAATGGCGTTTTTCATCGATGAACATGCCGACCATCGTGTCGACAGGCCAAGCGTCTGCGGTCCCCATCCAGAGGTTCTCGCCCGTACCGCTGCGCACCGATGCATCGGCGTGCTCGAGGCGTCCCTTGCGGGCGAGCTTGTGCCCCCAGTCTTTCGCTTCAAGCGCAAGCTGCGGACTCCAGCGAAGCATCGGAAGTCCCAATTGCTCGCGTTCGCGGTTATGAAGATGAAGAATGCGGCCGGCATGGCGATCGGTCGCGCCGTCGCGTTCACCGGAATCGTGCATTCGCGCGGTAGACGCAGCAGCGCCGCCAGCGCTTGCAGCGACACCGACACCCGTGGCACATAGCAGTCCCAATGCGGCGATAGCTGTCGCGTAGAGTTTCATGCCTTCCATGCCTCCGCTTAAAACGGAGCTGGCTTAATTTTCAATGAAAGCGCCCCTTGGCCAAAGCCCTCTACATTCACTGGCCCTTCTGCCTCGCAAAATGTCCCTATTGCGACTTCAACAGCCACGTCCGTGAGCGGACGGATATGGACGTCTGGGAACGCGCCTTGCTAAGCGACTTGCGTGCCGAAGCAGGCCAGAACAGATCTCAGGAAAAGCTCGCAAGTATCTTTTTTGGCGGGGGAACTCCGTCATTGATGCCACCTACCCTCGTTGAAAAATTCCTGCAGGGGGCAGAGGAAATCTGGGGCTTCGAGGATGGCATTGAAATCACGCTGGAGGGCAATCCATCCTCGGTCGAAGCCGCCAATTTCGCAGCGCTGGCGAGTGCCGGGGTGAACCGTGTCTCGCTTGGCGTTCAGTCCTTACGGGACGAAACGCTCCGGTTTTTGGGCAGGTTGCATGGCGCCGCGGAAGCTATCCACGCTCTTGGTACCGCGCAGAACCATTTCGGCCGCGTTTCGATCGACCTGATCTACGCCCGCCCCGACCAGACAGAGGCCGATTGGCGGCAGGAATTGGACGAGGCGTTGGCACTCGGCACTGATCACCTGTCGCTTTACCAGCTGACGATCGAGCCGACGACGCGTTTCGCAACCGATGTCCGGCGCGGCGTATTCACGCCGCTCGACAATGACCCAGCAGCCGATCTTTTCGCAATGACGCGGGAAAGGACCGCTGCTGCCGGACTGCCGGCCTATGAGATCAGCAATCATGCGCGGCCCGGACAGGAGAGCCGGCATAACCTGACCTACTGGCGATATGAGGACTATCTCGGGATCGGCCCGGGCGCACACGGTCGCCGTGACGGCATAGCAACCTTGCGACACAAGAAACCCGAAAACTACCTTGCCGCGGTAGACCGACAAGGCTCGGGCATCTCGGAGAGCCGCACGCTCACAAAGCACGAACAGGCTTCGGAAGCGCTGCTGATGGGACTGCGCCTTGCGGAAGGGATCGACATGACTTCCCTCTCCAGCCGTTTCGACGTCACGTCCACCACCATGCTCGATGACGCCAAGCTGCGCCTCTATCGCGACCTCGGCCTGGTCTGGAAGAAGGCGGACAGGATTGGCGTCACCGAGGCAGGCATGCCGCTGCTGGACGCGCTGCTCGGTGAATTAGTTTCAGAGGACCTGGTCACAGGATGACCAAGGCGGATTGCCTTCAAGCCTGGCACGACCACCTCTCGCTGGCGCAGCGGCGCTCCGATCACACCGTGCGCGCCTATTCGAAGGCTGCGGAGCGGCTCATGGCGCGCGGCGAATTCGAGACATTCGAGCAGGTCGCAGCTTTGAGCGCAGCCGAATTGCGTAGCCATCTGGCGTCACGCCGCAGCGATGGCCTGTCCAACGCTTCGACTGCAAGGGAGCTTTCCGCGCTCAAGAGCTTCGTGTCCTTTGCCAAGGCGCAGGCGGGTCACGACGTCACGCAGGCTCCGCGCCTGAGGGGACCGCGTATCAAGAAGGGCCTCCCACGCCCGGTGTCACCCGACGATGCAATAGGTTTGGCTGAAACGGTCGACGCGATGGCACTGGAGGATTGGGTCGGCGCGCGCGATCGGGCGGTCCTGCTTTTGCTTTACGGGGCGGGTCTGCGAATTGCCGAAGCCTTGTCGCTGACGGGTTCGGACGTCCCCTTGGGCGAAACACTCACCGTTACGGGCAAAGGCGGCAAGCAAAGGACCGTGCCCATCCTGCCACTGGTCCGCGATGCAATCGCCGAATATTGCACGCTCAATCCCTGGCCACTTGGACCGCGCGATCCCCTGTTCCGTGGGGTGAAAGGGGGCGCGCTTTCGCAAGGCGTTGTCCAGAAAGCCACAGCACGCGCCCGCAAGGCGCTAGGCCTGCCGGACACTGCGACACCGCATGCGCTGAGGCACAGCTTTGCGACCCACCTGCTCGGAGCGGGTGCCGATCTGCGCAGCCTGCAGGAACTGCTCGGGCATGCCAGCCTCGGTTCGACGCAAATCTATACTAAAGTCGATGCCGCCAGTCTGCTCAACACCTATCGCAACGCACATCCACGCGATCGCGATTGATTACATAGCGGCGTGACGTCGCTCGATCGCGTCCCAGATCAGCGCGGGTGTATCGGTCCCGTTGAACTTGTCGATCGCGACGATGCCGGTGGGCGAAGTCACGTTGATCTCGGTCAGGTACTTGCCGCCGATCACATCGATGCCGACGAATACCAGCCCCCTCTTTTTGAGCTCGGGGCCCATCGCCGCGCAGATTTCCTCTTCTCTTTCGGAGAGGCCGGTGGCTTCGGCGTGGCCGCCCTGCGCAAGGTTCGAACGAAACTCACCTTCGCCGGGGAAGCGATTGATTGCACCTGCAAATTCCCCGTCGACCAAGACGATCCGCTTGTCGCCTTCGCTCACTTCGGGGAGGAAGGGCTGGATCATGTGCGGCTCGGGCCAGGTGAGGTCGAACACTTCGCTCAGCGCGGACAGGTTCGTACCCGTCTCGTCGAGCCGGAAAATCGCTTTGCCACCGTTACCATGGAGCGGCTTGATAACGACCGATCCATGCTTTTGCTGGAAGGCCCGCAAATCGTCGAGGTGCCTCGCAATCATCGTCGGCGGCATGAACCGCGCGTAATCGAGGACGAACATCTTCTCCGGCGCGTTAACGACTTCGCGGGGATCGTTGATCACGAGCGTCGTGCCTTTAAGGCGATCCAGCAGGAGCGCAGAGCTGATGTAGCCGAGGTGGAACGGCGGATCCTGCCGCATCAGGACGACATCGATATCCTTAGCGAGGTCGATCCTGCGCCTTTCGCCAGCCGAGAAATGATCGCCTTCCACGCGCTGGACGGTGACCGGCGCGGCATGGGCCGTGATCCGCCCTGCGGGCGTGCCGTCGCTTTCATAGGCGAGCGAGGTGACGTCGTAATGCCAGACCTCGTGCCCCCTCGCCTGTGCGGCTAGCATCAGCGCGAAGCTGCTGTCGCCGGCGATATTGATGCTTTCGAGCGGGTCCATCTGGACGGCGACACGCAGGCCCATTGCGATCTCCTAAGGTTGCCAGGCGTTGGCGATGTGGCGAGGGAATGCCCCGGGTGCAAGCAGGATCACGTCCACACGGATGTCTTCTCCATCGGCCGCATAGCGATGAGCGACGGATTCCGTTGCCGCCGCGACACGCGCAAGCCGCCGCTCGTCGATTGCATTATCGAGTTCCGCGCGCTTGCTGCGCCACTTCACCTCGATGAAGGCGACGATATTTCCGCGTTTAGCAACAAGATCGATTTCGCCTGCCTTGGTCTTCACCCGCTGGTCGAGGATGTGCCAGCCCTTCGCGCGCAGCCAGAAGGCTGCCCTCGCCTCGCCGTCTCTGCCGTTTCGTTCGGCAACTTGCCGTTTCATCCGGCCTTGAGATCCATGGCACGGGTATAAAGCGCCTTGCGGTCGAGACCTGTCGCTTTCGCCACGTGGCCGGCAGCCTGCGAAGGCTTCATCGTCATCAGGGCCTCGCGCAGCATATCGTCGGCATCCGCCTCGTTCGCCTGAACCGCCTCGGGCGGGCCGATAAGCAGCACGATCTCGCCGCGCGGAGGATTGGCGTCGTAATAGGCCATGAGACCGGAGGCGAAGCCGCGACGGCATTCCTCGTGCAGCTTGGTCAATTCGCGCGCGACGGCGATTTCCCTTTTCGGCAGGACGTCCTCGATCGTGGCCAGCGTTTTCAGCAGGCGCGGTGCGGTCTCATAAAACACCAGCGTAGCGTCGATCGCGGCAAGGTCTTCCAGAGTTTCCCTGCGTCCCTTTTCCTTCGAAGGCAGAAACCCTGCGAACAGGAAGCGGTCGTTCGGCAGCCCGGAAAGGGTCAGCCCCACCACGGCTGCGCAGGGCCCCGGAAGGCTGGTGACAGCTATGCCTTGCTCCCTGCAATCGTTGACGAGCCGATAGCCGGGATCGCTCACCATGGGTGTCCCTGCGTCGCTCACCAGTGCGACTGCCCTCGTCTGCATTGAATCGACCAGTCTCGAACGGTCCCGATGCTCGCTATGGTCGTCATAGCGCCACATCGGCTTCGAAATCCCGAGATGCTTGAGCAGCTTGCCTGTCACGCGCGTATCCTCGCAGGCGACCCCGTCGCAGCGGCGCAGGATATCGACAGCGCGCATCGTTATGTCGCCCAGATTGCCGATAGGGGTGGCAACGAGATAGAGACCGGGTGTAAGACTTTGGTCAGGCGCAGGGGATGCGGGTTCGCTCACATGCCTTCCATGACCAGCAAAAAGGGACGCGGCAAGGATGAAGCAGGCATTTATGAACCGGCGCGGTGCGATCGCAGCTTTCGGGGCTATGGCACTTTCGGGGTGCACGATCATTCCCAAGACAGCCGAACCCGCTCCGCCAACGCCGACGCCCGAGCCGAGTGCGACTAGCCTGCCGCAAGACGGGAAACGGCACCGTGTCGCGCTGCTGGTACCCATGTCCGGAGACAATGGTGCGGTCGGTCAGTCCATCGCGAATGCGACCACGATGGCCCTGCTCGACACGAATGCCGACAACATCCGCATCACGACCTACGACACTGCGCGCGACGCCCAGTCGGCCACGAATGAAGCGCTTGCCGACGGTAACCGCCTTATCCTCGGCCCCCTGCTGGGCAGCAATGTGACAGCCGTGCGCTCTACCGCAGCAGCAGCAAATGTGCCCATCATCAGCTTCTCAAACGACACCACGGTTGCCGGGCCCGGTGTCTTCATCATGGGGCACATCCCCGAGCAGTCCATCGCCCGCAGCGTCGAATATGCGCGCAACCAGGGCGCAAACACATTCGCCGTCCTTTCCCCCGAATCCGAGTATGGCAGGCGCGCGGAAGCGGCCCTGCAATCCGCCCTCTCTTCATACGGCGGTCGATTGATTGGTACCGAACGCTACACCCGCACGAATACATCGGTCGTAAGCGCCGCCGGAAGGCTCAAGACAATGGGCGGGTTCGACACAGTTCTTATCGCCGATGGGGGAACTCCCTCGATCCGCGGGGCACAAGCCATTGCGTCCCCCTCCCTGCGTATCCTCGGGACGGAGCGGTGGGCCGGCGAAAGCGCGCTTCTGCGGGTAGAGGCGCTGGAAGGTGCGCTGTTCTCTGCTGTGACGGACGGTCGTTATGGCGGTTTCGTCACCAGCTATGAGGCGCGCTTCGGCAGTCAGCCCTACCGGGTGGCCACCCTCGGCTATGACGCAGTCCTCCTGACGCTGCGTGCTGCCCGCGATTGGCAAGTCGGGCGTGATTTCCCGACCAATGTGCTGTTCCAGTCGGGCGGGTTCGACGGGATGGACGGTCCATTTCGCTTCCAGCGCAACGGTATTGTCGAGCGAGCACTTGAGGTGCGCTCGGTCAGCGATGGCGGGATAATCACCGTCTCCAGGGCACCGTCCGGCTTCTGACAGGCGGATAACATTCAGGTGGCGCTTGTGTGCGCGGATTCGCGCGCGATATAGCACTGACCATGTCCGACGATCTTTTCGAGAATACGCCCACATCGAGCGGCGATTACGACGCATCTTCCATCGAGGTCCTCGAAGGCCTTGAGCCGGTCCGCCGCCGCCCGGGCATGTATATCGGCGGGACTGACGATCGCGCCTTGCACCACCTCGTCGCCGAAGTGCTCGACAACGCGATGGACGAAGCGGTTGCGGGCCATGCCAGCAGGATCGAAATCCGGCTCGACGAGGGCAACAAGGTCACCATCAGTGACAACGGTCGCGGCATCCCGGTTGCAGAGCATCCGAAATATCCCGGCAAATCGACGCTGGAAGTCATCCTCACAACCTTGCACTCGGGCGGCAAGTTCTCGGGCAAGGCCTATGCGACCAGTGGCGGCCTGCACGGTGTCGGTGTCTCGGTCGTCAATGCGCTATCGGATTACACCCGCGTCGAGGTAGCCCGCGACAAGCAGCTTTTCGCACAGGAATTCTCCAAGGGGCATCCCACCGGCAAGCTGCAGGAGCTTGGCGCGACCCCAAACAGGCGCGGCACCACCGTTACCTTCACCCCGGATGCAGAAATCTTCGGCGACCGCGCCTTCAAGCCGAAACGGCTGTTCAAGCTCGCACGTTCGAAGGCGTATCTCTTCGCAGGGGTTGAGATCCGCTGGAAATGTGCCGAGGCTCTGGCAAGCGACGACGTTCCGGCAGAAGCCGTATTCAAGTTTCCGGGAGGACTTGCAGATCACCTTGCAGAACAGCTGGGCGGCCGCGAATGCGTCACCGCGCAGCCCTTTGCAGGCAACCAGGATTTTCCCGACGAGCAGGGCCGCGTGGAATGGGCCATCGCGTGGCCGCTATTCTCCGATGGGTCGACCAGCTGGTACTGCAACACCGTCCCCACTCCTGACGGCGGCACGCACGAACAGGGCCTGCGCGCAGCCCTGACTAAGGGACTTAGGGCCTTCGGTGAACTGACCGGGACGAAGAAGGCCAAGGACATCACCGCCGACGACGTGATGAACGGTGCCGAAATCATGCTGTCGGTCTTCATCCGCGATCCGCAATTCCAGAGCCAGACGAAGGATCGCCTGACTTCACCTGAGGCTGTGCGCCTGGTCGAGAACGCGGTCCGCGACCATTTCGACCACTTCCTTTCCGACAATATGGACCGCGGCAAGGCGCTGCTCGGCCAGGTCATGGAGCGGATGGACGAGCGCCTGCGCCGCAAGCAGGAACGCGAGATCAAGCGCAAGACCGCGACCAATGCCAAGAAGCTTCGCCTGCCCGGCAAGCTGACCGATTGCAGCGGCGAAGGCGACGGCGAGACGGAGCTGTTTATCGTCGAAGGGGATTCGGCAGGCGGCAGCGCCAAGCAGGCCCGCAACCGCAAGACGCAAGCTATCCTTCCCATTCGCGGCAAGATCCTGAATGTCGCCAGTGCTACTGCTGACAAGATCCGCGCCAATAGCGAAATCGCCGACCTGAGCCTGGCGATGGGTTGTGGGACCCGCAAGGATTGCGACGCGGAAAACCTGCGCTACGACCGCATCATCATCATGACCGACGCCGATGTCGACGGCGCGCACATCGCCACACTGCTCATGACGTTCTTCTTTCAGGAGATGACCGATATCGTGCGCAACGGTCATCTCTACCTTGCCCAGCCACCGCTGTACCGCCTGACTGCTGGCAAGGAGAGCCGCTATGCCCGTGACGACGAGCATCGCAAGGAGCTGGAAGAGACGGTTTTCAAGGGCAAGAAGGTCGATGTCGGCCGCTTCAAGGGCCTGGGCGAGATGAACCCTCAACAGCTGCGCGAAACGACCATGAACCCGGAGACGCGATCTCTTATCCGCATCACCCTGCCCCCGGAATTTGAGGACCGTGCAAAGGTCAAGGAACTGGTCGACCAACTCATGGGCCGAAATCCAGAGCACCGGTTCAATTTCATCCAAAACAATGCCGGTGAATTCGACCGCGAAATGATCGATGCCTGACGACAGGAACGAGCCTGGAGAACCGAACGAAGGCGATGTGATGGCGGGCGACCGCCGGATCGCCAGGGCGGATACGGCCCTTCCCGACTGGTACGCATCGGACGCTGCCTACCGGCCCATTCCCATTGCTTGGTTTGCAGGAGCACTTGTCCTGCAAGTCGTGGCCCAGCCAGCCTCCGTAATGCTGTTCTGGGGTCTGTTCGGTCTTCCACGACTCGCAGTCGTCGCAATCGCGCTCCTGATCAGCGGAATGATCTGGCAGTTTACCCGGGAACGGGGAATGTCTGGCGCGGGAAGACCCTGGCAGTGGGCCACGGGTCTCATGCTCGCATTCTTTTTCGGCATTACCGCACTGTCGATGCTCGGCTAGATCTCCGCATCGCCCATCCGGGTGTGCACATGCAATTCGCCTTCGAGAGTCCGATGAACCGGGCACTTGTCCGCAATCTCCAGCAGCCGAGCCCTTCGTTCGTCGTCGAGCGCGTCGCCGCGGATTGAAATTACCCTGTTGAGGGCCTGCATCTGCTTGCCTTCCTGCATCGCTTCCACGTGGTCGCACTCTTCTTCGTGCTTGCGTTCGTGCGTCACGTGGACACTGACGCCTTCCAGCGGCCAATTCTTGCGATCGGCATACATCTTCATCGTCATCGCCGTGCAAGCACCCAAAGCGGCATTGAGAAGGTCGTACGGCGTAGGTCCGCTATCATCGCCGCCATAGCTCTTCGGCTCGTCGGCAATGAACTGGTGCGAGACGGTGTGCACTTCCGTGCCGAATTTCCCGTGACCGGTACAGGCGACGATGCCTTCCTCCGGCATGGGCCAGTCCTCGCGCAGCGGAAGGTAGCGATGCGCCCATCCCGCGATGACCCGCGCCGCGAAGTCGGCGTCTTCTTCTCGCAGCAGCAAATGATCTGCACCCTCCAGGCTGACGAAGCTCTTCGGATGCTTGGCCGCCTGGAATAGCGCGCTGGCGTGTTCCACACCGACAATGGCATCGGTTGGGGAATGCAGGAACAGGAGCGGCTTTCTGAGCCGCTGAACCTCGTCGAGAAGGTCGATGTTCTCGACCCGCTCAAGGAATTCTCTCCCGAGGCAGAATTCCTGCCCACCGATCCGCACCTCGCCTTCACCCTTACTCCGGATCGCCTCGATATCTCCGTCGATATTGCGCAAAACGTGCGGGACATCGGAAGGTGCGCCGATGGTGGCAATGGCTGCAACTTGGTTAGTGCCGATTTCGTCTGCAGCAGCGAGGACGGCTGCTCCGCCAAGGCTATGCCCCACGAGCAGGATCGGTTGCTGGAAGCGCTCGACCATATAGGTCCCGGCCGCGACGAGATCGGAAACGTCCGCTGCAAATCCGGCCCTGCCGAATTCACCGCCGCTTCCGCCGAGGCCGGTAAAGTCGAAACGCAGTGTCGCGATACCCTCGCGGGCCAATGCGCGCGCCACCGCCACCGCAGCCCGGCTCTGTTTTGTGCAGGTGAAGCAATGGGCGAACAACGCCGCCCCGCGCACCAGCCCGGTCGGCATTTCCAGCGAGCCGGTCAGGTCATGGCCGGCGTCGGTCGCAATCGTCAGGTTTTCGGTCGGCATGTACCCTCCTTCGTCCTTGGGGATGCAAGTGTTACAACGCCCCCTTGCCCTAAGCGTGCCCTAGCCCTAACGCATCGCACAAGTTGCAAGGGAAAACCCATGTCCGAACAATCGACCGAACAGAACCGTTTCGAAGGTACCAGTTCCTATATTGCCACCGAAGACCTGAAGGTCGCGGTGAATGCTGCGGTGACGCTGCGCCGCCCGCTCCTCGTCAAGGGTGAGCCTGGCACCGGCAAGACCGTACTTGCGCATGAAATTTCGAAGGCGCTTGGCGCTCCGATGATCGAATGGAACGTCAAGTCGACGACCAAGGCGCAGCAGGGCCTCTACGAGTATGACGCAGTCGCTCGCTTGCGCGACGGCCAGCTTGGCGACGAGCGTGTCCATGACATTTCAAACTACATCAAGAAGGGCAAATTGTGGGAAGCGTTCACCTCGCCCGAGCTTCCCGTCCTGCTGATCGACGAGATCGACAAGGCCGACATCGAGTTTCCGAACGATCTCTTGCAGGAACTCGATCGTATGAGCTTTGACGTCTACGAAACGCATGAGCGGATCGAGGCCAAGGAACGCCCGATCGTCGTCATCACCTCGAACAACGAGAAGGAACTGCCCGACGCGTTCCTGCGCCGCTGCTTCTTCCATTACATCAAGTTCCCTGATCGCGACACTATGCGCGAGATCATCGAGGTGCACTATCCGGGCATCCAGAAGAACCTCGTCTCCAAGGCGATGGAGATCTTCTACGAATTGCGCGAAGTTCCGGGCCTGAAGAAGAAGCCCAGCACCAGCGAACTGCTGGACTGGCTGAAGCTCCTTCTAAACGAGGACATGCCGCTCGACGTGCTGCAGGACAGCAATCCGAACAGCGCGATCCCGCCGCTTCACGGAGCGCTGCTGAAGAATGAGCAGGACGTAATGATGTTCGAACGGCTTGCATTCATGGCGCGCCGCCAGCCCTAAAAATTCAGTCTACTCCAAACAGCGAAAAGGGCGCGTTCCGTTATCGGAGCGCGCCCTTTTCTCTTGGGGTATGTCGTTTAGTCGAGCGAGTAAGCCAGTTCGCTGTCGCCCCAGCGGCGACCGTTGATGATCAGCGGCACGTAGACGTTGCGAACGACCACGTAGTTCTTCCCGTCGCCTTCCTGGCGATAGACCGCCATCATATAGGGATCGGTGCTCTTCTTCGCGGCGACATCCACGCCTTCGAGCATGATGCGACCGTTGCGGCAGTATTTGGTGTCGTGCGTCACGTCGCCGGTAGGCTTGCGCGACCGGTCCGAAACGTGGGTGGGCAGGAAGCCGTTCATGTCTGCGGGCGAGCACATCATGATCGGGCCGCCTTCGGCAACCACCGAGTCGATGATCGGGCGCCAATTGCGGTCGGCCCAGTCGCTGAGCTTGTTGCGGAAGAGCTGCGGGTTGGTGCCCGGCACTTCCCTGTAATCCGTATCGAAGAACTGCTCCATAGTGAGCTCGCCCTTCTCGATCGCCTCTTCGGCGATACGAGCGAGGTTCTTCGCGTGATCGATTGCGCGCTCGACCAACTGGCTGTCCTGCGGAGAGAGGCCCGCCTTCACCAGCTTGTCGAACATGTCGCTCGCGGTCAGTTCGAGTTCTTCCATGCGATCGTGAGCGGTCGCCAGCTTGTTCTCGTTCTCGCTCGCGGCGCGGTCGAAGCTTTCGATGACGGCCGAAACACGGTCCACGTGTTCGGTCATCATGCCGGTTGCACGCGCGATCTGGTCATTCTGCTGGTCGACCTCCTCGACCAGCTGGGAAACGCCCGAAATCGTGGCGTCGATGCTTGCGACCGAACTCTTCGCTTCGTTCGATGCCTTGGCGCCCGCTTCGATACGTTCGATAACGGTTGCAGCCTCGGTGCCGAGGGTCTCGATCACGTCGGAGATTTCGTCCGTCGCCTTGCGCGTTTCGCCGGCGAGGGATTTCACCTCATTGGCAACCACCGCAAAGGTGCGGCCGGCTTCGCCAGCGCGCATCGCTTCGATGGTCGCGTTGAGGGCAAGGATATTGGTGGTCTCGGCGATCTGCTCGATGTCCTGCGAACAGCGCTTCACCTGGTCCATTGCCGCTGCGAAACCGGTGACATGGGTGGCCAGCGTTTCGACCAGGTCGAGAAGGTTGGTGATCTGGCTAAGGGACGACTGGATCTGCGTGGTGCCCTGCCCCAACCGCTCGATCGCGCGAGCGGACAGGAGACGCGCTTCGTCGGATGCCTCGGCAACCTTGCGCTGATCCTTTTCGAGTTCGCTGACCGTTCCCTGGAGTTCGGCATGTTCGGCACGCAGGATTCCTGAGCTGTCGATTACCGCCTGTACGATACCGGCCACATCGGAACACCCGACCGTGACCTTGCCGCACGCCTCCGGAATCGACTCGATGCTCGCCGCTTTCGAAGCATCAACAACGCTAAGTTCCATTTGATACGATCCCTTTGTCCCCGTTCTGCGTGAGGGGTCTAAACGGAAGTGGTTATCAGCGGGTTAAGGCAAATCCGCACTTTCCCGTTTGCGCAGCGCGGCAGGATGGGTAGGACAATCCCATGTTCTTCAATTTCGTCGACGAACTTCGCGCTGCGGGCATTCCCGCGAGCTTCAAGGAACACCTCACCTTGCTGGAGGCCTTGGACAAGGACGTTATCGAGCAATCGCCCGAGGCGTTCTACTACCTCAGCCGCGCGACCTTCGTGAAAGACGAAGGGTTGATCGACCGGTTCGACCAGGTTTTCTCAAAGGTCTTCAAGGGCATCCTCACCGATTACGGTCAGAACCCGGTCGATGTGCCGGAAGACTGGCTGAAAGCGGTGGCCGAGAAATTCCTGTCTGAAGAAGAGATGGAGAAGATCAAGTCGCTGGGCGACTGGGACGAGATAATGGAGACGCTGAAGAAGCGCCTCGAAGAGCAGGAAAAGCGTCACCAAGGCGGCAACAAGTGGATCGGCACGGGCGGTACCTCGCCCTTCGGTAACTCCGGCTACAACCCGGAAGGCGTCCGCATCGGCGGCGAAAGCAAGCACAAGCGCGCGATCAAGGTCTGGGACAAGCGCGAGTTCAAGAACCTCGACAACACCAAGGAACTCGGCACGCGCAACATCAAGATGGCGCTACGCCGACTGCGCCGCTTTGCCCGCGAAGGCGCGGCTGACGAACTGGATCTCGACGCGACCATCGACGGCACGGCCAAGCAGGGCTGGCTCGACATCCGGATGCGTCCGGAGAGGCACAATGCGGTGAAGCTTCTGCTTTTCCTCGACGTTGGCGGATCGATGGATCCCTTCATCAAGGTGACCGAAGAGCTGTTCAGCGCGGCCACCAGCGAGTTCAAGAATCTGGAATTTTTCTACTTCCACAACTGCCTTTACGAAGGCGTCTGGAAGGACAACCGCCGTCGCTGGCAGGAGCGCACCAAGACCTGGGATGTGCTCCACAAATACGGGCACGATTACAAGATCGTCTTTGTGGGCGATGCGGCGATGAGCCCCTATGAAATCACCCATCCGGGCGGCAGCGTCGAACATATGAACGAGGAAGCCGGCGACACGTGGATGCAGCGAGTGGTGAACACCTATCCGGCCACCGTCTGGCTCAATCCCGTCCCTGAAAAGCAGTGGGGCTATTCGCAGTCGACGAAGATCATGAAGCAGCTGGTCAACGACCGCATGTATCCCCTCACCCTCGACGGGCTGGACGATGCCATGCGCGAGTTGAGCCGCAAGCAGGGCTAATCGAGAAACCTAACTGTAGATCAGGTACGGCGCGATGGTCTCGCGCCACGCCGCCTCGTCGGCGTTCGCCAAATCATCGAGATCGCCCGGGTCCGCCTCGCTATCGTCGACCCATTCGCGCAGTGACGGACCGCCGTTGATCACGTCGATCGCAAGCCGGTCGAACTCGTATTCATAAGGGAAATCACGCCACATTTCGTAGTCCGGATAGAGGTTGCGGATGGCCTTGAAGGCCAGCGCCTGCAATCGCCAAGGCTTGAACTCATGGTGGTCGTAAAACGGGCCTTCTGCGTGAATCATCAGCGCGTTACAGAGCGAACCTGAGTGCTTGTGAAAGGTTGGTTCGAACCAGCATTCGCGCAGGTGGCAGCCCCTCAGCCAGCTCGGCGCCATTTCCTGCATGGTCGATAGCACCGCGGCGGCATCTACATCGGGTGCCCCGAATAATACCTCGAGCGGACGGGTCGTGCCCCTGCCCTCGCTCAAGGTAGTCCCTTCGAGCATGACCGTGCCCGCATAGGCCCGCGCCATGTTGACATTGGCCGCATTCGGACTGGGATTGATCCAGATCCGGTCTTCCGGCCAACCGAAGCCGGGCCCCCTGCCCGGCTTCCACCCTTCCATTTCGATGACGCGATATTCGACGTCGAGCTTGAAGTGATCGACGAACCAGCGCCCCATTTCACCCATCGTGAGGCCGTGCCGCATCGGCATCGGGGCCGCACCGACGAAGCTTTCCTGGCCAGGGACCAGCAATGTTCCTTCAACGGGACCGCCTGCCGGGTTGGGACGATCGAGGACCCAGACTTCCTTACCAGCCTTGGCGGCCTCTTCCAGCAGGTAGAGCAGCGTCGTCACGAAGGTGTAGATGCGGCAACCAAGATCCTGGAGGTCGAACAGGAACACATCCGCCGTGCTCATCATCTGGCCGGTCGGGCGGCGCACTTCGCCATAAAGGCTGAAGATCGGGATGCCGTGGCGCGGATCGGTCTCGTCCGCGGTTTCGACCATATTGTCCTGCTTATCGCCCTTCAAACCATGCTGGGGTCCGAATGCCGAGGTGACATTGACCCCCTTGGCGATCAGCGCATCGAGCGAATGCTCGAGCTGCGCAGTGACCGAGGCGGGATGCGCCACGAGAGAAACGCGCTTGCCGTCGAGCTGGGCGCGAAGGTCGGACTCCGTAAGGAGACGATCGATGCCGAATTTCATGCCGCGCTGGGTGCCGCAAGCCTTGCCGCGAAGCAAGCCGGATCATGGAAATCTGGCTGATCTTTCGCATGTTTCATCGCCCAGAAGCTTTTGATGCCGCCCTCTTCTTCCAGAACACAGGTGACCCCCATCTCCTGTTCGTCGTAGGAAATCGTACTCGCCGGGATCGCGCCATCGAACACGGCGAAGGCCTTTCCAGGCCGCATGGTGCAGTCGGGCGCACGAGGTACATGCCTCTCCCTCATGCCTTCGCGATAATCCTCGAAATCGTAGGCGTTCCACCCTTCCGAGGGAGACAGGTTCCACTCGGTGTAGGACTGCGCACCGGGTCCTTTCAGGAAAATCTCGAAACAGGTCGTTTTCCAGAGCTGGTCGCGGCGCTTGCGCCCGACGAATGGTGGCAGGAAAAGTCGACCGGCATTTTCGATCCTCCACCTCACCCGCAGCCACTGCGAATCGCGCTGGAGGACCCGCGCCTCGACCGATGACACCGCCAAAGGTGGAAATGCTGGATGCGCAATCAGTTCATGCGTTTGCATGCGAGCATCTTCCTGCTAGCGGCGACGTGTCATGAGTAGCTATCAATCCGATCTCCTGCGCGTGCTCGACGAGCGCGGCTATATCCACCAGGTCACCGATGCCGAGGGGCTGGACAGCCTCGCGACCAAGGGCGTCGTGCCGGGCTATATCGGCTTCGATGCTACCGCGCCAAGCCTGCATGTCGGCAGCCTCGTGCAGATCATGATGCTGCGCCGCCTCCAGCAATCCGGCCACAAGCCGATCGTGGTTATGGGCGGCGGCACAACCAAGGTGGGCGATCCGTCCGGCAAGGACGAAAGCCGCAAGATGCTGACCGATGCGGATATCGATGCGAACATCGCAGGCATTCGCAAGGTCTTCGAACGCCTGCTGACCTTTGGCGATGGCCCCACCGATGCAGTGATGGTGAACAATGACGAATGGCTAAGCCAGCTCGGTTATATCGAGTTGCTGCGCGACGTCGGCCCGCACTTCACAATCAACCGGATGCTGACATTCGATTCGGTGAAGCTGCGCCTCGATCGCGAACAGCCGCTGACCTTCCTCGAATTCAACTACATGATCCTGCAGGCCTACGATTACCGCGAGCTGGCACAGCGGTACTGTTGCCGCCTCCAGATGGGCGGCAGCGACCAGTGGGGCAATATCGTCAACGGCATGGAACTCGCCCGCCGTATGGACGGCACCGACCTTTTCGGGCTGACCACACCGCTGCTGACCACCGCCGACGGCGCGAAGATGGGCAAGACCGCTTCGGGTGCGATCTGGCTCAACGAGGAGCAGCTGCCGAATTACGACTTCTGGCAATACTGGCGCAATGCGGACGACCGTGACGTGGGCCGTTTCCTGCGCTTGTTCACGGACTTGCCGCTCGACGAGATTGCGCGTCTCGAACAGCTTGAAGGCGCCGAAATCAACCACGCAAAAACGGTCCTCGCCAACGAGGTTACCAGGCTAGTCCGCGGCGAAGGCGCGGCCAAACTTGCCGAGAAGACCGCTGCGGAGACGTTTGCCGGCGGTGGTGCCGGTGCGGACCTGCCGACTCTCGAAGTTGGCGCGGAAGGTATGCGCATCGGCGCGGCGCTGACCGCACTGGGTTTCACTGCGTCCAATGGCGAAGCGAAGCGCAAGCTGGCAGAGGGCGCGGTGAAGATCGACGGAGATACCATCAGCGACCCCGGATACCTTGTCGAGGTGGCCGAAGGAGCGGAATCGAAGCTGTCGCTGGGGAAGAAAAAGCACGCAATCCTGCGGCGCTGAAGCCTCCTGAATTGAATAAGAGCAGCGGTTAACCGGATATTTGCCTTTCCGGTGCATCTTTATCGCCAGCTTAATTCAACAAGGGATCGTATCGCATGAGTGCCGGAGCACAACTCAGCGTCACCGACCAGCGCCGCATGGCGCGTCACCCGGTCGACCACCCGGTCATTGCCGAACACCACGGCAAAGGCGACATGCGCATGCATATTGCCAATATCTCGGCCAATGGCTTCATGATCGACGACGCCGAAGACGTATCGCGCGGAGATCGTGTCGTGGTTCGCCTTCCGGTCATCGGTCGTATCGAGGCCTATTGCATCTGGTGCCGCGACAACCGCGCCGGTTTCCAGTTCGAGCGTATCATCCGCGTTGACGACTTCCTCTCGCTGATCGACACGGTCCAACCGAACCCGCGCCTGCGCAAACTGCGCTGAGCCGCAACAATCATTTCTAAACGCGCAAGCAGGCGTCTCTTCACAAGCGAAGGGGCGCCTGTCATGCGTCAGGGGTGACGCTGGAAGAAACCCCCTCCCCCGACCGGTCCCCGCTGCGGATCGCGAACTTCCGGTCCTATTGGATATCGCGCCTGTCGATGACGCTGGCGCAATACGCGATGATGCTGATCATCGGGTGGCAGACCTACAATATCGCACGCGACGGCGGGATGGGCGTTGCCGAAGCGTCGGGCCAGCTGGCACTGATCGGCCTGCTTCAATTCGTTCCGCTGTTCCTGCTGACGCCCTTTTCCGGCTGGGCTGCCGACCATTTCGATCGCCGCAATCTGGGCAGGTTGACGGTCCTCCTTCAGCTCGTTTGCGCAGCCCTGCTCGCCTGGCTGACGTGGAGCGGAGCGCTCTCGCTGGCCTGGATCTTCGGCGTGGCCGTCCTTCTCGGCATTGCCCGCGCATTTGCAGGCCCTGCCTTGTCCGCACTCGCACCCAACCTGGTGCCCAAGGCCATCCTGCCCAACGCCATCGCCCTGTCCAGCATATCTTGGCAGGTCGGTATGATCGTGGGTCCGGCGGTTGGCGGCTATTTCTACGCCGTTCAGCCCTTTCTGCCCTATGCCGTTGCAGTCGGCCTGTTCCTCGTCTCGATCACCGCGCTTTCGATGATAGGCAAGGTTCCCCAGCCACCGCGCGCCGTAAACCAGCGCCCGATCCATTCGATGGTGGAGGGTTTGCGCTATGTCGTTCGTAACAAGATGGTGCTTGGCGCGATCACGCTCGACCTATTCGCGGTATTCCTTGCTGGTGCGACAGCGCTGTTTCCCGTGTACGCGCGCGACATTCTGGAGGTCGGCGAGACTGGCCTCGCCCAGCTCGCCATGGCCCCAGCGGTAGGCGCGGCCCTGACCGCTCTGTGGTTTTCGTTCCGCCCCCTCAGGAGCAATGTCGGACCCAAGATGTTATGGGCTGTCGCGATATTCGGCGCCGCGACCATCGTTTTCGGCCTGTCCAAGTCGATGCCGCTCAGCCTTGCCATGCTGTTAATCGTCGGGGCGGCTGATATGTTCAGCGTGTACATCCGCCAGTCGCTGATCCAGCTGCACACACCCGACGACAAACGCGGCCGCGTTTCTTCGGTGAGCCTTCTGACCATCAGCGCCTCGAACGAGTTCGGCGATTTCTTCTCCGGCAGCCTCGCCTATGCCATCGGCCCTGTGGCAGCGGTTGTCGGCGGCGGCGGAGGCGCTATCCTGACAGTCGCCCTATGGTCGAAAATCTTTCCGGTTCTGCGCACGACGCGGACCTTCGACCCGCCTGATGAATTGAACCAAGAGACACCCGATAAAAAGCTGCAGGAGCAGACCCAATGAAAGCCCAGTCCGTCCTCGAAACCATCGGTGGAACTCCGCATATCCGCCTCGCCCGACTGTTTCCCGACCACGAAGTCTGGGTGAAGAGCGAGCGCACCAATCCCGGCGGATCGATCAAGGACCGCATCGGTCTTGCCATGGTCGAGGATGCGGAAAAAGCCGGACTGCTCAAGCCCGGCGGCACGATCATTGAACCTACCAGCGGCAACACCGGTATCGGCCTCGCGATGGCCGCAGCGGTTAAAGGCTATACGCTGATCCTGGTCATGCCCGAAAGCATGAGCATCGAGCGGCGGCGCCTGATGCTCGCCTATGGTGCGAAGTTCGACCTCACCCCCAAGGAAGGCGGCATGAAGGGCGCAATCGCCCGCGCGCACGAGCTGGTTGAACAGACCGAAGGCGCATGGATGCCGAGCCAGTTCGACAACCCGTCGAACTACGAAGTGCACAAGCGCACGACCGCACAGGAAATCCTCGCCGACTTCGCCGACGAACCGATCGACGTGATGATTACCGGCGTCGGGACCGGCGGCCACCTGACCGGCTGTGCCGAGGTGCTGAAGGAAAAATGGCCTGCGATGAAGGCATTCGCGGTCGAGCCTGCGGCATCGCCGGTGATCAGCGGCGGACAGCCGGGCCCGCACCCGATCCAGGGTATCGGCGCAGGCTTCGTGCCGGAGAACCTCCACACGCAGGCTATCGACGGCGCGATCCAGGTCGACCCGGAAGATGCCAAGGAATGGGCCCGCAAATGCGCGACCACGGAAGGCATCCTCGTCGGTATTTCCAGCGGCGCAACGCTGGCCGCAATCGCCAAGAAGCTGCCCGAACTGGACAGCGGCGCGCGGATCATGGGATTCAACTACGATACCGGCGAACGGTATCTCTCCGTGCCCGACTTCCTGCCGGAATAGGCCCTTGGACTGTGCCCTAAGGGTTTTTGCCTAGGGCACGGTCCAGACAATTTTTCGCAGCCGGACGGACACTTGCCCGCATTGAGCCACGATCAATGACGGGAAGAACGAGTGCTACAGGAAACCAAAATGTCGGCAGAACCGCTGCTTTCGCCGGAAGTCGATGCCATGCGCATGGCGTGTGCCGCCGGGCTCACCGGCGGTAATCTCGCCCTGGCCCTGCTCGAACAGAGCGAGGATTGCATCAAGCTCCTCACGCTGCAGGGCGAGCTGGACTACATGAATTGCGGCGGGTTGAGGGCGATGGAAATCTCCGACTTCGGAGAGGTCAAAGGCCAGCCATGGTGGTCCTTGTGGCCTCAGGAACACCGCGACCTTGTGCGCGAAAGCTTCAATCGAGCTGTCTCCGGCCATGAACGCCATTTCACCGCCGATTGCCCCACGGCGGCAGGGACACCGCGCCGGTGGAGCGTTCATCTCAAGCCCCTCGTAGCGCCTGCAGGACCCGTCGTGGCTGTCCTGTGCACATCGCGGGATATTACCGGGATGGCGCAGCTCGCTGCCTAGAGGCCGCAAACGAAAAGGGGCGGCTCGATGGCCGCCCCTCACCGAATTTATTGTCGTGCCGGATCAGGCCGCGGTCTGGAAAGCCTCTTCGCCCAGAGCCATCATGCTGTCTGCACCTGCTTCCAGCTTGCGGCGCAGGGCACCGGCATCGGGAAGATAGCGGTCCATGTAGTAGCGCGCGGTAGCGAGCTTCTGTTCGTAGAACGCCTTGTCGTCGCCTGCGCCGTCGACCTTGGCCGCAGCGATCTTGGCCATTTTGAGCCACATGAGGCCCAGCGTCACGATTCCCATGATGTGCATGTAATGATGCGCGCCGGCGCCCAGATGATTGGGGTTCTGCATCGCATTGTTCATGAACCACATCGTGGCAGCCTGCTGCTGGCCCAGAGCCTTTTCGAGCTGCTCTGCCATGTCCTTGGTCGCTTCGACTTTCTTCGCCGCAGCGATTTCCTCGCCGACGACCTTGAAGAATGCCTGCACAGCAGCGCCGCCTTTCTGGGCAAGCTTGCGTCCGCAAAGGTCCATCGCCTGAACGCCGTTCGTGCCTTCGTAGATCTGCGCGATACGCGCGTCGCGGACGAACTGGCTCATGCCCCATTCCTCGATGTAGCCGTGGCCGCCGAAGACCTGCTGCATGTTGGTGGCGACTTCATAACCCTTGTCGGTGCCATAGCCCTTGATGACCGGCGTCATGAGCCCGATCAGCAGGTCGGCCTGCTCGCGCTCTTCCTCGGTCTGGGCCTTATGCGTGAGGTCCACGAGGAGCGCGCCCCACAGGCACAGGGCTCGCATGCCTTCGGTGAAGGCCTTTGCGTCCATCAGCATACGGCGAACGTCGGGGTGGACGAAGATCGGGTCGGCCTGCGCTTCGGGCTCTGCCGGTCCACTGAGTGCGCGGCCCTGACGACGATCGAGCGCATAGGCGACCGCGTTCTGATATGCAGCTTCTGCCTGGCTGAGACCCTGGATGCCCACGCCGAGGCGCGCTGCGTTCATCATGATGAACATGGCGGCGAGGCCCTTGTTCTCTTCGCCGACCATCCAGCCCGTCGCGCCGTCGTAGTTGAGCACGCAGGTCGAGTTGCCATGGATGCCCATCTTTTCCTCGATCGAACCGCACGAAACGCCGTTGCGCTCGCCCGGAGTACCGTCATCGTTCACGATGAACTTGGGAACGACGAACAGTGAAATGCCCTTGGTCGAATCCGGTGCACCCGGCGTCTTCGCCAGCACGAGGTGGATGATATTGTCCGCCATGTCGTGTTCGCCGGCGGAGATGAAGATCTTGGTGCCCGTGAGCGCATAGGAACCGTCACCGTTCGGCACGGCCTTGGTGCGGATCATGCCCAGATCTGTTCCGCAATGCGGCTCGGTCAGGTTCATGGTGCCGGTCCACTCGTTGGAGATCATCTTCGGGAGATACTTCTCCTTCTGCTCCTGCGACCCCTTGGCGATCAGCGCCGAAATCGCGCCATTGGTGAGGCCCGGATACATGCCGAATGCCTGGTTGGCGCTGGCGATGTATTCTTCCATCACGAAGCCAAGAACGTGCGGCATGCCCTGCCCGCCGAATTCTTCCGGCGCGGCAATCGTGCCCCAACCCGCCTCGCGGAACTGGTCAAAAGCTTCCTTGAAGCCCGGAGGCGTTGTGACCGATCCGTCTTCGTTGCGCACGCAGCCGTGCTCATCGCCGATGCGATTGAGCGGAGCCAGCACTTCGGCACAGAACTTTCCGCCTTCGTTGATGACTGCTTCGGTCACATCTTCGCTGACCATTTCGAAACCTGGCAGGTTTCCGTAGCTGCCGAGTTCCAGCAGCTCGTTCACGACGAAGCGGGTGTCACGGGTGGGTGCGGTGTAGATTGGCATGTCTAGTCCTTGGAGAGATATCTAATCGTGTGGCGGAAGTCTCGCCGGGGAGGTATTGGAAACTACTCGACCTGGTCTTCGACCAGGCTGATGAACTCGGTCAGTTCCTTTATGGAACTGTCGATGTCCGCGCGCTGCGCTTTGAGCTTTGCAACATGGCGGCGGCACTTCTCGAGCGTGACACGGCGCTGTTCGGCGCGTCCGTCATCGAGATCGTATAGATCGATCATTTCGCGGATTTCTGTGAGCGAGAAGCCGACGTTCTTCGCCCGCATGATCCAAGCGAGGCGCGCGCGATCACGCTTGGAATAAATCCGCGTCAGGCCGACCCTGGAGGGAGCGATAAGCCCCTCGTCCTCGTAGAAACGCAGCGCCCTAGCCGTGCACTCGAACTCGCTCGTCAGATCGGAGATTGAGTATTGCTCACGTTCGAGCTTGTCCGGACGTTCGAGGTGGGCACCGGCATGACGGCGATCGGAATCTTCGTTTGCGGTAGGACTTCTGAGAGGCTGGGACATACCCCTCTTCTAACGCAACGTTTACGTAAGCGTCAAGTGTTGACGGGTTGGAGAACGCCATCCTCAAGCTTGCGATAAAAACAGCGGGTAGCCCCTGTGTGGCACGTCGGACCGGCGGGGCTGCATTCCAGGACCAACGCATCCTGGTCACAGTCGACCATTATCTTTCCCACTCGCAGCACATTCCCGGACGTTTCGCCTTTCAGCCAAAGCTTGCCCCGAGACCGGGAATGAAAGTGCGCCAACCCGCTATCCAGCGTCTTGTCGAGGGCCTCCGCGTCCATGAACGCGACCATCAGGACCTCGCGATTCGCTGCGTTCACGACGACCGCGGTAAGTAATCCGTTCGCATCGAACTTGGGCGCGAAGACCTTTCCCTGCTCACGTTCGGTCTTGGAAATGCTCATGGAATGGTCCGTTTTGTAAAAATACGACAGCTTGTTGCACGATAACCACAAGGGTGTTTCAAAATCGACCCAAATTTCGAATGCCTATTCAATGAACGCCGGGTTTGGGTGATGTTCCCTCTCGCAGGCAATGTGAAGTCTGCCAACCGGATCACGGGTATCGCGAGATAGCTCAGGTTCAGGGGGTCCCGGGTCCGCTGCCGCATGGGGGTACTAATGCGGCGCATCCGGTAACGATGAGGGATAGGACCCGATGCACACTGGGGGGTTTGCATCATGTCGCAAGACGGGTCCGGTGTATTTCGTCACGTGGCGCCCGGGACCGGAAGGTTCCGGGCGTTTCGGTTATTGGGAACGACGCTTTTGCGTGGCGCTTCCAAGTGCCTCGTCGAGGACCCGCGAGAAACAACAGATCACGACCGACTTCGCTCCTGCCCGCTTTAAGACGCGGACGCAGGCCTCGCTTGTCGCGCCGCTGGTCAGCACGTCGTCGACCAGAAGGATATCCCGACCTTCAAGCTGAGCCACCATTGGTGCGCGCACCTTTATCGCACCGCCGACAACCTTCGCACGGGCTTTAGCGCCCATTCCGCCGAGGCTGGGTGTCGCCCGGGTGCGTTCGAGCGCCTCAACCAAGAGCCTGCCCCGCCCTGCCCGTTCAAGTTCCCTCCCCAACAGTGCCGCCTGGTTGAAGCCGCGTGTCCACAGGCGCCAGCGATGCAGGGGTACGGGGACGATCAGCCGTCTTTCCGACCCCGTCGGGACACGCGCCGCCATTAACCGGGCAAGCAAAGGCGCGAGGCCGATCTTGCGTCCATGCTTGAAGCCGAGGACGAGCTTGCGCGAAACGTCCGTGTACAGCGTTCCGGCAGCGATACCGTCGTGGATAGGCTTCTTGCCGAGGCATGGTGCGCATATCCGCTCCTGCTCGGGCGAACCTTCGCCGAATGGGCGCTGGCACAGGCTGCAACACGGATCGCCGGGTATGGCTAGATCGCTCCAGCATTCCTGACACAGACCGCCATGTTCACCGATCGCATCACCGCAAGCGGGACAGCGCGGCGGATAGACAAGGTTTACGACGGGAGCCGAGCCTTCGCGCAGATGCTTCCCGATTATGGCTAATCTCCCCATGCCGATGTCGTGCCGCGCTTGCATCGCGCTGGCAAGAGCGGCAGTGCGCCCAGCATGGAAACACGGTCGCCTCCCCGCATTTTCTCGCGCCAACGCCGGATCGCCGGCCTGCGCCGCCTGCTAGTAAGCCAGTCCCAGCGCGATGCGGCGCGCTACGTCATGGACGACATGGTCGAGGACGTACTCGAGCGCCTCGAGTTTATGCGACTTGCGCCGAAGCGCGTGCTGGTGATCGGAGACTGGACCGGGACGCTGGCCCTGTCGTTGAGGGGCAACGGCGCAGCGGTCGAAGAAACGGACGTGCGCAGCCTCGATGAAGAGGCGCCGCTACCCAACGGACAGTTCGAACTGATCGTCAGCCTGGCCTCGCTCGGCCGGGTGAACGACCTGCCGGGCGCCCTGCTCCACCTGCGCGCCGCACTGGTTGAGGATGGCATCCTGCTCGCCAGCATGATCGGCGCGGGAAGCCTTGCGAACCTGCGCCGTGCCATGATCGCTGCCGAACCGGATCGCCCCTCGGCACGGATGCATCCGCTGGTCGATAACACTTCGGCATCGGGGCTCATGCAAAGAGCCCTGTTCCGCCGCCAGGTGGTCGACAGCCGGAGCGTGGAGGTCGCCTTCTCCTCGCTCGATCGCCTGGTGCAGGACCTTCGCGACCAGGGCCTCGGCTCCAGCCTTGCTTCTGCGCCCCCGCCGCTCGGCAAGGCAGCTCTGGAAAGAGCGCGAGAGGCGTTCCTCGCCGGCGCGAACGATCAGGGCCGGGTCATCGAAACTTTCGAGATTTTAACCCTAACCGGCTGGAAAGACTAGCGCAGGTTCGCCTGCGCCGCTGCCAGCCTTGCGATCGGCACGCGGTATGGCGAGGCGCTGACGTAATCGAGCCCGGTAGCCTCGCAGAACGCGATACTGGCCGGATCGCCACCGTGTTCGCCGCAGATGCCGAGCTTGATATCGCCGCGCGTCGCCCTGCCCCGCTCTGCCGCCAGTTCGACCAGCTGGCCCACGCCATCGACATCGAGGCTGACGAAGGGATCGCGCGCGAAAATGCCCTTGTCGACATAGGTCGTGAGGAAGCGGCCAGCATCGTCGCGGCTGACGCCGAGCGTGGTCTGGGTGAGGTCGTTCGTCCCGAAGCTGAAGAATTCACCGACTTCGGCAATTTCGCCCGCCATCAGCGCCGCACGCGGCAGTTCGATCATCGTGCCGACAAGGTAATCGACCGTGCAGCCGGAGGTTTCGAAGACCGACTGGGCCGCCTTGTCGACGATGTCCTTGAGCAGTTCCAATTCGCGGCGGGTGGCCACTAGCGGGATCATGATTTCCGGGACAGGAGCCTCGCCGCTAGCCTTGGCGACTTCGCAGGCCGCCTCGAAAATGGCGCGCGCCTGCATCTCGTAAATCTCGGGATAGGTAATTCCGAGACGGCAGCCACGATGACCCAGCATCGGGTTGAATTCGTGCAATTCGCCCGCGCGGCGGCGCAGCTTTTCGACGTCGAGACCGGTGGCCCTCGCCAGTTCCTCGAACTCCGTATCGCCATGCGGCAGGAATTCATGCAGCGGCGGGTCGAGCAGGCGGATGGTGCAGGGAAGCCCCGCCATGACCTCGAAAATCTTGACAAAATCGCTGCGCTGTTCGGGCAAAAGCTGGTCCAGCGCCGCGCGGCGTCCGGCCTCGTTTTCGGCCAAAATCATCTGACGCACCAGGCTGATGCGGTCCGCATCGAAGAACATGTGCTCGGTCCGGCAAAGACCGATGCCTTCCGCACCGAACTGGCGCGCCATACGGCATTCGGTTTCCGTCTCCGCATTGGTCCGCACGCGCATCCGGCGGTGCTTGTCGGCCCATTCCATCAGCGTGCCAAAGTCGCCGGCAAGCTCGGGCTCGATCGTCGCGACTTCGCCCGCCATGACCTGGCCGTTGGCGCCGTCGATCGTGATCGTATCACCTTCCTTCAGCTCGCGATCGCCGATGGTGAGCGTGCGCCCTTCCCGCGCAATCGCCACCTGCGAGGCACCGGAGACGCACGGACGGCCCATTCCGCGAGCGACGACTGCCGCATGGCTCGTCATACCCCCGCGCGCGGTCAGGATGCCGGTCGCCGCATGCATGCCGTGAATGTCTTCCGGACTGGTTTCGACGCGCACGAGGATGACCTTCTCACCGCGATTGGCCCACAGTTCCGCCGTATCGGCATCGAGCACGATCTTGCCGCTTGCCGCACCGGGCGAGGCAGGCAGGCCGGTGGTCAGCACATCGCGCGGCGCCTCGGGGTCGAGCGTGGGGTGGAGCAGCTGGTCCAATGCCATGGGATCGACGCGCAGGATCGCGGTCTTCTCGTCGATCAGCCCTTCGCCGACCATGTCCACTGCCAGCTTCAGCGCGGCCTTGGCCGTGCGCTTGCCGTTACGGGTCTGCAGCAGCCACAGCTTGCCCTGCTGCACCGTGAATTCGATGTCCTGCATGTCGGTGTAATGCCGTTCCAGCAGGTCGAACAGGCGCGCCAGTTCGGCATAGGCTTCGGGCATCGCCTCTTCCATGCTCAGCGGCTTGGCACCTGCCGCCTCGCGCGCAGCCTTGGTCAGGTATTGCGGCGTGCGGATACCGGCTACCACGTCCTCGCCCTGCGCATTGACCAGCCATTCGCCGTAATATGCTTTCTCGCCGGTCGACGGGTTGCGGGTGAAGGCGACGCCGGTCGCGCTGGTGTCGCCCATATTGCCGAACACCATGGCCTGCACATTGACGGCAGTGCCCATGTCGTGCGGGATGTCGTTGAGCCGGCGATAGACCTTCGCGCGCTCGCTGTCCCAGCTGTCGAACACGGCGCGGATGGCACCCCACAATTGCTCGGTCGGGTCCTGCGGGAACGGCGCGTCGTGCTCTTCGGCGACGATACGCTTGTATTCGGCGACCAGCACCTTCCAGTCATCGGCCGACATTTCCGTGTCGGCGTAGAAACCGTTGTCTTCCTTCGTGATTTCGAGCGCTTCTTCGAACAAGCCGTGATCGAGACCGAGCACCACGTCGGAATACATCTGGATGAAGCGGCGGTAGCTGTCCCAGGCGAAGCGTTCGTCGCCCGACGTCTTCGCGAGGCCTTCCACCGTCTCGTCGTTGAGGCCGAGGTTGAGGACGGTGTCCATCATACCCGGCATCGAAACCGCCGCGCCCGAACGTACCGAGACGAGCAGCGGATCGGCCGCATCGCCAAACCCCTTGCCCACCGTGCGTTCGATATGGGTCAGAGCGTCTTCGATCGCCTTGCGCAGTTCGGGCGCGAACTCGCCGCCATGCTCGAGGTATTTGAGGCATTCCTCGGTGGCGATGGTAAAGCCGGGAGGGACCGGCAAGCCGATGCTGGCCATTTCGGCAAGGTTCGCGCCCTTGCCGCCGGTGACTGTCTTGTCCTTCTGCCGGGCATTCGTATGCGGAGCATCGCCGCCGAAGGTGAAGACTGTATCCGTCACGTAATATCCCTCAAAGTTTACAAAGGCGACAGCGTGTCACCTGCATTTTCTGCCTTCGAACCCGCGGAATTCCGCGGCTGAGCGGCGGTTTGCCGAAGGTGACACTCGCATCGAAGAAGTTAGCCCTCGATACGAGAAAAGTCGGCGACTTTGTGCACTGCAGCACGGAAAGCCGCAAGCAGGTCAAGGCGATGTGCCCGCTTGTTTTCTTCATCCGCATTTACCGTCACTTCATCGAAGAAGCGGTCGATGGGTGCGCGCAGGGAAGCAAGAGCCGCCATCGCGCCGGAGAAGTCTTCTGCCTCAAGAGCCCTCGCCGCCGCCGGTTCCGATTTCGCCAGGGCATCCATCAGCGCCTTTTCGGCCGGTTCCGGTTCGTAGGAAAGCTCCTTGGCATGGCGCTCGTTCATCTTGGCATCGATCACCGCCTTCATGTCGGGATCGTCGACCAGAGCCAGCGGATCTTCCTCGCCGGTGCGCGCGATCTCGCCCTCGGCACCGTGCCAGTCTTCCTTCTTGAGGATATTGGCAGCGCGCTTGTAGCCGGCGAGGAGGTTCGCACCGTCTTCGGTATCCATGAAGGACTGGAGCGCTTTCACTCGCGCTCTAAGACGAACGACATTAGCTTCTATTCCGTGTTCTCCGATCGACTTAGACGCGCGGACTAAATCGACTGGAATGCCCTCACCACGCTGCAAGACCTCAAATCGCTCTAAAACAAAATCGCGAACTGGTGCGGCTACTAGCAGCGCCCTTTCCAAATCTCGAAAAACCGCATCCGCAATTTCCTTTTTCGGATTTGCATTTCGAAGGCTTGGGGCCCACCCTTTCAATAGACCCATTGCGGCTTCATGGCCTAACTCGTCGATTACCTGCTCAATCAACCGTCCCTTATTATCTTGCGAAGCACGCAGCTCTTTAACTGCGAAGTCCCGATCCATATGGGATTTGGTCGCGGACAATAGGATATCTAGTGGAAGCAAGTTTTCGAGTGCCAATTGGATTATGCCAATAGCAGCGCGACGCAGAGCGAACGGGTCCTTCGACCCCGTAGGTCGCTCATCAATGCCGAAAAAGGACGTAAGTGTATCGAGCTTATCCGCCAAACTTACCGCCACCGTGACCGGAGCAGTCGGCACCTCGTCGCCCTGCCCGACCGGCTTGTAGTGATCGCGGATCGCGTCGGCGACCGCATCGGGCAGACCCTCGGCGCGGGCATAATAGCCGCCCATCAGGCCCTGCAATTCGGGAAACTCGCCGACCATTTCGGTCACGAGGTCTGCCTTGGCGAGGCGCGCGGCCTGTTCGGCCATGTCCGGGTCGGCGCCCTTGATCACGCCTTCCTCGACCAGCCAGCGGGCCAACTTGACCACGCGGTTCACCTTGTCGGCGACGGTGCCCAGCTTTTCATGGAAGGTGATGCGCTCCAGCCCCTTGGCGTGTTCGGCGAGGGTCTTCTTGCGATCGACATCCCAGAAGAAGCGCGCGTCAGACAGGCGGGCGGCGAGGACCTTGCGGTTGCCGTCGACCACACGCGCGCCGCCGTCTTCCGCCTCGATATTGGCCGTGCAGATGAAGGCATTGGCAAGTTCGCCAGCCTCATCTTCGCAGACGAAATACTTCTGGTTCACGCGCGCGGTGAGCTGGATCGTCTCGGGCGGGACTTCGAGGAAGTCCTCCTCGAACCGGCCGAGCAACGGGACCGGCCATTCGGTGAGGCCGGCGTTCTCAATCACCAGCCCTTCGTCCTCGACCAGCTTGAGGCCGGCTTCGGAGGCAACCTTGGCCGCGCCTCCACGGATGAGGTCCTGACGCTCTTCATGGTCGACGATGACGTGGCCGGCACGCAGCTTCATCGCATAGTCGTCGGCATTGCCGATGGTGATGTCGCCCGAATGGTGGAAGCGGTGTCCCAGCGTGACCGAGCCGGAGGTAACGCCATGCACCTCGCATTCGACCACGTCGTCGCCTAGCAGCGCGACGATGCCCGACAGCGGGCGCACCCAGCGCAGGCTCTCGGTGCTGATCGAGGCAGCGCCCCAGCGCATCGACTTGGGCCAGCTGAAGTCGCGGATGATCGCGGGGATTGCTTCGGCGAGCAGGTCCTTGGTCGCGCGGCCCGGGATGTTCTTCACGGCGAAGTAGGTCGCCCTGCCCTTCACGTCTCGCGTTTCCAGATCGCCCTTCTCGACGCCCGCCTTGCGGCAGAAACCGTCAAGCGCCTGGTAGGGAGCACCGACGGGCGGGCCTTTCAGCTCCTCGCTGACCGCTTCGGTCGCTACCGGCAGGCCGCGCGCAATCAGCGCGAGGCGGCGCGGGGTCGACCAGACGGTGATCTCGCCGCATTCGACACCGGCGGCATCCATCTCGCGGCGGAACAGCTTTTCGAGTTCGGCGCGCGCGCCAGCCTGCATGCGGGCCGGGATTTCTTCGCTGCGCAGTTCGAGGAGAAAGTCGCTCATTTCGACCACTCCGGATATTTCTCGGCCCACACGGGCGCTTCCTTTTCCATGTGCGCTTCACAGCTGCCGCGCGCGAGGTCGCGCACCCGGCCCATGTAGCTGGCGCGTTCCTGCACGCTGATCACGCCGCGCGCCTGGAGCAGGTTGAAGATGTGGCTGGCCTCCACCGCCTGCTCGTAAGCGGCGATCGGGACGTTGGCGCTGAGCGCGTTTTTGCACTCGGCCTCGGCCTTGTTGAACAGGTCGAACAGCGCATCGGTCTCGGCGACCTCGAAGTTCCACTTCGACATCTGCTTCTCGTTTTCCAGGAAGACGTCGCCATAGGTGACGCCCTTCCCGTTGAAGTCGAGATCGTAGACGTTGTCGACGCCCTGGATGTACATGGCGAGGCGCTCGAGCCCGTAGGTCAGCTCGCCCGCGACCGGCTTGCAATCGAAGCCGCCCATCTGCTGGAAATAGGTGAACTGGGTGACTTCCATCCCGTCGCACCAGACTTCCCAGCCAAGGCCCCATGCGCCCAGCGTCGGGCTTTCCCAGTCGTCTTCCACGAAGCGGATATCGTGCTTGAGCGGATCGATGCCGATTACGCGCAGGCTTTCGAGGTAAAGGTCCTGGATGTCCGGCGGGCTCGGCTTCAGGATCACCTGGTATTGGTAATAGTGCTGCAGCCGGTTCGGGTTCTCGCCATAGCGGCCATCGGTCGGGCGGCGGCAGGGCTGCACGAAGGCCGCATTCCACGGCTCGGGCCCAAGCGCGCGCAGGGTGGTCGCGGTATGGAAGGTGCCTGCGCCCATACGCATGTCATAGGGCTGGAGAATCAGGCAGCCATGCGCGCTCCAGAAATCGTGCAGCGCTAGGATCATATCCTGGAAGGATTTTTGGGGATTGCGGTCCATGCGCGGCGCAATGGCGCAAGGGCGAAATGCGGTCAATGGCCGCCGTGATTTCGGCGAAAAATGACAGCTCATCGCGACAAGATGTCAGGTAGTGTTGACATAGTCAGCGAATCGTTACATATAGTCAGGACAACCTGACATAACGGAAGGTTGACCTACCACTGGACCCTACATCCTAGCTGGAGACCTGACATGAAACTGACCTTTGCACTTGCCGCCCTGTCCTTCGCCATCGCCGCCCCCGCTGCTGCCAAGGCCGAGACCCCCGCAGCGAGCATCTCCGTCGCCGACCTCGACCTGACCAAGCGCGTGGACCAGGACAAACTCGATCGCCGTATCGACCTGACCGTGCGCCGGATGTGCCGCGTCGATGCCTTTGAGGCCAAGGCCCGCAAGCTTGAGCGCAATTGCCGTCTCGCCGCGAAGGCCGACGCCGCGCCCAAGGTCGCGCTGGCGATCGCCAATGCCCGCACCGAACGCTTCGCCGCCCTCAATCTCGACATCCAGGGCTGAGCCATTTGCCGGGACGGCGCGCGACACGGCCTCCCGGCACCCAACAGTTCTCGTATGAAAGACGCACTATGCCCGACAAACCATTGACCCCACGAGAGAAGTCGGTTCGCCGGCATAATATTTCCACCGTGCTGTCGGCTGCTGCGTTCGCAGTTTATGCGGCGGGGGTCTTGCCCGGCGTTACAGTGCCTTCTGCAGCGCGCCTCATCGCACTGCCGATCCTCTTCGTCGGCGTCATCGTGATGTACCGGACCCGGAACGCGGACGAGTATATCGCGGCGATCTGGCGCTCCGGCACCAGCGTCGCCTTCGTCGCCACGGTTGCGGTGATGTTTTTCGCACCCGCGCTCGAAGGCTTTATCGACGGCATCACGGAATCCCTCACCGAACAGCCGACCGGACCCGATCTGCCCTATGCAGAACTGCTCGCGCCAGTCGCGATCGCATCCTTCTATATCGCCAACCTGTGGGCCCGCTTGCGCGGTACATACTGAGGAGATGACGCTTGAATAATCGCCTCAAGGTCCTGCGCGCGATGAACGACTGGAGCCAGGCCGAACTGGCCGCCCAGCTGGACGTCTCGCGCCAGGCCGTCAACGCCATCGAAACGGGAAAACACGACCCTTCCCTGCCGCTGGCCTTCCGGATCGCCCGCCTTTTCAACATGCCCATCGAGGAGATTTTCGATGACGGACACGAATGATATGATCGAACAATCGCCTCCCGGACTAATGAGCAAGATTATTCGCTTTGCAGCCATGATCGCATTGGGCCTGGTGTTTGTTTATGCACTCGGCTTCCTGGTAGGGGTTTCAGCCGCTGCGTTGGACAATGGACGCCTTACGCTGAAAACTGTCGGCCTTTTGCTCGGCTGCCTCGCAGTCCTCGGCCTCAGTGGCTACGGTTTCTATCGCCTGTGGCCGCGACGCGACAGGGAAGAGCCTGTTTCACCCAAGGTCGAGCGGACACGTTGGTCCTTGATCGCAGCCCTTGGCCTGGGGATGGCAATTGGCGTTGCCCTGACGATCCCTATGCTTAGCGGAGAATCCGGTGGTGTATTCAGCAATGACCCAATTCCAGCGACCACTGCTCTAAGTATTGTCATCGCCTATGCGGTGCTGACGCCGATTGGTTCCTACTTCTGGCACCGCAATGCCGACGAATTCGAACGCGAGGCTTCGGGTCGCGGGGCATTGCTCGGCATGTATGCCTACAGCGTCGTCGCGCCGTCCTGGTGGCTGCTCGAGCGTGCAGACCTTGTGCCGGAACAAGACCCCATGATCGTTTTTCTGCTTGTCATGACCGTCTGGGGCGTGGTCTGGCAGATCCGCCGGAGCGATTGAGTATTTGCTCGAATAGAATTGGACGAAAACGAAATGAACCTTCGCAAGACTTTTACCTCCGCCGCCTCGGTACTTGGCCTCCTGTCTTTCTCGGCGTGCGCCTATAGCGCCCCGGTCGAAACGGCTGCTTCGCCAGTAGAAGAAACCTCGCAAGGTCCGGCCATCTGGAGCGTGTCGGACGCCGATACGACTATTTACCTCTTCGGCACCGTTCACGCACTGCCTGAAGATGTAGAATGGTTCGACGAAGAGATTTCGAGCGCGCTCGCTGCCTCGGACACGGTCGTCATGGAGATCCTGCCAGAGGAAATGAACGATCCTGCCAGCCAGATGGCGATTGCCAGGAACGCCATGCTTCCGGCCGACCAGTCCTTGCGTGACTTGCTGAACGAAGAGGACCGCACGGCCTACGAGAACGCACTGGGCACCCTTGGCATGCCTCCCGGCGCCTTCGATCGTTTCGAGCCCTGGTTCGCCGGGATGACCATGGCCGTGCTGCCCTTGCTGAAGCAGGGATATGATCCGGAAAGCGGGGTCGAAAAGATCATCGACACCAATGCAGGCACGGAGCGCAAACGTGAGGCGTTCGAGACGCTTGCGGGGCAGATCGCCATTTTCGACAACCTCCCGCAGGATGCGCAGATCGAATTTCTGATGACCTCGGCCCGCAATCCCAACGCCATGATCGAAATGGTTGACGAGATGGTTGCGCAGTGGATCGAAGGCGATGTCGAAGAACTCGCCGAGATCATGAATGCGGGGCTGTCGGACGAAACCCTTGCGGCCGCGCTGCTTTACGATCGCAACGCCAACTGGGCGGAATGGATCGATAACAGGATGGAACAGCCCGGCACGGTCTTTGTCGCGGTCGGTGCCGGTCACCTCGCTGGCGAAAAGAGCGTGCAGTCTTACCTCGAGACCCGCGGCATTCCCGTCAATCGACTGCGCTGATGGCACGCTGGGTCCTGCTTCTGCTTACCTCGATCGCACTGGCATCGTGCCAAGGCGAAGCCGACGAGGACGGCAAGAGCCGGGACTATCCTGCCCTGTGGGAAATCACCGGTGCTGAAGGCCGTACCGAAGGCTGGCTCTTCGGTACGGTACACGCCCTGCCCCGCGATCTGGAATGGCAATCGGCGAAGCTGGAAGAGATCGTCGAAACGGCCGACATGCTGGTGGTCGAGGTATCGGGCCTCGACGATCGCCTCGGCCTGGAAGAGCTGTTCCGCTCGCTCGCTTATGACGCTCCGCCCTCCGTGCCGATCTATTCGCGCCTCGATCCGCTCTCCCGTGACCAGTTGCGCGCTATCGAAGATGAGCAAGAGATCGAATCCGGCACTTTCGATGCAATGGAGACATGGGGCGCAGCACTCGCACTGGCAGAATTCGGGCGGACCCATTCGAGCGAATTCGGAGCGGACAAGGTGCTTCTCGCCAAATTCGGCAATCGCGAGATCGTCGAGCTGGAAGGTGCAGCGCTACAGCTCTCGATATTCGACCGGCTGCCCGAACAGGAGCAGCGCGATCTGCTGAGGGCGATCATCGAAGTGGTCGCGAAAGATCCTGGCGATCGCGTCGATCTTGCGACGATCTGGTCCCGTGGCGACCTCTCGGCGCTGGAACGCACGACGCTTGAAGGTCTTTTAGCCGACCCGGAACTCAATGAGGCACTGCTGGTCCGCCGGAACTCTGCCTGGGCAGCCCAAATCGAAAACCTGCTTAGCGCATCGGACAAGCCGCTGATAGCAGTGGGCGCAGGCCATTTGCTGGGCGAAGGCAGTGTGCAGTCTCTACTTGAAGAACGTGGCTTCGCGATAAGGCGCATCCAGTAGGCTTCACGCTTGCTTTTGCGCGCGATGCCGCTATACGCGCGCCCTTCGGCGTCATGGTCATCCCTGGAGGCGTGGCGGACCGAAGTACTCAAATGCATTCGAAAGGTAAGCGACATGAGCGATGCTCTGACACTTCCGGCCGAGGCGCGCGAACGGGCTGGCAAGGGAGCCTCCCGTGCACTGCGTCGTGAAGGCCGCGTCCCCGCCGTAATCTATGGCGGCAAGGAAGAACCCACCCTGATTCACGTTGAAGCCAAGGAGCTGGTCAAGCAGCTCGACACCGGCCACTTCATGAACTCGATCGTCGAAATCGAACTCGGCGGCAAGAAGATCAAGACTCTTCCCAAGGACGTGTCGCTCCACCCCGTCAACGATCGCCCCGAGCACGTTGACTTCTTCCGCATGGTCAAGGGCGGCAAGATCGAGGTTTCGGTCCCCGTCGTCTTCACCAACGAAGAAGCTTCGCCGGGCCTCAAGAAGGGCGGCGTTCTCAACGTTGTCCGTCACGAGCTGGAACTGGTCTGCGAAAACGACAAGATCCCGGGCGAAATCGAAATCGACGTCACCGGCAAGGAAGTCGGCGATTCGATTCACATCAGCGAAGTCACGCTGCCCGCGGGTAGCGAAAGCGCGATCACCGACCGCGACTTCACTATCGCCACCCTCGTTGCTCCGTCCGCTCTGAAGAAGTCGGAAACCGAAGGCGGTGACGAAGACCAGACCGGCGAAGACATGGAAGCTGGCGAAACCGCCGCTACCGAGCAGGGTCCGGACGCCGACGCTGCCGAGGAACAGGAAGACAAGAGCGAGTAATCGCCTCTCCTTCCTTTCCGGAAAAATCGAAACGCCGGGCTTCACCACGAAGTCCGGCGTTTTCGTTTTTACCAAGGTTGCGTTAGGTGGCTCTTGAACAAGGAGCCACGCCCATGCCAGCCATCAATCGCCGCACTCTCCTCGCAGGTGCCGCCGCAACCGGCGCCCTTGCCGCTGCCGCTGCGCGCGCACAATCCGACACCGTGAGCGGAACGCCCGACCTGACCGGCCAAGCAATCCTCATTACCGGCTGTTCCAGTGGCTTCGGCCGGCTCAGCGCGATCCATTTTGCACAGCTCGGGGCAAAGGTCTTTGCGACCATGCGGAACCTGCCGCGTCCCGAAGGCGACGATTTGCGCCAGGTCGCCTCGGAAAAGGGCCTCGACCTCCATGTTATCGAACTCGACGTGCTCGACGACACCATGGTCCTTGCCGCAGTTGCCGAAGCGGAGCGCACCAATGGCGGCCCCATGGATGTGCTCGTGAACAATGCGGGCATCGGGATTACCGGCCCGGTGGAAGTGCAGGACATGGAAGCGACAAAGCTCGCCTTCGATACGAATGTCTTCGGCTATCACCGGCTGGTCCGCGCGGTGCTGCCCGGGATGCGGTCGCGCAGGAGCGGCCATATCTTCAGCATCTCCAGCCAGCTTGGCCGGGTTATCATCCCGTTCGGCGGGCATTATTCGGCGACGAAGTTTGCGGTGGAAGCGATGGGCGAACAGCTCGCCTACGAGCTGGTGCCGCACAATATCGAAGTCACCGTGATCGAGCCAGGCGGCTATCCCACGAAGGTCTGGGTCAATCGCAACCGCTATTCCGGCGACCTCGCTGCCCGTGCGGACGCGCGGCATACGGACGGGTATCCGCAGGTAGTTGCCCGCATGGGCGAGGAAGACGGTTCGGGCCGGTCCGCCGATCCGATGGACATTCCCCGGGTGATGGCAAGGATCCTTGCAATGCCGCCAGGAACGCGCCCGGTGCGACAGCCGGTCAGCGGAGGAAGCATCCCGCAGACCGCGATCAACGAGGTCAGCGCGAAGACACAGGTCGACTGGCTCGGTGGCTCGCCCTTCCTCGGCCCCCTGGTGAAGGCCGTGCACGAGTGACGCTGCGACTTGCCCTGTCGCGCGCAGGCTTTATGGCCCTCGCCCATGCAGATCTGGACTGGCCTAGGAAATCCCGGACCCAAATACGCCCTTCACCGGCACAATATCGGGTTCATGGTGTGCGATGTAATCGCGGAAATGCACGGTTTCGGGCCGGTGCAGAAGAAGTTCTCCGGCTGGGCGCAAGAAGGCCGCATCGGGACCCAGAAGGTCCTGCTGCTCAAACCTGCGACCTATATGAATGAAAGCGGGCGCTCGGTGGGCGAGGCGCTACGGTTCTACAAGCTGGGCGTAGAAGACCTGACCGTCTTCCATGACGAGCTCGACCTGGCGCCGTTCAAGATCAAGGTCCGGCGCGGCGGCGGCCTAGCCGGACACAATGGCCTGCGCTCCATCAACCAGCATCTCGGCCCGGATTTCCGCCGTGTGCGAATCGGTATCGGCCATCCCGGCAGCAAGGACCGCGTCACCGGTCACGTCCTTGGCAACTACGCCAAGTCCGAAATCGACGACCTGACGGATATGCTGGGTGCCATCTCTGCGGAAGCGGACTGGCTCGCGAGGGGCGATGATGCCCGATTCATGAGCGAAATCGCGCTTCGTCAGCAGGCGGTCTGACAGCCCTGGGAGAAAACGTGTCTCCAAATGAAACAGCCTGTCCAAACTGTTTCACGAAATGCAATTTTAGTGACAGGACGGATGAACTTGGCTAAAGGCAGGTTTACCTTTCGGTGGGGATGGTATGATGAATACGCGTAATCTTGTGTTTTCGGCAGTTGCAGGTCTCGGCCTCCTGGCCTCGACTCCTGCAATGGCAGAACCCATTCTCCTCGATGCCAACGAAGTCGGCGAAAGCTTCACCATCGATTTCGATGGCTTTGTGAACGGTGATGTCACCGTGCCCGGCCTGAGCTCGCAGCTCATCCTCACGCTCACTTCGATCGTCGGCAACGTCTACAATTTCGACTATTCGATGACCAACACGAGCGACACCGGCTCCGGCGTCGATGCTCGCGTTTCCAGCTTCGCGTTCAACACCGATCCGCAGATCAGCGGCGCGACCAGCACGGGCACTTACAACTACACCAACACCGACAGCAATTATCCGAACCAGATCGGCACCGTCGATGTCTGCTTCCAGGCCGCGAACACCGGCTCGTGCGCAGGTAACAGGGGTGGCGTGTTCGGTGGCGAGACCGGCACCGGCACGCTGGCACTTTCATTCGACAGCGCGCTCAGCAGCCTCACTCTTGACGATTTCTTCGTCCGCTATCAGTCAGTATCCGGCGCAGGCGACATCACTTCCGCCAGCGGCCGCCAGGTCACGACCAGCACCAGCTCGGGCAATGAAGTTCCCGAACCGAACATGATGCTGCTCTTCGGCCTTGCTGCCCTGATGATTTTCGCCGGCACCCGCCGCCGCCGCGAAGTGAAGCCGGCGCTCGCGACCGTCACCTACAGCTAAACCAGTTCATTGAGGGTAAGCGGCACGCCAACTCCGGTTGGTGTGCCGTTTGCTTTTGGGCGTTCCTGATCAGGGTTTGCGCGCTGCCGCAAGCCGCCGGGCAATACGCGCATTGTCGGGTTCTAGCGCCGCGGCCTTGTGCAGCATTGAGACCCCGCGCTCGCGCGAGCCGGTTTCGACCAGCAAAGTTCCGGCCGTATCCAGAATAGCAGCATTCTCGGGCGAGGCTTCGACAGCCTCCAACGCAAGTTTGAGCGCTTCATCCTTCTTGCCCAGTCGCGACTTCGCATAGGCAAGATTGTTCAGCACCATGGCATTGCGAGCACTCCCGCGATCGAGGATCGCTTCGTAACTCGCCTCCGCACTTTGCCACTGCCGGTTGCGCAAGGCCTGGTCTGCCTTTGCAAGTTCACCGCCGACCCATTGAGGCGTGATCTCTCCTGCGCGCGTACGATATTCGGCCGCCTTCGGGCTGCCGAGCGCCTTGGCCGCTTCCGACGCGAGGGTGAGTTCCTCGGCGCGCGCATCGGGCCGGATGGCCACCAGCTCGATCGTATCGAGGGCCTCTCTCGCATTACCCGATGCCAGGTGCGCGCGCGCGACCAGCATTCGAAGCTCACGCTGCGACTGGTTCGCATTGAGCATCGGCTGTAGCAAGGCGAGAGACTGCACCGGATATCCGAGCTCCAGTTGCGCCTCTCCATAAGCCAGTCTCAACCCGGGGCTTTCATCCATTTCCGGCTCGTATCGCTGCAGAATGTCGCGCACCTCTGCCCAATCCTCGTCGCGAGCGGCCAGCTTTGCACGCAGCAATTCGATCGACCGATTCTCGGGAGACTCCTTTGCCAGGTTGGCAACCAGTGGCTTGGCGGACTGGAAATCCTCCATCTCAACAAGGACCTGCGCCTTGCCGAGCCGCGCCTCGAAGTTGGCCGGGTGCAGGCCAAGCGCCTTTTCATATGAACGCAATGCTGCGGGCAGCTTGCTTCGGGAACGCGACACAATCGCGCTCGCCAGGTACGCATCGATCGATGCATCGTCAGCTCGCAAGGCCTTTGCGGCAAGGTTGGCCGCCCTTTCCTTGTCGCCGCGTGCCAGCTCGAATCGTGAGTAGGAGGCCAGCAGCCGCGCATCCGGCGTACTGCGGCTTTCACCGGTTGCGAATGCATCGGCAGCGGCGTCGATGTCCCCGGCGGCCAGCAGTGATAGTGCCCTGATCCGGTCTGCCCCTGCCAGTGCGAGCCCCTCGACCGCGTTTGCGGCCTCTTCGTAACGGCCGCGCAGGATTTCCGCTTCGCCGCGCAGGATAGTGTGTTCCGGCCGATCATCCCCGAGCGCGGACAGCCGATCCAGCGACACCACTGCGCCCTCCCCATCGCCAAGGGCAATCTGGGTCCGCGCCAGCATGGCCAGCATTTCGCCATTTTCCGGGCGTTCCCGCAGGCCGGCGATCAGCGCTACACGAGCCGTGCGGTAGTCATGCTGGGCAAAGGCCTCCTGCCCGCGGGCGAAGCTGCTTTCCGGATCGGGCGAGCAGGCGGCCAGCGAGGCAGCAAAGGCAAGCAGAGACAGTACGGAATTCGGTCTAGTCATTCTTCGCGCTTACCAAACAAGGTTAAACCGATCGTGAAGCTGGCAATCGAGTGACCTCACGGCTAAGGGCAGCGGCATATCACTATTTCCGGAGTTTTCGATGGGTTTCCGTTGCGGGATCGTCGGCCTGCCCAATGTCGGCAAGTCTACCCTTTTCAATGCACTGACCGAAACGCAGGCCGCACAGGCCGCGAACTATCCGTTCTGCACGATCGAACCGAATGTCGGCCAGGTCGCCGTCCCTGACGAGCGGCTCGACAAAATCGCCGCGATTGCCGGTTCGGCCAAGATCATCCCGACGCAGCTGGCGTTCGTGGACATCGCCGGCCTGGTGAAGGGCGCCAGCAAGGGCGAAGGTCTGGGCAACCAATTCCTCGGCAACATCCGCGAAGTCGATGCGGTCGTGCACGTCCTGCGCTGTTTCGAAGATGACGACATCCAGCACGTCGACAACAAGGTCGATCCGATCGCCGACGCCGAAGTGGTCGAAACCGAGCTCATGCTGGCCGATCTCGAAAGCCTCGAAAAGCGCGTCCCCAATGCGGAGAAGCGCGCCACGGCAGGCGACAAGGAAGCCAAGCTGATCGCCAGCGTGCTCGGCCAGGCCCTGGCTCTGCTGCGTGACGGCAAGCCTGCACGCCTGACCGAACCCAAGGACGAGGAAGAAGCGCGCGTCTTCGAACAGGCCCAACTGCTGACTGCCAAGCCAGTCCTCTATGTCTGCAATGTCGGTGAAGAAGACGCCGCCAAGGGCAACGACTTGTCCGCGCTGGTCTTCGCCAAGGCCGAAGCAGAAGGCGCGCAGGCAGTGGTGGTTTCCGCCGCCATCGAAAGCGAACTCGTCGCGATGGACCCCGAGGATCGCGCCGAATACCTCGCCGAACTGGGTCTCGAAGAAAGCGGCCTCAGCCGTGTGATCCGAGCGGGTTACCGCCTTCTTGGCCTCAACACCTTCTTCACCGCCGGTCCGAAGGAATCGCGCGCCTGGACTTTCCCCGAAGGAGCAAAGGCTCCGCAGGCAGCAGGTGAGATCCACACCGATTTCGAAAAAGGCTTCATCCGCGCCGAAACGATCGCGTACGACGATTACGTCGCGCTTAATGGCGAAAGCGGTGCCCGCGAAGCTGGCAAGCTGCGCCAGGAAGGCAAGGAATACCTCGTCCAGGACGGCGATGTCATGCTGTTCAAGTTCAACGTCTGATACCGGAGTACCCGGAATGAAGCGCTCGCTCACGACCGCCCTCGCCCTTGCCATCCTTCCGCTCGCGGCAGGCTGCGCACAGCAGGTCGAAACTATCGCCTCCGCTCCGGCGGCTGTCGCGGAGCAGCGCGAGCGCATGACGATCCTCGTCTCGATCGACGGGTTCCATCCCGACTATCTTGGCCGCGGCTTGACGCCTACTCTGTCCGCCCTTGCCGATGGCGGCGTCACCGCTTCGATGCGTCCGTCGTTCCCGACCAAGACTTTCCCGAACCACTGGACGCTGGTGACCGGCCTCGTTCCCGACCATCACGGGATCACGGCCAACCGGATGGAAGACCAGGGTCGACCCGCAGAGCCCTTCACCATGGCGACGGTCGATCCCTATTGGTGGAACGAAGCCAAGCCGGTCTGGGTCGAGGCGGAAGAAGCCGGCATTCGCAGCGCGGCAATGTTCTGGCCGGGCTCTGCCGTTCCATGGGGCGGCACGGCACAAGGATGGGGTCCGGTCTCCGACGGCGTCCTGCCGAGCGACTGGCAGCAGTTCTCGATGCAGATATCGAACACCCAGCGCGTGAACGCGGTCCTCGACTGGGCAAGGCGTCCTGCCGATATCCGTCCCGAGTTCGTGACACTCTATTTCGATACGGTCGACACCGCCGGACATGATGGCGGCCCCGACAGCGAAGAAGTAAACGCAGCGCTGCGCGACGTAGACGGCCACATCGCCCGGCTGACGGCCGAATTGCGCAAGCTCGGACAGCCGGCCGATCTCGTCATCGTTTCGGATCACGGCATGGCGGCAACCAGCTCCGAACGCGTTATCGCGCTCGACGAGGTACTCGACGAAAGCCTCTATCGCCTCGTCGAAGCAGGCGCATACGCGACTTTCGAACCGACCGCGGGCAATGAAGAAGCGCTGGTGAAGGCACTGGTCGACACCGATCACGCCAACATGGAATGCTGGGAAAAGAGCGCGATCCCGGCAAAGTACCAGTACGGAACGCACGGCCGCATTCCGCCGATCTTCTGCCTGCCGGACACGGGATGGACCATCACACGCTCGCGCCCGAAGAATGCATGGACAGGCGGAAATCACGGCTTCGACATGTACGCGCCGGAAATGGCTGCGCTGTTTATCGCCAACGGGCCCTCGTTCCCCGCGGGCCGCGAACTCGCCAGCTTCCAGAACACCAGTATCGCGCCGTTGCTGCGCCATCTGGTCGGACTACCGCAGGCCGATCGCGCGGATGGTACGCTGGAGCCGTTCCTGCCGGTTCTTCCGCAAGCTAAATAAGCGCAGCTACGGAACGCATCGCCCCCTCCTGCCGTTAGGCATGCAAAACACAGGGAGCTTTGCGCGTGGTAGACAAGTCCGAGAAATTCAACTGGTTGGTGCGTGTCGGCTATTTCAGCCGCGCAATCCTGTATTTTGTCCTGGGACTGATCGCCCTCACGAGCTCCAGCAAGATCGCGGAAGGCACGAACGGCATTTTCCGCGCTATCGAGGAATATCCCGCCGGGACGATTATCCTCTGGATCATGGTCATCGGCCTGATCGCCTACGCCCTCTTCCGCTTCTGCTCGCTGTTCTTCGATATCGAGAACAATGGCTCGGACGCCAAGGGCTGGGGCAAGCGCATCGGTCATGCCGGTAGCGGCGTGGCCCACCTTGCGCTGGCGTACTCGGCCTACAAATTCGCCAGTAGCGAAGGCTCGGGCGGCGGATCCGGCAGTGGCGGAGCGCAGGAAGCCGCCTCGGGCGTGCTGTCCTTCGAACTCGGCGGTTTCGTGCTCGGCGCACTTGGCATCGCACTTTTCATCGCAGCCGTGCACCAGGCGAAGAAGGGCCTTACCGGCAGCTTCATGAACCGTATCAGCGCGCAGGCCCCCGATGCCACGCGTTGGCTCGGCGGAGCAGGCTTCCTTGCCCGTGCGGTGGTCTATCTCGTGATCGGCTGGTCGCTGATCCAGGCCGGCTTCATGTCGGGCGGTGCAGAGCAGATCAAGACGCTCGGCGACGCGGTGGCCAGCCTTGCCGGCGAAGGTTTCGTCTTCACCCTTACCGCGATCGGCCTGATGCTGTTCGGGCTCTTCAGCCTGATCCTTGCCCGCTACCGCATCATCCCGGAACTCGATTCCAGCGCAGGAGTGCCGAAGTTCCGGGCGTGACTTGAAACATACCCCTAGGGGGTATATTTGCCAGCTATGACCAAGACGGCAAAACTTTATCGGATGGTGATGGACAAGCATGTCTGTCCCTACGGCATCAAGTCGAAATACCTGCTCGAAAGCGAAGGGTATGAGGTGGAAGACCACCACCTCACCACCCGCGAAGAGACTGACGCGTTCAAGGCGGAGCACGGGGTCCAGACGACCCCGCAGACCTTCATCGACGGCAAGCGCATCGGGGGTCACGAAGACCTGCGCCGTTTCTTCAATCGCAAGGTCAAGGAAAAGGGCGAGACGAGCTATCAGCCCGTGATTGCGGTCTTTGCAGTCGCTGCGGGCCTCGCCTTGGCCATGAGCATGTTCGTCTACGGATCGCCCGTCACGGTGCGCGGTGCGGAATGGTTCGTCGCATTCTCAATGGCGATGCTGGCCATGCTCAAGCTGCAGGATGTCGAACAGTTTTCGAGCATGTTCGTCGGTTACGACCTGCTCGGTCGTCGCTTCGTCCCCTACGCCTATGCCTATCCATTTCTGGAGGCGTTGACGGCAATCCTGATGGCAGGCCGCCTGTTACCGGCTGTCTCGGTTCCTATCGCCTTATTCATCGGCACAGTGGGTGCGGTCAGCGTGTTCTACGCCGTCTACATCCAGAAGCGCGAGATCAAATGCGCCTGCGTGGGCGGCAGCGGCAATGTGCCGCTCGGCTTCGTTTCGCTCACCGAAAACGTTGCCATGATGGGCATGGGCATTTGGATGTTGCTTCGCCCCGCCCTGTGATCCAGACGGTCAGGCATGAAATTCTACGAAGACATCCAGGTCGGCGACCGCCGCGAATTCGGCCACTACGAAGTCACGCGCGAAGAGGTGATGGACTTTGCCCGCAAGTACGATCCGCAGCCGTTCCATCTCGATGACGATGCGGCCGCGGCAACGCATTTCGGTCGGCTTTCGGCGAGCGGGTGGCACACCTGCAGCATGACGATGGCCATGATGGTCGAGAACATGAAGACCGAGAAATCGGCCGGTCTCGGCTCTCCAGGCGTCGACCAGCTGCGCTGGAAAAAGCCGGTCTATCCGGGCGACACCTTGCGTTGCGAGACCGAGATCATCGAGAAACGCCGCAGTGCTTCACGACCCGAGATGGGCATCTTCAAAAGCCGAATTCGCACCTTCAACCAGAATGGCGACATGGTGCTGGAGATGGTGTCCAACGCCCTGATCGCGACCCGCGAACCCGGCGGATCGGACTAGATCACGCCCCGCACTGCGTTGTGCCGCTCTCGCGGTAGACCACACGGTCCTGCGCATCCCTGATGGTGAGCACGGACGGGTAGTCGATCGTCTCGTCACCCGACTGCTTCCCGGCGTCCTCGTCGATTTCGAGCCGCATGGAATAGGCCAACCCGCTGTATTTCTCGCGGCCAAGGTAAGGCAGCTCCTTGCTGCCGGCATCCGCCGCCATGCGGATGATTTCGTTTTCCCGTTTGAAGTAACCGGCGTCGGACTGGGCCACGGCAATGGCAATCCCGCCCGCGCTGCCTGAATTCGGCAGGACATTGCACCCTGCACCGAACATGTCGGCGTTTTCGACATCCGCGAAAGTGATCACGCCAAGAGCGAGCTCTTCGGGCGGCGGTTCCTGGTTCGCCTCCACCTCGGCGACAGCCCTTGCATCAGCAGCGGCCTTCTGTGCCGGCGTCGGGCCGCAAGCCGCGAGGACTAGTGGCGCAATCGCGATAATCCAGCGCATCAATGCCTCCCGAACAGTTTCTCGACGTCTTCCATCGAGAGCTTAACCCACGTGGGGCGCCCATGGTTGCATTGGCCCGAACGCGGTGTGCGTTCCATTTCGCGCAGGAGCGAGTTCATCTCGTCCACCCGGAGCGTGCGCCCTGCCCTGACCGATCCGTGGCAGGCCATCGTCGCCAGCACGAGGTCGAGCTTCTCACCGAGCAGTAGCGCTTCCCCATTCAGCGCCAGATCGTCATCGATATCGCGCAGCAGCTTTTCCGGATCGGTGCGCGCGATGGCGTGCGGCAGGCTCCGGACCAGCATAGCGGACGGCCCGAACCGTTCGATGGTGAGGCCGTGGGATGCCAGCGCATCGGCCGCGCTTTCAAGGCGGTCACAGGAGACTTCGTCCAGTTCGACCACTTCAGGGATGAGCAGCGCCTGGCTGCGCGCGACCGCCTCTTCCGCCCCCGCGGCCTTGAGCCGTTCCAGCACCAGCCTTTCGTGCGCAGCGTGCTGGTCGACAAGCACGAGCCCGTCCTTCGCCTCCGCCACGATGTAAGTGTTGGCCACCTGCCCGCGCGCGATCCCGAGCGGGAAGTCCTGCTCCTGAGCGCTGACCGGAGCCGCTTCTTCGGCACGACCTCGCGGTGCGGCCATGATACCCGCCTCGGCGCCGCGCCATGCAGCGTTCGCTTCGGAAACGCGTGATTGCGGTGCCGACCAGTCGCGTCTTTCGAAGATCGAACGTAACGCGGGCGATGGCTCGTCGCGTACCGGCTCCTGCTGCCAGCGCGACATTGCACCCGCATCAGGCGATTGCGCGCTGCGCTTGTCGCCGGTCGCCAGTGCCTGGCGCAGGCCGGAGACGATGAAGCCGCGCACTGCCTGGGCATCGCGGAAACGCACCTCTGTCTTGGCCGGGTGGACGTTCACATCCACATCCTCTGCCGGAAGATCGAGGAACAGCGCGAGGACGGCATGACGATCGCGCGCAAGCATGTCGGCATAGGCCCCGCGTACGGCGCCCGTCAGCAAGCGGTCCTTCACCGGCCTGCCGTTCACGAAGAGGTACTGGTGGTCCGCGATGCCGCGATTGTAGGTCGGCAGGCCCGCGATGCCGGTGAGGCGCATCGTCCCCCGGTCGAGGTCGATGGCGACGCCATTGTCCTTCAATTCGCGCGCGATCACCTGCGCCACGCGGTTGGCCAGCCCCTCACCCCCTTGCAGCCCGAGGATCCGGCGGTCCCCGTGATCGAGCGTTATCGCTATATCCGGGCGCGCCATGGCGAGGCGGCGCACGACGTCGAGGCAGGCCGCGTATTCGCTGCGCGGGGTGCGCAGGAATTTTCGCCGTGCCGGAATTTTCGCAAACAGGTTCTCGACCCTGACGCGGGTGCCGGGCGGTAGCGCAGCGGGCCCTTCGGAAACGACTGCTCCGTGGTCCACCACGCGCTTCCAGCCCTGTTCCGCACCGGCGGGACGGCTTTCCAGGCTGAAGCGCGCCACGCTGGCAATGCTCGGCAAGGCCTCTCCGCGAAAGCCGAGAGTGGCGACCTGCTCGATCGCCTCGTCGGGCAGTTTGGACGTCGCGTGACGCTCCAGCGCAAGCGCCATTTCGTCGGGCGTCATGCCGCAGCCGTCGTCGGTAACTTCAAGGCTGGTCAAACCACCCTCGACCAGCTTGACCGCAATCCGCGTCGCCCCTGCGTCGATGGCATTTTCGACCAGTTCCTTGAGTGCGGAAGATGGCCGTTCGACCACCTCGCCAGCGGCGATGCGATTGACCAGATTGTCGGGCAGGCGGCGGATTGTTGGCATGGAAAAACCAACCTAGCGACGAATCGCCGGAAATCCGAGACGGCACGTGTGGGTAATCCACGCCAAAGGCTCGGAAATTTTTGGCATTCGGAGCGTAATATCGCTAAGGACCCCGCACCATTTCCCCCCGGAACAGGTGCGAGCGGCCCCGACCGCCCCTCGCCTCTTCAAATTCTAACGGAAAATCGCGTCAAAATGGGCTTCTGGAACAACATCTTCAAATTCGGCGTGCAGAACATGGCGATCGACCTCGGCACCGCCAATACGCTGGTCTACGTCCAGGATCAGGGCATCGTCCTGAACGAGCCTAGCGTGGTCGCGCTGGAAACCATCAATGGGATGAAGCGCGTGAAGGCCGTGGGCGACGACGCGAAGATGATGATGGGCAAGACGCCCGATTCCATCGAAGCCATCCGTCCGCTTCGCGACGGCGTGATCGCCGACCTCGACGTGGCCGAGGAGATGATCAAGCACTTCATCCGCAAGGTGAACGGCCGCAAGAGCCTGATGCGCTATCCGGAAATCACCATCTGCGTTCCCTCGGGCTCGACCTCGGTAGAACGCCGCGCGATCCGCGATGCGGCATCGAATGCCGGCGCATCGCAGGTGTACCTCATCCTAGAACCTATGGCGGCCGCTATCGGTGCCGACATGCCGGTCACCGAACCGGTCGGCAGCATGGTCGTCGACATCGGCGGCGGCACGACGGAAGTCGCGGTCCTCTCGCTGCGCGGCCTTGCTTACACCACTTCGGTCCGCACGGGCGGCGACAAGATGGACGAAGCCATCGTGTCCTACGTCCGACGACACCACAACCTGCTGATCGGCGACTCCACGGCAGAGCGGATCAAGAAGGATTACGGCATCGCCCGCGCCCCCGAAGACGGCATCGGCGAACAGATCACGATCAAGGGCCGCGACCTCGTGAACGGCGTGCCGAAGGAAATCACGATCAACCAGGGCCACATTGCCGAAGCGCTCAACGAACCGATCGGCGCCATCGTCGAAGGCGTACGTATCGCGCTCGAGAATACCGCTCCCGAACTGGCAGCCGACATCGTCGACCAAGGCATCGTCCTGACCGGCGGCGGCGCGCTCATCCAGGGGCTCGACGAATACCTTCGCGACGAAACCGGCCTACCCGTGACCATCGCGGAAGATCCTCTGTCCTGCGTGGCCATCGGCACCGGCCGCGCGATGGAGGACCCGATCTATCGCGGCGTCCTGATGACGGCTTGAGGAAGGCTTAGGATATGGCGCCGAGCGGCACACGGCGCTCGAGCTATTCGCGGCGGGCGCAGTACAATCTCTTCACCGGCTATATCATCGCCGGGATCGGTGCCCTCATCGGCGCCGTACTGCTTGGCCTATCGTTCTTCCAGCCCAGCTTTTTCGGCGGACCGCGCTCGGCTGCGCAGGATGCGGTCAGCCCGGCTACCGAAACCGCGGCAACCGTCCGGACCAGCAGCAAGTCGCTGTGGGATTCCATCAGCGGTTACTATCGTGCCGGGTCCAAGAACGCCGAACTCAAGCGCGAGATGGAACTGGCCCGCATCCGGCTGGAAGAAGCGGAAGCGGTTCGTCAAGAAAACGTGCGCCTGAAAGGCTTGCTGGACCTGCAGGACCAGGAACGCACGCCGGTGGCGGTCGCGCGCCTGATCGGCTCGACCGCTTCGAGCACTCGCCGCTTCGCCTATGTGGGTGCAGGCGAGGATGACGGCGTGGAGGTCGGCATGCCCGTCCGTTCACCACGCGGTGTGGTCGGACGCATCCTTGAGACCGGCAGCGATTCCTCCCGCGTGCTCCTGCTAACAGACAGCGAAAGCGTACTGCCTGTGCGCCGAGCAGGGGACGAGGTCGTCGCCTTCGCAGAAGGTCGCGGCGACAGCCTCCTGCGGATCAAGCTCATAAACCTCGGCATCAATCCTCTCGAAGTGGGCGATCTCTTCGTAACCTCCGGCGCGGGCGGCTATTATCCTCCCGGCATCGCTGTCGCCATCGTGACCGAACTGACCGACGATGGCGGGGTCGCCCGCATCGTCAGCGATCCCGCAGCGACGGATTTCGTTGCGATAGAACCGATCTTCGAACCCGACGCAGCCAGCGGTGCGACGACCCCGGTCGAAGAGGAGTTGACCGACTGATGGAGCGGATGGAGCCGCGCGCCCGTAGCGATGCCTATGGCAGCCGCATCAATCGTTCGCATTCCCCCCTGCTTGCCAATGTGATCCCGTGGCTTTCGATCCTGCTGGGTTCGCTGCTGCCCGTCTTCGCGATTGCGGCCGCCCTTCCGATGGTCCCACCGCTCGGATTCCTGACCCTGTTGGCCTGGCGTCTTGTCCGGCCGGGCCTCCTGCCGGTGTGGGCCGGTTTTCCACTCGGCCTGTTCGATGATCTCTTCAGCGGCCAGCCATTCGGCTTCGCGATACTGCTGTGGTCGATGACCATGCTCGTGATCGAGTTCGTCGAGCTCCGCCTTCCCTGGAGAGCGTTCTGGCAGGACTGGTTCACGGCCGGTTTACTGGTCGTGGTGTATCTCCTCGCCGGCTGGCTCCTGAGCGGTGCGACCCCGACCTTGCCGGCTCTTGTTGCCCTGATCCCGCAGTTGCTAATGTCCGTCCTGATGTTCCCTATCGTCGCGCGTATCGTGGCCCGTCTCGACAGGCTGCGGCTGATGCGCTGGAAGCGGGTCTGATGGGGATTTTCTCACGCCGGAGCGGTATTAGCCGTCGCACGAAGGATCTGGTCAGCCAGACCACTCTCGAAAACGCGTTCGACCGCCGCACGTTCGTGATCGCTGCCGGAATGGGTGGCCTGGGCACGATCCTGGCGGCGCGCATGGCGTATATCGCCATCGCGGAGAACGAGCGCTGGGTCCTCGAGTCGGAAAGCAACCGCGTAAACCTGTCGCTGATCCCACCGCGCAGGGGCTGGATCCTCGATCGCAATGGCGCCCCGCTGGCATCGAACCGTGCGGATTTCCGCGTCGATGTGATCCCGGACCGGATGAACGATCCGGAAAAGACCATCGAGGAACTCGCGAAAATCCTCGATCTCGAAGCGACCACGATTGCCGATATCACCAAGCGGATTGACGATGCGCGCGGCTTCCAACCGATCGAGGTTGCGACCGGCCTCGACTACGATCAGTTCGCGGCGATCAGCGTGCGCCTGCCCGATTTGCCGGGCGTCGTTCCGCAGCGGGGTTTCTCGCGCTTTTACCCCACCGGCCCCAGCGTAGGGCATCTCATCGGTTACGTGGGGCCTGCCTCTGCGGAGGAATACGAAGAAAATCCCGATCCCATCCTGATCACTCCCGGCTACAAGATCGGCAAGGATGCGCTTGAAAAGCAGTTCGAGCAGGATCTGAGAGGCGAACCAGGGGCGCGCCGCGTCGAGGTTACCGCCTCGGGCAGGATCGTGCGGGACCTCGAAACGCGCGAAGATATCCAGGGCGATCCGGTTCGCCTGACCATCGATGGTCCCTTGCAGGATTACGCCGCCCGCCGCATCGGACTGGAAAGCGGGTCCTGCGTGGTCATGGACTGCGAAACCGGCGATGTCCTGTGCATGGCATCCATGCCCAGTTTCGATCCCAACAGCTTCTCGGCTGGGATTGGCCGAGTCGAATATTCCATGCTCCGCGATGACGAGCGGGTTCCCTTGCGCAACAAGGTCCTGAAAGGACTGTACCCGCCCGGTTCCACAGTAAAACCAATGCATTGCATGGCCTTCCTCGATGCAGGTGTGAAGCCGGAAGAATCCATCATGTGCAATGGCGGGCGGCGCATTGGCAATCGCTTCTTCAATTGCTGGAGCAATCACGGCCGCGTCGACATGGCCAAGGCGATCTACCAGAGCTGCGACAGCTATTTTTATCACTTTGCCCAGCAGATCGGTTTTGCGAAAGTGGCGGAATGGGCGAAGAAAATGGGGCTCGGCGAGGAGTTCGATCTCCCCGTGACGAGCCAGTTTTACGGCACCGTCCCCTCGCCCGCCTGGAAAGAACGCAAGTTCGAACGGGAGTGGCAACCCTTCGACACCGTGAACTCCTCGATTGGCCAGGGCTATTACCTTACAAATCCGCTGCAACTGGCGGTAATGGCGGCCCGCCTCGCCACTGGTGACCGTGTCCTGCCTCGCCTGCGTCTGACCGATGACAAGCCCAAATTCGAACATTTCGACTTCAGCCCGGAAGAGATCGGGTACGTCCGCCAGGCGATGAGCGATACCGTAAACGGCCCAGGCACCGCAGGACGCGCGCGCCTGCCGTTCGACGACATCCTGATGGCCGGCAAGACCGGTACGGCCCAGGTCGTGTCGCTTAGCGTCTCCGACGGCCGGACCGGACCATGGAAATACCGTGACCACGGACTCTTCGTCTTTTTCGCGCCCTTCGATAAACCGAAATATGCCGGCGCAGTCGTCATCGAACATGGTGGCGGTTCGGGCGCGGCCTATCCGATCGCCCGCGACGTGATGACCTTCATGTTCGATCCCGCGAAAGGTATCGAGGCTCTGCGCGCGCTGGAAGAACAGTGGGGCGGCACCGCGCAGGAACGTCTCGATGCCAAATACCGTGCCTATGCGGCAGCCAGCGGCGAGGCGGTTCCGCCAGTCCCCACGCGCGACGAGGATATTTTCGACCAAGTCGAGGCAGAAGCGCGGGTCGCAGCGCGGCAGCCAGAGCAACTTGCGGAGGAGGCAATCCAGCCTCGGGTCGACACGCGGACCGCGCAAGAGGTGCAGGAAGCATCGCCCCCTCCCCAAGCCGTGCCGACGCCGACAAACATCCCCTCGCCTGATCCGGCCGACGTTCCGGGTGCAATTCCGGAATGAGCAGCATCGTCCCAGCACCGGTAGCGCGCCAGCCCTGGCAGATGCTTTTTCCGCTGTTCGGCCTGATTGCCTTCGGCGCGCTGGTGCTAACCTCGGCGGCGGCTGGCGATTTTTCGCGCTATGCCGAATCGCATCTCGTCAGGTTCGGGATTTTCTTCGTAGCGGCGATTGTCATCTCGCGGTTTTCCAAGGACCTGGTGAAGTTTTTTGCTTATCCGGGATATGTCGTCGTCCTGCTGTTGCTCATGGCCGTGGAGATCATGGGTACGCTGGGCGGAGGTAGCCAACGCTGGCTCGAAGTCGGTCCCATACGCATCCAGCCCTCCGAGCTTATGAAGCCGGCGGTCGTCGTGGCGCTTGCCCGTTTCTATGAAAGCCTGCCAGTCGGAGTGATCCCCACCTGGCGCGCGCTCATTCCGGCAGGTGCCATAATCGCCTTGCCGATGGCGTTCGTTCTCTTGCAGCCCGATCTCGGCACATCGCTCGCCATTGCTTTTGGCGGGGGCTTGGTGATGCTGTTTGCAGGTTTGCCGCTCAGATGGTTCATTATGGCTGGCGCGGCCGGGCTGGCAGCGATCCCCCTTGCCTTTTTCTTCGCGCTCAAGCCCTACCAGCAAGATCGCGTAACGACATTTCTCGATCCCGAAAGCGACCCTCTTGGCGAGGGCTACCAGATTACCCAGTCGAAGATCGCGATCGGATCCGGCGGCCTGTTCGGCAAGGGTTTCAACGAAGGCTCTCAAAGCCACCTCAACTACCTGCCAGAACCGCACACAGACTTCGTCTTCGCGACGATGGCCGAAGAATGGGGCTTTGCCGGCGGCCTGTTCGTCATCGGCGCCTTTGCAATTATCCTGGGCTGGGGCTTCAAGGTCGCGCGCAACAGTGCGGACCGCTTTGGGAAGCTGCTGGCGGCAGGCATGACTGCGACGATTTTCTTCTACGTCGCGATCAACCTGATGATGGTCATGGGCCTTGCCCCGGTCGTCGGAATCCCCCTTCCCTTCGTCAGTCATGGCGGCAGTTCCATGATGACGAACATGATCTGTATCGGCATCCTCATGATGGTTCACCGGTGGAACCTGGACGCGCCGAAACGCGGGTTGATGGCCTGATTGCGATTTAGGTCTTTTATTCCGAACGACAGCCGCTATATGAGCGCCTCCCCCGAGTCGGGGGCCGCCCGCACCACCGGGCCGGAGCGCGGGCAGACCGTGAGAGTGGACGCATAGCTCAGTTGGTAGAGCAGCTGACTCTTAATCAGCGGGTCCTAGGTTCGAGCCCTAGTGCGTCCACCATTTCCCACCCTATCGACATAGCGAATTAATCATCGCGTTTGCCCGCGCAGACCATTCACGTGTGCGCCGCAAATTTGACATCACATTTGAATGTGATTAGGCGAGCGACATGAACACAATCGAGAAAGTCCGCACCCTCGTATCCCAAGGCCTGATGACCCGTGCCGGTCTGGCCCGCGCCGCAGGTTTGCACGCCAATACCTTGCGCGATTGCACCGACGACAGCTGGAACCCCACTGCCGACACCCTGGCCAAGCTGGAAGCATTCCTCGAGGCGAATGACGAGACGCCTGTCATTGTCGGCGCGGAAGAGATCATCGACGAAGCGCGCAATGGCCGGATGTTCATCCTCGTCGATGACGAAGATCGCGAAAACGAAGGCGACCTCATCATTCCCGCACAAATGGCGACGCCCAACGCCATCAATTTCATGGCCACCCACGGTCGCGGTCTCATCTGCCTCTCGCTGGATCGCAAGCGCGTGGAGGAACTCGGCCTCGAGCCCATGAGCCGCGACAATCGCGAGAGCATGCAGACGGCCTTCACCACCTCGATCGAGGCCAAGACCGGCGTCACCACCGGCATCAGCGCGGCCGACCGCTCGCGCACGGTTTCGGTCGCCATCGACGCCACCAAGGGCCCCGACGATATCGTGACCCCGGGTCACGTTTTTCCTCTCACTGCGCGTGATGGCGGGGTGTTGGTTCGCGCCGGTCACACGGAAGCGGCCGTCGACATCTCCCGCCTCGCCGGCCTCAACCCCTCGGGCGTGATCTGCGAGATCATGAACGAGGATGGCACCATGTCCCGGCTGGACGACCTGGTGACCTTCGCGCGCAAGCACGACATGAAGATCGGCACGATCCGCGATCTGATCGAATACCGTATGCGTCACGACCATCTGGTCGAGCGGATCGCCGAGGACACGTTCGAGTCCGACTATGGCGGCGACTGGAAAATGCTGACCTATCGCAACACGGTCGATGGCAGCGAATCCTATGTCCTGCAAAAGGGCGACGTGAAGGAAGGCGAAGCCACTCTCACGCGCGTGCACCCCATCTCGATCTTCGACGATGTGCTGGGCAAGCCGGGACCGCGCAAACGTACCCTGCAGCGGGCCATGCAGGCCGTAGGCGAGCATGGTTCGGGCATCATCGTCATCATTACCGGTAGGCCGGCAAGCGGCTACGGCGAAAACGAAGCCCAGCGCAATGTCGGTATCGGGTCGCAAATCCTTGCCGACCTGGGTGTCGAGGACATGATCCTGCTCAGCAATTCACAACCCAATGTCGTCGCGATCGAAGGCTATGGCCTCAACATCGTCGATCACCGTCCTATTCCGGAGTAAGCACAGATGGCCAATTTCCTTATCGTCGAAGCGCGTTTCTACGACCATCTGAACGACATGCTCGTTGCAGGCGCGACTGCGGCGCTCGAAGCTGCGGGCCATTCGGTCGAAGTGCTGACCGTCCCCGGCGCTCTCGAAATTCCGGGCGCGATTTCCATGGCAGCCGACAGCGGACGCTACGACGGCTTCGTCGCTATCGGCGTAGTCATCCGGGGCGAAACCTATCACTTCGAGATCGTTGCGGGCGAGAGCGCACGCGGGATCATGGCACTGACCATGGATGGCATCGCCATCGGTAACGGCATCATTACCGTCGAGAACGAGGAGCAGGCGCTCGCGCGGGCCGATTCAAGCCGGAAGGACAAGGGCGGCGAGGCTGCAAAGGCAGCTATTGCCCTGCTCGAACTCCAGGGCCGGTTTGCAGGTTAGGACGCCCCGTCGAGCATTTCGGTCAGTCCCAGTGGGGCAAACCGCCCCATGATAAGCTGTTCGAATATACCGATCCCGCTCCTGCCGTCGCTGCCGGTTACCCGGATCGGGATTTGCACGTGAATGTTTTCCGGCTTTAGCGGGTCAAGCGTCGCAAGATCGATGTCCTCACGTGATACCCGCAATGGTCCATGGTGCAGGCCATGGCCCCACTCGGGGTGCGTATAGCCGATCCCGCGCATCTGGAACCGGCCGAGCGGTTCGAAGGTCACCTGCTCCGGTGCGCCCTTCAGGGCGAGCGATAGCGTGCCCCCCGATGGCCAACGAGTGTCAGGGGCGAGCCGGGTTCGCATGCTCCCCACTCCCTCGTTGATATCGCGGGCGTCGGCTCCGTCCGGGGCCCATGCCGCACGGGTATTCCACGCCTCTCCATGCTCGTCGTTATTCACATGGAAGAACAGGCTGCCATCGTCGAAATTGATTGGCGTCCACTGCCAGAAAAACCCGGGCAATTGATGGCCGGGTATCGGCTGAGGATCGCTGGCACCGATCGGTCGAATTCCCCAACTGCGGTCGCGTGTTCCCGCAGTCCCCTGCGCTAGGGAGTGGCGCTCCCCGTCGAGCGAAATCCAGCCCGTAAGGTGCCCGTTCTGCGTCATGCGCGTGCAATCCATGAACGCTCGCGGGCCGAGCCGATGGGTGAAACGCGGTTCCTCGATTGGGAATGCACGACCGGTGAAAGTGAATTCGGCGGCGATGCCTTCGGTTTCCTCGACCTTCACTTTCAATGCATGCAAGGGTTCGACGATTTCGATGGAAATGGGTCCGCAGCTCAAGGCCATGCGTTCCATGCCCATTTCGGCCGAGGCGTGAACGCAATGCTGCGTATCGCCTCTGATGAAGCTGAAGTGCGCATCGACGATGTCGAGTTGTGGGTAAATCCCGAATGCCAGGGCAAAGAAACCGCTGCCGTCGGGCGCATAGCCATTGAAGAAATAGCGGTCGTAGAAATTCCGGTCCGTGCCCGAATAGGCGATCGGTTCGGGCGTCTGATGGATCGGATAATCGTCCCCGCGCGATAGAACCATCAATTCGCCTCCTTTAACGCCGCTATGCTGTCATGCCGAAGTGCCATCGCGCAAGCGCCGCGCGCCATCGACAGGAAATTTGCATCGCCCCGCTCGGTCCTCTCGACGAATGCCGCGCTGAAGACTGCGGTCGAAACACCGTGCAGTATCCCTGTGCGAAAGTCGGTAGCAATGTCCGCGCGGCTCAGATCGACGCCACGAGCCTTCATGTCGTAGAGGTAGAGATCGAGCAGTTCGTCCTCGTGCTCGAGGCCGAGGTCGCCGATGCCGCAGCCCATGAAATATCCGATGTCCGTCATCGCTTTGCCGACCGTGACTGTCTGCCAGTCAAGGATCGCAATCGGCTCCGCTCCGCCGTGGATATCGAACAGCATGTTATCGAGCCGGAAATCCCCATGCACCAGGCACTGGGGATCGCCGTTCCTTTGGTGATATAGGGACGACACTTCGGCGAGCTCGTCGCACAGAGCCATGTATTCCGGCTCGAGCTGAGAGGCGTACCTTTCGCGAAACACCGCTTGCGCCTGCGGGTACATCGCCGCGATCTTTTCTCCCAGGTCGGGTGCGGGCTGAATCCAATCGGCCGAAAGCAGGTCCTTGTTGCCCCAGCTGGGCGCGTGAATTGCAGCCGCCTGCCTGATGGCAGCCTTCGCGTCGTCAAGCGAGCATCCCCGGATCTGGTCGCCCTGCCGGGCCGGTCCAAGATCTTCGAAGATCAGGCAAAACCTTTGCCCGTTGTCACAAACATCAGCGAAATGAACCTTAGGCACCCTGACATCCAGCTCGGGTGCTGCCTCGCGATAAAAGTGAACTTCTTTGCTATAGAGTCCGAATAGCGCCGCCGTTGCGCGGCTGGTCTCGTCCGCTGCAGGAAACTTGGCGGCGAGTGTCGCAGGAACGCGCCCGCCGACATCCGGTCCTTGCAGCGCAATCCGGACACTGTCGCCGACTTGTCCGGTGCCGATCGGTGTCCAGCCAAGGTCGGTTACTTCCGTCCCGAGCAACTCACTGAGCCAGGCCGCAGTAATGTCGTCCGGGTGACCCGGAATATGGTCCATGCGAAAACTGCCCTCTCCCTAGGTAGGAAAGGCTAGCCAGACCATCACCGCATGGCAATCTGCATCGTGCATTCCTGTCCACCGAAATGCACGACACGACACACGACGCCCGGCTCGCCGCAATCATAGATCAGCTCGAACACTGTTTAATCCAGCTCGACGCACTGGAGGTGCGCGGCGCGGCTCTCCGACTCGATCACGCTATCGAAGAGCTGCGCAGCGCCAGGGAGCGCAGGCTTGGGTCTCAGCCGAAGCAGGAGCGCCCGGCGTAGACTGCGCTATCGCCCAGCTCTTCCTCGATCCGGATCAGCTGGTTGTACTTGGCAAGCCTGTCCGAACGGGCGAGCGAGCCGGTCTTGATCTGTCCGCAGTTGGTGGCGACCGCCAGGTCAGCGATGGTCGCGTCTTCCGTCTCGCCGGAACGGTGCGACATGACCGCAGTATAGCCCGCGCGATTGGCGATGCTTACTGCATCGAGCGTTTCGGAAAGCGTGCCGATCTGGTTGACCTTGACCAGCAGCGAATTGGCTAGGCCCTGTTCGATGCCGTCAGTCAGGCGCTGGGGGTTGGTCACGAAAAGATCGTCGCCCACCAGCTGCACCTTGTCGCCGACGAGGTCGGTCAGGGCCTTCCAGCCTGCAAAGTCGTCTTCGCCCATACCGTCCTCGATCGAGCGGATGGGATAATCGGCACACAGCTTTGCAAGATACTCGGCCATTTCGTCACCCGTCAGCGCGAGGTTCTCGCCCGAGATCATGTATTTGCCGTCCTTGAAGAATTCGGTCGAGGCGCAGTCGAGCGCCAGGACCACATCGTCTCCGGGCGTGAAGCCGGCCTGCTGGATCGAGCCCGTGATGAAATCGAGCGCGTCGCGCGTGCTAGCAAGATCGGGTGCGAAGCCGCCTTCGTCGCCCACTGCCGTCGCGAGACCTTTCTGCGAAAGGTTCTTCTTCAGTGTGTGGAAGATCTCCGCACCCCAGCGCACCGCTTCGGCAAGGCTGTCGGCGCCGACCGGCATGACCATGAATTCCTGGATGTCGATAGGGTTGTCGGCGTGTTCGCCGCCATTGATGATGTTCATCATCGGCACGGGCAGCACATGGGCCGAGACACCGCCGATGTAAGAATAGAGCGGCAGGCCCCGCGCATTGGCGGCCGCTTTGGCGACAGCCATGCTGGTGCCCAGGATCGCGTTCGCACCCAGGCGGCCCTTGTTGGGCGTATCGTCCAGCGCGATCATGGCGAGGTCGATGTCCCGCTGGTCCTCGGCATCGAAGTTGCCAATGAGCAAATCGCTGATCTCGCCATTTGTGGCGTCCACTGCCTTGAGGACGCCCTTGCCGAGGTAACGGTCCTTGTCGCCATCGCGCAGTTCCACTGCTTCGTGGGCGCCGGTCGATGCGCCCGAAGGCACGGCGGCGCGGCCGAAACTGCCGTCTTCGAGCAGCACATCCACCTCGACCGTGGGATTGCCACGGCTGTCAAGAATCTCGCGGGCGTGAATGTCGATGATGGCGGTCATTTCGGAACAAACTCCTCGGCGGGGTGTTGTAATGGTATAGGACACCACTAAATCGGTGTACGGGCAGCGCTGTATTCGCCGGAACATGTCGGCGCAAGCGACGTTGCAAAAAGGAATACCGGGCCTCGTCTGTAGTCCCGGATGAATACGAATTGACGGGAAGGACGAGGCTATGGCCGAAGAAAACACATCCACTGGCTCCAAGAAGCGAGCCATTACCGCACCCAAGAAATCCACCACCCGCAAGGCGCCCAAGAAAACCGTGGCGAAAAAGGGTGTAGCAAAGGAGAAAGCTCCAGTGACCAACACAGCAACCAGCAACACCACCGAAAGCACCAACCCGCACCGCGCAGAAGCCAAGAGCCGCTTCAACGCAGCGCTTGAGGAAGCCAAGGCTGGTGCAGCCGCCCTTCGTGCCGAAGGCAAGGAACGCGCCACCGCAGTGCGCGGCCAGGCCGCCGACAAACGCGAAGACTGGGTCGGCGAAGCCAAGGCGTATGGCGCGGAAGCACGCGTGAAAGGCAAGGAACTCGCCACCGAAGGCAAAGTGAAAACCAGCGAAGGTCTGCGCGCCCTGAGCCGTACGATCAGCGACAACGCCTATCAGGTCGATGAAAAGCTTGGCGCCAAGTATGGCGAATACGCCCGTTCCGCTTCGACCGCGCTTGAAGACTACGCCGGCAAGCTCGACGAAAAGAACGTCGACGACCTGGTCGAAGACGGTCGCGAATTCGTCCGCAAGAGCCCCGGCCTCGCGATCGGTATTGCGGCTGCGGCAGGTTTCGTGCTTTCGCGCATTTTCCGTCGCTAATCGGTGAGCAAGGGGGGCTCGATGCTCGAAGAAGAAGAGCGCGACAACGCGCCGTATGATGGTCCGGTAGACTTGCCGGACGATTATGAGCCCGAAGAAGAGCACGACGAAGCAGTCGGCCCTTCCCTAGCCGACGATGTCATCGCGCTGCTTGAAGACGGCAAGACTTATGCCGAGGCCGAAATGGCCTACCAGAAGAGCCGCGCGGGATTTGCAGCAAACAGGATCAAGGGCGCCATTGCCTTCGGGCTTGGCGCCTTTGGCGTTCTCCACCTCGCCTTGATCGCCATGACTGTGGGATTGGTGATCGCACTGGCGCCCATCGTCGGCCCGTGGATCGCGACTGCTATCGTTACGATTGCTCTGGTCGCAATCGGCATTCTCTTCCTCAGCCTGTTGAAAGCACGGATCGACGAGGTTCGCGACGCTTTTTCGGAAGACAATCATGAGTGATCGCAAGGCACAGATGCTGGCCGACCGCCACTTGCGCAATTCTGCCAAGGCGCTGGTCGATGCCGACGTCCAAAACCTGAAAACGACCTTCCGCGGAAAGTCGCTTGGAGAACGCGCAATGGATCGCGTCCGTGAGGGCGCAATCGACGTCTACGAAGAAGCCGTGGAGGTTGCCGAGAACAATAAGGGTGCACTTGCCGCCCTGGTCGCAGCAATCGCGGTCTGGTTTGCGCGTAACCCGATCCTTTCCATCTTCGGCCTCGAGCCAGAAGACGACGAAGAGACAGCGCAGAACGACGAGTAGGCGGAACGACCGCCCCCCTCAAATCGTTGACTCCACGAACACAAATTCCGGAGAAAACTCATGGCAGACAACGCCACCACCAACGTCACCCCGATCAGCGCCGATAGCCAGCTAAGCGACGAGCAGAAGCGTGAGCGTCTTCGCAAGCGGATCGAAGCTGGCGAAAAGCGCAATGAAGAACGCAGCTTCGCCGACCAGGCGAAGGACGTTGCAGACAGTGCGGTCGACTTCGCCAAGAAGCACCCCGTCGCAACCGTCGCCGGTGCAGTCGTGGTAGGACTCGCCATCGGCGCAATGACGCGCAGGGGCCGCGAGCTCGGTCGCCGCGGCGGATCGCTCGCTTCCTATGCAGCGGATGCGGCGCTCGCCTACGGCCTCTCGATCATCGACGAGGTCGGCGACAAGTTCGAAGACTACAGCGATGCCGCAGGCACGCAGGCACGCAGGCTCAAGCGTGATACAGCCTATCGTGCCGATTCGCTCGGCGATGCGCTGAGGTCCGGTGGTCGCAAGGCGAGCCGCAAGTCCTCGCGCACTGTGCGCGATCTCAAGGCACGCGTCGGTCGCTAAGACATAAGTAGCAGTTCGATGCCAAAGCGGCGCGACGGGTTTTCCTGTCGCGCCGCTTTCGCTATGGGCGTCGCAAATCTCCTCCCCAAGATTGGAAAACAAACATCATGGAAGAAAAAGAGAGTAAGCAGACGCTCTACCTCGTCATGGGCGGCCGTGTGACCGACCCGCGCAGCGTGACCTTTAGCGATCCCGAGAGCATCCACGTGGCAGGCGTCTATTCGACTTACGAAAATGCCGAAAGCGCATGGCGCGGCAATGCCCAGCGCACGGTCGACGATGCCGAGATGAAATACGTCATCGTACACCTGCACAAACTGCTCGACCCGGAAGCCTGACACAGCCGTGGCCTATTCGATCCGGCCATACCAGGATTCGGATGCCGAGGCTCTGGCGTCGGTCTGCAGGGCCGCGATCAAGGGCATTGGACCCGAAGCCTATTCGGACGAACAGGTGGATGTCTGGCTATCGCGGCACCCTGGTGCCGAACTTTATCGTGAACGAGTAAATAATGGCGCTACGATCTTCGTCGCCGCCAATGAAGCAGACGATCCGGTCGCCTATGCGTTGCTGGAGCCGGACGGGCATCTGGATCACCTCTACAATGATCCGGCGCACACCCGCAAAGGACTGGCGCTGAACTTGCTGGCGACTGCATCGCTCTTCGCCAAGCACCACGGCATCACTCGCCTCTACACCGAGGCGAGCGACCTCGCCCGCCCCTCATTCGAAGAGGCAGGTTACGTGGCTACAGAAAAGCGCGAGTTCGAAATCGACGGTGTGCCGATCCACAACTGGGCGATGGAAAAAGCCATCGACTGACGGCGTGTCGCCTCAGATGAATTCGATCTTGTCGATCAGGTAGAACTTGTCGCCCGAAGGAACCGTCACTTCGACCTCTTCCTCCACCTGCTTGCCGATCAGCGCGCGAGCAATCGGCGAAGTATACGAAATCCGGCCCTGGGCAGCATCTGCTTCGGTCTGGCCGACGATCTGGTATTTCACCGGTTTGTCGTCTTCGTCGAGCAGGGTCACGGTCGCTCCGAAAACGATCTTGTCGCCCGAAAGCGTGCTCGGGTCGATAATCTGTGCGCGGCTGATCTTGTCTTCCAGGTCGCCGATCATGGCCTCGACCTGCCCCTGACGTTCTTTCGCGGCGTGATATTCGGCGTTTTCAGAAAGATCGCCATGCGCGCGCGCTTCCTCGATCGCGTCGACGATCCTCGGCCTTTCGGCACGCAGCACCTTCAGATCGGCAGTGAGCTTCTCGTAGCCCTCGGCCAGCATCGGCACTTTATCCATGGAACCCCAAATCCTTCCTGCTTGCCCTGCCCCCCCGGGACAATTCGAACCCAGCCGCAGGAAAAGCGGGCCTTGGAATGTTCGTATGTCGGGAAGGTGGGCGTGTGTTCTTGTCAGCTATAATAGTCTTGCAATGAACGCACTTCAAGCTGCTCGGTGGAAACCTCTGCAATCGCCCGCGCCGCAGCTAGGCTGGCTGCCGCCGTCGTGTAGTACGGAACCTTCTTTTCGAGGGCCGCCACACGGATCGACTGGCTATCCAGAAGCGACTGCCAACCCTCGGTAGTGTTGAAGATCAGGTCCACTTCACCGTCGATGATCGCATCGACGATGTGCGGGCGACCTTCGGCCACCTTGTTGACTGGCTCGACGTTCAGACCCTGCTCCACCAGGAAGCGCTGCGTCCCGCCCGTCGCGATGACGCGGAAGCCCTGCTCCAGCACGGTCGCGACTGCGGGGAGGATGACTTCCTTGTCGCTGTCCTTGACCGACACGAACAGCGTGCCGCCTTCGGGAAGGATCATGCCCGCACCCAGCTGCGACTTCAGGAACGCCGCCGGGAAATCGCGGTCGATCCCCATCACCTCGCCGGTGCTCTTCATCTCAGGCGACAGGACCGGATCGGAACCTGGGAAGCGGCTGAAGGGGAATACGGCTTCCTTCACCGCCATGTGGTCGGGCCGCAGGTTGAACGGTTCGAAATTGGAAAGCGGTTCGCCCGCCATGACGCGCGCGGCGACCTTGGCGACGGGCTGGCCGATGGCCTTCGCCACGAAGGGCACGGTTCGGCTGGCGCGCGGATTGACCTCGATCAGGTAGACCCCGCCGTCCTTCACCGCGAACTGCACGTTCATCAGGCCGCGCACGTCCAGCGCCTCTGCCAGGGCGGTCGCCTGGCGCTCCATCTCCTCGACGATGTCGTCAGGCAGACTGTAAGGCGGAAGGGTGCAAGCGCTGTCGCCCGAGTGGACGCCGGCTTCCTCGATGTGCTGCATGACGCCGGCGATGCGCACTTCATTGCCATCGGCAATCACATCGACGTCGCATTCCACCGCATCGCGCAGGTACTGGTCGACCAGCACGGGGCTGTCGCCGGACACGTTCACTGCCGTGTTGATGTAGTCATCGAGCTGCGCTTCGCTGTCGACGATCTCCATCGCGCGGCCGCCGAGGACGTAGCTCGGGCGGAGCAGGACCGGATATCCGATCCGCGCGGCGACGGCTGCGGCCTCGTCCCGGCTCTTGGCGATGCCATTGTCCGGCTGCATGAGATCGAGCTTCGAAACCAGCTTGGCGAAACGTTCGCGGTCTTCGGCAAGGTCGATTGCATCGGGCGACGTGCCGAGGATCGGGATGCCTTCGCGTTCGAGCGCAGCGGCCAGCTTGAGCGGGGTCTGCCCGCCGAACTGGACGATCACGCCCACGACTTCACCTTTGGACATTTCGACGCGAAGGATTTCCAGCACGTCCTCTTCCGTCAACGGCTCGAAATAGAGGCGGTCGGAGGTGTCGTAGTCGGTCGAAACGGTCTCGGGGTTGCAATTGACCATGATGGTCTCGAACCCGGCTTCGGCAAGCGCGAAGCAGGCGTGGACGCAGCAATAGTCGAACTCAATGCCCTGCCCGATCCGGTTCGGGCCGCCGCCGAGGATGACGATCTTCTTGCGATCGCTCGGCTCCGCCTCGTCCTCGGGCTCCCCGAAGCTGGGCGCTTCGTAGGTAGAGTACATATACGGCGTGACGGCCTCGAATTCGGCCGCGCAGCTGTCGATGCGCTTGAAAACGGGGTTCACGCCGAGCTTCTGGCGCAGCTTGCGCACTTCCTGTTCGCTGGTGGCGCCGGCCATGGCGCGCAAAGCGTCATGCAGTAGGCCGGAGCGGCGGGCCTGCGTTTCCGCCATGCCGCCGGCAACGCCGACCGAACGGACCGCCAGCGTGGCGAGGCGCTTGTCGGAGAAGCCCATGGCTTTGAGGCGGCGCATCTCGGCCGCATCGCGCGGCAGGCCGTTGTGCCCAAGCATCTGCTCTTCGTAGATGATCGCTTCGATCTGGCGCAGGAACCACGGGTCGAAACCGGTGATCGGCTGGATTTCATCAACGGTGAGGCCTTCGCGGAAGGCCTGCGCGATCTTGAGGATCCGATCGGGCGTGCGCTGCGAGAGCGCCGCGGTGATCTTGTCGCGGCTCACGCCTTCCAGTTCGGGGACGCGGTTGAACCCGTCGAGGCCGGTTTCGAGGCCACGCAGTGCCTTCTGCATGCTCTCGGCAAAGCAGCGACCGATCGCCATGACCTCGCCCACCGACTTCATGGCCGTGGCGAGTTCAGCCTTCGCTCCCTTGAACTTCTCGAATGCGAAGCGCGGGATCTTGGTGACGACATAGTCGATGGTCGGCTCGAACGAGGCGGGCGTTGCGCCGGTGATCTCGTTGTCGATTTCGTCGAGCGTGTAGCCGACCGCCAGCTTCGCCGCGACGCGCGCGATCGGGAAGCCGGTCGCCTTGGATGCCAGCGCCGAGGAGCGCGAGACACGCGGGTTCATCTCGATCACGATCAGGCGGCCATCCTTCGGATTGACTGCGAACTGTACGTTCGAACCGCCTGTTTCCACGCCGATTTCGCGCAAAACCTCGATAGAGGCAGTGCGCATGATCTGGTATTCCTTGTCGGTCAGCGTTAGCGCCGGTGCTACGGTGATGGAATCGCCCGTGTGCACGCCCATCGGATCGACGTTTTCGATCGAGCAGATGATGATGCAATTGTCCTTGCGGTCGCGCACCACCTCCATCTCGTATTCTTTCCAGCCGAGCAGCGATTCCTCGATCAGGACTTCGGTGGTGGGCGATGCGTCGAGGCCTTCGCGCACGATGCGCTCGAACTCGGCCTTGTTGTAGGCGATGCCCCCGCCCGTCCCGCCGAGCGTGAAGCTCGGGCGGATGATGGAGGGCAAACCGGTGCGTTCGAGCACTGCAAAGGCCTCGTCCACCGTGTTCGCGATACCGCTGCGGGCGCTTTCGAGGCCGATCTTGTCCATCGCCTCGCGGAAACGCTGGCGGTTTTCCGCCTTGTCGATGGCGTCGGCCTTGGCGCCGATCATCTGGACGCCGTACTTCTCCAGCACACCCAGCCCGTCGAGCTTGAGCGCGCAGTTCAGCGCGGTCTGCCCGCCCATTGTCGGCAAGACCGCATCGGGTCGTTCCTTCTCGATGATCTTGGCGACGATTTCCGGCGTTATCGGCTCGACATAAGTCGCGTCGGCCATTTCCGGATCGGTCATGATCGTGGCAGGGTTGGAGTTGACCAGGATGACCCGGTATCCCTCCTCCTTCAGCGCCTTGATCGCCTGCGTGCCGGAATAGTCGAACTCGCAAGCCTGGCCGATGATGATCGGACCGGCGCCAATGACGAGGATCGAGGAGATGTCAGTGCGTTTGGGCATCAAAGGTGCTTTCTAGCCAGTTCAGCAAGCTGTTCGACAGCTTCTTTGCTAAGCCGCAATGTCTGAGAGACCTTCCCAGGAATCTCTCTGTCAGCCGAACCCACAGTGTTTATTTGGAGAAACTTTTCGCCGTCTTGGCCCTGTATGGACCAGCCACCGTGCGTTTCCGAGTGACGAGCGTTTGCCTTTAAATCAAGTTCATCGATTTTCCGGATAATAGCCATTACGTCGCTCCCAACATCCCCACGAACTTCTCGAACAGGTAGAAGCTGTCCTGCGGCCCTGGGCTTGCCTCGGGGTGGTATTGCACGCCGAACGCCTTCTTGCCCTTGATCGAGATGCCGCAATTGGTGCCGTCGAACAGCGAGACGTGGGTCTGCTCTACGCCATCCGGCAGGGTGTCGACATCGACCGCGAAGCCGTGGTTCATGCTGGTGATCTCGACGAGGCCTTCGCTGGCGCCCCACTCTCCGCCGACACGCTGGACGGGGTGGTTGGCGCCGCGGTGGCCCTGGAACATCTTGGCGGTCTTCGCGCCCGCCGCGAGGCCGAGCATTTGGTGACCGAGGCAAATGCCGAACAGCGGCACGTCGGCATCCAGCAGGCCCTTGATCACCGGCACGGCATATTCGCCGGTTGCCGACGGATCGCCCGGGCCGTTCGAGAGGAACACGCCATCGGGCTTCAGCGCCATGACCTCGTCCAGCGCGGTTCGTGCGGGCACGACAGTGACCTTGGCTCCCGCCTTCACGAGATTGCGGAAGATATTGTCCTTAGCGCCGTAATCGATAGCGACGACGTGCGGTTTGTCAGCAGTACCCTCGGTATAACCGAAGCCGAGCTGCCAGTGACCGCCCTTCCAGTCTTCCTGCCCTTCGCGGGTCACACCGGGGACGAGGTCGAGGCCTTCCAGCCCGCTCCATTCGGCGGCCTGCTTCTTCAGCGCCTTCATGTCGAACTCGCCGCGCGGATTGTGCGCGATGACCGCATTCGGTGCGCCGTTGAGGCGAATGCGGCGGGTCAGCGCGCGCGTGTCCACGCCCGACAGGCCGATCTTGCCGTGGGCGGTCATCCAGTCGACAAATTCCTGCTGTGCGCGGAAATTGGACTGCGGCGTGACTTCCTGGCGCACGATGCAGCCGACGGCACCGAGCCCGCGGCTTTCGTGGTCTTCCTCGTTCGCACCGACATTGCCGATATGCGGGAAAGTGAAGGTGACGATCTGGCTGTCGTAGGAGGGATCGGTCATCACCTCCTGGTATCCGGTCATCGCCGTGTTGAAGCACACTTCGCCGACGGCCGATCCGGAAGCGCCGAAGCCCTTGCCCCAGATGCAGGTTCCGTCCGCGAAGACGAGGACTCCCGTCGCGCCTTTGGGTTGCGCGTGCGAGAATGCGGGCAGGGCCATGGGGGCTCTCCGAGTCAGGGGTTTCCGGCGATGTCGCTAAGCCATGGCCGCTATAGGTGCTGCGCCTCCCCGTCAAGCGGAACACTTGGCTTTGCGTCAGCTTGCCTTACATGGGACCCGAACCATCCACAGTTTAGCGTTAAGAGGCCTCATGCTCCGCGAAAAGATCCAGACCGAAACCGTCACTGCCATGAAGGCCAAGGACAAGGAGCGCACCGCCGCGCTCCGCCTGATCGGTGCGAAGATCAAGGATCGCGATATCGAACTGCGCACTTCGGACAAGAAGCCGGAGGATGACGAGCTCGTTACCGACGTGCTGATGAAAATGGCCAAGCAGCGCCGCGAATCGATTGCCATGTACGAAGACGGCGGCCGGCAGGAACTGGCCGACAAGGAAAAGGCCGAACTCGTCGTGATCGAGGAATTCCTGCCCAAGCAGATGAGCGAGGACGAAACCCGCGCCGCCATCGCCCAGATCAAGGCCGATACCGGTGCCGAAGGCATGAAGGACATGGGCAAGGTCATGGGCGAATTGAAAGCCCGCCACGGCGCAACGCTCGATATGAGCAAAGCCAGCGGCCTCGTGAAGGAGGCGCTGTCGTGAAGCGCCTTTTGCTGATTGCCGCGCCATTCGCCCTCGCCGCCTGCGGTTCGAGCGAGCCCGAACCCGCGCCGACGCTCACGCCAACGCCTGCGCAGCCGCGCACGCTGGTCGCCGCCGATCTCGACCTGTCGACGCTGGGTGCGAAGATTGTCGGTCCGCAAGGGCCCGAGGTCGAAACGATCCTAAGCGCAGGCAGCGCACAGATCGGCGAGATGGTCAGCTTCGTCGCGTGCCCCGAAGGCGTTGAAACCTGCGAGCCTGGCCAGATGCCGGAAGGCACGATCTATACGTACGTCCACCAGGTGACCCTCGACGGCGTAAGTACTGCTCAGCCTGAAGCAGGTCCCGAAGTGGTCGAAGCGCCGCCTACCCTGTTCAGGACCACCGAGCGCGCCCACGGCTTCAACGGCTCGCTGGGCTATTCGCGCAGCCAGGCGCAGGCCGCTTTCGGTAGCGAGGAGGCAATCGGCGTAACGATCGACGATGGCCGTCTCATATGGAGAGTTGTCGACGGGCAGAGTTGGCGGGAAAACGCCACCGTCACTGTTTGGTGGCAGTCGACTGAGCCTCCCGCTGGTCCTTCCGATGCGTTCTTGCTGGAAGTCCTGGGCGATCAGGCCGTTGCGCGAGGACCCTTCCCGGCGGAAGAAAAACCGGCAACGGAAGTGCCCGCCAACTAGCGGCTTTCGCCTTCAGGCAGTAGGGAGAGGAGATGGCCCTCTCACCCCAATGGCTGGATGAATTGCGCATGCGGACGACCCTGTCCGCCGTGATCGGCCGCACCGTGCGCCTGACCAAGGCGGGGCGTGAGTTCAAGGCGTGCTGCCCGTTCCACAATGAGAAGACGCCCAGCTTCTACGTCAATGACGAAAAAGGCTTCTACCATTGCTTCGGGTGCGAGGCGCATGGCGATGCCATCCGTTGGCTGACCGACCAGCGCGGCATGCCCTTTATGGATGCGGTCAAGGAACTGGCGGCGGAAGCGGGCATGGAAGTCCCTGCCCCCGATCCCCAGGCCGCCAAGCGCGCCGAAAAGCGCGCCAGCCTGCACGACGTCACGGCAGCTGCGCAGGACTGGTTCGTCAATAACCTCCGATCAGCCGACGGCGCGCAGGCAAGAAGTTATCTTGGTAGGCGCGGGTTCTCGGACTCGATCATCCGGGAATTCGGTTTCGGATATGCTCCACAGGACAGGCAGGCCTCGAAAGCGGCCTTGTCGCGCTTTAAGGAGCAAATGCTGATCGAAGCCGGCATGCGGATCGAGGTCGAGGGCAAGGATCCCTACGATCGCTTTCGCGCGCGGCTCATGCTCCCGATCCACGATGCGCGCGGCCGGGTCATCGCTTTCGGCGGACGCATTCTCGATAGCGACAGCAATCCCAATGCGCCCAAGTATCTCAACTCGCCCGACACCCCGCTCTTCGACAAGGGCCGCACGCTCTACAACTTGCACCGCGCCGCGCCCGCGTCTCGCCAGACCGGGCGGATTATCGTTGTCGAGGGGTACATGGACGCGATCGCACTGGCGAACGCCGGCATCGCGGAAGCCGTCGCACCGCTCGGCACGGCCCTGACCGAGAACCAGATCGAGCTCCTGTGGCGGCAAGTCGAGCGGCCGATCCTGTGTTTCGACGGTGACAATGCCGGGCAAAGGGCGGCCATGCGCGCCATCGAACGTGCCCTCCCCATGCTGCGTCCCGGGCATTCACTCTCCATCGTCAGACTGCCTGCCGGAATGGACCCCGATGACCTGATCCGCGAGAAGGGCGTGTCTGCCATCGAAGAGCTGCTCTCCAGCCCGGCAAGCCTCCTCGACACTTTGTGGGAGTTCGAAAAGGCCGCCGCGCCCCTGACTTCACCGGAAGAGAAAGCCGGGTTGAAAGCGCGCCTGATGCATCACGTCGAGGCCATCGAGCATCCCGACATCCGGGCGCTCTACAAGCGCGAATTGACCCAGCGGTTCTCCGACTTCGCATTTCCGCCCCGCCCCCAGCGCGAATTCAAACCACGTGGGGAATGGAAAAAGGGAAGCTTCAAAGCACCTTCTCCCCAACTTTCGGCCGATGCCGAGCGGCGCTTGAAAAGAGCGATCGAAGGCGGGTCGCGTGATACACTGGCGAGCGCTGTAATCCACGGAATGCTGCGCCATCCGGGCGAGATCGCCCGCCATGAGGCGGCGCTCGCCCGCGTGGCACAGAGTGACCGAAATGTCGGTTCGGCGATAGATTCGCTTCTTGCCGCAGCGGAAACGCTTGATTCGCGCGCGCAATCGCCCATATCGCTACCCGAAGGCCTACCCGCCCCACCGGCTAACATCCGTTTCGCCTTTCTTGATGAAGGCACCGACCCGGTAGATGCGCGCGAGGAACTGGCCGAAGCCGTGTCTCTGCTGGTCGAAAGGCCGGCACTCGAAGCCGCGTTGGCAGCAGCGACCGCGCGTTTCGAGAGCGACCCCGAAGGGGCTTTCGTCGAACAGCAGCAATTGCTGAAACGGAAGCTGGAATTCGAGGCGCGACTCGGGCAAATGGCAAGCCGCAAGGCCGCTTCGGCGACCGCAAAAGATTCAGATGCCGCACAGGACCCGGAACCTGGCAGCGGCGCAAGTACGGACTGATTGCTCTTTATGGCCACCAAGACCAAGTCGGGCGACAAAGACGACGCACCGCTGATCGATCTCAACGAAGCGTCGGTCAAAAAGCTTCTTACCAAGGCGAAGAAGAAGGGCTACGTCACCTATGACGAGCTCAACGACGCCTTGCCCCAGGGCGAGATGAGCTCCGACCAGATCGAAGACATCCAGTCTGCCCTGTCCGAAATGGGCGTCCAGATCGTCGAGAACGACGAGGATGCGGAGCAGGAAGACGAAGTCGAAGAAATCGCTCCGGCGCCTTCTTCGGGGGAGAAAGAGCCCGCCAAGAAGCCGACCGGGCCGAAGAAACTGGCAGCTGGCGAGCGTACGGACGATCCGGTCCGCATGTACCTGCGCGAAATGGGCGCGGTCGAGCTGCTCAGTCGTGAAGGCGAAATCGCCATTGCCAAGCGCATCGAGTCCGGGCGCGACATGATGATCATGGGCCTTTGCCAGAGCCCGATCACCTTCCACGCTATCATCCAGTGGTCCGAAGCGCTCAATGCCGAGGAAATGCAGCTGCGCGAGATCCTCGATCTCGACGCCATGCTCTCCAAGGAACCGCCGGCAGACAAGCTGAACGACGACGCCGAAGACGATGATGACGACGGCGAAATCTCGGAAGAAACCGCCGGCCCGACCATTCGTGACGAAGACGACGACGATTCCGAGGAATCGGAAGACGAGGACGGCGAAGAAGGTTCGAAGAAGGACGACGAAGAGGAAGAGGACAACACCATGTCCCTTGCTCAGATGGAAGCCGCCCTCAAGCCGGACGCCATCGAACGCTTCGCCCGTATCGCAGACCTGTTCGGCAAGTTTGAAAAGCTGCAGACAGAGCGCGTCGAAGTTCTCGGCCGCGGTGACGATTTCCCGGCCGCAAAGGAAAAGAAGTACGAAGCGCTTTCGGAACAGCTTACTGCCGAGGTGGAGAGCGTCCAGTTCCACGCGACCAAGATCGAATTCCTGGTCGACAATCTCTACGCCTTCAACCGTCGCCTGACCGCTCTCGGCGGCCAGATGCTCCGCCTGGCGGAACGCCACAAGGTCAAGCGTGTCGACTTCCTCGATTCCTATATCGGGAACGAGCTCGACGACACGTGGATGGACGACAAGGTCAAGAAGGATAAGAAGTGGGCCGCCTTCGCCGAGAAGGAAGCCGATGCGATCGACCGCATCCGTGCGGAAATCGCCGATATCGCCGGCGCTACCGGCATGGCCCTGCCCGAATTCCGTCGTATCGTGAATATGGTCCAGAAGGGCGAACGCGAAGCGCGTATCGCCAAGAAGGAAATGGTCGAGGCTAACCTGCGCCTCGTCATCTCGATCGCGAAGAAGTACACAAACCGCGGCCTGCAGTTCCTCGACCTCATTCAGGAAGGCAACATCGGCCTGATGAAGGCGGTCGACAAGTTCGAATACCGTCGCGGCTACAAGTTCAGCACCTACGCAACCTGGTGGATCAGGCAGGCAATCACCCGCTCGATCGCCGATCAGGCACGCACGATCCGCATCCCGGTCCACATGATCGAGACGATCAACAAACTGGTCCGCTGCTCTCGCCAGTTCCTGCATGATCAGGGCCGCGAACCGACGCCCGAAGAGATGGCGGAGAAGCTCTCCATGCCGCTCGAGAAGGTGCGCAAGGTGATGAAAATCGCCAAGGAACCGATCAGCCTCGAAACGCCCATCGGCGACGAGGAAGATTCGCACCTTGGCGATTTCATCGAGGACAAGAACGCGATCATCCCGGTCGATGCAGCGATCCAGGCGAACCTCAAGGAAACGGTCACCCGCGTCCTTGCTTCGCTCACCCCGCGTGAGGAACGCGTTCTGCGCATGCGTTTCGGCATCGGCATGAACACCGACCACACGCTCGAAGAAGTCGGCCAGCAGTTCTCCGTTACGCGCGAACGTATTCGGCAGATCGAGGCAAAGGCGCTGCGCAAGCTCAAGCATCCGAGCCGCAGCCGCAAGATGCGCTCCTTCCTCGACCAGTAAAATTTGCCGCTCAATCGGTGATTTCAGGTTCGGCCCGCTGGCAATCAGCGGGCCGTTTCCGTAAGGGGATGGCCATGCGTATCGCTATTGCCTCCGACCACGCCGCGATCGACCTGAAGGCCGAACTGCGCGATTGGCTCATCGAACAGGGACACGAGGTCGCCGACCTCGGCCCGGACACGACCGACAGCGTCGATTACCCCGACTTCGGCTTTAAGCTGGCGAGTGTCATAGCCGATGGCACGGCAGAGCGCGGCATTGCCCTGTGCGGGTCGGGCATCGGGATTTCGATGTCCGTCAATCGCAATCCCGCCGTGCGCTGCGCGCTTGTGTCCGAGCCTCTCTCGGCTTCGCTGTGCCGCGAACATAATGACGCGAACTGCATCGCGATGGGCGCGCGCCTCACAGGTAGCGATATGGCCAAGGCCTGCGTGACCGCATTCCTCGAAACCGAATTCGCAGGCGGGCGCCACCAGCGCCGCGTCGACAAGCTCTCCAACCCGGAAAACTGATCATGGCAACCCAGGCAGCACACACCCAACGCGACCCGATGGACCGTTTCTGGCACGACACGCTGGAACAGGCGGATCCTCAAGTTCACGCAGCGATCCGCAACGAATTGGCCAGGCAGCAGGACAAGATCGAACTGATCGCAAGCGAGAATATCGCCTCGACGGCCGTGCTCGAGGCTACCGGCAGTGTCTTCACTAACAAGTATGCGGAAGGCTACCCGGGCAAGCGCTATTACGGCGGGTGCGACTATGCCGATGTCGTGGAAACGCTGGCAATAGAGCGGGCCAAGCAATTGTTCGGCTGCAACTTTGCCAATGTTCAGCCCAATTCCGGCAGCCAGATGAACCAGGCCGTTTTCCTGGCCCTGCTGCAGCCTGGCGATACTTTCATGGGTCTCGACCTGAACTCGGGCGGTCACCTCACCCACGGCTCGCCGGTCAATATGAGCGGCAAATGGTTCAATCCGGTCAGCTACGGCGTTCGCAAGGACGACGAGCTGATCGACATGGACGAGGTGATGGCGACGGCAAGGGAGCATAAGCCCAAGCTCATCATCGCAGGCGGTACCGCATACTCGCGCGTGTGGGACTGGGAAGCATTCCGCAAGGTAGCCGATGAAGTCGGCGCGATCCTGATGGTCGACATGAGCCACATTTCCGGCCTCGTCGCCGGCGGCGCCCACCCCTCGCCCTTCCCCCATGCCGATGTCGTCACCACGACCACCCACAAGAGCCTGCGCGGACCGCGTTCCGGCGTCATCCTGTGGAACAACGAAGAGCTGACCAAGCCGCTCAACATGGCCGTATTCCCGGGCATGCAGGGCGGTCCGCTGATGCATGTGGTCGCAGCCAAGGCGGTCGCATTCGGCGAAGCCCTGCGTCCCGATTTCAAGGACTATGCGCACCGCGTCGTCGAAAACGCCCGCGCTCTTGCCCGCGGCATCGAGGCGAACGGCCTGCGTGTCGTTTCCGGCGGCACGGACAACCACTCCATGCTGGTCGACCTCACTGCAAAAGACGTCACTGGCAAGGCAGCCGAAGCCGGTCTCGACCGCGCCTGGCTCACCTGCAACAAGAACGGCATACCTTACGACACGCGCAGCCCCTTCGTGACAAGCGGCATCCGCCTCGGCACGCCAGCAGGAACTACGCGCGGCTTCGGACCGGCGGAGTTCGAAACCATCGGCAAGCTGATCTGCGAAGTCGTCGACGGCCTTTCGCGCAATGGCCCCGAAGGCGACGGCCAGGTCGAAGAAAGTGTGCGCGCTCGCGTGTCCGAACTGTGTGCGAAATTCCCGGTCTACCCGGGCCGCTGAGGAAACAGACGATGGACGACAAGGAACCCAAGCACCAGGACCATGACCTGCTCCCCGACGCGCGGGACGAGCTCAAGGCAATGATGAAGGAAGGGGGCGATCATCCTTCGACCGCGCCCGTCCTAACCGGGGCGGCCATCGGTGCGGTTGCCGGATGGGTCCTGCCTGTGGTCGGACCGGTCATCGGCGGCGTCGCCGGTGCCGGCCTGATGCTCTATAAGCGCCTGAGACCGTAAAATGCGCTGTCCTTTCTGCGCTTTCGACGACACCCAGGTTAAGGATAGTCGTCCGACCGAGGATTCGACCTCGATCCGCCGTCGCCGCCAGTGTTCCAGTTGTGGTGCGCGTTTTACCACCTTCGAACGCGTGCAATTGCGCGAAGTGACCGTGGTCAAATCCGGCGACCGGCGCGAAGCGTTCGAGCGCGCGAAGCTTGAACAGTCGATTTCCCTCGCCTGCCGCAAGCGCGATGTGTCGCCAGAACGGATCGACCAGCTCGTCTCCGGCATCCAGCGCCAGGTTGAAACCGCCGGCGAGGCCGAAATCGCATCGCAGCGTATCGGCGAAATGGTCATGGACGGACTGCGCCAGCTGGATTCGGTCGCCTATATCCGCTTCGCTTCGGTCTATCGCGACTTCAGTGAAGCCCGCGACTTCGAAGAATTCGCAAGCACAGTCCAGGAAGCCGCAGCCAATGAGCGGGGCTGACCTCCGCAAGCCGGTTATCGTTCTCGTCCGGCCCCAGCTTGGCGAAAATATCGGCAAGGCGGCGCGCGCCATGCTGAATTTCGGGCTTTCCGAACTGCGATTGGTCGAACCGCGCGACGGTTGGCCCAATCCATCGGCCGGTCCCGCCGCATCTGGCGCGGATATCGTGCTTGAAAATGCACACGTCTTCTCCACCACCGCCGAAGCCGTGGCCGATTGCGCCCATGTCTACGCCACCACCGTTCGCAAGCGCGGCGTGACCAAGCCCGTCGTGACACCGGAAGAAGCGGCCTCCGAAATTGCAGTCGCAGCCGGGCGCAGCGCGATTCTCTTCGGTCCGGAACGCTCCGGCCTCGAAACCGAGGACGTGGCGCTTGCCCGCGCAATCCTGACCGTTCCGATTAACCCCGAATTCGGATCGCTCAATCTCGCGCAGGCGGTGATCCTTTGCGCCTACGAGTGGAGCAAGCACGAAACGCTGGCCCAGCCGACGCAGGAAGACCTCTTGCCGCCTGCCCCCCAGGAAGAGCTGGAAGGTCTGATCGGCCACCTCGAAAGCATGCTGGAGCCGAACGGGTATTTTCTCCCCGAAGCTCGCGCCGATTCCACGCGGCGGACCTTGCGCGGTGTCCTGACCAAACCGGGCTGGAACCACCTTGAGATACGTACACTTCGTGGAGTGCTGTCATCGCTTCAGCGAAAACGTCGCGAAAATTGATTGCAAACTCATCGACAGTTCATGCTGTCATGAATATGCGCGGCACCGAACCTTTAGAAAACACAAGGATTTACTATGCGTTTTGCAGCGATTGCCGCTGGACTGAGCTTTCTTGCCGTTCCCGCCCTTGGCGGCCAGCCTGACGCGTCGACGGAAAACCGCACGCCGGCTTCCGAAGCTGACGCGAAGAAAAAGAACGAGAAGGTGTGCAAATATATCCGCACCGATATGAGCAGCCGCCGCAAAGAGAAGGTCTGCATGACCGCCGCCGAATGGATCGAATTCAATCGCGGCGAATAGGGCCGCGCCGGATCAGCCCTTGAGGCGGTCCCATTCACCCAATTCGTAGGCGATCGAGGTTTCTACGAGATCGTCCCAGATTTGCGCGATCTTCCCTGCCGGAAGGTCGCGCTTTTCTGCATCGGCGCGCGCGTTTTCAATGACTTCGGTCTTGCGCGCTTCGTCGCGGACGACTTTGCGATCGGTCTTGATGCGCGCTGCCGCCCGCATGTAGCCGAAGCGGCGGTCGAGCAATTCCATCAGCTCGCGATCGGTCGTATCGACGCCGGTGCGCACTTCGCGCATATCTTGGCAGTCTTCGGGCAGCTTGAAATCGGCAGGCTTTGAGGTGTCCATGGCCGCGCCGAATGGCGAAGCCAGACGCACTTGTCGAGCGCAAACCAAACCCTCTCTCGACATTGGCAATTCTCCCCGTCATGGAGGCGCCATGGCAAGCACGGCAAATACCTTCCGCAACCAGCCCGACGAACGCGGGCATTTCGGCGATTACGGCGGCCGCTATGTGGCGGAAACGCTCATGCCGCTGGTCCTCGATCTCGAGCGTGAATATCGCAAGGCGCAGGCCGATCCGGAATTCCAGCGCGAGTTCGACGACCTGCTGGAACATTACGTCGGCCGCCCCTCCCCGCTTTATCACGCGGAACGCCTGACAGAGGCGCTTGGTGGAGCGCAGGTCTGGTTCAAGCGAGACGAGCTCAATCACACCGGCGCGCACAAGATCAACAATTGCATCGGGCAGATCCTGCTCGCGATCCGCATGGGCAAGACCCGCATCATCGCCGAAACGGGCGCGGGCCAGCATGGCGTCGCAACGGCAACCGTCTGTGCGCGTTTCGGCCTGCCCTGCGTGATCTACATGGGTGCGGAAGACGTCCGCCGGCAATCACCCAATGTCTTCCGGATGAAGCTTCTCGGCGCGGAAATCGTGCCCGTCACCAGCGGACGCGGCACGCTCAAGGACGCCATGAACGAAGGCCTGCGCGACTGGGTCGCGAATGTGGAAGACACCTTCTATATCATCGGCACTGCGGCCGGTCCCCACCCCTATCCGGAAATGGTCCGCGACTTCCAGAGCATCATCGGCAAGGAAGCGCGCGCGCAGATGCTCGACCGTATCGGTCGCCTGCCCGATCTTGCCGTGGCGTGCATCGGCGGCGGTTCGAATGCGCTCGGCCTGTTCCATCCCTTCCTCGACGACCGTGAGGTCAAGCTGCTGGGTGTCGAAGCGGCAGGTCACGGCCTCGACGGCGACGAACATGCGGCCAGCCTCCTCGGTGGCTTCCCGGGCGTACTCCACGGCAACAAGACCTACCTGTTGCAGGACGAGGATGGCCAGATCACCGAAGGCCACTCGATCAGCGCCGGTCTGGACTATCCAGGCATCGGCCCCGAACACGCCTGGCTCAAGGACACGGGCCGCGTCGAATACACCGCCGTCACCGACGAAGAGGCGCTTGAGGCTTTCCAGCTCCTGTGCCGCACCGAGGGCATCATCCCGGCGCTTGAGCCCAGCCACGCCATCGCAGCAGTCGCGAAGCGGGCGAAGGAGATGCCGAAGGACAGCGTGATCCTCGCGAACCTGTGCGGACGCGGCGACAAGGACATCTTCACCGTCGCTGAAAGGTTGGGAGTGGAGATGTGACTGGGTGACAGAAAGGTTTCGACAAAAGTTGCTGAACTGGTTCTGTAGCGTAGGCTTAGTTTTGCTTATCACCGCGCTTTCGGCAACGATTTCTTGGTTCAAGACATTGCCCGAAAAGGTGGCTGAGGGTTCTTTCGACCCATGGTTTGCCTCCGGTTTGATGGGCGAAACGATCCTGACGTTCGTATTCTATCTGCCGATCATTCTCTCTTGGCACTTGTTTGATTTCGTCGAGAAAAAGTCATCCGATAGGCGGTTCCTCAAGACCCTGAACCGCTACCCAACGTTACTCCTTACGATGTCAGCATCTGCCTTCATCTACCTGGCCATGGGACTCGGCGTGGGCAGGTACAACAGTTGTGATGAACTCAACGGAGCATATTTCCATTCTTGCTACGTTGGCCCAGCAATGTGGATTATGTTGCCATGGCTCATCGTCACTGGCCTCGCCTTCCTCCTGTCGATACTGAAAGCAGCTATGTCCATCTCGTCGCACATCACGATTCCTCGATGACCCGCCTTTCCAACGCCTTCTCGAAAAGCCATCCCGCGCTCGTCTGCTTCGTGACTGCGGGCGACGGGGACACTGCGGCCAACCTCGACGCGCTGGTCGAGGGCGGCGCGGATGTGATCGAACTGGGGATGCCTTTCACCGATCCGATGGCCGATGGCCCGGCCATCCAGGCGGCGAATATCCGTTCGCTGAATGCCGGGACGACCACCGCCGACGTGCTCCGCATCGCGCGCAAATTCCGCGACCGTCATCCCGACGTGCCGCTGGTTCTGATGGGCTATGCCAATCCCATGATCCGGCGCGGCCCGGACTGGTTCGCCAACGCGGCAAAGGAAGCGGGCGTCGACGGCGTGATCTGCGTCGATATTCCCCCGGAAGAGGACGATGCCCTCGGCCCGCAATTGCGCGACGCAGGCATCGCTCCCATCCGCCTCGCCACGCCCACAACCGATGCTAAGCGCCTGCCGCAGGTCCTCGAGGGATCGTCGGGCTTCCTCTACTATGTCGCTGTCGCCGGAATCACCGGCATGCAGCAAGCCGCCATCGAATCCATCGAAGCGAATGTCAGCCGCATCAAGCAATCGACCGATATCCCCGTGGCCGTCGGCTTCGGCGTGCGCACGCCGGAACAGGCGGCAGAGATTGCCGAGGTCGCCGATGGCGTCGTCGTGGGTTCGGCGCTTGTCGAACTGGTCGGCGAACACGGTGCAGATGCTCCCGCCAAGCTGCGCGAGCTTACCGCAGGGCTTGCCAAGGCGGTCCATTCGGCGGCAAAGGGCGCTGCATGAACTGGTTCACACGCGTCCGTAACTCGATCTCCTGGCTGCCCAAGCGCAGCACCGACGAAAACCTCTGGGTAAAATGCCCCAGCTGCCAGCAAATGGTTTTCGCGCAGGAATATCAGGAAAACGCCTACGTCTGCCCGCGCTGCGAACATCACGGCCGAATTGGTGCGAACGAGCGTCTACGCCAGTTGCTCGATGAAGGCTTCGAAACCCTGCCCGTGCCGGAAGTTCGCGAAGACCCGCTTAAGTTCAAGGATTCGCAAAAGTATACGGAGCGCCTGAAAAAGGCGCGCGCCAAGAGCCCGCATCGCGATGCATTCATCGTCGGATCGGGTGCGATCGAGGGCAAGCCTGCCGTCGTCGGCGTGCAGGACTTCACTTTCATGGGCGGCTCGATGGGCATGGCTGTCGGCACGGCATTCTGCCAAGGCGCGGAGCGCGCCCTCACCCGCCGCGCGCCCTATATCGTGGTCACCGCAGCGGGCGGCGCGCGCATGCAGGAAGGCATCCTGAGCCTGATGCAAATGCCCAAGGCGACCGTGATGACGCGGCGACTAAAGGAGGCTGGCCTGCCCTACATCGTCGTGCTCACCGATCCGACTACGGGCGGCGTTACGGCCAGCTACGCAATGCTGGGCGATGTCCACATTGCGGAACCCGGCGCATTGATCGGTTTCGCCGGCCAGCGCGTGATCCAGGACACGATCCGCGAACAGCTTCCCGACGGGTTCCAGCGGGCCGAATACCTGCACAAGCATGGCATGGTCGACATGGTCGTACACCGCCATGACCTGAAGGACACGATCGCGACGCTGCTGGATTACCTGGCACCCGCCGAGGCGGCCTGACCCCTTACATGCGGGACTTCGCCCGCTCCGAAAGCGCTGCCGTGCAGGCACAGCTGGACCGTTTGGCGCAGCTCAGCGTGCCTGATGGACGGCTAGGGCTGGACACAATCCGCGCACTGCTCGACCGCTTGGGCAATCCGCACCGCAGATTGCCCCCCGTGTTTCACGTCGCCGGAACGAACGGCAAGGGTTCGACTTGCGCCTTCCTGCGCGCGATGCTGGAGGCGCAAGGCTATTGCGTCCACATGACCACCAGCCCCCATCTGGTGCGCTATAACGAGAGGATCAGGGTCGCTAGCGAACTGATATCGGATGAGCGACTGGCGCAATTGTTGGCCGAAGTGCTCGATGCGGGCGAGGAACTGAATCCCAGCTTTTTCGAAGTCACGATCGCTGCCGCCTTTACCGAATTTGCACATGTGCCTGCCGATGCTTGTGTCGTCGAGGTGGGCCTCGGCGGACGCTTCGATGCGACCAACGTATTGGAACCGCAAGTGCTGGCGGCCTGCGGCATCGCTGCGCTCGGCATAGATCACGAGCGGTTCTTGCTCGCACCTGAGGAAGGCGTGCCGTCGGAGCCACTTGCCCGCATCGCCTTCGAGAAGGCGGGAATTGCCAAATCGGGCGTGCCGCTGGTCACGATCACCGAGAGCAACCCACCGGAAGCAGAACGAGTCATCAGGAGCGTGGCAAACAAGGTGGGCGCGCAGCTGATCGAGGCGATCTCTTACGGGAATGGCGCAATCGACGCGGATGCTCTCGATTATCCTACGCCGGGGATCCGCGGACCGCACCAGGAGCGCAACGCCGCTCTCGCCAATGCAATGCTTCGTAGCCAAAGCCGCATTTTAGTGGACGAAGCCGCTATTGAAAAAGGCATTGCACACGCAAGTTGGCCTGCGCGCATGCAGCTTTTGCAGAAAGGCCCGCTCACCGACTTGGCGGGCGAGCGCCAGGTCTGGCTCGACGGTGGGCACAATCGCAATGCGGGTGATGCCGTCGCAAAGGCATTCCCAGGGCCGCTGCATCTCGTCCTGGGAATGCTGGACAACAAGGATCCACGCGCACTTATCGAGCCGCTCGGAAACAGGCTTCGCTCGGTGACGATTTTGCCGGTCCCGGGACATGACGCCCATCCCGTCGAAGCATTTGGGGAGAATGCACTCAGTGCGGATCGAGTTGAGGAAGCTCTGCGCAATCTGCCTACGGACGATTGCCCGGTGCTAATCGCAGGCTCGCTCTACTTGGCGGGCGAGGTCTTGCGCATAAACGAAGAGATGCCGGATTAGGTGCCTTGATTACCCTGGACGAAATCGCGGGCGATCGCGCCTAGGTAGGCGCTGTCGTTGCGCCAGATGCGCGGGGCCATCTCACGCGTTTTCTTGATGATCACCGGCCGCAGCGGGACATCGAATACAAGGCCTAGCTCGTCACCTTCGCGCCGACCGATCGACGCATAGGTATCGAAGCCCAGCCAGACGAGGACGCAGTCCTTGATGTTTTCGACCGGCGCTAAAAGCTTCACGCGCGCACCGCCTTGTGACAAGTCGATAATCTCGACCTTCTTGCGGCCTTCCAGAGTCTCGATATGCGCGAGCACGCCGAGTTCGAGGCGCAGGTAATCCCTCCGCCCCTCCTCACTCGATGTTTGTCGCACAGTGGTCATAGTGAGTCACGTAAGGTGAAATAGTTGCACATTCGCTAACCACTGGGGCGCGCTTGTCAGGCGGCTTGTTCTCCCAATTCCGGTGCGACCACACCTGCCGCCGCCTTTCCGCGGCTTTCGCGATACCATTCGGCCAGGCACAGTATCACCGCGACAACACCGATCAGGGTCGTGAATATGAACACGAAGTAGTATCCGCGTTCTTCGATCATCTGGCCAAGCGCGCCGCGCCCCAGCGTGCCGACCAGCAGGGTCAACGATGCGAGCAGCGCGTATTGGACGGCCGCGTATTTCTTCGCGACGATGCTGGAGAGCCAGGCGATGTAGGCCGCACCGGCAATACCGATCGCGAGGTTTTCCCAGAAGATTGTGAAGGTCAGGCGCGCCAGCCCTTCGATCTCGGACATCTGGAATACACCGGCGATGAAGTTGACGAGCGCGGTAAACCCGATGGCGTCGCTTCCTGCCTGCATGAGCTCTCCGCCGATGGCGAGATCGGCGTAGAGCAGGTTCGTGGCCGCGGCGAGCGCGGCACCCAGCGTCAGCGTGAACATTCGTCCGAACTGGGTAATGATCCAGCCGCCAAGCGCCAGTCCCAGGATAATAGCAAATACTCCGAAGAACTTGGAAGCGAATGCCACCTGGTCGCCGGAATAGTTCAATTCGCCGAGATAGAACGGGTAGGCGAACACGCCCCAGATCGAGTCGCAAATGCGATATGTCAGCACCAGCGCGAGGATCAGCACCAGCGACCAGCCCATGCGGCCGACGAATTCGACGAGCGGCAGGACGAGTGCACGGTAGAGGTGATCGGTGAACTTCACGCGATGCCCCGCGCCCACGCCCGGAGCCGACACAATGACATTTCTTCCGACCTGTTTCTGCTTGGCGATCCAGGCAGCAATGAACGCCGGCAGGACCACGGTAGCGATCACGATCAAGGGACCGAACGTCGTCGTGAATTCCGTCACATCAGGGCGGCTTTCAGGAGTAGCGGTCATCGAGCGGACCATGAAGACCACGACCGTCGCGATGGCCCAGCCCCACAGCAATCCAACTGCCAGCAGCGCCCGATTTCGAACCTTCTCGGTAACCTCGCCCGCATTGTAGAGTTCGGCAACTTCGTCCTCATTCGCGGCAACCGTCGCGGCAGAGCGTTTTTCGACGCTGGCATCGGGCGCAAATAGCCCTGCGATGCCGATGCCGAGCATGATTGCCCCCATGATCACATAGGTTTGCGGCCAGCCGATCCGTTCCGCGATAATGAGGCCCAGAGCACCGCCGATCAGCGCAGCCAGACGGAAGCCCATCTGCGTAATGGTCGACAGGATATCGAGGGTCGCCGTTTCATCGGCCACGTCGATGCGCCATGCGTTGATGGCAATATCCTGCGTCGCACTGGCGAAGGCACCGATCGCCGCGAGCAGGCTGAACCAGCCGAGCGCGCTCTTGGGATCGAGGAAACTCATGATCAGCAGGGCAATGCCGACGATCAACTGCATCGGCGCGATCCATTGCTTGCGCTTGCCGAGCTTACGCAGCCCCGGAATATCAACCTTGTCGAGCAGCGGTGACCACAGGAACTGGAAGGCGTAGGCCAGGCCGACGAGCGAAAAGACGCCCATCGTTTCGAGGTCGACTTCCGCCTCGCTCAACCAGGCATAGAGGGTGCCGAGAAACAGTGCCGGCGGCAGGCCCTGGGCGAAACCGAATAGCGCCATAAAGCCGCTTTTCCGGTTCGAGAGTGCCAGGCCGAGTGCACGCCAGGTCGATATTTTCTTTTTCTTTCCGTCGGCAACCGCTTCGGCCATTCCCTAGCGTCCTTTTGTTATCGTCTGTTTTTTGCGACACTAGCCGCGAGAGAAGGAGAAAGGAACAGGTCCGATGGGTGTTCCGAACACACTGGCGACAGGTCGGCGACCAACCGACGGAATGCTGCGACTGGCGCGCGATATCGCCGAGAATCGCAAGCAGGAAAACCTCTGCCAATCGAGCGTGCCGGCGAGCGTCTATACCGATCCCGATAACTGGCAGCGCGAGAAGGCTGCGATTTACGACCGGCTCCCGCAGATCCTGTGCCCCAGCGCGGTCCTGCCCGACTCCGGGATGGCCCTCCCCCATGACGCGACCGGCCGCCCTTTGCTCATCACCCGCGATGCCGACGGCAAGGCCCACGTCTTCCTCAACGTCTGCCGCCATCGCGGGACCAGGCTGGTCGAAGGCGATGAAGTTGCGTGCACGAAAAAGCTCGTCTGCCCTTATCACGCATGGACGTACTCGGTGGACGGACGCCTCCTCGCGCTACCGCGACCCGATTCTTTCCCCGAACTCGACAAGGGCGAGATGGGACTGGTCGAACTTCCCTCAAAAGAGACCGGCGGTCTCATTTGGTTTTGCCCGCAGGAAGCGACTGCCGATTTCGGTCATGCCGACAAGATCGGCGAAGATTTCGACGCGCTCGGCATGGGCGAACATGTGCTGTTCCGTCGCAAGACCCACGATGTGGCCGGCAATTGGAAGCTCATCATGGATGCTTTCCTCGAAAGCTACCACGTAACGCGTCTCCATGCGCAGACCATCGGCCCCTTCTTCAAGGACGGAGTCACCAGCGGCGACATGATCGGCCCCTTTGCCCGCAGCGCTGTCGGCAGGCTGGAAGAGATGGAAGGCGTCGACTTGGAGGACATGGACCAGATGCGGCGCGTGGTGACATTCGCCTACCAGCTGCTGCCCGGAGCCCTCGTCATCCCCAGTCCGGACTATATCAATGTGATGGTGATGATGCCGCAGGCGCATAACCGCACGCTCGTCGAGGACTTCATGCTGATCCCCGAACATCCGAGCACCGACAAGGCGCGCGATCACTGGGAGCGTAGCTGGGCCTTGCTGGACGGAGGCGTTTTCGCGGGCGAGGATTTCCGCGCTGCTGAGCTCGGCCAGCAGGGGCTGGAGACCGGTGCGGTCCCCGAACTGACGCTAGGCACGATGGAGGGCGGGATACGCCGCTATCACGAGACGGTCGAGGAAGCCTTGCGCGCCGCCAACTGAGCGCCTAACCGCGCGGGTTATGTCCGACAATCGACTTCCGGAAGAAGGCGACCGTATCGCCAAGCTGCTCGCACGGGCTGGTGTCGCCAGCCGTCGCGAGGTCGAACGCATGATCGCGGACGGCCGCGTATCGCTCGACGGGAAAGTGCTCGACACGCCCGCAGTCAAGTTGACCTCGCTGAAAGGTGTCAGTGTCGATGGCAAGCCGGTCGGCAAGGCCGAAGCCACCCGCCTGTTTGCCTTCCACAAGCCTTCAGGTCTCATAACGGCGGAACGCGATCCCGCGGGCAGGCCGACAATCTATGTAGCGCTTCGCAATGCGCTGCCGAAGTCGGCCGGACGGGTGATGCCGGTTGGCAGGTTGGACTTCAACACCGAAGGCCTGTTGCTGCTCACCAATGACGGCGAACTGAAGCGGGCGATGGAACTGCCGTCTTCCGGCGTGCCGCGCAGCTATCGTGCGCGTGCATTCGGGGATGTCACGCAGGCCATGCTCGACGATCTGATCGAAGGCGTCGAGATCGACGGCATTCGCTACGGGCGCATCGAGGCCGATCTCGAGCGGGGCAGCGGCATGAACCGCTGGATCCAGATGACGCTGACCGAAGGCAAGAACCGCGAAGTCCGCCGCGTGCTTGAGCACCTCGGCCTGCAGGTGAACCGCCTGATGCGTATCTCCTACGGTCCGTTCGAGCTGGGAGATCTGCCGCGCGGCCAAGCGGGCGAAATAAATCGCGAAGCGGTCGAGCAATTCCGCAAGCAGCTGCTGCGAGATATCAAGTGAGGGTCATCGCCGGGGATTGGCGTGGCAGGAAATTGGTCGCCCCCAAGGGCGAAGGCACTCGCCCGACGGCGGACCGTACCCGCGAAACGCTGTTCAACATGCTGGTCAGCAGGCTGGGAAGCTTTCAAGGGCTGTCGGTGCTCGACCTTTTCGCGGGGTCCGGCGCGCTTGGCATAGAAGCCTTGTCTCGCGGCGCGGAACACTGCCTTTTCGTTGAACAGGATGCCGATGCGCTGAAGGCGATCAAGGCCAACATCGCGGCGCTCGATGCCCGGAAGCGTTCAACCGTGCAGGCCGGTTCGGTCATGAGCCTTGGCCCTGCCAAGACGACGCATGACCTCTTCCTGCTCGATCCGCCGTACGACACAGGTGCGGGACAAGTCGCGCTCGACCGGATGCTGAGGCTGGGCTGGATAGGCCCTGCCACATGGATCGCTCTCGAAACGCACAGACGCGAAGAGATAACGCTGCGCGGACTTGCGATCGAGGCAGAGCGCGTGGTCGGCAAGGCCAAGCTTACCATCCTGCGCCTCGCCGATTGAGTGCATAGGAAAGGGGCAAGGTCACCATGGCAACCTTGCCCCCTCCAAGCGTCTCCGCCGGTTGAAACGGCAGGGACGAAATTATCGTACGTTAGTCGTCACGCGTGGCCGGAAGCGGTCCGTCGATTTCGCTAGCCGGACGTCCGGGCCAGTATTCAAGCGGACGATTTACACCCGGGCCGCGCTTGCCAGCTTCCCAGGCGTTGATGCAGTTGTCCTGTGCATCGCTGGAACAGATCGGCAATTCGCCGTCCGGCGGGCCAGCATCGGCGGGAGTGGTCTGGACCACTTCGCTGCGTACGAAACGCGGACCGGTCGTGGCCGAGCTCGATGCTGTACGCGCTGTTGTCGAAGTTGCGCTCGCATTCTGCATCTGGGCTGCGATTGCAGTCCAGGCCTGTGCGCGCTGTTCGGTGTTCATTTCGTAGATGCGGACGCGCTGCGTGTCATTCAGCACCCACCAACCGGCTTCCTGCTCCGGTTCGAGGGTCCAGTAATATTCCTGTGCGCCTGAAGACCATGCATCATAGATGCTGCGGCGGTCACCCGGCCAGCTATCATAGGTCGACTGCTGGTCGGCAGTCAGCACATAGGCCTTGGCTTCGCCTTCCATGTGATGATCGGCCATCGCGGGAGCGGCAGTGAAAGCGAGCGCTGCGGCGCTGGCAAAAATGAACGTTTTCAAGGGGCTTCTCCTTTTCTCTTCATTGCCGACACTACGCAAAGCCCGTGTGCAAGGTTCCGAAACAGTCATCTGGCCCCTTGTGCTGGCGCTCGGCGTTCCCTAGCTGTTCTAGGCAAATGACAACTCCCCCTACCCCGCAAGATACGACGGAAAACGGCGACGTTCCGGCCTATGCCGCAATGTTGAACGAACCGCAGCGCCAGGCCGTCCTGACGACGGAAGGGCCAGTGCTCATGCTTGCCGGTGCGGGCACGGGAAAGACTGCCGCGCTCACTGCCCGGCTGGCTCACCTGATTGCCACACGCAGGGCCTGGCCGTCGGAAATCCTGTGCGTCACCTTCACCAACAAGGCAGCGCGCGAAATGCGCGAACGGGTCGGCCGCCATATCGGTGATGCGGTCGAAGGCATGCCATGGCTCGGCACCTTCCATTCGATCGGCGCGAAGATGCTTCGCCGCCATGCGGAACTAGTCGGATTGAAGTCGAACTACACCATTCTCGACACCGACGACCAGCTTCGCCTGTTGAAGCAGCTGATCCGCGATCAGGAACTGGACGAAAAGCGCTGGCCCGCCCGCCAGCTCGCCGCGCTGATCGACCGCTGGAAAAACCGGGGCCTTAATCCCGGCGATCTCGATGCCGTCGAAAACGAAGCCTATGCCAACGGGCGCGGAACGCAGTTCTACAAACTGTACCAGGATCGCCTGAAGGCGCTCAACGCGTGCGATTTCGGCGATCTCCTGCTGCATATGCTCAACATATTCCGCCAGCACCACGATGTGCTCGCGCAGTACCAGAAGCGCTTCAAATACATCCTCGTGGACGAATACCAGGACACCAACCAGGTCCAGTACCTCTGGCTGCGCCTGCTCGCGCAGGAGCGCAAGAACATCTGCGTCGTCGGGGATGACGACCAGTCGATCTATTCCTGGCGCGGGGCAGAGGTAGCCAACATCCTGAAATTCGAAAAGGATTTCCCCGGCGCTGCGGTCGTCAAACTGGAACAGAACTATCGGTCGACGCCGCAAATCCTCGCTGCCGCATCGGGGCTCATCAACGCCAATAGCGAGCGGCTCGGCAAGACGCTCTGGACCGAACTGCCTGCTGGAGAGAAAGTCCGCGTCGTCGGCGTATGGGATGGCCCGGAAGAGGCGCGCCGCGTTGGTGAAGCGATCGAACGGCTCGAATCCGAAGGTGCCCCGCTTGATGAAATAGCCATCCTCGTGCGTGCCCAATACCAGACGCGTGAATTCGAGGACCGCTTCATCCAGATCGGTCTCAACTACCGTATCGTTGGCGGCTTCCGCTTCTACGAACGCGCCGAAATCCGCGATATGCTCGCCTATCTCAGGGTCATTTCGCAGCCTGCAGACGACCTCGCATTCGAACGCATTTACAACCAGCCGAAGCGCGGCCTAGGCGCAAAGACGCTGGAGGTCATGCAACGCCATGCACGGCGGACGCAGGCACCCCTCGCTGCTGCATCGCTAGAGCTGGCCGAAACTGACGAGCTCCCTGCCCGTGCGCGCAATACGCTGGTCGGATTGCTTTCGCAGTTCGTACATTGGCGCGAACAATCCGAAAAAGTAACACCATCCGAGCTCCTGCGCATGGTCGTGGCGGAAAGCGGCTATGAGGAGATGCTGCAGAAGGACCGCAGTGCCGAGAGTGCCGGCCGATCGGAGAACCTGACCGAGCTTGCCCGCGCGATGGAAGATTACGAGACGCTCGGCGACTTTCTGGAACACGTCGGGCTCGTGATGGACAACGACCGTGCGAATGACGGCGAGAAGGTCACCATCATGACGATGCACGCTGCCAAGGGACTAGAGTTCGACCATGTCTTCCTGCCCGGCTGGGAAGAAGGCGTCTTTCCCAGCCAGCGCGCCATCGATGAGGGCGGCCTAGCTAGCCTCGAGGAAGAGCGCCGTCTCGCCTACGTGGCGATCACCCGCGCGAAACGACGTTGCACCATCTACCACGCGGCCAACCGCCGCATTTACGGGCAGTGGACGAGTTCGATACCGAGCCGCTTCATCGAGGAACTGCCCGGCGATTACGTCGAAAGTGAAACGACGATGAGCGGCGGTGCTTCGCTCTGGCGCGCAAACTGGACGGAGAACGAGGATCCGTTCGCCCATGTATCCAGCAATCGCCCCGGGCGATCTTCAGCGCGCGGTCCCGGCTGGCAGCGCGCGCTTGCTTCAGGCTACGACGCCACGCCCAAGCGGCTTGCCGAACCCGGCAAGAGTGCCGCGAGCTTCGCCGCCAAGCCGCGCACCGATGTCGCGGTCGGAGCGCGCGTGTTCCACGACAAGTTCGGCTATGGATATGTGATGGATCAGGAAGGCAACAAGCTGACCATCGAATTCGAAACGTCGGGCGAAAAGCGGGTGCTCGACAGCTTCGTCAAGCCGGTTTCCGACTAGGCGACAGCTCCGCTATCGTCCTCTACCGCCACGGACTTGCGCCGCCAGTACCGCTTCTCGAACGGACGCACGAGTTCGCCAGCGATGCCGCGTGTTCCTTCCTCGATACCTGTTTCACATCCGACATAGGGCGTCGGATCGCAAAACGTGCCGAACATGCGATCCCAAGCGGTCAGCGTATTGCCGAAATTCGTGCCCATCAGCTGTTCGTCGCGGATGTGGTGCAGCCGGTGCGCAGCCGGTGAGATCAACCAGTGGCGCAGCGGACCGAAAGTCCAGTTTACGTCGCAATGAACCAGAAAGCCCCAGAAGGTAATTCCAAGGCCCGCGGTCCCAATTGCCCATTCAGGGATTCCTATAAGCAGCAGCAGGCACAGATCGACGCACACGCTGAGCAGTTTGCTCAAGGGATGTTTTCTCTGAACCGATAACCACGACAGAGCCGTATCGGCGTGATGCGTTGCGTGGATACGCCATAGCAGGGGAGAATGCTCGAGCCGGTGGCGCCAGTAGATCACGAAATCGAACGCCAGGAAGGCGATGATAACGGTGAGCCAGCCGGGAACACCGTCCCAGAAGCCGGCGAAGTTTTCCGACATGCCGATGAAGTTGCGCACCGCGCCGCTGGGTAGAGCGAGAAAAGGAGCGAGGATGACGAGATTTATAAATGTGAGCGCGAGATTGGTGGTAAATTCCTTGCGGCCACGATTCATCGCATCGACGATAGCGCCGCGCTTCATGATCAGCGCAAGCGATCCAAAGAACAAGCCCGCCAGAAAGAGCAGGCTGACCGTATACCGGAAAGGTTCTTCGAAAATTTCCATCACGTCCCCATCACTACAAGATTGTAGTTAGAGAGACGTTAAGTCAACACGCCGAAATGTCGAGGAATCCGGGCACCGGACCGTTCCATTCGCCCGCATCTTCGGCAGTGCTTTCCGTTTTTGGCTTGGACGCCTTGGATTTCACTGGCTTTTCAGCCTGATCGGCCTTCTTGGCTCGTTTTTCGGGCTTCGCTTTCGGCTTCTCGGAGCGCTTCTTCGGCTCCGATTTCTGGTCGGATTCTTCGCGTTCGCTCTTAGGCTTCGATTTTGTATCCGGCTCGACCAGTTCGACGCGAACGTCTTTCTTGCCAAATACCGGGATTTCCGACTTGGTCAGCTTCTCGACATTGGCAATCGCTTCGGCATCATCGCCTGCCACCAGGGTAAAGGCGCGACCTTTCGCTCCTGCGCGGCCTGTGCGACCGATGCGGTGGACGTAATCGTCGGGATGCCACGGCGTGTCGAAGTTGAAGACGTGGCTCACGCCCTTGATGTCGAGCCCTCGTGCCGCGACATCGCTGGCCACCAGGATGTTGATATCGCCGGATTTGAAGCGATCCAGCTCCTTGATCCGGCTGGACTGGTCCATGTCTCCGTGGATTTCACCGCTGGCGAAACCGTGGCTCTGCAGACTCTTGTTGAGCTCGCGCACGGTGGTCTTGCGATTGGCAAAAATTATCGCGGTTTCGACCTGGTCGTGGCGGAGCAGCCAGCGCAGGGTCTCGCGCTTCTGGCGCTGCTGCACCGGGATCTTGAAGGCGGTGATATCCTTGTTCGTCGTCGCCGCACGGCTGACTTCGATACGTTTGGGATTCTTGAGGAATTTCTTCGCAAGCTTTTCGATCGGCGGCGGCATCGTCGCCGAGAACAGCATCGTCTGACGACTTTCGGGCAGCTTGTCGCAGATAAATTCGATGTCGGGGATGAACCCCATGTCGAGCATCCGGTCCGCTTCATCGATGACCAGCAGTTCGCAGCCGTTGAGCAGGATTTTCCCACGCTCGAAAAGGTCCATGAGGCGACCCGGCGTGGCGATCAACACGTCAACGCCCTCGTTCAGGGCCTTGACCTGGTCGCCCATCTGCACGCCGCCGATAAGCAGCGCGAGCTTGAGGTCGTGGTTTTTGCCGTATTTCTCGAAATTCTCGGCCACCTGCGCAGCGAGTTCGCGTGTCGGCGCGAGGATCAGCGAGCGCGGCATCAGGGCACGGCGGCGACCGCTGGCCATGACATCGATCATGGGCAGGACGAAGCTCGCCGTTTTGCCGGTTCCGGTCTGCGCGATACCGATGATGTCCTTCATCATCAGGACGGGCGGGATGGCCTGGGCCTGGATCGGCGTCGGCTCGGTGTAGCCGGCGTCGGAGACGGCTTTGAGCAAGTCAGGTGAAAGGCCGAGATCGGCGAAGTTCATGCGAGTGTCGGATGCCCCAGAGATGCGGAAAAAGGAAAGCGCCGCAAGATGCAGCTTCTTTCGATTGCGCCCTTTGACGTTTTACCCTGAACAGTCAAGAAAAAGCGCGGTTACTCGACCGTTTCGAGCACCATCTGATGCAAGCTTGCAACCTTGCACTTCGCACCGGAGCGGCTCATCAGCCGGTCGCGGTTTACGCATAACTGGCCGTCATCGGATGGCTCCATGTAGAAGCCCTGGTAGAATTCGCGCGGACTGCAGCCCTTCTCGAGTTGCGCCGAAAGGGTCCTGCGGTCCCGCAGGAACAGCAACAGCCTGCTTCCCTGATCCGCCACACCGCCGATCCGCTTGGCATCGATGCATTTGCCGAACGGCCGTTCGACGACTTGCCTGCGCTGCGGCTCGAGACTTTCGGCCGTCAGGCTCTGTCGAGCGGGGCCGCGGGCCGGCGAGATGCGCAGGATTACCCTGCCCTCGATCCGGACCTGGTTGGCCTGGACTGGCTTGGGTGCATCGAAGATGGAATTCCATGCGTCGGTGCGTGCCGAGAGGGGCAGCGGCGAAACCCGGCCATTCCCGTCGCGCGCTTGCTGCCATGTAGGCGCTTCACACGTCCCCCGCGCGCCCGCATCGTCCTGCGCCGTAGAAGGCGCAAGTAACAACGCCAGGGGCGCGGTCAGGGAAAACAAGCTGGGCATCGGGGCGATCAATATCCTCGTGTCCACGCCGCAAGAGCTTGGCGCGTAGCGAACGCCCTGCCCCCCGACATTTGAATAACGGCTTAATTACATCGACAGCGATGGCAATAGGTAGTGACTTACCTATCCAGTGTGGCATGAGCGCATCAATGACAAAGACATCCCAATCTTTCGTCGAGCAGGCATCGGAGCTCCTGGGTCCACGCGGGTTCACACAGGATTCCGATCTCGTAGCACCTTGGCTCACTGATTGGCGCGGCCGTTATACCGGCAAAGCATTGGGCCTCGCATCGCCTGCCGATACGCGCGAAGTCGCCCAACTGTTGACCCTGTGCGCCGAGCACGGAAAGCCGATCGTGCCACAAGGCGGCAATAGCGGCATGTCGGGGGGCGCTACGCCGGACGAAGCGGGTAATTCGATTATCCTTTCTCTAAGGCGCATGAACGCCATCAAGCATATCGACGCGCAAGCAAAGCAGGTGACGTGCGAAGCAGGCGTCGTCCTGCAGACACTCCATGACGAGGCGGCACGACACCGCTTACGGTTCCCGCTGACCCTCGGCGGAAAAGGGTCGGCTACCATTGGCGGCCTGATCTCGACCAATGCCGGTGGGACGCAGGTACTGCGCCATGGGACGATGCGGGCCCAGGTCCTTGGCCTCGAAGCCGTAATGGCGGACGGCCAGGTTCTCGACACGCTTACCCCGCTGAAAAAGGACAACCGCGGTTTCGATCTGAAACAGTTGCTGATCGGATCGGAGGGAACGCTCGGGATCGTGACTGCCGCCACCTTGCGGTTACTGCCTGAAATCGGGGGGCGATGCGTCATTTGGGCCGGGCTGGAATCCCTTTCCCAAGCGCGCCAGCTGTTGCTCCATTGCGAGGATAGGGCAGCGGAAGAACTGGAAGGGTTCGAGGTTATCCCATCGCATTGCCTGGAGGCTGTCCTCGATCACCTGCCCGATGCGCGCAATCCCCTGGCGGGGCATCACGCCTGGCATGCATTGATCGAACTCGTCGCCGAAGCGGGACAAGTCGGCGCCCTCCAGCCGCTTGCCGAGGACATGCTCTCCTCCGCCATGGAACAGGGCCTCCTCGAAGACGCGGTGATTGCCGCCAATGAGACGCAGGCGGAGGCGTTCTGGCTGATCCGCGATTCGATCTCTCCAGCCGAACGCGCGATCGGACCGGCGATGCAGCACGACATCTCGGTCCCGGTCGCGACCATGGCGCAATTCGTGGAGCATGCGTCCCCGCTCATCGAGGAGCGGTTCCCGGGCACACGGGCGGTCGCCTTCGGGCATCTGGGTGACGGAAATGTCCACTTCCACCTTCTTGCCCCTCCGCAGGCGGTCAGGGGGGAATGGGAAGAAGACCAAGGCAAGGAGATAAGCGCATTCGTCCATGATCTTGTAACCCAATGGGATGGTTCGATCAGTGCAGAGCACGGGATCGGCCAGATGAAGCGGGACGAATTGGGTCGGCTCGGCGATCCGGTTTCGCTGTCGGTGATGAGGTCTATCAAGGACGCATTAGACCCCCGGGGATTGCTCAATCCGGGCAAGTTGGTCCCGCTTGCGAAAGGCGATTTGAACGCCTAAAGCCCCAATCGAGGGCGCATGCGGGTTCACCACGGATCCGCGTCTCATCCCAATTATATCAAAACGACTTCGGAGAAATTTCATGGCGAGCGCGCCGCAGCAGCCTCAGTTGCCCCTTTTCTTTAATGACCTCATGCCCCTGAACAGCAAGGATCATGCGAACTACAAGTCGCGTACCGTCAGTGCTGCTCCTTGGCTGTCCAAAGCTCATGCAATTCCGCTTACCGTGGAAGAATTTGTGCAGGCACAGCGCTTTTTCCCGATCGTGTTTTCCACTGGCGACGCTCCGCTGCCGCTGGCGCTCATGGGTCTCAACGAAGGTGTGAACACCTTCGTCGATAAGGACGGCAAGGTCACCGACCCTGTCTACATCCCGGCATACATTCGCCGCTATCCCTTCATGCTGGCGAAGCTGCAGCCCGATAGCGACACGCTCTCGCTTTGCTTCGATCCGACCAGCGATGCCGTTGGCGAATTTGACGAAGGCCGTCCGCTTTTCGAAAACGGTGAAGCCGCCGAGGCGACAAAGCAGATCCTCGAGTTCTGCCAGAACTTCGAAGGCGCTGCCCAGCGTACGCAGTCTTTCATCGCGCAGCTCATGGAAAACGACCTGCTAATGGACGGTGAAGTCTCGATCCAGGCTGACGGCAACGACAAGCCTTTCCTCTATCGCGGCTTCAAGATGGTCGATCAGGACAAGGTCCGTGAACTTCCCGCCGCCAAGGTCGAGGAATTCAACAAGAACGGTCTGATGATGCTGATCCACGCACATCTTTTCTCGCTCGACAACATGCGTGCCGTATTCTCGCGACAGGTCCAGCAGGGCTGGAAACCTGAGGCGATTGCAGAGAATGGTGCTGCAAACGTCTAATCGAAATCCGGCGTGGCCGGGCCGCTTATGCGCGCTCGGTCACGCCGTCGCCCTCGCCTTGGCGGCGAGCTTTCCTGTTTCGGTACTCGCAGAGACAAAACAGCCCCCTTCCCAGTCCCCACTGGACGTTTTCCAGCAACAGGAAGACCGTCTCTTCCAGACCGGTTACCGCCTGGCCCTGGCGAATGCGCCCTTCTGCCAGCGCCGTACCCGCGGTGTGGGGATCCTGATCCACGATGCCGCTTCCTACCGGCGACCGGACGTGGTCCGCGCCCATTTCTCGCTTCGCGGTGACGTAGCGATACAGTCGGTGGCAACAGGGTCGCCGGCCTACAATCTCGGGATCCGGCAGAACGACACACTCGCCTCAGTCATGGGGATCGACGTCGAAGCTCTTGCGAACTCTGGCGAAAAGACCTGGGAGCGGGCAGCCCGCATCAACAGGATGCTGGCAGAACAGGGCCCGGAAGGTCTCGTGCGACTTGCTCGTGCGGACGACCGAGGCCTCGCGACATCATTCGAGCTCGAACCGGTCGAATTGTGCGCTTCGCGGTTTGAACTGCAAAGCGGAAACTCGAAGGCGGCTGCCGACGGAGAGCGCGTGCTGGTCGGGGATTCCTTTCCCGCATTCGCGTATTCGAACCCGAAATTTGCTGCCGCGCTCGCCCATGAAATGGCGCACAACCTCCTCGGACATCTCGATCACTTCGAGACATACGGTCGTCGTGGTGGCCGGGTGCGCAAGAGCGAACGGGATGCCGACCGGTTAATGCCCTGGCTGCTCTACAATGCGGGGTACGACCCCCGGGCCGCCGTCGAGTTCATGCGCGAATGGGGCCCCAGACATGGCGGCGGCATTCTTCGCAAGCGAACGCACGACGGGTGGGACGAAAGGGTAGACCTGATCGAGGCCGAACTGCCACGGATCGAAGCTGTCGCCACCGACGGCAAGGTCGATTGGCAGATACATTTCGTCCCGATGCTTAAGGAAGAGGGTTGAGGCTACTCGCGCTACTCGGCAGCCTCTGCAAACTGACCGCCCGATCTCAAATTCGCGACTTCGCTTCCCAGCATCTTCACCAAACCACCAAGGAGGCGGCCGACGCCGCCCAACCGCGCGCTCGGCTGGTCGAGCTGGCGGTCTAGATAGAGCGAACGACACACCTCGATCTGAATCGCATGGAGGCCTCGTTTCGGCATTCCATGCCTGTCGAGGACATAGCCGCCCGAGTACGGTCGGTTATGCGTCGCAAGCCGTCCATTGAGTGAAAGGTAGCTCAGCGCGCCGGCCGAAAGAATTCCGCTACAACTTGTCCCGAACCTATCCCCGATCACGAATTCGGGCCGCGCGCCGCCGAAAGCTTTCGGGTTGAGCGGCGGCATGGAATGCAGGTCCACCAACAACACCGCCCCCCAGCGATCGCGCAGCGTCTCCAGCGCCCTGCCAAGCGCGCTGTGATAGGGATGATGGATCGTCTCGATGCGGCGATCCAGCTCCGTTCTCTCTATCGGCCCACGCCATATTTCGCCGAGCCCGGGAAGGCGGCGGGGAACCAGCCCGAGACCGCTGCGCGCTCGGCGATTTGCCAGTGAATGGGAAGTCCTGCCCTCACCTTCGCCCGAAATCATGCCCCAGTCCACATCGTCCGGCGCGCGGTTCAGGTCGATCTCCGCACGGGGAGCCTTGGCGACCAGCAGTGCTGCGCCGCTTGCGCGCGCGACTTCCGCCGCCAGGAGGTCGACATAGCGGTCCTCCAGACGGGTCTTGCACGCCGGATCGCGAAAGGACTGCTCGACCGCTTCGGAGTAACCTCTACCGCCATGGGGGGCGGCAATGAGGATCGGAATCGACTGTGCCGCCTCGAGGGTAAGCTCGAAAGGGGTATCATTGCCGATGTCTCGGAGCGGAGCCCTCCCGTCGCCCTTGTCTTCTGGTGAAGTCATGGCGTCAGAGATGGCGGACCTGGTTAGGCGAGTCAAAATCGATTGCGCCAAAGAGGGACACAGATCAAATCCTCTCAAGATTTGTTAAGCGGTTTCGGTTAGTAAGATCAGCATGAGTGAGCCGAACCACCAGCGAATCCTGCTTGCAGAAGACGACGATGCCATGCGCACCTATCTCGAACGTGCGCTCGACAATGCCGGGTATGTAGTCGATTCGGTGGACCGCGGCACGGCTGCAGTGCCGCTTCTGGAAAGCAAAGAGTACGATCTCCTCCTTTCGGATATCGTAATGCCTGAAATGGATGGGATCGAGCTGGCCCAGAAGTGCAACGAAATCAGCCCCGGCACCAAAGTCATGTTCATCACCGGCTTTGCTGCGGTAACGCTCAAGGCCAGCGCCGAACAGCCAAATGCCAAGGTGCTTTCGAAACCGTTCCACCTCCGCGATCTGGTTCTGGAAGTGGAACGCGTTCTGGGCAGCCAGGTCAGCGCACAACTTTTATAAAGCGGGACCGTTTTGCCCCTTGCGCGGCAAGTGCTGCCCCGCTAATTGCCTCGCCTGCCGACTAGTTCGGCACATTCGATAGCGTGGGCGTATAGCTCAGTGGTAGAGCACTATGTTGACATCGTAGGGGTCCCAAGTTCGAACCTTGGTACGCCCACCATCGAATTCCTAAGGTCCAGAAGCCCGCCGTTAATGGCGGGCTTTTTGCATCGGCCCTCGATTCGAATAGCATATTCAACACTGATATTTCGCGACGCACGCAAAAAACCCGGCCCCGCTTGCGCGGAGCCGGGTTCAAGAAATCGTGAGACGATAGTTAGATGCTGACAGGCAGATCTTCATCGTCATCGCCATCTGCGGCGATGACGATGCCCGCAATTACTGCGGCAGCAGCGAGAATGGCAACAAGCACGCTCGAACCACCGAGCTCGGCTTCTTCCTTCGAAGTCTGCGAGGTACGCTGCACGTCAGCAGCGGTAGCCATAGCCGGCGTCGCGGTCATTGCGACTGCAGCGAGCGGAAGCAAAACTTTCTTCATTGAGTAAATCTCCTAGTCTCTGAGCGACATCTCAACAAACTGATCTGTCGATTCCAAATTACGTATACTTCGATCCACCAAGGAACTCAACCCCTTACGAGTAGCCACGCCCTGATGAGAATAATCCGATTCAAACATAGACCGGCTAGGGGCAGATTATTAAAATCCTGCTAAACTCCAAACGTTCCGAGCAAATCTGAAACGGCCACACAAAAACCAAGAGCGGAATCGCCGCAAAGGGGCAGTTACCAGTTGCGCCACAGCAAGCCGACAAGCGCGGACGTAGGATGCTACCCTGCAACAATGAACTTCGACGAGCAGTCACATGCGGGTAGACAAGAGCAAAGGAGAAATTTCTCCCTTGAGCGCGGATTTTCCCGACCATGCCCGTCCATGGAGAGCGAGCTCAAGGAAGGAACACCCATATGGAAGCCTAGTGATTGAGTGCGACAGCTCGTCCGCACCAAATGGCACTTCCATAACCTGTTCGCCGCTGCCCACGCAGGTCAAGACGACTTTTACATCTTGGGACAAGTTACTTGGGCGAATGTCATGCTTAGCGGAAATCGTGAACGGCACGTCAGGGGCGCTAATGGTCCGCGTGGCGAATGGGCCACCATTTCCAGGGCGGATGTAAAGTTCAAGATGATCTGAAATTTGGCTTGTTTGCGCCCGGAACTCGGCGCTGTCGACAAAGGTCCAATCAAAGGGCTCGAAGGTATAGGTCCAACTCAGGACTTGGCTTGATCGCCCGGCGGATCCCTCTCCTGATAATCGACGATATAGAGCGTACGAAGCTTCGAGATCTCCTTCCGCAGCTAGGTTGCGCAACAAGCTTTGATCTAGCTTTTGATCATCAAAGGATTGTCGGGACCGCAGTTCAACAAGGTTGGCGAGCGCCTCGGGTTGCCCGATGGCATAACTGACGAAGCGCTTGTGCCAAGGGGAGGAGCCATCGAGCACTTGTGAAAATTCTTCCACAGCGCCTTCTTGCACAAATACCGAGAGCAAGACTGGAAAAAGCTCAGCCGACCTGGAGGGACGAACTCGCAGAATCTCGTCTACAGTGCCAACTGCACCACCATAATTTTCCACTAGGACTTGCTCTTGAAGAACGAGACCTTGGAGTGTCAAATCCCGGCGGTTCAGCGTCGAAGCTAAATCGACGACCGTGGAGCGTGACTTTCCTTGATCTGTAGCAAGCGCAAGGATCGCAAGAGAATTCGGGGTAAGAGGCTCTTTCAAATAAGCTAGCCGGGCCCACATCTTCGCCCCTCGCGCCGCAGCCTCTGGTCCCTGTGAAAGGGCGACGGAAGATGCGTACGTTTCAGAGGCAATATTCTCTTGTGCTAAACCATTCAGCGGGAACAAGTTGGTCGCTGTTTCTGGCTCCTTGCTAGTCAAGGCTATCCCCGCAGACTGGAAACCAAGGCCAAGAGCTAAAAGGCCGCAAGAAAGGGTAACAAGTGTAAACCTGACAGGCTTGGCAAGTTTCATAGATCGGGCCCCGCTCGCCTTTACGCCTTTTCGGCCTTTTCGCTATCGCCGTAGCCATATCCGTAGCCGTAGCCGTAGCCGTAGCCGTATGCCGAATTCTTTTGGCTCACCTTGGTCACAACCGCACCGTAGACTTGGGCCCCCGATCGTATCAGGCGACCAAGCGCGTTTTCGATGCCACGCAGCTTGATCCGTTCCGTCTCAATCACAAAGATAACCCCGTCCACAGCCTTGGACATCTCAATAGCATCCGCCAAAGCGAGCATCGGTGCACCATCAATGATGACTTGATCATATGATCTTCTCGCGGTCTCGATTAACTGTGCGAAGCGCTCTCCGGCTAAGAGCTCTACCGGGTTCGGCGGAGTATAGCCCATCGGAAGCATATCAAATCCAAACTCGTCGAGCGTAATGATTTGCGACTCTAAGTCAGTTTCCTGATTGGTTAGCAGCGCGGCCAAGCCGCCCTTGTCGTGACCCTCAAGTTGAAGTGTGTTGCGAAGTTTGGAATTGCGAAGGTCTGCGTCAATGAGAAGCGTACGCTTACCCAATTGAGCAAAGCTGGCCGCCGTCCCCACAGTTGAGATACTTTTACCTTCTGCCGGAACGGATGAAGTGAACATCAGCGCCTGCGGTGCCCCCTGCGGTGTAAGGAAGTTTATGTTGGTCCTTAGCGTCGTATATGCCTCACTGATTTGAGACGATCGCTCGGCGAGCTTGTCTATCATCTCCCCGTCGTCGTTTCGCGGAATTGCTCCAAGGAGTGCGATGCCAAGTCGCCTGCGAACATCTTCTGGATCCTGCAAGGTTTGGCTGAGCGCAACGCGTAAATAAACCAAGCCCCCAGAAATAACCAAGCTACCGAATATCGCAATCAATAGATTCAGTATGAGTGACGGCGAATAAGGTTCATCGGGCGCCTCTGCCAAATCAATGATCTGGATATTATTTTGTCCAGCGCCGGATGCTTCAAGCTCCTTGAAGCGCTGTAACAAGGCATCATAAATCTCGCGATTTGTATCAACTTCGCGCTTGAGGATGCCGTAGCTGATGCCCTGCCCTTGCTGACCCAGGAAGCGGCGCTTGGCCTCTTCCATTCGTTCGCGCAATTCGGCCTCCCTCAGACGAGCCCCCTGAAGCGAAGCACGAGCACCGCTCGAAATCGCAGAATTAAGTGAATTCACTTCAGCCTGCTTTTCCACGACCTCGGGATATCCCGGACCATAATTGGATCGCAGCACAGCGAGTTCCGCTTTAGCTTGGCTCAGTCGCGTGAGAAGTTCGTTACGAGGATCGTTTCCAGGAAACTCGCCAGCTACAACCGCAGCCTGTGCACTAACCCGGTCAGCAACTGCATCCGCAAGCGCTGTATTCAGCGCTTGCAAATCTGCACCGACAAGTGTTTGTCCAGCGCTTTCAGCTCCGGAATCCTCTCCCGAATGAAGCACCAGAATCTCGTTGGCATTCGCGTATTCCACGAGTTCACGCTCAGACTGCGCCAACCGCTCTCGGAGTTCGGCGATCTGGCTCTGCAGGAAATCGCGCGCTTCGATATTAGCCCCGAAACGTTTCTCGTAATTAGCTGCCACGAATTCCTGCGCCCAAAGGTTTGCTATTTCAGCTGAAACGGCAGGGTTTGGGCTGGAGTATTTTACATCCACCAGACTGGATTGCGTGATCGGATCAATGCTGATGTTCTCGAGGAGAACCCTCTCGATCGATCGGTTGAGGTTTGCGGCCTCATCCAAATTGAAGGCCTCTAGAAACTCTTCGTCCCTGGACAAGTTACCCGCTTCCAAGACCCGCTTGGCCATGAACTGGGAGACCAGAAGCTCGTACTGAGTGTTGAGATACTGGAGCTCAGAGACCAATCCCTCTGACTCGAGCGAATCCAAATTGGTCACATCGGCAGTGACCTGCGACACCTCGAGCCGCGACGTGGCCATGTAGAGAGGTGTGGCAAGAAGAGTTACCAGAATACCTAGCAAGAGGCCCAGAGCGATTATCCCGGCAAGCCAGTACCTTAGTCCGAACGCCTCATGCCAGTACCGTTCTAGATCCAACGCGAAAGACAAGTCATTATCAATTTCCTCATCGGTGATCTGGCGCCGGCCATCATGCTCCACGCCACCCGGGCTTGCGAAGTCGATCTTGTTCATCGCCCAATCCGATCGATCAAAATTGCAGAGGTCGAAAGCAAGGGCGCAAACCGCAAAATATTATCAAGGCGCCTCCTCGTAGGAGAGTCTCCAACGATGACGATGTCATTGGGATAGAGTGTCGGATCTGCATAATTGCCGCGTTGAATAGCTTGAATGTTATAGGCGCCTATGTACCGCTGGCCGGCAACAGTCCGCAAAACCAAAACATCCTGCAAATCGGCGTATTCCGCCAGGCCACCCGCTTGATTCACAACTCGCAAAAGCGATTGCCTGACAGGGACAGGATACTCTCCCGGTTTATTTACCTGCCCGCCCACCGAAACTGTGCGTGGCGGTATCTCGCTAGGCAGTACCCGCACTTCAGGATTTAGCAGGTAAGTTCCGCGCAAGGAGTTTGCGATTAGCTCCGCGGCCTCATTGGGCGCAAGTCCGTTAAGTTCGAGGACGCCGAGCAAAGGGAAAGAAATGCGCCCGAGCCCATCGGAGAGGTATGTACCGCTCAGCCGCTCTGCGCCAACAACCTCAATTTCTAAAGCCTCCTGGGGTCCTATGACGTATAGGTTCTCAATTCGCGGGGCAGGCAATTCTTCAAGCTGCGCTATCTCGATCCCTGGCGCTGTACCGTAGGTGCGGTCGGTCGCGCACCCTGACAACGCAAGAGCGGCCGCCAGACCGGCAAAACCCGTTCTCAACTCTCTCACTACACGTATTCTCTTCATGTTGGGCGCCTTAGCGCATTTCTGATGGCGGGAAAGTCGGATTATCGCAGAGTAAGATTATCCCGACGATTCATGTGTCTTCCGCGCCACGTTGGTCACGCGAGAGTGCCACTAGCAGCCAAATCAATACCAGCTGAAAAATCGGCGTTCTCAATGGATAGTCGACTATGGATGCTGCACCGATTACGCTGAAAATGCTAATCCAGAATATACCCAAGCCGGACGCCTCTCGGGCAGAGAATATTCTTGCGATGGCTTTCACCACCCATGTAGCCAGTCCAATTAACAAGCCCCCAGCTATCACTCCACCTTCAATGAGAAGTTGCAACCAATCGTTATGCGCTTGGTTCACATAATGTGGCATCAACAAAGCGGATGGCTCGTGTATTTGGTAAACTTGCTCGAACGAACCAAATCCTGACCCCACCAACCAATACGTCGACAGCATCTCCGAAATTACCGGCAAGATCGACCATCGCAAGTCGGCAAAACTATCTCGAGCCAAAATATCACTGAAAGCTGGTGATCGGCCAAGAGTTGCAAAAGCGATAACGGTCATCGCCAGAACTGTGAGGGGTATAAACGCAATTAGATATGGGCGGCGACGGCTCCAGCGACTTTCTTGATCGGAGACGGACTTAACGCTCCGCCTACTGGGCGAAACAGCGATCATAATGGATGAGATGAGAGCTGCACCCAAACAAGCGGCGAACCCAGCACGCGATCCACTTACCAAAGCAACCAGAATTATAAAGAAAAAGACGGCTGGATAGAATATGCTCAACCAACTAGCGCTACGCTCAATTCGCGTCTCCAAACCAAGCCTCGCCACTACGAGCAGAGAGCAGGCAGCGAAGATTGCCGAATGGTTCTCATTGGCGAAAATGCCGACCGCCGATCCCCAATTGGTAAGCTCGTAAAAGTAGAGAGGGCTAGATCGTCCCGAAATCACTTGCAGCAAACCTAGGGCTGCGTTCAGGATCCCCAATCCAGCGATAATTTGAAGGAGATCGCGGGTCCTTGCTCGTAGGGCAATTGCCAGCAGCAGTCCCGCCGCCGGCAAGACTAAACTGCCAAAGGCATTCCATGTTCGCGTGGGTGCCATAGAGAGGGGACGCCAGATATCGCCATATCCTAAAGCGCTGTCCATCTGCCTAATAGCATTTCGCCCAGGCAGTGTATGCCAGATCTCTGACGGCAGCGAGATGAGCTGCGATCCAATCAGAATCACTAACATTCCAAAGAGAGATACAAGCGCAACCTCTCGCTTAAGGTCATGATGTGTGAGATAATAGAGCGCTGGTATGATGAGAAACGATGATAGAGTGCGCAATGGTACGATTTGGATCGCATCATATCTTGAAGCACCCCCGAGAAATGCCGCCACTGCAGCCATGAGCGCTAGAAATATCCATCTCTGGGAGGCCCGAATTTTATGGTGGCCGGATACGGATCCGGGATTGATACCTTTGGCCATCAGTTTTTTATCGATCCCTCACAAACTCAATCGGGCATTCAAATTCGTGGGCGTCTCTGAAGGCAATACGCGCTCAGTGCAAGCGAGTGTTGGTGTGGTGCCCCACCGCATGGACGAGGATAGAGTAGCCCCCACCGGTCTTGGTAAGGTAATGCTTATCTTCCTGCTTTTGAAGCTTGCCAAAATGCGGAACTCCAAGCAGTCCGAAAAGATGCTTCCGGAAACCGCGCAAAGGTATGGAATACAGTAAATGTGCTTCCCCGTGATCTTGGGAGGGTTAGCCACAACGACTGGGCCTCAATGGAAGCGGATTTCATATGCGTGCCGTATCGGCGTTCCCAAGGAACCAGCGATAGGTCGCCTCAACGCCATCTTCGAGACTGATCGTCGGTGCCCAGCCCATCCTCCTGAGCTTGCTCACATCCATCAGCTTGCGCATAGTACCGTCGGGCTTTGATGGATCAAAAATGATGTTACCTTCGAAACCCGTCACGCTCGCCACCATCCGCGCCAGCTCTAAGATTGAGGTGTCTTCACCACAGCCAACATTGATATGGCTCAACATTGGCTGCGTATTAGCCTTATATTGATCGAGTGGCAGGTTTAGCACGAATAGCGACGCAGCGGCCATGTCATCAACATGGAGAAACTCTCGCCGAGGCGTTCCAGTGCCCCAGATCACAACTTCGCCGCTTCCATCCCTCACAGCCTCGTGAAAACGGCGAATTAAGGCAGGAAGCACGTGGCTGTTTTCGGGATGAAAATTATCTCCTGGGCCATAAAGATTGGTCGGCATGACCGAGCGATAATCGGTGCCATGCTGACGATTGTAGCTCTCGCAAAGCTTGATGCCAGCGATCTTGGCGATAGCGTATGGCTCATTCGTGGCTTCAAGTACGCCGGTTAGTAGCGCATCTTCCTCCATTGGTTGTGGCGCTTGCTTGGGATAAATGCAGGAAGAGCCGAGAAACAGCAGGCGCCCGACACCAGCTTCGAAAGCCTGATGAATGACATTCGCCTCAATCATCAGGTTCTCATATATGAAGTCCGCAGGATAGGTGTTGTTAGCATGGATTCCGCCCACCTTCGCTGCCGCGAGGATGACAGCATCAGGACTCTCATCCTGAAGAAATTTTCTCACCGCCGCTGCGTCAGTCAGGTCCAATTGAGCATGGGATCGGGTAACAATCTCAAACTCTTCACCACTCCTTTGGCGCGCCTCAAGCTCGCGCAGGATCGCACCGCCAACCATGCCTCGATGGCCCGCTAAGTAGATCTTCATCGCCCCCCCCTAGCTCTCGATGCTAACCGGCAGTTCAAAGCCATTGGCCTTGAGGAAAGCGTGGCGCTGGGCATCCCTGAGGTCAGCAGCAACCATCTCGGCACACATCTCGCGTGCGGTAAACTCCGGCTCCCAGCCAAGCTTTTCGCGTGCCTTAGTCGGGTCCCCGAGAAGTGTTTCAACTTCAGCGGGGCGGAAGTAACGCGGGTCGATTCGCATAATAATGTCACCTACCTCGAGGGCCGGTGCCTTTTCACCTGTGATACTTGCGACTCTCGCGATCTCGGCAGTCCCCTCACCGGAGAACTCGAGCTCGAGCCCTAGCTCCTTGGCTGACCACTGGATGAACTCACGTACCGAATATTGCAGGCCAGTTGCGATTACGAAATCATCTGCTTCATCTTGTTGTAGCATTAGCCACTGCATGCGCACATAATCATGCGCATGCCCCCAATCGCGCAGCGCATCGATATTGCCCATGTAAAGGCAGGGCTCGAGTCCTTGGGCAATATTGGCGAGGCCACGTGTAATCTTGCGCGTCACAAACGTCTCGCCGCGGCGCGGACTCTCGTGGTTGAAGAGAATGCCGTTACACGCGTATAGCCCGTACGCCTCACGGTAGTTGACCGTGATCCAATATGAATAGAGCTTTGCAACGGCATAAGGTGAGCGCGGATAGAATGGTGTGGCCTCTTTCTGCGGCACTTCCTGTACCAACCCATAGAGCTCAGAAGTCGATGCTTGGTAGAAGCGCGCCTTCTTTTCAAGGTCGAGAAACCGTATCGCCTCGAGCAAACGAAGTGTTCCAAGTCCATCTACATCTGCTGTATACTCTGGTGATTCGAAACTCACTGCGACATGTGACTGGGCGGCCAGGTTATAAATTTCGTCGGGTTGCACGTCATAGATAATGCGTGTCAGGTTTGAAGTGTCGGTGAGGTCGCCATAATGCAGGCTAAGCTTGGGATTGGGCTCGTGGGGATCCTGATAAATATGGTCGATCCGCTGGGTGTTAAGAGAGGATGCTCGACGCTTTATTCCGTGGACCTCATAACCTTTCTTCAAGAGCAAATCGGCAAGATAAGAACCATCCTGCCCGGTTATACCTGTAATAAGAGCACGCTTACTCATTCTAACTAAAGTCCTTTGAAATAATTTCGTTTCCGCGATAAAGTTTGGCGTAGTTCCAGATACAGAAAACTCTTGGACGAAAAATGCCTAGAAAATTTTTACATGTTATATGGGATGACCCGCTGACACCAAGTCGGTTCTCTAGCATTATTTAGAAATTCGTGATTTTTTCGGCCTTTTCCATCTAGATCGGGCAGCTCAATAAGGCGGTCCCAAAGCTGCACCAGAATTATTTGGTTTCCCTAAGTTTTGCCCACAATACATGAAACACAAAGATTGGCGCTGAGATAAGCGTACGGCGCCATAATCGGCGTGGCTCACGAAGAAGGCGTGGCAGCCATTCAAAGCCAAGTCTTTGGAAAAGGGCCGGGGATCGAGGCACATTTCCAACGTAGAAATCGAACACGGCCCCTACTGACAAGGCTAAGCCAAGGTTCAGGCGACTGCGGTTTGCTTGGATCCATTTCTCCTGTTTCGGAGCAGTCATAGCCACCCAGAGAATATCCGCATTACTGGCATTTATCCTATTGATCATCGCGTCGGTTTCGGCGGCAATAAACTCTTTCCTGTACGGTGGCGAGAGTGTGCCAACCAAGGAAACATGAGGAAACTCCACTGCGAGCTTCTTTTTCATCTTAATGAGCGTTTCCTCTGATGACCCCAAAAGAAAGACCCGCCCCTCTTTCGCGCTATTCAGGCGTGAATACAGGCCGGAGAAGACGTCCCAGCCAGTTACGCGTTGGGCGATCTCGCCCGACTGCGCTTTAGAAGCCATGACGATCCCAACGCCGTCCGGTATCAGCCAGTCCGCAGAGTGTAGGGAATCGCGAAAACTCGCGTCTTTTAAAGCCGTAACATATGAATGTGGATTGAGGCACGCTAACGTGCGGCACCTATTACTTTCTCTAAGGGAGGCTTCTAATTCATCAATCAGGCTTTCTAGACCTAGAGTAGAAACCTGGTAACCGAGTATCATCTCGTGATCTTTCATGCCACCTTCCGACGTTCGAGCGCTCGGGAATAAATCCCGTGTAGGATATCCAAGTTAGCTTCAGCCGTATAGCGCCTACGAAATTCAAGATGGCCCATCTCCCCGACGTGTCGTAATTTCGCTTGGTCACTCCAAATCTTTCGGAGACCACGCGTCACTGCTGCTTCATCGAATGGGTCGAGAAGAAAGCCCGCGCGCCCACCGTCGACGATTGAGGGTAATGGTCCGAGATCCGAAACGGCAACTGGGGTTCCAAAAGCGAAAGCTTCCCGGATAACCATAGGAAACCCTTCAAAACATTCTGAAGGCAAAATCAAGAGACGGGCATTGGCGATTTTTCGTTCGGTCTCCGAAGGTGTCAATTGTCCATCGAATATCACGTTGGCTTCCCTCGCTTCCTGCAAAAGCTTTTCGCGAAGTGGGCCATCGCCAATGACATGAAGAAACGGAGCGTCCTTTCCCCACCGCCGCCACGCACGGATCAGTTTTACGATCCCCTTATATTCGGAGAGACGCCCTACAAAAACGCAGTGCGGCCCTCGGATTTTCCACGGCTGGACTTCTGGATTACCCGGGTAGAAGTTCGGCTTTACCTCAATCTTGGTGGCCGGTATGCCTCCCAGTGATAGAAGATCCCGCTGAAATTCTGTTAGAGCGACGAATGCTTCGATATCGTTCTGCCAGGTATTCCGAAGGCGATGAAGGGCAATTCCTGCCGCAAGCGGAAGAGTGGCAATTTTGCTTTCCCGATAACAACCATAGCGCATTGCAGGTGCGACAGTTCGCCGTTTGATGCACAAAGTGCACGGGTGATTGTCGCGCATCGGAATTCCAGCAGCGCATAGCAATCGGTAATTATGGAGGGTCATCACACGAGCAGGTCCGCCAGCTGCCGCAGGGAAAATGGAAGGCGAAATGAGAGGAAACGTATTATGAGCATGGAGTATGTCCGGCTTCCACGACGCTACAAAATCTCTCATTTCACGCGCAGAAAAGGGATTCCACGGAACTGATAAGGCCCCCGCCATGGAGCCAATAAGGCCACGACTTCGTATGCTGTCGCTATGTCGATCGAAAACAGCGACCTCGTGGCCATAGTCTCGCAACAATTGCACTTCGGTTTCCACGACCTGATTCTCACCCGAAGGCGAGGCAGACCCGTAATAGTTATGAACGACAAGGATGCGCATACCCTAGAGAACCCTATATATATTTTCTTGAACCCGCACCGTTGAGCGTAATAACCATACGAGGGATTGCGGGTTGCAAAGTAATTTGTTCATCTATGAGTAAATATCAGGATCAAGCCTGAAACAATGAGCCTGACCCCCTCCACCAATTATCCAACAATATTCAATGAACGGCCTGCAACAAAACTCCGCATCAGGACGAGCGTCCATTTTTCAGTATCCGCCCCTGCCTCCCTTCGTGGCCCGCAAGATCCTTTTGCATCTCAAGTCTTTCAGCCCTGAGGTCCACTCGCGACGCCAAAAGAGTGAATTAAATGCATTCACAGCGGCCAGAATATCAACCTACACTCGTGACTTCGCATTTCTTTTGACAATATTTTTAAAGAACCGCACATCATATTCTCAATATTCGAAAAACCTCAACGCCTACATCGAGAATATAGTTTCGTTGATGATTCTTGAAGAAGTACTAAAAATATTCACTTCACTTTCCCTTTATAAATTCTTTATGTTGTGCAAATTGCGCAATATAACCCATAGATTACCCTTTGCTTGAAAACGCGATGTCACACGCTAATTGCAGACCACGTGCAGCATTGGCGTAATTGAAAGGCTGGACATCTCGAAGAGCTTGGGTCGACATCTTCTGCCATAACAATGGATTTTCGAGCAACTCTGTGCACGCCGTTGCCCACGCCGAAACATCGACCGGCAGGACACGACCATTAAGTTGGTCAACTACGAGATCTGACGCCGCACCAGCCGCAGAAGTGGTGACGACCGGCGTGCCCGAAGCCATTGCCTCATTCACCACCACTCCCCATGCATCCAGCTTCGTAGGAAATAGCAGTAGTCGCGCCTGAGGATACCATGTGGGGAGCTCGTCTGGTTGTATAAAACCTGGAGCGATAAAGTCGACCTGCTCATCGCGCAAAGCATTCAATACTCCTTGCCGCTCAGGGCCATTGCCCACTACCAGTGCTCGGCAAGAACCGCGACGGCGACGAACTTCCGCGCATGTTTCAACGAAGAAATAGGGAAGTTTGTGGTCGTGCAGACGGCCGCAGAACATCAAATCATAAGGGCGTTCCGAAAGTGGGCTTGGCGAGAACCTAGAATTGTCAGCACATAAGCGGCTTAGAAAAATGCGATTGGGAGCGAGCCCATAACTCTCAAGAAGGCGCTTTCCGGAAAGGCTGGCGGCCACGCCAGTCGAAGCGCCGCGGATCATGCACCTTCTCAGCAATCGGTGTTTCCAAGAAAGGTGCCTTTCAGACAATTCAGTGCCGTCTGTCATATACACATACGGCACGCCGTGTAGCTTCGCCCAAGCTATAGAATATATATGAGTGGGATTCAGGCCCGTCGCGACGACAACTTGAGGCCTAATGCCATTCAACACTCTCCACACATCTGGATTGTTGTGGATGAAATTATAGCCGTCCTGCAGATCGCTTACGTTTTCATTCAGGAAAACATGGCTGAAATCCAGAGGTGGTACGAGCCATTCTCGATTGCCCTCTGTTCGCGCACAAAATACCACCGTATTCTCACCTCTTGGCAAAAGTGACCATACGGGATTGCGGTAAGGAACCGGCATATTGGTAACAATGGCGCACTTCATTACCAACTCAAACTCGATTTTATCTTACGGAAATATGACCCCAAATAGAAGCGAGTGGCAGAAAAAACATCCTTTATTGTTACAGAACAAGCTAGTATTAGAGAAAGCTCATTAAATGAATAGCTCACCTTCTCAAGCCAAAATCTACCATACTCTCTTTGCGAAAGCCCTCCAAGCAAATAATTTGACAAAGGACTATCGGTATAAAGGCACACATCAGCCCGCTTCAAGCTGTCAATTACCCACTTTTGATCGGCGATAAAAGAATATCGTAGGTCATAAAATGGCACGATACTGCGTCGCAGGATGATGGATTGATGAGACACTCGCATTCCCCAAGCCATTTTCTCAGACGATAGTAATTGCGGTGCTTCAGCGACATTGACGAGATGCCCACCCTCATCGATCAGATTGGTGTCTCCATAAAGAACGTCAGGCGACTGCCCCGACCGAAGTTTATTCAGTACATCGGCAGCCGCGGGCGTGTCACCGGCATTCAGGAACCACACATACTCCCCAGACGCGAGCTGGATCCCCTTGTTCATCGCGTCGTAAATTCCATGATCAGGTTCTGAAACACTACGCACAGAGATCATTCGATTAGAACAAAGTATATCTACGGTTCCGTCAGTCGACCCACCGTCGATGATGATATGTTCTAGATTGGGATAGTCCAAGTCGTCGATCGCATTAATGGTCTGCCTAAGAAGCTCTCGCGCGTTGAAGACTACCGTAATGATTGAAACTCGGGGCGCTACAATTTCACTAGGATCCACCCGGCGCATCCCCCTGCCGTGTCAGCACCCAGCAACCCACTGTCGGCGCAAAGCGCCGCAAAAAGCCGGTCCTATGATAACTCCAGTTCCATTCTGTCAAGCGTGAGAGCAGGCTATCGACCTTCACAAAATTTGAGCTGTTCCAAGGCTCGATGAGGCCGAACCTAAATGCAAGATTGAGGAGTGGACCAAATCCGACCAGTTGCTCCGCGGTGAGCTCCATCCCCATGCGATCGCATAAATTCCTAATGAACTCCTTCGGCAAACCTCGCTCGCGACTTGTCAATCCGTGCCGCGGCTTACGCCAGTCCCCCATCGAGGTCACTGGTTCGCGAACAAACAACCTCCCCCCAGGGCGTATGACCCTCGCCATCTCTCTCAAGACTTGGGAGACATTCGGGATGTGATGCAGCACACCAAAAGCGGTGCCCACGTCAAATGAAGCGTCTTTGTACGGCAAACGTCCGTTAGCGTTTGGCATAATGTAGGTAGCTGGAATCCCCGATATGTCATTTCGCCAAAATTTCTCAGCCGGCTCAACAATCGAAAGTGAACGCACCCTGTCCGCCAAGGGCTTGAACTCCGAGCCCCAAGCACTTCCCAGCCCGATGATATCAAGTTGCCCTGGCGGCAAGAAATTCCAAGCGTAGGCTGCGTCTAGTGCATGATAATGGTAAACATCGGTTAGACTGTCGGCGTGGTCGAGCTTTGCATAACCTTCCTTTTCGTCCGCAAACCACGCATCGATCTCATCAAGGCTAAAATCGTCGCCATAAAGAGTCGCACCGCGCAAAGCATCTTCTATCTTAGGATCAGTCTCATTCATCGAGCTAAACTTTACTACTCATCGAAATGTTGCAGGCCGGAAGAGGCTTGAATTGATCATGCCGTCGGTAGGCGCTAGCGGCTGATGTCCGGCTTGTCACGGTCGCTTTCGTATGCGTCAGGTACAAAAATGGCAGACCCAAAAATAGCGCATACGTGAGAAACTGTTCGCTAAAGGCTATTACAATTACGACTACCGTTAAAATGATCCGGTCACCCTTCCTAACGCCAGTCCGTCCAGACAACAGGCTTAAGAAATAAAGGAGCGCGCCAAAAAATCCAAACGTCGCAATGAAGTTGCTCAATCCATTACTATGGCCTAAATTACGATTGTGAAGCTCAGGGTGGTCAGCTAAGCGCGTCTCTTGTATCAATCCATTCCCGAAGACGGGGTTTTTCTCGATATAATGGATGTCAAAAAACAAAGACCCAAAACGGTCCGGCGAAAAGGAAGCGCTATAGAGCGATCGCTCAATTTGACCAAGAATCTTAGCTCCAATAAAATCCAATTGAAATGTGGCAAAGACGCTCAGTGCAATCGCAAAGGAAATAAGTGGAACGCGGAGCACCCAAGATTGCCTTATTTGTGTAATTTTGACTGTCAAAATAATAAAAAATAGCAGGTATCCTGTAGTGCTGAACGTTGTGATCAATGCTAGCAAAACACAGATCATTCTGAATCGGCGGCTCGGCTCAAGCCATGACGATAACGGAAGGAGAGACAATGAAAGGTTTATGATCGCTTGAAATGCTCCTGGCTCCCAAAACATCGCGGAGTTGCGCCACCATTGGTCAGTCATCAGGGTTGTGAAGATTAGCATTGTTTTGACGTTTTCGCCAAAAAGCTCAGGCGACTCCATGCCCAACATCTTCTCCGGCCCTAGGATGAGTAATGCCAAGTAGCAAAGAAGCGATACGAAACTGATAAAAAAGACGACCGAAAAAAGTCGCTCGGGGAATCTTGGGCCAATCCTCTGCAGAGCAAACCCGCCTGCGAGAATTTTAAAAAGAAAAAACAACCATGTCGCAATCGGATACGAGCCAAACTGGATCGCATGCGCCAAGAAAATAAAGAGAAATGCTAATTCAAATAAGAAAATTTTTTTTAAGAAATTTATATCGTATATCTTTCTATCGATAAAAACGACATATGTAGTCAGCGGCAGTAGGATCCATGGGGTAACATCAGAACTCGAAAACGCAGGGTTTCCGCTTACAAGAATTATCAAAAATAGGATGAGAAATTGTGTCTGTATCTTAGCTCGTTTTTTGTTAGTAAGATTCATCGGCCTGACTCGTATAAAGATTGGGCGCTCTCGTAAGCCTCCAAGTAAAGAGGTAGGGTTGCAGCAGGAGCCCAGAGTGAGACTGCGCGATGTCGAGCTTGCTCGCCCAAGAGTTTAAGTCGGTCGGTATCCTCCAAAACCCATGCCACGCCTTCTGCTATCTCGATAGGATCATACGGTTTCGCCAAAAAGCCCGTTTCTTGGTGCGCTACGACATCTGGGAGGCCAGCGACGTCGAAAGCAACTACCGGCGTCCCGCAGGCTTGGGCTTCCGTTCCTGCTTGAGGAAGATTTTCAATACGGGATGGAATAACTACGACGTCGACGGCCGAATACAACAAAGCGAGCGATTGATCGTCCGCGAGTTTGCCCACGTAGTGCAACGGCATGCCGATTTGAGGTGGTTTAGCAGGTTTGCTCTGACCGACAATGACGGCCTGGCAATCCGGCCTCAGATGCGCCAATTTCCGTAGCGCAGCCCAGAGAAGATCTGCGCCCTTGATGGTGTTCTCCGCACCGCCAAGGGCTCCAAAGAGAACGAGTGGGGCCTTCGCAGGAAGGCGAAATGCGCGCCGGCCCGTAAATTTATCCAATGGGCGATACACATCCACTGGCAACGGATTCGGTACAACTCTGATCGGCCAGTCCCGCATTAGTGCCGAACGCTGGGCGCATTCTGCAAGCCATCTGCTCGGGGTAACCACAACCTGTGGGCGAGTCCAAGCTTTGCGCTTGCGATTAAAGATCCAGCGATCAAGGTCGAGTCCGTCATGTCCGCTCGGACGAGAGCCCCGATCGTAGCCAGTTAGAAAACGAGCGTTGGTTAGCCCATCGCTCAGATGTTCCGCGCCGCAAAAGGCCCACATATCATGGAGGGTCCAGACGACTGGGCGGTCTATCGCAGCAATATCGCCGATAGACATAAACTCGTGCCCAACCCAATGCAAATTTACCACATCAGCGGATTTTACCAGCGGACTCGATGATAGCTTCGATGGAAGGCATGCCAACGAATGCTGCACTGGATTCTTGGTCTTCTGAGCCCTCATTATCGCTCCCGCGATCCGAGGTCGAAGCAACTCCGTTAGGCGTGAGAATTTGCTTTGTGAGATTACGACTTTTGGATCGTCAGTCAAACGTTGAGCTACGCGCATCCAACTGTCTTCGCCAGATTTGAGCAACTGGGTATGAAGCCGAAACGCGGCACGCGCTGCCCCGCCAAGTGCGTCAGCCTGGGAGAGCAGCACGACCTTCATGTGGTCTGGCGGCACTTAAGTTTACGATAGGAAGCCATGATAGTGTGTCCGCTAACGTCTTCAGGTATTGCGGAATTCCCAGCGCGAAGGCCTGCGACTTTGGCTAGAACACGACCAATGATCGACGTGTCTAGCAAAGTGTCGCCCAAGCCGAAAAGGCGGCGGAGTTTACGTTCTTCAACCGCCCGCGCAGCCCAAGCTTGGTGGATGGTCGAAACCGCTTCGCGTTCAATCGCCAACAATTCCAGATCAAAAACTTCCGCAATCATCCGCAGCGGTTGCTCGCTCCAGTGGCTAACATGATGAGGCGGCATGTCTAGTATATTGTTTTGTGCGATCCCACATAGGCCGTCTTGATCCGGAACCGCCAAGACAAGTGTCCCTCCCGGCTTGAGCGCCTCAACGCAGCCTTGAACGAAACCGCGCGGATCTGCTACATGCTCAAGCACCTGAAAAGATACAACGCCGTCGTAATCCTCAGGCTGCGAAGCCGCGTGAGATTCGACAGTTTCTTTTAGCAGCCTTATCCCACCTTCTGCTGCACGGCGAAGAGCGCCATCGCTAAATTCTAGACCTGTATACCTCTCGGCGCCCACGCAAGAGGCGAACGCCCCCTTGCCCGACCCAACCTCCAGAATACGCCCCTCAATAGGCAATAAGCGCTTTGCCATGTCATATTCCGGTTTGCTTGTGCTATAGTACCAGTGAAATTTTTGGAGGATATCGTAAATCTCACTCGCCCCGCTACAAGGGGGGTCGAAAAACCTTAAGCCGCAACGAAAACACGAATTGTATTGTATTATTAACTTCCCAATACCAGTACTTATGCCGAAGCTCTTCGACCAAGCGCGATCAATCTTTTCGCCAGAAATTTTTTCGATTAAAAATATCTCATTCGAGAAACAAAGCGGGCAAGACGTGGTCATCATTTATTTAGGGATCCTCTAGCTTTTCAATGGCTTTATAACTTCATCTTTGAAAAAGAGCCAATATAATAATGGTACCGATATTATCCAAGCTATTATAGTTGAAAGAACAATTCCATGTAGTCCAAAGGCCTTGCTTAAGTAAATTTTCAATGGAATGGAACATAAGCAAAAAATTATTACTGCATATATTTGCGGTTTTATTACGTAGCAGCCGTTGAGATACACTGACGCGGCTGAGGAAGTAGCTTCAATGACGGACCAAATACCATAAATGACCACAAACGAAATCGGCAAGATAATCACCCCATCAGTCCAGCGCTCAACCAAAGGTCTATGTGCGAGAACTAAAATCGACACCAGAACCAGCGCGAGTGTTGCCGCACCGATCAGGCTGAATTTCAAGACTCGGCGGATGAACGCTCTATCTCCACTGGCATTCGCTTCAGCATAAGCTCCCCATAATGGCTGAGTGAGTATTTGAATTGGCAAGGCGGCGAATTGGAACAATCTCTGTGCAACAGCAAGCGATGCTGCGAATGCCGCTCCCATAGTGGAAGATACGATCAAGAGATCCGCCCCCCACCCCACCATGGCGCCTACTTGAAGGACAAAAAAGAGGCTGCCGGTTTTCAAAACAAGAGGCGCCTCGAACCGCACCCCTCGCCATCCCGCCCTCATGCTCAGAAGATTTTTCTTCCAAAGAATGACAATCAGTGGGATGGCTCCGATTGACTGACCCGCAAGCATGATGGCCAGGAGCACCGGGACACCGACGCGGTACTCAGCGGCAATGATCAACGCGAGTATGGCCCCCATATTTGCGACCATAGAGGCCATATGCCCTATGGCAGCTCGCTGAAGTCCGAGAAATACTTTCTGGACTCCCCCTGAAAATAGAACAGCGACGAAGCCGAGGGCAAACACCATACTACCAGTTCGCGCTTCGCGGACTAAGGCAGGATCCGTTAGCCGAAACACGCTGGCCCAAGGTAAAATCTGAGACAGCCCCATCATTACCAGCGCCACTCCTAAGGCAATCCCGATCAAGACGAGCAGTCCGGAGCTAATTGATTGGCGGAGATGGCAAACGTCCTCATTCGTGGCTCTCTCGGCGGTCAAATTTGTCAAGGCATTGCCAACTCCGAGGTCAAGAAAGCTTAACATTGCAACAAAGCTCATGAGCGTCACCCAAACACCAAAACGCTCAGGTCCGAGATATCCTATCGTGGAATTGACGCTGACAATCATCAGCAACATGGAGACACCCTTGCTGCCAAAGTTGGCCAGAGATGCCTGACCTGCGAACCTGAGGCGGTCGGCACCACGCCCCCCCCCTAAAAACTTTTTTATCAATAACATATCGAAGTGGAAACTGTAGGAATGGCAACCTTGCGGTAATTAGATTTTTGCAATTTTGTTGTCCCAAACCAGTACATCTAGAAGGAATATTATGTTTCGTGAAATTGCGGCTCTGAGGGCTTCAGGCAGAGACTAAGCCACGTCAGAACGAGTAGGTGAGCTTACTTTTGCGCTCATTACATGCTTGCTTCAAAAAATTTTTGGAGAAAGTGGCTACCTATTTAGAAGATCGCTACAAATTGCACTATCGCATGACAACGCACTCTCACAACACGTATCCCAACCTAGATGATAGTTGGGGCTTTTTCTTTACCGGCCGCGGTCAGTGGCGTCTATTTCGCCCCGAAGCCGGACAGCACGACTTTCACTGTGCGCAAGGCAATTACAGTATCGAGCCAATATGAAAGATTCTTAACATAGTAGAAGTCGTATCGGAGCTTCTCATTAACCTCCGCAATTTCAGCGACATGCCCCTGATTAACCTGAGCCCAGCCGGTTATGCCTGGACGCACCATGTGGCGATAGCGGTAGAATGGAATCTCGCTCTCATACCACGTTGATAGACTCACCGCTTCGGGTCGTGGACCGATCCAACTCATTTCGCCGCGAAGGATATTATAAATCTGGGGAAGTTCATCGAGACGGGAACGGCGCAAGAAGCCACCAATCTTCGTGATCCGCCGGTCGGCAGCCTGTGTTATGGAGAGATCGCGGCTCTTACCTTCATGTCCATGATTCATCGTACGCAATTTTAGTACGTCAAATTCCACACCGCGAAAACCCATCCTTCGTTGGCGAAAAAATACAGGCCCCGGACTGTCGAGTCTAATGAAGATCGCACAAATCAAAATTATCGCAAGAGCTATCGGCAACACCGCAATCGCCGACAGCAAGTCTATCGCGCGCTTTAATTTCTGATATGAAAAGCTGGGTAAAAGTGCTCCGAAATTATTCTCCGAGAGATGATCAATTTGTACCTTACCCGTCTCCGCCTCCCATACCTGCTTGTAATGATAAATCGGGCGCCCGGATATGGCAGCATCGGCAAGGAACCGCTCCCACTCCTCCCCGATGTCCGCGTGAAGATCAGCGACGATTGCACAATTAGGCAGGCCCGCTAGCGATGGTGAATTGAGAGTGAAAACTGGCGCCGATTTTAGTTGAAAAATCATATCTGAGCGGCCGCCAGGAACGACATAGTACAGCAATCCCTTCGCGCGGCTTCGCATTGCCGTTATCGCGAAACGCGCGAAAAGAACCCCAAGAAAACACGATACAATTAGCTTGTTGTAATATTCCAATCTTAAGCCAGCGATTATGCCAATTAACAATCCGAACATGAGCGCCACGATCGGCAATATTGAACGAGCGACCGCAACCCCCGGCAGGTAGCGTAAACGCCTTAAGATGCCGATCGAAAGCAACGCGCAAACAGCGCTGCCGACGGATGAATTTACAACACCGGGTTGAGTGAGCCAAGTCAGGGTTTTTTTGCACTAAGGTGACTAGCACCCTCAGTGATTGCGAGCATCGCAAGCGGGAACGCAAGACCAAAGAGCAATACAAAGGCGAGTTCGAAACGCAAGGAATGTACTAAACCATGCCGGACAATTGGAGAAATGAATGGTGCTGACAATTTTAGCTCCGAGTCGCCTTCGCGCCGCAGTGTTCCCGTGCAGCGCCATCAAAAACTAGCTCCATTGCATGTTCGTATGGAACAGTCACTCGCCCTTAGGGGTCTTTCCGCTACGTTGCCAACCTCATTTGATATGCTGGGACACTTCAGCCGTGCACTAAGGCTTAGGCGAAACTAGCGCCTCGCGAGTCACACGCAGCGCTAAGCAGCGACATTTAAGGTATTATTGGCCGAACGTTGTTGAATCCTACTCGTCGCTCGGCGAGCTTGCCAAACTTGCCCTCTTGGAAGGCTCTGCTAAAGCGCGCGCAACTCAATTCGAACTGACAGGAAACCCATGGCCAAGATCAAGGTAGCCAACCCGGTCGTCGAACTCGACGGCGACGAAATGACGAAGATCATCTGGAAGTGGATCCGCGAGCGGCTGATCCTTCCCTATCTCGACGTCGACCTCAAATATTATGATCTCTCGATCGAGAAGCGCGACGAGACCGACGACCAGATCACCGTCGACGCCGCCAACGCGATCAAGGAACACGGTGTTGGCGTCAAGTGCGCCACCATCACTCCCGACGAAGCACGCGTCGAGGAATTCGACTTAAAAAAGATGTGGCGTTCGCCGAACGGCACGATCCGCAACATCCTCGGCGGTGTGGTTTTCCGCGAGCCGATCGTGATCGACAACGTGCCTCGCCTCGTGCCGGGCTGGACCGATCCCATCGTGGTCGGTCGTCACGCATTCGGTGACCAGTATCGCGCCACCGACACGCTGATCCCGGGTGCGGGCAAGCTGCGTCTCGTCTTCGAAGGCGAAAACGGCGAGAACATCGATCTCGACGTGTTCGAATTCCAGAGTCCAGGCGTCGCCATGGCGATGTACAACCTCGACGACAGCATCCGCGACTTCGCGCGCGCCAGCTTCGCATACGGCCTCGACCGCAAGTGGCCGGTGTACCTGTCGACCAAGAACACCATCCTCAAGAAGTACGATGGCCGCTTCAAGGACCTGTTCCAGGAAGTGTTCGACGCGGAATACAAGGCCGACTTCGAAAAGCACGGCCTCACCTACGAACACCGCCTGATCGACGACATGGTTGCCGCCGCACTCAAGTGGAACGGCAAGTTCGTCTGGGCCTGTAAGAACTATGACGGCGACGTTCAGTCGGACATCGTTGCGCAGGGCTTCGGCTCGCTCGGCCTGATGACCTCAGTCCTGATGACGCCCGACGGCAAGACCGTCGAAGCGGAAGCGGCCCACGGCACCGTAACCCGCCACTATCGCCAGCACCAGCAGGGCAAGGCGACCTCGACCAACCCGATCGCCAGCATCTTCGCCTGGACGCGCGGCCTCATGTATCGCGGCAAGTTCGACAACACGCCCGACGTGGTGAAGTTCGCCGAGACACTCGAGGCAGTCTGCATCAGGACCGTCGAGAGCGGCAAGATGACCAAGGATCTCGCGCTGCTCATCGGTCCCGACCAGAGCTGGATGACCACGGAACAGTTCTTCGAAGCCATCGTCGAGAACCTCGAAGCCGAAATGGCGAACTGGGGCTGAAACGCTGGACAGCGCCGAAATCCGAAGGGGTCGGCTCGCGCCGGCCCCTTTTTCTAAATCAGGGCCGTTCAGGCACCAGTACCCAGAGTGTCCCCACGAGGATCTTGAGATCCAGCCACGGGGACCAGTCGCGGATATACTCCAGGTCGACCTGCAGCCGGTTGGTCAGGTGCGCTTCTGTATCCGTGACGCCGCGATACCCGCGGATCTGCGCAAGTCCCGTCATGCCGGGTTTAAGAGCATGACGCTGCCAGTACTCCCCGTCGATTTCCCAAAACAGCTTGTCGCTGGCCAGCGAGCCGAGCGCATGCGGGCGCGGGCCCACAAGGCTCATTTCTCCCAGGGGCACATTGAACAGCTGCGGCAATTCATCGATGCTGGTGGCCCGGATGATCTTCCCAACTTTGGTGACCCGCGCATCGTTGGGCGTAGTTGATCGCGAGCCGTCAATGTCGCTCGTCTCGACCTTCATCGACCTGAACTTGAGCATTTTGAAGATCCGGTTTCCGTGTCCGATCCGTGGCTGGACGAACAAGAACGGACCGCCATCCTCGAGCTTGATCGCCAGTGCGACGATCATTATGACTGGCGCAAGGATGGTCAGTGTGATGACTCCGATCAACAGGTCCATGCTCCGCTTGATGAGGCGCGAGCGAAGTCCCAGAGGGCCTTAGGACACCACCAGAAAGGCCATGTTGTTTTCACGGACGAGATCGAGAATACCCAGTTCATTCAATGTCTCCGACGGGATCTCGCCTTCGACGCCTGCAGCGCGCAGGATCTTCGTCCAGGCAGCGCGCCGGCCATTGGGGCAGCTTACGATAACGCGGTCCATGCTGCGCATATTACGGCCAAGCGCATCTAGCCGCTCCGGATCGCTCGAAGCCTGTATGGCGAAGTCTGGATCGACCTCGATCCGAAACGCCTTCTCCAGCACGATCTCCGGGCCGCCGTCATCGATAACGAGCCTATTTTGCACACGCCCGCCAAGCATTTTCGCCACATAAAGAGCGATTATACCGCGCACGCCGAGCATGCTCAGAAATACTGCCATTACAGCGAGCGAGTATTCACCGCGCAGAGGACCGATGTCCGGCTTCAGATAAAACAGTAGGAATATGAACAGAAACGCCGAGACAAGCAGTGCGAAAAGGAGGCGGGTTGCCGCGTAGCGAAATTCTATCAGTCCCCGGATGGAATAAACAGGATTGTAGATCGCGATGATGGCAAAGATCGGGACCATGGTTTGCATGAAGCCCGCCTCGGAACCCGCGGCCGAGGTGCCCACTTGGATCTGGCCCGCAAGCTGAAATATCCCCGTCAGCAGGACGAGATCTGCTACGAAAGTAATAATGTAGAGACGGACGCGGCGGGACACCATCGAGAGCAGCTTGGTTCCAACGTCGAGATCGTCTGTTCGGATGGTCACTTGACGCTCCACGTGAACCCGGCCCAATCCACGTTCTCTATTCCGCTTGAGGAAAGGAACTTCCTGCCCCTCAGGTCAGGCGAGTAGGCACTTCGAATTCGCAGCAGATACAGGGAAACTACCGCTGCGAAATTTCACGCGAGGCCAACTCGCGGGTGGTGGTTGCCGTCACCAAGGATGGAAACGTAAAGAGAGTTGGCACATTGCGCATAATAGCCGACTGTCACTAGGGTCGGGTCAACCAATCGGGAACATATGGTCAAGCAACCGGAAAAGAAGCGCACCACTCGCCGCAAGGGCAGCGAAAAGTTCGGGCAGAAGCGGCTCGACGTCCGCAATGCGATGATCAAGGATATTCCCGGCATCGCGAACCTCGTGCGCCGGGTATACGAGGACATGCCCGCCTATACGCACGGCGAAATCCGCGGCCAGATCAACAATTTCAAGGAAGGGTGCTTCGTCGCCCTACTCGATGACGAGGTGGTGGGCTATTGCGCCACCATGCAGGTTGCTGAAGCCCTCGCCTTCCAGGACCACGACTGGGACGAGATCACCGGTAACGGCTACGGCAGCCGCCACGATCCGACCGGCGACTGGCTCTATGGCTATGAAATGTGCGTGGACCCCAAAGTGCGCGGTGTGCGCATCGGACGCAGGCTGTACGAAGAACGTCGTGCGCTGGCCGAAGAGAACGACCTGACCGGTATCGTCTTTGCCGGCCGGATGCCGAATTACCGCCGCCTGCGCCGCAAGGTCGAAGGGCCGAAGGATTACCTCGAGAAAGTCGTCGAAGGTAAGCTGCACGACCCCGTCCTGCGCTTCCAGCTCGCCAACGGCTTCGAGCCGGAACGGATCATCGAGGGCTATTTGCCAGAGGACAAGGCCAGCATGGCGAACGCCGTGATGATGGTCTGGCGCAATCCCTACGTTGAGCGTGACCAGCCGGTCAAAAAGCGGATCCCGCGGGGCGTGGAGGCGGTGCGCGTCGCCACCTGTCAGCTGCAGGCGCGTCAGGTTGCGGACTATGACGAGTTCATGCGTCATGTCACATATTTCGTCGATGTTGCAAGCGATTACGAGGCAGACTTCATCGTATTTCCAGAGCTCTTCACGCTAATGTTGCTGAGTTTCGAGGAGAAGGAACTCTCGCCCGTCGAAGCGATCGAGCGCCTGTCCGAATACACCCCTCGACTGCGCGACGACATTTCCGAAATGGCGATGCGCTACAACATCAATATCATCGCAGGCAGTCACCCCACGCGGATGGATGATGGCGACATCCACAATGTCGCCTACGTCTGCCTGCGTGACGGGTCGGTCCATGCGCAGGAGAAGATCCACCCCACGCCCAACGAGCGGTACTGGTGGAACATCAAAGGCGGCGACAAGGTCGAGGTGATCCAGACCGACTGTGGCCCGATCGGCGTGCAGATCTGCTACGACAGCGAATTCCCCGAACTCTCCCGCCGCCTCGCCGACGAAGGCGCGCGCATCATCTTCGTGCCTTTCTGCACCGACAGCCGCCAGGGTTACCTGCGCGTGCGCTATTGCGGACAGGCGCGGGCGATCGAGAACCAGTGCTTCGTCGTGCTTTCCGGCAATGTCGGAAACCTGCCGAACGTCGGCAACATGGACATCCAGTATGCCCAAAGCTGCATCCTGACGCCCTGCGACTTTCCCTTCGCGCGCGACGGTATCGCCGCCGAATCCACCGAGAACGTCGAAACGCTCACCATCAGCGACGTGAACCTTGCCGACCTGCAATGGGCGCGCGCCGAAGGTACAGTGCGCAATCTCGCCGACCGGCGCTTCGATCTCTACCGCATCGAGTGGGACGAGGACGGCAAGCACCCTGGCAAGCCGCGTCCCCGCCGCGAGCCCCTTGGTCCAACCGGCCCTGGAGGCGGCTGACGCTTAGAAGCGGGCGTTGAAACTCGCCGCCGCTCCGACCTCAGCCGGGCTATCGGCGATGTGGTCCGGCTCGTGTCGGTAGAACAGGGATGCGCCACCCCAACCGAAGGACACCGGTCCAGCCCATCTCAATTCTCCAACCAATTCCCGTCCGGTCGGCGTGAGCGACAGGCGCCGGTTCGAGAAGCTCGCAGTCTCGGTTGCATAGTCGTAGCTCGTCGGTACCCGGAGATTGAGCCCCCCCCGCTCCACACGCAGCGGCTGGGAAAGGCGAAACGCCACGCTATCTGCGGGGCCAAGGGCACCTTGTCTCTGGAGGTCGACTGACCATCCCGATGTCGTCAATCCGTTGGAATTCGCGACGAGGCCTGCTTCGTCGGCAAACGACCAGCCGCTCTGCCAGGCGCCTGCCAGCCTCCATCGATTGGCGAAGGAGCGCGCAAACCGGGCGGTCATACTCAGGCTCTGCGAACCGGAGCCGCCGAGGGCGCCCCCGAACCAGCCGCCGAGCAGCGTGTTGTCTTCCCGCATCCAGTCGAAAGATATCGAACTGTCGATCGGCAGCCCCTGGGCGGAGAATTCGATACCGGACCGCGTGAAGCCGAGGCGGTCGAAGAGTTCAGGCTGGCGATCGAGGAGGAAGGTGTCGCCTACAAAGCCGACGTGTCCCCGCTCGAAAGTGGCCACAGCACGAACGCCGGGAGCAAGGTCGTATCCCGCGGCGAAGGCGCGTTGGTCCCTACTCTGGAAGGCCGAGGCGCTGGCGCCGGATCCGGCAATCAGGAATGCCGGCTCAAACGCCCCTGCCAGTTGCGCAGATAGGCCATGAGCCCCTTCGTTCACGGAGAATGCGAAGTCGAGCTTGGGAGAGAGGCGCGCGATCACCCTGCCGGCTAGCAGTCTAGCGGTGTCGGTTTCCCGCTTGGAGAGAAGCAATCCCCGCGGTTCTGCAACTCCGCCACGCGCCGAGAATCTGTCCGTCACGCTGAAGGCCATGGTCAGCGGCCCTTGCTGGGCCGAATGCCGCCGCGAACCGGGTGCGAGCGCTGCTCGAAGCCTGTCATTGTCCGGCCTTGCGTCCTTCATTCCGACACCGAGATCGACCGCGAAGGCGCGTGCGTACTTGTCGGTGGCGACAACAGCTAAAATGCCTTGCGAAGTCAGCGCGTCGCCCATTGCTGGAGACCCGATCCCGGTCGGCTGGTTGACCGCCAACGGCACAGAAGTTCCGGGTATCGACATCGCTCCGGCCGGTCGGAAGGCTTGGGCGACGTCGAGAATACCGCGGCCGAAAATCGCATCGGTTCCGGCTGCACCGCCATCCCTTGCGCTTTCGAAGAGGAGCGAGACAATTTCCGCACCGGTAAGATTAGGAAAGGCTTGCCGAATAAGGGCCACAGCACCCGCAACCTGCGGAGCCGCGAAGCTGGTACCGGAGAACAGGATCACGAACTGCCCCTGGGGGGTCTGTTCGATATATATCTCGCCATTCTCGTAGACACAGCAGATGCGTTCGCCGCGGGCGGCAAGATAGAACTGCGAATCGTCACCTGCGGGATTGGCGAAGTCGGAGAACTGGCCATTTGCGTCGACCGAACCCACGATAATCACATTGTCGCCGCCTGCGGCCCTGATGTCGCTGGCAAAGGGAGTCGGCTGGAACTGGTCGAAATCGGGATCGCTGCCATCGCCGTAATTGCCCGAGGATACGACAATCACCACGCCCGCCGCCGATGCGCGTCTGACCGCATCGAGCACGGCAGTTCCCGGTGACTGTCCCCCAAGGCTCAGATTAACGACGGTCGCCCCGGCGTTGATCGCGACGTCGATACCACGCGCGATGTCCCGGTCGAAGAAACTGCAACCAAGCGACGGATCGTCGGGCGTATCGGTGGCGCAACTGCCCGGAGCGTCGGCTCGAAGGGCCAGGATCTCGGCGTCGAATGCCATGCCGAGAATACCGCTGCCGTTGCGTGCAGCCGCCGCGACGAGGCTGACGTTCGTGCCGTGGTCGTCCTCGCCCTCGACCGAACGGTTGCCCGCCACGTCCTGCGATTGCGGATGGATGCGGTTGGCGAACTCGGGACTGTCGAGATCGATACCGGAATCGATGACCGCGATGATCGAACCGGAACCCGTCGCCCCGTTTTCCCAAGCGGTGATGGCACCGTGAAATTCGGGGCCGTCCGACTCCCTGAATTCATTCGTCTGAAAACTTGAGGGCGCGGGAGTGGGTGTTGGTGTAGGAGTTGGGGTCGGAGATGGAGCGGGCGTCGGTGACGGGCTGGGCGTCGGCGAAGGGGCCGGTCGCGGCGTCGATATCGGCCGATCGCTGCTTCCCCCACCTCCGCATGCATAGACAAGCGGCACCACGCTCAAAGCGGCGCAAGCGCGAAGCAGGTTCGAACGGGTGGACTGGTTTTTCAAAGCGCGACCTTTCCATACCCGTTTATCTTTCCTGGGTTAGCGATTCCTGAACCATGGAATCCATCCGTGCATTCAGCCTCCAAAGCCGGATGACAAGGGGTCTCGAAGACCATAAGGAAACCCCATGGCATCAGGCGACCTCGCATCCCCCGCAATCTCTGACGCGCTCGTCATCCTTGGTGCGGCGGGTCTGGTCATCCCGGTCTTCACGCGGTTCCGTATCACGCCGGTCATCGGGTTCATCCTCATCGGTATCCTGGTGGGGCCCTATGGCCTCGGACAGCTGGTCTATGAGAGACCATTGCTGGAACATATAACAATATCCGATCCAGAGGCGCTCGAACCTTTTGCGGAGTTCGGGATCATCCTGCTCCTCTTCGCAATCGGTCTCGAATTGTCGTTCAACCGCCTCTGGCAATTGCGCAGGCTGGTGTTCGGACTGGGCGCCATGGAACTGATGATCGGCGGCCTGTGTCTTGCTGCCGTGCTGGCCATGATGGGGCAGTACTGGACCGGCGCGTTGGCGCTCGGTTTCGCGCTCGCCTTTTCCTCGACAGCCATCGTCTTGCCGATTTCCGGCAGCACCAGCCCGGTCGGGCGTGCAGCGCTATCCATGCTGCTGTTCGAAGACATCATGATTGTCCCGATCATTTTCCTGCTCGGCGCGATGGCTCCCAATGCGCAGGCAGAGGGCTGGAGCGGCATGATCGATACGCTGTGGCAAGGCGCCCTGGTCATCGCGGTTATGATGATTGCGGGCCGGATCGCCCTACCCCGCCTGTTCGCACAGGCTGCGCGCACCAAGAGCCCGGAATTGTTCCTCGCTGCCGCGTTGCTGGTCGTCATCGGCGCCAGCCTTGCTACGGCAGCGGTTGGATTGTCGCCGATCGTCGGCGCCCTGATCGCAGGCCTGCTGATCGCCGAAACCGAATATCACGGCGAAGTCGAAAGCATCATGGAGCCGTTCAAGGGCCTTGCCCTCGGTATCTTCCTGATCACGGTAGGCATGAGCATCGACTTGCGCACGATCTGGGACAATCTCGGCACCATCGCCGTCGCAGTCCTTGGTGTGCTGGTCTTCAAGGCCCTGCTAACCGGAACGCTGCTGCGCCTCATGGGTGCGCGCAGGAGTACCGCAGCCGAAACGGGCATATTGATGGCCAGCCCGTCCGAGACGACGCTGATCGTCCTCGCCGCCGCCAGCAGCGCAATGCTGATCCAGCCGGGCACGGCACAGTTCTGGCAGATCGTCACTGCCATCGGCCTCACCTTCACGCCGCTGCTGGCCCGCCTGGGCCGCGTGGTCGGCCGCCGCGTCGAACCTGCTCCCGAACTTCCGGAAGAGGACGAGGGCGAACCGCGCGTCATCATCATCGGTGCAGGCCGCGTCGGCAGGCTGATCGCGCAAATGCTCGACGAACACGACAAGCCCTATGTCGCGATCGATTCCGACGCGGACATGATCGAAAGTGCCAAGCGCAAGGGCTATCGCGCGGTATTCGGAGATGCCGCTCGGGGCGATGCGTTGCAGCACCTCGGCATCGAGGATGCGCTGGCGGTAGTGCTCACCATGGACGAGCCGATCCTGGCACAGCGGCTGGTCGCCAAATTGCGCGCAAGCTATCCCGATCTCCTGATCGTGGCGCGCGCACGCGACATTGCGCATGCATCCGCGCTCTATCGCGCCGGGGCCAGCCACGCCGTCCCCGAAACGCTGGAGGCCACCCTCCAATTGTCCGAAGCTGTACTGGTGGATATCGGCGTCGCCATGGGACCGGTCATCGCCTCCATCCACGAGAAGCGTGACGAGTTTCGCACCCGTATCGAGGAAGACGGCGCGCTTACCTACAAGCCGAAGCTACGCTCAGGCACGGTAGACGGCTGATTTTATGTGAACTCTTGCGTTTCCGATGCGTTGGTTAGGCAAAGGAGACACAAATGAGCGACATAGATCCGACCAAACCGATCCCGAACGACGAAAAGTTCAAGCCACAGAACGTGGCCGATCCGTTGAAGGACCAGGCCCCCGATCAGCTGCGCGGCAAGCCCGGTGACACCGAAGGCTACGATATCGAGCAGGGCTCCAGCGGCGTAACGAAGAAAACGCCCAGCGCCTAATCTACGGTAAGAATTGAAAGCGCCTGACGGACCCCGGTTCGTCAGGCGTTTTCGCGTGCGAGCGCGGTGCGGACGGCAGCAAGCGCATCGTCCGCCTTGGCCCCGTCGGGACCGCCACCCTGCGCCATGTCGGGACGGCCGCCGCCGCCCTTGCCGCCCAAGGCTTCGACGCCGGCGCGGACTAGGTCGACCGCACTCACGCGATCGGTAAGATCGTCCGTTACGGCCACGGCAAAGGCGCCTTTTCCGTCATTGACGGCGCAAATCGCGGCAACGCCCGATCCCATGCGCTTTTTCGCCTCGTCGAGAAGCGGACGCAGTTCCTTGGGATTGAGGCCGTCGATCACCTGGCCGGAGAAGGTGATCCCGCCGATATCTTCATCCGCAGTCGCCGCGTCGCCCAAACCGCCACCACCGAGAGCGAGCGCGCGCTTGGCTTCGGCGAGTTCCTTTTCGAGGCGCTTGCGCTCGTCCACCAGCGCCGACACACGCGCAGCCGCTTCGTCCGGAGATGTCTTCAGCGCACCTGCGATTGCGCGCACGGTTTCGTCGCGCGACAGCAGCCACTGGCGTGCCGCTTCGCCCGTGAGCGCTTCGATACGGCGCACGCCGGAGCTGACCGCGCTCTCGCTGACGATCTTGAACAGGCCGATATCGCCCGTCGCTTCGACATGGGTGCCGCCACACAGTTCGACCGAGTAATTTTTGCCTTCGTCGCCCTTGCGGCCCATCGACAGGACGCGGACTTCGTCGCCGTATTTCTCGCCGAACAGCGCCAAGGCGCCTGCGGCCACGGCATCGTCGGGCGTCATCAGGCGCGTGCCGACCGTCTCGTTGGCGCGGATTTCCTCGTTCACCTCTGCCTCGATCGCCGCGATATCCTCGTCGGATAGGGGCTTGGGGTGCGAGAAGTCGAAGCGGAAGCGGTCGTCGGAAACCAGCGAGCCCTTCTGGGTCACGTGGCCGCCAAGGCGGTTGCGCAGCGCTGCGTGGACAAGGTGGGTCGCGGAGTGGTTCGCACGAATGCGATCACGGCGGCCGGCATCGATTTCGAGATGCACCGCATCGCCGACCTTGATCGTGCCCTTGGCGACCTTTGCCACATGCGTGTGCAAACGCCCTAACGGCTTGTTGGTCGTCGACACTGCAATTTCCAGCCCCTCGGGCGTCCAGATGCGCCCGGCATCGCCGGTCTGGCCGCCGCTTTCACCGTAGAACGGCGTCTGGTTGGTCAGCACGATCACGTCGTCGCCTTCGGACGCGCTATCGATTTCCTTGCCGTCCTTTACGAGAGCGACGACTTCGGCCTCGCCCGTGTCGGAGCTGTAGCCGGTAAACTCGGTCGAACCTTCGCGTTCCGCAATGTCGAACCAGACTTCCTCGCTGGCTGCCTCGCCCGAGCCTTTCCACGCTGCGCGCGCGGCAGCCTTCTGCTGCGCCATGGCGGCATCGAAGCCGTCCTTGTCGACGCCGATACCGCGATTGCGCAGCGCGTCTTCCGTAAGGTCGTAAGGAAAGCCGTAAGTGTCGTAGAGCTTGAACGCGGTCTCGCCGTCCAGCGTGCCGCCCTCGCCCATGTCGCCGGTGACTTCGTCGAGGAGCTTGAGACCCTTGTCGAGCGTGCGGCGGAACTGCGTTTCCTCGCGCTCCAGCACTTCCTGGATCAGCGGCTGGCCGCGCACCAGCTCCGGATAGGCGGCGCCCATTTCGCTGACGAGTTCGGGCACCAGACGATGCATCAGCGGTTCGCTCGCACCCAGCAGGTGCGCGTGGCGCATGGCGCGGCGCATGATGCGGCGAAGGACGTAGCCGCGGCCTTCGTTACTCGGCAGGACGCCGTCGGCCAGCAGGAAGCTGGTCGAACGCAAGTGATCGGCGATAACGCGGTGGCTGGCAGTCTGGCCGCCTTCGGCCTTCACGCCGGTCAGCGCTTCGCTGGCGCCGATCAGGGCCTTGAAGGTGTCGGTGTCGTAATTGTCGTGCACGCCCTGCATGACCGCTGCGACACGTTCGATGCCCATGCCGGTGTCGATGCTCGGCTTGGGAAGGTCGCCGACGATTTCGTCCGCTTCCTGCGTGAACTGCATGAAGACGAGGTTCCAGATTTCGACGAAGCGGTCACCGTCTTCCTCTGGGCTACCCGGAGGGCCGCCCCAGATGTGATCGCCGTGGTCATAGAAAATTTCCGAACACGGACCGCAGGGCCCGTCTGAGCCCATGGCCCAGAAATTGTCCTTGGTCGGGATGCGGATGATCTTGTCATCGGCAAAACCGGTGCGCTTCTTCCACAGTTCGAAGGCTTCGTCGTCCGTGTGGTACACGGTGACCAGCAGCTTCTCGGGATCGAGGCCCCACTCCTTGGTCAGCAGCGTCCACGCATGGTCGATCGCCTGTTCCTTGAAATAGTCGCCAAAGCTGAAATTGCCGAGCATTTCGAAGAACGTATGGTGACGCGCCGTGTAGCCGACATTGTCGAGATCGTTGTGCTTTCCGCCTGCACGCACGCATTTCTGCGAACTTGTCGCGCGCGGCGCCGGCGGCGTTTCAAGGCCTGTGAAAGCGTTCTTGAACGGCACCATGCCCGCATTGACGAACATCAGCGTGGGATCGCTGAAAGGCACCAGGGGTGCGCTCGGTACTTCCTCGTGCCCGTTGGAGGCGAAGTAATCGAGGAAAGAGCGGCGGATTTCGTTGGTCGACGTCATGGCTTGCGCACGTAAGCAATCGACGCGCAGCCGACAAGCGCGAAAGACCGCTGAAAGTGTGCAGATTCCCCGATTATCGGGCCAATGTGGCGCTTACGATCCAGCAGCTGGCGGGCAATTCGATGCGGTCGCCCTTGCGATTGGCCCCAAGCATGGCTCGCAGTCGGGAGATCGCCCGATCGCGCTCTTCACCCCCCATTTCCGAAATTGCACGCGCGGCCGGCCCGATCCGCATGAAGTATGACGTAGCATCCTCCAGTGCATCGCTTCCCTCGCCCGCAACCATGCCATAATCGATGGCGTGAAACTGAAGTGATTCCCATCCCGCTCTCTCAAGGATCCCGGCAACGTAGTCCCGCTCTCCAAACGCGAATGGTCCCGGCGCACGGGGGTCGGCAGACGCAGGCGATGCATCAAGAACCGACGAAAGCTCCCGCGCCCATAGGTTATCCGAGCGTTCGCGAAAGCAGGAGAACACTAGACGCGCATCACGAGCGACCTGCTGCGACAAATGGGTAAATGCGGCGACAGGATCGTCGAAGAACATCACGCCGTGACGTGACACGACGAGGTCTGGCCTTGCCTTTCCGGCCGGTTGCCATTGCGATGCGTCGGCGAGTTCAAATGTCGCGTTTCCCAGGTCCGCGGCCCGTTCCTTCGCGACATCGAGCAATTCCTCGCTGATATCGACGCCGGACACGTGCGAAGACGGAGATGTCTGGGCGAGGCGTACGGACACCTCACCTGCACCACAGCCTATGTCGAGAGCGTGCTCGAAAGACGCTTTCGTCGCTTCAGCCACGAGCCGCTCCGTCAGCGGGCCGAAACTGCGATCGGTGCGCTGCCACTCATGAGCCCAGCTCTTGCCGGTCCTTCCTGTCCATTCCGACCCGGAGACTGATGCGTCAGACATCATAATATTCCTTGTACCAGCGCGTGAACCGAGCGACGCCGTCACCGATTTCGGTCGAGGGAACGTATCCCGTTAACCTGCGGAGAAGATCCGCATCCGCCCAGGTCGCCGGAACGTCGCCGGGCTGCATCGGCATAAGATTGCGTTTCGCCGTCACGCCAAGCGCCGCCTCGATGGCCGCAATCATATCGCCCAGCTGTACGGGTTTCGAGTTGCCGATATTGACGATCCTCCACGGGGCGACCGGTGACAGGCTGTCTCCCTCCTCGATATCGTCCGGACCTTCGGGTCGAACCGGCGGCACATCGATCAGGCGGCGAACGGCTTCGACGAGATCTTCCACGTAAGTGAAATCGCGCGACATCTCGCCGTGATTGTAGACATCGATCGGTTCGCCCGAGAGCATGGCGCGGGTAAATTTGAAAAGGGCCATGTCAGGCCGCCCCCACGGACCATAGACCGTGAAAAAGCGGAACATCGTGATCGGCAGGTCGAAGAGGTGCGCGTAGGAATGCGCCATCGCCTCGTTCGCCTTCTTCGTTGCCGCATAAAACGACATCTGGTGGTCGGCCTTCATCGTCTCGCGATACGGCATTTCGGTATTGGCGCCGTAGGCGGAGGACGTGGAGGCCAGCAGCATATGCTGCGGAGGCTGTGCCCGCGCCGCTTCGAGCAGTTCGAAGCTCCCCACGAGATTGCTCTCCAGGTAAGAGCGCGGGTTCTCGATCGAATATCGCACACCCGCCTGAGCAGCGAGGTGCACGACAATGTCGGGCTTTTCAGCCTCGAAAAGGTCCATCAGCAGGCCGGACTGTTCGATCGGCTCGTTGACGATGCGGAAGCCGGGATTCTGGAGCAAATCGGCTTGCCGACGCCGCTTCAGCCCCGGATCGTAATAATCGCTGAGCGAGTCGACGCCAATGACCCGAAAGCCGTCTGCCAGCAGGCGCTTGCACGTGAAATACCCGATAAAACCGGCAGCCCCGGTGACGAGCGCCGTGCGGTTTTCTTGCATCAATCCGCCCCGAAAAGGTCGCGCGTGAAGACCTTGTCGCGCACGTCGGCAAGCTCCTCGGTCAAACGGTTCGCCACGATGACATCGGAAGAACGTTTGAACGCCTCAAGGTCGCGTTCCACGCGCGAACCAAAGAAGCTGTCTTCTTCCATGACAGGTTCGTAAACGATGACCTCGATACCCTTGGCCTTGATCCGTTTCATGATGCCCTGGATCGAGGACTGGCGGAAATTGTCCGATCCTGCCTTCATCACGAGACGGAACACGCCAACCGTCTTTGGCTCTTTCGCGATGATGCGGTCGGCCAGATAGTCCTTTCGCGTGCGGTTGGCATCGACAATCGCGCGGATGAGGTTCTGCGGCACCTCGCTGTAATTGGCGAGCAGCTGCTTGGTATCCTTGGGCAGGCAATATCCGCCATAACCGAAGGACGGGTTGTTGTAGTGCGAACCGATGCGCGGATCATGTCCGATGCCCTCGATGATCTGACGCGTGTCGAGACCGCGCGACAGGGCGTAACTGTCGAGCTCGTTAAAGAAGGCCACGCGCATGGCGAGATAGGTGTTCGCGAACAGCTTGATCGCTTCCGCCTCGTCGGCATCGGTCAGGAGAACCGGTACGTCATCATCCAGCGCCGGCTCAAGCAACAGGTCGGCGAATGTCCGGGCTATGTCCGAACGTTCTCCGACGATGATGCGCGAAGGGTGAAGATTGTCGTAAAGCGCCTTGCCTTCGCGCAGGAACTCAGGACTGAAAATGATCCGCTCGCTGCCGAAACGTTCGCGTGCCGATGCGACATATCCGACCGGGATCGTCGACTTGATGACGACGGTGACGTCCGGGTTTGCGGACAGGAGCTTCTGCGTGACGGAATCGACGGCAGAGGTGTCGAAGAAATTCGTTTCGGCATCGTAATTCGTCGGTACCGCGACCACGGCGAACTCCGCGCCTTCTACTGCGGTGTCGAAATCGGTCGTGAAATCAAGGTCGAGATCGTCCCTGCGCAGATATTCCTCTACCAGTCCGTCCTGGATGGGAGATTGACGGTTGCGGAGCATGGCTATCCGCTCCGCCGAAACGTCGACGCCGACTACCCTGTTATGCTGCGACAGCATAATGGCATTGGACAATCCGACATATCCAAGTCCGAAAACCGCGATCTTCATTGAGCTACCTGTTTTGCATAAAGTGTGCGGGCGTGCGTTCGGCAAACCAGTTCACCTGCCTCATGAGAGGCACGGCGAGCTGACGACAACCGAGGCTTACCAGACGAAATAGGCACCGCCCTTTTCACGTGCGCGCTGCCATGCCGGTCGTGCGTGGATCGCCTCCACGAACCGCGCAAGCTTGGGCGCTTTCTCGGCGAACCCCTGCATCACGGCGATTTCTGCCGGGAAGCTCATCATGACGTCGGCTGCGCTCCAATCCTGACCGACGAAATGGAGATCATCGCCAATCTTTTCCTCGGCGAAAGCGACATGAGCCGCGAGCTGTTCATCGACGCGCGGCATCAGGGGAGCGGCAGCGTCACCGAGCCTGCCTGCATAGATCTTGAGCATGACCGGAACGAAGAAAGAGCTTTCGCCAAATTGCATCCATTCCAGATGGTCGATCCAGGCATCGCTGCTGCGGTCGGGCAACAAGTCCTTGCCGCCGTGCCGTTCGCACAGATATTCGATAATCGCCCCGCTCTCGCTGATCATCCGGCCATTGTCCTCGATGACCGGTGACTTGCCCAAGGGATGAACCTGCTTGAGCTCCGGCGGAGCGAGATTGGTCTCGGCATCGCGTTGGTACGACCGTATTTCGTAATCGGCGCCCAACTCTTCCAGCAACCAGAGAATGCGCTGCGAGCGACTGTTGTTAAGGTGATGGACGATTACGGTCATTTTCAGCTCCAGAGTGGCGGCTAGGCCTGCCTAGTCGCAGCAGAAACGTAATGCCAGTATCGGATACGGAAAAGCCGGTGCGGCAACATCCTTGAAGGAGTGCGCGCACCGGCTTTCCGTTTCATCGGGAGCACCGGGGGACAGTCCGGCTTGCGAGTGGCAGGGGTTGAAGTGCCACCCACGCTCCCGCTTCGAGGGTCTGTGATCAGTCGTCCGCGTCCGGACCGGTCATCATCTCCTCGGCGACCTCGTCGGTTTTGCCGCGAATGGCGGCTTCCAACTTGGCACACATCTCTGGATTCTCTTTCAGGAAGGTCTTCGCATTCTCGCGGCCCTGGCCGATGCGGACGCTGTCATAGCTGAACCAGCTGCCCGATTTTTCGACGAGGCCCGCCTTCACGCCAAGGTCGAGGATTTCACCGATCTTGGAGATACCTTCCCCGTACATGATGTCGAATTCGACCTGCTTGAACGGCGGCGCGACCTTGTTCTTGACCACTTTCACACGGGTCGAGTTGCCGACCACTTCGTCACGGTCCTTGATCTGGCCCGTGCGACGGATGTCGAGGCGTACCGAAGCGTAGAACTTGAGCGCGTTACCGCCGGTCGTGGTCTCCGGGTTACCGTACATCACGCCGATCTTCATGCGCAGCTGATTGATGAAAATCACCATGCACTTCGAGCGGTTGATCGAACCCGTCAGCTTGCGCAGCGACTGCGACATGAGGCGCGCCTGGAGGCCGACGTGGCTATCGCCCATCTCGCCTTCGATTTCGGCACGCGGCACCAGCGCAGCGACGGAGTCGACTACGAGGATGTCGACCGCATTCGAGCGCACCAGCGTATCGGTGATTTCCAGCGCCTGTTCGCCGGTATCGGGCTGCGACACGATCAGTTCGTCGATATCGACGCCAAGCTTCTTGGCATAGACCGGATCGAGTGCGTGTTCGGCATCGACGAAAGCGGCCGTTCCGCCAGCCTTCTGGGCTTCGGCGATGGCATGCAGAGCCAGCGTGGTCTTACCCGAGCTTTCCGGCCCGTAAACTTCGATAACGCGGCCCTTGGGCAGGCCGCCAATTCCCAGCGCGATATCAAGGCCGAGCGATCCGGTGGAAATCGATTCCACATTCATCGCTTCCTTGCTGCCCAGCTTCATGGCCGAGCCTTTACCGAACGCGCGGTCAATCTGTGCGAGGGCGGCATCAAGCGCCTTCTGACGGTCTGCAGACATTTCTTTATCCTTCACGAGCTTCAGACTGGCCGCCATGACACATACCCCTTTCGCTTTTCCAGAGCCGTTTTCGACTCTTCAACACAACAGGGTGTACCGCGTTTGTTCCACAAGAACAAGAGTGGAACGAATTTTTTGTTGGAAAGCTAGTCGTTCCGCTCCCGAAACCGCAGGATCCTGCGGGAATTGGCGGGAACTTCAGTCTCGTAAATAAGCCGCCCATCCTTGATCCGCGTCCCTTTCAGGCCCCGGATTTTTGTATAGCCTGCCGTACCAAGGTCGAGCCTAACCGTGATCGCAGCGTCGTTGGCGTTGGAAACCTGCGCACGCTTGCGCACCCAGCGGCGCTCTTTATCGATATCTTCGTCGTCGACGTGCCCGCATTGGGCGAAGACCTGCGTACTTTGCGGAAGGTCGAGCTCGATGTCTTCCAACAGCGCAAAATCCCGCAACCGCGTTTCGGCCACCAGCAGATCGCCAAACGAAGTCGGTTCGTAAATGGCGATACCGCCCATTGGCAGGGACTGCCCCAGCCCCTTGGATTTTTCGTTCTTTGTCGCGAGGATCAGGCGGGCTGGATCGAAGTGCTCGACCTCGTCGGCCTCATCGACCTCGCCATAATCGCAACCAACCACGTAGATGAACCGCGCCTCGACCTCGTCCTTGTCGAGGAAGGCGACCTGCTTCTGTCCTTGAGCGGCGACGGTGACAGGCTCCGGAATGCGATAGAGCTTCAAATCGCCAAGTGCCTCCTCGGCCGCGATCACGGAAAGTGGCGCGGCGGCTTCCGCCATCACTTTCTGGATCCTGCTGCCGGTCACCACGATCGATTCTGCGTCCATCGCCATCGCGGCCATGGCAGGAGGCGGCGGAGGAGGCGGTGGTGGCGGCGGATACAGGAGCGGTGATCCGGTGGCCGTGCTGCCGAAGGGATAGCAGGTAAGGCGAAGCGGGCGTGCCTCGGGCTCGTCCGCCAGCTCCTCGAAGTGGGACTCCACACTGAGCGTGCCGGCCACCGCCATTAGGGTGGCATCGGGAAAGCTCTGATTGTTGTCGTTGAGGATGGTGAGCCAGGACAGCAGCTCCATCCGCAAGCTGCCATCCGCCCTCGCTTCGTGCAAACGGGCGACGTAATTCGCTTCCCAGTCGAAGCCCCATGCAAGGTAAGACAGCGTCACGGTGTAAGTCCCACCAGAATCGCTGCGCGTATTGATCGAGAACACGGGCTGAGGTGATAAGCCCGAGGGCACTTGGTCGAAGGTCAGTTTTTCAGGAAGGCCCGAGCATCGCACGGCTTCGAAGCCATCCTGTGTTTCCAGGACCAGTCCGCCGTCGGCACGGGTCCTGACAATTGCCTGCTCCGAACGCGCCGCACCGCTTGCCGGATCGGTGCGCGTTATCGTGACGCGATTGCCAAGAGTACGATCGACGAGGGCCGCAGGGCTGAGCAAATCGGCGTTGCGGTTCTTTTCGATCGTGCCGCCTGGCAGGCCGGTGACGATGGCGCTCACGGCGACCATGCCCTCTGCCACCCCGGTAAAGCGGATCTTCGACTCGCCCGGAGGAAGAGTGAGGGTCCTGACCTCGCTGATCATGGCGAAGCCTTCAGGCCAGCGGCGGTCCATCCGCTCGCCCTCGCCCCGCTGGGGATCGCGATAGACCGTCACCGCAAGCTCGTTCGGAGCCGACGCATCGACGGTTTCGCGTGCCAGCAGGTCGCCAGCCGGAACAATGGCCGCGAGTGCCGCAACGAGGAGAAGAGGACGGATCACGCCGGTGCGGAAATCAGTAGCGCGTTTCGAAAGTCACGGTGACTTCGCGCTTGCTGTTCGCAGCCACGGGCACCGTCCATTCGCGCCGGTCGAGGCCCACGCTACGCCCGGCGACGTCTTCGCTGATGACGCGGTAATCGCGCGACCACCAGCCGCGATAGAGGCCGCCCTGGACCAGTTCGACCTCCACCGCCGTCGGCTTCGCATTGGTGATCGTATAGCGCATGGTGGTGCGCCAGAAGGTCTTGGCCTCCTCCACCTCGATCTCGCGCGTGACTTCGCCGTTCTCGATGACGCGATAGCGGGCGCTCTTCTCGTATTCGCTGGCGGTGATCTTTTCGCGGTCCACGACCTCGGCAAGGACCAGCACGTCGAATGCGTCGCCCGTGCGCAGCGTCAGTTCGCTGCCCATCGGGGTGTGGCCGATGCTGTTCTCGCCGATGAACTGCGGATTTCCCTCGGCATCGCGCTGGTAGAAGCGGACGGCCCCGGCAGGCAGGGCATCGCCCAGCCCCTGCTCGCGGCTGGTGCCGAACTGGACCTGGCTTGCGACGTTGATCGAGCGGTCGTCATTGGTCAGCCAGTCGACGGTGCGCTGATAACGCCTGCGTGCAGGAACGCTCTGCACATCGAGGAAGCTGACCTGCTTGGTCTGATTGTTAGCAATCGTGGTGCGCTCGGAGAGCGGATAGAGATAGAAGTCGCCGAGACGCTCACGATCTGCGGTTTGAGTGCCCGGCACCATCGAGCTGTTGCGCCCCGGAGGCGGAGGCGGGGATCGACGCCCGCGATCATAGCCGTTCGAACCGGGAGATCCGGCGACGAGCAGCGTGTCCGCATTGTGGAAGGTCGTGCCGGTCTGGTTTGTCAGCGTCACCCAGCCCTGCATGTCGACCGTTCCCTTTTCCTCATCGAACAAGGCGACATAGTCGGCACTCCAGCCCAGGCTCGGCGTGAGGTAGCGGATCGACGCAGGCCGCGTTCCGGCGCGGGTGCTGTCCACGGTCACCGACAAGGTCGGCCGCGCACGCAAATTGGTCGGCACGCGGTCGAAGATCGCCCTCACCGGCAATCCGTCGTCGCGCAGCACTTCGATACGGTCGCCGATTTTCACCACGACGCCGCCCGATGTGGAGAGGACTGTCGCTCGCTCGCGCGTTTCGGCGCCGGTTGCCGGGTTGGTCCGGATAAGGGTGATGGTCTGGCCGATAGCCTTTTCCATGAGCTTGGTCGGGGTCAGCAGGTCGAAGTCGAAATTCTGCTCGACGATCCCGACACCCGCAGCGGCGAAGCTGAGCGTTTCGGGCCGGATGCGGGCCGAGACATCGGGAAACTCGATCCGGCTGCGTCCGGCAGCGATGGACAGCTGGCGCACATCCTGCACCAGCGCGTGCCCATTGTTGTAGATGGTGACCGAAACATCGCCCTGTGCAGTCGCATCGGGGTCCGCCAGCGCCTGTTCCGCGGTCTGGGCCAGAAGCGGAGCACCGCCGAGAATTGCCAGTCCCGTCAGTGCCGAAATCGAATACGCCTTCATCGCAGTCCCCTTACCGCAGCCAGGGGAGCCCGATTACTTAGGCGTCCGTCTTGGCCTGTTCTCCAAGTACCTCTGATACCTTGCCGTTTATTTGCTGTACGCTGAACGGCTTGGGAATAAAGTGCATGTTGTCGATGTCGATATCGTTACGCAACTGCTCTTCGGCATATCCCGACATGAAGAGAATGGGGATCTTTGGTTTCACCTTGCGAATGGCGCGCGCCATTGCCGGACCGTCCATCGCGGGCATGACAACGTCCGACACGATAAGGTCGAATTCGGTCTTCCCATTGGCGATCGCGGCAAGGCCTTCCTCGCCATCGCGTGCGGTGGTCACCTGGTAGCCGGCGCGGGTAAGCGCACGTTCGGCGACTGCACGCACCATGTCCTCGTCTTCCACCAGCAGCAGCTTGCCGCCGCCCGACCATTCGCTGGCCTTGCTCTCTTCCGTATCCTCCGGACGGGTCACGGCGGGGATCTCGCCCTTGTGGACAGGCAGGTAGATCGTGAAGCGGGCGCCGGCAGGCCGCCCATCCGGGCCGCCTATGTTATCCGCGAAGATGAAGCCGTTCGACTGCTTCACGATACCGTAGACGGTGGAGAGGCCGAGGCCGGTGCCCTTCCCCTGCTCCTTGGTCGTGAAGAACGGTTCGAAGATCTTGCTGAGATGCTCGCCCGGAATGCCGCCGCCCGTGTCCTGTACGATGAGGACGGTATAATCGTCGGCGGGCATGATATCGATGCCCATCTTGCGCACGTCGCGCGCCGACACGCGGCGGGTCGCGAGCGTCAGGCGACCCTTCCAATTTTCCTTGCCGGACTTCGCCGCATGGGCCTGCATCGCATCACGCGCATTCACCGCGAGGTTGATGATGACCTGCTCCAGCTGTTGCGGGTCGGCGCGGACTGGCCCCAGCTCGCGGTCATGGCGCACGGCAAACTCGATCTTGTCGCCCATGAGGCGTTTGAGCAGCTGGCTGACCTCGCTGACAACGTCGGGCAACTGGAGCACCACGGGGCGCAGCGTTTGCTGGCGGCTGAAGGCGAGCAATTGCCGCGTCAGGCTGGCCGCGCGGTTGGAGTTTGCCTTGATCTGCTGGATATCGTCGTAGTCGCTGTCGCCCGGCGTGTGGCGCAGCAGCATGAGATCGCAATAGCCGATGATCGCGGTCAGCACGTTGTTGAAATCGTGCGCGACGCCGCCTGCCAGCTGGCCCACGGCCTGCATCTTGGTCGCCTGCGCAACCTGGCGGCGCAGGCGCTTTTCCTCGGTGGAATCGGAGATCGACAGGAGGACGGCCGCATCGCCCAGGCCGCGCACACCGGCAAGTCCGATGGAAACCGGCTCTTCCTTGTCGCCCGACAAGCGGACCGCCATGTCCCCGCTCGACGTTGCGCCCCGCGCAAAGCGGCGGACAGTGTCGGAAATGGCCGGCTTGTCTTCGCGCACGACGAGATCGGAGGGGAATTGCGGCAGCCCCTTTTCCTCGCGCTCGACTGCACGCAGGAACGCCTTGTTGGCATAAAGGAAACGACCGTCGCGGTCGGTCAATGCAAGGCCAAGCGGCAATGCGGACAGCAAGGCTTCGAGCTGCGGGACGGCGGCCTTGCCGCTACCCTGCCAGCCACCACCGATGCCGACATTGCTATCGACCAGCAGCATGAGCGATGGCGACTGGTCCGCGGCCTTCTTCTTGTCCGCCTGCGGCTGGGTCAGCGGAATGTGCACCAGCGTCTGCGGGGTGCCCTGCTGCCCTTCCTGAGCGAAGAAAATGCGGTCGCGGTCGTCTGACCGGAGCAACTGGACGAATTCCTGGCCTGCAAGGCTGTCGTTCGGGTTACCGGCTGCGCGTTCCGCCAGTCCGGGCGTCGCCGACTGGACGATGCCGTCGGGCGCCACCAGCGCCAGTTCGATGCCAGCGCTGGACAGGATCGCACCGAACGGTCCAGACACGCGTTCCGCCAGCGTGTCGTGGCCGTCTTCCTCGACCCGCTCGCCGAAGCGCCAGACAAGGTAGTCCTCGCCCCGCCCCACGCGCTCGATATGCAGGCTGAATTTGCGATCGGCGGACGGCGTTTCGAGCTCCTCGCTCTGCGCCTCGCCTTCGCGCCACGCCTGGCGGGCTGCATCGGCGAGCCGTTTCTTGCCTCGATCCGACAGGGAAATCTCGTGCGGGGCCACTTGGCCGCCGAACCAGTCCTCATACGTCGCATTGGCGCACACAAGGCGGTTCGCACGGTCGATGATCGCTACCGCCCGGCGCCGGTTCTCGATGGCTGCAGCGGTAACGGCCCAATCGGGTTGCGCCGGCTGACCGGCTTCTTCGGGCGCTTTGAGGCGTGCTGCGAGCAATAGCGTCAGGAGAACTGTCAGCAAGCCACCGCCATAGGCCAGCGCCACCAGCGACGATCCTGCAACCAGCCACACCAGCACCACCGATGTTACCAAGGCGAAGACGATTCCAAACAGCAGTGGAATTGGCGGGAGGGCCTGCGCCTCGACCTGATCGGACCCGGTCACTGGCCGCGTTCCTTCAGGCGCTCGCTCAGCCGCTGCTCCATGCGGATCAACCGTTTCCGGCGTTTGCGTGCAACAATGTACCGCCAGCTGAAACTGGCGATCAGATATCCCATTCCTGCACTGAAGAGCGCGAGTACGAGAAAGCCGAAAGCCGTCACGCCACCGACCTCAAGCCAACGGGCGAGCGCGCCGCCGTCTTCGGCAAGCGTGCCTGCGCTACCACCGAGGCTGGCATCGATATTCAGCATGGTCTTGCCCGTACGGTTGGCGACCAGCAGCCAGAACGGCAGGGTGAAGGGGTTGGTCACGAATGTGACGAGCGCCGAAAGCGGCACATTCGCCCGCGCCGGAAGCGCCAGGAACGCCGCGAGGAAAATTTGCCCGATCGGCACGATGAATGCCGCAAACAGGCCGAGCGCAACACCGCGCGGCACGCTGCGGCGGGTAAAGCGCCAGAGCTCAGGCGTCAGGAAACGGTGCGCAATCGGCTTGAGGTACTTGTTGCGCGCCATTTCTTCGCGCGTGGGCATATACTTGCGGATCAGATCCGCTGCCCAAGTCTTTGACCTCTTCCCGCTCATCGCCATGCACCCGACATGGCGTCGCCCTGTGCACTGCACAAGCGGCTAGAACTAGTTTTCTGCGGTGAAGAGGCCATGACGAGAGATATGCCTAGCACAATTGACGTTTCCGTCCTGTGAAGCGTCATCCCTTCTCGCGCATCAGGCGAGCCTTGTCGCGCTTCCAGTCGCGGTCCTTGATGGTCTGGCGCTTGTCATGCGCCTGCTTGCCCTTGGCCAGCGCAAGCTCGACCTTCGCCCGTCCGGTAGAGTTGAAATAGATCGACAGCGGGACAAGCGTCATGCCCTTGCGCTCCACCGCACCGAACAGCTTCTCGATCTCGCGTTCATGCAGCAGTAGCTTGCGCGGACGGCGCGGTTCGTGATTCAGGCGATTGCCGTGCGAATACTCCGGGATGTTGGCGTTGATCAGCCAGACCTGCCCGTCCCGCACCTCGGCATAGCTTTCCTTGATGCTCGCCTCGCCCGCGCGCAGCGCCTTTACCTCGGTCCCTTGCAGCGCAAGTCCGGCCTCGAAAGTTTCCTCGACATGATAATCGAACCGCACACGCCGGTTGTCGGCGACGGTTTTCTGCTTGTCGAAAGTAGCGGGTTTGGGTCGTGCCATATCGGCGGTGCATGTAGGCGCTTGGGATGGAAAGGTGAAGGGAAAGCTCGGCGCTGCGGTTGCGCCGGGTAAGTATACTCTCTACACCGAATAACTAAGTTTGGTTTCAGGGGGTCGTAACCGTGAATATTATTGGAAGGCTAGTGTGTGCACTGGCCATTACTGTCGGCGCGCAATATCCGGCGCATGCTCAAACGCAACCGAAAGAAGTGGCGCTGTCCGAGTACGGTGAGCTTGCCAACGTGGAGGACGTTGCCTTGTCGCCGTCAGGCGATCGCGTTGCCATCGTCATGACAGTGAACGGCGCGCGGCTGCTTACGTTTTTCGGTCCCGAAACTAACCTGCTCGGCACGGTGAATGTGGGCGATGTAAAGCTGCGCTCGATCGATTGGGTTGGCGAAGACCACGTCCTGATGATTTCCAGCCAGACGGAAAAGCTTGGCATGAACTTCACCACCGACCTTCACGAATTTTCGGTTGGACGGATCATACCGGTCAACTCAGGCACCAGTGGTGATGTCGTCTTCGCCAATCGCCGCGAGCTGCTCGACGCCATCTTCGGCTATTATGGCAAACGCCAGGTCAATGGTCGCTGGTACGCCTATTTCGGGGCGATGGTGCTCAAGCGCAATCCGGGTACCAATTCGCGCACCTCGTTCGGGTTCGACCACGGGCGCCCGTTCCTCTACCGTGTCGACGTCACCGATATGTCAGTAGAGAAGATCAAGGGTCCTGCGCGCGAAGGCCAATCGCGGGACTGGCTCGTCGGTGCGGAGGGCGATGTCGCCGCTACATTCGACATCGATAATGAAAGCGGCCGCTGGACCATCCAGGGACCGGACGGCAACGCCATCGCCGAAGGCCGCCAAGAATCGGGACGCGCAGGCATGGTGGGTCTCGGATATGGCGGGCAAAGCGTCATCTATTCGCAAGCTGACGCAGACGGCACCAACACCTGGTACGATGTGTCGCTCGCTGGTGGCCCTGCCGAGTTGTTTCTCGACGAGGTAGATGTAGATCGTCTTTATTTCGACAGGCTAACCGGGCACCTGACCGGATATCTGCGCGGGGACGGAAACAAGGTCGCAGTCTTCAAGGATCCGGCGAAGAGCAAAACCGCCAAGGACGTACGAGCGGCCTTCTCCCATCTCGACATGCGCATGATGGAATGGACCAGCGATTTTGGCAGGGTTCTAGTGCGCACTTCCGGCAACCAAGACAGCGGTACATGGTTCAAGGTGGATTTGCGCGAGAAGAAAGCGGATGCGTTCGCTTACGAGCGCATGGCGATCGGTCCGAATGAAGTCGGAGCGATCTCGACGGTCGATTATGTTGCTTCCGACGGCCTGGAAATGGACGGTATCCTTACCCTTCCCCCGGGTCGCGAACCAAATAACCTGCCAGTCGTAATGCTTCCGCACGGCGGGCCTCACAGCCATGACACGGCCAGTTTCCACTGGTGGGCGCAAGCGTTTGCATCGCGCGGCTATGCCGTCTTCCAACCCAACTTCCGCGGTTCGACCAACCGCAACCAGGCTTTCCGCCGCGCTGGCTACGGAGAATGGGGACGCGCGATGCAGACCGATATTTCCGATGGTCTCGCCAAGTTGGCTCAAGCGGGCATTGTCGATCCCAAGCGCGCCTGCATTGTGGGCGCCAGCTACGGCGGATATGCCGCGCTGGCAGGTGTTACCCTACAACAGGACATTTACCGCTGTGCAGTGGCGGTCGCTCCCGTCAGCGACATTCGCAAGATGTACTACGAGGATGTGAGAGCCAGCGGGAGAGACCGCACAACCGAAAAAAGCCTGGAACTTCAGCTTGGACCGCAAGAACGCTGGGACGAAGTTTCCCCTTGGAAAAATGCCGCGAAGGCTTCCGCTCCCGTCATGCTGATCCACGGGCGCGACGACACGGTCGTACCTTACGTGCACTCGCACCGGATGGCGGATGCGCTCAAGGACGCGAAAAAGCCCTACGTACTGGTCCCGCTCGAAGGCGAAGACCATTGGCTTTCGCTATCCTCTACTCGCAAGCAGATGCTGGAAGCGGCAGTCGGCTTCGTCGAGAAACATAACCCTGCCGACTGACGCCAGGAGCGCGCCGGGTCAGATAAGCCCGGCGTGCTCCAGCGCTTCTTCTACCGCCTTGCGGCTCGCGTCGCTGGCCTTGCAGATCGGCAGACGCACATCGTCCGGGAACCAGTCGTGCACGCGGCTGAGGGCATATTTCACCGGTGCCGGGCTGGCGTCCGAGAACATCGCATAGTGCAGCGGGAAGAGGCGATCGTTGATTTCGCGCGCCTTGATCAGGTCCGCCGCGGCAATTGCGTCATGGAATTCTGCGCAAAGCGCGGGCGCGACATTTGCGGTCACCGAGATGCAACCCGACCCGCCGGCTGCGCTGTGCGGAAGCCACAACTCGTCGTTACCGGAAAGCTGGCAGAAATCACGGCCGATACCCATGCGGTGATCGGCCACGCGCGACAAATCGCCGCTCGCATCCTTGATAGCGACAATGCGGTCGGGATATTTGTTCACCAGTTCGCAGACCGTGTCATCCTCGATATCCGTCACCGTTCGACCGGGCACGTTGTAGAGCACGATCGGAAGATCGCTGTTCTCTGCAAGGAAGCTGAAATGGGCGATTAGGCCCGCCTGGCTCGGCCGATTGTAATAGGGCGCAACGCACAGGCCGGCGGCCGCCCCCGCCTTCTTCGCGAACTGCATGTGGAGCAAAGCGTTGCGCGTATCGTTCGACCCGCAACCGGCGATCACGGGGACGCGTCCGGCGGCCTGTTCGATGCAGACTTCGATGACCCGGTGATGCTCTGCATTGGAGATGGTCGAGGCCTCTCCGGTCGTGCCGCAGGGGACCAGCCCCTTGCTGCCATTCTCGATCTGCCAGTCGACCAGCTTGCGAAACGCAGCCTCATCGAACGATCCGTCGCGAAAAGGAGTCGCAAGAGCGGGAATTGAGCCAGAGAACATTTACGCGAGTCCTGCGTTAGAGGTATGAAAACGGGACGCTTTGTGGCGACCCATGCCGCAATTCATTCAGCGCCTGATAAGGAGGGGCCGGGCACTATGTCCAGCATGGCCAATAAAACTTTCGCTTCGTTCGCATTTCTTGCCGGTACTGCACTGGCGAGCCCCGCAATCGCCCAGACGATCGCCGTACCCGAACGCAGCATGGTGGCACAGCAACCCACCCGCATGACGCAGGCGCTGTCGCAGTGGGAATATCTGACGAAGGAAGACGATCTCTCCTTCTCGCAATACGCAGGCTTCCTCTCGACTTATCCGGAATTTCCCAAGGCCGCGCTGATCCAGCGCAGGGCCGAGGCCGCTCTCGATAATGAGGCGATCTCGCCGCAATCGCTCGTGGCCTTTTTCGAGAAGAACCCTCCCCTCTCCAATGGTGCCAAGGCGCGCTACGCATTGGCGCTGGCGGCGATGAACCGTCCCGAGGCGTTCGATCTTGCGCGCGAAGCATGGCGTGGCGGTTCGATGAGCGGGCCGGCAGAGGCCTATATGCAGGGGCTGTTCGGCCAGCGCCTGTCGCCCGAAGATCACGATGCGCGCATGGACGCGCTGCTGTGGCAGGGCCAGCAGGAAGCGGCTGCACGCCAGATCGTGCGCGTCTCGCCCGCCTATCGCGATATGGCGCAGGCGCGCCTTGCGCTCCTCCAGGGCACCGATCCGGCAAGCATCGGCCTCACCGTGCCGTCTGGCGCGATGAACGATAGCGGTTATGTCTATAATCTCGCTCGCTATTATCGCAGCAATGGTCGTCTGCCGCAGGCGATCAACCTGCTGGCCACGCGTGCGCCTGCATCCAGTCCGGCGTTCGACGGCGCTGATTTCGTAACCGAAGCGCTTCGTGCCGCCCAGGGCGCGGGAACCTCTCAGGCCGTCGCCATCGCCAGCAAAGTCGATGACCTCTTCGCGCCCGGGACCGATATTTCCGAAGGCTCTTTCCAGCTGCGCGACAAATACACCGACCTGATGTGGCTCGGCGGAACGAAGGCGCTCTGGTCCATGGGTGACGGCGCCAAGGCCGCCCCGCTCTTCTATCGTTATGGTGCTGCTGCCAAGACGCAGCTCACGCGCGCGAAGGGCTTTTACTGGGCAGGCCGTGCCGCCGCGAAAGCCGGCGACCGCGAGGAAGCGCGCCGTTACTGGGAAATGGCATCGAGCCATCCGGAATATTACTACGGCCAGTTGGCGCTCAGCGAACTCGGCCGTACGATCAAGGAATTTGCCAAGGCCACTCCCGTACAGCCCACCGCTGAACAGCGCGCCGCATTCAATGCCGAGCCGCTGACGCTCGCCCTGCGCGAAATGGCTCGCAATCGCCGCGCGTGGCAGACCGAGCGTGCCTTCTTCGAAGCTATCGCCGAGAATGCAGAAACGCCTGCCGAAATGGCTCTTGTCGCCGAACTCGCCCGCGACACCGGGCTCGAGGAAATGGCGGTCGTTGCCGGAATGGTCGCCGGAGAGCGCGACTTCGCGGACTTCGAATGGCTCGGCTTCCCCACCGTGCCGACGCATTCGGGCGCGAACTGGACCATGGTTCACGCCATCGCCCGCCAGGAAAGCGAGTTCGACCGCACGCGCGTCAGCCACGCCGGTGCGCGCGGCATGATGCAGCTGATGCCAGGCACCGCGCGCGAGGAAGCGGGTAAGATCGGCGTCCAGTACATGTCCGCCAGCCTGACGGGCGATCCCGGCTACAACATCCGCCTTGGCGACGCGCATTTCGCACGCCTCATGGACCGCTATAACGGCGCGTATCCGCTGGCCATTGCGGCCTATAACGCGGGCCCGGGCCGGGTGAACCAGTGGCTGCGCCTGAACGGCGACCCACGCACCGGAGCCGTGGACTGGGTATCCTGGATCGAGCAGATCCCCGCCAATTTCGAAACGCGCTATTATGTCATGCGCGTGATCGGGAACGCGGTGACCTACGCCAATCTGCACCCTGACAAGTCCGCCTCTTACGAGCGCGATATCCGCCATTACGTCGGGCGCTGATCTGCGCTAGGGCTCGCCGCCTGATGCAGACCCGGAGCAACCCGATTACACCGGCAGGCTATGCCGCCATGAAGGCACGATACGACCATCTCCTTGGCAAGGAACGCCCGGAGATCGTCGAAATCGTGAGTTGGGCTGCGGGCAATGGTGACCGGAGCGAGAACGGCGATTACCTCTACGGCCGCAAGAAGATGCGCGAGATCGACCGCGAACTCGCCCATCTTGCCCGGCGCATGAAGGCCGCACAGGTCATCGCCCCGACCGACCAGCCGGACAAGAGCAAGGCCTTCTTCGGCGCGCGCGTGACCATGGCCGACGAGGACGACAACGAGAAGACCGTCACTCTCGTCGGCGACGACGAGCAGGACGCAGGCAAGGGCCGGATCGGCTGGTCCAGCCCTCTCGCCCGCGCATTGAGGGGTGCCAGCGTCGGGGATTTGCGCACGGTCAGGCTTCCATCCGGCGTGAAGGAATGGGAAGTCGTCGCCATCGACTATGACTAGGATCGCCGCCGCCCTTGCCGTGATGATCGCCGCAGCCACTCCGCTTGCGGCCAAGGACAGCCTTGGCGTCTTTTCCGGCTGGGCCGCCTTTCGCGACGCCAATGTGCCGCGTTGCTATGCAATCGCCGCAGCCGAACCTGCGCGCGACGGCACCGCATCGAGCGGCTACGCTACGATAGGGCACTGGCCGAAACGGAGCATTCGCGGACAGGTCCACCTGCGCCTGTCGCAACCCCTGCGCGCCAAACAGGCCAGTTTGCGCATCGGCCGCCAGAGCTTTTCCCTGACCGTCGACGGGAACAAGGCCTGGGCGCGGGACAAGGCCATGGACGCCGCGATCATCGCCGCCATGCGATCGGCACCGTCGATGCGCATCACGGCGATCGGTACCAATGGCCGCCGCTTCACCGACACCTACGAACTCGCAGGCGCCGCCACGGCAATCGATGCCGCCACCCTGGCTTGCCGACGCTTCAGATAAAGAAAGAGCCGATGGCATCGCTGCCACCGGCCCTTCACTTCACACAGGCTTAATTAGAAACGGTAGCCGAAGCCAACCATGACCTGGTGACGGTCGGTATCGATTTCACCGACATCGACGTCGGCAATATCGCCTTCGAAATCGAGTTCCGCATCGCTGTAGTTCGAATAGCGATATTCGACCTTGGCGAAGGTGTTCGCATCCAGCGCGTATTCGACGCCGGCACCCAGGCGATAGCCATCGGTGTCGAGCTTGGCGGCGTATTCTTCACCGTCGAACGAGCTGTTGATGTTGTAACGGCCGTTCGTGTAGCCGCCCTTGGCGTAGACCAGAAGGTCCGGCTGTGCGAGCACACCGACACGGGCGCCGACATAGATGTCGCGACCGGCGTTCACATCGCCGAGACCGAAGCCTTCGAAGTCGCCATCGTCGAATTCGACGTCTGCAGTGGAATCGGTCAGTTCACCTTCAAGGCCGAGGACCACGCCGCCGGCATTGAAGTCGTAACCGAGACCAACGCCATAAACGACGCCTTCGATCGACTGGTCGTTGTCTTCGTTCACATCGTCATCGATCGAGCTGCCAGCCTTGCTGACGTCGTAACCGCCGACGACTTCGACGCGCGGGCCGGTGAACGGCGAGTTGTCCTGGGCGGCGGCCGGGGCTGCCATGGCGATTGCCGAACCGGCGACCAGAAGTGTTGCGACCTTTTTCATAGTAAACTCCATTGTTGTTTTCGACGCGCCATGTGCGGCGCGTGGACCCGATCAACGGCAGTTTCCCACTTGCGTTTCATTAACCTCGCACAACAAGAAAGTGTTGCAGGTGCGCAACAAAATTAGCGACGAAATTCATCCTGCCGTCGACCAAATGCAGCGGGCGAAAATTTTCGACGAACGGTGCAGGGAGCAGGCGAATTCACGGAAACCGGATGCATGATCCTGCATTGTGCACGCCCCTTTCCTTTCACCCCTCACGCGCCTATATGCGCCGCTCCCATGGCCGATACGACTTTGATGAGCATCCCCGGGCAGGTTGACCCGGTTCCTGTCGCGCGTGACATCACGCCGCGTCCTGACGGGCGCGTGGATCTGATGGGCCTGCCCAAGGCGCGTATCCGCGAACTGTTCGAAACCGCCGGGCTGGAAGCGAAGCAGGCAAAGCTGCGCTCCAAGCAGGTGTTTCACTGGCTCTATCATCGCGGCGTCACCGATTTCGAAGCGATGACGGACATCGCCAAGACGATGCGCCCCTGGCTGACCGAGCGTTTCGTTATCGGCCGCCCGGAAATAGTCGAAGCCCAGCATTCGAACGACGGCACCCGCAAATGGCTGCTGAAGACCGCCGACGGGCACGAGTTCGAAATGGTCTTCATCCCCGATGCCGATCGCGGAACGCTGTGCGTGTCGAGCCAGGTGGGCTGCACGCTCAACTGCCGCTTCTGCCACACCGGCACCATGCGCCTCGTACGCAACCTGACGCCGGGCGAGATCGTGGGTCAGGTCATGCTGGCGCGCGATGCGCTGGGCGAATGGCCCAAGGGCAAGATGGATTTCGCAGAGGAAGCGGACGAAACCGAATACCGCGCAGACGGCCGCCTGCTGACGAATATCGTCATGATGGGCATGGGCGAACCGCTCTATAATTTCGAGAACGTGCGCGACGCACTGAAGCTGGTGATGGACGGTGAAGGCCTGGCCCTCTCCAAGCGCCGCATCACGCTGTCGACCAGCGGCGTCGTTCCGGCAATGGAACGCTGCGGCGAAGAGATCGGCGTGAACCTCGCCGTGTCGCTCCACGCAGTGACCAAGGAAGTCCGCGACGAGATCGTCCCGATCAACAAGAAGTACGGCATCGAGGAACTGCTTGCGGCGTGCGCCGCCTATCCGGGTGCCAGCAACGCGCGCCGCATCACCTTCGAATACGTGATGCTGAAGGACAAGAACGATTCCGACGACGACGCGCGCGAACTGGTGCGCCTGATCAAGGAATACGACCTTCCCGCCAAGGTGAACCTCATACCGTTCAACCCCTGGCCCGGCGCGCCCTATGAGTGCTCCACGCCCGAACGCGTGCGCGCTTTCTCGAACATCGTCTTCGAAAACGGCATTTCCGCACCCGTTCGCACCCCGCGCGGCCGCGATATCGATGCGGCTTGCGGCCAGCTGAAGACTACTGCCGAAAAGAAATCGCGCGCCCAGCGTGATCGCGAAGCGGCAGAGGCCGGAGCCGCGCAGGAGTGAGCGCGGACGCGGACACGATCGCCTATTACGAGGCGAACGCGCCGCGCTACACCCTGTCATTCGGCCAAGGGCCGAGCCGCTTTCTCGACGCATTCCTCGACCGGGTGAAATCCGGGGCCGAGATTTTGGAGCTCGGCTGCGGGAGTGGCCGGGATTCCGCGCGCATGGTCGAACGCGGGTTTGCGGTCGATCCTACCGACGGGACCGAGGCCATGGCCCGCAAGACCCGCGAACGCTTCGACCTGCCGGCGCGCAAGCTGCTGTTCTCCGAACTCGATGCGCAAAGTGCCTATGATGCGATCTGGGCGCACGCATGCCTGCTGCACCTGCCCCGCGCCGATCTTCCGCCTGTCCTGCGATTGATCCACGCCGCTCTGCGTCCCGGTGGCCTGCACTTTGCCAATTACAAGCTGGGCGACGAGGCGCATCCGGACGAAGGCCGCGATCCGCTGGGTCGATGGACCAACCTCCCCTCGCCCGAATGGCTGGAGGAGCGTTACCGTGAAGCGGGTTTCACGATCCTCGATGCCGTGCGCTATCGCGGCGAAGGGGCCGACGGCGTGCAGCGCGACTGGTATGCCCTGACTGTCCGGCGCGGTGACGATTGACCGCGGGGCACGAACCCTTTCCTACTTTGGCGCCTTGTGCTGGAAGGGGTGGATGATCGTGCCTCGGCCTCGAAAAACGACCGGAATGCGCCGCTTGGAAGGTGCCGGGAATTTTCTCCCCTGGACCGTGTTTCACCCGTTCCACTCTGTAGGATCGCGGGGCCGGATATGAGCGTGCGCGTGGATGCGATCTGCATCGGCCTGCCCAAGCCATTCAACGGCGCGGAACTCAGCGCCATCGACAAACGCCCGCTGGGAGGAAAGGCGACCTTCCGCAGTTTCGGCATTGAAGGGGATATGGTCGCCGATACAAAGCACCACGGCGGGATCGACATGGCGGTGCACCAGTATCCGACTGACCATTATCACGCCTGGAACGAGGTACTGGGTGGACATCCCCTCCTTACAGGCCCTGCCCCTTTCGGCGAGAACCTCATGGTCGCTGGCCTGAAAGAGGACGAGGTCCTGATCGGCGATCGTTTTCGCCTTGGGACTGCCTTGCTGGAAGTCAGCCAACCACGCCAGCCATGCTGGAAGATAGAGCATCGCTTCGGTCGCAAAGGCATGGTCGCTCACATCCTCGGTGCGCACAATTGCGGCTGGTACTACCGCGTCGTCGAGGAAGGCGAGGCCGAGGCGGGCGACGAATTGCGCAAGGTCGAGGACGGCCATGCCGACTGGAGCGTCGCCCGCGTTTTCGCGGCTCTCTACGACCCGGCGGCAAACCCGAATCAGGACGAGCTGTGTGCGATTGCCGGGCTCGACCGGCTCACCGGAAAGTGGCGCGAGAAGGCACGTGGCAGATTGAAATCATAGCATTTCGTCGCAGGCCGCCGGTCGGTTTATCGCTAATTTCGAGTTAAAGGCGTTTGTTCATCCGCGGTTGTAATCCCCGCCGCAAACTGGCGACAAATCACTCTCATTAGGGGACGCACAATGAAGAAGATCGCACTCGCTTTTGCCGCCGGCACGATGGCCGTGACCGGCCTCGGAACCGCCGCTCCGGCAGCCGCCGACCCGCCCAGCTGGGCTCCGGCTCACGGCAAGCGCGCCAAGGACCGGATGTACAACAACCAGGGCTACTACGTCACGCCGCGCCGCATCACGCGCGACAGCTACATGTGGCGTGGCCGCGACGGCCGCTACTACTGCAAGCGTGACAACGGCACGACCGGTCTTGTCATCGGTGCAGGTGTCGGCGCGCTGGCGGGGCATGAACTCGCCGGTCGCGGCGACCGCACGCTGGGCGCGATCCTCGGCGGGGCCGTGGGCGCAATCGTCGGCCGCGAGATCGACCGTGGCAGCCTGCGCTGCCGCTGATAGACCTGAGATGACAGCAAGCGCCGCGGGCCCATTGGCTCGCGGCGTTTTGCTTGTCCGCACCTCATCGGCGCAAAAGGCTTGATCGCAAAGCCGTTGCTGGTCCAGACCGGCACCATGGATCGATCCGACGAGCTTTCCCGATGACCCGGCCTGCCGTCCTTGTGACCGGTGGCGCAAAGCGGCTCGGGGCCGCCATCGTGAAGACCTTCGCTGCGAAGGGCTGGCACGTCATCATCCACTACCACAGCTCCGACGGGGCCGCGCAGGAACTGGCCGACAGCCTGCCGAGCGTGGAAACGGTCTGCTGCGACCTGCGCGATGGCGACGCTGCGGTTCGAATGATCGAAAAGCTTGCCCAGCGCCACGACGATTGGCGGGTGCTGGTCAACTCCGCCTCCGCTTTCTCTCCTGACGATGTAACCGGGCTCGATCCCGACACGAACCAGAGGGCGATGCAGATCAATGCCCGCTCCCCCGCCCGTATGGCGCAGGCCTTCCTTAAGGGCGCCAAGTCCGAAGATGGGCGCTGCGTCATCCAGGTCACCGACCAGAAGTTGCGCAACCCCAATCCCGACTTCTTCAGCTACACGATGAGCAAGCATGCTCTCGACGCCACCATCGCTATGCTTTCCATGGGCGCAACCCGCGATGACGACCGGGTATACGGCCTTGCTCCCGGAGCAATCCTGCCAAGCCACGACCAGACGGAAGAAGAGGCCGAGCGCTCGCACCGGATGAACCTGATCCGGCGTCGCACCGGGGCGGACGAAATTGCCGATGCCTCCGTCTTCCTGGCGCAAGGTCATCTCGGCAGCGGCCAGACGCTCTTCATCGACAGCGGCCAACACCTGATGCAACAGGACAGGGATGTCATCTACCTCGCGCGGGAAGAGGGAGCCGAGGCTTGAAACGTCACGCCCTTTCTACGCGCCTGTGGCACTGGCTGAACCTGTTCTGCGTGGTCGTCCTGTTCATGTCGGGACTCACGATCTCCAATGCCCACCGCCTGCTCTACTGGGGCGACTGGGGCTTTTCCCGCCAGCAGGCCTGGCTCGAAGTTCCCCGCTTCCCCGACTGGATGACCATCCCCGGTTATTACAGCCTGGCGGTTGCACGCGACTGGCATATCCTCATCGCCTGGCCGTTCGCACTGGGTCTGCTTTTCATGTGGGCTGCGATGCTCCTCAACAGGCATTTCAAGCGCGACATCGCCACCAGCAAGCGCGAATGGCGCTGGTCGAACATCAAGCGCGATATCGTCCAGCACCTGAAGCTCGATTTCGACCACGGAGACGGCAAGTACAATTTCCTCCAGAAGCTGGCATACGGGCTGGTGCTGGGCGTTTTCCTGCCGATGATGGTATTCACCGGAATGGCGATCAGCCCGGGGCTGGAGCCGCTGCTCGGATGGTTGGTCGACCTCCTGGGCGGAAGGCAGTCGGCACGCAGCCTGCACTTCATCTTTGCGTTCGCCATCTTCGGCTTCTTCATCGTTCATCTGGCCCTGGTCATCCTGGCAGGCCCTTTCCGGCAAATCCGGGACATGATCACCGGAGGACGCATCGATGAAGCGTAGGGGGTTTCTCGCAGTGCTCGGTGCCGGGTTCGTCGCCGGGTGCAACAAGTTCGCCGATAGCGACGCTGGCTCGAAACTGCTGGGCGCCGCGGAAAAGTGGCACAAGAATGCGCACGAGTTCCTGATGGACAGAAAAGCGCTCGCCCCCGAGTTCCCGCGCAGCGCAATCTCTCCCTTCTTCCGGGGCAACGGTTCGGTCGATCCGCAAAACGGTGACTACCCGGCCCAGGCCGAAGCAGGTTTTGCCGACTGGCGGCTGGAAGTACGCGGCCTCGTCGAACACCCGCTTTCGCTCAGTCTCGAGAACATTCGCAAGCTGCCCCAGCGCACGCAGGTAACGCGCCATGACTGCGTCGAGGGCTGGAGTGCGATCGGCGAATGGACCGGGCCGCAGCTTTCCCTGCTGCTCGACACGGCAAAGCTGAGGCCCGAGGCGAAGTACATCGTATTCCGCTGCGCGGATAACCTCAACGGGCAGGATTATTACGAGAGCGTCGACCTCATCGACGCTTACCACCCGCAAACAATCGTCGCGCATGAGCTGAACGGCGAACCGCTCCCCATCCGCAATGGCGCCCCGCTACGAATGCGCATCGAACGCCAGCTTGGATACAAGCACGCCAAGTATCTCACCGCCATCGAAGCGGTGGCCAGCCTCGATGATATCGCAGGCGGGAAAGGCGGCTATTGGGAAGACCGCGCCGGCTACCAATGGTACGCGGGCATCTGATCACGCCGGGTATTTGCGCGCCATGCCTTCCCAGTCATTGCGCAGAAGAGCCTCCAGCACATCCATGTCTACATCGGCGAGCTTGTTGATGTAGAGGCAGCTCTTGCCGATCTTGTACTTGCCCAGCTTTGCGAGAAGCTCGTCGCGGCGCTTGCCGGTTTCCGGGTCGCAATATCCGCCCATCAGGTAGAGCGAATGTTTCGCTTTGCGGGGGCTAAATCCACTTCGCATCCAGTGGACATCGCGACCGCTTTCATAGGTGGTGTGGTACTCACCATAACCGATAATCGACGGCCCCCACATCTTGGGTTCCATACCGGTGACCTTGCGGAAAAGATCGTCGAGGACTTCCGCTTCTTCGCGCTTTCGCTCAGGCTCGACCGAAGCAAGGAAATCCGAGGGTTTGCGATCAGTGATTTTCGTCGTTGCTTCTGCCATTGCGCTCCAATATCACTCACGAGGAATTCGGCCAAACCCTGGCCAGCTTCCGCCCTCCCCGCATCGCGTCCGTATCTTTGGCGAAACCTGCCGCTTCCCCCGGCTTAGCGCTTCTTGATTGCCTACCGCCTTACCCTCCTGCTAGCCGCGCCTCCAAGCAATCCAAGGTGCATCTGCAATGTCCGATATCAAACGCGTCGTCCTGGCCTATTCCGGCGGCCTCGATACTTCCGTCATCGCAAAGTGGCTCGAAGTGGAGCGCGGGTTGGAAGTCGTCACCTTCACGGCCGACCTCGGTCAGGGTGAAGAAATCGAACCTGCTCGCGAAAAGGCGCGCACGATGGGCATCCCCGACAAGCACATCTTCATCGAAGACCTGCGCGAGGAATTCGTCCGCGATTTCGTCTTCCCGATGATGCGGGCGAATGCGCGGTATGAAGGGGATTATCTCCTCGGCACCTCGATTGCCCGGCCACTCATTTCCAAGCGCCTCGTGGAGATCGCTCACGAGACTGGCGCCGATGCGATCGCCCACGGAGCGACCGGCAAGGGCAACGACCAGGTGCGCTTCGAATTGTCCGCCTACGCGCTTGATCCCGATATCAAGGTCATCGCCCCCTGGCGGGAATGGGACCTCACGAGCCGCACGGCGCTCATCGCATGGGCAGAGGAGCACCAGATCGCCGTTCCGAAGGACAAGCGCGGGGAAAGCCCCTTCTCGACCGATGCGAACCTCCTGCACACCTCCAGTGAGGGCAAGGTGCTGGAAGATCCGTGGGAAGAGACACCCGACTACGTCTATTCGCGCACCGATCATCCGGAAGACGCGCCGGACACGCCTGAATACATCGAGATCGGCTTCAAGAAGGGCGACGGTGTTTCGTTGAATGGCGAGACGATGAGCCCCGCTACCCTGCTGACCGCCCTCAACGAGCTGGGACGCAAGCATGGCATCGGGCGCCTCGACCTGGTCGAAAACCGCTTTGTCGGGATGAAGAGCCGCGGGATGTATGAAACCCCGGGCGGCGAGATTTACGCCCGTGCTCACCGCGGTATTGAGCAGATCACGCTCGACCGGGGCGCGGCGCATCTCAAGGACGAGCTCATGCCGCGCTATGCGGAACTGGTTTACAACGGCCTGTGGTTCAGCCCCGAGCGCGAGATGCTGCAGGCGGCCATCGATCTCAGCCAGGAGAAGGTCAACGGGACCGTCAGGCTGAAGCTCTACAAGGGCAACGCAATGGTCGTCGGGCGGAAGTCCGATCAGTCGCTCTATTCCGAAGCCCACGTTACCTTCGAAGATGACGCAGGCGCCTACGACCAGAAGGATGCCGAGGGCTTCATCAAGCTCAATGCCTTGCGACTTCGCCTGCTGGCCAAGCGTGACCGGTAGAGAATTACCGGTCAGCCAGTCCGTAGGCGCTTAAAATTGCGCGCATAGCCGAAGTCGGGTTCGAATCTTTGCGACGAACGGTTGACTTATCCACCTCCCTCCACAGCGAATTGTGTGGAAAGTGGATAACTCGCCTCTTGTGCGCTTGAAGAATCACACAATCAGGAGCAGCTTCAAGTCATCGGAACGGCGAAGAAAGCTTCCGGTCTCGACGGTCTAACGACCTGAAAGACTTAGGAAATTCGGAACCGGAAAGACGTAGCGGAACCTGTCCGCGCGACTTAAGAGACCCTCGTGCCGAAGGCTCACGCCGGACGCAAGGCGGGTCGATGACGAAGACGCGTAACGTTCCATTACGAGCCGGGGCAACCCGGTCGGATGCCGAAGGAGGCGTCGCAACAAGGTCTTCGGACCGGATGGCGATGCAACCGTTTGAGGCTCCGGCCATCAACGGAAGGTCGGGCTGCGGAGCTGCCTGTTGAAGGTCGGCTGGGGAAAGTAAGCGAACGGCTTCGGCCGCGACGCGACTGGACCGGGCTGATTGGAGGGTGGAGCCGGATGCCGGTGCGAGCGCCGGTGACAGAACCGGAAGGGAAGTCTTCGGACGGAACGGAAGGGAAAACATCGGATGCCAAGTCTGCGTCCCTTGAACTTCGGTTGAAGGAACACGGCCACGCATCGGTGAGAGTGGGGTCGGCAGCAATGCCGGCCCCATTTGCTATGCGGCACCCTTCCCTCGCGATCCGGCAACAACAGCCGTCAATTCCCCCGAATCGCTCTCTGGTATGCACGCCACCTGGCACACCCCAGATGCAGTAGGAAAGCGCGACCACCTCCGTATCCGCGCGTTGAAACGTGGCCAAAACGAGGCAGTTTCCGTCCACGTTAACGACTCCGCGCGGCGCATCGCCTATATCCTCCCGAACCGAACGGGAGGTCCATTCATGGCCAAACGCGCGCTACGCAGCGCACTCTTCGTTGCAGCACTGACGCTGCCCGGCACCGCCGGTCATTCGGAAGAGCGCGAGCTTACCCCAGTAACCGACACCCAATTCCAGGCGAGTTTCGCCGAGTACGCCCCCCTGCCCGCTGCGCCTGCGCCGGGGCCGGAGGCGGTGGATCTCGACACCTTCGATCCCCCGATCGAGGTGGAGCCCGTCACGACCTCGCTCGGCAGCGGGGTTGCTTCCTATTACGGCCGCCGGTTCCACGGCCGCCGCACCGCCAATGGCGAGCGGTTCGACATGAACGCCATGACAGCTGCGCACAAGACGCTGCCCTTCGGAAGCCTGGTCCAGGTCACCAACCCGCGCACGGGGGCTTCGGTCATCGTGCGCATCAACGACCGCGGTCCCTACGCACACGGCCGCACCATCGACCTCAGCCGCGCCGCCGCCCAGCAGATCGGGCTGGTCCAGCGCGGTCACGGCTCGGTAGAGCTGGAACTGGTGAAGTAGGCACCGCGCCCCCGCGCCAGCCCCTCGCCGCTACCACACGAACGCGCCCTTCCCGTCCTCTCCGGTGAAGAGCCACCACTCCCGCCTGCGCCCCTCGTAGGCGGATAGCTGCAGCTCCTCCAGCGCGAGAGGCTCCAACCCCAGCGCCTGTGCCTGTTCCTCGATGCTCGGCGCATCGGCGGGCCGCGCATCGAGCATCGCCAGCACCCGCTCCACCCAGGTGACGCAGCACGCGCACAAGTCCTCCTCGTCCAGCGTGTCGGATTGCTCCCCGCATTCCCTACAGAGTGGAACGGGTGGAACACACTCCTGGGCCAATTCTCCTGGCGAGCGCGCCGCCGCCAGTTCCTCGCCCCGCTCCAGCGCCTCGATCCGCTCGTCGAGCACATCCAGCTCGGCCGCGATTTCGGGCTTTTCCTCGAGCCGGTCGAGCCGCGCCAGGTGCGCGAGCAGCAGGCGGTCGGAATAGCGCCTGCGCCGCGCCACCTCCTCGCCGTGATAGAAGACCGCCTCCTCCACCCCGTTGATCGCGCGATCGGCGAGCGTCGCCTCGGCCGCAGCCCGCGCCGCGAGCAGCGCCGCATCCCACGCCCGCGCAAAGCCGGAGGAGCGCCGCCGCGCCCGATAGGCCGTCTGCGCCGAGCACGAGGCCGCCCGGCACGCGAGCCGGACATTGCCGAACAGCTGGAGGCTCTTGAGAAACTCCGCCTGGAGCGAAGGCGTCAACACCGTCCGCCCCTCCCCATGCGGACCGTGAGTGGGAGCGGGTTCGATCGGGACGATGGCGTTCATGGTTCACCTTATGGGCTGGAGTGAACCGGGTTAGTTATAAGGAGACGCGGGAGTAGGACAGGCTAGTCGATCTCGCCTCTTAAAAGTGATTCCCAAAGTTCCGCTTTGCCTTGGCGAACATGGCAAAGGCGAGCTTGGCCTACCGCACGTCCTGTCCAGATAATTCAAATAAATGCGCGACGAGCTTGTGCATTTCTGTCGATGGGTTTTTCTCATCGTCGGCCTCAGCCATGCCCAGCGCAGCGCGCGAATTGGCAATCGCTTGTGGTAAACGCCCACGAAGTTGAGACCAGAGGTCTGTTTGCCCTTTCCTATAATCGCCAATACGGTCCGCAAGTTCTCGACAAGCCACTTCGCCAGCGCTTCGCCAGCGCTTCGCCCCCCTGCTGCGACAAGTGGTTTACGGAACGGCTCAAAATGCATCAGGCCCCAAACCTCGAAGCAAGGATATGAAGGTACAAGGCGAATGGGCAAGCCACCCGCGATCTCTGTTGCGACTTTCTCAAGCGCAGCTGCGAACGTTTGGTGACTGTCGCGGTCGACCAAGCAGAAAAGCTCATCGAAACCACCGTCTTCTTTGAACTGATCAATTCCATACAACACCACACTAAGCGGGTCGCTGCCACATTCCTCGCCACGAATATCCAAACCGAAAAAACGTAGTTCTCTTCTCAAACCATCAAAGTATTCGGGTTCGGTGCATTCGCCCTCACAAGCGATGAGTATTCTCGACTCGCCTTCTTTCAGATTATCAATGCGACCGAGCGTGGCCGGCGGACGTCCACGTCGCTTTTGCATCGGTCGGCGGGCCATTACCGGCTCGTCCGAGCCAATGGAATACCACGGTAGCGACCACCAAGGTAACCTCGCAGAAATGATTCATTCTGTCGGGGCTTAAAGTCAGATAGCGGATACAAAACTGAACCTGCATTGATATTTCTGTCTAGGAACCAAATTTGATCAGTTCTTAGGAGATTATCTTGGAGAAGAGTCGCTTCATGGCAAGTGATAACGAGCTGCGCGTTACTGGTATTGTGCGATTTGCTGAAGAACAAACTAACGAGCGCTCTCAAAGCTAAGGGATGTAAACCACTATCAAGTTCGTCGATGATCAGCGTGTATCCGCTTTCAAGTGTGTCGATCCACGGCCCAGCAAGGCTATACATGATCGAGTTGCCGGTGGATTCCTCTTCCAGCGCGAACTCAATCGGCATCCCGTCAGTACCGCTTCGAATTAGAGACGCGTCGTAATGTTTCTTACCTTTAAGCTCACTCAAGATCGACTCGCGTACTTGCTCACTGAAGTCCTTCAATAATTCTTCAGCATCGAACTCGCTTTCCTTCACTCGTAAATCTTCAATTTCTGGATCAACCGATCGAATGAGGTCAACCACTTTGCCCTTTTTTTCTTCATCAAGACAATACTGAGAGGTTCTAACATCACCAAGACTTCTCGCACTTGAAAAGACGCGAAAATGACTATTAAGCCATTCAAAAGGAGGCTCTAGGTCCTGAGAGTTCAACTGATTAGCAGTTGAAAGGAATAGAGAATTACTTCGAGTTGATTCCTGCCAGACTTTCTTCTCACCGCGAATTCGACTATTCACATACCACTCATAATCACCGCTACTGGTATCGAGGTCACGCGAAAAGATGTGACGAATTCGACCATCCGATGGCGTTTCATACAACCACTCACCGTGTACCTTTTCGGCATCAGCAGAGAAGCCGTACTGGTAGAGCACATCTTTGTGGATGAAAATTATTTCGAATTCGGATGGTTCTTCTCGGCATTTTGTATCGAGCCGATATGGCGAAACAGGAATTGGGTCACCTTTCTGTCCAGAAGCCGAATGCATAACGAACCTACGCATCGTTGCCATTGCGGCAATCAGGTTGCTTTTGCCTCCAGAATTCGCCCCATAAATAACAGCGCCATGCAGCAGATTAGGCGCGGGCTTGAGTTTTGTCGAAAAGCTTCGGCCGTTTTTACCGGTGCCTTGCCTTCCGGCCTCAAGCGAAAGCGTTTGCTCACACTTGAAGGACAGATAATTTTTGACTGAAAACCTGACGAGGGCCATCGTTGCTCCAAACAAATAGCGATTTCTGCACATTTTGTGCTCAAAACAGCTGTTATTTGAGATTCTGGCTGTAGGCAAGCCTTAAGTTTGAGGCCTACACGCTCTCGCAGCAACCTAACAAAATCTCACCTTTTCGACGATGGAGATGACGATACTGTGTCGCTTTCAGCTTCCGCTCAAGGATCAGTTCCACGTACTGGCCCGTATAGCTTTCCGGCACTTCCGCGACCTCTCCCTGCGCGCCTTACGCGACGATCCGGCCATCAAGCACCGCCCTTACTTCGCGTTTCGCGCACACCCCTGCACGACGGTTTGCATCTCCGCATTGTCCTCGCCGAAGGCGTCGGTCAGTTTGAAGCCGCGGCGGTCGAATTCGCGTTTCATGCAGCCGCAGATTTGCGGGGCCTTGGACTGGAATTGCGCCGGGAAGCGCGCGCGAGCGACGCATTGCTCGACGAAGTCCTCGTCCAGCCTGCGGTCCACCTCCGCCCCGATCTCATCGCTGTTCGACCAGCCGAAAGCGACCAGGAAGCCGACCACTGCGGCGACGATAAAGGCAAGCCATTTCATAACCCACGCTCCTTAAGCTGACGGGTGTGAAGGCTTGGCTATAGCACAGGGTGGTTAAGGGTTCTGCCTCGCGCGGAGTGGCTCGTTCGGGCGTATTTTTTTGTTTGCGCCCTCAAACGCCGGGCGCGGCCCGTCCGGGCCGCTTGGCTTCGCGGCATAAGCCGCGACGCGCGCTTGCGCTTTGGCGACGCTGGCGCGTCGCACCAGCGCTCCTCCGCTAGCTATGCGATATTCACTTACTCCGCCGCTTCCTTGGTGGCTGCTTGCCGTTCCAGCATCGGCTTGAGATACTGCCCCGTATAGCTCTCCGGCACCTCGGCCACTTCCTCCGGCGTACCTTGCGCGACGATCTCGCCGCCGCGCACGCCGCCGCCCGGGCCCAGGTCCAGGATGTGGTCGGCGGTCTTGATGACGTCGAGATTGTGCTCGATCACCACCACCGAATTGCCCTGTTCCACCAGCCGGTGCAGCACTTCGAGGAGTTTCCTCACATCCTCGAAATGGAGGCCCGTGGTCGGCTCGTCGAGGATGTAGAGCGTCTGGCCGGTGCTGCGCTTCGACAGTTCCTTGGCCAGCTTCACGCGCTGCGCCTCGCCGCCTGACAGCGTGGTCGCCTGCTGGCCGACCTTGACGTAGCCCAGCCCCACCTCGTTCAGCATGTGCATCTTGTCGCGGATCGGGGGGACGGCCTTGAAGAAGACCTCCGCATCCTCGATCGTCATGTCGAGCACGTCGGCGATGGAGTGCCCCTTGAACTTCACCTCCAGCGTTTCGCGGTTGTAGCGCTTGCCGCCGCATTCCTCGCAGGTGACGTAGACGTCGGGCAGGAAGTGCATCTCGATCTTGATCAGGCCGTCGCCCTGGCACGCCTCGCAGCGGCCGCCCTTGACGTTGAAGCTGAAGCGGCCGGGCTTGTACCCGCGCGCCTGCGCTTCGGGGAGGCCCGCGAACCAGTCGCGGATCTGGGTGAAGGCGCCGGTGTAGGTCGCCGGATTGGAGCGCGGGGTGCGGCCGATGGGCGACTGGTCGATCTCGATCACCTTGTCGCAATATTCGAGGCCGGTGACCTTATCGTGCGCGCCCGCGACCACGCGCGCGCCGTTCAGCTGGCGCGCCGCGGAGGCGTAGAGCGTGTCGATGGTGAAGGACGACTTGCCCGAGCCCGAGACGCCGGTGATGCAGGTGAAGGTGCCGAGCGGGATGGAGGCGGTCACGTCGTTGAGGTTGTTCGCCCGCGCGCCGTGGACGGTAAGCTCGTGCCCGTTGCCCTTGCGGCGGGTGGCCGGAACGCTGATTTCGCGGCGGCCGGTGAGATAGTCCGCGGTGAGCGACTTCTTGCTCCGCAGCACCTGCTTCAGCGTGCCCTGCGCAACCACCTCGCCCCCGCGCACGCCAGCGCCCGGGCCGAGGTCGACCACATGGTCCGCCTGGCGGATCGCGTCCTCGTCATGCTCCACCACGATCACCGTGTTGCCGAGATCGCGCAGGCGCTTGAGGGTTTCGAGCAGCCGGTCGTTGTCGCGCTGGTGGAGGCCGATGCTGGGCTCGTCCAGCACGTAGAGCACGCCCGAAAGGCCCGAGCCGATCTGCGATGCGAGGCGGATGCGCTGGCTCTCCCCGCCCGACAGCGTGCCGCTGGTGCGGTCGAGGTTGAGGTAGTCGAGGCCGACATTGTCGAGGAAGCCCAACCGCTCGTTGATTTCCTTGAGGATGGCCTTGGCGATCTGGCTTTGCGTGTCGTTGAGATCCTCGGGCAGCTTGAGGAAATAGTCCTTCGCATCGGCCACGCTCATCTTGGTGGGGGTGGCGATGTCGGTCCCTGCGATCTTCACCGCCAGCGCCTTCTCGTTGAGACGCTTGCCATGGCAGGTCTCGCACGGCTGCGCGGTCTGGAACTTTGACAGCTCCTCGCGCATCCACGCGCTCTCGGTCTGGAGCATGCGGCGGTTGAGGTTGCCGATGACGCCCTCGAACGGCTTCTTCACCGTGTACTGCTTGCGCCCGTCCTTGAAGGTAAGCGGGATGGCCCGGCCGCGGGTGCCGTAGAGGATGATATCTCGGATTTCCTTGTCGAAATCTTCCCACGGAGTGGTGAGATCGAACTCGTATTCCTTCGCGAGGCTGGCCAGCACCTGCATGTAATAGGGCGACGGAGGATTGCTCTTCGCCCACGGCACGACCGCGCCTTTCTTGAGGCTGAGCGCCTCGTTGGGCACGACCAGCTGCGGGTCGAACAGCTGCTTCTCGCCGATCCCGTCGCAGGTCGGGCAGGCACCCTGCGGTGCGTTGAAGGAGAACAGGCGCGGCTCTACTTCCTCGATGGTGAAGCCGGACACCGGACAGCTGAAACGCTCGGAGAACACGATCCGGTTCGCGGGAAGGCCCGCTCCCTTCATCGCGCCGCCGCCTTCAGCTTCGTCCTCACGCCCGGGCACGACGCCATCGGCAAGGTCCACATAGGCGAGCCCATCGGCGAGCTTCAACGCAGTCTCGAAACTGTCGGCCAGGCGCGTTTCCAGGCCTTCCTTCACCGCCAGGCGATCCACCACCACTTCGATGTCGTGCTTGAATTTCTTGTCGAGCGCAGGCGCTTCCTCAATCGGATACATCTCGCCGTCGATGCGCACGCGGGTGAAGCCCGCCTTCTGCCATTCGGCCAGTTCCCTGCGGTATTCGCCCTTGCGACCGCGCACGACCGGCGCGAGCAGGTAGAGCCGGGTACCTTCAGGCAGTTCCATGACCCGGTCGACCATGTTGGAGACCGTCTGCGCCTCGATCGGCAGGCCGGTGGTCGGCGAATAGGGCACGCCCACCCGCGCCCACAGCAGGCGCATGTAATCGTAAATCTCTGTCACCGTCGCCACGGTCGAACGCGGATTGCGGCTGGTGGTTTTCTGTTCGATCGAGATAGCGGGAGACAGCCCGTCGATATGTTCGACGTCAGGCTTCTGCATCATCTCGAGGAACTGGCGCGCATAAGCGGAGAGGCTCTCCACATAGCGCCGCTGCCCTTCTGCATAGATGGTATCGAACGCCAGGCTCGACTTGCCCGAACCGGACAGCCCCGTGATCACGATCAGGCTGTCGCGCGGAAGGTCGATGTCCACGCCCTTGAGATTATGCTCGCGCGCGCCGCGTACGGAGATTTTGGTAAGTGCCATGAAGGAAGCGTGTTCCCGAATTGTTCGCTTTGGTCAAGGGGCCGCGACTGTGGGTGTCCAGGCCTTCACTGAGGGCAGCGGACGAGAAGCGCGGGGGTTCCGCAAATGTGGGTTTGGCCCTTGGCGAATACAAGCTGGGACCCGGATGGCAGCCACGCGAGTTTTCTAGGCATGACCATCCCACGCACACTCCTTTCGATAAGCGCCTTCCTTTCAGCAACTTGCCTTGCCGGGTGCAGCGATGCGCCGCCCTCCGAAAGCGAATTAACGACCTCCGAGGCTGCGGCACCCGCGCTCGAGATCGGCGCGCCAGTGACCTCGCTCGGCGCAATCAAGGGGTTCTGGCTGGTCGAACGCTTTGAGGAATTTTCGCCGGACTGGCGCGAAGGAGTCGGCTGGCGCAGTGCCTATGTCCAGGTCAATGCCGACGGGCTGGCCTATTCGGTCGGCTGCAATCACTCCAGTAATCCGGCAACGCTGGGCGAAGATGGGATTCTTCGGGAGGCCGGCGATGGTTCGCGCATCCAGACGTTGATGGGGTGTCCCGCCGAATGGGAAGGCCGCGACGGCAGGTTCTTCGGCTTCTTCGGTACAAATCCTACCGTGAACCGGGTTGGAGAAAGTCGACTGCTGTTGAAGAGCGGGGCTACGGAACTCGTATTGGTAGAGCCGGAAGCCTGGCGGTTGGCCAATATCCCCGACCGCGATTTCGTAACGGGCAAATGGGTGCCGCAAATGGCGTCTACTTACGACGGGTGGGGCCATTCGGGCTTCGGCATCGGCGAGAATGCAGGTGTGGTCACCATCGCTGCCGGCAATATCGAATGGTCGGAATGCCCTGGCACCTCGATCGAGATCGAATGGACTGCAGACGGCCGTCTAAGGAATCGGGATGGAGCGAAAACCCGGTGTGACGCTCTTGCGCGGAATACGGACAACGGCAGAAGTCTCGTGATGGGTGTCCTCTCTGACAGCCCTGCGGTAATCCGTATAGGAAAGAACAGGATAACCCTGATCGTCGGGACGAGCGACAAGGGCAGCAGGCTAGATATGCAGACGCTTGAAAGTGTCATGAATCCTCCAAAACTGCCGCCACCCCCACCGGGAGAGGTGGAACCGCCTCCCCCGCCTCCTATTCCCATAAATAGCTGAAACTCTGTTATTTTTTGGTCGCTCCCCCGATATGGACCACCCCTCCAAGCGAGCGCCAGGCGCGGTGAAGCGTGGACCCATTCAACCAGTTGATCCGTTGATTGGGTAAGACAGGCCGCAGATCGGCCATGCCTTCCGCTTTCGAGCGAAGGGTTTCAGATACGGAATTCACGGGAATAGAAAAGCAATGAAGCAGGAAGTCGAGCAAAAGGACCGGGTCGCACCGTCACCCGACCGCTTGCGACCTGCGCCCATATCCGGTTCGCTTCAGGACGAACGCATCCGCGCAATCATGCGCGAACTCGATCGCCCCCTCGACAGCGAGAACTGGATCGCAACACCCCACGCGGGTGAGCAGAAGCGCGCACGCAAGCTCCTCAAGCGTATAAAGCAGCATCGCCGTCACCGCCGCGACCTCAAGCGTGCACGCCAGGCGGCGCAGCAGGTGTTCAACGTCAAACCCAGGATGTCTTCGCGCAAGCGAGCGACGTTGATGATGGGTGCTGGCGCAGTCGGCCTTGCAGCCTTTACCGGACCACCGACACAGAATTCGCGCAGTAAGCCTCAGTCTGCTGCAACCTATGTGATGAGTGCTGAAGAGCAGGACGTCCGCAAACCTGCAGCCCTGATGAAGGCGAGCGATGACTTCAAGCAGGCGCTTATCGAAGAAGAAGGGGTCCGCTACACAGTCTATCGCGATGTCGCAGGCTATCCTACCGTCGGCGTGGGCCATTTGATTACGCCGGAAGACAACCTGCGGGTCGGCGACCGTATCTCGGAAGAACGCGTATTGTCCCTCCTGGAAAAGGATTTGCAAACCGCGGAGCGCGGCGTGCGTATCCTCGTGGGCGACCTTCCCCTTTACCAGCACGAATTCGATGCGCTGCTCGATCTCGTCTACAATGTGGGCCTAGGGAACGTCTCCGAAAGCAAAAGCCCGAGACTCAACGCTGCTATCGAAGCTGGCGATTATGAGCAGATCGCCGCAGAACTCGATTATACCCACGCGGCCGGCAAGGTTGCTCGCGGTCTTGAATTCAGGTCCGAACGCAGAGCGCAGATGTTTATGGACGCGAGCTACGATAACCCCAGGGACAGTTGAGCGTTTTCATTGATAACAATAACCCCCGCCTTCGACGCAATATTGTAAGTTTCCGGTTTGTGTCATAAAGCGTTCATGAGGCCTCACACACACGGGTTGAAGGTGAGGTAACAGGGGACAGCCGCGTGAAGACGGCAACTGGGTTTTCGGTCGCACCCGAACGGGACGCAGATTGGCTGCAAGAAAGCTGGCGAGAGACCGTGAGATCGGTCTTGATCACCGAAGATCGTGCTTTTTACGCCAATGTCCTCGCCGTCGTCGCAATTGCCGTAGCCGTCTTGTTTCTGCGCAATCCCTCGGCCTATCTTTTTCCTTTGCTGATGCGCGTATTGTCCCTGACCGGAGCGCATCTTTCCTACAACCATCTGCGCCGTCAGATCGACACCGGCCATTCACTCGATCCGGCGTTGAGAATCCTTACCGTGATGCTGTTTTTTGGGGGGATGAGCTGGGCCTACCTGCTCCTGCCGTCGCTTTCGAAGCCGCTGGACGAACCTCTTCGCCTCGTGATCGCGGCAGGGACAATCACCGGCGTGGGACTTATCGTGACGATGACCGCAACGCTGAGGCAACAAACGTTTGCGTTCTTGCTTGGCTTCCTGCTGACGCTGTTTGTCGGCCTTTATTTTTTCGCCGGTGATGCCCTCATTACCTACGGAATCGGGACGACCGCACTGGTTATCGGAGTTTCCATGTTCGCCTTTGCATCCGCCCAGCAGCGGAGCGTTTCCGCCGACATGCTGGTGGAAAACCGGCGCCTCAACGAAGACCTTGCCGATGCCTTGGCGCAGGCGGAATTCCTGGCCAAGCATGATCCGTTGACAGGCCTCTACAATCGCCGCGCTCTCTTCGAATACGGGCTTGTGGATGGCCAGACCAACCCGATCGCGCACCTGTTGCTGGTGGATTTGGATCACTTCAAGAAAATCAACGACAATTACGGCCACGATATGGGCGACAAGGCGTTGATCGAAGCGAGCAAGCTGATGCGCGACGCCCTTCGCGTTTACGGCGATGGGCATCATTTCGCGGCGCGCCTGGGTGGCGAAGAATTTTGCGTGTTCCTCGATGAAGAAAACCCTCACGAGGCCCTGATATTCGCTGAAGACCTACGAGAAGGGCTTGCATCGCTGCACGAGGTGCTCGGCCTGCCGAGCGGCGCGACCAGCGCCTCCATCGGCATGGGGCCGCACACGCTTGGCAGCACCATTGACGAGAGCCTGAGGCGAGCAGATGCCGCAATGTACGATGCCAAGACCGAAGGCCGCAATCGCGTGCGCCAGGTCAACCGCTGATACGGCTCTGACCCGGATTACTCCATGAGCCATCGCCTGTTCGTCGGACTGCGTCCGCCAGCCAGCCATCGGGACCAACTCATCGACCGCATGCAAGGCGTGGATGAGGCGCGCTGGCAAGATGACGAACAACTGCATTTGACGTTACGCTACATCGGCGATGTCGAGACACACCAGGCTGACGACCTCGCCGAACAGCTGGGCTCGATCGACTTCCAACCATTCGACCTTACTGTTTCAAGCACCGGTTTTTTCGAAAGAAAAGGCCACCTCCGGGCCCTGTGGGCAGGAGTCGAGCAAAGCGAGGCGCTCATCCGCCTACAACGCAAGGTCGAAAGGATGTGCCAGGCCGTCGGTTTCGAAGCTGAGGGTCGCAAGTTTCTCCCCCATATCACTCTCGCCCGGCTGAATTCCGCAAGCGGACCCGCCAACGCATTTCTGTCCGCTACAAGCACCTTGCGCCTTGAGCCATGGACCGTGCAGGAATTCGTCCTGTACGAGAGCGAATTGCATCCCGAGGGGTCGATCTACACCCCTATTGTCCGCTATCCTGCGCGCAAATGCACTTAAAAGCCCACCTTTTCCCGACGATCGGCCTCACGACCGCCCTTGCGGCATGCTCCCCGGCTCCTTCGGATATTCTCGTTCCGGATGACCAGCGCGAGCCCCTGATGCAAATAGTCGAACAAGAAGCCCGTGCGGATCCTGCCGAGAATTGCCTTTTGCTGGTCTGGTCGGAACAGGAAGATCCGGACATCGAGTTCGACCGGGCAAACGACGCCGTCAACGGCGGTGCGATCTCCTGCGCTACCGGAACAAGTCCGAGCCAGTTCGAAGCCGCCATCGAAACCTTGCGCGATGCTGCCCAGAGCGGCGACAAGGCGCGCCTTCTCGAACAAGTTGGCCTGCCACTTCTCTATATCGACGCCGAGGGCGAGCGGCAGGAGCTGACCGAAGACCAGATCGACGCCCTGTTCGATGAGGTGTTCGACCAGCGCATGGTCGCGGTCCTGCGCGATCTCGACCTGTCGCAAATGACGGTCGACAAGGACCAGGGCGCGTATTTCGAACTCGGTTCTCTATGGCTGGTTGTCGACGGCACCGGAGGCAAGCCCCGCATCGTCACGGTGAACCGCCAGGCGCTGGAGGAAGCGGCTGAGGCTGCGAAGGATCAGGCCGAGCGGGGTCAGGGCAAGCCACTCGACTAAGCGCCTCCGCAGACCGGCATTTGCCGTTCGACGCGCGAAACTTGCACTTCGCCTGCAATTCCTGTTCATGCGCCATTGTCGCAAACGAAACCATATTGCGGATGCACAAATGTCCATTCGCTTTTCGCCGATTATTGGAGAGACCATGAAGGCCCAGATTTTGGCCACCACCGCCGCCGCAGCCCTGCTTGGCGGCTGCGTTACCATCAACACCGAAGAAGGTGATCCCTTGGCAGAACTGAAGGAAGCCCAGGCGTACAATCCGGATATTCCCGCCGGCACCGGCTATTTTGCCGAACGCAGCGATCTGCCGCTTTACGCGCCGGACTTCACCAAGATCTCCGAAGACGATTATCTCCCCGCTTACGAGCAGGCGATGATGATCCACAAGGCCGAGATCGAGGCGATCAAGAATAACCCGGCCGCCCCGAATTTCGAAAACACCATCGTCGCTATCGAAAAGGCCGGCAGCATGCTGGGCCGCATCAACACGGTGTTTTTTGCCCTGACCGGTTCGAATACGACCGATCGCCTTGACGAAATCAACACAGAGATCAGCCCCAAGCTGACCGAGCATTATGACTCGATCACGCTCGACCCCGCACTCTTTGCCCGCGTCAAGGCCGTCTATGACAACCGCGCCGCGATGACGATGACGGTGGAAGACGCCAAGCTGCTCGAGACCACCTACGATACCATGGTCCATGCCGGCGCGCTGCTGAGCGATGCCGAGCGCGAGCAGGTCAAGGCGATCAACTCGCAGCTCTCGACGCTGACGACCGAATTCAGCCAGGCAGCCCGCGCCGCGATGAGCGACCAGCCGGTCATCTTCGACACCCGTGAAGAGCTCGCCGGTCTGTCGGACAACGACATCAAGTCCGCTGCCGATCTGGCCACCGAAAAGGGCTTTGACGGCAAATATGCCATCGCGCTCCAGAACACGACGCAGCAGCCGCTGCTGCCGAGCATGGAAAACCGCGCTGCCCGCGAAAAGCTGTTCATGGCGAGCTATCACCGCGCCGACGGGACGACCGATGTCGACACGCGCATGCTGATTGCCAAGATCGCCAAGCTGCGCGCCGACAAGGCCGCCCTGTTCGGTGAAGCCGACTGGGCCAGCTACGCCATGTGGGATCGCATGGCCGAAAAGCCGAAGACCGCGCTCGATTTCATGGAACAGATGGTCCCTGCCCTTGCCGCGACCCAGCGCCGTGAAGCGGCCCTGCTGACCGCCGCAATCGCTGCCGACGGCGGCGACTACGAAGTGAAGCCGTGGGACTGGTATCGCTATGCCAACCGCATCAAGGCCGAACAGTTCGACCTCGATGAAGATGCGGTGATGGAATACTTCGTGCTCGACAAGGTGCTCGAGGACGGCGTGTTCTACATGGCCGAAAAGCTTTACGGCCTAACCTTCCAGAAGCGCACCGACCTGCCTGTCTATCACCCGGACGTGACGACCTACACCGTCTTCGACCGCGACGGCCGCGAACTGGGCATCTTCTATTTCGACCCGTTCCAGCGCCCGTCCAAGCGTGGCGGCGCTTGGATGAGCAACTTCGTGGAGCAGAGCCATTTGTATGGCACCAAGCCGGTGATCTACAACGTGCTCAACATCCCGAAGGCACCGGCAGGCGAAGTCCAGCTGGTCAGCTTCGACTGGGTGAACACCACCTTCCACGAATTCGGCCACGCGCTGCACGGCTTCTTCGCCGACCAGCGGTATGAAAGCCTGTCGGGCACCGCCACGGCGCGCGACTTCGTGGAATATCCCAGCCAGGTCCACGAGATGTGGGCCACCTGGCCGAGCGTGCTGTCGAACTACGCCAAGCACTACGAAACCGGCGAGACCATTCCCGACGAGATGATCGAGAAGATCGAAGCCGCTGCAAAGTTCAACCAAGGCTATGATTTCGGCGAAGTCGTCGAAGCCGCCCTGCTCGACATGAAGTGGAGCGCGCTGTCGCCTGCCGAAGCAGCCGCTATCGATACGCCGGAAAAGGTCGACGCGTTCGAGCGTCGCTCGCTGGAAGAACTCGGCCTCGAGATCGACCTCGTGCCGCCGCGTTATCGCAGCACCTATTTCAGCCACATCTTCAGCTCGCCCGCGGGTTATTCCGCCGGCTATTACAGCTATCTGTGGACCGAGATGCTCGATCGCGACAGCCGCAAGTGGTTCATCGAGAACGGCGGCCTCACGCGTGAGAACGGCGATCACTATCGCGCAACCGTGCTCAGCCGCGGCGGGACGATGGATTACTTCCAGATGTTCCAGAACTTCGCTGGCCGGGCACCCGATGTGACCCCGATGCTCGAAGCGCGCGGCCTTGTCGCCGGTGACGAAGCAGCGGACAGCGAAGTGTCGGACGGCAAGCTTCCGGGTTCTGCCGTCAACTAAGGCTGATCGTCAGCGTAAATCAGCAAAGGCCGGGCCGTTTGGTCCGGCCTTTTCTTTTGCCCCGCCATGCGAGTGACTTGTCGTTGAGCTGGTCCATGTCCAGCGCCCCGGCAATGGCCTGTTCGCCAAGGGCAATCGCCAGCCCCAGCTGTTCATCGGTCGCATTGCGATAAGCAGGCGAAGCGATAGTTTCACGCCAGGGGCCGCCCGTGGCATTGTCGAGCAGGATGCGCTGGAAGCAGTGGTCGAGATGTACCGGCCACTCGCGCGCGCCGGAAAGTGCAGGCAGTTCCTCGCGCGTCAGGGCGAACCAGCGCTGGACTAGATGATCGGCAGCCATGGCCGGTCAACGGGTCACAGCGGCATGAGTGCCATGCGACCGCCGCGCTCGATCCATTCGACCTGCGTTTGCCAGACGCGCTCTACCACCTCGGCGGCAAGCGCGCGGTGCGGCTCATCGTCCGCCGCCAGTGTCCCTTCGTCCAGCACGATCACGCGGTCCGCATGGTTCATGGCATGGGACAGGTCATGCAGCACCAGAACCACGCCGATGCCGCTGTCGGCGGCTCGGCGCAGGTGTTTGAGCAGGGCCAGCTGGTGCCCGATGTCGAGCGCAGCCAGCGGTTCGTCGGCGAGAATCCATTGCGGCTCTCCCGCAAGCACGCGGGCCAGCAGGACACGCGCTGTCTCCCCGCCGGACAATGATTGCGCACGACGGTCGGCCAGATGCTCTACGTCGAGTGCCCGCAACGCGGCCTCTACTGGCTCGGTGCGCTTGTCGCCATGCGGCATCCGGCCCAATTCGACGAGCCGGCGGACCGGCACGTCCCAGGATACGGTATGCTCCTGCGGCAGATAGCCGATTGCCTGTGCACGCTCGCGCGGCTGGTAGGACACAAGGTCCCTGTCGCCGAGCCCGATAGCGCCGGAATCGACGTCGAGAAGTCCCGCCAACGCTTCGAGAAGGCTCGACTTGCCCGCCCCGTTGGGGCCGCAGATCGCGGTGATTTCCCCGGGCCGCAGGCTCAGGCTGACATGGGCGAGCCTGTCCTCAAGCACGAGGTCGCGTGCTTCCAGCATCATGCCAGCCCCTTCCGCATGCGCAGCAGCAGCCACAGGAAGAAGGGCGCACCGAGCAGGCTCAATGCAATGCCCAGCCGCAGTTCGGTGACCAGCGGGAGGATGCGCACCACGCTATCCGCAACAAGCACCAGCAAGGCGCCCGCCAGCGCGCTCGGCAGGATTAGCTGCGAAGGCCGCCGATCCGTAAGCGGCCGCACGAGATGGGGGACGATGAGCCCGACGAAGCCGATAATGCCTGCAACCGCGACACCCGCTCCCACAGTGAGGCCGACGCCAAGGATCAGGAGCCACAACAGCCGGTTGGTATCGACACCAAGCGAGCGTGCAACCGGCTCTCCCAAGGTCAGCGCATCGAGGCCCGCACCTGCGCGCATCAGTAATACCATGCCGAGCAAGACCATCGGCCCGGCAAGCCACACCTCGCGCCAGCTGCGGTCGGTCAGCGCGCCGTTCAGCCACAGCACGATCTCGCTCATAGCAAAGGCATTAGGAGACATGGAGATAGCCAGTGCAGTCAGCGCGCCCGCGAGGCTCGCCACCATGAGGCCAGCCAGCGTGAACAGGGCGATGCCCCCGGTGCGCCCGGCAATCAGGGCGAGCAGCGCCATCGCCCCGCCCGCACCGACCAGCGCGAAGAGCGGCAGCAGCCACGCGCTCGCGGTGAAGCCGAAGAAGAGAGCCGTGACCGCGCCCAGCGCCGCACCAGGCGCGATGCCAAACAGGCCGGGATCGGCCAGCGGATTGCGAAGGTATCCCTGCATGGCCGCGCCGGCCGACCCAAGCCCCGCTCCCACTACGATTGCCAGCACGGCACGCGGCAGGCGGAGCTCGCCAAGGATGAGGGCGGCGTTGGGCGTGGTTGCCGGGTCGATCCACACCCTTCCCGCAAGCAGCGATAGCGGTAAGGCAATCGCCAGCAGTGCGGCCATGACGAGGACGGCGCGATTCACGACACGTCCTGCCGGATTTGCGCCAGCCGTTCCGCAGCACGGATGATCGTCGGGCCGCCGCAATAGAGGAGGCTCGTGTTGAAATTCTCGCGACGCATCTGCAGCAGGCCGGACAGGACAGGATGGCGCTGCCCCGCCTCGCTGCCCGCTATCAGCAAGACTTCGGGAGGGTCGGCGACGACTTGTTCCAGCGCGAGGTAGTCCGCCTGCGCCATTCCCCTGGCAGCGCTGTAGCTTTCGAAGCCCGTCCGCCGCAGCAGATCGCTGATGAGCGCGCCCTCACCCGGGACAATGCCCGAGGGTTGCCATAGGGCGGCTTCGACCGGCCTGCCGTCGGCAACAGCACCCGTAAGCGCGCGCTCGATCGAAGCGACCAGGGATTCTCCGCTCGCGGGATTGCCCGTCAGGCGCGCAAGTTGGCGCACCTGCTCGATGCTTTCCTCCACGCTCGCAACGCTGCCGAAGGTTTCGACCCTCATCCCCAGATCATCAAGCGCCGCCCGCGTTGCAGGGGCGATGAAAGTCGAGGCCACGACAATGTCGGGTTCAAGGGCGAGGATTTCCTCCACCGTGCCGCCCGTCGAGGCATATCGTGCCGCAACCTCCGGCTCCATCGAACTCGCGCGCGGGTCCTTGCTATAGTGCGAGATTGCCAGCAGCTGTTCGGGATCGGTGACCTCCGCAAGGATCGCGTCCGTGCAAGGGTTCAGGCTGACGAGCTTGGGCTTTTCGCCGCCATGGTCCCCTAGCTCCTGGCCGCCCGAACAGGCGGCCAGGAACAGGAACAAGGTGGGCGCGATGCGCTTCACATCTGCGCCCTTAGCCCGACGAACGCGCCTCTGCCCGGCGTCTGATAGCCGGATACGAGGCGGTAATCGGTATCGAACACGTTCTCGACCCGCCCGAACAGTTCCAGGCTCTCGCCGATATCGAACGCGGCCCTAAGATCGAGGATCTCGTATCCGTCGAGTTCCACGGTGTTCGCCGCGTTGTCGAAGGACGAGCCCGAGAAGCGCAGGTCGGCGCCCAGCTTCAACCCGAAACCGCTTTCCCAATCGGCGAACAGGGTGCCGAAATGCTGCGGCCTGCGTGCGAGCTCGAGACCGCTCCCGCGATCCTCTGCATCCACCAGCGCGTATACACCCGACAGGCGGAGCGAGTTCGTCACATCGAAACCCGCTTCCGCCTCGATGCCCTGCGCGCGGGCGCGGTCGGTGTTCTGGTAAACGCCGAACGGCCGGTCGGGCGTGAAGGCAAAGCCGATCAGATTATCGCTGTCGCGCCGAAAGCCAGTCAGCGCGAGGTACAGGCCGAGATCGCGGCGACCACGCTCGATGCCGATGTCGAAACTGGTGCTCTCCTCCGGTTCGAGCTCGGTATTCCCGTAGAAGGACAGCAATTGGTATAGCGTCGGCGCCTTAAACCCTTCGCCAAGGCTGGCCCGCACGCGCCAATCGTCGCCGAAACCATAGCTGACATCGCCGCCAAAGCTGGTCGACGTGCCGAATTGCTCATGATCGTCGATCCGTCCGCCGACATGGATGGCAAGGCGGCCCATCACCCAGCCGAGCTGACCGTAGAAACCCGCAATGCCCGTCTCGGCAGGAGCGTCGAAATTCGTCTCGAACTCGGTCCATTCCTTCTCTCCGCCGAAAGCGAAGCTGAGCCCGCCCAGAAGGCGGTATTCGCCGCGCAGCTGCACGCGCTCGGACTTGCCCTTGCTGCCGAAGGTGACACCGCCGTCCTCACCGAGATTGTCGCGCTCGGTGCCCGAGAGGCTGTAGGCTGCGCGCAAGGTCAAATCATTGCCGTAGTACGCAAGGCCGATGTCGCCCCAGTGGCGGCGCGTTTCCTGCGTTTCCAGGGTATCGGCCAGGGCGAATGAGGGAGGCGGGAAGCCGTCTATGTCGAGCTTTCCCTCGCTCCAGTTGAGGTGGGTGAAAATTTCCAGACTGTCGGTCAGGTCGAGGAAGCCGACACCTCCGATTGCAAACTGCTGGAAACCGTCCGCCTCGGTGCCATTCGCGGCGGCGGAAAAACCGTCGCTCGTGAACCATGACCCATTGAGCCCGACATAGGCTTTTTCACCGCTTACCCCGGTCGCGACATTCGCCCGGAAGGTCTCGCGCGCACCATACTCCAGCGTACCCTTCATACCCGTTTCGGCGCGGGTGGAGATGTCCATGACACCGCCGATCGCCTCGCTTCCCCAGATGGTCGAGTTTGACCCCCTCAGGATATCGAACTTACCCGCCATTCCGGTGAGCTGGTTGCCGAAATCGAAGCCGCCACCCGGCGCGGCCGGATCGGCCACCCTGACGCCGTCGACCAGCACCAGGACCTGGTCGGCACTGGCACCGCGAATGTTGACGCCGGTGAAACCGCCGACCCCGCCATTGCGCGAGAAGGAGAGGCCGGGTGTCCTTTGCAACACGCGCGTTGCGTCGCCGCCTTGCACGCTTTCGATCTCGTCGCGCTCGATAATCGTGACCGCCTGTCCCGTGTTCTCGATGGCGGTGGAAAGACCATTAGCGGTCACCGTGATCTGAGGGACCAGCATGTCAGCGATTACGATCGGTTCGGGCCACTCGCGCTCTATGCGGGTACCGTAGTGCGCTTGGTCATCGACTTCCTTTGCCTGTTCGGCATCTTGTGCAGCGATGATTTCCGCCAGCGCGTCCTCGCTTGCCGATTGCGCAGCAGCGGCGGCCGGGAAAGTGGAAACAGTAATCAGAAACAGGTATTTATACACGAAACCTCCTATCATGAACGAACTGCCGCTCATGACGGGAGGGAGCAGGATCGCTTCCATCCGCGTTTGCCATCGGTGCACCCCGCCCGTGGCCGAACGACTGGTACAGGCAGGTCTCCTGGCTCGCCGGATCAACGCTTTCCCGCCGCCTTCCCACCCCCGCAAGGGGGCAGTGGCATCTGGCGGGATCGCTCCCCGGTCACAGTTGCGGGGGCAGCCGGGGCTTCCTCACCCCGTTCCCTCTTAGGTCCGCCTTCGCGGACAACCCGTACCAATAACCGCGCCAATAGGGTGGGTTCGCAGGGCGGGCAAGTGCCTTGCTATTAACCTTTCCCCGCTATGCGATCCTGCGGTATGGAGCGCGTCATGCAGCATCGGGATACACCAGTGTCGAGCAGGAGGGCTGCGCGCGAGGCGCAGGCCCGCTCGCGCCGCCAGATGCTGCGGCGGGTGGCAGTGGTGATCCTTGCAATCGCCCTGCCCACGGCTGCTGCGCAGGGTGCATGGCCCGGCTTTGCCAAGGCCATGGGCATCGCGCAGGGCGAGCCGCCGGTCCAGCCCATGCCGTTCGAGATTGCAGGCCAGAGCTTTCCGGGCTCGGCATTCTATTATCTCGACCAGCCGCCCGAACAGGTGATCGACCTTGCCGAGCTTCGCGTGTCCGAAGGCAACCTCGATACCGAACGCTTTACCGAACGCTTCGGAGCGGCTGCCACCGCACGGGCCTTCCAGAGCGCGGGGAGCGGGATCGACAAGGCACGCGCGCTTCGGTGCCTGTCCATGGCCGTCTATTACGAAGCCGCCAGCGAAAGCCAGGCGGGGCAGGAAGCCGTCGCGCAAGTCGTCCTCAACCGGGTCTCGCACCCCGCCTATCCGGCAAGTATCTGCGGGGTCGTATTCCAGGGGTCGGAGCGCAAGACCGGTTGCCAGTTCACCTTCACCTGTGACGGCTCACTCAATCGCCAGCCATCGCGCGCCGGCTGGGCCAGAGCGCAATCGGTGGCCCTCGCCGCCTTGTCGGGGCATGTATTCCAAGCGGTCGGCCTCGCGACCCATTATCACACCCACGCCGTCAATCCGTACTGGGCGAGCAGCCTCGACCTGATCGGCTCGATCGGCGCGCACCGTTTCTATCGCTGGAAGGGCAGCGCAGGCCGCGCAGCCGCATTTTCGGGGGCCTATGCGGGCGGAGAACCGCTGGCCTTGCCGAATACGTCGAGCGCTTCGCCCCTGCCCTCGCAGGCAGCATTGGGCAGCGTGCCCCCTCCTCCCGCAGATCCCGTGATCGGAGCGACCATCGCGCCCGAACCCAAGGTCGGCGAGACCAGCGCCGCAGAGGTGGTCGGCTCTCCGCAGTCCGGCGACGTGAAGCCTGAATATCGCAACAGTGGGCGGTGGATCAGGGAGCCCGGCGCGCGAAAAAAGACAGCGGAATAGGCATTTAACTTCTTTTCAAGCATACCGCGGAACCGAAGTTTAGCGGCTGCCGCTTATACCGTCTCCCGAAGCCGGGCCGCGAGGGTAGATAGACCCGCGGCAGCACAGGAGGATCGCGTTCATGCCAGTTCATTTTGCCGCCGCGCGCTCAGCCGCGCGCTCCCCCGTTGCGCGCATACTCGCTAAGCCGTCGCCGGGGATTGCGGTAAACGACAATGATTATCCGGTCGGTGAACCCTTCCCGATGGAGAGCCTGCGCGATGCGTTGATGCATTTCGCGGAACACGGGATGGGCGCCGCAAAGGAAGCACATCGCCTAGCACGTGTCGCGCATGAAGCTGACAATGTCGGTGATCGCGAACACTGGGCTGGCATCTGCCGCACACTGGATGCCCGGGAAGCCAGCGAATTCGAGCGCGCGCTCATCTCGCAGGATGCGCCGCTGATAGGTTGAGCCTGTCGCTTCGCCTCACCTGAATGGGGCGACGGCAAAAGTACTGGCCGCGCGGAACCTGAAAGCCGCGCGGCCATTTCTTTGTCACCTCCCCGCGGAAAACTGCCGTTATTGCTACTGCGAACTATTTGCAAAGATAGTTGTCGCATGCGACCTTTTGCCGGTTGCATTCCTATGCTCCGGGGCCTAGGTCGCCCTTCGAACACCGGGCGCGCGTACCCACGCGGGACTCCACGCGCCATAGCGGTCCAGGCAATTTCGTCCCGCGCTGTTTGAAGGACGCACTCACCCTATGGCACGCAAGAAGATCGCGCTCATCGGCTCCGGCATGATTGGCGGCACCCTCGCCCACCTCGCTGCGAAGAAGGAAATGGGCGACATCGTCCTGTTCGACATCGCCGAAGGCATGCCGCAGGGTAAGGCACTCGACCTCAGCCAGTGCGGCCCGATCGAAGGTTTCGACGCGAAGATCACCGGCTCGAACGACTATGCCGATATCGCCGGTGCAGATGTTGTCATCGTCACCGCAGGCGTTCCCCGCAAGCCCGGCATGAGCCGCGACGACCTGCTCGGCATCAACCTCAAGGTGATGAAGGCGGTCGGCGAAGGCATCAAGAACAACTGCCCGGACGCTTTCGTTATCTGCATCACCAACCCGCTGGACGCGATGGTCTGGGCGCTGCGCGAATTCAGCGGCCTGCCGCACAACAAGGTCGTCGGCATGGCCGGCGTACTCGACAGCGCGCGCTTCGCTACCTTCCTCGCCTGGGAATTCGACGTTTCGGTGAAGGACGTGAACGCCTTCGTCCTCGGCGGCCACGGCGACACCATGGTCCCCGTCACCAGCTACACCACGATCAACGGCATCCCGGTCAACGACTTCGCCAAGATCAAGGGCGTTTCGGAAAGCCGCATCGATGAAATCGTCGACCGCACCCGCAAGGGCGGCGGCGAAATCGTTGGCCTGCTCGGCAACGGCTCGGCCTATTACGCCCCGGCCACCAGCGCGATCGCGATGGCCGAAGCCTATCTCGGCGACCAGAAGCGTATCCTGCCCTGCGCCAGCTATGTCGAAGGCAAATACGGCCTCGACGGCCTCTATGTCGGCGTGCCCACCATGATCGGCGCCGGCGGCACGGAAGAAGTGATCGAGATCGAACTGTCGGACGAAGAGAAGAGCAACCTCAAGGTCTCTACCGATGCGGTCGAAGAACTGCTCGAAGCCTGCAAGGGCCTCGACAGCTCGCTGGCATAAGCTGGCAGGAACGGAGACTTCTCATGAAGCGGATCGCACTCCTTTCAGCCCTGCCACTGCTGGCATTTGCAAGTCCCGCAGCGGCGCAGATGAAGCCCGCAGGGGCGCCGGACATTCTCGAAGCTATCGAGATGTGCAAGTCGATATCGACGCCCGTCTGGATGCATCGCGACCTTCTCGAAGATTCAGACTGGCATACGGCTGAAGTGCGCGGCGAACGTCGCCGCACCCGCAAGGTGCGCGGCATCTATGAGAAGTTGGGCAACCGTGCCTATGTCGTTCTGACCCGGGAAGAACTGCGCAACCGTGAATGCGTGGTGCAGGCGCGCCTCGAAGAAACCAGCGCTTACATGCCCCTGCTTCAGGAAATTTCGCAGACCACCGGCATGCCGACCGGTCAGGACGGATACGGCTATACCTGGGAGCTGGACGACTACAACATGCGCGTCGAGCCGACCGGCGAGCGCAGCGCGCCGAGCGTGCGTTTCGTCATTTCGACCATTCCGATGGTTGGCACGGATGATATCCTGGCGGCTGTCGATGCATGCGTAGCCGCGACGGGCGCGACACGCCTCGAAGCTGATGCACTCGCACCGGCTGGCTGGAGCAAACGGACCGAATTCCGCCGTAAGGATTCGGATGGCTCGCTGGGTATCGTCATGTTCGAAAGCGCGGAGAACGCAGCCATCGTTTCGTCGCGGGCAACCGGTGACGACTTCAAGGATTGCCGCGTCTCCGGACGTCTCGAGAGCAAAGAGACCGCAGAGAACCTGCGCGCCGCCCTGACCGGCAAATTCGGAACCCCGAGCGCCGATGACGACAAATTGAATTGGAGCCATGACGGTCGCTCTTTGCGCCTCATGACTTTCGAACGTGCCAACCAGTCGGGGGCGTTCGCTTTCCAGATACCTGTTTCCTACGTGGGAGAAACCGAATGAGCATCCTCGTCGACAAGAACACCAAGGTCATCACCCAGGGGATGACTGGCAACACCGGCACCTTCCACACCCAGCAGGCGCTTGATTACGGCACCAAGATGGTAGCAGGCGTCACGCCCGGTAAAGGTGGCACCGACCACATCGGCCTGCCGCAGTTCAACACGGTGCGGGAAGCCAAGGCCGAAACCGGCGCGACGGCTTCGTGCATCTACGTCCCGCCGCCGTTCGCAGCCGACGCTATCCTTGAGGCGATCGATGCCGAGATGGAACTGATCGTCGCCATCACCGAAGGCATCCCTGTGCTCGACATGGTCAAGGTCAAGGCTGCCCTCACCGGCTCGAACTCGCGCCTGATCGGCCCGAACTGCCCAGGTGTGCTGACCCCTGAAGAATGCAAGATCGGCATCATGCCCGGCTCCATCTTCAAGAAGGGCAGCGTCGGCGTGGTCTCGCGTTCGGGCACGCTGACCTATGAAGCCGTGCACCAGACCACCATGGTCGGCCTCGGCCAGACCACGGCAGTCGGCATCGGCGGCGATCCGGTCAACGGCACCAATTTTATCGACGTGCTCGACCTCTTCCTCGACGACGACGAAACCAAGTCGATCATCATGATCGGCGAAATCGGCGGCAGCGCGGAAGAAGAGGCGGCCGAGTTCATCAAGCAGGAAGCTGCCAAGGGCCGCAAGAAGCCCATGGTCGGCTTCATCGCAGGCCGCACGGCGCCTCCGGGCCGCCGTATGGGCCATGCCGGTGCTATCGTTTCGGGCGGCCAGGGTGGCGCGGACGACAAGATCGCGGCGATGGAAGATGCGGGCATCCGCGTTTCGCCCTCGCCCAGCGAACTTGGCACCACGCTCGACGCGATGCTGAAGGAACTCGCCTGATCTTTGGTCTGTTGCGGAAAGGTTTTCTCCTCCCCGGGAGCCTTCCGCACCGCCGAGGCATTGGCAGTATAAGCCGGCAAGAAAGTCGGCGCGAAAGGTAGCCCGATGGGTAACGAGAGCCACGATTTCCTGCCCGAAATGGGCGATCAGGAGGGTCCGCAGCAAGGGCCCAGTTGGGGTAACCCGCGCTGGTTGGCCGAAGTGGTCGACAGCGATGCGGACCTCACGGCCGCACTTGATCCCACCCAGATGCGTCTCGCGGTCAAGCAGGCCGCAGAGAAGGCCGGCAAGGCCACCGATCCCAAGGCTATCGAACAGGCGGCCGACGACAGCATCCGCGCTATGCTGCTCGTGCGGCTCTACCGCGTGCGCGGCCATCTGGCGGCCGACCTCGACCCGCTGGGTCTTTCCCACCGCGAGGTGCCGGAAGATCTGACGCTGGAATGGCATGGCTTCACCGGCCAGGAAGACCGCGAAGTCTTCGTCGGCGGCGTATTCGGCTTCGACTGGGTCACCGTTCGCGAGCTCTACGATGCCCTGCGCGCTACCTATTGCGGCAATGTCGGCCTCGAGTACATGCACATCTCGGACACGGAGGAACGCCGTTTCCTCCAGGACAAGTTCGAACAGCCCGAAGACACGATCCAGTTCACCGACGAAGGCAAGCGCGCCATTCTCGCCTCCGTAATCCGGGGCGAGGAATACGAGAAATTCCTCGGCAAGAAATACGTCGGCACCAAGCGCTTCGGCCTCGATGGCGGCGAATCCATGATCCCTGCGCTCGAAGCGGTCATCAAGTATGGCGGCCAGCAGGGCGTGCGCGAAATCATCTACGGCATGGCCCACCGTGGCCGCCTCAACGTTCTCGCGAACGTCATGGGCAAGCCGTACAAGGTCATCTTCCACGAATTCTCGGGCGGCTCTTCGAATCCTGACGATGTCGGCGGCTCGGGCGACGTGAAATACCACCTCGGCACCAGCACCGATCGCACCTTCGACGATATCGACGTGCATATGAGCCTCGTGCCCAACCCCTCGCACCTTGAGGCGGTGAATCCGGTCGTCCTCGGCAAGAGCCGCGCGCAGCAGGCCATCCGTGACGACCTCAAGAAGCATGAACAGGTTCTGCCTGTCTTGCTCCACGGCGATGCCGCCTTCGCAGGCCAGGGTATCGTGTGGGAATGCCTCGGCTTCTCGGGTGTGCGCGGGTACAACACCGGCGGCTGCCTGCACTTCGTCATCAACAACCAGATCGGCTTCACCACCAGCCCGCAATTTGCGCGTAGCTCGCCCTACCCGAGCGATGTCGCCAAGGGCGTCCAGGCGCCGATCCTCCACGTCAACGGCGACGATCCCGAAGCCGTGACCTTCGCCTGCAAGCTGGCGATCGAATACCGCCAGAAGTTCGGCCGCGATATCGTGATTGACATGTGGTGCTATCGCCGCTTCGGCCACAACGAGGGCGACGAGCCCAAGTTCACGCAGCCGCTGATGTACGACGCCATTCGCAATCACCCGCGGGTGAGCGAGCTCTACACCAAGCGCCTCGAAGAAGAAGGCGTCATCGAGAAGGGCTATGCCGACCAGTTGCGTAGCGAATTCGACGCCCATCTCGAGGAAGAATTCTCCGCGGCCAAGGATTACAAGCCCGACGAGGCCGACTGGTTCGGCGGTCGCTGGGCCGGCATGAACAAGCCTGCCGATCCCGAGGGCGCACGCCGCAATGTCGAAACCGCGATCGAAAAGAAGCTGTTCGACAGCCTCGGGCGCACGCTGACGACCGTCCCCGAAGACGTGACCATCCATAAGACCCTGGGCCGCGTGCTCAAGGCGAAGAAAGAGATGTTCGACAGCGGCACCGGTTTCGACTGGGCAACCGCAGAAGCGCTCGCCTTCGGCAGCCTCGTTACCGAGGGTTTCGGCGTCCGCCTGTCGGGCCAGGATTCGGGACGCGGCACATTCAGCCAGCGTCATGCCGTCTGGGTCGACCAGAAGGACGAGCGCAAGTACATCCCGCTGACCACCCTCCCCCACGGCAAGTTCGAGGTCTACGACAGCCCGCTGTCCGAATACGGCGTGCTCGGCTTTGAATACGGGTTCGCCATGGCGGATCCGAAGAGCCTAGTGATGTGGGAAGCGCAGTTCGGCGACTTCGCCAACGGCGCGCAGATCATGATCGACCAGTTCATCGCCGCCGGTGAAGTGAAATGGCTGCGTGCGAACGGCCTCGTCCTGTTGCTGCCGCATGGCTACGAAGGTCAGGGTCCGGAACACAGCTCCGCGCGTCTTGAACGCTTCCTGCAGCTGTGCGCGAACGACAATATCCAGGTCTGCAACATCACCGACCCGGCGAACTACTTCCATGTCCTGCGCCGCCAGATGCTGCGTTCGTTCCGCAAGCCACTCGTCATCATGACGCCCAAGTCTCTGCTGCGCCATCCGATGGCCAAGAGCGATGCCGATGGTTTCATGGGCGAAACGCATTTCATGCGGATCAAGTCGGACCTGACCGACATTCCCGACGAGAAGGTGAAGCGCCTTGTCCTCTGTTCGGGCAAGGTCGCTTATGACCTGATGCAGCGCCGCGACGAAGCCGGGGTGGACGATGTGTCCATCGTGCGCATCGAGCAGCTTTATCCCTTCCCCGGCGAACCGCTGGCGGTCCGGATCGAACGGATGAAAAATCTTGAGACCATCGTCTGGTGCCAGGAAGAGCCGAAGAACAACGGCGCGTGGTTCTTCGTCGATCGCCTGATCGAGGAAGCGGCGGAGAAGGCCGGCAAGAAGGGCATGCGTCCCTGCTATGCCGGACGCGAAGTCGCCGCCTCGCCCGCCACCGGATATGCCAGCCGCCACAAGGTCCAGCAGGAAGCGCTGGTCAACATCGCGCTCGGCCTGAACGGCGACAATTCCGCCGCCACCAGCAATTGCCCCTGATCGAGGTCGTAAAAGGAACCACCTGACCATGGCCACCGAAGTCAAAGTCCCCACGCTCGGCGAGAGCGTTACCGAAGCCTCCATCGGCGAATTGCTGAAGAACGTCGGCGATGCCGTCGCCGTGGACGAGCCGATCGTCAGCCTCGAAACCGACAAGGTCGCGGTCGAGGTACCCTCGCCCGTCGCGGGCGTGATCACCGAATTCAAGGTCGAAGTCGGCGACACCGTCGAAGTCGGCGCGGTTCTGGCCGTGATCGAAGAAGGCGGCGCCCCCGCTGCCAAGGGCGAAGAAGCCGGTCGCGCTGCCGAACAGCGGGAAGACGGAAAGGAAGAGCGCGCCGAAGCGAGCGCTCCCGCGGCCTCTTCGGACGCATCGCAAACGCTTTCGCCGGCCGTACGCCGCGCCGTTCTTGAACACGGCGTCGATCCCTCGACAATCAAGGGCACCGGCAAGGATGGCCGCCTGACCAAGGAAGATGTGATCGCCGCTGCCAAGGCCAAGAAGGACGGCGGCACGATTGCCGATGCTGCTCCTGCACAGGCCGCCACCCCGTCGGCTCCGGCTGGCGAGCGCCGCGAAGAACGCGTCAAGATGACGCGCATGCGCCAGACCATCGCCAAGCGCCTGAAGGGCGCGCAGGACAATGCGGCGCTGCTGACCACCTTCAACGATGTCGACATGTCGGCGGTGATCGAGGCGCGTACCAGGTACAAGGACCTCTTCGCCAAGAAGCATGACATTCGTCTCGGTTTCATGGGCTTCTTCGCGAAGGCCGCCTGCCTCGCGCTGAAGGACGTTCCGGCGGTCAACGCCTATATCGAGGGCGACGAGATCGTCTATCACGATTACGTCGACATCTCGGTCGCGGTTTCGGCGCCCAACGGCCTCGTCGTCCCGGTCATCCGTGACGCGCAGGACAAGGGGTTCGCCCGCATCGAGAAGGATATCGCGGACTTCGGCAAGCGGGCCAAGGAAGGCACGCTGACGATGGAAGACATGAAGGGCGGCACCTTCACCATCTCCAACGGCGGCGTCTTCGGATCGCTGATGTCGACGCCGATCATCAACCCGCCGCAGAGCGCCGTTCTCGGCCTCCACCGCATCGAGGACCGCCCAGTCGTCGTCGACGGCGAAATCGTCATCCGCCCGATGATGTATATCGCCCTGTCCTACGACCACCGCCTGATCGACGGCCGCGAGGCTGTGACCGCGCTCAAGATCATCAAGGAAGCGATCGAAGATCCGACCCGGATGCTGATCGACCTCTGAGGAGCGCTAGCATGAAGAAGCTGGTAATCTGCACCACTGCCCTCGTCGCCCTGACGGGCTGCGACGTCGCTAGCGCAGTCGCCGGCGATGCGATCGCGGGAGAAATCCGCACGCGCTACATCGAGCAGTGCCAAGGCATTGCCGAAGGTGCAGGCATTGCTACGGAACGGATCGACGCTGCGTGCGAATGCAGCGCGGACAATTTCAAGGAAGACTTCGCCGCCGATGGCCAGTTGGACATCAATCGCGAGCGGATGGAAGAAGTCTTGAGAATCTGTATCCAGGACGACACGCAAGTCGCTCCTGCGGAGGGATAAAATGGCTGAATACGACTACGACGTCCTTGTCATCGGCGCTGGCCCCGGCGGCTATGTCGCCGCGATCCGCGCAGCACAACTGGGCCTGAAGACCGCCTGCGCCGAAAGCCGCGAGACGCTGGGTGGTACCTGCCTCAACGTGGGCTGCATTCCGTCGAAAGCGATGCTGCACGCATCGGAATATTTCGATGCGGCAAGCAATGGCACGATGGCCGAGATGGGTATCGAGGTTTCGCCGAAGCTGAACCTCGACGCGATGCACGCGCAGCGTCGTGACGCGGTAAAGGGCCTGACGGGCGGCATCGAATTCCTGTTCAAGAAGAACAAGGTCGACTGGAAGAAGGGCCATGCCACCTTCCAGGATGAGCACACGGTCAAGGTCGGCGACGAAACGGTCACCGCCAAGGACATCATCATCGCCACGGGTTCTTCGGTCACTCCGCTCCCCGGTGTCGAAGTCGACAACGACAAGCAGATCGTCGTCGATTCCACCGGCGCGCTGGAACTCAAGTCCGTGCCCAAAAAGATGGTCGTCATCGGCGGCGGCGTGATCGGGCTGGAGCTCGGCTCCGTCTGGCGGCGTCTCGGTGCCGAAGTCATCGTGGTCGAATATCTCGACAAGCTACTGCCCGGCATGGACGACGATGTCCGCAAGGAAGCTGGCAAGATCTTCAAGAAGCAGGGCATGGAACTGCGCCTGTCGACAAAGGTCACCGGCTGCACCGTGAAGGGCAAGAAGGCCACGCTGACGCTGGAACCGTCTTCTGGCGGTGACGCAGAAACGCTCGAAGCCGATTGCGTACTGGTGTCGATTGGCCGCAAGCCGAATACCGATGGCCTCGGCCTCGATGCGATCGGCATCGAAACCAACAAGCGCGGTCAGATCGAAGTCGATCACGACTTCCGCACCAAGGTCGACGGCGTCTGGGCCATCGGCGACGTCGTCCCCGGGCCGATGCTCGCTCACAAGGCCGAAGACGAAGGCATTGCCTGCGCCGAGAATGTTGCTGGCCAGACCGGCATCGTGAACCACGATCTCATCCCCGGCGTGGTGTACACCTGGCCCGAGTTTGCCGGTGTCGGCCTGACGCAGGACGAAGCGATCGAGAAAATGGGTGGCGACAAAAAAGCCATCAAGGTCGGCAAGTTTCCCATGATGGCCAACAGCCGCGCCAAGACCAATCACGAGCCCGAGGGCTTTGTGAAGGTCATCGCGGAAGCCGAAAGCGATCGCGTGCTCGGAGTTTGGGCCATCGCCAGCGTGGCAGGCACCATGATCGCCCAGGCGACGCAGGCCATGGAATTCGGCGCTACATCCGAAGACATTGCCTACACCTGCCACGCCCACCCGACGCATTCGGAAGCGATCAAGGAAGCGGCGATGGGCGTACAGGGCAAGCCGATCCACATCTGATCAGGTCGACGGGAAGGTCTTTGCCAAAACCCACGGGGGTGCGTGAATGGCGGCCTTCCTGATTTTAAACCTGTCCACTAAGGCCGCAATTAAATCTGCGGCTGAGTATCGGCCTTTAGCAAACGAAGATCCTCCGAACTTGCCCTCACTCCTCGAGTGTGTATTAATACCGTAATACACATGGGAGAATGAGATGATCACGTTCCGCCGCACAGCCAATGCCTTCGCCCTTTTGGCCTTGATGCTATCCGGCGCTTCCCTGTCCGCGCAGGATGCACAGCGGATGGAAACCATCGTCTCCGCAAGCGAGGATGACGGCAAGTTCATGGGAACGGCGCTGGTAGCTATTGGCGACGAAATCTTGCTCGACAGCGGGTATGGATCCGCCAATCTTGAGTGGGACATCTCGAACAGCCCGCGCACGAAATTTCGCATCGGTTCGGTCACGAAGCAGTTCACCGCTGCTGCGATCCTGTTGCTCGCGGAACGAGGCGAGATCAATCTAGATGAGGCCATCGGCACCTATTGGTCCAAAGCTCCCGCGTCCTGGGATGCTGTCACCATCCGTCACCTTTTGCATCACACTTCCGGAATTCCGAACGTCACGAGCTTTGAAGACTTCGGAAAATGGAAATACCTGCCCACCGAGCGCGACGAGTTAATCGCCCGTTTCTCCGACAAGCCGCTTGAATTCGAACCTGGCGCAAAGTGGGCCTATTCCAATTCCGGCTACCTGCTTTTGTCGGCCATCGTTGAGGAAGTGGGAGGTTCGCCCTACGCCGAGTTCGTGAAGGAAAATTTCTTCACGCCGCTACAAATGGCGGACACGGCGATCGATGTGACCGCTGAGATCGTGCCTTACCGTGCATCGGGGTATTCCCCGTCCGATGATGCGATGGTCAATGCAGATTACGTCGATATGGGCATCCCCCAAGGTGCAGGAGCCCTATATTCGACAACGCACGATCTCCTCAAATGGCAACGAGGCCTATTCGGCGGCAAGGTTCTCCGACCTGAGAGCCTCGCAATGATGGTTGCCCCAGCCATCGAAGCAATGCCCGATTCCGGCTATGGGATGGGTGTTCTCGTGACCGAGAAGGATGACGGACGTCTCATCTGGCACGGCGGCGGTATCGAGGGATTCAACTCGTTCCTTGGCCACGATCCCGACCGCAACATTACCGTCGTTGTGCTCGCCAATCTGAACGGTGGTGCTGCAAATACTCTAGGGCAATCGCTTGTTACCCTGGCTCGCGGCGGTGAAGTCACCCTGCCCAGCGAACGTGTGACTGCCGACCTGCCGATTGAGAACCTCGCTCAATACGAGGGCGTCTATGCCATAACTCCCGAATTCAAGATCAGCATCTTCGAAAGGAACGGCGCCCTGATGACGCAGGCGACTGGACAGGATGCCTTCCCGATCTTTGCAGAAGAGCGCAAGGACTGGTTCTTCCTCAAGGTCGTCGACGCGCGCCTCCACTTCCAACGTGACGATAACGGAGACGTCACCGGCCTGGTCTTGCATCAAGGTGGTCGCGAGGCGCCGGCAACGAAAGAGTAAGGGAATTGCCCCTCTTCCCCAGCTGACATAGTCTGCAAAGCGAGGGGAGATTGCATGGCCTATCCGAAATTGACCGACAAACCCGGAGCGATTGAAACGGCTGCGCGGATTGCAGCGGGAGAAATCTCGCCGCTTGAGGCTGTCGACGCGGCGATTGCGCGGATCGAACACCTTGATACGCATATCAATGCGGTGGTGGTTTGCGATTTCGAGCGCGCCCGGGATGCGGCGAAAGCTATGGATAAGTCTGCGCCTTCGGACGCTACGCCACTGTTCGGCGTCCCCATGACGATCAAGGAAAGCTTCGACATTGCCGGCCTTCCCACCACCTGGGGCCACGAAGCGCACCGCGACAACATAGCCACGGCGGACTCCGCAGTCGTACGCAAGCTGAAAGCAGCGGGCGCGATCTTTCTCGGCAAGACCAATGTACCGCCTGACCTGGCGGACTGGCAGTCCAACAATCCGGTATATGGCCGCACCAACAATCCTCACGATCACGAACGCTCGCCCGGCGGATCGTCGGGCGGGTCGGCAGCTGCAGTCGCCAGCGGAATGGTGCCGTGCGAATTCGGGACGGACATCGGGGGGTCCGTGCGCGTACCGGCCCATTTCTGCGGCGTATGGGGCCACAAGTCGAGCTGGGGCCTGGTCAGCAAGGAAGGGCACGACCATCCCCTCATGGCAGGTCGCGGCGCGCATGACGGGGTCCTTTCGATCGCAGGCCCCCTCGCCCGCAATGGAGCGGACCTCTCGCTCCTTACCCGGATCACCACCGATCGCCCGCTCGAAGAGCGTCGCGCGCCTCTTTCTCAGATGCGTTTCCTCGCGCTCATCGATCATCCCGACTGCGAGACCGATGACGGTGTTCGCGGTCCTCTCAAAGCTGCGCTCGACACGATGCGCCAGGCAGGCGCGACAGTGGACACCAGCAGCGATATCTTGCCAGACCTTGCCGCGCAGCATGCCGATTACATGCGGATGCTCAACGTAGCGATGGCGCGCGGCGCACCCGGAAAGGACGGCAAGCGAGCCAGCGCTACCGACTGGTTCAACATGCTCGACCTGCAGTATCGCAACGAGCTGGCCTGGGCGAAAGTGTTCGAGACATATGACTTCGTTCTCGCCCCGCCTGCTCCCGTGCTTGCGGTGCCACATACCGATGGCCGGGTCTTCGATGGGGAAATAGAGGTCAATGGCCGGCAGGTTCGCGGTGCAGCCGGTCTGTGCTGGGCCGGGCTCGCCACATTCCCCAACCTTCCCTCGACCGTATTGCCGATCGGTGCGAGCGGCGATCTTCCCTGCGGAATGCAGGTCATGGGTCCCCGCTGGGCAGATCTATCCACGATCGCGGCTGCAGAAGCTATCGGGCAGGTGTTGCACTCCTGAGCCTCGCAGCGCATTCCGGTTGGCGGATCAGACGGAGGATTTTGTGGGTCAGCAGCAAATGATGCGGCGCTTTGCCAAATGGCACATCTGGCTGGCCTGGCTGGCTGGCGTTCCGATCCTGATGTGGACCGTCACTGGCCTCATCATGGTGATCAAGCCGATCGAGGAAGTGCGCGGCAATCATTTGCGCAACGCGGTCACCGAACGCGCCTTGCCCAGCGACACGGAAATCTCGGTCGCCTTGCCAGCGGAAAGCACGCGGCCGGTTCGCTCGGTGAAGACGCAGATCGAACGCGGCGAAACGGTGACGCGGATCACCTACATGGACGGTACGAGCGACAGGTTTCGTGCCGACGGCTCCGAAATGGGCCCGATTTCCGAGGTGGAAGCGCGCATGATCGTGGCCGAGCGCATCAAAGGCGGCGACCGTGTGGCCGACACCGCGCGCTACGATGCCGATGAGGTCCCGTTCGATTTCCGCAGGGAAATGCCGGTCTGGCAGGTCGCCCTGACGGACGGAACCCACGTCTATGTCGGCGAGCATACGGGTGAGATCGAGGCCGTCCGCACGCAGTGGTGGCGCACGTTCGATTTTGTCTGGGGCTTGCACATCATGGATCTGCAGACCCGCGAAGACACCAGCCATCCGATCCTGATCCTGTTTGCAATCCTTGGCGTCCTGGCGTCGCTGCTGGGCTTCGTCCTGATGTTCCGCCGCCGCAAAGCCCGTAAGGTCTAACTCTCTTGAACGAGGAAATCCTCACGCCTGTGCTCGACTGGCTGGACGTTGCCGGAGTGGCGATCTTCGCCATGACCGGGGCCCTGGTGGCGGCCAAGGAAAAGCAGACGCTTGTCACGCTGACATTCTTCGCTCTCATCACCGGAGTAGGAGGTGGCACGATACGGGATCTGCTGATCGGCGCGCCAGTGTTCTGGATGGTCGACCCCTGGGTCTCCGCCACCTGCCTCGGTATCGCGCTGTTTGCATGGTTCACGCCCACGCGCTGGTGGGAGGGCCGGTTCCTGTCGATTGCCGATGGAATGGGCCTCGCCGCCTATGCCGTCCTCGGTACGGCCAAGGCGCTGCAATACGGAGTCCCGCCCGTCCCCGCGGCATTGATGGGGGTAATTACCGGCTGTGTCGGCGGCATCATCCGCGATGTGCTTGCGGGAAGGCCTTCGATCCTGATGCGGCCGGAGCTCTACGTTACCGCCGCAGCCCTTTCCTCTAGCCTGACCGTGGTCGGCTCGCTGGTCGGACTGGAGGACTGGTACGTATGGATCGGCGCGGCGCTGGCCGGATTCGGCCTCCGCCTCGCCGCCATCCTGTTCAATCTAGCCCTGCCCTCCTACGACGAGCGCGTGGCGAGCAAGGACTAGGATTTAGACCGGGTCGCCGGGATAGACGGGGCGATTGTCTTCGTCCTCGCCCTCGATCGGGCCGCCGGGATAGGCCGGTTGGGCTCCTTCGACGACGGCATTTTCCGTGTCCGAAACCATCGCAGTTCGACCGTCGGCCTTCTGCCTCTCGGCAGCATAGCGCGCATCGTCCCACTGGTTGTCTTCGGTGACTGCTGCATAGCCGTCATCGTCGCGATCTTCGTCGCCCTGCCAATTGCCGGACTGCCCGAAATCCACGTTCCGGACGCGGCCATCGTTGCCGATTTCGCAGGAGAAGCCTGCGCCGCTCGAAAGGGTGCCGCTGATCTGCCAACCGCGAGCGGTGCGATCCGCACGGTCCACGGTCTCGACGCGTTCGTCACGCTCCACCGCATCTACGCACATGCTCACGGCGCGGTCGATACCGCGGCCATCGTCCCAGCGCGCATCGTCGCGGCGATCATCGCGATAGTCGCGGTCGCGATAGCGGCGGTCGTCGCTACGCTTCGAATTGTTGGCGATAGCGGCGATGCCACCGATGATCAGGACGCCGGTCAGCACGTCGCCTAGGCTTGGGCCACGGTGGTGACGATAGTGGCGGTAACGGCGGTGCCGATGGTTTTCGTAAATCTGATCGGCGGGATCGTAGCTGGTGACGCCTGCGGGTTTCGCAGCGACAACCGAGACCTGCGGGATGGATGCCGCGGCGACGGGCGACACCCCGATATAAGCGGTCGCGAGAACGGCAGGCGCGAGTGCCCAAGTGTGCAATTTCTTCATGCAAAACTTCCTCTGCCTTCGCGCCCCCACCTAGCGCAAGGAATGACGATGCGACCGATGCCATATCGCAGCTTTAGCACGGCTGAACCGGACACAAAAAACGGCCCGAACCTCAAGGTCCGGGCCGCTGGTGGATTGATCGGGAATTAGCGGAGACCGCGAATGCCCTTGAAATCGACGTGGCTCACACGGCCCCGCTCGATATAGCAGGTGAACTTGCCGTGATCTTCACCGCGATAGCGGCGACGGTCGTCACGATCGTACCTGTCATAGCGGTCGTACCGGTCATAGCCGCCCCAGCGGCCACCACGCTGGCCATCGACGACGATCCGGCCCTTCACCCTCCAGCCATAACGCGTGTCGTCGACATCGCGGATGTCGGTGACCTGGGCGTATCGATAGCCATAACGGCGCGCGTCCTGCTTGGCGGCGCGAACACAACGCTCGACTGCGGCGCGCGGGTTTCCGCGGTTACGATACGCGCTGCGGCGGTAATCGCGCCCGTCGCGGTAATAGCGACCATCGCGGTAATAGCGGCCGTCGCGATAATAGTCGCGGTCCCGCTTAGCCGAATTGGCAATAGCGGCAATGCCGCCGATGATGACTGCGCCGGCGATGACGTCGCCGACGGAGATACCATCGTCGCGGTCGCGGGCCTGGGCCGGAGTTGCGGTGGCCAGCGCCATGGCGCCGACTGCAGCTGTTGCGATCCCACCCTTCGCAATATTCTTGGTAATCTTGGTCATGTGAGGTTCTCCTCATCTCTACCCAGGCGGGATTGCCTCGGTTGAATGAGGTTCTAGGCGAGTCGCACTGAGGTGAGCCTGAATTCCGATTGCAGGCAATATTCAGGAAAGTCTATATTTATCTGAACGCCTAATTCTCAAGCGATTTCAGCACGTCGCGGGTGAAAGCGGCAATATCGAAGCGGGTTCCGACCATGTTTTCCCCACGTCTGACGATCACGACTTCGCGCGAAGGTACGACGACCACATACTGCCCGCGATTGCCAAAAGCGGCGAAAGTGTCGCTCGGAACACCTTCGGACTGGTTCATCAACCACCAGGCTGCTCCATAGCCGAAAGCGCTGCCTTCAGGCTGCGGTCCGGCAGGGCTTGAGACATAATCGCGCCAGTCCTCTGGCAAGATGCGCTCACCTTCCCACACGCCGTCCTGCAAATAGAGTTGACCTAGCCGAGCGAGATCTCGCGCGGTTGACCAGACTTGTGACGAGAGGACGTAGTTACCCCGCCAGTCGGTCTCGGCGACAGTGTTGGTCATTCCGAGCTTCTCGAAGAGGTCCGCAGGCGGATGGTCTTCGAAGGTTTCGTCAATCGCCATGATCGCAGCAAGAGTATCATTGTTGGCGTAGCGATAGATCGTGCCCGGCGCATCAATCAGCGGCCAATTTTGTGCACGTTCCTCTACAGTTGTGCCGCCCCAATAGAGCGGATCGGTGCGATTGCCGCGCGTGTCCGAATACCGACCCGTTGCCATGCGCAGCGCATGGTCGATAGTGATCGCGCGGCGGGGGTCGATATCGTCGGCACCCAGTCCGGCCGAAGCAGTTACCTCCGCCTCACCTCTCTGCACTGCTGCTCCGATCACGGTTGCAGCAATGCTCTTGGCTACAGACCATGTGCGCTGAGGCGTCGTCGCGTAGAAGCCATCGGCATATTGCTCGCCAGCCAGCTTGCCACGGTGAAGCACGGTGACTGCGGTTGTCCGCCCTTCGCCATATGCGCCTGTGAAGGCCGCGCTCACATCCACGCGTTTTTGCGCGATATTGGCCGCCATGGGGTCAGACGTAGTCCGCTCCATGGCAGGATTGCTGGGCGCCTCGGTACGCAAGAAGTTCCAGTCTGGCGGTGTGGCGCCCATCGGAGCGACGAAACAGCCCTTCCCTTCGCGATAGACGGCCCAACGGGGCGGAGCATCTTCGGCCCAGGTCACCGCGACGTGGTCCAGCCCTGGGCGCTGCCCGCTGTCTTCGTCCAGGGGTGCCGCCCAGAACACGTCATATTCTAAGTCGCGGACAATTGGATCGAGAGCAGGGTAAATCCCTGTCAGTTCCCAAGCGTGGACACTCTCAGGCGTTCTCAGCGCGCCATTGGCCTCAGCATTGCCAATCGCGCTGCACAGCATCAGCGCCTTGTAGCCCGCTGCGAGCGCAAGATCGTAGCGCGCATCGAGCTGGTCTTGCGCCGTTGGCGGCGAAACAGAGCGTGATTGCGCATGGGCAGAACTCGCGGGAGCAGTGATCGCAGCGAGAACGCTGGCAAGAATGAGCCTCTTCATGGCAGCCAACCCTAAGCGCGCCCGCCCAAAAGAAAAGGGGCCGGAGGATTTCGCCTCCAGCCCCTCGTCAATTTCCCGATGGAGAGCGCTTACGCGTCTTCCATTTCCTCGTCGCCCATGACCGGACCGCTGTCCTGGCCCTTGGCGTCGACGTCGCGGTCGACCAGCTCGATCACGGCCATCTGCGCGGCGTCGCTGCCACGATAGCCGGCCTTGATCACGCGGCTGTAACCGCCTTCACGATCGGCATAACGCTCTGCCAGGACGTCGAACAGCTTCTTCAGCTGCGTTTCGTCCTGCAGGCGAGCCATCGCAAGGCGACGGTTCGAAAGGCCGCCACGCTTTGCCAGCGTGATCAGCTTTTCGATGTAGGGGCGCATTTCCTTCGCCTTGGGCAGCGTGGTCATGATCTGCTCGTGCTTGATCAGCGCAGCAGCCATGTTGCGCAGCATTGCATGACGGTGACCCGTCTTGCGTTGCAGCTTGCGGCCGGAAATCTTGTGACGCATTTTCTAGTCCTTCGTTCGTAGGGGGCCCGTATGAGGTAGCCCGAAACAGGCCGGAAAACGGGGTCCGGCCTATGCCCCTTGAGATAGATTAACCGAGCAGCTCTTGTTCGAGCTTCTTGGCCATTTCCTCGATATTTTCCGGCGGCCAGCCAGGGATGTCCATGCCGAGGCGCAGACCCATCGAGCTCAGGACTTCCTTGATCTCGTTGAGCGACTTGCGGCCGAAGTTCGGCGTACGGAGCATCTCGGCCTCGGTCTTCTGGACCAGGTCGCCGATGTAGATGATGTTGTCGTTCTTGAGGCAGTTCGCCGAACGAACCGACAGTTCCAGCTCGTCGACCTTCTTGAGAAGGTAGCGGTTGAGCTGGTTGGTGTCGCTTTCCTGCGGCTCTGCAGCCTGGCCGATCATCGCCGAAGTCGGCTGCGGGATGCCGTCTTCGAAGTGGACGAACAGGGTCAGCTGGTCCTGGAGGATGCGCGCGGCATAGGCCACGGCGTCTTCCGGAGTGACGGTGCCGTCGGTTTCGATCGTCAGCGAAAGCTTGTCGTAGTCCAGTTCCTGGCCCACGCGAGCGTTGTCGACCTTGTAGCTGACCTGGCGAACCGGCGAATACAGGCTGTCGACCGGGATGAGACCGATCGGCGCATCGGCCGGACGGTTCATCACGGCGGGGCGATAGCCCTTGCCCGTGTCTGCGGTCAGTTCCATGTTCAGCGTTGCACCTTCGTCGAGGTGGCAGATCACGAGATCCTTGTTCATGATCTCGATGTCGCCGGAAACGGCGATGTCGCCAGCCTTGACTTCGCCCGGGCCGGTGGCCGAGAGCTGAAGGCGCTTGGTGCCTTCACCTTCCATCTTGAGCGCGATTTGCTTCACGTTCAGGACGATGTCGGTGACGTCCTCGCGCACGCCTGCGAGCGAGGAGAATTCATGCAGCACGTTCTCGATCTTGATCGAGGTGATGGCCGCGCCCTGGAGCGAGGACAGCAGCACGCGACGCAGAGCGTTGCCGAGCGTCAGGCCGAAGCCACGCTCGAGCGGCTCGGCAACGAAGGTCGCCTTACGCTTCTTGTCGCCACCGTCCTTGATGTCGAGGGTGTTGGGTTTCTTGAGTTCCTGCCAGTTCTTGATGTTGACGGACATGGATTTCCCCTGGTGTGGATGCGGGCAGGACCGGAGCTCTCAGTGAGCGTCCGGTCCGTGAAGATTGTCGGCGGCCCGTTGCCGGACCGCCAGGCAGGTACGGATCAGACGCGACGACGCTTGGACGGCCGCACACCATTGTGCGGGATCGGCGTAACGTCGCGGATCGAAGTGATCGTGAAGCCGACAGCTGCGAGACCGCGAAGCGCGCTCTCACGACCCGAACCCGGGCCCTTAACTTCGACTTCGAGGGTGCGCACACCATGCTCGGCAGCTTTCTTGCCGGCATCGTCTGCTGCAACCTGGGCAGCATAGGGAGTCGACTTGCGGCTACCCTTGAAGCCCATCATCCCGGCGCTGGACCAGCTGATAGCATTGCCTTGTGCGTCGGTGATGGTGATCATCGTGTTGTTGAAGCTGGCGTTGATGTGCGCAACGCCGCTGGAAATGTTCTTTTTGTCGCGGCGCCTAACGCGGCCGGGTTCGCGTGCCATGATGTTACTTCCTTACATATTCTCAAGAAGGGAAAAGCGCTGGGAGGCCCCAAGCTTACTTCTTCTTGCCGGCGATCGGCTTGGCCTTGCCCTTGCGGGTACGGGCATTGGTGTGAGTGCGCTGGCCGCGAACGGGCAGGCCGGCACGGTGACGAAGACCGCGATAGGAACGCAGGTCCATCAGGCGCTTGATGTTCATCGCGGTGTCGCGACGAAGATCGCCTTCGACCATGTGCTCTTCGTCGATCGTTTCGCGAACGCGCAGGATTTCCTCGTCGGAAAGGTCCTGGACGCGGCGAGCGTGATCGATGCCGAGCTTGTCGGCGATCTCAACAGCCTTGGTACGGCCGATTCCGTGAATATAGGTGAGCGCGATGATAACGCGCTTGTTGGTGGGGATATTTACCCCGGCAATACGAGCCACTTAATTCTCCATGCTCCACAGGGTCCTTTAAAGCGGGACCCTATCTCAACGCCTTGTTTTCATTGACACAACCGGTCGTTCTTCACGCAAAAAGCCCGGATGGCGTGCTTACAGCTCCCGCCTGCCGGACTCACCGAAAGTGTCGAATGAAACGCGCGCTTAGGCGGATTCGCCGCTAAGGTCAACCGCCCGCGCACGCAAACGACGAGGCCACCGATGTAGGAGGCCTTCCGTCTATTACAACAGTGTCATAACGGGTGGAGGGAGCTGCGTCAAAATTCAGTCGGCCAAAGCGTCTATCTGATCCCCGACACTGGCTTCCTCGGCCGGCTGATCCTCGTCTTCCTGCTCCGGCGTTTCGCCCGCAGCTTCGGCTTCATCACCATCCAGTGAACCGAGGTGATCGCGCAATCCCGACAATTGCTGGTTCATCACCCCGTCGACAGCCTTCGATATCTGGCCGATCTCGAAACCCATCGGCCCACCGACATTGTATTCCCAGTCGATCCGGGTCCCGCCGTCGATTTCCGAGAGTGTGACAGTCAGGACCCCGGTCGCGGGGACGGCCTGCAGCGGGCCCAGCCCCCCGCGTAGACGCAGCGCCCGATCCGGCACGGCCTGTACGACGATTGCATGCTGCGCACTGCCATCGAGGGGAATGTCGCCCTCGCCCGGGATCTTCTCGCAAAAGCACCCGCCTGCGCTCGGCACGAGCGTCATGTTAGACGCATCGGCCGACCATGTGTGCGCGTCGTTCCACCAGTCTGAAGGCTTGATCAAGGCAAGCCAGGCTTCACGCGGGGTTGCCGCAACCCGCGCCGAGGCCTTGGTCACGAAGCCGCTATCGCTTGTCGCGACGACCTCTGCGCTCGCCGGCACCGCGAGTGTCGCGAGGCCGATGGCAGCAAGGGTTGCATGAAAACGCAGCATTCATCTCTCCCGGATCATTCGCGCGAGTTGTATGAGTGCAAAAGGTGTTTGGAAAGGGCAGTTCGCACCGCCCTGCCCCTTCCTTAGGTCAGGATCGCGTCGATCGCGTGGGTGACGTCATCGATGGCACCCATCCCGTCGACCCGGCTGACGATTCCGCGCTCTTCGTAGCCAGGCAGGATCGGAGCGGTCTCGCTGCGATAAACCTGCATGCGGTGACGCACGGTTTCTTCATTATCGTCGGGGCGGCGCTTGAACTCGGTCGAACCGCACTGGTCGCAGACACCTTCCACCTTCGGCTGCTTGAAGGTGTCGTGATAGCCCGCACCGCAATTGGCGCAGGTGAAGCGACCGGTAATACGCTCTACCAGTGCATCCTCGTTCACTTCGAGTTCGATGACATGGTCGAGGCTGCGGCCATGCTTGGCCAGGATCTCGTCCAGCTGCTCAGCCTGTGCTGCCGTGCGCGGATAGCCGTCGAAGATAGCACCGGTTTCGGGGCCCATGTCGGTGAGCTTGGCATCGATCATGGCGGAAACGATGTCGTCCGAGACAAGGCTGCCGGAATCCATGATGTCCGCGACCTTGCGGCCGAGTTCGGTATCCGCCTTACGCGTTTCCCGAAGCATGTCGCCGGTGGACAGCTGCATCATGCCATGATGCTCGACCAGGCGCTGTGCCTGCGTGCCCTTGCCTGCGCCCGGAGGGCCGAGAAGAATTATATCCATCGCGTGACGTCCCTTTCGCCTTCGCTCATGCCTTAACGAAGGCGCCCCTTCAACTTGGCCTTTTTGATGAGATCGCCGTACTGGTGCGCCAGCAGGTGCGACTGGATCTGGCTGATCGTATCGACGGTCACGTTCACGACGATCAGCAGGCTGGTTCCGCCAAGGAACAGCGGGATGCCGGTCTGGGCGATCATGTATTCGGGCACGACGCAGACGAACGTCAGGTAGATGGCGCCGATCACGGTGATGCGCGTGAGAACGTAGTCGAGATACTGCTCGGTGCGCTTACCGGGGCGTATGCCCGGGATGAAGCCGCCGTTCTTCTTCAGGTTCTCTGCGGTCTCTTCCGGATTGAAGACGACTGCGGTGTAGAAGAAGCAGAAGAAGATGATGCCGAGGCCGTACAGCGTCATGTAGAGCGGCTGCCCGTGCTGGAGGTATTGCAGAACCGTCTGCACACCGCCGCCGAAGCTGCTTTCCGTGTCCAGCGAATTGCCGGCAAACTGCGTGATCGTCAGCGGCAGCAGAAGCAGCGAGCTGGCGAAGATCGGCGGAATGACGCCGGCAGTGTTGAGCTTGAGCGGAAGGTGCGAACGATCCGCCTGCATCCCGCCGCGCTGGGTCGCACGCTTGGGATACTGGATCAGCAGGCGACGCTGTGCACGCTCGAAGAAGCTGATCAGCAGGATCAGGCCGACGACCATCACGATGAAGCCGAGCAGGATGCCGGTTGCGATCGAACCTTCGCTGTAGCCGGTCGCCATGTTCGACACGAAGGTCGGGAACTGGGCGACGATGCCGGCCATGATGATCAGCGAAACGCCGTTGCCGATACCGCGACTGGTGATCTGTTCACCCAGCCACAGCAGGAACATCGTGCCGCCGACAAGACTGATCACCGCGCCGACACGGAACATGTAGCCCGGGTCCACGACTGCGGCGATACCTTCGGAGGCACCGAAGCTTTCCAGTCCGGCGGCCAGGAACCAGCCCTGCACCGTGCAGAGCAGCACAGTACCGTAGCGGGTATACTGGTTGAGTTTCTGCCGTCCGACCGTGCCTTCTTTCTTGAGGGCAGCCAGCGTGGGATGCAGGGCCGAAGCCATCTGCACGACGATCGAGGCGGTAATGTAGGGCATGACGCCGAGCGCGATGAGGCTCATCCGCTCCAGGCTGCCGCCCGTGAACATGTTGAACATGTCGATGATGCCACCCTGTGTGACATCGGCCAGCTGCGTCAGCGCACGGGCGTTGATGCCCGGCAGCGGAACGAAGCTCAGGAAACGGAAAACGATCAGCGCGCCGATCGTGAACCAGATGCGCTGCTTGAGCTCAGTGGCCTTGGAGAAATTGGCGAGACTTATGTTGCTCGCGAAACTGTCGGCGCTTGATGCCATTGGTCGTCTTCGATCCTAGCTTGTCGCCGGCCCGTCCCGGCGCTGACCGGACAGATAGGGAGCGGAAGGCCGATTGTCGAACCCCCGCTCCCTTATTTCCATCGATTACTTTGCCTTCTTGGCCTTGTTGGCCTCGGTGCGAGCAGCCTTCTTCTCGTGCTCGGGCTGCGCCTTGGGCAGCACTTCAACCGAACCACCGGCCTTCTCGACGGCTTCGATCGCGCCCTTGGAGGCACCGGCAACGACGAACTTCGCCTTTGCCTTGATCTCACCCTTGCCGAGCAGGCGGACACCGTCCTTGCCGCCGCGTGCGAGGCCTGCGGCCTTCAGCGCTGCGTGGTCGATGTCCTTCTTGGCGTCGAGCTTCTTGGCGTCGATGAACTTCTGGACCATGCCCAGGTTCACTTCGGCGTAGTCCTTGCCGAACGGGTTGTTGAACCCGCGCTTCGGCAAGCGCATGTGAAGGGGCATCTGGCCGCCTTCGAAGCCCTTGATGGCAACACCCGAACGGCTCTTCTGACCCTTCTGGCCTCGGCCAGCGGTCTTGCCCTTGCCCGAACCGATGCCACGGCCGACGCGGATGCGCTCCTTGCGGGCGCCGGGATTGTCACGGATGTCATTGAGTTTGATAGTCATGTCTTGCACTCGCTTTCGCTTTTGTTCGCGCTGAAAAATGGAAGCGGCCCGCTATCGTAGCAGGCCGCTCCCGTCAAATTGTTCCGTCGACTGATTAGTCGACGATCTCGACAAGATGCGGGACCTTGGCGACGGCACCACGCACTTCGGGAGTGTCCTGGCGTTCTACGACCTTGTGCATCTTGTTCAGGCCAAGACCGATGAGGATCTTGCGCTGTCCTTCCGGACGGCGGATCGGCGAACCGATCTGCTTGAGCTTGATGGTTTTTGCTTTAGCCATCTTGATTACTCCGCGATAGCGGCGGCGTCGGCTTCAGCCTCTGCCTCCGATGCACCACCGCGACCAAGCAGGTCGGCGACCTTCTTGCCGCGACGCTGGGCAACCGACTTCGGCGAAGTCTGGTCGGTCAGCGCGTCGAACGTGGCGCGGATCATGTTGTAGGGGTTGGAGGTGCCGACCGACTTGGTCACCACGTCTGCAACGCCCAGGCTTTCGAAGACGGCACGCATCGGACCACCGGCGATGATACCGGTACCCGGAGGCGCCGTACGCACGGTTACCTTGCCGGCACCGAAGCGACCGTTGCCGTCGTGATGGAGGGTACGACCTTCCTTCAGCGGGACGCGGATCATCTTCTTGCGAGCAGCGGCAGTCGCCTTCTGGATCGCTTCGGGCACTTCGCGGGCCTTGCCCTTGCCGAAGCCGACACGGCCCGAGCCGTCACCCACGACCACGAGAGCAGCGAAACCGAAGCGCTTACCGCCCTTCACCGTCTTGCTGACGCGGTTGATATGGACGAGCTTCTCGATGATGCCGTCGTCTTCTTCTTCGCGACGACCGCCACGGCGGTTGTCACGGCCACCACGACCACGGCCGCGATCGTTGCCACCGCGGCCACCGCCACGGTTGCCACGTCCGCGCGGCTGACCTTCAGCGCCCTGTGCGGGGTCCTGGTTGGCAGCAGCTTCCGAAGGCGTATCGGCAACAGCCGGCTCTTCGTTGGTCACAGCGGTTTCGGTTTCTGCCGTCACGACCTTTTCTTCGGTCTTTTCTTCGGTCTTGTTTTCATCAGCCATGATCAGAACTCCAGCCCGCCTTCACGGGCGGCGTCGGCCAGCGCTTTCACGCGGCCATGGAACAGGAAACCACCGCGGTCGAAAACGACGTTGGTGACGCCAGCCTTCTTTGCAGCAGCGGCGATGTCGGAGCCTACCTTCTTGGCGGCGTCGACATTGGCACCCGAGCCCTTCACGCCCAGCGTCGAAGCAGCGGCAACGGTCTTGCCGGCAGCATCGTCGATGATCTGCGCGTAGATGTGCTTACCGGTGCGATGGACCGACAGGCGCGGCTTGCCACCAGCGCGGCTGCGAAGCGCAGTGCGCACACGGCGGCGGCGGCGTTCGAAAAGGGAAAGCTTTGCCATCTTACTTCTTCTTCCCTTCCTTGCGGAAGATATACTCGCCGCGGTACTTGATGCCCTTGCCCTTGTAAGGCTCGGGCTTGCGCCACTTGCGGACGTTAGCCGCAAACTGGCCCACGGCCTGCTTGTCACTACCGCTGATTTCGACGGTGGTCTGGTCCGGGGTCTTCACCTCGATACCTTCCGGAACATCGAGGTCGACGTCGTGCGAGAAGCCGAGCTGAAGCTTGAGCTTCTTGCCCTGTGCCTGCGCACGATAACCGACGCCATTGATCTCGAGGACCTTGCTGAAACCTTCGGTAACGCCTTCGACCAGGTTCGACACCAGCGTGCGCTGCATACCCCAGTGGTTGCGTGCCTGACGGGTGTCATTGGCCGGAGTGACCGAGATTTCGCCGTCTTCCAGCTTGTACTCGACCAGATCGGACATGCCCATGGAAAGGGTGCCCTTGGGCCCCTTCACGCTGAGCGTGCCATCTTCGATCTTGGCCTCGACCCCACTCGGGATCGCGACGGGTTTTTTACCGATGCGGCTCATCAGAATACCTCCGCCAGCACTTCGCCACCGACGTTGTCGGCACGTGCTTCGGCGTCCGAGAGCACGCCCTTCGGCGTCGAGACGATGGTGATGCCAAGGCCGTTGCGGACCACGGGGAGTTCTTTCGAACCCGCATAGACGCGGCGGCCGGGCTTGGAGACGCGGGCGACGTGCTTGATAGCCGGTTCGCCTTCGAAATACTTCAGTTCAATCCGCAGCGCAGGGTGCTTGCCACTGTCGTCTGCAGCGTAGCCACGGATGTAGCCTTCGCGCTGGAGTACTTCGAGGACGTTTGCACGCAGCTTGCTAGCCGGCGAAAGGACGCTGTCCTTCTTCGCCTGCTGGCCGTTGCGGATACGGGTGAGCATATCACCCAGGGGATCGGTCATAGCCATCTATCGATTCCTCACCAGCTCGACTTGGTCAGGCCCGGAATCAGGCCCTTGTTGCCGAGGTCGCGCAGTTCGATACGGTTAAGGCCGAACTTGCGGTAATAGCCGCGGGGGCGGCCGGTGGTGGAGCAGCGGTTACGCACCCGGGTCGGGTTCGCATTACGCGGCAGTTCAGCCATCTTGAGGCGCGCGATCAGTCGCTCGCCCTCATCGAGGCTCTCGTCGTCTGCGATCGCCTTCAGCTTTGCGAACTTATCCGCATACTGCTTGACGAGCTTCTTGCGACGCTCGTTCTTGTTGATCGAACTCAGTTTCGCCATTGGACTTAAGTTCCTTCCTTATCTCTCGATCGGAAGGCGGCTCACGCCGCCTCCTTCTCTTCCGACTTTTCAGCCGGGAACGGGAAACCGAACAGACGCAGCAATTCGCGCGCTTCTTCGTCGGTCTTTGCCGTGGTTGTTACGATGATATCCATGCCCCGGACCTTGTCGATCTGATCGTAGCTGATCTCGGGAAAGATGATCTGTTCTTTGAGGCCCATTGCATAGTTGCCGCGACCGTCGAACGACTTGGCGTTGAGGCCACGGAAGTCGCGGATGCGGGGCATTGCGATGGTCACAAGGCGATCAAGGAATTCGTACATGCGCTCACGACGAAGGGTGACCTTCGCGCCGATAGGCATGCCTTCACGCAGCTTGAACTGCGCGATCGACTTCTTGGCCTTGGTGATGACCGGCTTCTGGCCGGCAATCAGTGCCATCTCTTCGGCTGCAGTCTGGACCTTCTTCTTGTCCTGGCTGGCTTCGCCCACACCCATGTTGAGCGTGATCTTTTCCAGCTTCGGGACTTCAAGACGGTTCTCGTAGCCAAATTTCTCGGTCATCGCCTTAACGATCTGGTCGTCGTAGCGCTGCTTCATGCGAGGCGTATAATCAGCCATCGATGGTCTCCCCGGATTTGACGGCGACGCGCACCTTCTTGCCGTCCTTTTCTTCGAAACGGACGCGGGTGGGCTTGCCATCCTTGGGATCGGCAACAGCAACCTTCGAGATCGGCATCGGTGCTTCGAAGCGGTCGATGCCACCCTGCGGGTTCTGCTGGGTCGGCTTGCGATGACGGGCTGCGATGTTCACGCCTTCGACGACGATCTTGCCGTCCTTGGGGTTCACTTTCGAAACCGTACCGGTCTTGCCCTTGTCCTTGCCGGACAGGACGACGACGGTGTCACCCTTCTTGATCTTTGCGGACGCCATTACAGCACCTCCGGAGCAAGCGAGATGATCTTCATGAAGCCGCGGCCACGCAGTTCGCGTACCACCGGCCCGAAGATACGGGTGCCGATCGGTTCTTCGTTCTTGTTGACGAGAACCGCGGCGTTGCTGTCGAAGCGGATCACGCTGCCGTCGGGGCGGCGTACGTCCTTCTTCGTGCGCACGATGACAGCGCGATGGACATCGCCCTTCTTCACCTTCGTGCGCGGCTGGGCTTCCTTGACGGAAACCACGATCACGTCGCCGACGGACGCGGTGCGGCGCTTGGAGCCGCCCAGTACCTTGATGCACTGGACGCGCTTTGCGCCGCTGTTGTCCGCGACGTCGAGATTGGATTGCATCTGGATCATTGATCCGTTTCCTTCTCACTGGCTTGCCGGAACAAGTCCGGCAGTTCCTAACGTCTAACTCAGTTGCCTGCGGCTTCGACTTCGAGGTCAGCCTCGACAGCCTGCGTTCCGCCTGCCGTTACCCGGTCCTTGACCAACCAGGTCTTGGTCTTCGAGATCGGCTTGGTCTCTTCGATGCGCACGACGTCGCCGAGCTGGTACTCGTTCTTCTCGTCATGTGCGTGGTACTTCTTCGAGCGACGGATGATCTTCCCGTAGAGGGGGTGCTTCACCTTACGCTCGACCAGTACGGTCACGGTTTTGTCGGTCTTGTCGGAGGTGACGGTCCCGATCAGAATACGCTTGGGCATGGTCTACTCCTTAAGCCTTGGCAGCGGCGCTGGCGCGCTCGGTCTGCAGCGTCTTGATCTTGGCGATCGAGCGGCGGACTTCGCGGATGCGGGCGGGCGCTTCGAGCTGGTTCGTCGCAGCCTGGAAGCGCAGGTTGAACTGCTCACGCTTCAGGTTGGTCAGTTCCTCTGCCAGCTGGTCGTCGCTCTTCTGGCGCAGATCTTCGATCTTGCTCATCATTCGCCTCCCAGGTGCGAGGAGTCACCCAGACGGGCAACAACCTTGGTCTTTACCGGCAGCTTCATGGCTGCGCGGCTGAACGCTTCGGCGGCCAGCGGGCCAGCAACGCCGTCGAGTTCGAACAGAATACGGCCCGGCTTTACGCGAGCGGCCCAGTATTCGACGGAGCCCTTACCCTTACCCTGACGGACTTCGGCAGGCTTTTTCGATACCGGCACATCGGGGAAGACGCGGATCCAGAGACGGCCCTGACGCTTGATGTGACGCGTGATCGCACGACGCGCAGCTTCAATCTGGCGTGCGGTGATACGCTCGGGCTCGAGGGCCTTGAGGCCGTACGAGCCGAAGTTCAGCGTGGTGCCGCCCTTGGCGTTGCCATGGATCTTGCCCTTGAACGCCTTGCGGTACTTGGTTTTCTTCGGTTGCAGCATGGTTCTTTCCTAATCCTGCAATCAGCGAGCCGGACGGACGCCGGACGTCTGCGATTCCATCATGAGACGGTCCTGCGCGGTCGGGTCATGGCCGAGGATCTCACCCTTGAAGACCCACACCTTGATTCCGATGATGCCGTAAGCGGTCAGTGCTTCGGCTTCAGCGTAATCGATGTTGGCGCGCAGCGTGTGCAGCGGCACGCGGCCTTCGCGATACTGTTCGACACGTGCGATTTCTGCACCGCCAAGACGGCCGCCACACATGATCTTGATGCCTTCGGCACCAAGGCGCATGGCCGACTGCATGGCGCGCTTCATAGCGCGACGGAATGCGACACGGCGGATCAGCTGATCGGCAATGCCCTGTGCGACGAGCTTCGCATCGACTTCCGGCTTGCGGATCTCGACGATGTTCAGCTTCACTTCGCTTTCGGTCATCTTCGACAGCTGCGCACGCAGCTTTTCGATGTCCGCGCCCTTCTTGCCGATGATGACGCCGGGACGCGCAGCATAGATCGAAACGCGGCACAACTTGGCCGGACGCTCGATCACAACCTTCGAGATTGCAGCCTGAGCTGCGTTCTTGAGGATGTACTTGCGGATCTCGATGTCTTCGCTCAGCAGCTTCGCGTAGTCGCGCCCTTCGGCGTACCAGCGGCTGTCCCAGGTGCGGTTGATCTGCAGGCGCAGACCGATCGGATTGCTCTTATGGCCCATCTTACGCCTCTTCCTGCTCGCGAACGACGATCCGAAGGCGGCTGAACGGCTTCAGGATGCGCGTCGACTTGCCGCGACCACGGGTGTGGAAGCGCTTCATCGTGATCGACTTGCCTACCGAAGCCTCGGCTACGACCAACGAGTCGACATCGAGGTTGTGGTTGTTTTCCGCGTTGGCGATCGCCGAGGCGAGAACCTTCGTGGCATCCTTGGCCATCGACTTCTTCGAGAAGGCCAGGATGTTGAGGGCCTCTTCGGCCTTCTTGCCGCGGATAAGCTCGGCAACGAGGTTCAGCTTCTGCGCGGAACCACGAATGGTGGTGCCTACTGCCAGAGCCTCGTTGTCGGCGACGCGACGGGGAGCTTTCTGCTTGCTCATCAGCGCTTACCCTTCTTGTCGGCAGCGTGACCCGGGAACGTGCGCGTGGGCGCGAATTCACCAAGCTTGTGGCCGACCATTTCTTCCGAAACGGCTACGGGGATGAACTTGTGGCCGTTGTACACGTTGAACGTGAGACCGACGAACTGGGGCAGGATAGTGCTGCGGCGCGACCAGGTCTTGATCGGCTTGGCATTGCTTGCGTCCTGAGCCTCTTCGGCCTTCTTCAGAAGGCTGAGTTCGACGAACGGACCTTTCCAGACGGAACGAGCCATGTCGGATTACCTCTTCTTCTTCGCGTGACGCGAACGGATAATGAACTTGTCCGTCTGCTTGTTCTTGCGGGTGCGGGCGCCCTTGGTCGGCTTACCCCACGGAGTGACGGGATGACGGCCACCGCTGGTGCGGCCTTCACCACCACCGTGCGGGTGATCGACCGGGTTCTTGGCGACACCGCGCGTCAGCGGCTTGATGCCCATCCAGCGACGACGACCGGCCTTGCCCAGGTTCTGGTTCTGGTTGTCTGGGTTCGACACGGCGCCAACGGTGCCCATGCAGTCGGCGCGCAGGTAACGCTGCTCGCCGCTGTTGAGACGCACGATGACCATGCCGCGGTCACGACCGACCAGCTGGACATAGGAACCTGCAGCGCGAGCGATCTGACCGCCCTTGCCCGGCTTCATTTCCACGTTGTGGCAGATCGTACCGACCGGCATCTGGCCGAGCAGCATTGCGTTGCCGGGCTTGGTGTCGGCCTTTTCGGCTGCGATCACCTTGTCACCGACAGCGAGACGCTGCGGAGCGAGGATGTAGGCCTGCTCGCCGTCTTCGTACTTCACGAGTGCGATGAAAGCGGTGCGGTTGGGATCGTATTCGATCCGTTCCACGGTGCCTTCAACGTCCCACTTGCGACGCTTGAAGTCGATGAAGCGGTACTTCTGCTTGTGACCGCCGCCGATGCCACGCGAGGTGACATGGCCCTTGTTGTTCCGGCCACCGGTCTTGCGCTTGCCTTCCGTGAGCGACTTGACGGGCTTGCCTTTGTACAGGCCCGACTTGTCGACGAGGATGAGGCCGCGGCGCGCGGGGCTCGTCGGTTTGTAGTTCTTGAGTGCCATTGTTTCCTAGCCCCTCAGATACCGCTGGTGACGTCGATGCTATCGCCGTCCTTCAGGGTGACGACAGCCTTCTTCACGTCGTTGCGCTTGTAGGGCTTACCGCGCCAACGCTTGGTCTTGCCCTTGACATTGATCGTGTTGACGCCCGTCACGCTCACATCAAAGATCGCCTCGATGGCTTCCTTGATCTGCGGCTTCGTTGCGTCATTGGCCACTTTGAAGACGACCGCGTTATGCTCGGAAGCAAGGGTCGACTTTTCGGTGATGTGCGGTGCGAGCACGACGTCGTAGTGACGCGCGTCTACTGCCTGCTTCTTAGCCATTGAAACGGCCCTCCAGCTTTTCGACCGCGTCCTTGGTGAGGACCAGCGTGTCGTGCTTCAGGATGTCGTAAACGTTGGCGCCCATGGCGGGCAGGACGTTCACGCCCGGCAGGTTTCCGGCGGCCTTCTTGAAGCCGTCGTTCACGCTTTCGCCGTCGATGACCAGGACCTTGCCGTTCCAGCCATTCTTGTCGAACACACCCTTCAGCGCCTTGGTCTTGGCGTCCTTGAGCTCGAGGCTGTCGACGACGACGAGGCCGTCCTTCGCCTTGCTCGAGAGAGCCATCTTGAGGCCGAGAGCGCGGATCTTCTTGTTCAGCGACTGCTCGAAGTCACGCTTGCGCGCGCCATGAGCCTTACCACCGCCGATAAAGATCGGAGCGCCACGATCGCCGTGACGTGCGCCGCCCGAACCCTTCTGGCGACCGAACTTCTTGCCCGTGCGGGCAACGTCCGAACGCTCACGCGTGGGGCGTGCAGTGCCGCGGCGGTTTTCGAGCTGCCACGTTACTACGCGGTGAAGGATGTCGGCACGCGGTTCGAGACCGAACACATCTGCGTTCAGTTCGATGTCGCCCGACGCCTTACCGTCGATTTTCTGGACCTTGACCTTCACGATCAGGACTCCTTGCTATCGGTGGCATCGCCCTCGGCACCAGCTTCCTGCTGTGCGAGAAGCTTCGCCTGAGTTTCGGCGTCCACCTCGGTGTTCACTTCGTGCTCGGCTGCGCTTTCGACCAGACCGGCGTCAGCTTCCTGCGAAGCGAACTCGTCCTGGTTGCGGCGCATGACGCCCGGGAACGGCAGTTCCTCGGCCGGAGCAACCTTCACGGCATCGCGAACCATGAGCCAGCCATTCTTCGCGCCCGGGACCGAACCCTTGACGAAAAGAAGACCGCGATCGGCGTCGGTGCGCACGATTTCGAGGTTCTGCTGGGTACGCTGACGGTCGCCCATGTGGCCGGCCATCTTCTTGCCCTTGAACACGCGGCCCGGATCCTGACGGTTACCCGTCGAACCGTGCGAGCGGTGCGAGATCGAGACACCGTGGGTGGCACGCAGACCACCGAAGCCCCAACGCTTCATGGCGCCGGCAAAGCCCTTACCCTGCGTGTGACCGGTGATGTCGACCTTCTGGCCGGCGATGAAGTGCTCGGCAGAAATGCGAGCGCCGACCGGAAGCAGAGCTTCTTCGCTGTCGACGCGGAATTCTGCGACCTTCATTTTCAGCCCGACTTCTGCCTTCGCAAAAGCTTCGCGCTGCGGCTTGTTTACGTTCTTCTGCTTCGCTTCGCCCGAACCGACCTGGACGCCGTAATAGCCGTCACGGTCCTGCGTGCGATGTGCGGTGACCTGGCAATCTTCCAGCGAAAGAACGGTCACGGGTACGTGCCGTCCGTCCTCCTGGAAGAGGCGGGTCATCCCGACTTTCTTTGCGATCACGCCTGTGCGCATCGTCAAACTCCTCAACAGAGGCACCCAGAGGCCCATCCCCAGGGTGCTTGCCAGCCCGATGATGTGATGCGTGCCCCCGTCCGGGCTGATTGCTTCCGAGAAGGAAGCAGACGGGGGACGCAGTCCCGGGCTGATGCCCGGCGGTATCCCGATGTCTTGCCTGATCTTGCGATCCGGCGGGGCTATCGAGCGCCCCTTTAACTTCCGGCTGCTTTAAAGTCCTGCCGGGGACCGGATCAGTGGCTTAGGCCAGCTTGATCTCAACGTTCACGCCAGCCGCGAGGTCGAGCTTCATGAGCGCGTCGACGGTCTGGGCGTTGGGCTGCACGATGTCGAGCAGACGCTTGTAGGTGCGCACCTCGAACTGCTCGCGCGACTTCTTGTCGATGTGCGGGCCGCGGTTCACGGTGAACTTCTCGATGCGCGTCGGCATGGGAATGGGACCACGAATAAGGGCACCCGTACGACGTGCGGTGTCTGCGATTTCACCAGTTGCCTGGTCGAGAACGCGATGGTCGAACGCCTTGAGGCGAATGCGGATATTCTGTGCTTCCATTACCTACACCGATGCGAAAGAGCCAAGCGGGCCGGGGGTGACCCGCAAACAAAAAGAAAGGTCCGCCTCGCATTGGACCCGGTTTCCCGGAACGAGCGACCTTCCATGAATTCGATAAATCAGAGACGAATCTCTGTCTGTGGGCGCGCATATACGGGTGACACCCGCATCTGGCAACCCCCGATTTCCGCCAAATCCAACTAGCGGGATCGTGGTGCGATCAACCGTGCCTCAGCACCGACCGCAAACCCCAGAAAAGTGGAAGGCCCGCCCTTCCCCGAAAGGAAGGACGGGCCTGCCATTGAAGCAAAAGCTTACTTCTTGATGGTGCCGACAACACCCGAGCCGACCGTACGGCCACCTTCGCGGATTGCGAAGCGCAGACCCTGGTCCATAGCGATCGGTGCAATCAGCTTGACGTCGATCGTCACGTTGTCGCCCGGCATCACCATTTCGGTGCCTTCGGGAAGGATCACTTCGCCGGTGACGTCGGTGGTGCGGAAGTAGAACTGCGGACGGTAGTTCGCGAAGAACGGCGTGTGACGGCCGCCTTCGTCCTTCGAAAGGACGTAGACTTCTGCGCTGAACTCGGTGTGCGGCGTAACCGAACCCGGCTTAGCGAGAACCTGGCCACGCTCGACTTCTTCACGGCCAACGCCGCGGATCAGGGCACCGATGTTGTCGCCTGCTTCACCACGGTCAAGCAGCTTGCGGAACATTTCGACGCCGGTGACGGTCGTCTTCGCAGTGTCCTTGATGCCGACGATTTCGACTTCGTCGCCAACGTTCACAACGCCGGTTTCGACACGGCCGGTGACAACCGTACCGCGACCCGAGATCGAGAACACGTCTTCGATCGGCATCAGGAAGTCCTTGTCGACCGGACGATCGGGCTGCGGGATGTTGGTGTCGACCGCGTCCATCAGTTCCTTGATCGAGTTTTCACCGATTTCCGGATCACGACCTTCGAGAGCGGCCAGTGCCGAACCCTTCACGATGGCGATGTTGTCGCCGTCAAAGCCGTACTCGCTGAGGAGTTCGCGAACTTCCAGTTCGACGAGTTCGAGGATTTCCTCGTCGTCAACCTGGTCGACCTTGTTCATGTAAACGACCAGAGCCGGAACGCCGACCTGACGTGCGAGCAGGATGTGCTCGCGGGTCTGCGGCATGGGGCCGTCAGCTGCGTTCACAACCAGGATGGCGCCGTCCATCTGGGCCGCACCGGTGATCATGTTCTTCACGTAGTCGGCGTGACCCGGGCAGTCGACGTGTGCGTAGTGACGCGCGTCGGTTTCGTACTCGACGTGTGCGGTCGAGATGGTGATGCCGCGCTCACGCTCTTCGGGAGCCTTGTCGATGTTTGCGAAATCGACGGCCGAACCGAGAACCTTGGTGATTGCTGCGGTCAGCGTGGTCTTGCCGTGGTCGACGTGGCCGATGGTGCCAACGTTGACGTGCGGCTTATTGCGCTCGAATTTTTCCTTCGCCATTTTCCAATAACCTCTGTCTTAAAAATTGGGATTTCTGCGGGAAGAAACGGCGCCCGCGGAATCAGGCGCCGCCCCTAGACGGTGAAGCTGCCTTACGCAAGCTTCTCCTTGACTTCCTGTGCCACGTTAGCCGGAACTTCGTCGTAGTGGCTGAACTGCATCGTGTACTGAGCACGACCCTGGGTGAAGGAGCGCAGTTCGTTCACGTAACCGAACATGTTCGCGAGCGGAACGAAGGCTTCGACTGCCTGGGCGTTGCCGCGGCTGTCGGTGCCCTGGATCTGGCCACGACGCGAGTTGAGATCGCCGATGACGTCGCCGAGGTAATCCTCGGGAGTGACGACTTCGACCTTCATGATCGGTTCGAGAAGCTTGATGCCGGCCCGCTCTGCGACTTCGCGCATAGCGCCGCGACCGGCGATTTCGAACGCGATCGCGCTCGAGTCGACGTCGTGGTAGGCACCGTCATACAGGTTGACCGTGAAGTCGATGATCGGGAAGCCGACCAGGTGGCCGCTTTCGGCCTGCTCGCGCAGACCCTTCTCGATCGCGGGGATGTATTCCTTCGGAATGTTACCGCCCTTGATCTCGTCTTCGAAGACGAAGCCCTGACCGCGCTCGCCCGGGGTGACCTTGAGCTTGACGCGACCAAACTGACCCGAACCACCCGACTGCTTCTTGTGGGTGTAGTCCACGTCCACCGGCTTGCCGAGGTATTCGCGATAAGCGACCTGCGGTGCACCGACGTTCGCCTCGACCTTGAATTCGCGCTTCATGCGATCGACGAGGATGTCGAGGTGAAGCTCGCCCATGCCCTTGATGATCGTCTGACCGGATTCGTGGTCGGTGGTGACGCGGAAGCTCGGATCTTCGGCGGCCAGGCGGTTGAGGGCGACGCCCATCTTTTCCTGGTCGGCCTTGGTCTTCGGTTCGACCGACAGCTCGATCACAGGCTCGGGGAATTCCATACGCTCCAGGATGATCGGGGCGCTCGACGCACACAGAGTGTCGCCGGTGGTGGTTTCCTTGAGACCTGCGATAGCGACGATGTCGCCTGCAAACGCTTCATCGATGTCCTCGCGGTTGTTCGAGTGCATCAGCAGCATGCGGCCGATCTTTTCCTTCTTGTCCTTCACCGAGTTCAGGACACTGCCCTTGGTCAGCTGGCCCGAATAGATGCGGGTGAAGGTGAGCGAGCCGACGAACGGGTCGTTCATGATCTTGAAGGCGAGTGCCGAGAACGGAGCCTCGTCCGAAGACGGACGGGTCTGCTCTTCGTCGCTGTCGGGCAGGACGCCCTTGATGGCCGGAACGTCGAGCGGCGACGGCATGTAGTCGACAACCGCGTCGAGGAGGGGCTGGACGCCCTTGTTCTTGAACGCCGAGCCACACAGGACCGGCACGAATGCACGGTCCATGGTGCCCTTGCGGATCAGACGCTTAAGCGTTGCTGCATCGGGCTCGTTGCCTTCGAGATACTGTTCCATGACATCGTCGTCGAGTTCGACGGCGGTCTCGACCAGCTTCTCGCGGTATTCGGCAGCCTTGTCGGCGAGATCGGCCGGGATGTCGACGTAGTTGAACGTCGCGCCCAGACCGTCGTTTTCCCAGACGATGCCGCGCATGTTGACGAGATCGACTACGCCCGAAAGATCGCTTTCGGCGCCGATCGGGAGATAGAGCACCAGCGGCGTCGCGCCGAGGCGGTCGATGATCGACTGTACGCAGTAATAGAAGTCAGCACCGGTGCGGTCCAACTTATTGATGAAGCACATCCGGGGAACGCCGTACTTGTCGGCCTGGCGCCAGACGGTTTCGGACTGCGGTTCTACGCCGGCGACGCCGTCGAAAACTGCAACAGCGCCGTCGAGTACGCGCAGCGAGCGTTCCACTTCGATCGTGAAGTCGACGTGTCCGGGCGTGTCGATGATGTTGATGCGGTGCTTGGGACCTTCACCGTCTTCGGCCGACCAGAAGGTGGTCGTTGCAGCCGAGGTGATGGTGATGCCGCGTTCCTGCTCCTGCTCCATCCAGTCCATGGTAGCGGCGCCGTCGTGGACTTCGCCGATCTTGTAGGACTTGCCGGTGTAGTAAAGGATACGCTCGGTCGTGGTGGTCTTGCCGGCATCAATGTGGGCCATGATGCCGATGTTGCGGTACCGCTCCAGCGGATATTCGCGAGCCATGTGCTTTTCCTTAAGACTGGGGGAGGAGACGAATTCTCCAGCCCCATATGGGTATCATTGTGACCGCTTGAAGACCGCGGGGAAGGAAACGCCCTCCCCCGGCCCCACAAGCGGAACGGCTTACCAGCGGTAGTGCGAGAAAGCGCGGTTCGCGTCCGCCATGCGGTGCGTGTCTTCGCGCTTTTTCACGGCGTTGCCGCGGTTGTTCGCCGCATCCATCAGCTCACCCGACAGACGTGCTGCCATGGTGGTTTCCGGACGGCCGCGCGCTGCGCCGATCAGCCAGCGGATCGCGAGTGCCTGGGCACGCTCGGGGCGAACCTCGACCGGCACCTGGTAGGTCGCACCACCGACACGGCGGCTGCGAACTTCGACCTGCGGCTTGATGTTGTCGAGCGCGGCGTGGAACAGCTCGACCGGGTTGGCCTTTGCCTTTTCCTCGACCACGTCGAGCGCGGTGTAGACGATACCTTCTGCAACGGCCTTCTTGCCGTCATACATCAGGTTGTTCATGAATTTCGAAAGGACCTGATCGTTGAATTTCGGATCAGGCAGGATTTCCCGCTTCTCGGGACGACGACGACGACTCATTGATTATCTCCTAAGTCCCGTGGATTACTTCGGACGCTTCGCGCCATACTTCGAGCGCGACTGCTTGCGATCCTTGACGCCCTGCGTATCGAGCACGCCGCGAAGGACGTGGTAACGAACGCCGGGAAGGTCGCGAACACGGCCGCCGCGGATGAGCACAACGGAGTGCTCCTGCAGGTTGTGGCCTTCGCCCGGAATGTAGGAGATGACTTCGCGCTGGTTGGTCAGGCGAACCTTGGCAACTTTACGCAGAGCCGAGTTCGGCTTCTTCGGAGTGGTCGTGTAAACACGGGTGCAAACGCCGCGCTTCTGCGGGTTCTGCTCCATCGCAGGGACCTTGGACTTGGCCTTCTGCGGAACGCGGCCCTTGCGGACCAGCTGGTTAATAGTCGGCATGAGTTCTCTCTTCACCGTTTCGATGGCGGCGACTAGCGGGTTTCAGGATGGTTCGTCGGGTTCGTGCCAAGCGCCGCACCGATGCCGCAAAGGGCACCTGGGCGGTCTGTTCGCACGAGCCTGAAACGCTCCACCCATCGGCCCACACGGCCACCGGGTTACTTTGACGGCTGCCCCGAGCGAAACTGGTTCGCTGCAATAGAAAAGAGCCTTATCGCTACAGCGACAGGCCCCCGGGTCATGACCGGCAATGTTCAGCTCTATCTGGCCAGCGTTGGTTTCGCACAGGGCGATTCCCTCACCGGATGGGCGCGCACATAGTGTGAGAGGGGAGATGGGTCAAGCCGTGCCGCCCTCTTCAGCGCTCAACTGACGCAGGTGCTCGGCAACTGCAAGGTCGAGGTCTTGGTAGACGTAAGGCCCCACATGGTAAGACCGCGCTATACGCTCGGTAATCTGCGGCGGCGTCGGTTGTGCCGGATGGCGGACCGCGCCGCCTTCGTCTTCCCAGGATTTGACCGGATCGACGGGTATGGCCGGCGCAAGCGGCTTGAGCGGTTCGGTATCACCGGCATAGCTGCCGTAGATGATCGTTTCCGGCCGGTTGACCGGTTCATCCGGCTTGCTGGCGTACAACGTGTCCCGCAACCCGCGAATGCGTGCGGCGTATTCGGCAACCTTGACGAAATGACTGTCCTTGGCCGCCGTATCGCCGGAAGCCGAAGCCTTCATCACCGCAATTTGGTGCTTGTGTAGCAGTTCATTGAGATCCATGGCTCGCCTCCTGCGGCAACCGTTAGGTAATTCGGGCGCATCCTTGTGACGCGCCCGAAAGGTCATGCATCAGCCCTGCTGCTTGCTGGCCTGTTCACCCTGCTTGCCCGCGCCCTGTTCTTCTTGGCGCAGGTTGATTGCCTGCGGCTTTCCGCCGTCGACCTGCTTGGTTTCGTAGCCGAAGCGCTGGCCCTGCTCGGGAGCGGAAGATTCCTTCCTCAGATCGGCCTTGGCGAAATGCAGCACATCGCCGCCCTTTTCGGCAGTGATCATGCCCTCGCCCTTGCCGCTGTCGTAGTTCTTGATGGTGCCATAATGTGTCATGGAAATAATCCTTCGATTTCGCGCAGGCGTTCATCAGCGACCGCTTGTGCGCGGGCTAGAAGGCGAAATGGAAAGAAGAGAGGGCAACTGGCCCTCGGGACCGTCGATCGCGACTGGTAGCTAAGTCTAAGATGGGGTGTTTTCGCCGGATTACAAGGCGGTGGAGCTGTTTAGCTGGCCGGGCCTGAAACGCTCCACCCATCGGCCCACACAGCCACCGGGTTACCTTGACGGCTGCCCCGAGCGAAACTGGTTCGCTGCAATAGAAAAGAGCCTCGTCGCATAAGCGACAGGCCCCCGGGTCATGACCGGCAATGTTCAGCTCTATCTGGCCAGCGTTGGAGGCGCGCAGGGCGATTCCCTCACCGGATGGGCGCGCACATCGTGTGAGAGGGCGGATGGGTCAAGGGAGAGGGATGTTACAGGAATGCGCCTCGTTGGACACAGTAATAGCAACGACCCGTGTCTTGATAGGATAAGGCAGATATGAAAGCCTCAGCCTCATCCAGCGAAACACCTGTGGCTGGGTAAGCGGGAAACCATTTGGTCGGTCCGTTCCCTTTGTCCTGATTTTTCTGACCTCGCCCATTCCGACAATGATCACAATCACCGGAGTGAATTCGAGCCCTGCTGGTCGGCGGGATGATCTTCACAAAGAAGGGCATCAATTCAATCTTCTGAAAATCGCTCAAGCTCAGCCTGGCATTCAGCCTTCAAGTTCGATGCTCGGGGCAAGTCAACTTCGCCACGCAAATCATATGCAACGCAAGCCTCAGAGGCGAGAACATCGACCATCAGCTGAACTGCTTCTTCAGATTCCTCTAATCGCAAATCTTTGGAGAGTAGGTTTGAGAGACGGGCCAACTGCGCCTGATATCGCTCAGCCCGTCTCAATTCCGCACCGTCCAAGTGACTTTTCGCCGTGTTCACCAGCGCATATTGTGAACAACATTCTGCCGAAGCTTTTCCCGTTCGATATCGTAAGTATCATTTTTGGTGAATTCCCGCATAAAGTCGGCAGATAGACTTTGGTACGACTGCCCCGATTCAATAACCGAAGACACCTCCTGAAGCTTGCGATCATCCACTCGACCCTTGGTGTCGAGGTAAGATTGGACCAAAAATGTCACGAGCCCAGTTAGCGCCGCTGTCGCGACGATGCTGACGAACATCCAAGTCCGATCTCCCTTTCCCTCGCTCAACTTGTCATTCCTTCCGCAATAAGCCTGAGCTAGGCCTCATCGTCTTCTACGCCCATCTCCGTCGATAGACCCGTCGCTTCTTCGACGTCGTGCAATTGCCTACACTGCTGCTCCCAATCATCGAGCATCATCAATTCTCGCGCACTTTCGACCCTTTGAGCGACTTCTATCGTGCAATCGTCGTTCGGCGCAGCAGAATTCACAATTTGAATCGCTTGCGCGAGATCAACGTTTCCTAAATCCGCTCCATAGGCAATGCCAGCAGTGAGAAGCGCAACCGTCGCCAAAGGGGCTACCGTATGATCGATAATTCTCTGAAAGCCCCGCGAGTTGATATTGAGCTTCAACTCCATCGCGCGTTCAGGGTGTTCCCGCAGATAGTTTATTGCTTCCGCGTAGGGAACCTGATTTTCAACTCCCTGTTCCGCAGCAATCAGCACCCCTGTAATGTAGTTGAGGAATGATTGAATGTAGTATTCGTTGAGAGTGTTAAAGTCGTCCTCTTCCGTATTGATACGTGCAGAAAACGTCCCCGCGAAGATGTATTGGTCAAATCCTGCCGCAACAACCTCTTTTCGCAAACTTCTATCAAGAAGCATGACGGGATCAGGCCGGCTCAAGCGATCTCTCATCAAATCAGAGAAAGTTCCACGCTGTTTTGATCGAAACCATTTAACTCTACGAGCCAGCATAGGCTCGCCATCATATATCGCTTGCCAGCTATGCATATGCGGCAAGCCTACAAGCTTACCGATGAGAACCTCACCAAAGTAACCCTCGCCCGGCACCACGATAACGGTTCCCTCTGGCAATTCGCGCAATTTTCGAATTGCTCCAATGTACCGTCCGAGGCGCTGCCGATAATCTTGTCCCTCGAAATCTGAAGTGTCGTCAGCGGGTCGAGGCCCAAAGTTGTCATTATCGTGCCAATCCCTGATCGCGAGAGACCGGACCACTTGAAGCCGCATCTCCTTATCTTCGGGCAACTCCTCTAGTGGATCCAAATCGAGATCTGGGAAATCGAGAAAAATGCGATTGCTTCGCCGAAAGTGGTCGAACAGCCAGTAGTCCTCTCCCGGCCGAACAACATAAATATTGTCTTGCTCGCGCAGAACATGGGTCGAAATATCGACGCGCATTCTACTAAATTCCCCGCTTCGAACAGACCACCCGCATCGCAAGCGGAGCTTGTTTCGTCAAACTTCGACCGTCACGCGATCCCAAAAATTGGGTGATAAGCACTATCAGGTTGCGCTCCCAATCCAAAGCGGGCGCCCACCACATACAAGCGCCTTTAGCGATAGTCGTCCACATCGATTTGACCTGAGTTTCAATTCCAATCACCGAGCGATGGGCGCATATCGTGCTCAAAATTTCGCAAGCTAGAAACTGTTTTCCTACTCCGCAGTTTCTTGTTTTTGTCCCTCAAACGCCGGGCGGAGCGCGTCCGCGCTCCTTGGCTTCGCGCCATTAGGCGCGGCGGGCGGTCGCCCTTGCGGCGCGCTGGTCGCACGCCGGATTTCGCCAAAGCTGGAGGGGCGCACCCCCACCCCATCCTACTGATTTCACACCACAGAAAAAAAATGTGGCACAAATTTGTCATCAGTGCGTAGTATGGTCGAAGCGCGGGTTTCCGCGCTCGGAATCCACATAAAGGGGAATACCACATGAAGTTCAACAAACTGGCAATCGTCGCCGCTTCGGCAGCCGCTCTCTCGCTCGCAGCTTGCGCCGAAAGCGAGCAGGAAGCTCAGGAAGACCTGGTCGAGCAGCAGGCTGAATCGCAGGAAGACCTCCTTGAAGAGCAGGCCGACCTCGCAGAAGCACAGGGCGACGAAGCAGCTGAAGAAGCTCTCGACGCCGAAGCAGACGCCATGGGCGAAGCCGGCGACGCAGCAGAAGACGCTGTCGACGAAGGCATGTAACCCACACAGCCCGCGGTTCACTCCGCAGGCGAAAAAAGCGGTGTCCGTCGAAAGACGGATGCCGTTTTTTTTGCGCCCTCAGACGCCGGGCGCGACGCGTCCGCGTCGCTTGGCTTCGCGGCATTAGCCGCGGCGGGCGGTCGGCCTTGCCTTCGCCTTCGGCTCGGATTTGGCCCTTAACCGATAGAGGTTTCCTACACGGTCGAGTTGTGCATTTCCGAGGGGGCCATGAACGAAACCACTCGTGTAACGCCTCGACAGGCAACTTCTGCCGTTGCCAATCCCGGGCCGGAGCTTGATCCGGACGATCCGCTGCTCGCCTTTGCGCCCTATATTCACAGGCAGCCGCGGCGCAATTCCATTACGCCGGACCTGCAGCGCCGGTTCGTCGCCACGCTCGCGGCGACGGGGATCGTCGTGCAGGCGGCCCGCTCCATCGGGAAAAGCATGGAGGCGCTCTACAAGCTTCGTGCGCGGCCCGGGGCGGAAGGGTTTGCCGCCGCGTGGGACGAGGCGGTCGGATACGGCGTCTGGCGGCTGGAGGATTGCGCGATCGAGCGCGCCCTGGCCGAGGGGTTCTACAACCCGCGCGCCAATTCGCTGCTCTGCTTCGTTCTCGCCTATCGCGGCCGCTATCGCGAGGATGTGCGCAAGATCGTCCCCAGCCACCCCGTCTACGAATGGATCCGCGACGATGGGCTGGCGGAAGAAGGTCTGGTCTAGGCTGCCCGCCCCCGCATGGAAGGGCTTAGCCGCCTGCCGACCCTGTGCTATGCCGCCCGCACAGACCAAGGAGCCGCCCCATCGCCGATGATCCCCCCTCCCCCGAATACGTGCCGTGGCGCGGTGGCTGCGGGCCGGGTTCGATCAACACCGCCATCGAGGATGGCCGCCCCGTCTGCATCCGCCGCGTGGACCGCGCGGACGAGGCGCTGATGCGCGCAGGGATAGAGCGGATGTCGCCCCACTCGCGCTACTTGCGGTTCTTCTCCGGCATGCGCACCCCGCCCGACTGGGTGATCGACCGCCTGCTCGACGCGGACGGGGTGATGCACCTAGCCTGGGGCGCGCTCGACCTGTCGGAAGACCCGCCGCGCTCCGCCATCGGTGCCGTCCACGCCTTTCGCGACGAGGAGGATCCGGAATGCGCGGAGTTCTCCGTCGCCATCATCGACGATTTCCACGGCCTCGGCCTCGGCAAGCTGCTGACGGCGACGATCCTGCTCGACGCGCGCGAGGAAGGGATCACGCGCTTCCATGTCGAAACGCTGAGCGAAAACCGCAGCGCGACGCAGTTCACGCGGATGCTGGGCGGCGTGGGGAGCGGGACGGTCGACGCCTCGCGCGGCTGGGTGCTGGAAATCGACGAGGCACTGGAGCGATTGCGGCAACAGGCCGACCCGCCCGGCATCGCGCACGTTTTTGCGGCCTTCGACGGCTAGGCCCGCTCGCTCGCCAACAGTCCGTACACCGCCACATCGCGAAGCCCTGCGTGGGTCGTCTCATGCTCGCGGAACAACGCCTCGCGCGTGAAGCCGAGCCGTTCGAGCAGGTGGATGGAGGGGGTGTTGTCCATGTCCACCTCGGCGGTGAGCTTGCGCAGGCCGCTTGCGAACAGGTGATCTACGAGCGCCGCAGTGCATTCGCGCGCCACGCCCCCGCCCTGTCGGTCCATGCAGGTGACGTAGCCGATCTCCTCGATACCGTCCTCATGCGCAGGCACGGCGACGAAGCGCCCCGCAACGCGTCCCTCCGCATCCTCTGCGATCCAGGTGCGCCCGTTCCAGTCCGGCTCAGCCAGCCAGCCCCACAGCTCTTCTTGGGAGGTGAAGGCCGGGCGAGTCAGGTAGAGGCACTGCGCCTCATCCGCGAAGGTCGGGAATAGCGCAGCGGTGTCCTCGCGCTTCAGCGGGCGCAGGGTGAAACGGTCGGTACGCAGGGTCTCGACGTCGCGCATGGACTGAGCCAGCGCGGCGATCAGGCCGTCAGGAAGGCGACCAGCGCCTTGACCTTCTTGGTCCGCCATTGCGGGGTCGGAGCGACCAGCCAGTAGGCGCGTGTGCCCGGCTCGGGCCCGTCGAGAACCTCAAGCTGGCCCGCCTCGATCGCTTCCTTGGCGAGCAATTCGGGCAGGATCGCCTTGCCCAGCCCCGCCATCGCGCCCGAAAGCGCCTGTCCGGCATTGCTGACGGTGACGTGCGCAACAGTGCCGTCCTGCAAGGGCAGGCCCCAGTCGATCCACTTGTCCGGCGCACCGGGGGCAGCCACGGTCACGCGGCGAGCCGCCGCAAGTTCGACGCCCTGCAGATCGCCCGGCCCATCGACCAGCCGGATGGCGCAGTCGAGATTGGCCTCGGTAAAATCGGCGTTTTCGTCAGCGACGAAGGTGAACTTGATGTCGGGGTTCGCTTCGGCAAATTTCGCCAGCCGCGGCGCGAGCCACTGGGCGTAGAATTCGCGCGGGCAGGCGACCGTGTAATTGTCGCTAGCCTGGCCCGCCTGCATGGCGGAGACGCTTTCCTCGAACTTGAGGAAGCCCTCGCGCAGCGCGTCGAGCCCCGCCGAACCTTCCTGCGTCAGCTCCAGCCCCTTGCTGGTGCGCCGGAACAGGACGGTGCCGAGGTGGTCTTCGAGCGCGCGGATCTGCTGGCCCACGGCCGCAGGCGTCACCGCCAGCTCGTCCGCAGCGCGGGTAAAGCTCAGGTGACGGGCTGCGGCGTCATAGACGCGCAATGCGTTGAGAGGCAGGTGCGTGCGCTTCATGGTTCCACGCGTTTAGCAATGTTGCGCCGCAAAACAAGATTGCGGCAAGACTATGTCCCGAAGTGCGTCAGAGCGCGCCTTCGAGCCACTGCTTGAGCTGGCCCTTGGGTGCCGCGCCGCGCATCTGTGCCGCCGGCTGGCCATCCTTGAACAGGACCAGGTAAGGGATCGACTGAACGCCCATCTGTCCGGGCACGCCGGTATTTTCCATGATGTCCATCTTGGCGATGGTGACCTGGTCGGCCATTTCTTCGGAAAGTTCTTCCAGCGCCGGAGCGATCATCTTGCACGGCCCGCACCATTCGGCCCAGAAATCCACGAGAACGGGCTTGTCGCTGTCGAGGACGTCTTTCTGGAAGCCTTCGTCGGTTACGTTGATGGTGGCCATGGGATATCTCCTGAATTCGTGTCTGCCGCCGATGTGGGGCGGCTTGGTCGATTACTCAACGGGCGGCAAGGCAAAGCTTTCCTGCCGATCCGGAAACGCGGTCTTGTAAGGCGCGAGCGCCGCCGCGGGCAAGGCGATCAATTGCGGCGTCTGGGTATAGAGCACCGCCGCCTCTACCGCCCTGCCCGGATAGATCGCTTCCAGCGCCGCGACATAGGCAGCCATCTGGCGCATCGTCGTTTCCGGAACCGCATCGAGCGAGGCAGGAGGGCGGCGCGCGGTCTTGAAATCGACCACGGTGACCTTCTCTGCCGTCACCAGCAGCCTGTCGGCAGTGCCCATCACGACCTGGCCCTGAACCGTTGCGGCAAGCGGTATTTCCGCAAGCGCATCGGGACCGAAGATCGACGTGAACTCGGGCGTGTCGAGAACGGCGCGCGCACGTTCGTACATTTCGCGCCGCTCCGTCTCGGCCAGCTCGGGTGTCTGGCGGGCCAGCCAGTCCAGCGCTCTCGCCTCCCTCTCGCCCTGCGGCACTTCGGGAAGACGTTCCAGCAAGGCATGGATCAGCACACCGCGCCGTGCGGCTCCGGCGGCAATTTCCGGAGGAAGCGGCGGATCGCTGCCTTCGACTTCGCCAAGCCCGGACGGGGCAAGCGGACGCGGCGGTCGCGGCTCCGGCCCTACGGGAGCCGATGCCCAGCCCGGCAATTCCACTTCGGAAGCACGACGCGCCGACACGTCGGGGAGCCTTGCATCGCTTAGGGTGCCCCATTCGTAGCGGGCGTCCCACAAGTCGTCCGCAAGCGCGTCATCCGGAAAAAGCGGCTTGAGCCGGGCGTACCAGCTGTCCTCGTGCGGACCGTTCTTCGCATCGCGCGGGCCGAGCGATCCGCCGACGAACAGCGCCTCTTCCGCGCGGGTCATCGCGACATAAAGCAGCCGCCAATGCTCCTCCAGGGCGGCGGACGAAGCGACGTCCTCTGCCTCGCGCAGGGGGCCAACCTTCTCGTCCTTCTTCAGGCCCGGGACGGGAACGGCAAATTTCCGCTCGCCGCCGAGCGGAGCATCTTCCAGCTCGAGATCGCCAGATCCGTCAGGGCCGATTGCGGCGTCGGCAAGGATTACGATGGGTGCCTGCAAGCCCTTCGATCCGTGCACGGTCATCACGCGCACCTGGTCGCCGCCCTCGCCTGCCTCGCGCTTGATCTCGCCTTCGCCAGCATCGAACCAGCGGATGAAGCCCTGAAGGCTCGCGACGTGGCTTGCGGCATAGGCGTTGGCGGCGTTGAGCAGCTCGTCGATAGGGTCGTTTGCCTCGCGCCCGAGCCGCGACACGAGCTTGCGCCGACCATCCATAGGTCCGACGAGGATCCAGTGCAGCAATTGCTGCGGCGTGTCGAAATCGGCGCGGCGCAGGATTTCGCGCAATGCGTCGAGTGCCTGGACGATCATCGGGTCCTCGCTGCGGCGCAAATGCTCCCACAGGCGCACGCCCTTGTCGCGGTAGCCGTGCTTCAGGAGATCGTCCTGCGACCAGCCGACCAGCGGTGAGACGAGCAGGCTCGCAAGGGTTAGATCGTCCAGCGGCTGAGCGGCAAAACGGATCGCCGCCATCAGGTCCTTGACTGCCAGCGGATTGCCTAGCCGCAACCGGTCGACCCCGGCCACCGGCACACCGTGGCGATAGAGCCGCGCTACGATCAGCGACGCGAGGTCGCGCCTCTTCCTGACGAGAACCATCACATCGCCGGGACCGGCGCGGCGAGGCGCGCCATCCTTCACCAGCGGGAAGCCTTCTTCCATCCAGCGCTTCACCTGGCGGGCAATACGGTCGGCCAGCTTTCGATCATGCTTGCCGAGCCAGCTTTCGTCTTCCTCGCCCTCTTCCATCCCGCTGTCGGCGTGGACAGTGTTCCAGAGTGTCACGAGACCGGGACGATCCTGCCCGTCGTGTTGTTCCGCCTCCCGATCGAGGCCCAGTTCGGCAGAGCCAATCGCCTTGATTGCCTCGTCCACGAAATCGAGGACGTTGTCTGCGGTGCGGAAACTCTGGCCGAGGCCGTATTGGCGCAAGTAACGCGGATCGGGCGCGTCGCGTGCGTCCTGCGCGGCATCGGCGGTGCGCCGCATTTTTTCCGCATAGCGATCGCGCGCCTCGGCGAAATTGCGCGGACTGGTACCCTGGAAGCCGAAGATCGCCTGCTTGAAGTCGCCCACGGTGAAGATCGTGCGGATCCGGTCCGAGCGCGCACCTTCACCGGAGAAGAAATCGTCCGTCAGCGCCTCGATGATTTGCCACTGGGCGCGGTTGGTATCCTGCGCCTCGTCGACGAGGATGTGGTCGAAACTACGATCGAGCTTGTAGCGGATCCAGTCGGCCACCGCGGCATCCGACAGCAGGTGTGCGGCGCGCTGGATCAAATCGTCGAAATCGACCAGTCCTTCACGCGCCTTGGCCTGTTCCCACCGCAGGGCGAAGGCGCGTCCTGCCTCCAGTTGCGGGGCGAGGGAATCCGCAAGGTTCAGCAAGGCGCGGCGTTCGGCTACGTCCCGTATTGCTTCCGCGATCAACTCTTGCTTGCGCACGAAATCGGGATCGTTCTTCTCGGCACCTTTCATCGAGCGCGGCGCGCCGTCCCTCTTCAAAAGCGTGTCGAAGAAGCCGTCCAACGTCGACAGTCGATCTGCAGGATCGCGTTCGAGCCAAGCCGGTACGAAGTCGCGCACCTTGTCGGCCGCTTGCGCCTTCCAACCATCCATGGCCGGCAAGGTTGCCCGAAGGACTGAAACCGGGAAACTCTCGTCGCTGCACGCCTCGGTGACCCATTCGGGTCCGGCATCGGAAGGAACATCCAGGACGCGCCTTACCGCACCGGAGAGCTCTCCCTGCCATTGCGGCTGGTACCAGAGGTCGAGGAAACCGGTGCATTTCATCAGCCAGCCGCGCACGGCGTCTGCGCCCTTGCGGCGGCTCATCTCGCCGATTGCGGCAACGAAGCGGGGCTCGCCCTGTTCAAGTAGTTCGCCGAGCACCTCCCTGCTCAGGAGGTCGCGCTCGCGGTCCTCCATCGGCTGGCTACCGGGAAGGATTTCCGCCTCTGCCGGAAACGCGGCAAGCAGATATTGCGCGAAGGCGTGGATCGTATCGATCCTGAGGCCGCCGCCCGGGCAATCGAGCACCCGGGCGAAGAGCGAGCGTGCCCGTTCGCGCGTGCCCGGATCGCTCTTTGCGCCCAGATTGCCGAGTTCTTCCGCCAGCTGCGTGTCGCTCATGCGGACCCAGCGGGCTAGCACCTCGTTGACGCGCACGGCCATTTCGGCAGCGCCCGCCTTGGTGAATGTGAGGCACAGGATCTGCGAGGGATCGGCACCCGGCTCCAGCAGCAGGCGCAGCACACGCGCGGACAGGACCTGCGTCTTGCCGGTACCCGCGCTGGCCGACAGCCAGACGCTTTCCTGCGGGGCCACCGCGTCCATCTGGTGGCCCTTGAGGGGATAGACCTTGCCGCTCATGCCGCGCCGCCTTCCGCATCTTCTTCGGCGTCCATGTGAGGCAGCCATTCCTCAAGCCGCATCAGCTGGTCGTAGGTATCGTAGGCGGGGTAATCCGGGTTGAGCCGCGCGGTGAACGGCGCATCCCCCTTGATCCAGCGGTTGATCGCATCGGTCAGGTAGGCTTCGGACTTGGGCAGGAAATCCTCCGGCTCGATCCCGCTACGCTTGCTGCCGACCTTGAGCGGCGTTTCGACATAACCGAAGCCGAATTCATTGCTGTCCGATTTGGCCTTGCCGAGCGACCAGTATTCGAAGGCGCTCGCTTCGCCCGAAATGCCTTCGAAACCGCCCCGCCCGGCCATCATGCCGAGCAATCCGAGCTGCAACGCAAAGCCCTGTTCGACCATCTTGGAAGACGGGGGCGAACCGGTCTTGTAGTCGACGATCGCCAGGCTTCCGTCGGAGAGCCGGTCGAGGCGGTCGATCTTGCCGTGAACGCGCACGCCCTCGACGTGCATATCGCCCCAGGATTCCACTGCGACGACTTCGCGATCTTCGTAGCCGGCGATCTCGCTTTCCACCCATTCGAGCGCCTTTTCGAGACGCGGTTGCCACAGACCGCGCATCAGCGGGTGGACGTTGCGGTCGTCGAACACTGCGTCCATTACCTCGGCAATGGGCGGCTTGGGATCGGCACGATGCCAGCGCTCGAGGATTTCGTGCGCAACCGTGCCCTGCCACGCGGCAGAAGGCTCTGCATCGAGCGCGTCGAGGTCCTTCAGGCCGAGGATTTGCTGGGCGTAGAACTGGTAGGGATCGCCGCGCAGCCGGTCGAGCGCGGTGGCCGAGATCGCGACCTTGCGCTGATCTGCATCGGGCATGGGCTTGGGCCGCGGATAGACCCCGGCATCGGGAGCCCGCGACATGGCGCGCGCCAATTCGACGGCCTGCGTTTCCTCATGGCGTGGCAACTGGTCGCCAAGCAGCGCCTGGACGCGCAGGAGGAAACGGCTGGGAATAGCCGGACCGCCCTCGTCCCGTGCCGCGCGGCTGAGGACCACTTCAGGTGCACCAAGGGCGCCTGCAAGGTCGTGCGCGGACAGGCCGATCCGGAAATCGCCGCCCGGTACGCCGAGCGTCCGGAGCACCGGCGGGGCGAGCAGCGCATCGACGCTCCCGCGCGCCGGCCACACACCCTCGTTGAGGCCTGCGCAAATCACCAGATCGGCGCGGTTCATCCGCGCTTCGAGCAGGCCGAGCACCTGGACGCGCGCGTGACCGCCATAGGGCGGGCGGACCGCCACCTGCTCCATGGCATCCGACAAAAGCGCCGCTACATCGCGGGGCGCCACCATGAAGGCTGCCTCGCGCGCGTGGAGGCGAAATTCCTCCACGAAGGCCGACAGGCTGCGCCCGTCCTCTCGTGCCCACAAACGCTCGCCGCACAATCTTTCGGCGCTATCCGCCAGCGTGTCGATCAGCTCCGCAAGCAAGCAAGAAGCGTCATGGTCCCGCTCCACCAGAGGAGACAGAGCCGCCTCTGCCTGCGACCAGAATTCACCGACATTCTTGTGCGTTTCTGAAAGCTTGGCGACGATTTCGCTCACCGGTTCGAGGCCAGACTCCAGCCTCGGCCCGCGCAGTTCGCGCTCCACCCGACGCAGTTGGCGCAGCCAGACACCGCGCTCCATCTCGCCCTTGGCCAGCGGATGACCCAGCAGCGCCATCAGCGAAACCGACATGGCATTTTCAGCCATGACCTCCGCTGCCAGCAGGAAAGCGCGCCCCGCTGCCGTCTGGGATAGCGGGCGACCGGCGGAATCGTCGGCGACAATGTTCCAGCGTGCGAGATGGTGGACCACTCGCCGCGCCAGCGCCCGGTCGGGCGTCACGACGGCGACACGCTTTTCGGGTTCTTCCACGGCCTCGCGGACCAGCAATGCGACGGCCTGCGCCTCTTCTTCAGGATTGGCCGCCTGCATGACGCGAACCCCGGACAGGCGGCGCTTCTCGGAAGGTAGCGCCGCCCACACCTTGCTTCCCTCCGGAGGAAGGAAAAGCGCGCCGATGGCATGGCTGCGCTCCGGCGGAGCGGCGGTCATGCCCTTGCGGTGCCACGGCTGAACTTCCTCGCGCCGCACACCCATGCGGTTGAGCAGCAGCTTGAGGTGATACTGCGGGTGCGTAACCGCATCGTCCTTCGCGAACACGGTGTCGCCGGGCGACGGACGGTTGCCCGCCCTTCCCAGCTCGTCCCAGACCGCGGCATCCATGGTCAGGTCGAAATCGGGCAGGATTACCGCGCTCTGCGGCAGTTCGCTCACCACCCGCAGCAGCCTTGCAAGTGCAGGCGCTGCACTGGTGACGCCCGCAGCGACGATCGGCGCTGCCGGGGGATCTGCTTTCCAACCCTTCGCGGCGTGATCGAACAGGCGATTGCGCCTCGCTGCAGCGTCGAGCGAAGTATTTGCGTCGAGCCACGCCAGCCAGCGCGTCTGGACCCGTGCAAACAGACGCAGCGCTTTCTGCCAGTGCTCGGACAGGCTCGGATGGATCTCCAGCACTTTCTCGTCGAGCAATTGCTCCGGCCCCACATCCTCCACCAGCAGGCGGTCCATGGTGGCGCCGGTTTCCCGCGCAAGGCGCAGCAAGGTCGCACCCTTGGGCGCATCGTCGCCCATTTCTTCTGCAATGAGGCTCGCCAGCGCGAACATCCGGCGCTGCGGGTCAACGGCAGGCCTTATGTCGGCTGAGCGCAGCGGATCGAGCAGTGGCCCCAGGGCCTCGTCGAGATCGAGATCACCGACCACCACCATGCGCGGCATCAGGAGGCCCGGCCGCCCAAGCTCGCCCGCATGGCGAATGAAGGCTTCGGATACGGTGCGCCGGGCACGGCTGCTGGGCAAAAGCAGCGTCAGCCGGGCAAGGCCAAGCTCATCGTCTGAATATCGTGGGACCAACCCTGCCACCAGGGCGTCGGCAAAACCGCGGTGTGCGGCAATCGAGTAGACCTTCGGCTCTGGTGCGACCCTGCCTTCGTCAGCCACCCGTCAGTGCCTCTTCGGTAGGCCTGATGTGGTGCGGTGTGCCGACTTCGTACCATTGGCCAGTAAAGGCGACACCGTAGAGCCGGTCTTCGGCAATCGCGCGATCCCACAGGATATTGGTCGAGAACTTGCCTTCGGGCGCGTCGCGCAGCAGTCGGTGCGACACGAGCTGGATGCCCGTGTAGATAAATGGTGCGATCCGGTCGGGTCGCTTTCGCGCCAGGCGGCCCGCGCCGTCCATGTAGAAATCGCCCGTACCGTCGAAATTATGGGCCCGCGCATGGGTCACGACGAGGAGAAGTGCGTCCATCTTCTCCGGGTTCCATGCCTGCGAAAGGTCGAGAAAGGCGTTGCGGGGTCCGTCCAGCCAGATGCTGTCGGCGTTGCAGGCGAAGAACGGGTCAGGCAGCAGGCCTGCCGCGTTCGCCTTGATCATGCCGCCGCCTGTTTCAAGCAGTTCGGCGCGTTCGTCGGAAAAGGTCACGGCGGGCGCCTTGCGTCCTCCGATGTGCGCTTCGATGGATTCGGCGAGGTAGTGGACGTTCACGATCGCCTTCTCGATCCCCGCATCCTCGACCCGGTCCAGCGCCCGATCGATCAGCGGCTTGCCCGCAACGCGAACCATCGGCTTGGGCGTGGAAGCCGTGAGCGGTCGCATCCGTTTGCCGAGGCCGGCAGCCATCAGCATCGCGGTGTCGGAAACAAGGCCGCTCATGCGATCTTGCCGCCATGATTGGCACGGATGTCGTCGGGAATATTGGCGGCAAACCATTCGGCTACCGGTGCAAGCGCCTCGTGCTTCAAATCCCGCTCCATCGCTTCCCAGACGCGCGGGATCATCGTGAGATAGCGCGGCTTCGCATCGCGCTTGAACAGGCGCGTGAAGATGCCAACGATCTTGGCATTGCGCTGCGCTCCGAGACGGGCGTAGTCGGCCTCGAAATGCTCGTCCGCACTCGCAGCGAGGCGATATCTGTCGAGCATGGCCGTTTCGAGGTCGGTCGACACGTCGCGGCGTGCATCCTGTAGCAGGCTGACGAGATCGTAGGCCTTGTGGCCGACAAGCGCATCCTGGAAATCGATCAGGCCCTGCTCACCGCCCGACTTTCCGGGTTCCAGCAGCATGATGTTCTCCGCGTGATAATCGCGCAGGACGCTCACCCCGGGTTGCTGGCGTGCGAGCATCGGCGACAAGGCCTTGTCCCACGCTTCGCGCCACCCGTCCTCGTCGACCGTCAGGCCGGCAGCCGGACAGAACCATTCGACGAACAGGCCGGCTTCGCGCTGATAGACGGCCATGTCATAGGGCTCGAAAGGACCGGGCGGCAGCTTGTGCAGGTCCACCAGTGCATCGATGGCCTGCGCGTAGACCGCGTGCTCGTCCTGGGGATTGGCGTCGATCCATTCCTTCATTCGCTGGTCGCCGAAATCCTCTGTGAGGATCCAGCCCCTGTCCGCGCGTTCTGCCAGGATTGCCGGAGCACGCATGCCGTGTTCGGCCAGCCATTTCGCCACGTGGAGAAACGGCTTGGGGTCTTCCTCCGGCGGCGGCGCGTGCATCAGAATGGCGCTGCGACCACCCATGCGCAGGCGGAAATAGCGGCGGAAGCTGGCGTCGCCCACCAGCGGGGCGATTTCGGCGCCCTGCCATGCAGTGTCGCCAAGGAAGTCGTGAATGCCGTCGGGCAGCGTATCGCTCATGGCTTCCGGCTTTGCCAAGCTTCGCCTGCATTAACAACGGCCCTGCGCCCCTCACCCCCATTTTCTCCCACCGTTTGCAGCGTGATTTCGAGGCAGGTCGCCTCATGGGAAAATCCGCCTGCATGGTCGGGCCATTCGGCGAGCAGCGCGGCGCCCTCGCGGTAATCGTCGAGGCCGATCTCTTCGGCTTCGGACGGATGCTCCAGACGGTAGAAATCCGCATGAACGAGCGGCACGCGCAAATGATCGTAGGTCTCGACGATCGTGAAGGTCGGCGACGGCACCTCCCCTTCGTGACCCAGCGCCGAGATGATCGCGCGGGCGAGCGTGGTCTTGCCCGCGCCCAGCCCTCCCGACAGCGCCACGACATCGCCGGGCTGCAACTTCGCGGCGATCCTGGCGCCGAACACATCCATCGCGGCGAGATCGGGCAGGTCGACTATCACGGTAGCGTAATGACCGCGCTGGTCCCGGCGTTGCGCCGGCTCTGGATATCGAGCGTGCCGCCATGAGCCTCGACCAGTTGGCGCGCGAGCGGGATCCCGAGACCGTGGCGACGCTCGATGCCCTTACCGTCGGCGGACATGCGGATACCTTCGAGCGCGCGGGCCAGTTCATGCTGGCTCATCCCGCGCCCGGTATCATTGATCGCAATGCGATTGAGGCCGCGCTGCTTGGCGACATCGATCACGATCTTCCCGCCCTGCGGCGTATTATTGATCGCATTGTCGAGCAATTGTCCGAGCGCGCGCTGCAATTGCTGCTGGTCGGCATCGACCACCTTGTTCGCATTGCCCTTCAGATCGAGCGTCAGCCCACCGTCGAGGATCGCCTGTTCGCGCTTGCGCACGATGCGGGTCAGCAGCGGCAACAGTTCGACGCGCTGTTTGCGCAGCGGCATGAGGCCGGCCTCGGACTGCGACAGGTCGAGCACGTTTTCCACCTGCTCGGTCAGCTTGCCGACCGACTGGGTGATTGCAGCTACATACTCCGCGGCTTGCGGAGACAATTCACCGGCCAGCCCGCTTTCCAGCATCTCGGCGAAACCACCGATCGTGGTCAGCGGGGTGCGGAATTCGTAGCTCATATTGGCGAGGAAGCGGGTCATGACCGCATCGGCCTCTTCGAGCGCGCGATTGCGTTCCCGCAGTGCCTCTTCCGCCTGCTGCGAAGCGGTGACGTCGAGGACGGTAAGGAGGCCGTTGCCGTCCGGCAGCGGCACGCCGGCATAATCGAGCGTGCGACCGTCAGCGAGCTCGATCCGGCCTTCGCGGTTCTTGCGATCCAGCGTTGCGGATCGGATGGTCTGGCCGATCTGCGCAATCGCCTTGGGGTCGGCGAGCTGGCCCGCAATTGCCTCGAGCAATTCTTCGGCCTGCGGATGGTTGTCCAGAACTTCGCCATCGAGGCCCCACGCCTTGGGAAAGCCACGATTCCACAATTCGAGGTGTCCGTCAGGCGCGAAGACGGCAAGTGCTTCGAACAGGCTGTCGAAGGTCGCGGTTCGCGTGCGCAGCAGAGTGTCGCGCGTGGCGGAAAGGGCGAGCTGCTCGGTCCGGTCTTCCGCGATCATCACCAGTCCGCCGTCGGGAAGCGGCTGCGCGATGACGCGCAGGTGCGTTCCATCCGGCAGCGGCCAGGCCATTTCCTCCGGGTCGTCGCGCTGGAACCATTCGACCAGTTCGCCGCGCCATGCGGGGAAGTCACGCACTTCGGGAATACGGCCGTTCTCGCGCGCGACCATCAGCATCTGCTCGAAGCTGGTGCGCTCGTTCACCACGCCGGGCGGGAGCGAGAAGGTCCGGTGGAACGGCTGGTTCGCAAAGGTCATGCGGCGGCGCGCGTCGAACTGCGCCACGCCGATCGAGAGCTGGTCGAGCATCGAGCGCTGCGCTTCGCGGAAAGCGCGGAATTCGCGGGCCTGCTCTTCCATCTCCTCGATGTCGACGGCGTATCCGGCGATACCTTCGCCGACGAGCGGCAAATCAGTCACGCGGATCGTGCGACGCGCGTCCTTGATCGTGGCGGAGACGATCCGTTCGATCGGTTGGCGGCGATCGGCGGCCTGCTGCGCGACCTCTGCCGCAGTGCGCCCACCCACGCGCTCGACCAGTTCAACCTGTTCAGTCACGACTTGGTCGGCGCTTTCACCGCCCACCGCTTCGACATAGGCGCGGTTGACGAGGCGCAGGTGCATGTCGGCACCGCGGAACCACATCGGCATCGGCGCGGCTTCGATCAGGCCGACGAGCGCGCCGAAATCGTCGCGGGCGCGTGCCGCCTCTTCTTCCAGCCGGGCGAGTTCGTCTTCGGTCTCGGTAAAATCGAACACCCAGATCAGCGCAGCGCCGCTCGGCGAAACGGCGGGATCCGCCAAGGCGCCGCGCATGGCCAGCATCTTACCCGACCCGGGAGGCCGCAGGGAAAGCTTGAACGGCTTGGCCGTGCGCTGCGTGCGACGGACCAGGGTGGAGAGTTCCTCGATCTGTTCGTCGGAAAGGCCGGTGCCGTCTTCGCGTGCGAGTTCGCTGAGGTATTCGGGCACCCGCTCCAGACCGAGCCAGCGCGCCAGCCGGTCGGGCGCCTCAATCCGGCCGTCGGTCCGCACCGTCAGGGGAATGGCAGGCCCCTCCTCGACCATGCGCGCGAGGCGCAGGGCGGCCTTGCGATGGGCCTCGGCGGCCTGCGCCCGCGTCGTCGCGCGCAACATCAGCCACACGGCCGCGCCGGTCCAGACTGCCAGCAGCAGTCCGATCAGGGCCAGGAGGGTCGGCGAAACTTCCATCATTCGCCAGCTATGCGTGCAGCGGCGGGGATGCAATGCCCCGCCGCCTCACATGATTGAATAACCCGCCGAAAAGCGGGAATCGCCGCTTAGTAGCGATAATGTTCCGGCTTGAACGGACCTTCGACCGGAACGCCGATATAGTCCGCCTGCTCCTGGCTCAGCTTGGTGAGCTGGACGCCAAGCTTGTCGAGGTGGAGCGCGGCGACCTTCTCGTCCAGTTTCTTGGGCAGGACGTAGACGTCGTTTTCGTATCCGTCGGTGTTTTCCCACAGCTCGATCTGCGCCAGCACCTGGTTTGTGAAGGAACAACTCATCACGAAGCTGGGGTGGCCGGTGGCGCAGGCGAGGTTCACCAGGCGGCCCTTGGCCAGCACGATGATTTCCTTGCCATCGGGGAACTTCACGAGGTCGGTGCCGGGCTTGAGTTCGGTCCACTCGTAATTGTCGAGCGCGGAGATCTGGATCTCGCTGTCGAAGTGACCGATGTTGCACACGATGCTCATCGGCTTCATCGACTTCATGTGCTCTGCCGTGATCACGTCTTCATTGCCGGTGGTGGTCACGAAGATGTCGGCACGCTTCACGGCGTCTTCCATGGTGACGACTTCGAAACCGTCCATGGCCGCCTGAAGCGCGCAGATCGGGTCGATTTCGGTGACGAGTACGCGCGCGCCGCCATTACGCAGCGACTGGGCCGAGCCCTTGCCGACATCGCCGAAGCCGGCAACGCAAGCGACCTTGCCCGACAGCATGACGTCGGTGGCGCGGCGGATCGCGTCGACCAGCGATTCGCGGCAGCCGTAGAGGTTGTCGAACTTCGACTTGGTCACGCTGTCGTTCACGTTGATCGCCGGGAACGGCAGCTTGCCCTGCTTGGCGAGGTGGTAAAGGCGGTGGACGCCAGTGGTGGTTTCTTCCGAAACGCCCTTGATCGCCTTGACGCTCTTAGTGAGGTAGCCCGGCTTCTTCGCGACAAACGCCTTGAGCGCGCGCTGCATTTCGATTTCTTCGGCGTTCTGCGGCTCGGGCATTTCCTCGCCTGCTTCGATACGCGCACCCCACAGGGCGAACATGGTCGCGTCGCCGCCATCGTCGAGGATAAGGTTCGCCGTGCAATCGGGATCTTCATCGGAAGACCAGTCGAAGATCTTGCCGACATAGTCCCAATATTCGGCAAGGCTTTCGCCCTTCACGGCAAATACGGGAATCTCGTTGGCAGCCATGGCGGCAGCTGCATGGTCTTGCGTCGAGTAGATGTTGCAAGTCGCCCAGCGCACTTCGGCACCCAGCGCGGTCAGCGTTTCGATCAGCACCGCAGTCTGGATCGTCATGTGGAGCGAGCCGGTGATACGCGCGCCCTTGAGCGGCTGCGATGCGCCGTATTCCTCGCGCGTTGCCATCAGGCCCGGCATTTCGGTTTCTGCGATACGGATTTCTTCGCGGCCGTAATCGGCGAGCGAAATGTCTTTGACGACGTAGTCTGTAAACTGGGCCACTGGCGGTCCTTTTCTTGATATGTCCGGATTCATGCGCCGCGCACGGAAAAGGGGCGGCACACAGATGCGCCGCCCCTAGCCCTTCATTTATGGGAGGGCAACAGCGCCCCTCTGCTGCCCTCCCTCGCGTATCCCGAAAGGCCTCAGCGTCGTGCGTAGCGTCCACCGCTCCGCGGACGCGGTCCGAGCAATTCGTCGGCGGCCTGGGCCAGGACCGCAGGATCTTTGGAACCTGCAAGGTCCGACGTGATCTCTTTCAGTTCGGCACAGCCCAGCCACGGGTGTCCCTGCCCGTACTGGTTCGCCATGCCGACGCTGATCTGGTCGAGCTTGCGCTTGGCGCCCTTGCTTCCGTGACGCTTCACCATGCTCTGCTCCATCCGCCGCGCCGCGCCGTTGAGCGTAGACAGGTGGTTGGAAGAGAATTTGCGATAATGGTGCTGGAAGTCGTCGCTTCCCATGCGGCACCTCAGCGACGTCACCATCAGCATGATGTCCAGCTTGCGAATCTGCTCATCGCCCGTCCCGGCGCTGGCAGTGGTCGGCGCGCAAAGCATCGCTGCCGCCGAAGCCGCGAGCGCAAATTTCCTTAAATTTTTCATAGTCCCTGGTCTCCCTTCGCGGACGACCCGTTGCCCGCGATGGAAACCATGAGTGCAAAAATTTACCGGGATTTAAACCCGCGCGGTAAACTGACGTTAACCACTCGACTCCCTTGCATGCACGGTTCGTCTCTCTACATCGTGAGTGTGGACGGGAAGACACAGGAGTTTTAACAAATGACAATCGCTGTAGGCGACAGCCTCCCCGATGTAACGCTGGTGAAGGCAACGCCCGATGGACCCGAGCAGGTCCAGTCGAGCGAGTATTTCAAGGGCAAGACCGTGGCGCTGTTTTCGGTGCCAGGCGCTTTCACGCCCACTTGCTCTGCGCGCCACCTGCCGGGCTATGTTGAAAAGGCCGATGACCTCAAGGCCAAGGGCGTCGACGAGATTGCCTGCACGGCGGTCAACGACGCATTCGTACTCGGCGCCTGGAAGGGCGCGAACGAAGCTGGCGAAGTGACCATGCTGGCAGACGGCAATGCCGATTTCGCCGAAGCCGTCGGCCTCACCATGGACGGTTCAGGCTTCGGCATGGGCAAGCGCGGTCAGCGCTACTCAATGCTGGTCGAAGACGGCGTTGTGAAACAGCTCAACGTGGAAGCGCCGGGCGATTTCTCGGTATCGAGCGCGGAGCACATGCTCGGCCAGATATAACCTGCATCACCTGTCCCGATTGCGGACAAAGCGGCGCCCCGTCTTGCCTCACGGCACGGCGGGGCGCAGTCTTTCGTGCATGACGCAGGGGAAAGACAGCAGCGACGAGAACTTCGGCATCCTTTTGGGATGGAGCTCGTCACCGGCGGGCGAGCGCATCGCGCTCAAGATGCAAAGCACCCGAAAGGTCGTCGAGAGCGAAGAGGATGTGCGCGAGTATCGCTATTTCCTGAGCAAGGAACAGGCGGTCCAGCTGGGCAACTACCTCTACACCCTCGCCGGAGAAACGGCGCCGGTCCGCAAGAAGCGCGGGCTTATCGAAAGAATGTTCGGCGCATAGCAGCGGTCGCGGCCGAGCCACCACGTTGGCGATTTTCGAGGTGAGCGAGGGAAGGTTGACCCTTCCCCGGCTAACGAAGGTTCGACCTCATTCTACCGTAACCGAAACGGAGCGCCCGTAGTCGCGACCGGACCTTCCTTTGATGTAGTCGGCCATGAGATCATAATATCCCGGCGTGACACGAAAGTATTCGCGCATTCCATCGGGAGATTGCTCGTACTCCCACATGCCGTGATCGGTCTCGGGAAAAACACGGATCGCAATATCGCTCCCGGAGCGACGAAGGCTCTGGAGGCGTTCAAGCGTGAGGCCGATCGGAGCTTCCCGATCTTCGCCCGCAAGGACCCAGAGTTGGGGTACCTCAACATCCCGCAGGACGCTCATCGGCTCTAGCGACCAATCGATATCGAGATCGTTGAACCGGGGCACGCCCTCTTGCCGAAGCTGTTCAACGGGCGTGTTGAGAAAAACACCCGTGTAGCCGCCGCGTATGAGCTGGAACCATGGTTCGGAAGCATATTGCTGCTGGATTGCCGCCAGCTCGTCCAGACCGTCCTTATAGTCCGAAGACGCCACCCGCGCCGTGACGTCGGTGATATTCTGCGCGATCGCGAGGACATCCTTCCCATAGCCGGCGTCGCGAAGTTCCTTTTGCACCTGGCTGGCGTCTTCTTCACGAATATCTGCGACGAGGCCGTAGCCGATAGCGATGAAGTCGGCCTGCGACCGTTCTGCAGCTAGCGGAGCGACCCATCCTCCCTGGCTCAGACCGACCAGCCCGAAGCGGCCGAACCGTCCCGCCGCCAGACGCTTCGCCTCCATCGATGCGGCAACCAGATCGCCGGCCAGACGCGGGAAATTTTGCGAATAGCGCCCTTCCGACTGCCCAGTGCCTCGTTTGTCGAAAACGAATACCGAAATGCCCCTCCCAAGCATTTGATACGGATCGCGGACCGCCTCTATCCACCCTGTCGGTTCGGAACCATGCGCATATGCAATAAGAGGTGTGTCTCCGTCGGCATCGGCAGGTTCGAGTAGTTGTCCAGCCAGCATCACCTCACCGGAGGCGAAGCGCGTGTTCGTCACCCGTATCGGTATCGTGGACCAGACATGTTCGCCGTTGACGAGAACGGAGCCTTTCCCGCATCGAACGACTTCGTCAGGTTCCTCGGTCGATCCGATCCGGCCATCCTCGAAGGCGTAGCTAAAGCCGTCTTGAGACCGCGTGATAGCGACGAAACGACCGCTCGGCTCACCATAAATGCCGACCTCGCATGGACCCGAAGAAAAGGCGGCTGTCGTGGCCTGGGCGCTGGCAGACACCACCTCTGTCGGCGAGGTGCCGCAGGCTGTCAGTGTTAGGAGGCTCAATCCGATCAGATGTTTTGGTGACATACACGGATAATACACCTAAGCGGATGAGACGCAACTACCTGTTGAAGTCATGCACCAAGCTCTACCGCGCCTCTGACGCTCAGCCATACCCCATCAGGCTCAGCACTTCCTTGCGGCTGCGCTGGTCTTCGAGGAAGGTGCCCATCATGCGGCTGGTGATCATGCCGACGCCGGGCGTGCGCACGCCGCGGGCGGTCATGCAGCTGTGCGAGGCTTCGATCACCACAGCGACGCCCTGGGGCTGCAAATGCTCCCAGATACAATCGGCGACCTCGGCGGTCAGGCGCTCCTGCACCTGCAGGCGGCGCGCGAAGCCGTGGAGGACGCGGGCGAGTTTCGAGATGCCCACCACACGGTCGTTCGGCAGGTAGGCGATGGCCGCCTTGCCGATGATCGGGGCCATGTGGTGTTCGCAATGCGACTGGAACGGAATGTCCTTGAGCAGGACGATCTCGTTATACCCGCCGACCTCTTCGAAAACGCGGCTCAGGTGGTAGGAAGGGTCTTCGGTATAGCCGAGACAGTATTCCTTCCACGCGCGCGCGACGCGCGCGGGCGTATCGAGAAGACCTTCGCGGGTGGGATCGTCTCCGGTCCACTCGATCAGGGTGCGGATCGCGTCCTGCACGTGTTCCGGTACCGGCGGCTTGCCGCGCGGATCGTCTTCGTCTGGACCTACAAGGCTGCTCACTTGCCCCACTTCCCTTTGATCTTGGTGCGAACCCGTTCGAGGCGGCTTCCCTTGCGGAAAAGACCGCCATTTGCAAACGGCTCGAACATATCGTCGGGATCTTCGGGATCCAGGACACCGCTCTGAGCGACGGCTTTCTCGGCATCGTTGAGGTCAGGCGGGTGATAGCGGCGCAGATTGCGGCCGCCCTCGGTGACTGTGTGGTCGATCATGGCGGCCATCGAGCCGTAGCGAGCCAGCATCTCTGGCACCTCATCCTCTTCCACGCCGCAATGTTCGGCGAGAAGCGAGTGGCGGATCGCTCGGATAGGATCGGCGGCGTGCTCGTTGCCCGGCCGGGTCGAGTCGACGAACACGTCGCATTCGCTGTCGAGGCCCATGGAGCGATTGTTGAGATTGGCCGATCCGATGCGGAAGATCTTGTCGTCGACGATCATCATCTTGGCGTGGACGTAAATCGGCGTTTCCCCCGACCACGGGCACCAGATGGTGAAGCGGTGCTTGTGGTCGACTTCCTCAATACAGCGGACGATCTCGGCGCGCGCATGGTCCATTGCCTGCTGTTCCAGCCAACCGTCGGCCTTTTCAGGATGGACGATAACAAATTCCGGAGGATCGTCCTCTTGCACTCGCTCGATGATTGCTTCCGCCACTGCACGCGAGGCAAAGTACTGGCTTTCCGCGTAGATGAATTTCTCGGCACGTTTGATGTGGTCGACGAAGAGATGCTCGATCTCTTTCACTTCCGACCAGTCGCGATGTTCGGCGCGGGTGCGTGCAATGCCGATCTCAACGTTTTCGAAGGTCGGCTCAAGGCCTTCGGGCCAGAGGCTTTCATCGCGCGGCTGGATCGGCAGCAACGGCGTGCCCCCGGCCCTAATCCAGCGATCGCGCCCCAGGTCGCTCAGCGCCTCGGCAATTTCGCCTTCCATCATCATCGAGGCGTCGTGCCAGGGCTCGTAAGGTTCGCCGCGCGGAGTGCGGCGCATCGGCTCGTCTTCCTTGTGCTCGCGCGTGTCGAGCCGCTTCACGGTCATGTCGATACCGCCGCACACAGCCAGCGAATTGTCGAGGATACCGATCTTCTGGTGGTGGCTGCAGCCGGTCGGGTGGGCACTGTCGAACTTGAAATCGATCCGGCGATGGCGTGCCCATCGCGTCAGATCCCACCACATGGAACCGCGCAGGACGAATTTGAAAACGCCGAAGCTCCATTTGAGGATTCGGATCTCGAGCGATTTTTCGCGATTGATGAGCCACGAGAAAAAGCTGCCCAGCCTCGCGGGGTACTTGTCCTTGAACGGCCGCTGCCACCAGCGGCGCCCTTCGCCCAGATGGATGCGGGTATCGAAATCCCAGCCGATGAGGAAAATGCGATGCTTCGCATTCATCATCGCTTCCTGCATCGCAGCGAAATAGTCCGCCGCGTCGATGATCACCCGCGCACGGTCGACCTTTGCATAACGCCAAACGCCCGGCTCGACGCCTTCGTCGAGCCGGGACACTTGTTTCGGATCTGCGGGTTGCCCCTCCTCCCCCTTGGCCATCTTACTCCTTGGCTTCCTCTTTCTTTTCGGGCGTCAATTCGGCGTCCGCTTTCTCTTCCTTCTTACGGCGATCGAAAACCTCGCGCATGTGCTCCTGGTCTTCATCGTCGAGGTAGTTCGCAAAGTCGGGGAAGTGGTCTTCCTCTTCTTCGTCGATGTGGTGGCGGTAATCGTGGGCGAACTTCTTGAACTTGGTCAGCCAGCCGCCCTCGGACATGTCGGTAGCGGCCAGGTCGTTCAGCATTTCGTCGATTTCGTCATGCTCGGCAACGGAATGGCGCGTTTCGTCGGTGGTCGGCGGCTTGCGCAGCATGGTGGAATAGAGCGCCTGCTCTTCTGCGGCGGCGTGGCTCTTCAATTCCTTAGTGAGTTCTGTGAAGAGCTCTTCGCGCTTCTCGCTCTCGCCGCTCGTTTCGAGCAGCTTGTCGATCAGGTCGCGATGGCGATCGTGGTCTTCTTTCAGGCGATCGAAGATTTCGGTGGTGTCGGACATGGGTGTTTCTCCTTTGCCTGATTGAACAGGCGAAGGCGCGCCGGGTTCCGTCCTTGCACGATGATAGGTGGCGACTCATATAGGACGGATGCTTCACGATCGATCGGGACCCACGCAGGAGCAGATGCAACAGATGGCAGAAGCCGTACGCGCATCGCTGCCTGATCACTTCCGCTTGCAGATGGAAGAAATCGTTTTGCGGGTGGAGGACTTCGCCACAGAGGAACAGCTCGCGGCCGTCGAGATCGAGAGCAAATGGCACCTGACCGGCCTGTACGAAGGCGAATCACTGCCCGACCGCTCGATCTGGGCTAGTGGACGCATGCCGGCACGCATCTGGCTCTTCTGCAAACCGTTGATCGCGGAATGGCGCGAAACGGGCGTTCGCATGGACGATCTCGTGCGCCATGTCGTGATTCACGAAGCGGGCCACCACTTCGGCTTCAGCGACGAAGACATGCATCTACTGGAAGATCGCGCCGACTGATTCAGGCCTAGAACCAAAGAAGCCCACGACCGCTGGGGGTCATGGGCTTGTTTGGCGCGCCAGGAAGGATTCGAACCTCCGACCGCCTGATTCGTAGTCAGGTACTCTATCCAGCTGAGCTACTGGCGCGTTGGAGGGCGGCACATAGGCAGGCGATGCGGCCTTGGCAACACCTAATCGGGCATTTTGGCGAGCAAATGTGCAGCAAGCTCGATATCCAGCGGTGGCTTGGCCAGTTTCTCTATGTCACGGCCCCTCACCCATTCCACCGCACCGCCCTCGAGCGCAGAGGCTTTCCCGGTCCATCGGGTGCAAGTGTAAAGAAGTATGACAATCGGGTTGGGGCCGACATCCTCGCCCTCCTGGGCGAAGCAACAGGGCGACAGATCCTCGGCGCGGACATCTATCCCTAATTCCTCCTTCACCTCGCGAACCAAGGCGCAAGCGGGCGTTTCGTCAGCCTCGACCTTGCCGCCAGGGAACTCCCACAACCCGCCGTGGTGCTTGTTATCGGGGCGTCTGTGCATCAGCCAACGGCCCTCCCTGTCACCAAGCGCAAGGGCGACCACGCAGCGCCATGTCGGATAATTTTCCAAAACTGATCCTTCCCGAAACCTTTTCTTAACGCCTGACCGAGTAGTTCGACGATGTCAGCTACGAATTGACTTTGGGGGCAACACAAGTGGTCGAATTTCTCAAAAGACTGGGACGCGACACCGAAGGTGCCACCGCTGTTGAATACGGGCTGATTCTCGCTCTGATCTTCCTCTCCATGCTCGGTGCGGTCAGCTCCTTTGGACAGACCACCATCGATATGTGGAACAGGGTGGCAACTGCCATTTCGGCGGTCACCGGGGTCTGAACGGGAGCGAAGAAGTCGGTCGGTTGATTAGCAATTTGTCAACTTGTCGGCGTCAGAACGAGAATTGCTCAAGCTTCAACAGGGGCGAGAGCCGGGTAACGAAGACTGAACCAGGAGACTACACATGAAGTTCATCAAAACGCTGCGTCGCAACGAAGAAGGTGCAACCGCTATCGAGTACGGCCTGATCGCTGCTCTTATCGCTGTTGCTGCTATCACTGCCATGCAGAGCCTCGGTGGCGAGCTCAGCACGACCTTCAACACCGTTGACGGTGAAATGGCTACGGCAAACGCCAAGGCTCCGAACGGCGTCTAATAGACCCTTCGGTAACGAAAAAAGAAGGCGGCGAGGGAAACCTCGCCGCCTTTTTTGTTGCTCGCGGTAAAAGTGATCAGGGGCTTAGCGGCCCCGCACCACGATCTTTACCTTCTGACCGGCCTGCAGGCGATCGGTCGACGAGAGGCCATTGAGCACGCGGAAGCGCGCTTCCTGTCCGCTGTCGTAGGCCATGCGCGCCGCCATCGTCGCAACCGTATCGCGCGATCCGACCGTCACGACATCCACATGACGCGGGATGACATTGGCCGCCTGCTGCGCGGTAATGCGGCGCATCGACGAAAACATCGAATTGAACGTGCCGGACTGGCCCGCCGGGGTCAGCGCCAGGAAGTGGTAGGCGCGGTCGTTCGAGAATTCATACGCAAACACCGTGACATCCAGGTTCTGGTTGCCCGAATTGACCCGCGCAGTGCCGTAGGCGGCAGGCAATCCGTTGACCGTGGTGGTCTGGATGCTGGCGGGGCGAACCTGCTGCTGGTCGCTCAGCGCACCGAAGACGCTGGTGACATAGCTCTGCAGATTGCCATTATACGGCCCAAGCGAGAATTGAGCCTTGCCGCTCTGCCCGCTGATGGTGACGGCGCGCGTGCCGTTGACCATGTAGAAGCCCTGCGGCGCGGTGAACGCCAGGCGCAGGTCCGGATGGATGAACTGGCGCCCTTCGACGACGCCCTGCTGCGGATCATCGCCATACAGGATGCCGTCGATACGGGTGAGGAATGTGTCGCGATTCGTCACGCGGCCGGTTCCGCCGACTTCCTGCGCGAAATTCAGAGCGGTCTGTACGCGGCTGGCAGGATCGGGGTGGGTCGAAGCCCATTCCGGAAGGCGCGCGTTGTCGCGTCCCATCAACTGCGCATCGAGCGAGTTTTGCGCTGCAAGGCTGGACAGAACGGTAGCCATTGCACGCGTGTCGTATCCTGCCTGATTGAGATACTGGATACCGAGGCGGTCGGCTTCCAGCTCCTGGCTGCGCGAGAACTTGAGGGTCAGGAGCTGCGAGCCCTGCAATGAGAGCTGTCCAAGCTGCTGTCCGAGGCCGGTGCCGCCAAGCAGGGCCTGGCTGGCGATCGCGCCGAGCACACCGAGGATCGAGTTACGCTGGGCAGCCTGCTGGCGACGCTGCGAGTGGCGAGCCGCGACGTGGCCGACTTCGTGGCCGAGAACGCCCGCCAGTTCGGCTTCGTTGTTCATCAGTGAAACGAGCTGGCGCGTCGTGTAGACGTACCCGCCGGGGATCGCGAATGCGTTGTTTACCGGGCTGTTCAGCAGCGAAACTGTGAAGCTGCCGCGCGCATTGGCAAGGCCTGACTGGACGGCGATGTTCTGGCCGACCATTTCCACATACTGGGCCTGCGGGCCGGTCATCGCTCCGCCGAACTCGGCCAGCAGCTGCGGATGGGCCTCTGCGCCCTGCTGTGCTTCACCCTGCGATATCGGCGCGGATGAATCTGGAATGGTGGCACAGCCCGTGAGGGCCAACGCAATGGTGGCGGTGGATGCGGCGAGTGTCTTCATGACGGACATTGGGTTCCCCTTCGTCTGGCCAAGCGGGTCCCACCGCCGCCGGGCCGGTTGTTTACGCTAGGGAGAACAGGGGGATGCGGCTGTTTGTTCCCGCACCGCGCAAATGAAGTCGATCAGCCTGCGATCTGCAGGAAGCGCTCCTCGCGCATCCGCTTAAGCTCTTCCGGAGAGTGAATCGACAGCTTGTCGAGTTCCTCGCCGATCGCTTCCGCAAGGCTATGTGCCGCTGCACGCGGATCGCGATGCGCGCCGCCCACAGGTTCGGCCACGATGCGGTCGATCACGCCCAGCTCCTTCAGGTTCTGCGCCGTCACCTTCATGGCCTCTGCCGCATCGGGCGCCTTTTCGGCCGTACGCCACAGGATGGATGCACAGCCTTCGGGCGAAATCACCGAATAGACCGCGTGTTCGAGCATCAGCACGCGTTCGGCGCTGGCCAGCGCCACTGCGCCGCCCGAACCGCCCTCGCCCACGATGCTGGCCACCATGGGCACCGGCAGCGCGAGGCAGGCTTCGGTGGAACGTGCAATCGCTTCGGCCTGGCCGCGTTCTTCCGCTTCGACGCCCGGAAACGCGCCGGAAGTGTCAACAAGGGTGACGACCGGCAGGTCGAACCGGCCGGCAAGTTCCATCAGGCGGATCGCCTTGCGATAGCCTTCGGGCTTGCCCATGCCGAAATTGTGACGGATGCGACTGGCGGTATCATTGCCCTTTTCGTGGCCGATCAGCACGATCTTGCGGCCGTTCAGCTTGGCAAAGCCGCCCATGATGGCTTCGTCTTCGCCATAGGCGCGGTCTCCGCCCAGCGGCACGAATTCCTCGAATGCATACTCCACGTAGTCGCGGAAATGCGGACGCGAAGGGTGCCGCGCGACCTGCGTTTTCTGCCACGGCGTCAGCGAGGCATAGGTGGAAGCGAGCAAGTCCGCGCTCTTGAGTTCAAGGCGCTGGAGCTCGTTCGTGATATCGACATCGTCGCCCTCGGCAGCGCTGCGCAGTTCCGCAAGGCGCGTTTCGAGTTCGGCGACGGGCTTTTCGAATTCAAGATAGGAAACCATTGCCACCCCGCTAGTCGCTCGCGCGCGGGCGGGCAAGTGGATGCCGTTCGTTGACGAGCTTTACCAACCGTGCCGCGTCGACATGGGTATAGATTTGTGTCGTCGCGATATCCGCATGGCCGAGCAATGTCTGCAAGGCGCGCAGGCCCGCCCCGCCCTCCAGCAGGTGAGTCGCGAAGGCGTGACGCAAGACGTGGGGGCTGAGCTTTTCGGGGGGCAAATCGGCGCGCACGGCAAGTTCCTTCAGCATCTGGAACAGACGGACCCGCGAGATATGTCCTGCGCGCGACGGAAACAGGAACGTGGATCCACCCGGGCGCAATGACAGCCATCGCGACAGCGCTTTCTTGGCGCGGCGGCTGATCGGCACCAGCCGCGCCTGGCCGCCCTTCCCGGTCACCGTGAGAAAGGGTTCGTCGCGCGGCACCGCCGATAAAGGCAGTGAGACGAGCTCCGTTGCGCGAAGCCCCGAACCATAGAGCAGTTCGAGCATGACCAGCATCCGTACGGCTTCGGGCCGCTCGCTCGATGCTTCGTCCTCTGCGCGGGCAAACAGTGCCTCGACCTGCTGGTGGGTCAGGATCTTGGGCAAGGGACGGCGCGTGGCAGGGCGCGGGAGAGCGTGCGTCGGATCGTCCTCGCGAAGGCCTTCGTCCATCAAGAAGCCGTAGAACTGGCGCAGCGCGGAAATCTTGCGAGCCACGGTCGACGCGGCGAGCGAGGACCAGCCCTGCCCAAGTTTCGAAAGTTGCGCCTTGTTGGCGGCGGCAAGATCGCCGCCCACGATTTCCTCTGCCTGCGCCAGGTCTCGCCCGTAGGCGATGATCGTGTTCCGGGCCGCGCCGCGTTCTGCGGCCAGCATGGCGAGGAAATCGTCGATTGCGCTCATGGCCCGGTCAGGCCCGCGCGACCGCCTCCGCGGCGATCATCCTGGCCTCGGCCTCCATGCCCACTGCATTGAGCGCGGAAACGATGTGATAGAGATGGCGCGCGGTCATCTGGTCCCAGCTCGTTCCCTGCATCCCCAGCCCGGCCAGATAGGCAACCAGTGCGCCATTATTCACTTCGGCAGCCTTGTCGATCATCCGGGTCCAGCGGGTGGGCGCGGTGAAGTTCATTTCGAGCCGGTCTGAATACTCGGCAATCTCGTCCTGCCCGACGCGCCCCAGTCCGGCGAGGCCAGCCAGCAGCATACGCGATTTGCGGCTGCGGGTGGATTCGTCATCGTCGAAGAACGTGTCGAGCTGGCCGTCGGTGACCGTGCCGCCCTGCGGATTGGCCAGTGCCAGGAGCGCCCAGCCAAGGCTGCCCTCATCGACAGCATTGGCCCATCGCATCGCATCCCGGTCGAGGCCTGCGGTCAGCATAGAGGCGATGAGGTCTCCGGAATCGTCCGCGAAATCCGCGCTCGGCGTCACACGCGCAGCGGCGTAGGCGGTTAGGACATAGCGGCCATACTCGTCATCGCTGCCATTCCACACATCGCGGATAGCTGCGATCCGCTCTGCCGGAGAGGGATCGACATAGGCAGAGCGAAGGCGTGACGCGACCGGCAACGCGGGGTCTTCGCCCGCTTGCTCTCGCTCTGCGTAGAGCAGGGAGTAGAGATCCACGATGGCGCGCGCGGACAGGACACCCGATGCCGCTGCCACATCGGCACCGCGGATACGCTGTCCTGCGGAAAGAGCCGGTGTCAAAGCGCTGGAAATCAGCATCGAATTGTCGAGATCGTCGGTCAGGTCTTCGGGGATCGGTTCGCCCAGAGCGTTCGCCATGGCGAAGCGCCACGGGGTCAGATCGCCCGACCCGTCCCACTCGATGGTCACCGCTCGCCGTCCCTCGCCGGCAGCACCGGCAAAACGCTGTGCCAGCAGCACGTCGAGCCGCGCGTCCCCTTCGGCGCGCGAAAGGAGCCTGCGCAAATCGTTCTGCGCCCGCTGCGATTCCCCGGCGAAGGCGGCGCAAATGCCTTCCAGCATTGCCCAGCGCGGCGTCTCTTCGTCGCCCTTGCCCAGCCGAACGGCCGGGCACGCACCCACGATATCGCTGGTCCCGACATAGGCGTCGATCGCGGCGCGGGTCAGCGCGGGCGAGTAGTTCGCCGTATCGATGTCCTGTACCAGCGCGCGCGCAGCGGCATATTCGCCCATGCTGTTGAGCGCACGTGCGCGAAGGGTGGCAAATTCGACCGGACCCATGCCCTGCGGTGCATCGAGCCGGCTCGCGAGCGCCCGGCGCATCAGGATGTGTCCCCAGCGCGACACCATCGGTCCCTGGACGGCGCCCAGTGCAGCGCGCACGATGGAGGCAGGCTGGCGCGCGAGCGAGCCGGTGGGCAATCCGCCCTCTGCAGGCGCAATGATCCCGATTTCGCGGGTAGCCCGGCGCGCGGCAGGCGGAATGTCGTAACGCGGTCTCAGGCCCAAAGCCTCGTCGAGTTCCGCCGCGGTCATCGATTCCAGCTCTTCGACAGAGGGAATATCGCCCAGGCTGATGCCGGAGGTATCGACCGGCGCAGGCGCACTCGGCAAAGGCTGCACCACTTCGCCCGATGCCGTCGGACTTTGGGTGGGCGCAGGTGTCGCAGGGGCCGGAGCGGGCGCAGGCGTATTGGCGGCCCCGGGCAGAATGCTCTCGGGTGCGCGCTGTGCCACCACCACGCTGGAGGAAATAACGAGGGCCGCACCGGCCAGCCAATAGCCGCGTTTCATCCTGCTGCTCCTGGCAGTTCGACAGGTTCCGAAATCGGACGCAGCGGCTCTTCACCGCCGTCGATCCAGGCCACGACCAGCACTGCCAGAATGGCGAGCGCAGCGATCAGGATCATACGCGAGCGTTTCACGGCCAAGATTTTCGTATCCTCGATCAATATTCGTGTGGGTTGCCCGCGCCCTAGCCCATCTATAGGCCGAGCGGCAATGAGCAACGCGCATACACCCCACGATATGTCCGATCCCGTGCGGCAGGCACGCCGGATCACACGCCCGGTCGTGCTGGTCGGTCTGATGGGCGTGGGCAAGACGAGTATCGGCCGCCGCCTCGCCTCGGCGCTGGATCGGGATTTCATCGACGCCGACGAGGAAATTGAGCGCGCCGCCGACCGCACGGTGGCGGAAATCTTCGAAGCGCATGGTGAAGCCTATTTCCGCGACGGGGAACGGCGCGTGATCGCGCGGCTCATGGAAGAAGGTCATGGCGTGATTGCCACCGGCGGAGGCGCCTTCGTCGATCCGGAAACGCGCGCCCTCGTCATCGAGAACGGGCTGGCGATCTGGCTCGATTGCGACATCGACACGCTGGTCGAACGCACGTCGCGCAAGAATACGCGCCCCTTGCTCAAGACCGGCGACCCGCGTGCAATCCTACGCGACCTGAAGGAACAGCGCAGCCCTGCATACGCGCAGGCGCAAATCCACGTCGTGACCGGGGATGGCCCGCACGAAGTTGCAGTAGAGCGCATCATCGAGGAGCTTGCGGCATGGCAGTGATCGACGTCGAACTCGCCGGCCGCAGCTACGAAGTGCGCGTTGCGCGCGACCTTCTGGCATCCGTTGCCGATCAAGCCGGGGCGTTCCTGCGCAAACAGGGCGTTCCCATCGTTGCCGATGCCAATGCGCGCCGACACTGGGGCGCTGCCGTCGAAGCCTCGCTTCGCGCTTCCGGCAAGGAACCGCGCTGGTACGATGTCGCTCCGGGCGAAAGTTCGAAAAGCTGGGAAAGCCTTGCGCGCCTGACCGACTGGCTGCTGGCCGAAGGGGTGGAGCGCGGCGACCATGTGCTGGCGCTTGGCGGCGGCGTCGTGGGCGACCTGACCGGCTTTGCCTGCGCGATCCTGAAGCGCGGCTGCGGTTTCGTGCAGTTGCCGACCACGCTGCTGGCTCAGGTCGACAGTTCAGTAGGCGGCAAGACCGCGATCAACACGTCGGCAGGAAAGAACCTGGTCGGTGCATTCCACCAGCCCTCGCTGGTGCTTGCCGATCTTTCGGCGCTCGACACCCTGCCCGACCGCGAGATGCGCGCAGGATATGCGGAAGTGCTGAAATACGGCGTGCTAGGCGACGCGGACTTCTTCGCCTGGCTCGAGGAAAACGGCGCCAGGGTGGTGGACCGCGAAAACGAAGCGCTCGAACACGCGGTTGCTGAGAGCGTTCTGGCCAAGGCGCGGATCGTCGCGGAGGACGAGCGCGAGACGTCCGGTGCACGGGCGTTGCTGAACCTCGGTCATACCTTCGGCCATGCACTCGAGGCGGAAACCGGCTTTTCCGACCGGCTGCTGCATGGCGAAGGCGTTGCGCTCGGCATGGTCCTCGCGGCGCGCTATTCCGCGAGGCGCGGCGATATCGGGATCGAGGATGCGCAGCGCGTGACCCGCGCGGTCGACGCTGCGGGGCTTCCATCGGAAATTTCCGCGCTTGGCCTGACCTGCGACGGGCGCGCGCTGGCCGATCACATGCTGCACGACAAGAAGATGGATTCAGGCACCCTGCCCTTCATCCTGTTGCGCAGCATCGGTGCAGCATATCTCGCTAAGGACGTGGCGCTGGACGACGTTGCGCTCTTCCTCGACGAGCAGCTTCAGGCGCACTAACGTGGCGCGCATGACGCGCTTTATCGACCTCTCCATCCCGATCACCAACGAGGTCGTGTCCGACCCCGACGTGATGCGCCCAAAGATCCAGTACATGACCCACGAAAGCACGTGGGAGCAGATCGCAATGTTCTTCCCGGGACTGGAAAAGGGCGACCTGCCGGGCGGCGAAGGCTGGGCGGTCGAGATGCTGGAACTCTCCACCCACAACGGCACGCACATGGATGCGCCGTGGCATTATCATTCGACGACGGACGATGGTGCGAGCCCTGCGCCGAGCATCGACGAGGCCCCGCTGGACCGCTTCTATCGCCCGGGTGTGAAGCTCGACTTCAGCCACCTGCCCCACGGCCATGTCGTCAGCGCGGCAGAGGTCGAGGAGGCATTCGCGAAGATCGGCCACGACCTGCAGCCTCTCGATATCGTGCTGGTCCAGTCTGGCGCGGTCTACGGGACGGACAATTTCACCGACCAGGGCGTGGGGCTAGGCGCGGAGGCAACGCTCTGGCTGACCGAGCGCGGTGTCGAAGTTGTCGGGACCGATGCGTGGAGCTGGGATGCCCCCTTCAGCCACACAGCAAAACGTTGGGCGAAAACCCGCGATCCCTCGATCATCTGGGAAGGCCACAAGGCGGGCCGCATTCGCCCCTATTACCAGATTGAAAAGCTGACCAATCTCGAAAGCCTGCCCGGTCACGGTTTCATGTTCAGCTGTTTTCCCGTGAAGATCGAACGCGCCAGTGCAGGATGGATCCGGGCGGTCGCGATGGTGGAAGAGTAAAAGATGCGCGTCGCACTTGCCGATATTGCTGATCCCTGCGTCCGTGAACTTGCCGCCTATCACCAGCAAGATATGCACCGCGCATCGCCTCCGGGGACCGACTTTGCCCTCGATGTCTCGGGTTTGGAAAAGCCCGGCATTACGATCATCGGGGCCTGGGAGGGAGACACGCTCATTGCGATGGGTGCCTTGAAGCGGCTCGCTGGCGGTCAGGCGGAATTGAAATCCATGCGGACTCATCCGGACCATCTCGGGAAAGGAGCCGCGAGTGCTATTCTGGAGGCCCTCATCGCCATGGCCGCGCAAGAGGGCACCGAACGACTAAGCCTGGAGACAGGCACCGCAGAAGTATTTCAACCCGCTATCAGACTGTACACGAAGCGCGGTTTCGCTGCAGGCGAGGGTTTCGCGCAATACGTCAATGGTCCGCACAACCAGTGCTACCATCTGGACCTGAAAGCCTAGCCGGGTTCAGCTCGCGCGCGGTTCCAGTCGTGTGACCTTCGCGCCTGCACCGTGAGGTTGGTAATCGGCCATCATGGTGTCATGTTCGCTGAACAAACGTTCGATTTCGGACCTGCGTTGCAACAGCATCTGCGCAATGCCCGGTGCGAGGCTGTCACCTTCGCCAATTTTGCCAAGAATTCCTGCGAGATCACTGATCGTCGCGTCTTCCGGGGTCTTGTGGTAATTACCCCGCGTGTCGAAGAATCCTGTTCCCCTGTGTGCCATGCGTACTACTCCTGAGTGAGTTGCGTCAGAAGCGAACCGAAGGCCCACAGTATCTCCACAAGACCGATTCGGTAAAAGACCCTTAACCACGATTTCACGCCGACCCCTGCATTTCGCAAGGATCGGCGCGATCAGGGTAATAATCGAAGCGCGGCGCTATAGTAAAAAGCGCGCCGCTCTTTTCTATTCTAGTTCGAGGATGACTTCGTCCACCGCGAGGCTATCGCCTTCGCCGGCATTGATCTTGCCCACGACAGCCTGTTTTTCGGCGCGCAGGATGTTCTCCATCTTCATCGCCTCGACTGTGGCCAGCGGCTGGCCGGGCTGGACTTCCTCGCCCTCTGCCACGTGCAGCTTCACCAGCAGGCCCGGCATCGGGCAGATGAGCATCTTGGAAAGATCCGGCGGTTCCTTCTCGATCATGTGACCGGCAAGGTTCGCGATGCGCGTCTGGAGGATACGCAGGTGATGCGTCGCCCCGCGCGTCGTGATGGCATAGCCAGTGCGCGACGGAGCCAGCTGGAACGTATAGGTTTCGAGCGGCTCGGCATCTTCGTCGGCATCGTTTGCGAACAGAGCCACGTCGATCATGCGCTGGCCCGGCGTGTACTGCATCTCGATCGTGACCTGCTCGTCATCGACGGTCAGCGCGTTCTCTTCTAGCCGTACTTCATGGCTGGACGAGCCTTCCTCACGCTCGCCGATCCGGATGGTCCAATCGCCCGGCGCGTATTCGTCGCCGTTCAACTGCTGGTCGATCCGTCGGGCGCGATCGGCATCGGCTGTCGCGATGACGCCGCCCACCGCAGCCAATACCCGCTTGAGTTCGTCGGAGGCAGGAGCGCCTTCGAAACCCTCGGGATATTCCTCGGCAATGAAGCCGGTCGTCAGTTCGCCCGAGCGGAAACGCGGGTGCTGCATGATGGCGCTGAGGAAATCGATATTGTGCCCGAGCCCCTCGATCCGGAACGCGTCCAGTGCCTGCACTTGAAGGTCCGCCGCCTCGTCGCGGGTTTCGCCCCAGGTGACGAGCTTGGCGATCATCGGGTCGTAGAACATCGACACTTCACCGCCTTCGAACACGCCATCGTCGACGCGGATGCCGTCAATGCCTCGTCGCCCGTTCTCGGCGCCATCGTCCGCCCACGGCTCCACCGGCGGCTGGTAATGAACAAGGCGCCCGGTGGACGGCAGGAAGCCGCGATAGGGATCTTCCGCATAGACGCGGTTCTCGATCGCCCAGCCGTCGATTTTTACATCGTCCTGTGTGATATCGAGCGTCTCGCCGGCCGCGACCCGTATCATTTGCTCTACAAGGTCTACGCCAGTGATCGCTTCCGTTACCGGATGCTCTACCTGCAGGCGGGTGTTCATTTCGAGGAAGTAGAAGCTCTCGCCCGTCGGATCCGCGCCGCTGACGATCAGTTCGACGGTGCCTGCGCTGTGGTAATCGACCGCCCGCGCCAGTGCGACACACTGTTCGCCCATGGCCTTGCGCATCTTGGGTGTGACGAAGGGCGACGGCGCCTCTTCGACGACCTTCTGGTGACGCCGCTGGATCGAGCATTCGCGCTCGTTGAGATAGATGATGTTGCCGTGCTTATCGCCCAGGATCTGGATTTCGATATGGCGCGGGTTCTCGATGAACTTTTCGATGAAGACACGGTCGTCGCCGAAGGAGTTCAAACCTTCGCGCTTGGTCGCCTCGAAGCCTTCGCGCACATCCTTTTCGGAATAGGCGAGGCGCATTCCCTTGCCGCCGCCGCCTGCGCTGGCCTTCATCATCACCGGATAACCGATGTCGCCGCTGATCTCGACGGCATGCTCCGTATCGCGGATTTCGCCGACGAAGCCGGGGACTACGTTGACCCCGGCCTCGCGTGCCAGTTTCTTGGATTCGATCTTGTCGCCCATCGCCGCAATCGCACCGACCGGGGGGCCGATGAAAGCGATGTCATTCTCTGCCAGAGCCTCTGCAAAGCTGGTGCGTTCGGAGAGGAAGCCGTAGCCCGGATGCACTGCCTCCGCGCCGGTCTGCTTGCAGGCGGCGATGATCTTGTCTGCGATCAGATAGCTTTCCGCTGCCGGTGCCGGGCCGATGTGCACGGCCTCGTCCGCCATGCGCACAAATGGCGCGCGCGCGTCGGCATCGGAATAGACCGCGACGGTGGCGATACCCATCCGCTTGGCAGTCTTGATGACGCGGCAGGCAATTTCACCGCGATTGGCAATCAGGATCTTGGAAAACAAACGGGCCTCCGATGCAGGCGAACTAGCGTGAGCAGTCCATGCCGCAGCGGAGGCCCCGTATCAAGGCAAGTACCTCAATCCCGGTCGATATGACCGATGTGGCGGTCTTGACGCAGGATAAGGGAATCGAATTCTTCCCACAGCGCCTTGGCCTTGTCCTCGCCGCCGACCTGGCGCACGAATTCGGCCTCCCACTTCTTACCCTCGGGATTTTCAGCCCAACCCATCTGCGCGATACCACCGCGCATCGGCAAAGCGACGATGCTGTCATAATCGCCGGTTTGCATATGGAAATCGATCACGTCGTTATAGCCCAGTGCCGTATCGACCTTTTCGAACATTTCGATGATTTCGTGGGCACGTTCCCCCTTGCCTTGCTTCCACTTGATCATGTTGACCCGATACCAGTCGACCTTGGAAAGTTCGGGCGTGTGATCGTCCGCAAAGGCGGGTGTTGCCGGAATGGCGAGGCCAATGGCGGCGACGGTCAAGATAAGCTTCTTCATGCAGTCTTCCCCCTAGTCAGGAATACGACCCTAAGAAGCGATCCGTTCGGTTATCTGCTGTTGTCCCCCAGCGCGGCGAATTAGCCACCCGAATCGAGCGAGAGTCAAGCAGTCAGCCTAACCCACTGATCCGACCTCGAATTTCCGTCTACGGCTGGACGAACTCGATCAGCGCATGGGCATAGTGCTGCGCTCCGCGCCGCTCGCCCTCGCCTTCGAGAAGCCCCTGCATGGCCACCGCGAGGCGCTGCTGGTTGTCCGATGACAGCTCGCCCAGCGGAGACACGTAGATACCAATAGTGAAGAGGATCGCACCCGTTTCGGGCAGGCGGCGCAAGGTCTGGCGTTCGGAGCGCACGAAGAGGGTTTCGCCGGCATTTTCCGGCGTGACATGCGCAAACGCCTGTTCCGGAGGCTCGGCCACCCAGCGCTTGTCGCCGGTGGCTGCGATAAACCAGTTGCAGCGCCCGTAAATCGCGCCCGCTTTGAGCTTGGCCATGAAGTGATCGACGCCGCTGGCAAGCTGCTCCTCGTATCCCTGAATCGGCGCATGCAGCGCACGCAGGGGCAGACCCAATTTGTCGGCAGGCGTCCAGTCGGAAGGCCATGCCACTGCCGCGCCGACGAGGCGGTACTGTTCGTCGCCTTCGCGCAGGGTGAGCAGACACATGTCCTCGTGATGCGCCCGCGCCGCTTGGGGCAGGCCACCCGAGAGTCCGAGCACCGCAGCGAGCTCCACCCCTGGCGCCTCGCCTTCGCGCGACAGCTGGATGCCTTGCGGATAGGCCGCGAACCCCGCCTCGCGCGCCGCAAGGTCGGGATCTGGCTGGAGCCAGTCCCTCTCGTCGAGCTTGGCGAGCCCCATCTTGAGCACCCCGCCCCCGCGTGCCTTCGGCAGCAATGCGTCGACGGAGAAGCCGAGGGTCAAGGGCGCATCCGTTTGATAATTCCGCGTGCGAACCACTGTAAAAATATCGCGCAGATAAGGCCGTAAAGAATGGTCGGGATGGCGCCCCCTGCCAAATAGCCGGGAGCAGCTTTCTCTTCACCACTTGCCGAAAATTTCACGATTTCGAAGACCATAGAAGCGGCGGTCCAGAAGAGAACCGAGAATAGTGAAAAACCGATAGTTGCGATACGAATGAAGCGAGCCATCACTCGGCTGGCTCCGCCACCTTGCAAGCCCGCATCGGCTCCTCCTGCTGGAGCGCGGTGAGGCCCAGCTTGGCGAAGAGCGCCGCATCGCTGTCGTCGCCCGCATTGGGAGCGGTCAGCAGCTTGTCGCCGGTGAAGATCGAATTCGCGCCCGCCATGAAGCACAGCGCCTGCGTCGCTTCGCTCATGCTTTCGCGGCCTGCGGAGAGGCGGACCATGCTCATCGGCATCGTGATACGTGCGACGGCCACGGTGCGCACGAACTCGATATCGTCGATCTTGGCGAGCGGGGTGTCGGCGAGCATGTCGCCCAGCACCGTGCCCTTGACCGGCACCAGAGCGTTGACCGGCACGCTTTCGGGATGGAGCTCCAGCGTGGCGAGCGTGTGGACGAAGGCCACCCGGTCCTCGCGCGTTTCGCCCATGCCGACGATCCCGCCGCTGCACACGTTGATGCCCGCATCGCGCACGTTCTGCAGCGTGTCGAGCCGGTCCTGGTAGTTGCGGGTCGAGATCACGCGCTCGTAATATTCCGGCCCGGTGTCGACATTGTGATTGTAGTAATCGAGGCCCGCTTCCTTGAGCATGTCCGCCTGTTTCGGCGTCAACATGCCCAGCGTCATGCAGGTCTCCAGCCCCATTTCGCGCACGCCCTTCACGATCTCGACGATCGCGGGCATGTCGCGGTCCTTGGGATTGCGCCATGCCGCGCCCATGCAGAAGCGCTGACTGCCCGCATCCTTCGCCTGCGCCGCGCGCTGGAGGACGGACTGCACCTCCATCAGCTTGGTCGCCTCGACCCCGCTATCGGCCTTCACCGACTGCGAGCAATAGCCGCAATCCTCCGGACACCCGCCAGTCTTGATCGACAGCAGCGTGCACAGCTGGATCTGCTCGGGCGGATGGAACTCGCGGTGGACGGTAGCGGCCTGGAAAAGCAGTTCGGTAAAGGGAAGGTCGAACAGCCCCGCGATTTCCTCGCGGGTCCAGTCTGTGCGGATTTGATTCATAAATCAGTACTCGAAGATATTGCGACAAAGCCCGAAAAAATCAGGCCAAAAACGATCGTTAGGCCGAGCACTAGGGCGGCGATTACCCAATTTCGATTCCGAAAGTTGCCCGATTTGTCGAACGCTAGGAAACTGAGTCCCAATCCGATCAGCGCAGGAGGAGCGATCACCACGGAATGGGCTAGCAGATTTGTCGCACCTAAAGCCCTCGCGAAAAGAACCCCTAGAATTACCCCCGAAAGCGTGAAGACGAGAGTTTTCGAACCTCTATGAGAGCTCACTCAGCCGCCTCGTCCAGATCCTCACCGGCAGGCGGCATGTTGTGGCCCATCAGGCGCAGCACGTCCGCCGCGCATTCGACCACGTTGCTGCCCGGACCGTAGATGCCCTGCACACCGGCATCGCGCAGGAAGTCGTAGTCCTTCTGCGGGATCACGCCGCCGGCAATGACCTTGATGTCGCTGCGGCCCGCGTCTTTCAGCAGGCCGATCAGTTCGGGGATAAGCGTCTTGTGCCCCGCCGCAAGGCTGCTCGCGCCGATGGCGTCGACATCGTTCTCCAGCGCTATGTCGCGGGTTTCCGCGGGCGTCTGAAACAGCGGACCGGAGACGACCTCGAAGCCCATGTCGGCAAAGGCGGAGGCGATCACATTTGCGCCGCGGTCGTGGCCGTCCTGGCCCATTTTGGCGACCATCAGCTTGGGCGCACGGCCGAGGCGGCGCTCGACCGCCTTCACCCCTTCGACCACCTGGCGGTAGCGATCGTCGTCCGAATAGGCTTCGGAATACACGCCGCGCACGGGCTTGGGCATGGTGTCGTAACGGCCATAGGCGTCTTCCATCGCCTGGCTGATTTCGCCCAGCGTCGCATCGTGGCGCGCCGCCTCGACAGCGAGCTCAAGCAAATTGCCCTCGCGCTGCGCAGCGCCGCGTGCCAGCGCGTCGAGCGCGGCCTTGCAGGCGAACTCGTCGCGGCCCGCACGGACCTTTTCAAGCCGCGCGATCTGGCTCTGGCGCACGGCATGGTTGTCGATGTCGAGCGTGTCGATTTCGTCTTCCTTGTCGCGGCGGTACTTGTTGACGCCTACGATCACCGTCTCGCCCCGGTCGACGCTGGCCTGTTTCGCAGCAGCCGCTTCCTCGATCTGCGCCTTGGGTTTGCCGCTGGCGACGTATTCGGTCATGCCGCCTGCCGCCTCGACCTCGTCGAGCATCTTTTTCGCCTCGTCTACCAGCGCGGCGGTGAGGCTTTCGATGTAATAGCTGCCGCCCAGCGGATCGGCGACATTGGTGATGCCGGTCTCTTCCTGGATCACGAGCTGCGTGTTGCGCGCGATGCGGGCGGAGAAGTCAGTCGGCAGCGCGATCGCCTCGTCCAGCGCATTGGTGTGGAGCGACTGCGTGCCGCCCAGCACCGCCGCCATCGCCTCGATCGTGGTGCGGATGACGTTGTTGTAGGGGTCCTGCTCTTGCAGGGAAACACCGGACGTCTGGCAGTGGGTGCGCAGCATCTTCGACTTGGGGTTTTCGGCCCCGAGATCGGTCATCACATCGTGCCACAGCGCGCGCGCCGCGCGCATCTTGGCGATCTCCATGAAGAAGTTCATGCCGATGCCCCAGAAGAAGGACAGGCGCGGCGCGAAGTCGTCGATATCGAGGCCCGCTTCCATCGCGCGCTTGGCGTATTCCTTGCCGTCGGCGATGGTGAAGGCGAGTTCCTGCACTGCCGTCGCCCCGGCCTCGTGCATGTGATAGCCCGAGATCGAAATGCTGTTGAATTTCGGCATGTTGGCCGAGGTATATGCGATGATGTCTGAAACGATCCGCATGCTCGGTTCGGGTGGGTAGATATAGGTGTTGCGGACCATGAACTCCTTTAGGATGTCGTTCTGGATGGTCCCGGCGAGCTTGTCCTGCGAAACCCCCTGCCGCTCTGCCGCGACGATGTAGAAGGCGAGCACGGGGATCACCGCGCCGTTCATCGTCATCGACACGCTCATGGTGTCGAGCGGGATCTGGTCGAACAGGATTTCCATGTCGCGAACGGTGTCGATGGCGACGCCCGCCTTGCCGACGTCGCCGACCACGCGCGGGTGGTCGCTGTCATAGCCGCGGTGGGTGGCAAGGTCGAAAGCGACAGACAGGCCCTTCTGACCCGCGGCAAGGTTGCGGCGGTAGAAGGCGTTCGATTCCTCGGCGGTGGAGAAGCCCGCATACTGGCGGATCGTCCACGGACGGCCGGTGTACATCGAGGCATAAGGCCCGCGCGTGAACGGCGCGATGCCTGGCACGCCGGGGTCGAGACCTTCGGTATCCTCGCTGGTGTAGAGCGGCTTTACCTCGATGCCTTCGGGCGTGTGCCAGGTCAGGTCGCGGCCCTTCACTTCCTTGTCGGCGCGGGCCTTCCAGTCGTCGTATGTCGGCTTGTCAGTCATCGTGAGTTCCGTGTCCGCGCGATCAGTTCGACCAGTGCGCGTTTTCCTTGGGGGTTTCCATGATTTCGGTGAGCTGGCCCATCATGTCCTTGGGGTGGAGGAAGAAGATCGGCGTGCCGTGTGCGCCGATGCGCGTCGGGCCGAGAATGCGCTTGCCCATATCGTCGAACCATTTGCGCGCGTCCTCGATGTCCTCGACCTCGTAGCAGACATGGTGCTGCGCGCCGGAGGGATTCTTCTCGAGGAACTTGGCGATGGGGCTGTCTTCGCCCAGCGGCTCGATCAGTTCGATCTGCGTGCCGTTGGTGCCCTCTTCACCCGGAGTGTCGACGAAGCAGACCTTCACCCCCTGCGCTTCCAGATCGAAGGGCTTGTGAAAGCGCGTCGCGCCCATGACGTCGCGGTAGTAGCGGATCGATTCCTCGATCGACGGCGTCGCGACACCGATGTGATTGAGACGGCCGAGCTTCATGCGTCATCCTCCAGAACAGAAACGGCGCGCCCCTGCAAACAGGAGCGCGCCGCTTCTTTGGAACGTCGGCAGGCAGCAATCAACCGCCGCTTTCGACATCTCCCAGTCCTTCGACATATTCGGCACCGGCGAGGATTTCCGCCGAACTGCCTTCGAAGCTTTCGCCGATAGGCTGCGTACGCCCGCCGAGGCAGGTGCCGAGGAAGCCTTCCATCGCCGCGAAGAAGCTCAGCCGGTTTTCCGGTTTCTGGAAGCCGTGCCCTTCGTCGGGATAGTTGATGTAGGTGACGGGCAGGTTCTTGGCCTGCATAGCCTCCACCAGGTTGTCGGCTTCCTGCTTGGTCACGCGCGGGTCGTTGCCGCCCTGCCCCACGAGCAGGGGCACGCGAATGTCGTCGATCCGGCTGATGGCCGAGCGCGCCAGCAAGTCCTTGCGCTGTTCGGGATTGGCGGGATCGCCGACATAGCGATACCAGGTCCCGGCAAGGAACGGTTTCCAGTATTCGGGGAAGCTCTCGATCAGGGTGACGAGGCTCGACGGGCCGACGATATCGACGCCGCAGGCGAAGCGGTCGGGCGTGAAGGCAACGCCGGTCAGCGTGGCATAGCCGCCGTAGCTGCCGCCGCCGATCGCGACCTTGTCTTCCTGCGCGATGCCTTCCGCAATCGCCCAGTCGACCGCGTCGATCAGGTCGGTGTGCATCTTGCCGGCAAATTCGCCGACGGCAGCATTGGTGAAGTCCTTACCGAAGCCGGTCGAGCCGCGGTAATTGACGCTCAGTACCGCATAGCCGCGATTGGCCATCCACTGGTGGATCGTGTTGTAGCCGTAGCTGTCGCGGGCCCACGGGCCGCCGTGGACCCACAGCAGCATCGGGACCGCTTCGTCCGGACGCCCGTCGCCATCGGGATCGCTGCCCGGCGGCAACGTCAGATACGACACCAGCGTCTTGCCGTCCGAAGACTTGAGTTCGAGCGGGTGCATCGGCTGCAGCGGCGCATCGGCGAGATCGGGACGTGTCACGAACCACGGCGTCAGCGTCTGCGCAGCCCGATCGTAAACATGATATTGCCCCGGAGCCTCGGCAGAGCCACCCCATACGATCCACTTGCTGTCGTCTTCGGTCCGCGAAAGGATCTGGTACTCGCCGTCGATCTTGGAGGAAAGGTACTGCAATTCCTTGGCCGCCTCGTCGTTCAGCGCCTGCCATTCTTCCTGGAGGTAATTGGTCGAATAGGCGATCGGCTCGTAGGTCTCGTTGTCGACGAGAACGCGGCTCAGGTCTGCCTTTTCCGGCTCTACCAGCAGCGAGCGCTCGCCCGTCGTCAGGTCGATGGCGAAGCCTGCCGCAAGATTACGCTCGCGGCTGTCGATCATGTAAACCGTGTTGTTGTCGCGCGAGAAGCCGACGATATTGGTGTTAAGCATGTCCTCGCTGGGAATGTCGGCAAACACCTCGCCCGGCGTCATGTCCTCGTTGAGATAGACGGCCTTCATCCCGCCATCGGGCTGCGGAGCCAGCGCCATGCGCGGCTTGTAGGTATTGTCGGTGACCCAGGCAGCATAGCCGGGATTTTCCGCGACCAGCGTGCGCTCGCCCGTCTCGATGTTGTATTCATAAAGATCGGTGAGCTGCGGGTTACGCTCGTTCGTGCCGACCAGGATCACGCCGGGCCGGTCGCGGCTTGCGCCCGTCAGCTGCGCGCGGATGCCGTCGGGCAGCGGGGTCAGGTCGCGTGTCTCACCAGTTTGGGGATCGGCGGCGTAGACGTGGAAGTTCTCGTCGCCGTCATTGTCCTTCACGAATAATACGTACTGACTGTCGACGGTCCACTGGTGGTTGGAAATGCCGCGATGGCGGTCGTCGGTCACGACCTTGCCGTTCGACGGATCGCTGGCAGGCGCGACCCAGACGTTCATCACGCCTTCGTCGGGCGCGATCCAGCTGACCCACTGGCCGTCCGGGCTGATGCGGCCCTGGCTCGCGACGGGATTGCCGAACAATTCATCGCGGTCGATCAGCTCGTAATCGGAAAGGGCGTGATGTTCTGCATGGCCGACGCCCGTCATCAACGCCGAACCTGCAAGCGCAGCGGCGGCTAGGGAAATTTTCTTCATGAAGTCAGTCTCCTCTCGATGACCGGGAGACTAACCGGGGGAAGCTGTATTGTCTAGGTAACACGGCGTCGAGGGGCGCACACCTCGATAGACGGCAGAGATCAGTCGATTAGCAGCGTGGCGACGTCGATATGGCTGAGATGGCCGAGTCTCATTTCAAGAGCTCCGTAATGGAATGCAGTTTCTTTCTCGACTAGATCGGGTTTTCAGAAAGTCCTCAACTAACTCTCTTCGGTCAAGCCGCGCTGAAATGTACGGGGTCAATACAAAACTCAGAAAGTTACGTTTAATGGCTCTAGCATCCGGGTCATGATCGAAAACGATCCGCCGGATATACAGACGCCGGAGTAAATCATCCGACGGAAGCTTTGAACAATCCCAAAAATTGGCTTGATCGGCACGTGTCTTCTGACGTTGATCGATACCTTGCTCGCCTATTCTCGCGACATATCCAACACCAACAAGCGAGGCGAAAAGGACGACTAACGAAGCGAGACCAACCTTATTCACAGTGGGATATTGTCGTGCTTTTTCCACGGGTTCTCGAGCTGCTTCGTTCGGAGCTTGCGTAGCCCCAATGCAATCCGCCGCCGCGTGGAATGCGGGTAGATCACCTCGTCAATATAGCCGCGCTGGGCGGCCACGAAGGGGTTCGCGAAGCGGTCTTCATATTCCTTGGTCTTCTCGGCGATCTTGTCGGGATCGTCGCGGTCTTGGCGGAAGATGATCTCCACCGCGCCCTTTGCGCCCATCACGGCGATTTCGGCGGTGGGCCAGGCGTAGTTGAGATCACCGCGAAGATGCTTCGACGCCATCACGTCATAGGCGCCGCCATAGGCCTTGCGGGTGATGACGGTGATCTTGGGCACGGTCGCCTCGGCATAGGCGAACAGCAGCTTCGCGCCGTGCTTGATGATGCCGTTATGCTCCTGCGCCGTGCCGGGGAGGAAGCCGGGCACGTCGACGAAGGTCAGGATCGGGATTTCGAAAGCATCGCAGAAGCGCACGAAACGCGCGGCCTTCTTGGAACTGGCGATGTCGAGCACGCCGGCCAGCACCATTGGCTGGTTCGCCACCACGCCCACCGTGCGCCCTTCGACCCGGCCGAAGCCGCAAATGATATTGGCGGCATGGTTCGGCTGGATCTCGAAGAAATCGCCTTCGTCCAGCGTCTTCCTGATAACTTCGTGCATGTCATAGGGCTGGTTGGCGTTGTCGGGGATCAGCGTGTCTAGGCTCGGCTCCTCGCGGTCCCAAGCGTCCGCCGTGGGCCGTTCCGGCACCTCCTCGCGGTTCGACAGCGGCAGGTAATCGAAAAAATCGCGCGTCGCGAGCAGCGTCTCGATGTCGTTCTCGAAGCTGTTGTCGGCGACACTGGTCTTGGTGGTGTGCGTCTTCGCCCCGCCCAGTTCTTCCTGCGTGACGACCTCGTTGGTCACCGTCTTCACCACGTCGGGGCCGGTGACGAACATGTAGCTGCTGTCCTCCACCATGAAGATGAAGTCGGTCATCGCGGGCGAATAGACCGCACCGCCTGCACATGGCCCCATTATGAGGCTGATCTGCGGCACCACGCCGCTGGCCAGCACATTGCGCTGAAACACCTCGGCATAGCCCCCGAGCGAAGCGACGCCTTCCTGGATGCGCGCGCCGCCGCTGTCGTTGAGGCCGATCACCGGCGCGCCGACTTTCATCGCAGTATCCATCACCTTGCAGATCTTTTCTGCGTGGCGCTTGGAAAGTGAGCCGCCGAAGACGGTGAAATCTTGGCTGAAAACATAGACGAGGCGGCCGTTGATCGTGCCCGATCCGGTGACGACGCCATCGCCGGGGATCTTCTGGTCCTGCATGCCGAAGTCGACGCAGTCGTGTTCGACATAAGTGTCGAGTTCTTCGAAGCTGCCCTCATCCAGCAACACATCGAGCCGTTCGCGCGCGGTCAGCTTGCCCTTGGCGTGCTGTGCGGCGATGCGTTTCTCGCCTCCGCCCAGCTTGGCGGCTTCGCGGCGACGTTCCATTTCGGCGATATTGGCGGACATGCTCTCTCCGTAAATTCTCTCGCGAAGCGCCTAGAGCGCGCAGTGGCGAAGCGTCAATGTCAGGCTTGGCCCCGCTGAGCGCTTATCAGGAACTCGACATTGCCTTCCGGGCCCGTGATGGGGCTTTCCACAATGCCCTGCACCTCGAAACCCAGACCTTCGACCCACTCGCGCACCTCGTCACAAACGCGGGCATGAAGCGCCGGATCGCTGACCACGCCCTTCTTGCCCACTTCCTCGCGCCCGACCTCGAACTGCGGCTTGATGAGAGCGACGAGGCGGCAGTCCTCTTCAGCGAGTTCGAGCGGGCGTTCGAGAACTTTGGAGAGGCCGATGAAGCTCGCATCGCACACCACCCATGTCACGGGCCGGTCGATCATCTCGGGCGTTAGGATGCGCGCGCTGGTCTGTTCGAGCACCGTCACCCGCTCGTCCTGCCGCAGCTTCCACGCAAGCTGGTTGGTGCCGCTGTCGACAGCAAAGACGTGGCTGGCTCCGCCCTGCAACAACACGTCGGTGAAACCGCCGGTCGAACTGCCGATGTCCATCGCGGTGACCCCGCTCGGATCGAGACCGAAATGCTCGATCGCGTGAGCCAGCTTGATCCCGCCGCGGCTCACCCAGGGATGGTCGCGACCGCGCACTTCAAGCGGAACGTCCTCGCGCAATTGCTGACCGGGCTTGGCAAGCTTCTGCTCGCCAGAAAAAACCAGTCCCGCCATGACCAGCGCCTGCGCACGGGTCCGGCTTTCCACCAGGCCGCGATCGACAAGCATTTGGTCGAGACGTTTCTTCGCCACAGCAAACTCCGTTTGAAACCAAGGGCGTTAGCGCGCATTGGACCGGTATGAAACCGATCTACGGACAATTTGCAGCCGCCTGTGCGCTGACCATCGGCCTTGCCGCCTGCATCCCGCCCTCACCGGAGCCGACGCCCGCGCCCAGCCCTGCACCCGTCAGCACTCCGTCGCCAACACCTACGCCGACACCGACACCGGTACCGCAGGCTCCTGTTACCGCAAACTGGATCGATGCCCCGCAAACCTCCGGCAACTGGTCTTACGGGACGGTCGATGGCGGAACGATCGCGCGCTTTTCCGGCCGCAACGGAGGACCACTCTTCGCCATCGGCTGCATGCGTGGCAGCGCCCGTATGGCAATGATTCGCTATCAGGCAGGCAGCAGCGCCACTCCGGCCATGACCATTCGCACCGAAACAGCCACCCGCACGCTTGCGGCACGGCAAGGCGACAGCGCCTCCTCACTCGCTGCCGACGTGCAGGCACGCGACCCACTGCTTGATGCCATGGCCCTCACACGCGGACGATTCGCTGTGGAAACAAGCAATTCGTCGCCGCTTTACCTTCCGGCATGGTCCGAAGTGACGCGGGTTATCGAGGATTGCCGCTGACCTGATTCGATGCTCGGCCCGCCTCCTTGGAAGAGCCCCCGATCCGGATACGAAAAAGGCCCGGGATTCGTCCCGAGCCACAAACGCCAATTCTGACGTGGGATAACTTTTTTACAAGCCTTGTTTTCACCTCTTTTCCGCAACAAATTGTAAGCAAGATCAGCGGCGCACGCGGTCTTGGCCACCAGTGAAACGGCGGTCTAGCTCACAAGCTTGAAAGGAGGTGATCCGATGTCTCATGGTTCAGTAGCGAGGTCGGTGAAGATCCCTACGGAGCATATTCGGTAACATTCCTGCCGAGTAAGGCTACGTGAGCGGCGCTTCCGACCGCTGACCATGCGAAGGGCGATCCTCCTACGGGCGAGGGTCGCCCTTCTCATTTGAGGGTCTCGATACTTGCGCCCGCGCGCCCTTCACACTAACCGCGCGTCATGGATTTCGCGCACATTCCCCACCCCGCCCCCGTTCCCGACGAGACCCGCCAGCAGGCGCTTCTGGATCCCGGTTTCGGCAAGCTTTTTACCGATCACATGGTCGTGATCGACTATGATGCGGACAAGGGTGGATGGTATCAGGCCACGCTCGGCCCGCGCCAGCCGATCAGCCTCGATCCTGCGGCGGCGGTGCTGCATTACGCGCAGGAAATTTTCGAGGGGATGAAGGCTTACAAGCACGGCGACGACACGCTCGGCCTGTTTCGTCCCGAACAGAATGCGCGGCGTTTCAACGCGAGCGCGAGGCGGATGGCGATGCCCGCATTGCCGGAAGAGCTTTTCCTCGAATCCATCCGCCAGCTGGTCGCCGCCGACCGTGACTGGGTGCCGAGCGATCCCGACGGTTCGCTTTACCTGCGCCCTTTCATGTTCGCATCCGAGGCGTTTCTCGGCGTTCGCCCGGCGAGGCAGTACAAATATATCCTGATTGCGAGCCCCGTCGGCCCCTACTTCAAGGGCGGCGCGAAGCCGGTGAAGATCTGGGTCAGCCGCAACTATACGCGCGCAGCTCCCGGCGGGACCGGTGCGGCGAAGACCGGCGGCAATTACGCCGCCAGCCTCGTGCCCCAGGCCGAGGGTATCGAGAACGGCTGCGACCAAGTGGTCTTCCTCGATGCGGTCGAGAAGAAATGGATCGAAGAACTGGGCGGGATGAACCTGTTTTTCGTATTCGACGATGGCACGGTCATTACTCCGCCGCTGACGGGCACGATCCTGCCGGGCATTACCCGCGACAGCCTGATCCAGCTGCTGCGCGAAGAGGGTCTCAACGTTCGCGAAGAGCCATACAGCATCGACCAGTGGCGCGTTGATGCGACCACCGGCAAGCTGCTGGAAACGATGGCCTGCGGCACCGCTGCGGTCGTGACGCCAGTCGGCACTGTTCTTGGCCCTGATGGCGACTTCACCATTGGCACTGGCGGTACCGGCCAGATCACCAACAAGGTCCGCGAAAAGCTAGTCGGCATCCAGAAGGGCGCCGTGAGCGATACGCACGGCTGGGTCACGAAGCTCTAAGGCCGGGCCGTCACCGAAGGCTCCACTCCTTCGCACGCCGCCAGTCGGTCCCTGATTGCATCGATAAGCCAGCTGGTTGCAGGGCCTGGCCGCGCATCTCGGCGCCAAAGCGCGCTGAGCGTATAGTTCGCCCCGGGCTTTTCGGGGAGGTCCAGCAGACACAGCCTGCCTTCCTCAAGATCGCCGCGCACCATGTGCCGCGGCATATTGCCCCAGCCGATTCCCTCCTTGAGAAGCGCGTGCTTCGCGCCGAGGTCTGCCAGGCGCCAGTTCTGCGGCGACAGCACCGAAAATTCCCGTCCTTCCGAAAGGGGCGAGCGGTCCGACAATACGAGCTGGAGGTGCTTGCGGCTTTGCCCCGGCTTGATGCCGGCGCGCGCGAGTGGATGATCGGGGGCGGCAACGGGGACCAGTTCGACGGCACCGACGGCCTGTCGTTCAAGTTCCGCCCTGTCGGCCATCAACGGACCGCCGATTGCCAGGTCCGCGCCGCCACCGATGAGGCAAGCCTCGACAGCACCCAAGGCTTCCACCTGTAGTCGCAGGGCGACATTGGGATACATCTTGCGAAATTCGCGCAGCACCCCCGCCGTCACTTCGCCCGGCAGCATCACGTCGACGACCAGCGAAACCTCGCTCTCGAGGCCGGCATGGAGGCTTCGCGACTTCGCAATGAGCGTGTCGACACCGTCGGTTACGGCCATGGCTTCAGGGAGCAGCGCCTTGCCGTCATCCGTCAACACCGGCCTGCGCGAGCCTTCGCGCTCGAACAGCGTGACCCCCAATTGCGCTTCCATCTGGGCAATGCCGTAGCTTACGGCCGAGACCGCCCGGCCCATCTTGCGCGCCGCGGCGCCGAAGCTCCCCTCCTCGGCCACTGCGAGAAAGATGCGGAGTTGGTCGAGGCTAGGCTCGCCAAACTTCACTGTTCGTATTTCCTGAACATCTTAACGTATTTTATCGCAGTTATCGAAACATAGCGCAATCGCTATCTGTTGCTCCAACGAAGCAATCCCTTTGAGGAGACCCGATATGATCGAACACCGCCCTTTCGATACGCTCGGCAAGGCCAACCACGGCTGGCTCGATGCGAACCACCATTTCTCTTTTGCCGGCTACCATGATCCGGAGCGCGTTAACTGGGGCGCCCTGCGCGTCTGGAACGACGACATCATCGCGCCGAAAAGCGGCTTTCCGACGCACCCGCACCGGGACATGGAAATCATCACCTATGTCCGCACCGGCGCGATCACCCACCGCGACAGCATGGGCAATGAAGGCCGGACCGAGGCAGGGGACGTCCAGGTGATGAGCGCCGGAAACGGCGTCCAGCATTCGGAATTCAATCTGGAAGACGAGGAAACCACGCTTTTCCAGATCTGGATCATCCCTTCCGAACGCGGCGGCCAGCCCGGCTGGGGTGCACGCAAGTTCCCCAAGGACGACCGCGCCGGCCAGTTCGTGCCGCTCGCCAGTGGAGCCGCGAACGACGACGACGCCCTCAACATCCGGACCGATGCCCGCGTTCTGGGTGCGACGGTCAAGGCAGGCGAAAGCGTGACCTACATGCCTACAGCAGCCGATCGGCACCTGTATCTCGTGCCGGCGACCGGAAGCATCCGCATCGGCGATATCGAGGCGAAAGCGCGCGACGGCATCGCCATCACCAAAGAAGGCAGCATCACCATTACCGCTCTCGAGGACAGCGAACTCGTCCTTGTCGATGCGGCCTGAACAGGAGACAGACACATGAGCACTATCCTTCACATCACCGCCAGTATCCGTGATGGCGAGAGCGTTTCGCGCAGCCTCGGCACCAAGCTGGTCGAAAACCTCGCAGCCAAGCAGGACGCGAAGATCGTCATCCGCGACCTCGCGAAGAACGAGATCCCGTTCATAGATGCGGAGCGTTTCGCGGCAAACCTCGCACCCTATGCAGAACGTTCGCCCGAGCAACACGAACTGGCCAAGGTGGCCGACGAACTGATCGAAGAGCTGAAAGCAGCCGATACGATCGTGTTGAGCGTGCCGGTCTACAACTTCGCCGTTCCCGCCACGGTCAAGGCGTGGGCCGACCTCGTCGCCCGTGCAGGCACGACGTTCCACTACACTGCAAATGGCCCCGAAGGTCTCCTGACCGGCAAGAAGGCTTATATCGCAATCGCGTCGGGCGGCACGCCGATCGGGAGCGAGATCGACTTCATGAGCCCGTGGCTGAAGTTCTTCCTCGGCTTCCTCGGCATCACCGATGTCGAAATGGTCGCCGCCGATGGCATCATGGGTGAAGGCGGCGAAGAGAAGATCGCCGAAGCCCACGAAAAGGTCGAACGCCTCGCCGCCTGATCACGCGGGCTTGTGAGCCGCCATTATCTCGCGCCGCTTCTGGATTTCATAATATTCGGGGCGGCGCGGGAATTTTGCTGTCAGCAACAGCAGTAGCGCGACTGTCAATCCGGCGCCCACGATGATGAATATCGAGGGCAGACCGCCAAGCGCGTCTGTCTTGCCCAGCATGAACGCTCCAAACGAAATCCCGAAGTTCGACACCGCCATGTAGATAGTAAACTGCGTCGCAGCGACGGTCGGGTCGCACAGCCGCATCGAGATGGGCAGCAATGCGACCGTGATCAGCATGTCGAGCGGGATCCAGAAATAGACGAACGCCATGAAGACAGCAGAGCTGCTCCAGTGTTCGACCGCTCCGAACATGACCGCGCACATCGCGATGCCTGACGCCACCCACATGATGCCGATCCGCTTCGCGCCGTATCTGTCTCCGAGCCAGCCACCCAGCGTCATACACAGAACTCCGGCCAGCAGCCCGGCCGTTGCGGTCAGGCTGGATATTTCGGCAGTGTCCCAGCCCACATAATTGGCCCCGATGAGCGGTGTCGCACCTGCGAAGCCGCCATAGAGGACCCCGCGCCCGAACAGGCAAGGCAGCCACAAAAGGCTCGACGACTTTCGCATCGAGTTGAACGTGGACTTGAGCAGCGGCCACCAGGCATCGAGCTGGATTTCCAGGTTCCTCTCGTGGGCCCTGCCGCTACTCCACGGCATCGACCTTTCGCCCTGCCGCTCCCTGAACGAGGCAATGTAAACGCACAGGACAAAAATCAGGGCGGCGACAATCAGGAATGCCGCTGGCGCTCCGAAGTCCCCGATTACGAAACCGCAAATGGCCGTTGCGGCGGCGATACCGATCGCCTGACCGCCGAACATCATGCCGGAACCTCGCGCTCGTTCATCCTCGGTCATGATATCGACCGCAAGGCCATCGACCGCCACGTCCTGGAACGTCGTCGCCAGGTTCAGGGCAAAGCCGATACCGCCGAGAATTGCGACGTCTTTCACGGAAGGGTCTATTAGCGCTGCTATCAGCAGGCATGCGATCATCACGAGCTGCGCACCAAGGATCCACGCCCTGCGTCGCCCCATGGGCAGGAAGGTATAGCGGTCCATGATGAACCCGTTGACGAGCTTGAGCGACCACGGAAGCGCCGTCAGCGCAGCCACAGAGCCGACATCGGCCGCAGGCGCCCCGTTGACGGCCATCCATGCCGGCACCGCGAACCAAAACAAGCCGATCGGCATGCCTTGGCCAACGTAGAGGATGAAAAGGGTGAACAACCGCAAGCGCAGACTGTCTTCAAGGATCAGTGATTTTCCGGACGCGGCAGATGCCATCGCTTAGCCCCCATAAGCATGAGTGACGGCTGGCTGTCTGCCCTTGGCCGATCGCGTCCCTACGATCCGATTGCCTCAGTGCTGCCCTATCGCGGGCGATCTAGCAAGATCAGCCGGGCAGGTTTCGCTTCAGGTCATCGAGCCACAGATCCGCTACGGCATCGCTGGGCGCACGCCAGTCGCCGCGCGGCGAAAGTGCGCCGCCCGCGCTGACTTTCGGCCCGTTGGGCATGGCGCTGCGCTTGAACTGGCTGAAGCCGAAGAAGCGTTTCACGAAGTTTTCCAGCCACTTGGCGATGGTGGCAAGATCGTATGCGTTCTTGGCATCTTCGGGGAAATCGATCGGCCATTGGCCGGCCTCGGCGTCCTTCCACGCGTGCCAGGCAAGGAACGCGACATGGCTCGGACTTTGTCCCCAGCGAATGACGTGGTGCAGGAAAAAGTCGTTCAACTCATAAGGGCCGATGATCGATTGTGTGCTCTGGATCGTGCCATCCTCGCCCGCGGGAACCAGTTCCGGGCTGATTTCGGTGTCGAGGATATCGAGCAATACCTCGTCGACATGATCGTCGAACTGGTGCGTCGTCGTGGTCCAGCGAATGAGATACTGGATGAGCGTCTTCGGCACGCCCGAATTGACACCATAGTGGCTCATCTGGTCGCCTACGCCATACGTGCACCAACCGAGCGCGAGTTCGGACAGGTCGCCGGTCCCGATCACCCAGCCGCTATGCTGTCCTGCAAGGCGGAAGAGGTAGTCCGTGCGCAGGCCCGCCTGGACGTTTTCAAACGTGGTGTCGTAGACGGGATGTCCGTCGGCGAAGGCGTGGCCGATATTCTCCAGCATCATCGTCGCCGTCGGCTTGATGTCGATTTCTTCCGCCGAGATGCCGAATGCCTTCATCAGCTTCCATGCGTTGGACTTGGTGCCGTCTGATGTCGCGAAGCCGGGCATGGTGTAGCCGCGAATATCGGTGCGGGGGCGGCCCAGGCGGTCCATCGCCTTGGCGGCGACCAGCAAGGCATGGGTGCTGTCGAGCCCTCCCGAGATGCCGATGACCAGGCACTTGGGCCGCGTCGCTTCGATCCGGCGCATCAGAGCGTCGACCTGGATATTGAATGCTTCGTAGCAATCCTCGTCCAGCTTTTCCTGGCGGTTCGGGACGAAGGGGAAGCGGCGGATCGGTCGGACCAGTCCTTTATTCTTGGGGGCCGCGCAGTGCTCGAAGCCGATTTTGCGGTACCAGTCTTCCGGGCGACCCGCCGCATCGGCTGCATCGCCCCAGGTCTGCATCCGCATGCGCTCCGCAAGGATGCGGCGCGTGTCGACGTCTGTGACACACAGTTCGGGCTCGTGATCGAAACGCACGCTCTCGATCAGCAAATCGCCGAGTTCGTAGATCATGCCCTGCCCGTCCCACGAAAGGTCGGTGGTGCTTTCGCCATAGCCGCTGGCGGAATAGGCATAGGCGCAGACATAGCGTGACGAGCTGGCGCGTGTGAGCATGTGCCGCTCATCCGACTTGCCGATCGTGATGTTCGATGCGGAGAGGTTGAGCAGGATCGTCGCCCCGGCCAGCGCGGCAAGCGTACCGGGCGGATTGGGCGACCAGAAATCCTCGCAAATCTCGATACCGAAGGTGAAGCCGGCGAGGTCTTCCGCTTCGAAGACGATGTCCGTTCCGAAGGGCACGGTCTCGCCCAACACATCGATTTCCAGCCCGACACAATCACGGCCATGGCTGAACCAGCGCTTTTCGTAGAATTCGCGGTAATTCGGCAGGTAGCTTTTGGGCACCACACCGAGGATGCGCCCCTTGGCGATGGTGATGGCGCAATTGTAGATCCGCCCGTTCCGCCGCAGCGGGGCGCCGATGACGAGCACAGGTGTGAGCGTGCGCGACCGCTCGAGAATTTCTGAAAGATGCCGTTCGACCGCCTCCAGAAGCGCGGTCTGCAAATGCAGGTCGTCGAGCGCGTAGGAGGAAAGGCTCAGTTCCGGATAAAGCAGGAGATCGACGCCCTGCTCATGCGCCTTTTTCGCCTGCTCGATTATGCCTTGGGCATTGTAGGCGATATCCGCGGTGCGGACTTTCGGCGTGGCGGTTGCGACGCGTACGAACCCGTGCGTGTGCAAATCGAAAAAGGGATGCGTGTCACCGCTGGCCATGGGTCGCGTTTCTTCCTGTTGGTTTTCGGCAGGCTCTATCCAGTCCGCAGGCTCGCAAATGCCGAGTTCGGAGAGCGTGCGCTGGGCCTGTGCGCGGGCGATGCGGCCCTTGCTTTCCCAGCCGAACACGGTCTGCGTCTTGAAGCCATGACGGGACGCGAACTCTTCTGCGGACAGGGGAGGTTTCTGCGCCAGCCGCCATGCCTTGAGTTTCTGTCCTGCTTTATGCATTTCTTGCGATTATCCCGAAAAGATAATTCGCGCAAGGATCAAGCCACAGCAAGCAGCTCCGCCACGTCGGGTGCATCCTGCAATAGCTCCAGCAGCCCGCGTTCGTCCCGCGTGAGCCACTGCGTCGCACGAGGCAGCTTCAGCGAAGCCCGCCATTCCTCCTGGCGATCGACGAGATCGATCACGGCCGGATGGATATAGCTTTTGCGCGTTACAGCGGGGGTGTTGCCGAGTTTCTGCGCAACACAATCGAGCAGTTCCTTGATCGGCAGCCTACCCTCGCCCTGGCGCAGGCACTCGAAGGCCAACACGCTTGCATGCCAGGTACGAAAATTCTTCGCCGTAAAGCGCTCGCCCATCGTCTCTTCGAGATAGGCGTTCACGTCGCTCGAACCGACGGGGTTCACCTCGCCATCATCATCGACATATTTGAAAACGTTTTGGCCGGGTAGGTCCTGCATCTTGCGCACCAGTCGGGCGAGACTGCCATCGGTAAGCGTTACTTCACGCTGCTTGCCGGACTTTCCACGATAGCGAAGGCGCAGCGTCTTGCCGGTCACCTCTGCATGCCGCCGCCTCAAAGTCGTCGCGCCGAAACTCTTGTTACGCTCGGCATAACCTTCATTGCCGACGCGAACCGCGCCGAGATCGAGCAGTCGCACCACGCTTGCCACTGCCCGGTCGCGGGTCAGTTTTCGGCCGCGCAAATCTTCCTCCACCCTCTTGCGAACAAGGGGGAGCAACGCGCCGAACGCGATGCAGCCATCGAATTTCTCGCCTTCGCGGGCAGCGCGGAAATCGGGGTGATAGCGATATTGCTTGCGTCCCTTCGCATCCAGGCCGGTCGCGAGAATATGGCCGTTCGGCGCCGGACAGAACCATGCGTCCTCATAAGCGGGCGGCAGGGCGATCGCGTTGAGCCGCTCCTTCTCCTTGCGGTCGCGAATAAGCTCGCCCTTGGGATCGTAATACGCCCAGCCCTTGCCCGCGCCCTTGCGGGTGATGCCGGGCAGGCTGTCGTCTACATAGATGAGCTTCGTCATGGCGAAGGGAAGAACCGTGGCAAGCGTGTAGCGGTTCCCCACCTTGCGACGAATGGAAGGGTGAATTAGCCCACCCAAAAGGAGATCACTATGGCCGATGCGACTTACACCCCGCCCGCAGTCTGGACTCACGACGCCGAGAACGGCGGGCGCTTCGCCAGCATCAACGCTCCGACAGCAGGTGCGCGTGAGCAGAAGGACCTGCCGGTCGGAGAGCATGATTTCCAGCTCTACTCGCTGGCGACGCCGAACGGGGTGAAGGCCACCGTCATGCTGGAAGAATTGCTCGAAGCGGGCCACTCCGGCGCAGAATACGACGCGTACACGATCAATATCGGCGACGGCGTGCAATTCACCAGCGGTTTCGTCGACGTGAACCCCAATAGCAAGATTCCCGCCCTCCTCGACCGTAGCGGCGACACACCCGTCCGCGTTTTCGAGAGCGGCGCGATCCTTATGCACCTGGCGGAAAAGTTCGGGGCATTCCTGCCGACCGATCACACCCGCGCAGAAGTGCTCAGCTGGCTGTTCTGGCAGATCGGCAGCGCGCCCTTCATCGGCGGCGGCTTCGGGCACTTCTACGCCTACGCGCCAGAGAAGTTCGAGTACCCCATCAATCGCTACGCCATGGAGACCAAGCGGCTCTTCGATGTCGCTGATAAGCGGCTCGCGGACAGTGAATATCTGGGAGGCAAGGACTACACGGTTGCCGATATCGCGGCCTGGCCATGGATGGCGCCCTTCGTCGAAGGCACCATTTACAACGAGGCCAAGACCTTCCTCTCGATCCACGAGTATGAAAACGTCGCGCGCTGGGCCAAGCAGATCGCCGATCGCCCTGCAGTCCGGCGCGGCCGGATCGTCAACAAGGCATGGGGCGATGAAGACACGCAGTTGCTTGAGCGTCACTCGGCTGCCGATTTTGAAGGCAAGAAGCTCTAATCCCCCCTTCACATTGACGGCGGGCACGTTATAGGAGCGCCCGCCTGCTGGGGTGTAGCCAAGTGGTAAGGCACCGGTTTTTGGTACCGGCATTCGCAGGTTCGATCCCTGCCACCCCAGCCACTCTCCTCCATTCTCCCGATACCGGTCCCCCACTCGCTTTTGCGAGCGAACTAGGTTGCATTTGCGCACCCTTTTGACCAAACGGGTCGGACACAAGGGACAGGAGAACGAGGACCCATGAGCGATTTCGAAATGATCAAGGCCGAACGCGACGGGCCCGTACTCACGATAACGCTCAATCGTCCCGAACGCCTCAACGCCTGCCCGCCGCAAATGGCGGACGAGATATTCACTGCGATCCGCGACATCGGCGATGCACGCGCCGTCCTGCTTCGCGGGGAAGGTCGCGCCTTTTGTTCGGGCGCCGACCTTGCCGCGAATGCCGAAATGTCTGTCAGCGGCGGCGATCGCGCCTTTGCGTCTCTTAGCCAGCATTACAACCCGATGATCCAGGCCTTGGCGGCCCTGCCCGTCCCGGTCGTTTCCGTGGTTCAGGGCCCTGCCGCGGGCGTCGGCTGCTCTCTCGCACTCGCTGCAGATTTCGTACTGGCGGGCAAGAGCGGGTACTTCCTCCAGGCGTTCGTCAATATCGGCCTGGTCCCCGATGGCGGATCGAGCTGGATGCTCCCCCGCCTTATCGGCACTGCCCAAGCCACTCGCATGATGATGCTCGGTGAGAAAATTCACGGAGAGGAAGCAGAGCGCATCGGCTTGATCTATCGCTGCGTCGAGGACGACGCCCTGGCGGGCGAAGCACAGGCTCTCGTCGAGCGGCTGGCCAATGGCCCCACGGTCGCAATCGGCCAAATGAAACGCACCCTGCGTGAGGGCTTGCAAGCCGATTTTCCCGCAACGCTGGCGGCAGAAGCCAACGCGCAGCGCATTGCCGGCAGCACACAAGATGCCGTCGAAGGGGCCATGGCGTTCCTCCAGAAACGCAAGGCCGAATTCAAAGGCAGCTGATCGGGCGCTCCCTTGTGGCGAAAAGACCACAAGGCCTCATGAAAATGGGTAAAAACCGCGCTCGTTGATTGTTTTCCAACCGATCTTCCGCAGAAGTGCCGACATTAACGCCTGTGCTGCCTTCCCGGGCAGTGCAATTTTGGGAATCGCCAACACCGGAAAACCCGGTTTGCTTAGGGGGTTTAGAATATATGAATACTCGCATTTACGGTGCGAATCCTAAGGCCACGCGCCTGCTGGCAGGCTCCGGCCTGGCTGCACTCGCCGTGACCTTGGCTTCGCCGGCCGTGGCCCAGGACGCTGACGCGCAGGATGACGAAGAAGTCGTAATCCTGGAAGAAGGTCAGGAAGTCCCCGAGGGTACCACCATCCTCGTTACGGGTTCGCGCATCCGTCGCAGCGAAGCGACCAGCTCTTCGCCCCTCCAGATCATCGATCCCGACATCGCTCGCCGCACCGGCGCTACCGACGTCGCAGAGATCGTCCAGAACTCGCCGATCGCGAGCGGTTCGTCGCAGATCACTTCGGCAATTTCGGTCAACGCCGTTTCGAACGGTGGTCCGGGTGCAGAAACGATCTCGCTGCGCGGCCTGGGTGCCGAACGTACCCTCGTCCTGCTCAACTCGCGTCGTGCAGGCCCCGCCGGTACGCGCGGCGGCGTTGCCTCGTTCGACCTGAACGTGCTTCCCTCCTCTATCATCCAGTCGGTGGAAATCCTGAAGGACGGCGCATCGTCGATCTACGGTTCGGACGCTGTGGCCGGCGTGGTCAACCTTTTGACCAAGCGCTCAACCGACGGTCTCGAGCTCGACGGTTCGGTTACCCTGCCGTTCGAAAGCGGCGGCGAAATCTACCAGGTTTCCGCTGCCTGGGGCAAGGAATTCGACCGCGGCCACATTATGTTCGCCGGTGAATATTATCGCCAGGAAGAACTTGAGCGCCAGGACCGCGACTATCTCGGTTGCGACTACGACTACCTGTTCCGCACTGAAGACGGTGACGAGCGTGTCGACCTGATCGACCCGCGCACCGGCAGCCTTGCTTGTAACGGTACGACCTGGGGCCACGTCTGGGCATACTATGCCAGCAACGTTCCGCAGACGAACTCGCCGGCAACGCTCATGCAGTTCAGCTACGGCAATGACAATCTGGGCCAGTACCTCGATCGTCCGGGCCCGATCACCGGTGCTTTCGACGTCTCGTCGCCCGAAGGCTGGTATCCGGTCGCGAAGTACGATCCGGTGTCCCAGGCGCTGACCAACAGCTACCACCCGTTCGAACAGAAGTCGTCCGTCATCCCCGAGACCGAGCGTTACACCGCTTACGTCGAAGGTTCGTTCGACATCACCGACACGCTTCGCCTCTATGGTGAAGGCCTGTTCAACCAGCGTCGTACCTATGTCGACAGCTACAGCCAGTTCTACAACTTCGGCTACACGCAGCAGTACGACGAAGGCGATCCGGACGATCCGTTCCCCGGCTGGAATGGCAACTTCCAGTTCCTGTCGCCGACCGGTATTCTGGACAACTACGACAACGAGATCACCGTCGATTACTATCGCGCGGTCCTCGGCCTGACGGGTGACTTCAGCGACCGTATCGGTTTCGACATCCACGGTCAGTACAGCCGTTCGGACGGTGATTACGCACTCGACCAGATCCTGCAGGACGTTATCAGCCAGCAGACCAACCGTGCCTTCGGTGCCGGTTGTGCAGGCCTCGTCACGCCGATCAGCGGCAAGCAGTGTCTCCAGGTCAACTGGGTCGATCCGCGCATCATGGCCGGTGACTTCACCGCCGAAGAAGAAGCCTACTTCACGGAAACGGAAGTCGGTAACACCCTGTACGAACAGGTCTTCGTCGAAGCTTCGGTTTCGGGCCAGGCGTTCGAACTGCCGGCAGGCTGGCTCGGCTTCGCAGCCGGTGCCGTCTACCGCCGTGACGACATCAACGACCTTCCGGGTCACATCACCTACGCTCCGAACCCCGATTTCGACCCGACCCTGTCGCCGGAAGATGACGGTTACGAGCGTCCGTTTGTAGACAACGGTTTCGCAAACCCGTTCTCCTCGGGCAACACCTTCGGTTATCGTGAGACGACCGAAGCCTTCGCCGAAATCGAAGTTCCGCTCATGCGCGACCGTCCGCTGGTTCAGGACCTCGTCCTGTCGGCATCGGCTCGTGTCACGAACGTGAACTCGGTCCGTGGTTCGGATGGCTTCTCGGACTCCGACAACGGCAACATCACCTACAAGCTGATGGGTAACTGGCAGGTCAACGACTGGCTGCGTTTCCGCGCAACCTACGGTACGTCCTACCGTGCACCGGCCCTGTTCGAGCTCTTCCTGGCCGACCAGGTCAGCGGCGCTCGCCAGACTGTCGACCCGTGCGTCAACTGGGGTCAGAACCTCGCAGAAGGTGCAATCACTCAGCGTATTGCTGACAACTGCGCTTCTGAAGGTCTCGCCGATGACCGTACCGGTGCCGGCATCCAGGCCAGCGTCTTCACCTCTGGCGGTGTCGGCGTGCTGGAATCGGAATCGTCGCGCGCCATCACGGCCAGCACGATCCTGACGCCGTACATCGGTTCGGACAGCGACCTCGCCATCACCATCGATTACTTCGATATCAAGGTGAAGGACGAAATCGCTCAGCTCACGCCGACGTCGATCCTCCGTTCGTGCTACGATTCCGAAGATTTCCCGAACAGCCCGTTCTGTGATCTCTTCGAGCGTGGCCAGGACGGCGACCCGACCAACATCCGCAACATCTTCCGCAAGTTCATCAACGTCGATGAACAGCTGAACCGCGGTATCGACTTCACCGTCCGTGCAAGCCACGACTTCGGTGATGCCGGTCGCATCCAGCTGCTTGCTCAGGCTACCTACCAGCTGGAAGACACCGTTGCGCGTCTTGGCGAGTTCGAAGACTTCAACGGAGAAGTTGGCGATCCCAAGTTCACGGCCGACATCAACCTTGGCTATGACTACAAGGGCTGGAACCTTCTTTACGGTCTCGACATCATCGGCGCTTCGTCGAGTGAAGAAGACTACATCGAAGACTTCGGCACGCTCTGCCGCAGCCCGGAAACGAGCCCGATCGCAGAATTCGTCTACCTCGGCGAATATTGCGTTCGTCCGATCACGGATGCTGTGTTCTACCACAACCTCTCGCTGACGAAGGAATTCGCAGACCGCTTCGAAATCACCGCCGGTGTTTCGAACATCTTCGACACGCGTCCGCCTGAAGTGTCCGGCATCACCACCATCGGTGGTGCAACGCCGCTGTTCGCATCGCAGTATGACTGGCTTGGCCGTCGTCTGTTCGTGCGTGCAGGCATCAACTTCTAAGCTTCTCGCTTAGCCACAGATCAGGGGCGGTGCCGGAAGGCATCGCCCCTTTTCTTTTGCGCGGTCGAAATCCTCGCCAGCCTTGCACTTTGCGCCCGCACCCTTAATCCGGCTGGCATGCAAACCATTCACGTCAAGCCGGACAATCTCGACGAACGGAATACGGAATTCCCGCAAACGCCGCTCGATCAGCCAGTCTTCCTGAACAGCCTCCCGAAGTCCGGCAGCCATTTGCTGCGCAACATCATCCGCATGTTCGTACCGGTGGAACACCAATACAACGCCGACTTCATCCAGTTCGCCAATCTCAAGCGCCATGTCGCGGCTTTCGACGGGCCGCCCGCCAAACTGAGCTGGGGGCACCTCTTCTTCGCCGATATCTCGGCTGCGACCACGGGTGGCGCGCGCCGCATCCTCCTCGTGCGCGATCCCTACGACTGGGTTCTCGCAATGGCCCGCTTCATGCTGTCCGACGAGTTCTCCGGCGATCTCGATATCCTCAAGAAGGCCCCGCTCACCGCAGAGGAGCTTATGAATGTCGTGATCTTCGGCCTGCCGCGTCAGAGCCCCGGTCTTCACGAGACGTTTCTTTTCAACGCGGTCGCCTGGCTTGGGACGGGCGAATACCTCGTCAGGTTCGAGGAACTGCGCGACGCAGTGAAGAACCTCGATAGCGATGAAAGCGAAGCCTATTTCGCCAAGCTTCTCGAAGCTTGCGGTATTACAATACCCGATGACTGGCGCGAACGGGTCCGCATCGGAGCGGATCCGGAGCAGAGCGGTACTGCCCGACAGAACCTGACCATGCGCGGGGTCAACATTCCCGACACGCTCCCGCAAGCACAGCGCGACATCGTCGATCTCGTATCGCCGCGCCTGCGCACCATCCTGGGGTACGCACAATGAGCGGCGGACGCCCTGTGGAAACCGTCGGCGGTTCGCTCGACGACGCCCTCGCCCGGGGCGCCGCCCTACTCCAGTCCGACCCTGCCCTTGCTCTGAAGCAAGCTCAGGTCATTCTGCGCAAGGACGGGCGCGAACCGCGCGCCCTGCGCCTTGCCGCTGCGGCCCATCGCGCAAGGGGCGAGGCGGATTTCGCCGCCAAGGCCGAACTCCTCGCTATCGACGAAGCGCGCCGGTATCCCGTGCTGGCGCAGGCAGCCAAGGCGCTCAATGCGGGTGATTTCCCCGCGGCGAGCGATCTTGCCGCTAAGCATCTCAAGGACTTTCCCGGAGATCTTGCCGCAATAGTCCTCTCCGCCGAGAGCGCCTTGGGTATCGGTTTGCACGACAAGGCTATCCCCATGCTGAAGATGGTCCTCGATCGAGCGCCGGGTTTTGCCCACGCGAGCGTGCTGCTGGTCAACGGCTTGATGCTGTCGGACCAGTTGACCGAAGCTCGCAAGACGTTGGATCCGCTCATTGCCGCTGCCCCGGACGACATTGGCCTTCTCTCACTTCAGAATCGCCTTCTGACCGGCGCTGGAGATTTCGATGGCTGCGTAGAGACGACGCAGCGGCTGATCGACTTGAAGCCGAAATCGCCCGATTTTCGTGCCGATCACGCAGACGCCTTGCGCTTCGTCGGGCGGAGCGATGAGGCGAAAGAGGCGTACCGCAAAGCGCTTGAGCTCGATCCCGATCATGCGCGCTCGTGGTGGAGTCTCGCCGATCTCGACGCTCCCAGTCTCTCCGATGACGATATCGCTTATCTGACCAGACGTTTGGAAGCAGCCGGATTCAAGGGCGAGCGCGAGATCAATTTCCACTTCGCCCTCGCAATGGCTCATCACGCGCGGAAGGATTTCGACCAGGCATTCGTACATTTCGAAGCCGGAAACCGTAAGCGCCAGGAAGCTGAGCCTTTCGATGCAACTGAGTTCGCGCAGTTGATGACAAAGCACCTCGATCACGCAAGCTCAATCGCGGCAGCACCGAAGGAAGCAGGCGAGAACGCGTCCCCCCTTCCCCTCTTCATAGTGGGTATGCCGCGAGCAGGTTCGACCCTGCTCGAACGAATGCTCGGCCAGTCGGACGCCATCGAACCGCTCGGGGAGTTGCAGGTCGTCTCCCACATGGTCCAGCGCCTGATGCTGACCCAGGGCCGCGACGCGCTTCCGCAAACGATAGCCGGCCTGAACGACCAGGCGCTTGCCTCCATGGGCACATGGTATCGCAACCGTGCACGCGAGATGATGCGCAGCAATGCCAAGATCATCATCGACAAGATGCACATGAACTGGCGCCACCTGCCCCTGATCCTGCGCATGCTACCGCAAGCGAAAATCGTCGATATCCGGCGCGATCCGATGGATTGTTGCTGGTCGAATTATCGCACCTTGTTCGCCCGCGGCCATGCGGCTTCCAGCGATCTGGAGGATATTGCGAGCTTCTATCGCACCTATACGCAATTCACCGATGCCCTGCGCGAGCGGTTCCCCGACCGGATCATGCTTGTCGAATACGAGAACCTCGTGGACCGTCCGCAGGACGTGCTCGGCGATGTGTGCGAATTTCTCGGCGTTTCCTACGAGGAGGCAATGCTCGCCTTCCACCAGTCGTCCGAAGCGGTGGCAACGGCCAGCTCCGAACAGGTGCGTAAGCCCCTGAACCGCAAGGGGATCAAGGCATGGAAGGACTATGAGGCGCATCTCGCTCCCTTGTCCGATGCCTTGGGTGAGCTGGCTGGAAGCTGAGATCTAGGTAAGCGCGATGACCGATCCTATTCGCAAGGTTTTGATCGTGGGTGGCGGCTCGGCCGGTTGGATGGCAGCCGCATATCTGTCGCGTGCTCTTTCCGAAACCGTGGCGATCGAGCTCGTCGAAAGCGAAGCAGTCGGCACGGTCGGTGTCGGAGAGGCAACGATCCCGCCTATCCGCGAATTCAATCGCATGGCGGGGATCGACGAGGTCGAGTTCGTCAGGGCGACCGATGCCACCTTCAAGGTCGGTATCGAATTCGAGAATTGGGGGGTGCCGGGCGATCGATACCTACACGCCTTCGGACATGTCGGCCAAGAACTCGATGCGATGGTACGCCTCCATCACTGGTGGCTACTGGGCAAGCAAGCAGGTCGGCAGGAATATCCGCAGTGGCAGGAGCTGTTCCTTGGCCGGGCCGCCGCCGATCTTGACCGGTTTGCCATCGACCAGCGCCCGGGCAGCGAACTTTCCCGACTGCTCCCCCACGCCTATCATTTCGATTCTCTCAGCTATGGGCAGTATCTGCGCAAAGTCGCTGAAAGCCGCGGCGTAAAGCGGACCGAGGGAAAGGTTGTCGCAATCCACCGCGCTTCAGAAACGGGGGAAGTCACAGGAGTCGGCCTGGATGGCGGCGCCACCCTTGAAGCCGACTTCTTCATCGACTGTTCCGGTTTCCGCAGCCTCGTATTGGGCGAGGCGATGGAAGTGCCCTTCGACGACTGGAGCCATTGGCTGCCTGCCGACCGCGCGCTCGTCGTGCAGACCGAAAACGTGGGCGATACGATATCTCCGATGACCCGGGCCATCGCCCACAGCGTTGGCTGGCAATGGCGCATCCCGCTTCGGAGCAGGACCGGCAACGGTCACGTCTTCTCAAGCGCGTTTTCGAGCGAGGAAGAGGCGACAGAGCGCCTGCTGGCGACCGTATCGGGCGATCTGCGCGGCGACCCACGCCTGATCAGGTTCCGGACAGGCAGGCGGCAGGAGGCGTGGGCAGGCAATGTCGTCGGGATCGGCCTTGCCGCCGGCTTCCTGGAGCCCTTGGAGTCGACCAGTATCCATCTGGTCCAGGCCAGCCTCGAACGATTGGTAGAACTATTCCCGACCAAAGCGATCGACCCTGTCCTGCGCGACCGCTTCAATGCGCAAACGCAGCAGGAATGGGAGCAAGTCCGGGACTTCGTGATTGCGCACTATGCGGTGACGCAGCGCGACGACAGCGAGTTCTGGCGTCATTGCCGCACGATGGAATTGCCGGATACCCTTTCGACGATCCTCGAACTTTGGCGTTCGCACGGAAGCGTGGCCATCGACGGCGGGCATCTCTTCCAGCTCGGATCGTGGACTTCGCTTCTACTGGGACAAAATCTCGAACCGGCCCGCCCCCATCCGGCAACGGCACGCGCGCAGCCACAACCGATCGCGGACCGCATCGCCCATATCGCCAGCTCGCTGCGCAAGAGCGCCGAGGGACTGCCCGATCACGGACAATTCCTGGCCCGCATGGCCGGGACATCCTCATAGATCCCGGCCACTGCAGGCAGGTCATCGCCTTACGATGGCAGGAAGATGGCCTTCGCGTTGACGAATTCCTTCATGCCGAAGCCGCCATGTTCGCGGCCATAACCTGAATCCTTGACCCCGCCGAAAGGCATATTCGGGTCTGCCGCTCCGAACGAGTTGATGCGTACCATACCTGTGTCGAAATGATCGCGGGCCAAGCGGATCGCCTTGTCCTCATCCTTGGTGAAGATACCCCCGCCAAGGCCATAGCGGCTGTCATTGGCGATACGCATGGCGTCCTCGTCATCCTTGGCACGAATGATGGAAGCGACAGGGCCGAAGAGTTCGTCGTCATAGGCCGGAGTGCCCGGCTTGCAGTCGGCGAGTACCGTTGCCGGATAATAGCATCCTTGCGCGTCCTTGTCGGGATCTCCGCCGCACAGCAGGGTTGCACCTCCATCAAGGCTCTTGCCGACCTGCTCGACCAGCGTATCGAATTGCTCCTCGCTCGAAACCGGGCCCAGCTGGGTGTCCTCGTCGAAGGGATCGCCCATCTTTACCGATTTCATGCTTTCGACGAATGCCGATACGAAGTCGTCGTAGACGGCGTCGGTTACCACGAACCTCTTGGCCGAAACGCAGGTCTCGCCATTATTGTAAAGCCTACCCTGAACGCAGGTTTTCACTGCCAGGCCGATGTCGGCATCTTCGAGGACGAGGTAAGCGTCGTTCGAACCGAGCTCCAGCACCGTTTTCTTGAGGTTCTTGGCCGCCAGTTCGCCGATATGGCTGCCTGCGCCATCGCTGCCGGTCATGGTCACGGCGCGGACCAGATCGTGTTCGATGATCTTGTCAGATACGTCGTGGCCGACAAGGATCACGTCGAACAGCCCCTTGGGCAGTCCGGCTTCGAGACACAGGTCACGCAGCAACAGGCCGCTGCCGGTGCAGATCGATGCGTGTTTCAGGACGACAGCGTTTCCGGCCATGATGTTCGCCGCCAGCACACGCATGGGTTGGTAGACCGGAAAATTCCACGGCTGCACGCTGTAGATTACGCCGATCGGGGAATAGGTGACGATGCCGCGTTTCTTGCCGCCGCTATGCTGGCGTTCTTCATCGGCCAGCGCATCGGGTCCATTGTCGGCCGTGTATTCGCAAATGCGGGCGCAAATCTCGATTTCGGTTTTGCCGTCCTTGTAGAGCTTGCCCATTTCCTTGGTCATGAGCTCGGAAAACTTGTCCGCGTTGTCTCTCAGGACTTCAGCGATCTTGCGCAGGTATGGTGCGCGTTCCTCGTGGGACTTCTTGCGCCAATCCAGAAACGCCTCATGCGCAGCCTCGACGATCCCGAACGCCTCGCTTTCGCTCATCAGGTCGTAGGTCTGAAGATTTTCCCCGGTCGCGGGGTTCTTGGTCTGAATCGTGCTCATGGGAGGTGCTTTCTGATCGTTGGGCAAGCGCGCGTTGGCATCGCTCGCAGGGTTGGACTTCACGTGGCCAACGGTGACGGCACTACCGTGTTCCGAGGCGCCCCTTCTCCGCTCGCAGCGACCGCGGCTGTCGAAACGATCTGGTGCGGGATGCGTTCAGCCATCGAACAACGATCCTTTCCAACCCCGATTTCCAGAACGTAGGCACATCATGAAAATTCTTATCGCCGGCTCGACCGGCAACACCGGACTTCGCCTCACCCGCCAGCTTATGGAGGCAGGTCATGAACCGATCGCGATGCATCGCGCCTCTTCCGACACCTCGGAATTGCCTGAAGGTGTCGCGACGCGCGAAGCCGATCTGACTCAATTGGACGACAATGTTTGCTCAGATGTCGATGCGGTGGTGTTTGCGGCGGGCTCGGGCGGCGACACGAGCGAGGAAATGACCGAAAAGGTCGATCGCGACGGGGCCATCAAGCTGATCGACCAGGCAAAAGCCGCCAATGTCAGCCGCTTCGTCATGCTGAGTTCCGTAGGAGCGGACGATCCCGACCCGGATTCCGAGCTCTATCACTATCTGAAAGCGAAAAATGCCGCAGACGAGCATCTCGAAGCCTCCGGTCTCGATTATTCGATTGTGCGTCCCGTCGCGCTCACGGACGACGACGGCGATCGCGACGTGAAGCTGGGCGACGATGTAGATCCCAAGGGCAAGGCAGCGCGCGGTGATGTGGCGGCCGTCCTCGCGCGCGCTATCAGCGACAATAGCCTGCGCAACAAAGCGTATCTGATGGAAAGCGTCTGCTAACGGCAAGATGTCGGTTTGGTAGCGGAGGAGGGACTCGAACCCCCGACACGCGGATTATGATTCCGCTGCTCTAACCACCTGAGCTACTCCGCCCCGAAAGGCCGTGCGGCGGGCAAATGCCCGCTCGGCAGGCGGCGCATTTAGGGCGCGCGCGCCTATCGGTCAACACTCATTTCCCGCGAAATGCGAAGCGGCGCAGAAACTCCCATGGTCCGCCACGGTAAGCGTAAAGCGTGAGGCCGCGAAAGGCGAAGTCGCGGGGCTGGATCACACCGCTCAATTGCGCCTGAAGCGCCTTTGCTTCCTTGGAAGTGACCTTGTTCTGGATCGTCACGTGCAGGCGCGGACGATGCTGGTCCTGGTTGGTCAGCATGCCGTGGAAATGATCGGCGATCCGGTCGCGCAGGTCGAGCATCGCGGGGCTGACAAGCTTGATGGCGGTGCCTCCCCCGAGCGACATGAGACCCTCTACCCTCCCCTCGACCGGCGCCGTTTCCCCCACGAGGCGCGCAAGGTAGCGACGGACCTCGTCCTCGCACTGCGCCGGCAGGGCATGGAACAGCGTCACATGCGCTTCGAGGTAATTGCGCTCGGGCGGGAAATGCTCGGTCCGCAGGTCGGTGAAGCGAGCGTGAAGGTCCTCTGGCAGCTCCGCCGTCAGGATCAGGGGCGCGTCGCTCCCGCTCACATTTCACCGCGTTCGCGGCGCAGGGCGAACCACTTCTCGACGTTGGCATTATGCTCGGCCAGCGTCTCTGCGAAGGCGTGGCCGCCCGTCCCGTCGGCGACCATATAGCGCGCTTCGGTGGCCTCAGGATCGAGGACGGCGGCGATGGATTCGCGGCCCGGATTTGTAATCGGCCCCTTGGGCAGCCCGACCATCGAGTAGGTATTGTAGTCATTCACCGCGGCGATTTCCGATTGCCGGATGCGGCGGCCAAGCGGTTTGCCCTTGGTGATCGGGTAGATGATGGTCGGGTCCGCCTGCAACAGCATGCCGTCCTTGATGCGGTTCGAATAAAGCCCTGCGACCATGCGCCGCTCTTCCGGCACCCCGGTTTCCTTCTCGACGATCGATGCGAGGATCAGCGCATCCTTCACATTGTCGACCGCGATCCCTTCCTTGCGGCGCGGCCAAGCCTCGGCGAGGTAATTCTGCATCGCCGCCTGCATGCGGGCGAGGACGGCGCCCCGTTCCTCGCCGCGTTCGAAATCATAAGTGTCGGGCAACACGCTGCCTTCCTGCGGCACAGGGATTTCGCCGGTCAGGTGCTCCTGCGCCATTAGGCGTTCCCATACCAGGATGGAGGGCATGCCTTCGGGAATGGTAACGAAGCGGCGGATGACGTCGCCCGACTGGAACATGTCGAGGATCTGCGACTGGCTGGCGTTTGCGGGCAGGAGGAATTCCCCCGCCTGGATCGGATCGCCGCCACCGAAAATCTTCGCGCGCAGCAGGAAAGCGTCGGCGGACGCAACCACACCCTCCTCCTCCATGCGGTTCGCCACCGAGGTCAGCGTCGATCCCGAGGGCACGATGAAGGGCGTGTCTTCCTCGATCTGGGCGGAGCCGAACCAGCCGCTGGCGAACCATACGGCTGCAGCAGCCATAACCAGCGCGGCAACCGCGCCGAGCATCAGCGCGGAGCGTTTTGCCACCTCAGTCGACCTTCTTGACGATCAGCGAAGCGTTGGTGCCGCCAAAACCGAAGCTGTTGTTCAGCGCCGCTTTCACTTCGCGCTTCTTGGCGGTGAGCGGGACAAGATCGACGCCTTCGGTGCCTTCGTCCGGATCTTCGAGATTGAGCGTGGGCGGGACGACCTGGTCGCGGATTGCGAGAATGCAGAAGATCGCCTCGACCGCACCCGCGCCGCCGAGGAGGTGGCCGATGGCCGACTTCGTGCTGCTCATGGAAGCGCCGCACAGATCGTCGCCCAGCACGCGCTTTACCGCGGCAAGTTCAATCGTGTCCGCCATCGTCGAGGTGCCGTGTGCGTTGACGTAGTCGATGTCACAGGCTTCGAGGCCGGACTTTTTCAGCGCCATGCGCATGGCGAGTTCAGCGCCCTTGCCTTCCGGGTGCGGGGCGGTGACGTGATAGGCATCGCCCGACAGGCCATAGCCCACGACTTCGGCATAGATCTTCGCGCCGCGGGCCTTGGCGTGCTCGTATTCTTCGAGAACCACGACACCCGCGCCCTCGCCCATGACGAAGCCGTCACGGTTCTTGTCATATGGACGGCTCGCCTTTTCGGGCGTATCGTTCATGCTCATGTTGAGCGCACGCGCCTGAGCAAAGCCCGCCACGCCGAGCGGGTTCACGGTGCTTTCCGCACCGCCGGCCAGCATGATGTCGGCATCATCGAGCGCGATCATTCGCGCGGCATCGCCGATCGAGTGGGCGCCGGTCGAACAGGCAGTCACGACTGCGTGATTGGGCCCCATCAGGCCATATTTGATCGACACCTGGCCGCTGATTAGGTTGATCAGGCGTCCATGGACGAAGTGCGGCGAAACACGGCCCGGACCGCGTTCGTGCAGGACGATGGATTCGCTCTCGATACCCGGAAGGCCGCCGATGCCCGAACCGATCGACACGCCGGTGCGCATCTTGGTAGCTTCGTCCATGTCTTCGAGGCCAGCGTCTTCGATGGCCTGTCCGGCCGCGTCGATGCCGTAGATGATGAACGGATCGACCTGGCGCTGGACCTTGTGGTCGACGCGCTTGTCGGGATCGAAGCCGTATTCGTGGTCCTTGCCCTTAACCTCGCAGGCGATCTGCGCCTTCTGGTTCGAAGCGTCGAAGCGGGTGATCTTGCCCGCCCCGCTCTTGCCAGCGATGAGATTGGACCAGGTAGTCTCCACATCGCCGCCCAGGGGGGTGACGAGGCCAAGTCCGGTTACGACCACACGACGCATGTAATTCTCCGCGTAAAAAACAACAGGCCCGGCCCGCTATCGGGTCGGGCCTGTCCGGTCCCGCTTTACGCGGGAAATTGAGCTTTCGAGGGAATTAGCCCTTGTGCTCTTCGATGTACTTGGTCGCATCGCCGACGGTGGTGATCTTCTCAGCCGCATCGTCGGGTATTTCGACGCCGAACTCTTCTTCGAACGCCATGACCAGTTCAACGATGTCGAGGCTGTCTGCGCCAAGATCGTCGATAAAGCTGGCTTCCTGCGTCACCTTGTCGGCTTCGACGCCGAGGTGCTCGACAACAATTTTCTGCACGCGGTCGGCAGTATCGCTCATTTTATTCCCTCTCGAATTCATGGGGGTTAGCAAATTGGCTTTCGCCCTAATGAACGCCGCCGATAAGCGCAAGGGGGTGGCTGCTTTGACGGAGGGGAATCGAGCCTGACCTTACGGCAGGGAGGTCGTTTCACCTGCGTCATCTTCGCTCACCCCCCAGATTTCGTCGAGGATATAGTCGGGCGGGAAATGCTTTCCGACCTGATCCTGAGCCGCCAGCGTCGCTTGCAGCCGCGCGATGGCCGTACGGACGTACGAATGACCTCCATGCCTGCCCTCGATGAATTTCTGGTCGCTCAGCGCCCGGCGCAAATCTCCTTCGCTCTCGCGGCACACGGCACTGTTGAAGCGAACCGACTGATGATCGAAATTGTTTTGTGAAAGCTGGTCGAAAAGGACACAGGCCCCGATTTGATCGTGTTTGGTAAGCGAAAGGGCGCGCTTGAAGGTGGCGCGGTCCTCTTTCGACAGGCCCTTCCTCTTTTCCAGCAATCTGACCTGCTCGCTCCCCATCCGGGGAGCGAAATCCATGCGCACTTCCCGGGCAAAACCGTCGAGCAGAGACTGCCCAACTTCGCCAACGGTCGGGCGATCATCGCCTGCACAATATTCCAGCCTGCGAGCGCGCTCGCCGCCGTTTGAATAGCGTTCTTCACGACCGAGTTCGGCGACCATCCGAACATTGGCGTTGAGCGAGACGACGATTGCATAGCAGGCCACCTCGGTGGTCCTGTAACGCACGCATTCGTCCTTTTTCTCCTCGATGCAGGTCTTTTCGATGCGTGGATCGAGCTCGATTTCGTCGACGTCGACCTGCGCCACGCCGAACAGCGTGCCCCTGCGGATACCTGGCGAACCACTACCTGCCTTGTCGCTTGGCACGATCTTGAAAAAAGGGCCTTGCTCGACGTTTACCGCAGCGAGTCGATCCATGAGGGCGTATTTCAGGTCGGGACCGGCGCTGCCTTCGAAGTCATCGATCATGATGACGTCGATACCGATTGCATCGTCCGTATTTGCTGGCGCCATGGTCGAAACCGGGAGGGTTTCGGCATGCAAAGGGGCCGCAAGCAGGATAGAAGCCCCTGCAAGTGCGGCCCATAAACTCTTGATCTTCATACTTCCCCCGCTTTTGTGTTCAGCGAGAGAATTGCCCACACAAGCTTACGCAGCGATTAAGCGCATCCGCAGATTTGGCAGAATTTCTTGCTAATCCGGCTTCAGGCGTCGCCCACCCGGTCGACCCGGGTAGCCTCGGCACCCTGCGGCTTCGGCGCTTCAACCGTGCGAATATGCACATCGCGCAGCTGGCGCGAGGACACGAGGTTGGGCGCGCCCATCATCAGGTCCTGCGCCTTCTGGTTGAGCGGGAAGGCAATTACTTCGCGGATGTTCGGCTCGTCGGCGAGCAGCATCACAATGCGGTCGATGCCCGGTGCGGAACCGCCGTGCGGCGGCGCGCCGAGCTTGAAAGCTTCGATCATGCCCGAGAAGTTCTCGTCCACATCGGCCTGCGTGTAGCCGGCGATCTCGAACGCCTTGTACATGATTTCCGGCTTGTGGTTCCGGATCGCGCCCGAGGACAATTCGTAGCCGTTGCAGACGATGTCGTACTGCCACGCCAGGATATCGAGAGGGTCCTTGGTTTCCAGCGCTTCCATCTCGCCCTGCGGCATGGAGAACGGGTTGTGGCTAAAATCGACCTTCTTGAGCTCTTCGTCATACTCGAACATCGGGAAATCGACGATCCAGCAGAACTTGAAGCAGCCTTCCTCGATCAGTTCGAGCACTTCGCCGACGCGCGTGCGTGCGGCGCCAGCCAGCTTCGCCGCGTCCTTTTCCTTGCCCGCGGCAAAGAACAGGCCGTCGTTTTCGCCAAGGCCCAGCTCGGCATAGAGCTTTTCCATGCCTTCCGTGCCGTGGTTCTTGGCAATCGGGCCGCCGAACTCGCCCCCCTTTCGGGTGACATAGCCGAGGCCGGCAAAACCCTCCTTGCGGGCCCAGTCGTTCATTTCGTCGAAGAACTTGCGGCTCTTCTCATTGGTGTTCGGTGCCGAGATCACGCGAACTTTGCCGCCGGTGCCGACGATCTTTTCGAACAGGCCGAAACCGCTCTTTTCGAAGTGGTGCGTCACGTCGGAAATGATCAGCGGGTTGCGCAGGTCGGGCTTGTCGGTGCCGTATTTCAGCATCGCTTCGGCATAGGGGATGCGCGGGAATTCACCGGCGGGGGTGACGGACTTGCCGCCAGAGAATTCTTCGAACACGCCCGCGAGCACGGGTTCGATCGCCTGGAAGACGTCTTCCTGCGTCACGAAGCTCATCTCGAAGTCGAGCTGGTAGAATTCGGGAGAGCGGTCTGCGCGAAGGTCTTCGTCGCGGAAGCAGGGCGCGATCTGGAAGTAGCGGTCGAAACCGGCAACCATCAGGAGCTGCTTGAACATCTGCGGCGCCTGCGGGAGCGCGTAGAAACGGCCCGGGTGAAGGCGGCTGGGCACGAGGTAGTCGCGCGCGCCTTCGGGACTGGAGGCGCCGAGGATCGGCGTCTGGAATTCGCTGAACCCCTGGTCGGTCATGCGGCGACGCAGGCTGGTGATGACCTGGTTGCGCAGCATGATGTTCTTGTGAACCCGCTCGCGGCGCAGGTCGACGAAACGGTACTTGAGACGCGTTTCCTCGGGATAATCTTCCGCTTGGTTGACGATCAGCGGCAGGTCTTCCGCACGGCTCTGGATTTCGATTTCGCGGGCAAAGACCTCGATCTCGCCGGTGGGCAGGTTCTTATTGACCGCCACGTCGTCGCGCGCCTTCACCGTGCCGTCGATGGTGACGACCGATTCCAGCTTGAGCTTTTCGAGCACCGGAAGCGCCTTGCTGTCGCTGTCGGCAACGATCTGCGTGATTCCGTAATGGTCGCGCAGGTCGACGAACAGCACGCCGCCATGGTCGCGCTTGTTGTGCACCCAGCCGGACAGGCGAACAGTGTCGCCGACATTCTCTTTTGTCAGCTGAGCGCAGTTGTGGGTACGATAGGCGTGCATCTGGAAGTCTTTCCAATTTGGGATGTATGGCGCTAAGGGCGCGAGCGTGCGCGCTCCTTTAACAGGAATCGCGCGCGCTAACAGGGCACCGGCGGGTTTTTGTCAAGACTTTGGCAGATGCTTGTGGCGGTGCGGGAGCGGTACTCCGCTCGCAACATGAAAAGACACGATGAAAATACACGACCTGATAACGACCACCGATGCCCTCGCCGACTTGTGCGAGCGCCTGGCGAAAAGCGAATTCGTCACCGTCGACACCGAGTTCATGCGCGAGAACACCTACTGGCCGGAACTGTGCCTGGTGCAGATCGCGAACGAGGAAGAAGCAGCCGCCATCGATCCGCTGGCCGACGGCATCGACCTTGCCCCACTGTGGGATTTGATGTGCGACAATGAGGACGTGCTCAAGGTCTTCCACGCCGGCGGGCAGGATGTCGAGATCGTCTACAATTTCACCGGCAAGACTCCGCACCCCATCTTCGACACGCAGATCGCGATGATGGCGATCAGCCAGTCCGAACAGATCGGCTATGCCAATCTCGTCGAAAGCTGGCTCGGCTTCACCGTCGACAAGGGCGCACGCTTTACCGACTGGAGCCGCCGCCCCCTGACCGAAAGGCAGATCGAATACGCGATCGGCGATGTGACCCATCTGTCCAAGATCTTCCCCAAGATCCTCGACAAGCTGGTGAAGACCGGTCGCGGTGCATGGCTCAATGCAGAAATGGACAAGCTGGCCGACCCGGCGAATTACGCCAATGACGCCGATCTTGCGTGGAAGCGCATCCGCTCGCCCGGCCGGAATGCCTCGGTGCTTGGCCGGCTCAAGGCGCTGGCCGCATGGCGCGAAGGCGAGGCGCAGCACAAGAATATCCCGCGCGGCAGGATCATGCGCGACGAGACGCTGGCCGATATTGCCAGCCATCCGCCCAAGAAGCAGGCCGACCTCACCAAGGTCCGCGGCCTGTCCAATGCCTGGCGCGACAACGATATCGGCAAACGGCTGATGAAGGTGCTCGACAAGGCAGAGCCGATGCCGAAGAGCGAAATGCCCGACAAGCCAAAGCGCGGCGCACCGCTCGGCAAGGAAGGCGCGCTGGTCGCCGACCTTCTAAAGCTGCTGCTCAAGATCCGCGCGCGTGAAATCGACATTGCCGCCCGCCTGCTGACCCGGGCGGACGAAATGGAAGCGCTGGCCGCAGGCGTTCGCAAGCTGCCGATCCTTGAGGGCTGGCGCTACGAGGTCTTCGGCAAGGATGCGCTCGAGCTGGTCGAGGGCCGCCTCGCCTTCGCGGTCAAGGACGGCAAGCTGCTGATGACTCACATCGACGACATGGGAAGCGAATTGAGCGAAGCGCAGGCGGCAGAGTGAGTACCTACCTCCCCACCCTCAAGCAGCTGCAATATCTCGTCGCCCTGCACGAACATGGCCATTTCGGCCGCGCGGCAGAGGCCAGCTTCGTTTCCCAATCGACCCTTTCGGCGGGCATTCGCGAGCTGGAATCGCTGCTCGGCGTCACCCTGGTGGAGCGGAGCCGCCGCGTGGTGCGCTTCACGGCGCTGGGCAACCAGGTGGTCGAGAAAGCGCATCGCATCCTACGCGAGGCGGAGGAACTGGCCGATCTCGTCCAGGCTGCCGGCAAGCCGCTGGCCGGGCAATTGCGCATGAGCGTGATCCCGACGATCGCGCCCTTCATGCTGCCGCGTTTCCTGCCCCGGTTGCGCAAGGAGCGGCCCGAGCTCGAGCTGTTCCTGCGCGAAGAAACCAGCCAGGATGCCGTGGAATCGCTCCAGCACGGTCGGGTAGATTGCGTGCTACTGGCCCTGCCCTTCGCGACCGGAGAGGTGGAACAGGCCCATATCGCGGACGATCCGCTCTATGTCGCATTCCCGAAAGACGACCCGCGCGATCCGCCGGAAACCATTTCCGCCGACATGATCGACGAGGGACGGCTGCTCCTGCTCGAAGACGGCCATTGCCTGAAGGAACATGCGCTGGCGGCCTGCAACCGGCCTGAATTGCGTGGCAGTGCGACCATGATCGGCACCAGCCTTCACACCCTCGTACAGATGGTCGACAACGGCCTTGGCCTGACCATGTTGCCGCAGATGGCGGTCGATGCGGGTATCCTGAACGGAACGGAGGTCGTCGCGCGCCCGCTCAAGAGCAAGGCGGCAAGCCGCGAGATCGCGCTCATCTGGCGCAAGAATTCACCGCGCCGGGACGATTTCGAATTGTTGGCGGAGGAACTGCGCGCGGGTTAGGCTGCGAGCGGTTCTTCGTCCTGCTTGACCTTGGATTTAAGGTAGCGATCGGCTTTCTTCACCACGAACATCGGGACGATCACGCTGAGCGCGATCCCTGCGAGCGAGCAGAAGGCGATCCAGATTGCCATCGCCGTGCCGCCGGACAGGTAGAGTCCATAAAGCACGGGCGCCGCGAGCACGAGGCCGCGGATCTCGTTGAAGATGATCGCAACAGCACCGACCTTGAGCAGCGCAGCGAGAAGCATGTGTAGCGTGGCAGTCATGCGAACCGTAGTAATCCTGCTTGGTAAAGAAACCGTTGACCACGCAGCGGGTATCTCCTCTCCGCCGCAAAAGCGGTGCGACTGGTCATGTCTCGCATCGGCCCCTAAAGATGGCTTGGCGGCGCCGACACGGGATCACGCGGGCCGCGACAGGGGGTTCGAGATCGTCATGCGATTGACCGGGGTACATTACCGGTGAGCAAGGGAGAGACCGGACAGGTCGGCGTCTATCGCGGCGCGGCTGTGGCCGTCGCGATGACGTGGGTGCTGCGTGCGATCGGACTGGTTTCGGTCTTCGTTCTGGCGCGCCTGCTGACCCCGGCCGATTTCGGTGTGGTCGGGCTGGCAATGACTGCTGTCGCGCTGGTGGAAACCTTCTCCTACCTCGGCATGAAGCAGGCCCTGCTTCGGATGGATAAGCTGGAACGGGACTATTACGACACGGCCTGGACCATCCAGATAGTGATGTTCGCCCTGCTCGCCGCAGTCCTGTTCGCCATCGCCGGCCCGGCCGCGGCTTTCTTTGCAGAGCCGCGGGTAGAGCCGGTCATTTACGCGCTGTCGCTACGCTTCCTCATGCTCGGAGCGATGAATATCGGGATCGTCGAGTTCGAGCGCGATTTCGCCTTCGGCCGCGACTTGAAGATGAAAGGCACGGCACGGATCTTGTCGTTCTTCGTGACCGTCGGGCTGGCGCTATGGCTGCGGTCCTACTGGGCGCTGGTCGCAGGGATGATCGTGCAATCCCTGATTCTCATGGTGCTCTCCTACACAATGCAGGCCTATCGCCCGCGACTGTCGGCGGCGCGCCGGGCAGAGCTGCTCGGCGTCTCCCTCTGGTTTTTCGCCGGGGCTGCCGCGCAGGTTTTCTACAGCCAGGTGGAGCGCCTGACCGTGGGCCGCGTGGCCGACACCGGCACGGTCGGCGCATTTTCCGTGAGCAAGGACGTGGCGAATATCCTGACACAGGAAATCGCGATGGCCCTCAACCGCGTGACATACGTGACGACGGCGCGCAGCGGAGCCTTTACCGAACAGGGGCGCCGTATCGCCCGCTCGCTGGGCGGTTATGCCATGATGGCCGCACCGATGGGGCTGGGCCTCGCGGCGGTGTCGGACCAGTTCATTCGCGTATTCCTCGGCGAGCAATGGGGTGCCGCCGCCGTGCTGGTCGCGCCTATCGCTGTCGGCACGGCTCTCATCGCCGTGTTCCGCCTGATCGCCTCCTCGCTCCAGGCAGGCGGGCACGAACGGCTGTCCGGACTGCTGTGCCTTGGCGCACTGGCCGCCATGGTGATTGCGGTCGTCACGGTCGCCGCAAACGGTGGGTCGCCGCTGGCCATCGCCCAGACCGGCCTTGCCGTAAGCGCGGCGCAACTGCTGGTCGGCCTTGCCATCATCTCGCTCCTGTCGCGAGGGAGCGTCTTGGGCGCGATCGTGGCCGTGGCCCGCCCCTTCCTTGCCGCTGCAGCCATGTATGTGCTGGTAATCAGCCTGCCGGTGCTATCGACCTGGGTGCTGGTCGAGCTGGTCTGGCGCGCGAGCGTGGGTGCGGCGAGCTATGCCGCGATGCTGTGGCTGCTGTGGCTGGTCTCAGGCCGCCCCGATTCCAGCGAGGCCGAGTTCCTTCGCGTCGCAGGCCGCAACCTGCGGCGACTCTAATCCATGTGCTTGAGGCCGACGCGCAGGTAGTCCCACCCTGTGATGAGCGTCAGCAAGGCGGCTGCCCAAAGTGTCACCAAGCCGACCGTGTGCGGGACATTGGCCGCGATATCGCCGATCATGACCGTCCAGCGCGGCAGCCCCTGTCCCAGAATCAACGAACCCAGTGCGATAAGCTGGAATGTCGTCTTCCACTTGGCGAGCTTGCTCACCGGAACCGAGACTTGAAGCCCGCCCAGGAATTCGCGCAGGCCCGACACCGCGATTTCGCGCACGAGGATGATGAGTCCGGCAATGACATGCATGTCGCCCACATAGGGGCCGCGCAGTACACCCTGGGCCGCCAGCACGAGGATCACCGATGCGACCATGATCTTGTCGGCGATCGGATCGAGGAAAATGCCGAGCTTCGAAACTGCCCCGCTCGATCGGGCGAGCATGCCGTCGAAATAGTCGGTGATGCCCATCGCGCAGTAGAGCACGAAGGCCGCAAGATAGCCGGTTTCCCAGCCCGGCCACCACAATAGGAAGGCCAAGAGCGGGATCGCGACGATGCGCGAAAGCGTGAGGATGTTGGGCAGGCTCAACATGACGAATCGCTCTAACGACAAACTGTCCGGCGCAAAAGCGGCACATTTGCCTTGTCCGCGCCTGCGTTAGTCCGCACAAGGGCTGCGGAGCCGAGGTTGTGCCCGGGGGGTCATGCTTACATCTACACATTTGCTGCGCAGCAGGCGTTTCCTGCCGCTCTTCGTGACGCAGCTGTTCAACGCGTTCAACGACAACCTCTACAAGACCGCGATGGTGCTCTTCGTGGTCTACCAGATCTACAATTCCGAAGAGGCGGAAGGCCAGTTCAGCGCCATCGCGTCGGGATTGTTCATCCTGCCGTTCTTCATCCTGTCCGCACTGGCAGGCCAATTAGCCGACATGCGCGACAAGGCGGCGATCATCCGCAAGGTCAAATTCTGCGAGATAATCCTGATGCTTATCGGGGCGAGCGGGCTGTACCTCGCCTGGAAAGGCTATGACCTGCCGGTCAGCCTGTTCGGTATCGAGACTACCCTGCCGATCGTCCTGATGCTGTTTGCGCTGTTCCTGACCGGCGTGCAGTCCACCTTCCTCGGACCGATCAAATACGCGATCCTGCCGCAGCACCTCAAGAAAGACGAAGTGCTCGCGGGCACCGGCTTGGTCGAGGCCGGAACTTATATCGCCATCCTTGCCGGCACGATCCTGGCTGGTTGGATCCCCGTCGAGGTCGCGGCGGTTGGCATCATCCTCACCTCGGTCGTCGCCTATTTCGTGAGCCGCCAGGTGCCCGATGCCCCGCCGCAGGGCGCGCCGGAAAAGCTCGACTGGCACATCCTGCGTGCTTCGGTGCAGCTCGTGCGCGAAACCATGCATGCGCGCGAAGTCTATTACGCCATCATCGCGATCAGCTTCTTCTGGACCATCGGTGCGGTGCTGTTCATCCAGTTCCCCCCGCTCGCCAAGAACGTGATCATGGCCAGCAAGGAAGTGGCAAGCCTCTTCCTCGTCATCTTCTCGGTCGGGATCGCCATCGGATCGGTGGCTATCAACGCCCTGCTCAAAGGCGAGGTCTCGGCCCGTTATGCCTCGCAATCGGTGATCGTGATGGGCCTCTTCGTGATCGCTTTCTACAGCGTCGCGAAATTGTGGGAGGCCGACCAGCCGACCGAACTGCTCGATGTCGCAGGTTTCCTCGCCTGGCCGATGGCGACCGTGCTGCTGCTGTGCCTGCTCGGCATCGCGATTGCAGGCGGAATGTTCGTCGTGCCGCTCTACGCCTTCCTGACCACGCGCGTGGCGCCGGAGAAGGCATCGCGCACGATTGCGGCCAACAATATCGTCAATTCAGGCGCGATGGTCTGCGGCTCGCTCCTGGCGATGGGGATGAGCGCGGCCGGGGTCCCGATCGTGGAACAGGTACTCATCAGCGCACTGATGTGCCTGATCTCTGCATGGTTGGGGCGCAAACTTTTGAAGGCAGAGCGTAGCGCCGCAGCCCTCAATCGGGCCTGACAATCAGGCGATAAAAGCGAGAACCGCTGCGAAGGTCGCGAAATAGACCGTCGCCGCGCCGCGTACATCCGAAGCGGTCAGCCGCCAGTCGATCGGCTGGTCCTGCGGAACGTCGGCGAACATCGCGCGGCGCTGGGGCAGACTTGCCCGCAACCAGTGGCGGGCGGCTTCGGTGTTAAGGACTAATGCGCGTCTCATGATGCAGCTCTTAACGCATTTTTAACCCTTGGGGTCCCGCACAATCAACGCTGTAGCAATACGGGACATTCAGCGTGTTTGCTGAGGATATGTGGCAAGATTTGCCACCGCGATTGCGCGAAGCTGCCGGCGAGGCTAACCGCGTGATCCATGACCAAGCGCCCCACTCCCGCCGCCGCGAAACTGCTCGTCGATTGCCTGATCGAACAGGGCTGCGACCGAATTTTCACCGTGCCGGGAGAAAGCTTCCTGCAGGTTCTCGACGCGCTCGGCCAGCAGGACTCAATCGACCTGGTCACTTGCCGACAGGAAGGCGGGGTTGCGATGATGGCCTGCGCTGACGGGGCGATGACCGGAAGGCCGGGGATCGCCTTCGTCACCCGCGGCCCGGGCGCGACCAATGCCAGCATCGGCATCCACGTCGCCCAGCAGGATTCGCAGCCGATGATCATGTTCGTGGGCGACGTCGATTCCGAGATGCGCGACCGTGAAGGCTTCCAGGAAGTCGATTTCGCGGCCTTTTTCGGGCCGATCGCAAAATGGGCAGCGCGCATCGATAGCGCGGACCGTATCCCGGAATATGTCGCCCGCGCCTATGCCACCGCCATTTCCGGGCGCCCCGGTCCGGTCGTTCTGGCCCTTCCCGAAGACATGCTGAGCCACGACACTTCGGCAAAGCCCCGCAAGCGTGTGGAGCGGCCTGCGCAGGCCCCCTGCCCCGATGCGATGCAGGCGATGATGGCTCTTATCGCCGATGCCGCTTCGCCGGTCGCCATCGTCGGCGGCGCCGGGTGGAACACGAAGGCGCGCGAGCACTTCCAGCTCTTCGCCGAACGCCTCGGCATTCCGGTCGCCACTGCCTTCCGCCGCCAGGATGCGATCAGCCCGTCGAGCCGCGTCTATGCCGGAGCGCTGGGCTATGGCCCCAATCCCAAGCTGGTCGAGCGCGTGAAAAATGCCGACCTGGTCCTCGCAGTCGGCGCACGGCTCGGCGAGGCGACCACCGACGGCTACACCGTTCCGCCGCTGGAGGATGCCGATCGCACGCTAATCCACGTCCATCCCGATCCAGAGGAATTGCACCGCGTCTATCCCACCGATCTCGCCATCTGTGCCGAGATGGACGAGTTCGCGGAAAGCGCCGCCCTGTGGGACGATGGCGACACGATCGATTTCGATGCCGGCGCAGAGGCGAATGCCGAATGGGAAGCCTGGGCCACGGCCACGCCGAACGACTACCCGCTGGATATGGGCGCGTGCGTCCAGTTCATGCGCGACACGCTCCCCGCCGATACGATCATCTGCAACGGCGCGGGCAATTTCGCCGGCTGGTGGCATCGCTACTGGCGCTATGAAGGCTTTCCGACACAGCTTGCACCTACCTGCGGCGCCATGGGCTATGGTGTGCCCGCCTCTGTCGCCGCGTCGCTACGCTTCCCCGAACGCGCGGTCGTTGCCGTAGCGGGCGACGGCGACTTCATGATGAACGGGCAGGAAATGGCCACGCTCGTCCAGCACGGCGGCAATCTGATCGTCGTCATCGTCGATAATGGAGCCTATGGCACGATCCGGATGCATCAGGAGCGCGAATTCCCGGGCGAAGAGCGCATCAGCGGCACCCGCCTCGCCAATCCCGATTTCGCGGCATTGGCACAGGCTTACGGAGGCTGGTCTGCCCGCGCAGAGACGACCGATCAGTTCAAGGATGCACTGGTTGCAGCGGAAGGCCGCACCGGCCTGCGGCTCATTCACTGCGTGATCGATGTCGAACAGCTGGCAGCGAGCGGTGCAACCGTCAGCGGATTGCGCGCCCGCAGCTGATCCAGTCGGTCAGATCCCTGCCATCGAGCAGATCACGGACCATTCGTCGGGCTTGATTTCCGCGACCGACAGGCGCGAGAGGCGTACCAGTTCGCAATCCTCGAGCTTTGGTTCGGCCTTGATCTGCTTCAGCGTCACCGGGCTCGGCAGCTTGGTCTTCGGCACGATTTTCACGGCGGCCCACTTGCCTTCCGGGTCGGTTGGATCGGTGATCCCGGCCACGCTGACTTCGCAAATGCCGACGATCTCCAGCCCTTCGCGCGAGTGGTAGAAAAACGCCTGGTCGCCCACTTCCATGGCCGCGAGGTTGTTCTTGGCGCGGTGATTGCGAACGCCGTCCCAGATCCCTTCCTTCTCGGCGACAAGGTCGTCCCAGCTATATTTGAAGGGTTCCGATTTCATCAGCCAGTAACGGGCCATTCGCAAAATTCTCCTGGTCAGCTTCGATAATTTTCCGGCGGCCTAGCGCGCGGGACGCCATTTGGCCAGAAAACGCGCCGCGGCAGCGGGTTCCGGTTAACGGCTTTTTAGACATCGTCCCTTAGGCACGCATGAAACACGAGTGTGTCCGGGGGACCTTTTGGGCAAGAACATCTCAGGATTGCGGCAGGATCGGCCGGAACGTGCGTCGCATGACCTCGCGGGATCGACACGCCACGATCTGGTCACGCAGGGGATCGCCTTTGCCGCGATGATCCTGTTCGTCGGCACCGCCGGCGTCGCCCTGCCCAATATCATCAAGACGTGGAGCGGATCGGTCGGTGGTCCCGATGCGGTCCTTACCAATGCCCTCATTCTTAACATCGCGCTCATCCTGCTTGGATGGCGGCGTTACAAGGCGCTGAATGCCGAGCTGGCAGAGCGTCGCCAGTCCGAAGAGGAAGCCCGCCGCCTCGCCGAGATCGACGACCTTACCGGATGTCTCAACCGTCGCAGTTTCGCTGCTCGCCTGGCGATCCTTCTCGAACAGGAATGCAATTCCGAGCGAGCGCTCGCTGCGATTGCCGTCGATCTCGACAACTTCAAGCAGGTAAACGATCTCAACGGCCATGCCGCAGGCGACGCAGTCCTGCGGGCGACTGCGGAACGGCTGGGACGCGTTCTACCGTCAGGCGGTGTGCTTGCCCGGATCGGCGGCGACGAATTCCTGTGCGTGGTGCCTTATCACGCATCCGCCCCTGATCGTATCGAACATCTGGCAACGCGGATGGTCGACCGCGTTGCTACACCGGTCAATCACGACGAAGTCGCCTTGGATGTCACCGTTTCGATAGGCATTGCCAGCTCCATTCATCTCGAGACTCTCGAAAAGGGATCGAGCGGGGCGCAGGACCTGATGCACAAGGCGGACATCGCCATGTATCACGCAAAGAAGCAGGGCAAGAATCGCTTCTACTGGTTCGAACCGCCGATGGAAAACGAACTGCGTTTCCGCAACAAGCTGGAATCAGGCATCCGCGCCGGCATCGCGAACGGCGAATTCGTGCCTTATTACGAACAGCAAATCGACCTAGAGACCGACAAGCTGGTCGGTTTCGAGATGCTGGCTCGTTGGGAATCGCCGGAACTCGGCGTTGTTGGTCCGGATATCTTCATTCCCATCGCGGAAGAAATTGGCGTCATCGGCGAATTGTCGGAGAAATTGATCGAGCAGGCGTTCGAAGATGCCAAGCAGTGGGATCACCAATTGACCTTGTCGGTCAACATTTCGCCAGTCCAAATGCGCGACCCGTGGTTCGCCCAGAAGGTACTTAAGCTGCTGGTCAAGCACCGCTTCCCGCCGCACCGCCTTGATATCGAGATCACCGAGACCTGCCTGCACGAAAATATCGGCATGGTGCGTTCGATGATCACGTCCCTGCGCAACCAGGGCGTCCATGTCAGCCTCGACGATTTCGGGACCGGCTATTCCAGCCTTTCGCAGCTGCGAAGCCTGCCCTTCGACCGGCTCAAGATCGACCGCACTTTCATCAGCGAATTGCGCGCCGATGAAAACAACACTGCCTTGGTCGATGCGATCGTGGCGATGAGCGATGGCCTGAAACTGCCGATTACCGCCGAGGGCATCGAGAACGAGGCGATCCACGAAGTCCTGAAGAGCATGGGCCGCATGAAAGGCCAAGGCTACCACTACGGTCGCCCCGAGCCCGCAGCGAAGGTGCTCGAGCGCCTTTCGGTACAGGAACTGCTGGCTTCGGAAAGCGACGATGTCCTCGACCTCGAAGCTGAACGCAAGAAGCGCGACGACAAGGTCGAGAGCGGCAAGCGAGCGGGCTGATACTTTACGATAGCCCCCCGAAGGCATAGATGCGCGCCAAGATGCGCATTCCCTTCATCAAGATGCATGGACTAGGCAATGATTTCGTCGTGCTCGATGCGCGCGAAAATGACCTGCCCGATCTTAATGAAAGTATCGCGCGCGGTATCGCGGATCGGCACACCGGTATCGGATGCGACCAGCTGATCCTGCTACAACCCAGCGACAGCGCGGATTTCCGCATGCGGATCTACAATCACGACGGCGGCGAAGTGGGCGCATGCGGCAACGCAACGCGCGCTGTCGCCATGCTGCATGGCAGCAACGCCACGATCGAGACGGACGGAGGCATGCTGGCAGCCTCGCCGCGCGACGGCGGCGCCAGCGTCGACATGGGCGCGCCGCGCTTCGACTGGGACGCCATCCCGCTCGCCTACCCAATGGACACGCTCTCCATGCCCGTCGGCTGGGAAATGCTGCAGAATCCCGGAGCGGTGAATGTCGGCAATCCGCATGTGATCTTCTTCGTGGACGATTGCGATGCGGTCCCGCTCGACCGGCTGGGACCGGAAATCGAAAACGACCCGCTTTTCCCCGTACGCGTGAACGTGAACGTTGCGACCATCGAAGACCGCAGCCGGATCAGGCTGCGCGTATGGGAACGCGGCGCGGGCCTGACCAAGGCGTGCGGTACGGGTGCCTGCGCGACGGCTGTCCATGCCATGCGCCGACGGCTCGTCGACAGCGAAGTGACCGTGGCCCTGCCCGGCGGCGACCTGCAGATCGCCTGGAGCGAGGGCGAAACCATTCGCATGACCGGCCCTGCCAGCGAAAGCTTCCGCGGTTCTTTCGAGTGGGACGACTACGCATGAACGCGCTCGCAAAATTGCCGCAGATCGTGTCGCTCGGCTGCCGCCTCAACATCTCCGAAAGTGAGCGGATGCGCACCATGCTGGCGGGCGAGGAGAACCTCGTCGTGGTCAACAGCTGCGCGGTCACCAGCGAGGCAGTGCGACAGACGCGGCAGGCCATCCGCCGTGCGCGTCGTGCAAATCCGGACGCGCGCCTGCTCGTTACCGGATGCGCTGCGGAAATCGAACGCGACGAGCTGGCCGCCATGCCCGAGGTCGATGGACTCATCGCCAATGACGCCAAGCTCGACCCGCGCGCATGGAACGTGCCGGCGGAAGCTCCGCCCGTTCCCAAGCGGCGCACGCGCGCCTTCGTGGCCGTGCAGAACGGCTGCGACCATGCCTGCACCTTTTGCGTGATCCCACAAGGTCGCGGGGCAAGCCGTTCGATGTCCGTGGACGCGGTGATCCGCGAGGTCGGCCTCCACATCGACCAGGGCGCCGCCGAAGTGGTGCTGACCGGCGTCGACGTCACCTCATGGGGCCACGACCTTCCGGGCAAGCCGCAGTTGGGCGCGATGGTGCGCGCCGTGCTCGACGCTTTCCCCACCCTGCCGCGCCTCAGGATGTCGTCGCTCGACGGGATCGAGATCGACGAGGCCCTGTTCGAGTTGTTCGCCGGTGAGCCGCGCCTGATGCCGCATCTCCACCTGTCCATGCAGCATGGGCACGACCTTATCCTGAAACGGATGAAGCGCCGCCACAGCCGCGCCGATGCGGTCGACCTGGTGCATCGCCTCAAGGACCGCCGCCCGGACCTTGCCGTGGGCGCCGACCTCATCGCCGGTTTTCCGACCGAGACCGAGGAGCACCACGAGGCCAACCTCTCGATCATTCGCGAGCTTGGCATCGTGCACGGCCACATCTTCCCCTATTCGCCCCGCCCCGGCACCCCCGCAGCGCGGATGCCGCAATTGGACCGCGCGACGATCAAGCAGCGCGCTGCCGAACTGCGCGAGGCAGTGGCGAAGACCCGTGCAGAATGGCTGGCAATGCTCGTCGATAAGCCGCTCAATGTCCTCGCGGAACGCGACGGCACTGGCTATGCGGAGAACTTCGCGCGGGTGGACCTGCCCGCCGGTACCGAGCCGGGGCAGCTCGTCACGATCACCCCCACCAAATTCGAGGACGACCTTCTGGCATGAGCAAACCCAGCTGGACCGAGCGCCTGTTCGGCGGCTTCAAGAAGACGTCGGAACGCCTGTCCGAAAACCTGACCGAAGTCGTCAGCAAGGCGAAGCTGGACGATGCGACACTCGACGATGTCGAGGATGCACTTATCATGTCCGACCTCGGCCCGAGCGCGGCTGCGCGCATCCGGGAGAAACTGCGGGACAAGCGCTTCGGCCTGGAAATCAGCGCGCAGGAACTGAAGGAAGCGGTCGCCGAGGAAATCGCGGCGATCCTGCGCCCCGTCGCAAAGCCGCTCGAAATCACCGCCTTCCCGCGTCCGCAGGTCCTGCTCGTGATCGGGGTGAACGGCAGCGGCAAGACGACCACCATCGCCAAGCTCGCGCACCTTTTCGTCGAGGACGATTACAACGTCATGCTCGCCGCCGGAGACACCTTCCGCGCGGCCGCCATCGGCCAGCTCCAGACCTGGGCAGACCGCGTGGGCGTCCCTATCGTGCGCGGCCCGGAAGGCGGCGATCCCGCCTCGATCGTGTTCGACGCGGTCAAGAAGGGCACCGAGATCGGCACCGACGTGCTGATCGTCGACACCGCAGGCCGCTTGCAGAACAAGCGCGAACTGATGGACGAGCTTGCGAAGATCCGTAAAGTCCTCGGCCGCCTCAATCCCGAAGCGCCGCATGACGTGGTGCTGGTGCTCGATGCCACCAACGGCCAGAACGCGCTGTCCCAGATCGACGTGTTCAAGGAAGTGGCAGGCGTCACCGGCCTCGTCATGACCAAGCTCGACGGAACCGCGCGCGGCGGCGTGCTCGTCCAGGCGGCGGAGCAATACGGCCTGCCGATCCACGCGATCGGCGTCGGCGAGAAGATCGACGATTTGCGCCCCTTCGATCCCGACCTGGTGGCGCGTGTCATTGCGGGGATCGCCTGATGAGCGAAGCGAAGCCCAAACAGAAAACCGGCTGGCTGCACACGCTGGTCGATTATGGCCCGCTGCTGGTCTTCCTCGGCGTCTACAAGTTTTACGAACCGCCCGAGACGTCGACATTCGGCGAGATTGCGGCGGTGATTTACGGCACGATCGCCTTCATGGTCGCCGCCGTGGTCGCCCTCGCCTTCAGCAAGTGGAAGTTCGGCAAGGTCAGTCCGATGCTGATCCTGTCGACGACGCTGATCGTCGGCTTCGGAGCGCTGACGATCTGGCTGCAAGACGAACGTTTCATCCAGTTCAAGCCGACCGCGATCTACCTACTGTTCGGCGTAGTCCTGATCATCGGCTGGCTGCGTAACCGGGCGTGGCTCCAGGTCCTGCTCGAAGCCGCTTTCGAGGGCGTCACCCACGAAGGATGGCTCAAGCTTTCGCGCAATTGGGGCTTCTTCTTCTTCGCGCTGGCGGGCCTCAACGAGGTGCTGGTTCGCACGATGAGCTTCGAAGGCTGGCTCTGGGCGAAGCTGTGGGTGTTCCTGCCGCTGACCTTCCTGTTCACCTTCACGCAAATCCCCATGCTGCTGCGCCACGGTCTCTCGTTCGAGGATACCGACGAGGTCATGCAGGACGAACCGCCGACTGGATAAGTCGCCATGGTGGTCCAAATTTTACGCAGCCCTCCTGCCGACGTGGCGAAAGCGCTCAGCGTCGGCATCGCCGAGTTCAATCGCGCGACCATTCCCGACCTCGAACCAAACGAGGACGAGGTGCGATTCCATGTGGTGGCTCGCGGCGACAATGGCGAGCTCATCGGTGGTCTACGCGGTTCCTGCTATTGGAACACGCTGCACATCGAGCTTCTCTGGCTATCGGAACAAGCGCGCGGCTCAGGAACAGGCAGCGATCTCGTCGCTGCGGCGGAGGCGTTCGCGGGCGACCTCCAGTGCAACCTTGCTCTCGTCGAAACGACAAGCTGGCAGGCTCGCCCGTTTTACGAGAGAAACGGCTACGAGTTGATGGCTTCGCTTGAAGGTCGGCCCAAAGGCCACACCACACATTATCTGCGCAAGACGCTCAAGACCGAGAACGTCTAGATCTCGACCTGGCTGCCAAGTTCGACCACGCGGTTGGTCGGCAGCCTGAAGAAGTCCATCGCCGTTGCCGCATTCCTCAGCATCCAGGCGAAGATCTTCTCGCGCCAGATCGGCATTCCAGGCTTGTCGCTCGGCAACAGTGTCTGGCGCGACAGAAAGAAGCTGGTGTGCATCATGTCGAACTCGCCGCCGCAACGCTCCATCTCCTTGAGGCCTTGCGGCACGTCGGTTTCCTGCATGAAGCCATAGTGCAGAACAGCGCGGTAGAAGCCGTCGCCAAGATCGACCATTTCGCACCGCTCGCTCGCATCGACATAGGGGGTATCGTCGATCAGCACGGTCAGGATCACTACCCGCTCATGCAGAACCTTGTTGTGTTTGATGTTGTGCAGCAGCGCGGAGGGAACACCGGCCGTCTGGCTCGCCATGAAGATCGCGGTGCCCGGCACACGTGTCGCGCTGTTCTTGGCGCTCTTGGCGAAGATTTCGATCGGCAGGGCCGTCTCGCTCATCCGTTCACGCATAAGCTTGCGTCCGCGCGCCCATGTGGTGAGCAAGGTGAACGCCACGAGACCGACGACCAGCGGGAACCACCCACCCTGCGGCACCTTGACGAGATTGGCTGCGAAATAGGCGCCATCAACGATCAGGAAGAAGGTCACCACGGGCAGGGCGTACCACCACTTCCACTTCCATACGCCGACGAACAGCACGCCCATCAGCAGCGTGTCGATGGTCACGGCACCCGTGACCGCAATCCCGTAGGCGCTGGCGAGGTTGGACGAGTTCTGGAAGGTCAGGACGAGGATGATCACCGCCACCATCAGCGCCCAGTTGATGACCGGGATGTAGATCTGTCCGGCCTCGGTTTCGCTGGTGTGGCGGATCGACATGCGCGGCATGAAGCCCAGTTGCATGGCCTGGTGGGTAATCGAGAAAGCGCCGGAGATCACCGCCTGGCTAGCGATAAACGTCGCCATCGTGGCGAGGATAACCAGCGGAAGACGATATTCCTCGCTCGCCAGCAGGAAGAAGGGGTTTGCCGCGGCGATAGCCGCCTGCTCCGGCGGGAGACCCGCGATCATCGCGCCCTGCCCGAAATAGTTCAGCAGCAGGCACGGCATCACGAAGCCGAACCAGCTCAGGCGCATCGGTCCGCGTCCGAAGTGGCCCATGTCCGAATAAAGCGCTTCGGAACCGGTCACCGCGAGCACGACCGCGCCAAGAGCGAGGAATGCCACGACGCCGTCGGTGACGAAGAACATAAAGGCGTAATAGGGGTTCAAGGCCCACAGGATGTCGGGATTCTGCCAGATCTGGTTGAGACCCAGCCCGGCAATGGTCACGAAATAGACGATCATGACCGGCGCGAAGAGCGCGCCAACCTTCGCCGTCCCGCGGCTTTGCAACAGGAACAGGCACACCAGCAGGACCAAGGCGATCGGTATGACCAGAGGATCCAGCCGGTGATCGACAACCGTCAGGCCTTCGACCGCGGAAAGGACGGAGATCGCCGGAGTGATCATGGAATCGCCGTAGAAAAGCGACGTTGCGAATACCCCGAGCAGGACTACCAGCCAGCCCCAGCGGGACTTGCCGATATGGCGGCTGAGCAGCGCGACGAGTGCAAGGCTACCGCCCTGCCCCTTGTTGTCCGCACGCATCAGGATCGTGACATACTGGATCGCGACAACGATCAGCATCGACCAGAAGATCAGGCTGACGACGCCCAGGACGTGCATCCGGTCGATCGCGATATTCGCGGCGCCGGTGAAGGTTTCGCGGAATGCATAAAGCGGGCTCGTCCCGATATCGCCGAACACGACACCGATCGCGCCAACAGCCAGAGCAGATTTCGATGCGCTGTGGCCGTGGCCATGTGCCTGGCCGGGACCTTCACGGCGCGCACCGTCGACTGCAGCCGCTTCGACTGGAGCTGTGCTATCGGTGCTCAAAGGTGGGTTTCCGGCCGCATATTGTCATTCGCCTATCCGCGAAGTGTCTGTGTCCTTCGCAAGGTCGCGGCGCTTAGCACCGCCCTGCGACGCTCGCAATGGCCCTGACAGTGGTGTTACCGATCGGGATCGGCAGGCCTGGCCGCCATTTCGAGCAGCGCATCGAGGCGAGCGAGTCTCATCTCGAGGTCCTCGCGCCACTCGGCGTCTTCGGGCGCTGCCTCAAGCGCTTCCACCCAAAGTTCGCGTGTCCGCGCAGGCTCGCCGCCGCGAAGCCAGGAAAGGCCGAGGAAATAGCGCGCTCCGCCGTTCTCTGGTTGGAGCTCTGCAGCGCGCTCGAAGGCGTTTATCGCAGCGGGCGTCAGATTGCCTTCGGCATGTTCGACCAGCGCAATGCCGGTCGCCAGCCAAGCCTCTGTATCCGAAGGATTTTCACTGATCGCATTCGCGTAGAGACCGGTTGCCTGTGCATAATCTCCGCGGCGCGCGAAACCGTCGCCGGTCATGATCCACCTGCTGGGCAATTGCCCGGCACCGAAAAATTCGCGCCGAGCAGAAACGAGGAGTTCGCCGCTCTGCGCCTCGGAACCGGCGGCCGCCTTCGGCGCGCTACCCTGACCAGGCGACCCTTGCATCGCATATCCCGCAAGGCCGAAGATCAGCGTCGCTCCGAGCAGGGTCCACAAGCTACGCGGCAGGCGCAACAACGCGACGGCGGCCACGAATGCAACAAGCGCAAGGAGAATGATCGGCAACCAGGTCATGCCTTGCCCTTACCGAATCGGCGCCACAGGACTGCGGCAATGGTCAGGAGGAAGACTACCGGCAAGGCGAACAGTGGCCACGTCCGCGCACTCACCACGGGGGCATAGCTGACATAGTCGCCATATCGCTGCATGAGCCAGGCGCGGACTTCTTCCGGTTGTTCGCCTGCCGCGATGCGAATACGAACCTGGTGCCGCATGTCGCCGGCCATCGGCGCATCGCTGTCCGCGATCGATTGGGACTGGCACTTCAGGCAGCGCAGTGTTTCCATCAACTCCTGCGCCGCAGCTTCCTGCGCGGGATCGTCCAATTGGCGATAGGCGTAAGGAGCAGGAGGCGCATTGCCCTGCGCCAGCGCCGGAGCGGCGACAAGCGCCATCAGGAAAGCCGCAAGCAGTCTCACGCGCCGGCTTCCCGCAGCTTCTCGAGCAGGACGGGCAGGTCATCCGCACGGATGTCGCCGATGTGCTGGTAAGTGATCACCCCGTTGCCATCGATGACGAAGGTTTCGGGCACACCGGAAGAGCCGATACCCAGCTGCACTTCCGAAAGGTCGTCGCGCCCGATGCGGGTGTAGGGGTTGCCGTGCCGTGCAAGGAACTGCGCCACGTCTTCGGGATCGTCGCGGATCGCGATGCCGACAATCTCGACGCCCTGTTCCTTCAAGGCCTCAAGCTGCGGGGCCTCGGCGATACAGGGCAGGCACCAGCTCGCCCAGATATTGAGTAGTCGCGGTTTGCCATCCCTGAGGTCTGCCGTGGTGACACCGGGGTTATCGGAATGCGCAGGCGGTAGCTCGAAATAAGGCAATTCCTGACCGATCATGCCGCTGGCCACAACATCGTCCTTGGGCTGAGTCAGTTGGTAAGCAGCAACGCCGAGGAAGAGCGCGAAGAGCATCAAAGGCAGCCAGACACGCCAGTTCATCCCAATTCCTCCATATCGGCGCGGCGCACCTCGATCTTCCGGCGGATCGAGCGGCGCTTCAGGTCGCGTCGGACGCGGCCGATGATTGCCAGCACCCCGCCCAGCGCCATCAGCATCCCGCCGTACCAGATCAGCGTCACGAACGGCTTCCACCACAGCCGCAGCTGCCACCTGCCATCATCGGCTTCGCTACCCATCACGGCGTAAAGCTGTCCATTCCAGCGAGTGAGGAGGACGCTTTCCGTGGTCTGTTGCGGCGGCGCCCAGAAATTGCGGGACTGGGGCGCAATCTCGCTGGGCTCACCGCCCTTGTAACTGGCAAGCATACGGCCTTCGATCGCGGTCCAGTTGGGGCCTGCGACCGGTTCAATGCCGTCCAGCCTCACTTTCCAGGGTCCGACCTGGGTAGACTGCCCGACTTCCAAAGCTGCCAGCTTCTCGTTCGAAAACGCACTTTCGCTGGCCATTCCGAAGAGGGCGACGGCTATGCCGAAGTGGGCCATCACCATGCCCCAGACCGAGACCGGGAGGCGTCGGAGATTGCGTCCCCTCAGGGGAAGGAAGCTTGCGACGGCCAATGCAATCGCCAGCGCAAGGCCCATGAGCGGGAGGATCGCCACGCCTTCAAACAGGGCGAAGAAAATAAGTCCGGCGACAATGAGCGCAGCAATGAGGGCCAATTCCTTGGAAATGCGCCCGAAACTGTCGCGCCGCCACCTCAGCAGCGGACCCACGGCCATGACCGCCAGCATCGGCAGCGCGAAGATCGCCGACACCGGATTGAAGTATGGCGGGCCAACAGACACACGCACATCGAAAGCCTCGGTCAGCAACGGATAGAGAGTGCCGAGCAAAACCACTGCAAGAATGGCGCTCAGCATGACGTTGTTGAACACCAGCGCGCCTTCGCGGCTGGCCACGCTGAACCGTTCACCCTCGCTGATCGAATTGGCACGCAGCGCGAAAAGCAAGAGTGCTCCGCCGATATAGATGGCGAGCAATACCAGGATGAAGCTGCCACGTTCGGGGTCGACTGCGAAGGCATGAACGCTGGTAAGCACGCCCGAGCGCACGAGGAATGTCCCGAGCATGCTCATGGAGAAAGCGATCACGCCAAGCATGATAGTCCAGACCCGCAAGGCATCTCGGCTTGCAAGGACACTGACGGAATGGAGGAGCGCGGTCGCTGCCAGCCAGGGCATCAGGGACGCATTCTCGACCGGGTCCCAGAACCACCAGCCGCCCCAGCCCAACTCGTAATAGGCCCAATAGCTACCGGCCGTAATGCCAAGAGTCAGTAGAACCCAGGCGCCGAGCACCCAAGGACGCATAGCGCGGGCGAAATCGGGCGTTACGGATCTGGTCAGCATGGCGCCGACCGCGAAACTGAACGCGACCGACAGCCCGACATAGCCGAAATAGAGTGTCGGCGGATGGAAGGCGAGACCGATATCCTGGAGTAGCGGATTGAGCCCCTGCCCTTCTGCTGCCGGAATCGGTAGTCGCTCGAACGGGTTCGAGCTGAGCAACAAGAAGGCATAGAAGCCCAGCGCCACGAAGCCTTGTGCCGCCAATGTCGCCTGCATGGTGCGTTCCGGCAGCCGTCGTTCGATCGCAGCAATCAACGCGCCGGCCAGCGCCATGACCGTGACCCACAGGAGCATCGAGCCTTCGTGGTTGCCCCAGGCGCCCGAAAGCTTGAACACCATCGGCTTCATCGAGTGGGAATTTGCGGCCACCAGTTTGACCGAAAGATCCGTTATCGCGAACACCCAGAGCAAGGCCGCGAAGGCGAATGCCGCAAGTGCCCCCTGGAGGATCGCCGCGGGGCGCGAGAGTATGGTTATGCCCTCGACTTCTCCGTCTCGCGCGCCGAGTGCGCCTGCCACCAGTTGTAGGGCGGCCAAAGCCGCCGCCATCCACAGCGCGGCATGACCGAGTTCTGCGATCATTCGAGGCCCACCGTGGTCTCTTCGGCCATCTCGGCTGCCTGGTGTTCGCTCATGCCTTCCAATTCGCGCGGCACGTAATTCTCATCGTGCTTGGCGAGCAGGTTGTCCGCGATGAAGGTACCGCTTGCATCGAGACGGCCTTCGGCGACCACGCCCGATCCTTCAACGAAAAGGTCAGGAAGAATACCGGCAAACCGCACGGGAATGCGGGAGTTTTCACGACCGGTTACGGCAAATGTGACGGTGATGCCGTCGGCCTGCTTCTCGAGTGAACCGGGTTCGACCATCCCGCCAAGTCGCACGGCTTGTCCGGGCTCCGGAGGATTTTCCGCCATTTGCTCCGGCAGGTAGAAATAGCTGGCCTGGTTGCGCAGGGCATAGCTTGCCAACAGTCCGGCGCCGATCAGAGCGATCAGGACGAGGACGATGAGGATCAACCTTTGGTGTTTCGCCTTCATCGCGCCTTCCTAGTGGCCGAACGCACGTTCTCGCGGCGCTTTTCCGCGCGCTTCATCGCGATCCAGCTCCAGGCAATCATGCCCAGCGTTCCGATGACCGCCACGACATAGGCCGCGAGCACGAAATCCCACTGGTCGAGGGCCTCACGCATTTCAGTCCGCCTCCAGCGCGCGCCGCCGCAAGCGGGCTTCGGCCTGGATGTCGGCAAGAAGAGCACGCATCCGTGCAAGCACCACTCCACCGAAAATCAGCGAGAAGCCGAGTACCGCCAGAAGCAGCGGCTGCAGGAAAACCACGTCGATAGCGCTTTTGCCCATAGTGATGCTGGGCGGCTGGTGGAGCGAATTCCACCACACGACGCTGCGGTTGATGATCGGGATGTTGACCGCGCCAAGCAGGCCGAAAATTGCCGGAATACGGGGCGACACGCCCTCGCGTTCGGCAGCCTGAGCCAACGCGATGTAAGCGAGATACAGAAACGCCAACACAAGCATGCTGGTCAACCGTCCGTCCCACACCCACCACGTGCCCCATGTTGGCCTCCCCCAGATGGAACCGGTCGCGAGACAGATGATGGTGAACACGAGACCCGGTACTGCTGCCGCTCGCGCGGCGATGGCGGCCAGCGGATGGCGCCATACAAGGAAGACGAGACTGCAAATCGCAATCGCGCTCCACCCGCCCATGCCAAGCCATGCTGTTGGCACATGGATGAAGAGAATGCGGACGGTCTCTCCCATCAGGCGGTCCGGGGGAACCGACGTGATACCCCAGTACAATGCGACTGCCGTCACGATGAGGCCGCTCACGAGCAACAGCGGCGTCAGCCACCGCGCGAGGGAAAGGAACCGTTTGGGATTGGCGAAGCCGTGCATGATCGAAAGCCGTCGCCCGCGCTTTTACAGGCGCAGGCCTGACCCGCAAGTGAAGATCGCGCTTATCCGCGTCCGATGAGAGCCTGCGCCAGGCGGTCGGCGACCTGATCGGGCGATTCGCCGGTCTTGTCGCTTTCCTGCCAGATTTCCTCGAGCCGTCCGGGGATCAGCGCGATACGCTTGCGCACCTCGTTGATGTCGCACGGCGCTTCGTCCTGACGGCACAGATATTCGAGGGTCACGGAAATGATCCCGCCCGCATTGATGACATAGTCGGGCGCATAGAGGATGCCGCGCTTCGCCAGCATCGGGCCATGCTCCGGCCGTTTCAACTGGTTGTTCGCGCCGCCCGCCACAACCTTGCAATCGAGTCGGCCGATGCCGTCGTCATCGAGAATCGCACCGAGCGCATTCGGGCTGAACACATCGCAAGGGACCGACATGATTGCGTCGCTCGCTACGCATTCGGCATCGAGCTCCGTCGCCAGCGCACGGCAGCGATCTTCGCTGATATCCGAAAGGGTGAGCTTCGCGCCTTCCTTGGCCAGCAGCCTCGCGACGCCGCCACCGACACTGCCGACACCCTGGAGGGCGACATGCACGCCGTCCATGCTGTCCTTGCCCAGCTTGTGCTTCACGGCAGCCTTGATGCCGAGGAAGATGCCGAGCGCGGTGAACGGGCCGGGGTCGCCGCCGGCAGCATCTTCGCCCTCGACCGGCAGTCCGGATACGTACTGCGTGCGCTGGGCTACCGCTGCCATGTCGGCTTCGGAGATACCAACGTCTTCGGCAGTCACATACTGGCCGCCTAGCGCGTCGACCGCGTCTGCGAAAGCAGCGAGCATTTCGGCGGTTTTGGTCTTGTCGCTATCCGCCAAAATAACTGCCTTGCCGCCGCCCATCGGCAAGCCGGCCATGGCGTTCTTGTAGCTCATCCCGCGAGACAGGCGCAGGGCATCGCGCATGGCCGCTTCCGGCTCTGCATAGTGCCAGAAGCGCGTGCCACCGGCGCCGGGGCCGAGATGCGTGGAATGAAGCGCGATAATCGCAGTCAGGCCGCTCTTCCGGTCGCGAACGAGCTGCACGAGCTCGTGATCGTCAAAGTCCGTTTCGGTCCAGAAAGCCGTCATCGCTATGCCCCTTGCAAGGAGTTCAACATGCTGCGCGAAGGGGAGAAAATGGGGCGATCGACGGGGTTCGAACCCGCGACCTCCGGTACCACAAACCGGCGCTCTAACCAACTGAGCTACGATCGCCACACGCCCCCGGAACGCAGCCGGGTAGGCGGCACATAATCGCGGGCGAGCGGGCGTCAACCCGCCTTCCGCAACGGCGCGTGCCTGTTGCACAATGTGCGCCCGATGGGAAGGGAAAAAAGCGTGCGCAGGGTCTGGCACGCAACTATCTTACGACCCCTTGCAGCGGCTGCACCCGCGACTATCGTGCGAGCCGATGATCGGACCGGGCGAATCTTCTGCCGAAACACTGTTGGCCCGGCCGGGCGTGCAGCGTGTCCCCTCGGACAGGCTGGAGCTGTTCCAACTAAAAAACTTCGTCAGCCCTTCCCTGTGCGAAACGCTGATCGAACTGATCGAGAAGGACCGCCGTCCTTCCACTCTCGCGGATGCGGGGGATGATCGATATTTCCGCACCAGCGAGACCTGCGACCTCGAGCCGGAAGAACCCGCAGTGCGCGAGATGGAGGCGCTGTTCAGCGCTCTGAACGGTATCGATCCGACCCACGGCGAACCGCTGCAGGGCCAGCGCTATGATGTCGGCCAGGAGTTCAAACCGCATTGCGACTACTTCAATCGCGACGGACAGGACTGGGACAAATATTGTTCCGTCGCAGGCCAGCGCACCTGGACCTTCATGGTCTACCTCAACGATGTCGAAGCCGGTGGCGCAACGCGGTTCAAGGCGATCAAGAAGAATATCCAACCCGAAACCGGCAAACTGGTGTGCTGGAACAACATTCGCCCTGACGGGTCGGAGAACCCGAATACGATCCATCACGGCATGAAAGTGCGCCGCGGCGTCAAATACGTCATAACGAAATGGTATCGCGAAAAGCCGTGGGGTTGGTAGGGTGATCGAAGGCGGAAAGATCCACGAAGGCGGCTGCCACTGCGGAACCGTGAGGTTTCGCTTCACCATGCCAGCAGAGCCGGTAATCAGGCGCTGCAATTGCACCATCTGCGCCATGAAGGGCGTGGTCATGGTCGACGTACCGATGGACGATTGCACCATCACCAGAGGAGAAGAGGCCCTCACCCTTTACACCTTCGGAAGTGGTCAGGCGCAGCACCGCTTCTGTTCCAAATGCGGCATTCATCCCTTCCACCAACTGCGATCGGAACCCGATCACTATGGATTGAACCTCGCCTGCATCGACGGCATGACGATCTACGACCTGCCTGAAATACCGGTCTTCGATGGACAGAACCACCCGGCCGATAGCGGCGATTACAACTATGTCGGTGTCATGCGTTTCGAACGCTACGAAGATTGATCAGGATCAAATACGGGCGACCCGGCGCTTGCTAACTCTCTTTTCAACAAAGGGAGAACCCACCGATGAACGATTACAGCGCCCTGCAACAACAGCTTCAACAGCGCCTTGCCGATCTGCTCGAGCGCGCCGAGGTCATCGAGGATGACCTTCGCCACCCTCTCGACGCAGACTTCAGCGAACAGGCGGTGGACCTAGCCGACGACGAGGCTCTGGAAGGGGTCGACGATGTATTGCGCGCGGAAATCGTACAGGTGCGCGATGCACTGCTGAGGGTAGAAAACGGCACCTATGGCACTTGCGCCAGTTGCGGCAAGCCGATCGCCGAAGCCCGTCTGCAAGCGCGCCCGATCGCCACGCGCTGCATCGAATGTGCTGCCTGACCGAAACGAAAAAGGGCGGCCCCGCAGGACCGCCCTTTGAATTCGGTAATGCCTGAAAGCTTACTTCTTGAGGCTGATGCCGCCGAAGCGCTTGTTGAAGGCTGCAACGCGGCCGCCTTCCTGAAGCTGCTGCTTGCCACCGGTCCATGCCGGGTGGCTCGTCGGGTCGATTTCCAGCGTCAGGGTTTCGCCTTCGCTGCCCCAGGTGGAGCGCGTCTGGAATTCGGTGCCATCGGTCATCTTGACCGTGATCATGTGGTAATCGGGGTGACCTTCGGCCTTCATGATAAACGTCCTTCTAGCTTCGGAGCGGTTCCGACCGGTCCAGCTGTGTTTGGAGAAGGCGCGCGGTTAGCGCCGCGCGCAGAGATTTGCAAGCCTATTCGGGTGCGTCGGCAATCATTGCGGTGAAGCTGACTTCGCAGGTGACCTTGCCTTCGACACTGGCTTTACCTGAAAATTTGCAGACGCGGGCGCGTTTCTGGACGAATTCGGCCTCGAGATCGAGCAAGACGCCAGGTGTCACAGGCGCGCGGAACTTCGCATTCTCGATCGCCATGAAATATACCAGCTTACCCGAGCCTGCGAGCCCGAGGCTTTCAACAGCGAGTACGCCAGCCGCCTGGGCCAAGGCCTCGATCTGGAGAACGCCCGGCATGATCGGCGAGCCCGGAAAGTGTCCTTGGAAGAAATCTTCGTTGAAGCTGACCGCTTTCACCGCGTGAATACGCTCGTCGATGACGAGTTCCTTCACCCGGTCGACAAGGAGCAGGGGATAGCGGTGCGGCAGGCGCTTCAGCACCTCGACGACGTCGAAACCGGTATCGCTCATTCCCCTGCTCCCCGTTCTTTTCTTAGCGGCCGGTTGCAGCCGGCTGCTGCGTCTGCTGCTGTGCGGCTGCCTGCTGCTGGCGGGCTGCGGCGACCATCAGGATCTGCTGGATCTGCTGGTAAATCGCGACCGACTGCTGCGCCGGCTGCCAGCCCTGCGGAGGGGTGATCTGGACCGACGGCACGCGCGTGTTGAGCGCTGCGACGACCTTCTGGGTCACGTTCGCTGCCGGGGCGGAATACTGAACCGCATCGGGCGAAAGGATCAGCTGGAGGTTATCCTGCTGCACGACGGTCTGAAGCGCGGCGTTATACTGGAGCAGGATCTGTTCGATCGCATAGATGCGTGCACCGTCGATCTGGTTCGAAAGCTGTGCAGTTTCGTTCTCCAGGGTCTGGAGCTGCTGAGCCTGCGGAGCGCTCTGCGCAGCCTGCTGCTCAGCCTGGTCGAGCTGGCCGTCGCTGTTGGTGTCCAGCTGCTGCAGGAGCGTCTGCATCTGCTGCTGCTTCTGCTGGATTTGCGTAATCTGCGAGGCATAGGTCGTCGAGATCTGCTGGTAGGCAGTCGTGCGTGCGGTAGCCTGTGCAACGGCAGCGGGGACGCTGACGATCCCGATGTTGCCGTTCACCTGCGCGGCAGCCGGAGTGGCCGCCATGGCAGCGGTTGCGAGGCTCGCAGCTGCGAGAGACTTGGTAATCAGTTTCATTAGAATTGCGTTCCTACATTGAAGGAAATGGTCTTGGTATCGTCACCCTCTTGCTTCTTAATCGTCTGGGATAGATCGATCCTGAACGGGCCGAAGGGCGAGTTCCAGTTGATACCTATACCCGCGGTGATGCGCGGGCTGATGCTGTCGCCGAACAGGACTTCGCGATAGAAGCCATTCGGGTCCAGGACCGGGGTGTTGGCGTTTCCGTCGGCGTCCACGGCATCGAAGGTGCTGCCCGAAACGGGGTTGCCATCGGTGTCGAGCTGGGGATTGCCGTCGGCATCGTAAAGCGGGCCGAAGAAGACCGGATTACCGCCAGAGCGAGTCTGAAAGCTGTTCGGGAAGTCGTCGAGCTGCGGGCGGTCGATCGCGAAGAGCGAGCCGACATCAAGCCAGAGCGAGGGGCGGATACCCATTTCACGCGCACCCGATCCGAGCGGAATTTCCAGTTCTGCGCGTGCAAGGTAATAAGCCCTGCCGCCCAAGGCATCGTCGAACGCACGGTTCTTCGTCTCACGGAACTGCTCGATCGTCTCCAGCACGCGAGCCGTATCCGGATCGCCATCGTCATCGAGATAGCGCAGGCGGACCACACGCGGGCCGACGCCGCGAATATCGAAACCGCGGAACTGGGGCTCACCCAGGAAGAAGCGGTCGGTCAGGCGGACATCGTCGAAACCCGGAGTCTGGTTATTGCTCAAGGCGCGAATCCAGCCACCTTCCGCATTCACCGAGAAGATCAGGCCGCTGCCAAGATTGAACCACTTGCCCATCTGCGAACGCATGCGCAGGTATTTGACGTTGCCGCCAAGGCCGGCAAATTCGCCAGTAACACTGATCGTCTCGCCTCGCGTCGGGCGGACCCGGCTATCGAGCGAGTTGTAGTTGAGCGTCGCGCCGAGGATCGAAACCGTACGCTCGCCGACAGCTTCACAGATGAAGCGCGACTGGAGGCATTCAGCGACACCATCGCCATCGGTGTCTTCGAAGAAGCCATCGCCGATCGACACGTCTTCATACTGGAAGGTGTAGCTGCCGATCAGCGACATGTATTCCGACAGGGGAACACCGGCGCGCATGGTGAAACCTGTTTGCGCCTGCTTGTACCGATTGAAATCGGTCGCGAAGAAGTCGTTGTCGTATTCGCGGTGATAAATGTCCGCGCCCATCGAGATATTGCGGTCGAACACGTAAGGTTCGGAGAAGCTGATCTGGGCCGACTTCGAGAAGCGGGAGTAGTTGACGCTAAGGCCGACCGTCTGGCCACGACCGCGGAAGTTACGCTGGCGGATCGAGCCGGAAAGAATGAAGCTCTGGATGGACGAGAAACCGGCGGAAAGCTGGAGTTCGCCGGTCGGCTGTTCTTCGATGTTGGCTTCGAGCACGATACGGTCGGGCGCGCTGCCTTCGACCTGCGTGATCTCAAAGTTTTCCTGGAAGTAGCCGAGCGACTTGATGCGGGCTTCGGAGCGACGGATGGCGAGCGAGTTGAACGCGTCACCTTCCGCGACACGGAATTCGCGGCGCACCACCTTGTCCTGCGTAAGCGTGTTGCCGTTGACGTCGATGCGCTCGACATAGGTGCGGTCAGCTTCGCGAAGAACGAAGTTGACGTCCATCGTCAGGGTTTCGGGGTTCCTGGTGAACTGGGGCGCCACTTCGGCAAAGGCATAGCCGAAGGTACCGGCCAGCTCGGTCATTTGCTCGACCGTGTCTTCGACACGTTCCGCATCGTACCAGTCGCCGGTCTGCATAGGCAGGCGGGCGGTCATCGTTTCGCTGTCGAAATCGCGCAATTCGCTTTCGACCTTGAGGTCGCCGAACTTGTAGCGCTCACCTTCTTCGACGACGAAGGTGATGATGAAATCTTCCTTGTCAGGCGTCAGCTCTGCGACTGCGGAAACGACGCGGAAATCGGCATAGCCCTGCGTCAGGTAGAAAGTACGCAGTTGCTGCTGGTCGAATGCAAGACGGTCGGGGTCGTAGCTCGTGTTCGAGCTGAAGAAGGTCCACAGGCGCGATTGCTTGGTGACCATCTCGCCGCGCAAATCGCTGTCCGAGAATGCCTCGTTGCCGATGATATTGATCTGGCGAATCTTCGACTTGGGACCTTCTTCGATCTCGAAGACGATATCGACGCGGTTCTGGCTCAGCTGGACGAGCTGAGGCTCTACCGTTGCAGCAAAGCGGCCCTGACGCTTGTAGAGCTCGATGATACGGGCAACGTCGGCGCGCACCTTCGAACGTGTAAAGATCTGGCGCGGCGCGAGGCGAATCTCGGGAATGATCTTGTCATTCTTGATCCGCTCGTTCCCTTCCAGGATGATGCGGTTGATGACCGGGTTTTCCGTCACCGTGATCACGACATTGCCAGCGTTGTTCGTCACGCTGACATTCGAGAACAACTCTGTTGCGTATAGGTCCTTGAGAACCTGGTCGCCCACCGCCTGGGTATATTCCTGGCCAGGACGCAAGCGAATGTACGATAGAATCGTCTGCGGCTCGAGGCGCTGAGCACCGGCCACGGCGATCGAACGCACGACATCTTGCTGGATCACCGGCTCAACCGGCTGTGATGCCTCAGCCTCTTCAGCATCCTGGGCCAAGGCAACTGCGGGCATGCCCGCCATAACGGAACCGGCCATCAGTCCGGCGACGAGCCGCGCGCCAAATGGTTTCGTCTCGCTCGCGGCGTTCGCAAAATCAGTCATCGACAAGGGAGTTCCCGTCCTCAAAAGTACAAAAGACGCCTTGCGAAGCGCCTGGAGGCCCCCTGCCCCATGCGCGCCGCGCGATCAAGCCGTGTGACGCCGCAGACGCGCCTTCACCCGGCCCTTTCCCCGCCTAATTCCCGAAGAACGGGAGTTTGGCGATATCAATGAAGGTGACGAAAATCATCAGCGCGAGCACAATTGCCACACCGGCCCGGTAGGCCACCTCCGTACTACGGGGGCCAAGCGGTTTCCGACGGATCGCTTCCGCCGCGTAAAACGCCAGGTGCCCACCGTCGAGAGCCGGGATTGGCAGTAGGTTGATGAATGCCAAGTTAAGCGAGATTAGCGCTGCCAGATTGAAAAATGCCAGCGCACCGAGGCTCAGCTGTTCACCGGCAAATTTCCCGATCGTAACCGGTCCACCCAGTTCCTTGACCGAGCGTTCTCCGACTACGATCTGCTTGATGCCAGTCACCATCATGTCGACCAGCTTGCCTGTCTGGACGAAGCTCAGACTGACTGCTTCGCCTGGCCCGACACCCTCGAACTGGCGCTCGGTAACGGCAGGCGGGATACCGATCTGTCCGATGGTCGAGACGTTTCCGAACCGGTCCTCCGCCTTGATCGTGCGCGGGACGACGTCGAAATTCCGCACATCACCGTCACGGATGACCTCGATGTCCAGCGTGCGCCCCGGATACATGATGATCGCTTCGCGCAAGTCGAAGAAGCTGGCGACCTCTTTGCCATCCACCCTCACGATACGATCGCCGATCTCCAGTCCGGCTGCCTCAGCAGCGGAGTCTTCGGCAAAGGCTGCGATCGTCGTTTCCATCGCCGGATCCGGCGAGACCGGTTTGCCGAAGATCATGAAAAAGCTCGTGAAAATCGCCAAGGTCACGATGATATTCATCGCCGGCCCGGCGAAGACGATCAGCGAACGCTTCCACAGGCTGGCGTGGTGGAAACTGCCCTCGCGCTCTTCGGCGGAAGCGTTAGCGATCGCTTCCTTGTCCGGCACGCTGGCAGGATTCATGTCGCCCTTGAACTGGACGTATCCGCCAAGCGGCAGCGCGCATAGTTTCCAGCGAGTGCCGCGCTTGTCGGTAAAGCCAGCAATTTCCTTGCCGAATCCCACGGCAAAGGCCTCTGCGTGGACGCCGAACCAGCGGCCCACGAGATAGTGTCCGAGTTCGTGCAGCGTCACCAACGGCCCCAGCAGCAGCGGGAAGCCGATGATGTACATCCAGAAAGGTATCGAACCGTCCAACTCAGCATGTCTCCAGCATTGCGCTTGCGCGCCGTCTCGCGTCCTCGTCGACGCGCAGCACCTCTTCGAGGGTCTGCGGCGCAGGCGGAAGCTCTGTTTCCGTAAGAACGCGCTCCACCATTAGCGCAATACGGCTGAACGGGATGTTACCTGCGAGGAATGCAGCCACAGCGACTTCGTTCGCAGCATTAAGCGTGCCAGGCGCCGCGCCGCCCGCCTGTGCAGCCTCCCTGGCCAAGCGCGTCGCGGGGAAGCGTTTTTCATCGGGCGCATGGAAGGTAAGTTCGCCGATAGCTGCGAGGTCGAGGGGATCCATCGGCGTGTCCATGCGCGCGGGGTAAGCGAGACACGAGGCAATCGGGACCCGCATGTCGGACGGGCCGAGCTGCGCAAGCGTCGACCCGTCGCGGTATTCTACCATCGAATGGATGACGCTCTGCGGGTGGACCACGATCCTGATCTTGTCGAGGCCAACCGGAAACAGGTGATGCGCTTCGATCAGCTCCAGCCCTTTGTTGAACATCGTGGCGCTGTCGACGCTGATCTTGGCGCCCATGTCCCAGTTCGGGTGAGCGATTGCCTGAGCGGGCGTTGCCTCATCCAGCTGGGCCTTGGACCATGTGCGAAGTGGACCGCCGCTTGCCGTCAGAGTGATGGTACGCACTTCCGCCAGCTTGCCGCCCCGGAGGCACTGGAAAATGGCATTGTGTTCGCTGTCGACAGGAAGCAGCGTAGCGCCGTGTTTCTCGACCGCGGCCGTCATCACCTCGCCTGCCGAAACGAGCGCTTCCTTATTGGCCAAGGCGACCGTGGTGCCCTGCTCGATCGCCGCCATCACGGGACCCAGTCCCGCGCAGCCGACAATTGCCGCCATCACGATATCCGCCGAGCGCGCCGAAGCTTCGCATAGGGCCCCTCTTCCCGCTGCAGCCTCGATTCCGGAACCGTCCAGTGCGTCTCTCAGCGCGCCGAGAAGATTATCCTGCGCAATTACAGCGAGGTCGGCATCGAATTCCCGGGCCAGCTTGGCCAATTCTTCGACATTGGAATGGGCGGTAAGAGCGACGACGCGCCAATCGGCGCGATTGCGACGGATCAGATCGAGAGTGGACACACCGACCGAACCGGTAGCGCCGAGAACCGAAATCGACCTTGTCATGCAGCGGAACCGAGGACGAAGCCCGCGATTAGCACCACGGGAATGATGCCATCTGTCCGGTCGAATACGCCTCCGTGGCCCGGAATCAGGTGCGAGCTGTCCTTCACCCCGGCTTTGCGCTTGAGCCAGCTTTCGAGGAAATCGCCTGCCTGGGCAGCGACAGCAAGCGCGAGGCCCATCAACGCGATGGTGCCCACTTCGTTCATGTCGAAGCCCATCGTCGTCGGCCCGCTAACCTGACGTGCCGAGAAATAAATGAACAGGGCCAGCCAAAGACTGGCGCCGACGACGCCGCCGAGTAGCCCGGCCCATGTCTTGGAAGGGCTGATCGAAGGCGCAATCTTCGGCCCGCCGATCGTGCGTCCGAAGAAGAAGGCGAATGTGTCGATCGCTATGACCGTCCCAACAATGCCGACCACGAGGCCGGGCGGCATCCGCGTAAGGACAAATCCGGCGAGCCCAATGTATAGTGCGCCCGCCAGGATGGCAGCCAGCCGGTAAGGCACATTGGTCGTGGCCTTCACGACAAGCAGGATGAACTCGACGAAGGTGGCGAGCACCACTGCAGCGATGAACCAGTCAAGCCATGGGTCGCCGGCAACCAGAGCTGCAACAGCGATGGCGACCATGACGGCAGCCGAGATCAGGCGCTTGGGCAGGTCCGCATTCTTCTTCGGCTTTGGATCACCGTCCACCAAATCGTCTCTCCCGTCCCGCAAACTGGTCCAGCGCATCCTTCAGGTGCGCAGGTGTGAAGTCGGGCCATAACACATCCGTGAACAGCATTTCCGCATAGGCCGCCTGCCACAAGAGAAAATTGGAAAGACGCACCTCTCCACTGGTGCGGATCAGCAGGTCGAGAGGCGGCAAGTCTGCTGTAAAGAGGTTGGCAGCGATGCTCTCTTCATTGATTTCGCCTACCTGGGCAGCCTTTCGCGCTGCCTGGACAATTTCCGCGTGCGCCCCGTAATTCAATGCGACCGCCAAGGTCCGTGATCCGTGCGCAGTCTTATCGAGCGCATCCTCGAGCATTTCGACGATGTCAGGCGCAAGTTCCTGCCAGTCGCCGACAATCTTCAGTTTGACATCATTGGCAATGAATTCTGGCAAGTCCGACTTTATGAACTTGCGCATCAAATTCATAAGGTCATCGACCTCTTCCTCGGGCCGCTTCCAATTTTCACTGCTGAAAGCGTAGAGCGTCAGGCACTCGATTTCGGTGTCCTTGAGGCTGCGCACCAGCTCTCGCACGGCCTCGACGCCCTTGCGGTGGCCCATGACCCGCGGCAAGTGCTTGCGCTTCGCCCAACGTCCATTGCCGTCCATGATGATGGCGACATGGCGCGCGATCTTGTCGTGGCTGTCAGCCATAGGTTCTCATCCGAGAGGCAGCAGACCTTGCGGGCCTCACTGCGTCATGATTTCCTTTTCCTTGGCCTGGGCCGTCTGGTCGGCCTCGCCAACGTACTTGTCGGTGAGCTTCTGGACCTCTTCCTCGGAGCGCTTGCGCTCGTCCTCCGAGATTTCCTTCTTCTTTTCGTCTTCCTTGAGCGCTTCCATGCCGTCGCGGCGCACATTGCGGATGGCGATCTTGGACTGTTCTGCATATTGGCCCGCGAGCTTGGCGAGGTCCTTGCGGCGTTCTTCGGTAAGATCGGGCATCGGCAGGCGAACGTTCTGCCCGTCGATCATCGGATTGAGACCGAGGTTGGCCTTGGCAATACCCTTCTCGACCGCAGTGACATTGGCCTTGTCCCAAACCTGCACGCTCAGCATGCGCGGCTCCGGGGCGGACACCGTCGCGACCTGGTTCAGCGGCATCATCGAGCCATAGACTTCGACCACGACAGGATCGAGAAGGCTCGTGTTCGCGCGGCCGGTCCGCAGGCCCGAAAGATCGCCCTTCAGGCTGTCGATAGCGCCCTGCATGCGGCGTTCGATATCGGCTTTGTCGTATTTGGCCATGATGGCTTCCTCGTCTCTCTTCGTTTCTTTTATGCGGTATGATCGGTGACGACGGTCTGTACGCCGTTGCCCGAAAGGACTTTGGCGACATTGCCCTTCTCGCGGATCGAGAAGACCACGATCGGGATATCATTGTCGCGACAGAGCGCTACTGCGCTGGCATCCATGACCTTCAGATCATCTGCCAGAACCTTGCCGTAACTCACGGTTTCGTAACGCGTCGCGTCGGGGTTCTTCTTGGGATCGCTGTCGTAAATGCCATCGACGCTCGTGCCCTTGAGCAATGCGTCGCAATTCATCTCTGCAGCGCGCAGTGCCGCACCGCTATCGGTAGTGAAATAGGGTGCGCCCACGCCAGCGGCGAAGATCACGATACGACCTTTCTCGAGGTGACGCTCTGCGCGGCGGCGGATGACCGGTTCACAGACCTGATCCATCTGCACCGCGCTCTGCACGCGGGTCTGCACGCCAAGCTGTTCAAGCGCGCTCTGCATCGCGAGCGCGTTCATTACCGTCGCAAGCATGCCCATGTAGTCGGCCTGAGCCCGGTCCATGCCCTGCGCCGCACCTGCCATGCCGCGAAAGATGTTACCGCCGCCGATCACAAGGCATATCTCAAGCCCGGTGTCCTTGGCCGCTTTCACTTCCTTGGCAAGCTCCAGCACGAAGGCCGGATCGATCCCGAACTGCTGGTCCCCCATCAACACCTCGCCCGAAAGCTTCAGAAGGACGCGGTTCATCTTGGGGAGGGTCATGCGGGATATTCTCGATTATGGGGTTTGGGGGTCCTTAGCCATGAAGCGCCGGACTCGCAAAGGGAAAGGCGAGCCCCGGAAGACTGTCAAGGAACGCTCCCGCCGACCTGCCGTTACCGGTTGATGACCATTCGATCACAAAATCCCGTATCGCAACGTAGCGCTTGGCAGCGAATTGCGATCATCGTGGCCGTTGCCCTTCAGATCGGCTCTACCTTCCTGCCCAGTCTTGGCGTGGGAGAGCCGATAGGAAGCCGTTCCGATGCGGAGCGCACCTTGATTACGCCTGCTGGCTGGGCATTCGCCATTTGGGGTCCGCTGTACTTCGGCTCGGTCGTGTTCGCCGCCTACCAGGCACTACCGTCCCAGAAGACGAACGCCTTGCTTGGAAAGATCGGTTGGTATGCGGCAGCAGCCTTTTTCGGGAACGGCCTGTGGGCGCTCTACACCCAGTTGAACAGGCTGGACGCTGTGTCCGTCCTGATCATCGCAAGTGTGCTTTCCTGCCTGCTGGTCATTTACCGGACCTTCGTGCGACTGGACCGGGAGTTCACGGTCGCGGAACGCTGGATAGTGATGCTTCCGCTCAGCGCTCTTGCCGCCTGGCTGACCGCAGCCACCATCGTGAATGTTTCAGCCGCCCTGCAAACCTACGGCGTGGGCGGACCCTGGCCCGAAGCGACAGTCGGGGCGGCAATCGTGGCGATCGGGGGGATCATCGCCTCCCTTGCGATTTGGCGCGGTCGAGGAAACCCGGTCTACGCGCTGGTGTTCCTGTGGGCGCTGTTCGCAATTTATTCGGCCGGGGGGCAAGCCGCACCGTCGATAGCCTACGCGACGATCGCAGCAGGCCTGCTGGTGATCCTTGCCACCGCCTACAAATTGCGACTTTCCGAAAACAGGCGGCGCTGGTTCGGCTGATCCGCTCTGCAAAAAATAAAACGGCCGCCGAACCGAGAGGTCCGGCGGCCGCTTGTTAGCCTTCGGGAAGGAAGCGCTTAGCCGCCGACAGCAGCAGCCACTTCGGCTGCGAAGTCGGTTTCTTCCTTTTCGATGCCTTCGCCGAGCTGGAAGCGGACATAGTCCACCAGTTCGACTTTGGCGCCGACGTCCTTGCCAGCCTGTTCGACGACCTGTGCGATCGGCGTCTTGTTGTCGATCACGTAGATCTGGCTGAGGAGCGCGTTTTCCTTGGCGTATTTGTTGACCGCGCCTTCCACCATCTTTTCCTGGACGTTTTCGGGCTTGCCGCTTTCGGCAGCCTTTTCCTGGGCGATGGCACGTTCGCGAGCGATCACGTCGGCGTCGAGACCGTCAGCGGTCAGCGCCTGCGGGAAGGCTGCGGCGATGTGCATGCCGAGCTTCTTGCCCAGCTCTTCGAGCTTGGCCTTGTCGCCTTCGCTTTCGAGGGCGACCAGCACGCCGATCTTGCCGAGGTCGGGAGCGACAGCATTGTGCATGTAAGGCACGATGACGCCGTTGGTGACCGAAACGGTCTTCATGCGACGGATCTGCTGGTTCTCGCCGATGGTGGCGACGTTGTCGGTCAGCTTGTCGGCGACGGTACCGCCTTCGGGGTAGTCGGCAGCCTTGAGGGCTTCGACATCATCACCGTCAACGCCCAGGGCGACTGCGGTGGTCTTGCGAACGAAGTCCTGGAACTTGTCGTTCTTTGCAACGAAGTCCGTTTCCGAGTTCACTTCGACGGCAACACCGCGAGTGCCTTCGACGGCAATGCCGACGAGACCTTCAGCCGCCGTACGGCTCGACTTCTTCTGGGCGGTGGCGAGGCCCTTGGCGCGCAGTGCGTCGACAGCGGCTTCGATATCGCCGTTCGATGCTTCAAGCGCCTTCTTGGCGTCCATCATGCCCGCGCCGGTCTTCTCGCGCAGGGCTTTCACGTCAGCGGCAGTGAATGCAGCCATGAGATTTTCCTTCTTGGTGTCTTTAATGCGTAGGCACCGGGCCTGCTGTGTTCAGCGGCCCGGCGCATAGTTCGCTTGTGTGACGAGAGCATGGCGCCCCCGTCTCACGGAAACGGTTAAGCCGCGGCTTCTTCCGGCGGATTTTCCATCGCACCAACATCGGCACCGGAATCGGTCACGCCTTCACCCTTGCCCGAACGGGCAGCGTCGCCAACGGCATCGCAATAGAGCTTGATGGCACGGGCAGCGTCGTCATTACCAGGGATCGGGAATGCGATACCGCTCGGATCGACATTGGTGTCGAGCACAGCGACGACCGGAATACCAAGCACGTTGGCTTCCTTGATGGCCAGGTCTTCCATGTTGGCGTCAATCACGAACATCACGTCCGGGATGCCGCCCATGTTGCGGATACCGCCGAGGGACAGTTCAAGCTTGTCGCGCTTGCGCGTAAGGTCGAGAACTTCCTTCTTGGTTAGACCGGCATTGTCACCTGCAAGACGCTCGTCGAGGGTCTTGAGGTACTTGATACGCTCGCTGATGGTCTTCCAGTTGGTGAGCATGCCGCCCAGCCAACGGTGATTGACGTAGTGCTGACCCGAAGCAAGCGCAGCTTCGCGGATCGGGTCCTGCGCCTGGCGCTTGGTGCCGACGAACAGCACCTTGCCGCCCGAACGTGCGGTCTGGTTGATGAAGTCGAGAGCGCGCGCGAAAAGCGGCACGGACTGCGACAGGTCGATGATGTGGATGCCGTTGCGCGCGCCGAAGATGTACGGCTTCATGCGCGGGTTCCAACGGTGGGTCTGGTGGCCGAAATGTGCGCCGGCCTCGATCAGTTGCTGCATGGTGACGGTAGGAGCCGCCATGGTCATTTCCTTTCCGGTTGTACCTCTGGAAGGCTGGAACCCGTGGTGCGGTATGTCCCGCGCCGGGCACCGGTATGAGCGCCTTCCATGTGGATTTGCCCGCCCTTTCAAGCAGCCCGAATTGGCCGAATCTCAAGCGAACGGCGCGCCTTTAGCGGGGTTTTCCGGCGAAAGCCAGACTCGATTCATCGCAAAAAACGGGAATCCTGGCGCGAAAAGCGCTTGACAGGCGAGAACAAAACGGGAACATTGTTCTCATCGCCGGAACTCCCGGCGGGCATTAGGGGTTTTCCCGTAGAATTACCCGGTCTGTCAACAGGTTTATCGACAGGGCACGGGGAGGAGATAATCGGATGTTCGCACTGTTCCTCACTGCCGTCTTCGCCATCGCTGCAATCGCCGCGCTGGCAGTGCTCGCCGATAGCGGACTGCGCTGGTGGTCCGCTTTCGGTCAGCTGCGGCACCGCCTCAAGCTGCCGACCGAAGTCGAGTTTTGCGAAAGTGGAATGCGTCCGGCGATCACACACGGCGGCTTTACCCGCCCGGGTCGCGCCCGCCCTGCTACGCGCCAGTCGGTGCGCTGCGCCGCCTGATCCGCGAATACCGCATCAATGTGTACGGCAGCAGCAAGAGATAGCCGACACCAATAGCACTGAGCGTCCACCACGGCTCCACGAGCAGGGCCGCGAATAGCAGGCCGACAAAGGCCAAGACCCATAATCTGATCCCCCGGCGCGGCCTCAACGAAGTCCAGCTGGGCGTCGCCATGCTCGAAATCATCAGCACCGCCACTGCTAGGAGCCAAGGACCGACCACGATCGGAGTCCGGAATATGTCGAGGTCGGTCGCCGACCAGATGAAAAACGGCAGGAAGGCGAGACCTGCCCCCATCGGCGCCGGAACCCCTGTCAGGAAGCCGAGCGACTTATGCGGCTGCTCCTGCATGTCGATCTGGGCGTTAAATCGCGCCAGTCGCAAGGCGCAACAGATCGCAAGCGCGAGAGCTGCGAACCAGCCCAGGCGCGGCTCTGCCGACAAGGACCATAGATAGATGATGATCGCCGGTGCGGTGCCGAAGCTGAGCGAATCCGCGAGGCTGTCGAGCTCTGCGCCGAAGCGTGACTGGGCGTTGAGAGCGCGTGCTATACGCCCGTCCATGCCATCCAGCAGGCCTGCCACGATGATCGCGATTGCTGCAGCCGCCCATTGTTCGGAAATTGCGAAGCGGATCCCGGTCAGTCCCGAACAGAGCGCGGCTGCCGTGATTGCGTTGGGCGCCATGGCCCTTAGCGAAAGTCCGCGTGACTTCCCCATTACGGGCTTTTCATCCTCGGCAGCCTTCGGACCCAGTCGAGCGCGTTCTTCGTACTGGCGATGGGGATCGGCTTCTTCGGGCTGGCTCAATGCGACACTCCTTCAAGCAGGCGCTGCGAACCGATCTCGGCGAGGACGGTTTCCCCGGCGACGACCCTTTGCCCGAGCATGACGCGCGACGACGTTCCCTTGGGAAGGTAAACGTCGACGCGGCTGCCGAACCGTATGAGCCCCACTCTCTGACCAACGCCCAGTGTGTCCCCCGGTTTCACGAAGGGTACGATGCGACGCGCGACCAAACCGGCAATCTGCGTGAACCCCACGCAGACACCGTCGCTCCGCTCTACCAGGATGTGCTGCCGCTCGTTCTCGTCGCTCGCCTTGTCGAGTTCTGCTTTCAGGAACTGGCCGGGGACATAGACCAGCCGCTGGACCATGCCTGCAATGGGCGTCCGATTAATGTGAACGTCGAAGACTGACATGAAGATCGACACGCGGATTGTCGGCTCGTCGCTTAGGCAGGGAAGACCGTGACCGTCATCGACCACCAGTTCGCGCGGTGGATTGACCTCTGTGATCTGGACAATGCGCCCGTCGGCCGGAGATACAATGGCGTCGGTATCCTGCGGGACGACCCTTTCGGGATCGCGGAAAAACGCGAATATGCCGAGCGACAGGAAAGCCATCGGCCATGCCAGCGTTTCCCACGCGAACATAGCGAACAGCAAGGAGATGCCGAGCGCTGCGATGCCGAATTTCCGGCCCTCCGGATGGATCGCGGGCAGCCCCCACTGGGCTTCGCCGCGGCCCTGGCTGTCGAGTAGATCACCTGCCATGTGCGTGGGCCTAGGCGCTGATCGCGCCGCTCACAACCCGCCTAGCCTGCCTTGCGCACGAAAACGGTGCCGGCAGAGTACCCTGCGCCGAAGCTGCAGATCAGGCCCGTGTCGCCCTCTTCCAGGTCCTCGCTGTGCAAGTGGAAGGCGATGATCGAGCCGGCACTCGACGTATTGCCGTAGGTGTCGAGCACGGTGGGGCTTTCGTCCTCGTTCGCTTCATGGCCGAGGACCCGATGCGCAATAAGGCGATTCATTCCCGTATTCGCCTGGTGCAGCCACAGGCGGCGCAGCGCTGTCGGATCGATATCAAGCCGCCCAGCTTCGTCGACGATCATCTGCGCGACCATCGGCACGACTTCCTTGAAGACCTTGCGGCCTTCCTGGACGAACAATTTGTCCGGTCCGCCCGCATCTTCGGGGTAGGCGCGGTTGAGGAAGCCGAAGTTGTTGCGAATGTTGTTCGAGAACACCGTTTTCAGCTTGGTGCCCAGGATATCCCAGTGCTGCGCAGGAGCAATGGCGGCATCTTCGACCAGCACAGCCGTGGCGACGTCGCCAAAGATGAAATGGCTGTCGCGATCGCGCCAGTTGAGGTGGCCGCTGGTGATTTCCGGGCTGACCACGAGCACGCTCTTGGCGTTTCCGGCGCGAATGTAATCGGCGGCGGTCTGGATGCCAAAGGTCGCGGAAGAGCACGCGACATTCATATCGAAGCCGAACCCGTCGATGCCCAGCGCCTGCTGGATCTCGATCGCCATTGCCGGATAGGGGCGCTCCATATTCGAGGCTGCGCACAAAACAGCGTCGACGTCCTCGGGCTTGCGCCCTGCCCGCTCGAGCGCGTCGCGGGCCGCCTTGACGCCGATTTCAGCGAGGATGGACAATTCTTCGTTGGAACGCTGAGGCCAGCGCGGCGCCATCACATCGGGATCGAGAACCGGCTCTTTCGCCATCACGTGGCGCGCCTTGATGCCGCTCGCCTTTTCGATGAATTCGACCGAACTTTCCGTCAACGGCTCCATGTCACCCGAAGCGATCGCATCGGCATTCGCTTCGTTGTGGCGGCGCACATACTCGTTGAAGCTGGCGACCAGCTCTTCGTTGGTGATGCTTTCGGCGGGGGTGAACAATCCGGTCGAGGAAATGACGGGTCGACCGGTCATCTGGATATGCTGAGTCATGCCCGCGTGCCTAGGCCCGGCCAAGCTGGCTCGCAAGAGAGTTGCACAATGAAATACTGGGGGTGAGAGCCGGTGGTGGACAGGGCTGGATTCGAACCAGCGTACGCTTGCGCGGGCAGATTTACAGTCTGCTGCCTTTAACCACTCGGCCACCTGTCCACACGGGCTCGCCTGTTCTCTTCTCAGAGATATAACGTCGGAAACCCCTTGGGGTCCCTGCCGAGAGGCGCCCCTTTGGCGAAGCGACGCTTGCCTGTCAATGCCCTCACTGGCAGGAGCGCAGCCCAAGCCGAAATACAGGATGGAAAAGATGGCAAAGGGCGAACGCAAACGCGCATTGAGAGGTCGTGCCGGCCGCATGAAGGGTGGTCGAGGAAGTGGCAGGGCCAGTGCCGGTCACGTCCGCTTGTGGGGTCGCCACGCGGTCGAGGCGGCATTGAAGAACCCGGACCGCGTGCACCGCAAGCTGTGGGCAACACGCGAGGGGATCGAATCGCTCGACGGGGAACTGCCGCCGGACTTTCCGGTGGAGTTTGCCGATGGGCAGGATCTGGCCCGGCTTGTCGCAAAGGATGCTCCGCACCAAGGGCTGGTTCTGGAATGTGCGGCGCTGGAAGACAAGTTTCTCGATGAAGTGCTCGAGGGCGATCCCGCGCGGCCGATCGTCCTGCTCGACCAAGTAACCGATCCGCATAATGTGGGCGCCATCATGCGCTCGGCCAAGGCATTCGGTGCTGCGGCGATCGTAACGCAGGACCGCCATGCCCCGCCCGAAGGAGGCGTTATCGGCAAGACCGCATCCGGCGCGCTGGAAACGCTGCCGTGGATCCGGGTCGTAAACCTGGCCCGTGCGCTCGATGAGATCGCCGAGGCCGGATACTGGCGCATCGGCCTGACCGGCCATGCGGAGGCCACCCTGGCAGAGGCCCTGCCTGCCGGGCCGGTCGCCATCGTGCTTGGTGCCGAAGGCGAAGGGATGAGGCAGAACATCGAAGGCCACTGCGATGCGCTCGCAAAACTGCCGATCTCTTCGGAAATCGAAAGCCTTAACGTTTCCAACGCAGCTGCCGTGGCATTGTATGCCGTAGCAACGCGCAACTGACGGACCGACGAACTCGACCGGGGGGAATTCATGACTAAACCGATTCGCACAACCATCCTGGCGGCGGCTAGCTCGCTCGCCTTGACCGGCTGCCTGCTATCGCCAGGTACCTTCACCAGCGAAATGCAGCTGATGAAGGACGGCACCTTCGCGTACAATTACGACGGCGAAATCCAGATGCTGGCTCTGAGCAAGCTCGCCGAGATGGGCGCAAAGGCCGAAGAAGAGTTCGAAGCGGAATGCGTCGACGAGGAAACCTGGGAAGAGCGCGAGTGCTCGCTTGCGGAAGTGAACGAGCAACGCGCTGAATGGCAGGCAGGGGCGAGCGAACGGCGTGCCAAGGCTGAACGCGAGGCAGAGCAGGCGAAGCAGATGCTCGGCGGGTTCGACCCTTCCGACCCTGAAGCAGCGCAGAAGCTTGCCGACCAGCTGTCACGGCAGCGCGGTTGGCAGGCGGTCGAATACAAGGGCGATGGCATTTTCGACGTCGACTTCAGCGTATCTGGCCGCATGACCCACGACTTCGCCTTCCCGATGGTCGAGAAGATGCCCATGGCGAACATGTTCGTCACCATGATGCTGCGCGACGGCAACCAGGTGCGGGTCGATGCGCCGGGCTTTGCGTCGCAGGGCGGCGGCAATCCCATGCAGGGCATGATGACCGGGATGATGGGGCTGGCCACGCTCGGCAAGGCGAAGGAGAATGGCGAGGACGGCGAGATGCCGAACATACTGATGCCGAACGGCACCTTCACCATCGTCACCGATGGACGCATCCTTGCCAACAATACCGACGAAGGTCCTGTCGCGACCGCTCGCGGGCAGACGCTGGTCTGGGAGATCGACCAGCGCACAGAACAGGCACCGACTGCGCTCATCGCCTTCGACTGATCTCTCGAGGCCTTAGGGCCACAGAAAAACGCCGCAGCCACGCATCAAGCGGGCTGCGGCGTTTTCTTTTCCATGACTGCCAGCCGCACAAGTACGGCGCAGTGACGGAGCGGTCTTAGTTGACCGCGTCCTTGAGACCCTTGCCGGCCTTGAACTTCGGCTGGTTGGAAGCCTTGATCGTCATCGGTTCGCCGGTGCGGGGGTTGCGACCGGTCGACGCCTTGCGCTTTGCGACCGAGAACGTGCCGAAGCCGACCAGGCGGACTTCGTCACCGTTCGAGAGCGATTTGGTGATCGCGTCGAAAACGCCTTCGACGGCGCCTGCTGCGTCGCTCTTCGAAAGGCCGCTCGAATCGGCAACCGCGCTGATCAGGTCGTTCTTGTTCATTTTGATGGAAACCCCCTCATTTGGTGTTTTGAAATAATGCCGGTGAATCACGTCACCGAAGGCGAGCGAATTGAGAGGCTTTTGGTCGCGCTGTCAAAGGCAAAATCCGCGAAAAAGCGCCGATTTCGCGCTACGAATTCGATTTCTGCGACGAACCGTTGACTGCAGGTGTCCCACAACGGGAAAGACGCCCGAACCGAAGTCCGGGCGCCTTCACGATTCGCTGCAGTGCAACGTATCTTTTGTTAGTGTGCCGTAGGGGCCGCGGGGCCTCCAGCACCCGGATGGACAGGCTGGCTGGCAAGGTCGTCAGCCTCGGTCCATTCGATCGGCGCGGGGATCGCCGTAAGGGCATGTTCGAGGACTTCGTCGACGTGGCTGACTGCCACGATCTCCAGCCCCTCTTTCACGTTGTCGGGAATCTCGGCGAGATCCTTCACGTTCTCTTCCGGGATCAGCACCTTCTTGATGCCGCCGCGCAATGCAGCCAGCAGCTTTTCCTTGAGGCCGCCGATCGCCAGCACCCGGCCACGCAAGGTGACCTCTCCGGTCATCGCCACGTCCGCACGCACCGGAACGCCCGACAAGGTCGATACGATCGACGTCACCATGCCGACGCCCGCACTCGGCCCGTCCTTGGGCACGGCGCCTTCGGGAAGGTGGATATGGATGTTCTTGCGCTGGAAGATGCTGGGCTTGATGCCATAGGCAGGTGCCCGCGCCTTCACGAAGCTGAAGGCGGCGGCGACGCTTTCGTTCATCACCTCGCCTAGCTTGCCGGTGGTCTTGATCTCGCCTTTGCCCGGCGTCGTTACGCTTTCGATGGTCAACAATTCGCCGCCCACCTCGGTCCAGGCGAGGCCGGTGACAGCACCCACCTGCGGCTCGTCTTCGCTCATGCCGTGCTTGAACTTGCGCACGCCTGCGAACTCGCTGAGGTTTTCCGGCGTGATGGTTACTTCGGTCGCCTTGCCCTCGAGGATCTTGCGCAAGCTCTTGCGTGCCAGCCTTGCAAGCTCACGCTCAAGAGTACGCACACCAGCCTCGCGGGTGTAGTAGCGGATGAGATCGCGCAGCGCCTCTTCGGTCAGCTCGAACTCTACGGGCTTCAGACCATGGTCCCTAACCTGCTTGGGCAGAAGGTGACGCGATGCGATTTCGACCTTTTCGTCCTCGGTGTATCCTTCCAGGCGGATAATCTCCATACGATCGAGCAGCGGCTGCGGCAGGTTGAGGCTGTTCGCGGTGGTCACGAACATGATGTCCGACAGGTCTAGATCGAGTTCGAGGTAATGGTCCTGGAACTTGTTGTTCTGTTCGGGGTCCAGCACTTCGAGCAGGGCCGAGGCGGGATCGCCGCGGAAATCCTGTCCGAGCTTGTCGATCTCGTCGAGCAGGAAGAGCGGGTTGCTCTTGCCGGCCTTCTTGAGGTTGGTGACGATCTTGCCCGGAAGCGAGCCAATGTACGTCCGGCGGTGACCGCGGATTTCCGCCTCGTCGCGCACGCCGCCAAGTGACTGGCGCACGAATTCGCGGCCGGTCGCTTTCGCGATCGACTTGCCGAGGCTGGTCTTGCCGACGCCGGGAGGGCCGACGAGGCACAGGATCGGGCCTTTCAGCTTGTTGGTACGCGCCTGCACGGCAAGATATTCGATGATTCGGTCCTTGACCTTTTCGAGGCCATAGTGATCCGCATCCAGGATCTCCTGGGCCTTGCCGATGTCCTTCTTGACCTTGCTCTTCTTGCCCCACGGGAGGCCGAGCAGTACGTCGAGATAATTGCGAATGACGGTCGCCTCGGCGCTCATCGGCTGCATGGCCTTGAGCTTCTTGAGCTCGGCTTCGGCCTTGGCCCTGGCTTCCTTCGACAGCTTGGTCTTGCCGATCTTCTCGGTCAGTTCGGCAATCTCGTTGCCGCCGTCTTCGTCGTCACCGCCCAGCTCGTTCTGGATCGCCTTGAGCTGTTCGTTGAGATAATATTCGCGCTGGGTCTTCTCCATCTGGCGCTTCACGCGGCCACGGATGCGGCGTTCCACCTGAAGGACGGACAGTTCGCCTTCCATGAAGGACATGACCATTTCCAGCCGCTTGAGCGGATCGGGTTCGATCAGCAGCGATTGCTTGTCGGACACCTTGGCATTGATGGCGGCGGCAATCGTGTCGGCGAGTTCGCCAGCATCGTCGATTTCGCGCAGCTGTTCAGCGGCGTCTTCGCCGACCTTCTTGTTGAGCTTGGCGTATTCGCCGAACTGGTCGACGACCTGGCGCATCATTGCCGTGACCTCGCTGCCCGCAGCGGTCGGCTCTTCGATAATCGAGACATCGGCCACAACATGCTCGCCTTCGGGGCGAAGCGCTACGAGCTTGGCGCGTTCCTGGCCTTCGACCAGCACGCGCACGGTGCCGTCGGGCAGTTTGAGCAACTGCAGGACCTGCGCCACGACACCGAGGTCGTAAAGGTCGCTGCCCTCGGGGTCGTCACAGCCCGGATCGAGCTGGGAGAGGAGGAAGATGTCCTTCGATCCTTCCATCGCCACTTCGAGCGCCGCGACCGACTTGTCGCGGCCCACGAAAAGCGGAACGACCATGCCGGGAAAAACGACGATGTCGCGCAGGGGAAGAAGGGGGAAACTCTCTGTCATGTTTATGCGTCCGTTTGCGATCCGGTAAGTGTGTGGGACCGTCCTTGACCCTGAATATGGGTGCGCCCCCCACGCTTCGCAACGTGGAGGGCGCAACATGTTGGGGATTGGAGAGCGCGGAGCGCGCCCGGCTTACATTCCCGGGAGATTGAAGCCCGGCGGAAGTCCCATACCGCCCTGGATCTTCTGCATTTCTTCGGCCGACTTGCGGTCCGCCTTGTCGCGCGCATCGTTGAAAGCAGCGGCCACAAGGTCTTCGACCATCTGCTTTTCTTCCGGCTTCATCAGGCTGTCGTCGATCTTGACACCGATAATGCGACCACGCGCGGAGGCGCGGACCTTCACGAGGCCGCCACCGGCAGCTCCTTCGACTTCGATCGTGTCGAGCTTGGCCTGCGCCTCGCCCATCTGCGTCTGGATCGTCTCGGCGGCCTTCTGGGCTGCGGCGATCATTTCTTCCATCGATTTCATGCGTTTCGACTCCAGGGTATTTCGCGCCGTTGCGGGGGGAGCTCGGCGCCGTCTTCGATAAGTTCGGCATCGGGGAATGCCGCGAATGTGGCTTTCACCAGCGGATGTTCGCGTAGCTTGGCCTTGGCCTCCTCGCGCTCCGCTTTCTCGACTTCAACCAGCGATGGACGGGCCTTCGCCGGATCGCCGCTTTCCAGCGTCCAGCGTTCACCGCTGATCGCATAGAGAGCGTCCTTCAGCACCGGCTCGATCGCATCGCTGAACTTGTCGGAGCGATGATAGACCAACCTGCCCTGCTCCACCAGGATCGGGCGTACTTGCAGGCGCATGATGCTTGCGGCCTGCAAATGACCGGCATTGTCGATCTTGTCGACAAGCGTTTCCCAGTCGAGCGAAGCAGATGGCGCTCCAGCGCCGCCGATGTCTTGAGAAGCGGCGGCAGGCGCCGGGCCGCGTTCCGCCAGTTCTTCCAGCTTTTTCGCCAGCCTCCCGGGATCGGGCAGGTTCGAAGCGTGGAGCACGCGCAACAGAGCCATTCGGGCGGATACGAGTGGATCGGGTGCCTGCCGCACCTCGTCATGACCCTTGAGCAATAGTTGCCAGAGGCGATGGACCTGGCCGACTTCGAGCCGCTTCGCCCAGTCATCCAATTGCTCGCGCTCTTCGGCGGTCGGTGCGTCGGCCTCCCCGGCCACCTGCGCCAGCGCGATGCGGTGAGTAAGATCCATGAGCGCGCGCATCAGCGACAAGGGCTCGACACCCAGTGCATACTGGTCGTCGACGGCCTTCAAGGCGGCCTTGGAATCGCCGTCCAGCAAGTGGGCGAACAGGCGCCGCTGCGCCCCGCGATCGGCAAGGCCAAGCATGTCGCGAACGCGCTCTGCAGAAACCTTCCCGCCGGTTTCCATGTCGGCATGGGCAATCGCCTGGTCGAGGATGGACAGGCCGTCGCGCACCGAGCCTTCGGCGGCGTTGGCGATGATATGAAGCGCCTCGTCCTCGGCCTCGACCCCTTCCTTGCGGCAGATTTCCGCGAAATGGGATTCAAGCAATTCCACCGGGATTCGGCGCAAGTCGAAACGCTGCGTGCGGCTGAGGACCGTGACCGGAAGTTTGTCCACCTCGGTCGTGGCAAAGAGGAATTTCACATGCGCCGGCGGTTCTTCAAGCGTCTTGAGCAAGGCATTGAACGCATTGCGCGACAGCATGTGAACTTCGTCGATGATGTAGATCTTGTAGCGCGCAGATACCGCCGCATAGCGAACCGCCTCGATGATCTCGCGAACGTCGTCCACCCCGGTATGGCTGGCGGCGTCCATCTCGATCACGTCGATATGCCGACCTTCGGCGATCGCCGTACAGGGCTCGCAGACGCCGCAGGGGCTTATCGTCGGACCACCCTCTCCATCCGGACCGACGCAATTGAGAGCCTTGGCGATCAGGCGCGCGGTCGAGGTCTTCCCCACCCCTCGCACGCCGGTCATCAGGAAGGCGTGGGCCAGCCGGTCGCGGGCGATGGCGTTGGCCAAAGTCCTGACCATCGCATCCTGGCCGATCAATTCGGCAAAGGTCTGCGGACGGTACTTGCGTGCGAGCACACGATAAGGCTGCGCGGCCTGCGGCGCAGCGACCGCAGGAGCCGGTGCCGCTTCGGCCTGGGCAACCGGGGGCTTTTCAGCAGGAGCCGGGGCGGGTTCGGGAGCGTCCCCGAACATCGAATTCTGGCCAGCAGCCTCGAGTTCCGCTGCGCTCGGCGTTTCCGCTTCTTCAGCCTCGGCTTCCCACGGAAGACCGTCAGTATTGTCCGGTGAATCACCCATGCAGGATTAGGTAGGCGCAGACGCGCCGAATGTCATGAAGGGTGTGGGAAAATAAAGGAGCCGAGCGACCCGTCGCAATTCACCTGGGCTGCTTCCTTCCGGACCTGACCCGGTGAGCGAACGCAAACGTCCACCCGACTCCCGGCGCGCCATATGGCGGCGGTTTGCCTAGATTTCAACTCCGCATTTCAGGCGGAGCGATTACCGGAAATTATCGGCGTAGGCCTGCAGCTTCAGATTGTGCGGCGGCGTGGCGTGGACGCGGGCGGGAATGCCGTATTTTTCGGCATAGGCCTTGGCCTCGTCCTTGCTCGGGAACTTGAGCTGCACCTGGACCTGTGTGTCGCCGCTGCCTGTCCAGCCCATCAGGGGGTCGGCCTTGCGCGCTTCGGACTGTTCGAATTCCAGCACCCACTCGTCGGTGCGGGCCTTGCCGGATTGCATCGCGCTTTGCGGACGTTGGTAGATTCGTGCAGCCATAGTGGGCGCCCCATAATTCAACCTCCCGATTTATGGAAGGCGTTCTTGGTCTTCAAACTCGGCTTTTCGGTCCAAGGTTCCTCGGGCCAGCGATGCTTGGGATAGCGACCCTTCATGTCCTTACGCACATCGTCCCAACTGCCGCGCCAGAATCCCGGCAGGTCGCGCGTCGACTGGATCGGGCGTCCGGCAGGGCTGGTGAGCTTCAGGAGAAGCGGCGTCTTGCCGATCATCGGATGCCGCTCCAGCCCGAACAGGGCTTGCACGCGGACTTCCACGCTCGGCGCATCGTCGCCTGTGTAGTCGATCGGATGAGTGGTCCCGGCGGGCGAGGTAAAATCCCGCGGTGCTTCGCTATCCAGCCTTTGGCGTGCATCCCAGTCGAGGAGATTTAGGAGCGCATCGACCAGCCGGCCTTTGGGCAAATCCAGATCGCGCCGGCCGGCCAGCAAGGGCACAAGCCATAAGTCCATGGTATCGCGCAAATTTTCGGTCTCAAACGCGTCGATGCCGACAAAGGCAGCCCGGGCCGAAAGCGCCTGCGGAACCAGCTTTGCCGGGTTATCCAACGCTTTTTCCACAAGGCTGTCCACAATCGCCTGCTCGTCAGGGGAAGGGTCGGGACCGCTCGCCAGCGTGATCGCGCCGAGCCGCCGTTCGAGCCGCGCTTCGATACGATTCCCACTCCACCGCAAGACCGACCGTCCTTCGATCCGATCATCCAGCCAGCGCTCGAGATCGCTTTCCCCGAGCGCGATTGCCGAGGTGATCCGGGCTGCCTTCGCTTGCCCCTGCGCGTCGCCGATTACGAGATAGGACGATCGGGCCAGCGACGACGTTGGATCCAGCGAAAATCCCCTGCCCCCTGCGGATATCCAGCTCTCGCCACTCGCATCGCGTCGTTTGGCGATGAATTCGGGCCTCCCTGCTGCGAGCATGATGGCGGCAGGTGGTGCTTCACCCCTTACCTTATCGACGAGATCCTTCGCTTGGGCTGCCCAACGCTTTGCCAGTTTTCGGCTCGCTTCTGCCCGCTGGCCGCGATCGCCGTCCCAACGTTGCAGCCGTGCCTCCAGATCCTCTCCGCGACCGCCCAGCGCTCTTTCCTGGAGCAATAGCGCAAGTTTGGCCGCCCTTTCTGCCGCGCCGTGTTCCGCTCCGAAAAGGAGCATCGCAGCCGAAGCCGGATCCATCGGTAACCGCGCCAGCTTTTCACCCGCTGGCGTAATGCGCCCCTCCCCATCGAGCGCGCCGAGCTCCTGCAAGGTGTTGCGCGCCGCAGCAACGGAAGGGGCGGAAGGCTTATCGAGCCACTGCAACGCGGCTGGCTCGTTCGTGCCCCATTTCGCAAGTGTCAGGACCAGCGGCGCGAGGTCGGCGGTCTCCATCTCCGGAGGATCGAATGCGGGGCGCCCGGCGTGGCCGCCCTCCTCCCACAATCGATAGGCAACTCCCGGGCCCTGCCTCGCCGCGCGCCCTGCCCGCTGCGCCGCAGCCGCTTGGCTCGCGCGGTGGGTCACCAGATGCGTGGTGCCAGCCGCACGGTCGAATTCGGCGCGGCGCGATAGTCCGGCATCGACGACTATCGAAACCCCATCGAGTGTCAGCGAGGTTTCTGCAATCGCCGTGGCGAGCACGATGCGGCGACGTCCTTGCGGATCGCGGCGGATCGCAGCGCGCTGGTCCGCGCCTTGTACCTGTCCGTGAAGTGGAAGGACCACGGCGTCGGGCAGTCGCGCTTCAACCCGCTCGCGCGTGCGCTCGATCTCGCCCACGCCGGGTAGGAACGCCAGGATATCGCCTTCTTCGTCACGCCATGCTTGGGCGATGGCCGACGTCATGGCGTCCTCCACCCGCATTTGCGGCGAAGACCCGAGCCATTCGATGCGCAAGGGGTGGGCGCGGCCTTCGCTTTCGAAGACCGGCGTGTCCACGCCCAGCAAATCCGCGAACCGCGTGCCGTCGATGGTCGCCGACATGACAAGGACCCGCAGGTCGTTGCGCAGCACAGCGCGACTTTCCAGAGCCAGAGCCAGGCCAAGGTCACTGTCGAGATGACGCTCATGCGCCTCGTCGAACAGGACTGCCGAGACGCCCTCCAGTTCGGGATCCTGAACGAGCATGTTTACGAAAATCGCCTCGGTAACGACCAGGACCCGCGTCTTCGGGCCACGCTTGCTGTCGAGGCGGGTCAGATAGCCGATCGTCTCACCCGGCTTTTCGCCCAGCATCTCGGCCATGCGCTCGGCAGCAGCACGAGCCGCAACACGGCGCGGCGATGTCAGGATGACAGTGCCCGTGCACCAGTCCTGGGTAATCAACGCAGGCCCGACGGCGGTCGTTTTACCTGCACCCGGAGGAGCGATGAGGACGGCGCCCGTGCCTACCCGCAGACTCTCAAGCAGGTCTGGTAGGACCGCACTGATTGGTAGCGCATCCGGCACCCGGACAGCACTTAGTGCCCGCGTGCGACCGCGAACAGTGCCGCCTGCGCCATTGCCTGCCGGGCTTTGCCATCGGGGAAGATCGAGAGCGCGTCAATGGCGCGCTGGGCGAAGTGGCGTGCACGTGCTTTCGTGTCGGCAACGGCGTTGTACTTGCCGATCAGGCGGATCGCTTCGGCCAGGTCTTCGTCGCCTGAGCGGAACCCCGCGATCGCCGATTTCCAGAAAGCGCGCTCTTCCTCGTTGCCGCGAGCGTAAGCGAGAATGACCGGCAGGGTCATCTTGCCTTCCCGGAAATCATCGCCCTGGTCCTTGCCCATTTGCGCGGCGTCGGCATCGTAATCGAGCGCGTCGTCGACCAGCTGAAAGGCAACCCCGAGGTTGCGTCCGTATTCGTCGAGCGCCCGTTCCTCTTCCTCGCCACACTCGGCGACGACAGCGGCGATCCTGCTCGCGGCGGCGAACAGGGCCGCAGTCTTTGCGCGGATGATATGGAGGTAGCGCTCCTCGCTCGTGTCGATCTTGCGCTGGGCGGTGAGCTGGTCGACCTCGCCTTCGGCGATGATCGCACTGGCACCGGACAGGATCTTCAGCACCTTCAGGCTGCCGTCCTCGGTCATCAGTTCGAACGAGCGGCTGAAGAGGAAATCTCCGACCAGCACGGTCGCGGGATTACCATAGATTATGTTGGCCGCCGCCTTGCCGCGCCTCAGGTCGCTGCCATCGACGACATCGTCATGCAGCAGCGTGGCGGTGTGGATGAACTCGACCGCCGCGGCGAGCTTGTAGTGGCGGGTCCCGCTATACCCGACCAGTTCCGCCCCGGCGAGCGTCAGCATGGGCCGCAGCCGCTTGCCGCCGCCCGAAATTAGGTGTCCGGCCAGTGCAGGGATCAGCGGCACTTCGCTCTGCATCCGGTCGAGAATGACCTGATTGACCTGGTTCATGCCCGAGGCGGTGAGCGCGAGCATGGGATCGATCGAGGGCACGGGGCCCTTGCGCGGAAGGGGTACGACGTCGGCTGTCATTGCAGCTTGGCCATGCGCTGCACTTGCTTTCTTGGCAAGAGAGCAATTGATGATAGCTTGGCAAGCGATGACGCAAATGGCGCAACCTCAACCGGGGGACGACAAGGTCCTGGCCGGCTATCGCAAGAGCATCGACAACATCGATGCCGCTATCGTCCACATGCTCGCGGAACGCTTTCGCATCACGCAGGCGGTCGGGGAATACAAGGCGAAGGTGACGCTGCCGCCGGCCGATCCGAACCGCGAGAAAGAGCAGATCGCGCGCCTGCGCCGCCTTGCGGAGGAAAGCGAGCTCGATCCCGAGTTCAGCGAGAAATTCCTGCGCTTTATCATCGACGAGGTCATTCGCCACCACGAAAGGGCGCGTGGTAGCTAACCCGCCCGGGGAAGGCTGAGCTTTACCAACAGCCCGCCGAGGTCCTCGCTTTCGTCGAGTTCGACCGAGCCGCCGTATATCTCCGCCACGTCCCGCACGATTGCCAGGCCAAGACCGGTGCCGGGCTTGCCCGTGTCCAGGCGCGCGCCGCGGTCGAAAATGCGGGCACGTTCGCATTCGGGAATGCCGGTACCGTCATCCTCGACCCAGATGGTGCACAGCTCTTCATCGCGTGCGGCATCGATGGTCACGAACACGCTGCCGCCGCCATATTTGGCCGCGTTCTCGATTAGGTTGCCGAGAATTTCATCAAGATCCTGCCGCTCGATCGAGACGGCGGCCAGCTTGTTCCCGTCAAGGTCGAAGCGGGTGTTCTCGTAGATACGTGTGACGGCGCGCAGCACGCTTTGAGCGCTTGGCCAGACGTCGGCACGCGCATGGCCACTCGCCCGCCGCCCGACCGCCCTCGCCCGCGCGAGATGGTGTTCGACATGGCGCTGCATGGTCTTGGTCTCGCGGCATACGAGGTCTGACAGCTTGGGATCGTGGGCGGTCGCGGCATTCGTCAGAACCGTCAGCGGGGTCTTGAGTGCATGGGCCAGATTGCCCGCGTGCATGCGCGCCTCTTCCGCCTGCTTTTCGCTATGGGCGAGCAAGCCGTTGATCTCTTCCACCAGCGGCTCGACCTCGAGCGGCAGCGGCTCCGTAATCCGGTTTGCCCCTTCCGAACGCATCGACTGGATCGCGGCGCGCACACGGCGCAGCGGCGACAGGCCGTAATAGCTTTGCAGGATCGCCATGATCAGCAGGCCGAGGCCAAGCGCGGCAAAGCTCCAGATCAGGATCGAACGGATCCGGGCGATCTGGAAATCGAGTTCCTCGCGCGCCGAGGCGACGGTGAAGGTCCACACCACATCGCTGTCGGGCAGTTCGACATTGCGCTCTACCACCCGCAGCGGCTCGCCATCGAACTGGTATGAATCGTAAAAATGCGGGTCGTTGTCGCGATGCGATCCATCCACCGTCAGGGTGCGATCCCAAAGGCTGCGGCTGGGGAAGGTCTCGCGCCCATCCCCGCTGATTTGCCAATAGACGCCGCTGTAAGGTTCGAGAAAGCGCTGGTCGCCGAGCGAGCGATAAGTCCAGACCTCGCCATTATTGTCGATCTCTGCAGAGGAGATCAGCGCGGTCAACACGTACTCCAGCTGGTTGTCGAAATTGTTCTGCACCAACCGCGTCAGCGTGCGGTCCAGCGCGAAGCCCCCGCCCACCAGCAACAGGCCGATCCAGACGGCCGCGATGACCATCATGCGCTTGGCAAGGCTGCGCTGCGGCGGCATGCCTTTCGGCAATGTCACGGGGTCTGCTGGCGGCGCAGACGCGTCACCGGGCGGAATGTCCGCCGCGCGACGCGCCTCGCCAGCCGGAGTATCCTCAGGCTCGGGGCGCGTCAGCGGGGTCGTCGAGGCTGTACCCAAGTCCACGGATAGTCGTGATTACCTCTGCACCCAGCTTCTTGCGGATGCGCGTAACGAAGACCTCGATCGTGTTGGAATCACGGTCGAAATCCTGATCGTAGATGTGCTCGATCAGCTCGGTGCGGCTGACTACCTTGCCCTTGTGGTGCATGAGGTAGCTCAGCAGCTTGTATTCCTGCGCGGTCAGCTTGACCGGCTCGCCAGCCAGTGTGACACGGCCCGAACGGGTGTCCAGGCGGACTTGCCCTGCAGTCAGTTCGCTGGAGGTATTGCCGGACGCACGGCGGATGAGCGCGCGAAGGCGGGCGATCAGCTCTTCGGTCTGGAACGGCTTGGCGAGGTAGTCGTCGGCACCGGCATCGAGGCCCGCCACCTTGTCGGACCAGCTGTCGCGCGCGGTGAGGACGAGGACAGGGAACTTGCGCCCTTCCTTGCGCCACATGCCCAGCACGGTCAGCCCGTCGATCTCAGGCAAGCCGAGGTCGAGGATGACAGCGTCGTAATCTTCGGTGGAACCGAGGAAATGCCCGTCTTCGCCGTCGGTCGACAAATCGACCGCGTAGCCATTCTGCTCGAGAGTGCTCTTGAGCTGCTGGCCGAGCGTGGGTTCGTCCTCGACAATCAGGATCCGCATGAATTTCCGTCCTTGTTATCTGCGTAATGCGTGTCGTTCATGTAGATGAACGCGTCAAGATGAACGGAGTTTCTTGTGCCCGGTGCCGGACCGCTCAGCGGCTGCGGCGCAGGACGCGGCCAGTGCGCGCATCGACATCGACGAACTTCACCTTGCCGTTCTTGATGAACTTCAGGCGGTAGGCCATCGCGGTCGAGTCGTAGTCGAAACCGAGGTATTCCGCGTCGCCCATCGAGGGAACGATGCGATTTTCAATTTCACGGGCGCGCATGATGTTGCCTGCCCGCATTTCCTTGCGCGCTTCGCCCTGGTCGGTGCGACGCTGCGCCTCTGCCGGGGTCGCCATAAGCGGGCCGGCGACGAGACCGAAAGCGAGGAAGGATGCAAGCAGGCGTTTCATGATGCTGTAGTGACTACTCCCGAGCCATTGAACAAGTCGTGAATGTGGACGTTCACAATCGTTCAGCGCGTCATCTCGTATTTTACCGTCACATTGACGCCGGTGCTGACAAGGCCGGGCTGGACCGGTGCCGACTGATCGGCAGCGGCTTCGAGAGCCATGGTTCTGACCACGGGGTAATTTCCTTGCGAGCGCCCGGTAATCGTCTCGTTCACTTCGAGCAGGCGAATTCCGGTAAAGCCGGCAAGCTGCGCGTATTCCAAAGCCTGTTCGCGGCCGCGCTGCATCGCCGTGGCCCTTGCCCGTGCTTTTGCTTCGGTATCGTTTTCGAGGCTGAAGCGCGGCCCGTCGAGATTGGTTGCGCCTGCCACCACCAGCGCATCAAGCACTTCGCCGGTTTCGTCGATATCGCGCAGTTTCACGCTGACCCGGTTCATCGCCTGGTAGCCGCGGAATACCTGCCGCTGCTGGCGCTGGTCGTAATCGTAGCGCGCATTCAGGTTGATACCGGAGGTCTGGATGTCCCGCTCCGCCACGCCGAGCGCCTTGATCCGTTCGATCACCTTGCGCATCTCGACCGAGTTCTGCCGCAAAGCTTCGACTGCAGTGGGGGCATTTGTCACCACGCCTGCGCCGACATTGACGATGTCGGGTTCCGCCTCGATCTGCTCCGAAATACTGAGTTCCACCACGGGGCCGGTGGCGGCGATCTGGACTTCGGCGGCCTGGGCGGTTCCGGCCATGGCAAGGGCTGCAAGAGCTGGGACGGTATGGCGGATCATGGCGTAACTCCTTTTGTTGAGAGGTGTTTTTCGGCTTCTCACCTTTACCAACGGCTGAACGCGCAGGTTCCCTTCTTTTCATCTTCGCCCGATGACGGTAGCGCGGGATCCATCTTGAGGGGGACCGGAATGCGGCTTGGCAAATATCTCATCGCGATGGCAGCGGCCATGCTCTCGAACGGGCTGGCGGCGCAGATGGAGCCGGTGCCCGATATCCAGCCGGGCGAAGCGGAGGGACCGTTCGGGACCCTGATCGTGTCGGGGGCGACCATGATCGAAGGATCGGGCGCGCCGCCCATGGGACCTGTCGATATCGTGATCGAAGGCAATCGCATCGCCGCGATCCATGGCGGCGGCGCACCTGCAGATGTGAAGGCGGCGGCCGAGCGCGTGATCGATGCTACCGGCATGACGGTCTTGCCCGGCTTCGTCGACACGCATGGCCACAATGGCGATCCGTCCAAGGCTGCCCAGCCCTCCTACGGCTATCGGCTCTGGCTCGCGCACGGTGTCACCAGTGTGCGCGGGGTCAGCTTTTACTTCGGGCCCGGTCAGCCGGATCTGACCGACCGCCAGCGCAGCGAAGCGAACGAGATCGTCGCCCCGCGCCTGTTCCCCTACGCCGTGTTCGGCGACAAATGGGGCCGCCGCGCTCCGACAACGCCTGCCGAAGCGCGCGAATGGGTTCGCTGGGCCAAGGCGCAGGGGTTCTGGGGGATCAAGTTCTTCAATTCCGCGATGCCCGACGTGCTCGGCGCCGCTCTCGACGAGGCCGAAAAACAGGGCATCGGAACGGTCGCCCACCTTGCCCAACCCGGCGTCCAGCGGGTGAATGCGCGCAAGGCTGTCGAACTTGGCCTCGACGGGATCACCCATTTTTACGGCCATTTCGAAAGCCTGCTCGATGACAATGCGTTGCCGCGCTATCCGCAAGGCTACAACTATTTCGACGAGCAATCGCGTTTCGCTTGGGTAGCCCGCCTCGCCGACCAGGTGGTCGAGCCGCACAGCGAGGAATGGGACGCATACATCGACTTTCTCATCGAAAGCGGCGTGACGCTCAGCCCGACCTTCAACATCTATTCTGCCAGCCGCGATGTGATGGCCGCGAAAAACCGCGACTGGCATGCGCGTTACAGCCTGCCCTCGCTGATGGATTTCTACGCGCCAAGCGCCACCAATCACGGCAGCTATTACAAGGACTGGAGTACGGAAGACGAGGTCGCCTGGCGCAAATTCTACCGTTACTGGTTCGACCTGACTGCCGAATTCCACCGCCGCGGCGGGCGCGTCACCGCAGGGAGCGATCCGGGCTACATCTACCAGACTTGGGGCTTCGCCTATATCGGCGAGCTTGAGATGCTGCGCGAGGCCGGCCTCAGCCCGCTGGAAGTCATCCGCGCTGCAACCACGGCGGGCGCGCAGGAAATCTATGATCCGCGCGGTGAAGAAGCACCGATGGGCACGATCCAGGTCGGCAAGCTGGCCGATCTTGTGATCGTGCCGGGCAATCCGCTCGACAATCTCAAGCTGCTGTACGGCACCGGTCATACGAAGCTGAACCGCGAGACCGGCGCGATCGAGCAGGTCGGCGGCGTGCGGTGGACGATCAGGGACGGCATTATCTACGACGCGCCGAAACTGCTCGAAAGCGTCGCCGCAATGGTGGAAATGCAGAGAGCTTCGCGCGAAGCCGCCCAGTAGGCGCTTGCAGCTTGGGGGCGGCGCGACTACCTCGCGCTGCGTTATGGCACAGCCCCCCATCCTCAGCCTGGAAGGCATGGCCCTGCAACAGGGCGGCAAATGGCTGTTCGGCGGGCCGGATCACGACCCGCTGGACCTGCATATCGGCCCACGCGACAGGATGGCGCTGATCGGCCGCAACGGTGTGGGCAAGACCACCCTGTTTCGCATGATCGACGGCCAGCTGGAAACCGACGCTGGCACTCGCAAGATCAAGCCCGGAACGCGGATTGTCCTGCTTGAACAGGACCCCGACCTTTCGGGCCACGCCACCTTGATGCAGTGGGCGCTGGACGGCACGCACGCCCCGCAGGAACACGAGGTCGAAGCCATCGCCGGCCAGCTCGGCATCGATATGAGCCGCGCTACCGAAGGCGCAAGCGGCGGCGAGAAGCGCCGTGCAGCGATTGCCCGCGCGCTGGCGCAGGATCCCGACCTGCTGTTGATGGACGAGCCGACCAACCACCTCGATCTTGCGGCCATCGAATTTCTCGAAGGCTGGCTCGACCGGTATCGCGGCGCCTTCCTGGTCATCAGCCACGACCGAACATTCCTCAAGCGCCTGACCCGCGCGACTATCTGGCTCGACCGGGGTAATTTGCGCCGCAAGGAAGTCGGCTTCGGCGGCTACGAGGCCTGGGAAGAGCAGGTTTACGCCGAGGAAGCACGCGCAGCTGAAAAGCTCGACGCGAAGCTGAAACTCGAGGCCCACTGGCTCGAACGCGGCGTCACCGCACGGCGCAAGCGCAATCAGGGCCGCCTGGAAAAGCTGTGGCAGATGCGCGCGCAGCGAGCCTCGATGATCGCCAGTGCAGGCACCGCAAAGCTGAAGCTGGCTACGGAAGAAGATTTCAAGTCGAAGTCGGTCATCGTCGCAGAAGGGATCACCAAGTCATACGGCGACCGCACGATCATCAAGCCGTTCAACCTGCGCATCCAGCGCGGCGACCGCATCGGGATCGTCGGCTCCAACGGCGCAGGCAAGACCACGCTGCTCAAGATGCTGACCGGCGAACTGGAGCCCGACAGCGGCACGGTGGAAATCGCCAAGACGCTTACCGGCGTGATGATCGACCAGCAGCGCCAACTGCTGACCGACGAGAAAACCGTCCGCCATGTGCTGGCAGAAGGCGGCGACTGGATCGATGTGCGCGGCGTGCGCAAGCACGTTCAAGGCTATCTCAAGGAGTTCTTGTTCGACCCCAAGATCGTCGACATGAAGGTGTCGGTTCTCTCCGGCGGCGAACGTTCGCGGCTGCTGCTGGCGCGCGAGTTCGCGAAGGCATCGAACCTCCTCGTGCTGGACGAGCCGACCAACGATCTCGACCTCGAAACGCTGGACCTCTTGCAGGAAGTTATCGCCGATTACGAAGGCACCGTGCTGATCGTCAGCCACGATCGCGACTTCCTCGATCGCACCGTCACCATCACACTCGGCCTCGACGGGACCGGCAAGGTCGATGTCGTGGCCGGCGGGTACGAAGACTGGGAAAAGAAACGGCGCGCCCCTGTCGAGCGGAAGGAAAAAAGACAGGACAAGCCCGCTTCGAAGCCTGCCGAGCAAGCCAGGACGAAGCCGACCAAGCTATCCTACAAGGACCAGCGCGATCTGGAACTGCTGCCTGCACGTATCGAGGAGTTGGAAGCGGCTATCGCGAAGGGCGAGACCATCCTTTCCGATCCCGATCTCTACTCCAAGGATCCCAAGAAATTCGCCACGATCAGCGAGGGGATCGAGAACGCTCGCACCGAAAAGGACGCGGCCGAAGAACGCTGGCTGATGCTGGCGGAAATGGCAGAGACCCTTTGAGCGCAGAAGCGCTTGCGTCACGGATCGCAGCTTGCCGGCTGTGCGAAAAGCACTTGCCCCACGGCGTGCGTCCCGTCGCCAGCTTTTCGCCCAACGCACGCCTTCTCATCATCGGCCAGGCGCCCGGATCGAAAGTCCATGAAAGCGGCATTCCGTGGGACGATGCGAGCGGTGACCGGCTGCGCGAATGGACTGGCCTCACCAAGGAGCAGATGTACGATCCACAGCAGGTTGCGCTCGTCCCGATGGGCTTCTGCTATCCGGGCAAGGCCAGCGGAGGTGACAAGCCACCCCGGCCCGAATGTGCGCCCCAATGGCATGAAAACGTGCTCGAGATACTGCCCGAAGACCGTCTCACACTGCTCGTTGGAACCCATGCGCAAAGTTACTACCTGCCGCAGACACGCAAGCTGTCGATGACCGAGCGGGTTCGAAACTTCGAAGACTACCTGCCGGACTTTCTACCACTGCCCCACCCTGCGTGGCGTTCCACATTATGGATGCGGCAGAACCCGTGGTTCGAAGAGCGGATCCTGCCGCGGCTGCGCCAGCTGCTCGCTCACCGGATCCGGTAAAAATCAGCCACCCGATCCAGCGCAAGACGCAGGACCAGCTTCCCGCTCCTGGCGGGCCAGCCGAGGCCCTTCTCGGAATGGGACAGGCTCCCGCAATTGCAGACGACATGCCACAGGACATCCTTCAGGCCGCTCCCTGCCTGCGCCATCGCAGCATCGAAGCGTGCGCGGGCCGCGAGCTGGCGCTCACCCGGCGTCATGCCGTCACCGCCCCCACCGTCCACGCGCACCGGGTCCCAGCGCATCGTCATCCCCGGCGCAACCTGCGCACGCTCATAGTCCGATCGGAGCCGCTCGCCCGCATCAAACAGGCGGTCATCGATATGCCCGCGCGCATGAAGCCATGATAGCGGCGACTCGGCCAAATTCACCGTAACGGTTCGCTTCTTGCCCTTTGCAGCGCCTTTTGCGCGAGGCCCCTCTTCGGTCAGTTCCCGCTCGCTTAGTTCCCTTCGCATACCCGATCTCCTTGCCTGTGGAGAGATCGCTTGCATATTTTCGGTTAGTGTAGGAAAGTCGAAAAACCATTTCGGTTACTGGAGAAGGTGGTTGATCAACCGTATCCGCGACATCCGCAAGCAGAAGGGCTGGACACTGGCCGATCTGGCAGAGGCTTGCGACCCGCCCACCACGCCGCAGACCGTCGGTCGGCTCGAGACCGGAATGCGGAACCTGTCACTTAAATGGATGGAACGGATTGCTGATGCCTTGGGCGTAGAGCCGGAAGTGCTCGTCCGCTCCGAAAAAGCCGCCCATCCGCAAGTTGTCGCCCATCTCGGCAAGGATGGGCCAGAGGCGCTGGAGACAACCCGCGATGCATTGCTCGCGACCGATCTTGGATCGGACGGCGCCCTGATAGTCCTGACTATCGAATATCCGCATGGGGAATATCGCCCCGGGGATCAGTTGTGGCTGCGCCAGATCGATCCGGAAGATGCCGGACGCGCGGTGAACCGCGACGTGCTCGTCCCGCGCAAGGCCGGGCGCTTCTCCTTCGGCCGGTTGATCGATCGGCAGGGCAGCCTCGTGGGTATCCTGCCGCCGGGCCACGGAGAAAAGCAGCAGGTGGTCGACAGCCCGCCCTGGATCGGTGTCGCCGAAATGCTGGTCCGCCGGCTGTGACCTCTCCCAAACCGCGGCGGGCGTTGGTCCTGTCGACATTGTGGCCAAATGCATCAGCACCAAGGTTTGGCACTTTCGTCGCACGCTCGATTGAGGCACTCGGAAAGCATACGGACTGGGAGCCTGTCGTCGTCAACCCAATCGGCCTGCCTCCATTGGCGCTCGGGCGGTATCGCGAGGCGAAGGAGGCCGCCGTCGATGGCTTGGAAAACGGTGTAGCTGTCCATCGCCCGACGTTTCGCCTCCTTCCCAAGGTGGGAGGTCGTCTGAATCCCCGCCTGATCGCCAAGGCCGTAATGCCTCTGGCAGAAAGACTGCACGAAGAGCAGCCGTTCGACCTGGTCGATGCGCAGTTTTTCTACCCGGACGGCCCAGCCGCTGCCCGCATCGCAGCTGAGCTCGGTCTTCCCCTCTCGATCAAGGCGCGGGGGGCGGATATCCATTATTGGGGCGGCCGCAGCTATGGTGCGCACGCGCTCAAAACTGCTGCCCAGCAGGCTGCCGGTCTGCTCAGCGTTTCCGACGCATTGGCGGACGACATGGCTGCGCTGGGCATGGACCGCGCCAAGATCGCGATCCATCGCACGGGCCTCGACCGCGACCGGTTCCGGCCGCTCGGCCATACCCAATTGCGAAACCGCCTCGGCAACGAGCTCGGCATCGAGATCGGCGAAAACGACCAACTCATCGCCACCGTCGGGGCCCTCATCGAACGCAAGGGGCAGGCGTTGGTCATAAAGGCTCTGACCGACCTGCCTGGCGCTCGCCTCCTGCTGGTCGGCAAGGGAGAGGACGAGGCCAGCCTGCGCGCCCTTGCAAGATCGGAAGGCGTGGCCGATCGCGTCCACTTCCTCGGTAGCGTGGATCACGACCTGTTGCCGATCATCCTGTCCGCCGCCGACGTGATGGCCCTGCCATCTGCCAGCGAGGGGCTTGCCAATGCATGGATCGAGGCGCTGGCCTGCGGCACGCCCGTCGTCATTACCGACGCTGGCGGTGCGCGCGAAGTGGTGAATACGCCCGCCGCAGGAGTCATCGTCGCCCGGCGAACCGACGCCGTGCGCGAAGGCATCAGGCTGGTCTTGCAAAACAGGCGGCCACCCCTGGAGGTAGCCGCCTGTGTCGACGCTTATAGCTGGGAGGCTAACGGCAAGGCGCTAGGCGCGCACTACGATCGCCTCGTCGAGGGTTAGACCTCGCCGCGCGCGATGCGCTCCTGCTTGTCGGCAACTGTTTCTTCCGGAACGAAGCTGTCCGAATTGACACCCATCCAGATGAGCAGCGGCGCGGCCATGTAGACCGAGCTGTACGTACCCACGAAGAGGCCGAGCGTGATCGCAGCGGTGAGGCCGAAAAGACTCGCGGGGCCGATCAGCAGCAGCGGCAGCAGAGCCACAAGCAGCGTCAGCGAGGTCATGACGGTACGCGCCAAGGTTTCGTTGACCGAGAGGTCGAGTAGCTCTGGCACCGGCATCTTGCGGTACTTCTTCAGGTTCTCACGGATTCGGTCGTAGACGACGATCGTATCGTTCAAGGAGTAACCGATGATGGCCAGGATCGCGGCGATGATCTGCAAGCTGAATTCCAACTGGAACAGCGCGAACATTCCTAATGCCAGGCTGACATCGTGGAACAGGGCAAACAGCGCGCCGACCCCGAACTGCCATTCGAAGCGGATCCAGATATAGAGCGCCACGGCCAGCATGGCGGCCACCAGCGCAAACACCGCATCCTCGCGGAATTCACCCGAAACCTTGCCGGACACGTTGTCGTTCCCGTCGAGGCGGAAGTCGGGATAATTGCCCTTCAACTCGTCCACAACCGCATTGGCGGCGGCCTGGGCGGCGTCCTTGTCGGCAGCAACCTCGTCGGGCAGGCGAACGCGGATCGAAACCTGGTTATCCTCGCCAAAGCGTTGGACCACCGGGGAGCCATATCCAAGGCCCTCTACATCCTGCCGCAGCTGCGCCACCGGGGCTTCGCTGCGTTCGGTGAAGGTCGCCCGGACCTCGAGTCCGCCGGCAAAATCCACACCGTAATTGAGACCCTTGGTCATGACGAGCGCCCAGCTCGCCGCGATCAGCAGGATGCTGACCACGAAAAAGGGCACACGCCACTTGAGGAACTTGATGTTGGTATCGTCGGGGACGAGCTTGAGAAGTTTCATCGTCCGTTTCCTCAAAGATTGATGTCGGATGGGCGCGACTTGCGCAGCCATCCGGCGACCCACATGCGGGTCAGCGGCAGAGCGGTGAAGACGCTGGTGAACAGGCCGACGACGAGGACCACGGCAAAGCCCTTGATCGGTCCGGAGCCGAAGCTGAACAGCAGGACGCCTGCGATGAAGTTGGTGACGTTCGCGTCATAGATGGCGCGGCTGGCTTCCTTGTAGCCGTTCTCCACCGCCGCAATGACGCGCCTCCCGCGTTTTCGCTCCTCGCGAATGCGTTCGTTAATCAGCACGTTGGCGTCGACTGCAGCACCGATGGTGAGCACGAAGCCCGCGATACCCGGCAGGGTCAGCGTCATGTTAAGCGCCGCCATGATGCCGAGCAGCATGAGCACGTTGATGACCAGTGCCACCGTCGCATAGATGCCGAAACGACCGTAGGTCATGATCATCAGGCCCATGACCAGAATCGTGCCGATCAGGATGGCGATCATCCCCTGCTTGATCGAGTCCGCGCCGAGATCGGGTCCGACCGTGCGTTCTTCGACCACGCTGAGATCGACCGGCAGCGCGCCGGAGCGCAGCTGGATCGCCAGGTTGTTCGCGCTTTCGACAGTGAAACCGCCGGAAATCTGCGACTGGCCGTTCTGGATCGGCTCGCGCATGACGGGAGCGGAAATAACCTCACCGTCGAGGATGATCGCGAACTGGCGTCCCGTGTTTTGCGTCGTCATCCGCGCAAAGCGGCGACCGCCGTCGGGATTGAAGGTGATCGAAACGACTGGCTCGTTGGTCTGCGCATCGAAATTCTGCTGCGCGCCAGTAAGCGTTTCGCCGTCGATGCCGCCGATGCGCTGGACGACGACCCCGTTAGGGAAGCCCTCGCCCTCGGCATAGGGATAAACTTCGCCGCCTGCCACGAAACCACGCGCCACTTCTTCGGCGCTGGCCTGACGCTCGACGAGCTTGAATTCCAGCTTGGCAGTCTTGCCGAGCAGTTCCTTGAGCTGTTCGGGATCCTGCAGACCGGGCACCTGCACCACGATGCGGGTGTCGCCCTGGCGAAGGATCGTCGGCTCACGCGTGCCGAGGCCGTCGATACGAATACCGACGGTGCGCAGCGCACCTTCCATTGCCCCATCGACCGCATTGTCGAGACCGGCTGCAGTCTGGGTCAGCACGAAGCGCTGCCCGTCGACGACCTGCAGGTCCCATTCGCGGACCGGGCCGGTGCCGTTCATGATGTCTTCGATTTCAGCCCGCGCGCGGTCCACGTCGGCGACATCGTCGAGCAGGAAGCTGAGCTGGCCGTCCGCGGTCGAAACGTCGCCGATGCGGATGCGGGGCTCTGCGCGGCGCATGGCGTTGCGCACGCTTTCTTCCAGGTCTTCCAGACGCATGGCGGCCACTTCGTCCCGCTCGGCTTCGAGCAGGATGTGGCTACCGCCGGCAAGGTCGAGACCGAGGTTTACGACCGGGTCGGGAAGCTGATCGGGCCAATCGAGATTGGCGAGCGAGAACAGGGACGGCAGCGACAGGAGCATGCCAATGACGGCGATGCCCCACAGGAACGCTTTCCTCCAAGTTGGAAATTCGAGCATGTCTGCTGTGTGCCTCTTGCCGGATCAGTCGTTGGCGGGCTTGGCGGTGGTGCCGGACAGCACTTCGCCAATAGTGTTGCGCACGGCGCGGACCTTCATGCCCTTCGACAGTTCGACTTCGACGAACTGGTCTTCGACCTTGGTGATCTTGCCGACGAGACCGCCAGCCGTCACGACTTCGTCACCGCGCTTCAGACCGGCGATCTTTTCCTGGTGCGCTTTCTGCTGGCGCATCTGCGGGCGGATCATCAGGAACCAGAAGATTGCGAAAATCGCGACCCATGGAAGAATCTGCAGCCAGACCGGCGGCTGGGCGGCGGCGGAGCCGGCGGCGGCGAGAAAGTCGATCATGAAGGAAAAGCCTGTATCCGTTGATGCTGTTGTTCGTGCGAGATGGGACCGGTTGCGGAGCAATCAAGCTTCCGGCCGAAAGCCCCCTCGCCAAGAGCGCGCGCAGTTAGCAGGAACGCGATTGCAGGGCAATGAATTGCGGCAGCTTGACGCTTGCCATGCACAAAACTGCACCCTATAGGGCCGCCTCCACTGGTATCGGGACGTGGCGCAGTCTGGTAGCGCACTATACTGGGGGTGTAGGGGTCGCTGGTTCGAATCCAGTCGTCCCGACCAGTGGATCGCACCGGAAAAATTGGTTTTCTGAGAACAGCCTTGCTCAGCCCGGGCTGATCGCGCGGTCGCCGCTTAGCGCAGCGATCAGGCCGGTCGCATAGAAAGCGACCAGCACGCCGACGATTGCCTTGGGCGATTTGCCGGCCTCGGCGATCCCCGCACCGCAGCCTGCATCATCGGCCCAGTCGAGCCAGTCCTGCCAGGAATAGAGCTCGTCATCGTCGACGTCGCGGTAGGTCTTGCCGACATAGCGCCAGTCTTCCGGCGCATTGCCGTCTTCCAGCCATTGCGCATATTCCGGCTCGATCCGGTCGCAATCCCACAGTTCGGGAATGTCGAGCGCGCCATCCGCGGTCGAAGGGATCGGATCTGCCGGTTGCGCCACGGCACCGCCAGCGACCAGCGCCAGCACACCTGCAGTTGCAGCAATATGCGAAATGACCCGTTTCATCCGATGCTCCGCATCTCTTTCGACGGCGACTGCTGTAACCCACTTGCCCTTGCGATACAATGAAACCCGTCCGGCTGTGCCGGTGCGTTTCCTACATATTCCCATTTGGTTATCCAATTGCTTTTGGAGGAACCAATTATGGCTATCATCGAATCGCTTATCGGCCCTATCGCCTCGATCATCGACAAGATCATCCCCGACAAGGAAGCGCGCGCCAAGGCAAAGCTCGAACTTCTAGCGCTGGAAGGGACGCACGAACTCAAATCCATCGAAGCCCGCCTCGCCGCCATTGTCGCCGAGGCCAATTCGAAGGACCCATGGACCAGCCGAGCGCGGCCCAGCTTTCTCTATGTCATGTATTCGATGATCCTCTTCGCCCTCCCTATGGGCATCCTCGCAGCCTTCCTGCCGGAGGCGGCCGGAGATATCGGCGATGGCATCACGCGCTACCTGCGCGGGCTCCCGGACGAGCTCTACGCCCTCTTCGGGACCGGCTACCTCGGCTACACGGCTGCGCGCCAGTGGGGGAAGGCGAAAGGAATGGAGAAATAATTCTCCCAGGACCGTGTTCCACATGTTCCATTCTGTCGGAGGCGCGCGGGGGCAATCCAACTATGTCCCTGCGCGCCCGGCTGGGCTAGGAGACACGGCATGAGCACACTCGTCTACGTCCTCAACGGCCCGAACCTCAACCTGCTCGGCACGCGCGAACCGGAAATCTACGGTTCTAACACGCTTGCCGATATCGAGGCCGGCTTGCACGAGCAGGCAAAGGGTCTCGGTCTCGCGATCGACTTTCGCCAGACCAATCACGAAGGGCAGCTGGTAGACTGGCTTCACGAGGCAAACCGTGAGGGCGCGAAGGCGATCCTGCTCAACGCAGCGGCATATACGCACACGTCCATTGCGCTGCTCGATGCGATCAAGGCGATCGATGTCCCGGTGATCGAAGTGCACTTGTCTGACCCCACCAAGCGTGAGGAATTTCGGCACACCAGCTACGTCGGAATGGCAGCGGTTGATTGCGTCCAAGGCCTCGGCGCGCGCAGCTATTCCGTAGCGTTGGAGAAGGCCGGTTCGTTGTAACGCAATCGTCACAGCCCCTTGTCTTGCACGCCGAGCCAGAGCATAGGCGCGTGCAACAGTTAACAAGGGACCATTCATGGCCGAACGCAAAGGTAGCGCCGGAAAATCCGGTATGAACGTCGACACCTCGCTTGTGCGCGAGCTCGCTGAAATGCTGGGCGACACAGGCCTCACCGAAATCGAGGTCGAGGATGGCGATCGCAAGGTCCGCGTATCGCGTGGCGGCGGCGTGGCCATGGCCGCCCCTGCCCCGATGGCAGCAGCGCCTGCGCCCGTAGCGTCCGCTCCGGCGCCGGCTCCTGCTCCCGGTAACGACCCAGCTCCCGCTGACGCCGACGCCGCCGGTGCGCTCAAGTCGCCCATGGTCGGCACCGTCTACCTCGCCCCAGAACCAGGCGCAGCCGACTTCGTGAAGGTCGGGGACAGCGTGAAGGAAGGCCAGACCCTCCTGATCGTCGAAGCGATGAAGGTCATGAACCCGATCGCCGCCGACAAGTCCGGCACGGTCAAGGCGATCCTCGTCGAGAACGCCCAGCCCGTCGAATTCGACCAGCCGCTCGTCGTCGTCGGCTGAGGCAGGTCATGACGATTTCGCGTATCCTTATCGCCAATCGCGGCGAAATCGCGCTCCGCATACATCGCGCCGCGCACGAAATGGGCATCGAGACAGTCGCGGTGCACTCCACCGCCGACGCCGATGCCATGCACGTGCGCCTTGCCGACCATGCGGTCTGCATCGGCCCGCCGAGCGCGACCGACAGCTATCTCAACATCGCCAACATCATCTCGGCCGCCGAAATCGCGCAGGCCGATGCGATCCACCCGGGCTACGGCTTCCTGTCGGAAAACGCCAAGTTCGCCGAGATCGTGGAAGCGCACGATATCAAGTGGATCGGCCCCAAGCCCGAACACATCCGCACGATGGGCGACAAGGTCGAAGCCAAGCGCACCGCAGGCAAGCTCGGTCTACCGCTGGTGCCCGGCAGCGACGGCGCTGTTTCCGAGATCGAGGAAGCACGCAAGATCGCCGACGAGATCGGCTATCCCGTTATCATCAAGGCCGCCAGCGGTGGCGGCGGACGCGGGATGAAGGTCTGCGAAAGCGAAGACCAGCTCGAAACGCTGATGCAGCAGGCCGGTAGCGAGGCGAAGGCCGCCTTCGGCGATGCAACGGTCTATATCGAGAAATACCTCGGCAATCCGCGGCACATCGAATTCCAGGTTTTCGGCGATGGCGAAGGCAATGCCATCCATCTTGGCGAACGCGATTGCTCGCTCCAGCGCCGGCACCAGAAGGTCCTCGAAGAAGCGCCCTCCCCGGTCATCTCGGATGAAGACCGGATGCGGATGGGCGAGGTCTGCTCCAAGGCGATGCGCAACATGGGCTATCGCGGTGCGGGCACGATCGAGTTCCTGTGGGAAAACGGCGAGTTCTACTTCATCGAAATGAACACCCGCCTGCAGGTCGAACACCCCGTGACCGAGGCGATCACCGGTGTCGATCTCGTGCGCGAACAGATCCGCATCGCGGCGGGCAAGCCGCTGTCGGTTGCGCAGGAAGATATCGAGTTCAAGGGCCACGCGATCGAGTGCCGCATTAACGCGGAAGACCCGTTTACCTTCGCGCCCAGCCCCGGCAAGGTCACCTATTACCACCCGGCAGGCGGCATGCACGTGCGCGTCGATAGCGGGCTATATGCGGGCTATTCAATCCCGCCCTATTACGACAGCATGATCGCCAAGCTGATCGTGTATGGCCGTAACCGCGAAGGCTGCATGATGCGCCTCAAGCGCGCGCTGGAGGAAATGGTGGTCGAGGGCGTAAAGACCTCAATCCCGCTCCACCAGGCCCTGCTGGAGCAGGAGGACGTCCAGACGGGCAACTACTCGATCAAGTGGCTGGAGGACTGGCTCAAGGAGCGTGAGGTCTGAGGCCGATTTTTTCTTACGTCGCTGATTAATAAAGGTAAATCAGGAATAGGCACCAGTCGCCTAATCTATAGTCCACGCACCATTTGAACCGTCTGTTCCTGGATCAGGGCGGGCAAGGTCCGGCCAACCATATTTCTGCCAAGCAGCAACCAGTCCAATCGTTTCTGCGAAGTCCTTGAACCCCGGGTGCGCACGGAATCCCCGTGCACGCTTCGACGGCATCCAAGCTTCGCTTACAAGGGATATCCATATGGCTGGTGATTTGTGCTCGAGGTAAAGCCTGAAATAGCTCTCGGCACTCTTTTCACACACCAGCGCTGACAACATTGGATAGTTGATCGGCTCGGACTTGGTTTCCGCGGCATTCAAAATGAATGTTTCCACCAACTCCTGAGCTTGTGGATCGTCATAAAATTTGGCTCGAAAAACGATCTCCCATTGTTCCTTTGACCTTAATTGCGAGGCAAATCTTTCGCCAACCGCTTCGTAACTTTGCATGATCATATCAAACGCGAAATCTGGATCGCCCTGTATCGCCTTTATTTCTGCCAAATAGAAAGCACTCCCGGCGAACCCGGCCTCTTGCGCCCGCTGAAGCATCGCTTCGGCCAATTCAAACTCAGTGAGGCCGAGATAACACTGACCGGCGCAATATGAGATTCGACCAGACAAAGGTTCAAGCTCTAGGGCATCCAGAACATGCGGCAATCCAGCAGAAAATCTGCCGATTGCCATGCTCTTGTAAGCCATTGCGAAAATGGACTCGGGATTGTTCTCTATCGTTTCCTTCGTTTTCTCATAGTAGCCGACGAAATCTGTCCCATCCCACTGGGAGTATGCGATAGTATATTTTGCAGTCAGTGATTGAGGATCGATTTCAAGGGCGCGGGCGGCCGCCCTTGCTGCGGCTTCGTAGTAAACGTGTTCATCGGGAACAGTGGCGACCTGCGGCATCTGCGCCTGGGCAAATGCCATAAGTTCCCATGCTTTCAAGAACTTGGGGTCGAATTCCACAGCAGCTTCCAGAAGCTCGAGCGCGCGCGATATCGTTTCGTCACCCCAATACTTGTTCAAAAGTGCGCGAGCTCGGAGGAAGAGGTCATAGGCCTCCTTATTGTCCGTCAGCTTCTCGGCAAGGCGCTGATCCGTGCCCCAACCGAGCAGGGTCCCCAGCTTGCCAACTATCGCCTGCGAGATCTGGTCCTGAAGATTGAAAACGTCGTCGAGCGTTCCATCATATTTTTCCGACCAGAGATGAAAGCCGTCCGAGGTGCGAATGAGCTGCGCGGTTATGCGGACCCTATCGCCCTGCTTGCGAACGGAACCTTCGAGTACGTTGGCAACATTCAGTACCCTGCCGATTTCGCGAATATCGACGCTCTTGCCCTTCAATGCGAAAGACGACGTCCTCCCCGCCACGAGAAGGCCAGGCACGTTGGCAAGAGCATTGAGGACTTCTTCGGCCATTCCATCTGAGAAATATTCCTGCTCAAGGTCGGAGGACATGTTTGCGAAGGGAAGAACCGCAATCGAAGCCGAGATCGGACTATTCTGCTGGACAGAATCTGCGCCATTCGGGATCGAACGAGAACCGCCGATCGATGAAGCCAGTTCGTCGATCGCTCGATGGGAAGGATCACCATCCCATCCGCGAAAGTTCACCGCGTGAATTTGCCGGAACCCCAGCGGTGGCAAAGAGCCGTCAAGCGACAGGGGCAGCAGCTTTCCCTGTTCGCGTGCAAAATCCGCTTCGTCTCGAACCCAGTGCGATCCAAGCGAACGCTCGGACCACGCTACGACGACAGCATCAGCAGACTGCAACTCTTGCTCGATCACCAAGCTGAACTCTGAGCCGGCGGCTATCTCTCGATCCCACCAAACCGAGTAGCCTCTTACTTCCAAAGCGCCAGCAAGTTTCCCGATCGTGTCGCGGTCGCCGTGAGCGTATGATATGAAGATATCGGCCAAGGACCCTCCAAACTTGCGACGCAGTCATCGTTAGCAGGTTGGAAGGGTTTGTGCAGCACCTTAGTATTTACTTGACGGTTTCGGGTTTGCACAGCGGCAATAGGCTCAGTCGAATTCGAACCCCGCTGCCTTCGCCTCGGCGATAATCTCCTCGCCGGTCATCTTCGGATGCTCGCCCACAATGCAGCTCCAGCTTGCGGCTTCGTCGACGAAGATCTCTTTCTCGATTGCCGCACCGCTCGCGCTGTCGAACAGGCCGGCCGAAAAGCTGCGGTTGCCTGTGGGGAGGAATTTGAACCACAGGTTCGACCCGCAGGTCTTGCAGAACGCACGCTCGGCCCACTCGCTCGAGCGGTAAACGCCGACGCTATCCTCGCCGTGGATGGTGAATTGCCTGCTTTCCAGCGCGCTGTAGAACGCCCCGCCCCAGCGGCGGCACATGGTGCACTGGCAAATCTCGATCTCGCCCGAAGCGTCCGCAACTTCGATGCGGACTGCCTTGCAGAGGCAATGACCTTCGACCACCCGATCAGCCGAGCGGGACGCCCGGTTCGCTCTTGGAAGTGCGGATGGTGAGCGAGGTCTTCACGCTGGCCACATTGGGCGCCGGCGTCAGCTTGCTGGTCAGGAATTCCTGGAAGCTTTGCAGATCCTTGCTGACGATCTTGATAATGAAGTCGATTTCGCCGTTCAGCATGTGCACTTCGCGCACTTCGGGCAGGTCCAGCATCGCCGCTTCGAATTCGCGCAGCGCGTCTTCGGCCTGGCTCTTCAGGCTGACCATGGCGAAAACCGTAATCGAGAAGCCCAGCTTCGACGGGTCGAGTTCGGCATGATAGCCGCGAATGACGCCGTCCTCTTCCAGCGCGCGCACACGGCGCAGGCACGGGGGCGCGGTCAGGCCGACGCGATGAGCCAGTTCGACATTGGTGATTCTGCCTTCGTCCTGCAGTTCGGAGAGCAGGCGACGATCGATTTCGTCGAGATTGGCCATACGAGTCCTCGATAATTTGATGCGCCATAAAGACGCTGCGCGCTTAAGAAATGTTGAAAAGGCGCAAGCATCGTATTGGCTAACATTATTATCTTTGCCAGCAATCGTCCCGCTTTGCAACGTGTCGGAAACATCTCGTTCATCACGTTTGTTGGAGCGATAGAAGGGACGCGCGCGTAATGGTTACCCGCCTGCAAACCACCTAAGCTTCAGGAGCATCGATGCATTTTGACGACCGCCTTGCTACTGTACTGCGCAATCGCGCGGGCGGGGAGCGTGCGGCCAAAACGCAGTTCCGGCAGCTGATCGACCTGCTCGGCGAACGTCCGCAAGCAGGCGACAAGGCCCTGAAAGCAGCAGCTTACCTGCGATTGATCGCATTGGGCGAGATGATTTCCGTGGCCGATCGGGCCGCAATCGTGGGCGAGAACGGCTGGCGTTTCCGCAATCCGGAACTGGTGAAATGGTTCGGCGAAGCACACCCGCATATCGCCGCCGCGGCGCTGTATCGTGCGAATCTGACAGGCGAGGAATGGGAGGAAATCATCCCCCGCCTCCCGATCCGTGCACGCGGTTTCCTGCGGCATCGGCGCGATCTTCCCGTCGCGGCGGAGCGGGTTCTCGATGCCCTGGGCGTGTCGGACCGCGCGCTGCCGCAGCCGGTGCTCGAGCAATTGGGCGAAAAGGCCGCCATGCCGCCTCTCCCCGTCGAGGAACCGGAAGACACGCCTGAAGAGAATTTGGAAGAGCCTGCGCCCCTGTCGCTCGGCACACTCGAAACACCCGAAGCGCCTGCCGACGAAAAGCCTGCCCCGGAAGAGCGGCCGGTCGAAGCCGGGAAGGAGGGCATTCGCGCCCTCGTCGACCGGATCGAGGCTTTTCAGAAGGTGCGCAGTGAAAGGGTGCTGGACGAAGACAATCCGCGCCTTCCGCTGGGCGAGAAAGACGCCGCACCGCACGCCCGGCCGCTCGACCAGTTCGTGTTCGGCAGCGACACCGACGGACGGATCGACTGGGCCGAAAGCGGCATTGCGCAGATGGTCGGCGGTATCGATATCGCCCACGCAGCCGACGAGCAGGAGCTGGCTTTGCGCGCCTTGCGGATGCGGCAGCCTCTGTCAGGGTTAGCAGTGCATCTGAGAGGCGCGGCCCGGATAGAAGGTGACTGGATCGTCGACGCGACCCCGCGTTTCACTCGGTCGGAAGGGCGCTTCTACGGCTATGTAGGCCGCTTCCGCCGCGCCGTCTCGCAGGTTGAGGACCGGCGCGAGGCGGAGGCTGATCGCCTGCGCCAGCTGCTCCACGAACTCCGCACGCCGGTCAACGCGATGCAGGGCTACGCCGAGATAATCCAGCAGCAGGTGATCGGGCCGGTCCCGCACGAATACCGCGCCATCGCCGCGACCATCGCTGGCGATGCCGCCCATATTTTGGCCGGGTTCGAAGAACTGGACCGGCTGGCGAAACTTGAAACCGGCTCGCTCGAACTGGAAGCAGGAAATGCCGATTTCGCGGCGATTGCGCGCAAGCAGGTGGCGCAGCTGCAGCCTGTGCTGAGCCCGCGCGTCGCCCGTTTCGATACCGACCTTGGCAACGGACGCGCGCCGATCTCGCTATCCGAGTCCGAAGCAGAGCGCTTGGCTTGGCGCTTGCTCGCTACGCTTGCGGGGACGCTGTCGGCTGGAGAAGCAGTCGCTATCAAGATGGAAACCGGTCCGGAGCAGGTCGAATTCGCTCTCAGTCTTCCTTCGGGACTGAGGTCGGCCGAAGACATCTTTTCCGTCGAAACCCGTGCCAATTCCGGCGCGCTAAGCGCGGGTATCTTCGGGGCGGGCTTCTCACTGCGCCTTGCTCGCGCCGAAGCGCGCGCAGCGGGCGGAGAATTGGTCAGGCTCGATGGCGCGCTGGTTCTGAGTCTCCCGCTCTTGACCGGTGTAGAGAGGCTGCCTAGCCCTGAAGGGCAGCCGGATAACGCGACCGGTTGAGTTTGGGTAACGGCCCCCTGGAACAGAAGCAGCTTGGGGAAGCATCTTTGTCCGACCGCAGCCTTCTCGACCCACCGACGCCCGGTCTGCGGGCGCGGTTCAAGCCGGGTTTCGGCCGTCGCGCGCTTCTGACAATAGACACCGAGGAGGAGTTCGACTGGTCGAAGCCCTTCACGCCCACCGGCCACAAAGTCGACCACCTCATGAGGATCGGCAAGTTCCAGGAATTCTGTGAAGGTTTAAGCGTGGTCCCCGTCTATCTAGTGGACTGGCCCGTAGTCAGCTCCGACCTGGCGAAGGAAGTGTTCCCGCACCTGGTGACTCAAGGTCGCGCCGAAATTGGCGTCCAATTGCATCCATGGGTCAATCCGCCCCAGCGCGAAACGGTCAATGCTCGCAACAGCTACGCGGGGAACCTGCCTCCCGATCTCGAGCGGGAAAAGTTCGACAATCTGGTGGACGCGATCGAGCAGAATTTGGGGGTCTCCCCGCTGATATATCGTGCCGGGCGGTACGGTGTCGGGACGGAGACCGCGACCATCCTGAAAGGGCGTGGTATCGCCATCGACACCTCCGTTCGCCCGCATCATGACTATTCCGACGATGGCGGTCCCGATTTTACCCGGCATCCCGACTATCCCTATTGGACAGACGAGCAGCGCAACCTGCTCGAGATCCCGCTGACGACATGTTACTGGGGAATGCTGCGAAAGCAGGGTGCATTGCTTCAGCCCCTAATTCGAAAGTTTCCCGGCCTTGGAGGAGCCTTGGCAAAGACGGGCATGCTTGAACGCATCCCGCTCACGCCTGAAGGCACAACAAGCGAAGAAGCGATCCGATGCATCGACATCGCGCTCGATGATGGCTTTGAACTGCTCGTCATCAGCTTGCACAGCCCTTCGCTGGTACCAGGCCACACGCCTTATGTGCGCAGCGAAGATGACTTGGACGCGCTCTACGACTGGTTGCGTGCCGTTTTCGGGTATTTCGAGCTTCGCGGAGTGAAACCGACCAGCGTCAGTGAAATCATGCACCAGGTTGAGGTTTGAGCGCTTGCGCTTGACGAATGGCGCGTCTAGGCGGCGCATTCGTCTGACCACAGATGACAGGGGCCTGTAGCTCAGTTGGTTAGAGCTGGCCGCTCATAACGGCTAGGTCGCGGGTTCGAGTCCTGCCGGGCCCACCAGTGGTTTGTGTCGTCAGTCGGGATTGCCCGTGTCGGGGAGTAGCGCAGCCTGGTAGCGCATCTGTTTTGGGAACAGAGGGTCGCAGGTTCGAATCCTGTCTCCCCGACCAGCAATCCAGTTCAACGCAGGAGGAAAGCCGGATGACCGCCGCCCGACCTGCAACTATCGACAAGCGCGCAATCTGGGCCATCGCCCTGCCCGCAATGGTCACAAATGTGGCTACAGCATTGATCGGCATCGGCGATATGTGGATCGTCGGGCAATTGAGCGACGCGCCAACGCAGGGCGCAGTCGATGTCGGCGCGCGCCTTTTCGCCGTTCTCTTTACCGTGATGAACTTCCTCAAGACCGGCACTACGGGCCTTGTCGCACAGGAAGGTACGCGGGCGGGCAAGGACGCGCAGGTCGCCATACTGGTGCGCGGGCTTGCCGTGGGCCTCGTTATCGCGGCCATTCTCCTAATCGCCAAGCCGGTGCTACTGCCCGCTGCGCTGGGCGCGCTCGGAGCCTCGGGCGAAGTTCTCGAAGCTGCACGGGTTTACGCAGAGATCCGCTATTGGTCAGCGCCTGCAGTAATGGCCAACCTCGCCCTGATCGGTTTCATGGTCGGTCGCCGCCAGATGACCGCGGTGCTGATTTTCGAGGTGGCATACAATCTCACGAACATCGCACTCGGCCTCTGGTTTGTGCTCGGCCTCGACTGGGGCATTGCGGGGATCGGTTGGTCCAGCCTGATCGCCGAATATGCGAAGCTGGTCGCGGTGGGCCTGTTCCTGGCCCGTGGCGATTTCCTCGCCCGGCTGAGAAAGAGCCTGGCGGAAAAGGGTACCTTGGGATGGAGCGCGCTTAAACCGTTCCTCTCTGTCAACAGAGACCTGTTCCTGCGCACGGTCGTACTGACAATTGCCCTGGCTGCGCTGACACGTTTGTCGGCTGAACGTGGTGCAGTGGTATTGGCCGCCAATGGCATCCTCTACCAGATGTTCATTTTTACTGCCCTCCTTCTCGACGGCTTCGAGAACGCAGCGCAAGTGCTCAACGGAGAACGGGCAGGAGCACAGGATCGAAAAGGGTTCAGCGCCTATCTCGGAGCGATCCTGCTAAGAGGCATTGTCGCTGCTGCACTTGTCGCCGCGGCGTTCGCCCTGTTTGCCGATCCCGTCCTTGCAAGTTTCGCTGCGACTACCGCGGTCGAGGCCGTGGCGCAGGACCTCGGGATTTGGCTGATCATCATCCCATTTGCAGGGGTCGCCAGTTTCGTGCTGGACGGAATATATGTGGGTGCGAGTTGGACCAGGGCGCTGCTCCTCACAATGATGGGTGCTGCGGCGATATTTGCGCTAGCCCTATGGCTGACATGGCCACTCGGGTCGCATGGGCTTTGGCTGTCCTTCACCCTTTTCCTGATCGCGCGCACTGTCCTGCAGCTGGGTTCAATTCCGTTCCTGCTGGACCGCGAATTCGGCGATCCCAGCCAAGTCGACTGACTAGGAATTTGCCGCCGTTGGCCAGCTGGATTTGGGAGCAATGGTAGCGATGAGGGAAATATCGCCCGATTTCTCATCGTGAATTGATCGGTTCCGGCCACCCTGCTTGGCGGCATATAGCGCCGCATCGCTGCGCGCGAACAGCTTGCCGTAACCCTCGCCTTCTCCACGCCCTGCGATGCCAAAGCTGGCCGTAAGTCGGTGGTCTTCGGGCATGCCTTCGATCGTACTGGCGCCAAAGCGGTTGCGGACGCGTTCTGCCATAGCGACGGCCGCGTTCCCATCACAGTTCCACGCGAGAATACAGAATTCTTCGCCCCCGATGCGTCCTGCAATATCGGTATCGCGAATCGTATTGCGCACGACTTCCCCGAACCGGGCGATGGCACGGTCACCCGTCTGATGCCCGTAGATGTCGTTGACCGCCTTGAAATGATCGATATCGGCTACGACCAGCGAAACCGGGACGCCTTCCTGCTTGGCCCGTTCGAGATAGGCAATAGCATCCTGTTCAAAGGCGCGACGCGTACGCAAACCGGTAAGAAGGTCGAGTTCAGCGCGCTCTCTTACCGCCGCGATCTGGTCGTAGATACACGCCGCTACAAGCACCATTGCAGCCAGCAACGACAAGAGAGCGAGCGATAGGTTGAGCACCGAGTAATAGAGCGATTCCCGGTAAGCCGCTGCCGGGATGCTGCCTTCGACCAGCAGCGTTAGCAGCGGCCGGATGAGGAATTGCGCGGCCAGGAGCGCTTGCATCGCGATGATGACCTTGTCGATTGCCTCGCGACGGTGTGCGTTGAGCAGTGACATGACTGCCACCACATACATCACGCCATATCCCGCATTCACGATGATCAGGCGTGCGGTCAGATCATCGGACAGAAGAATGGCAAGCGCCAACGTCGCCGCCGAGAGCGCATAGACGATGAGCAAAACGCCCAGATGGGGCGGCTGATCGACGCGGCGTGCCATGCCCCAGATCCCCGAAGCCGCGCTCAGCGTGTAGAAAAACTGGGTGGTGTGGAAGACGTACGGTGAACCGGTGTCGAAAAGGTGAGTGACACCGAAACCGATCGCGAAGAAAGCATAGGCTGCGGCAAACGCGAGCACGTAATTGCCCAGCGTCCCGCGCTTCCACAAGAGGAGGAAGCCGACACTGAACATCACCGCCATGGTCGGCGTGATCATCCCGATGATTTGTTCGCGCATCCCCGCCCTGTCTTGTTGAACTTTCGCGTTAGCTTCGAAAGGTTAATCACCTGTTGAGACTTTACCCAAGATCTCGAATTTACGGGTGTTTACGCCGGGTAGCTATTCGGCGCTAACCCGCATGATCGGAGCGCTGCGATTGGCCAGGATACCGACAACGGCGGTCCAGACAGCCACGTTCTGCCGCAACTGTGCCGGGTCGATCTTGTCCAGCGTATCGTCTGCTGTGTGGTGCAGGTCGAAATAGCGCGTTCCATCCTGTTGGAGGTCGATCAGCGCCCCGCCCTGTTCGCGCACGAGATTGAGATCGGCACCGCCGGTGGCGACGATGCGCGTCGGTGCTACTCCGAAACGCGCGACCGCGCCCGCCAGTTCGCGGTAGAGATCGGGATCGCTCGAAGTGAAGTTAGTCTCAATTCGCCAGATGCGGTCTGCGCCGAAATCGCTTTCAAGCCCGACATAGACCGGCTCGTTGGCATGTGCTTCGGCATAGGCAGCGCTGCCCCACAGACCCGTTTCCTCGGCCCCTGCAAACAGGACACGGATGGTGCGCAGCGGCTGGCCCTGCGCAGCGACGTGTTTTGCAGCGGCAGCGATGATCCCGCAGCCTGCGCCATCGTCGATTGCCCCCGTGCCGAGGTCCCAGCTGTCGAGATGGCAGGCCAGCAGCACCGGCTCTAGGGAGGGGTCGCTGCCGACAATCTCACCGACGACATTACCGCTTGTCGTCATGCCGAGATCGCGCGGGGTTAGGACCAGCTTCATGCGGACCTCGCCCCCGCGGGCAAAAAGTCGCTCGAGATTGTCGGCATCAGGGTTGGACAGCGCGCCCGCAGGAATGGGAGCCACCCCTTCTGCAAAAGTCGTGGTACCCGTATGCGGTACACGGTGGCTGTCAGTGCCGACTGATCGAATCACGGTTGCCACTGCGCCCTTGCTCGCCGCCACGGACGGAGCCATCCAGCGCGCCGGTCCTGCGAATCCGTAGCTGGAGCCGTCCTGCGTCTGGCGCATATCATGGCTGACAAAGGCGATCTTGCCTTCGAGGCTAACTTCATCGGCCGCGACAAGGTCGGCATAGGTAGGGAAATAGACTACCTCGGCTTCGATACCCTCTGGTCCGGTCGAGCTAGTGGTCGACAGCGCGGTGATCGCCATGGGCTGCGTTGCCGGGGCGACAACCCAGGCCATCTCCTGTCCGCGCACCCATGTTTCCATCTCGAACGGTTCGTCCGCGATGTTGGAAAAGCCATTGCGGCGCAGCCAGTCCATCGCCCACACGCGGCCACGGGCTTCGGCATCGGTACCCGGCATGCGCGGGCCGACTTCGGTGGTGATCCCTTCCACTAAATCCCAGGCGATGGTGTCGCCAGCCAATGCTTCATCGGCGCGGTCGGCTTGTGCGGGAGTGGCGAGAGTAATGGCGGCAAGCGCAAGCAGCTGTTTTTTCATGGCGCGCTTGCTAGCAAAAGCTGTGGTCCTGCCAAGCTGCAAACGCAGCGTGCCTGTTCGTAACCCAGGCGCGGCAAGCTAGCTGGTCGACATCTCGTCCCAGAAGTCGAGGGCGTTGCTGGCGCCGTCGCTGTCGGGATCGAACAGCGCTTCCACGGCATCTGCAAAGCGTTCCACATCGCCCATGTGCGCCCGGGCCGCAGTCGCGTCGGAATAGCGCTGCCACGCTTGTTCGCTCTGCGACAGGGCAAGCATGGCGCGGGCGATCCCTTCGATCGATTGCGGCTCGACAACGTAACCGGTGACGCCGTTGCGGACCAGGGCGTCGCGCGCGCCGACAGGCGTCGACACGATGGCCGGAACGCCGAATGCCGCCGCTTCATTGACCACCAGGCCCCACTGTTCCTCGGTACTGACAAGGCATAGCGCCAGCGCGCCAGCCATCTGGCGAGAGACTTCCTCGGCGCGTAAAAAACCGGTGAACTCGACCCCTTCTCCCGCCTGTTCGCGCAAAACACTGCTCAGCTCTCCGTCTCCAGCCAGCACCAGATTGCGCGCGGCTGGCCCTGCCAGTTCGCGATAGCGCGCGTAGCCTGCGAACAGCTTGGGCAGGTTCTTCTTCTTCACGAAGCGACCGACATAAAGGAAATCGCGATCCGCCCACTTCGCATCGGCGCCGGCGCCTTGAGCGCGGATCCGGTCGATGCCCACGCTATCGTATCCGGGAAGGATCGGCTTGTCGCCAAAGCCGAGGAAGCGCAGGTATTCGCGCTGGCGCAGCCCGCCGACGATGGCGGCGCGATAACAGGACAGCAGCCTTGCCTTGGCCTGTTCACGCGGCAAGCTGCGTGGAAAATCGTCGAACTTGCTTTCGGTCATCATCACGCAGCGCGTGCCGGCGGCTTTCAGGCGCCAGGACAGGGCGATGATGTCGCGCTCCGAATAAGGTACGCCGATGCACACCATATCCGCTTCGCCGACGAGCTTCATGGCGGCCCGGTAGCGGGCGAGATGGCCGACGTCGTCATAGGACCTGCCGGGAAAAAGCGTGACATGCCGCGCGTGCTCGAACCCCGTTGCAGGCTCCCACGCGTAAGTTCGGCTGGTGGTCGCGTATTCGACCGCGATAACTTCCGCCCGCCCGGCCAGCCTGCGGGCAGCGGCTTCGACCCGGTCGACATGGAACGCGCCATATTGAGCGAAGAGGATCGCCACTTGCGGCAAGGCCGGACTGTCTGCGCGCGCGTCGGTCATCACGGCTCTTTCGCTATGCCAGGCGCGGGACGATTGCCAGACCCGGCTTGCCCCCGGCCACAGCTATGACTATCTGGCGCACAACTTCCCGTTCCGAACAGATCAGACCCAAGGATTCGCCCGATGGCCGCGCAGTACGCCTTCGTAATGAAGGACATGACCAAGACTTTCCCCGGTGCCAACAAGCCGGTGCTCAGCAATATCAACCTGCAGTTCTACCAGGGTGCCAAGATCGGCATCGTGGGTCCGAACGGCGCGGGCAAGTCGACGCTGATCAAGATCATGGCCGGCATCGACACCGATTTCACCGGCGAGGCATGGCCGGGCGAGAACATCACTGTCGGCTATCTGGAGCAGGAACCGGAGCTCGACGAGACCAAGACCGTCCTCGAAAACGTCAAGGATGGCGCGCGCGAGACTGCGGACATGGTCGAACGCTTCAATGCGATTGGCATGGAAATGGCGGAAGAAGACGCCGATTTCGATGCGCTCAGCACCGAGATGGCCGAATTGCAGGACAAGATCGACGCAGTCGACGGCTGGACGCTGGACAACCAGCTCGAAGTCGCAATGGAAGCGCTGCGCTGCCCGCCGGGCGACTGGCCCGTCACCGATCTTTCAGGTGGCGAAAAGCGCCGCGTGGCCCTCACCCGCTTGCTGATCCAGAAGCCTTCGATCCTGCTGCTGGACGAACCGACCAACCACCTCGACGCGGAAAGCGTCCAGTGGCTGGAAAACCACCTGAAGGAGTATGCGGGTGCGGTGCTGATGATCACCCACGATCGCTACTTCCTCGACAATGTGGTTGAATGGATCCTCGAGCTCGATCGGGGTTCCTACTATCCGTACGAAGGCAACTACTCGACCTATCTCGAGAAGAAGGCCAAGCGCCTCGAGCAGGAAAGCCGCGAGGAAAGCGGGCGCCAGAAGGCGCTGTCACGCGAGCTTGAATGGATCCGGCAGACGCCGGCCGCGCGCCAGACCAAGTCAAAGGCCCGTGTGCGTAAGTTCGAACAGCTCCAGGAAGAGCAGCAGAACCGCAAGCCGGGCAAGGCGCAGATCGTGATCCAGGTGCCGGAGCGTCTCGGCGGCAAGGTCATCGAGGCCAAGAACATCTCCAAGGCATACGGCGACAAGCTGCTCTTCGAAAACCTCTCCTTCATGCTGCCCCCGGGCGGCATCGTCGGCGTGATCGGTCCGAACGGCGCCGGTAAATCAACGCTGTTCAAGATCCTGACCGGCAAGGAAGAGCCCGATAGCGGCACGGTAGAAATCGGTTCGACCGTCCACCTCGGCTATGTCGACCAGAGCCGCGATCACCTGGACCCGAAGAACAACGTCTGGGAAGAGATTTCGGATGGCCTCGACTATATGAAGGTCAACGGTCACGACACATCGACCCGGGCCTATGTCGGCGCGTTCAACTTCAAGGGCGCGGACCAGCAGAAGAACGTCGGCAAGCTGTCGGGCGGCGAACGCAACCGCGTGCACATGGCCAAGATGCTGAAGGAGGGCGGTAACGTCCTGCTGCTGGACGAACCCACCAACGACCTCGACGTGGAAACGCTGGGTGCATTGGAAGAGGCGATCGAAAACTTCGCCGGTTGCGCCGTAGTCATCTCGCACGACCGTTTCTTCCTCGACCGTCTGGCCACCCACATTTTGGCGTTCGAAGGCAACAGCCACGTCGAGTGGTTTGAAGGCAACTTCGAAGCTTACGAAGAAGACAAGCGCCGCCGCCTCGGCGACGCGGCGGACCGTCCAAGCCGGGTGAGCTACAAGAAGCTGACACGTTAATCTTGGCGAAACAGTCGATCGGCCAGATGGCCTTCCAGGGGGAAATCTTGAACCGATCGAATGCAAACCGGAGCGAGACTTTTGTTTGGCCGCTGGCCTACAGCCTGGCCTGGCTGGTTTGCGCCTACATTGCGCTCGAACTGACGCAGGGCGAGGACGGCATAGCGGCCGTTTGGCCATCGAGCGGTATTTTCGTGGCATCGCTGCTGCACCTGCGTGGCCAGGGCCGCGTGGCGGTTACGATCGGCGTCGGCATCGCCAGCCTGGTTGCGAACTACATAACAGGCGTGTCTTTGCTCGCGTGCTTCAGCTATACGGTGGCGAACCTGGCGGAAGGCTGGCTAGTCTTTTACCTGATGGGAGGAGAGAGCAGTCGGGGCAAGCTGCTTGCGCGCCCACTCAATCTTCTACGCTTCGCCGCATCGGCGATTGTCGTGAGCATTCTGAGCGCCGGCGTTGCGGGCATCCTCAGCGCCAATTTCGCATTCGAGTTCCTGGTGTCTTGGGCGACAACGGTGGGCCTCGGCATGCTGATTGTTACTCCATTCATCCTGTTCCTTGTGCAGAGCGACGAGGGGCGTAAACGCCTCGCCAGCGTACGCACTGTCTGGGCCCTGATGCTCGTCGCTGTGGCATCGCTCGTTGCCTTCGGGCAGTCCGAAGTGCCGCTGCTGTTCCTGCCTGTACTCGCCATTTCGATCGCTACCGCAGCTCTTGGCCTTAGCGGTGCTGCACTTTCCCTGCTTGTAGTCGCGGTTATCGGGTCGATCCTGACGGTTTACGACCTTGGTCCGGTCAGCGGCTATTTCGAATTGCAGAGCCAGAAGGTGCTCTTCCTGCAGGTCTATTTCCTCGGCCTTTTGGTATCGGCGCTACCGGTCGCACTCATGCTTACCCAGCGACAGAACGACCTCGTCAATCTTTCGAGAAGCAATCGCTTCCTGACCGCCGCAGAAAAAGCCGCCAAGGTTGGACATTGGCGGTACGCGCCAACCGAGGGGCCGGTCTACCTCTCCCCCGAAGCGCGCAGGATGGTCGGAGCCGGTGCGCAGCCCCATACCGTCGCCGATATTGCCGAGCTATTCCAGGACAGCGATCGCAAACGCGTTTCACACATCTTGGTCCAGGCTCTCTCAACTGGCGTGCCCTTCGCATTCGAAGCACGCATTGCCGGCCCCTACGGCGAGGTTTTCGACACCGAATGCCGCGGCGAGGTCGAATGGTCGGATAACCCCGAGAAAATCTCGATATTCGGCACCATGATGGACATCACGGAGCGCGCAAACACGATGCGTGCGCTTGCCGATGCCCGTGCCCATGCCGAACGCAAGGCAGAAGAGCACCAGGCCCTTGCGGAGACCGACCATCTCACCGGAATCGCGAACCGGCGCAAAATTTTGGCGGTGCTGGAGAAGACGGTCCTCGACGCCCGCGGCACCGGGGACAAGGTCGCCCTTGCAATCGTCGATGTCGACCATTTCAAATCGGTCAACGATCGCTTCGGACACGAAGCAGGCGACAGGACGCTGCAAGTGATTGCGAGGATTCTGTCCGAACGCTTCGACGATGTCGGCATCGTAGGGCGTTTGGGCGGCGAGGAGTTCCTTGTCGTCGCCCGCGGAGCGAGCGCAGGCGAACTGGACCAGCGCTGCACCGCTTTGCGCGATTTTCTTTGTGCCTATGCATGGCCGGTCAAGGACCTGAAGGACGTGACGCTCAGCATTGGCATTGCCGAACTGGCCGACGGCTCGAGCGAAACCGATATCCTCAATGCCGCGGACAAGGCGCTCTATTTCGCGAAGCGCGGAGGCCGCAATCGCTCGGTCGTCTTCGAGGGAAATCTGGTCAGGGTCTGACCCGGCACATCTTGTCGCTTATCATCCGGGCAGGATTTGACTCTCCCCCTTCCGATTTGACAAAAGCCCCCGCGAGGCGCTCGACACGCGGGTGCCGTTCCCGACGGCGCACTTCATGCGCCGCGAACACGAATTTCAAGGATATCCATGACTACTCCCAGCAACGGCGACACCGTGACCATCGATTACGTCCTCAAGCGGGGTGACGGACAGGAAGTCGGCAATACAGCCCAGGTCGGCCCTCAGCAGGTCCAGATCGGCAGCGGTCAGATCTTCCCGCAGATCGAAGAAGCGCTGACCGGCATGGAGGTTGGCGACGAAAAATCGGTCGACATCCCGTGCGACAAGGCATTCGGTCCGCGCCGCGATGAACTGGTGATCGACATTCCTCGCGCCAACCTGCCGCCCGAACCGGCCCCGCAGCCCGGAATGCAGCTCAATGCCCAGTCTCCCGACGGACAGCCAATGACCCTCTTCATCGTCGAAGTTGGCGACGAGAGCGTGAAAGCGGACGGCAATCACCCGCTGGCAGGCGAAGACATCACTTTCGACCTCACCCTGCGCGAAATTCAGCAGGCAGCCTGACGCGCTGATCTAATCGGGGGCGGCCGGTCGCTGCGCACGAGGTATGACCGGCCGCCACCTCTTTGAAAAATTCAGGAGCATTGCGGGACCAATGCCAAAGCGATGCGTGGTCCCTGATAGATTGCCGTTGCTACGGCGTGATCCAGGACGCTGTGTCGCGCCCGATCAGAGCCCGGCGGTGGCCCTCATTGGAAAGCCAGTACCAGTCGACTTCCTCTACCTTGACCAACAGGACAGCGAAGTGCTCACGCGCCGGGACGAGTTGTTCGTCCGTCGGCTGGATACCTTCGGCCCAATCTGGGAGACCGCTTGAAGGCTCGGCGCGCATTTCGCCGGGAGGTGCACCAAGATAACATCGCCTCGCAAAATTGCTGCTTTCGCTCCATGCTTCCTCGGCGAGACCGGTTTGCGTCTCGATCCGGCCCGTACCGCGCACCCTTATCTGCACCTTCTCTTCGGGATCGTAGAATAAGGCCGCCATCGGAGAGCCATCGCCGATGACCGCCGCCTTGGGTGACCGCGCGTCCGTATGAAAGCGCAGTGTCCAGTCGTCGCAGTCGAACTCCCTCAGGATCATGATTCGTGCATCGGCATCGTGCGTAACCACGACCGGAGAATGCATCGGAGATTTGCGGCTGGAAGCAGCAATGCAGAAACGGTCTGCAATATCGGCGCGAACCTTGTCGAGGTCATCGTACATGATGCTCCCAACGCACGTATCGGCGTTTTGTGTCAAATGCCGTCGTTCAGATTCTGCACCCCCAACATTAACGCAAACATGACAGGCCGGTTCAGTTTCGCGTCAGGCCGTTCTGATACAAAGCGGTACATCGACATTGGAGCCGCGGGTGGTGGAGCGGCTTTTGAGCAAGAAGGAACGCTCCATGACTTTTACGAAGCTGATGAAAGGCAGCGCGCTTGGTGCCCTCGCAATCGCGATGGCAACCGCGGTGGCTCCGGCCCAGGCCGAAGCCGCAACCGCAGCCGACCAACAACGCGCTGAGCGCGATCGGGGCGACCGACAGGAACGCCGCAGCGAGCGTCGCCAGGAAAGGCGTAGCGAAAGGCGTGAAGCACGCAACGACCCGCGCAGCGAACGCCGCGAGGCGCGTGCGCAGGTCCGCCGTGAAGCGCCGCGCCGCCAGGCACGCCCGCAGCAACGCGCAGAACGTCCGCAACCGGTTGCTCGCGACCAGGAGCGCCGTGGCCGCGAATGGAATCGCTCGGACCGCCGCTCGGACACCGCGCAAGTGCGCTCGGGCCGCGACTGGAACCGCAGCGAACGCCGCGACGCCAACCGCGCTATCCGCCGCGAGGACGTGCGTGAGGCGAGCAGGACGGATCGCCGTGCAGATCGCCGCGAAGAGCGGCGCGCGGACCGCAGAGCCGATCGCCGCGAAGACCGTCGCATCGACCGTCGTCAGGACCGCAGGGCCGATCGTCGCGAAGATCGTCGCATCGACCGTCGTCAGGACCGCCGTGCCGATCGCCGCGCGGACCGCCGGGCAGACTATCGTGACGCCTATCGTGAAGGACGCCGGGACGAACGCCGCCGGGACAATCGCGAAGATCGCCGCATTCGCCGCGACGGCTACCGCGATGGCTATCGGGACGCTCGCCGCGGTGATCGCCATGAACGCCGCAAGCGTCACTGGGACGGGCGCCGCTGGCATCACTACAACACGTGGAACCGCTACGACTGGCGGGACAACCACCGCTACAACTGGCACGACTACCGTAAGCGGTATCGCAGCATCTATCGCCTTGGCCGCTACTATGCGCCCTATCGCGACTACCGCTATCGCCGCCTGAGCATCGGTTTCTACATCGGAGACCTGTTCTTCGGCAGCCGTTACTGGATCAACGATCCCTGGCGCTATCGCCTGCCGGAAGTCTACGGCCCCTATCGCTGGGTTCGGTATTACGACGACGTGCTGCTGGTCGACACCTACAGCGGCGAAGTGGTCGACGTGATTTACGACTTCTTCTGGTAAGCCTTCAGGCTCCTGCCCGAAGGGATGAGAGTGGCCTTTCGGGCAAGATACCCCCGCCGAGCGATCGGCGGGGGTTTTTCGTTTCAGCCGGGTACCTTACCGAAGGGCAGCATTCTAAAGATGCCACCGTTCTTGTCGAAGAAGGTGTGCTTCAGCCCGCCAAGAATGTGCAGGCCGATCAGGTAGATCATCACCGATCCACCCGTCGCGTGGAGGTTGAAGATCGCCTTGCCTGCTTCCGGATTTTCTCCCACCGGCAGCGCGGGAAGCGTAAATATCCCGAACACGTCGACGCCGCTCCCGAAATATGAGCTTCCCAGCCAGCCGCCGATCGGCAGTCCGATCAGCATGACGTAGAAAATGACATGCGTGGTGCGAGCAAGAATACGCTCCCAGGTCGCAACGCCGTCGAGGGCCGGAACCGGATGCGTGAATCGCCAGGCAAGCCTTGCGAGGCTCAGGATCAGGATCACGATGCCCAAGGCCTTGTGATTGGCGAAGATCGCGGCTCTTTCTGCATCGCCCGCATGCTCGGCCGCTTCCGCCAGCCTCCAGTTCACGATGACCGCTATTGCGATGACCCAGTGAAAGAGCATTGCGACCAGTGAGTAACGCTGGGCATTATTGGTGGCCATTTCCATCAGGCTTCTCCCCTCAATCGGTGCGCGAAACTATAGGTTTCGCATTGAAGCACAAGATGCCATCTTGCGAGCCGCGCGGCGATTGCTAACAATCGCAGCGATGACAAAGACAGCGACAATTCCCGATCAGGATGCCCTCAAGCGTATAGGTGCGAAGGTGCGCCAGCGCCTCGAGGCGGATCCGGAAATCTACAAGGTTCCCACGGACAAGGCAGAGATCTTCGCCGTGCCGAACTTCCTCTCACCCGAGGAATGTCGCCGCTTCATCACCATGATCGACGTGGTCGCAAGGCCGAGCGAACTTCACGAGACCGCCTATATCGAGAAGTTCCGCACGTCCTATTCGGGCAATTTCGACCCGCGCGATCCCTTCGTCAAAGGCATCTCGCGCCGCATCGACGACCTTCTCGGCATGAATTCCGCGACCGGCGAGGCGATCCAGGGCCAGCGTTACCTGCCGGGCCAGGAGTTCAAGCCGCACAACGACTGGTTCTACACCGACCAGGAATACTGGAAGCTGGAACGCAAGCGCGGCGGCCAGAGGTGCTGGACCGCCATGGCCTTCCTCAACAAGGTGGAGGAAGGCGGGCATACCCACTTCACCGAAGTCGGTGCATCGATCGAGCCCAAGCCCGGCGTCCTCCTGGTGTGGAACAACGCCACGCCCGAAGGCGCGCCCAACGAGGGCACGATGCATGCCGGAACGCCGGTCATCAAGGGTGCCAAATACGTGCTGACCAAATGGTACCGCACGCGCAAGCACACCTGAGGCGTCAGCTGCGAGCGAGCGCCTCGGCGATCAGCTTGCGGCTGTTCTCGATCCCGTAAAGCGCGATGAAGCTGCCCATACGCGGGCCTTGGTCGCTGCCGAGCAGTGTCTGGTACAGCGCCTTGAACCAGTCACGCAGGTTCTCGAAACCGTATTCCTCGCGCTTGCCGATTTCGTAGACCTGGGTCTGCAACTCCTCTGCGCTGGCATCGGCCGGCGCTTCGGCAAGGTATGCATCGAGTGCGCGCAACGCCTCGGCCTCGTTTGTTGCGGGCGCACGCTTCGACAGGGTCGGCACGATGTAATCGCGTGTATAGGCGACCGCAGTCCCGATCAGCACGTCGAGCTCCGGCGTTATCCGCTCGGCCCCGATATAGCTGGCGAGATAGTCACGCAGCGACTCCTCGCTCGCCTCCGCCCCGAGTACGCTGGAGAGGTTGAGAAGCAGGCCATACGTCACCGGCAGGCTGTCGCCCGCACCGGGTGCCTCGCTGCCCTCGAACCCGCCATTGGCGCGCGCAAGGTGCCAAACCGGATTGCCGAGCTGCTTGTCGAGCTCCTGCTCGGCCAACCGCTCGCGGAACTGCCAGTAATCGTCCACCGCGCGCGGGATTACGCCGACGTGCAGCTGCTTGGCGCTCTTGGGATTGGGGAAGATGTAGAAGCCGAGGCTTTCCTCGCTGCCGTATTGCAGCCATTCCTCGATCGACAGGCCGTTGCCCTTGGACTTGGAGATCTTCTCGCCGTTCTGGTCGAGGAACATCTCGTAGATGAGGCCCTCCGGCTTGCGCCCGCCGAGAACCTGTACGATCTTGCCCGACTGCACGCCGCTGTCGGTCAGGTCCTTGCCATACATCTCGTAATCGACGCCGAGCGCATACCAGCGCATCGCCCAGTCGACCTTCCACTGCAGCTTGGACATGCCGCCGAGCGCGGATTGCTCGACCACGGTGCCGTCCTCATCGCTGAAGCGGATCGTTCCTGCCTCGGCATCGACCACCTCGACCGGGACCTGCAACACGCGGCCCGTGCCGGGCGAGATGGGCAGGATCGGGGAATAGGTCTTGCGCCGCTCTTCGCGCAGCGTTGGCAGCATGATGTCGAGGATGTCCTGGTTCTTGCGCAGGACCTGCCGCAGCGCATCGTCGAAGCGGCCGGAGTTGTACATGTCGTTCGCCGCGATGAACTCGTACTGGAAGCCGAAGCGGTCCAGGAATTCGCGAAGCTTGGCGTTGTTGTGCGCGGCAAAGCTCTCGTGGCCCTTTTCGAACGGGTCGGGCACGCGGCTGAGCGGTAGGTGCAGGTTCGCTTCGAGCAGCGCCTGGTTGGGCACATTGTCGGGCACCTTGCGCAGGCCGTCCATGTCATCGCTGAATGCGACCAGACGCGTCTTGCCGTCTTCGGGCTTCGCACCGATCATCGCCTCATAGGCGCGGCGCACCAGCGTGGTGCGCAGTACTTCCTGGAAAGTGCCGATATGCGGCAGGCCGCTGGGACCATAGCCGGTTTCGAACAGCACGGGGCTGCCGTCCGGCTTCACACCATCGGGATAGCGTTTGAGCAGACGCTGCGCCTCCTGGAACGGCCAGGCCTTGGACACACGTGCGGCGTTGATTAGATCGGTCATGCTCATGCCAATCCCTCTTGCCGCTCGCCGTTCCTGTTGCAAGTGCGAAGTGTAGGAAAGCGCGCCGCCAGGTCCGACAGAGTGGAACACATGGAACACGGTCCTGGGAAAGAAAACGCCTTATGCAGCTCATGGCCGGTCGCGATGCTGAATTCGGTCAGTGAAGGGGCTTGCTCCATGAGGCGGACGATAGGTCGACGCTTCGATGTAGGACAGCGACTGCTATCGGACTCGATCAGCGCAAAGCGGACTTTCCGCCAACGACCCGATTGCTGCCATTCACTCGACGGGTGATGGCCAGCATTCGAAACGCGCATTGTCGGTCGAGTTCATTCCCCGTGTTGCGAAGCCGGGTAATTGTTGCAGTCGAGCGAGTGCCTCCGTTTCGCCGGTCGCCAACTGAGGAAAGGCGACCTTCGTTTGGCCGGTGCTGTCGTTTAGAAGCCACCAAACGTCTGCTCCCCAAGGGGCATCGCCGTTTGTCTCGACATAAACCGCAGCAAGGTCCGTCATCTTGATGCGCTGCTCAGCCTGCTTGGGCGCTCGACAAACAATCTCATCGTCAACTGTTACTTCGACCACGTATTGCGCTTCAGGATGCTTCATGCGGAGCAGGATGCCTTCGAGAACGCTCTGGCGCAATGTCCGCTAACCACCCAAACAAAGACCTCACGATCAATCGGCCTCAAGCCCGGAAGCCGCCATTCCTGCCCGCTAAGGCAACTCTACCGTATCTTTCACCGTACCGTAAACGAAGCTGGTGTTGATCGTCGCGATGCCGGGGGTCGTGTGGAGCGTTTCGCGCATGAAGTCTTCATAGGCGTCGAGGCCGGCAACCACGATCTGGAGCAGGTAATCGGAGCTTCCCGTCATCAGGTGGCAGGTGAGGATTTGCGGCGTTTCGCGCACGCGCTTCTCGAAGCCATCCACCACCTCGCGGTCGTGGCGGGCCAGTGTGACCTGCACGAAGGCGGTGACCGGGTAGCCCGCAGCCTCGCGGTCCACGATGGCGACGTAGCGGTCAATTACTCCCGCCTTTTCCAGATTGCGTACACGGCGCAGGCAGGGACTGGGCGACAGGTTCACGCGTTCGGCAAGCTCGGCATTCGTCAGGCGACCGTCGCGCTGCAACTCGCGTAAAATAAGGCGATCTTTCGCGTCCATAACACTCCCATTATTGGCATGATATGCTATTCTTTGCTCACTTATTAGTATATTTCGCAGGGAAATGCCATTCGATAGGCGCTATACACCTCTCAACTTAATTCCAGAGAGGCTCGCATGTCCCGCACCACGCTTTCCGGTTTTTCCAGCCGCGCCATCCATCACGGGTACGACCCCGCGGAAAACCAGGGTGCGCTGACGCCGCCGATGCATCTCGCATCGACCTTCGCGTTCGAGAGCGCGGAACAGGGCGGCGCGATCTTCGCCGGTGAAGAGCAGGGTTATTTCTATTCGCGCATCGGCAATCCGACGGTGGACCTGCTGGAACAGCGCCTCGCCGTCCTCGAAGGCGCGGAAGCCGGTGTCGCGGCTGCGTCGGGGATGGGCGCAATCACCGCCGTCATGTGGAGCCTGCTGGAAGCGGGCGACGAGATCGTCACCGACAAGACGCTCTACGGTTGCACCTTCGCCTTCTTCCGCCACGGCCTTGCCAAGTTCGGCGTGAAAGTGACCCATGTCGATCTCACCGATCCGAGCGCGCTTGAGGCGGCGATGCATCAGGGCGTGAAGGTCGTCTATTTCGAAACTCCGGCCAACCCGAACATGCGGCTGGTCGATATTGCCGCGATCAGCGAAGTGGCGCACCGCTACGATGCGCAAGTCGTGGTCGACAACACCTATGCCACCCCTGCCCTCACCCGCCCGATCGAACTGGGTGCGGACATCGTCGTCCATTCCGCGACCAAGTATCTCGGCGGGCACGGCGACCTTGTCGGCGGGCTGGTCGCAGGCTCTGCCGAAACCATGCAGAAGGTGCGCCTCGAAGGGCTGAAGGACATGACCGGCGCTGTGATGAGCCCGTTTACCGCCACGCTGATCATGCGCGGCTTAAAGACGCTGGCCTTGCGGATGGAACGCCACAGCAAGACTGCCATGGAAGTAGCACTCTGGCTGGAAGCGCAGTCGCAAGTGGCAGCCGTCCATTATCCCGGCCTCGAAAGCTTTGGCCAGCATGCGCTCGCCAATCGCCAGATGGCACTGCCGGGCGGCATGATCGCTTTCGATCTTGCCGGTGGGTACGACCAGGGCATCCGGTTCATGAACCGGCTGGAGATGATCATCCGCGCCGTGTCGCTGGGCGATGCAGAAACGCTGATCCAGCACCCCGCGTCGATGACCCATTCGACATATACGCCCGAAGAACGCGCCGAACACGGCATTGGCGAAGGCCTACTGCGCCTGTCCGTCGGTTTGGAAGAAGCCGAGGACATCTTCGCCGACCTCGAACAGGCGCTCGTCGCATCGGAGCTGTCGATAGCCGCGTAAGAGCGCGCAAAAGGGCTGCAGAGCGCTTGCCCCGCGTTCCGTTTGTGTTCTAACGGCAGGGAGTGAGCGAGCCGCTGCCCCTCCCTGCCCTTCACGCCAGCCACGCCGGGACCTGGCTGCGCGATGCCAACGGCTCCACCCGTGGCTGCTCGAAGGGCGAGGCGGTGATGGCGGCGGCCGATACGCCGCTCCTGATGATGAACGCACCGCTGGTGGCCAGCAGGCTCGGCTATCCCGACTTGTCCGGCCTGGACCTGCTGGAACTGTTCGCCTTCATCCACCCCGCGAGATTCTGCGTTCCCACACCCAAGGGCCTGGCCGACGCGCTTGGCCTCGAAGAACCGGCGGACGACGCCGATGTCACGCTGCTTTTGCAGAAAGCGGCTGGCGCCCTTGTGGCAACTTGCGAGAGCGACGGCTGGGCGGAACGCGAAGGTGCGTGGTCGACGCTGCAATCCCTCGCCCGCCTGCGCTGGCCATGGGCGAATGTGCTCGCCCCTCATGTGCGTAAGCCGGAAAAGGCCGAGAAATGGCTCTTTACCAAGCTGCCGGAGTGGGAGGAAACGCCAGATCGGCCGCAACCTGCGCAAGTCCTGATCGATGAGCCGGAGATCGAAGCTCAGCTGGAACGGCTGACCGGAGAAGGAGCGGAGCGGCGCGAAGGGCAGCGATTGTTCTCACGCGGGGCCGGTCACGTCTTCGGCCCTCGCGACAAGCAGAAGCGTCCTCATGTTCTGCTGGCACAGGCGGGCACCGGTATCGGCAAGACGCTGGGCTATCTCGCCCCTGCATCGCTTTGGGCCGAGCGATCGGGCGGGACGGTCTGGGTCAGCACCTACACCAAGAACCTCCAGCGCCAGCTTCGCCGCGAGAGCGCGCGCGCATGGCCAGCAGCCCGCGCCGACGGCTCGCCCCCCGTGGTGGTGCGCAAGGGCCGCGAGAATTACCTCTGCCTGCTCAACCTGGAAGACGCGCTGCAAGGCGGTTTCACGGGGCGGCCCGCTATTCTCGCGCAGCTAGTGGCGCGCTGGACGGCCTATACCCAGGATGGCGACATGATCGGCGGGGACTTGCCCGGCTGGCTCGGCACGCTGTTCAGGAAGCGCGGCATTGCGGCGCTGACCGACCAACGCGGCGAATGCGTCTATGCCGGCTGCCCGCATTATCGGAAGTGCTTCATCGAACGCAGCGCGCGCAATGCAGCGCAGGCCGATCTCGTCATCGCGAACCATGCGCTCGTCATGGTCAACGCAGCCCGTGGTCGGGACATCGCCAGCCGCCCGACCCGCATCGTCTTCGACGAAGGCCATCACGTGTTTGACGCTGCAGATTCGACGTTCTCTGCCGCATTGACGGGGCAGGAAGCCATCGAACTGCGCCGCTGGATCATCGGTCCCGAGCGTAATTCGCGTGGAAGGCGCCGCGGCCTTGCTGCGCGCCTTGCCGATGTGGCGAGCTATGACGATGCAGGAGGCGAAGCGGTCGAGGCCGCGGTCGAGGCGGCACAGGCCCTTCCGTCCGACGGATGGCTGGGACGGCTTGCGGAAGGAACCCCGTTCGGGCCGGTCGAGGCCCTCCTCGAACAGGTGCGCGCGGCCACTTACGCGCGCGACGAAAGCGGGCAGGAGGCGGGCTACGGCATCGAAACCGAAACAGCGCAGCTCCCCGGTGAACTGGTCGAAGCCGCAGGCACAGCTGCGCTCTCCCTCGCTGCTATTCGCACGCCGCTGCTGAAGCTTGCGGGGAGGCTGGAGGCAGTGCTGGAGGACGCGCCCGACTGGCTCGATGGCCAAGGCCGTGCGCGGATCGAGGGCGCACGCCATTCGCTGGCCTGGCGCATCGACCTGATTGCGGCGTGGGAAGCCCTGCTCTCGCGCCTCGGCGGTCCGGCAGATCCCGATTTCGTGGACTGGCTGGCGGTCGATCGCAACGACGCGCGCGAGTTCGACGTCGGGCTCTACCGCCACTGGCTCGATCCGATGAAGCCCTTTGCCCATACCGTGCTCGAACCGGCGCACGGTGTCATGCTCACCAGCGCGACCCTGACCGACCGCGACGAGACCGGCGCCGACTGGCCGCACGCCATCACCAAGAGTGGAGCACCGCATCTCGAACTGATGCCCAAAACCGCGCAATCGAACAGCCCGTTCGATTACGCGTCGCGTGCCGAGGTCTTGATCGTCACCGACATAAAGCGAGGCGACATTCCTGCACTCGCCGGTGCCTATGCAAGGCTGATCGAGGCGAGCGATGGAGGCGTCCTGGGTCTCTTCACCGCGATCCGGCGGATGCGCGCGGTCTACGGACGGATTGCCGACCGCCTGGCGCGCGCGGGCCTGCCGCTCTACGCGCAGCACGCCGATCCGATCGACACGGGTACGCTGACCGACATATTCCGCGACGATCCGCGCGCCAGTCTGCTTGGCACCGACGCCCTGCGCGACGGGGTCGATGTGCCGGGAGAATCGCTTCGCTGCGTGGTCGTGGAAGCCGTCCCCTGGCCCCGCCCGACCATCCTCCACCGCGCCCGCCGCGCGGCGGCATCCGAGCAGGAAGGCGGTGCAAAACGCTATGACGACCGTATCATCCGCGCGCGGCTGGCCCAGGCATTCGGCCGCCTGATCCGCAGCCGCGACGATGCCGGGCACTTCGTCGTCCTGTCCTCTGCCTTCCCCAGCCGGTTGCTCTCCGCCTTTCCCGACGGCACGCCTGTCATGCGCGTGACACTCGACGAGGCTTTACAGCGCGTGGCGAAGGGTGTTGGAGAGGTTGGGAACACTCCAGCGGAGAAACAAGACTCGTGAAGATCCTCGGCCTTTTGCGTCACGCCAAGTCCGACTGGGGGCAAAGCGACAAGCGCGATTTCGATCGGGGTCTCAATGAGCGCGGGCTCAAGGGTGCGCGGTTGATCGGGGAGCATATCCGCGATCACGGTGTGAAATGGGACCGGCTGGTCGCCAGCCCCGCCGAACGCGTCAAACTCACGCTGGAAGAGGCTGCAATCGGCCCCGAACCCGAATGGGACCGCCGCCTCTACCTCGCCTCCACCGAAACGATCTGCGAGGTGGCGAGCGAGATGGGCGGCGATGCCGACACGCTGCTGCTGGCAGGGCACAATCCGGGCTTCGGAGACATGGTCTTCGAACTGGTCGCCCCGAAGAACGAGAACGATCTGTTCGACGAGGCGAAGGTCAAATTCCCAACCGCTGCTTTCGCCGTGTTCGAACTCGACATCGATGACTGGTCCGACCTTTCCGAAGGATGCGGCAAGCTGGTCCACTTCGCCCGCCCCCGCGATCTCGACGCGGAACTGGGTCCGGAATATTAGTGCGAACGGCGGTCGTTGGGTGGATAGAGGACTTAATCCCTTTCGTAGAAGGTATGTCCTCGATTGACCGGCAAGAATGCCTTGAGAAGAGAGGATCTGGATACTTCTTCAGCTTCGAGCTTCAATTCCGCTGCATGATGTCGCAACCATCCAGTCTGTCTATCTAGATTACTGGATACATTTTCGAATGCCCTCTGAACCGCTTCATTCGGGTCCGAAGCCAGAACATATCTGTGACAGTAGAGTCCGGCTGGCTGATCCACGTCCCCATCAAGCTCTGTTGCTTCCACAAGCCAACTCAATCGACCATGAACTAGAACGTAGAAACAACGCATAGATGCTCCGTCGCGAAATTCCGGAAGGACCGCAATCGGGTCTTTAGCGGCGTGCGTTCGAGGTCTTTGGACGAATTATCGACCAGAGTAGGGCGGAGCATCCTGCAACGATTCCGACCGAGATCTGCGTGGAGAACTCCAGTGCCTGTCGGAGAACAAGCATAAGCAAGGTCATCGCAGCAAACGTAGTCAGCAAAGCCCTAAGCATGCAATAAGCCTGCCAGAGTATTTAGATGTCTGCAATCGAGTCGTGATGCGACAGTCCGCTCTTCATCGTAGCACGCGCGGGCCCGTGCCGCTCTCGCCCCATTTGTCGTCAGCATTGTAAAGCGCACACTTCTTAAGGCTCAGACAGCCGCAGCCGATGCAGCCGTCGAGACTGTCGCGCATTTTTTCGAGCGAGGCGATCTGGTCTTCGATGCGTTTGCGGATCGAGCCGCTGATGCGTTTCCAGTCGGCGGCGTTGGGCGTGCGTCCTTGTGGCAGGCCCGCGAGCGCCTCCTCGATCTCCGCCAGGGACAGCCCCAGTCGCTGGGCGATCAGGATGAAACTCAACCGCCGGATATCGCCGCGGAGGAAGCGGCGCTGGTTGCCGCTTGTGCGCAGCGCTTCGACCAGCCCGCGCTCTTCGTAAAACCGGATTGCCGAAACGGAGAGGCCGGTCCGACGGGCCAGTTCGCCGATGGGAAGGAGGTCGTTCGCTTTCATCGATCACAGCGATAGCGAAAACGAAGCTTGACCTCAACTTAGCTTGAGGTTGCATTGAGTGTGCATCGCATTTGCGGACCATCCCGGTGCCGCATCGAACAGAAGGAATTTAGCGATGCCAAAAGGACGTCTCGAACACGCCAATATTTCCGTCACCGATCCCGATCGCAGTGCCGCCCTGCTCAAGGACCTGCTCGGCTGGCACGAACGCTGGAGCGGACCTTCCATGGGGAACGGCCGCACGATTCATGTGGGCGGCGAAGACAATTACGTCTCGCTCTATACCAGCGAGGCCGTTGCCGGCGATTATCGCAAGGGCCAGCCGCTCAACCACATCGCCTTCATGGTCGATAATCTCGATGCGGCGGAGGCAGTCGTCGTGGAGCACGGTCTCGAACCTTTCAGCCACGGGAAGTGCGAACCCGGCCCGCGCACTTTCTACTTCTTCGACTGGGACGGGATCGAGTTCGAGGTGGTCAGCTATGAATGAGATCGTCCCGCGCCGTCCGCTCTTCCAACCTGACCCCAGGAAGCCACGGCAAGCCACCGGGAAACCGGTCGAAAAGCCACGCTTCCCTCCCCGCCCGCTTCCTGTATGAAAAGCGGGCGGCCGGGGAGCGCCGCGACAAGGGGAATCTGACAATGAAGCCTGTCCTGCTGGCCGCAGCCGCAATCGTGTCTCTCACCGCCACGCCCGCATTTGCGGAAACGGTGGTGGTGACGGCAGACCGGATGCTCGATGTGGAGACCGGACGCTATCTCGCCGATCCGGTCGTGACCGTGGTCGATGGCAAGGTTGCCAGTGTGCAGTCAGGTGTCACGCTTCCCGATGGTGCGAAGCATATCGATCTGGCCGGCCACACGCTGCTGCCCGGCCTCATCGACATGCACGTCCACCTTGATGGCCGTCCCGAGTACGGCGGATATTCCGGGCTGCAGTTCACCGATCGGTTCTGGACCGCGGTCGGCGTCGCCAATGCCCGCACTATGCTGGAAATCGGCTTCACCACCGTGCGCAACGTCGGCGACGACGATTACAACGTAATCGGTATCGACCAGGCGATCGAGGAAGGCTGGATCATCGGTCCGCGCATCGTCGTCGCCAACCATTCCCTCGGCGCGACGGGCGGGCATTGCGACGAGACTTTCCTGCCGCCTAGCTTCGATGCGAAGAGCCCTGCCGTCGGCGACAGCCCCGACGAATTGCGCAAGCGCGTGCGGGAGCAGCGCAAATACGGCGCGGAAGTCATCAAGGCCTGCGCCACTGGCGGCGTCTTCAGCCGCAATACCGCGCCGGGCATCCAGCAGCTGACGCTGGAGGAGCTCACCGCAATTGCAGACGAGGCGCATTTCTGGGGTTTGAAGGCCGCGGCTCACGCCCACGGTGCACCCGGGATCAAGGCCGCTATCCGGGCAGGCTTCGATACCATCGAACACGCCAGCTATGCCGACGATGAAGCCATCCGTCTCGCCAAGGAGCACGGCACCTTCTTCTCGATGGATATCTTCAACACCGAATACACCCTCTCACAGGGCGCTGGGAACGGCGTGCTGGAAGAGAACATCGCCAAGGAACGCGCACTCAGCCAGGCGCAGCGCGACAATTTCCGCCGCGCGCACGAAGCAGGCGTGAAGATGGTCTTCGCCAGCGATGCCGCCGTCATGCCGCACGAGCTGGTCGGCGGTCAGTTCCGCGTCATGGTCGAATACGGCATGACCCCGCTCGAGGCGATCCGGGCGGCCACCGTCACCGCGGCGCAGGCGCTGGGTCAAGAAGGCGAAGTCGGCGTGATCAAGCCCGGCGCATGGGGCGACATGATTGCCGTCAGCGGCGATCCGCTGGCCGATGTCGGCGAACTCGCCGACGTGGATGCCGTGATCAAGGGTGGTGTGCTGGTCGATTAGCGGGCGCCGCATGGAAGCCCGATAACGAACCCAGCGGCACGTCTTCGAACCGGACGAGCCAGCGCTTGGCCATCTTCGCCAGCGGCATCGGATTGAGGTAGTGCCGCTTGCACCGCCCGTCCCGCTCGCTTGCGACCAGCTCGGCGCTCTCCAGCACGGCAAGGTGCTTGGCCACCGCCTGCCGGGTCATCGGCAGGTCTTCGCTCAATTCCGATAGAGTCAGGCCGCCCTGCTCGCTCAACCTGTCGAGCAGGAGGCGGCGCGTGGGGTCCGACAAGGCGACGAAGGTATCCGTCATATGAGCAAGGCTAGGCACCTGCGCGCGAGTCGCTCAAGTTTGCGGACGCGCGCAGGGGCCTGTTTTCCCCAATAGGGATTCTTCAGAAGGCGCTCGCACCGCCGAATACGCCGATGATGAGGGGGTCGTTGGTCGCGCGGGGATTGCGGCGGATTTCCGCTTCCTCGAACCCCATCTCGCGCCAGATCGTGTCGTCGATGCTGTTCGCGACCCTGCTCGCAACCTGCGACACGTTGACGCCGGTCAGCGCGCCGAGCGCCTGTCCGACCAGCGGATCTTCGGCAAGGCGCATCGCGTCGCCCAGTTCGGGGATCATCGCATCGACGAGGCGCATGCCCATCTCTCCGCGCAGGAAGCTGGTCGCCGCGGTCGGCCCGCCATTGACGAGTTCGACAGCGTTCGAAATGCCGATCACGCGCACGGTATCTGCCACGATCGGGGCCGCGCGCTCCGCGCCTTCATAGGCGATGTCGCCGAATGCATCGAAAAGGCGGTCCTTGAACAGGTTGGACGTCAGGATGCTGCCCAGAACTCCACCGCGCGCACCGAGCAGGTTTTCCAGCCCGACTTGTGCAACCTGTTCATCCCAGAAGCCGCCATCGTCGAGCATGCGGGCAAAGGCCCGCTCGCTCGACAGGAACAGGAGGCGCTGGATGGCGTCGACGAAACCGAAGCCGCCAAGCGATGTGCAGGCCGGAAGCGCCAGGGTCGCCCCGCCGAGCGTCAATCCGCCCAGGAACTTGCGCCGGTGAGTGGTGGCCGTGAGAATATCGTTCATTATTTCTACTCCTCGAAGGTCCCACCCTTGTCGAGTGCGACATAGGCCGCCCATATGAGCCCTCCGATGAACCGCGTGCGCTGCCTCGTCCTCAATGCCGCCCTCGGCCCGCTCGACTACAAGGTGCCCGAAGGCATGGAAGTCGGTCCGGGCCATGTGGTCGAGTGTCCGCTTGGGCCGCGTACGATCATCGGAATCGTCTGGGAAAGCGAACGGCTTCCCGGCACCGAGGTTCCGGCGGAAAAGCTCCGCCCTTTGCGCTCGATCCTTCCGGTACCGCCCTTGTCTGCGCCGCTCAGGCGCTTGATCGAGTGGACGGCTGATTACTACGTCGCCTCCCTTTCCAGCGTCGCGCGCATGGCGTTGTCTTCAGGCGGCGCGCTCAAGGGACCGGCGACCATCACGGAATATCGCCTGACCGGAGGCATGCCGGAGCGCATGACCCCGCAGCGCCATGCGGCGATGGAGGCTCTTGAGGGCGAACAGGCTACTATCCGCGAACTGGCCGGGATCGCCGGAGTTTCAGAGGGCGTGCTGCGCGGCCTCGTCAACCAGGGTGCGCTGGAACCGGTGGAGGTCGACTGCGACCGCCCCTTTGACGAAGCGCGGCCCGATTTCACGCATGTGGATCTCAGCGACAACCAGCAGCTTGCGGCCGACACCTTGAGCGAGGCCGTCCGCAAGAGGAAATTCGCACCTTACCTGCTCGACGGCGTCACCGGATCGGGCAAGACCGAAACCTATTTCGAACCTGTCGCCGAAGCGCTTCGGATGGGCCGTCAGGTGCTGGTCCTGCTGCCTGAAATCGCGCTGACCGAGAATTTCCTTCACCGTTTCGAAGAGCGGTTCGGCGTGACCCCCGTCCTCTGGCACTCCTCGCTGAAGTCCACCCAGCGCCGCCGTGCATGGCGAAACGTGGCGAGCGGCGATGCGCAAGTCGTGGTGGGCGCTCGTTCAGCCCTGTTCCTGCCCTTTCGCAATTTGGGCTTCATCGTCGTCGACGAAGCCCACGAAACCAGTTTCAAACAGGAAGACGGCGTGCGCTACAATGCCCGCGACGTGGCCGTCATGCGCGCGCATTTCGAAGGCATCCCGGTTGTCCTCGCCAGCGCGACCCCGGCACTGGAAAGCCTGCAAATGGCCGAGAGCGGCGTCTATGCGAAGCTCGACCTGCCCAGCCGGTTCGGCGGGGCGGAATTGCCCGCCATCGACACGATCGACCTGACCGAGGAAAAGCCGCCGCAAGGAATGTGGCTAGCCCAGCGGCTGATCGACGGCGTCGCCGAGCGGCTGGAGCGCAAGGAACAGTCGCTGCTCTTCCTAAACCGCCGCGGCTATGCGCCGCTGACCCTGTGCCGCAATTGCGGGTTCCGCTTCCAGTGCCCCAATTGCAGCGCGTGGCTGGTCGAACACCGTTTTACCCGTCGACTTGCCTGCCACCATTGCGGACATGAGACGCCAAGTCCCGCAGCCTGCCCCGAATGCGGTGAGCCCGATTGCCTCGTCGCCTGCGGTCCCGGCGTCGAGCGCATCGCCGACGAGGTCGCGGAGCGCCTGCCCGATGCGCGCGTCTTCGTCGCCACGTCGGACACGCTCAATTCGCCGGGTCGCGCCGCGGAATTCATTGCGCAGGTCGAAACAGGGGCGATCGACGTCATCGTCGGCACCCAGCTGGTGACCAAGGGCTTTCACTTTCCGGAGCTTACGCTGGTGGGCGTGGTCGATGCCGACCTCGGCCTCGAGGGAGGCGACTTGCGCGCAGGCGAGCGGACCTATCAGCAAGTCGCGCAGGTTGCCGGGCGTGCCGGTCGCGGCTCCAAGCCGGGCGAAGTGCTGATCCAGACCCGCCATCCCGAAGCCAGCGTGATCGCTGCCCTTGCAGCGGGAGATCGCGATGCCTTCTACGAGGCCGAAACCGAAATGCGGCGCGAGGCTGGCGCCCCTCCCTTCGGCCGCTGGGCATCGATCATCATTTCCTCCGAAGCCGAGGCGGAGGCACGGGAAGCCGCACGGCGGATCGGAGATGTGCGCCCCGACGTGCCCGACCTCATGATACTCGGCCCGGCGCCTGCACCCATGGCGCTGCTGCGGGGACGGTATCGCTATCGCCTGCTGATGAATGCGCGGCGTAGCGTGCAATTGCAGGACGTCATCCGTCGCTGGCTTTCCAGCCTCGACCATCCCCCGGGCGTCCGCATCGGAGTGGATGTCGATCCCTACAGTTTCGTGTAGGTACGGCTGCCATGTGCAATCTCTATCGCATGACCAAGAACGCCACCGAAGTCGCGCAATTGTTCGACGTGGTGGCGGAAATCGGCAGCAATGCGGGCGGCGAGATCTATCCCGGCTATTCCGGCATCGTGATCGCAGGCGGCAAGGTCGAAACCATGACCTGGGGCTTCCCCTTCCAGCGCAAGGGCGCGAAGGGCCAGCCGCTCAAGCCAAAGCCGGTCAACAATGCACGCACGGACAAGCTCTCCGGTCCTTTCTGGAAAAGCAGCTTCGTGGAACGGCGTTGCCTGATCCCGCTGGAAAGCTTCGCCGAAGCGCAGGGCAAGAAAGGCGCGATGACCCGCACCTGGATGACCATGCCCGATGCCGAGGTCTTCACGGTTGCCGGCATTTGGCGCGGCAGCGCGGAATGGGGCGATTGCTATTCTATGGTGATGACCGATGCCTCTCCCCAGATGAGCGAGATCCACAACCGGATGCCTGTAATCCTTACGGCGGATCAACGCGCGACCTGGCTGGACGGCTCACCCGGCGACGCTTTCGATCTTTGCCGCCCGTTCGACGGCACTCTGGCGATCGAGCCGACGGATGTCCCCTGGGCGGGGCGATCGGCGCAGTCCTCGCTGCTCTAGGCACCTGTCGCGCGCTCGCGCATTGAGAGCGCATGGCAGAAAATACAGATGGCCCCGTTCTCGTCCCGATCCTCGGCGACCAGCTGACCCGCGACCTCGCCAGCCTGCGCGGGCGGACAAAGGACGATACCGTCATCCTGATGATGGAGGTCTGGGACGAGGCGACCTACGTCAAACACCACAAGCAGAAGATCGTGCTGATCTTCTCCGCCATGCGTCATTTTGCCGACGACCTGCGCGATGCGGGCTGGACGGTCGACTACGTAAAGCTGGATGCGAAGAACAATGCCGGGAGCTTCACCGGCGAGGTCGCCCGCGCCGTCGAAGAACACTCCCCGCGCGCCATCCATGTGGTCGAACCGGGCGAATGGCGCCTGCGCGAGGACTTCGATCAGTGGGCCGACAAGTTTCCCTGCGAAGTCGAAATCCTTGCCGACGACCGCTTCATTTCCACCCAGGCAGAGTTCGATGAATGGGCGGAAGACCGCAAGGAAATGCGGATGGAGTATTTCTACCGCGAAATGCGTCGCAAGACGGGCCTGCTGATGGACGGCGACAAGCCGGAAGGCGGGGAGTGGAATTACGATAGCGAGAACCGCAAACCTCCCAAGGAAGGGCTCGATGCGCCCGAGCGCCCGCTGTTCGAACCCGATGCGATCACATGCGAGGTGATCGAACTGGTCGAAGATCGTTTCGGCGATCACTTCGGGTCTCTGGAAAAATTCGGATGGCCGGTGACCCGCGAAGAAGCGGAAGAGGCGGCGGATGCTTTCTTCGCCGAACGCATCGAATGCTTCGGCCCATACCAGGACGCGATGGTTCATGGACAGGACGACCTGTTCCATTCGATGCTGTCGACCAGCATCAATCTCGGCCTGCTCGACCCGCTGGAGCTCTGCCAGCGGGCGGAGAAAGCGTACAAGGACGGCCGCGCACCGATAAACTCGGTCGAAGGGTTCATCCGCCAGATCATCGGCTGGCGCGAATATGTGCGGCGGTTCTACTGGCACCAGATGCCGCACCTGCAGAAAGCGAATGCGCTGAATGCGCAGCGCGGGCTGCCCGAATTCTACTGGACCGGCGAAACCGACATGCGGTGCCTTGCCGACAGCATCCGCTCCACCCGCGACAACGCCCATGCCCACCACATCCAGCGGCTGATGGTGCTCGGCAATTTCGCCCTGCTCGCAGGGATAAACCCCCGCGAAGTGCAGGACTGGTACCTCGTGGTCTACGCCGACGCCTATGAGTGGGTGGAACTACCCAATGTGGCGGCGATGATCCTCTATGCCGACGGCGGAAAGCTGGCGAGCAAGCCCTATGCGGCGAGCGGCAACTACATCAACAAGATGAGCGATTACTGCGGTGAGTGCCGATATTCCGTCAGCAAGAAGACGGGCGAAGGCGCGTGTCCCTTCAATCCGCTCTACTGGCATTTCATGGATCGCCATCGCGACAGGCTTGAAAAGAACGCCCGCATCGGGCGCATCTACTCGACATGGGACCGGATGGACGAGGCGAAGAAGCAGGAATATCTCGAAAGTGCCGAGACGTTCCTCGACAGCCTCACGCCTGCCGGCAAGGAGTGGGCGCGCAATTAGGCTTCGCGCGCGTTGTCTCTCATCTGGGCAATCAGCTTCGTTTCTTCGGCCTTGCGGCTCATTGAGATGACGTGATCCACACCTTCTATGGTAATTGCCAGCTTCCCCTCCGGGGTGATTTCGATGAAGCCCTTGGACTTCAGGTACCAGGTGTGGAATTCGAAATTTTCGTCGGAGCAATCCAGCGTCTTCTGGATATAATATCCCATGATACCCGGGTCTTTCGCATGCTCGCGGCGGCGCTTGTATAGGTGGTACAGCACCTTCTCGTGCGCTTCTGCATCGTCGAGCGCGGACTTTTCGTCGATCAGCAGATCTTCGCTACCGGGGAACTGGTAAAGGTTATCCTTTTTCAGTTCCTTGTAGCGCTGGTCGTACTTGGCGCGCTTTTCCGGATCGCGCAGCAATTGGTATGCGGAAGTCACTTCCTGGAACTTGTCGATGTCGGCCGTATCGGTGTGATCGGGATGATACATCTGCGCTGCGTGCCGGTAAGCTTTTTCCAGCATCTTGCGGTCGCAGGTCGGACTAACCTGCAACAGGGCATAGAAGTCGACGAAATCCTGTCCGCTATCCATCGCCTAAACCTGCTAATACTCGGTACGGTCGACACAACCGCACGGGATTGATCCAGAAGCCGGTTATTATTGGCCCACGCGATTGCTTCGGCGGGTTGCGACGTTGGTGTATAGTCTTCCTACTACAGGCTGCATTGTCAAAGGAAACTTGCCTCTGACGCGAATTATTTCGTGTTAGGAGCAGTTTATCGGGATTTTTCCCGCTCGAGCAGCTCCGCCTTGATTTGCGTTCCGTAAGCATATCCGCCGAGCGAGCCGTCCGCCGCGATGACCCTGTGGCACGGGATCAGCACGGCGATGTTGTTCGCGCCGTTGGCCCCGCCGACCGCGCGCGACGCGTTCGGATTTCCCAGCGCGGCAGCGAGCTCGCCATAGCTGCGCGTTTCGCCCGCCGGGATTTCGCGCAAGGCCTGCCAGACCCGTTGCTGGAAAGCCGTGCCCTTTACGTCGAGCGGAATGGAAGCGAGTGCCGCCTGCCCCGGGTTCTCGACTGCAGCGGTTACCTGCCGGAACAGGTCGCGAAAATCCTCGCCTGCTGCAACCAGCTCAGCCTCGGGAAAGCGGCGCGCGAGATCACTCTCGTCTTCGTTGAACGACAGGCAGCAGACTCCTTGCTCCGTCGCAGCGACGAGCATCGCGCCAAGCGAGGTCTCGATCACACTCCAGTGAACCGTGCGCCCCTTGCCGCCATCCTTCCAGTCGCTTGCCGTCATGCCGAGCTTGCCTTTCGTATCGTCGTAGAATCGCGAGGGAGAGGAATACCCGGCCTCATAGATCGCGCCGGTGACGCTGTCGCCAGCGCTGAGGGCCTCGCGGGCGCGCTCTTCACGCAAGGCCCGCGCATAGGCGGCAGGTGACAGACCGGTCGCGCACTTGAATACTTTCTGGAAATGGGTCGGCGAATAGCCGGTTATCCGGGAAAGGACGGACAGGGTCGGCGCATCCTCGGCCCGGCGTATCTCTTCGATTGCCGCCATGACGGCAGCCTCGTCGCGCCCGACGTCATCGGGAAGGCATCGCTTGCACGGCCGCAGGCCCGCCGCCCGCGCGCTCTCCCCGTCGACGAAGAATCGCACATTCTCGCGCAAGGGGTGCCGCGCAGCGCAAGACGGACGGCAATAGATGCCGGTACTCATTACGCCGGTGACAAAGCGCCCGTCGAACGCGCGATCACGCCGCTTTACCGCCTGCCATGCCTGTCCCTGGTCGATCATCGCCCTGCTCCATAGCGCATCTTGGCCCTCTTTGCGGCTGATTTGCACAGCACGCATCCCGCAGCTTGCGGTCAAAGCGATTGGGCGGCACAAGCGGCGGGACGATGGGACGCATTCTCACATATTTTGCCGCCATGTGCGCGCTCTTGCTGCCGCAACTGGTCCATGCCGATCCGGCCGATATCGACGCAGCGTCGCGCGGGGTCGTGCGCGTGGTCATCATCGGCAATGACGGCGACGAGCTTTATCCCGTCAGCCACGGCACCGGTTTCGCCGTCACGCAGAACGCCATCGTTACCAACGCCCATGTCGTGCGCGACGCAATGCGTGACGCAGATTTGCGTATCGGGATCGTGCCCAATGGCGGCGGCGAGGCAGTTTACGGACAGTTGGTCACTGCCAGTTCGCGCAACGATCTGGCGCTTGTTCGCCTGACCGGAAACCTGCGCCTGCCCCCGCTCGCCATTGCGGGCCAGCCGGTTTCCGGAGCCGGAGAGGTGACCAGCGTCGGCTATCCGATGAATGTCGACCGCGCCCAGGGGCTGGACCTGACCGATCTGTTCCGCAGTCAGCCACCGGTAAAGAGCCGCGGCTTCATTTCGGGAGAGCGGCCGAGCCGCCAGTTCGACACGATCCTCCACACAGCACCGATCGCGCGGGGCAATTCGGGCGGCCCCTTGCTCGATCCGTGCGGACGGGTCGTAGGGGTAAACAGCTTCGGTGCGGACAATGAAGGAGGAGATGCGGAATTCTTTTTCGCCGTGTCCAATCGCGAGCTGGTGCCTTTCCTCAAGGCCAACGACATTACTCCGCGCCTTTCCGACCAGCCGTGCCGCAGCCTCGCCGACCTCGACGAGGCAGAGCGCGAGCGGATCGAACGCGAACAGGCCGAAGCACGGCAAAGCCTTGCCCAGCGTGCAGAAGAAACCCGCGCCAAGCGCGAACGCGCCCTGCTTCGTGCACAGCTGTCGGTTTCGCAAGATCGCGAAGACCGCATGGCGCTGGCCTTCGTTCTCATGCTCGTCGCGTTCGGGCTCGGACTTTGGGCATGGAGCCAGCGCGAAAGGATCGGCGCGGATGACGAGGATGCGGCGCTCCGCATAAAGAAGACCAACATCGCCTTCGCGATTGCAAGCTTCCTTGTCGTGGTGGCCTTTATTGCTTTCATCACGCGCCCCGGCCTTGACGAAGTGGATCGGCGGGTCGCGGCCGTGATGGCGGAAGGCGAAAAGCCTGATGATGGCGCTCCGCTAGCCGGGCAGGAAAGCGGAGACCTTTCGCTCGTCTGCAACGTGATTCCGGAACGCAGCCGCATCACCACGTCCGAAGCAACCGAAATCGAATTCGAATGGACCGCAGACGGATGCGTCAACGAGCGCACCCAATATGGCTATGCGTCCGGAAACTGGTCGCGAGTCTTTGTACCCAATGAAGAGGACGCGGTTTCGGTGAACAGTTTCGATCCGGATCGCCGGATATTCCGGTCCGAACGCTACCTCCTCCAGCGCGGCGCCATGCGCGAGGCGCGCAGCGCGCGCGCAAAATACACGGCGCCCAAGTGCGGCGTGGAAGGAGCCGCTACGTCTCTCGGAGATTTGCAGGGCGAAGTGCTGAGCCAGCTACCCCAGCAGCCGAACGAGCGGCTGGTCTACCAGTGCGAGACGCGGGACTAGGTCAGGCGGCGAGAGCTTCACCCGACAAGGTAATGCGATGCATCTCGCGCGCGTACCCCTGATAGTCGTTCATGGCATAATGCCAGGTCGTCCGGTTATCCCAGATCGCCACCGTGCCCGGTTCCCATTGGAGCCTGCATTGCAGGTCGGGCGACATCGCGTGGGCGAATAGCTCCTGCAGCAACGGCAGGCTTTCCTCGCGGGTCTGGCCGACGAAATTGATCGTGAAGCCCGGGTTTACATAAAGGAGCTTATGCCCGGTGTGCGGGTGGCGGATGACGACGGGGTGTGTTGCGCCTGTCTTCAGGTCTTGCCCGCGCAGGTCCGCGCCCTGGTCGGTCTGCGCATACGCACCATCGGGCGAATAGATATGGTCCGCCGTGTGGAATGCGCTCAGCCCGTCGATCTTCTTTTTTGTCTCTTCAGGCAGCGTGTCATAGGCAGCCCCCATGTGCGCCCACAGCGTGTCGCCACCGGAAGGCGGCAATTCACGCGCCACGAGAATCGATCCCATGGCGGGGATCTGATCGTAGGAATGATCGGTGTGCCAGCCGCCACCGATATTGGTGGTCTGGTCCTTGCGTTTGCGCACGACGGCGATCTCGGGATGTTCGTCGGTCAGCGGAAAATAATTGTTGATGTCGATCCCGCCCCAGCGCTTGGCAAAGGCGATATGGTCTTCGGGACTGAATTCTTGGCCGCGGAACACCGCCACACCGTGCCTATATATAAGGCCGCGAATGGTCTCGAGCTTGCTACCTTCCGCCTCGGCAAGCGCAATGCCCTTTACCTCGACACCGCAATGCGGCGACAATGCCTCAGTTTCCATCCCGTCTCTCCCGCTCGATCGGTTTTGATTGAGGACGAATTTACGCCTCCCTGTCCAAAAGTCGAATCTTTCACAGGCGGAGTCGGGTTGCCTTCGCGGGGACCCTTTGCTAGGCGCGCGCCAACCTTGCCGGAGCGACTCATTTTCGCTCACCCCCGGCTTGGAACGACAGACTTTTTTTCCGACCCTTAGAGGACGAGAGACGCGTGGATATTTCCGCCGGTATTCAGGCTAGCCTGGCAGGGCGTTATGCCTCGGCCCTTTTCGATCTGGCCAGCGAGGCCGGGACCGTGACTGCGGTCGAATCGGACCTCGACAAACTGGAAGCGGGGCTTGCCGAATCGGCAGAGCTCAAGACGCTGACCACCAACCCGCGCGTGAGCCGCGGCGAAGCAGAAAAGGCACTGTGGGGCGTTTCCGCCATCATGGGCCTTTCGGACCTGACGCAGAGGTTTCTCGGCACGCTTGCCGCGAACCGCCGCCTCGGCCAGCTTCCCGGCGTCATCCGCGCATTCCGCGCCATCGCTGCCGCGCAGCGCGGCGAAGTGACTGCCGAAGTCACTAGCGCCCACGCGCTGACCGACACGCAGCTGGACCAGCTCAAGACGAAGCTGACCGCTCGCGAAGGTCGCACTGTAAAGATTAATTCCAAGGTTGATCCCGATCTTCTGGGCGGCCTTGTCGTTACCATCGGTTCGAAGCGCATTGACGGTTCGATCCGCACCCGCCTCAATTCCCTCGCCCAGGCGATGAAAGCCTGATCAAAGGACGATAATCATGGATATCCGCGCCGCAGAAATCTCCAAGGTCATCAAGGACCAGATCGCCAATTTCGGCACCGAAGCCGAAGTCAGCGAAGTTGGCTCCGTGCTGTCGGTGGGTGACGGCATCGCCCGCATCCACGGCCTCGACAATGTCCAGGCCGGCGAGATGATCGAATTCTCCAACGGCGTTCAGGGCATGGCGCTGAACCTCGAAGCCGACAACGTCGGTGCCGTTATCTTCGGTGCCGACACCGACATCGGCGAAGGCGACACCGTCAAGCGCACCGGCACCATCGTGGACGTTCCGGTCGGCAAGGGCCTGCTGGGCCGCGTCGTCGACGCTTTGGGCAACCCGATCGACGGCAAGGGTCCAATCGAATCGACCGAACGTCGCCGCGTCGAAGTCAAGGCGCCGGGCATCATCCCGCGTGAATCGGTTTCCGAACCCGTGCAGTCGGGCCTCAAGGCCATCGACGCCCTCGTCCCGGTTGGCCGTGGCCAGCGCGAACTGATCATCGGCGACCGCCAGACCGGTAAGTCCGCCGTCGCGATCGACACCTTCATCAACCAGAAGGACGCGCACCAGGGCGACGACGAGAAGAAGAAGCTTTACTGCATCTACGTCGCCGTCGGCCAGAAGCGCTCGACCGTCGCACAGATCGTCAAGAGCCTCGAAGAAAACGGCGCGATGGAATACTCGATCGTCGTCGCTGCAACCGCATCTGAGCCCGCTCCGCTGCAGTACCTCGCACCCTACACCGGCTGTGCGATGGGCGAATTCTTCCGCGACAACGGCATGCACGCCGTCATCGTTTACGACGACCTTTCCAAGCAGGCAGTGGCTTACCGCCAGATGTCGCTCCTCCTGCGTCGTCCTCCGGGCCGCGAAGCTTACCCGGGCGACGTTTTCTATCTTCACAGCCGTCTCCTCGAGCGCGCTGCAAAGATGAACGGCGCCAATGGCGGCGGCTCGCTCACCGCGCTGCCGATCATCGAAACGCAGGCAGGCGACGTGTCGGCCTACATTCCGACCAACGTGATCTCGATCACCGACGGCCAGATCTTCCTCGAAACCGACCTGTTCTACCAGGGCATCCGTCCGGCAATTAACGTCGGCCTGTCGGTCAGCCGCGTCGGCGGTGCCGCGCAGACCAAGGCGATGAAGAAGGTTTCGGGCTCGATGAAGCTCGACCTCGCACAGTATCGCGAAATGGCTGCCTTCGCGCAGTTCGGCTCGGACCTCGACGCCGCTACGCAGAAGCTGCTGAACCGCGGTGCGCGCCTGACCGAGCTGCTCAAGCAGCCGCAGTTCTCGCCAATGCCGTTCGAAGAGCAGACCGTGTCGATCTTTGCCGGCACCAACGGCTACCTCGACGATGTCGCGGTCGATCGCGTCACCGACTACGAAGCCCAGATGCTGAGCTTCATGCGCTCCGAACACGCCGATGTGCTCGCGGAAATCCGCACCACCGGCAAGTTCGAAGACAGCACCAAGGACAAGGTCGTCGACGCACTGAAGACCTTCGCCAAGCAGTTCGCCTGAGCCAACCGAGAGCACACGAGATAGGGAGCCGAAATGGCTAGCCTCAAGGAACTCAAGGATCGGATCGGGTCGGTGAAGTCGACCCAGAAGATCACCAAGGCCAAGCAGATGGTCGCCGCGGCAAAATTGCGCCGTGCGCAGGCCGCTGCCGAAGCCGCACGTCCCTACGCCGAACGGCTGTCGGGCGTCATGGCATCGCTTGCCAGCAAGGTAAGCGGCGACAGCGCGCCCCTGCTGCTTCGCGGCACCGGATCGGACAAGCGCCACCTGCTGGTGGTCGTGAACACCGACAAGGGCCTGTGCGGTGGTCTCAACGCCAACATCGTCAAGGCCGCCAAGGCCAAGGCGCGCGAACTGATCGCAGACGGCAAGGACGTGACTTTCTATCTCGTCGGCAAAAAAGGCCGCGCGCCGATCAAGCGCGACTATGCCGACAAGATCGAAAAGCACTTCGACACCTCCGACGTCCGCCAGCCGGGCTTCGAAGAGGCCGATGCCATCGCCGAAGACCTGCTCGAACGCTTTGAGAAGGGCGAATTCGACGTTGCGCACCTCGTCTACCCGATCTTCCAGTCGGCGCTGGCGCAGGATCCGACCGTCGATCAGCTGATCCCCGTCCCCTCGCCCGAAGGCGAAGGCACCGGCGGCCATGCAGTCGTGGAATACGAGCCGGGCGAAGAGGAAATCCTCGAAGACCTGCTCCCGCGCTACGTGAAGACGCAGCTGTTCGGCGCCCTGCTCGAACGCGAAGCATCCGAACAGGGCGCGTCGATGACCGCCATGGACAACGCGACGCGCAATGCAGGCGACCTCATCAACAAGCTGACGATCCAGTACAACCGCAGCCGCCAGGCCGCGATTACTACCGAACTCGTCGAAATCATCGCAGGCGCGGAAGCGCTCTGACAAGGACCGGATACGTGAAGAAACTCGCCCTCATCCTGCCCGTCGCACTCCTCGCCGCTTGCGGTGAAGAGCCCGCGCCCGAGCCGACCCCGACCGAGACCGCAGCACCGGAACCGGTTGCGAGCCTGCCCGCCACGGACCAGGACTACTTCCGCGCCAAGTTCGCAGAAACCTGCGAAGGTGCAGAACCGGTCAACAACGCCGTATGCCGCCGCGCGATGGGTGCCGACCAGGCACTGTGCGAATACGGTCTCGGCGAAGACGAATACATGCGTCACGAAGCCACGCTGGTTGCGAACGAAGACGGTTCGGACTGGATGCTGAGCGACGCCGACGCCCTTTGTGCCGAACACGGCGCCCACCACAAAGCCTCCTGAGCCAGTAGGAAACCTTATCATGGCCACTGCCCCCAAGCTTAACCAGAGCCCCAACGGCGTTATCTCGCAGGTCATCGGCGCTGTCGTCGACGTTGCCTTCGAAGGTGATCTTCCGCCGATCCTGACCGCGCTTGAAACGAAGAACGGCGACAACACGCTGGTCCTCGAAGTTGCGCAGCACCTCGGTGAAAACACGGTGCGTACCATCGCTATGGACGGTACCGACGGCCTCGTCCGCGGACAGGAAGTCGTGAACACCGGCTCGCAGATCTCGGTCCCGGTGGGTCCGAAGACGCTCGGCCGCATCATGAACGTCGTCGGCGCGCCGATCGACGAGCGCGGCCCGATCGGCGCCGACAGCAGCAGCCCGATCCACGCGGAAGCCCCGCTCTTCGTCGACCAGTCGACCGAAGCGGCCATCCTCGTCACCGGCATCAAGGTCATCGACCTTCTCGCACCTTACGCAAAGGGCGGTAAGATCGGCCTGTTCGGCGGCGCAGGCGTCGGCAAGACCGTTCTGATCCAGGAACTCATCAACAACATCGCGAAGGGCCACGGTGGTGTGTCCGTCTTCGCCGGTGTGGGTGAGCGTACCCGCGAAGGTAACGACCTCTACCACGAATTCCTCGACGCCGGCGTTATCGCCAAGGACGAAGACGGCAACGCCACTTCGGAAGGCTCGAAGGTTGCCCTCGTCTTCGGCCAGATGAACGAACCTCCGGGCGCACGTGCCCGCGTCGCTCTTTCGGGCCTGACCATGGCGGAATACTTCCGCGACGTCGAAGGCCAGGACGTTCTGTTCTTCGTCGACAACATCTTCCGCTTCACGCAGGCGGGTTCGGAAGTGTCGGCACTGCTCGGCCGTATTCCTTCGGCCGTGGGCTATCAGCCGACGCTCGCCACCGACATGGGTAACCTCCAGGAACGCATCACCTCGACCACCAAGGGTTCGATCACCTCGGTTCAGGCCATTTACGTTCCCGCCGACGACCTTACCGACCCGGCACCGGCAACCTCGTTCGCCCACTTGGACGCAACGACCACCCTGTCGCGCGCCATCTCGGAGCTGGGCATCTACCCGGCCGTCGACCCGCTGGACTCGACCAGCCGCGTTCTCGAACCGCGCGTCGTCGGCCAGGAGCACTACGAAACGGCTCGCCGCGTTCAGGAAACGCTGCAGAAGTACAAGAGCCTGCAGGACATCATCGCCATTCTCGGCATGGACGAACTGTCGGAAGAAGATAAGCTGACAGTGGCTCGCGCCCGCAAGATCCAGCGCTTCCTCTCGCAGCCGTTCCACGTCGCCGAAGTCTTCACCAACATCCCCGGCGTGTTCGTCCAGCTGGAAGACACGGTGAAGTCGTTCAAGGCTGTCGTCGACGGCGAATACGACCACCTGCCGGAAAGCGCTTTCTACATGGTTGGCGGCATCGACCAGGCGGTCGAGAAGGCCAAGAAGATGGCGGAAGAAGACTAAGCCATGGCTTTGCACTTCGAACTCGTCACGCCGGCCAAGCTGGTCCGTAGCGAGGACGTCCACATGGTGGTCGTCCCCGGCGCGGAAGGCGAATTCGGTGTGCTGGAAGGCCACGCGCCTTTCATGTCGACGATCCGTGACGGCGCCGTTCAGGTCTACAAGACCGAAGGCGCTGCACCCGAGACGATCGAAGTCCGAGGCGGTTTCGCCGAAGTGGGCGAAAACGGTCTGACGGTGCTGGCGGAGCACGTCGAAGGTTAAGCCCTTCGGGACAATCGCAAACTGGAAAGGGCGGCCCATCGGGTCGCCCTTTTTTCGTTGGTCCGCCCGCATCAACCCCTCGTCGAGCAGGCCTGTCCTTCCCTTTTCGAATGAGCAGGTTAGAACCGACCCGCATTCATGCAGGAGAGGACTGTGAAACGTGTTTCGACGCTGGCATTGGCCGCGACCATGACTATCGCCACCCCCAATTCACTCAGCGCCCAGGACGGCGTACCCGGACCCGACGAGGATCCGTACATTTGGCTCGAAGAAGCCCGTAGCGACGAAGCGCTCGACTGGGTGCGCGCAGAAAACAACCGCACCATGGCGCATATGGCGCAGGACCCCCGGTTCGACGAACTGACAGCGGAAGCGCTGGCCATCCTCGATGCCGAAGACCGCATTCCCTACGTCTCGATCCGCAAGGACGGCCTGTATAATTTCTGGCAGGACAAGGAAAATCCCAAGGGTGTCCTGCGCCGCACCACGCTCGAAAGCTACAAGAGCGACGATCCCGAATGGGAGACCGTTCTCGATGTCGATGCCCTGGCTGCCGCAGAGGGCAAGGAGTGGGTCTACAAGGGCAGCACCTGCCTGCCGCCCGACCAGCGCCTGTGCATGATTGCCCTGTCCGACGGCGGCGAAGATGCCACCATCCTGCGCGAATTCGACATGACGACCAAACAGTTCGTCGAGGGCGGCTTCGTCATCGAGGAAAAGAGCCAGGGCGGCGTCCAGTGGCTTGATGAAGACACACTGTTGGTCGGTCGCGACTTCGGCGGCGAAACCATCACCGAAAGCGAATATCCCTTCACGACGCGTCTTTGGAAGCGCGGCACGCCGCTGAGCGAGGCGGAAGAAATCTTCCGCGGCGAGCCGAGCGACGTCTGGGCCGGGGCTGGCCTGATCCGCGACAACAAGGGCGTGGTACACGGTCGCACCGCCTTCCGTGCGATCAGCTTCCATGAAAGCATCAACTACATCTGGCACGAGGGCGAGTGGCTTGAACTCGACATGCCGAAGAAAGCCAACATTGGCGGCATCATCGACGGCCAATTGACCTTTTCTACCGATGTCGATTGGGAAACGCAGGGACAGGTCTTCCCCGCCGACGCGTTGGTCGCGGTCGATCTGGAAGACTTCAAGCGTGACCCGAACGGAGCGAAGAAAACGCTCGTCTGGGCACCGGCGGAACGCCAGACAAAGCGTGGCGGCGGGGTGACCGCCAACAGCGCCTACATGGCGATCCTCGACAATGTCGTGGGCAAGGTGCTCAAGATCGATTTCGAGGATGGCGAATGGGTCACCACCGAAGTCAATTTGCCCGATAATGCGACGCTCGGCGTACAGGCCACCTCGTCCGAAACCGACGAGATCATGTTCACCTCGACCGACTTCCTGTCACCGAGCACGCTTTGGTACTCGGACGGCACCGGCGATCCGCAGGTGCTCAAGACTTCGCCCGAATATTTCGATGCGACGGGCATGGAAGTCGAACAGTTCGAAGCGACCAGCAAGGACGGCGCGAAAGTCCCGTACTTCCTGGTGAAGCCGAAGGGCATGGAGATGGACGGCAAGAATCCCGCCCTGCTCTATGGCTATGGCGGTTTCCAGATCTCCCAATTGCCGAGCTACCGGGCGCTCACCGGCAAGATGTGGCTCGAAAAAGGCGGCGCCTTCATACTCGCCAACCTGCGCGGTGGCGGCGAGTTCGGTCCCGGGTGGCACCAGATGGCCATCCGCGAGAACAAGCAGCGCACTTGGGACGATTTCATCGCCGTGGGTGAGGATGCCGTGAAGCGCGGAATCACCAATCCCGGCCAGCTCGGTATCCAGGGCGGTTCGCAGGGCGGCCTGCTGGTCGGCACCGCGTTCACGCAGCGTCCCGACCTGTTCGACGCGGCGATCGTCGCGATCCCGCTGTTCGATATGCTGCGCTATCACCTGATCGGTCGCGGCGCATCGTGGATCGGCGAATATGGCGATCCCCGTATCCCCGAACAGCGCGAGTGGATCGAGGGTTATTCGCCCTACCAGAAGATCGTCGACGGGGTGGATTACCCCGCCCCCTTCCTCTGGGCATCGACCGCGGACGACCGCACCCACCCTGCTCACGCGCGCAAGGGCGCAGCAAAGCTCAAGGCTCTGGGCCAGGACTACTGGTACTATGAGGACATGACTGGCGGTCACTCGGGCGGCGTCGACAACGAACAGCGCGCAAAGCTGCAGGCATTGCAGATGGTCTACCTCATGCAGCGCCTGATGGACGACAACGAGGCCGGCGAATAAGCAGCGGCTACCATAAAAAGGAAGGGGCGGCCTCGCGGTCGCCCCTTTTCGTTTCCGCGCCTATTCGACGGGAATGATGACTTCGTTGCGCCTTAGCGGCGGCGGGACCATCGGCGCGTCGTAGAAGGCGAATTCGGGAGGACCGGCGATCGTCAGGTCGCGGTCCGCGATCCATGCGCGCAATTCTTCCTCGCGTGCAGCGAGGTCCTCGCTCGATCCACGACCGGAGAAGCGGATTGCCGCCACCCTGCGCGGGGGCATTTCAACAAGAGTGACATCTTCGGGCGGAGTGGGCAGCGTCTCCATCGTATATTCGGCCGGCATGACGAAGCGCGTGCGCCAGCTGCCGCTGGTGTCGCCGCTATCCTGCAATACAGGCGAGGTCATGGCGATCTTTTCGCCCTGGTCCTGCATCACCGGGCTGGTCATCGCGATTTCCTTGCCCGGACGATCCTGCGCGAAAATATAGGCCGCCAAGCGGCGGAAGCCTGCATTGAGCGCGCGCCTGCGGTCACCGGTATGCGTCACTTCCGCAACGATCATCGGCGCATATTCGCGCAGCTGGATAGCGCCATCCTCGGACATGAGCGAATAGTCGGGCTCGTCGACCGAGCTACGGTATTGCGCGTATGCACCTGCGGCACCGATGGACAGGACCGCTGCACCTGCAGCGGCGTATTTCCAGAATTTCATGAAGTCATGCTCCCTTGCGTTTCACTATCAACGCCGGGGCAAGGACGGACGTTCCGCAGGCTGGTTTACTTCGGCCTTCGGGTCGGCGCGTGGAAGTCTGGTGGCTTGTTCGCGATCCAGTCGACGAACTTCGCCAAGGCCTCATCCTCGAGCAAGGCAGCGCGATCCTCTCCGATCCGTGAAAGCCGGGTATTCGTGAAGTTGGCGTGGATCGCGCGGTGACAGATGGGATGCACGGCAACCGTTGCGCGGCCCTTCTTGGCTTTGGGCACAGTGTGGTGCTGCTGGACCTTGCGCCCCAGCGGGCGTTCGCAGAGCCAGCACAGGTCCGCCAAACCGGTCAGTCCTTCTTAGCCGCTGCCTTTTTCTTCTTCATCGTGTCGTGAAACCGATCGGCCCAGCCGGGCTTCACCATCTGCTCTGCGCGTACCATCCGCAGTTCGCCGGGCGCCACGTCGCGGCTGACTGCGCTTCCGGCAGCGACGATAGCGTCCGCCCCGATGGTGACTGGAGCGATCAACGCGCTGTTCGACCCGATGAATGCACGCTCGCCAATCGTGGTCTTGTGCTTGAAATAACCATCGTAATTGCAGGTGATCGTGCCAGCGCCGATGTTGGCCCCGGCCCCCACCGTGGCATCGCCGAGGTAGGTGAGATGGTTGGCTTTCGCGCCTTCCCCCAGCACCGCCTTCTTCATCTCGACGAAATTGCCGACCTTGCTGCCCTGTTCCATCACTGCGCCGGGGCGTAGGCGAGCATAGGGTCCCACTTCGCACCCTTCACCGACGATGGCACCTTCCAGATGGCTGAACGCACGAATGGTAGCTCCGCTCGCGACTTTCACCCCGGGCCCGAACACGACATTGGGTTCGATCGTCACATCGGGGGCCAGTTCGGTGTCGTAGCTGAAGAACACGGTTTCCGGTGCGCGTAGGGTCGCGCCTTCGGCCATCCAGTGTTCGCGCTGTTCGCGCTGCCATTGCGCTTCAGCAGCAGCGAGCTCGCTCCGCGAATTGATACCGGCGACTTCGTTCGGATCGTCAGTCGTGACGGCTGCGCAGACGCGCCCGTCACCGATGGCGATATTGACGATATCGGGGAGGTAGTATTCGCCCTGGGCATTGTCGTTGCCGACCCTGTCGAGCAGCGCCCACAGGTCGTCCGCCTTTGCGGCCATAAGGCCCGAATTGCACAGGTGGCAGGCACGCTCGCTCTCGTCGGCGTCCTTAAATTCGACCATCTTGGAAATGCGCCCGTCGTCATCGGCGATGACACGGCCATAGGCGAGCGGGTCTTCCGGCTCGAATGCAAGGACTACCGCTGCCGGGGCATCGTCCGCATTGAGGCGATCCAGCATCGCTCCCATGGTTTCAGCGCGCACGAACGGCACATCTCCGTACATGATCAGCACATCGCCCGAATATCCGCTCAGTTCGTCCTGCGCCTGCTGTACGGCATGACCGGTCCCGAACTGCGGTTCCTGCAGACAGGTGCGCGCATCGTCCCCTAGCGCCTGTTCCAGCTGCTCTCTCCCTGCACCGACAACCACGATCTTGTGATCGGGCGACAGGCTGTCGACGCTGGCCATGAGGTGGTGCAGCATCGAACGTCCTGCGATCGGATGCAGGACCTTGTGAAGTTCGCTCTTCATGCGGGTGCCCTTGCCCGCAGCAAGGATGACGGCGGCGAAGTGTCTGGTCTGGCTCATGCGTTGGCCATGCCACCAAATGCTTGCGGATTGAAGAACCATCCTTCACCCCCTGACGCCATGACGGCATTTCCCTTCCAATCGGTCGGCTTCGACCTCGATGGCACACTCCTGGAGACTCACCGCGATCTTGGCGCTGCGGTGAACCATGCGCTTGTACTGGGCGGGTTCGACCCCGTCCCGGCGGACCATGCCAGCGACCTCATCGGTGGCGGGGCCAAGATCATGCTTGCTCGCGCGGTGGACCAGCAGGGCGGCCTTCCGGATGACGAGTTCCGGCGTCTCTACAAGCAGATGCTGGGCTATTACGCGGAAAACAACGCGGTTCATTCGCGGCCCTACCCCCATGCGGTCGAGACGCTGGACGCGCTGGCGGCCCGGGGCGTCAAGATGGCCGTGGTCACAAACAAGTTCGAAGGCTTCGCGCGCGATATCCTCACGACCCTGGACCTTGCCGACCGGTTCGAGACGATCATCGGCGGCGATACCATGGGCAAGGGCCGCGCCAAGCCCGAACCGGATGCAGTGATCGAGGCACGCAATCGGTGTGGCGGCGGCCCGATGGCCTTCGTGGGCGACAGTTCTTACGATGTCCGGGCAGCGCGCGCGGCGGACGCTCCGGTGATCGCGGCGGCGTACGGCTATTGCGACAAGCCGGCACACGAACTGGGTGCGGATGCTGTCATCGAATCGCTCGATCGCCTCATTTCCGCCCTCGAAACGCTGTAGGCGCTCGCTTCGTCTTCACCCTGCCCCTACGGCATGGCGGATCGCCGCGCATACGGTTGCAAGATGCACGCAAAAATGCCACGCCGCAGCGCACAATTGACCTTTACGTAAACGACAAAGCAGGAGCCCCCACCCATGAGCATCGATTTCAAGGACAAGGTAGCCATCGTAACCGGCGCAGGCGGCGGGCTTGGCCGCGAATATGCGCTGGAACTCGCGCGCCGCGGCGCAAAGGTCGTCGTCAACGATCTCGGCGGTGCACGCGACGGTACCGGCCACTCCGACATGGCCCTCCAGGTCGTCGAGGAAATCGAGAAGATGGGCGGCGAGGCGATGTCGAACGGCGGCAGCGTCACCGAATACGACCAGATGGAAAAGATGGTCGCCGACGCCAAGCAGAAGTGGGGCGGCGTGCATATCCTGCTCAACAATGCAGGCGTCCTGCGGGACAAGACCTTCGCCAAGATGAGCCCGGAAGATTTCGAGTTCGTCCTCAAGGTTCACCTCACCGGTTCCGCTTTCGTCACCAAGGCTTGCTGGGAACTCATGCGTGAGCAGGCTTACGGCCGTATCATGATGACCGCGTCCTCGACCGGCCTGTTCGGTAACTTCGGTCAGGCCAATTACGGCGCAGCCAAGCTCGGCCTTGCCGGCCTTACCAAGACGCTGGCCCTCGAAGGCGCGAAGTACAACATCAAGGTCAACACGCTCTCGCCGGTCGCGGGCACGCGCATGACCGAAGACCTCTTCCCCGAAGAAGCCTTCAAGCTGTTCGATCCGGTGAACGTGGTCCCGGCCGCTCTCTTCCTCGTCAGCGAAGATGCACCGACCAATGCCATCGTTGGCGCAGGCGCCGGTGGCTATCACTCGGCCTGGACCGTCATGAACGACGCCGTCTGGCTTCCCGATGGCGAGCGTACGGTCGAAGGCTTCGCAGCGAATTGGGACAAGATCAGCGAATTCTCGAATCTCAAGGCCCCGCAGTCGGGCAGCGAGCAGTCGGGCGCGATCCTGACCGCAATGCAGAAGGTGACCGGAACCGGTCCGAGCAGCGCTCGCGGCTAAACCCCCTTCCCGAACTAGCGAAAACCCCGCTGCACCCAAGGATGCGGCGGGGTTTCTCGTTTTTGGAGAGTGAGTTAAGACCACCGTATTGACGCATTAATACACCAAGCGTATCACTCGTGGTCACTCAATGGGGAGAGACCATGTACAGTCAGGAAGACCTGAATTCCGCAGTGGCTTCGGGCGCCATCAGCCAGGAGGCCGTCGACGCTCTACGCGCGCACGTCGCCTCGACGCGTGATGCGGTGCCTGCCGATGCGGAACATTTCCGTCTCATCACCGGGTTCAACGATATTTTCGTGACCATCGGTGTGATCATCATGCTGGTTGCCATGGGCGCCATCGGCCAGGCGATTGCCGGCGCGATCTGGCCAGTCCCGGCATGGCCAGAGATGGGCAGCGATCCCGACTGGTGGGAAAACAACCGCAGCGCCATGGCTATTGCCCGCGGCATGGGCCTAAGCTTCGCCGCACTTGGCGTTGCCGTCACCGCGTGGCTCCTCGCCGAATTCTTCACCCTCAAACGCCGCATGGCGCTGCCTAGCATCATCCTGTTGCTGGCATTCGTCGGTGGTGTATTTCTTTCCCAGCTCGGCGGCATCATGGCCTATATGGAAAGCGGGACAGAGCGCAGCGAAACCATCGGTTTCCTGTGGGCCAGCCTTGCCCTCCTGATCACCGCGGGCTTCGCCTGGATGCACTGGAAACGCTTCATGGTCCCGATCACCATCGCGGCAGGCACCGCTGCGATCGCGGGAACGGCGATAGCGCTTATAATTGCGATTATCGGCCCCGATACGGCCAACATCGAGAATGTTCTGCTGTCGCTCGTGTTCGTCGCAGGACTGGTTGTCTTCGGCTTTGCCATGCGCTGGGATATAAGCGATCCCAAGCGCGAGACTCGCCGTAGCGATGTCGCTTTCTGGCTTCACCTGCTGGCTGCGCCGATGATCGCCCATCCGGTTTTCGCTCTCATCGGCGTGACCGATGGCGACAATATCGGGGCTCTGGCAGCCGTGCTGGTTCTGGCGGTCTATATCGTCTTCGGACTCGTGGCGCTGGCCATCGACCGGCGTGCGCTGCTCGTCTCGGCGCTGGCCTATGTGCTGATCGCGCTGACCTTCCTGTTCCGCGAATTCGGAGCGGTGGAGCTGAATTTCGCGCTTACCGCATTGGTGATCGGTTCGGCCCTGCTGACGCTCAGCGCTCTGTGGACGCCGATCCGCCGCGCAGTGGTTCAGGGGTTGCCGAGCGACCTCAAGACCAAACTACCTGCTACGGCCTGAGGTCCATACCTGCTCACAAGGGGAAAGGTCCGCACTTCGGTGCGGGCCTTTTTCGTATGCTTAGTCGTCGATTGCCTTGAGGAGGCGGCGTTCGATCGGGGCCATGACGCCGGGCAATTCGTGCCCGCGCTTCAAGACCTGGCCGTGTTCTCCGAAGAGGGTCCACATGCCCTGCTTGCCGCGCAGCGAGGGGCGTTTCTCAACCCGGGCCTGGGGACGTTCCGCAGCGCGGCGGAAGGCCGCGAACACCGCAACATCGCGCGTGAAGTCCATCGCGTAGTCTCGCCACTCGCCAGCCGCGACCATCCGTCCGTAGAGATCGAGGATGCGGGTCAGTTCTTCGCGGGAGAACCCGACCTGCAACGGTTTGCGACCGGGAAAGGCGACGATCTTGTCACCGGCGAAATTCATCAATCGTCGGTCCCGCTACGCTGATCCGGTTCCCGCTCCGCCCTAAGCGCCGCGATTTCATCCTTCAGCGACTTGAGCTCTGCCTCCAGCTTCTCGATGCAGTCGCGGCTCGGCTCGCAAGGATCGTCGCAAGGCGTGCCGTAGGGGATGAATTCCTTGATCCAGTCCTCTGCCGGGACCAGCGTACTGCGCGCTTTCAGTCCGACCATGGTCGCGCCTTCCGGCACATCGTCGGTGACAACCGCGTTCGCGCCGATACGCGCGCGATTACCGACCGTGATCGGCCCGATTACCTGAGCACCGGACCCGATGATCACATTGTCGGCGATCGTGGGGTGCCGCTTGCCGCCCTTGCCATTGGTGGGGTTAGTGCCGCCCAGCGTCACGCACTGGTACATCGTGACATTGTCGCCGATCTCCGCCGTTTCGCCGATCACGGAAAAACCGTGGTCGATGAAGAAATTGCGGCCGATCTTGGCGCCGGGATGGATATCGATGCCGGTGACCATCCGGCTCCAGTGGTTGATGAGGCGCGCCAGGAAGAAGAGTTGCGCTTCGAACAGCCAGTGCGCGATCCGGTGATAGGCCATGGCCCAGACGCCCGGATACAACAGCACTTCCCACCGGCTGCGCGGTGCAGGATCGCGTGCTTTCACGCTGTCGAGGTAGGCTATCAGCCGTTCCAGCATCGGGGTAATTCTCCCACCAAGGGCAATTTAAAGCAAGCGGCCCTGTTCAGGGCCTTCGACAGCCTCGAGCGCGTCACGCCATATCGACATGGTGGCTGGGGCCATGCGTTCAAGGCTGAGGCGGTCGATCTCGGCAACGATCCGCTCGATCGCGGCATAGGAACGCTCCATCCGCGGGATCAAATATGCAGGCGCTCCTTCGCCGAGCGCCAGCCCCCTTTGCGCCGCGTGGCTGAGCATGAGCTCTGCCGCCATGTCATCGTCTGGCGGGCCGATCTCCAGCTGCAAAGCCGCGCCCATGCGGCTGCGCAGGTCGGGCAATGCGATGTCCCAACCGCCTTCGCTCACGGTCATCAGCAACGGGTAACCGTCTTCCTGCGCCCGGTTCCAGGCATGGAATATCTCGGTCTCGTCGCGCGTATCGGCATCGTCGATGGCCCCGCCATCCGTGTGCGAGGCGAACCATTTCGCAATGAGCGATTTGCCGGAGCGTGCTGGCCCGGCGAGAATCGCAGTGCGAAACGGCCAGGTTTCGGCAGCGGCGAGCGCGTCGGCAACCGCCCGGTTGCTCGAACCGATCACGATCCGCTCGGGCTCACCCGATGCAGCTTGCGTGAGCGGGAGGGCGATCTGGGATTGCGACATTGCCGAACCCGGTCCTCAACGGCTGATAAGCAGCGCGTTGTCCCCCCGGCGAACATTGAAACCGCGCTGGCGCAGAGCATCGGCAAGCTGAGTGATGGAACCAGCATAGCTCACGGTGAGGACGGTGGTGCCGCCGATTGCGGTGCTGCGCACACCGATCGCGCGCACACCCTGCCCGCCGCGAATACCAGCCATTGCATCGTCGAACGACGGCGCGTCGGGCGTAGTGACCTGGACCGTGTAGAGTGCCACCGAACCTTCCGGTGGAGGCCGGTCGATCGGCGCGGCAGTGATGGTACCGTCGCTCTCGGATGTCGGCATCGCCGCACGCTCCGCAGCAGCGGCGTCCTGTGCCTTGAGCCTGCGGCCAAGTTCGACCAAGCGCGCAATCGCCGGATCGAGATCGCCCATGCGAACATTGAGGGTCGGATCCGGGCGGAGCGTCCCATCGCCCAGGGCCTCGGTGAAGATAGCATCGAAACGCTGCACTGCCTGACCCAGCATTTCGGGCAATTTCTCGGGATTTTCTGCCGTCAGCGTGAATGACCCGAGGTACTGGCTATCAGGTCCGTGGCGCGCGGTGAAACGCCCCTCGACCGGCCCACCAGGGAAGGTGTAGTGCAGCTCCGCAATCGGGATCAGGACGTCCGCGGCACCGAAATCGTCGAGGATATCGCGCCACCAGACGCGGCTGCGCCTGCCGGTCTGCCCATAGGTCAGGAGCAGCGAGTCGCCACCTGCTCCGCTGGGCCTGACGTAATTGATTTGGCTGGCCCCGGCCTGGTAGCTCGCCCAGGCGCGTTGCCAGGGATTGCGTTGTTCGTAGACCAGCGCAGTGCCGCCGGACATCGTTACGGGAAGCAACAGCATCGGCGCGCTACGGCGTGAACGACCCTCGGCGCCGAGATACCTGGCCGCACGGGCCCGGTCGAACACTACGCCAAGCGTCGCGACATACCTCTTTGGCCCCAAACGCTCACGCTCGATCACGATGGCGGAAACCATGCTCTCGATCTGCGAATCGGGCAGGCTGGGTCCGTCGATCTTTTCCCAGGCCTTTACCTGAGCTTCGCGCCATGCCTCTTCGCGCGCTTCAAGGCCGGAATCGGCCTTCACGTCCACTTCGATGCCCGACACCTCGATGTCCGTGGACGAGGCGATGGGCGCGATCCCGCGTTCCCCGCCCACCTGCGCGTAGGCGAGCCATCCAGCTCCGCCGGTCATGGCTATGCCGGCTGCGATGATCGCGAGGCGCTTCGAGCGGGGAAGGGAAAAATGATGCCGCATGGGGAAAACAGCGGGCCTTTTGCCCAATCGCTTCTGGAAATCCAAGCGCGAATGCGCGAGGGGCAACATATGAGCAGCGACAACCAGTCCTACACCTACGAACAGGCGGGTGTTTCGATCGATGCGGGCAACGCCCTCGTCAAGGCGATCGGCCCCCTGGTGAAAGCCACCATGCGCCCCGGAGCGGACGGAGAGATCGGCGGCTTCGGCGGTTTCTTCGATCCCAAGGCGGCCGGGTACAAGGATCCCCTGCTGGTGGCGGGCAATGACGGCGTCGGGACCAAGCTAAAACTGGCGATCGACACCGACCGGCACGACACCGTCGGGATCGACCTGGTGGCGATGTGCGTGAACGACCTCATCGTGCAGGGTGCGGAACCGCTCTTCTTCCTCGACTATTTCGCCACCGGCAAGCTGGACAACGGCGTCGCCGAACGCGTCATCGCGGGGATCGCTGACGGCTGCAAACAGGCAGGTTGCGCCCTCATCGGGGGCGAGACTGCCGAAATGCCCGGCATGTACGCCAGCGGCGATTACGACCTTGCAGGGTTCTGCGTCGGCGCGGTCGAACGCGGCGAACAGCTGACGGGCGAGCGGGTGGCCCCGGGTCACGTGCTCTTGGGCCTCGCCAGTTCGGGCGTCCACTCCAACGGCTTTTCACTCGTGCGCCGGCTGGCCGAAGACAAGGGCTGGAAGCTCGACCGCCCTGCCTTGTTCGACGAGGACCGGCTGCTGATCGAGACCTTGCTCGAACCGACCCGGATTTACGTCAAATCGCTCCTGCCCGTGGTGCGGGACGGGTTGGTCGATGCGCTGGCCCACATCACCGGGGGCGGATTGCTGGAGAATATCCCGCGCGTCCTGCCGCAAGGTGCCCATGCTGAGGTCGAAGCAGACGGCTGGGACCAGCCGGGCCTGATGGCGTTCCTGCAGGCGCAGGGTAATATCGAACCGGGCGAAATGGCGCGCACCTTCAATTGCGGCGTGGGTATGGTCCTCGCGGTCGATCCGGCAAATGCGGAGATCGTGCGCACCCGCCTCGAAGATGCGGGCGAAACCGTGCTCGCTGTCGGCCGTATCGTCGAAGGCGAGAAAGGCTGCACGGTTCGCAGTTCTGCCGGGACATGGTCCGCCAAGGCGGACTGGGAGGCGGTCCACCTTGGCTGAGAGGGCGAAGGTCGCGATCTTCATATCCGGGCGCGGCAGCAATATGGCCGCGCTGCTCTACGCCAGCCTGATCGACGATTGCCCGTATGAGGTATGCCTTGTCGCGGCGAACGATCCGGAAGCGGAGGGGCTTTCCATAGCTGCGGCTGAAGGTGTTCCGACCTACACCCTGTCCCACAAGGGCTTGGCGCGCGCAGATCATGACGCGGCCATGGAAAAGGCCGCCCGCGATGCGGGCGCGCAATATATCGTGCTGGCCGGCTACATGCGCATCCTGACCGAAGGCTTCGTCGCGAATTGGCAAGGAAGGATGCTCAATATCCACCCGTCGCTGCTGCCGAAATATACTGGCCTCGATACCCATGCGCGCGCGATCGAAGCGGGGGACAGCCATGGCGGCGTGTCTGTTCATCTTGTGACCGAGGAGCTCGATGCGGGCGAAGTCCTGGGCCAGGTGGCAGTCGCGATCCGTGACGGAGAGACTTCCGACACGCTTGCAGAACGCGTGCGCTATGCCGAACACCAGCTCTACCCGCAGGTCCTGGCCCGATATGTGGCGCGTGAAAGCGATCCCCAGTTCCTGCTTCAGCGTGTGCGCGACCTCGCGCTTGCCCTGCCCCTGACGCACGAGCGCGAGAGCCACGGCTCACCGGGCTGGCGCGCAGGCAGTGAAAAGTCGGGTAAATATTTCGCCTATTTCAACGACCAGCACCACGGTTCCGAACATATCGCCCTGCTTGTTAAGACCGGCAGCCTGGACGAGTTGCTCAACCTCGTTGAAACGCAGCCCGACACCTATTTCAAACCGGCCTATTACGGGGCGAGCGGCTGGGTCGGGCTGATCCTCAACCGCCCTGACTGCGATTGGGACCACGTTGGCGAATGGCTGGAGCGCAGCTGGCGCGCCGTCGCACCGAAATCGGTCACGAAATTGCTCGATGCGGCAGAGGATTTCTGATGCAGCGCCTCACGCCCTATCTGTTCTTCACGCTCGCTGTCGCAGGGCTCGCCTGGGTAGCAATCCGGGGCGATGCCGGTTTTGACGACGAGGTCGATCCGCTGACCGCAGTGATAGTGGTTGCAGGGGTATTCCTGGCAGCACACGCGTTACGCCATCTGGCAGCGCGGCTGTTCCGCAAGACTAACGGTAAGGACTAGTCTGCCGTTGCACGGCGCGCTGCGGCAAAGCGCGGCAGGGTCATCTCGTTATTGGTCCGTGTGACTTCTATGCGCCTGATCAACGGACCGTCGAACAGAAACCTCCACATCGTCGGTGATCGCACATCCGACACTGTATTTTCCAGATGGCCGCGAACGAGCACTTCTTCGCGATTGGGATCGATCGAATCGAAAATCAGCTTCGGGTCGCCGAGAACTTCGTAGAACTGCTGTATAGAATTCAGAAACTCTTCGGCCCCGCAAACTTCATTGCCGCTCTGGTCGGTCATGGAGAAGTCAGGGGAAAGCAAATTCTTCACAGCGTTCCAGTCGCGCCGGTTGATGGCGTCGCCGATCGCTGTCACCGCACGCATGTGGCGGCGGCGTTCTCGCGTAGAAGGGAGAATCGCCAAAAACATAATGGGCGCGATCTTAACAGAGATCGCGCCCGTCACCTAATCTGTTACAAAATCAGGCTTTTTCCTGATAATTTATAACAAATGATATGTCGCTTAGCCGACGATTTCGTCGTCGTTGAAGAAGAACGCGATTTCCTTGGCAGCGTTTTCATCGCTGTCAGAACCGTGAACCGAGTTGGCTTCGATCGATTCCGCATAGGTCTTGCGGATGGTGCCTTCGTCGGCATCGGCCGGGTTGGTTGCGCCCATCACGTCGCGGTTGCGCTTCACGGCGTCTTCGCCTTCGAGCACCTGCACCACAACCGGGCCGGAGATCATGAATTCGACCAGTTCGCCGAAGAAGGGACGTTCGCGGTGGACGTCGTAGAAGCCTTCGGCCTGTTCGCGGGTCATGTGGATGCGCTTCGAAGCGGCGACGCGAAGGCCGGCTTCTTCAAGCATCTTGGTGACGGCGCCGGTCAGGTTGCGACGCGTGGCATCGGGCTTGATGATCGAAAAGGTGCGGGTAACCGCCATGATATGTGTTCCTTGCGAAGTGTCTTTTATGGGGGAGAATGTTCTCGCGCGCGCCCCTAGCGCCGCGCGCGCCCGCGAGCAAGCTTTAGCCGATTCCCGCGCTTACGGTCAGTTCCGCTTCGCTGCCGTCATCTGACGCGCGGATGGTGGCGGCAAAGGTCGTGCCGTCATCGAAATTTTCACCCGCGAGCACTAGGGCGCTTTCGCCCGGTATGTCTGAGGTGACGGAAAAGCCCGCTTCGCCCGCGAGTTCACGGTAGAATTCGGCGAGCGCGTCCCGGTCGAGCTCGCTTGCGAAGACGATAGTCACCAGCCGCCCCTCGCCCTGTTCGACGCGGGTCACGCTTTCGATTGTCGCACCGGGAGGCAGGACGAAGGGTGCCGGAAGCACCGGGTCGACCGTTCGGCCTGCCGCCAGTGTCGTGCGGGTGCCGTCGCCATCGGTGTGCACCGCGCGCACTTCGCCCGTTTCAGGATCGACGGTGTAGCTGCCGATCGGCTTGGCATCCTCTTCCGCCACCTCCGCTTCGGAAGGGTCCTGCGTATCGCCGCACCCGGCCAGGGCCAAGCAAGATGCCATGATGAGTGGAAATGTGCGCCCCATGCCCAACCGACGGGCGAAACGGCGAAGGGTTCCAGCCGGTCTAGCGCCCTTCGCGCCAACCGCCTTCGGGGGTCTGCTTGAAGATGCGGTTGTCGATGTCTTCCCGCGGCGCCAATTCGCGCCACAGATTGCGCGCGGCGTCGGTCGCTTCCTCTCCGAAAAGCAGCATGACCCGCTCCAGTGCGGTTGCTTCCTCGCGCCAGGTGCCATCGGCGAGGACAAGGATCTGCGCCTCATTCACCGGATTGCAGGTATCGGAGATGGTGATCGGTTGGCGCGCCGCATGCGGACCGTCGGCAGGGCCGTTGGCAAGGAATCCGCTAGCTGCCCAAAGCGCTTCGCCAAGGCGTTCGCGGAGTCCTTCATCGGCGGCGACGATGGCGAGCCGCATCCCGGCCTGCATTGCCTTGCCCGCCAGCTTGACCACGGTCACATCGACCGGGTCGCGGCTGAGCTGGTAGAAATCAACGCGCGTCATGCGGTCCCGCTACCCTTGTTGCGCCTGCACTTCTCGGAACAATAGCGCACATTCTCCCAGTCCCGTTCCCATTTCTTGCGCCAGGAAAAGGGCAGCCCGCAGGTCTCGCAGACCTTGCTGGGCAAATCCCCTTTCCTGCGCATCTTGGGAATGACGAAAGCTCCCGCTTAGCCTTCGGCGGTATCGGAAACGATGCGGTCGATCAGGCGGACACCGTAACCCGTCGCGCCCTTGCCCCAGGTGCGTCCTGGCTTGTCCGACCAGGCCTTGCCCGCGATGTCGATATGCGCCCAGGCGACATCGTCCGCGATGAAGCGCTGGAGGAACTGGGCCGCCGTGATCGAGCCTGCACCCTTGCCGCCGATATTCTTCATGTCGGCGATCGGGCTGTCGATCAGCTTGTCGTACGCCTTGCCCAGCGGCATGCGCCACACCGTGTCGCCTGTGGCTTCGCCGGCGGCATCGATATCCTTGGCCAGTTGGTCGTCGTTCGCGAACATGCCGGCGTGCTCGTTGCCAAGCGCGATGATGATCGCGCCGGTGAGCGTTGCGAAGTCGATGACGCGGGTCGGCTCGAACTCCTGCTGCGTCCAGTGGAGCGCGTCGGCAAGGACGAGGCGTCCTTCGGCGTCGGTGTTGAGGATTTCGATAGTCTGGCCGTTCATCGACGTGACCACGTCGCCCGGGCGCTGCGCGTTACCGTCAGGCATATTCTCGACGAGGCCCATGACGCCCACGACATTGGCCGGGGCCTTGCGCTTGACCAGCGCAAGCATGCCGCCGGCAACCGCGCCTGCGCCGCCCATATCCCACTTCATGTCTTCCATGCCCGGACCCGGCTTGATCGAGATCCCGCCGGTGTCGAAGGTCACGCCCTTGCCGACAAAGGCGATCGGGCGTTCACCTTCTTCTCCGCCGTTCCAGCGGATCGCAAGAATGCGCGAGTCGCGGGTCGAACCCTGTCCGACACCAAGGAGCGAGCCCATGCCGAGCTTTCCCATTTCGGCTTCGTCAAGGACGATCAGTTCCGCGCGCGTGCCCTCGAAACGCTTCTGGCAGCGTTCTACGAAGCTTTCCGGATATATGATGTTGGCAGGTTCGGTCACGAGTTCGCGCGTAAATTCAACGCCCTCTGCAAGTGCTTCAAGCTCGTTCCAGGCAGTATCGGCATCGTCGGGCGCGCCGACCACGGTGACTTTCTTGAGCGTGATCTTCTGCTCGTCCTTCATCTTGGTGCGATAGATGTCGTAGCGCCAGTTACGCAGACGCATCCCGAGCAGGACATGGCCGACTTCTTCGGCCGAGAGACGGTTTTCGGTCACGTCGAGGACAAGCTCCTCGTTACCGGTCGACTGGTATTTCGCAGTCAGCGCAGCGCCGGCCTTTTCGAGATTTGCGAGACGCGCATCGTCTGACGCATCGCCCGCCCCCGCCACGGCAATGCGCGCAGCGCCGTCACCGCTGGCCACGAACCCTTCGAAGGTCTGGCCAGCGCCGCCCTTGAAGCGGGCTGCCTCTGCGCCTGCCTTCATGGCGGCGTCGAAGGATTGAGGAAGCTTGCCCTTGTCGGCGACATGCGCAATGAGGCGCGCCGCCTGCGGTTGGGTCTTGCTGAATTGGATGTGCATGGAAACTCCCGGAAAACTGTCTGACGCAGCCCGATCGCTGGATGCGGGGCCGCCGAGGATGGCGATTGCGATTAGGCGTGGGCGATGCGATAGGCAAGCCATGCTCCTGTGGCCCCAGCCTTCGCGCAATACCTTTTTGCACGCCTTCGGGGCCGGAGCGGGTGCGCTTGCTCTGGCTGCCGCTGCCCCGCTGGCCGCGCAGGACGGTGCGGCTACGGGCGCCGGGACGGTGGAAGAGCCCGAAGGTGAAAGCCCGACTGACCTGCCTCCTCCGCCGGACGCCGTTATCGTCGCGCAAAGTGACCTCGACCCGCCACCGACTGCCGAGTTCAACGAAGCTGGCGAACGCCAGATCGCCTTCGCATCCGACATCCTCAGCTACGATTCCGATGCCGATATCGTCACCGCGGAGGGCAATGTCGTCCTGCGCTCGGGCGAACGCTCGGTCCGGGCCGACAGTGTCAGCTGGAGCAGGCGGACCGGCGTTATTCTTGCCAGCGGCAACGTCCGGTTCGTCGATGAAAACGGCAACCAGCTCTTTTCGGACCAGGTCGAGCTGACCGACGAATTCGAAGCGGGCGCGCTGGAGAACCTCTTACTCGCGCTGCGCCAGGGCGGCCGTCTTGCCGCGCGGCGGGGTTTACGCGAAACCGACGGGACTATCGCGCTGCAAGAGGCCGCCTACAGCGCCTGCGCAGTCGTCACGCCCGAAGGCTGCAACAAGGACCCAAGCTGGCGGATCACTGCCGACCGCGTGATCTACGATCCGCAGGACTCGCGGTTACGGTTTCAAGGTGCTTACCTCGAGCTGTTCGGGGCGCGCATCCTGCCTCTGCCCGGCCTCGCAATCCGCACCGATGGCGGCGCAGTCAGCGGATTTCTCGTGCCGGACCTGCGCTTTTCGGAAAGCAACGGGGTCGAGGTTTCTGGAAGCTATTATATCCGCCTCGCCGACAACAAGGACCTGACGGTATCGGCCTACGCCTTCACCGAAGCGCCGCCGATGGTTTCCGCGCAGTGGCGCCACCTGACCGACAAGGGCGCTTACCAGATCACCGGCTACGCCACGAACAGCCGCCGCTTCACCGACGCAACCCGGACCGATACCTTCGAGAGCGAGCCGCGCGGCTACCTGTTCGCCAACGGCAAGTTCCAGTTCACCCCGGAATGGAGCCTCACCAGTTCCGTCCGGCTCGCAAGCGACCGCACCTTCCTGCGCCGCTATGACATCAGCCGCGACGATCGCCTGCGCTCGATGGTCGACCTGGAGCGGATCGACCGCAATTCCTACTTCTCGCTGGCGGGATGGGCGACACAGACGCTGCGCCTGAACCAAGATCAGGGCCAGGTGCCGATCGCCCTGCCCGCGATGGATTACCGCCTCCGCCTCGATGAACCGGTGCTCGGCGGCAAGGTCGAATTGCAGGCCAACACCCTCGCAATAATGCGCGCCGAAGGGCAGGATACCCAGCGCGCCTTTGCCCGCGCGAAATGGGACCTGCGAAAGATCCTTGGCCTTGGCCAGGTGGTGACCCTGACCGGCCTCCTTCGCGGCGATGTCTACCATTCCAACAACAACTTCCTGACCCAAACCGTGTCCTATCGCGGGGAAAATGGCTGGCAGGCACGCGGGGTCGCGCTCGGCGCGCTCGACGTCGAATGGCCGTTCGTCGGCGAGTTGCTTGGCGGGACACAGGTATTCACGCCGCGTGTGCAATTAGTGGTGACCCCTCCGATCAGAAACCTTGCCATCCCCAACGAAGATGCGCGGGCGATCGACCTTGAAGATTCCAACCTTTTCGCGCTGAACCGCTTTCCCGGATACGACCGGATCGAGGATGGCGCGCGCATCACCTACGGCTTCGACTGGCAGCTTCGCCGGCCGGGCTGGGAAGTTAAGACGACGCTTGGCCAGTCTTACCGGCTCGATGCCGACCGCGACATCTTCCCTGACGGCACAGGCCTGTCCGAAAAGGTCAGCGACATCGTCGGCCGTACCGAGCTGCGCTTCCGCGACTTCGTAAAGCTCACGCACCGCTTTCGTCTGGACAAGGACAACCTGGCCGTAAGGCGCAACGAATTCGACGCGACCGTGGGCACCAGCGCGACCTATGTCGAGGTCGGGTACCTGCGCCTCGATCGCAACATCACCTCGGTAGAGGATTTGCAGGACCGCGAGGAATTGCGCGCCGCGGCACGCCTGTCCTTCGCCAATTACTGGTCGGTTTTCGGGTCAGGTGTTTTCAACCTCACCAATCGCGAGGAAGACCTCAGCCTGTCGAGCGACGGTTTTCAGCCGATCAGGACGCGCCTGGGCCTTGCCTACCAGGACGATTGCCTCGAACTCGGCCTGACGTGGCGACGCGATTACGTGTCGGCAGGCGATGCCGAACGCGGCGATACCTTCCAGCTCTATTTCAGCTTGAAAAACCTCGGCTTCAGATAGGCGTTGAACAGGCCCTGCCATGTGGTTGGCAGGGCGAAATAAACGCGCTATCCGCCCACGCAATCAGCAACGGTTAAGCCACGCTTTGGCAAAGCCGTTACCTCTCCGGGTGCGCTCTGCGCGCCGCAAATGGAATTTTACGCGTGAACGCAACCAAGCTTGCCAAAATGTGCGGTTCTGCCGCTACTCTCGTCGCTACACTCGCCCTTGCCGTCACCCCGGCAAGCGTCGGTGCGCAGGCGTCGGTGACTGCGAACAACCTCGACCTTCCCGACAATCTCACGATGCTCACGAATCCGGATCCGAACGTGCGCCGTGCGACCGCCGTCGTAAACGGCCATGTCATTACCGGAACCGATCTCGACCAGCGTGTCGCCCTTCTGGTCGAAGCCAACAACACCGAACTGGCGGCTGAAGAACTGCGCCGCGTGCGCGAACAGGTCCTGCGTAACCTGATCGACGAGACCTTGCAGATCCAGGCAGCCGAGGCTGAAGACATCATGATTTCCCAGGCGGAAATCGATCAAACTTACGCCCGCCTCGCCGCACAGAATAATCGCCGCATCGAGGACATGCAGACCTATCTGTTCTCGATCGGATCGTCGCCGATATCATTGAAGCGACAGATTCACGGCGAACTCGCATGGCAGCGACTGCTGCGGCAAAAAGTCGCCTTCTTCGTCAATGTTTCCGCCGAAGAAGTGAATGAGCTGATGCAGCGCCTCGAAGCATCAAAGGGCACCGAAGAGTATCGCCTCGGCGAAATCTACCTGTCCGCGACGCCTGAAAACGCGGCCGCAGTGGAGGCCAACGCCCTCAAGATCGTCGAACAGCTCCGCCAGGGCGGCAGCTTCGTCGCTTATGCGCGTCAGTTCTCCGAAGCGTCGACTGCCGCAGTGGGCGGGGACCTTGGCTGGATCCGCTTGCCGCAGCTCAAGAACGCACAGCTCGAAGCGGTTGCGCAGGAAATGCAGCCCGGCCAGCTGGTCGGCCCGATCGAAATTCCGGGCGGCTTCTCGATCCTGTACCTGATCGAAAAGCGCCAGGTGCTTACTGCCGACCCGCGCGATGCAATCCTGAGCCTGAAGCAGATCCAGATCTCCTTCGACCAGAACGCCACGCAGGCTGCCAACGAAGCGCGCCTCCAGGAATTCCTCGCCGGCGTCCAGTCGATGCGCGGCTGCGGAAGTGCGAACCAGATCGCCGATTCCATCGGCGCCTCGGTTGTCGACAACGACCAGCTGCGCGCTCGTGCCTTGCCCGAACAGCTGCAACAGATTGTTCTTGGCCTGGGAATCGGTGAAACGACTCCTCCGTTCGGCGATTTGCAAGACGGCGTCCGTGTCCTGATGTTGTGCGGTCGTGACGATCCGGAAGTCCAGTCGGGCCCGAACTTCGACCAGCTCATGCAGCAGATCGAGGACGAGCGGATCAACCGCGCGGCGCAGCGTTACCTGCGCGACCTGCGCAACGACGCCTATATCGAATATAATTGACGCCCGCCCCGCTCCCCCTCGCCGTATCATTGGGCGACCCTGCGGGGATCGGGCCGGAAATTATCGCCGCCGCCTGGGCGCGCCGCGACGCTGAAGCGCTCGCCCCCTTCTTCGTGGTGGGCGGCGCAGGCGTAATTGCTTCGTCGGCACAATCGCTGGGGATGCCGCTTCCGGTCGAGCGCATTACCAATCCCTCGCACGCAGCACAGGTTTTCGGGCGAGCGCTTCCGGTGCTCGGGCTGGAAGACGACCCGTTCAGGCCGGGTGAACCGACCGAAAATGGCGCGAGGCTTGCTCTGCACTCACTGGAACGCGCGACCCAACTCGCGCTTGAGGGGGAGGCTGGAGCGCTCGTCACCGCGCCGATCGCGAAGTCCGAACTCGCAAAGGTCGGCTTCGATCATCCCGGCCAGACCGAATTTCTCGCTTCCGCTTGCTCGCTCGACCAGCGCGATGCCGTGATGATGCTGGCCGGTCCGAGCCTTCGCGCCGTTCCCTTGACCGTTCATTGCGCCCTTGCCGAAGTGCCCGGCAGGTTGAGCGTCGAATTGATCTGTCACCGGGCCCGCATCGTGGCTCGCGCGCTGCAACGCGATTTCGGCCTCGAACGCCCATGCCTCGCAGTTTGCGGCCTCAACCCACATGCCGGCGAAGATGGCCGCTTCGGCGATGAGGAACAGCGCATAATCGCGCCCGCGATCGAGGTATTGCGCGACGAAGGCTATGAAGTAAGCGGCCCTCACCCCGGGGACGCCCTGTTTACGCCGCGCGCACGCACGACCTTCGATGCCGCGCTGGCGATGTATCACGACCAGGCACTGATTCCCTTGAAGGCCCTCGATTTCGACGAGGGCGTCAATGTAACGCTGGGCTTGCCGATCGTACGGACGAGCCCCGATCACGGGACGGCTTTCGACATTGCGGGCAAGGCCATCGCCGATCCCGGGGCGATGATTGCCGCGCTGCGCATGGCAGGCGAAATGGCGCAGCGGCGCGCACGCCATGGCTGACTTGCCACCTCTACGCGAAGTGATTGCCCGTCACGGCCTCAGCGCGAGCAAGGCGTTGGGCCAGAACTTCCTGTTCGACGAGCAATTGCTCGACCGGATCGCCGCTATCCCAGGCGATCTTGCAGGGAAGAAAGTGCTCGAAGTCGGACCGGGCCCGGGCGGCCTCACCCGCGCCTTGCTACGCGCAGGCGCCGAAGTCACCGCGATAGAAATGGACAGTCGCTGCCTGCCTGCGCTGGCCGAACTTGGCGAGGCCTTTCCCGGCAAGCTCAAGGTCATTCAGGGCGATGCGCTGAAACTCGACCATGCCGAGATCATGGGCGGCGAGCCCTTCGCCGTCCTGTCAAACCTGCCCTACAATGTCGGAACTGCGCTGTTCGTGCGCTGGTTAGGTGGGGAAAGCTGGCCTCCGCTATGGACCAGCCTGACGCTGATGTTCCAGCAAGAGGTCGCCCAGCGCATCGCGGCCACCCCCGACAATTCCGCCTACGGCCGACTTGGCGTGCTGGCCCAATGGCGCAGCGCGGCGAAGATGGCGATGAAGGTCCATCGCAGCGCCTTCACCCCTCCGCCCAAGGTAATGAGCGCCATCGTTCACGTCGAACCGCGCGAAATGCCCGAAGGCGTCAGCGCCCGGATGTTGGAACGGCTCACTGAAGCCGCGTTCGGACAACGCCGCAAGATGCTGCGCCAGAGCCTGAAAGGCGTGCCCGGTGCGGTTGAAGCGCTCGAACAGGTCGGGATCGACTCCCAGCGCCGCGCGGAGACGCTTTCCGTCGACGATTTCGTGAAGCTGGCGCGGATCCTTTCCGCCTAAGCCACGTCGCGCACGATCCTGCGGTACAGGTGCCAGGTCGCGTGGCCAAAAATCGGTAGGGCCACCAGCAGGCCCAGGAACGCCGGGATCAGGGCGATCAGTAGCGATAGAGCGATAATCGCCGCCCACAGGGTGAGCATGAACTTGTTCGACCGGAATGCGGCTAGGCTGGTGATGATCGCCGTCAGAAAATCCACCTCGCGATCAACAAGCATAGGCAGGCTGACGACGGTCACAGCGTAGAACGCCAGCGCCATGATCGCGCCCACCCCCGTGCCGACGGCCAGCATCGCCAGCCCCGCAGGGGTCAGGAACGCCTCGACCGATTCAGCGCCGACGCCGGATTCTGCCATGAAGATCGCAAAAATGCCGTGGGCGATGATCATCCAGAAACTGAAGGCGACGAAGACGATCCCGCCCATCATGATGAGCTGCTCATCGCCCTTGCCTCTCACAGCACCGAGAACTGCGCCCCATTTGACCGGAAGGCCGGCCTCCCGCCTTCGGCTGACTTCATAAAGTCCGACTGCAGTGAACGGCGCGACGAGCGGGAAGCCGGCGACCGCGGGGACGAACCACATCGTCTCGCCCCATTCGACCGCCGCGACGTAGAGGAACAGGCCCGCCGCTACATAGATGGCAGCGAAGAACAGGCCGTAGACCGGGCAGGCGAGGAAATCGGCGAGGCCCGCCTTCAAGGCTTTGCCAAGATCGGTCAGTGACAGATTGCCTGCCACCCTCACCGGCGCGATTTGTACTTCGCCAGCCGCGTCCATCGTCCCGCCTCCTCTCGACCAGTCCGGTAGGAGGCAGTCTGCTACAGCTTCAGCCGGGCATCAAGCGCCCGCCTTTTTCCTCAAGCGCCAGGCATGGAGCAGCGGTTCGGTATAGCCGCTCGTCTGTTCGACGCCCTTGAAGATCAGGTCTTTAGCGGCGCTGAAAGCCGCGCCATCCTGGTTTTCCAGAAGCGGTTCGTAGAACGGGTCGCCAGCATTCTGCTCGTCCACCTTGGCGGCCATGCGGCGCAGGCTGTCCAGCACCTGCTCTTCGGAAATGACACCGTGAAGCAGCCAGTTGGCGATATGCTGGCTGGAAATGCGCAGCGTCGCACGGTCTTCCATCAGGCCGACATCGTTGATGTCCGGCACCTTGGAACAGCCCACGCCCGCATCAATCCAGCGCACCACATAGCCGAGGAGGCCCTGGCAATTGTTGTCCAGTTCCTCGCGGATTTCCTCTTCGGACCAATTGGTGCTGTCTGCCAGCGGAATGGTCAGCAGTTCTTCCAGCTTGGCCGCATCGCCGAGACCCTTCTGGATTTCGAACACATCCTCGCGGTGGTAGTGGATCGCGTGGAGCGTGGCTGCCGTCGGGCTCGGCACCCAGGCGGTGTTTGCCCCGGCGCGCAGGTGACCGATCTTTTCGATCATCATCTGGCCCATGAGGTCGGGCGCTGCCCACATGCCCTTCCCGATCTGCGCGCGCCCCGAAAGGCCATGCGCAAGTCCGATGCCGACATTGCGAGCCTCGTAGGCCGTGAGCCAGGCGGACGACTTCATCTCGCCCTTGCGCATCATCGGTCCTGCACGCATCGAGGTGTGGATTTCGTCGCCGGTGCGGTCGAGGAAGCCGGTGTTGATGAAGACGATCCGGTCCCGCACCGCGTGAATGCAGGCGGCGAGATTGGCCGAAGTACGGCGCTCCTCGTCCATCACCCCGACCTTCACTGTATGGCGCGGCAGGCCGAGCAGGTCCTCGACCGCATCGAACAGGTCGTTGGTGAAGGCGCACTCTTCGGGCCCGTGCATCTTGGGCTTCACGATGTAGATGCTGCCCTTGCGCGAATTGCCGTATTTGCCGAGGCCGGCGACGTCGTGCGCGCCGATGGCCGAGGTGACGACTGCATCCATTATGCCTTCTGCAATCTCCCCGCCGTCCCAGCGCATGGCGGGATTGGTCATCAGGTGACCGACATTACGTACGAACATCAGGCTGCGCCCGGGCAGGGCGAATTCGGTGCCGTCCTGAGCGGTGTATGTGCGGTCGCCTTCCAGCGCGCGCGTGACTGTTTTGCCGCCCTTTTCGAAGCTTTCCGACAGATCTCCGCGGATCACGCCGAGCCAGTTGCGATAGGCGAGCAGCTTGTCCTCTGCATCCACGGCGGCGACCGAATCTTCGCAATCAGCAATCGTGGTCAGCGCCGCTTCGAGATTGATATCGGCGATATTGGCCGGATCGCTGCGACCGATCGGATGGTCCGCATCGAACACAACCTCGATATGCAGGCCATTGTGCTTGAACAGGCAGGCCTTGTCGTTCCAGCCCACGCACTGCGCCGGGTCGGCAAGCGGGATGCCGTTGTGCTTGACGTCGGACAGTTCGGACCACTTCTTGCCATCAGCCAGCGGCACGGCCTCGTCCATGAAGGCTTTCGCCTTGGCGATCACTGCCACGCCGCGATCCTCGTCATATCCGCCGGGCCGCGCCGCAGGGGCGTCCAATGCATCGGTGCCGTAAAACGCGTCGTAAAGGCTGCCCCAGCGCGCATTTGCAGCATTGAGAAGGAAGCGCGCGTTGAGGATGGGGACGACCAGCTGCGGGCCGGCCATGGTCGCGATCTCGGGATCGACATTCTGCGTCCCGATGGTGAAATTGCCCGGCTCGGGCACGAGATAACCGATTTCTTCCAGAAACGCGCGATAGGCGGTTGCATCGTGAGGTTGGCCCGCGCGCTCCGTGTGCCACGCATCGATTTTCGCCTGAAGATCTTCGCGCTTCTGTAGCAGGGCGCGGTTGCGGGGCGCGAAGGTGCCGAGCAAGTCGGCGAAGCCTGTCCAGAAGGCGTCAGTATCGCGGCCGAGAGGCGCGATGACTTCGGTTTCGATAAAGGTAGCCAGAGCCGGATCGACTTCGATCCCTGCGCGCGTCAAGTAATCTGTCATGGAACTCCCTTGGGGTATTCGAATGGCAATGTGTACCCGGGGAGGAGCGATCCGACCTATGCCGCCAGCGGTTGACGATTGCAAGCGGCGGGGTGGACACTTGGCGCATCCCGACTAAGGAAGTTGCCAATGAAACCGGACAGTGCCCCGCAAGCCCTTCTCGATGCAATCGATGCAGACACCATGCTGCGCGAAGTCCAGGACTGGGCGGCCATCAACACCGGCACGGCGAACATCGAAGGTCTCGGAAAAATGGCCGGCGTCCTTGCCGACGCCTTCAGCGCCCTTCCCGGCGAAGTCGAGCTGGTCGAACCCGCCACCGTAACCGCCATCAGCGCCGACGGACGCGAGTTTGAAAAGCCCCATGGCAAGCACATGGTCCTGCGGGTGCGCCCCGAGGCCCAGCGGCGCTTCGTCATGACCGGCCACATGGACACGGTATTCCCTGTCGACCACCCCTTCCAGGAAACCGTGTGGCTGGACGACGAGACCATCAATGGTCCCGGCACCGCCGATATGAAGGGCGGGCTCAACGTCATCCTCCACACGCTCAAGCTGTTCGAGACGATCGAAGGTTCGCAGCGCGTCGGCTACGATGTGATGATCAATTCAGACGAGGAAACGGGCAGCCTTGCCAGCCGCAGCCTCATCGAGGAGCTGGCGCGCGGAAAATACGCGGCGCTGACCTACGAGCCGAGTGCATTGCCCGACGGCACGCTCGCCCATGCGCGCGGCGGGACCGGAAACTATTCGATCACGATCACCGGCAAGTCCGCCCATGCCGGGCGCAACCCGCACGATGGCCGTAACGCCATTGTTGCCGCCAGCGACCTGGTGCTGCGCATCAAGGCGCTCGAGGCGGATGACATTACCGTAAACCCGGCGAAGATCGAAGGCGGCGCGGCCAACAATGTCGTGCCCGACCTTGCAATCCTGCGCTTCAATATCCGTCCCAAGTCGACCGATGCGATGAACCGCTTCGACGGCGAACTCGATGCGATCCTGCGCATGATCGAGGCCGATCACGAGGTCGGCATCCACCGGCACGGAGGCGTCACCCGTCCGCCCAAGCCGGTCGATGAAAAGGCCCAGCGGTTGTTCGACCTCGTCAAATCCTGCGGCGCCGAGCTTGGCCAGGAGATCGGCTGGAAGAGCACCGGCGGCGTTTGCGACGGCAACAATATCGCCGCCACCGGCGTGCCCGTGGTCGACACCATGGGCGTGCGCGGCGGCGCAATCCACTCACCGGACGAATTCATGATCGTCCCATCCTTGCGGGAACGCGTGGCGCTGTCCGCGCTGGTCCTTACCAAGCTTTCCACCGGAGACCATTTGTGACTTTCCGCCTCCGCGCTGCCCATATCAGCGACCTTGAACACCTGTACGAAATGGCCAAGCTGACCGGTGGTGGCTTTACCAACCTGCCGGCAGACAGGGCGGCGCTGACCCGCAAGCTGGAGCGCGCCGAGGCCGCGTTTTCGCGCACCGACGACGAGCTTGGCGACGACCAGTTCACCCTCGTGCTCGAAAACACCGAAACCGGACAGGTGCGGGGCACGTGCCAGCTATTCACGCAGGTCGGCCAGCAATGGCCGTTCTACAGCTATCGCATGACCACGCTAACGCAGCACAGCCAGGAACTCGACCGCACCGTGCGCGCCGAAATGCTCAGCCTTACGACCGATCTCGAAGCATCGAGCGAAGTCGGCGGACTGTTCCTCCACCCGGGCGAACGTGCAGGCGGTCTTGGCCTCCTGCTGGCGCGCAGTCGCTACCTCTTCGTTGCGATGCACCGCGCGCGTTTTGCGGACCGTATCCTTGCCGAATTGCGCGGCGTGATCGACGATCGCGGCGGATCGCCTTTTTGGGACGGTGTTGCAGGGCGCTTTTTCGGCATGACCTTCCAGGAAGCGGACTATTTCAACGCCATCAATGGCAACCAGTTCATTGCCGATCTCATGCCCAAGCACCCGGTCTATATCGCCATGCTGGACGAGGAGGCGAAGAAGGTGATCGGCGTACCGCACCCGAGCGGCCGCGCGGCCATGCGCATGCTCGAGAACGAAGGATTTGCGGCCGAAGGCTATGTCGATATCTTCGACGGCGGTCCCACGATGACGGCCCGCACCGACACGGTGAAAAGCATTGCGGATGCGAAGCCCGCTGCCGTTTCGGCGACCGATCTGGAGGAAGGCGAGCGCGCCCTTCTCGCCACCGGGAAATTCGACGATTTCCGCAGCTGCTACGGCGTGCGGGCATTCGGTGACGATGACAGCATTGCAATCGATACGACTGCCGCCGAGACGCTCGGCGTGAGCAAGGGCGACGAAGTATGGAGCGTCGCGCGATGAGTCTCTTCGAGATCAATTTCGACGGCATCGTCGGGCCGAGCCACAATTACGCCGGCCTCAGCCTCGGCAATATCGCCAGTTCCAGCCACGGCGGGGATACCAGCTATCCGCGCGCCGCGGCCCTTCAAGGCCTCGGCAAGATGCGCTCCAATATGGAGCTTGGACTTGCTCAAGGCTTCCTTCTCCCCTTGCCGCGGCCCAACCTCGGATTGATCCGCGATCTGGCATTGGGTGCCGGTGCCCCGCGCCAGCTGATTGCAGCAGCATGGTCCGCCAGTTCGATGTGGACCGCCAACGCCGCCACCGTCAGCCCCGCTCCCGATACGGCAGACGGGCGGTGTCACCTGACGCCTGCCAATCTCGTGACGATGGCCCACCGCGCGCAGGAATGGCGCGACACCAAGGCCCAGCTCGACATAGCGTTCGGCGACAGCAAGCATTTCGCCGTCCACGACGCCATCCTGCCGACCTTCGGCGATGAGGGGGCAGCCAACCATATGCGCTTTTGCGAAGGGCATGGTGCCGAGGGCGTGGAAGTGTTCGTCTATGGTACGCAGGGCGGAAAATTTCCCGCCCGCCAGCACGAGCAGGCTAGCCGCGCCGTCGCTCGCCTGCACGGGCTGGACCCGGACAAATGCGTCTTCATCGAACAGAACCCGGAAGCGATTGCAGCAGGTGCGTTCCACAACGACGTGGTCTCGGTGGCAAACGAGCGGGTGCTGTTCACCCACGAGCGCGCCTTTGCCGACAAGCAGGGCGCCTATGACGCAATCGCAGCGGCATTCCCCGCTCTCCAGGTGGTCGAGGTGCCAGAAAGCGCCGTCAGCCTCGAAGAAGCGATCCGTACCTACCTGTTCAACGCGCAGCTGCTGACCCTACCGACCGGCGAAATGGCTCTCGTGGTGCCAACCGAATGCCAGGAGAGCGCCGCGGTCTGGTCGTGGTGCGAACATATGCTCGCGACGAATGGCCCGATCCGCAAGGTCATCCCTGTGGATGTGAAGCAATCGATGGCCAATGGCGGCGGCCCCGCCTGCCTTCGCCTGCGCGTGGTGGCCGATCCTGCCACGGTCGATCCGCGTTTCATGCTGGACGAAGCCAAGCTGGAACGCGTGGAGGCAGTCGTTGCGGAGAACTGGCCGGAACAGATCGATCCGGCCGATATTGGAAGCGATGCCCTGGCAAAGACGGTGATCGAGGCGCGCGAGGCGCTGCTATCTGTCCTGTCCTTGGACACTCTCGCTTAAACCGGCCCAACACGGTTAACGCGCTGGACTCGGCTTCCGCGCCGCGCCTACACTCCTCGTTGCATTAACCACCGGAAGCCGCAGGCTGGCAAAGAAACCCGCCTGATCACGCAGCCGGAAGTTAACAAATCGAGGAAGCGCACACACCCATGTGGACCAAGATCAAGCGGCTTTTCGTGATCAAGACACGCTTCGAAGCGTTCCTGATCATCTATGCCCTTGCACTTGGCGCCATGACGCGCGGCGCGCATTACACGGTCGAATACCCCGGCGTCGGCGGCTGGCTGCTGATGGCAGCCACCGCGGGCGCTGTGTTCCTGGGCGGTGCGAAAATCCTCGACGCGATCCGCTACGAAACCGAAGCGCGCAAGGCCGAAGAGGCCGAGACACCTAATACCGGCGCGTGAATCGGCCAGGTAAAAAACTATTCCATCGCGTTGGAATAGGGTTCGTACCCGAACCCCTAGCGGGATGGGGGTGCCTTTTTCTCGTCATTTCAATGATTTTGCTTGTTATTTTTCTGGCAAACATGAGAGACAGCGCCTTCGCGCAGGCAAGCGCAGGCGTGATTGCGATCGCGACTTTCATCGCGCTCATGGGCTTTGCTAAGAAGAACAGCTGAAGAAGGTGGGGGTTTCTGTTGCTAGCTACCCCCGGAGCCCCGGATTCCGCTTCTGTTGCCCGGTGGGTCCAACCGCGCTTTAGCTTTGTAAGATCAGGCCGTTAGGCCGTCAGGTTACGCAGCGATTGCGAGTGCTTCGTTATCGTTGGCACTTGTGTGTTGTGAACAGTTTTCCGGGTTACTCAGCCCGGGCGAAAACACTGTCTTTCAGCACACGTCGATCCTAGTTCGGCCCCGTCAAAAACCGCGCATTTACCGCGGGTTATGGTGGAGCCGCCGGGTACTGCCCCCGGGTCCGTTGTACCTATTGCACAGCGCAGTTTATCGCCATAGCCGGCCGAAACCGACAGGCCTCATATAGCGATCGAAGCCTTAATGTGAAGTGAGCGGGCGAATGCGGTGCACAAAGCGCCAGCTTCATGCACCGCAATCGTTTATCCCATCGGGCCGTTCTTGGGGGCACCGGGAGCGCCGCCTTTCAGCGCATCACGGATTTCCTTGAGCAGGTCGATCTCGCTCGGGCCTGCGGGTGCCTCTTCTTCCTTCTCCTCGAATTCGGCCATCACCTTCTTGGCGTAGCGAACGAGCAGGAAGATGATGAAAGCAAGGATGAGGAAATTGATGATTGCCGTGATGAAGCTGCCATATCCGATCATTGCTGCCCCCGCCTCTTGCAACGCGGCATAATCGTCCATCGCGCCCTCATATCCTTCCGGCGTGCTCAGCAGGATGAAATACCGGCTGAAATCGGCGCCGCCGAAAATGGCGCCGACGATCGGCATGATGATCTCGTCGGTCAGCGACTTCACGATGGTGGCGAATGCCCCGCCGATGATCACCGCGACGGCGAGTTCCATGACATTGCCCTTGGCAATGAATTCCTTGAAATCCTTGAGCATGAACTGTGTCCCTCCACTGCGACCCGGATGCTCAATTCCTGCCAAATTTGATGCAGGTCTACAAGCGCTGCAATCCTTGAACAGGGCTGCAACCGTGCTATCTAGGTAAAACAGTATTCGAAAAAGGGGTTTCTCGATGACACGTTTCGCCAGCTTCCGCGTCGCTTTCGTTGCCGCGGCCGCCATGGCTCTCTCGGCCTGCGGCATCAACTCGGTTCCGGCAGCGGAAGAAAACGCCAAGGCCAAGTGGGCCGATGTCGAGGCGCAGTTCCAGCGCCGTGCCAATTTGATCCCGAACCTCGTCGAAGTGGCGCAGGGCGCTGCCGAGAACGAGCGCACGATCCTCACCGAGGTCACCGATGCCCGCGCCCGCGCCACCAGCGTGAATATCGACGCTGCCGATCTCGGCGATGCCGAAAAGATGGCCGAATTCCAGGCCGCTCAGAGTCAGCTGGGTCAGGGCCTCGGTCGCCTGCTCGCAAGCTTCGAAGCCTATCCGCAGATCCAGTCGAACCAGAACTTCCTCGCGCTGCAGAGCCAGCTGGAAGGCACGGAAAACCGCATCGCCGTCGCCATTCGCGACTACAACGAAGCCGTGCGCGAATATAACACGACGATCCGCACCTTCCCCGACACGATCGGCGCCAACATCATCCACGGCGCAGAACCGCTGGTTCCCTACGAGGCTGCGACGGAAGGGGCTGAAGTCGCTCCGACCATCGACATGACCTCGAACTGAGCGCGTTGATGCGCCACCTGCTTGCCTTGCTCGCCTTGGCGGGGGCGCTGCTTGCGCCCCCTGCCTTGGCGCAGCAGTTTCCCGAGCTGACCGGTCGGGTCGTCGATCAGGCGGACCTGCTCACTCCGGCGGAAGAGGCAGAACTGACGCAAAAACTGGCTGCGCTGGAGGACCAGTCGCAGCGCCAGCTCGTCGTTGCGACCATCCCCAACCTGCAGGGATACGACATTGCCGACTACGGCTACCAGCTCGGCCGCGAGTGGGGCATTGGCGATGCAGAGCGCAACGATGGCGCGCTGCTCTTGGTTGCTCCGAACGAGCGCAAGGTACGCATCGAGGTCGGCTATGGCCTTGAAGGCATAATGACGGACGCCCTGTCCTCAATAGTCATACAGAACGCCATTCTTCCCGAGTTCCGGAACGACAATTATCCCGCCGGTATCAATGCCGGTGCCGATGCGATCATCAGCCAGCTGGTCCTGCCCGAGGACGAAGCGCGCCGGATCGCTGCAGAGGCGAGCCAGACGCGCGAAGCCGACAGCGGCTTCCCCTACGGCGGCCTGATCTGGCTTGGTTTCATCTTCTTCTTTTTCATCCTGCCCATGCTCACCGGCCGTGGCCGGAGGCGGCGCTACAAGCGCGGTCCGTGGGGTAACACCGCCCGCGACATCATCCTGTGGGAAGTCGGCTCTGCCATCGCGCGCGGCGCGCTGTCGGGCGGCGATGACTGGGGTGGCGGCTCTGGCGGCGGATTCGGCGGAGGCTTCGGTGGCGGCGGATTTTCCGGCGGCGGCGGCAGCTTTGGCGGCGGCGGCGCATCGGGGGGTTGGTAATGGCGAGCTATCTGAACGCAGAACAGCATAAGATCGTATCCGACGCGGTCGCTTCGGCAGAAGAGACGACTGCGGGTGAGATCGTGACCGTGCTGGCAGACCGCAGCGACGGATACACGGACGTATCGCTGGTATGGGCTCTGGCGCTGGCTTTCACCGCCATGAGCTTGTTCGCCCTGCTCCCGGTGCCGTTCCAGGATTTGTGGGATTCTCTGTTCGGCGGCTGGCGCCATGAATGGACCACGGGCGAAATCGCCAGCCTGACCATCGCGCTGGGCCTGATAACCTTCATCGCCGCATGGGCCATCCAGCTTTGGGATGCGCTTCGCTTTGCGCTTATCCCCGGACCGGTGAAATTTGCGCGGGTCCATGCGCAAGCGGTCAAGCACTTCAAGGTCGGTGCAGAGCGCCGCACCCATGGCCGGACCGGTGTGCTTCTCTACCTGTCCATGCGCGAGCACAGGGCGGAGATCGTCGCCGATGAACCGATCGCGGCGAAAGTAGATGCGGAAGTCTGGGGCGAAGCGATGGCCGACATGCTCGCGGAAATCAAAGAGGGCCGGATTGCCGAAGGTCTCGCTGCAGGCGTGCGCGACGTTGGCGCGGTCCTTTCCGATCACTTCCCGCGCGCAGAAGACGACGTGAACGAGTTGCCCGACCGCCTTATCGAAGTCTAGATACGCCGCATGGCCGAACCTATCGATGTGCCGGGCCGCGATGCGGATGCCGACAAACCCGAAGAAATCATGTGGCAAGGACGCTTCGTCACCACCAAGCGCCGTGGCCGCTGGGAATACGCCAGCCGCTCGCGCGGGATCCGGGCCGCCGCGATCATCGCCATTGACGAGGACGATCACGTCATCCTGGTCTCGCAATACCGCGTACCATTGGGACGCATCTGCCTGGAAATCCCTGCCGGCCTGATCGGTGACGATGAAGGCAAGTCTGGCGAAAACGCGGAAGACGCAGCGGCGCGCGAGCTGGAGGAAGAGACCGGCTACCGTGCGGCGCGGATGGAGAACCTTGGCGAATTCTATTCCTCGCCCGGAATGGTCAGTGAAAGCTTCACGCTCATGCGCGCCCATGGCCTCGAAAAGATTAGCGAAGGCGGCGGCACCGACAGCGAAGACATCGTCGTCCACCGCGTCCCCCGCACGCAGCTGGCGGAATTCGTTGCCCGCTGGCGCGCGATGGGTCACGGTGTGGATGTAAGGATCGCGATGCTGATGGCATCGCACGCAATGATATCGGGAGAGTAGGAATGGCGAAACGGTGTGCAGGTAAGCTGGCGCTGGTCACCGGCGCGGCGCAAGGCCTCGGACGTGCCCATGCAAGAAGGCTTGCCGAAGAAGGCGCGCGGGTACTGTGCACCGATATCAATGGTGAGGGCGCGCAGGCGACCGCCGCCGAAATCGTCGAAGAGATGGGCGCGGGCCATGCCTATGGTGTCCAGCATGACGTGACCAACCCAGAAGACTGGGAGCGGGTGGTCGAGACGGCCGATGCAGAACTCGGCGGCCTCAATGTCCTCGTCAACAATGCGGGTATCGGTGTCGCCGGAAACATCGAGACCTGCGATTTCGACGACTGGAAACGGTGTTTTTCCGTCAATGTCGATTCGATCTTCCACGGCTGCCAGAAAGCCCTGCCGCTGATGCGCGAGCATGCGCCCGGCTCGATCATCAACATTTCCTCGATCGCCGGGCTCATCGCCAGCGATACGATGCCTGCGTACAACTCATCGAAGGCTGCGGTGTGGATGCTGTCGAAGTCGATCGCGCTGCATTGCGCGAAGAAGCAAATGCAAATCCGCTGCAATTCCATCCATCCGACATTTGTCGATACGCCGATCCTCGACGGGACGGCACGGCATTCGGGGCTGGATAAGGACGTCCTGATGGACAAGCTGGCCCGGCAGATCCCGCTCAGGTTTGTTGGCGAGCCGAACGATATCGCCAACGCGGTGGTTTATCTCGCCAGTGACGAGAGCCGTTTCATGACCGGTGCGGAGCTCAAGCTCGACGGCGGTATCTCGGCCATGTGACGGAATAGAGGACGCGGTATTGCCCCCGCGTCCTCTGTCAGTCTGCGATCAGTCCGATCGCCAGGTAGATCAGGATGAAGCTTCCGAAGCCGAGCAGCGTTCCCAGGACGAAGCCGACGCGAACCAGCGTGGTGTCGATCCCGAAGTAGCGGCCGATACCGGCGCATACACCCATCATCTTTGCGTTCGTGCGATCCAGTTTGAAACTGCGGCTGGGGCGCACTGCATTGTCGTCGCGGAATTTCAGGTCGCTCATGCGATCATTCCGGTCGGGGTGGCATAGGCAATGGCGGTGGCGAAGAAGCCGGCCGAGATCATTACCGAAACGGCAGCGGCCATGACGCGGCTACCGATGTTTTCATTGTCGAACATAAGATGGTTTCCTTTAAATGGGTGGGCTGGTGATCAGGCGACGAGGCCGGCGGGCGTGGCGGGGATGATTGCGAAAGCCATGCTGAGTGCCGAAAGGCCAAGTGCGAAGACAGCTGCGAAAGCCTTGTTGGTGTCGAGTGCGAAAGCGGACATGAGTGATACTCCCTTTGTAATTTCTGCTTCCCTCCGGACCATCCGGGGGACACCAGATTGATTGCAACAGGCGTGCCAAACTTGAAAAACGGCGGAAATCTGCGGAAGCCCGCTTAATCTGGCAGACAGGTTTCGTTCATCAATCCGAAAGGTTGGGAAATTTCACCAACTATTGGATTTGGGTAATTTGCTGGCGGCGAGAGAGTGCCCGCGCTAACGCTTTTGGGCCCATGCTCGAGCGCATTTCCCTCACCCAATTCCGCAATCACGCCTCTACCAATTTGGAGGAAACGGCGCGGTTCAACCTGCTGGTTGGCGAAAACGGCGCGGGAAAAACCAATGTCCTGGAAGCGCTCTCCCTGCTTGCCCCCGGACGCGGCCTGAGGCGTGCGGCGCTGGTCGACATGGTTGCCCACGGCTCGCCGACCGGCTTCGCCATCGGCGCCGATCTCGCGCAGGACGAAGAGCGGGTCCGGCTCGGCACTTATACGGAAAGCGACAATCCCGGTCGCCGCAAGGTCAGGATCAACGGGGCCGAGGCCACCGCTTCGGCTTTGGGGGAGTGGCTGGCCCTGACCTGGCTGACACCTGCGATGGACGGGCTGTTTACAGGCCCTGCCGCCGACCGCAGGCGGTTCATGGACCGCATGGCTCTCGCTTTAGACCCGGCGCACGCAAGCTATGCTTCGCGCTATGAAGCGGCCCTACGCGAACGCAACCGGCTGCTGGCAGACGACCGCGCGCCGGACAGTTCGTGGCTCGATGCGATCGAGGCGCAGATGGTCGAACACGGCGGCAGGCTGATTGCAGGGCGGGCCGCGCTGGTCGACACGCTGATGGCCAGCATCGCGCATATGCCTGCCGAACCCTTCGCCCGCCCTGCCCTCACCTACTCGCCAGGCGGAGCCGACAATCCGGACGCCTTGTCGCAATCCCTATTCGAAAATCGCGTGCGCGACTGCGCAGCCCAGCGCACGCTCACCGGCCCGCATCGCGACGAGCTGGAGGTGATCCACGCGGCCAAACGCGTACCCGCGGCGCAAAGTTCGACCGGCGAACAGAAGGCCATGCTGGTCGCCATCACGCTCGCCCACGCTGGGTTGGCAGCCAAGGGGCGCAGTGGCATCCTGTTGCTGGACGAAGTCGCCGCCCATCTCGATCCGATCCGGCGCGCAGCCCTGTTCGACCAACTCGCCGCCAGCGGGGCGCAGGTTTGGATGACGGGTACCGAACTCGCACCCTTCGAGGCAATCGCGCCGCAAGCCGCCACCTGGCGGGTCGAAGGCGGCGAGGTCACGCGAATCTAGTCCGTAGCAGGAATAGCCGCTTCGATCCGATCCACGGTCGCCTCCACCAGGCGATCGATGCCTTCGGTCGTGGGATGGATGCGGTCATCCTGGAAGAGCGAGGGATCCTGGTAGATGCTCTCGAGCCAGAAGGGCACGAGCGTCGCGCCATATTCCTCTGCCAGCTCGGGATAGAGGTTGTCGAAGTCCTGCTGGTATTCCGGCCCATAATTGGGAGGAGCACGCATCCCCATCAGCACGACGGGAATATCGCGATTGCGCAATTCGCCCAGCATGCTTTCGAAATTGGCACGGGTCTGGTCGGGAGAAAGCCCGCGCAGCATGTCGTTGCCGCCCAGTTCGAGGAGAACGAGGTCCGGCTTCACGTCCTGCGCATCGAGCGCGAAAGCGAGGCGTTTCGCGCCTGCACCGCTCGTTTCGCCCGATACCGCAGCGTTGACCATCTGCGCGTTGATGCCGCGTTCGCGCAGCGCCCTTTCGAGGTCTGTCGGGTAGCTGTTCTCCAAGCCCACGCCATAGCCTGCGAACAGGCTGTCTCCGAAGGCGAGGATGTGGCGTTCGGGGCCCGCCACCTCGATCGTCTCGGCATTCGGAGCGGCAGCGCTCGTATCCTCTGTCCGATCGACCGTCTCCGCCTCGCTGCCACAGGCGGCAAGGGACAGGGCGGCGGCAAGCATCGACAAACTACGCAGAACCATCGGCGGACTTCCTTGAGAGTTGCTGTGCCATCTGCCATCGCAGCCGCGTGACCACTTCTCAAGATGCGATTTGCGCTCGCGACCTGCGCCTCACCCTCGGCTCCACCCAAGCCCCTGTCGAAATCCTCAAGGGGCTGGATCTCACCATCAAGCATGGCGAGACCGTTGCCCTGCTTGGTCCGTCCGGATCGGGCAAGAGCTCGCTCATGGCGGTTCTGTCGGGGCTGGAACGCGCGACAAGCGGCACGCTGAGCGTCGCGGGGCAGGACTTCGCGGCGATGGACGAGGACGACCTTGCCCGTGCGCGCCGCGGCCGCATCGGCATCGTGCTGCAGGCATTTCACCTCCTTCCGACGATGACCGCGCTTGAAAACGTAGCGACACCGATGGAACTGGCCGGCCAAAGCGATGCGCAGGAGCGCGCCAAGGCGGAACTGGAAGCAGTCGGTCTTGGCCACCGGCTAGATCACTACCCGCAGCAGCTTTCCGGCGGAGAGCAACAGCGCGTGGCAATCGCCCGCGCCATCGCTTCGCGCCCCGACCTCATTTTTGCAGACGAACCGACCGGAAATCTCGATGCGGCAACGGGGCACGAGATCGTGGAACTCCTGTTCGCCCGCCGGGCCGAAACCGGCGCCACGCTGCTGGTTATCACCCATGACCCCGAACTTGCCGATCATTGCGAGCGCGTCCTGACGCTTGGTGACGGTCGCATTGCGAGCGATACCGCCGCATGAGCTGGTCGACCGCCTGGCGGATCGCCCGACGCGATCTCAATGCCCGTTTCAAGGGCCTGCGCCTGCTGCTGGTATGCATCTTCCTCGGCACTGCAGCCCTCGCCGCAATCGGAACGTTAACTGCCGCAATCGAACGCGAACTGGCAGCCAATGGCCAGCAATTCCTCGGCGGTGACCTGCAGGTCGAGCTGTGGCAGCGTTCACTGAACGCCGAAGAGCGTGCGGCTCTGGAAGAACTCGGCACGGTATCGGCGGGCACGCGGCTGCAAGCCATGGCGCGCAAGGACGACAATGCCGCGCCCATCGAATTGAAAGCGGTGGACGAACTTTACCCGCTTTACGGCAAGCTTGTCATCCAAGGCGGGCGTGAAGTCACCGCACCTAGCGGCAATAAGGCCTATATTGCGCCTGGCGCAGCCGACCGGCTCGGGCTCGAGACTGGCGACACCTTCCTGATCGGCACAGAGACCCTGGAGGTCGCGGGCATCATCGCCGATGAACCCGACCGGCTTGGCGAAGGGTTCCAGCTTGGCCCGACCATCATCGTCGCCGAAGACGTTCCGGAGCGTGCCGGATTGCTCGCCCCCGGTGCCATGTACCAGAGCAAGACGCGGGTCGCTTTCGACACATCCCGCGACCTGGAATCGGTGGAAGAAGACCTCGAGGCGCGTTTCCCCGAGGCGGGTCTCGATATCGACACTGCCGACCGCGCGGCCCCTGGCACCGACCGTTTCGTCAGCCGGATGAGCGAATTCCTGACCCTAGTCGGCCTTGCGGCATTGGTGATTGCAGGGATCGGTATCGGCGGAGGCGTCTCATCCTATCTCGACGCGCGGCGCCAGTCCGTGGCTACCCTCAAGATCCTCGGTGCGACTAGCCGCGACATCGCGCGCATCTATGCTTTGCAGATATTTGCAGCCGCTGCGGTTGGCAGCATTGCCGGGCTCGCGGTCGGCGTTGCCGTCGTGCCGCTCCTCGCAACGGCGCTGGAAGGATTGTTGCCGGTCGATACGGGCTTCGTCATAGATCCGGGCGCCCTGCTCCTCGCCTCGGCCTATGGCCTCCTCGTCGCGCTTGTCTTCGCAGCCCCGCCGTTGATGCGGGCAAGGCATTTCCCTGCGATGGCGCTAATGCGCTCGAACATCGCCCCGCTGGCGCGCGATCGATCTGCTTTGTTCGTGGTGATCGCGGGTCTTGCAGCAATCGTCGGCCTTGCGCTCGTGACGGCCAGCCAGCCCCTTCTTTCCGGCGGTTTCCTCCTTGGTGCGGCAGTGGTCCTGGCCCTACTGGCGCTGCTGGGATGGGCCATTCGCAAGATTGCCGCTGCCCTGCCGCGTCCAACCAGCCCCATCGCCCGCACGGCATTGGCCAATATCTATCGCCCCGGTTCCAGCACTGGTGCGCTGGTCACCGCGCTGGGCTTCGGCCTTGCTTCCTTCGTCCTTCTGGCGGCGGTGCAAAGCGCCATCGATGGCAATATCGAGAAACGCGTCCCGGCACAGGCACCGGACTATTTCGTGCTCGACGTGCCGCGCGAACAGGAAGAACGCTTCAGCGAACTGATCCTGCAGACGGACCCGGACGCCGAGATCCGGACCGTTCCCGCGCTGCGCGGTTCTGTCCTCGCCTTCGGATCCGAAGGCAACATGACGCGGACATCCGAGCTCGAGGAAATCCCCGATGGTGCGTGGGCCCTTCGCGGCGAACGCGGCCTGACCTATGCCGACGCGGTTCCCCCCGGAAACAACCTGACCGAAGGGCAATGGTGGGACGCGACATATGGTGGCCCGCCACTGGTCTCGATCGACGAGGAATTCGCGCAGGCAGCAGGCCTAGGGATCGGCGACCGGCTGACCTTCGGCGTGCTGGGCGTCGAGGTGGAAACCCAGATCGCGAGCCTTCGCCAGGTCGACTGGGAAAGCATGGGCTTCAATTACGTCTTCGTGCTCAGCCCCAATGCCTTGGAAAACACGCCGCACAATCTGGCGGCAACCGTCGAGCTTGCCGAAGGCACGCCGACCGGCCCGCTGCTCCAAGCGCTGGTGCGCGAATTGCCTTCCACCTCGGTGATCGAGGTCGGCGGCGTCCTCCAGCAGGCACGAACAATCCTCGAACAGGTCGGGCTGGCGACGCTGGCTGCAGCGAGTGTGGCGGTTCTTGCCGGTCTCGCCGTACTTCTCGGCGCGATCGCAGCGGCGCGGGCCTCGCGGACCTATGACACGGTAGTCTTGCGCGTGCTTGGTGCAGACAGGCGTCAGGTGTTGGTCATGCAGCTGATCGAATACGCCCTGCTCGCAAGTGCGCTCGCTGTCGTGGCGCTTGGCCTTGGCAGCCTTACCGCATGGCTCGTCGTGACGCAGCTGTTCGAATTCGACTGGCTACCCGACTGGACCGAGGTCCTGTTGGTGCTTGGGCTTGGTCTGGCGACCGTCCTGGTCTTTGCCGTGGGTGGCTCGTTGCCCCTGCTGAGGGCCAAACCTGCACAGGCTCTGAGGGCGCTCTAAAAGAAAATCCCCCGCTCTGAGGCGGGGGATCAAGGCTGGGTCAGTCAGGGGACAAACCCTCGGGTCGCAAGAGCCCTTATAACCCGGCTTCGGTTTCATTTCCGCGACATCAATGGTTGCGTCCCGCAACGGGACCCGGTGCGCGCGAAGGGTAAACGGCACGAAAAAGGGGGCCCGAAAGCCCCCTTCTCCATATTTGGTTGGATTGCTCGCCGCTTAGAAGCGGAAGCGTACCACGCCGCCGTAGGTGCGCGGAGCGCTCGGGTAACCAGAGATCGATCCTTCCTGAGCAACGCTCGGGAACAGGGTACCGATGTACTGATCGTTCAGCAGGTTACGTGCCCACAGGCCGAATTCTAGCCCGTTCTCCATCGAGAAGGTCGTCGACGCGTTCACGAGGTTGATTTCGCGACGATAATCGCGAGCAACCGCACGCGCAGCCTCGTCGGAGCCGAAGCCGCCGATAGCGTTGAGGATCTGCGTGTTGCTGGTGTGGTTGTAGTCCAGGCGGGTGATCAGGCGATTACCCGACAGGCCGAATTCATGCGTGTAAGTCGCCGAAGTGGCGATGTTCCACGAAGGAATACCAGCGGGGCGCTGTCCCGAAAGGTCACCTGCCGGACCGTCGACGAAGCTGTCGAACAGCGGGTCGAGGTGGGTCACGGCGAAGGTCAGGACCAGCGGGTCGACCGGATTGATCGTCGTGTCGAACTCGAAACCGCGAACCGACTGCTTACCAGCATTCGTTAGCTGGAAGCCGGTGCCGGTGAACAGGAAGTCCTGGAAACCTTCGAGCGACTGGTCGAACACGGCAAGGTTGAAGCCCATGCGGTCGAACTGTGCCTTGAGGCCGATTTCCCACACTTCCGCTTCTTCCGGACCCGCGAAGCGCGAACCGGTGGTCAGGTTCGGCACGGCAAGGCCGCCATTCAGGATCGGCGAGGACGGTGCCAGGATCTGGCTGCCGAACGGACCCGGAATGTAGTCACCGAACGCCGGGCGCGAATCGCGCGACAGGTTGACCGAGCTGGCTTTGAAGCCGGTGGCGTAGCTGATGTACGCATTCAGGTCCTGCGTGACGTCGTAGGCGAGACGCAGCGTGTACGAGAAGTCGTCGTCACGTGTGCGTCCGTCTTCTACCGAGTTCGGCAGGTCGACGAAGGGCGGCTGGAACTGGAATGCCTGCAGGCCGAGCAGCGGGTTACAAGGAGCCGGCGCGGCCGGGTTGCATTCCGTCGTCGCCACGGCAGCGATCTGCTGGAAGATCGGTGCGGTCGTCGCGCCCGTCGCGAAGCCCTGGATCACGGTCGGAGTCACATCTGCAGGCGAAATGCCGAGCGCGCCTGCGATCTGGCCGACAATGACGGCATCCACGAGGTTCACGTTCGCAAGCGGGTCATAGGAGACCTGGCTGAGGGCGAAGTCCTTCTCGTCGTCGGTGTAGTTGAAACCGGCGGTGAGGACGAGACCTTCGAACGGCTCGAAGTCCACCTGGCCGAAGATCGACCACGCCTTGTTGTCCATCGAATAGCTTTCGCTGGTCAGCAGCGGCGTATTGAAGATGCTGTTCTGCGGCAGGCCGAGCGCACCTTCGATGGTGTTGAACGAGAACGTCGGATCCTGGGCGATGAAGGCACCGAGGAATTCACCGTAGCCACGGAAGTCCGAACCGGTCTGCAGTTCGCTTTCCTGGTTGATGCTCTCGTCGAAGTAATAACCGCCGAGCAGGAAGTTGAACGGGCCGTCGAAATCGGACGACAGGCGCAGTTCCTGGGTGAAGGTCTGGACGTCCTGGGCGCGAACTTCGCTGGCGAGGTCGGCGCTGGTGAAGTCGATGTCCTGGTCGAAGAAGTTCTCGAGCTCGCGATAGGCCGTGATCGAAGTCACGGTCAGCGCACCGACATTCCAGTCGGCCTGCAGCGAAACGCCGTAGTTGTCCACTTCGTTGACCGGCTCGCGGTTCAGGTAGGTGTCGTAGCTGAACAGGTTTTCCGGATCGATCGCACCACCGAGGGCGAAGATCGCTGCGCCGGTCGGACCGTTGCGGATATTACCGACAGTACAGCAGATTTCGTCGATCCGGCTGTAGTCGCCGATCAGGCGGAACTTGAGGTCGGCACTCGGTTCGAACAGCAGCTGGCCGCGAGCGGACCAGCGATTGCGGTCGTTGAGGTCGGCATCAAGGTTGACGATCTGGCCGTAACCGTCGCGCTTGTTGTAAGAACCGTCGATCGAGAAGGCGAGATTTTCGCCGATCGGGCCGGTCAGGTCACCCTTGACGATGATCTGGTTGAGGTTGCCGTAGACGGCTTCGACGCTGCCGCCGAGTTCGTACTGCGGTTCGCGGGTTACAACCGAGATGACACCAGCCGAGGCGTTCTTGCCGAACAGGGTCGACTGGGGACCACGAAGGACTTCGATACGCTGAACGTTGGCGAGATCCGAGAGAGCGCCAGCCGTACGCGAACGGAAGACGCCGTCGATGAAGACACCGACCGACGGCTCGAGACCGAAGTTGTTCGCGCCGTTACCGAAGCCACGGATGAAGAAAGTGGTGTTCGAGGAGCTCTGCAGCTGGCTGACACGCAGCGAGGGAGCGACCGTCTGGAGATCGAGAACGTCGCGGATCTGCGCCTGCTCGATCACTTCGCCCGAAGTAACCGAAACCGAAACCGGGACTTCCTGCAGCGTTTGTTCACGCTTGGTTGCAGTCACAACGATGACGTTGCCCATGTCCTGTTCTTCGGTCTCGAGCGCCATTTCATCGGCGTCGGGCTCCGCTACTTCCTGGTCCTGCGCGACGGCAGCGCCGGGCAGCGTAATTGCTGCAGCACCTGCCAGCAGGGCGGTACGAACGGCCGCTTTCCGGCCGAAACGATTGAAATTCATGAATAATCCTCTCTCAAAACCACAATTTGGTCGGCTGCGTAGTCCCCACAGTCACGCAAGCTGGTTGCGGAATTATTGCGCCAGTCGTTTCCATACAAGCATTTAGCGCTGCGGTTCGCGTGCGTAAGAACGGGTGTGTTGTTTGAGTCACACTCTCAAATGCTTGCCGCATTGCAGCATCTAAGCTAGGGGCGCGCACGAATTGGCAGAGCCGAATCCGCGCCAGCCGCTCCGATACCCTTACGAAAGCAAAATCATGTCCCGCGACCTACGCAACGTGGCGATCATCGCCCACGTCGACCACGGCAAGACCACGCTGGTCGACCAGCTCTTCCGCCAGTCCGGCACCTTCCGCGAGAACCAGCGCATTGAAGAGCGCGCGATGGATTCGAACGATCTGGAAAAAGAGCGTGGGATCACGATCCTTGCCAAGTGCACGAGCGTCGAAAAGAACGGCACGCGCATCAACATCGTCGATACTCCGGGCCACGCCGACTTCGGCGCCGAGGTCGAGCGTATCCTGAGCATGGTCGATGGCGTAATCCTTCTGGTGGACAGCGCCGAAGGTCCCATGCCGCAGACCAAGTTCGTCACCGGCAAGGCGCTTGGCCTGGGACTGCGCCCCATCGTCGTCGTCAACAAGATCGACCGTTCGGACGCACGCCCGCAGGAAGTGCTCGACGAAGTATTCGACCTGTTCGCCAGCCTCGATGCAACCGATGAACAGCTCGATTTCCCTTCGCTCTGGGCTTCTGGCCGTGACGGTTATGCCAGCGAAGACGAGAATGCCCGTGAGGGCGACCTCGAACCGCTGTTCAAGCTCATCGTCGACCATGTGCCGGCTCCGGGTCTCGACACCGAGGCACCGTTCAGCTTCCTCGCCACCCTGCTCGACCGCGACAACTTCATGGGCCGCGTACTCACCGGCCGCGTGCAGTCGGGCAAGATCGACGTAAACGATCCGATCCACGCGCTCGACGGCGATGGCAACATCGTCGAAGTCGGCCGCGCTACGAAACTGCTTAGCTTCGATGGCCTCGACCGCGTGCCGGTCGAACACGCAGAGGCCGGCGACATCATCGCCCTTGCCGGACTTGAAAAGGCAACGGTTTCGAACACCATTGCCGATCCGGCGGTCAAAGAGCCGATCGAAGCACAGCCGATCGATCCGCCTACGCTTGCAATGCAGTTTTCGGTCAATGACAGCCCGCTCGCTGGCCGCGAAGGTAGCAAGGTGACGAGCCGCATGATCCGCGACCGTCTCTATCGCGAAGCGGAAACCAACGTCGCCATCCGCATTACAGAAAGCGCCGACAAGGACAGCTTCGAAGTGGCAGGCCGCGGCGAATTGCAGCTCGGCGTCCTCATCGAAACGATGCGCCGCGAAGGCTTCGAACTCGGCATCAGCCGCCCGCGCGTCCTCTTCCGCGAAGAGAACGGCCAGCGCATGGAGCCGTTCGAAACGGTCGTCATCGATGTGGACGACGAGCATTCGGGTACGGTCGTCGAGAAGATGCAGCGCCGCAAGGCCGAGCTGACCGAAATGCGCCCCTCGGGCCAGGGCAAGACCCGCATCACCTTCTCCGCCCCGTCGCGCGGCCTGATCGGCTACCACGGCGAATTCCTGTCCGACACGCGCGGCACGGGCATCATGAACCGCCTGTTCGAGAAGTATGACACCTATCGCGGCCCGATCGAAGGCCGCCAGAACGGCGTGCTTATCTCGATGGTCCCGGGTGAAGCTGTTCCCTATGCGCTCAACGCGCTGGAAGATCGCGGCGAGCTGTTCATCAGCGGCGGCGCCAAGATCTACGAAGGCATGATCATCGGCGAAAACGCCAAGCCCGACGATCTGGAAGTGAATCCGATGAAGTCGAAGCAGCTGACGAACTTCCGTTCGACCGGCAAGGACGACGCCATCCGCCTCACACCGCCGCGCGTGATGACCCTGGAACAGGCCATCGCCTATATCGACGACGATGAAATGGTCGAAGTGACGCCGGAGAACATCCGTCTTCGCAAGGCCATCCTGGACCCGCACGAGCGCAAGCGCGCAAAGCGCGCCGCTCAGGCCTAACCTGCAACAACCACGCTATCCTGCGGCGAGATGCGTCTCGCCCAGGACCAGCGCGGCGTAGAGCAAGGCTCCGGCAAGAAACGGCCAGAAAAAGCTCTTGCGTTCTTCGGGAAGCTCTTCCTTGAGAACAAGCAGGACAATTCCTCCTGCCACGAATGCGAACAGGCAACCGATAGCCATTTCGGGAAGGTCGAGCGCCAGGCCGAGGACCCACCCAAACATCGTCGCTGCGGCGAGCACCCAGCGCCCCTTGTTGTCGTAAAGCTCGGGGTGATCGGCACGTGTGCCGAAATCGGCGGTAACGAAGTGCAGCATCATCGCGGCGAAATACAGGATCATCCCGCCCATGCTGGCATCCTCACGGTGGTTGAGGAGGTAGGCGATCACAATCATCAGCAGCGCGCTTGCTGCGATATGTAGCCAGAAAACGCCGCGCTCCGGGCGATCGCGCCCCTCGTTCGCCATGCGCTGGTCGCGCGAGACGGAAAGGGCACGTTCCAGCCCGTAGAACAGGGCCAGCCCCACCAGTGACAGCGTGTAAACGAGACCTTCTGCCAATTCTGCCTTGAACCCGGTCGCATCTTCGAAGGTGGCAGCGTGCGCACCCAGCTCCGGCAGGATGTGGAGAAATACATATCCGACCGCCACTCCACCGGCGAAGCTCAGCCAACGGCTACGCGGTGTCCGTTCAAGGAATCTCAGCTTACCGACAAAAATGTGCACCGCGCAAAATGCGAGTGCCATAAGAGCGCTGATTGTGGTGCCGGCCATTACTCCCTCAACGCGCAAGGATCATGATCGGGCCCGAGACCGTGGGACAAGCGAGCCCGCCGCAACGGTAGCCAGCTAAGGTTGCATTTGTTACCAGCCCCCCATGCAAACCGGAACTCTCATCTCCCTTACGCTCTATTTCGTCCTCATGATCGGCATTGGCCTGTGGGCCTGGCGCCGCTCTACCGATACCAGCGAGGGCTATCTCCTCGCCGGTCGCAACCTGCCACCATCCGTTGCCGCGCTCTCGGCAGGGGCGAGCGACATGAGCGGCTGGCTGCTGCTCGGCCTTCCCGGCGCGCTTTATGCGGCAGGTCTCGTGGAGGCGTGGATCGGCATCGGTCTCTTCGTAGGGGCGCTTTTCAACTGGATCGTGGTTGCCCCGCGCCTGCGCAAGCAGACCGAAGAATTGGGCAATGCGCTGACGATCCCCGAATTCCTCGCCAATCGCTTCCCCGACAAGGCGGTCGCCCTCAGGGTCGTCTCCGCGCTCATCGTCGTGGTGTTCTTCGCGGTCTATACCGCAGCTGGCCTGGTCGGCGGCGGCAAGCTGTTCGAGACGAGCTTTGCCGGATTGCTGCCTGACGCAGGCATGAGCGATTACATGCTCGGCATCTGGATCACGGCGCTGGTCGTGCTGGCCTACACGATGGTCGGCGGTTTCCTCGCGGTCAGCCTGACCGACTTCGTGCAGGGGCTGATTATGGTCACTGCCCTCGTCATCATGCCGCTGGTCGTGATGTTCGACGAAGGCGGCAGCGCGGGCGCATCGCTCACCGAAGTGGATGTCCCCGGCTTCCTCAGTCTGACGCAGGGTCTGACGGCGCTGGGCTTCATCAGCGCGGTGACCTGGGGCCTCGGCTATTTCGGCCAGCCGCATATCATCGTGCGTTTCATGGCCATCGACACCGTCGCCAAGGTGAAGACCGCGCGCAATATCGGGATGACATGGATGGGCGTAGCCCTGCTCGGTTCGATCGGTATCGGGATCGCCGGACGCGCCTTTGCCGAACGTAACGGCATCGTGGTGGACGACCCCGAGACGATCTTCATCGTCCTTGCGAACCTGCTGTTCCATCCGCTGATCACCGGCTTCCTGCTGGCGGCGTTGCTAGCTGCGATCATGTCGACGATCAGCTCTCAATTGCTGGTGGCTTCGTCCTCGCTGACGGAAGACTTCTACAAGCTGTTCTTCCGCAAGCAGGCGAGTGAACGCGAGAGCGTGAACGTAGGCCGCATTTGCGTCGCGCTGGTGGCCCTGGCCGCCATCTGGATCGCCAGCGATCCCGACAGCCAAGTTCTTGGACTGGTCTCGAATGCATGGGCCGGCTTCGGCGCAGCATTCGGTCCGCTAATCATCCTGTCGCTCACCTGGGACCGAATGACCGGTGCAGGTGCGGTGGCCGGACTGGTCACCGGTGCCGCTGTCGTGATGGCGTGGATCGCGCTGGGCTGGAATTCCGCCCTGCCCGGATTCGACGGCGGCCTGTACGAGATAGTACCGGGCTTCATCGCAGCCTGGATGGCGATCTGGCTGGTGAGCAAGGCGACCGCCAAGTCGGCAGACCCCTTGCCAGCCTGACAAAGGCGCTTCACACCGCTCTCCAAAGGAACAGGAGAGCGAAATGCGAGCGATATTGGCAGGAGCCGCGGCACTGGCATTGATCGCGGTCCCGTCGACCGCACAGGAGCAGACCGAAGAACGCACCGTGGAGCAGCAGATCGGCGCGGGCGGCAGGCCGGTCGGCGCCAATTGGTCGCGCAGCCCCGTGATTGCGCAGAACGGCATGGCCGCCACGGCGCATCCGCTGGCAACGCAGATCGCGCTCGACATCCTCAAGGCAGGCGGCAGCGCAGTAGACGCGGCTATTGCTGCCAATGCCGCGCTCGGCCTGATGGAGCCTACCGGTAACGGCATCGGCGGCGACCTGTTTGCCATCGTCTACGATCCGGCGAGCGGTAAGCTGCATGGCATCAACGGATCGGGCCGCTCGCCCAAGGGGCAGACGCTGGACCAGCTGCTCGAAAAGCTCGATGGCGCGGACAGCCTGCCACCGGTCGGCCCCCTGCCCGTCACCATTCCCGGCACGGTCGATGCATGGTTCGCAATGCACGGCAAATTCGGCAAGCTGCCCATGAGCGACGTGCTGGCCCCGACCGTCTCCTATGCCCGCGAAGGTCACCCGATCGCCCCAGTCATCGCCATGTATCTCGACCGCTCGCTGCGCGCCTATACTGCCCGGCAGGAGGCCTATCCCTTCGAATTCGACAACGCCCGCAAGGTCTGGTTCTCCGACGGGACGGCACCCGAGGCAGGCGAGATGTTCCGCAATCCGGACCTTGCCAATACGCTGGAGACCATCGGGCGCGATGGCCGCGATGCCTTCTACGACGGCGAGCTGACAGAAGTGATGGTCGCCTACCTCCAGGCGCAGGGCAGCGCCTTTACGCGCGAGGATTTCGCCGACCATGAAAGCGAGTGGGTGGACCCCGCATGTGCGCTTTACAAGGACGGGTACGAGCTGTGCGAATTGCCGCCCAACAGCCAGGGCTTTGCTGCGCTCCAGATGGTCAACATCCTCAAGAATGTCGACCTCTCGCAATGGGAACGCGGAAGCCCCGAAGTCCTGCATTACATTACCGAAGCCAAGCGGCTGGCTTATGCCGATGTCGCCCGCTTCTATGCCGATCCCGACTTCGCGCGTTTCCCCGCGGAATTGCTGAGCGAAGAATATGGACGCAAACGTTTCGCCCTAATCGATCCGGCGCGTGCGGTGCCGGAATTCGGTCCTGGCGAGCCGAAACTGGAGGGCGAAGGCGACACCACGTATCTCACCGTGGTCGATGGCAATGGCATGATGGTCAGCCTGATCCAGTCGAACTATCGCGGCATGGGCGGCGGGCTCGTGGCGCCCGGCACCGGCTTCATGTTCCAGGACCGGGGCGAGCTGTTCAGTCTCGACCCGGCCCATCCCAATGCCTACGAGCCGGGCAAGCGCCCCTTCCACACCATCATCCCTGCTTTCGTAAAGAAAGACGGAAAGCCCTACTTGACGCTCGGCCTGATGGGCGGCGGCATGCAGCCGCAGGGGCACGTGCAAGTGCTTATCAACATCGTGGACTACGGCATGAACCTGCAGGAGGCAGGCGATGCCGCACGGCTCAACCATGATGGCGGAAGGCAGCCGACAGAAGCGCTGGAAGGACCCTCTGCCGATCCGCTCGGCACGCTATACGTCGAACCGGGCATTACTGTGGCAACCGTCGAAGCATTGCGCGCGATGGGCCACAAGGTCGAAGTCGTATCGAACGGCATTATGTTCGGCGGCTACCAGGCGATCGCACGCGATCCCGAAACCGGTGTGCTGACCGGGGCTACCGAAATGCGCAAGGACGGACAGGCGAGCGGTTATTGAGAGGAGGCCCACATGGCCAAGATTACGGGATTGGGCGGCGTCTTCTACGTGGTGAAGGACCCGGAAGCGACCCGCGCCTGGTATCGCGAAACGCTGGGTATCGACGGCGATTATGGACCGCAGCTCAACTGGAGCGAAGAAACTGGCGACCAGCCCTATTCCCTCATCAGCCACTTCAAGGACGACCAGTATCTCAAGCCTGGCCGTGGAAGCTTCATGATCAACCTCCGCGTCGACGATCTCGATACCCTTCGTCGCGCAACTGAAAGACAAGGGTGTCGACGTGCTGGACAGCGTCGACGAGGGTTACGGCAAGTTCGCCTGGCTGCTCGACCCCGACGGCGTGAAGATCGAGCTATGGGAACAGGTTCTCGCACCGAAATGATGCGCCTGCTTGCCGCTTTCCAAACGCCGATGTAGCTTGCCGCTCCATGAGGATCGCAGCCTTACCAGCTTTGCTTTCAGCCGTTGCCTTGGCCGGTTGCGGCGCTGTTCCGGAACGCGCTGGCGAGACAACTTCCCGCCCCTCAACTTCCGCGCAGGCACTGCCTGAACCCACGCTTGAGGCGCGGCAATGCCTAGCCGATCTCGGAAACACGCGCGCACAATTTGCTCCCTTGCCCGACAAGCTCCAGGCCGGCGGCTGCTCGACCCGTAACACCGTTCGCCTCAGCGCCCTCTACGGCGATACAGGGCCGTTCGACGTTACTAATCTGACCGCCGTAGCCTGTCCCGTAGCCAAGGATTTTGCCGCCTGGGCACGCTTCGGCGTCGATCGTGCCGCACGTCAGATCCTGGGCAGCGGATTGGAACGGATCGAGACGATGGGCAGCTATTCCTGCCGCAATGTCGCAGGCACCAACCGGTTGTCCGCCCATTCGCAAGGTCAAGCAGTGGATGTATCGGGCTTCGTACTGACCGATGGCCGTCGGATCACGGTCCAGAGCGGCTGGAATGCTTCGCCCGAAGAGAGAAGGTTCCTGCGCACGGTCCACTCCAGCGCGTGCAAGCGCTTCGGGACCGTGTTGGGCCCCGATTATAACGCCGCCCATCGCGATCACTTGCACCTGGAATTCGGCCGCGGTTCCTTTTGCCGCTGACCCGCCTGTCGGTGCGACCCGCAGGCTCGAAAACGACCCGATCAGGCCGCGGAAATCTGTGCGCCGTCGAGATGCGCCTCAATGCGCAGCCGGACCGCCTCGGCGGCGTGATGCGCGCCCAGCTTGTTCATCATGTTGGCCCGGTGGATTTCTACAGTTCGCGGGCTGATCATCAGTTCGCGCGCAATCATCTTGTTGCTGCGACCTTCTGCCAGCCAATCGAGCACTTCGCGTTCGCGCGGGGAAAGGGACGCAATCCTGCTGCGCGCTTCGATCATCTTGCGCCGCGCTGCCCCGTAAGCCTCCGCTTCGCGGGATATCCGCGTGATAGCCTCGCTCAACCGGGCGAATTCGAAAGGCAGTCGCAGGTAATCGAGAGCCCCCGCCTTGATTGCCGCGACGACCCGCCCGGGCCGGGGATCCGCCGAAGTCCCGACTACCGGGAGCCAGATCCCTTCCGCCGCTAGGCGGCGCAGGACGACCGCCACCGCTCCATGGCCCTCATCATCGCGCGCAAGGACTAGGCCGCAGGAAGGGGAAGACGCCAGCAGTTCGCTGACATCGGCATAGACTTCGCAATGGTGCCCCATGTCGAAGCCGATGTGAGCCTGCTGAGCACGCGCCCTGGTGGAGCCATCTACTATATGAAGGGTCTGTCGCTGTTCCATGCCGGCAATGCTGGCACCATACGGGACAATGCGCATTCCGGATGACTACGGATATGGATGCAAACTATTAGTCTTCATGGGAATTCAAACGGATTAGGTACGAGAATAATAAATCCGAATTGGATGCATCGCTCTATCAATCATCACCATGATAGAAGCTGTAATCGGGGAGCGAGTGGAACGCGTTCTTTAGCGCATCGCCCCAGCTGGACGAGATCGCCTGGAAATAGGGGTCGTCATGGGTCACACGGTGCTGGTGTCCCGCCTCGAAGCTGTCGCGCTTGATCACCTGCAGGTCCAAGGGCAGGCCGACGGACAGGTTAGCCTTTAGCGTGGAATCGAAACTGACCATCAGCAGCTTCACCCCGTCTTCGAGGCTCATCGTGCGGTCGTATCCCCGAATGATGATCGGGCGGCCGTACTTGGTCTCGCCGATCTGGAAGAAAGGCGTGTCGAGGCTGGCCTCGATGAAATTGCCTTCGGGATAGACCATGAACAGGCGCGGCTCCATGCCCGCGATCTGGCCGGCGACGATGATCGAGGCGGTAAAGCGTCCACGCCCGCGATCGCCATTGGCACCCTGCCGATCCGCAATGATATCGCGCAGCAGCTTGCCGATTTCGGTCGCCACCTGGAACATGGTGGGCGACTTCAGGATCGCGTTATCGCGGTCGTCGGGTTGCTTGGTGCGTTCTTCAAGCTGGCTGATGACCGCCTGCGTGGTTGCAAGATTGCCGGCAGTCATGACGGTGATGATCCGCTCTCCCGGCACTTGCCAGGTGAACATCTTGCGAAAAACGGAGATGTTGTCGACGCCCGAATTCGTGCGGGTGTCGCTCATCAGCACGAGGCCCTTTTCGAGCACCATTCCTACGCAATATGTCATGTCGATCCCAAAAAATGTCGTCTATTGTTGGACTTGCTGCTGTTCGACGGAGACGTCGACTTCGAGCACCTGTTCCGAATTACCGAAGCTGATCCCTGTCACGGGCGCTGCATCGCGATAGTCGCGGCCCGTGGCAACCCTGACATAGCGCGCATCGGGACTGATACCGTTGGACACGTCGAACCCGACCCAGCCCAATCCATCGACGAAAGCTTCCGCCCAGGCATGGGTCGCCTCTTGGTCGATCCGATCGTTCATCATCAGGTAGCCCGAGACGTAACGCGCCGGAATGTCCAGCGCCCGCGCCATACCGATGAAGATATGGGCGTGATCCTGGCAAACACCCGCCTTGGCCGCGAAGCTTTCTTCGGCCGTCGTCTTTGGGATGGTCGATCCGATCCTGTATTCGACTTCTTCGAGTACACGGCGCGATATGTCGTGGAGCATATCCAGTTTGTCTGCCCCACTGCTCTCGAATTCCTTGATGAACTTGCGAATGCAGGGGCCCGGCCGCGTCAGCGAGGTTTGAGAGAGGAAGCTCCACAGTGGGAGGTGCCCCGCGTGACGTCCGATCACACCGGCATGGTCATGGGTGTCGACAGTGCCCTTGCAGGTGACGACCACTTCGCGCGTGCCTGGTTCGACCGCAATCAGCGTCGTCGTGTTATGGTGCTGGTCTTCGAACTGAAGCTCTTCGTGAGCATTCTCGTATTCCATCGACCAATCGAGGATTTCCTGACCCTGCGTTTGCTTGGGCACCAGGCGTAGGCGTTGGAGCGCATGCACGACAGGCTGGCCGAAACGATATTTCGTGGTGTGGCGGATCGAAAGGCGCATCAGGCAAGGAACCTGTAATCGGTGGAAATTGCTTCGGCGATTGCTGCATTGTCCTGCGTAAACTCGACAAGGAATTCATGCAGTCCCTGATCGAAGATATCTTCGATCGTCAGATCGGTGAGATGGGTGTCCGCATCGCGCATGAGCATATTGCTCTGCCCTTCGGTACCATGGAGCCTTGCAAGCGCGGCCAGATCGTCCCGCAGGGCGCAATAACAGAAAGCCAGGCTGCGCGGGAAACGTTCGTCAAGGATGAGGAACTCGCAAATGCCCTTCGCGTCGATCTGTCCGGCATTGAGCCAGCGATAGGCTCGGTCGCCGGAAACGGAGCGCAGCACCTGGTCCCATTGGCCCGTATCGAGGCTGGAGCCGACATAAGATAGCGATGGCAAGAGCAGGTAATATTTGATGTCGAGAATGCGCGAGATGCTGTCGGCACGCTCGATGAATGTCCCTGCGCGAGCGAAATGGTAGCCCTCGTCTCGCAGCATCGACCCAGCCAATGCCCCGTGCGCAAGGGTCCCTGCCCGCCGGATGGTGGCGACGGTGTCGAGGACGCGGTTTTCGGCCACAGGTTTCTTCAACTGTTCGTCGATGACGAGCCAGTTCTCGTTGATGGCTTCCCACAACTCTCCGCTGATGGCGTTGCGGGCCAGCCGCGCATTCTGCCGGACCAGCCCGAACATCGCCAGGATGGAAGAAGGATTGGCTTTGTCCCTAAGCATGAAGTTCCACACCTGACTGCCAGTGTAGGTGCCGTGCTTCGCCTCGTAGGCAGCGCGCTGTCCGGCGGTGGAGATGACCGAGCGCCACTCCTCTTCCGCCGTTACCAGGTCGCGGGTCAGGGCCATGCGCATTCCAGCATCCAGCAGACGCGCAGTGTTCTCCGCCCGCTCGAGATAGCGGAACATCCAGAACAATCCGTTTGCGGTTCTACCTAGCATCAGTCTTTCAGCACCCAGGTATCCTTGGTCCCCCCGCCCTGGCTCGAATTGACGACCAGCGATCCTTCTTCGAGCGCGACACGTGTCAGCCCGCCTGGCGTGATGTCGATCTTGTCGGGCGAAACGAGGACGTAGGGTCGTAGGTCCACGTGGCGCGGAGCAAGGCCCTTTTTAGTGTAAATCGGACAGGTCGACAGCGAGAGTGTCGGCTGCGCGATATAATTGGACGGGTTTTCGACCAGCTTCGCGCGAAACTTCTCGATTTCTTTCTTCGACGACGCAGGCCCAACCAGCATGCCGTAACCGCCCGAGCCGTGGACTTCCTTGACCACCAGCTCTTCCAGATTGTCCAGCACGTATTTGAGGCTGTCCTCGTCCGCACAGCGCCACGTTTCGACGTTGGGCAGAAGCGGTTTCTCGCCGGTATAGAATTCGACGATTTCGGGCATGAAGGAATAGATCGCCTTGTCGTCGCACACACCTGTGCCGGGCGCATTGGCAATGGTGACGCCGCCGGAACGGTAGACATCCATGATGCCCGGTACACCCAGCACGCTGTCCGGATTGAATGTCAACGGATCGAGGAATTCGTCGTCGACCCGGCGGTATATCACGTCCACCGCCTTGTACCCGCTGGTCGTGCGCATCGCGACGCGCCCATTGATCACGCGCAAATCGCTGCCTTCGACGAGTTCCGCACCCATCTGGTCGGCAAGGAAGGCGTGTTCGAAATAGGCCGAATTGTAGATGCCCGGGGTCAGGACCGCCACCACCGGGCGATCACCGGCAGCAGCAGGAGCACAGGCGGCCAGGCTCTTCGCCAGACGACGCGGGTAATCGGACACGCTTTCGACCGGCACCCGCATGAAAAGCTCGGGATACATGGCCATCATGGTTTCCCGGTTTTCCAGCATGTAGCTGACGCCCGAAGGCGTGCGCGCATTATCCTCGAGAACGAAGAATTCATCCGGTCCGGTGCGCACCAGGTCGATACCGACGATGTGGGTGTAGACACCGCCTGGCGGGGTAAACCCGACCATGTTGGGAAGCCATGCAGCATTGTCTCGCAGAAGCCGCTGCGGAAGTCTGCCAGCGCGAATTATCTCCTGTCGATGATAGAGATCGTGCATGAAAGCATTGAGCGCGCTGACGCGTTGCTCGATACCTTTCGTCAGCTTGCGCCATTCGTTCGCGGTAATGATGCGTGGCACCATGTCGAACGGGATCAGGCGCTCTTCCGCCTCGTCCTCGCCATAGACGTTGAAGGTGATCCCGGTCTTGCGAAAGTTGGTTTCCGCTTCGGAATGTTTGCGCTTCAGCAGCTTCGCATCCTGTTCGTCATACCAGTCACAGTAGGACGAATAAGCGTCGCGTACCGAGCCATCCGACTCGCGCATTTCGTTGAAGAAGTCGGCAGAGCCGCTCATGATCCCCCAGAGATTGCATCGAGCCGCAGGACGCGGCCCTTAACAGGACTAACCGCCCTGCCTCACAAACTAAAGGTTCAGGAGCGATCCAGTTCCGACAATAGCGCAGAAACGGCCTCGTGGGTCAGGACGAAGCCCATGTGGGTGCAGCGCAAGGCCACCGCACGGTCGCGTTCGCCGGGCCTGCCGCAGGCCGATCGCGGGTGGACGATGCCATCGCGCGGCGACCAGAATGCAACCGTTTCGACGGGCGGCTTTTCGCTGACCACAGTATCGATCTCTGGTTCGTCGACACGGTGGCCGGCAATCGCCTGGTAGGCGCGCCAGCCGTTGTTCGCGCGCGGGGAACCGGAAAAGGGCGAACCCATGGTCACAACCTTGGCGATCTTGTCCGGATGCTGCTTCGCCAGTTCGCGCGCCATGACGCCGCCGAGGCTCCAGCCCACCAGCACGATCGGCTCACCGCGCCGATGATAAAGATCGATCAGACGCTCTTCGACCTTGGCGAAACGGTCGGCCGTAGCGCCAAGATTATATCCCATGCCCCAGCGCTTGACTGTATGCCCTGCATCTTCAAGCTTGCGCGCCATCCAGCGCATCCGCACGGGGTGGGCACCGAAGCCGGGCAGGAGCATCACGCGCTTGGGGTGCGTGGCAGGCGTCGCGGCGAAATCTTCGAAGCGGCGCTTCACCGGCTCCAAGGGCCACAGAAATTCCTTGGCCAGCAATAGCGCCCTGGGCCCGCGCGCATCATCGGGACTCGGTTCGGCGGCAAGCGCCAGCCTGCGGCTCACTTCCTCGCGGGTTTCCTGAAACGACGGCGTCTGCATCATTCAGGAGAATGCACGACATCGATGGCGGTTTCCTGAACGGGACCCCTTCGTGTCAGTTGCAGTCGCCGGTGCGGGTCATGCCGACCTTCATGGTCACTCGCTTCGTGTCTTCGCTGCCTGCAACCGGTTCGACGGCCGTCATCGTCATTTCGCTGGCAGTCCCGGTCGACTGGCTGTCGATGGTGATCTTGGCCTCTCCGTCGCCTGCCTTGCAGGTCATCGCGGCCTGCATCCCGTCGGCATCCGAGGTCAGGCTTTCCATCGTGCAGTCGCCGTTCTGCATCTGCTCGGCGATGCCGATCATGCCCTTGCTCGCTTCTTCTTCGGTGAGGCAGCGTGCAGGGGCTGCATTCGCCATGGCGCCCATGAATTCCTTCGCTTTGGCGACATCGCCTTCGCTCATGGACGGATCGACGAGTTCGACCAGCTCCAGGTTCATCTTGTATTCGCCCGCCTCCAGCGGCTTCACCTTGGCCGCTGCCGCTTCGACCTCGTCTGCCGACACGGTGCCATCGCCGTCGGTGTCCGCATCGCTGGAGCTGCCGCAAGCGGCGAGCGCGATGGTGGCAATGGCGAGGGTCAAGGTATTGCGCATGAAATTCTCCGCGTGGTTTGCCGTTCGACGCTAGCAGCACGCCGCGCTCGCGCAAGCCGCCGTTGCACCTGCCCCATTCGTTCCCCATATGTGCGCACATGTCAGAACTCGTTATCAGGCGCGGCCTCGAAGAACCCGACACCACAGGCGAGTTCGTACCGCACAAACCCGCGCGTCCCGAAAAATCTATGGGCGGCCGCAAGTTCAAGCTGGTGAGCGACTACACTCCCGCTGGCGACCAGCCGACTGCGATCAAGGAACTGGTCGCCTCCGCACGCGACGGCGAAATGACCCAGACGCTGCTGGGCGTCACCGGTTCGGGCAAGACCTTCACGATGGCGAAGGTCATCGAGGAATTGCAGCGCCCTGCCCTGATCCTCGCGCCGAACAAGATCCTCGCCGCACAGCTTTATGGCGAGTTCAAGAGCTTCTTCCCCGAAAACGCGGTCGAGTATTTCGTCAGCTATTACGACTATTACCAGCCCGAAGCCTACGTGCCGCGGTCGGATACCTATATCGAGAAGGAAAGCTCGGTAAACGAGGCGATCGACCGGATGCGCCACTCGGCCACGCGTGCCCTGCTGGAGCGTGACGACGTCATCATCGTGGCCTCGGTTTCTTGCCTCTACGGTATCGGTTCGGTCGAAACCTATTCGGCCATGATCTTCGATATCAAGAAAGACCAGACGGTCGACCAGCGCGAACTGATCCGCAAGCTGGTGGCCCTCCAATACAAGCGCAACGATGCCGCTTTCGCGCGCGGCAATTTTCGCGTGCGCGGCGACAACCTCGAAATCTTCCCGAGCCATTATGAAGACATGGCCTGGCGGATCAGCTTCTTCGGTGACGAGATCGAGGAAATCAGCGAATTCGACCCGCTCACCGGCAAGAAGGGTGCCAGCCTCGACAAGGTGCGCGTCTATGCGAACTCGCACTACGTGACCCCCGGCCCGACCATGAAACAGGCCAGTGAGGCCATCAAGTTCGAGCTTCAGGAACGGCTCAAGGAATTGCAGGAAGAAGGCCGCCTGCTGGAAGCGCAGCGACTCGAGCAGCGCACCAATTTCGATCTCGAGATGATCGCGGCCACCGGCTCATGCGCAGGGATCGAGAATTACAGCCGCTTCCTGACCGGCCGCTTGCCGGGCGAGCCGCCGCCAACGCTATTTGAATACCTGCCCGAAAACGCGCTGCTCTTCGTCGATGAAAGCCACCAGACCGTGCCGCAGATCGGCGCGATGGCCAAGGGCGATCACCGGCGCAAGATTACACTCGCCGAATACGGCTTCCGCCTGCCCAGCTGCATCGACAATCGGCCACTTCGCTTCAACGAATGGGACGCGATGCGCGCGCAGACCTTCTGCGTCTCAGCAACACCAGGCACGTGGGAGATGGAGCAGACCGGCGGCATTTTCGCCGAACAGGTCATCCGCCCCACCGGCCTCATCGACCCGCCGGTGGAGATCAAGCCGGTTGAAGACCAGGTCCAGGACTGCATCGAGGAATGCAAGAAGACCGCCAGGATGGGCTATCGAACGCTCGTGACCACGCTGACGAAGCGCATGGCGGAAGACCTTACGGAATTCATGCACGAAGCGGGCGTGAAAGTGCGCTACATGCACTCCGACGTGGAAACGCTGGAGCGTATCGAGCTGATCCGCGACCTGCGCCTCGGCGTCTACGACGTGCTCGTCGGTATCAACCTACTGCGCGAAGGCCTCGACATCCCCGAATGCGGCCTCGTCTGCATCCTCGATGCCGACAAGGAGGGCTTCCTGCGTAGCGAAACCTCGCTCATCCAGACCATCGGGCGCGCTGCGCGTAACGTCGACGGGCGGGTGATCCTCTATGCCGACCGCGTGACCGGCAGCATGGAACGCGCCATGGCGGAAACCGATCGCCGCCGCGAAAAGCAACGCGCCTATAACGAGGAACACGGGATCACCCCGCAGACGATCAAGCGGAAGATCGCCGATATCGTGGCCGATACCGCGTCGCAGGATGGCGTCACCGTCAGCACGGGCGACGACGAGCGCAATAACCTCGTCGGCCACAATCTTCGTGCCTACATCGAAGACCTGGAAAAGCGCATGCGTGCCGCCGCAGCCGATCTCGAATTCGAAGAGGCCGGCCGCCTGCGTGACGAAATCCGCAAGCTGGAAAACGACGAGCTGGGCCTCGGAGACGAAGAGAAAAAAGCTTCACGCGTCGGTCGCAGCGATGCGGGCAGGCCCGGAACGCGCAAGACGCGCTATGGCAAGACACGCTACAAGCGGATGGGCGGCAAGCCCTAGCCGCCAGCGCTCGAACCGCCAGACTTCGACAAATAACGCCCCGGCCTCGACCAGCGGCGCGCACCGACCTTCCCACCTGCGGGGCGGCGGTTCATGCTTTCCCCATCGAATAAGGGGAGAGAACCATGAGACTGCCTATCGTCCTGACGGGAGCTTTGGCGCTGACGCTTGCCGCTTGCGCGCAAACTGCCAACGAAGATCAAGGGGAGGTCGCCATGGCGCCGTCCTTGTCGACCGAAAGCATATACGCAGCCGTGGCGAACGAAGCCCGCACCGAGCGCGCAAGGGAACTGGATGACAGCCGCAAACCGGCAGAAGTCCTCGCATTCTTCGGTCTTGAGCAGGGCGACGACGCTGCCGACCTGATTTCGGGCGGAGGCTACTGGGCGGAAATTCTCGCGCGTGCGGTTGGTGAGGATGGCAGCGTGACTGCGCTCGAACCCGAACAGTTTTACAATGAAGAGGCGTGGACGGCGCTGGCTCAGCGAGAGCCCGGCGTTGCCCTCGAACGCTACCGTTTCGAAGCGTTCGAGCCGGGCGACGAACGGATCGACTTTGCGATCATGAACCTCGTTTATCACGACCTCTACTGGGAATCGGAAGAATATGACGTTCCCCGCTCGGAGCCCGCCGATTACCTTGCCGCGCTTTATTCGATGATGCGCCCTGGCGGTATCGTGGGCGTGATCGACCATGTCGGCAACGCGGGCGATGCGCGCGCCACAGTCGAGGAATACCACCGCATCGACCCGCAGGTAATTCGTGACGATTTCGCAAAGGCCGGCTTCGTCCTCGAAGCGGAGAGCGACATGCTCGCCAATCCCGATGACACTCACGAAATCAGCGTCTTCGATCCTTCGATCAGGGGGAAAACGGACCGCGTCGTCATGAAGTTCGTGAAACCCGCAGAATAAGGTTTGCTGCGAGGCGTCGGCGCGGCGTGGCGAAGCTGTGAGGTTTCGTCGCTCCCGCGTTGACGCTCGCCCTCCCTTTCGCATAGCTGCGCGCCATGTTTCGCACCATCGCGCTGGGCGCGCTCTTGCTGGTCACGGCCTGCAAGCCCCCTGCATCAGACGAATATGTAACACGTGAACGCATTGCTGCGGAACGCGATGCACCGCGCCCTCCGATAGATTCGCCCGATACCGAGGGAGCCGTTTGGGCTTACAGCCAGGATCGCGAGCGCCTGCTCTACGGCAAGCCCGGTGCGACCCCGCTCATGGCCCTCGCCTGCGAGGACGGCGTGCTGCGCTATACCCGCTTCGTGCAGGCCGATGCCCACGCCAAGGCGGTGCTGGCGATGATCGGCAACGGCCATGTCGAACGGTTCTGGATCGATGCGGAGCAGGACGGCGAGGCCTGGATCTGGCGCGGGCGCACCCCGGCCGACGATCCGCGGCTTGAAGTGCTCACGGGTCCGCGAACGGTGGAAGCGACTGTGCCCGGCGGCGGGTCGATCATCCTCAACCCCAGCCGCCTTCCCGCGCAATTCATTACCGACTGCGCGCCGCTTCCTGACGGGCAAGTTCCGGAAGAAGATCAGGCGTAAGCACCTGCGGCAATTGCCGCGCATCCCCGCCCGCCGGATACCACAGGTAAAGCGGCACACCGGCAGCGCCCTGCTGCGACAGGAAAGCGGCGATGTCGTCGTCGCGCCGCGTCCAGTCACCGCGCATCGCGATGACGCCCGCTTCCTCGAACGCCGCGCGCGTCTCTTCGCGCTCGATCCCGACGCTCTCATTGACCTTGCAGGTGATGCACCAGTCGGCGGTAAACCAGACGAACACCGTCTGGCCGCTCGCGCGGGCCGCTGCGAGGTTCGCGGCCGAAAACTCCTGCGGATCGAGAATGCTCTGCGCGCTATCGGCAACGGGTGGATCGTATGTCCGCACCATGCCGATCGCAGATACTGCGGCCATTGCGAGGCCGATCAGCGCCGGCAGCATCCTCGATTTTCCGGAAGCCTGGCCTTCCGGCGAAATCATACCCGCGAAATAGACGAGGCCCGCCGCGACACCGGTCGCCGAAAGCAGGAACTGCCCTCCACCGATGCGCCAGAGCAGCCAGCCGAGTGCGAGCAGTGTCAGCCCCATGGGCAGTGCCATCCAACGCCGGAAGCGTTCCATCCAGGCACCGGGCTTTGGCAAACGCTTGCGGAACGCAGGCACGAAACCGACCAGCAGGAACGGCAGGGCCAGTCCGACGCCAAGCGCAGTAAAGATCGCGAAGCCCTCGATGGGTCGCAACACCAGCGCTGCCCCCAATGCGAGCGCCATGAAGGGCCCTGTGCACGGCGTCGCCACGAAGGCGGCAAGCAGGCCTGTTGCGAAGGATCCGCCCGAACTAGGCTTGCCGCCGGAAATGGCGAGGCCGGGAATGGCGAACAGGCCGAGGAAGTTCGCGGTAATCAGTGCGGCAAGCGCAAACAGGCTCGCCACGATTGCGGGCTCCTGTAATTGGAACGCCCAGCCGACCTGCTGACCGGCCGATCGGAGCAACAGGATCAGCGCGCCAAGTCCGGCGCAGGCCAGCACGACACCCGCAGTATAGGCGAGCGCATCGCGGCGGGCCGCGCCCTCGTCGCCCCCGGCCTTCGCCAGGGCCAGCGCCTTGAGGCTGAGGATCGGAAACACGCATGGCATAATGTTGAGCAAGAAGCCGCCGACCAGCGCCGCGATCACCAGCAGGCCGAAGGGAGGCGTTTCCCGAGGCCCCCGGAATGCCTTCACACCCTCCAGCGGCACGTCTGCAGGCGTCGCCATGAACCGCACGCCTTCACCATCCCCCAATGCAAGGATGCCTTCGATGCGATCGGGCGTGTCTGCGCTATCGCCCTTGGTCCTTTCCAGTGGCAATTCGGCAACCAGCAGGTTGCCATCGCGGATCCACGTCTGCACGGCCGCATATTCGGGCCGCAAGCCATTGCCCAGAGAGGGGTTTTCCAGGAAGAGGTGCAGCTCGCCGAGGCCCATCGAGGCTGGCAGCGGGATGCCGATGCGCAGGCGCTCGCCGGAAATCTCGAAGCCTGCCTCGCTGTCGAGCATCGGCGCGATTCTCCCGCGCCACTCGTCGAAATTACCACCGCTCCGGGCGCGCAAGGCTGCATCCTGCGGCACGCATATCCGGTCGGTACAGGCGAGGTATTCGACGAAGCCCGTGACCGGGGCGAGGTTCATGACCGCAGCATCCGGGCCGGGAGTGACCGGCAAAAGAACGACGTACTCTCCCTCGAAGATGTGGTTCATCAAACCGCCGATGAGCAGCGTCTGCGGCACGGGATAAAGCGGCTTTCCGACTTGCCACCCGTCCGGAAGATCGAGCTGCAAATCCATGCCCTGCCCCGCATCGCCAGGATTGGACCAGTAGCCGTGCCACTCCTCGCTCGATGGAGTGAAGCGCAGCGCAAGCAGCCATTCCTCGCCCGGCGCGGGCGCGCCATCGGCAAAAAGTTCGACCGAGATATTCTCGTCGCCAAAGCGCGCGGCGCGATCCTGCGCGATTGCGGGAGCGGGCAAAAGGCACGTGAGGGCAAGCAGGAAAGCGGCCAGCCGGGCCAGCGAGACGTCCATAATCCTTGCCAGTGTCACGCCGCCCGCTCTAGGGACCGTGACCATGACAGACAAGCGCGACTTGCTCATCCTCGGCGGCGGCCTCGTCGGCTCCACACTGGCGCTGGCAGCTGCGAAACAGGGTTTTTCCAGCCACCTGGTCGACCGGGCCGATCCCGCCGACCTTACGGCAGACGGTTTCGACGGGCGTGCGTCGGCGATCTCCACTGCAAGTTGGCGCCTGTTCCGCAATATCGGCCTGGCCGACACGCTGGAGCCCTATGGCTGTCCGATCGAGAGCATCGCCGTGCTCGACCAGATGAAGCCGGGCCGCATCGATTTCACACCGGAAGAGCACGACGGTTCGCTCGGCCGGATGTTCGCCAATCGCGTATTGCGCACGGCCCTGTTCGAGGCGGTTAAGGACGAAAGCCTCATCACCCTGCACGCCCCGGTCGACGTGGTCGATCGCCAGCGCGATGCTTACGGTGTCTCCGCCACGCTCGCCGACGGGCAGGTACTGACCGCGGACCTGCTGGTCGGCGCGGAAGGGCGCAGTTCGCCCACGCGAGAGGATGCGGAGCTGAAAATGGCCAGCTGGGACTATTCCCACCGCGCGATCATCGTCGGCCTCGACCACAGCAAGCCGCATGGCGGCGTGGCGTGGGAGATCTTCTATCCCGCTGGTCCCTTTGCCCTGCTCCCACTTCTCGACGGGCCTCAAGGACAGCATCGCAGCGCGCTAGTCTGGACGGTCGACGAGAAGGATGCGGCGGGCGTCCTGAAGATGGGCGAACGCGCTTTCCTCGCCGAGGTGCAAAAGCGCATGAGGGAACTGCTTGGCGAGCTTTCTCTCAACAGCGCACGCACGTCCTATCCGCTCAGCTTCCAGCACACAGTTCGCATCGTGGGCGAGCGCATGGCGCTGGTCGGCGATAGCGCCCACGGCATGCACCCGATTGCGGGACAGGGCCTCAATCTGGGCCTGCGCGATGTCGGCGCACTGGTCGAGGTGCTGGGCGATGCCCGCCGTCTCGGCCTCGATCTTGGCGATATGCAGGTGCTCGAACGTTACGAGAAATGGCGCGCGCTCGATTCCATCATGGTCATGGGCGCAACCGACAGCCTGACGCGCCTGTTCGGCGTGCCGGGGAAGGCCGCCAGCGCAGTCCGCCGTCTTGGCATGGCCGGGGTCCAGCGTTCCGGCATCCTGAAGAAGTTCTTCATGGACGAAGCGCGCGGCGTATCGGGCGATGTGCCCGAATTGATGAAGGCCTGACCTACTCTTCAACCGGGCTCGGCTGTTCGATCCGGTTGCCTGCACCATCGCGCAGGCGGCGCGGTTCCAGCACCGCTGCCGTTTCGATGAGATCGAGCGCGCGCTGGGCCGAAGCATAGCGTTCCGCATCGCGCAGCCAGCCTTCGGCATTCACCGCACCGGGCAGATTGCGCACTTCCGCAACGGCCGAATCCGGACGGCCGCTTTCAAGGAACAGTCGTGCACGCTCCAGTCTTTGCTGGGGCTGCGGCGATGGCGCGCTTTCGCGCCGGATGGTGAAGAGCGAGCCCAATTCGTCGGCGAAGCGCTCGAGGCTCGGCTTGCCCTCGCCCGATTGCAGGCTGGGCGCGAGGCCTTCGAGACGGAAGATCAGCTGGTCGAGCGTGACCGGTTCGCGCGAGAAGGTCAGGATGGTGTTCACGGCATTGGGCAGCGCGTCGCCGAACCGCAGCCGGAGTTGGTCGGCGAGATAGCCGAGTTCGGCACCCTTATCGACCGCACGGCGGGTTGCAAAAGCAATCAGCAGGCCTTCCGCGCGTGCCACGTTCCCGGCAGCTGCCTGCGCCTGAAGGTCGAGGCGCGACAGGCGCTGTTCGGCGGCCGCCAGGCGCTGGTCGATACCGCCCTGTTGTTCTGCCACACGTTCAACCGCCTCTGCAGCGGCCGCGCTTTCGCTGGCGCTCGGCGTGGGTGAAGGCTCAGCGCCATCGGCCGGCGTATTGTCCGCGATCTGCACGGGTTCTTCGGTGGTTTCCGGCGCGGAATCCATGCGCCATGCGATGTAGCCCGCAACACCTGCGCCAAGCGCGAAAGCGCCGCCAACGGCAAGCAACATCGGGCGCATTCCACCACGCGCACGCCGAGTGCTCGAAAACTCGTCCATCTTACTCCAATCCGCGACCCCGGGCGCCTCTCATACGGGGCGCCATATCAATTGGACATGGTCTGACACAATTGCTCGGCCAAGGCCAGTAGCTCCGCATCGCGTGGCTGGTTTGCGATGTGGATGGAGTGCCAGCCCTCGCCCGCCATGTCGGCGATGCGGGGACCCAGGACCGCCAATGCGAGCCTGGACCGGTCGATTTCCAGCCGCTCGCATTCCTCGAACAGGCGCTTGGCCGCTTCGCCCGAATGCAGCAGCACCACCCCGCCTACGCGCATGATATCGGCCATCTCGTCGGGTATGTCGAGCGCCTCGGTCCGGTAGACCACGCGCGTGTCGATCGTCATGCCCTCGGGTGCCTGCAACTCGACATGGGCCTCGCCTGCAAGGCGCAGCATATGGCGTTCACCCGCTTTCATCTTGTCGAGCAAGGCCTGCAAGCCGCCCGTGCCCGTGCGGGCGACCATGTAGCCTTTTTCGCGCGCTCCCTCGGCCGTCGCTTCGCCGACTGCGTACACCGGCAAGGAGGTAAGGCGCGTGAGATGGGTGCCGCCATGACGGAAGACATTGGAACTGCCGACCAGCAGCCCATTGTAATTATCCGCCTTGGGCGCGCCCCATTCGACCGGTTCGACTTCGAACAGCGGGCAGCCTTTGACGTCCAGTTCGAGCGCTCTCGCCGTTTCCAGCGTGACAGAAAGGCCCGGCTCCGGGCGAAAGACGAATACCCGGCAGGTCATTCCATCTGCCCGAAATTGACTGCAATCTCTGGCGGCGCATCGTCGAGAAGAGTGCGGGCCAATTCGCCCGGCGCGGCAAGATCGTCGCAAGCGAAGCTGGCCGTGCCTTCGACGCGCTGGCTGCCATCCGGGCTGAAGATCGCCGCACGCATAGTGAGGCGGTCATCGGTGCGCGTGGTCAGGACCGCAATCGGACTGTGACATGTTCCGCCCAGCCCTTGGAGCAGGGCGCGCTCGGCCAGAACTTCATCGCGGCTCTCCGCGTGATTGACCACAACCAATGCTTCGCGGGTCCGTTCATCGCTGGCCCTGCATTCGATGCCGATCGCGGCCTGCGCTGGCGCAGGAAGCCAGTCTTCCGGATCGAGCCTTACGCCGACATTGTCCTCGCCAAGGCGGGACAGACCCGCCGCAGCAAGGAAAGTCGCGTCAGCCTCTCCTGCTTCGAGCTTGGCCATGCGCGTCGCCACATTGCCGCGGATACCGACGACTTCGAGGTCGGGCCGCGCATGAAGCAATTGGGCTGCCCGGCGCGGCGCACTGGTGCCGACCTTCGCACCTTGCGGAATGGCTGCAATCGATGCTGCACCGAGCAGGGTATCGGCCTTGTCCGCACGCGGCAGGATCGCGCCTATGGCGATTATGTCCGGGCGAATGGTCTCGACGTCCTTCATCGAGTGGACGGCAGCATCGATGCGGCCTTCGGCAAGCCACAGGTCAAGTTCGCGTGTCCACAGAGCCTTGCCCCCGATTTCGGCGAGCGGGCGGTCCTGGATCTTGTCGCCGCTGGCAATGACGGGGACCAGTTCGACCGCACCCACATCCCAGCCATGGGCGGCGCAAAGGCGGGCGCGGGCTTCCTCTGCCTGCGCCATGGCAAGCGGCGAACGGCGGGTTCCGAGGCGAAGGATGGGCGTGTCTGGCATATCGGCGGCTTGCCCTAGCGAGCGAGACCGCTAAGGGAAAGCGAAGTTATGACGCTCGTTCTTGGCATCGAAAGTTCCTGCGACGAAACCGCAGCCGCGCTGGTCGATGGCGAACGGCGCATTATCGCCCAGCGGATCGCCTCGCAGGACGAGGAACACGCGCCCTTCGGCGGCGTGGTGCCGGAAATCGCCGCGCGCGCCCATGCCGAACGGCTTGCCCCCATGATCGAGGGCGTGCTCGCCGATGCAGGCGTCACACTGGCCGATTGCGATGCGATTGCCGCCACGGCGGGCCCCGGCCTTATCGGCGGCGTGATGGTCGGCCTCGTCAGTGCCAAGGCGCTGGCCATGGCGAGCGATACGCCGCTGATTGCGATCAACCACCTCGAAGGCCACGCGTTGAGCCCGCGCCTCGCGGATGCCGACCTTGCGTTTCCCTATGCCCTCCTCCTTGTATCGGGCGGACACTGCCAGATCCTGCGCGTGGACGGCGTCGGTCAATACCGCCGGTTCGCGACGACGATCGACGATGCACTGGGCGAGGCATTCGACAAGACCGCGAAGATCCTGGGCCTCGGCTTTCCGGGTGGCCCGGCGGTCGAACGGCTCGCGAAAGAAGGTGATGAAAGCGCCGTCCCCCTGCCCCGTCCCATGGTCGGCAGCGGCGAGCCGCATTTCTCGTTCGCCGGGCTCAAGAGCGCTTTCATGCGCGCTCACCAGTCGGGCAAATATGCCGCGGCCGACATCGCCGCCAGCTTCCAGAAGGCTGCCGTCGACTGCGTGATCGACCGGCTATCCATCGCATTGGAGGCAATGGGCCGCACCGACACGCTGGTTGTTGCTGGCGGCGTGGCCGCCAATGCCACGGTGCGTGCGGCGCTGGAGGAACTGGCCGAGCGCCATTCGATGCGCTTTACCGCGCCGCCGCCCAAGCTGTGCACCGACAATGCCGCGATGATCGCCTGGGCCGGGGTTGAAAGGCTCGCCATGCACGACTTCAAGCCCGACTCGCTCGACATCGCGGCCCGTCCTCGCTGGCCGCTCGACCCGCAGGCAGAGCCGGTGCGCGGCGCAGGAGTGAAAGCATGAGCAGCGTAGGGGTTCTTGGAGCCGGTGCCTGGGGCACGGCGCTCGCACAGATGCTGGCGAGCGATGGCCGTGCGGTAAAGATCTGGGCGCGCGAGGAAGAACTGGTCGACGAGATCAATTCTGCGCACACCAATTCGATCTACCTGCCCAGCGCGAGCCTGAGCGGGCGGATTACCGCCACCAGCGATCTTGCCGAAATGGCGGCTCTCGATGCGCTGCTCGTGGTAACCCCGGCCCAGCACATGGGGTCGGTCCTTGCGGCTATGCCCTCGCACCCGGCCGACCTGGTTCTGTGTTCCAAGGGTATCGAGGCAGGCAGCGGCAGGTTGATGAACCACGTGGCGAAAGAGACGGCCCCGGACAGCGCGATTGCAGTGCTTTCCGGCCCCACTTTCGCGCATGAGGTCGCCGCAGGCTTGCCGACCGCCGTGACGCTCGCGTGCGGCGGCGGAGCAGAGCAGTGGGACCGCCTGTCCCCGCTCATCGCACGGCCTGCCTTCCGTCCCTATTATTCCGACGATGTCGTGGGCGCCGAGATCGGCGGCGCGGTGAAAAACGTGCTGGCGATCGCCTGCGGCGTGGTGGACGGCCTCGGCCTTGGCCAGAACGCGCGCGCGGCTTTGATTGCCCGCGGCTATGCCGAAATGCTGCGCTTCGGGGAGGCGCTTGGCGCGCGGGCCGAGACGCTCGCCGGATTGTGCGGGCTGGGCGATCTCGTGTTGACCTGCTCTTCCACCTCCAGTCGCAATTTCTCGCTCGGCAAGGCGCTGGGCGAAGGGGAAAGCGCCGACACGCTGATGAGTGACCGGCGCACTGTGGCCGAAGGCGCGCATACTGCGCCCGTGCTCGTAAAACTTGCCGCGCGCCAAGGCATTGCCATGCCGATCGTGACGGCCGTCTACGACCTCCTCAAGGGAGACGAGCCGAAATCTGTGGTCGAAGGCATCCTCGCGCGGCCGCTCAAGGCCGAACAGGGCGAAGCGGGATGACTGCCGCTGGAAATGACGAAGACCTGACCGCCATCGCAAAGGGCGGAAGGCAGAATTTCATCGGCTTCCTGCTGCGCCTGCTGGCGCGCCTGCCCTTCCTGTTCATCGCGGGCCGCCTTTACGGCCCCGAGGCGCTGGGCCGCTTTGCCTCCGCCCTCGTCGTCGTCGAACTCGTCGCACTGATGTGTTCGATGGGCGAAAAGCGCGGTCTTGCACAGCGACTGGCCGATGGCGAAGAGGGAACGCATCCGGCAAACCTCGTCTACGACGGCATGCTGCTGGCGATCGCCTTTTCCGCGCTGGCAGCCGCTTTCTTCTGGCTGGTTCCCGCCCCGCTGTTCCCAAGCGGCGAATTCACCCAACTCGACCGGCTGATCGTCTTGGCCATTCCCGGCTACGCCCTCACCGAAATCGTGCTGGCGGCGCAGGCTTACAAATACGATATCGCGACAACCGTCCGCGCACGGGCCGTGGTCGAGCCATGGACGATCTCGATCATGGCCGGTGTCTTCTATTTCGTGCCCGCACTGTCGGATTCCGGCCTCTCGCTCGCCTATCTGGTTTCGATCTACGCGGGCCTCTTCACCGGCCTCTACGCCTTCTTCCGCAGCTACGGGCCGCCGAAACACTGGCGTCCGGAACTGGGATATATGCGCAAGGTGACGGCCCGGGCACTGCCGCTGGCGACGGCCGATGCCATCGAGTGGGGAACGCGCCGCCTCGATATCTTCATCCTCGGCCTGTTCGCCGCCCCTGCTGCGGTCGGCGTCTATTATATCGCCCAGCAGGTCGCGAGCCTGCCGCAAAAGCTCAAGACCAGTTTCGAGCCGATCCTCGGGCCGGTGATCACCAAGAACCTGAAGACCAAGAACTACGCCGCGATCGCCAAGCAGGTCTGCCAGGTCGGCTTCTGGATCATCGCCGCACAGGCGGGAATCGCGCTGGCGCTTGGTGTGCCGGGCGAAGCGGTGATGGGTCTTGTAGGACCCGAATTCGTCGGCGGTACGGGTGCGCTGGCGTTCCTGCTTGCGGCAGAGGTCGTGGCGGCAACCGCCGTCGTGTCCGAAGCCGTGCTGATCTACGTCGCTCGCGGTCGCAACCTCGCTATCTCGGTCGGGACCATCGCATTCCAGGCGGCGCTGACCATTACGCTGATCATGCTGGTCGAACGGCTTGGTTATGGCGAACCGTTCAAGGCCGCCGCAGCTGCGCTCGCCCTGATGATCGCGCTCGGTGTCGCAAGCCTCGTCAAGGCGCTGCTGCTGACCCGCATCCTCGGCCACCCGATCAACAATTGGCGCTGGGCACTGCTCTATGCGGTAGCTCCTGCGGTTCTCGTCGGCTGGGCGGCAACCCAGCTCCCCGAGTGGGCCGAACTGGCTTTCGGCGTGCCGGCGATCCTGCTGACCTACGGTTTTGTCATCTGGAAACGCGGCTTCGGGCCCGAAGATCGGGTCCTGTTCAAACGAAATAAAGCAGAAACGCCCGATTAGGGTCCACTCTGCCTCATTTCTCGAAACTTCAATAAAATCAGCAAATTAGGACTCGCCAAGGGCACTTCGCGCTGCCAATGGCGCACACCTTGATTGACTCTTGCCCCATTTTCGCCACATTCTTGCCTTGTTGATGCCGTAATTTATGTAATAACATCACATTGAGAGAGCGAATCGTGGAGAGGATAGAAATGGACAACACAACCCGCATGGCCGGAGGCTCGCTTGCCTTCGTTTCGACTGCCGCCCTCATCATCGGCCTTGCCGGATGCGAAGGCGTCAAGGACCGCAGCGAGAAGACGGAACGCCTGACGACCGTCGATATCGAGCAATCCGCCGATGCCTCCGTGATGTACGAAAGCGCTGAGATGGCCATGGCCCCGCCCCCGGTTTCGGTGGCCGCGCCTTGGATCGGCGATCACGACATGATGATCCCGTCCGAAGACCGTGAACGGTATGCCGGAGAGAAGGTCTCGCCGATCAGGGTCACCTCCAGCGAGCCGGTTTCGACCTTCTCGGTCGATGTCGACACCGGCGCCTATGCCAATGCGCGCCGGTTCCTGACGATGGGCCAGTTGCCACCGCAGGACGCCGTGCGGACAGAGGAGATGATCAACTACTTCCGCTACGATTACGAGGCCCCGGCCGATCGCAGCAAGCCGTTCTCGGTGACGCTGAGCACGGCGGCCAGCCCGTGGAACGAGGAAGCCAAGCTGGTCCGCGTCGGTCTGCGCGCATACGACCTGCCGCGCAGTGAACGCCCGGCGGCAAACCTCGTCTTCCTTGTCGATGTTTCGGGCTCGATGGACAGCTCCGACAAGCTGCCGCTGGTCAAGCGCGCGCTCTCCGGCCTCGCCTCCGAAATGAGCCGCGACGACAAGGTATCAATCGTCGTCTACGCAGGCTCTACCGGTGTCGTGCTGGAACCGACCAGCAATCCGGCAAAGGTGCGAGCGGCGCTTGCCCGGCTGGGTGCGGGGGGCTCCACCGCTGGCGCTGCCGGGCTGGACCTCGCCTATTCGATGGCGGAACAAGGCTTCATCAAGGGTGGTGTAAACCGGGTAATCCTGGCCACCGACGGCGATTTCAACGTCGGTATGTCGGATACGGACGCGCTGATCGACAAGATCGAGAAGAAGCGCGACAGCGGCATTACGCTGACCACTCTCGGCTTCGGTACCGGCAATTACAACGAAGCGATGATGGAACAGATCGCCAATCACGGTAACGGCAATTACGCCTATATCGATAGCGCGCTAGAAGCGAAGAAGGTGCTGCGCGACGAGATGAGCTCGACCCTCTTCACCATCGCCAAGGACGTGAAGATACAGGTCGAATTCAATCCCGCGGTCGTCAGCCAGTACCGCCTGATCGGGTATGAAAACCGCGCGCTCCGAGAAGAGGATTTCGCAAACGACCGCGTCGATGCAGGCGATATCGGAGCAGGTCACCAGGTGACGGCCCTTTACGAGGTCATCCCGACGGGCGCGAAGGGCTGGATCGGGGAACGCCGCTATGCGGGAAATCGCGGCAAGGCCAAGGCGGGTGCTGCGAACGAGGCCGCGTTCGTCCAGTTGCGGTACAAATTGCCCGGCGGATCGAAATCGAAACTGCTCCAGTATCGACTTTCTGCCGGGCGACTGGCCACGCAGCGCTTGCCGCAGGGCGACTTTGCCTTCGCCGCGGCCGTTGCGGCTTATGGCCAAAAGTTGCGCGGCGACGAGCTCCTCGCCGACTATTCCTGGGACGATGTGGTCCGCCTAGCCGGTCGCCAGCGCGATTTCTGGCGGCAGGAATTCGTCGAACTCGCCCGCACAGCCGAAGCGCAGATGTAAGTCTGCGCATAGCGCGCGCCGTGGGCCTTGCACCCCTGCGGCGCGCAGCTAGAAGGCGGGAACCATGAAGTCCCGTCCCGCCATTGCCATCGCCCTAGGCGCCGTGCTTGTCACGGCGCTCGGCTATGTCGGTAGCCAGTCCGGAGCAGAAGCACTGGCACAGCGGCTCGATGAACGTGCAAGGCTGGCGATCGCAGAGGCGGGGTACGAACCGGTCACTGCCCGCTTCCAGACAAGGCGAGGCGCCCCCATCCGTCACCCGATGCTATCGGGCGGCGAAGGCCTGGACGAAGGCTCGCGAGACCGCGTCGCCAAGCTCGTGGCCGGATTACCGGGCGTTGGCGGCATAAGCTGGGAAGACGGCTGGGCCAATGCGTCGTCGGGCGATGTCGATTTCGAACCGGTACGTTGCCAGGACGATGTCGAAACCCTGCTCCGCACCCGGTCGATCCGTTTCGAAGAAGGCAGCGCCGCGCTGCTCGACACTAGCAATATCCTGATCGACGAAGTGGCGGACGCCCTGCGCCCGTGCCTCGGCTCGATCATCGCAATCATCGGCCACACCGACCGCAGCGGCACCGAGCCCGGCAATCTAGCGCTTAGCCAGGATCGTGCGCGCGCCGTCCGTGAGGCCCTGGTTCGCCGTGGAATTCCGCGTGACGGGCTGCGCGCCCGCGGCGTCGGATCGAGCGAGCCGGTACAGGGCCTGGAAGCGGACGATCCCGCCAATCGCCGCATCGAATTTTCCGTCATCCGGATCGAGCCGGTGACCCCCACCCCTGTCGACACGCCGGGACCACGCTAATGCCGATCTGGCTGGAAACCACTTCCCTGATGCTGGCTGCCTACGGGCTCGGCCTTGCCATCGGATGGGTGATCTGGGGCCGCGCGCCCGATCCCTCCACCACTGAACAAAGCCAAGAGGAAACGTCATGAGCGAATTGGTCGCCGAACAATGGCCGCTGATACTGGTCGCCCTGCTGATCGGTATCGTCGTTGCCTTCTATCTCTTCCGCTCGACCCGGCGCACCCGCGTGACCGGCGCGAAAAGCGACGTGCTGGACGAGGGTGCAGACAAGGCCCATCGCAATGCCGCGCTGATCGACAGCGCGCCTGCCGCAGCGAAGGATCCTGCCGTTCCTACCACCGCTTCCGTTGCAAAAGGCACCGGCGGAGACGATCTCACCCGCATCAAGGGCGTAGGACCCAAGCTTGCCGCCACGCTGGGTGACCTGGGCGTGACCCGTTTCGACCAGATCGCGGCGTGGGACGATGCCGAAATCGAGCGCGTCGATGCACAGCTCGGGCGCTTCCAAGGTCGCATCCGCCGCGACGACTGGGTTGGCCAGGCAGCGCTTCTGGCGGGCGGCGACGTGCAAGCTTTCCAGCAGAAATACGGATCGACTGCCTGAGCCGGGAACCTTTTCTCTTCCGCGCGTTGAGTCCGTTGGGTCGATTGCGTGTGAGGAGAGCAGGATGGGACAGCAACAGCCACTGCGCATACTCGTTGCAGAAGACGAATTGATCGTCGGCTACGACCTATGCGACACCGTTTCAGAAGCAGGTTATGTAGTGGAGGGTCCTTACGATGACCTCTCTTCTGCCATGCTCGCCTATCAGAAGAACAAGCCCGATATCGCGATCCTCGATGTGCAGCTCGGTGACGGCATCGTCTATCCGCTTGCCGAACAGATGATGGCAGAGGACGTGCAGGTTATCTTCCATTCCGGCCAGATCACGCCGGCACAGGTTGCCGAACGCTTTCCCAGCGCCACTGCGCTGTCGAAGCCCTGCCCGCCGGCAGAGGTGATCCACTCGGTTCAGCAGGCCGCCGCGCACCACTGACCCCATTGCCGAAACGAAGCGGCTGGCGCTCCATTGCCTTGATTGAAACCCGAGGCAATTCAAGGAGATCGCCATGTCGCTTCCGTCAATGATCGCAGCACACCCGCAAGTCGATAACGAGACCGAGGAACTTGTCCTAGCTGCACGCCATGCGATGCTGTGCTCGCTCTTCTGCACCTCTTGCGCCGATGCCTGCGTGGCCGAAGCCATGGACATGGCGCAGTGCATCCGGAACTGCCTCGATTGTGCCGACGTCTGCGCCGCCACCGCACGTCTCGCCGTGCGCCGCACCGCGCAGAATATCGATGTCCTTCGTGCCCAGATGGAGGCCTGCATCAAGGCTTGCGAGACCTGCGCGGAAGAATGTTCGCAGCATGACAACCCGCATTGCCAGCTCTGCGCCAAGATGTGCCGCGAGTGTGCCGAGGACTGCCGCAAGGCGCTGCCTCACGTAAATTGAGGCTTTTGCCGACGAAACGTGGTAATCTGGCGCGGTAATGCCGAAGCTGCGCACCTTTCTCGCGCTCGACAGCGCCGATCGCCTCGCCACGTTCGAGGCCATGGCCGCGCTGCTTTATGCCAAGGCATTGGTGGCGGGCGTGGCCCCGGGGCGTTGGCACGAACGCTTCGCATCGGTGGGCGCACCGCGCACCGGCACGCCGCAAGGAGCCGAGCTGGAAGTCACGAGACGCACGCGCTTTGCCATCGCGAGGGCGCTTCGCAACGTGCCCGGATCACCCAACTGCCTGCCCCAAGCGCTTGCCGCACGCAGCATGTTGCAGCGCCGCGGTATCGAAGCCGACCTTTTCATCGGAACCCGTCTGGACGGCGCCAGTGAAAATCGCTTCCACGCCTGGCTGAAAGTGGGCGATGAATGGGTGACGGGCCTGTGCGACGAAAACGAATACGCCCTGTTCACCGGTCACGGCGCAGAAGTCGCCTGACTCCCCCTTGCGCCGCACAGCGCATGGTGCCATCGGCAATCACGTAACAGAGGAGACTATATGGCCGGCATGGTGCCTTTCGCCTGGGACGATCCCTTCAATCTCGAAGACCAGCTGACCGAGGAAGAGCGGATGATCCGCGACGCCGCGCACGGTTTCGCGCAAAGCGAGCTGCAGCCGCGCGTCACCGACGCATATCGTGAAGAGCTCGATGCGCCCGAACTCTTCCCGCTGATGGGCCAGGCCGGTCTGCTGGGCGCTACCGTGCCCGAAGAATACGGCGGCGCCGGTGCCAGCTATGTCGCCTACGGCCTGATCGCGCGCGAGATTGAACGCGTCGACAGCGGCTATCGCTCCATGGCCTCGGTCCAGTCCAGCCTCGTGATGTACCCGATCCATGCCTATGGTTCGGAAGAGCAGAAGAAGAAGTACCTGCCCGGCCTCGCCAGCGGCGAACTGATCGGCTGCTTCGGCCTGACCGAACCCGACGCGGGCTCCGATCCGGGCGGAATGAAGACCGTCGCGAAGAAGGATGGCGACGGCTACAAGATTTCCGGTTCCAAGACCTGGATTTCCAACGCGCCCTTCGCCGACGTCTTCGTCGTCTGGGCCAAGAGCGAAGCGCATGGCGGCGGTATCCGCGGCTTCGTCCTAGAAAAGGGCATGGAAGGTCTTTCCGCCCCCAAGATCGAAGGAAAGCTTTCGCTGCGGGCATCGACCACCGGCATGATCGTCATGGACGAGGTGAAGGTCGGCGCAGATGCGCTGCTTCCCGAAGTTCAGGGCCTCAAGGGTCCCTTTGGATGCCTCAACCGTGCGCGTTACGGCATTAGCTGGGGCGCCATGGGTGCGGCGGAATTCTGCCTCCACGCCGCGCGCCAGTACGGCCTCGACCGCCAGCAATTCGGTGTGCCGCTTGCCTCCAAGCAGCTTTACCAACTCAAGCTCGCTGACATGATGAGCGAGATTGCGCTGGGCCTGCAGGGTAGCCTGCGTGTCGGCCGCCTGATGGACGAAGGCAAGTTCGCCCCCGACATGATCTCCATCGTGAAGCGCAACAACGTCGGCAAGGCGCTCGATATCGCCCGCAAGTCGCGCGACATGCACGGCGGCAACGGCATTTCGGAAGAATACCAAGTCATCCGCCACATGGTGAACCTTGAAACGGTCAACACCTACGAAGGCACGCATGACGTCCATGCGCTGATCCTTGGCCGGGCGATCACGGGGATCGCCGCCTTCTGATGTGCTTTCCTACTTTCCGGAACACGGGCATCAGGTTCGTATGAACTGCTCCGAACCCGTGATGTGCCCCGGTTTTGGCGGGGTTGGCGGGTCCGGCGTTTATTTCGCCTGGACCGTGTTCCACATGTTCCACTCTGTAGGAGACGCCGCATGATGAAGCTGCACGGTTACTACCGCTCCTCGACCAGCTACCGCCTGCGCATCGCGCTGGAGCTGAAGGGGCTGGACTATAAGTACGTCCCGGTGAACCTGCTCACCTCGGAACAGAAGGGAGAAGCCTTCACCAGCCGCAACCCGTTCGGTTCGGTTCCTCTGCTGGAAGCCGACGGCAAGGACCGGGTGCAATCGATGGCGCAGCTGGAATGGCTCGACGAAGCCTATCCCGAACAGCCTCTGCTGCCTTCCGATATCGAAGACCGCTATGTCGCGCGCGAACTGGCCTATGCCATCGCGACCGAGCTGCATGCGCCGCTGAACCTTCCGGTACTCAAGTACCTCGCCAACGAATACGGCAAGTCGCAGGACGAGATCGGCGTATGGTATCGCCACTGGCTCGCGCGCACGCTCGACCCGCTCGAAGCGAGGCTGGCGCAGTTGGACACGGGCGACTTCCTGTTCGACAGCCCCGGCTTCTTCGAAGTCTGCCTGCTGCCGCAGGTCTACAACGCGCAGCGGTTCGGCTTCGATTTCAGCGACAAACCCCGCATCACCTGGATCGAAAAGGCCTGCCTGGCCCTACCCGCCTTCCAGCGCGCCCATCCGGACAACCAAATCGACAATCCAGAGAGGAATTGACCCCATGAAGCTCGCCACACTCAAGGACGGAACCCGCGACGGCAAGCTGGTGGTCGTGTCGAAAGACCTCACCCGCTACTGCGCGGCCGACAACATCGCGCCCACAATGCAGGCCGCGCTCGACAATTGGGACGAAGTCGCGCCGAAGCTGAACGCGCTCTACACCGATGTCGAGCACCAGACCGTGCCGTGCGAACGCTTCCACGAGCGCGAGGCGCATTCGCCCCTGCCCCGTGCCTACCAGTGGGCCGACGGCTCGGCCTATATCAACCACGTCGAACTGGTGCGTAAGGCCCGCGGTGCGGAAGTGCCGGAGAGCTTCTACCACGACCCGCTGATGTACCAGGGCGGCAGCGACAAGTTCCTCGCCCCGCGCGACGATATCCCGCTCAAGGACACCAAGTGGGGCTGCGACATGGAAGGCGAAATCGCGGTCATCACCGACGATGTTCCGATGGGCGTGTCGAAGGAAGACGCAGCCGATCACATCAAGCTGGTCATGCTGGTGAACGACGTGTCGCTGCGCGGCCTGATCCCGGGCGAACTGGCAAAGGGTTTCGGCTTCTTCCAGTCCAAGCCTGCCAGCGCCTTCAGCCCCGTTGCGGTTACGCCTGATGAGCTTGGCGATGCGTGGAAAGGCAGCGTCATCCACCTGCCGCTGATGGTCGACTATAATGGAGAGCCTTTCGGCCGCGCCAATGCGGGCGTCGATGCGACCTTCAGCCTCGCCGACCTCGTGGCCCATGCCGCCAAGACGCGCGAGCTTGGGGCGGGCACTATCATCGGTTCGGGCACGGTCTCCAACCAGGGCCCCGATGGCGATCCGGGCAAGCCGGTTGCAGACGGCGGCCTCGGCTATAGCTGCATCGCGGAAATCCGCATGATCGAGACGATTGCCGATGGCGAAGCGAAGACACGCTTCATGGCGCCCGGCGACACGGTTCGCGTGGAAATGAAAGACGCGGAAGGCCACTCGATCTTCGGCGCAATCGAACAGAAGGTCGTCGAGGCCTGAGCGATCCCTCACCCCTCGCGGGCAAGCGGATCGGCCTGCTGAGCTCGTGGGTATCGCGCCGCAATGGCGGCGTGTTCGAAGCTGTCGCTGCGCAGGTCCAGATCCTGCGTCGCCTTGGCGCTACGCCTGTTGTGCTGGGCGTCGGAGATGATGCCGCGTCACAGGACAGCTGGCGGCTGGAGGGGGCCGAGCTCCAACTTGCCAGGCGGCGTGGTCCGGTCGCTCTTGCCTACTCCCCCGATCTGCCGCGTTTGCTCGAGGCAGCGAAACTGGACCTGCTCCACCTGCACGGGATTTGGCAGTATCCGGTTCGCGCCGCGGGCACATGGGCTGGATCGACTGGCAAACCGATGATCGTCAGTCCTCACGGTATGCTCGATCCGTGGATCACGAACCGCAATGCATGGAAGAAGCAAGCCGCACGCCTGCTTTGGGAACGCGCAGCCTGGTCGCGAGCGTCCCTGCTTCACGCCCTGACCGAGGCAGAAGCAGCCGAGATCGAGCGGGAAATACCGACAGCATCGACGATCGTGATACCCAACGCCGCGCCAGCGGCGACCAAGGATCCCCCCCCACCGCGTGGGCCCGTGGCACTTTATCTGGGCAGGATACACGAGAAGAAGAACCTAGGCGCGCTGCTCGCAGCCTGGACGCGGGTACGCGGCGATCTTCCCGCCGACTCCTCCCTCGTCATCGCAGGCTGGGGAGATGACGAGGGCATCGCTGCCATCGAAAGCGCTCTTGCTGGTTCTGCGGCAACAAATGTCGAGTTCGTCGGGACCGCATTCGGTTCGCAAAAGGCGGCCTTGTTGGACCTTGCGCGCTTTATGGTCCTGCCGTCGCATAGCGAAGGCTTGCCCATGGCGATCCTCGAAGGATGGGCGGCCGGCGTGCCGTCGATCATGAGCGGCGCCTGCAACCTGCCCGAAGGCTTTGCTTCAGGGGCAGCGATACGGTGCGGCACGGCGAGCGACGCTATCGGCGCTGCACTGGTGGAAGCATTTGCGAAAACCGACAGCGAGTGGAAGGAAATGAGCAATTCCGCTCTCTCCCTGGCTAGCGGACCGTTCTCGCAAGAGACGATCGCGAAGCATTGGGAGCGCAGTTACGGTCGATTGCTTTGATCCGCGCGACCGACCGGTTCGAGACGCACATTGTCCAGAGAAACCGCCCCCTTTTCCGGCCTTAACCAGATACCGAAAACCTGGTCCTCGCAGTCCGGCGCTTGAAGCAATTGCCCTCGTCCGAGCGAGCCGCCTCCCTGTCCGGGCCGCGACGGAACCCCGCAATCGAGCGAGACAAGCAGCGCATCGGCATTTTCGCCCGAAACACTCGCAAACGCTCGATATTCGCCCGCTTCAAGCGCGACCGGTTGCGACAGGACGAGGCGGGTGACGCTCGTCCGGTTGCTCAGTTCGACATGGCGATCTTCCTCGCCGATCGCCGAGATCCTGACGTCTCCCGAGCGGTGGCGGCGCCAACCGAAGAGAGCCTCTTCTCCCAGCCGTTCAAATCCGGGATCGATCAGAAGCAGGTTGCTTTCCGGATTGACGCAATAGGCTGCCAAAAGGTCCTGCGCATCGGCACGCAGGTTGCGCTTGGCGAGTTCGCGAACCAGCGGCTCGACCCGCGCACAGCTCAATCCGATAGTGTCCGCCCCCGAAGCGAGGAAGCGCGCGCGTTCCCGAAGAACACTCGCCTGCTGCCCTTCCGCGCGAAGGTAGGCATCGCTCCAAAGGCTCTGGCCATCCAGCCTTCGAGCCAGTTCGGCCCGACCTGCCGCACTCGCTTCCATCATGGCGAACAATGCCTCGAGCTCGCTCGCGGCAGGCTGCACCCGCAACAGTGTATCGAAATGCCCCGCGGCGGCATCGACATTGCCGCGCTCCATGGAATGGGCTGCAAGCGCTGCCCGGCTTAGCGGCTCACGCGGGCTAAGCCGCGCCGCGACCTTCATCGCGCTCTCCCCTCTTGCAGGTTTGCCTGCCTGATACGCCGCAGCGCCCAGAAAAGCCGCTCCGCGCGCATCGACCGGGTCTGCGAGTATCGCCCGACGTGCCGCCGCATCCGCCTGCGAGGTATCGCCAGCGAGAAGATGCAAGGAAGCGGCGACCCGATCGGCTTCGACACGAAAGGGTGAGGGGATCAACCGTTCGTCATTCGGCTGGTGGGCGGTAACGCGATCCAGGCCGGAGAAGAACGCGGTGAGCGCAAACGCCACGCCCGCCACAGTCACGAGCCATTGGGCCCGCACGCTGCTCATACGGACGCCGCGTCCTGTTTGTCTGCATAGGCGTAATAGTCGTAGCCGTAATACGCCGAATAGCGGTTACCCGAGCGCGCCGGATCGAACTTGGCAAGTGCCGCCCCGAGCAGCGTAGGCTCCATCGAGCGCAGGCGGCGCAGGGCAGCCTTGAGCGAACCGCTCCGGCCGCGTTCGGCCTCCACGACGAATATCGTGCCGTCTGCGATTGCCGCCAGCATGGGAGCATCGGCCAGTCCCAGAACAGGCGGACTGTCGACGATCACGACGCCGTATTGCTGGCTGAATGTCTCCAGCAACTGCGCCATGCGCGGCGAGGAAAGCAGTTCGGTCGGGCTTGGCGGAAGGGGGCCTGCCGGAAGGATATCGAACTCCGCCTCGCCCAGCGTGACCCGCGTTGCCATATCACTGGGCTCGTCACGCGAAATCAGGAGATCGGTAAGCCCGCGCTCGCTCTTGATGCCGGCAATCTTGTGCAAGGTCGGTCGGCGCAAGTCGGCGTCGATGAGCAGAGGCGCGATGCCGATGCGGGCAAGGCCGGCGGCAATGGCGAAACTTGTCGTGCTCTTACCTTCCGCTGCCTGGGCGCTGGTAACGACAATGACTTTGGGCAGCCCCGTCGGCGTCGAATAAAGCAAGGCCCCGCGCATCGAGTTGTACGCTTCGGAAATCGCGGATTTCGGTTCGGCCAGTTCCTCGAGCGGAGTGCCGCTCTCGGTGCGGGGTACGACGCCAAGGAGCGACAGTCCGAGCTTGTCTTCGACATCTTCGGGAGTGTGGATCACATCGTCGAGCTGGTCGCGCAGGAAGATCGCAATTCCCGCCACGGCAAGCCCCAGCAGCAAACCGATCGCAAGATTGCGCGGCAAGCTTGGCGAAGAAGGAAGGTCCGGGGCCTGGGCCCGGTCAATAATGGTAATGTTGCTCGACGCGATACCGGCGGACGCGTTGAGCTCGCGATAGCGCTGCAAAAGTCCTTCATAGATCGAGCGGGCGGTGTCGGCTTCGCGCGCCAGCACGTTGTAGCGCACGGATTGGTCCTGTTCGGCCAGGGTGTTTCCTCGCGCTTCATCGACCTGATTGTCCAGTCGGCGCTCGGCAGCCTGCGCCGCCAGATACTCGGCGCGAACCGATTGCCTGACCTCGCTCGCAGTCCGGTTGAGCTGGTTATTTACCGCAGCAAGGTCGCCCTCGATGCGTGCCGTTGCCGGGTGACCGGGCAGGTAACGATCGCGCGCCGCGTCGAGTTCGCTCTCCAATTGCGCGCGGCGCGTCATCAGGGCCTGGACCGTCGGATTTGCCAGAACGATCTGCGAGGAAAGGAGGGGGGAGTTGCGTACCGCATCCCACCGCGATTCCGCCGCAATCCTCGCTTCGCGTGCCCTGATTGCAGCCTGATTGTACTGCAGCAGGCTGGAAGAAGTCACGGTCCCGGCCGCTAGGTCCGCGCCGCCCGTCGCCAGGGCATCCCGTGTCCGGATAAGACCCGTCTGGCGCGCGTAGTCATTCAAGGCTGCTTCCGACTCTTCGAGAGAGGCGCGAGCCTCGTCGAGTTGTTCGGCGACGAAATTACGCGCGTAGGAGGAGCTGTCGAAGCGGCGCTGCAAGTTCTGCTGAATGAACTCTTCCGCGAATGCATTTGCTATGCGGGCTGTGACCTCTGGATCGGTGCTCGCGAACTCGACCATCGCAATGCGCGTAGTGCGGCGCAACTCCACCTGCGTGTTGTCCCGAAGAAGCGCCACGGCAAGCTTCCGCTTCTCCGCTTCACTTGTCCCGCCCGCCTGCACGGGGACCTCCATCGCGGCGAAGAAACGCTCGTCATTGGCAAGGTCCAGCGCGTCGGCCACGCGTTCGGCGAGCGCCCTGCTGCGCAGCACGTCGAGCTGTGTATTGAGGAAACGGTCGATGTCCCAGTCCGAAGGGGGGGCAATCTGCGGATCGAGATCCGCCCCGAGGACTTCGTCACTCTGGTCATTGATCTGGAGGCTCGCCGCCGCCGAATAGCGCGGCGTGTCCAGCATGGTCACGATGACGGCGAGCGCGACGGCGGCGCCGACGATGGCCAGCGCCATCCAGAAATACCTGCGCACCGCGCCGATCACATTACGGATCGCGGTACTAACGGCGTTCTCGCCCGCTGCAGCATAAGCCGCAGAATAGCGATCGCGTTCGCCGATCAGGGGAGGAAGGACCTGTTCTGTCATCCGATCGGCCGGAATATTCCGAAAACGGGCACCGCCCGCAGGACATCCTGCCAGGCGCCACGCACGCTGGAGTAGCCGACGACGACGACGTCGCCAGGTACCAGCGCCACGTCCGGCATCCTGCCGCCGCGGATGGCCCGCAAGTCGAAGCGTCCGGCGGTCCGTTCACCGTCGACCGTGCGGAAGATCATGATCTCGTCGAGTTTGGCAGTATCGGTCGGGCTGCGCGCCAGAGCGAGGGCGGACAGCAACGTCTGCCCTTCGGCGTAAGAGAAGACCCCGGGCTGTTCGACCTCCCCCTCTACCGCGATCGTGCGATCGCGCGCTTCCAGGACCGCCACCGAAACGCGTGGATCGCGCAGGTAATTCGTTGCGTAGGCCGCCTCGATAGCAACGCCAAGTTCGCTGGCACTGCGTCCGACAGCCTGCACGTCGCCGATCAGTGGGAGCGTCAACATACCGGCATTGTCCACGGCGATGCGCTCGACAGACAGGTCGGATTCACCGAAAACGGAGATCGACACGATATCGCCCGGGGCCAGCGTATATCGTTCCGGCAAAGCGGTTTGCGGATCGATTACCACCGCATCATACCCCGCCTGCCCGTCTGGCACGACAGGGTCCAAGGGTGTCTGGCACGCAGACGCGGCAAGCAGGCAGGCCACCGCAATCGCCGGTTTCGATTTCCGTTCTGGAAGGATTCGACCCGTCATCTGTCCCTGTCCGCGTCCCGGTTTACCTCACGCATGTGCTGCGTGGGTGAGAGCATTCCTGCCGCCACACCCGCAAGGCAGGCTATTGCCATGTTGCGAAGGGGATAATCGACGAGCGAATGCAGCGCAATGACACCAAGGGTACCGCACGCAAAGATCTGTGGAGCACGCTCCGACGCTGCCTGTGACCAGGCGGAGAAGCCCTGACGCAGGAGCAGGTAGCCACCGGCCAAGAGCACAAACAGGGCAAGCAGTCCGGCCTCCAGGAAGAATTCGAGGAAGTCGTTATGGGCGCGGTTGATGAAGGCGGCGGTGAGGCTTTCGAAACTCTGATGCGGTGCAAATGCAACCGGGAAGGTTCCGACACCGCTTCCGACGGGGAAGAACGCGTCGATCGCCTGCAATGTATCGCGCCATAAGATGATGCGCGCATCGCCGGCGGCATCGAAACGCGTGGCTACGGCGGCCAGTCGCGGATTTCCGGCCAGGATCAGCGGAAGCGCCAGCAAGAGGATGACACCGAAGGAGGCTGCACGGCCTGCCAGCTTGAGCGCTCTCCCCTCGCCGAGCGGTTTCAGGATCACAGCATTGAGGGCAAGGACCGGCAGGATCAGCAGGACTCCCATTCGCGAACCGGTGAGGATGGCTGCAATAAGCAGGACGGCCTGACCTGCCAGAAAAACAGGCATCCGTCGCCGGAGCAGGGCCGGTGGCATCGGTTTGGATACGAAAAAGGCACTCGCGGCGAGCGAACCGATTAGGAGCACGTCGACCGCTGCATTGCGATTGGCATGGAAGGCGGTGAGCCAACCGCGGTGGCTCATCTCGTAGAGATAGAACGAAGCGCCTCCGCTGGCCAATTGCAAGGCGCCGAGCACAGCCCCTGCTACGGAAAGCAATGCGATCGAAAGGATCAGGAAACGACGGTCGCGCGACGGCAATTTCGCGGTTGCCCACATTACGGCGACGGCTGGCATAAGGGCCAGCAAACCAGCAAGGGTTCGCGCCGGGCTAATGCTCAGCGGCTGCCAGCTGTTTGCGCCATCGACCAACGAAAGCGAAGCGACTTGCAGTTCGCGGCCGGGCAATGATTGCCAGATTTGCGGCGGCAAGAGCAGCAATTGCAGTGTGGGGAGGAACAGCAGCATACTGCCAAGGAGGGCAAGCCTCTGCGGAACCGGTTGGAGGACTTCCTCTTTCCCGCGCGGGGCCCACCAGACCCAGGCGAGCAACGCCGCGACAAAGCCAAGTTGCACGATGATCTCGGCCTTTGGACTCGGCGAGCCGCCGCCGCCGAAGATCATCGCAATAGCCACGAACGCCGCCACCAGCAGGCCATGCCGCGATACTGGTCTGGCGTTTCTTCTGCGCAAGCGTCCGCTCCCCCTCAGGCTGGGCACTGCCCTAGCCTGAGCAGGGAGGGGAAGGAACTACATCGAACGGGCAATCACCATCTTCATGACTTCGTTCGAGCCGCCGAAAATGCGGGTAATACGGCTGTCGCGGTACATCCGGGCGATCGGGTAATCGTTGATGTAGCCTGCACCGCCATGGAATTGCAGGCACTTGTCGACCACCTCGCCCTGCAGTTCGGTGACCCAGTACTTGGCCATGCAGGCCGTATCGACGCTGAGTTCACGTTTGAGGTGCTTTGCAATGCAATCGTTGACGAAGACCCGTGCTGCGGTCGCCCGCGCCTTCAGGTCGGCCATGACGAATTGGGTGTTCTGGAAATCCCAGATGGTCTGGCCGAAAGCCTTGCGCGACTTGACGAATTCCATCGTCGTCTCGAGCGCTTTCTCGATCCCTGTCATGGCGCCCATGGCGATGATCAGGCGTTCCTGCGGCAGTTCGCCCATGAGCTGGTAGAAGCCCTTGCCCTCTTCACCGCCGAGCACGTTTTCAGCCGGTACGAAGACATCGTCGAAGAAAAGCTCGGAAGTATCGGCGGCGTCCATGCCGATCTTGTCCAGCTTCTTGCCGCGCTGGAAACCTTCGGCGCCTTCCGTTTCGAGCAGCATGAGCGAAATGCCCTTGGCGCGCTCGTTGGGATCGGTCTTGGCGACAACGATGATGAAATCGGCGGTCTGGCCATTGGAGATATAGGTCTTGGCGCCGTTGATCCGGTAACCGTTGCCGTCCTTCAGGGCCGTGGTTGTAATGCTCTGCAGGTCGGAGCCCACGCCCGGTTCGGTCATGGCGATTGCGCTGACGAGCTCACCGGTGACCAGTTTCGGCAGGTACTTCTTCTTCTGCTCCTCGGTGCCGTGCCGCACCAGGTACGGGAGGATCACCGTGTTGTGCAGGCTCGCGGCGAACCCTTCGACGCCGTGCTTCGCCTGCTGGTCGATGACCACCATTTCGTGGCGGAAATCGCCGCCGTGACCGCCATATTCCTCGGGGACCGAAGTGCCGAGAAGGCCCGCTTCGCCGGCCTCGTTCCAGAACCCACGCTCAACCTGGCCTTCTTCGCGCCATTTCAGGACGCGTTTCTCGGGGGCGTGCTTTTCATAGAACTTCCCGACGGCGTCGGCGAAGATCGAGATTTCCTCGTCTTCCATAAACTCGGGCGGGGGTACGTCGATGACGGGCATTTATAGGGTTCCTCTCGATTATCCTCTTGTGGGTTCGGGCCGCTTACTTGCCCTTCCAGTTCGGCTTGCGCTTTTCGGCAAAGGCGGCCGCGCCCTCGCGCGCATCTTCGGACACAAAGACAGGGCCGATCAGCTGGGCCTGCTTGTCATAGCGTTCGTCCATCGCCCAGCCGCGCGATTCCTTCATGATCTGCTTCGATACGCGAACTGCCAGCGGTCCGTTTTCCGCGATCTTGGCGGCAAGCTCCTTCGCCCCGTCGAGGGCGGAGCCATCGGTCACGCGGTTGATGAGGCCAAGCTCGTAAGCCCGTTCCGAGCCGATGAAGTCGCCCGTCAGCGCCAGTTCCATGGCCACGCGTTCGGGGATCTGGTCGGGCAGCATCATGACGCCGCCTGCCGCCGCCACGAGGCCGCGCTTCGCTTCGGGAATGCCGAATTTCGCATCCTTGTGCGCAACTACCAGGTCGCAGGCGATCATCAGTTCGAGCCCGCCTGCCAGCGCATAGCCTTCGACTGCGGCGATCAGCGGCTTCTTCGGGGGAGCCTGCACCACGCCGCCGAACCCGCGCCCTTCGATGCTGGGCGATTCGCCGCGCAGGAAGCCCTTGAGGTCCATGCCCGAACAGAAGGTGCCGCCTGCACCGGTCAGGATACCGACCCGAAGATCGTCGTCCGCATCGAGCCGGTCCATCGCCGCTGCAATCCCCTCGGCCGCGGCCTTGGTCATCGCATTCTTCGCTTCGGGACGGTTGATCGTGACGATCAGGACACCGTTGTCCACTTCGGTCAGGACTTCTTCCGACATGCTTGCTCTCTCCATTGCAAATAGAAACTGTTCTTGCGCCCTTGCTGCGGGAGGTTTACGCAAACGTCAACCGGCAAAAGCCGCAAGATTCGACAAGACGAGAGAGGAACAAGCCATGTCCGAAGCCTATATCATTGATGCCGTCCGTACCCCGCGCGGTATCGGCAAGCAGGGCAAGGGCGCTCTCGCCGCAATGCATCCCCAGCATCTTGCCGCGACCTGTCTCAAGGCCATCAAGGACCGCAACGGGCTCGACACGGCGACAGTCGACGATGTCATCTGGTCGGTCAGCACGCAGGACGGAATGCAGGCTGGCGACCTCGGTCGCATGGCCGCGCTTGATGCAGGCTTCGACATCACCTCGTCCGGCACGACGCTCGACCGCTTCTGCGGCGGCGGCATCACCAGCGTCGCCCTCGCCGCCGCACAGGTGATGAGCGGCATGGAAGATTGCGTGGTGGCAGGCGGCACCGAGATGATGAGCCTGACGGCCGCCATGTCGAAGGAAAAGATGGCTGCCGGCATGCGTCCTCCGATGATGGGCAGCTATAACGAACGCCTGATGCGCAAGCACCCGCAGAGCCACCAGGGCGTGTGCGGCGATGCCATCGCGACCATGGAAGGCTTCACCCGTGAAGAGCTGGACGAAGTCGGCTATCGCAGCCAGCAACGCGCCGCCGCAGCGATCGAAGAAGGCCGCTTCGACAAATCGGTCGTGCCGGTGCTGGACGATGACGGCAACGTGGTGCTCGACAAGGAAGAGTATCCCCGTCCGCAGACGACCAAGGAAGGCCTTGCCGAACTGGAACCGGCTTTCGCCAAGATCGCCAACGTCCCGCTCGACAAGAACGGGACTACGTTTGCCGGACTGGTGAACGCGAAATACCCTGATCTCGAAATCAAGCACTTCCACCACGCGGGCAACAGCTCGGGCGTGGTCGATGGTGCGGCAGCCGTCCTGGTCACCAGCAAGGAATATGCGCAGAAGCATGGCCTGAAGCCGCGCGCACGCATCGTCGCGACAGCCAATATGGGCGACGATCCGACGCTGATGCTCAATGCACCGGTCCCGGCCGCCAAGAAGGTGCTCGAAAAGGCGGGCCTGACCAAGGACGACATCGACCTTTACGAGATCAACGAGGCTTTCGCTGTCGTCGCTGCCAAGTTCGTACGCGACCTCGAACTCGACTGGGACAAGGTCAATGTGAACGGCGGCTCGATCGCATTGGGTCACCCCATCGGCGCCACAGGCTCCATCCTGATCGGCACGATGGTCGACGAGCTGGAACGCCAGGATAAGCGCTATGGCCTCGTCACCATGTGCGCGGCAGGCGGCATGGCGCCGGCAATCGTGATCGAACGGGTCGACGATTTCGTCGACTGATCACGGCGGTCACTTCAGCGGCAGGATCTTCGAAATCACGTAATCCGCGGCTTCCTCGGGGCTCATCGCCACGGTGTTGACGCGGATTTCTGGATCTTCCGGTTCCTCGTAGGGACTGTCGATGCCGGTGAAGTTCTTGAGCTTGCCTTCGCGCGCCTTCTTGTAGAGGCCCTTCACATCGCGTGCCTCCGCCACTTCGAGCGGGGTGTCGACGTGGATCTCGATAAACTCGCCCTCGCCCATCATGTCGCGGACCAGCTGGCGGTCGGCGCGGAACGGGCTGATGAAAGCGGTGAGCACGATCAGCCCTGCATCGGTCATTAGCTTCGCCACTTCGCCGATGCGGCGGATATTCTCGATCCGGTCGCTTTCGGTAAAGCCGAGGTCCTTGTTGAGACCGTGGCGGACATTGTCGCCATCCAGCAGGAAGGTGTGGCGGTTCATCAGCGCCAGTTTCTTCTCGACCTCGTTGGCGATGGTCGACTTGCCCGAGCCGGACAGGCCGGTGAACCATAGCACGCGGGGGCGCTGGTTCTTCATCGCGGCGTGATCGTCACGCGTAATATCGGTCGCCTGCCAGTGCACATTCTGTGCGCGGCGAAGACTGAAGTGCAGCATGCCCGCGCCAACGGTGCGATTGGTGATCTTGTCGATCAGGATGAAGCCGCCGAGCGCGCGGTTGTCGGAATAGGCCTCGAACACGATCTGCTTGTCGGTGGTGATCTCGCTCACGCCGATTGCATTGAGTTTGAGCGTCTTGGCAGCAAGATGCTGCATCGTGTTGACGTTGATCTCGTATTTCGGCTCGGCAACGGTCACGCTGACCATCTGGGTGCCGAGCTTCATCCAGTATGCGCGGCCGACGACGAGCGGATCCTCGTCCATCCAGACGATCGTGCTTTCGAACTGGTCGGCCACTTCGGGCGGGTTGTCGGCTGCGGCCAATACATCGCCGCGCGAGCAGTCGATTTCATCTTCGAGCGTGATGGTGACGGACTGGCCGGCAACGCCCTGTTCGAGTTCGCCGTCCATCGTCACGACCGATTTGACCGTGCTGGTTTTGCCCGAAGGGAGCGATCGCACCTGGTCGCCCGGTTTGACGCTGCCCGTCGATATCAGGCCGGAGAACCCGCGAAAATCGAGGTTCGGACGATTGACCCACTGCACCGGCATGCGGAACGGCTTGTCGAGGTTCGCATCGGAACGGACTTCCACCGCTTCAAGGTGATCCATTAGCGTGGGACCATCGTACCATGGGGTCTTGTCCGACCTCGTGGTGATGTTATCGCCCGCAAGGCCCGAGATCGGGATCGCAGTGAAGCTCTCGATACCGATGCTTTTGGCAAACTCTTCGTAGTCGGCGATAATCGCGTCGTATTTTTCCTGATCGTAATCGATCAGGTCCATCTTGTTCACGGCGAGGACCAGGTTCTTGATGCCGAGCTGGTGACACAAAAAGCTGTGGCGCTTGGTCTGGACCAGCACGCCCTTGCGCGCATCGATGAGAATGCAGGCAAGATCGGCGGTCGATGCACCGGTCACCATGTTGCGCGTGTACTGCTCGTGGCCCGGGCAGTCGGCGACGATGAACTTGCGGCTCTCGGTCGCAAAAAAGCGATAGGCGACGTCGATAGTGATGCCCTGCTCGCGCTCGGCGGCTAGGCCGTCGACCAGCAGCGCAAAATCGATATCCTGGCCCTGCGTCCCGACGCGCTTGCTATCGCTTTCCAGCGCCGCAAGCTGGTCCTCGAAGATCATCTTGGAATCGTAGAGCAGGCGCCCGATCAGGGTGGATTTGCCATCGTCCACGCTGCCGCAGGTGATGAAGCGCAGCATCGTCTTGTGCTGGTGCTTGTCGAGATAGGCCTCGATGTCTTCGGCAATCAGTGCGTCGGTCTTGTAGGTATCGGAGGACATCAGAAATAACCCTCCTGCTTCTTCTTCTCCATCGACGCGTCACCTGAATCCTTGTCGATCACCCGGCCCTGCCGCTCCGACGTGGTCGTCAGCAGCATCTCCTGGATGATCTCGGGCAGTGTGGCCGCCTCGCTTTCGACCGCGCCAGTCAACGGAAAACAGCCCAGCGTGCGGAAGCGGATCGAACGTTCGGTGATTTCGGGGCGTTTGCCCATGACCTTTTCAAGCCGCTCGATATCGTCCGCCATGAACAGGCCGCCTTCGTATTCGAAAGTCGGACGCTTGGCGGAATAGTAGAGCGGCACGATCTCGATATTCTCGAGATGGATATACTGCCAGATGTCGAGCTCGGTCCAGTTTGAGAGCGGGAAGACGCGGATGCTCTCGCCCTTCTTCTTGCGGGCGTTGTAGAGGTTCCACAGTTCCGGCCGCTGGCTCTTGGGATCCCAACCGTGGCTGGCCGTGCGGAAGGAAAAAATGCGCTCCTTGGCGCGGCTCTTTTCCTCATCGCGTCGCGCGCCGCCGAAGGCCGCATCGAAGCCGTATTTATCGAGCGCCTGCTTCAGCCCCTGCGTCTTCCACATGTCGGTGTGGAGCGGGCCGTGGTCGAAAGGATTGATCCCTATTTCTTCGGCTTCGGGGTTGCGATGCACGAGTAGTTCCATGCCCGCATCCTGCGCGCTGCGTTCGCGCAGTTCGTACATGTCCTTGAACTTCCATGTCGTATCGACGTGAAGCAGCGGAAAGGGCGGCGACGACGGGTAGAAAGCCTTCTTCGCCAGGTGCAGCATCACCGCGCTGTCCTTGCCGATCGAATAAAGCATGACGGGCTTGTCCGCCTCGGCCACCACTTCGCGCATGATGTGGATGCTTTCGGCTTCGAGCCGCTGGAGGTGGGTAAGGGTCATCGACAGTCGGGCCCCGGCGTCTGTATACGGTTAAACTTAGCGAGACGCCGAGATGGATGCATGCTGCTCAACCCGCAAGCGCCATTTGGTCGCAGGCGGGATAGAATGGTTTGCGCCCCGGCAACCGCAATGTGGGCCGATCAGCCCCTATTGCGTGCTTGAAAGCAGTCGAAAACCCCATGCGGGAAGCGTCACACTGTCGCCCTCGGCAAGCACCGTTTCCCCTTCTTCACGAAACCCGGTGTAGCGCCCCGCTGCGAGACCATCCGCCAGCGTCACGCTCACTTCCGACGGCGAGAAATTGAACAGACCCACGACCTTGTTGCTGTCTTCCTGCCGCGCCCAGGCAAGCACCTGCTCGGGCTTGTCTGTCACCACCTGGTGCATCCGCGCACCCCACTGACCGTTTTCGAGCGCCGGATTGGCCTTGCGAAAATCGATCAGGTCAGCGAGCAATTCGCCATACGTGCAATCCGGGTTCTGCTCCCAGTCGATCGGGTCGCGCTCGAAAAATTCGAGCCGCTTGGCATTGCACGCCTCCATTCCATTATGGATCAGGGGAAGACCTTCGCCGGTGAAGGACAGCGCAGTCATCGCCTCAAGCGCGTTGCCATAGTTCTCTTCCATCGTGCCCTCCCACGCATTGCTGTCGTGGTTCTCGATGTAGGTCATGCGCATCGCCGAGCGCGGCCACAGGCTCTCGTTTTCGGCATAATAGCCGTAGAAGCTGGTCGCATTGCCCTTGCCCTGCGCCACGTTCTTCGTCGTGTTGTGCCAGTCCCACGCATAGGTCGCGTCGAAGGCCTTGTGGTGGAACGCGGTCTGCTGGACCTCGCCGAGCATGAAGACCGGCTTGATCGCCTCGAGACGCGCACGGGCGGTCTCCCAGAAATCGAGCGGAACGTAGCCCGCCACATCGGCTCGGTAGCCATCGACGCCGAATTTGCGCACCCAATATTCCATCGCCCTGCCTACGTGCTCGCGCACACCCGGCTGCGACCAGTCGAGGTCGATGATATCGGACCAGTCCCACCATGGGGTCGGACGGAAATCGCCGTCCCATGTCTTCTCGTACCAGTCGGGATGATCGCTGCGCAGCGCATTATCCCAAGCCGTGTGATTGGCGACGAGGTCGAGGATCACCTTGAAGCCCTGTTCGTGCGCGGCATCGACGAAGGCGCGGAACTCATCCTCCGTGCCGAATTCCGGATTCACCGCGTAATAATCCTGCACCGAATAGGGGCTGCCCAGCGTGCCCTTGCGGTTCTCCTCGCCGATCGGGTGGATCGGCATGAGCCACAGGATATCGACGCCCAGCTCCTTCAGGCGCGGCAATTGTTCCTGTGCGGCGGCGAAGGTACCTTCCTCGGTGAAATGGCGGGTGTTGATCTGGTAAAGCACGGCATCGCGCGACCAGTCGGGATGCTCGATCGTGACGGTCTCTCGCGGCTCCCACGTTGCGTTGCCCGGTTCTTCAGGCGTGCCCGACATTGCGTAAGCACCACCCGCGACCAAAGCTGCTGCGGCCGCCCCAATGATGACCTTACGCATTGGCAGTCTCCCCCGGAACGGTAACCCGTAGCATGGCAAGAGCAGCCACCGTCCAGCTCGCGGCGGCGAAAAGCATCGTCCAGATCGGGTCCGCCGGGAAAAATGCGTTCATTACGCTGCCCATGACCGTTGCAACCAGCAATTGCGGCACAACGATGAAGATGTTGAATAGCCCCATGTAGATGCCGAGCTTCGCCTGCGGCAGGGTACTGGCAAGGATTGCGTAGGGCATGGCAAGGATCGAGGCCCAGGCAATTCCCTTCAATATCTCGCACACGATCAGCAGGTTCGGGTCGCGCAGGAAGAAATACCCGAGGAACCCGAGCGCCCCAAGAAGCAGGCAGGTCATGTGCGTCCGCGCCTTGCCCATACGCTTGGAAAGCAGCGGCAGGACCACCAGTGCAGCAACCGCAGCTACGCCGTTCTGGATCGTGTAGATCAGGTTCCACCAGTTCGCGCCTTCGTTATAGGCGGCGGTGGTCGGATCGGCGCTGCCGTAGAAATACTGCGAGACGATCGGGCCGGAATAGATCCACATGATGAAGAGCGAAGACCAGCTGAAGAACTGGACGACAGCCAGCTTTTTCATCGTGTCCGGCATTCCCGAGAAATCACCGACGATGCTGGACAGCATATTCGCGTGCTTGCCCTGCTTGGCCATCGAAATGCCGATGGCGCTGAGTAGCCCGTATGCAATTAGCAAGCCGCCCAGAAGCAGGATTTCCTTTTCCAGCCCAAGCGGGGAAACCGCGAGGATCACCGCTACGCCAGCAACCAGCCAAATGGCTGCCGAAGTGTAGGTTTTCGCTGCGAGGGCACGCACGGTCTGGCCTGCCTCAACTTCTCGCTCCGCCTCGAATGCGGCCATTTCCTCCGGGCTGTATTCCTTGGTCGAGACGACGGTCCAGCCGATCGCCGCGAACAGGGCGGCGGCACCGGCCCAAAAGCTCCACCTGACGGTATCAGGTATCTCGCCTGCCGGTGCGACATTGCTGACGCCGAATTGCTCGAGCAGCCATGGGAAGATAGCCGCGACTACCGCGCCCGCCCCGATAAACGCCGTCTGCACGGCATAGCCCGTGGCGTGTTGCGACTTGTCGAGCATATCGCCGACAAACGCGCGGAAGGGCTCCATCGAGATGTTGAGGCTGGCGTCGAGCACCCACAGCAAGGCCGCAGCGAACAGCAGCGGCGCACCGAAGGCAGGCGCGAGCGGCATCAGCAGCAACGACAGCGCAGCCAGGATCGCGCCGGTCATGAAATAGGGCCGCCGGCGCCCGAAACGGTTCCAGGTCTTGTCCGACAGGTGGCCGATGATCGGTTGTACGATCAGGCCGGTGAGCGGCGCGGCAACCCAAAGCGCGGGAAGATCGTCGAGCGATGCCCCGACGGTCTGGAATATCCGGCTCATATTGGAGTTCTGGAGAACGAACCCGATCTGGATGCCGAAAAAGCCGAAGCTGATATTGGCGAGCTGTCCCCAGCCCATCTGCGGCTTGCGCGTCGATAGTGGTGCGGCCGAAGTCGCCATCGTACAATCCTCTCCCCGGCCGGACTTGTTGCCCGGTCACGATGCGATGGCTCGCACGAAGTAGGCCCTTTCGCAAACACGTATACGAATACGTAGCGCGTCAGTTTTGCGTGGTGCTGCCCCTGATCACCAGCTCGCCCGGCAGCTTGCGCGGTTTGACTTCGCGCTCGTCGATCTGGGCAAGCAGGGCCTCGACTAGGGTTTCGCCTGCCCCCTTCACGTCCTGGGTTACCGTTGTCAGCGGGGGAGTGGTCAGACTGGCTGCCGGAATATCGTCGAAACCGACGACGGCAATGTCGTTGGGCACGCGCTTGCCCGCCTCTGCAATGGCCCGCATGGCTCCGATCGCGATCAGATCGCTTGCGGCAAAGATCGCATCGCACGTGCCTCCGCTGGACAGCAATGCCTTCGCAGCAGCGTAACCTGCTTCTTCGGTGGTGATAGCATCGAAGCGCGGCGGCGCAGGAAGGCCTGCATCCTCGACCACCTTGCACAGGCCTGTGTAGCGGCCGAGGAATTCGGGACAGGTTTCGTCCGCCTCGCCGAGAAACGCGATATCGCGCTTGCCGATACCGACAAGGTGTTCGCCGACCTTGCGGCCTGCATCGACATTATCAGTACCCACGGTAGCGCCACTGGAATCCAGGCTGACCGAGCCCCAGCGCGCGAAATGTGTGCCCTGTGCAACGAGCTTTTCCAGCTTGGGCGTATAAGTCGTGTAATCGCCATAGCCGAGCAGGATCAGGCCGTCCGCCCGGTGGCTGTCCTGGTATTTCACATGCCAGTCGTCTTCCATCCGCTGGAAGGAAATCAGCAGGTCCAGCCCCCTGTCGGCGCACGCCCGCGTGATCGAACCAAGCATCGCTAGGAAGAAGGGGTTGATCATGCTTTCGTCGGGCGTGGGATCCTCGAAGAAGAGCAGAGCAATGGTGTTGGAGCGCTGGGATCGGAGCGAGGACGCGTTCTTGTCGACCGTGTAATTGAGGTCGCGCGCGATCTGCTGGATTTTCTGACGGGTCTGCTCGCTCACCGAACGGTCGCCGCGCAGCGCACGGCTGACGGTCGGCTGCGAAACGCCGGCGGCATAGGCGATGTCGAAGCTGGTCGGGCGACCAGTCGGCTTGCGTCCCATCTCTCTCCTCCAGACAGGAAAACCTGCCCATCAACCGACCATAGGACCATCCGGCAAAACTGCCAATCTCCGCCGGATTTTCCCCCTTCAAGAGCTGTGACATTTCCGCATCTCAAGCCTTCGACGGCAGTATGCGTATACGTATGCTGTCTATCGCCAGCCCCCCGGCCGGACATATCCATGGTCGCATACAGGCCGGTGTTCCGCCGCCTGTGGGGTATTCGAGCCGGACCTGCCAGAAGTCAGGACGGCCATCTGGGAGAGCACAGAAATGGCATTTCGCAAGCATCTTGCCGGGACCAGCAGCGTTCCGGTTCTCGCACTGGCACTGGTCGGCGGCATGTATCCGTCGATCGCCGCTGCACAGGACACGCAGCCGGCAACCACCGTCCAGGAAGAAGAAGGCCAGCCGGTCGATGAAGCCGACGAAGAAAACGTCATCATCGTCAGCGGGTTTCGCGAAGCGCTTGCCACCGCGGTCGCCCAGAAGCGCAACAGCGACCTGATCCTCGAATCGGTGACTGCCGAAGACATCGGCAAGCTACCAGACGATTCGATTGGTGAATCGATCGCCCGCCTGCCCGGTGTGACCTCGCAACGCCTCAACGGCCGCGCCAACGTCATCGCCATTCGCGGCCTTGGCCCCGATTTCTCGCAGACGCTCCTTAACGGACGCGAGCAGACGTCGACCGGCGACAACCGCGCCGTCGAATTCGACCAGTATCCGTCCGAAGTCGTGAACCAGGTTCTCGTCTACAAGAGCCCCTCGGCCAGCCTCGTTGGCCAGGGCCTTGTTGGCACGATAGACGTGCGCACCATCCGCCCGCTCGAAACGGGCGAGCAGATCTTCGCTATCGGTGCCAAGGGTTCCTACGCCGATCTTGGCGCGCTGAACGCCGGTTCCAAGGAATTCGGCTATCGCGCCAATGCGACCTATGTCGACCAGTTCGCCGACGACACGCTCGGCATCGCGCTGTCGGCCGCCTATACGGACGAACCTTACCAGCTGCAGGAATTCAACGCCTGGGGTTATGCCGGGAATGGCGAGCCGGGCAGCCCCTTCGTCATCGGCGGCAACAAGAGCTTCGTGACTTCCACCCAGCTCACCCGCATCGGCGTCAACGGCACACTGCAATGGCAGGCTTCGCCGACGCTCATGGTCACTCTCGACGGTTTCTATTCGAACTTTGACGATGACCAGTCGAAGCGCGGTATCGAACTGCCGCTCGGCTTCGGTGCGTTCGGCACCACTTTCGACCCGAGCACCGCAACGGTCGTCGATGGTCCCTTCGGCGGGTTCGCCGAACAGGGCACTTTCGAGAACGTCGAAGGCGTGGTCCGTAACGACGTCTTCCAGCGCGAAGCCGATCTCTATTCGGGCGGTCTCAACCTCGACTACGAGGGCGACGACGGCTGGAGCGCTTTCTTCGACTTCGGTTTCTCGCGCACCGACCGCAACGAGCTGAGCATCGAAAGCTACTCGGGCACCGGCTATAACGCAGGTGTCGGCGCCACCGACACGATCCAGTTCTTCTCGGACACCGAGGGCACCAGCTTCCAGCCGACGCTCGACTACAGCGATCCCAACCAGATCGTGCTGACCGACCCGCTGGGTTGGGGCGGCAGCCGCGTCCAGGCCGGTTACTACAACAACCGCATCATCGAAGACGAACTGTTCCAGTATCGCCTCGGCGTTGCGAAGGAGCTTGAGGGCTTCATCTCCAAGGCGAATTTCGGCCTGTCTTATACCGACCGCAGCAAGAGCCTCACGCCTGACGAATTCTTCGTCATGCCCTCTGGCGGCGCGACCGAAATTCCGATCCCGAGCGGCGCCCTGCTGCGTCCGACCGACCTCGGCTATCTCGGTCTTGGCCCGATCGTCAGCTACGATGTGCGCGACCTGATCGCGGACGGAACGCTGATCCTCGAAGCGAACGACAGCAACGATATCCCGGCCAAGGCATATGGCATCACCGAAAAGCTGATGACCGCCTACCTCCAGTTCGACGTCCAGCAGGACCTCGGCTCGGGCGAACTGACCGGTAACTTCGGTGTCCAGGCCGTGAACACCGAGCAGAATTCCACTGGTGTCGCATTCGTCGATCTCGACGGGGACGGCGGTCAGGAGCGCGTCGATCTTTCGCTAGGCGACAACTACTGGGACATCCTTCCCAGCGCCAACCTGTCGCTGCGTTTCGATAGCGGATGGGTCTTCCGTCTGGCGGCCAGCCGCCAGATCCAGCGCCCGCAGCTCGACGACCTTCGCGTCGCGATCGGCTATGGTATCGTCGAGACCAATAACGGTCAAAGCCCGACGGGTCAGTACCCTTACATCGATGGCGGAGGCGGTAACCCGGTCCTGCGCCCGTATCGCGCCAACGCGGTCGACTTCAACATCGAGAAGTACTTCGCAGGCGGTGCCGGAGTGGTCGCAGCCCAGCTGTTCTACAAGGACCTGGTAAGCTACATCGACGGCGACGTTCAGGTCTTCGATTACAGCGCCTTCCCGCTTCCGGCAGGCAACCCGCCCGCCACAACGATCGGCTTGCTGCGTTCTGAAGTGAATACCGGCGGCGGCAATTTCTACGGTGCCGAACTTTCCGCGACCGTGCCGTTCGATGCCTTCGTTTCAGGCCTTCAGGGCTTCGGTGCGACCGGCGGCGTCGGCTACACCAAGACCGAGATCGAGAATGCCCAGGGCAATGTGGACCAGATCCCGGGCTATTCTAAGTGGGTGGCCAACGGCACGCTCTATTACGATCTCAACGGCTTCAGCGCTCGCGGTAGTGTGCGTTATCGCTCCGAATTCCTCGCGGACTTCACCGGCTTCGGTGGCAACATCACGCGCCGCCTGGCTCGTGCGGAAACCATCGTCGACGCCCAGATCGGTTACGAATTCCAGCCCGGTAGCGCGCTGGAAGGCCTGTCGATCTACGTCCAGGGCCAGAACCTTACGAACCAGCCCTTCGTGTCGCAATTCGATGTGCCGGAACCGCGTGCAGTGATCGACTACCAGGAATACGGTCGTCGCTTCCTCGCCGGGTTCACCTACAAGTTCTAAGGCTCCTCCGGTCGGGCGGCGGATATGCGCAAGCACTTCCACCGTCCGGCCTCCCAGCCTGCCGGGATGATTGTCCGTAGAAGGATGGCAATCCCGGCAGGCTCCCATAGGGTGAGCTCGTGACCGACCAGGAAACTTTCGATATCTGCATTGCCGGCGGCGGGACCGCTGGCTGGATGGCGGCCGCGCTCCTGGCACGGTTCCTGCCCGCCACACACCGGGTCACGCTGGTGGAAAGCGCAGAGATCGGAACCGTCGGCGTCGGCGAAGCCACGATCCCGCAGATCCACCTGCTCAATAGTGCCCTCGGCCTCGACGAAGCCGAATTCCTCCGCGAAACCAAGGCAACCTTCAAGCTGGGCATCGAGTTCGATGGCTGGAAGCGAGAGGGTGAGGCCTACATGCACGCTTTCGGCCCTGTCGGCCGCGCACACGGCTTGCTCCCGTTCCATCATTACTGGCTGCGCGCAAAACAGGCCGGTTGGGCCAAGCCGCTGGCCAATTATTCGCTCAACGAAATGGCAGCGCGCGCGCTCAAGATGCGCCGCGGGCCGCGCACGGCGCATTCGCCGGCGATGCCCTATGCCTATCATTTCGACGCCGGGCTCTATGCCGCCTTCTTGCGCGGATATTCCGAACAGCGCGGCGTTACACGGGTCGAAGGCACCATCGCGCGTGTCGAAAAGAACGGCGAGAACGGAAGCATCGCCGCACTGGGTCTGGGCGATGACCGCCGGATTGAAGCCGATTTCTTCATCGATTGCACCGGCTTTCGGGGCCTCCTGATCGAGCAGGCAATGGAGACCGGTTTCGACGACTGGTCCCGCTTTCTGCCCTGCGACCGGGCGATGGCAGTCCCTTGCGAGAATGGTGGCAACTTCACGCCCTACACACGCTCCATCGCGCATAAGGCCGGTTGGCAATGGCGCATCCCATTGCAGCACCGCATCGGCAACGGACTGGTCTATTCGTCGGCACACCTCGATGATGACGAGGCGGCCCGCTTGCTTCTCGGCAACCTCGACGGATCGCCGCCGGCCGATCCCAGGCCGATCCGCTTCACGACCGGGAAGCGCCGAAAGCACTGGCATGGCAACTGCCTCGCGCTAGGGCTGGCAGCAGGCTTTATGGAGCCGCTTGAGTCCACCAGCATCCACCTCGTGCAAAGCGCGGTTAGCCGGTTCCTTTCGGTTTTGCCGGGCAAGACGCCCGACCCAGCGATCGTCGACTGGTTCAACGATCAGGCGCAGTTCGAATGGACGCGCATTCGCGATTTTCTCGTCCTTCATTACTCGGCCAATGAGCGCGAGGGCGAGCCCTTCTGGGACGCAGTCCGGCACATGACCTTGCCGGATACCCTGGTGGCGAAGCTGGAAAACTGGCGCGCCACCGGTTTCATCCACCGCGAGCACGAGGAACTGTTCACCGAAGTAGGCTGGTTCCAGGTGCTCGCCGGACAGGGCGTGGAAGCGCACGATTACAACCGCCTTGCCGATACGCTCAGTGACGCCGACTTGCGCAAGCTGCTCGACGGGACCGAAGCGGCGCTCGTCGAAGAAGCGCGGCAAATGCCCTCACATCGCGATTTCCTAACCCGCTTTGCCAATCTCACTCCCCAGCAGGAAGCCTCCGCATGATCCGCCAGACACTCCCGCTTCTCGCCCTTGGCCTTGCGTCATGTGCCAATGCCCAGACCGCGCCGCAAAGCACGCCGGTCGCCGCCGAAGAGAGCTTTCGCGACCGCCTGCCGAGCGAGGAAATCGTCTATTTCGTCCTGCCCGACCGCTTCGAGAACGGCGACACCACCAACGATCTGGGCGATTTTGCTGGCGACCGGCTGAAGACGGGCTTCGACCCGTCCCAGAAGGGCTTCTTCCATGGCGGTGACCTGCAGGGGCTGACGCAGCGTCTCGACTATCTGGAAAACCTCGGCGTCACCGCGATCTGGTTCGCGCCGATTTTCCAGAACAAGCCGGTCCAGGGGCCGAAGGGCGACGAGAGCGCGGGCTATCACGGATACTGGGTGACCGACTTCACCCGCCCCGACGGGCATTTCGGCACGCGCGAGGAATTCAAGACCTTCGTCGATGCCGCCCACGCGCGCGGGATGAAGGTCTACATGGACATCATCACCAACCACACCGCCGACGTGATCCGCTATGCCGAGGGCGACGAGACCGGATACGCCTATCGCAGTCTCGGCGATTATCCGTATTCCACACGCGGCCCCGCCACCGGCGAGGCGATCAATCCGGGCTTCATGGGTCACGAGGACCGCAGCGATGCGAATTTCGCCAAGCTGCGCAATCCCGACTACGCCTACTCCCCGGTGGTGCCGGAGGCGGAACGCGACGTGAAGGTGCCCGCCTGGCTCAACGACCCGATTTATTACCACAACCGAGGCGATACGACCTTCACCGGCGAGAGCAGCCGCTTCGGCGACTTCGTCGGGCTCGACGATCTATTCACCGAGCATCCCCGCGTGCTGGAAGGCATGATCGACATCTATGCCGGCTGGATCCGCAGCACGGGTATCGACGGCTTCCGCATCGACACCGCGCGCCACGTCAATCCGGAATTCTGGCAGACTTTCGTGCCCGCCATGCTGGACGCAGCGCGCGAGAGCGGCATTCCGAATTTCCATATCTTCGGCGAAGTTTACCGCGATGACCACGACAATGGTTACATCGCGCAATACACACGCCGCGACGGCTTTCCCGCGGTGCTCGACTTCGCTTTCCAGCAGGGCATTCGCGAGGTGGTGAGCCAGAACAAGGGCACTTACATCCTCAACGAACTGTTCGATGGCGACGTGCTGTACGAAGGCGGGGAAGAGGCAGCATTGGCCATGCCGACATTTCTCGGCAATCACGACATGGGCCGCTTCACTACCATCCTGCGGTGGGACAATCCGGACATTTCGAACGCGGAGATGCTGGCACGGACCAAGCTTGCCCACGCTATGCTGCTGACACTGCGCGGATCGCCGGTGATCTACTATGGCGCGGAACAGGGCTTCGTCGGCGACGGCAATGACCAGGCGGCGCGCGAGGATATGTTCCCCAGCCGGACGGACAGCTACAACGACAATGTGCTGATCGGTACGGACGCGACCACGGCGGACAGCAATTTCGACGAGAACCACCCGCTCTACCGCCTGATTGCCGAATTTTCGCAGATGCGGCGCGCCCATCCGGCATTGCTGCGCGGGCGACAGGTGATCCGCCACTATGGCCAGGAACCCGGGTTGTTCGCCGTGAGCCGCTTCGATCCAGACGATGGGCGGGAATACCTCGCTGTTTTCAACACCAGCGGCGTGGCGCAACAGGCGAACGTGACACTCGGCTATGATGCCCGCTCGTTCGAGCAGCTGGCCGGAGACTGCCCATCTTCCGTGACTGCACCTGGCAGCGCCGCCTTTGCGCTTCCCGCATTCGGGTGGGCCGTGTGCCGCGTTGCGGAGACTGCCGAATGAGCGGCAAGCTGCCCTGGTGGAAGGGTGCGGTGATCTACCAGATCTATCCGCGCAGCTTCATGGATTCCAATAGCGATGGCATCGGTGATCTGCCGGGCATCGCGCAGCGCCTGCCGCACATTGCCGAACTTGGCGCGGACGCGATCTGGATTTCGCCGTTCTTCAAGTCGCCGATGAAGGATTTCGGCTACGACGTTTCGGATTACTGCGATGTCGACCCGATATTTGGCACCCTTGAGGATTTCGATGCAGTAATCGCCCGCTCACACGAGCTTGGTCTCAAGGTACTGATTGATCAGGTCTATTCCCACACCTCGGACGAGCACGAATGGTTCGCCAAAAGCCGATCAAGCCGCGATAATCCCAAGGCCGACTGGTATGTCTGGGCCGATGCCAAGCCCGACGGGTCGCCGCCGTCGAACTGGCAGTCGGTCTTCGGAGGGCCGGCGTGGACCTGGGATGCCCGCCGAGGTCAATATTACCTGCACAACTTCCTATCCAGCCAGCCGCAGCTCAACCTTCACAACCGCGAAGCGCAGCAGGCCGTGCTGGACGTCATGCGTTTCTGGCTCGAGCGCGGCGTCGACGGGTTCCGGATCGATGCACTCAATTTCGCGATGCACGACCCGCAACTGCGCGACAATCCCCCCGCTCCGCCGACGAACAAGCAGCGCACGCGGCCGTTCGACTTCCAGCTCAAGACCTACAACCAGAGCCATGCGGACATTCCCGCCTTCATCGAGCGGATCCGCGCGCTGACCGATGAATTCGACAGCATCTTCACCGTGGCCGAAGTCGGCGGCGACGATGCCGTGCGCGAAATGAAGGCGTTCACCGAGGGCGAGACGCACCTCAATTCGGCCTATGGGTTCAACTTCCTCTACGCCGAGGCGCTGACCCCACAGCTGGTCTGTTCCGCACTCGCCGAATGGCCGGAGCAACCTGGCCTCGGCTGGCCGAGCTGGGCGTTCGAAAACCACGATGCGCCCCGTGCGCTCAGCCGGTGGTGCAAGCCGGAAGACAGGCAGGCCTTCGCCCGTCTCAAGACGCTGCTGCTGATGAGCCTGCGCGGCAATGCGATCCTGTATTACGGCGAGGAACTCGGCCTCACGCAGGTCGACATCCCGTTCGACCAGTTGCACGATCCCGAGGCAATCGCGAACTGGCCGCTCACGCTGAGCCGCGACGGTGCACGCACCCCCATGCCGTGGGACGAAAGCGAATGCGCCGGTTTCGGCAGCACCGCACCATGGTTGCCGGTTGGCGACGACAACCGTCCCCGGTCGGTCGCAGCGCAGCATGGCGATGCAGGGTCGCTGCTCGAATTTACCAAGCAGGCGATTGCCTTGCGCAAGGCGAACCCCGCGCTCCACCACGGACGCGTCGTCGAATGCATTCACGACGGCGATATTCTCGAACTCGTCCGCGAGGCAGATGGCCAGCGCCTGCGCTGCCGCTTCAACCTTAGCAGCAAGCCTGCACAATGCAGCGATTGCGAAGGCCGCACCCTGCTTGCGATCAATGGCGCTCAGCCGACCGCCCTTCCCCCCTTCGCCGCCATCATCCTGGAGACCGACACATGATCCGCCACATCGCCCTGTTCCTGGGTGCCTCGCTCCTGCCGATCGCTGCAGCGCAGGCGGAAACGGTCACCTCGCCCGACGGGCGGATCGCGGTAACGCTCGACGCGGATGGCGAAGGCATCCCGTTCTACGAGGTCACGCGCGACGGTGTGCCGGTCATCGCCAAGTCGAACCTCGGCTTCGCCTTCACTGACGCCGACCCGATGCGGCGCAATTTCGAAGTGGTCGCTTTTCGCGAGGAAAGCCACGCCAGCACCTGGGAGCAACCCTGGGGCGAGCGCCAGTGGGTGCAGGACATTCACAACGAACTGGCCCTCACCTTCCGCCAGCGCGATGAAGACGCGCGCGAGATTACCGTGCGCATGCGCGTGTTCGACGATGGTCTGGGCTTCCGCGTCGAATTCCCGGAGACGCAGCGCCAGCCCGTCTATCGCATCGCGGAGGAATTGACCGAGTTCAACATCGCCGCCGATGGCACGGCCTGGTCGATCCCCGCAGGCGACTGGAATCGCTATGAATATCTCTATTCGAAGACCCCGGTAAGCGCGCTTTCGACCGTGCATACGCCGGTGACGATGGTCCTCGACAACGGCCTGCACCTCTCTTTCCACGAGGCGGCGCTGGTCGACTATTCGGGCATGTGGCTCCGCCGCGTGGACGACACGCGCTTCCGCGCCCAGCTGGCGCCGTCGCCGCGCGGTCCCAAGGTAATCCGCGAAGGCGCCTTCACGACGCCGTGGCGCACGATCCAGATCGCAGGCGGCCCCAAGGGACTGTTCGAGAGCAACATCATCCTCAACCTCAACGAGCCCAACAAGCTCGGCGATGTCAGCTGGTTCACCCCGCACAAATACATCGGCATCTGGTGGGAAATGCACCTCGATGACAGCAGCTGGGCAAGTGGTGAGAAGCACGGCGCGACTACGGAAAACGCCAAGCGGCACATCGACTTTGCCGCCGAGCACGGCTTTCGGGGCGTCCTGATCGAAGGCTGGAACCTGGGCTGGGACGGCACCTGGTTCGGCAATGGCCGCGAGTTCGATTTCACCACCGCCTATCCCGATTTCGATATCGTGGAGGTGGCGCGCTATGCCGAAGAAAAGGGCGCGCGCATCATCGGCCACCATGAGACGGGCGGCAACATCAAGGTCTACGAAGAACAGCTCGAAGACGCGATGGCCTTCTATGAAAGCCTCGGCATCGATGCCGTGAAGAGCGGTTACGTCGCCGATGCTGGAGGCGTTATCGCACCGGCCGGTGAAGGCGGCATGGGCGAGACCTTCGTCTGGCACGACGGGCAGGAAATGGTCCGCCATCACCTGAAGGTCGTGAAGGAAGCGGCCGAGCACAAGATCGCCATGAACCCGCATGAACCGGTCAAGGACACCGGCCTACGCCGCACCTATCCCAACTGGGTCAGTCGCGAGGGCGCTCGCGGCGCTGAATACGATGCATGGGCGGTTCCGAAGAACGATCCGGGTCATGTGCCCGAACTCATTTTCACGCGCATGCTGTCCGGTCCGATGGACTACACGCCCGGCGTGTTCTCGCTCGAGGGGCGCGGTGCGACCGCCCCCGACCTGCCGAGCACGCTTGCGCGCCAACTGGCATTCTACGTGGCAATCTATTCGCCCATCCAGATGGTTGCAGACCTGCCGGAAAACCTCGCCAAATATCCGCGCGCGCTCGACTTCGTGAAACGCGTTCCCGCAGATTGGGCCGAGAGCCTGCTGGTCGATGGCAAGGTAGGCGAATACGCCGTCATCGCCCGCCGCGACCGGGACACGTTGAACTGGTATGTCGGCGCAGTTACCGATGCGGACGAACGCGTTGCATCGGTCCCTTTGTCCTTCCTCGACCCAGGCAAGTCCTACGCCGCAAAGATCTGGCGTGACGGCGCGAAAGCCGATGGACTTGGCGCGGATCGCCATGCGATGGACGTCGAGACCATGACCGTAACCGCCGACCAGACGCTCGATCTTCGCCTTGCACCCGCAGGCGGCTTCGCGATCGAGTTCGTGCCGCAGGGGTGAGCACAGGCTCCGCTCCTCGCGTCGTCGTCCTCGGCGGCGGCAGCGCAGGATGGATCACCGCCTGCCTGCTGCATCACGAATGGGCTGCACGCGGCGGCAGTGTCACCGTCGTCGAAAGTCCCGCAATCGGGATCATCGGCGTGGGCGAAGGTTCTACGCCGCAATTGAAGGCGTTCTTCGATCACCTCGGCATAGAAGAGGCCGAGTGGATGGCGGCTTGCGACGCCACCTATAAGCTCGGTATCCGCTTCACCGGCTGGAGCGAGCGCGAGGGATGCGAGAGCTATTTCCACCCCTTCCCGGGTCCGGTCGACCTTCATACCGAGCCGAGTTTCGTCAAGAACTGCGGCCTGCGCCGCCGGGGCATAGACGTGCCCGCGCATCCGGACGACTGGTTCCTCGCAGCGCAACTCGCCAAATCGAGGCGCGGCCCGGTGCCGGAAGCGAATTTCCCCTTCCCGCAAAGCTACGGCTACCATTTCGATGCCCACAAGCTTGGCGCGTTCCTGCGCGACTGGGCGGTCCCTCGCGGTGTCACACACCGTCCGCTGAAAGTCGAAGATGTGGAGCTTGATCAGAGCGGCGATATCGCGGCGCTGCTTTGCGAAGGAGGGGAGAGGATCGAGGGCGACCTGTTCGTCGATTGCTCCGGCTTTGCAGCACTGCTCGCCGAGCAGAAGCTCGATGCGCGGTTCCTCCCGTTCGCAGAAAACCTTTTCAACGATCGCGCTGTAGTGATGCCGACATCCCACGCCGGGCCGATCGTCCCGCAGACCGAGAGCATCGCCATGAGCGCAGGTTGGCGCTGGTCGATCCCGCTGACATCGCGGGTGGGGAATGGATATGTCTATTCGTCCCGCCACATCAGCGATGACGATGCCGCCACCGAACTGGCCGACGCTTTGGGCGTCGCCGCAGACGAAGCTCAGCCGCGCTTCCTGAAGATGAAAGTCGGCAGGTTAGAGAATAGCTGGGTACGCAATTGCCTCGCCACAGGCCTGTCGCAAGGCTTCATCGAGCCGCTCGAGGCAACGGCGCTGCATATCGTCATCGCGACCGCGCTCGATTTCGCCAAGGCTTACGAAAGCGCCGGATTCACCGATACGCATCGTGACACTTTCAACCAGAGGATTGCAGCGCGATACGAAGGTATTCGCGACTATATCGTTGCGCACTATCGCATGAACCAGCGCAGCGACACGGACTACTGGCGACAGAACGCAGCGAACCAGTCGCTTTCTGACGATCTGAAGGCGATGATGACCGCCTGGTTCACGCATGGCTCGATCGAGGAGGCCAACACCAAGGCCTATGGTCCCGCTGCGCCATACGCCCCGATGAGCTGGCATGCGCTGTTCGCGGGCTACGGCACCTTTCCGCCGCCTGCCAGGATGCAGGCACCCCCGTCCGGCCTGGACGTGGCGGATCGCGAGGCAGCCCGCACCTTGCTGGCTGCCTGCGCGCTCAATTTCCCGGAGTATGCACCGGCTTAGGCAACCCTAGCGTTGCGGATCGGGGGTATCGTCTGGTCCGACTTGCGCCTGGCCCTGCACCACTTCACCCGACTGGAAAATCGGACCTTCGGTGGGCAGCGTTGATACCGTCTCTCCGGTTTCCTCGTTCTGTGTCGCCACGATTACCGGCTGGACGCCGGCCGCAGGCGGCAGGTCCACCGGAGCCTGCGTTTCGCTGGCCACCGTAACCGGGGCCGTCGCAGGCATGGAGTTCACCAGCGTTTGGCCCGGGGCGACATCGACATCGGGGCTCAGCGGATTGGTATAACCCTGCACGGTCGTGGTGACGGTGGGCGGACCGTACTTCGAATCCCACGCAGCAAGGTCCACGCGGTACTGTTCGTACGCACGGTAGAAATTGTTAAATACGCCCTCGATCCGCGGGAGCGCCACGGCGGCGAAGCTGTCGAGAGAGCCGACCTCTGCGGTCAGCGCATCGCGGCTTACTGCCAGCGCCGCGTCACAGAAATTGCTCATGGCGGGCGGCAGGGCGAAATAGTTGTAGACCTGCGTCATGTAGGAATCCTGCACGTCCCGATACGTCGCGCCGTACTTCTGGCGGAATTCTCCCTGGAGAGCGCGATTGGTCGCCGAAAGTTGGCGCGCGTTGCGCTTCAGGAAGGCGCCGTAATTGTCGACCAGCATCGTCGCCTGCGGCTCGGGGCAATTGAGCGCCGCGACGTTGAGCGCGGAGCGCAGGTTCCACACAGTCTGTGCCGGGGTGAGGTTCGCATTGACGGTCTGGCGCACGCCATCGACGGCTACCAGCGGAATGGTCATGCCGGTCGTCGCACCCATTGGCGGGACCGGGCGCGGCGGAATGACTACCGGCGCGGGCGGCGGAGGAGGCGGCGGAGGCGGCGGTGGAGGAGGTGGCGGTGTCGCGCAGGCTGAAAGAGCAAGCAGGCCGCCAGCGATGGCGGCAAAGCGAATGGTGATGTGCGAATTGCGGCTCACGGCGCGCGGACCCTCCTCAAGGATTATGCTGGCTTCATTCTGAACGCGTCACGATTGACCCGCGATGAAGCGTTTCCCCTTACTACCCCCTTGAGCGGACAAAGAAAATGCCCGGGGCGCAAGTTACGCCCCGGGCACGATCAAACGACTCACTGCTGCGGTCGGTGGTTGGGATTACTCCCGATTGCCGAGGAACTGCAGCAGGAACATGAACAGGTTGATGAAGTCGAGATAGAGGCTGAGTGCGCCCATCACGATCGCCTTGCCCGCATATTCGGTGCCGCGGACATAGTGATACTCGTTCTTAAGGCGCTGCGTATCGTAGGCAGTGAAGCCTGCGAAGATCAGCACGCCGAGAATGTTGATCACCAGACCCATCGCGCCCGACTGGAAGAAGAACGCGTTGAGCAGCATCGCCACGATGATGCCGATCAGACCCATGAGCAGGAAGCTGCCCCAGCCCGAAAGGTTCTTCTTCGTGGTGTAGCCGAACAGGCTAAGACCCGCGAAGGCGGCGGCCGAAGCGAAGAAGGCGGAAGCGATCGATTCACCAGTATAGGTGGCGAAGATCGTCGACATCGACATGCCGAACAGTACCGCAAAGCTCCAGAACATGGCCTGGAGCGTGCCCTTGCTGAAACGCTGTACCCCGCCGAAGCTCAGCACCAGGATGAATGCGAGCGGCGAAAGCGAGATGATCCAGCCAAGCATGGTCGGCTGAACAGCGGCACCGCGCGGCGTCTGGACGACCTGGTAGGCCGCTTCGAACAGGGCGGTGTTGACGAACAACAGGGCGACGATGCCGGTAAGCAGCACGCCCGAAGCCATCATGTTGTAGATCGACAGCATGTGCTGGCGCAGGCCAGCATCGAAAGTGGTCTGGCGGGATACGGCATCACCCGCACGCGGCACGGACGAGGTCGCCTGCCTCTGGTCGGTGTCGTTCCAATCGGCCATTTTCAAAAACTCCCAATTGCGGAGACAATTCACCCCGCTTCTGGAGGGAATATCGGGTTTATTCCCTCCGATTTCAAGCGAAACCGGACGCGGTTTGCCTAATGGAAATCAACCATTTGCGCGGATCGGAGCCGCATTCGGCAGTTCAGGCTTCGCCGGCGGCATCCACCATGGCCGCTTTGAGCGCATCTGCGGGGCTCTTGTCGCCCCACAGCACGAACTGGAAAGCGGGGTAGAACCGGTCGCATTCCTCGACCGCGATCTCGACTAGCGATTGCGCCTGGCCAAGGCTGAGAAGCCCCTCGTCGCCCAGCATCGTACCATTGCGATAAAGCAGCACGCCGCCGTTCGACCAGATATCGAAATGGCCGAGCCACATCTGTTCGTTGACCATGGTCACGAGCTCCTGCGCAACCGCCCGCTTTTCATCGGAAATCCGGATTTCCGGCAGGCACAGCAATTGCAGGACCATGTCCTCTGGACGCCAGATCCCGCGCAGCTGGTAGGTGGTCCAGCTGCCCTGCACTTCACCGCTCATCTCGTCGCCGGTTGCACCGCACGGCCAACCGCGAGCCTCGAACAGGGCGGTCAGCATTTCAAGCGGAGCGGCGTCCTCTTCTGCCTCGAAGCGGCTTTCGGAGGTTCTCATCGTGGCGATCCCGTGGCTCTCATGTGAGGCCTTGTGCAGGTCGCCCCGCCCGCTTGGCAATCGAACGTCCCAAGCGGGTTGGGGAGAACGCAATCGGCTTGTGCAAAGCTTGTGCACAAGCCGAACTTACGGATAGGCCGGCGCCCTAATCGAGCGAGGCGATTTCCTGGCCCTCGTCGCTGGAGAAGGGGAAGCTGTCGATTTCAAGTTCGCGCAAGCGGTTCACGACATCACGCGCTGCATTGCGCGATTCGTAAGGCCCGGAAAGCAGCCGGTTGGCCTCTCCCCAAGGCGTAACGAAGGGGCCCTTCCCGTTCAGCAGCCCGTCGGCATTGCGGGCAATGCGGCGCCAGTCGAAACGCAGCGCGGAAGTATCGCGGCCCGTCGCGACCTGTACCCAGTGGCGCGCAGGATGTGCTGGCGGAGGGGGTGCAGGCGGCTCGGCTCTCTCGCGGGGCGCCTCGATACGGGTGATGTCGACAGCACCCTGGCGCGGAGCCGCGCTTGCTTCTGCCAGGTCGAAACCGGCGAAGGCGTCGGCCACGCTTACCTCTTCCTGAGCCTTCGGGAGAAGCGCCTCGGGCGGTGTGGTGGGTGATACAGTGGCAACCGGCGTGGCTTGCGGTGCGGCCACCGTAGGTGGCGGCGCCGCGGCAACAGCAGGCGCCGGGGCAGGAGCGACGGCCTGGACCGGCTGTTCCGTCCTTACCGGACGTTCGACGCTGCGGGTAGGCCTGAAAATCGTGCGGTCCGACCGGTCGCTGGGCTGCTCCACCCTTTCGAGTTGTGGTGCCGTCCGCTGGCGGGTGGGCCGTTCCGGTTCACGCGGCTGTCCCAGCGCAGGTCCGGTCGGGGCGAGCGCCACGTCGGCGGAGCGTACCGCCGGACTGTCGTATCGCGCGATTGCGGGATCGTCCCGCCCGATCGCCGCCGTGCGCGGGAACACGCCAAGCGTGCCGGCAGCTGCCTGCTGCGCCGCGGTAAGCTGCGGCATGTATCTAAGGTAGGGTTCGACCCTTGCGGCCATCGCTCGCGGCATCATGTCGCGCGCGATCTGGATCGCTGCATCCGTTTCACCAAGGACGGCAAGCCCGAAAGAGCGTGTGCGAAAGGCCGCATTGTCACCCTGTTGCAAGAGCGGCAGCAATGTCGCTTCGAAACCCGCCTTGTCGCCGGAGATGGCCTGGCTCAAGGCAAGGTTGCGGCGCACCTCGGCATCTTCACCCTGTTGCAGGGCGAGCCGGTAGAGTGACTGCGCACTGGCGGAATCGCCAACCAGATCGAAGGCAAGTCCCCGTGTCGCGGCCATGCGCTGTGGCTGCACGCCCGCACGCTCGGCTTGCGCGAACAGTTGCAGGGCTTCTACCGGGCGGCGAGAATAGGTGTAGGCTTGCGCAAGCCCGAGGGTCACGCGGCTGTTATTGGGCGAGATGTCCTGCGCCCTGCCGAAGAATCCGATCGCGGCCGGAATGTCGCCCAGTTTGAGGGCTGCCTCGCCGGCATCGAGCAAGGCATCGACATCGCCCGAATTGCGGGCCAGTCGTTGCAGGGCGGAGTTCAGTTCGCTCGTCCCTTCGGCCGGCAGCGGCTGGACGACTTCCTGCGCAGCCAAAGGGCCGGTCATGCCAAGCGCTAGCGCGCAGGCAGCCAGGCTCAGGGCACGATGTGTCACGGAACTGGTCATGATCTCCCCTTGCAACGCCTGACGGGTCGCGAGAGTTTCAGGAGATTACTGGTTGTTCTGGCGACCGAGGAAACGCGGGATGTTGAGCGAACCGCTGCTGCTGTCGTCGCCATCCTCGTCTTCGTCGTCACTGTCGGTTTCGCTTTCGGAAGAACCGGAACCGCGCGACAGGTTGGCCATGCGCTCGAAGAGCGTGCTGCCCTGCGACGCACCGCCACCTTCATTACCGCCGCCAAGGACCGGCTGCTTCTTCGCGGGCTTGCTCTGCAGCGGGCTGTCGCCGTCGACGAACTGGTCCGCACCGAGCTGGAGTTCGTCTTGGCCCGCACCGTCGTCGATCGGGTCGGACAGGTCGAGCGGTGAGCCCGATGCGCCCTCGCCTTCGTCGGTCCAGCCGTCGCCAGAACCGAACGAGCCGTCTTCGGCCGGTTCGGGTGCCTCGCTGCCGAAGGAATCGAAACGCTCGGTCTCTTCGTTGCGAAGGCCCGCGAGCGGGTCGACGATGCCGTCGACATCATCTTCTTCCTCGCCTTCGTCACCGAAATCGTCGGCACTTGCGGCGGAGAGGCCAGTCGAGCTCACTTCGTTTTCATGGGCCTCATCCTGCGGCTCGTCGTCGAGGCCGGCGGAGAGACCTTCGCTCAGTTCGAATGGCTCGTCGTCTTCTTCGACACTGTCGCTCGGCAGGTCGAGGACCGGGCGCTGCGGTGCGCGCGCGTCGGACATCGAGAAGCTCTGCGACTGCGGAGCGGCACCGATGCCGGACTGTTCGATGCCGGTGGCGACCACGGATACGCGGATCTTGCCTTCGAGGTCGGGGTTAAACGCGCTGCCCCAGATGATGTTCGCGTCTTCGTCGACCAGTTCGCGGATGTGGTTGGCCGCCTCGTCGACTTCGAGCAGCTTCATGTCTTCACCGCCGATGATCGAGATGATGACGCCCTTCGCGCCGGTCATGCTGACGCCGTCGAGCAGCGGGTTCGCAATGGCCAGTTCCGCAGCTTCGAGCGCGCGGTTGTCGCCTTCGCCTTCGCCGGTGCCCATCATCGCCTTGCCCATTTCGCTCATCACCGAGCGAACGTCGGCGAAGTCGAGATTGATGAGGCCGGGCATGACCATGAGGTCGGTGATCGAGCGGACACCCTGCTGCAGCACCTCGTCGGCGAGCATGAAGGCTTCCTTGAAGGTGGTTTCCGCCTTGGCGACCAGGAACAGGTTCTGGTTCGGAATGACGATCAGCGTGTCAACGTGCTTCTGCAGCTCTTCGATACCGGCTTCTGCTGCGCGCATGCGGCGCGTACCCTCGAACAGGAACGGCTTGGTGACGACGCCAACGGTAAGGACGCCCTTGCGGCGTGCAGCCTCCGCGATGACAGGTGCCGCACCTGTTCCGGTGCCGCCGCCCATGCCGGCCGCGATGAAGAGCATGTTGCAGCCTTCAAGCGCGTCTTCGAGATCTTCGACCGTTTCTTCGGCCGCTGCCTTGCCAACTTCGGGACGGGCGCCTGCACCAAGACCGCCGGTGATGTCGGGGCCGAGCTGGATGCGCTTTTCGGAAGCTGAAGTGGACAGCGCCTGTGCATCGGTGTTCGCAACGAGGAAGTCGACGCCCTCGATCTGGGCTTCGATCATGTTCGCGATTGCGTTGCCGCCTGCACCGCCAACGCCGATGACCATGATCTTGGGGCGGAGATCGTCGCTGGATGCGGGACCGATATTGATGCTCATTGAGCTTTCCTCGAAGTAAAAAGTCGCCTGAAAACGGTTATGTCACACCTAAGCGCAAAAGCGAATCGCTGTGACCTTGGTAAATAGCCTTATCCACAAGGGCTGAAGCAGGGGTTACGCTACGTATCACCCCCTAAAAATACTCTCTCACTGCCTGCATGACCCGATTGACCAGTCCCAGCCCCGAATAGCGGCGGGTCGGTTGGTAGCCCGGGCCAATTGACCGGATATCGACCGGATCTTCCGCGGCGTAGAGGCACAGGCCGGCCAGCGTGGCGAAACCCGGGGTTGCGTGCGCTTCGGGCAAACCGCGCAAGGATGGCGGTTTTCCGATGCGAACGGGCATGCCTAGCGCACCCTGCATGAATTCGGCGATGCCGTGCAATTCCGCCCCGCCGCCGCTCAGTACGACCTGGCCCCCGCTCGCACCCGAAAAGCCCATAGCCTTCAGGCTCTTGCCGACTTCGCTGGTCAGCGCGCCGAGACGATCCGTGACGATGGAAACGAGTTCAGCGCGGGGGATGCGATTGTGTTCGTCCGCCCCGCGTGCAGGCTGGCCGGTGGGCCCTTCCTCCGGCGAATTGACGGGGATCATCTCGCGGTGGTCGCTGGGCGTGGCGATGGCCGAGCCGGACACGCACTTCAGGCGCTCCGCCTGGCTGCGCCTGATGCCGAGCGAGGAGGCGATGGCATCGGTAATGTCGTTGGAGCCGACAGGAATGGACCTCAGCCCCAAAAGCATGCCGCCCGCATGGACGGAGACATTCGTGACCTGCGCGCCGATTTCGACCAGCGCAACGCCAAGATCGCGTTCTTCGGCACTGAGGCAGGCATAGGCAGCGGCGAGCGGGCTGGCGACCACGCCCTCGACGTCCAGGTGCGCGCTCTGCACGGCTTCGATGAGGTTCCGTACCGGCGCGCCTTCGGCCAGCGTCACATGGACATCGACGCCGAGCGATTCCGCGTGCAGCCCGGAAGGGTTCGCAATGCCATGCGCCCCATCGAGCGAATAATGCGCTGGCTGTGCATGGAGGACCATGCGCCCGTCGGGCTGGATATGGTCGCGCGCGGCAAACAGCAGGTGTTCGATATCGTCTTCGTCGATCCGCCGTCCGCCGATGGCTATTTCCACGCTCGCAACCTTGCTCGAGAGGCCTGCTCCCGCGCAGCCGATCCAGACGCTGGAAACAGACGTGTTCGCGTTCGCTTCCGCCTTCTCGACCGCATTGCGGATCGCGTGGGTCGCAGCGCGCATATCGGTGACATAGCCGCGCTTGATGCCTTCGCTCTTGCGGTGCGAGGAGCCGAGCACGACCATTTCGCCGTCTTCCGCCTGGCCCATGATCATGGCCGACACGCGGAACGAGCCGATGTTGACTGCGCCGAAGACGCGATTGACGCGCGGGAGGGGGGCTGCGGACGCCATTATTGCGAGCTCATGCCCTTGGGACACGGGCCGTCCTGGCATCGCAGATAGGCACGGTCGGGCACCCGCATGTCGATCGCCACGGCCTTGCCCCCGATCAGGCGATTGCGCCCGTCCATCTCCGCAAACTTCACCAGCGCGGCAGGTCCCTGGTCGCCTTCCGGCAGGGCCAGGAGCTGGCCGGTCTTGAAAGTCAGGTTCCAGCGGCGGTTGCCCACCCATTCGGCGGCCACGATCTGCGGCTTCAAGGCAGGCGCCGCATCCAGCAGCTTGCCGAGTTCGGCGACCTGTTTCTGCGCGCCGGGGCCGGAAATGAGCAGCTGCCCCTTGGCATCTTCCGACGATACCGGCTCGAGCTCATGACCCTCCGGATCGACCAAGACGAGCCGGTCGGGCTTGACCAGAACGGCGTGAGGCGCGCGTTCGACAATGTCGATCCGCAAGGTATCGGGCAGTTGCCGCGAAACCCGCGCATCCTTGACCCAGGACAGCTCCAGCAGGCGTTCGCGCACCTCTTCCACATCGACGAGCGGCATGGGCCGGTCGGTTTCGCCGAGCACGCGCTGGTAGACCAATTGCTCGCTCATCCGCTCGACGCCGGTGACGCGCACCGTGCGCACCTCATAGCCTGCACGGCTGGCCGATTTCGCCAGTTCGGTACGGGCAAGTTCCGGCACGCCCGCATAGCTCGCGACCGTCCAGGCTATGCCCAGCCCTGCCGCCACGATCAGGAACAGGAAGAACTTGTGCCACTGCTCTTCGGTGAAAGGCAGTGCTGCCATGGCCCGGTCGAGGAAGCCGGACGTGTGCCGCTTGGCCGCGCGCGCCTTCTGGCTGCGATTGCGGGCCGCGGCAGAGCGCCGCACACCCGTCGGCTTACGCTTGACCTTAGCCATCGCCGCCCCCTTTGCGTGCGGCGAAATCGCGCAGAGCGGCGGCAATGATGGTTTCTACCAGCTCGCCATATTCCATCCCCGCATAGCGGCCCTGCTCGGGCACGAGGCTGAGCGGGGTCATGCCAGGCTGCGTGTTGGTTTCCAGTACGAAGAGGCCGTCCTCGCCCTGCGTATCGTCCCAGCGGAAGTCGGTACGGCTGGTACCCTTGCAGCCGAGCAGCCTGTGCGCCTTCAGGGCTATCTCGAGGCATAGCTTCTCGATCTGCTCCGGGATTTCGGCTGGGCAGATGTGGTCGGTCATGCCGTCGGTATACTTGGCATCGAAATCGTAGAACCCGCTCTTGGGTTTGAGTTCGGTCACGGCCAGTGCGCGCGGCCCTTCCTCGAAATCCACGACGGCGGAGGTCAGCTCCAGCCCGCGAATGAACGGTTCTGCCAGAAGTTCGTCGAAATCCTGCCATGGCCCCTTCGCGTCTCGCGCGATCGGATTGCCGTAATTCCCGTCATCGGTGACGATGGCGACCCCGACCGAGCTGCCTTCGTTGACGGGCTTGAGCACATAGGGGCGCGGCATCGGATCGCGTTCGAACAGGTCGGCGCTCTTGACGATGCGCCCGCCGGGCATGGGGATGCCGTGGGGGACCAGCGCCTGCTTGGTCAGTTGCTTGTCGATGGCGACGACCGATGTGGCGAGACCCGAATGCGTATAAGGCACGCCCATCAGGTCGAGCATGCCCTGCACCGTCCCGTCTTCGCCCGGAACGCCGTGGAGTGCATTGAAGACCACGTCAGGCGCAGCCTCGGCTATCCGCTCCGCAACCTGCCGGTCCATATCGATGCGCGTGACTTGGTGACCGCGCTCTTCCAGCGCTTTCGCAACGCCTTCACCCGACATCAGGCTGACGGGTCGTTCATTGGCCCAGCCGCCCATGAGGACAGCGACATGGATTTTGCGGTCGAGAATGCTCATTGTCTCAGGGCCTTCCTACCCGCTGGATTTCCCATTCGAGTTCGACGCCCGAATGCTCGTAAACGCGGCGTCGGACTTCCTCGCCCAATCCTTCGATATCGGCGCTGGTGGCATCGCCGGTGTTGATCAGGAAGTTGGTGTGTTTCTCGCTCACCTGTGCGCCGCCCATGGTGAGGCCGCGGCACCCGGCCGCATCGACCAATTCCCACGCCTTCTTGCCCGGGGGGTTCTTGAAGGTTGATCCGCCGGTCTTGGTCCGCAGCGGCTGCGAATTCTCGCGCGCTTCAGCAATGCGGTCCATCTCCGCGCCGATTTCTTCGGGGTCGCCCTGATGCCCCTGGAAGCGGGCGGATACGACCACCGCGCCTTCGGGCAGGACCGAGTGGCGATAGGTATATTCGAGATCGGTCGCCGGCAGGGTCACCAGTTCACCGCCCGGCAGGATAACGTCGCAATCGATCAGCACATCGGACACTTCGCGCCCATACGCACCGCCGTTCATGCGCACGAAGCCGCCGACCGTACCGGGGATGCCGCGCATGAATTCCAGACCTGCGACGCCTTCATCGCGCGCCGCGCTGGCGACGAGGATGCCGTGTGCACCGCCGCCGCAGCTGACGACCTCGCCGTCGATCGAAACATTCGCGAACGGCTTGCCCAGCTTGATGACCACGCCCGGTACGCCGCCGTCGCGAATGATCATGTTGGAGCCGAGGCCAAGTGCCATGACGGGCAAATCGCCGCCCAGGCGTTCGAGGAACAGCCGCAGATCGTCGAGGTCTTCCGGTTCGAACATCCAGTCCGCACAGCCGCCGGTCTTGAACCACACCAGCTTCGCCAGCGGTGCCTGCGGTGTCAGCTTGCCGCGCAGCCCATCGATCGAAACCGGAGCTGCAACGCTGCCCTCGACCTCGCAGTCGGGAGCCATGCCGCTATCCCAATTGGGTACGTCATCGGGCTGCTGCATCACGCGCCGCGCTCCTCGATGATCGCGTCGGCAAGGCCCGCGGCCCATTTCGTGATGTCGCCTGCGCCGAGGCATACAACGATGTCGCCCTGCTCGATCTCTCCGGCGAGTTTCTGCGCAAGGTCTCCCTGGTCATCGACCGTCGACACGGCGCGGTGGCCGCGCGACTTGATGCCTTCGACCAGAGCGTTGGCATCGACGCCTTCGATCGGGTCTTCACCTGCGGCATAGACCGGCGTGACATAGACGACATCGGCCTCGTTGAAGGCGCTCTGGAAATCGTCCATCAGGTCCTGCAGGCGGGTATAGCGGTGCGGCTGCATGACAGCGATCACCCGGCTCTTCGTCGCTTCGCGCGCTGCGCCCAGCACTGCGCGGATTTCGACCGGGTGATGGCCGTAGTCGTCGATGATCGTGACCTTGCCTTCGCGGCACGGCACTTCGCCGACCTTGGTGAAACGCCGCCGCACGCCGCCGAAGCTGGAAAAGCCGTTGCAGATGACGTCGTCGGGGCAGCCCATCTCGATCGCCACGGCAATCGCGGCGAGCGCGTTCTGAACGTTGTGGCGGCCCGGCATGGGCAGCGTCACGTTCTCGATCCGGCGGTCTTCCTCGCCGCGCTGGCGCACGATCACGTCGAAGCGGTTGCCGCCTTCGTGCGGCTGCACGTTCACGCCGCAGATGTCCGCCTGCAGGCTGAAGCCATAGGTCATCACGCGCCGGTCGCGGACCTTTCCGATGACGGCCTGCACTTCGGGATGGTCGATGCACAGGATCGCCGCGCCGTAGAACGGCACGTTGTGGATGAACTCGACGAAAGCGTCCTTCACGCCGTCGAAATCGCCGTAATGGTCGAGGTGCTCGGGATCGATATTGGTGACCACCGCGATCGTGCCATCGAGGCGCAGGAAGCTGCCGTCACTTTCGTCGGCTTCCACGACCATCCAGTCGCTGTCGCCGAGGCGCGCGTTGGAGCCGTACTGTTCGATGATGCCGCCATTGATGACGGTGGGATCGACATTGCCGGAATCGAGCAGGGCCGCGATCATGCTGGTCGTAGTCGTCTTGCCGTGCGTGCCGGCGACGGCAACCGTCGACTTGAGGCGCATAAGTTCGGCCAGCATTTCCGCGCGGCGCACCACGGGGATGCGGTTTTCCAGCGCGTGGGCGACTTCCGGATTGGTCCGGCGCACGGCAGTGGAGGTGACGACAACGGCCGCGCCTTCCACGTTTTCCTTCTCGTGGCCGATCTTGACGGCAATGCCTTGCGAACGCAGGCGCTCGACCGTCGGGCTTTCGTTGATGTCGGAGCCTTGCACCGTATAGCCGAGGTTGTTCATCACTTCCGCGATGCCCGACATGCCGATGCCGCCGATGCCGACGAAGTGGACTGATCCGATGTCGGTGGGGACACCCTTCATTCCGAGATCTCCCTGCTTGCGCCCTGCCCGGCAGGCGCGCCTTGCGTTGCGCCGCGAGCATTGTTTCCGCCGACACGGATGACGTCCATCATGTCTGCCCCGCCGAAGCTTTCGACGAGGTCGGCGAGGTCTTCGACGGCACGGGGCCGGCCGCAATTCCACGCAGCATGCGCGGCATTGGCGAGGCCCTTGGGATCATCGGCCAGGACGCGGATCTGCTTGGCCAGTTCCTTCGCCTCGAACTTGTCCTGCCGGATCATGCGCGCACCGCCCGTCTTCGCCATTTCGCGGGTGTTGGCGGCCTGGTGGTCGTCGGTCGCGATGGGGAGCGGGATCAAGATGCCCGGACGCCCCACGGCGGTCAGTTCCGCGATGGTCGAGGCGCCTGCGCGCCCGATGAACAGGTGCGCATCGGCAAGGCGCGTGGCCATGTCTTCGAAATAGGTCGCGAGTTCGGCCGGGATACCGTGGCTGCGATAGCGTTCGCGCACGGTGTCGAGGTCTTCTGGGCGGCATTGCTGGGTAACCTGCAGCCGCTCGCGAATGGCGGGGGGCAGCATCGCCAGCCCGTCTGGCACGATTTCCGACAGGACCCGCGCGCCCTGGCTGCCGCCGGTGACCAGCACCCTGAGGAGGCCGTCTTCGCCATAGGAGGGGAACGGCTCGTCGCGCAGGGACAGCACCTCTGCACGCACCGGATTGCCGACAAGGTGGACCTTCTCGCCATGCTTGGGCTTCAGCCGCTGCACATCGGGATAAGCGGTGGCGATAGCCTGCACGCGGCCGGACAAGAGGCGGTTCACCCGGCCAAGCACGGCGTTCTGTTCGTGCAGCACCGTCGGGATTTTCGCCGAGGTGGAGGCAAGCACGGCCGGAAGCGAGGGATAGCCGCCGAAGCCGACGACAGCGCTCGGCTCGAAGCTCTCGAACAGGCGCAGCGCCATCTTGCGGCCTTCCAGCACTGCCTTGGTGCCCTTCACCCATTGCAGCGGGTTTTTGCCGAAACGCCCGGCGGGTAGGACATGGGCGGGCATGAAATCGGGCTTGCCGGGGATTTCCGCCCCGCGCTCGTCTGTGATCAGCGCGACGTGATGGCCCCGCCGGTCGAGTTCTGCGGCCAGCGCGAAGGCCGGCAGCAAGTGCCCTCCGGTGCCCCCAGCGGCCAGCACGTAATGTCGGTTCGATGTCGTCATTGGTAGATATCGCGCGACAGGTGCGATGGTTTCTCGTTCATCCGGTCCGCCTGCCCGAAACCGATGAGGTCGCCAAGCCCCCGGGTAGACCTTTTCAGATAGGGATTGCGCCGCGTGATCGCGATCAGCAGCCCGATGGCAAGGCACACGGCGATGGTGGACGAGCCGCCATAGCTCACCAGCGGCAGCGTCATACCCTTGGACGGGAAGAGTTGGAGGTTCACCAGCATGTTGATGAAGGCCTGCCCCCCGAGCAGCGAGACGAGGCCCGTTCCTGCCAGCAGCGCGAACAGGTCGTCCTCGTCAACCAGCCGCATCAACACGCGTACCACGATGGCGAGGTAGAGCAGCACGATCAGCGCGCAGGCGATCAGGCCGAACTCTTCCCCGATGACGGAGAAGATGTAGTCGGTATGCGCTTCGGGCAGGCTCATCTTGCGAATGCCGAGGCCGTATCCCGCGCCCGTCCAACCGCCGGCCAGCAGGGTGCGGCTGGCAAGGTCGACCTGGTCGAAGGCAGTGCCGCCGCCGAAGAAGGCATCGATACGGTGGCGCGCGTTGTCATAGAGGAAATAGGTCGCGGTGATGCCCGCGATCCCGCCCCCGATGACCGCGCCAAGTCGCTTCACCGGAACGCCCGACAGGATCACCATCACGAACCACACGCCGCCGAACAGGATGGTGCCGCCGAAATTGGGCTGCAGCATCATCAGCGCCGCAATGAGGACCAGCAGCGATGTCGCAATCAGCAACACCGGAAGGTTGGGATCGCGCATGCGCCATGAGAGGATCCACGCCATGGTGATTGCGAAGCCGGGCTTCAGGAATTCCGATGGCTGGAATTGCATGCCAAGATTGATCCAGCGCCGCGCGCCGTTGATCTCCACCCCGATGAAGGGAACGAGGAACAGGAGGCCGATCATTCCCGCTGCCAGCACCACGCCGAGGCGGCGCGCATTCTCGCGGCTGAGCATGGATACGCTCACCAGCACGCCCAGCGCCAGCACCTGCCAAACGACATGACGGTAGAAGAAATAGAGCGGGTCGAGCGTGGTGCTCGACGTGGACAGGCGATCCGCGCTGGCGGGGCTGGCGGCAGCAACCGCGATCGTGCCGAGCGTCATCACCAGCAGGACTAGGCCCAGCAACACGCGGTCGATCTCGCGCCACCAGATCTTGATCTCGCTCCAGCGCGACATCTTGCCGGAGGGAATATGCGCAGGCTTGCGTTTCGCGCCGGGGACGTAGGGCTGCATGGTGCTCATTCCAGCCCCTCCACCAGCGCGCGGAAATGCTCGCCGCGTTTTTCGAAGTCCTGATACTGGTCGAAGCTGGCGCAGGCGGGCGAAAGGAGGACAGTATCGCCATCCTCTGCCCTGTCAGCGGCGGCGCGTACTGCGCGGTCCAGCGTGTCGCACTGCTCCACCGGCACGCGGCCTTCCAGCAGCGCTGCAAAGTCCGGCCCGGCCTTTCCGATGGTGTAGGCGGCCTTCACACGAGGAAGTTCCGTCTCGCATTCGCCCAGCCCCGGCTCCTTGGCGAGCCCGCCCAGGATCCAGTGGATGTTGTCGAATGCTGCAAGCGCGGGGGCAGAGGCAGCGGTGTTCGTGCCCTTGCTGTCGTTTACATAGGCGACGCCCGAGATTTCCGCGACCAGCTCCATGCGGTGCGGGAGGCCGGTGTAGGTCTTTAGTCCTCTCCCAATGTCGTCGTCGGAAACTGCCAGAACATGCGCTACAGCAATCGCGGCTCCCGCATTTGCCAAATTGTGTGGCCCCTGAAGTGTCGGCCAATCGGCTTGCTGCCACGGGTCGAGCGTGTCCATATAGATGGTCCCGTCCACCACTGCCGCCCCAAGTCTGTCGCTGTGACGTTCGAGAATGTTGTCAAATCTGTCGGAACATTGCTGGTGTTCCGTGCTCACTGCAGCGCTTGACGGTGACTGCATCTCGAACAACCGAGCCTTAGCCGCCGCGTACTTCGCAAAATCCCCATCATACCGGTCGAGATGATCCGGCGTGATATTCAGCAGCACCGCCACATCGCAATCGAGCGAATAGGTCAGGTCGATCTGGTAGCTCGACAGTTCCAGCACATAGACCCCGCCATCAGGCAATGGTTCCTGTTCGAGGATCGGCAGACCGATGTTACCGCACATGGTGGTCGGCACGCCGGCTTGCTTTAGGATGTGGTGGACCAGCGCGGTGGTGGTCGATTTGCCATTGGTGCCGGTGATGCCGACGACGCGATGGGGCGGCAAGTCGGCGCGCGCCTGCGCAAACAGTTCGACATCGCCGATCACGGGCACGCCGAAGCTATCGGCATGCGGCTTGATCGGATGCGTGTTGAGCGGGACGCCGGGGCTGACCACTACACCTGCATAGCCGGTCAGGTCCGCCTCCAGCGGGTCACCAATGGCGCAGCGCCCGTTGTAAGGCTCGCGCGCCTCGGCGCGGTCGTCCCACACCAGCACGTCCGCGCCCGCGGCGAGCAAGGCCTCGACCGTCGCCCGGCCGGACCGCGCGAGGCCGAGCACCGCGTATCTCTTGTCCTTCCAGGCAGGTGAAGTGATCATCTGAGCTTGAGCGTTGCCAGCCCCAGGAGTGCGAGCACGATGGCGACGATCCAGAAACGGATGACGACCTTGCTCTCGGACCAGCCGAGCTGCTCGAAATGGTGGTGGATGGGAGCCATACGGAAAACCCGCTTGCCCGTGCGCTTGAACCAGAAGACCTGGATGATGACCGAAAGCGCCTCGAACACGAACAGGCCGCCGACGATTGCCAGCACGACTTCATGGTGCGTTGCCACGGCAATCGCGCCCAGCGCGCCGCCTAGGGCCAGCGAACCCGTGTCGCCCATGAAAACGGCGGCAGGCGGGGCGTTGAACCACAGGAAGGCAAGGCCCGCGCCGATGATCGCCGCACACATGATCGCCAGCTCGCCAGCACCCGCAACATGGGGAATGCCGAGATATTCGGAATAGTCCACGCGGCCCACGAGATAGGCGATGATCGCAAAGGTACCGGCAGCGATAATGACCGGCATGGTGGCAAGCCCGTCCAGCCCGTCGGTAAGGTTCACCGCATTGCCTGCGCCCACGATCACGAAGGCTGCAAAGACGTAGTAGAACGGCCCCAGCTCCACGCCGAAGTCGTTGATGAAGGGGACATAGACGAAGGTGTTGATCTGGCTGACGATGATCCAGCTGGCCGCGCCTGCGACGATGAATTCGAACAACAGGCGGGTGCGGCCCGAAACGCCCTTGTGGCTGGCCTTCGACACTTTGTCGTAATCGTCGAGGAAACCGATCAGGCCGAACCCGCCGGTCACCGCAAGGCAGGCCCAGATGAAGGGGTTGGACAGGTCCATCCACAACATCATCGAAATGAACAGGCTGACGAGGATCATCAGGCCGCCCATGGTCGGCGTGCCGACCTTCGCCAGGTGCGTCTGCGGTCCGTCTTCGCGGATCGGCTGGCCCTTACCCTGGCGCACGCGCAGCATATCGATGAAGCGCGGGCCGATCAGCAAGCCGATCAGCAGCGCGGTAAGCAGCGTCGCGCCGGCCCGCGCCGTCTGGTAGCGGACCAGGTTGAACAGTCCTTCGAAATTGAAATACTCGGCGAGGAGGTAGAGCATCGGGCCGCGCGGGGCCTCCTATTCAGGGCGGGTGAAACGGTCCACGAGCCGGCCGAGCCCGACCGAATTGGAGCCTTTGACCAGCACCGCGTCGCCCGCCACGATGCCGAAATCCTCGAGCAATCCGATCGCCTCGTCGGCAGTCAAGCAATGCTCCCACTCGAGCGGCTTGCCAAGCGAGTTGAGGACGGGTTTCCCCAGTTCGCGGGCCAATGCGCCCATCTCGTCGCCCACCAGCACCGCATAGTCGATATCCGCTGCAATGACGTGCTCTGCCAGCGCGGCATGGAATTTGGGAGCGAAGTCGCCCAACTCCTTCATCGCACCGAGGACGGCGATGCGACGGGTCGAAGGCGTTGTGCCGAGTTGCGCCAGCGTTGCACGCATGCTGGCGGGATTGGCGTTGTAGCTCTCGTCGATCATCAGCGCCTTGCCGCCGGGCGCGTCGATGCCGTGCCGTTCGCCCCGGCCTTTCAGACCGCCCATTTCGGCAAGCGCGAGACCGGCTGCGGCCATATCGCCGCCCGCTGCGCGCACAGCCGCCATGACGGCAAGCGAGTTGGCGACCCAGTGCTCGCCCGGTTCGGCCACGGTGTAGCACAAGCGGCCGGTGTCGAATTCGCAGGTCACGAGGCTGCCGCCATTGGCGCTCGGGATCGCGTCGAGCAGGCGCATATCGGCATGGCGCGCCTTGCCGAAGCTGACGACCTTAGCGCCGACACGCAGGGCGGCGAGCTTGAGCTGTTCGTAATGCTCGCTGTCGGCAGGGATGACTGCCGTGCCGCCCGGTTCAAGGCCGGAAAAGATTTCCGCCTTGGCGTTGGCTATGGCCTTCATGGAACCGAGGTTCTCGATATGCGCCGGAGCGATGGTGGTGATGACGGCGACATGCGGGCGGACCTGCGCGGTCAGACCCTCGATCTCGCCGGCATGGTTCATACCCATCTCGAACACGCCGAAGCGGCTGCGCGCACCCATTCGCGCGAGGCTGAGCGGGACGCCGACATGGTTGTTGTAGCTGCGGGTCGAACGATGCGCCGCACCGCGGCTGGCACGTTCCAGCGCGGCGAAGATCGCTTCCTTCACGCCGGTCTTGCCGACCGATCCGGTAACACCAATGATCCGCGCCTCGGTCCGGCTGCGCGCCGCGCGGGCGAGTGCCGCGAGAGCTTCTGTCGTGTCTTCGACGATTACATGCGGATAGTCGACCGCGCGATCCACGATGGCGGCTGCCGCGCCGCTTTCGAAAGCCTTGTCGATGAAACGATGTCCGTCCATCGCTTCGCCCTTCAGGGCTACAAAGAGGTCTCCGTGCACTACATCACGGCTGTCCATCTCTACACCGGAAACCTGGAAATCGCAGCTTGCCGTGCCGCCCGTAACCTCTGCTATCGTATTGGAATCCCACAGGGTAAGCGGCAGGCGATCGCGCGGATCGCTCGTCCATTCGACATAGGCGGGGTGGCGCAGGATAGCCGCGCTCATGCGTCACCTCTGGCGATGGCAGCCGCACATTCGCGGGCGACTTCCACGTCGTCGAAGGGAAGGACCTTCATGTTTTCTCCCGATCCGATGATCTGACCCGTTTCATGACCCTTGCCCGCGACAAGCACGATGTCGTCGGGTCCGGCTTCTGCAATGGCGGCATGTATTGCTTCGCGACGCCCGCCTATTTCTCTGGCTTCGGGCGCGCCTTCAAGCACGGCGCGGCGGATATCCGCAGGATCCTCGCCGCGCGGGTTGTCATCCGTGACGATAACCACATCGCTCGCCTTGGCCGCCGCTTCGCCCATGGGCTTGCGCTTGCCGTGATCGCGGTCGCCGCCGGCACCGAAAACGGTGATGAGCCGCCCGCCGACATGGGGGCGGAGGGCAGCGATGGCTGCCTCGATAGCGTCGGGCGTATGGGCATAATCGATATAGACCGGCGCTCCGGTGGGCGCGATGGCCGCCCGCTCAAGCCGTCCGCGAACCGGTTGGAGCCGGGCGACACCGTCCCACACGCGGCTCGCATCGATGCCCGTTGCAAGCGCGAGCCCCGCAGCGGTCAGGGCGTTCGACACCTGGTAGGCACCGATCAGCGGAAGGTTGATCGTGCGCTCGGTCCCTTCGTGCGAGACCTTGAGGGTCTGGCCGAGCTGCGTGGGCTGGCGGTCGATCAGGCAGATATCCTCGCCCTTCTCGCCCACAGTCATTACATTGAGGCCGCGGCCCCTGGCATGGTCGACCACGCGCGCATTCCATTCGCTGCCGTCGAGCCAGACAACCGCTGTCGCTCCGTCCGACACCACTTCGTCGAACAGCCGCATCTTGGCCGCGAAGTAGTCTTCCATATCCTTGTGATAGTCGAGATGGTCGCGGCTGAAATTCGTGAACGCCGCCGCTTCGACCGGAACGCCCTCGTTGCGCGATTGCGACAGGCCGTGGCTCGACGCCTCGTAGGCGACATGCGTGACGCCCTCGCGAGCGAGGCCGCTCATGTTCGACAGGAAGGTCACGATATCGGGCGTGGTCAGGCCGGTCGACACGCTCTCGTCCGGGGTCGTCACGCCGAGTGTACCGATGCTGGCCGCACGCTCGCCCGCCATGCGCCAGATCTGGCGCGTCATCTCGACGGTCGAGGTCTTTCCGTTCGTGCCCGTTACCGCGACGATATGTTCCGGCACCGGCGTGAAGAAACGCGCACCGAGCTTGGCGAAATCCTTGCGGGGTTCCTGGCTCGCGATGTGGATTGCGCCTTCCACCTTGGCCTCTGGCCGAGCAACGACGGCGATTGCGCCAGCTTCGATCGCGGCGGGAATAAAGTCCTCTCCATTGACCACACTGCCCTGGAAGGCACCGAACACCGTGCCGGGCGCGACCTTGCGGTTGTCGATGGCGAAACCGGTGACATTGGCGCTGCCGTCACCCGGACAGGCGATGCCCGCTTTTTCGCAAAGCTTGTCGAGCCTCATTCCATGGCTCCCGGGATAAGCGGCTTGATGGCGGAGATATCGATGTCGCGCGTGTCATCAGGACGCACGCCAATCAGCGGACCAATGCGAGGCACAAGGCGGCCTACGATGGGCGCCGCGTTCCATGCCGCCGTACGCTGGTAGGAACTGGCGAGCGTGCCGCGCGGTTCGTCGAGCATGGCGATCACGACATAGCGCGGGCGGTCCATCGGGAAGGCCGCTGCAAAGGTCGAAACCAGCGCGGTCCGGCGATAGCCCGCCTTGCCGCCGGGCTTTTCCGCCGAACCTGTCTTGCCGCCGACGCGATAGCCCGGAGCGTCTGCATTGCGGCCCGTCCCATATATTGCAGTCGCGCGCATCATCTGGCGCATACGGCTGGAAGTTGAAGCCTTGAAAACGCGGCGACCCTTGGGCGCTTCGCCCGCACCGAGTTTGTGCAGGGTCGCGGGACGCCAGACGCCACCGTTGACCATCGCTGCATAGGCGCTTGCGAGGTGAAGCGGCGTAACCGCGATACCGTGTCCGTAGCTGACCGTCATGCTGCGCAGGCGCGGCCAGTTCTCGCCCGGCCAGATGGGGAAACCCTTGGCCGGCAATTCGATATGCGGGCGCTCGTTCATGCCCATATCTATCATGTAGCGGCGCAGGCGTTCCGGGCCGAGTTCATCGGCAATCCGCGCGGTCGTGGTGTTCGAGGAATGGATGAGTGTTTCGACCACGTTGAGGTCCGGCCCCATCGCGTGGCTGTCCTTGATCGAGAACCTGCCGACCTTCACCGGCGATGCGTCGTAGCGTTTGCCCAGATCGCGCACGACACCGGCATCGATCGCGGCTGCGACAGACAACGGCTTGAAGGTCGAACCCAGCTCGTAAACCTGGTTGGTCACGCGGTTGAACATCAGCGCCTGGCCATCCTTGTCGATCTTGTTCGGATCGAATTCGGGAAGCGATGCCAGCGCGAGGACTTCGCCCGTATCCACGTCGAGCACGATGCCCGCCCCGCCCTGCGCCTGCGTCAGCTTCATGCCGCGGCGCAGTTCATCTTCGAGGGCGCCCTGAACGCGAACGTCGATCGAGAGGGCGATGGGCGTTCCGCGCGTATCGGGGTTGCTCAGGTGTTCATCGAGTACCTGCTCCATGCCGACGCGGCCGCTGCCATCGGCGGCGACATAGCCCAGCACGTGGGCTGCCATCTTGCCCTGCGGGTAGTGGCGGTCTTCTTCCATCGGAATTTCGAGAGCAAGCTCGCCGATTTCCTGCACCCGGTTTGCTTCTTCGGGCAGCAGGCGGCGACGCAGGTAGCCTTGCGTACCTGATGCGAGTTGCCGCGCGACCTTGGCCTGATCGAGATCAGGGAAAATCTCGCCCAGTTTCGCGGCGACTTCATCGGGCGTGCGAACCAGCGGTTCGCCATCTTGGCCAAGCGCCTTGGGATTGAACCACAGGGCATAGGCCGGGAAGGCACGCGCCATCGGCACGCCGTTACGGTCGGTGATTTCTCCGCGCGGGGGAAGCAGTGCGTCGGCGAGCGTAGTCGCCCGCGCCTCGGCGCCGTTCATCCCGAGGTACGAGATGCGCATCACGGCGACTACTGCCAGGAATGCAAATGCCGCCACGATCCACAGTACGCGCCAGCGCGCCAGGTCGAGCGAGCGTTCACGCAGGGTAACCAGTTGGACCCGGCCGCTTGCGACGGCCATGCTGACTGCGCCCGGTCCGCCATTGATGGCGGAAAAAGCGTTCACCGCGCCACCTCTGCCGACGCAAGGGAAGCGTTGCCCGGCTCTGCCAGTCGCTGGGCGAGCGATGTGGCGAGACCCCGAGCAGGCGTGGTGCTGGCGACGGCGGGAGGTTGTTCCTCCTCGCCGAGCCAGTCCCCGAAGAGGCTCTCTTCGCCTTCACCCTGGCTGACAGGGCGCAGCATCGCGACACGAATGGGCTGCGGGGCGTCGTGACCGCGCGGCGTTCCCAGCACGGCCAGTTGGCGCTCCTGCTCGACATACTGGTCGGCACGGGGCGCGGAGTAACCGAATTCGACCTGGTTCCAGGCCGCCAGCTGGTGCTGGCTGGCACGCGTCTGGAATTCGGTTTCGAGCATGAGCTTGGAGCGTTCGGCAGCGATGATCTGACGCTCAACCAGGCGCACGTCGCTCTTCACCGCATTCACCTTGAAGGTGAGCGCAAGCAAGGCGGCGAGACAGGCGCCAAGCGCAAGGAGCCAGCCGATCTGGCGGAGGCGGGATGAGCGCACCATTATGCGGCCTCCCTTGCCGGGGTGGCGGTACGCGTGGCGTGACGCAGGACCGAAGACCGGGCGCGCGGATTGCGTTCCAGCTCCGCCTTGCCGGGCTTGATCGCCTTGCTGACTTTCGAAAAAACCGGATCGTCCTGCGTCACCATTGGGACATGACGCGAGGCACTCGGGGTTGAGGAGGCCTCGCGAAGGTAACGCTTGACGATCCGGTCTTCGAGGCTGTGGAAGCTGACCACCGCAAGGCGGCCCCCTTCGCGCAGCAGGTGTTCGGCAGCCGACAGCCCTTGGGACAGTTCGTCGAGTTCGCCGTTCACGTGAATTCTGATGGCCTGGAATGTGCGGGTTGCCGGGTCTTTCTTGTCATGCGGCTTGTGACCCAGCGCCTTGCGCACGACGCGCGCCAGTTCTCCGGTCGTTTCCAGCGGACGCGCAGCGACGATCGCACGCGCCACGCGGCGCGACTGGCGCTCTTCGCCGTACTGGTAGATGACGTCCGCGATCGTGCTTTCGTCTGCCGAATTGAGGAAGTCGGCGGCGCTTTCCCCGTCCTGGCTCATCCGCATGTCGAGCGGCCCGTCGGACGAGAACGCGAAACCGCGCTCGGCCTGGTCGAGCTGCATCGAGGAGACGCCGATATCCATGACGACACCATCGACCTTGGCGACGCCTGCCGACGTCATGACGCCGAGCATTTCGGAGAAGCGATGCGGGTGAAGAATTAGGCGGGGCGGAGTTTGCTCCGTCTCCCGCCATGTGCGACCCGAAGCGATTGCGTCGGGATCTCTGTCGAAAGCGTGCACGGTCGCGCCGCGCTCCAGCAGCGCGCGCGTATAGCCGCCTGCGCCGAAGGTCGCGTCGATGATGACAACGCCGGGCTGCGGATCGAGCGCTTCGATCACTTCGTCGAGGAGGACGGGAATGTGGGGCGCGCCGCTCATTTGCCCTTCGCCTTCGCGTCGGCAAGGAAGCTTTCGCAAGCGGCTTTCGCGCCGGCCCAGTCATCGCCCATCTTGGCGAGTTCGGCGGGGTTCCACAGCGTGAAGAAGCGTCCACCGCCCTGAAAGTAGAGCCCGTCCTCGATCTTGCCGAGGGCGCGCAAATGTTCGGGCATCACGAAGCGACCGCTGTCGTCGAAGGGCATTTCGAGGAAGCCGAAAAGCTGGCTGGCGCGCGTATCGCGGTCGAATTCCTTGCCGAGACGCACGGCCAGTTCTTCTTCGCGGTCGAGCTGTGCGTTGAGTTCTTCCTTGCGGGACAGGCCGAAGCCGACGAGGCAGTTCCAGCTGGTGTGCTTCATCAGGCACAGGACACGGCCGTCGCTCGATTCCTTCAAGGCCTTGCGGAAGATCGGCGGAAGCACAAAGCGGCCCTTGTCGCCAGCAGGCGAGTAGGCTTGTCCGCTATACCCTCCGAATTGCAACGCCTTGTCCCCGGCTCGTGTTCAAATCCCCCTCGGACACATCCTCCCCGTCCGCCCGAGCGCGTGCTCGACCGGCTCGCCAACCCGATTGGGAGGGCGCGCAAAGACACTGGCTGTCCGATGTGAGAAAGATTTATCGCGGGAGACGCGGGGATGGAAGGGAAAATTGCGGGATTTTACGGGATAAACCTGCAATTATCTGATTTCTATGGATTAATTTCTCTTCACAGCAGCTGCTATTCTTACCATCATCCTAACGCAAGTGCCGGTTTTATACGGGGAATCGCCATCCGGCCCGTGTTTTCCCGAGCTCCTTCCCGTGAAATCCCGCCGGATATCCCTCAGTTGAGTCGCTTGAGCAGCCCGGACAATGCGGCCCGCCGCTGCGCATCGCCACTTTCCGTGTCGAGCACGGCGGCATCCGCGACCAGCAACACCCGGCCAGACCCTATCGCGCAGTCCGCAACAAGCGCATCAGAAGACAGACTGCAGCGCGCATCCTCTCCCCCATCGCCAGGCGCGAAACGGCCTGCCAGCTGAACGGGAAAATCGCCGTCCGGCCCTGCGACTATTCGTTCATCCTGGCTCTGCGTGTCGTCGAATTCGAGCGTCAGCCCCCAGCGCGCCAGGATCGGTGAAACCAGCACGACATCGAATGGGCGACGCGGATCGCCGAGGGCGAATTCGGAATGCTGGGTAAGAAACGGATCGGCGAACACCAGCGCCCTGCCCCCGCCTCGCACCCATTCGTCGAGCGCTAAGTTTTCGGACGGCGCCAATGCCCGCGGTTGTGCGATGACAAGCCGGTCGAGACCGTCGATCGCATCTTTTTCAAGCGTGTCGAGAGGCGTCAGATCGTATCGCTCTTCGAGCAGGGAGCGTACCCAGCTCGGCTCTTGCGAATTGCTTTCCAGCATGGAGGCAATGTCCTGCCCTTCCGCCCAGTAGATCGGGAGGGAGGTAAACAGGCCCACCGGTTCTTTTTCGATGTCCGACCCGCCGCGCGCCTCTTCCTCGCTGGCCGCGCAGCCTGCGAGCAATAGGAAAGCCGAAAGGAGAGCCGCCTTATTCAGCAGGGACATTCGGATCGCCGATACCCTGCTCGGGAACCACGGCAGGGCTCTGCGTGCTCGAAGGTACGGGCTCGGCAGGCAAATCGGGCACCACACCGGCTTCGACCAGGGGGTCTGCCTGCGTGGGCTCAGCGCTTGGTTCGGTGGTGGCGGCAGCCTGCGGTACTGAGGACGCGTCGACTTCGCGCGCGCGATCCTGCACTAGGCTCGCCAATCCGACGAGCAGGACCATGAGGACTACGCCGGCAATCCCGATCTGCAGGCGATGGACCGCCTGGGCTCGCGAACCGCCCAGCGGTGCTTCAGGCAGACCGCCAATCTGCGGCTTGCTGGAAGAAAGATCGAAATAGCGCGGCATTTTCATGATTCTGCGCTCCTTCGAGCCTGCCGTCAATCGGAAGCCTTCAACCAGTCGAATACCGGCAGGCCTTTCGCCTCCAGCCAATCGGCGTTGTACAGGCTGGAAAGGTAGCGAAAGCCGGTGTCGCAAAGGATTGTGACAACTTTCGGACTTTCGCGCCCTTCCGCGACGAGCTGTTTCCCGAGCGCGACCGCGCCTGCGACATTGATGCCGCTGGAAAGGCCGAGGCACAGACCTTCCTCGCGCAGCAGGCGCGCCACCCAGTCGAGACCTTCCTCGTCGGAGACGCGAAACTGCGTGTCGATAGGTGCGCCTTCGAGATTGCCCGTGATCCGGCCCTGCCCGATCCCTTCGGCCACCGAAGACCCTTCGGCCTTCAATTCACCGTTGGCATAATAGCTGTAAAGCGCCGCGCCGTGCGGATCGGTCAGCGCGATGACGACGTTCTCGTCGAATTCCTTAAGGCCCATGCCCACGCCAGCAATTGTGCCGCCGGTGCCTGCCGCGCAGGTGAAGCCATCGACTTTGCCGCCGGTCTGCTCCCAGATTTCCTTGGCCGTGCCCTCGATATGGGCCTTGCGGTTTGCGGTATTGTCGAACTGGTTCGCCCAGACCGCGCCTTCGGTTTCCTCTGCCAGGCGGCGCGAGGTGTGGACGAAGTGGTTGCTGTCGGCGAATTTCGTCGGCGGGACAGTGACCAGCTCGGCGCCGAGCGCGCGCAGAGTGTCCATCTTTTCCTTCGACTGGTTGTCCGGCATCACGATGATCGTGCGATAGCCCAGAGCGTTGGCCACCAGCGCGATGCCGATACCCGTGTTGCCAGCTGTGCCTTCGACCACGCAGCCACCGGGTTTCAGCTCGCCACGCGCCTCTGCATCGCGGATGATGTAGAGCGCGGCCCGGTCCTTTACCGAGGCGCCCGGATTGGCGAATTCGCACTTGCCGTAGATGTCGCAGCCGGCTTCCGCGCTCGGCCCTTCTAGGCGGACGAGCGGCGTGTTTCCGATCAGGTCGAGCGTGTGCTCGCGAATGGGAATTTGTGTCATGCTGCGTGAGGTAGGCGCGGGCGCGCTACCTCGCAAACAACATCAATCTTCAGGGGCGATAGTAACCTTCAACCCGTCCAGTTCGCCGGTGAAGGGGATCTGGCATGACAAGCGCGAAGTCTCGGCGCGGTGCTCGGTCGATTCCAGGAGGTCGTCCTCGTCCTCGCTCATTTCCGGAAGCTTGTCCTGGAAGGCGGGATCGACATGAACGTGGCAAGTCGCACACGAACAGCAGCCGCCGCACAATGCCAGCAATTCGTCGAAGCCGTTGTCGCGAATGGCTTCCATGACGGTCAGGCCGTCCTCGACTTCGATCTCGCTCGTCTCGCCTTCGCGGGTGGTGACGATCAGCTTGGGCATCGATTGCGTATCCTTGTTGCCTCGCCCGCCAAACGGGCCCTATGCGTTGCGCTGCTATTCAATAGGGAGCGGAAGCGCAAGGTGGGCCTAACCAATTCGCAATTGCGCGAGCATCTGGATGCCGTGGCCAGCAAAGATGCGGTTGTGGCAGCGGCAATCGAACGTTGCGGCTATCCCGAAGAGCGCATCCGTCCGACCGGGTATCGCACCCTGCTGCGCACGATTGTGGGCCAGCAGGTCAGCGTCGCAGCCGCAGCCTCGGTGTGGAACAAGCTGGAGACGGAACTCGGCGAGGACATGGCGGCGCGCGAATTGCTCGACCGCGACTTCGATACCTTGAGGGCGTGCGGTCTTTCACGCCAGAAACAGGGTTATGCGAGGTCTCTGTGCGAACTCGTCGAGAGTGGGGAACTCGACCTGGAGAGCCTCCCGCAGGACGACGAGGAAGCCATCGCCGAACTCGTCCGGATCAAGGGCATCGGGCGCTGGTCGGCCGAGATCTACCTTCTATTCGCAGAAGGACGGCAGGACATCTGGCCCGCAGGCGACCTGGCGGTCCAGGAAGCGGTGGGACGCCTCCTTGGCTTGCCGGAGCGACCAAGCGAGAAACACACCCGCGAATTGGGCGAGCAATGGCGTCCCTATCGCGGAGCCATGGCCATTTTCACGTGGCACACCTACAACAATGCCGCGCTCTGACGGGCGCGCGAGGGAGAGAGACATGAGCGAACGCAAAGCGATTTTCATCACGGGTGGCGGATCCGGCATCGGCCGCGCGATCGCTCTGAAATTCGCGGATGAAGGTTGGTTTGTCGGCCTTGGCGATATCGACCAGGCGGGCATGGACGAAACGCTCGCCCTGATCGAAAACGGCTTCACCTTCGCCCACAAGTTCGACGTCCGCGAACGCGAGGCATGGGACCACGCACTCGACGGCTTTGCCACCGCCAGCGGCGGCCGGATCGACGTGCTGGCGAACAACGCAGGCATCCCGCTGGGCGGATCGCTGATGGAAAACTCGACAGCCGAGATCGAGCGCTGCCTCGACATCAACCTGAAAGGCGTCCTTTTCGGCGCGCAGGCGGCCTATCCGCATCTCAAGAAGACCGCGCCTGGATCGTGCCTGCTCAACACCGCGAGCGCTGCCGGGATCTACGGCACGCCCGGCGCAAGCGTCTATTCCGCGACCAAGTTCGGCGTGCGGGCAATTACCGAAAGCCTCGATGGCGAATGGGCGGAAGACGGGATCAACGTCCGCTCGATCATGCCGAGTTTCATCGACACGCCGCTGCTCGATCATACGCCCAATGCGCAGAGCAACGAGGGCATTCGCCAGCGCGTGAAGGATGCAGGGCTCGAGATCACTCCGGTGGTCGAGGTTGCGCAGGCAGCATGGGACGCTGTTCACGGCGACAAACTGCACACGACCGTCGGCAAGACGGCAAAGCGTATCGCTTTCGGATCGCGCTGGATGCCCGGCCGCGTGCGCAAACAGACACGCCAGTCGGCCCGCCCTCTCGGCCAGTAAGGACCCACAATCATGCGAGTTATCCTGTCGCTGGCAGCGCTGCTGCTTGCCGCGCCCCTTAGCGCCCAGCTCACCGAGGCCGAGCCCTATATCCTCGGCCAGACCTACACGCTCGAAAGCGCGATACTGAAAGAAGGCACGCGCAAGATAACGGTTCGCCTGCCGGCCGAGTACGAAGCCGAGCCGGAGCGCGCCTTTCCCGTCGTTTACCTCCTCGATGGCGGGCCGGAGCAGGACTTCGCCCATATCGCCGGCATCGCGCAGAGCCGCGAGATGAACTACTCGTTCGAGCCTTTCATCCTGGTGGGCATCCAGAGCGTGAATCGCAGGCACGAACTTTCGCCGCCCGCCGCCGATCCCGCGCCATATGAAGAGGCCTTGAGGGCCACCCCCGGTGGTTCGGCGGACTACCGTCGCTTCCTGAAGGAAGAACTCAAGCCGATGGTCGAGGCGCAGTTCCGCACCGATGGCCGCGATGCAATCATGGGAGAATCGCTCGCCGCGCTGTTTGTGGTGGAAACGCTGCTCGAAGAGCCGGCGCTGTTCGACGACTACATCGCCATTTCGCCAAGCATGTGGTGGGAAAAGATGAAGTATGGCCGCGAAGCCGGTGGCTACCTTGAGAACATGGGCTCCGGTGCAAAACGGCTTTATCTTTCTACGGCCAACGAAGGGGACTGGCACCGCGAGGGGACCGAGCACTTGATTGCCGCTTTACGGCTGCATGCTCCCGAAAACCTGACATGGACCTTCGTCGATGCTGGCGAAAGCGAGACCCACGGAACGCTCTATCACCCGATGGCCCTCGACGCTTTCCGCGCCCTCTACGGCACACCCAGCCGCGAGTATCGCAGCTATCCGCTCATCGGCGGCCCGGACGTCAGGGAGCGCAGTGCTGAGGAAAATGCGCTTCTCGAGCAGGAATGCATGCGCGAAAACAGCATCGCGATGACGCCAGGCACGGCAGAGCGGGCGCGCGAGGCGATCTATTACCGCTGCTTGTTGCTCGAGCTCGGCCCGACGCCGCGCGAAGGCAATCTAGGCGAGTAGCGCGTCGATCTTGCGGGCCATCTTCACGTCGCGCAGGCTCAATCCGCCTGCGTCGTGCGTGGTCAGCGTGATCTCCACGCGGTTGTAGACGTTGAACCATTCGGGATGGTGGTCGCGCGTCTCCGCGATCATCGCGACGCGGGTCATGAATGCAAAGGCCTTGGAAAAGTCGTCAAATTCGAACTTGCGCTCGATCGCGTCGCCGTCGCGGGCCAGCGACCAGTCAGGCAATGCCCGCAGCCAGCTGTCACGTTCTTCCTGGGTGAGCTGTTCGACGGAACCCATTTGCGAATCTCTCCTGCTTGTCGCTGGCAGCGCTTTTGCCTATCGCTCCCGCCCATGCAAGCGCGCCTAGCAGCATCCGACCTCGCCTGCCGCCGCGGCGAGCGGCTGCTGTTCCGCGCGCTGTCCTTCGAGGCCGCGTCAGGTAGCGCCATCCACATCGCTGGCGCAAACGGGATCGGCAAGTCGAGCCTGATCCGCATCCTCGCCGGATTGCTGCGCCCCTTCGCCGGAACCGTGGAAAGCGATGGCGCAATGGGCCTGGTCGACGAGCGGCTGGCGCTCGACCAGAACCTGCCGCTGGGCAAGGCGCTCGCTTTTTACGAGAAACTCGACGGGTGCCGCGATCCGGGTCGGGCGCTCGACCTGCTGCAGCTGCGACCATTGATGGATGTGCCCGTCCGTTACCTGTCGACCGGTCAGAAAAAGCGTGCGGCCCTTGCCCGCCTGCTCAATCGCAATTGTCCGATCTGGCTGCTGGACGAGCCGCTGAACGGCCTTGACGCGCAGGCGGCGGCAAGCATGGAAGCGCTGGTAGCGCTGCATTGCGGCGGCGGGGGCATTGCGGTGGTGGCCTCGCACCAGTCGATGGCCCTGCCCGACGTAAAAACCATCGACCTCGCCGAGTACGCGGCATGAGCGCTCTCGCAACTCTCCTTCGGCGCGATCTGGGCCTGTTGCTGCCAGGTGGTCGCGGCGGAGCGGGCGTCCTTCCGCTCCTGTTCTTCCTTGCCGTCGCCATGCTTTACCCGTTTGCCGTTGGCCCCGATGCACAATTGCTGGCCCGTACCGGTGGCGGCGTCATCTGGGTGGCAGCCCTGCTGGCTGCGATCCTTCCGCTGGAAAAGCTGGTGTCGGGCGATCTGGAAGCCGGTGTTTTCGACCAGCTCGCCCTGCGCGGCGTTGCCGAGGAATGGGCCATGCTGTCGCGCCTTGTCGCGCACTGGCTGGCCTTTGCGCCGCTGCTGCTGGTCGCAACCCTGCCTGCAGCCGCGCTGCTGGGACTGTCGGGAGAGACCACGCGCACCGTGCTGCTGGGCCTGCTGGCCGGGACGCCCGGCCTCGCGGCAGTCGGCCTTGCGGTCGCAGCCCTGACTGCCAGCCTAAGGGGAGGCGCTGCGCTGGCCGGACTGATGGTCATCCCGCTGGCAGTGCCGATCCTGATTTTCGGCGCGGGCACGCTGGCCCGCCCGGACCCGAGCGGCCTGTTGCTGACGGCAGCAATCAGTCTTGGGCTATGTGCGCTCGCCCCGCTGGCGGCAGGTGCCGCAATCAAGGCAGCGCGCGAAAGCTGACGGGACCTACGACACGCAGTGTCGCAAGGGCGACCGCCCGCCCGAGCCTTTGCGAGGTAGCCAAGCAGTGCGGACGCACTGCGCCCGGCGACTGAGGGCGCTTACGAGTAAGGCGGCTTGTGGAGGCCCTTGGGGCTTTCGGTAAAGATCTCCACCCCGTTTTCGGTAATCCCGATCGAATGTTCGAACTGCGCCGACAGCGACTTGTCGCGCGTTACCGCGGTCCAGCCGTCACGCAGCAGCTTCGCATGCGGGCGGCCGAGATTGATCATCGGTTCGATGGTGAAGAACATGCCGGGCTTGAGTTCCGGACCCGTGCCCATGCGGCCGGTGTGGATCACCTCGGGCGCATCGTGGAACAGGCGGCCAAGGCCATGACCGCAGAACTCCTGCACCACGCCATAGCGGAACTGGCGCGCATGCGTTTCGATGACAGCGCCGATATCGCCCAGCCGCGCGCCGGGCTTCGAAGCGGCCTCGATGCCGAGCATGAGGCATTCATACGTCACATCGACCAGCTTTCGTGCCTTGAGCGGCACATCGCCAACGAAGAACATCCGGCTGGTATCGCCGTGCCAGCCGTCGAGCAGCGGGGTCACGTCGACATTGACAATGTCGCCATCCTTGAGCGCCTTTTCGCTCGGGATACCGTGGCAGATCACGTGGTTGATCGAGGTGCAGCAGCTATGCGCATAACCGCGATAGCCCATGGTCGCAGGCACCGCGCCGCCGTCGAGCGTCATCTTGCGCACGAGGTCGTCGATCTCGCCGGTGGTGACGCCGGGCTTCACGAAACCGGTCAATTCGTCGAGGATTTCCGCGGCCAGCCGTCCGGCCTTGCGCATGCCCTCGAAGCCTTCCGCTCCGTGCAGCTTGATCGTGCCGTCACGATAGACGGTCTGGTCGCTCTCGATTACCTGATATTCGGTCATGCGCGCCCATGTAGCGATCATGCGCGCAAATTGCGAGACCGTCAGTTGCGGACGCGAAACGCTGCGGCATAGGCCGGCTTCACTGCGTCGAGCACCGATGCGGTGACGGGAAAGTCGAGCTCGTAGCTGCCTTCGGCGTATGGACCCGCGACGTAGGGGCCGAAATAGATACCGATGCGGTCGAAATGCTTCCCGTCGGACGAGCCGATGAAGATGCTGGCTTCATCGAGCCCCGGGCAATCCTCGAATATCGCATCGCTTTGCGGATCGACCGGGCTGCCGCGGCGTTCTTCGCGTTCTTTGTTGAGGGTCGCGCACAGCTTCGCGCCGAGCGCGTTCTCAAGGGCTACTGCGGATTCGAACAGGTCTGCACCTGAGACCCCCACCTCCTTCGCGCGGTCCCAGACCAGCGAGGTGCGGCCGGACATTCCGTGTGCGCCGCCGGTATAGAGGTACATATCGCGGGTCAGGCTGAGCCAGCCGGGAATGTCGGCAGCGACCTTCCATGTGACTTCATAGCCCCGGCCCACGCAGCTCACGCAATCCTCGCCGGCGAAATCGGCCAGCGAGCGCTCCCACTCTGCCTTTTGCTTGGCCAGCGCTTCGTCACGCTCGCTGCGCAGGATTTTTTCCAGCGCAGGGATTGCGGACACTTCAGCAGGCCAGCTGTAAGCGAATTCGCGAACGGCGTCCCCGTCGCGCGCATCGTCTTCGAAGGTCACCTCGGCGGGCCCGGCGTCACTGGCCGACGCGGGATCGGCGCTGGCACTTGCCGTAGCCACAGGCGCATCGTCCTGGACCTCGGTAAAGGCGGGCGATTGCGTACAAGCAGCACTCGACAGGGCGAGTGAAATCAGGAACAGGCGGTGTCGCATCTCATTTCCATGCCCGAGATCAAATTAGTACGGGGTGAATACCAATGGCCGAAACCGCAGCTCTCATCCAGTCCGACCAGGGCCAGGACGCAACGCTTATCCACCTTGTTAACAAGGACGGGTTCGAAAATTGGGCAAAAAAACTGTCGGCAGGCCAGCGCGAGGCCCTGAAGGCGCAGAAATTCGATGGCGGCGGCTACCAGGCCGCGATCGTGCCCGATGGTGACGGGTGGTTTGCCGTCGGTGGCGTTGCCAACCCCGACGAGCTTTCAAGCTGGTGCATGGCCAAGCTGGCCGAGGTCCTGCCGGAAGGCACCTACCGCCGCGCCGAGGGAGAGCCCGGGCCTGCCATGCATGGCTGGCAGACGGCGCAATATACGTTCGAACGCTACAAGAAGCCGGAAAACCCGACCGGGCCGCGCATCCTCCTGACCAAACAGGCGGGCCGTATTGACGGCGCGATCGCGGAAGCGAAAGCCGTGTGCCTCGTGCGCGACCTGGTCAACACGCCTGCCGAAGACATGGGACCAGCCTCGCTCGAAGCGCAGGCGGAAAAGCTCGCCAAGACCCATGGCGCCGAGCTTAAGGTCGTCCGCGGCGATGCGCTGGAACAGGATTATCCCATGGTCCACGCAGTCGGCCGCGCTGCCGAACGCAAGCACGCACCGCGCCTCATTCATCTCACCTGGGGCAAGGCAAGCGATCCGGTGCTGGCCGTCGTCGGTAAGGGCGTCTGCTTCGATAGCGGCGGTCTCGACGTGAAGAGCGCAGCCGGAATGAAGCTGATGAAGAAGGACATGGGCGGCGCCGCCCACGCGCTGGCCCTCGGCGGATTGATCATGGGCGGCAAGCTGCCCGTTCGCCTGCACCTGCTGGTGCCCGCAGTCGAAAATGCCATTGCAGGCAATGCCTTCCGTCCCGGCGACGTGCTGTCGTCCCGCAAGGGACTAACCGTGGAAATCGGCAATACCGATGCCGAAGGCCGCCTGATTCTGGGTGATGCCCTGACGCGGGCGAGCGAGGAGGACCCCGACCTGATCCTCGATTTCGCGACGCTGACAGGCGCGGCGCGCGTTGCTCTCGGCCCCGATTACCCGGCCCTCATGACCCGCCGCGACGAGACGGCAGACGCGCTGATCGAAGCCGGACGGGGCGTCGACGACGAGCCATGGAGGCTGCCGCTTCCCGATGCCTACAAGGAATGGCTGGCATCCGACATAGCCGATACGAACAACGCGCACGGCAATGCCTTTGCAGGCGCCAGTGTCGCTGGCCTTTTCCTCGACAAGTTCGTGGGCGAAGGACTGGACTGGGCCCATTTCGATACCTTCGCGTGGCGACCCGCTGCCAAGCCCGGACGCCCCAAGGGCGGCGATGCCTATGGCCTGCGCGCTGCGTGGCACATGCTCAAAGCGCGCTATACGGGGACATGACCGGCGCATGTCTTGCGAGAACGGGCGCGCGCGGCTAAGCGCCCGAGCTTGTAACAAATATCAAGCCAGACAGGTTTCGTGAGCGAAGACGCACAGTATTCCCTGCCGGACGGTATCGTCGGACTGAAAGGTCCGGTGGATCGGCCTGCGCCCGGCACCCTGCCGCTCAGAGGCGACCTGGCGCATGTCGCGCTGGCAGGACGCTATCTGGCAGCGCATTATGTCGTTCCCGTGAAACGTGCGATCGGTGCCAGTGACGCCGTGCTGAAACTGGCCATGCGCGACGACGCTGACAATGGTTCTACGCTCGCCGCAAACCGCGAAATAGAACTGCTCGACGTGGCCGGCGACTGGGCCTGGATCACCGAAGGACCGGAAGGTCCGAGCGGGTATGTCCGCATGAACGCCCTCGCCCCCGACACCGGTGCATAGGGTCTTCATCGACGGCGCTGCCGGGACCACCGGCCTGGAGATCGCCGCGCGTCTCGAAGGTCGCAGCGAATTCGATCTGATCACGCTTGGCGACGACAAACGCAAAGACGCCAATGCACGGCGTGAAGCACTGAACGAGGCTGATGTTGCGATCCTGTGCCTGCCGGACGATGCCGCGCGCGAAGCGGTGGGCCTCATCGATCCGGCTGGCGGCACCCGCGTCATCGACGCGTCCAGCGCGCATCGCACCGCCGAGGGCTGGTGTTACGGTTTCCCCGAACTCGTCGGCCGCGAGCGCGTTGCCGATGCGCGGCGGGTCAGCAATCCCGGTTGCTATCCGACCGGCTTCCTCGCGCTAGTCGCCCCGCTCGTGAAGCAGGGCCTGCTGCCTGCCGACTGGCCCTACGCCATCAACGCGACGAGCGGATATTCCGGCGGCGGCAAGGCCATGATCGCGCAGTTCGAAGAGGAAGGCGCGCCTGCCTTGCAGAGCTATGGCTATTCCATGGCGCACAAGCATCGTCCCGAAATGAAAGCCCATGCCGGGCTAAAGCACGGAGTGATCTTCGCACCGTCCGTGGTCCCCGCCTACCGCGGCATGATCGTGGAAGTGCCCCTGCACCTCGGCGCAATGGAAGGCGATCCCACAGCCGACGCGCTGCGCGAGGCACTGCGCGAATTCTATGCCGACAGCGCGGTCGTCTCGGTGCGCGAGAGCGCCGGCGTCGACAAGCTCGTCCTGGAAAAGGATGCCACGCCATCGGATGCGATGGAGTTGTTCGTCTTCGGCAATGAAGGTGGCTGGCACGCACGTCTCGTGGCGCGGCTGGACAACCTCGGCAAAGGTGCCAGCGGCGCCGCCGTGCAGAACCTGAACCTGCTGTGCGGCCTTCCTGAAACGGCGGGCCTGGCTCTTCCATCTGCCTAAAAATTAGGCAGCGCCAGACTGCGCATTGGGCAGCCAAACCCTGTTATTGAAGAAACGCCCTTCGCGGGAGGACGCAATTGCGTGATTCCGTTGGTCGCCGCTCCCCATCGCCAGCTTGGCACGATTCTTGGAACACCGCGCGCAGAGGCGCATTCGTTTACCGAGGGCGCACTCACACAAGCAGGCGGGAATCGGATAGACGTGAAAAAGATCGAAGCGATCATCAAACCCTTCAAGCTCGATGAGGTGAAGGAAGCGCTGCACGAAATCGGCGTGTCCGGCATCACCGTGACCGAAGCCAAGGGTTTCGGCCGCCAGAAAGGCCACACCGAACTCTATCGCGGCGCCGAATACGTCGTCGATTTCCTGCCCAAGGTGAAACTCGAGGTGATCGTTTCCAGCGATATCGCCGAACGCACCGTCGAAGCCATCGCCGCAGCCGCCCAGACCGGACGCATCGGCGACGGCAAGATCTTCGTCTCCGCCATCGAAAGCGCGCTGCGCATCCGCACCGGCGAAAAAGACGAAGACGCAATCTGAATTTCAAACCGGCCCAACTGCCGGAACCAACACGAACTACCCCTACTGGAGGCAATCTAATGGCAAATGCGAAGGACGTCCTGAAGCGTATCAAGGACGAGGAAATCGAATGGGTCGACCTGCGCTTCACGGACCCGAAGGGCAAATGGCAGCACCTCACCATGGTCGCCAAGACCCTCGACGAAGACCAGCTTGAAGACGGCCTCATGTTCGACGGTTCCTCGATCGCCGGCTGGAAGGTCATCAACGAAAGCGACATGATCCTGAAACCCGACCTCGAACGCGTCTATGTCGACCCGTTCAGCGCCGAACCGATGCTGATCATGTTCTGCGATATCGTTGAGCCGTCGACCGGCGACTGGTACGCCCGCGACCCGCGCACGACTGCCAAGCGCGCCGAGAACTATCTCAAGTCGACCGGTATCGGTGACACCATCTACGTCGGTCCCGAAGCCGAATTCTTCATGTTCGACGATGTGCGTTTCGAAGACGGCTATGCCGGTTCGGGCTACGCGATCGACGACATCGAGCTGCCGACCAATAGCGGCAAGGAATACGAGAGCGGCAACCTCGCGCACCGTCCGCGCGCCAAGGGCGGTTACTTCCCCGTCGCTCCGGTCGACAGCGCCGTCGACATCCGCGGCGAAATGGTCTCGACCATGATCGAAATGGGCCTCAACTGCGACAAGCACCACCATGAAGTGGCCGCAGCGCAGCACGAGCTCGGCCTCACCTTCGGCACGCTCGTCGAAACCGCCGACCAGATGCAGATCTACAAGTATGTCGTGCACCAGGTCGCGCATATCTACGGCAAGACAGCGACTTTCATGCCCAAGCCCATCAAGGACGATAACGGCAGCGGTATGCACACGCACATGTCGATCTGGGACGGCGGCAAGCCGACCTTCGCAGGCAACCAGTACGGCGGCCTGTCAGAAGACTGCCTCTATTACATCGGCGGCGTCATCAAGCACGCCAAGGCGTTGAACGCCTTCACCAACCCGACAACCAACAGCTACAAGCGCCTGGTCCCGGGCTTCGAAGCGCCGGTCCTGCTGGCCTATTCGGCACGCAACCGTTCGGCATCCTGCCGCATTCCCTATGGCACGGGCGACAAGGCGAAGCGCGTCGAATTCCGCTTCCCCGACGCGATGGCGAACCCCTACCTTGCCTATGCAGCCCTGCTCATGGCCGGTCTCGACGGGATCACCAACAAGATCCACCCGGGTGAAGCGATGGACAAGAACCTGTACGACCTGCCGCCGGCGGAACTGGCTGAAGTGCCGACCGTCTGCGGATCCTTGCGCGAAGCTCTGGAAGCGCTTGAGGCCGATCACGACTTCCTGCTCAAGGGCGAAGTGTTCACCAAGGACCAGATCGAAGCTTACACCGAACTCAAGTGGGAAGAGGTGCTCCGCGTCGAAACCACGCCGTGCCCGGCCGAGTTCGACATGTATTACAGCGCCTGATCACAAGACACGAAACCGTACATAAGCGCTTAATCAATAACGGTTATAGCGTCCCGATCACCGAGTGGGCGTCCGGAGCAATCCGGGCGCCCTTTTTTGCATTTCTGGAAATGCCTTTGCGACCACGACGCTGCAACTCAGAGTTTTCCTACTGAACCCAAACGTGCCTAATCCATCTGCCTCCACAATCTGTGAGGTAAGAGCGAGATGAACCGCAAATATATTTTCGATCACGTCCGCCGCATGCTCGGACGGGGCTTCCGGCAGGCAGAAGTCGATGCGCTCGATCGGGTGCTCGACGATGCAAGCGGATATTCTTCACAGGGCCGTGTTCCATCCGTTCCACTCTGTCGGATTGGCGAGGCAGGTATCCAACTCATCAAGCGTTTCGAAGGATGCGCCCGTTTGCGCCGCGATGGCCTTGTAGAAGCTTATCCCGATCCGGGGACCGGTGGTCCGCCCTGGACGATCGGTTGGGGCTCGACCGGTGCGGAAATCGGTCCGCAGACGGTCTGGTCTCAGGAACAGTGCGATGCCCGGCTTGAAGCGGATCTGAAGCTCTATGCATCCGAAGTCGCTGCGGCGATTGGCGATGCTCCGACGACACAGGGCCAATTCGATGCGCTTGTCAGCTTTCACTACAATACGGGGGCAATCCACCGCGCAACACTTGCCCGCCTGCACCGACAAGGACGGTACGAAGAGGCGGCGCTGGAGTTTGGCAGGTGGAAACACGCCGGTGGGCGAGTGATGAAAGGTCTGGTCCGCCGCCGCGCCGAGGAAGCAAGGCTCTATCGGACTTAAGCTTACCGGCTTGAAACCTTGCTGAAAAATGAACCGGAACCGGATGGGCGGACGCTCCGTTAGTGAGGGCAAAGGAGATTAACAAATGCGTATTTTGCTGGCAGGAGCAGCCGCTTTCGCGCTCGCCGCAAGCGGAGCCTACGCCCAAGGTAACGGTAAGGGTAACGGGAACGATCGCGGAGGCGGTAAGCCCGCGGCTGCCCAGAACAAGGGCGGCGGCAATGCAAAGGCTGATCGTGGACCACAGCGGCAGCAGGCCCTTGGGAATGGAAACGGAAATGCGAAGGCCGACCGTGGCCCCGATCGCCGTCCGGTCCAGACCGCCAATTCCAACCGCGGCAACGGAAATGGAAACGGCAACCGCAATGCCGTTCGCGGCAATGACCAAGGCAATGATTACAAGCGGAACGGCAACTCCGTGCGATACAGTGATCGCGGCAACGACAACCGCGATGTCCGCATCGCATACGATGGCCGCGGCTTCTGGCTCGAGCGCGAGCAACGCAACCGCGGCCTGGTCGATGGGTGTCCCCCCGGCCTCGCGAAGAAGCGTAACGGCTGCAACCCGCCAGGACAGGTCAAGGATGACTACCGCCGCAGCCTGTTCGGCAACGAATATCGCCCGAGCCTTTTCGGCCTGAGCAATTACGGTCGCGGCGATTATTATTACCGGGACGGTTATCTCGTGCGGTACGGCGACAGCGGCATTTCCGGCTGGCTGCCGCTGCTCGGCGGCGCGCTGGGGATCGGGAATGTCTGGCCCAGCGGTTACGCCAGCTACGATGTGCCCGACTATTACGTCGACTACTACGGCCTCGGCAGTCGCGATCACTATCGCTATGCCGATAATGTGATCTACCGTGTCGATCCGGAAGACGCGGCAATTATGTCGGTTGCCGCTTTGATTACCGGAGACGAATTCAGCGTGGGCCAGCCCATCCCTCGCGGTTACGACGTCTACAACGTGCCCGCGCCCTATCGCGATCGCTATTACGACACGCCTGACGCGATGTACCGCTATTCCGATGGCTATGTGTATCGGGTCGATCCCGAAACCCGGCTTGTCGCTGCCGCCATCGATTTGCTCACCTGAGGGACCTGAACCAATGACGAAGATACGAAACCGCTTCGCCCTTTCGCTCGCCCTCAGTGGACTGGTCTTGCTGCCGGCCTGTGGCGAAACCAGCGGCGAAACCGCTACTGACGGCGCGACCCATTCGAACGGTAGCCAGACCATGGCTGCAACCCTGGGTGCGGCCTCCGATTTGTCGACGATCAACCAAGCCTTTGTCAGCTCCGACCTGATGGGCGTTTTCGACGGAGTTGGAAGCTACACATTGCTCGCTCCCCGAGACGAGGCCTTCGAAGCCTTGGGCGACGCTGGGGAACAGTTGATGACTGAAGAGCAGCGTCCATTGCTCGTCGGATTGCTACGCGATCATATGCTGCCTGGCTACCTGCGTCCGGAGGACATTCTCTCTGCGATCGAGAGCCAAGGAGGCGAAGTTACCGTCACCACGATGGGTGGCAGTGATGTCGTGTTCAGCAGCGAGGGCGACACTCTCACCGTGACGCGTGATGACGGGACAAGCGCCACCTTCATCGGAAATGCGGAAGCAGCCACCAACGGGGTGATTATCCCGATCGACGGCGTCCTCGCTCCTCAGTAGTCGCGGCTAACCTCGGCGACCACGCTGTCGCGCCCGATGGTCGAGACGCTTGCCAGAAGAGAAAGCCAACTGGTGACGCGGAATTCCAGCTGCGTCGCGCTATAGCCCCGTCCGTCGGTGATGATCTCGACGTAGAAACGTCGTCCGATGTTCTTGCCGAGAGCGACACCGGTTCCTCGGCCCAGCGCGGCGTCAGCGCCCACGATGCGCAACCGGTCGAGGCCGATTGCCGAGCGCAGCTGGTTGATCGGGTCCATCCCGCCCCCGCCGCGCAGGCTGGCAACAGCCGCGCCGAGCTGCAGTGCGTCGGTGGCGGAAAGGGACGTGATGGATCCGCCGAACAGCAGGCGTGCGAGGATTTCCTCCTCAGGAAGTGCCGGATCGGAATTGAAGGCAACTTCCGGCTGTGTCGCGCTGCCCGTGATCGTGACAATGACGTTGACGCCGTTCGCTTCCGTCTCGGCGCGTATGTCGAGGCGCGGATCGACCGGCACGTTTTCATCGAAGTCGATTTCGCCGCGGGTTAGTTCAAACCGGGTCCCGGCGAACGTATAGTCTCCGCGCACGACTTCCGCACTTCCGCCTATCCGGGGATCGTCAGTCGTGCCGCGCAAGATGATGTCCGCGCCCCACTCGCTATCGAGGCCCATCCCGTCAACGTCGATCCTGCTGTCGGCCTCGGCATCGATTAGATAGCGCCATGGCCTCGATGCTGCCACCCGGCGTCGCCGGTCTGCAGGCAGGTTCACTTCGCGCGTGCTGATGCGCGGCAGACGCAGATCATCGCTTGCAGTGCCCAGTTTCCAGCTCGCCCGGTTCACCCGCACCCGCCCCGCGATGATCCCGCCCAGGCCATTGGAAACAATGCGAAGTGGACCGGTAATCGTTGCGGACAGCCCGTTTGCGTCAAGCAATTGGGCATTATCGGCGGCCGCCCGCAAATCGAGTGACGGACCCCGGATTTCGACAAACCTGCCCTCGACACGTTCGCCCAAGCCTTCAAGATCGACCGTTCCACTGCCTGAAACGCGTCCGCCATTGGCCGTCGTCCCGGCGAAGCTCCTCAACCGCAATAGCGACCCGGCGAACGCCCCGCGCATTTCTACATCGCGGATGTCCGTCCCGGAAAGCGAGCTGCGCACGCGCAGGCTGTCGCTGTTCACTGTTCCCCTCACACGTGGCTCTGCAAGGGAGCCTGTCGCGTTAGCCGCGATCGACACGGGCCCGGTGAGATCGAATGCGTCGATTGCGGCCAGTCTCCACAGGCTTTCGGCAGCACCTTGGAAACGCATCTGGCCATCGAGCCGCCCCGCTCGCAGCCGCTGGGTGATGTCGCCTTGCGCCGGGAGGTTCGTAATCAGCGCCTGAATACGGCCGCGCTGGATGTCCTCATTTTCCAAGGTCGCTCTCGCCTGAAAGCGGTCGGTCCCAAGCCGCGCGACGAGTGCCAAATCCATCGGCTTTGATGAAAGCACAAGTCCCGAGCGCGTCAAATTGTCGACCTTCACTCGCGCCAGTCCGGTCGGTAAGGCACCCTTTGGACTACTGTATTCGACAGTCCCAGAGATAGTGCCTCCCAGTCCAAGGTCCGACATTGCGACATCGGCCAGCGAGAGCGGCATTCGGGCAAGCTTGAGGTCAACCGCAAGATTGCCGCCGCCAAACTGGCCCGAAGCGATCGCACCCCCTTCGCCGTAAGAAAGCTGGGTCGGAGCCAAGATCCAGCCACCGTCTTCCTGTGCCGTCAGAACGGCGCGGCGAGGCATATCGATCGAGCGACCCGCGAATTCGCCCTGCGCCGCGACCGCAATCCGTTCAGGCCGGAAACGTGCATTGAGGTCGAGTGCAAAGCGTACTCCTCGCTGCCCGGTGATACGTGCATCGACGCTGCCAACCCCGTTTTCCACCTCACCCTGCGCCGCCAGCCTCGCGATAAAGATGTTTCCGTATTGCAGGCCCTGCGCATTTGCCGATCCGCTGAAATTGGTGGTTCCTGCGCCAATCAATCCTTCGCCATCGACATTGGCGCGCGCGATCGTGATGGGCGTATCACCGCCGAAACTGGCATTGCGCGCTGTGACATCGAGATCGACGAACTGCTGGTCGCCGCGCGGCGCGAGTCCGATAGTGCCGGACAGCCCGCCGCCCGAGAGATTCAAGACGCCGTCCGCACCGCCTTCGGCCAGGGTAAGGCTGCCATCGACCGAAGTGTCGGACAGGGTCAGTCGCTCGACGTCGATACGGGTCGGACCATCGGCGGGCGCAAACAATGCGAGCGTGCCGTCGAACGGACCGAGGACCGAACCGCCCCGAGTGTCGATAGCGAACCCTTCTGTGGTCGGCGCGATGGCGACACGAACGTCCTCCAGCCCTGTGAGCGGACGCGCGAACACGAGCTCGGCAGTCGGTCCGTCATCGGCGATGCTAGCCTCGACCGTGAAGTCGCCATATTCTGTATGCGTGCCTGTGCCGGCCAGCTGCGTGGTCCCTTGGGCTATGGACCCGTCGAGCTCCATCCGCAGCTTCTCTGCGTTGACCCGCATCGTCCGGAATTCGAGCGCAGACCCGCTGCCCGTTGCTATGCCGCCACGCACACGGATCGCGCTTCCGGCGAGATTGGCCAAGGTGTCGTTGGTCACCGGCGCGACACGCGCATCCAGCTCCGCACCGAGACGCCATCCCGAAGGCAGGAGGTCGAAATCGATCATGGCGGTGCCGCCGGCCCTTCCGACATTGTCCAGCGGGAGCCCGTTGGCTCGTACAGGGCCGCGAAGCTGGTATCGACCGGCGGCAAGATCGCCTCTTAGAGCGAGGTTGGCGGCAAGACCCTGGAATGCGACCCGCAAGTCGTCCCCAGTCAAACGGTCACCTGCCAACTGGATGCGGCCCCTGAGGTCGCCGTTCACCAAGCGCGGATCGACAAGCGCATTTCCAGTCGAAACGCGGTCGACGCTGGCCGATAATGGTAACGTCCAGGTGCTGCCGTCGAAGCGGGCCGTGCCTTGCTGCGTGAGCCCGGTCAGCCGCGTTCCTCCTGAAACTAGCGCCCCCACACGCAAGTCATGGGCTATGTCCAGGTCGCTGAATGCACCGTTTAACGTGGCAGTGGCCGTCGTATTCTCGAGCCTCAGGCTCTCCCCGAAGAGCGCTGGGTCGCGCAATCGAGCGGATACATCGTAGTCGCCCAGCCTATTCTCGGCGAGGTCGATGAGGCCTTCGCCATCGAGGTAGATTCCCCGACCCGATACGATCGTGCGCCCGTCGAACGCACGATTATCGATAGTCACGCGAGAGCTCAGCGCAACATCGTCGCCAAGTGCATCGGCAGGGATACCCTCGAGAAAATTCGAGGGGTCGATCTTGCCCAGCAGGCCGAAGGTACCTTCGCGGTTCGACAGCTTGAGAGCAGCCACGCGTTCGCCTTCGCTTTGGGCGTAAAGGTATCCGTTCCATGCAGACCAGGTGCCATCTCCGCTGATCCTGGCCTCGTAAGGAGCAGAAAGGCCAAGCAGGGAGGCGATGGCGCCTTCTGCGGATGCGGAGAGATCGGCCTCGATATCGAAATTGTCGCCGTCAGGTTCCGCGTCGATCAGGACTGCAAGCTTGTCAGACTGTCCCAGGCGGGCATTGCCGTCCACGAAGAGGCGACGGTCCTCAACCTGCACTTGTGCTGTGAGGTCGACGCGTTGCGCCTCGTCACCGGCGATGCCTGGCGCCAGCATGAGATTGTCGATCTCGAGCTCGTCGATCGCAATATCGAAGCCCGGCAGTATCGGGCCCTCCTCTTCGCTCGGGAGGAATTCCGGCAAGCGCGCCAGGGTCGCACGCCGCGCCACGAAGCTGTCGATGTCGAGCCGGTTGTTGAGCCAGCCTCGCGGGTCCCAGTCCACTTCCGCCCTCGGGATCGTCAGGAATACGCCTTGGGGATCGGACAGACGGACGTCGTGAAGGACCGCTTCGCCATAGATATTCCCGTCGATCCGGCCGATGGAAATGTTGAGCCCGTTCGGGAAGGTTTGCCGTGCAATCCGGTCGGCGAGGAAACGTTCGCCGATGGGAGTGTTCAGGATGACCAGCGCCCCAGCGATGAGGAGCACAAGAGCGCCGAGAAGGCCGAGCACCCACTTTCCCGCACGCCCGAACCGCGAGCGGCGCTTCTGCGGGCTGGCCTCGGCCTGGGTTTCCACGTCCGACATCAGAATGCCTGGCCCAAGGAGACATACACCGCGACAGGCGCGTCGTCGGGCTCGGGATTGAGGGGCACGCCGACATCGAGGCGCAGCGGCCCGAAACCGGATTCATAGCGGACGCCGACACCCGCTCCGTATTTGATGAACCTGAAATTGGGAGTGGATTCGATGGATACCGAACCGACATCAAAGAAGGGGACCACGGATAGGGCCCCGTCGAAAAATCCGGTTCCGACCCGGGCTTCTACGGAAGCTTCCACGAGGCTGCGACCGCCGACGGGTTCGCCCAGATCGTTGCGCGGACCGACGGCTTGATAGCCATAACCTCTCACCGATCCGCCGCCACCGGCGTACAGCCGGCGCGAGGGCGCAATAGCGAACAGCGGAGCACCGGGAATGCTGGCAAAGCGCACCCGTCCGGCCAGGACCGTATCGCTTCCAACCGACTGGTAATAAGAAGCGTCTGCCTGGTTACGAAGGTAGTAGTACTGCTGTCCAGCAGTCCGCGAGGTTTCGGGTGCCAGATATCCTGTCAGGCGGAAACCTTGGGTCGGATTGAGGAGGGAATCCGTCGTATCGATAGTGGCACGCCCAAAGACTGCCGCGATGAAATAGGTCTGCCTGGGGCGGGGAATACCCGAAATGACGCGGTTGCGCTCATCTGTAGCAAGAATTTCCGCGCCCAGCGCCCAAGCCAGCGGTTTCTGGAACAGCAGCGTCGATGAACGCTCGTAGGTCCCCGTTATCGCAACTGTTCGAGCCTCGTAGGCGACATTGTCGACGTTCGACGCGTAGGCATCCAGCGTTAGGACCTTGTCCCTGCCGCCGAAATTGTCCTTGCGGAAGGTGATCCCTGCCAGCTGCTCCTGCGTGCCCGCGATACCTCGAACCCTGAGAGAACCTTCCGGAGGGAAGATGTTCCGGTGTTCCCAGCTAGCCTGGACGCGGAAGCCTTCTTCGGAGCCGTAACCGATTGCCCCAGCGATGGTCCGCAGCTTGGCGCGGGTCATCTCGACATCCATCGCCACCACGCCGGGCTCGTCACCTACGGGCGCCTGCACTTCGCGCGGCGTGACCGAAACTGCCGACACCAGGCCGGTAGCGGTCACTGCGCGCCGCAGGTCGAGAGATAGGCTGCGCTGGTAGGTTTCACCCGGTTCGAAGCGCGCAATCGAGGCGATGTGCCGCCCCGAAAGGAAGCCGGGATCGCTGCTGACTACCTCACCGAACACGTATTTTCCGCCTGGCTCGACCGGGAGGGTAAGGTCGCCTTCCTTGCGATCGTGATCGATCAGCAGCTCGGGCTCGTCGATCTCGGCGAAAGCGTAGCCATTCTCGCCCAGCGCGCGATCGAGGTTGAACTGCTCTTGCAGTATCTTGTCGCTCTGAAGGAAGTCGCCGGGCTGGATATCGAAAGTGTCGCGCAGCAAGGCGTAGTCGCGCGCTGCATCAAGATTGCCGAGATCGATCGTGCCATAACGGAAGCGCGCGCCGGGAATCACGTCGAAGCGGACTGACGGGCGTTCGAGAGCTACTTCGTCACCCGGGGCGACAGTCCCGATCGAGCGAATGATCTCGCCGTCGTAATAGCCATAGACGCGCAGGAGATTGCCGAGCAGTTCCTCGTCTTCACGCGCGCGCGCCGCGAGCTGCGCGACGTTGGCATCGGAATCGTCCAGTTCCTCAATCGTAGAGAGCGCCTCGTACCGCGCGACGAAATCTCCGCGTTCGGAGAACGGTGGTTCGGCCTGAGGGAAGCCGAGGACCAGATTATCGGCGAGCTTTTCGACTTCTGCATCTTCGAAGGCAATGACGGGGGCGCCGGTATCGAGATCGGCAAACTCGATCTCTTCTTCAGGCTCGAGCGGTTCGAACCCGTCGATTTCCAGCTCGTCGGGCCAGGCAATTTCGATGCCTATCGGATCCCCTATCGGGGTGCTCGGGTCGGGTACTTCATCTGAAGTGTCCTCGGCGGACACGTCCACCCCCTGTTGCGCCCAGGCCTCCGGGTCCTCCAACGCACTGTCGGGAATAAGGTCTTCGAGTCGCTCGGGCGCCTGCCTATCCTGCGCGAACACAGGATAGCTGATCAAAGCCAGCGCAGCGGTGCAGGTTCTGAGGATCAGGCTGAGGCCCTTAGTCTGCGAGCTTGTATTCGCGCTGGCTTCCATCCTTGGCAGGAAGCGGTTCCGAATCGCGCTGCTCGCGCGGCTTTGTTGCTGCGGCGATGAGGCGCTTCTGCTCGAACTCGGGCATGCGCTCCCATCCGCCACGGGTAAGCCTTTCGAGCGGCCGGTAACGGACCTTGTATTGCATCCGGTCAGACCCTTCGACCCAATAGCCGAGATAGACATAGGGGAGCCCATGCGCGCCCGCACGGCGGATGTGATCCAGGATGATGAAGTTCCCAAGTCCCGCGCGATCCTCGATCTCAGGATCATAGAAGCTGTAGATCATCGACAGCCCGTCACCCTGAATGTCCGTGAGGCAGGCACCGACCAGACGACCTGGCTCCGACCCTACTCCCGGCTCCCTATATTCAACCACATAGCTCGATACGGGCGTATGTTCCACCATATCTGCAAAGTCGGATTCGTCCATCTCTGCCATGCCCCCTCCCGGGTGGCGATGAGCGAGATATTTGCGCAGCAATTCGTATTGTTCGTCGGTCGCCCACGGACGGCATTCGCTGACCACGAGATCGTCGTTTGCCTTCATGGTGCGCTTTTGGCTGGAAGACGGCTTGAACTCGCTTGCAACAACACGAACGGACACGCAGGCCTGGCAATCGAGGCACGAAGGCCGATAGGCCACGGTCTGGCTCCGCCGGAATCCGATGCGCCCGAGCGCTTCGTTAAGCTCGTCAGCGCTTTCGCCGCGCAATTCGGTAAAGACCTTGCGTTCGCTCTTGCCCGGCAAATAGGGGCACGGCGCAGGGCTCGTCACGAAAAAGCGGGGGAAGCGGATCGGGGCCGTCACGAGTGAAAGGCATCCTTCGAATTGCGTGCGTTTATTTATGTTTAACGCATTCTTTATGCAGGATCGAAGGGCCGGTTAAAAGTGTCTTAACCATGAAAAAGGAAACGCCGGCGGAAAAGCCTTGGGATTCCGCCGCTTGCGAGGCGATTCTATTCCAGCTCAGCCATTTCGACCGAATAACCTTTGGCCTCCAGCGTCTTGATCAGGCCGTCGATCTGGCTCTGATCGCGTGCCTCGCACTCGATTTCGGTCACGAGTCCCTTTGCCGGCAGGGTCGTGAAAATCCGCTGGTGGTAGATCTCGATGATGTTGACGTTGTGGTCGTTGAATTCGCGCATCACCTTGTAGAGCGCGCCCGGCCGGTCCTGCAGTGTGACACGCAAGCGCGCCAGGCGGCCGCTACGTGCAAGATCGCGGATCAGAACGTTCGCAAGCAGTCGCGTGTCGATGTTGCCGCCACACAGGACCAGGCCAACTTTCTTGCCCGCGAACTTCTCCGGGTTCGACAGCACCGCTGCCAAACCTGCTGCGCCTGCACCTTCCACAACCGTCTTTTCGATTTGGAGCAGAAGCGACACGGATCGCTCCAGCTTGGGTTCGCCGACCAGCAGAACCTCGTCCACCAGTTCGGCAATTATCTGCCGGGTAAAGTCTCCCGGCTTCTTCACGGCAATACCTTCCGCAAGGGTATCGCCGCCGCATGGCAGCTCTTCGCCGGTCACGGCTGAATACATCGAAGGGTAAAGTTGCGCCTGCACACCGATCATCTCGATCTCCGGGCGCAGCGCCTTTGCGACGGTCGCCATGCCGCTCATCAGGCCGCCACCGCCGATCGGCACGACGAGACAATCGAAATCGTCCTTCGCCGCCAGCATTTCCAACGCGACAGTGCCCTGCCCGGCCGCCACCTTGGGATCGTCGAAGGGGTGGACGAAAGTGAGGCCGCGCTCCTTCTCCAGCTCGAGCGCATGGCCATAGGCCTCGTCGAAAGTTTCGCCGAATAGGACGACATTCCCTCCGACGCTCTCGGTCTGCATGACCTTCACGCTCGGCGTGGTCGACGGCATCACGATAGTTACCGGCACCCCGAGCCGCCTGCCATGGTAGGAGAGGCCTTGCGAGTGATTGCCCGCCGAGGCGGCGATGACGCCGCGGCTGCGCTGCTCTTCAGTAAGGTGCAACAGGGCGTTCAACGCACCGCGTTCCTTGTAGGCCGCGGTGAACTGGTGGTTTTCGAACTTGAGCCAGATATCCGCGCCGGTAATTTCCGACAGGGTGATGGAATGCATCAGCTCGGTCCGTACGACCGCGCCTTCGATGCGCTTTGCAGCTGCGCGCACATCGTCGAGTGTCAGGAGATCGGTGGCCTTGTCTCCGGCGGGCATGGGATTTGCCTGGGTCATACGGCAGGCCTACGTGCCGCCAAGGCACGGTGCAATCGGCGAAAGGGTTTGCCCCTGCCAAGCTTTGCCTTATCGACGATGGCTGAAATTTACGGATTGGGATTGCCTGATGAAGACGAAGTACCTTGCCGCATTGCTTGCAACGACCATTGCCGTCCCCGCTAACGCCGACGTCCTGGTCGACAACGTCTCGGGCATCACGATGGATGAAGAAGGCAAGGTCAAGCGCTTCGAGGCGCTGGTGATCGACGACGATGGCCGGATTGCGCAGCTGATCGAACGCGGGGAAGACCGGCCGCGCACGGAGTATCGCGAAGATGGAGAAGGCCGCGTCATGCTGCCCGGCATGATCGATGCCCATGCCCATGTCATGGGCGTCGGCTTCGGTGCGCTGACGCTGGATCTGTCGGACACCAATTCGCTCGACGAGGCGCTGGAAAAAATCCGCACCTTTGCCGCCGAGAACGAGGCGCGGCCGTGGATCCTCGGGCGCGGCTGGAACCAGGAAAAATGGGGTCTCGGCCGCTTTCCGACCGCCGCCGAGCTCGATAGCGCAGTTGCGGACCGCCCGGTTTATCTCGAACGGGTCGATGGCCATGCCGGTTGGGCCAATACGCTCGCGATGCAGGCGGCCGGCATCACCGCCGCCAGTAAAGCGCCGAGTGGCGGCAAGATCGAACTCCTCGCCGACAAGAAGACGCCCTCTGGCGTTTTCATCGATCTCGCCATGGACCTCGTGAACAAGGCGGTCCCCGCACCGCGCGCGGTGGAACGCGACCTTGCTCTGGCAGAGGCGCAAAAGGTCTTCCATCGCTACGGCATCACATCGGTTGCCGACATGGGAACGACGATCGAGGACTGGCAATCCTTCCGCCGTGCGGGCGATGCAGGTTCGCTCAACCTGCGCATCATGTCCTATGCCTTCGGTCCGGAACAGATGGTGCTGATCGGCGGACCGGGGCCATCGCAGTGGCTCTACGACGACAAGCTTCGCCTAAACGGCGTGAAGCTCTATCTCGATGGCGCGCTGGGTAGCCGCGGGGCGTGGCTGAAGCGCCCCTATGCCGACGATCCGGGCAATTACGGCCTTCCGCTCCAGACCCCTGCCCAGCTGCGCAACAACCTTGTCCGCGCTGCGCAAGGTGGGTTCCAGCCCGCCGTCCATGCCATCGGCACAGCCGCCAATGCCGAACTCCTCAACGCGATCGACGAGATTGCGGAGAGCTTCGACGGCGACCGGCGCTGGCGCGTCGAGCACGCACAAATCGTCGATCCGGCCGACCTGCCCAAGCTCGCCGACAACGGCATCATCGCCTCGATGCAGCCGCTACACCAGACTTCCGACCGCCTGATGGCGGAAGCGCGGCTCGGCATGGACCGGTTGGACGGCGCCTACGCCTGGAACACCATACTCGATCTGGGCGGGACGCTCGCCTTCGGGTCTGACGCGCCGGTTGAACCGGCCGACGCTTTTGCCGGTTATGCCGTCGCCATCACCCGCATGGATGCGAATGGGGAGCCCTTCGGCGGCTGGTTGCCGAGCGAACGCGTTAACCGCGAACAGGCGCTGGCAGGCTTTACCTCGAAGGCGGCTTACGCGGGCTTTGCAGAGGGGCGCTTCGGACGCCTTTTGCCGGGTGAGCGCGCCGACTTCATCCTGGTAGATAACGACCCGCTGCTGGCAACTCCGGAAGAAATCCGCGCGACCAAGGTTTTCGAAACCTGGGTCAATGGCCGCAAGGTCTACGAGGCCGATTGATCGGCGGGAGCCTCGGCTTCTTCCGGCTTATCCTTGGCTGCGCGGCTATCGAACAGGCGCATGAGCAAGAGCGATCCTTCGTAAAGAAGGATAAGCGGCACTGCGAGCAATAGCTGCGAACCCGGGTCCGGCGGCGTGATGATCGCCGCCAGCGCCACGACCAGCACGATGACGTACCGCCGCGCGCCCACCAGCTGTTCGCGCGTGACGATCCCTGCGCGGTGGAGGAGGAGAAGCAGGACGGGCAGCAGGAAGCTCATCCCGAAGGCGAGGATGAACTGCATGACGAGGCCGAGATACTCGTTCGCAGCGGGCAGCGCGTTGATGGCAAGCCCTCCCGCTTCGCCTTCGAAGCCGAGAAACCACTCGAAGGCGGTCGGCATGACCACGTAATAGGCAAGGGCCGCGCCGCTCAGGAACAGGAACGGGGTTGCCAGCAGGAATGGCAGAAATGCCTTCTTCTCGCGCGCGTAAAGGCCGGGGGCGACGAAGGCCCACAGCTGGTTCGCGATGTAGGGAAAGGCAATGCAGAACCCTGCGAAAAGGGCGACCTTCAGTTCCACGAAGAACACTTCGTAAAGCTTGGTGAAAATCAATTGCCCCTGCCCTTCCGGAAAAGCCGATTTGAGCGGCTGGATCAGGAAGCCGAGGATCTGGTCGGCAAAAAACAGGCAAACGCCGAATGCCACCACCAATGCCGCGACACAGCGCACGAGGCGCGATCGCAGTTCGACGAGGTGATCAAGCAACGGTGCCTGGCTTTCGTCGATATCCTTCATCTCGAACGCCATCTCAGTCGGCGTCCTTTACCGGCGGAGGCGGAGGCGGATCGCCCAGGGGAAGGCCAGGCTCGGCATCGTCGGGGCCACCGTGCTCGGGCGCCTTCTTCGGCGCGGCACGCTTGATCGCGGCTTCTGCTGCGGCATCGGCGTCCGGAACTTCCTGCGCCGAGGCGAGCGGCTGCATCTCGGCGCCGGGATGGATTTCAGGACCGCCGCCTGCCGCTTCGGAGCCGGTCGGGTATTTCGCCATGATTTCGGCGTTACGATCGGCCCATTTCTTTTCCATGTCCTCGATCTCGGCCTGGCGAACCATTTCGTCGATCCCCGAGCGGAAATGTGCGGACATGCGGCGCAGCTTGCCGATCCAGCGCCCTGCCGTGCGCATCGCGCGCGGCATTTCCTTCGGGCCAATGACGATGATCGCCACCACGACGATCAACAGCAGTTCGGCGGCGCCGATATCGAACATGCGCGCTTGCGCCTTCTAGTCAGATTACTTCGTGTCGGAGGGCGTGTTGACCTGGTCCTTGGTCAGCCCTTCGTCGGCGGGCTTCGCCTCGTGCTCGATCCGCTTGGAAGGAGCGGCATCCTCTTCGTTCATGCCCTGCTTGAAGCTTTTGATGCCTTTGCCGAAATCGCCCATCATCTCCGAAATCCGACCGCGTCCGAAAAGGACGAGGATGACGATGGCGATGATGATAAGCTGCCAGGGGCCGAGCGACATGAGAGTACCTTTTCGATAGTGTTGTTGCAGATATAGTCGCTCTGCGGGCGATACGCCAGTCAGGCGACGTCTTCCGCCTCTTCCTGCTCATCGCCGCTGTCGGTCAGCGCTTCGAAAGCGTCGTCGACCGGATCGAGCAGGCCTGTCGCCTTCAATTCCGCTATACCGGGGAGGTTGCGGCGGCTGGTGAGGCCGAAATGGTCGAGGAATTCAGGCGTTGTAGCATAGATCGTCGGCCTTCCGGGCACCTCGCGCCGGCCAGCGATCTTCACCCAGCCAGCCTCCATCAGCACGTCCAGCGTGCCACCGGATGTCTGTACACCGCGGATTGATTCGATCTCGGCGCGGCTGACGGGTTCGTGATAGGCGATGATCGCCAGAACCTCGGTCGCGGCGCGGCTGAGCCTGCGGACCTGTTCCTTCTCCTTGCGCAGCAAGTGCGCGAGATCGGGTGCAGTTTCGAAATGCCAATGCTTGCCCCGCTCCACCAGGTGGACGCCGCGTTCGCTGTACGCCTCGCCAAGCGATTTAAGAGCGTCACGCACATCCGCATTGGCTGCATCGCCTAGGAAACTGGCGAGAACCTCCACCGTCATGGGTTCTTCTGCGGCGAACAGGGCCGCCTCGATCGCACGTTCGAGATCGGTCATGTTACCCGCCTCAGGCGCAAGGGACCGAACGTGTCCTCCTGCGCGATTTCCGCCTTGCCGAGACGCGCAAGTTCGAGCGCGGCGACGAAGCTCGATGCCAGCGCCGAGCGTCGCAACCGTGGTTCGGCATGCGGGGGGAGGAAGTCGCGGATTTCCATCCACTCCAGCGTGACGCCGAGCATATTCGATACCCGCTCCAGCGCTGAATCGAGCGTCATGACGGGCCGCTCGCGCACCATGTGGATGGCAGGCGCTGTGCGGGCCTTTACCCGTCCATAAGCCTCGATCAGGGCGAACTGGTCGCACTTCCACTTGGTCTTGCGGACGATGTCGAGCCCCTCGGGCGCGCCACGCAGGAATACATCTCGACCTATCCGGTCGCCGCCCATTAGGCGAGCGGCTGCGTCTCGCATTGCGCCAAGGCGTTGCAACCGCAGTTGCAGTCGCAGTGCCAGCTCTTCCGGGCTCGGGTCTTCCTGCTCTTCCTTGGGAAGCAGCATCGCCGATTTCAGATATGCCAGCCACGCAGCCATCACGAGATAATCGGCCGCAAGCTCCAGCTTCAGCGCTTCTGCCGTCTCGATATAGTCGAGATATTGCTCGACCAGCGCGAGGATCGATATTTCCCGCAGGTCGACCTTCTGGCGGCGTGCTAGATCGAGCAGGAGGTCGAGCGGGCCTTCCCATCCATCTAGCTCGAGATAGAGCGCACCCTCATCGACCGGCGCTTCCGCTGCAATTCCGTCCCATTCCTCCTGTTCGGGAATGGCATCGGTGAACAGCAGCCCGTCGCTCATGCAGTCGCCTCTGCAATCGCCAGCAAGGCGTCCCGCTTGGCGAGCAATTCTTCGGTGTCCGCACTGTCGCACGGCTCGCCCATCATTGCGTGCACCCGGTCCAACCGCGCTGCCGTTGCCCCGGACATGCTACCCAGACGTTCGGCGATGGCGAGTTGGTCGTCCATTTTCGCCCAGCAATTCAGCGCAATATCGCAGCCCGCTGCCAAGGCTTTCTCGCAACGCTCGGGAATGCTCCCGTCGAGCGCCTGCATGTCGATATCGTCGGTCAGCAGGAGCCCGTCGAAACCGATGCGGCCCCGGATGACGTTTTCGATCACCGTCGGGGAAAGCGTCGCGGGACGCTCCTCGTCCCACGCGGTAAACACGATATGCGCGCTCATCCCGAGAGGGTGCGCGGAAAGGGTGCGAAACGGTTCGATGTCCGTTTCCAGTTCCGCGTCGCTCGCCTCTACGCGGGGAAGCGTCTTGTGGCTGTCGACGGTTGCGCGGCCGTGACCCGGCATGTGCTTGAGACAGCCAACCACACCTGCATGGCTCATCCCGTCGAGCACGGCCCGACCGAGCGCCGCGACCTGCATCGGCTCGCTGCCCAGCGAACGGTCACCGATCACGTTATCCGTTTCGGGCCGACGCACGTCGAAAGGCGCGTGATAATCGACACTTACGCCGACCAGTGCCAGTTCGCGGGCCATCGCCTCGGCATTCACCCGTGCCGCTTCGATCGCGCTGGCAGGAGCGATTTCGAACAAGCGCGCAAACGCCTCTCCCGCAGGGTACTTCGGCCATTCCGGCGGTTTCATCCGTACGACGCGGCCGCCTTCCTGGTCGATCGAGACGATCAGCCGGTCACGGCCGTGGATACTGCGCAAATCATCCGTAAGTGCCCGCATTTGCTCGCGATTTTCGCAGTTGCGAGCAAACAGGATGTAGCCTGCCGGATCGGCGTCCTTGAAGAAGGCGCGTTCGTCGGCCGTCAGTTCGAGGCCGGAAATGCCGAAGATAGCGGGCAACATAGGCGTAAAAATGCGCTTCTTCCCGCCTAGTGGCAAGCGGCTAAGGGGCAGGAGGTGTGGAAATAGCGCCGCGCGGGCGGCTTATTTCACGAAACAGGGCAATCCGTCGGTTTTCAGCGCGTTGCACAGACGATTGGCCGACGCGCGGTCACCGGCGACCGCCTGGAGCCTGTAGACCGTGCCGATATCGACCTTCGCCTCTACAACCCGGTGGCGCACGCCGTTCAACGCTTCGGTCTGGCGCATCAGCCTTGCCCAGGCATCCTGCGCATCCGCACGCGTCGGGAACGCGCCCACTTGCACCGCAACGCCGGATAGGGCCGGCTCCGGAGACGTAGAGGAAGTATCCGCTGGCGTAGCACCATCATCGTTTAGCGTAGTCGCGATAGAGGGCCCGGCAGCAGATGGAGCCGGATCGTCGGCCAAGCGACCTTCGCGCGTCTGGCCTTCGCCGACAGCGAAACTGGTATCGCCAGTTCCGGCATAGGTCTTGCCGCCGGGATTCTCCGGGCGCGACTTGTAGGGTTCGTCCGGCGCCGCGATCAGGCTGCCATCCGCCGGCGGTTCGTCGGCATGGCTGCCAAGGAAGTACCAGGCAAGGCCGAGGAACGAGCCGACCAGCAGGATCGCGAGCACGCCCAGCAGCACGATGCGCGAGGTGGCAAAGCCGGTATCGCCATCGTCGTCGTCATCCGCTTCGAGCCAGGGCAACCGCTCGTCGTCTTCGAGCAGTTCGAGGTTCTCGCCCTCTTCCCAGTCTTCGTCCCGGTCGTATTCGCCGCCCGCCATGCTCACATCTCCTCGACCGCTTCGACCCCCAGGATACCGAGGCCGTTGCGGATCACCTGTCCGACCTGCGACGCCACGAACAGGCGTGCGCCGGTCAGTTCGGGATCGTCTTCCTGGATGATCCGCTTTGCCGGATCGTCGTTACCCGCATTCCAGTAGCTGTGGAAGGAGGCGGCAAGATCGCCGAGGAAGAAGGCGATACGATGCGGTTCGCGGGCGCGGGCTGCGGCCTCGACGATACGCGGGAATTGCGCAGCTTCGCGTACCAGCGCGAATTCGCCCTCGCCCAGGCGGTCGAGATGGGCATCGCTCGGCTCGACACCCGCCTTGCGCAAGGTCGAACGGATACGCGCATGGGCGTACTGCAAGTAGAAAACAGGATTATCCTTGGAGGCTTCCACCACCTTGGCAAAGTCGAATTCCATCTGCGCTTCGGGCTTGCGGGTCAGCATGGTGAAACGCACCACGTCCTTGCCGACTTCTTCGACCATGTCGGCGATGGTGATGAAATTGCCCGAGCGCTTGGACATCTTCACCGGCTCGCCGTCGCGCATCAGATTGACCATCTGCACCAGCTTGACGTCGAAGGGCACATCGCGGTCGGCACCCTGCGTCAGCGCGGCGACGGCCGCCTTGATCCGCTTTACCGTACCGGCGTGGTCCGCACCCCAGATGTCGATCAGGGCATCGGCCTTCTCGGCCTTCTGGAAGTGGTATGCGAGGTCGGCCCCGAAATAGGTCCACGAGCCGTCCGACTTCTTGATCGGGCGATCCTGGTCGTCCCCGAACTGGGTCGAGCGGAACAGCGGCAGTTCCACCGGCTCCCAGTCTTCGGGCGGCGCCTTGCCCTTGGGCGCTTCGAGCACGCCGTCATAGACATAGCCGTGTTCGCGCAGCCACTTCTCTGCCTCTTCCGGCTTACCCGCTACCTGCAATTCGGCTTCGGAGGCGAAGATATCGTGGTTGATACCGAGCAGCGCGAGGTCGGCGCGGATCATGTCCATCATCGCGGCGACCGCCTGCTTCTTGAAGATCTGCAACCACTCGGCTTCGGGGGCGGAGGCGTATTTATCGCCGAATTCCGCCGCCAGGGTTTTGCCGACCGGCTTCAGATAGTCGCCGGGATAGAGGCCTTCGGGAATCTCGCCGATGTCTTCGCCCAGCGCTTCGCGATAACGCAGGTGCGCCGAACGCGCGAGCGTATCGACCTGGCCGCCGGCATCGTTGACGTAGTATTCGCGCGTGACGCCGTGGCCGGAAAATTCCAGCAATCCGGCCAGCGCATCGCCCACCACCGCACCGCGGCAATGGCCCATGTGCATGGGTCCGGTCGGATTGGCCGAGACATACTCCACATTGACCGTGCGCGCGCCGCCCATGACCGAGCGTCCGTAATCCGGACCAAGGGCCGCAATCGCTTCGAGCTCGCGCAGCCACGCGGTGTCGGCAAGGCGCATATTGATGAAGCCCGGTCCGGCAATGCTCGCCTCGGTAATGTCGGGCTCGCGGCCGAGATGCTCGATAATGAGTTCTGCCAGCGCGCGCGGATTGGTCTTGGCCTGCTTGGCCAGCACCATGGCGGCATTGGTCGACAGATCGCCGTGCGAGGGATCGCGCGGCGGTTCGACCGTTACGTTTGCCCGGTTTGCGTCTGCGGGAAGGTGCCCTTCCATCTCGAGCGCATTGAGAACGGCGTCGATTTTCGCCGCGAACGAGGCGTGGAGTGTCTGCATGTCAGCCATGTCCGCGCGCCTAGACGAATCGGGCGAAATGGCAAGATGCGAGGGCGCTATCGCCCCCGGATCATGCCCCCTCGATCGCGTTCAGGGATCAGCGCGTGGCGTTGTAGCCCAACTGTTCCTGCGTGAGCTGGAAACCGACCAGCAGTTCGAAGGTCGCGCGCTGGACGGCGGCCCGCACTTCGGGATCGGCCAGCGGGTCGAGCGCGGCATCGGGATCGCCGGCACGGCGCTTGCGCGTGATGCGTTCGCGAATGTCGGCGGGCAGCGTTGCTTCCGCGCGATTGACGAATGCGGCGGCCTTGCCGGTCGCGCTGGCGCGTTCCTGGCCGTCCGCGAAGGTCAGCGTGACGGTGCCGACACGCTTGGAAATGACGGCGCTACCGCCGCGCAGGACCGTCGAGAAATAGGGGAGTTCCACCGTCCGTGCGCCCTGCACGTTCGTGCGGCGCGCCACGACATCGAAGCTGGCTTCGGAATAGACCTGTTCGCCCTGCTCGTTACAGGTCGAGTTGAGGTTCGTGATCGCCGCGGTCACATCCAAATCGGCAAGCGTGCGGGAATCGGTGCTGCGAAACAGCGTTACGTCGCCTGTATAATCGGGAATGCCGACTGCCGGACAGGCGGTCCTGACCGCCGTGATACCGACCGCGTTACCGGCCACGACCAATTGCCCGTCGCTCTTGCATCCGGCGAGTGCGAGACCCATTCCAAGAGCAGTAAGGAGGCGAAAGCGGTTCATCATGTCGGCGGCATTCCTCATGTGTTCGTATTCAATGACCCTGCCGGGGCGTGCGTGCCCTAGCTTGGCACGATGCAAAGCGCTAGAGGGGCGCGCATGAACGCCCCCTTTCCATCCACCGCTTCGGGAAACGACCCGCGACTGCCGCTCAAATTGCTGATCGCCGCACCGCGCGGTTTCTGCGCCGGAGTCGACCGAGCCATCGAAATCGTCGAGCGCGCGCTCCAGAAATACGGCGCACCGGTCTACGTGCGTCACGAGATCGTCCACAATCGCTATGTCGTGGACAGTCTGAAAGCAAAGGGCGCGATCTTCGTGGAAGAACTCGACGAAGTGCCGGACGACGCGCCGGTGGTCTTTTCCGCCCACGGCGTGCCTAAATCGGTGCCCGCAGAGGCCGAGCGCCGCAAGCTGCTCTACGTCGATGCCACCTGCCCACTGGTCAGCAAGGTCCACCGCCAGGCGGAACGCCAGATCGAAAAGGGCCAGCACATCCTCTTCATCGGCCACGAAGGCCATCCCGAAGTTATCGGCACGATGGGCCAGGTGCCGGACGGCCGGATCACCCTGGTCGAATCCGTCGAGGATGTGGCGACACTGCCTTTCACGCAGGACGACGACTTATCCTTCCTCACGCAAACGACGCTGTCGGTCGACGATACGCGCGAGATCGTCGAGGCGCTGCAGGCGAAATACCCGAAGATCGTAGCGCCCAAGGCTGAGGACATTTGCTATGCCACCAGCAACAGGCAGGCTGCGGTGAAGGATATCGCCAGCGGCTGCGACCTCGTTCTGGTCATCGGTGCGCCGAACTCCTCCAACTCGTTGCGCCTCGTCGAAGTCGCCCAACGGATGGGCACGGATGCACGATTGATCCAGCGCGCCAGCGAGATCGAACCCGAATGGCTCGAAGGCGTCGGCACGCTCGGCCTCACAGCAGGGGCATCGGCGCCCGAAAAACTGGTGCGCGAAGTCGTCGACCGGCTTTCGGACTGGCGCGTCGTAACCGAAGAAATCATCACGACCACCGAAGAGAACATGATCTTCAAGTTGCCTCGCCAGCTAATGGATTGATCGGGCCGATAGCTTGGCCGTTTACACCCATCTCGGTGCCGAAGACCTGGCGGAACTGATCGCGCATTACAATGTGGGCGAACTGATTTCTGCCAAGGGCATCGCGGAAGGCGTGTCGAATTCCAACTGGTTGATCGAGACGACCGGCGGGCGCTACATCCTGACCATGTACGAACGGCGGATCGACACGGGAGAACTGCCTTTCTTCCTCGGCCTGCTCGACCATCTGGCGGAGCGTGATTGTCCGGTGCCCGCGACCATCCACGATCGGTCGGGCGCGGCGTTCCGCACTGTCGATGGCAAGGCGGTCGCGCTGATCGAATTCCTGCCCGGCGTCTCTCCCAACCAGCCGACTGCAGCGCAGGCGAAGGCTGTCGGAAAGGCGCTCGCCGAACTGCACATCGCGGCGCAGGATTATGCCCTTTCGCGCGAAAACGACCTTGCGCCGCAGGGCACGCTCGCCATGCTCGAAGCCCTGAACGCCGATGCGCTGGCAGGTATCGACCCTGCGCTACCCGCGACGGTCCACAGGGGGCGTGCGGTCGTGTCCGCATGGCCCGACGACCTGCCTTCCTCGATCATCCATTCCGATCTCTTCCCCGACAATGTCCTGATGCTCGGTGACGCCGTGTCGGGGATGATCGACTTCTATTTCGCGTGTCACGGCGCAATGGCGTACGATCTTGCCGTGACCCACGCCGCCTGGTCGTTCGACGGGACGGGAGCCAAGTACGATCCGGCAATCGGCAATGCCCTGATCGACGGATATTGCGCTGTCCGCCCGCTCGGCGATGACGAGCGCGCGGCCATGCCATTGCTCGCCCAGGCCGCCTGCCTGCGCTTCGTCGCCAGCCGCGCAGAGGACTGGATCGAGACGCCTGCGGACGCGCTGGTCACGCGCAAGAATCCGATGGATTTCGTGCGCCGGTGGGATTTCTACGCTGAAAACGGCACCGCGCTCTTCGCCTGAGGGGTTTAGCACGCTAGGGCCGCGCCGATGAAACAGATCGAACTCTTCACCGATGGATCCTGCAAGGGCAATCCCGGCCCCGGCGGCTGGGGCGCATTGCTGCGCATGGGGCGGCACGAAAAGGAATTGTCCGGCAGCGATCCGGAAACGACCAACAATCGCATGGAAATGACAGCCGTGATCCGCGGCCTGTCGGCGCTGATCGAGCCGTGCCAGGTCGATATCTATACCGACAGCAAATACGTGATCGACGGGATCACGAAGTGGGTACACGGCTGGAAGAAGCGCGGCTGGGTCAATGCCAGCAAGAAGCCGGTCAAGAATGCGGAACTATGGCACGACCTGATCGAAGCGACCGCGCGGCACCAGATCGAATGGCACTGGGTCAAAGGCCATTCGGGTCACCCGGAAAACGAGCGGGTGGATACCCTCGCCAACCAGGCCGCGGATCGCGCGCTCGTCGGCGAGGGCTGAATATCAGGAGTTGTCGACGGTTTCCGCGCCGGGGCCGTTCTTCTGGATCGAAGCGATGGCGTTCTTGGCGCTGTCCTTCGAGCTGTAGCCTTCGGTCGAGAACATCACTTCCGAATTGTACTTGAACCGCACGCGGTATTCGCCAGCCTTGTCCTTATAGATTTCGAAATGATGTCCCATCGGTATTCTCTCCTCTTACGGGTTGGATTCGTTCTGCACCCTAACAAATGTTGCAGTCTTGGCTAGGGGAAGCGGTCCGGAGAGTAGATCGAGGCATCGATCGCCCTCGTCATCTCGTCCCGTTCCTTGCCCAGCAGCAATTGCGAAGCCAGCCGCGCAGCCGCAGGCGAGGTCTGTATGCCGAAGCCGCCCTGCCCTGCGAACCACGCCAAGCCTTCGACCTCCGGGTCGTAGCCATATATCGGCGCGCGGTCGGGTGCGAAACTGCGCAGGCCCGCCCATTTGCGCTCCACCGCCTGGACCTTCCAGTCGACCACGCCCTGCAGCCGGTCAATCGCCTCTGCCACGGCCAATTCTTCGGGAGCAGCGTCGCAGGCGGCGCTCGGTTCTTCGTCATGCGGGCTCAGCCACACCCGCCCGCTCTCGGGCTTGAAGTAGAACTTGCCCGAGATATCCAGCACCAGCGGCTGGTCGGGCGCAGGCGCGGGATCGGTACGCAGCTGGATCACCGTTCGCCTGTAGGGCTGGATACCCAGCGGTTTCGCCCCCGCGAGCGATGCGACCTCGTCGGCCCACGCCCCTGCCGAATTGACGAGTACCGAAGCGGCAAAGCTTCCTCCCCGGTCGGTTTCGAGCGCCCAGCTGCCATTGGTGCGCACTGCCGATGCCAATCTCGACCGGCATTCCAGCTTCACTCCGGAAGCCTTCGCCCGCGCGAGGTAATACGCATGGAGCGCCGCGACGTCGATATCCGCGCAGGCGGGTTCCCAGATCGCATCAGACCACTGTGGCCTGATCCCGGGGATCTTGTCGGCCAGGTCATCCGCACCGATCCGTTCGATCGTCGCCCCGGTGTCCTGGAAGCGCGTCATGAAAGTGTCGAGCGCCGCCCGATCTTCCCCGCGTCCGATATAAAGCGCACCGCGCGGCGACAGGAAGCCGTTCTCCCGCAGGTACTTTCCCGAAGCGAGCGTAAGCGGCACGATCTCCGGCCCGCCGTAGCATTCTTCCCAAAAAGCCGCCGAACGCCCGGTCGAGTGATAGCCCGGCCGGTCTTCCGCTTCGAGTATGAGTACGCTTGCCCCGCCCTCGGCGAGTTCGGCCGCAAGGCTCGCACCGGCGATGCCGGCTCCAACAACGGCGAAATCGTAAACGGTCACTGCTTTACCAGTGCAACCCTATCGAGAAACTCCGAGATGCCCGCCAAGGCCCTGTCACGCACAGCGTCGACCTCGCGCAGGATTTCATGACGCGCCTCGTCACCGAACACCAGCACTTCGCCGCGCGGCAGGCGCTGGGCAGCGCGCACCGCGGCCTTGTGGCTGACCAGCTTGTCGTTCTCGGTCGAGAAGATGAAGACGGGGACCTGGACCTTCTCCATTGCGCCGGGCGCCTCGATAACGCGGGTCGAGGCATAGGCGCGTTCGACCCAGCCCCAGCTCCCCGGCCCCATCACGAGTTCCGGGCGATGCTCGCGCCACCACAATTCGTCTTCGTAACGATCATCGTCATGGGTCAGCAGGTCACGCCGCCTTGCAGGGACCTCGCCCGGCTTTTCGCTCCATTTCCATGCCGGACGCGTCGGGGCGCCGATTCGCGTCATCAGCTTTGCAACGCCATGCAGCATGGGCAGGGGTAGCGGGGGACCGCTCATGCCGAGCATGGGCGCGGACAGCACGACCGCGTCGGGCGATACCACCCCGTCGACCAGCGCGCGCATGACGATGTGCCCGCCCATGGAATGCGCTGCCAGCACGTGCGGTCCGGGCGTGGATTTCACCCAGTCCGACCAGAAATGTTCGAGATCGGCCACCCAGTCGGAAAAATCTTCCACGTGGCCGGTGATGGGATCATCGCCGAGGCGGCCCGAACCCGCCTGCCCGCGCCAATCAGCGGCGGTGACGCGCCAGCCGCTGCGGTGCCACCCGTCGAGCGTCTCGAGGTATTTCTCGAAGAAGTCGCCGCGCCCCGGCAGGAACAGGATCGATCCGCGCTCTCCCTTGCCCGCTCCCGGCCAGTCGATTCGGCGCAGCGTGTGACCGTCGGCTGCCTGCCACACGCTTTCGCTCGCGCTGGCGGGAATGGCGCGCCGGTCTATGGCTGCGGTATCTGTCTGCAAGTCGGCCTGGCTGATGGGTGCCTCCCGGTTCTGCGCAAAGGGCATGGTTACTATTTGGTAAGCATGTTTCGGTAGCACTGGCCCTCGACCTTCAGTTCGGGGACGTCATGCACGACCAGATTTTCACCTACGTTTTGCTTGCCGGATTGGCAATCGGCCTGCTGTGGGCGGCGTTTACCGACCTGCGCAGCCGCACCATCGGCAATCGCCTGAACATCGCGATCGCCGCCGGCGCTCCGCTGTTCTGGTGGGCCAGCGGGCTGGACCTGTGGCCGGGCGTCGCCATGCAGTTCGGAATGGCTGCAGCGACCTTTGCGGTGTGCTGCCTGTTCTTTGCCCTGCGCCAGATGGGCGGCGGCGACGTGAAGCTGCTGACCGCGCTGGCTTTGTGGTTCCCGCCGACCAATTTCGTCGTCCTCGTCATCATCATGGCGATGGCCGGCTGGGTCCTGACGCTTGCCATGGGCATGTGGGGCGTTGCCCATTCGCGCGTGGTCGGCGGAAAGCCGGTACGCGATACGGTGCTGCTGGGTGCCTTTACCCTCGTCGCCGCGAATTTCGCCAGCGCCGTTCTGGGCGGACCGAAACTGGCCATTCCTTCCGCAATCATAGAGCCGCTGGCAGCCAATGGCGCGACCTCCTTACTGGTCGCCCTGGTGCCGGTCGCGATTCTCGCATTCGTTACGCTGGCATCGATCAAGATCATCCGCCGACATGACCAGCAACCACGCATTCCATACGGACTCGCCATTGCCGTCGCAGGGCTCTGGGTCGTCGGCGGCGGGTTCGTCACACAAATTTCTGAAGCCGGGATCGGCTGACAACCCGATTTTAACCAATCGGGGTCTAGACACGGAAACCATAGCTGTCCGCACTCAAACTACGCGGGCCATATGAGGGGGCTTAAACGCCATGGATAGGAAGAAGCTGGTTCTGCTGGTTGGTGCGCTGGTCGTTGCGATCGGTACGGCACTTGTTGCCCGCAGCATGTTCGCAGGAGCATCCGCTCCGCAGGCCAACGCGGCATCGCAAGTCGAAGCTGCAGGGCCCAAGGTTCTGGTTGCGCAGCGTGCGCTGCCGACCGGTACGATCATCACTGCAGATGCCATCGGCTATCAGCTGTGGCCGGAGGAGCTGGTTCAGGATGCCTACTTCCTGGACGGCGAGGCCGACATCACCAAGCTGATCGGGACGGTTGTTCGCCATCCTGTGACTGCCGGTGAACCGGTGACCCAGGGTTCGCTGGTGAGCCCGGGCGACCGCGGCTTCCTTGCAGCGGCCCTCACTCCCGGCATGCGCGCCATCACGGTACCCGTCGATGCGAAGAGCGGCGTTGCCGGCTTCGTCTTCCCGGGCGACCGCGTCGACATGGTCCTGACCCAGACGGTCCAGGGCACTAACGGCCAGGCGCTGAAGACGTCGGAAACCATCCTTCGTAACCTTCGTGTCCTGGCAACCGACCAGTCGACCACGCAGGAAACCGTCGATGGTGTGACGCAGGTCAAGGCCTTCCGCACGGTCACTATGGAAGTGACCCCGAAGATCGCCGAAAAGGTCGCCGTTGCGCAGACGATCGGCACGCTGAGCCTCGCTCTGCGCGCTATCGCCGACAGCGAAGGCGAACTCGAACGTGCCCTCGCCTCGGGCGAAGTCAGCATCCCCGACGATGCGACGCCCGAAGAGGAAGAGCGTATCCTTCGCACCGCCATGGGTCGTCCCGACGACAGCCGCGGCACCTATGTCACGGGCGGCGATGTCTCGCGCTTCCAGCGTAGCTCGATGCCGCCGCGCGGCGGGGCTGCACCGCAGTCGAGCAACGACGGTCGCACTTTCTCGCACACGTCGGGTGCTACCACCACGACATCGGCTCCGGTGAGCCGCGGTCCGATGGTTCGCGTGACGCGCGGCAAGACCACCGAAGCGGTTCCGCTTTCGATGGGCAGTGCAGTGCGCGGTATGAACGCCGCAGTCGGTAACGGTGCAGGCCGCGTCGGGGAAACCGCCCCGGTCGCACTCAGCACCCTTCGCTAAGAATTCAAGAGCTCAGGAAGCCATTCAGGGGGCAATTCCATGAAACGTCGTCTTTCCACCAAACTGCTGCTTGCCGGACTGGCCCTCGCGCCGCTGGCTGCCGCTCCGACGACCACGGCCACGGCCCAGTCGGTCGTTAGCCCGAGCCAGGACATCGTCCTCTCGATCGGTCGCGGTGAGCTCATCAACGTGCCCGGCGCGATGACCGATGTGTTCATCTCCAACGAGAATGTTGCCGATGTCCAGGTCAAGTCGCAGCGCCAGCTGTACCTGTTCGGTCGTTCGGGCGGCGAGACCACGGTCTACGCCAGCAACGCTCGCGGTGACATCATCTGGTCGGCCAATGTGCGCGTCGGTTCTAACATCGGCAGCATCGACCAGATGCTCGCTCTCGCCATGCCGGAAGCGAAGATCAACGTCGCTACCATGGGCAGCAACGTCGTTCTGCTGACGGGCACGGTTGCCGCACCCGAAGATGCCGCCGAGGCCCAGGCTCTCGTCGAAGCATTCGTCGGCGAGGAAACCAATGTCATCAGCCGCCTGCGCATGGCGACGCCGCTGCAGGTCAACCTGCAGGTCCGCATCGCCGAAGTCAGCCGCTCGGTCGTTCGCGCTCTTGGCGTGAACCTCCAGTCGCTCGACAGCACCAGCGGTTTTAAGTTCGGCATTGGTCAGGGTCGTGCAGCGAAGCTGTTCTCGCCCGGAACGACGCTCGGCATGAACGCCAATACGGTGGACGTGTTCACCGACCCGTCGACCGGTGAATCGGTCGAAGTTCCGGCAACCTCGATCCTCGGTGCGGACCTCGGCAGCACGCTCGGCTTTGCTGGCAAGCTGCTCGGCCTCGACATCGGCGGCGCGCTCGACCTTGCGGAAACGCAGGGCCTCGTGACCACGCTGTCGCAGCCGAACCTGACCGCGCTTTCGGGCGAAACCGCCGAATTCCTTGCCGGTGGTGAATTCCCGATCCCGCTCAACCAGGGCCTCGGCACCACGACCATCGAATACAAGAACTACGGTGTGAGCCTCGCCTACACTCCGACCGTCCTTTCGAATGGCCGGATCTCGATCCGCGTTCGTCCGGAAGTCTCGGAACTGTCGGCGCAGGGCGCGATCGAATTCGAAGGCTTCCGCGTTCCCGCGCTTATCACGCGCCGTGCGGAAACGACCGTGGAACTCGGCTCCGGCCAGAGCTTCATGATCGCTGGCCTTTTGTCGAACAACGCATCGAACCAGATCGAAAAGGCTCCGGGCCTCGGTGACATCCCGATCCTCGGCAACCTGTTCCGCTCGACCGACTATCGTCGCGGCGAAACCGAGCTGGTCATCGTGATCACGCCGTATCTGGTGAAGCCGGTCAATGCGAGCGACATCCGCCTGCCGACCGACGGCTTCCAGAAGCCGACCGAATTCGACCGCCTGCTGCGCTACCGCGAAGCCGACGGTGTGACCGGTGGCCAGGGACGTCCGCTCCCGACCGTCAGCGGCGCTACCAATTCGGCACCGCAGATCTCTTACGAGGGATCGGACGCAGGTGAACAGGTCGCCATGCCTTCCGAGGCGCGCCGCGACGAGAAGACCGCCGCTGCCAAGCCCGGCTTCAGCTTCGAATAAGGGGACGAGACATGCCTAAAGCAATCAATCGCAAGCTCACCGCTTCGCTCGCAGCCTCGCTCGCCCTGACATTGGGCGCCTGTGGCGGCATGAACATGGACAACCGCACGCTCTACAGCGTGAAGCAGCCGGTCGTTGAACGCTCGAACTATACGCTCGACGTGGCCACCAACGCCGATGGCCTGCCCATCTCCGAGCAGCAGCGTCTCGCCGGCTGGTTCGAAAGCATGGACCTTCGTTACGGCGACCGCGTTGCCGTCGAAGATGCCACCGCTTCTGCTGCCGTGCGCGAAGATGTTGCCGAACTGGCAGGCCGCTATGGCATCCTGCTTGCAGAAGGCACCCCGGTTACGACCGGCTATGCCGAACCCGGCCAGGCCCGCATCGTCATCACGCGTTCGACCGCTTCGATGCCGCAATGCCCGGACTGGTCGCACACGGCCGAAGCCAACGAGAAGAACGCCACCAATCCGAATTACGGATGCGCGGTTTATGGCAATCTCGCCGGCATGGTCGCCAATCCGGAAGACCTGATCCAGGGCCAGCAGGGCACTGGAGAGACCGTCGTTACCACCTCGACCAAGGCCATCAGGGCCTATCGTGACGCAGAGCCGACCGGTGTGGACGGCCTGGCGACGATCAGCACGACCGAAGGAGGGTCCTAAACCATGAGCGCTTCCTTGAAATCCAGCATGCCGGGCAATCGCGATCCGTTCGCCGCCTTCATGTGCGACGAAACGGCGCTGGATGTCCTGCGTCCGGTCGTGATCGAACTCGGCTGGCAACCTGAGAAATGCAACAAGGGCGGTCTGCGCAACGCGATCCAGTCCCTGTCGGTTTCGGCCAGCCCGAACATCCTGATGGTCGACCTGTCGGAAAGCGGCGATCCGCTGAACGACATCAACGCCCTCGCCGAGGTCTGCGAACCCGGCACGGTGGTGATCGCGGTCGGCCAGGTCAACGATGTGCGCCTCTATCGCGACCTGCTCGCCAGCGGCATCCACGACTACCTGCTGAAGCCGCTTTCGGCTGCGGTCCTGCGCGATTCGCTCAACGCGGCACAGGCCGTCTTCATGGCCCCGCGCGGCGGTGAAGGGGAACAGGCCCAGCGTCACATCTCGACCGCCGTGGTCGGCACTCGTGGCGGTGTTGGTGCCTCGACGATCGCGACCTCGCTTGCCTGGATGTATGCGGAAAAGCACATGCCGACCGCACTGCTCGACCTCGACGTGCATTTCGGCACCGGCGCGCTCACGCTCGACCTTGAGCCGGGTCGCGGCCTGACCGATGCAATCGACAACCCCAGCCGCATCGACGGCCTGTTTATCGAACGCGCCATGATCCGCGCGAACGACAACCTGGCCATCCTGTCGGCAGAAGCGCCGATCAATTCGCCGCTGATGACCGATGGCTCGGCATTCCTGCAGCTGCAGGAAGAATTCCGCCACGCTTTCGAGATGACGCTGGTGGATATGCCGCGCAACATGCTGATCAACTTCCCGCACCTGCTGAACGACGTGAATGTCGTGACGCTGGTCACAGAAATGACGCTGGCTTCCGCCCGCGACACGATCCGCATCCTGTCCTGGCTCAAGACCAATGCCGCGCACGCCACTCCGGTAATCGTGGCCAACAAGGTCCAGCCCGGTGCTGCGGAAATCAGCAAGGCCGATTTCGAAGCGTCGATCGAACGGCAGATCGATATCTCGATCCCGTACGACCAGAAGGCCGCTGCCAATGCTGCAAAGCTCGGCAAAACCTTCGTCGACGCCAACGGATCGAGCAAGGCGACCGCTGCGATCAAGCAATTGTCGACCCGCATCATCGGCCTCGGCGACGAGGAAAGCGAGGAAGCGGCGCTGGTCGGTGGCGGCAAGAAGTCGCTGCTGGGCAACTTCGACATCAAGTCGCTGCTCGCCAAGAAAGACAAGGGCCAGGTCGAAGAGGTCTGAACGGGGAAGCAGGAGTGACATGGCTCTGATCGGCCGCGTCACTCCATCCTCATGGTAAGTTTACGGTACGGGACGGAGAGACACGATGAACATTGTCCAGCTCATGCTGGTAGCCGGCGGGATCCTCGCGCTGCTCGTGCTCGGATACATGGCGTTCGCAGGTCCCGATGCGGGCAAGCAGAGCCAGCGTCGCCTACAGCAACTGCGTTTCCGTCACTCGGAAAGCACCGACGCGAAGGTCGAATCGCAGCTCAAGAAGGCGATCGCCGCCCGTAAGCCCAAGCAATTCAGGCAGGCTGGTTCGGGTTCGCGTATCGAAGCCCTCGCCATCCGCCTTGATCGTACCGGAAAAGGCTGGACGCTCAGCCAGTACGGCTATGCATCGCTCGGCCTTGGTCTGGTCGCCGCACTCGCGATCTTCCTCAAGTCGGGCTCGCTCGGCCTTGCGCTTGGCATCGGCGTATTCGTCGGCGCTGGTATACCGCACTTCGTGGTGAGCCGCGCGATCAAGAAGCGTACCAACCAGTTCAACACGAAGTTTCCCGATGCGATCGAATTACTCGTTCGCGGCCTTCGCTCCGGTCTTCCGGTGACCGAGACCCTCGCCGTCGTGGCGCAGGAAGTGCCCGGACCTGTCGGCGTGGAGTTCAAGGGCATCGTCGAGCGCATCAAGATCGGCCGCACCATGGAGGACTCGCTCCAGCAGACTGCCGACCGTCTCGGCATCCCCGAATTCAACTTCTTCTGCATCACGCTCGCCATCCAGCGCGAAACCGGTGGTAACCTGGCAGAGACGCTGTCCAACCTTTCGGACGTGCTGCGCAAGCGTGCCCAGATGAAGCTCAAGATCAAGGCGATGAGCTCGGAATCGAAGGCTTCGGCCTATATCGTCGGCGCCCTGCCCTTCATCGTCTTCGGCCTGATCTGGTGGATTAACCCGTCCTATATCGGCGCGTTCTTCACCGACGATCGTCTCACCGTGGCTGGCCTCGGTGGCCTGGTCTGGATGAGCATCGGGGCCTTCATCATGGCCAAGATGGTCAGTTTCGAAATCTAAGGCACGAGGAAGCGATATCATGGAACCCGCAAGCGGCCCTACCCTCCTCGGCTTTGACGTCATTCTCGTCGGCTCGATCCTTGCCGGGATCGCAGCACTGGCCGTCTTCGTGGCGATCTATTCGGCCGTCACGATCAAGGACCCGATGGCCAAGCGCGTGAAGGCGCTCGAAGGCCGTCGCGAGGAGCTCAAGCACGGTCTCGTCACGACCAGCGCCAAGAAGCGCCAGAGCCTCGTTCGCAAGAACGACACGGCCGACAAGGTGAAAGACACGCTGGGCAGCATGAAGGTGCTGCAGCAGAGCCAGGTCGAGGACATGCAGCAGAAGCTGGCCTGGGCCGGCTATCGCAACAAGGAAATCGCGGTCGTTCTTATCGGTCTGCGCATGGTCCTGCCGATTATCTTCGGCGGTATCGCCTTCACGATGCTCTATGTGGTCGAGATCTACCCCGACTGGCAGTTCAAGCGCGTGGCAGCTCTCGCTGCGGCGGTATTCGCCGGCTACAAGGGGCCTGAAATCTTCCTTTCGAACAAGTCGGCCAAGCGCACCGACGCGATCCGTAAGGGCTTGCCCGACGCGCTCGACCTCTTGGTCATCTGCGCCGAAGCCGGTCTGACTGTCGACGCCGCATTCAACCGAGTCGCCAAGGAACTGGGCCGCGCCTATCCGGAACTGGGTGACGAATTTGCCCTGACCGCAATCGAGCTGTCGTTCCTCAACGAACGCAAGCAGGCATTCGACCACCTGGCCTACCGCGTAAACCTCGAAGCGGTTCAGGGCGTGGTGACCACGATGATCCAGACCGAACGCTACGGTACGCCACTGGCCAGTGCGCTGCGCGTACTGTCGGCAGAATTCCGTAACGAGCGCATGATGCGCGCCGAAGAGAAGGCCGCGCGTCTTCCGGCCATCATGACCGTTCCGCTCATCATGTTCATCCTGCCCGTGCTGTTCGTGGTCATTCTTGGGCCGGCAGCCTGTTCGATCGCAGACGCCTTCAGCGGCGGGGTCGGCAAGTAGGCCTGAAAAAACCCGAAAACGGGTCGCTCGAAAGAAAGCCTGGTCGACTTCCTAGTCGGCCAGGCTTTCTGCGTCGAAGTCCCCGGCGTTGTCGCGCACGCGCGAAAGCATATCGCGCAGCGCCACACGCTCGTCTTCACTCAGGACCGAGAACATTTCCTTCTCGATCTTGAGAGCCAGCGGCATGATGCCGGCGTGGACTGCCTTGCCTTCCGCCGTGAGTGCCAACAGGTGCGAGCGCCCATCCTTCGCATTGGGCGTGCGTTCGGCAAGCCCACGGCTTTCCAGCGTCTTGCAGGCACGGTTGACGGGTACCTTGTCCATCAGCGTCTGCTGCGACAATTCGCGCTGGGTCAGGGGGCCGCTGTCGCCGAGCACGGCCATGATCCGCCATTCGGTCGTCTTGAGCGCGAAACGCTTGCGATATTGTTCCGCAATTCTTGTCGAGACCGCATTGGATGCGACCGAGAGCTGGTACGGCAGGAAATCGGCGAGGCGTTTGGCTGGCTGGCGGCTGGGCATGGCCGTAGCTGTAATGCCCTCACCCATGATGGCAAGGCCGTTGCGCGTGTGACTATCTCATCTGCAACTATTCGAAGCCGGGTTCGTCCCACCACGGGTAGAAGTCGGGCATGTTCTCCCCAACCGTGTCGGGATAGGCAGGCGGGCGCTTTTCCAGGAAGCTTGCGATGCCTTCCTTCGCGTCCGCGCTGCGGCTGAGGCGATAGATCGCGCGGCTGTCGATCCGGTGCGCCATCATCGGGTGATCCGTGGTCGACAGGCGCCAGAGCATTGCACGCGTCATCGCGACCGACACGGCCGAGGTGTTGTCCGCAATCTCTCGCGCCAGGCCCATGGCGGCGTCCATCAGTTCGCCTTGGCGGTGGAGCGAGCGTACGAGTCCTCGATCGAGCGCTTCCTGCGCATCGAATACCCTGCCCGTCATACACCATTCGAGCGCGGTCTGCATGCCGACAAGACGCGGCAGGAACCAGCTGGAGGCGGCCTCAGGCGTGATCCCGCGCCGCGCGAAGACGAATCCGAAGCGCGCATTGTCGCTCGCCAGGCGGATATCGAACGGCAACTGCATGGTCGCCCCCACGCCCACGGCGACACCGTTGCACGCGCCGATCAGCGGCTTCTTCGAGTTGAACAGGCGCAGCGTCAGCCGTCCGCCCCCGTCACGCACGCGCTCATCCGAGAGGTCCTCGACCGGATTTGGATCGGAGAAGACATGTCCCCCACCCTCAGGCGTCAGGTCGGCACCGGCACAGAATGCCCGGTCGCCGTGCCCTGTGACTATTACCGCACGCACGCTGTCGTCGGCATCGGTTACGTCCAGCGCATCGATGAATTCCGCCATCATGGTGCGGGTAAAGGCATTCATCTTTTCGGGCCGGTGCAGCGTGACAGTGGCCACGCCGTCCGCGATGTCGAGTTTGATCTGCGTGTAGTCGGTCATTTGGCTTTCCCTCGTGTCTCTCCGACAGGATGGAACACGGGGAACAGCGTCGTGGCAAGTGAGAATGCCCCTCGCCAAGCAAACGAGGCGCGCCCACCGGACGCGCCTCGCGAGGTTTCGGGTGCTATCTAAGCCCGGATCAGAACGACTTGCGCAGCTCCACATGGAACTGCCTGCCACGGGCGGAGTGCAGTTCACTGAAGTAGCCGTACGTCTCGTCGGCCAGCGGCGGATCTTCACCGAGCAGGTTGTTGATCGCAAAGCGCAGCCGCGTCCCGTCGAGCGCGGTGTCGTTGTTGATTGTGTAGGCGATCGAGAAATTGACCGTGAAGAAGTCGTCGACCCGGTAAAAATTCCCGTTCGGATCGTCGGTCTCGATCAATTCGTCACGCGTGACGCTGGTGTCCCAGACCTCGCCGACATAGGACCCGAACAGGCCGATATCGACCGGGCCGCTCTCCCAGTTGATGGCGCTGCTGAAACGCCACTTGGGACGCCCCTCGATCTCGAGCAGTTCGCCCAGACCTTCGACGCTCACGTCGGTCGGCAGCAAGCCGTCCGCAATCGCGTCGAGTAGTTCCTGCCCTTGCGGACCGGCGGACTGGACGAAGCTTTCAAGGCGAGCGGCGTTGAAGCGCAGGCGAAAGTCGCCCAGCCCGAAGTTCGGGACATCGTAGAACATGCCGAAGTCCCAGCCCTTCGAAATGCGGCTGTCGAGGTTGAGATAGGGGTCAAGCACCTGGATGATCGCGCCGGCCGGGGCCAGGCTGGTGCCCGTAAACAGGGCGATGTCATCCGTCGTCGGATCTTCGCGGATCACGTTCGGATTGGTGCTGCCGTTGAGGCGGCGCAGCAGGTCCAGCGCGATGGCATTGTCGTCGCCGAAAGTGCCGACCAGCCCTTCCTGCTTCACGCGCCAATAGTCCGCAGTCAGCGTCAGGCCGGGGATGAAGACCGGCTCCAGCACCACGCCGAGGTTGATGCTGGTGCTGTCTTCGGGCTCGAGATCCCTTGCGCCCGAACGGAAGCTGATCGTTCCTGAACCGGGGCAGGCACCGAGGTTTTCCAGCGTGCCTTTTTCGACGCGTGCCTGGCAGACCACGAAATCGTCACGCGTGTTCGAACGCGTGGTTCCTTCATCGTTGACCTGCACGAGGTTCGGCGCACGGAAGCCCTGCGACCATGCACCGCGCAAGGTGACACCCGGGAAGGTGGTCCAGGATGAGGCGATACGCGGCACGATTGCCGTGGCGTCGATATCGGCGAAATGCTCGACCCGGCCCGCCAGCTGGAGGTTCAATTCCTCCACCAGCGGGATATTCATGTCGGGCGCAACCAGCGGGACGAAGACTTCGGCAAAGGCCGAATAGACGTCGCGCGTGCCGTCGGTGTCGGGCGACGGGCTGGTGCCCGCAACATCGCTGCCGTTGAAATCTCCGGTCACACTGTCGGTGAAGGTGATCGTGCCATCGAGACGCGGATCGCGGTCGTCGTAGAAGGTTTCGCGGCGGAACTCGATGCCCGTTGCCACGCCGACGTTGCCACCCGGCAGGGTGAACAGATCGTCACGGCTCAGCTTGAAATCCGCCAGCGCCAGGCTGGTGCCGCCCTTGCGGAACACGTCGATGCGGAACGGGTCAATCGACGAAGCGGGATTGGGCGTGCAATCGCCCTCGCCCGGATCGTCAAGGCAACCGCCGTTGAAGGGGTTGTAGGCATCGGGCGTCGTCAGGTTGATCTGCTGCTGCATCAGCGTGAGCGACACGCGGTTCCGGGCAAGGTCGATCAGGTCGGCTTCGGAATAGAGCACGCCGGTGTCGAAATCCCACGCGCCGAATGAGCCGCGCAGGCCCGCCACGAGGCGGTAGGTATCCTTGTCGACGCTCACATCGCGGTTGCCGACATCGACGAAACGATAGCGTTCCATGATCAGATCGGCGCCGCCTGCTGCAATGGTCGTTCCGGGCAGCCGGTTGGGGTTGGGCGAACCGTCGGCCAGCGTCGTCGGGCCGAACGGGTTCCAGTAGGCATCGCGCGCAATGCCGACCGGCACAGCGCTCAGGATTGCCGAAGCCTCGATATTGCGGCGGTTCTCGGAACGGTAATAGCTGCCTTCGAAATAGGCTTCGACATTGCTCGACAGTTCGTAGCTGAGTAGGGCCATCGCATTGTAGCGCTTCTTGGCGCTGATAAGGTTGTTACCGAAGTTGGTATTGTACCGGACCGCGCTCGTCGGCGTAGTGCCGTTGCGCGCGCAGATCCCGTTGCCGAAATCGAGACGGCATCCCGGGAAAGTGGACGGTTGCAGGTAGAAGTCGTCATCGCCGATCGGTGTGCGGCTGGACGGTGCCTGGATGTCGAACTGGCCGAACGGGCCGAAGGTATTGCGGTTGTTGAACGAGGCATCGCCTTCGAAATCCGTACCCTCGACCAGCGGGAGCCGGTTGTCCTCGGCCGCATAGTCGCGTTCGGACGCAGGCATGCCATTTTCTTTGAAATAGCCGCCGTAGACGGTCAGATTGCCGCGGCCACCGCCGAAGTCGAAGCCATAGCCGCCGCTGATCGAGTAATTGTAGAGGCTGGTGCCCTGCGATGCGCGCCAGTCGGCCTCCAGGAAGCCACCGGTCCGATTGCCGCGCAGCACGGTGTTGATGACGCCGGCCACGGCATCTGCGCCGTAGATGGCCGATGCGCCGTCGCGCAGAACTTCGAGGCGCCGTACGCTGCCGGGTGCGATTTCATTGGTATCGGCACTCACCACGGGAACGAGCAGTTCGGTCTGGAAACCCGGGTGCAGCGTCATGCGCCGCCCGTTGATAAGCAGCAGCGTGTTGCCCGTGCCGAGATCGCGCAGGTTGATCGACCCGACGTCGCCGCGCGCGCTGTTCTGGGTAGTGGCGTTCTGCTCGTTGAACGCGACGGTGCCCGCCTGGGGGATGGAGCGGAAGAGCTCGTCGCCCGACGCCGCGCCGGTGTTCTCGATCGCCGTTTCGTCGAGCACGGTCACCGGGAGAACATCGTTGATCTGGGCGCCCCTAATCTGTGTCCCGGTTACCACGATCTGGTTGGATTCGTCGGCTTCTTCGGGAGAAGCGGGCGCTACTTCGGACTGCGCATATGCCGTTCCGTGCATCAGCGCGAGGAAGGCAGTCGAAGTAACTAAAGAACGGAATTTTGACAGTTTCTGGGACATGACTCACCCCTGCAAAAGCAACCCGCATCAATGCTTGTCTCGGTGAATTTATTCAGCAACAAAAAACGGCCGAAGCCCCTAGCGAATTTTCACTACTTGCAATTTGACTTGACAATTTCTTGCGTTCGGCATCGCGCCGCAAATTATCGAAGTAATGAATAGGTGAGTCGGCACCTGCAATCAGGCGAACTGGAACCGTGCGGCTCCGAAAAACGCTTTGAATTCAGATTAGAGAGTCAACCAACAGGGAAACCATGAATCAGGACAGCTCCAGCCACGGAGGCAAATGGACCACGTTCTTCGCCATGATCGCAACGTCGATCGTGACGATGTTCGTGCTGAAGTATTCCAACATCTACGAGACGGATCACGCCTTCTTCAGCCAGACCCGCATGTGGATGGCCTTGATGATGGGCATGGCGATGATCGTCATCATGCTCGGTTTCATGTGGGGCATGTACAAGACCTTCATGACCAAAGTGCTGGTGATGATCGGCGCGATTGCCGGCTTCTTCCTCTTCCTGTTCCTCGCCCGCAGCCAGGCGACGGTCGAAGACGAAGCGTGGATGAAAGCGATGATCCCGCACCACTCCATCGCCGTTCTCACCAGCCGCCGCGCCGAAATCAGCGACCCGCGCGTGCGCGAACTGGCCGACGCCATTATCGAAGCGCAGGTGAAGGAAATCGCGGAAATGAAGCTCCTGCTCGCCGATATCGAAGCAAACGGGAAAATGGGCGATGGCACACCCCTGCCCCCGCGCACGGCCAAGCTGACGCCAGAGCTGCTGGACGAGGCCGAAAAGGCGGTCGAGGGTGAGGTTACGCCCGACATCCGCGAGGAAGTCGAGGTGGCGCGCTAGCTGCCGCTGGCCGGATAGCTCGACCAGACGACCCGCTTGTCCGGGCCGAAGGCGATGACCTGGTAGGCCTGTCGCCGGGTGCCCATTTCCATACCGGGCGAACCGAGCGGCATGCCGGCAACAGCAAGGCCCGTGATCCCCGCCGGGCGTTCTTCCAGCAGGCGCTCGATATCGGCTGCAGGGACATGACCCTCGATAACCATGCCATCGACGATGGCGGTGTGGCAGGACACCAGGTCAGCAGGTACGCCATTGGCCGATTTGACTGCGGCAATGTTCTCGCTCTCGATGGTCTTGGCTGCCACCGCGTCGCCATCGGCAGAGAAGTGCTCATGCGCATGCTTGAGCCACGACAGGCAGCACCTGCAATTCGGGTCGCGGTACATGGCGATGTCGGTCGCCTGCACCGCCCCGGCGCAGCCTGCAAGCGCTAGCCCAAATGCGAGCCGAAGGTTGAGGCGCGTAGTCTTCTTCATGGTCATTTCGATCACCTTTTTCTCTGCAGCAACTCGACCAGTTCCTCGAACTTCTGGCGCTGGTCTTCGGCGTCTCCGCTCGATATCGCTTCTGCCACGCAGCAGGCAGCGTGGTCCTTCAGGACCTGCGTTTCGACCTTGGCCAGCGCGGATTTGATCGCCTGGATCTGGGTGAGGATGTCGATGCAGTAGCGATCGTCCTCGATCATCTGCGCGACCCCGCGCACCTGACCGGCGATCCGGTTGAGACGATTGATTTTCGCGGTCGAATTGTCAGCCATCGTGGCGTTCCCGTTGTAATACCCTGTGGGGGTATATATGTGCAGGCGACTATAGGATCAACAGAGCCGGATATTCCTCCTCGTCATGCAGATCAATCGCCGCCGATTCATCACCAGCACAGCAGGCCTCGCCGCAGCCACTTCCCTCTCCATGCCTACCTGGGCCAAGGGCGGCTCGCTGACCCATGCGAAACGCGGTTTCGGGGAAGTTTCGGGCGAGGATATCCGCCTTGCCATCGCCAATCATCATTTCATGACCGGCGGCCGGTCGGGCCACGCCGTGGCCGTCAACGGCACGGTTCCCGGCCCGCTGGTGCGCCTGCGCGAAGGCCAGAACGTCAAACTGCACGTCACCAACCATCTGGAAGAAGACAGCTCGATCCACTGGCACGGCCTACTGGTCCCGTTCCAGTTCGACGGGGTTCCGGGGGTAAGCTTCCCCGGCATCAAGCCGGGCGAAACCTTCACCTATGAATTCCCGATCCGGCAGAGCGGCACCTATTGGTGGCACAGCCATTCGGGTCTGCAGGAGCAGGCAGGACATTACGGCCCAATCGTCGTCGAGAGCGCCGAACCCGATCCGCGTTACGACCGAGATTACGTCGTCCTGCTGAGCGAGTTCACGCCGATCCACCCGCACCAGATCATGCGCAAGCTCAAGGTCGGCGAACACTATTTCAACCGCCAGATGCAGACGGCGACCGACGGCGACATGTCCGGGGAAATGCGCCGCATGTGGGGCGAAATGCGGATGAACCCGCGAGATATCTCCGATGTGACGGGCACTACCTACACCTATCTCATCAACGGGCATGGCCCCGCCGACGATCTCCAGCTTGAATTCCAGCCGGGTGAGCGCGTGCGCCTGCGCGTCATCAACGGCTCGGCCATGACCTTCTTCAACGTCCGCATTCCCGGCGTGCCGATGACCGTGATCCAGGCCGACGGACAGGATGTCGCCGATGTCGAGGTGGACGAATTCCAGATCGGTGTCGCGGAAACCTACGACGTGATCGTTACACCGCCGGCAGGCAGCCATGCATTGGTGGCAGAGGCGATGGACCGCAGCGGTATGGGAGTTACCAGCCTCACTTCGCACAAGGGGCATATCGCCACCCCGCCCGCGCTGCGAGAGCCGGTGACGCTGTCGATGACGGACATGGGCATGATGGACCATTCCGCCCATGGCGGCGGCGGTTCGATGGATCATTCCATGCGCGACAAGAGCGCGGTGCCGGACGATGTGAAGGTCGGTCCGGGCGTCGACATGATCGCGCCGATGCCGATGGACCGGATGGACTTCCCCGGGCTCGGCCTCGAGACGGTGAAGCACCGCGTGCTGCGCTACACCGACCTCAAGGCCAAGCGGATGAACCCGCATCGCACCGTGGACCGCGAGATGGAGATCCATCTCACCGGCAACATGGAACGTTACATGTGGAGCTTCGATGGCAAGAAGTTCACCGCCGTCACCGACGATCCGATCCGCTTTGGGTTCGACGAGCGGGTCCGCGTCAAGCTCGTCAACGACACGATGATGGCCCACCCGATCCATTTGCACGGCCATTTCTTCGAGCTGGTGAACGGGGCCGATCACATGCACCAGCCGCTGAAGCACACTGTCGTGGTCCAGCCGGGCGGGAACGCCACTTTCGACCTGACTGCCAACGAGCCGGGCGACTGGGCCTTCCACTGCCACCTCCTCTTCCACATGCACGCAGGCATGATGCAGGTGGTGACGGTGCGCCCCTTCCCCGCACCGGGAGAAGCATGATGCGCGTTGTCGCCCTCCCCCTCGTGCTACTTTCCGCGCCACTCGCCGCGCAGGATCATGCCGGCCATGCCGGCCATTCGGCAGAACCAACTCCTGCGGCACAGGAACCCGATCACTGCGCGATGGGGCACCTGCCGCCGGAAAAGTGTCCGCCAAAGAGTGAAGCTGAACCAGCCGCCGAGATGGACCACTCGGCGATGAATCATGCCCAGATGGACCAATCCGAGATGGACCACTCGACCATGGACCATTCGGCGACGAGCCAGCCATCGGTCGACCATTCCGCCCATGGCGCGATGACCGACAAATCCGCCCCCGGTGCCGCTCCCGAAAGTGCCGTCCCGCCCCGCGCCCTGGAAGGCCCGCGCCACGCGGCCGACCTGATCTGGGGCGAGAGCGCCATGGCCCCCAGCCGCGCGCAGCTGGCCCATGAAAACGGTGGCATGAAGACTGGCATGATCATGCTGGAGCGGCTTGAGGCGCGCGTTCCGACAGATGGCGGCGACACCGGCTATGTCTGGGATGCGCAGGGCTGGTATGGCGGCGATCTCAACCGTTTCGTCTTCAAGTCCGAAGGCGAAGGCGTGTTCGGGGCAGAGCTGGAGGATGCAGAAATCCAGGCGCTTTACAGCCGTGCGATCGGGCCGTTTTTCGACCTGCAGGCTGGCGTGCGCTACGATATCGAGCCCGACAGCCGCGCCCACGCCGTAATCGGCGTGCAGGGTCTCGCGCCCTACATGTTCCATGTCGACGGGGCGGTATTCCTGTCCGACCAGGGCGACCTGACGGCGCGGATCGAGGGCGAATACGACCAGAAGATCACGCAGCGCCTGATCCTGCAGCCGCGCGTGGAACTGGAACTGTCCGCGCAGGACATCCCTGAGCGCGAGATCGGCGCAGGCCTAACCAAGGTCGAGCCGGGCCTGCGCCTGCGTTACGAATTCACGCCCGAATTCGCGCCCTATGTCGGCGTCGAATACGAAGCCAAGCTGGGTGTGACGGCCGACATAGCAAAGGCCGCCGGGGAGGACCCCGACGGCCTTAAACTGTTGGTCGGCCTGAGAGCCTGGTTCTGATCGCTTAACGCGGAGCCATGCGAATAGCGCCGTCGAGACGGACGTCTTCGCCGTTGAAGTAGCCGGTCTCGATCATGCACATGGCGAGATTGGCATATTCTTCCGGATAACCCAGGCGCTTGGGGAACGGCACGCTGGCAGCCAGCGCTTCCTTCACCTGCGGCGGTGCGGCGTTCATCAGCGGGGTATTGAAGATACCCGGCAGGATGGTGTTCACGCGGATACCTTCGCGCATCAGGTCGCGCGCGATGGGAAGCGTCATACCGACCACGCCGCCCTTCGAGGCGGAGTAGGCAGCCTGGCCCATCTGGCCGTCTTCGGCAGCGACCGATGCGGTGTTGACGATCGCGCCGCGATCACCTTCGTCCGTCAGCGGGTCGAGGCTCATCATGCCTGCAGCCGACTTGGCGATGCAGCGGAAGGTGCCGATCAGGTTCACCTGGATCACGAAATCGAAGGCCGAGATCGGGAAGTGCTTGATTTCGCCGGTCTGCTTGTCGCGGCTGGCGGTCTTGATGGCGTTGCCGATACCGGCGCAGTTCACGAGGATGCGTTCCTGGCCGTGGGCCTCGCGCGCCTTGGCAAAGCCTGCGTCGACGTCTTCGTCGCTGGTCACGTTGACCTTGCAGAACACGCCGCCGATGTCTTTGGCGACCGCTTCACCTTTTTCCTCGTTCATGTCGAAGATGGCGACCTTCGCACCCTTGGCAGCGAGCGCACGCGCGGTGGCTTCGCCGAGGCCCGATGCACCGCCGGTGACGACTGCGGGGGTATTTGCTGAAACTTCCATGAAAAATCCTCTCGATTCAGATAATTAAAGCGCCTCGACGATGGTCACGTTGGCGACGCCGCCGCCTTCGCACATCGTCTGCAGACCGTATTTCTTGCCGCGCGCCTTCAGCGCATGGACCAGCGTGGCCATCAGCTTGGTCCCCGATGCACCGAGCGGGTGGCCAAGTGCAATAGCCCCGCCGTTAACGTTGAGCTTTTTCGGGTCGGCACCGGTATGCTTGAGCCATGCGAGCGGCACAGGCGCGAAGGCCTCGTTCACTTCGAACAGATCGATGTCCGAGATCTTCATGCCCGCGCGCTCTAGTGCACGGTCGGTCGCGAATAGCGGCTCTTCCAGCATGATGACCGGATCGCCTGCCGTCACGGTCAAATTGTGGATGCGCGCGAGAGGGGTGAGGCCGTATTCCTTCAGCGCCTTTTCGCTGACCACCAGCACTGCGCTGGAGCCATCGCAGATCTGGCTGCTGGAAGCGGCAGTAATGGTGCCTTCGGGGCTGAGCAGCTTTACCGACTGAATGCTTTCGAGCGTGGCGTCGAAGCGGATGCCCTCGTCCACCGTGTGCATTTCCGTGCCTTCCGGGGTCTCGATTTCCACCGGCACGATCTCGGCCTCGAAAGCGCCCGAACGCGTGGCTTCGATTGCCTTTTCGTGGCTCGACAGGGCGAAGCGGTCGAGATCGTCCTTGGTGAAGCCGTGCTTCTTGACGATCATTTCCGCGCCCATGAACTGCGACCACTGGATACCGGGATATTTCTCTTCCAGGCCCGGCGATTTGTAGTTCCCGAGGCCCTCCTTCATGTGAAACATCGCCGTCGAGCCCATCGGCACGCGGGTCATGCTTTCCACGCCGCTGGCGATGACGATATCCTGCGTCCCGCTCATCACGGCCTGCGCGGCGAACTGGATTGCCTGCTGCGACGAACCGCACTGGCGGTCGATCGTGACGGCGGGCACGCCCTCTCCAAGGTGCTTCGATGCGAGCACGGCGTTGCGCCCAACCTGCATCGCCTGCTCGCCGCCCTGGCTAACGCAGCCCATGACGACATCGTCGATCGCCTTGGCTTCAAGGCCCGAGCGTTCCATCACGGCATCGAGCGACTTCGCAGCCAGATCGACCGGGTGGACCCCGGCAAGCCGGCCCCCGCGCCTTCCGCCTGCAGTGCGTACGGCTTCAACGATATAGGCGGCGGGCATAGTCCATCTCCGGATTCGAGTTGCTGTTTGCCACTGGCTACGTTCCGTTGACGTAAAGGTCAATTGAGAAAGGCGGGTCGCCAAGCGGACGACTGCAGCCATTCGGCAAGTGAAGGTTCACATGCGCTGTCGCGCAAATTTCCGCCGATTCTGAGTGTGTAACATCAAAGTCACACACACTGCACCAAGATACCAAAAGCTAATGCCTATCGTTGCCTCGACAGGCGCACTGGACCATGAACCCTCTGTTTCGGAACCACCGGTCTGTCATAGCGCAGGCGAATGGGGTGCCCCACGGGGTCTCCCACGAAAATGGGGGGAACCGGACGGGTTTCAGCAACTAGAGAGGACAGGAACCTTGAAAATCTCTAATCTTACACGGCTTTCTGCCGCAAGCAGCGTACTGGCAGTAGCCATGGCCGCTGCTCCGGCACTGGCCCAGGATCAGGATGCGGAAGTTGACGCAGTCAGCGCCGCAGACCTGGAACAGGAAAACACGGACCGTTCCGGTGACGCGATCATCGTTACGGGTACCCGCATCAGCAACCCGAACCTCGAACTGGCAAGCCCGGTTGCAGTGGTCGGTGAAGAAGAACTCGCTCTGCAGGCAACTTCGACTGTCGAAGAAACCCTGCGTGAGATCCCGGGTGCAGTTGCGAGCCTTGGCTCGAACCTGAACAACGGTAACGGCGGTTCGACCTTCATCAACCTCCGCGGCGTCGGCTCCAACCGTAACATCACGCTGCTGAACGGCACGCGTCTTGTTCCGGCTGACACCAGCCTGCGCGTCAACCTTGACATCATCCCGACCGCCCTTCTCGAGCGTGTCGACGTCCTGACCGGCGGTGCCGGCTCGACCTACGGTGCCGACGCTGTTTCGGGCGTGATCAACTTCGTCACGAAGACTGACTTCGAAGGCGCAGAACTGACCGTCCTGAACTCGATCACCGAAGAAGGTGACGGTTATGTTGGACGTGCCGACCTTACCCTGGGTGCAAACCTGGAAGACGGTCGCGGTAACGTTGTCCTGAACCTCGGTTACACCAAGCGTGATCCGATCCGTCAGGGCCAGCGTGACTATTCCGAGTTCAACATCAGCTCGTTCTCGGGCAACCCGGGGGGTTCTTCGACCACCACGCCGATCCGTATTTCGGCTGCTGGCGGTGCGAGCGGTATCCTCGGCAACATCTCGACCGACCCGGACACCGGTGCAGAGTCGAACACGGGCTTCCTGCAGCTGGACCCGGATGCCGGCGTTCTGCGTCCCGGCTTCACGCCGTTCAACTTCAACCCGTTCAACTACTTCCAGCTTCCGCTGGAGCAGTACCGCATCTACGCACAGGGTAACTACGAAATCTCGCCTGCTTTCGAGGTTTTCGCAGAAGCCATGTACGTCGACAACGAAGTTCGCACCAACGGCGCGCCCTCGGGCACGTTCGGCGTGACCGCGCCGATCCCGCTGTCGAACCCGTTCCTGCCGCAGGGCATCGTCGACCAGATCTGTGCTGCCGACACGCTGCTTTACGTTCCGGCCATCCCGGACGATCCGGCTACCCCGGAAGACGAATCGGCACCGGCAGTCAGCGCTCCTGGCCAGGTCGAAGCTTTCCTTGACCCGGCAGCTTGCGCCGCGGCTCGTGCAGCAACCGATCCCGACGATCCGAACTTCACCACGGTCAACCTGACCCTGGGCCGTCGTCTTGTCGAATTCGGCGAGCGTCTGTCGGTTCGTGAAACGAAACAGTTCCAGATCAAGACCGGCGTTCGCGGCGAGATCTCTCCGACCCTGAACTACGAGGCATTTTTCTCGTATGGTGAGAGCGATCGTACTCGCAAGCAGTCGGGTAACGGTCTGCGTTCGCGCCTGCTTCAGTCGCTCAATTCGACCAGCACCGACCAGTGCCTCGACACGACCAACGGCTGTGTGCCGATCAACCTGTTCGGCCCGACCGGTTCGGTTCAGCCTGAAGCTCAGGCTTTCATCGACACGGGTAACCAGCAGTCGAACTTCAACCGTCTGACGCAGGCCGGTGCCTACATCGAAGGCGAACCGGGCTTCACTCTCCCCTGGGCGCTCAGCGGCGTGAGCTTCGTGCTTGGTACGGAATACCGCGAATACACCGCTGGTGCATCGTCGGACATTCTGTCGCAGACCCCGTCGGAAGTTCTCGGAAACGGTGCGGCAACGCCCGACTTCACCGGTTCGTACGACGTCAAGGAAGCATACGGCGAACTCGTTGTTCCGCTGGTAGAAGGCAAGTCGTTCTTCGACGAGCTTACTCTCCAGCTGGGTGGCCGTGTTTCGGACTACTCGACCACTGGTACGGAATACACTTGGAAGGTCGGCGCGACCTGGGCTCCGGTCCCCTCGCTGCTCTTCCGCGGTAACTACCAGAAGGTTACCCGTGCTCCGAACATCTTCGAACTGTTCAACCCGCAGGTTACCGGTCTCGCCAACTTCTCGGCTGATCCGTGCGCCGGCTCGGCTCCGCTGAGCAACGCTGACCTGCGTGCAATCTGTCTCGCACAGGGTGCAACGAGCGGTCAGATCGGTGGTATCATCATCGATCCGGCTGGTCAGGTGAACGTGACGAGTGGTGGTAACCCGAACCTTGATTCGGAAGATGCCAACACCTGGACGATCGGTGCGATCTTCTCGCCCGACTTCCTCCCGGGCTTCACGGCAACGATCGACTACTACAACATCGAAGTTACGGACGCGATCACGATCCCGACCGAAGATGACATCTTCGCAAACTGCTTCGGCGTAAACTACGCTGACGGCTCGCTTGCGATCGATGGCAGCTCGGCTTCGGATCCGGCGTGTACCGGTATCCGTCGTAACCCGGCGACCGGCAACCTCTTCGGCGAACTGGCAACGACTCCGGGTCTCCCGCAGGTCCGCACCAACCAGGGTAAGATCTTTACCGACGGTATCGACCTGACCATGGCCTACAGCGCGCCGCTGACGGACTCGATCGACTGGAACTCCTCGTTCCAGGGTAACTGGACGAATAGCTCGACCTTCCAGGCTTCGCCGAACGGTCTCGACCGTGAATGCGTGGGCTTCTACTCGTCGAACTGTGCGTCGCTCCAGCCTGAATTCTCGTTCAACTGGCGCAACACGTTCTCGTTCAACGATGTGTCGGTCTCGGTCGCATGGCGTTGGCTCGACAGCTTCGAGTACGAACCGATCTCCGATCCGTCGCGCTTCGTTGAAGAGTTCACCACCATCGACTCGTACAGCCTGGTCGACCTGAGCGCTCGCGCTAAGGTTCTCGACTCGCTGGACTTCATCTTTGGTATCCAGAACGTCTTCGACAAGACGCCGCCGCTGGTAGGTTCGAACATCGGTTCCACCGGGTTCAACTCGGGTAACACCTACCCGTCGAACTACGACGTGCGTGGCCGTAGCTACTCGCTCACTCTCAAGCTCGGCTTCTAATTTAGAGGCTTAGCAAGAAATCGGGGCGGCGGACGCAAGTCCTCCGCCCCTTTTTTGTGTCCGCCAGCAGGTCAGTCATCCGTGATCGTAAACAACAACTCTCCAGAATGATCAGCCTTCGCCTGACACAGGAACGCGCCTCGATCCCACGAGAAGCGGGTCATCGGCGCGCATGGATTTCTTGAGCGGAAAGCCTTAGCCCTGCAGCAAGTTGACCTCGCTTCCGTGCAGACAATGACTGACGCATGGCAGTGTTGAGACAGGGGAACTGCCTGGCCATAGCAGCTGCGATCCCGGTCCCTTTTGTCGCGAGGTAGCCGCCTCGCATATAATATTCGCAGATTCTGCGAGGTTTGCAGAGGCCTGCAAGGCGTATCATCAGCGAGCTCGTACTTAGCCTTGCCCTGATCGCGTAGAGGCGCAATTCAACCGGCGCTCATAAGAAAACGGCCGACACACCCAAAGGTATGCCGGCCGCTTTTGCATTAGTTTGTGAAGTTCAGATCAGAGGCCGCCGGGACCGCAGTCGTTCTTCAGGAAGTCGAACATCTTGGTGTAGAACTGCTGCTGATGCTCGAACATCAGGGTGTTCGAAAAGTGGTCGGCGCCCTTTAGAGTGAGGAACTGGGCATTCTGGATGCCAGCCTTCTCAATTGCGTCCTTGTAGTCCTCGTAGTGGAAGTAAAGCACGCGGGCATCGACATCGCCATGCACCATCAGGATCGGGATGTTGACCTTCGACACTTCCTTAATGGGATTGATGCCGATCATGCCGCGGCGCTGCGCCCACTCATCGATCGCCTTCGCACCATACGGATTGCGACGCTGCTTGTAGCTCTTCTCCGGATCGGAAACCGCTGCACCAGCAATTACGCACTGATACACGTTCGGCGAACGCGAAGCCGCTACCAGGGCTGAATAGCCGCCATAGGACCAGCCCATGAAGGCCACGCGATCAGGATCTACGAGACCTTTCTCGATGAGATAGAGTGCACCGTCATCTTTGTCGTCTTGCATGGCCAGACCATGTTCGCCATAGCCTGCATCGAAGTGCTTCTGGCCCCAGCCGGTCGAGATGCGGTTCTGCGGGCGAAGGACGGCATAGCCGGCATTCACGAGCATCTGGTCCCATTCATCGTAGCCCACGACGTTGTTGACGTGCGGACCGCCGTTGTGACGGACGATCAGCGGGTACGGGCCCTCGCCTTTCGGGCGCATGAAGTAGGCGGGGATGGTCAGCTTGCCGTCGCGCGAGGGGTAGCGGATGAACTCGACATCCGCCAGCTGCTCGGGCTGGATCAGCGGGTTACGGCTGCCGAGCTTGGTCATCGTGCCATTGTTGACGAGCCAATAGGAGCCCGGATCACGCGGACCACGGTTCGACACAATCATCGTACCGCCATCGGTCGAACGGCTGGTGATGCTGACCTGGTGCGCATTGGGGATCTGGGCCTCGAGCGCGTCGTAGAGCGCCTTTTCACCTTCATCGAACCAGATGGTGCGATATTTGTCCCACGGATAGATCGCGCCGACCAAGGTATCGTCGCCCGGCATCGAGCTGGTGCGAATGCCCATGATATCGGCGGAGTCCGTCGCGGCGAGCTTCTCACCGAACTGGCCGGTGTCGAAGTTGAACTCCCACAGCGCCGCCTTATCTTCGCCGCGGTTGTCGATGACGTAACCGATGCTCGGGTTAGCGGGGTCAAAGCCGTGAAGGCGCATGAAGCCCGACAGCGTACGATACAGGTTTTCGTGCTCGTCCTGGTCGTAGCGCATGAACTCGGTCCACGAATTCTCGCCAGGCTTGCGATAGTAAGTGATCGCTTCCTTGGAGGCACGATCATAGCCCACGGTCCAGCGCGGATTACCTTCGTTGTCGAAGCGAGCGGTCGGGTACTTTTCGCTACCCTTCAGCACCAGCTGCTTCGTGCCCTTGGCAAGGTTCACCTTGTAATAGGAACGCGGACGGAAGGCAGCGTAAGGATCGACACCCGAAGTATTGGGAATAGCCGTGCCGGTTTCGACAAGAATGCTGTCCGGTTCATTTGGCAGCACGTTGGCGACGCCGAAATTACCGTCGATCTTGCTGAACTTGTTGGCCTTCAGGTCGTAAGCGTATCCGGCGTAATCATAGGTGCCCTCTTCGGGCCCGTTCACGCGCGACCGGTTCTGCTGCCACGCCGATCCAAAGATGTAACGATCGCTGACCCACTGCGCGCTGATGATTTCCATCGGGTCCGCATTAAGGACGCGATAGGGCTTCGACATGTCCTCGGTCTTGTAGATCTTCAGGAGGTATTCGCCCTCCTTGCTCTCGACCACATGGACCAGGACGTGCTTGCCGTCTGGAGAAACCTGCACGGCGTTGACGACGTCACGCAGCGCCCAGACTTCGATCGGAACGCTCGGCATGCCGGTAGTATTCTGCTGGGACGCTGCCGGAGCGGCGACAATCCCGAGTGACGCTGCGGCACCGGCAGCGAGCAAGGCGGATTTGAAGATTTTCATGAAGCGACTCTCACAAGATATTCAAAAGGTAGGCCCTTAATAGCAAAGGGCGGCCCCATGTGAAAACACGGAACCGCCCCTTTCTATACTAACTCAGATGAACCGAGTTAGAACTGGTAGTTGACCGTTGCGAAGAATTCGCGACCGTCCAGGTTGTAACCACCACCGAGCGGAACGTTCGAGATCGAGAGGATCTCGTTGCCGTCCACGAGCGGGGGATCACGATCGAACAGGTTGGTCACACCGAGGCGGATCGACCAGTTCTCTGCACGGTAGCGGATCGAAGCCGCGTGCTCGAAATAGTCGTCCGCATATCCGATGTCGCGGCAGAAGATGCCGTCGGCAGGGATGGTGTCGGGACCCGTTCCATCGGGGCCAGCCGAACCGAAGCCGGTGCAGGTGTTACCCACGAAGCCGGTGTCTTCACCATCGGGTCCGAAACCGAATGCATCGGCGAACGGATCGATACCGTCGACGTCCTGCTCCTGCTCGCCGACCCAGCGGGTCTGCCAGGTGAATGCCCACTTGTCGATTTCAGCGGTGAACGTTGCACGGCCGGTCCAGCTCGGGAAGAAGAACTCGCCTTCGAAGCGCGAGATCGTTTCCACACCGAACGGATCGACGAACGAGTTCGAACGCTCGACCAGGTGGTTTGCACGAAGGTCGAGACCAAGATCGACGAGGGTGCCGAACAGTCCGACTTCCTTGCCGAAGTTGGCGTTGAAATCGAAACCACGCACGCTGTCTGCATCGAGGTTGATGAACTCCAGTGCAGCGTCGCTGATCAGGCCGAAGTTGGTCGGAGCCGGATCGATGAACAGCTGGTCACAGAACTGGCTGCGGACGCCGTCCTGGCGAGCGTAGCAGTCGTTGACCGAGAACTGCAGACCCGGACGAATGACCGAATCCTTCACCTTGATGTCGTAGTACGAAGTCGAGAGCGAGACGTCCCAACCGTCACCGAAGGTTTCTTCGAATGCGAAACCTGCAGTGATCGAACGCGACGTTTCCGGATCAAGGTCAAGCGAGCCACTGGTCGAAATTTCAACCGAGTTCGACTGGAACACGCGAGGCGTGTCTGGGTCGCTGTTGTCGATACCTACAGTCGTCGGATCACGACCTTCGCGCTCGCAGTTGGCAAAGATTGCCGGGTCGCGATTGTCGCGCGATGCGTCGTAAGCACCATTGACGAAGGCCTCGGTCGGGACCGCACAGGGATCGAAGACGCCAAGGAAGCCGGTCTGCCCGCGCAGGAAGTTCTCACGCAGGTTCGGAGCGCGGAACGACGTACCGTAGCTGAAGCGCAGCAGCAGTGGCGAAATCGGACGCCAGCCACCCTTGATCGAGAAGGTTCCGGCCGTACCGTAGAACTCTTCATCGGTAATACGACCAGAGACGTTGACCGTCAGTTCCTGAACGAACGGCTTGTTGGCGATCAGCGGAAGATCGATTTCAGCAAACGCCTCGCGGATCCACTTGCTGCCGACGGCACCAAGGTCCGAGATGATGTTGAACTGAAGACCGTTAGCCGCAACGAAGTTCGGCTGCGAGTCGATCGAGTCTTCACGCCATTCGACGCCGATAACGGCACCGACCGGACCAGCCGGCAGTTCGAAGAGGTCGCCGGTTGCGAAAGCCGAGAACAGCTTCTGTTCGTAGACCGTGCGGAACGAACGATCGTCAAACAGATAGGCTTCTTCTTCCGGCGTCAGGGTTGCACGGAACTGACCGATGATATCGTCGCGGAACGGATTGAACGCAATACAACCGTCGAACAGGCCAGGTGCGGCGAGTTCGGGGTTTGCGAGTTCTTCCGGCCCGGCACAAGGCGTCACCGGCGCATCGTAGCCAAACACCGACTGCACGAGCGGATCGGCGGCAAACCGAACACTGGGATCGTAGTCGTCGGCGATACCGTCGTTGTTGAAGTCGACGATGCCGTCGCCGTTGAAGTCACGCGTCGGGTCGATACCGAGCGACAGAGCGTACTTGTCTTCACGCAGACCGCGCGCCGAAGTCGTACCATCCGAACGCGTATAAACGCCGGTGACTTCGAAGCTCCAGCTCGGCGAGATGAACGGCAGGTCGCCGCGCACACCGATCACACCGCGATACTGCTCAAGGTTCGACTTGAAGTTGTCGCGGTCACCGATGAGCGAGAAGCGCGGCAGCACGGGCATGCCGATATTGAAGCCCGGGCTGAAGCCGTTGTTGAACACGAAGGATTCGTCGAAGCAGCTGACGCCGTTCGGCTGGTTCGGGTTACACGGGTTGAACGGGTTGTTGTCCGGAACAACTGCAACCGCCTGAGTGAGGCGCGAATCTTCCGAACGCACTTCCGAACGCGAGTACAGGAACTCGAAGAACGGCGTGATATTGGCTTCGCCCGGAAGGATGTATTCACCGTAGGCGAGCGCATTGTAACGCTTTTCCTTCGGGATGAAGACGCCCTGCGGGAATGCACCGTTGGTGCTGTAGTCGGCGAAGCGAATGTCCTGAATGCCGTCACCGTCGAGATCGACGGGATCGCCATTGAAGAAGGTCGATTCCGTGTAGCCCGGAACGGTCGTGTTGCCCGGCGGATCATAATAGATAACGCCAAACCGACCGAAGTCCGTGATTAGCGAGCGCCCGAGGCCTTGGCCACGGCGCTTACAAGCTTCCGGTGCCTGGGTGATGGTGCCGTCCGACGCAAGCTCTGCATCGATCTGGTCGAGCAGGCCGACAGTGCGGATCGAGCCATCGCTACCGAGTTCGTAGTGGGTTTCACAACCGGCGAGGAAATCGCGGTCCTTGAACCGAATTTCGTCACGGTAGTTGTATTCCGCACCGAAGCCGATGAAGCCGCGGTCGAAGTTGATGCCGTAAGCAGCGCTTACGTTGTAGTCGTTACCGCCGCCCTGTTCGTTCAGGTTGCCGCTGGCGAACAGTTCGAGGCCGTCGAAGTCCTTGCGCAGGATGACGTTAACAACGCCGGCGACAGCGTCAGAACCGTAGACCGACGAAGCGCCGTCGAGCAGCAGGTCGGTACGGTCGACCAGTGCCGAAGGCAGAAGGTTGGTCGACGGCGCGCTCGGAGCACCGGAAACACCGGCAGGCGCGAGACGGCGACCGTTCAGCAGCAGCAGCGTACGGTTTGCGCCGAGGCCGCGAAGGTCGACGGTCTGCTGACCCGGGCCGTTGTCGAGAACGAAGCCCTGGAAGGTAGCGTCGATCTGCTGGCCGGTTGCGGCTTCGTCGCGCTGAAGGATCTGCGAAGGATCGAACAGGCCGGCATCGCGCGTGCTTTCCGCGGTGATGACCTGAAGCGGCGAGATCGAGCTGTAGGTGTCGCGCTTGATGCGCGAACCGGTAACGACGATCGCACCGGGAGTGCTCTGTCCGGTCGCGCCAGTGTCGGTCACATCGACTACGTCCTGTGCGTTCGGATCGTTATTGGCAACGCCGTCAACGCCATCCGACTGAATGACGCATTCGCCTGCCACTTCTTCCTGACCTTCGGGGCATTCTGCGTCCTGCGCATATGCCTGGCTTCCGGCCGTCAGCGCGAGCGCCGACGCCGAGAAGGCGAGCCCCCGGATTGTTTTTGTGTGAATTTTTCGCATTGATTACTCCAGTCGCGACAACTGGAACTGCGTCTCCCATCCGGACGACGAAAAGGACGCACCCCTAGCGGCATCCGTTTCGCTCGAATTGTCCGGGTGGATCGACCCCCAGTCCCAACACACGGGTTTCTGCGGGATTAACGATGCAGTGTCAAAGCACTGGGGCGCTTTAGAATCTCTTGTTGCGCAAATCCCACACATTTGCCGATTGAGCGCAAAACTGTGAAATAATCAGTCGCGGCAAAGGTGAAGGCGAAGAATTTTGTTTCGCCTGCAATCCTATCCAGCGCTTTACACGTTTGAACGACAAGCGAATCACCAGCCCCAACGCGAGGAGAGGCGGGCCATTCTGACCCGCCCCAGATTGGATCGTCAGCTTACCTGCATTTCCAGTGAGCCATCGCCTTCGTCGATCTTGACGGTCGACCCGTCCGGCACTTTGCCCGACAGGATCATATCGGCCAGCGGGTCCTGGACATAGCGCTGGACGGCGCGCTTGAGCGGCCGCGCACCGTAGACAGGATCATAGCCCACACGGCCGAGCCACTTCTTCGCCGCTTCGGTCAGGTCCAGCACGATCTTGCGATCCTTCAGCAGCTTCTGCACGCGTGCGACCTGGATATCGACGATCGGCGCCATGTGTTCCTGCGCGAGGCGATGGAACAGGATGATCTCGTCAAGGCGGTTGAGGAACTCGGGGCGGAAGTGTCCACGCACCACATCCATGACCTGCGGCTCGACATCCTCGACCTTCTGATCGTCGTCCATGTTGGCAAGGTACTGGCTACCCAGGTTGGAGGTCAGGATGATCAGCGTGTTGCTGAAATCCACGACCCTGCCCTGCCCGTCGGTCAGGCGTCCGTCATCGAGCACTTGGAGCAGCACGTTGAATACGTCGCTGTGCGCCTTCTCGACCTCGTCGAACAGCACGACCTGGTATGGCCTGCGCCGCACGGCTTCGGTCAGGACGCCGCCTTCCTCGTATCCGACGTAGCCCGGAGGCGCACCGATCAGGCGAGCGACCGCGTGCTTTTCCATGAACTCGCTCATGTCGATGCGGACCATCGCCTGATCGTCATCGAACAGGAAACCGGCAAGCGCCTTGGTGAGCTCGGTCTTGCCGACGCCGGTCGGGCCAAGGAAAAGGAAGCTGCCGAGCGGACGGCCCGGATCCTGTAGGCCAGCGCGCGCACGGCGGACGGCCTTCGACACCGCGTCGATGGCCTGCGACTGGCCGATCACCCTCTTCGACAGGATATTCTCCATGTCGAGCAGCTTCTCGCGCTCGCCTTCCATCATCTTGTCGACCGGAATGCCGGTCCAGCGGCTCACGACGCCCGCGATGTCGTCTTCGGTCACTTCTTCCTTGAGCAGCGCATTGTCCGTGTGGCCACTCGCTTCCTCGAGACGCTTTTCGAGCTCGGGGATCTTGCCATATTGCAGCTCGCCCGCCTTCTGCAGGTCGCCGGCGCGCTGGGCCTGCTCCAGTTCGATCCGCGCCTGGTCAAGCTCTTCCTTGACCCGCGCTTCGGCGTGGATCTTGTCGCGCTCGTTCTGCCAGCGGGTGGTCAGTTCGGAGGACTGCTGTTCGAGCTCGGACAATTCCTTGCGCAAGGCTTCGAGGCGGTCCTTCGACGCGCTGTCGGTTTCCTTTTGCAGGGCCTGCTCTTCGATACGCAGCTGGATTATCCGGCGGTCGAGGCCTTCGATTTCCTCCGGCTTGCTCTCCACCTCCATGCGGATGCGCGAGGCGGCCTCGTCCATGAGGTCGATAGCCTTGTCCGGCAGGAAGCGGTTCTGGATATAACGGTTCGACAGCTGCGCCGCGGCGACGATTGCGCCATCGGTGATGCGCACGCCGTGATGCAGCTCGTACTTATCCTTGATGCCGCGCAGGATCGAGATCGTATCCTCGACGCTCGGCTCGTCGATGAAGACGGGCTGGAAACGCCGCTGCAGCGCCGGGTCTTTCTCGACATATTTCTGGTATTCGTCGAGCGTGGTCGCACCGATGCAGTGGAGTTCGCCGCGCGAGAGGGCGGGCTTGAGCAAATTGCCTGCATCCATGCTGCCTTCGGACGCACCGGCGCCGATTAGCGTGTGCATCTCGTCGATGAACAGGATGATCTGGCCTTCGGCGCCCTTCACCTCGTCCAGCACAGCCTTGAGGCGTTCCTCGAACTCACCGCGATATTTCGCGCCCGCGATCAGCGCGCCCATGTCGAGCGACATGAGCGTGCGGCCCTTCAGGCTGTCGGGCACGTCGCCATTGGCGATACGCAGCGCAAGGCCCTCGGCAATCGCAGTCTTGCCGGTCCCGGGTTCGCCGATAAGCGCAGGATTGTTCTTGGTGCGGCGGGCAAGGATCTGGACCGTGCGGCGGATTTCCTCGTCACGGCCGATTACGGGATCGAGCTTGCCGTCGCGCGCCGCCTGCGTGAGGTCGCGCGCGTACTTCTTCATTGCATCGTAGCTCTCTTCCGCGCCCGCACTGTCGGCGGTGCGGCCACCGGTAACTTCCTGGATCGCCGCTTCGAGCGACTTGGCGTCGATACCCGCCGACTTGAGCGCCTTGCCGGCATCGTTGTCCGCCAGCGCGAGCGCCTGCAGCAGGCGCTGCACGGGCACGAAGCTGTCTCCGGCCTTCTCTGCCAGCTGTTCTGCCTGGTCGAGTGCACGCACGGCATGGTTGTCGAGGCCGGGCGTCTGCTGCGCACCGCCGCCGGACACGGCCGGGATCTTGCCCAGTGCCGTATCGATTTCGGTAATCGCCACGCCCGGATTGCCGCCTGCACGCTGGATCAGCTGCGCGGCCATGCCCTCATTATCTTCGAGCAGGGCTTTCAGGATATGCGCCGACGTAATGCGCTGGTGGTTCATGCGAATGGCGACCGTCTGCGCGCTCTGCAGGAAGCCCTTGGCGCGATCGGTGAATTTCTCGAGATTCATGCTGGTCCCTCAAAAAGAATTGCCGCCCGGATATGGTGTTGCCAATTTGCAACACAAGCCCTACCCCGCAAAAATATGCGAGGTGTGTTAGTCGAATATAGGGGTGCCTGCGCGCTTGGCGAGGGGCAAGGCGAAATTTATTCCGCAGGGAGCCCTTCGAGGCCCGGCACCATGACCGTGCGGCCACCGCCGAAATCCTCGCGCACCACGATCAGGCCCTGCCGTTCGAGGTGGTCCAGCAGGCGGCGGATGCGTCCGGGCGAGCTGGTGCCGTAGGCGCGGGCCAGCTCGTCCTCGTCGACCTGCGTTTCGCCCGCATGGGCCGCCTTGGCGATCACCAGGAAAGGTCCGAGCAGGTCCTCGTCCACGGCGCTCGCGAGGTGCATGATTTGCGCCTGCAAATCCTCACCCAGATCGGCAAGGCCTGCACCTGCGATAGCAAAGCGGCGGCGGAAGGCGTGCATGTCCGGCATCGGCCCGATCAGCCGTTCGCGGCGGCAACGGGTGAGGAAGGTCTGGTATTGCGCGCTGGCCGACTGGAAGGCGATGCCCTCTTCGCCCGCAAGCTCGCCAATCAATTCCTCGATCCGCCGCGCGACGGCAGAGGTATCGGGCTTCTCCGCCGGCGCTTCGACCTGCCGCTCCTCGGCATGGGCGATGCTGTCCTCCATTTCCTCCATGCGCGGAGCAGGTGGAGGGGCCGGAGGCGGCGTCGGCGTTGCGACATCGCTGGCAAGATCGCGGGTCAGCAGGTCGGCCATGTCTTCGGGCGCGGTATCGGGCAGCGCCATCAGCCCTTCGCTGCGCGCTTGGTGGCCGGTCTTTACCGGGCCGATCTTGCAGGCGACCGGCAGCCGCGTGATCGCAGGCCCGAGGGCGAGGAAATGCCCGCGATCCAGCTCGCGGATACGTTCCGCCTGCCGGCGCTCCATGCCTAGCAGGTCGGCCGCGCGCACCATGTCGATGTCGAGGAAGGTGCGGCCCATAAGAAAGTTCGACGCTTCTGCCGCGACATTCTTGGCCAGTTTCGCCAGACGCTGGGTGGCCACGATGCCGGCCAGCCCGCGCTTGCGCCCGCGGCACATCAGGTTCGTCATCGCCGACAGAGTCATGCGGCGCGTGTCTTCCGCCATTTCGCCCGCTGCGGCAGGCGCGAACATCTGCGCTTCGTCCACCACGACCAGCGCGGGATACCAATGCTCGCGCGGGGCATCGAACAGGGCGGTGAGGAACTGCGCGGCGCAGCGGATCTGCTGTTCGACCTCCAAGCCGTCCAGGTCGAGTACCACGCTGGCACGGTGTTCGCGAATGCGACGGGCCAGCGCTTCTATCTCCGGCGGGGAATAGGCCGCCCCGTCGATCACCACATGGCCGAATTCTTCCGCAAGCGAGGGAAAGTCGCCTTCCGGATCGATCACCACCTGCTGCACCATCCCGGCGCTTTCTTCGAGCAGGCGGCGCAAAAGGTGCGACTTTCCGCTGCCCGAATTGCCCTGAACGAGCAGGCGGGTCGCGAGAAGCTCCTCGATATCGAACTCGACCGGCTTGCCGGACGTTTCATGGCCGATGGTGATCTTGGCAGTCACACGCACATGGCTAGACAGCCGAATCCCCAAAGCGGAATAGGCCGCGACAGGTTTTGCCCAGACCGATTGCACCGCTCGTCGCACGACGCTAGATCGGTTGCGAGAGAGGACTGGATTTCATGACCAAATGGTTCGGGCGCATCGGTTTCGCCCTTTTGTTGCTCGTGCTTGTCGCATTCGTCGCGCTGGCAACCTGGGAACCGCTGTGGGCAGAGCGCGACGATGTCGTCGAGCCGCAGCGCACCTACACCGCAGAGATCATTCGCGACGAATTCGGCGTGCCGCATATCTACGGCGATACCGACGCGGACGTCGCTTACGGCGTCGCCATCGCTCATTCGGAAGACGATTTCTCGACCCTGCAGGACGTGATCGCCATGGCCCGGGGCCGCTATGGCGCGATCGCCGGCCAGGACGGCGCGGCAATCGATTATGTCTACCACTTGCTCGATGCGCGCGGCACAGCAGAGCGCCACTATCCTGACCTGCCCGAAGACACCCGCGCGCTTTTCGATGCCTATGCGGCAGGGCTCAACCAGTTCGCCGAAGAAAACCCGGACGAGCTGAAGCTCGGCAATTTGTTTCCGGTTGAAGGCGAGGACGTGGCGGCAGGTTTCGCGCTGCGCCAGCCCTTCTTCTTCGGCCTCAACGGCGTGATCGAGCCGCTGGTGACAGGAGAGCCGCTGCGGCGCGAATACGGTCCTGACATTCCGGGCTTCCCGCGTTCCACTGATACCGTCGATGCCGCACTGCCCTCGCAAGAGGTGGCAATGTCTCCGCTTGGCAAGGACAACGGGATGAGCGGGTCGAACGCCTTTGCTGTCACGCCGGAGAAATCGGGCGGACCGACCATCCTCGTCTCCAACAGTCACCAGCCCTGGCGCGGCGGCGTGGCGTGGTACGAACTGGTCGTCGAGAGCGGCGAAGGCTGGCACTATGCCGGGGCCAATTTCCCCGGCTCACCCTTCCCCTTCCTCGGCCACAACCGCGATCTGGGCTGGACCAATACGGTCAACTCCCCCGACATGATCGACGTCTACCAGCTGGAAGTGGACGCCGATGGCAATCGCTATCGCTTCGGCGAGGAATGGCGCGAGCTCGAGCGCAAGACGGTGACCCTGCCCGTGCGGCTCGGCCCGCTCGTCCTGCCGATCCAGCGCGAGGTACTGCGCAGCGTCCACGGGCCGGTCATCAAGAACGACAATGGCTATTTCGCTTTTCGCTATGGCGGGATCGACAATCTCGGCCAGCTCGACGCCTATTACCGCCTCAACAAGGCCGAAACGCTGGAAGAGTGGGAGGGCATCCTTGCCCGGATGGACATCCCCTCGACCAACTTCATCTACGCCGACAAGACCGGCAACATCGCTTATGTCTACAACGCCGCCCTGCCCGACCGTAGCGAGGGGCCGAACTGGCGCACCGTGCTGGACGGGAGCGATCCGGCGCTCGTCTGGAACGGTCCTGTCGAATACGGCGAACTGCCTCGTTACCTGAACCCGGCATCGGGCTGGCTCTACAATGCCAACAACGCGCCCTACACCGCTGCAGGGGCGGGAAGCGATCTCTCGCCCGAAAAATTCGCGCCCGAACTCGGTGTCGAACTGAAACAGACCAACCGTTCGCGCAGGGCCTGGAAACTGCTGAGCGAAGCCGACCGGCTCGACCGCGCCACGCTGGAAGAGATCAAGTACGACACCGGCTATGCGCGCGAAGGTTACGTTGCGGACCTGTGGGACGAGTTGGAAGCACTCGACCTGTCGGACGAGCCGCGCCTTGCCGAGGCCCGCAAGCTACTCCTCGACTGGGATTTCACCGCCAACAATATAGGGCGCGGAGACAGCCTCGCCCTGCTGATGATCCGCGAATTCATGTCCTGCCGGTACCAGAACAAGGCCTGCCCCAGCGCACGCGACGAGTTGGTGAAATCGGTCGACCATCTCGAAACGCATTTCGGCCGGATCGACCCGCCGATGGGCGACTTGCTTCGCCTGCGCCAAGGCGATGTTGACCTGCCTCTGGACGGAGGTTCCGACACGCTGCGCGCATCGACGCTGTGGGACGTAGACGAGGATGGTAGGCTGTCGGTCCGCCACGGCGACAGCTTCATCCAGTGGGTCGAGTGGAATGCGGGCGAGCGGGTCACGTCGCGCTCGATCCAGCCCTTCGGTTCCGCCACCACGCGGCCCGATTCACCGCATTATGCCGATCAGTCTACGCTGTTCGTCCAGCACCGTTTGAAACCCGTCCATTTCTGGCGCGAAGACGTGCTGGAGAACGCGAAAAGCCGCAAGATCGTGACGAACCGTCGCTGACGCTCTAGGCTTTCCAAGAACAATACCCTTCGGAGCCCCCATGAAACGCATCCTTTCCGCCAGTGTTATCGCTCTCGCCGTCTCGGCGTGTTCGACCTATTCGCAAGAGCCGGTCGATACCGCTTCTGCCGATGTGGCCGTTGCACAGCAGTCAGTCAGCTTCGAGCCTGCCCCGCTGTCCCAACTGGTCGCGGAAGTGGACCTGCCCTTCGACAAGTTCGTCCTCGACAACGGCCTCACCGTGGTTGTGCACGAAGACCGCAAGGCGCCGCTGGTCGGCGTGTCGGTGTGGTACGACGTGGGCTCCAAGCATGAGCCCAAGGGCAAGACCGGCTTTGCCCACCTATTCGAACACCTGATGTTCAACGGCACCGAAAACGCGCCGGAAGACTGGTTCGAATATATCCAGCAGATGGGCGGCACCGACGTGAACGGGACCACCAACCCGGACCGGACCAACTACTTCCAGACCGTGCCGACCGGCGCGATCGACCGCGTGCTCATGCTGGAAAGCGACCGGATGGGTCATTTGCTCGATGCCGTGACGCAAGAGAAGCTCGATAACCAGCGCGGCGTCGTCCAGAACGAGAAACGCCAGGGCGACAACAATCCCTTCGGCCTGCTGCGCTACGAAATCTTCGAAAACCTGTTCCCCAAGGGCCATCGCTATCACCACTCCACCATCGGCTCGATGGGCGATCTCGATGCGGCGACGATGGACGATGTGCGCAACTGGTTCATCGACCACTACGGCCCGAACAACGCCGTGCTGGTACTGGCTGGCGACATCGACACGGCAACCGCGCGCGAGAAAGTGCAGAAGTGGTTCGGCGATATCGAACGCGGGCCGGAAGTGAACCATCCCGCCGTCGACATTCCGACGCTGGCCGAAGACAAGACGGTCGTCACTACCGATCAAATTTCGACCACGCGCCTTTATCGCATGTGGGCTGTGCCCGGTTCGAACTCTGCTGAATCGGTCCCCATGAACCTCGCCTCTGCCGTGCTGGGCGGACTGTCGAGTTCCCGGCTCGATAACGCACTCGTGCGCGAAGACCCGGTCGCGGTCTCGGTCAGCACTTTCAACTACACGCTGGAGGATGCCGGAATTTTCGTCGTCCAGGCCGATGTCAAGCCGGGCGTTGACCAAGGCGAGGTCGCAACCAAGCTCGACGCACAGATCGCCGATTTCCTCGCCACCGGCCCCACCGAAGACGAGCTTCAGCGCGCCAAGGTGTCGACCATGGCAGGGGTCATCCGCGGGCTGGAATCGGTTGGCGGCTTCGGCGGCAAGGCTCCGCAGCTTGCCGCTGGCGAGCTGTTCGCGAACGATCCCGGCTACGTCGAACGCCAGCTCGACCAGATGGCCGCCGCCACGCCGGAGCAGGTCCATGCGCTGGCTCGCAAATGGCTCTCGCGCCCTGTCTTCAACCTCGTCTTCAACCCGGGTGAGCGCACTGCGGGCGGCGAAGATCGCGGCGGTGCCGTGACCGGACCCGATTCCATAGAAGACATCGCGCAGGCCAATTACTGCGCCGAGGAAACCTGCGACCTGTCGCAGATCGCCACGCAGGCGCAGGCCGATCGCGATACCCTGCCGGAACTCCAGCCGCTGCAAGGCCTCGACTTCCCGGATATCGAGCGCGCGACCCTGTCGAATGGCATGGAAGTCTATTTCGCTCACCGCGATGCCGTCCCGACCGTTTCGGTCCGCGTCGAATTCGATGCCGGCAGAGCTGCCGAAACTGCGGAAACACTCGGCACGCAGCGCCTTTTGCTCAGCACGATGGGCGAAGGGACGGAGCGTCTCGATGCGACCGACTATGCAATCGCGCAGGAACGGCTGGGCGCGAACATCTTCAACGGCTTCGATGCCGACTACACCAACTTCTCGCTCGCCGCGCTGGCCCCGAACCTCGCGCCGTCGCTGGAACTGCTGGCCGAAACCATCCGCCAGCCGGGTCTTCGTGCCAATGTGATCGAGCGTGAGCGTGCGCAATTGCTCAACGCCCTCTCGTCGGAACTGAAGAACCCCAATTCCATCGCCGATCGCACCGGTCGCCGCGCGATTTTCGGACCGCACCCCTATGGCCTGCCGACCTCGGGCGTTGGTTCCGCAGCCCGGCTCGAGGCGTTGACCGAAGCGGACCTGCGCGCCTTCCATGAAACATGGCTGCGTCCCGACAATGCCCGCATCTTCGTGGTCGGCGACACTTCTTTGGCGGACGTCGTTCCCCTTCTCGAAGCGAGCTTCGCTGACTGGCAAGCCCCTGCCACCGCCAAGCCGGATCGCAACTACAGCGCCGCCATTCCCGAGCCGCGCCAGCGCATCATCCTGGTCAACCGCCCCAACTCGCCGCAATCGGTGATCTACGGCGGACAGGTGCTGGGCCTGACCGGCCGCGACGACCTCATCCCCCTCATCGCGTCGAACGAGGCGCTTGGCGGGGGCTTCCTTGCGCGCATCAACATGAACCTGCGCGAAGAAAAGGGCTGGTCCTATGGCGCGGGCAGCCAGATCGCGAGCGGCCTCGACCGCGTCTTCTACGGCGTGCGCGCTCCGGTCCAGTCGGACCGCACCGGGGATTCGATCAGCGAAATTCGCCGCGAAATCAACGATTTTGTGGATGCGCGCGGCGTCCAGCCCAACGAGCTGGAGCGGATCGTCAATTCCAACATGCGCGAATTGCCCGGCCAGTTCGAAACCGCGGGCGATGTGCTTGGCGGGCTCGTCAACATCGTGCGTTACGACCGCCCCGACGATTATTACGAGACGCTGGCCGCGCGTTACAAAACCCTCACCGCACCGCAACTCGATCTCGAAGCACGGCGGAACATAAACGAGGGTGATATCGTCTATATCGTAGTAGGCGACGCCGAAGTGGTCGCCCCGCAGCTCGACACCCTCGGCCTCGAAGTCGAGGTGATCGAACCGCAGGAATGAGCTTGTTGACATCGGTGTAAGTAACGCCGATGTCTGCACCACCAGATCCGGCCCGCACCAGCGGGTCACGCAAAAGGAGAATATGCATGTCCGTAGCCGGTACTTATGACACCGTCGTCAAGAGCCCCATGGGTGACCAAAAGGGCACCTTCACCGTCGTTCCGGGCGATGATGGCAAGACCTTCACCGGCTCGATGGCCGGCGGCATGGGTTCGATGGACGTGAAGGACGGCACCATCGACGGCAACGCGCTGAGCTGGAAGATGGACATGACCGTCCCCATGCCGATGACGCTGAACTGCAACGCCACCGTCGACGGTGACCAGCTGACCGGCACCGTCAATGCCGGCGCATTCGGCGACATGGCGCTGACCGGCGAACGCCAGGGCTAAGCCCGCAGGTCAAACCAGACAAGAAGAGGGCCGTCGGAGCGATCCGGCGGCCCTTTTTGGTGCGACGCGCCATCGCCGTTCGCAGCAATCCTTCGTGCGAACCACATTCCCGCCATCATTGATGATAGGTTGTTCGTGAAAACACGAGTTTCGGGTCGATTCGCTACCAACGGTTTTGCTCCCATTTCAGGGGCCAAGTGGAGGTTTTGCATGACTATCGGACTGAAGCACTTCGTCGCCGGCACCGCACTGGCTGCCATGACCGCCGTTCCGGTTCTGGCCGAGAAAGCCAGCGAACTGACCTATATCAACGGATCATACGGACGCGATGCTGAAAGCCAACTACGCGAACGCGGCTTCGCGCATATCTCCACCCACAAGAACGATATGGGCTACGTCTACAGCTACTGGTGGGACGAGCGTGACGACGACTGCGTGAACGTCGAGGTTTACGATGGCCGGGTGATGACCATCAACGATGCGAGCGACCAGGATTGCGGCCGTCACAAGGGCGATGCCGGAGCGGCAATTGCCGCCGTGGCAGGCGCGGCGATCCTCGGCGCGTTGCTGAGCCACAAGTCGCACCATCATGACGACAACAAACACCACGACGATCGCAACGACGAAGCCCACTACGAGCGCGGCTACCAGGACGGGCTCCACAACGCGGCCTATCACAATTACGACCGATCGGACGCCTATTCCAACGGCTACAGCGCCGGCGTGAACGAGCGCAATGCGAACCTTCGCCATCATCATGGCTACGGCGGTTATCGCCAGGTCGCCCAATTCAAGGATCTGAACGGCGCACGCGCGGCAGGGGGCATGAGCCAGCTGGAAAGGCGTGGTTTTCGCCAAGTCGATAATTTCACCAGCGGCAATACCCGCTATTCGATCCAGTGGCGCCCCCAGTCGCGGCAATGCTTGCAGGTGACCATCGCCGACGGTCGCTTCTACGACATTCGCGACATCGGCCAGCATCCGAATTGCCGCTGAGCGAGGGGGACGAGCGATGAAACTCAAGGCTATCGTGGCGGGCGCTTCGGCGCTCGCCCTTGCCGCATGCGGTGGAAGCACTTCCGAACCCGAGGCAGAACCCGCACCTGCCGAAGAGCTTGCCGTAATCCCGGAAAGCCTCGCCCCGTTCGGCGATGGCTATCCCAATGCGGGAGATCCGTGCCGCAACCTTGGCGAGAGCGTGGCGACTTCGAACTATTTGGACGACAGCGCAGTGCTGGTCGGCTGCCCAAGCGAAGCCTCCGCCGAGGCGCTGGGCGGCAATATCGTCGGCAATGTCGAAGGCGTCCGCCTCGTCAGCGTACCGATGGGCGATGCCAATGCGGGTTTGGAGAGCGATGCCATGGTCGCAGGCACCGATTACAATGCCACGACCATTCTCGACTGCGGCTTCGACAACGCACCGCCCACCCAGAGCTGCGAAGCGGGGGTGAAGCGCAACTGGGGCGAGGACGGCACGCATCTCGTGGAGGTGAGCAAGCCGGATGGAAGCAAGCGTGCGATCTTCTTCAACGGTACCGAACCTTACGCCGCCGACAGTGCGCAGGCGGACGGTTCGGCGGGCTGGGACTTCACCACGACGCGCGATGGAGACCAGGTGACGGTGAAATTCGGGCCTGAGACCTATGTCCTCGTCGACGCACTCATCACTGGTGGCTGAAGCGGATTAGCGCTTCCACAACCAGTAGAGGATGGCCGCATTGATCGTGGGCGCAAGGATCGCGACCCAAGCGCCCACCAGGCCCAGCCTGTCGGCAAGGATGTTCCACGGCAGGCCCAGCGGCATCAGGAACACGCCGGACAGCGGGTCCTGCTCCTGCCCGAACCAGCCGAAGGTGCCCACGGCAAGCAGGAAGAGCGCGATGGCATAAAGCGCTGTGAAGACGATGAAAGCCCACTTCATGTGGCGCAGGCTATCCACAATCCTTCAAAACGCAAAGGGCCGCCGGATCGTCTCCGGCGGCCCTTCGTTTTCGTGGTGTGGGACAGACGTCAGTCGACGATGTCCATTTCCTCGATCAGGCCCTCTGCCCCGTCGACCTTGTCCATCACCCACAGCATGTAGCGGGTGTCGACATGGATCGTGCGCGTGGTGCGCGGGTCGAAGTCCCAGTCCGAATTGACGCTTTCGAACGTGCCGTCGAACAGCAGGCCGACCAGCTCTGCACGCGCGTTGAGTGTGGCCGAGCCGCTATTGCCGCCCGTGCTGTCGAGGTCGGAGAGAAAGTTGACCGGAACCGAACCGATGCTGTCCAGCGCATAGGGCCCGTAATCCTTTTCACGGATTTCTTGCAGCTGCTTGGCCGGAGCGTTGAACGGATCTTCGCCGGTGTCCTTTTCAAGGATGCCTTCCAGCGTCGTGAACGGCAGGTAGGCCATGCCGTCCTTTGGCGATCCGCCCATCACATTGCCATAGGTCACGCGCAGCGTGGAATTGGCGTCGGGATAGGTCGAGAGGCCCTGCGACCGCTGCCACTGGGTGATCGCTTCCATATAGGCGGGGCGCAGCGCCTGCGCACGGCCTGCACGCTCTTCCGCTTCGGCTTCCTGCTCGCGCTCGTATTCGTAAAGCGCGACAGCAAGCTGGATGAACGGGTCTTCGCTCGCCTCGAAATCGGCCGGGCTCGCATCCATCAGCGCAAGGCGCGTTTCGCTGTCGTCCAGCGTGGTGCCTGCATAATAGCTGTCGAGCTTGGCCGAGAGGGCCGCCGCATCGACATCACCAGTGAGACCTAGCGCATCGTCGAAAACGGCCACGCGGTTTTGAGCCGGTTCTTCGAGATAGGTATCGAGGAACAGCAGCCACTGCGCCTTGTCGACCGAAGCCTCGTACCGGCGATCGAGCGCCTGCAGGCCTTGCGCAAAGAACGTCATGTCGCGGTCCTGGTATCCCGGCTCGCGCTGCGCATCGGGCTTCAGCCGCTCCTGTGACAGGCGATAAAGGCGCTGCGCTGCCGAAAGCAGCGAGGGGCGGGTCGCGAAATTGTACCAGAAGGCTTTTTTCGCTGCGGCTGCACCTTCTACCGTCAGTGCCTGAAGGCCGGAGATGGCATCCCCGTAGTTCGTCCGCGAGGGATCGGCCGCGATCCATGCTGCGAGTGCTTCTTCGCGGGCGCGGCGACGGTCGACAAGACCGACACGGCGTGCGCCTTCGAGCTGGCCGCGCGTGTTCTTTTCGAAGTTGTTGAGACCGGCGAGGAGCGATTCGTACTTCACGCGCGCATCCGAACCTTCGGGAGCGGCTTCTTCAATGGTGTCGATCCAGTCGTTCACCAGCGTGACGTAGGTCGGATAGGTCCAGCTGAAGGTGTTTTCCACCTCGGCCAGCGTGGCATAGCGCTGGGTCGATCCGGGATAGCCTGCAGCCATCACGAAATCGCCATCATCGAGACCGGCCGCACTTACCTTGAGATGGTGTTCAGGCTGGTAGGGCACGTTGTCTTCGGAATAGTCCGCTGCCGAACCGTCCGGTCCGACATAGGCGCGGTAGAAGGCGAAATCGCCCGTGTGGCGCGGCCACATCCAGTTATCGATATCGCCGCCATACTTGCCGATGGAATCGGCAGGCGCATAGACGAGGCGCACGTCGCGCACTTCGAGGCGCTTGATCAGCGTGTATTCCGCGCCGCCATAAAAGCTGGCGACCTGGCAACGCGATCCGGCATCCTGTTCGCACTCTGCCGTGATGTCCTTCATGCGCTGTTCGAGCGTGTCGTAACGCTCGGTCGCCGAAAGGGCATCGACGCCGTCGCGCATGCGGGCAGTCACATCGGTGATCTCGGTCGTCACATAGATGCGCGAGCCAGGTGCGGCAGGCAGTTCGTCGCCCTTCGCCTTGGCGAGAAAGCCGTTCTCGAGATAGTTGTTCTCGGCGGTGGAATTGTACTGGACCGAACCACGCGCACAGTGGTGGTTGGTCACCACCAGGCCTTCGGGCGAAACGAAGCTGGCGGAACAGCCGCCGAGCGACACGATCGCACCCATCGGGAAGCCGGTCAGGTCGGTCAGCGTTTCCGGATCGATTTCGAGGCCGGTTTCCTTCAGGTCCTCGGCGATTTCCGGCAGCTGGCCGGGCGTGAACATGCCTTCCTTGGCGGCAATCGGCGCGGTCGCGGTGCAAGCGAGCAGCGCCGCGATGGTGGCGGTCTTACGCATTGATTTTCAGTCCCTCACATGGCGCGCGAGAATGCGCGCGAAACGCGCAGAGGGCTAAGAGGTGGCAAGGTCTTGCGCAAGCAAGACTTCTGTCGGGGACATGGCCGACCGACGAACGGCGTTCAGATGTGGGTGCGAACCGCCTGGTAGGCTGCAGCCGCAACCGTGTTCGCAAGGTTGAGCGAACGCACCTTGTCCGACCGCATCGGCAGGCCCACCAGCTGCGCCTCGTGAGCGGAAACTATGTCGGCGGGCAACCCCTTCGTCTCGCGGCCGAAGACAAGATAGGCGTCCTCGGGATAGTCGGGCTCGTAAAAACTGCGCTTGGCGTATTCCTCGAACAGGAACATCTGGTCTTCGCGCGGGGCGCGCTCGGCAAGGAAGGCGTCCCAGCTGGCGAATTCGACCAGCCGGATATGCGGCCAGTAGTCGAGGCCAGAACGCTTCACTCGCTTGTCCGAAATCTCGAAGCCGAGCGGGTGGATCAGGATCAGCTCCATGTCGAGCGCCACACAGGTGCGCCCCACCGCGCCGGTGTTACCGGGTATCTCGGGATGGACGAGGACGATGGAGGTCATCGCCCTCCCCCTGTTTTTGGCCGGGTGATCAGCCCAGCTTGTCCTTGAGGATCTGGTTCACGACCGCCGGATTGGCCTTGCCCTGCATGGCCTTCATGGTCTGGCCCACGAAGAAACCGAACAGCTTGTCCTTGCCGCCGCGGTATTCTTCTACCTTGTCGGCGTTGGCAGCGATGATTTCGTCGATCGCCGCCTCGATGGCGCCGGTATCGCTGACCTGCTTGAGGCCCTTTTCGTCCGCGATGGCTTCAGGATCGTCGCCGGAGCGAAGGACGTGTTCGTAGATTTCCTTGGCCTGTCCGCCGGAGATCTCGCCCTTGTCCTGCATCGCCAGGATCTTCGCCTGCGCTTGGGCAGTGGCATTGGCCGGATCGGCTTCATCGCCCAGCGACTTCATGACGCCGGGAGCGACCGAAAGCGCCCAGTTCGCCACCTGCGTCGCGACCTTGGCTTCCGGCTTGCCGATCTGGCTGGCCGTTGCCGAAAGCAGCGTTTCGAAGCGGCCGAAGGTTTCGACCTCTGCCGTCAGTTCGCGCGCGTTGTAGGGCGTGAGGCCCAGCTCGTTCTCGTAACGCTGGCGCTTGGCGTCGGGCAGTTCCGGCAGGCTGGCGCGGCATTCCTCGATGAAGCTGTCTTCCAGCTCGAGCGGGAGGAGATCGGGATCGGGGAAGTAGCGATAATCGTGCGCGTCTTCCTTGCTGCGCATGGAGCGCGTTTCGTTGCGGTCCGGATCGTAGAGCCGCGTTTCCTGCACAACGCTGCCGCCGTCCTCGATCAGGTCGACCTGGCGGCGCGCTTCCTGTTCGATCACCGCCATCACGAAGCGGACCGAGTTCACGTTCTTGGTTTCGGTACGCGTGCCTAGCTCGCTGGAGCCGACCTTGCGAACCGAGACGTTGACGTCGGCGCGCATCGAGCCCTGCTCCATATTGCCGTCGCAGCTGCCGACATAGCGCAGGATCGAGCGCAGCTTGCGGACGTAGGCGCCCGCTTCCGCAGGCGAGGTCATGTCAGGCTTCGAGACGATCTCCATCAGGGCAATGCCCGTGCGATTGAGGTCGACATAGGACATGGTCGGATGCTGGTCGTGCATCAGCTTGCCCGCATCCTGTTCGACGTGGATACGCTCGATACCGATGACCTTGTCTTCGGGAATACCGGCCTTCTCGTCCGCCTCGATCACGAGCTGTCCCTCGCCCACAATGGGGTGGTAGAGCTGGCTGATCTGGTAGCCCTGCGGCAGGTCGGCGTAGAAGTAGTTCTTGCGGTCGAACCGGCTCCACTTGTTGATCTGCGCCTCGATCGCCATGCCGGTGCGCACGGCCTGGCGGATGCATTCGCGATTTGGCACGGGCAGCATGCCGGGCATGGCCGCATCGACCAGGCTCACCTGCGTATTGGGCTCGGCTCCGAAAGCGGTGGAGGCGCCGCTGAACAGCTTGGCGTTGGACGTGACCTGCGCATGGACTTCGAGGCCGATCACGACCTCCCATTCGCCCGTTGCGCCCTGAATTGTGTAGCTAGTCATGGTGCATGCCGATAAGCGTTTGCAGCGCACGATGGAAGGGGCTGGATGCGACCGATTGCAAAGTTTCTGGCACGCCGCCTGGCCGCCTTGGCCGGGAGAGAGCTGGTACCTGCCGGAACGCTTGCCGAAATGAGCGACAAGGTGCTGCTCGGTGAAAAGGCGTTGCTGCTCTCGATGGTGGAGGACGGGCGCTTGCGCGAAGCGCTGGATTTGCTCCCGCACAGTCCTTCGCAATTGAACCAGGACTTCTTCGCCCTGTCCGCAACCGGCTGGAAACACAGCGGGTTCTTCGTGGAATTCGGCGCGACCGACGGCGTCACGCTCAGCAACTCCTACCTCCTGGAGATTTACTTCGGGTGGCGCGGTATCCTTGCGGAACCGGGCCGGGTCTGGCGCGGGCGGCTGGAAAATTCCGGACGCAGCGCGGCCAAGGACTACGATTGCGTGTGGTCGAAGAGCGGCGAGACCCTGTCATTCTGCGAAACGGAATGGTCGGAAACGTCCACCATCGAAGCGTTCAGCGCGCGCGACCATCACGAGCGGCGAGCGGCGAGGCGCTATGACGTCAGCACCGTGTCCCTCGGCGACCTACTCGACCGGCATGATGCGCCTGCCACTATCGACTACCTGTCGATCGACACGGAAGGCAGCGAGTTCGCCATCCTTGAGGCCTACGACTTCGCGTCGCGTCCGATCGGCTGCATCACGGTCGAGCATAATTACACGCCCGACCGCGAGCGCATACACGCGCTCCTGACATCGCAGGGCTACGAACGGCGCTTCGAGGACCTGTCGCAGTTCGACGACTGGTACGTCCAAGTCCGCTAGGCGGTTACCACCACTTGTCCGGCTTGGCTTCGAACCCGGAACGCTGCTGGATCGCGAGACCGGCGTTGAGCACGCCCTGCTCGTCGAAGGGCTTGCCGACGATCTGCAGGCCGAGCGGGAGGCCGTCCTCGTTGATCGTGGCCGGCACGCTCATCGCGGGAAGGCCGGCCAGCGATGCGGGAACGGCGAAAACGTCGTTCAGATACATCGTCAGCGGATCTTCGTTGAGCGAACCCAGCGGGAAGCTGGCGGTCGGCGTCGTTGGCGCAAGGATCGCGTCGCACTGGCCGAAAGCTTTCTCGAAATCCTGTGCCACCAGCGTGCGGATCTTTTGCGCCTGCGTGTAATAGGCGTCGTAGAAACCGGCGCTGAGCACATAGGTGCCGATCAGCACGCGGCGCTTCACCTCGTCACCGAAACCGGCGGCGCGGGTGGCAGCATACATGTCCTGCAGGCCGGCGCCCTCGGGCAGGTCGCGCAAGCCGTAGCGCACGCCGTCATAACGCGCGAGGTTGGACGAGGCTTCTGCGGGGGCGATGATGTAATAGGCCGGCAGCGCATACTTGGTATGCGGCAGCGAGATATCGACGATTTCCGCCCCTGCATCGCGCAGCCATGCCTTGCCCTGTTCCCAGCTGTCGAGAATGGCCTGGTCGGTGCCGTCCATGCGGTATTCCTTCGGGATACCGACCTTCTTGCCCTTCAGGTCCGCATCGAGCGCGGCTTCCCAGTTCGGCACGTCCATCTTGAGGGACGTCGCATCCTTGGGGTCGAAACCGGCCATGGCTTCGAGCATGATCGCGCAATCTTCGACCGAGCGCGCCATCGGGCCTGCCTGGTCGAGGCTGCTGGCAAAGGCGACGACGCCCCAGCGGCTGCAACGGCCATAGGTCGGCTTGATGCCGCAAATGCCGGTGAAAGCTGCGGGCTGGCGGATCGAACCGCCCGTGTCGGTGCCGGTGGCGGCGGGCGCAATGCGCGCAGCGACGGCGGAGGAGGAACCGCCGGAAGAACCACCCGGGCTCATCGCGGCATTGGTGCCATCCTTCTTCCACGGCGAATTGACGTTGCCGAAGTAGCTGGTCTCGTTCGAGGAGCCCATCGCGAACTGGTCAAGGTTGAGCTTGCCCAGCATCCCTGCGCCTGCATCCCACAGGTTCTGGCTGACAGTGCTTTCGTACTGCGGCTTGAACCCTTCGAGGATGTGGCTGGCGGCCGTGGTCTGGACGCCGTGGGTTGCAAACAGGTCCTTCATGCCGATGGGCACGCCGCCCATCTTGCCGAGGTCTTCGCCCTTGGCACGCTTCGCATCGACTGCATCTGCCGCGGCAAGAGCATGATCGGGCGTGGTGACGATGAAGGCGTTGAGTTCGGCAGCGGCTGCGACGGCAACATTGAAGCTATCGGCCACTTCGCGCGCGGTGAAATCGCCGCCGGCCACGCCGTCGCGGATTTCCTTCACGCCGAGATTCGTAAGGTCGGTCATTACTCGATCACCTTGGGCACGCCGAAGAAGCCGTGTTCGGCCGCCGGGGCATTGGCCAGCACATCGTCGCGCCGTCCGCCGGACGTTTCGGGAATGGCGTCGACCACATCGTCGCGCAGGCGCAGCGTGTTCGGGATGACCGCGGTCATCGGCTCTACGCCGGAGGTGTCGACTTCGCCCAGCTGCTCCACCCAGTCGAGGATGTTGTTGAGCTCGGGCACCATGCGATCCAGCTCCGCATCCTCCATCCGGATGCGGGCCAGAGAGGCGATTTTCGCCACTTCTTCTCGGGTAACTGACATGGGCGCGCGTTAGCCGTGTGGCGCGCGCGCTTCAAGCAGGCTTTGCGCCTTATTCGACGGGCGCTTGCTGAGGGGCACCCTGGGGGCCGCCGGGACCGCCCTGCGCACCCATCTGGGCCTGCAATTGCATGAAGCGCTGCTGCGCTTCTTCAAGCGACATGATTTCCGTCACTTCGACCTCGAAGATGAGGTCGCTATTGGCCGGAATGTCCGATCCGGGAGGCGGCGTTGCGCCATAGGCCTGCTCTGCCGGAATTTCGATGCGGTACTTGCCGCCCTTCTGCGTCTGCATCAGGCCTTCGGCGAAGCCTTCGATGATGCCGCCCTGCTCGTCGAGCGGGAACGGCGTGCCCGCCGGGAAGATCTCGGGCGGGAACGGGCTCGGCTGCGAACGGTCGAATTCGGTGCCATCGGGCAGCGTGCCCACGTAGTTGGCAAAGACCACATCGCCGATCTGCGGCGAAGGACCGACACCCTCGGTCAGTGTTTCCACTTCCACGCCCTTGGGCACGGCAGCCCACGCCAGGCCTGCACCGAGCAGGATGGCGACGATGACGCCCAGCCAGAGCTTGGTGAGCGAGCCCTTCTTGATGGGGCGGAGCGGTACGCGGGTGATCTCGGTCATGTAAAATTCGCCTGTAATACGCAAAGGGCGCGGATTTCTCCGCGCCCTCATGGCTTAGCTTGCAGAAGCAATCAACGGCTTACTTGATGCCGTCACGCTCCATGCGCTTACGCTCCAGCTTGCGAGCGCGGCGAACTGCAGCAGCCTTTTCACGGGCGCGCTTTTCGCTCGGCTTTTCGTAGTGGCGGCGCAGCTTCATTTCGCGATAGACGCCTTCACGCTGCAGCTTCTTCTTGAGCGCGCGGAGGGCCTGGTCGACATTGTTATCGCGAACCATGATCTGCATAAAATTCAATACCTCGACTTACGGGCCAGAGCCCGCTTCTTGCGGGGTATGCCTCCTTGAATAGGGTTTCGCTTTATCAACGAAAAGCGCGCCGAATCCGTTCCGGACCGGCTCGAATGGCGGCCACATACGGATTCGAGCCATAAAAGGCAAGCGTGCAGTGCCGCCTTTCGCAAACCCGCGCGAGCGGCTAGGGGATCGCGCAATGTCCACCCTCTCCCCCCTTGCCGCAACCCTGCATGTCGCCATCGGCGGCGGTATCGGTGCGGCCATGCGTTACCAGACCGGGCGCGCTATGACGCAATGGCTCGGCGCACCGATCATGGGCGCCTTCCCCTTCGCCACCCTCGCCGTAAACGCGATCGGCAGCCTGCTGATGGGCTTGCTGGCCGGCTGGCTGGTGCGATCGGGAGCCGACACCAGCGAGCAGACGCGCCTGCTGCTTGGCGCTGGCGTTCTGGGCGGCTTCACCACTTTCAGCGCCTTCAGCCTGGAAATGGTGATGCTGATCGAGCGCGGACAATATCTCTTCGCAACGCTATATGCCGTCCTTTCCTTCGCGCTCGGCATCACCGGGCTGATGGTCGGGCTTGCAGTCATGAGGATGGCAGGATGAAAACCTCCGACGAAGTACGCCAGTTCACGGTCGAGGCCGACGATGACGGCATCCGTGTCGACCGCTGGTTCAAGCGGCATTTGCCGCAAGTGGGCTTCGGCACCGTCAGCAAGTGGGCGCGCACCGGCCAGGTCCGCGTCGACGGCAAGCGGGTGAAGCCCGACGACCGGCTCGCACAGGGCCAGCAGATCCGCGTGCCCCCGGGCGGCGACGCGGCGCACAAGAAGCCGAAGGCCAAGCGCGAGTTGAGCCAGGCCGAGATCGAACAGGCGCACGACATGGTCATCAAGAAGACCAAGTCCGCGATCGCGCTCAACAAGCCGGCGGGCCTCGCCACGCAGGGCGGCACGAATACTTTCAACCATGTCGACGGGCTGCTCGATGCCTTCGTCGAGGGCGAGGACGATGTCCGCCCGCGCCTCGTGCACCGGCTCGACAAGGATACCTCCGGCGTCCTGCTCGTGGCGCGGACGCCCGGTAGCGCGGCGTTCTTTTCCAAGCGGTTTTCCGGTCGCAGCGCCAAGAAGATCTACTGGGCGCTGGTGGTCGGTGTGCCGGACATCAAGCAGGGCGTTATCGAGGCACCATTGGCCAAGCAGCCCGGATCGGGCGGCGAGAAGATGCATGTCGACCATGAAGGCGGCGCCCCCGCCAAGACCAAGTATCGTGTCGTGGAGACGGCGGCCAAGACCGCCGCATGGCTCGAACTCCAGCCGATGACGGGCCGCACCCACCAGCTGCGCGTCCATTGTGCGGCCATGGGCCATCCCATCGTGGGCGACGGCAAATACGGCGGTCGCGACGCTTTCCTGACCGGTTCCATCAGCCGCAAGATGCACCTGCACGCGCGGCGCCTGATCATCGACAGCCCGGACGGCGGCAAGCTGGACGTGATCGCCGACCTGCCCGAACACTTCGCCGCCTCGCTCGAACAGCTTGGCTTCGACGAGAACGCCAGCGACGCCACGCCCATGCGTGACGATCCGCCGCCCAAATCGCGCGAAGAGAAGAAGCAGCAGGCCCGCCAGCACGCCAAGAACTACCGCAAGGCCCAGCGTGGCCCGCGCAGGGCGCGTGGCGGAACCGGCGGAAAGGGCCCGGCAAAGGGCAAGGGCAAGCGCTGATGCATCCCAATCCGCTCTTCCGAACCGACGACCGGGAGCTGATCGAGAGCATCGTGGCGGAGGCCGGTTTCGGGATGGTGTTCCTGACCACGCCGGACGGACCGCGCGTCGCCCATGTCCCGTTGATCGCGACCGGCGATGGCGCGTTCCAATTCCATATCGCGCGGTCGAACGCGCTGGCCACACATCTCGACGGGGCGAAAGCACTCATCGTCGTCAACGGGCCGCACGGGTATGTCAGTCCGCGCTGGTATGCCGATCGCGCTTCCGTCCCCACCTGGGATTACGTCGCGATCGAACTGGATGGCAGTGTAACGCGCCTCGATGACGAAGGGCTTGAGGCGTTGCTGCACACCTCCATCACGCAGTTCGAGAACGGTCTGGGCGGAGAGCAGTGGCTGGCGAGCGAAACGCCGGAAAGCCATTGGGCGAAACTGTTCAGGGCAATTGTCGGCTTCGAACTCACAGTGGAGACCATGCGCCCCACGCTCAAGCTTTCGCAAAAGCAGCCAGCCCCGGTGCGCGACCGCATCGCGCAGACGCATGAGGAACAGGGCAACCCGCATCTGGCGCGCTGGATGCGCAAGGTGTCTGCATGACGCGGCTTGCCGTATTCGATTGCGACGGCACTCTCGTCGATGGGCAGGCCGCCGTGTGCGAAACGATGGAGCGCGCCTTCGCGGCCATCGGCAGCCCGCCGCCCGAACGCAACGCCATCCGCCGCACCGTCGGCCTCAGCCTGCCGCTCGCCGTGCGCCAGCTCATGATGGACGGACGCGAAGTCGACCGGCTGCAGGTGGTCGAAGCCTACAAGCGCCTGTTTCGCGAAACGCGGCTGTCGGGAGCGCTGCACGAACCGCTTTACGACGGCATGGCCGACCTGCTTGCCCGGCTTGACGAGGATGGCTGGCTGCTCGGCGTGGCCACGGGAAAGAGCGACCGGGGGCTTCATTCCTGTCTCGAAACGCATGGGATCAAGCAGCGCTTCGTGACGCTGCACGGCGCGGATCGCTATCCCTCGAAACCCCATCCCGCCATGCTCGAAGCCGCTCTCGACGAAGCAGGCGTGGGTGCGGATGACGCAGTCATGATCGGCGACACAAGCTTCGATATCGAGATGGCCGGGGCTGCGGGCGTTCGCGCCATCGGCGTCGCCTGGGGCTATCACGATCCCGCAGAACTCATGGCGGCGGGCGCACAATCCGTCGCCTCCACCATGGAAGAACTGGAGAATATGATCCGTGGCTGATGAAGAGACTGTCGCCCGCCGTTTCTGGGTGATCCAGATGGCCCGCCTGAGCGCCTTCGTCATGGTGTTCATCGGCGCGCTGATCGTCAGCAAGATCATCGATCTGCCCGATTTCGTCGGCTACATCATCCTCGTGATCGGCCTCGCCGAGTTCTTCGTGGTGCCCGCGGTTCTATCCAAGCGCTGGAAATCGGGCGAGTGATGAAACGCTTCTACAAGGACGTGAGTGTCGCTGAGACCGACCTCGGCTGGACGGTCCATCTCGACGGGCGGCCGATCAAGACGCAAGGGGGCCAGCCGCAGGTCCTGCCGAGCGAGGCGATGGCCGAAATGCTCGCCGCCGAATGGCGCGCGCAGGGCGAAAAGATCGACCCGGCCTCCTTCCGCTTTCGCGACATGGCCGACTATGCGCTCGACGTGGTCGCGCGCGATGCGGAGAGCGTGATCGACAAGCTGGTCGGTTATGCCGAGACGGACACACTCTGCTACCGCGCCGATCCCGAAGAGCCGCTCTACCGCCGCCAGCAAGAGGTGTGGGAGCCGATCCTTGCCGCGATGGAAGCGCGCGAAGGCGTGACGCTGCACCGCGTCAGCGGGATCGTCCACAAGGCGCAGCCTGCGACCAGTCTCGACACATTGCGCCAGCGCCTCGCCGCGCTCGGCCCCTTCCACCTCGCCGCGCTGGAACAGCTCACCTCGCTCGCCGCATCACTATGCGTAGGCCTCGAAGCGCTGGAAGAGGCCGCCGACGGCGAAGGCCTATGGGCCGCGGCCAGCCTCGAAGAAGAATGGCAGGCAGACCTCTGGGGCCGCGAGGAAGAAGCCGAAGAACGTCGCGCCAGGCGCAGGGGCGATTTCCTCGCCGCGATGAAGTTTGCAGGGACTGCTGGAGAAGTGGCGCGCTGAAGTCTGAAAGTGGGGTGGAAAGCGGACATTCGCATGGTAAGCAGAGATCATGCGCTGCCTAGCTACGATCATCGCAGGCCTACTATCAGTCGGCGCCCTTCATAGCGGGTGCGCGGAAGACCGTCTTGAAACGCCTGAGTTTTTCCAGTCGAAAACAGGACTGGCGATTTGTCGAGACGCGGTAGTCAGAAATGTCCGTGTTGGTGACTATGATCACGAAACTGACTTCACCTATGGCGTGCGACTAAAAATGTCCGATGAATGCAAGGACAACTTTCTAGAAGAAATCGAAGAGCAGTTGGGTGTCCACTGCCCAACTGTGACCTGTTCGTTCATGGATGCAAACGCGTGGTCCTACGAGATTTCCACTCTGGCTGACGGAGAGATCAACTTCATTCTGCGGGCCACCTGATAGGAAATAAACCGTCCGCAATCGGGTCGTTAGCAGACGTTCGACAACCCTACGGCTTACCCAACCCACTCCGCGACCTGCACCGCGACGTCGTTCGCGGCGCGGTTAAGGGCGGGGCCGACGCCTTGGACGTCGGGCGTCACGCCCGGCACCACGGCTTCGAAGCGGCGGGTTTCGACTGCGCTGCCCTCGCCCGCGCGCACGGCGTCGAAGACGACCACAACGCTGGAAGTCGAGGCGTCATAGCCGAACTGGCGTAGCGTGCCCGAGATGCGGTTGACCGCCATCGCACCCGGATCGTCCCCGTCGACGACCACGCGGCCCGACTGCGTGCGGATGGTTTCCGCGATCAGGCGGCGGAACAGGCGGGCGGGCTTTTCCACCCACACCGCGTCCTTGAGATAGGCGAGTTCGGTGGCGTTGACCTGCACAGGGACGCGCGTCACGTCGAGCGCGGCCGGGGCCTCGAACTCGGTCAGCGCAAGGGCGCTGCCCGCATCGCTCAACCCGCCGGTTCCGGCAGGCGCCGTGGCCGTGGGCGTCAGGGTCAGCAGGCTTTCGGGCGGTTCGGCGCCAAAGCTGATGCAGCCGCCCAGCAACAGGGCCGGGGCAAGGATGGCGAGGGTCTTGGTCATGTTCATCGCGCGATCCCGTCTCATGGTTCGTATTCGGGCAACGGCTGGCTGGAAAGCAGCGAACCTGCGCCCTTCTCGTCGATCTTTTCGGTCACGCTGCGCAGCGCCTTGCTGGTTGCGCGCAGGTCGCGCAGCGTCGCTTCGGCGGCGGGCAGCGTGCTTTCGGTCAGCTGCTTGGTCGCCGGACGCGCTTCTTCGAGCGTCTGTTCCAGCGCCTTGGCCGCGCCGCCAGCCGACGCCAGCGTCTTGCGCAATTCCTGCGCCAGCTGCTCGCCCTCGGTATTGATCAGGCGGTCCGTGGAAGCGGTGACCTTCTCGAACTCGTCCAGCGCTTCGCTCGCTTCGCGCAAGGTGATCTGCAGTTCCGCCATCGTCCGCTCGATCTGCGGAGCGGTCTGCGCCAGGCTGCGCGTCATCTCGTTGGTATTGGCAAGGATACCCGCAATCTCGCCCTGGTTTTCCTCGTCCAGCAGCTGCGTCAGGCGCTCGGTCAGTGTCGCCAGCCGTTCCAGCAGCAGCGGCGCGTTTGAAAGCAGCGCATTCAGGCCACCGTCCTGCGGCGGAATGATCGGCACGCCTTCGGTGCAGGCCGTGGTTTCGCAGGTGATGGGCGGCGCACCGCTGCGCGCGCCATCCAGCAGGATTGTCGAGACACCGGTAAAGCTGCCCTGGATGGTCGCCGTGGTGCCGACCAGGATCGGCACTTCTTCTTTTACGCTGATGCGCACGCGGACGAATTCCGGATCCTTGTCCCACAGCACGATCTGGTTGACCTGCCCTACCGGAACGCCAGCAAAGCTGACCTGGCTGCCATTGGCGAGCCCGGCGACCGACTGCTTGAAGAAGATGTCGTAGTCTTTCTGGGCGCCTTCGCCCCAGCGTGCCAGCCAAACGATGAAGAGCGCTAGCGCGGCCAATACGGCCAGCGTCACAGCTCCCACCCAGATGTAATTTGCCCGCGTTTCCATTGGTTAGGCCTTATCCTTGCCCGGAGGCGTTTTGTCCAACGCTTTGACCGCGTGCGCGGCGACCGGCCGGTCCATGTGCCGGCGCAATTCGTCGAGCGCCTGCGCCGTCAGTGCGGCGCGTCCGCGCGGGCCGTTGAAATATTCCTGTATCCAGGGGTGATCGAGTTCCATCAGGTTCGGAACGGTATCGACGGCGATGACTTTCTTGTCGGCGAGTACCGCCACCCGGTCGCAAATCTCGTGAAGCGTATCGAGATCGTGGGTGATGAGAAACACAGTCAGCCCGAGCGTTTCCTTCAGTTCCTTGGTCAGGCGGTCGAATGCCGATGCACCGATCGGGTCGAGACCCGCGGTCGGTTCGTCCAGGAACAGCAGTTCCGGGTCGAGCGCCAACGCGCGAGCAAGGCCTGCACGTTTCTTCATGCCGCCGGAAAGTTCGCTCGGGTATTTGCTGACCGCTTCTTCGGGAAGGCCCGAGAGCATAACCTTGTAGCGCGCTATTTCGTGGCGCAGGTCGTCGGAGATGTCGGGGTAGAATTGCTTCAGCGGAACCTCGACGTTCTCGCCCACCGTGAGGGTTGAGAACAGCGCCCCGCCCTGGAACAGGACTCCCCAGCGATCGCGCACGCCAAGCACCTCGTCGGGCTCGGCTTCGGTTATCGACTGGTCGAATACATCGATATTGCCACCCGACGGCGGCTGGAGGCCGATGATCGAGCGCATCAGCACCGATTTGCCGGTTCCCGAACCGCCCACGACGCCGAGGATTTCGCCGCGCCGCACCTTGAGGTCGAGGTTCTCGTGTACGGTCTGCGTACCAAAGCGATTGACCAGCCCGTCGACGACGATGGGAAAATCGCCGCGATAGCGTTCGTGTTTAGGCTTGCTGGACCTGGCCATCACGCCCACCCGATTTCAGTGAAGAACACGGCGAAGAACGCGTCGAGCACGATGACGGCAAAGATGGCAGAGACCACGGACAGCGTAGTGCGCTTGCCCACCTCTTCGGAATTACCCTTCACCTGCATGCCGTTGTAACAACCCGCCAGCGCCACGATCAGACCGAATACGGGCGCCTTCACGAGGCCGACCCACAGATCGTAGGTCGGCACCACTTCCTGAATGCGGCTCAGGAATGTCCAGAAGGGAATGCCAAGCATCGTTTCCCCGATGACCGCGCCACCAATGATGGCCATGCAGGAGGCATAGAAGCCGAGCAGCGGCATCATAAGGACCGAGGCGAGGATGCGCGGGATGACCAGCGCTTCCATCGGCGAAATGCCGATCGTGCGCATGGCGTCGATCTCTTCGGTCAGCTTCATCGTGCCGATTTCGGCGGCGAAGGCGCTACCCGAACGGCCGGCAACCATGATCGCCGTCATCAGCACGCCGAGTTCTCGCAGGGTGATTCGCCCGACAAGGTTGATCGTCAGCGTTTCCGCGCCGAATTGTGCCAGCTGGACTGCACCCTGCTGGGCGATGACGATCCCGATAAGGAAGCTCATCAGGCCGATAATCGGCAGGGCAGACACGCCCACCAACTCCATCTGTCGAAACAGCGCTACGGTGCGGAACCGCCCGGGATTACGCAGGAGCGCTCCGGCAGAAATCAACAGCGCGCCGAGGAAGCTAATGACCCCGACGATGCCGGTGCGGGCATTGAAAATCTTTTCGCCCATGGCTTCGGGCACCCGGCTCCAGAACGGCAGGCGCGGCGCGGCGAGCTTTTCTTCGCCGCCAAGACCCGAAATTGCGTCCAGCAAGCGCTGCGCACGCGAGCTTGCCCCGGTGATTTCGGCATCGTGCTCGGTCGCGAGCGTGCAGGCCAGCCATGCACCCACCGTATCGATCTCCGACACGCCGGACAGGTCGATCGTCGCCACGTCGCCATCCATGTCGCGTAAGTCTTCGTCGATCGAGCCGATGGTGGACACGAGATAGGGCCCGGTGAGCACCAGCGCGGAGCCACCGTCCCCCTCGACGATCTCGAATTCTGCAAGCCCTGTCATTCGCCCTCCCGTATGGGCGGATTTCGATCGCCAAACAAGCACGTAAGCGCGCGAAGGCTATATCCCGTTGCATCGCACAATGCGCACTGGCATTGGCAATTGCATGACCACCGAGCTATCCAAGACCTTCGATCCCGCCGACATCGAGCAGCGCTGGTACGCGCATTGGGAGGAAAACGGACTTTTCCGTCCCGAACGCAAGGGTGCGGAACCCTTCACCATCGTGAACCCGCCGCCGAACGTGACGGGCTCGCTGCATATCGGCCATGCGCTCGACAACACGCTGCAGGACGTCGTGATCCGTTACGAACGGCTGCGCGGCAAGGATGCCCTGTGGGTGGTCGGCACCGACCATGCGGGCATCGCGACGCAAATGGTGGTCGAACGCCAGATGGAAGCGAAACAGGACAAGCGCACGAATTACTCGCGTGAGGATTTCGTGGGCAAGGTCTGGGAATGGAAAGAGGAAAGCGGCGGCACGATCACGCGCCAGCTGCGGCGTCTCGGCTGCTCGATGGACTGGTCCAGAGAGCAGTTCACGATGGACGAGCATTTTTCGAACGCCGTGCTCAAGACGTTCGTCGACCTCCATAAGGAAGGCCTCATCTACCGCGACAAGCGGCTGGTGAACTGGGACGTAAAGCTCAAGACCGCCATTTCCGACCTCGAGGTCGAGACGGTCGATGTGAAGGGCGCCTTCTGGCATTTCCGCTACCCGCTCGCCGATGGCGTCACGACGTCGGAAGGCAAGGATTACCTCGTCGTCGCCACCACGCGCCCCGAGACGATGCTGGCTGACATGGCGGTCGCGGTTCACCCCGATGACGAGCGCTACAAGTCGGTCGTGGGCAAGGACATCCTCCAGCCGATCACCGGTCGCCGCTTCAAGGTCGTGGCCGACGAACACGCCGATCCCGAACTGGGCTCGGGCTGCGTGAAGATCACGCCAGGCCACGACTTCAACGACTTCGATGTGGGCAAGCGCGCCGGTTTCGCCGCTGCCGAAATGCTCAACATGCTCGATGCGGAAGGCAATGTCTGCCAGACCGCAGACGGGCTGGTGCCCGACGAGTTCATCGGCCTGCATCGCTTCAAGCGTGACGGCGTCGATGGCGCACGCGAACTGGTCGTGGCGCGCATGAAGGAACTCGGCTTCCTCATTCCGCATGTCACCAAGGACAAGGAAGGCAACGAGCAAGAGCACGATGCCGAACCGCGTACCATCGCGACGCCTTTCGGCGACCGTGGCGGCGTGGTGATCGAGCCGTGGCTGACCGACCAGTGGTACGTTGACGCCGAAACCCTCGCCAAGGCCCCCATCCAGGCGGTCAAGGACGGTACGATCGAGATCGTCCCGAAGAGCTGGGAGAAGACCTTCTTCAATTGGATGGAAAACATCCAGCCATGGTGCGTCAGCCGCCAGCTGTGGTGGGGTCACCGCATTCCGGCGTGGTACGACGAGGACAGCAATCCCTATGTCGCAATGACCGAGGAGGAGGCACAGACGCAGGCAGGTGAAGGCGTCGCCCTCACTCGCGACGACGACGTCCTCGACACGTGGTTCTCTTCCGCGCTTTGGCCCTTCGCTACGCTCGGCTGGCCGGACAACACCGAGCTCTTCGACAAGCATTATCCTAACGACCTGCTGATTTCCGGCTTCGACATCCTGTTCTTCTGGGATGCGCGCATGATGATGCAGGGCATGCATCTGACCGGCAAGGCGCCATGGCCGCGGCTCTATCTCCATGGTCTCGTACGCGCCGCCGACGGAGCGAAGATGTCCAAGTCCAAGGGCAATGTCGTCGACCCGCTCGGCCTGATCGACCGGTACGGTGCCGATGCGCTGCGCTTCTTCATGTCGGCGATGGAAAGCCAGGGCCGCGACATCAAGATGGATGAACGCCGCGTCGAGGGCTATCGCAACTTCGCGACCAAGCTCTGGAATGCGACGCGCTTCTGTCAGTCGAACGGGATCGGCGCGAGCACCAGCATCGCCGCGCCCGCCGCGACGCAGGCGGTCAACAAGTGGATCATCGGCGAAGTCGTCGAGACGAAGAACGCGCTCGAACAGGCGATGGCCGACCTGCGCTTCGATGCCGCCGCGAATACGATCTACCACTTCGTGTGGGACCGGTTCTGCGACTGGTACATCGAGCTGATCAAAGGCAATTTCGACGAGGAAACCAAGGCGGTCGCCGGCTGGGCGCTCGACCAGATCCTCGTCATGCTCCACCCCTTCATGCCCTTCATCACCGAAGAGCTGTGGTCAAAGCAGGGCGACCGACCCGACTATCCGCTGATCACCGCCAAATGGCCCGATCCGCAGGCGGAGGTCGATGCGAGCGCCAAGGCCGAAATCGATTGGCTTATCGCGCTCACCAGCGCGGTCCGCACGGCGAAGAACGAACTCGGCATCGCGCCGGGGGCGAAGCTCGAAGCCTATTGCCCCGCCCCGTCGGCGCTCGGCCGCAAGGTCGTGGAAGAGAACGCCGCCGCTATCGAGCGTCTCGCGCGCCTCACGCCGGTCCGGTTCGAAGAGGCACCCGGAGGCGCGGCAATGCAGGTCGCAGCGGGCGACGATGCTTTCATCGTGCCGCTCGAAGGCGTGATCGACATCGAAGCGGAGAAGGCGCGCCTGTCCAAGGCGATGGAAGCCTCCACGAAGGAAGCCAAATCGCTCGAGGGTCGTCTGAACAACGCGAACTTCGTCGAACGCGCCAAGCCCGAGGCAGTCGAAAAGGCGCGCGCCGACTTCGCGCATCACACGGCCGAGATCGAACGGTTGAAGGCGGCACTGGCGCGGCTGGGCTAGGAAATTTTCCTACCCGGCCCGGCTGTGGCACAAGACAGGCATGAACACCGCTCGCACTCGAATTTCCTGCGCCAAGTGTCGCCCTGGCGGGGACGCTACATTTGCTCGCGAAAACAGAGCTTTGACGGCTGTTTCGCCGGGTGACACGGTGTCGCCTTCGTCGCCTTCGGGGATCGCCCGATGGCGCTAGTTCTCGCCACGGACGATACGGGCGGACCTGAAATCTTCGCTTCCGTGCAGGGCGAGGGGCCGAGCGTGGGCCGGCCCGTCGCCTTCATGCGCCTGTCGCGCTGCAACCTTGCCTGCTTGTGGTGCGACACGGCTTACACCTGGCATTTCGAAGGGGACAACCGCCCGCACCGCGACGATCGGACTTTCGAGCGAAAAGCCAACCAGGTCACTCTGGACGAGGCCGAGGTCGCCGAGCGCATCCTGGCGCTGGGTCAGGACCGGCTGGTCATTACCGGCGGGGAGCCGCTGCTGCAGGCACCGGCGCTCGCCAAGCTGCTTGACCACCTGCCCGATATCAGCGTGGAGATCGAAACCAACGGCACGACCAAGGCTCCGGTCCCGCTCGACATCCGCATTGACCAGTTCAACGTCAGCCCCAAGCTGGCGCATAGCGGCAATTCGGCGGACCTCGCGCTGGTCCCCGAGCGGCTCGACGCTTACGCCACCGACCCGCGCGCCTTCTTCAAATTCGTGATCGCGGAGCCTTCCGACGTGGACGAGGTGCTGGCGCTCCACGAACGCTATCGCTTCCGCCCCGGCCATGTCTTCCTGATGCCCGAGGGCACCGACAGCGAAACGCTGCGCACCCGCGAGAAATGGCTGGCCGATCTATGCTTGAAGCACGGCTTCCGCATGAGCGACCGCCTGCATATTCATTTGTTCGGCGATACCCGTGGAACGTGACTGACGTGCACCGGTCCGTCCGCGACCAGCGGACGCAAGGACGACCGCCCGCCCGCAGCGGGTGCGGCTTGCCGCACGTCTAGCGAGGACGCACCCGCGGAGGCGGGTGCGAAAAGCAAGAAACACTACCCCTGCGAGCGCCAGCGCTGGACGGTCCGCTGGACGATGTCTTCCTCGCCGCCGCTCTGGCTCCACATCTCGACGAAGCTCGGGTCTTCCGACGCCGGGCGCTTGACCTCTTCAAGATTGTCGAAGCTGACGCGGATCGGGATGGCGACACCCTCGCCGCAGATGATGCACTCGCGGTTGCGGAGCGCGGGGATGGCATCGAGGAAACCGCGTGCACCTTCGGGCATCGCGGCGCGCACGAAGTCCTGGTCGCGATCGTTGTTGAGACGCATGGAAATGATCGTACCGCACTGCGACAGCACGCCTTCGGCAAGGTCGGACGGACGCTGCGTGATGAGACCAAGGCTGATGCCGTACTTACGACCTTCCTTCGCGATGCGCGACAGGATCGTGCCGACAGAGTTGCCGTCGGCGTTCTTCTCGCTCGGCACATAGCGGTGCGCTTCCTCGCAGACGAGGAGGATCGGCGTGGTCTTTTCCTCGCGGCCCCAGATCGCGAAGTCGAACACGAGGCGGCTGAGCACGGCAACCACGGTCGAGGTGATGTCCGAAGGCACGCCCGACACGTCGATGATCGAGATCGGCTTTCCGCCTGCGGGCATGCGGAAGATCTTGGAGATGAAGTCGGCCATGGTGTCGGCGACCAGCATGCCGGAGAACATGAACTGGTAACGCGGGTCGGTCTTGAGCTCTTCGAGCTTGTTCTTGATCCGCATATACGGAGCGGAGTTCGTTGCCTTGTCGAGCTTGCCCATCGCGTCCTGGATCGCGTTCGACAGGTCCGACAGCAGGTAGGGAATGGGCGAATCCACCGTGATCTTGCCCATCTGTTCGGCAAGACGGCTCTTTTGGCGTGCTTTAAGCAGGCAGCGGGCCAGAATATCCGCATCGATCTGGCGGTCGTTGCCGTTGCTGGTGAGCAGGACTTCGCAGTGCTCTTCGAAGTTCATGATCCAGTACGGCATCTGAAGGTTCGAGACGTCGAGGATGACACCGGTCTGACGGAACGCGGAAGCGTATTCGCCGTGCGGGTCGATCATGACGATGTGACCTTCGGGCGCAGCCTCGCAGATCCGGTGCAGGATCAGGGCGGCGCTGGTCGATTTCCCCGTACCGGTCGAACCGAGGAGGGCGAAGTGCTTGCCCAGCATGGCATCGACATAGATGCCGGCGCGGATGTCCTTGGTGGGATAGACCTTGCCGATGGTGACCGCGCTGCGGCCATCGCTGGCATAGACCTGTTTGAGGTCGGCGGTGCTGGCGGGGTAGACCAACGCGCCGGGCACCGGGTAACGGGTCACACCGCGGCGGAAACCGTGGAGCCTGCCGGTTAGCTTCTCTTCCACGCCTTCACCGAGGAAGTCGATATTGGCGAGAATGCTGCCAGCCTTGCGGTCGCGCTTCTGGTTGCGAACGCTGGCGAGGAGCCAGCTGTTGCCGACGCGGATCTTGATCTGCGAGCCGACCTGGCCGGCCATGGCAACGGAAGGATCCTTGTCGTCGGCGCATTCGGTCAGGCGCTGTAAATCAATGGCGACCTGCGAGCCGGAGCCGGCGATTTCGAGGACCACGCCGATGGGCTGAATGGCGTTGTCGCCATCGCTTGCCTGCTGGGGCGAATCTTCGGGGTTGGGCTGCTTTTCGGCCTGAGCGGCGACGGGTGCATTTGCCGCCTCTTCCCGGGGAGAAGGTTGCGGCGCGGGCCGTTCGGTCTGTTCCTGGGCGGGAGCGGGCGAGTGGTCCTGCTGGGGAGCGGCAGCTTCCTGCGGGGCCTCCTGCTGGGCGCTGGCCGAAGGAGGCTCGAGCTCCGGCTGCGCTTGCGGCTGGTGCACATAGCCCGAGCGCGAGGTAGCGGGAGCGGGCTGCTGGGCCTGTTCGGACCGGCGGATGCGGTCGCGCAGGCTGTTACCGCGCGGCTGCGGCGGTTCTGCGCCGTCTTCCTTCGCCGGGTCGAAAGTCCGGAAATTGCCCTTGCTCATGTCGTTCATAACTCGGCCCACATCCCTCGTGCAGATCACGCAAAATTGCAGAGGTGGAATGCCGCAGAACGGTTAAAATCGTGTCAACGATGAATGGGATTGTGGCCCTAGAGGCGAGCGAAGAGGCGCCCTGCACCCCAGCCCATCCCGACTGACAGGAGTACCGCGATGAGGCCATAAGCAAGACCCCACTCGTTAGCGCTGTCCTCCACGAAACGCTCGAAGCCGACCTTTTTTACCTCGACCTCCGAGACGGCTGAGGCGATCACGCGGCCCCGTGTCACGGCGAAGGTCTCGGCGGTATAGGTGCCCGTTGTCACGTTGGACGGCAGTTCGATACGCGCCTGGTAGAGCACGCTTTCGCTGATCTGCACGCCGCCGAAATCCTCGCGGTAGAGGCCGAGCCTGCGCTTCAGATCGACGAGACCTGCCGCGAAACGTCGCTGTTCTTCGGGATTGATCGACCCGCTGGGCGACAGCTGGATATAGTCCGTGCCGAATTCGTAGATCGCGGCCGTCTTGTCGTCGACGATTTCGGTGATCGGGCGAGAAGATGCGACGGCGAAATAGCTCGGCACCGAGCGAAAATCACTGCTTTCGGCGTTGGCCCATACGCCGATGAACCGCTCCTTCTCGCGCAGGCGGATCGGCTCGCTCGGCCCCTTGAGGACTACCACGATGTCATAGTCCTGACCCGCACGTCCTGCCGGATCGAGTACTGCGCCGAACAGCAGCAGTTCCTGTCCGACAAAGCCCTGCCTCACCTGCACCTCGTGCTGCGAGATTTCCGGAACGAGGACCGGGTCACGCTGCCCCATCAGGAAGAAAGCAGCGACGAGAAGCAACGCTGCCCTCACAGCGGGTAGACCGTGTAAATTTCATCAGGCCGGTAGAAGAGGCCGAGGAACATGCGGAACGCAACCAGAAGAACGATGGCGGCAAGGACAAGGCGCAGTGCCTCCGGCTTGGCCTTGACCGCGAATTGCGAGCCGATCTGTGCACCCGAGACCGATCCCAGCAGCAACAGCGCGACCAGCACGATGTCTACCGCGCGAGTGGTGACCGAGTGCATGATCGTGGTCGCGATCGTCACGAAAAGAATGTTGAAGAGGCTGGTGCCGACCACGACATTGGCGCTCATGCCCAGGATGTAGAGCATGGCGGGCACGAGAATGAACCCCCCGCCGACGCCCATGAGCATGGTCAATATGCCCACCACGATCCCCACTATCAGGGGTGCAAGCGGAGAAATGTAAAGTCCCGATCCGTAGAACCGCCAGCGAAAAGGCAGGCTGGCGACCAGCGGGTGATGACGACGCCTTGCGGCCTGCGCACCGCCTGTCCCGCGCAAGGTCTGGATCGCTTCCTTCGCCATCAACAGGCCGATCGATCCGAGCAGGACAACGTAGAGCGCGTTGATCACTACGTCGATCTGGCCAATCGAACGGAAGAAATTGAACAGGAGCGCGCCGAAGCCGGACCCGATCACGCCGCCGCCGATCATCACCGCTCCCATGCGGTAATCGACGCCACGGCGCTTGGAATGCGCGATCACGCCGGAAACGCTGGCGCCGGTCACCTGGGTCGATGCCGATGCTGCAGCCACTGTCGGCGGGATCCCGTAAAAGATCAGCAGCGGCGTTGTCAGGAAGCCGCCGCCCACGCCGAACAGGCCGGACAGGATGCCCGTCAGCGCCCCAAGCGCGACGATTACCAGTCCGTCGACGGACAGGTTTGCAATGGGGAGATAGACATCCATTGCCCCGCCCTATCGCAGCGTCACTCTCTATTAAAGCTGAACCGTGTCAAAAGCCCGTTGAAAGGGTGAATGCCGGTCCGTTCCCGGGTTCGGCGTCGCCTGCAACCCGGACGCGGTAATCGAGCGAGAGGCGTGCGGAAACCCCGCCCATGCGCACGTCCATGCTTGCGCTCGGCCCCACGTCCAGGCGGCTTGCACCTTTCTGTGCCCCGCCCCATGCGCCGGCCCCGGCGCTGAGATGGGCCTCGATCTTTTCAAGGTCGAAGCGCGCCACCTCGCGCTCCGCTACTGCCATCCCATCGACGAACGCGCTCGAGTAAGTCCCTGCCACGTAGCCGACCTGACCATAGCCGCGAATTTTCACGCCCAACGGCAAGTCATTTCGCTCTATCCCTGCCGTTGCAAAGAGCGCGGGGCGGATTTCGAGCTGGCCCGATCGATCGGACAATCGCGCCTCTGCATGAAGCTGCACAGGCATCCCAGCAAGCGGACGCGCGCGCAGTCCGAAAGCGGCCTCGCTTTCCCGCGGTTCACGCAGCGCGGCGCTCGTCCTTAGGTAGACCGCTGGCTGGTGACTTGATGAATGGGACAGGCGATAGGAAAGCACACCACCGACCTGGCTCGCACCATAGCTCGATGGACGGTCTCCGCCAGCGAGCGAGCTACGTCCCTCGCCGCGTAGCAAAAGCCAGCCGCCGAAACGCCAAGGCCTGGTTTTCCTTTGCGTCCCTTCCGGCAAAGGGATGGCAGCTTGCGCGCTGCCCTCTTGCCGGTCGAGAGCCGCGGCAACACTTCTGGGCATGGGCAAGCGCGACATCGCGGCCATCCAAACCAAATTGTGACCCGACATGCTGCGGTCCTGGACGAAATGCGGAGGCGGATCTGCACTGGCGGGCAAGATCGCGGGCGGCGGCGCACTTAGCGAAACGGGCATTTCCCTAGGCGCCTTTAGCAGAAGATCCTGTTCGCCCGCGTTCCCGTCAGGCACCGCACGCGCAGCTGGCTCGTTCGCAGCTAATTGCTCGATCACCGGGGTTTCCAGACTACGCAGCAATTCTTGCGGCCAGGGATTTTCCCACGTCATGAGCCTGAGCGTCAACCATCCGGCCAGCAGCACGAACAGGAATACAAGCGGCTGTCCGCGGCGGTCAGTCGATGTGTGGTTCATGCGTACGCTGCCTTGGGCAGCGCGAGGGAGGGATGATCGTGATGTGCGGTCTTGTCCCAGACGACCGGCGCACCGCGCAGGCTGCGCCAATAGGCGGCCAATGCGCGGCGTCCGCTCATAATGGCGATGACATTGGAAACGAGTACTCGCGGAACCGCCATCAGGCCTTGCTTCACACCATATTCTCGACCGGTAAATAGACCGCGCGCGAGCAACCGCCAGACAAGGCCGAACATCGTGAACACCAACAGCCCGCGTAACATTGGCGAAGGCTCCAACGGAGCTACAAAGCCCGCAGTTGCCGAAACTTGCGATAATATCGCCGACAGCACCAAGATATAAGCGATCGCCAGGACCAGGGCAGCCAGGGGGCCACGCCGGTCGCGCAGCGTCATCCAGCGTTCTGCCAGCGTTCCGCGCCAGCCCAGGCGATCCCATCCCTGTAGCGCGATGCCGTGGGTCCAGCGGGTCTTTTGGCGCACAGCAGCTGAAAGATCCGAAGGAAAGAAAGCGCGCGTCGCAACAAGGCGACCATCATGTGTCCTCGCCCTGAGAAACCGTCCGGTTCCCCCGAGTGCGCAGATCCGCTGGCCCAGCTCGTAATCTTCCGTCAGCGAGGCGGAGGCGAAAGGTTCTCCGGCGTGCAGCCTGGCCAGTCGATCCAGCATAGGGCGCCTGATTGCGGAGCCGACACCTGCTCCGGGAACGGAGACGCCAAGCGCGTCGCGCACTACCATCGCCTTGGCGTGGGATTCCGCGAATTCGTCCGAATAGTGGCCGGCTATCCACGGCGAGTCCGATTGCGGCAGGGCCATGACCGGCAACTGGACGAAATCGTCATGCCATATCGCCCGGTCGAGCGTGACCAGGGCTGCTTCGTCGACCATGTCTTCCGCATCGTGCAATACCACCATGTGTGCCTTGGCACGCAGGCGTGTCTCATCGTCACATAAAGCCTGGTAGAGGCGGTTGAGGCAGTGCGCTTTGCTTGTCGGGCCATCCGCTCCGACAATCACCACGCGAATCCTGTCATCACCGCGTGCAGCCACTGAGACAGACGCGATCGTGGCCGGATCGTTACGATAGCATCCCACATAAATGCGCACATCGTCCTGCGGCCAGGATGCAAGCGCGTGGGCAAGGGTCGGTCCGATGACGGTGTCCTCCTCCCATGCGGGAATGAACACGGCAGCCATTCCTGAAAGGTCCTGGAGGGCGTATCCCCTACTTCCGACTTCGGCAGGTTTCGCCCTGCCCGTCAACCTAAGCCAGGCATAGGTGATATCGATCGCGAGTTCGTCGATCAATCCAATGGCGAAGAACACCGCGGCAAGCAGCAACAGCTCGTGCTGAAGCAACGCAAGCCATTCGGCAGACGTAAATTGTGCGACCGGCAACCCTTTATCCCCCTGTCGCTTCCCTAACCTGCAGAATCCACCCTTGCAACGCACGATGGTTTGCGAAAGAGAGCACGCGATATGAGTAACCGACGTTCACCCATCCGCCTCGTCTTCGCACCGGTTCGCGCGCTCTTCGTCAGCGATGCATCAGCGGGCATCCTGCTGATCCTGGTTGCCATCGCTGCAATGCTGGCCGCCAACTCCGCTTTGGCAGAGGATTACCATCACCTGTTCCACGGCGAGTTGTTCAGCGCTGACGTGTTCAAGCTGAACACGCTGCACCTGTGGATCAACGACGGACTGATGGCGATCTTCTTCTTCGTCGTCGGCCTCGAGGTGAAGCGCGAGTGGATCGAAGGGCAATTGTCCGACAACGATCAGCGCAAGATGCCGATCCTTGCCGCTGCAGCGGGGATGATCTTCCCGGCGCTGGTCTACCTGTTTTTCGTCAATGCCGAAGGCGCAGGCGAACTGACCCGCGGCTGGGCGATCCCGGCCGCGACCGACATCGCCTTTGCGATGGGTGTGCTGGGCCTGCTCGGCAGCAGAGTGCCGGCATCGCTACGCCTGTTCCTGTTGACGGTCGCGATCGTCGACGACATTGGCGCCGTGCTGGTGATCGCACTATTCTATACGGCCAACCTCAAGGTCATGTGGCTGCTTGCCGCAGCAGTGGTTGTCGCCATCATGATGGTCATGAACCGAGCACGCGTTTCGGCCTATACGCCGTTCATCCTGATGTCTTTGGTGCTGTGGTTCGTGGTGCTCAACTCAGGAGTGCACGCCACCATTGCGGGCGTCGTCGCTGCGCTGACTATCCCGATGCGCGGCAAGGACGACGACACCATGCTCGAACATCTGGAACACGGTCTTGCCCCATGGAGCGCCTATCTTATCGTCCCGGTATTCGGCTTCGCCAATGCAGGCGTCGAAATCGGCAACCTCGGCATGGAAGGCATTATCGCGCCGCTGCCGATTGCGATCGCCGCCGGCCTCTTCTTCGGCAAGCAGGTGGGCATCCTGTCAGCTATTTACGTGGCCGATAGATTGGGCTTCGCGCCGCGCCCGGATGGCGCAAGCTGGACGGAGATTTGGGGTGTCTCGATCCTGTGCGGAATCGGTTTCACGATGTCGCTGTTCATCTCCGGCTTGGCATTCGCCGGGAACGCGTTGCTGATCGAGGAAGCCAAGATTGGCATCCTGATGGGCTCGTTCGTCTCGGCAGTCGTCGGCTATACCATCCTGCGGATGACGACCGACCACCCCGACGACGAGAGATCGCCCTACCTCGACAAGGCAGACCTCTAGGCCGGAAGGCTCACCAGCTGCCGGTGTTCGGCATGCTGGCCCACGGCTCGGCAGGTTCAAGATAGCCGTCCTGCAGCAACTCGATGGAAATGCCGTCGGGCGTGCGGACGAAGGCCATGTGCCCGTCGCGCGGGGGACGATTGATTGTGTGGCCTGCATCGACCAGCCGCTGGCACGTCTCGTAGATGTCGTCGACGCGGTAGGCGAGATGGCCGAAATTGCGCCCACCTTCATACTGTTCCGGATCGCTGCCGTCTTCCGGCGGCCAGTTGTAGGTCAGCTCGACCTCGGCAGCGCCCTCTTCACCCGGCGCGGCAAGGAAGATCAAGGTGAAGCGCCCCTGTTCGCTGTCCTTGCGGCGCACTTCCTTCAGGCCAATCAGTTCGAAAAATGCGACAGTAGCGTCGGGATCGGTGACGCGGATCATGGAGTGCAGATATTGGGTCATGCGACATAGTTAGGACGCAGCCCGATCAAGAAAAGGGGGCCCGCCCGAAAGGACGCGCCCCCGATCCGTTAGCGTGAGACCTTGTTCTAGAAACTGGCCGTCACGGTTCCCACGATCGCATCGTCGGTAAAGCCGTCGATCGAAGGGCCTTCGACGCCAATATAGGAAATGCCGACTTCAAGCGGGCCAGCAGCATAGCTGGCACCGATCGACCAATCGAGACCGCTGTCGTCCGTATCGCCAGCGAGCAGCGGCGGCGCGAGTACGCCGTCGGTGTACCCGAGGTGCCCGGTGACGGTCAGCGGCGTACCCGGCAAGCCGGTGCTGAGATCGGTGTAAACGTAAAGGTTGTCGTCCCCGCCAAGCGAATCCTGTTCCCAGGCATAGGCGGCGCCGACGGTCGCTTCTGCCGGACCGAGGTTGAAGCCGATCGAAGCGTAGGGTTCCCAGTAATCGGTATCGAGACCGAGTTCTTCGGAGGGATAGAGATAGTACAGCAGGCCGACATCGACGCTGACACCTTCGCTGAGCTGGCCCGACCAGCCGCCGTAAATGTCGAATTCCATCTCGCCATAGGACGGTCCGCCGTCGATCGAGGACGCCCAGACACCGGCGTAAAAGCCGCTGTCATGAGCCACATCGAGACCACCCTGGATTGCAGGATCGCCGCCGGACAGCGAGACCCCGCGGAAGCGGTAGTCAGTCACGAGCGAGACATTGGCCGAAACGGTTACGCCGTCGGCCTCGGCTTCGTCCTGCGCGAGAGCGGGGGAAGAAATGCCGCATGCAAGAGCGGCGAGCGAAACGGCCAGTCGGCCGCGAAAGGACGTGAGCATATTCGAACTCCTTAGGTTCGGTTTGGTGCTTCGTCCCACCTGCGTTTTCGCCGGGTCCCCGTTTTTAGGAAGGGCTCCTCGGTCGAAATCGAAATGATCGTGCAGCAAGCCACGATTCGGCGCAAGATTACTTGCTGAACTTTTCGCTATCGCAATATCAAGCGTGGCTATTGTGCAACTGCGAAGGCGTTAAGCTGCGGCTCAGCGCTTGCTGCTATATCGGCTGTGCATTAGATGCGCACAGCACGAGAGTGCCGCCAGAGAAACCATGATCCAGTCCCTACGCAATCTCTTCCGCAAACCCGACAAGGACCGCCGCATCGCGCGCGTCCCTGAGGGCGAGCGTTGGTATGTGATCGGCGACATTCACGGACGGCTCGACCTGCTTGAGGCGTTGCAGGCTGCCATTGAGCAAGACGATGCGCAGGCGGGCGCGGCAGACACGACGGTCGTCTTCCTTGGCGATCTCGTCGACCGTGGACCCGACAGCGCGGGCGTCATCAAGCTTGCCCGCAAATGGGGCAAGAAGCGCAAGGTCCGCTATCTTGCGGGCAACCATGAAGAAATGTTCCTCGACAGCTTCACCGACAAGGAAACGCTGCGCCACTTCTTGCGTCATGGCGGGCGCGAGACGGTGCTCAGCTACGGAGTGAAGAAGAAGGAATACAACCGCATGCAGCTCGAAGAGGTGCAGAAGGTGATGCAGAAGGCGGTGCCCGCCAAGGATCGTGAATTCCTCGAAAGCTTCGAAGAAATCATCGTGGTCGGCGATTATGTCCTCGCCCATGCCGGGATTAATCCCAAGCGGGCCATCGACGACCAGAAGCGCAAGGATCTGTTGTGGATCCGCGACCGCTTCCTCTCTCATGCAGAGCCGCTCAGCCATGTCGTGGTGCATGGCCATACGATTTTCGAAGAGGTCGAAGATAATGGCAATCGGATCGGGGTCGATACCGGGGCATTTCGTACCGGTCGCCTGACCGCACTTGTTCTCGAGGGTGACAGCAGGCGAACCATCCAGGCCGCCCAGGCCGAAGATGGCAGCATTACCACCTCGTAATTCGCAAGCTCCATTATAAGCGCCAGGGGGCCTGTAAGCCGGGTTCTGTCTCCGCAGACGGTATCCGAAACCGGACCGTATCCGCGGCGGCAGCCATTCGTCTGGGCCGCGGATCGCTCCGCGGCTCAAGCAGCCAACCCGGGCGGTCGCAGCTGTTACACTCGGGGCGAAACACCCCGGCCCTCTTGCGAGAGCGCGCCACCCCTATTCGGCCTTGCTCCGGGTGGGGTTTGCCATGCGGGCGCTGTTACCAGAACCCCGGTGCGCTCTTACCGCACCCTTTCAGCCTTGCCTGATCTCCCGAAAGAGCCATCGGCGGTCTACTCTCTGCGGCACTTTCCCTACGGTTGCCCGCGGCGGGCGTTACCCGCCACCCTCGTTTCGTGGAGCCCGGACTTTCCTCGGATGCGAACACCCGCGGCTGCCCGGCCCCCTGGCACAAGCCCCTATAGGGTCAGAGACGGCTTAGGAAAAGCCGCCTCGTATAACTGTCAGCCTGCATCGCCTCCGATATTTGCCAGCGTCTCGTCAGGCGAAAGCAGATAACGCCAGATGACGGCGCCGATGGCGGCACCCACAAGGGGCGCGAGCCAGAATAGCCAGAGCTGCCCGACAGCACCGGTTTCGGCATAGAACGCAACGCCGGTCGAGCGTGCGGGATTTACCGAAGTGTTGGTAACCGGAATCGAGATCAGGTGGATCAGGGTCAGGCCAAGCCCGATCGAGATCGGCGCGAAACCGCCCGGTACCTTGTCGGAAGTCGATCCCAGAATGATGACCAAGAACGCCGCAGTCAGGACGATTTCAGCCACAAGCGCGGCCTGCATCGAATAACCGCCGGGCGACAGATCGCCGAAACCGTTGGAGGCAAATCCTCCCGGGGTCCAATCGGCGACACCCGAAGCTATGACGAACAGCGTCCCTGCAGCGCAGAAGGCGCCGATAAGCTGCGCGCCCCAATAGGGCAGTAAATCCTTCCAGGCGAAGCGGTTGGCGACTGCCAGGCCCAGCGAAACCGCCGGGTTGAAATGTCCGCCAGAAATTCCGCCTACGGCATAGGCCATGGTCAGAACCGTCAGGCCGAAAGCCAGTGCCACCCCTACAAAACCGATCCCCAGATCGGGGAATGCGGCGGCAAGGACAGCCGCGCCGCAGCCACCGAAACGAGCCAATAGGTACCGAAGAATTCTGCGAAAAGTTTCCTTAGCATTGGAGTTCTCCCTCTCCCGACTTCGGAAAGAGTGCCCAAATACTAACAAAGATCAAATCAGCCTGTTGAAAACTACCGCGTTACGCCCCGGTCACGGTCGAGCAGGAGCTGAAACAGGATCGCTCTTATCTCGCCGTCAATCTCGCCATCGATCTTGCGCGGGCGCCAGCGTCGCTGGAAGGCTTCGACCGCTTTGTGCCCATCGGTAATGTCGTATCCGAACCGTTCGAGCGCGAGATAGAACGCGCCGTCATTGTCGAACGGGTCGCCAAGTTCGATCTTGGGTGTCGGCAGGCATAGCCCGTATTCGGCCAGCCTTTCCCACGGGAAAAGCTCGCCCGGATCGATTTTGCGCGCCGGCGCAACGTCGGAATGGCCCACCACATTGGCGCGGGGGATATTGTGCTCTTTCACCATCCGCGCGACCAGCGGCACGAGTGCTTCGAACTGCGCTTCGCTGAAATCCCTGTAACCGTGCAAATGGCCGGGATGATCCAGTTCGATTCCGATGCTGGCGGAATTCACGTCCTTATGCCCGCGCCAGTAAGAAAGGCCTGCGTGCCACGCGCGCTTTTCTTCAGCGACGAGACGGGTCACCTCGCCCGCTTCGGAAATGAGGTAATGCGCGGAAACCTTGGCTTCCGGATCGCACATACGCTCCAGCGCGACATCGGCGCTGGTCATCTCGGTATAATGGATGACCACCATCGAGACCGGCAGGGTACGCTCGTCGAAATTGGGCGAGAGTCGCTCGCGATGGACGAGTTCGTCTCCGGTCGAGCCGCCCTCGCCGCTCAACCGATCAGCCCTTCCGGCTCGGGCAGGACCGCACCAAGCACCAGGGCTTCGTCGGTGCGCGCATATTGCAGACCGCCACCCGATTCCTCGGCCAGCAGAGCGATCATGTGCGCTGCGGCAGTGCGGCTCGACAGCTCGGAGGACGGCAGGCTGCCTTCGATCGCCTTGCCGATAGTTTCGTCAAAAGCGATCTTGGGCCCGGTGGCGCGAACCACGATCTCGCAATTGCCATCGCGCACTTCCGCGCCGACATCCAGCGTGCCGCCGCGCACCAGCGCATCGATTGCGATCTGGGCGAAGTTGAGCAGGACTTTCACGGACGGCTTGGAAAGATTGGCGGTTTCGATCGCCCAGTTGATCTGGATCTTGTCGTTATCGCCCGCCAGCGCCTCGATCAGCGAACGCGGTTCCGCAACGTCGACGCGGTCGCCGAAGCCTCCTGCTGCACCGAACGCGAGGCGGAAGAACTTGAGCTTGTTGGTGGAAATCGTCGCGCTCTGTTCGAGCAGTTCCATCACGCTCTTGCGCATTTCCGGATCGGTTTCCACCGCCAGCAATTCGAGCCCGTTGCTCAGGGCCCCCACCGGGCTCAACATGTCATGGCAAAGGCGCGAGCAAAGCATTGCCGCAAGATCGGTGGGATTGCTGTCGGTCATTAAAGCCCCGTCGGGAATGGAAATTGGTTGCGGTCTTCTAGCGTTCGCGAACCACATAGGGAAGCGCCGTGAAGCCGCCATCCCCTGCCCGCCAAAAGGTGACTCGATCCGACGCGATTATCGCCCATACCGCCCCGTCGCCTGCCGCCATGGCCGCATCTTCCGCAGAAGGGCCGTCGCGGCCGTTGGGGTGCGAATGGTAATACCCCAGCACAGCCGGGCCGCCGCTACGGGCATTGCGATGGGCATCGACGAGCTGTTGCGGGTCGATCTCGAAATGCCGTTCGGGCTCAGGGTGAACATTGGTCGCGGGGCGGACTTCAGTGATCCGGTCGCCTTCTCCCAGCAGCACGCCGCAGCATTCGCGCGGGTGCGCCGAGGTTGCCTGCGATACCATGGCCTCGACAAGGCGGCTTGAGAGTTCGAGCGTCATCGCCCATGGCGATAGCATGTCTTCGCCGGAAATCCTCACTGGAGTGCTGACTTCGCCCGGAAGGCTCGACAAGGCGTTGGCCGAAGCGTCCGGCCTGTCGCGCGAGAGGATCAAGGCGCTGATCGCCGAAGGCGCGGTCACGATCGGAAAGACCGTGGCGAAATCGGCCTCCGCCAAGGTGCAGGGCGAGGAGAATTGGCGCATTGCCCTGCCCGCTCCGACACCGCTCGACACTCCGGCGCAAGACATTCCGCTGGTGGTCGTCTACGAGGACGACGACCTGCTGGTCGTCGACAAACCCGCCGGAATGGTCGTCCATCCCGCCGCGGGAAACCAGGACGGGACGCTGGTCAACGCGCTGCTCCATCATTGCAGGGGCAGGCTGTCGGGGATCAACGGGATCGAACGGCCCGGCATCGTTCACCGGATCGACAAGGATACCAGCGGCTTGCTGGTGGTGGCCAAGTCCGATGCCGCTCACGAAGGCCTCGCCGCGCAATTTGCCGACCACTCGATCACCCGCCGCTACCTGGCTATTTGCGCCGGACACCCAAACCCGCCCGCCGGGACCGTTTCCAGTAGGATCGGACGCTCCGACAGGGACCGGAAGAAGATGGCGGTGCTGCCCGACACCTCCTCCCGCGGAAAGCACGCGGTGACTCATTACGAGACCCTGCGCCTGCTCGATCACTGCGCACTGATCGAATGCCGGCTCGAAACCGGGCGCACGCACCAGGTCCGCGTTCACTGTGCATCAATCGGTCATGCGCTATTAGGAGACCCTGTCTACGGCCGCACTCCGAAGCCCCTTAGAGGCTTGCTCGACGAGCTGCATTTCGAACGCCAAGCCCTCCATGCAGCACGTCTGGGACTCAGGCATCCTATCAGCGATGAAAGCCTGGATTTCCGCGCCGAAATGCCTGCCGATATGCGGGAACTTATCGACGAAACCGCACGTTGAAATCGACGAAAGACAGATGCATTTTTCCGCAGATTGCGGTATAAGTAACCCAGTGGCCCGATAGACCGGATGCCCATCAGGGGTCCGGCAAACGAGGTCGACGCTAGAAAGGTCAGGAATAAGTGAGCAACACCAAATCTTTGAGCGTTCCGGCGCTCGGCGGGGAGCAGAGCCTCAACCGCTATCTTTCCGAAATCAAGAAGTTCCCGGTGCTGACGCAAGAGCAGGAATACATGCTCGCGAAGCGCTACGAGGAACACGACGATCCCGATGCTGCGGCGCAGCTCGTGACGTCTCACCTGCGACTCGTCTCGAAAATCGCGATGGGTTACCGCGGCTATGGCCTGCCGGTTTCCGATCTCATTTCCGAAGGTAACGTCGGCCTCATGCAGGGCGTGAAGAAGTTCGAAGCCGATCGCGGCTTCCGCCTCGCGACCTATGCGATGTGGTGGATCAAGGCGAGCATCCAGGAATATATCCTGCGCAGCTGGTCGCTCGTGAAAATGGGTACCACTGCCGCGCAGAAGAAGCTGTTCTTCAACCTGCGCCGCATGAAGAAGAACCTCGACGCTTACGAGGATACGGACCTTCATCCCGACGACGTGAACAAGATCGCGACCGATCTCGGCGTGCCCGAGCAGGAAGTGATCAACATGAACCGCCGGATGATGATGGGCGGCGACGGTTCGCTCAACGTCTCCATGCGCAACGGCGAAGAAGGCTCGGGCGAATGGCTCGACTGGCTGACTGATGATCGTCCGCTTCAGGACGAGACGGTGGCCGACGCGGAAGAAAAGGAAGTCCGCCACGAAATGCTCGTGGAAGCGATGGACAGCCTCAACGACCGCGAAAAGCACATTCTCACCGAACGTCGCCTGACGGACAATCCGCAGACGCTCGAGGAATTGAGCCAGGTCTACTCGGTCAGCCGCGAACGCATCCGCCAGATCGAGGTGCGCGCTTTCGAAAAGCTGCAGAAGGCGATGAAGGCCATTGCCGGCGAGAGGCTTCTGCCGGGCGCTGCCTAAATCGCGACCATATGACATCGAAACGGCGCGGGGCTTTCCTCGCGCCGTTTTTTTATCCAAGGGCAATCCATGCGTTTTCTCGTCCGTTTCCTGTTCAAGTTCCTGCTCGGCTTCGTGGCCCTCAGCCTGCTGCTGGTGCTGACGTTCAAGTTCGTACCGGTTCCGGTAACGGCGACCATGGTGATGAACGGTGACGGGATCACCAAGGACTGGGAGCCGCTGTCGAACATCGACCGGAACCTTGTACGGGCAGTTATCGCTGCGGAGGACGGCAAGTTCTGTACGCATGACGGCTTCGACCGCGAGGCTATCGAGAATGCCATCGAACAGAACGCCAAGGGTGGCCGGATTCGCGGCGGGTCGACGATCAGCCAGCAGACCGCGAAAAACGTCTTCCTGTGGCAGGGCGGAGGCTATTTCCGCAAAGGGCTGGAAGCCTGGTTCACCGTCCTGATCGAGAATATCTGGGACAAGCGGCGGATCATGGAAGTCTATCTGAATGTCGCGGAGACGGGCATTGGCACATACGGCGCCGAAGCGGGAGCGCAGCGCTATTTCCGTAAGTCGGCGGCGAGCCTCACGCCCCTCGAAGCGGCACGCATGGCCGCCGCCCTTCCGCTGCCGCAGGAACGCTCGGTGACAAATCCCGGCGGCTGGCTGCGCAGACACGGGAACACGATTTCGGCGCGCATTGGCGTGGTGGCGCGGGACGGGCTCGACAGCTGCATCTACGAATAGCCTCTTTCCGCTGACAGGATATCTCGCTGTAATGTTTGCCTTTCGAGGCCAGTGATGGTCTGAGGGCAGGAAGCAACGCAAGGAAGGCATTGGCAGTTGGGCATAGGCCACAGCCATGATCACGCAGGTGGGCATGACCACGACCATTCCGGGCACGGGCATTCCCATGCACCGAAGGATTTCGGCCGCGCATTCCTGATCGGCATCATCCTCAACACCGGCTTCGTCTTCGTCGAGGCGGTGTACGGATGGATTTCCGGCTCAATGGCGCTGATCGCGGATGCCGGGCACAACCTCTCCGACGTGCTGGCCCTGCTACTGGCCTGGGGCGCCAGCGTCGCTGCCAAGCGTCCTCCGAACGAGCGATTCACTTATGGCTACAAGAGCTCGACCATTCTCGCAGCCCTCGCCAATGCTGCGTTGCTGCTGATCGCGATCGGCGCCATCGCATTCGAAACGGCGCACCGCATTTCCAATCCCCAGCCGGTCCAGGGCATGACCATGGTCATCGTTGCGGGCATCGGCATCGCCATCAATACCGGCACTGCCCTCCTCTTCCTGCGCGGACGGGAGCACGACCTCAACATTCGCGGCGCTTTCCTGCACATGGCAGCGGATGCGTTGGTGAGCCTTGGTGTCGTCCTCGCCGGTATCGCCATTATCTACACTGGCGCACTGTGGATCGATCCGGCGGTCAGCCTCGTCATCGTTGCGGTCATCGCATGGGGCACCTGGGGGCTGCTGAAGGACAGTGTCGCAATGAGCCTTCTGGCGGTGCCGAAAGGCATCTCGGAAAAGTCCGTGCGCACTTACCTCGCCTCGCTCGACGGGGTGGAGGCCGTCCACGATCTGCATATCTGGCCGATGTCGACCACAGAGACCGCGCTTACGGCGCATCTCGTAATGCCAGCCGGCCATCCCGGCGATGAATTCCTCTACGAAGTCGCGGACGAATTGGAACATCACCACCGGATTCAGCACGCAACTATCCAGATTGAGAAAACACGGTCACAGAGATCGAATTTCTGCGCCTAGAAAACCGCAGAATTTAGCCGTTTCTCCGGAACGTCAGTCCTGCCGAGTGCTTGTGTCACTGGACGGGCAGAAAATTCGGAGAGTTTCCTTGCCTATTACTAAGAAAGTCAAAGCCGCTGCTGCAGCATCGGTCCTCGCCATGGGCGGTTTCGCCCTTGCCGCCGGCGCGCCGGCCCTCGCCCATAATCACGGCGCGAAGAAGTCCCAGCCCAATATCGTAGAAGCCGCCATGAGTACCGGCATCCACGAAACGCTGGTCACCGCCGTCGACACTGCAGGTCTTGTTGAGACACTGTCGTCGCCCGGCCCCTACACCGTCTTCGCACCGACCGACGACGCATTCGGCGAGCTGCCGGACGGCACGGTCGAGAGCCTGCTGCTGCCCGAAAACCGCGATACGCTGACCACCATCCTGACCTATCACGTGGTGGCCGGCCGCATCCCGGCAGCGCGCCTGTCGCAGGCCATCCGCCAGTCGGGCGGAAGCTATGAATTCGAGACGCTGGCCGGCGAAACTCTGACCGCCAGCTTCGATGGCAGCGCAATCGTCGTCACCGATGCCGCTGGCCGTGAAGCCGAAGTCATCCAGGCCGACGTGAAGACCACCAACGGCGTCATCCACGTCACGGACAGCGTTTTCCTGCCCGGTTAAGGTCCAGCTCCCGGCACTGCCGTGAGCGTTGTATCCCCTTCGCACATCAGTGCCGACTGTCCCGCCCGGTTCCGCAAAGCGCCGGGCGGGACTTTTATTTGCCCTTGAGCGTCAGCGACCAGTTTCGCGGCGCGGTTGAGGCGACGCCAACAGGCGTTTTCGGCGCATAGGGACTTTCGAGGCTTTCCACCTCTTCCTGGGTCAGGTCGAGCGACATCGCTGACACCGCCGCCGCAATGTGGCCATCCTTGGTCGCCCCGATAATCGGCGCGGTGATCCCGTCGACTGCGAAATGCCATGCGAGCGCCACGGTCGCCCGTGACACGCCGCGCCCCTCGGCGATCTTGCCGACAGCTTCGACGATAGCGCGGTCCGCATCGACATTCTGCGTGTAGAGCATCTTGCCGAAACCATCGGTTTCGCTGCGCACGGTGCTTTCGTCCCAGGCCCTTGCCAGCTTTCCGCGTGCCAGCGGCGACCACGGAATGATCCCGACGCCCTGGTCCCGGCACAGCGGGATCATTTCGCGCTCTTCCTCGCGATAGAGCAGGTTCACGTGGTTCTGCATCGAGATAAAGGGCGTCCACCCGTTTGCGCGCGCCACCTCCTGCGCCTTGGCGAATTGCCATGCCGCCATGGAGGACGCGCCGATGTAGCGCGCCTTGCCCGACTTCACGATATCGTGCAGCGCCTCCATCGTTTCCTCGATCGGCGTGCTCTCGTCCCAGCGATGGATCTGGTAGAGATCGACATAGTCCATCCCCAGCCGGTCCAGGCTGTCATCCATCGCCTGGATCAGGCTTTTGCGCGAAAGCCCGCCGGCATTGGGCGCCTGCCGCCAGGGCAGGAAGGCCTTGGTCGCCACCACGATCTCGTCACGCTTTGCAAATTCGGGCAGCAGCCTGCCGACCACTTCTTCGGACGCACCCATCGAATACATATTGGCCGTGTCGAAGAAATTGATCCCCGCCTCCACCGCCTCGCGGATGAAGGGGCGGCTCTCCCTTTCGGACAGCACCCAGTCGCCGTGCCAGCCCCTGCTGGTGTCGCCATAGCTCATGCAGCCGAGGCACAGGCGGGAGACCTTGAGGCCGGACCGGCCGAGATTGACGTATTCCATGTTCACATCCTTGCCGGGTGACGAAGGCGACAGTGTGTCGCCTTTGCAAATCGGCTCTTAGTGTTTGTTTTCAAACCTATTCTCAAAACGACATCCGGTTGACACCTCGATGCACAGTTTCGTCCGTCCCCACTCATCAGGACTGCCATTTACCGCCCGGGTAGGAAAGGAGAAGCGTCGGCGCGATCAGGCCAGCGACAACCCGCCGTCCACGCTGATCGTCTGGCCGACGACGTAATCGGCAAGCGGCGAGGAGAGGAACAGGGCCACCCCTGCCATGTCCTGCGGCAGCCCCAAGCGTCCCCGCGGCGTGCTCTTGATAGTGGCATCGCGGAACTTCTCGTTGCCGAGGAAAGCATCGTTGATCTTGGTGTGGACATAGCCCGGAGCAATGCCGTTCACGCGAATACCTTCCGCAGCGAAAGCCACGCCCAGGGATTTGACCATGCTGATTGCGGCCGCCTTGCTGGCGCCGTAGGCCGGATTTCCGATCAGTCCTCGATAGCCGCCGATGGAGCTGACGATGAGCAGCGAGCCGCCCGTATCGGCCAGCTTCATGCGCACCGCATTGGCGCAATCGAGCAGGGAGTCGAGATTGACCGCCATCACGGCATCCCACCCTTCGCGGGTGAATTCCTCGCGATTGTAGCGGGCGATGCCCTGGCACAGCACCACCACATCCAGCCGTTCGGGCCATTCGAAGGCATCGACCGCATCGCGGTCGCTGACGTCGAGCGAATGGAAAGTCAGCCCTTCCATCACGCTGCCGTCGGCCTCCGAGTAATCGTCCGCCTTGGCGCGCGTGCCGGTGACGTGGACGTCCGCGCCGTGATCGCGAAAGCCGTGGGCGATACCGTTGCCAATCCCACTTGTCCCTCCGATCACGAGGACGTTCTTGCCTGAAAAATCCAGCGGGTCGGTCATGGTATTCTCCTTAGATCGCGCGGCTGACGACTTCCTTCATGATTTCGTTCGTACCGCCGTAGATGCGCTGAACGCGGGCGTCGCGCCACAGGCGGGCAATGGGATATTCGTTCATGTATCCCGCACCGCCATGCAACTGCAGCGCCTGGTCGCAGCATTCCCATTGAAGGTCGGTATGCCACAGCTTCGCCGCGCTCGCCTCGTCCGTGGTCAGCTTGCCTTCCAGATGGCGCAGGATTGCCCAGTCCAGATGCGCCCAGCCGACCTGCAATTTGGCGGCAAGATCCGCGAGCACGAACTTGGTGTTCTGGAACTCGAATACCTTCCTGCCGAACGCCTTGCGGTCCTTGGTGAAGGCGACGGCCTCGTCGAAGGCGCGCTGGGCACCGGCCTGTGCGCCGACGGCGATGGACAGGCGTTCCTGAGGCAGCTCTTCCATCAGGTGAATGAACCCGCGCCCTTCCCCGCCGAGCAGATTGTCCTTCGGCACTCGGCAATCCTGGAAGAACAATTCGGATGTATCGGCTGCGTGCTGGCCGATCTTGTCGAGATTGCGCCCCCGTTCGAAACCTGGAGTACCGGCATCCACGAGAATTAGCGAAGTGCCCTTGGCGCCCTGGCTTGGATCGGTCTTGGCGACCACGATCACGACATCGGCATTCTGGCCGTTGGTGATGTAGGTTTTTGATCCGTTGATGACCCATTCGTCGCCGTCGAGAACGGCGGTCGTGCGCACGCCCTGCAGATCGCTGCCCGCGCCCGGTTCGGTCATGGCAATGGCGGTGATGATGTCGCCGGACACCATGCCGGGCAGGTATTTCGCCTTCTGCTCGTCCGTGCCGAGCCGCTCGAAATAATTGACCGTGATGTCGTTCTGCAAAGTGAAACCTGCAGATGAGCCGAGGTACGACAGCTCTTCAGCAATGACGCAGTTGAACCCGAAATCGAGGCCGAGGCCGCCATTCTCCTCAGCCACGGTGGGGCAGAGCATGCCAGCCTCGCCCAGCGCCTTCCACGCTTCGCGGCCGACAATGCCCTCTTCCTCGTGCTTGTCGAGGAAGGGGGTCATGTGTTCGGCAAAGACCCTGCGCACCGTGTCGCGAAAGGCCTCGTGGTCTTCGTTATAGGCGAAGCGCTTGGCGGTATCGAGCATGGCGGGCGGCTCCTAGGCGTCGATGAATCCGGCGAGGCGCTGGCGGATGATCTTGTCCGCATCGGCCATGATGCCGTCGATCAGTTCCTTGCAGGTCGGGATGTCGTTGATGAGCCCGGCCACCATGCCGCACGACCACGCGCCCGCGTCCATGTCACCTTCGGTCATGATCCGCGGATAAACGCCGGCGACCTGTTCGATGATGTCCTCGAACTTGAGATCATCGCCCTTCTGCTTCTCGATTTCGAGCAGTTCCTCGACCGCATCGTTGGTCATCACGCGCTCGGTATTGCGCAGCGGGCGCATTACGAGGCGGGTGTCGAGCTCGCTCGCCGCGACGATCGCCTTCTTCACGTTCTCGTGCACCGGCGCTTCCTTGGTGGCGATGAAGCGCGTGCCCATGTTGATGCCGTCGGCGCCCATGGCGAGGCTGGCGACGAGGCTGCGGGCATCGGCCTGGCCGCCGCTGGCGACGAAGGGGATTTCCAGCTCGTCCGCCGCACGCGGGAGCAGGATCATGTTCGGGATGTCGTCTTCGCCCGGGTGGCCGCCGCACTCGAAGCCGTCGACCGACACCGCGTCGCAGCCGATCGACTGGGCTTTCAGGCTGTGGCGCACGCTGGTGCATTTGTGGATCACTTTGACCCCTGCATCCTTGAAGAAGGGCAACACCTGCGCCGGGTTGTTGCCTGCCGTTTCCACGATTTTCACGCCGCCTTCGATGATCGTCCGTACGAGGCCCGGATAGTCGGGTGCATTGACCGTCGGCAGGAAGGTCAGGTTCACGCCGATCGGTTTGTCGGTCATGTCCTTGCAACGCGCGATTTCGTTCGCCAGCTTTTCCGGAGTGCCCTGCGTCAGCGCGGTGATGATACCGAGGCCACCCGCATTGGATACCGCCGCCGCCATTTCCGCAAAGCCGACGTAATGCATGCCGCCCTGGATGATCGGATGCTCGATGCCGAACATTTCGGTGATACGCGTTTTCATGATGGCTGCCTCTCCTGCTGGTTGCTTTTCGCAACCGGTATCGGGGCAATTGTGTCGAGTCTAGCGCTTCGACAGGCGTTGCAGCGCTTCCATCAGTTCGGCTCCGCGTTCCGTAAGGGCAAGGCCGCCGGAAGTTTTCTCGGCCAGCCCCTCATGCTCGAGGTCTTCGCCGGTGGGAGAGCGCATCACACGGCCGTAATTGCCAGAATGATAGATCAACGGCTCTGCTTCGCGCCGTTCGAAGTCGATTACTTCGCCAAGGAAAATGGCGTGGTCGCCGCCCTCGTATTCGAACCGGGCACGACATCCGAAGCGCGCGGCGTAGCCTTCGATCAGCGGGGCGCCCTCCGGCCCGTCTTCGGCGGCGAGTCCGTCAAACTTGTCCTGTCCCGGCTGAGCGAAGCGGTCGGACATCGCCTGTTGGTCTGCGGCGAGCACATGCACGGCCCAGCTCTTCGCTTCGCGGAAGACCGGCAGACTGCCGGAATGCAGCGACAGGCTCCACAGGACCATCGGCGGATCGAGGCTGACCGAGTTGAAACTGTTCGCCGTCAGGCCGATGGGGCGCCCGCCCTCGTCCCGCGTCGTCACGATGGTGACGCCGGTCACGAAGGAGCCGAGAGCGCTGCGGAAAGCCTGCGGGTCGAACATTGCCGGTGAGCGCTAACCCGCGCCGTGGCCAAGGGCAAGGATTACGCCGGAGCGGGGCCGTATTTCTGGACGTATTGGCCGTGACCCGGCATTCTTTCGACCAGCCAGCGGATCGATTTCTCCATCTCGTCGACCTCGCCCGCCATCTGGGTTGCGACATTATCGGCCATTGGGCTGTTGCCGACCATCGAGATGCCTTGGCCCATCATGACTGCCGCCCAGCTGGTGGTAGTAAAAAGCTCGTCTTCTTCGCGAAGCACCTGGCCATTCGCCTTGAATATCTCAACCTTCTCGGTGAGCGTATCCGGCACCTCCATGGTGCGAACATGATCCCAAAAGGGCGAATCGTTCCGGCGTGTCGCGTTGTAGTGCAGGACGAGGAAGTCGCGGATCCGCTCGTATTCCTTGCGCGTGATCCGGTTGTAGGTGCTGATCTGCGCCTCGTTGACCCCGTCCAGCGACAGCAAGGCAATCAGCTTGTTGACGCCCGTGTTGATGAGATGGATCGAGGTCGATTCCAGCGGTTCCATAAAACCCGATGCAAGGCCGATGGAGACGACGTTCTTGTTCCAGAACTTTTTCCGCCGCCCCGTCACAAAACGCAGGAAATTGGGTTCCGCCGTCGGCTTTCCCGCGAGGTTTTTGACCAGAATGTCATGCGCCTCGTCATCCGACATGAATTCACTGCAATAGACGTGGCCATTGCCGTTGCGATGCTGGAGCGGGACCTGCCATTGCCAGCCCGCAGCATGCGCCGTCGCCTTGGTGAAAGGCGGAGGCGGAGACCCGTCGTCGCGATTGCAGGGCAAGGCCACCGCGCGGTCGCACGGCAGCAAATGGGTCCATTCTTCGTATCCCGTCTCGAGAGCCTGCTCGATCAGCAATCCGCGAAAGCCGGAACAATCGACGAAGAAATCGCCCTCGATCGTCTGGCCGCTCTGGAGGGTTACCGACTTAACGAAGCCGCTTTCCGCATGCAGCGAAACATCGTCGACGCGCCCTTCCTGGCGCACGACACCGCGCTTTTCCGCATATTGCCGCAGGAAGCCGGCATAGCGCGTGGCGTCGATGTGATAGGCATAGTTCATCGGCGGCAGGTCATCACGGTTATAATCCTGCGTGCGCGAGAAGCGCCCGAAATAGGCTGCCATCGTCTCGAGATTGAACGCTTGCAAAGGCCTCTTGTCGCCGCGCTGGCGAAGGGCATGCCAGACCTGGTGGAAATTGATGCCACCAAGGTCATATCCGTAATTACCGAAGGGGTGGATGTAGCTTTCGCCGACCTGCCCCCAATTGCTGAACTGGATGCCCAGCTTGAACGTGCCCTGCGTCGCCGAGAGCATTTCGCGCTCGTCGATTTCCAGCGCCTGGTTGAATTCCACGAATGGCGGGATCGTCGCCTCGCCCACACCGACCGTACCTATCTGCTCGGATTCGATGAGAGTGATCTTCAGGTTACGTCCGTCACGGATGCGCGAAAGTGCGGCTGCGGCCATCCAGCCTGCGGTGCCGCCACCCACGATTACGATATGTTCGATAGCCATTAAGACCCCATGCCAGCAAAGGGCAGCTGTTGCCAGTCTGCCACGATTGTTGTGAACGTTCATATTGTATGTTGTGAACGCTAACAAGTAGCGATATATGACAGAATGAATGCAGGATTCGTCCTGACATATCGCTTGGGACCCAGGGAGGATACATGTCTCGCACCAACTCAGCCGCCGCCACGTATGGGCGCCGCATTGCCGCATTGACGACCGCGTCGAGCCTTGCGCTCGTCGCTGCACAGCCTGCTTTCGCGCAGGATGCGGATGAAGATCTCACCGAAGAAAGTGCCGGCGGCACTCCGGAAGAACTCGACGAGCAGAACGTCATCGTCGTCACCGGTATCGCTGCCTCGCTGCGCAGCGCGCAGGACATCAAGGAGCGGGCCGATACCGTCGTCGACGTCATCACGGCTGAAGACATCGGCGCACTGGCCGACCGTTCGGTCGCCGAAGCGCTGCAGCGTGTCCCTGGCGTCAACATCGGTCGCTTCGAGAAGACCTCCGATCCCACCCGTTTCTCTGTTGAAGGCACCGGCGTCATCATCCGCGGTCTGCCCGACAATTTCGGTCGCTCGGAGCTGAACGGTCGTGACATCTTCTCCGCCACCGGCGGTCGCAGCCTGAGCTTCGAAGACGTATCGCCCGAACTCGTCGGCCGCGTCGAAGTCTTCAAGAACGTTACCGCGGACATGATCGAGGGCCAGATTTCGGGTCTCGTCAATCTCGTCACGCGCAAGCCGCTGGACAAGCCCGGCCTGAACGTCGCCGGCTCGATCGAAGCCAACTATGGCGACCTGCGCGAAAAGTGGTCGCCGACCTACAACCTGCTGGTTTCGGACACATTCGACAGCGCGCAGGGCACCTTTGGTGTCCAGCTGAGCTACTCGAACTCGAAGCTCAAGAGCCGCACCGACTCCTCGCAGGCGATCGATCCCTGCTACCGTCCGGCCGACCTGAGCGGCGGATGCCAGCGCGTATTCGACCTCAATTCCGGCGGTTTCGGTGACGAACCGAACTTCCAGCCCAATGAATTCCCGCCCTCCGGCTCCGTCCTGGTGCCGCAGTACGCTGGCGTTCGCACCACCGATCTCGACCGCGACCGCGAAGCGATCTCGGGTGTCGCCCAGTTCGAAACGCTCGACGGCGGCCTCCTGATGACGCTGGAATACCTGCGTTCGGAAACGACTTTCTCGACCGAAGAATTCGCCCTGATCGGCCGCATGGACGATGGCGTTTCCTCGCCGGAACCGCGTTCGGACAGCAACTGGCAGTTCGAAGACGGCAAGTTCGTCAGCGGCATCCTCACCGACAATGTCGGCGATGCCTATGCAACGCCCTTCGGTCTCGGCGGTATTCCGCTCGACAGCCTGCGCTTCCTGCGTGACACCAAGAGCGTCACCCAGGACATCTCGTTCGATATCGACACGATCTTCTCGGATCGCTTTCGCGGTAACTTCGAAGCGCAGTACATCAAGTCTGACCTGACCCGCGATTCCGTATTCGGCGCGATGAGCACCTGGGCCGACATTGATCTGGACCTTTCGGGCGAAACCCCGAACGTCCAGTTCGTCGCACCGCTCGGCGCACCGGCGGACTACTTCAGCTCGGGCTTCTACACTTACTACTGGTTCGGCCTCGACAGCCGCGAAGACAACGATGCCGACATGTTCAGCCTGCGCGGCGACTTCGAGTACGACATCAGCGAAGATGGCTTCTTCAAGAAGGCCCGCTTCGGTGCTCGCTGGGCTGCCCGTGAGCGCACGACGCGGAACACCAACTTCAGCACCTGGGGCAACCTGTCGGCTCCGTGGGCCGGCCGTGGCGGCTGTGCGCCGTGGGGCGAAGGTCCGGGCTGTAACCCGGGCGGCGCCGGAACGATCTCCTATGACTGGGGTCAGCCTGGCTTCACTCCGGGTCGTTTCTACACGGGTCTTCCTGGTCAGGAATTCGCGATTGCCGGCGGTGCGTTCACGGATGAATTCCCGAACTTCTCGCAGCTGCGTTCGCCCTTCGCGGACGGTTTCCAGCGCGGCGAAGTTGCGACCCCGATCCCGGGCGGCGAAGCCTGGTTCTACGGCGGCGACGACTTCCTGCAGGATTACCTCGACGGTACGATCGATGGCCAGTGGGACGAGCTCACGACCTTCTCGCAGACGCCGGAACGCTTCAACCTTGGCGTGAACGGCCGCCAGCGCACGCTGCTCGATGGCCGCGTCGTCCAGTGTGACCCGTTCTGCCCGTCGGAAATTTCCGACGTGGCCGAAACGACTACCGCTGCCTATGCTCGTGTCGATTACGGCATGGACTTCGACAATGGCTGGTCGATCGGCGGTAACATCGGCCTGCGTTATGCCGACACGCTCGTACGTACCGATTCGCTGGTCGCATTCCCCGATCCGGCGCAGTTCGATGCAGTTGATAATGGTGGCAACGGCGACGGCATCGTGCAACCGGACGAAATCTCCGGCTCCTGCCCGGTCCTGCCGCCAGACGCGCCGATCGATCCGGACACGGGTTCCGCATTCGGACCGCAGATCCTCTATTGCGATTTGGAAGGTGCGCGCCTGGCCGAATATGCCTCGCTGTTCACCGGCGAAGTCATACGCGACAACCGCGACATCACCTTCGATCACTGGCTGCCGAGCTTCAATATCAGGCTCGACACCAACACCGGCTTCGTCCTTCGCGGCGCCGTTTCGAAGGGCATCGTCCGTCCCGATCTGAACAACTTCAGCGCAGGCGGGGTCTTCGGTTTCAGTGGCCGTGTCGATAGCGGTCCGCTGCTCTCGATCACCACGGGTAACCGCGGTGTTCGCCCGGTCGAATCGTGGAACTACGATGTGTCGGCAGAATGGTACTTTGCCGAAGTCGGCTCGCTTACGGCTGCCTTCTTCATCAAGGACATCACCGGCCTGATCGACCAGGGTACGGGTCTGCAGACCTACACCGCGGAAAGCGGCACGACGGCTGACGTCATCATCACTGGCCCTGCCAATGATTACGACGGCACGCTCAAGGGCTTCGAACTGGCTTACCAGCACAAGTTCGACTTCCTGCCTGGTCTGCTCGACGGCTTCGGGGTGCAGGCATCCTACACCTACATCGATGCCGGCGACTTCACGAACCCGACGCTGTCGGACATCGGCAACCCGTCGGTCGCCGACGGTGCCTCGCCGCAGAACGTCGGACCGTTCCAGGCACAGCTGCCGTTGCGTGGTTTCTCCGAATCCACCATCAACGGCGTGATCTTCTACGAGAAGGGACCGTTCTCGGCCCGTGCCGCTTACAATTGGCGTAGCGAGTTCCTGGTCACGCCGCGAGACGATCTCTTCCCGTTCTCGCCGACGTTCCAGGAAGCGGGCGGACAGCTGGACGCATCGATCTTCTACACGGTCAACGAGAACCTGAAGATCGGCGTGCAGGGCGTGAACCTGCTCGACGAAGTGACCAAGCTCTCGACCGTGGTCGATTACGACGGCACGCGCTTCATCAGTAACGCCTTCCGTAACGATCGCCGTTACACCTTCCTCGCCAGGTTCAATTTCTAAGAACCGGGGTTGAAGGCAGGAAAACACTACGGGCCCCGGTTGCGAGACCGGGGCCCGTTTGTCTTCCGACTCTTGAAAAAACGCATCCGGACCATTCCAAATCCTGACCGCCAGGATTAGGTTGGCTGTGGACCGGTCGATATCCAATTGACCATTCGGGGGTTTCGTTATGGGCAGGCGCCGTCAGGCCGTGACCATCAAGCACGTGGCAGCAGACGCTGGGGTTTCGCTCCAGACGGTCAGCCGCGTCATAAACAACGAGCCCAATGTGCGGCCCGCGATGAAAGAGCGGGTCCAGGCGAGCATCGACAAGCTCGGCTATGTCCCCTCGATCGCTGCCCAGCGGATGAGCGGTTCGCGGTCCTATCTCATTCTTGCGATCAACGACCGTGACCTGACCATTGCCGACTGGCGTGCGCGCGAAGGCCGCGACTGGGTCGACCAGATGCTGCTTGGCGGGATGCTGACCTGTGCAGAACACGGCTATCGCATGCTCATCGAGTTGGTCGATACGCACAACGACCATGTCGAGCGCGAACTGGGCGCGGCCATCGCGGCCCTGCAGCCAGATGGCGTGATCCTCACCCCGCCCCACTCCGGCAACCCGCTGATCACCGGCCTTCTTGCCGAACGCGGCATACCGTTTGCGCGGATCGGCTCGACCGACCCGGGTCCGGGCATCCCCATGACCATGGGCGATACGCACAACGCACGAATAGCGACCGAGCACCTGCTCGACCTCGGCCACGAAAGGATCGGCTTCATTGCAGGCCCATCCGAATTCAGCCTTTCCGACTGGCGTATCGCCGGCTGGAAGGAAGCCATGTTCGCCGCGAAACTTCCGACCGACGGCCTGTGCGAGCGCGGTGACTTCGGTTTCGACAGCGGGCTTGAAGCGGCACGAAAGCTGCTCTCCCTGCCCCAGCGTCCTACGGCGATCATCGCCAGTAGCGACCAGATGACCTTTGCCAGCATGCAAGTGGCGAAGGAAATGGGCCTGCGCATTCCCGAAGACCTTTCGGTCATCAGTTTCGACAATTCGCCGATCGTGCGGTTTACGCAGCCCCCCCTTACCGCGGTCGACCAGCCGATCGCCGCAACGGCATCGCGGGCGGTCGAATTGCTGATCGACGCCAAGAAGGGCCAGCTCCCTACCGAGCCGGTCCGCGTAAAGGGCGAATTGGTCGTTCGTGGTTCGACCGGCCCTGCTCCCGCCTGACCGGATGGAACTAGGCGACACCCGGCACCGGCAGACCAGCCGCTTCCTGTGGCTCTATGCGCTGGCAGCGGCAGGCGGTGCGGTCGCCTATGTCCCATTCCTAACCCTGCTGCTCCCGGTCCGGGTGGGCGAGCTGGAGGCCACCGATACGATCGGCGCCTTGGCCTATATTGCGTTCGCCGGGGCTATTTCGGCCAGCATTTCGAACATCGCATTCGGCTGGCTCAGCGATATCACGCGCAATCGCCGCGGATGGATTTTGGCCGGGCTTGCCCTTTCATCGGTTTTGCTCGTCAGCGTGCGCAGGACAGACAGCGCGGCCGAGCTACTGGGCGTAATCGTAGTCTGGCAAATCGGCTTAAACATGATGCTCGCCCCTCTTGCGGCCTGGGCAGGTGATTGCGTGCCCGATGAACAGAAGGGCAGGCTTGGCGGCCTGCTGGCATTCGCCCCTGCGCTCGGCGCGCTATCGGGTGCCTTGGTCACCATCCCCGGTGTTGCCGATGCCGATGCCCGCCTGAGCCTCGTCGCAGCCATCGTTGCGATATGCGTGCTTCCCGTCGTGCTTTTCGGAAAGCCGATTGCCATGCCGCACCTGACCGCGGCACCGGCGGCGAGCGAAAGCGACGCGGCAGTCGCCCACAGGCAGCCGAGGAGCACAGTCGCCCGGATGTGGCTGGCGCGACTGCTCGTCCAGATCGCTGAAGCCGCGCTATTCGCCTATTTGCTGGTATGGTTCGCAACGATCGACGCCGATTTCGGCGACAATCGAACAGCCACGGTTTTCACCCTTGTCCTGGGCCTGTCGATACCCTTGGCGATGCTTGCCGGTCGCTGGTCGGATCGCAACGACAGGCCGCTTCTGCCGCTGGCCATCGGATCGGGGATAGGCGCGGCGGGCCTGGTCATCATGGGTATCGCGGATACGCTGTCGAGCGCGATTTTCGGCTATGTCATCTTCGGCCTGGCGACCAGCGTATTCCTGGCTCTGCATTCCAGCCAGACCCTTCGGTTCCTGCCCAAGCCGGCAACGCGCGGGCGCGACCTCGGCATCTTCAACCTGACAAACACCGTTCCCAGCCTCATCATGCCGTGGCTGACGCTGGCACTCGTGCCCCTGTTTGGCTTCGATGCGTTGTTCTTGCTGCTTGCAGGACTGGCGGGCATAGCGACCGTGCTCCTCCTCACAGCCAAGCGTTGAATCTGATGGCTTGATTTTCCTTGAAAGTCGTGTCACTTCTCGCGATTGATAACGTTCTCAATTCAATGAGGGCGCGGAGGGAAAAGATGATCAAGGCGTATTGGACGGCATCGGCGGCGGCCCTTGCCCTGGCCGGTTGCTCGGCAATTCCGGCAGAGGTCGAAACCACCCCGGTGCCAGTTGCCGAAGTCCCAGAAGACGCGCGTGTCGCCGACCTGATTTCCCGGATGAGCGTGGAGCGCAAGGTCGCGCAGCTGATCCAGCCTCAGATCAATTCCTTCACACCCGAAGACATGCGTCGCTATCGTTTCGGTAGCTATCTCAACGGCGGCAATGGCGGCCCTTATGGCGACGAATTCGCCCCGGCTTCCGAATGGCTGCGCTATGCCGACGAGATGTATCTCGCCTCGGTCCAGCCGCAGGAAAATGGCGAACCGATTATCCCGACCATATGGGGCACGGACGCCGTCCACGGCCACACCAATGTCGTTCAGGCCACGATCTTCCCGCACAATATCGGCCTTGGCGCGACCCGCGATGCCGACCTGCTGCGACGGATCGGCCATGCCACGGCAGTCGAGATCGAAGTAACGGGCATCGACTGGAATTTCTCGCCCACCGTGGCCGTCGCGCGCGACGACCGCTGGGGCCGCACATATGAAAGCTATTCGGAAGATCCGAAGATCGTCGCCCCGCTCGGTGCGGCGCTGGTCGAGGGTCTGCAGGGCACCAAGGGCGATCCGGACCGTCTGGGCGCAGGCCATGTCATAGCCACCGCGAAGCATTTCTTCGGCGATGGCGGGACCGATCAAGGTGTCGACCAGGGCGAAGTGAACGGCGACATCGAAGAACTGAAGGCGCTGCACGCCTATCCCTATCCGGCAACGATCGACGCCGGTGTCGAAACGATCATGGCCAGCTTCAATTCGGTCAACGGTCGCAAGATGCACGGCAACGAAGCGCTGCTGACCGATTTCCTGCGCGGCGAACTTGGCTTCGATGGCCTGGTGGTCGGCGACTGGAATGGCCACGGACAGGTTAAGGGCTGCACCAACACCGATTGCCCGCAGTCGCTTCTCGCCGGTCTCGACATCTACATGGTCCCCGACGACTGGAAGGGCCTGCTAGAAACGCTGGTCGCACAGGTCGAAGACGGCACGATCCCGATGGCGCGCCTCGACGAAGCCGTGGGCCGCGTGCTGCGCATGAAAATGCGCGCGGGGCTCCTGGACGAATTCGTAAAGCCTTCCGACCGTCCGAACGCAGGCAATTATGCGCTATTGGGCTCTGCCGAACATCGCGCCATCGCGCGCGAGGCGGTCGCCAAGTCGCAGGTTATCCTGACCAACAACGGCGTCCTTCCCCTAAAGGAAGGGGCGAATGTCCTCGTTGCCGGTAGCGCCGCCGACAGCATCGCGCAGGCTTCGGGCGGCTGGACGCTGACCTGGCAGGGCGGCGGCGACCTTACCAATGCGAACTTCCCGGGCGCGACCTCGATCTGGTCGGGTCTCGAAAGCGCTGTCGAAGCAAGCGGTGGCAACGCCACGCTGTCGCAGGACGGCAGCTACACAGCCAAGCCCGACGTTGCAGTCGTGGTGTTCGGCGAGGAACCATATGCGGAATTCGCAGGCGACCGGAAGCACCTCGGCTTCCCGGACACCGAAGGGCTCGAACTGCTGCGCAAGTTCAAGGCCGAAGGCGTACCGACTGTGGCCGTATTCCTTTCCGGTCGTCCCATGTGGATGAACCGCGAATTGAACATCGCAGATGCCTTCGTGGCATCCTGGCTCCCGGGCGGCGAAGGCGCAGGCATTGCCGACGTACTGACTGGCGCAATGCCCGCGACCGGCAAGCTCGGTTTCAGCTGGCCTGCCACGTGCGACTTCGGTCCGCTCAACGGACCCGACGGGGCGCTGTTTACCGTGGGCTATGGCCGCACGCTGGCAGACACCAGCGCATTGCCGACCCTCGATGAAACCTGCGCCCCGCTCGAACAGGGCGCTGCGAAGGACTGGTATGTCAGCGGTCGCCTGGCCGACGGCGTGCTCGCCAACACGGCAACCGGCAAGCTCGACAATCTGCGCGGATCGGCAGGCGGCATCACCGCCCGCGGGATCGACCGCACTGCTCAGGAAGATGCCCGCGAGCTTACGTTCAACGCAGGCTCCATCCTCGAACTTGTCCAGGGGGACGGCGACGATGGCTATGGCTATCGCATCGTCTACGAAGTCGAAAACCGGCCGCTTGCGCCTTTCTATGTCAAGGTCGGCTCGGGCGAACCGCTCGACATCACGCAGCAACTGGCTGTCGCGGCAGGCAAGGGTTATCGCGAGATGATCATCACTTCGGCCTGCGCAACGGACCTCGGCCCGACGCTGGCACTGGGTTCCGAAGGCGATTTCACGATCAATATCGGATCGGTCGTGCGCGAAGAATTTGCAGAGGGGACCGACTGCTCGTTCTGACGGGCATTCGTATTTGCTTTGCGTGGCGGCTCTGTGCTGGCACACCGACAAGGATAATGGGTCGCGCGGCGTTTGACCGGCGACCATTGGGGAGAAAATTGAATGGCTTTGGCACCTGACGTTGCGTCAAGCACCGATCCCAATCCGATTGAGATCGACGATGACACTCCCCCGGTGGATGCACCGGGGCTGCAATATTTCGTCTTCGGACTGTTTTTTATTTTCGGCGGGATCACGTCGCTTAACGACGTCATTATCCCGAAGCTGAAAGAGCTGTTCACGCTCAGCTGGACCGAAGCGATGCTGGTGCAGTTCTGCTTTTTCGCAGCTTACCTCATCATCGGCATTCCGGGTGCAAAGCTGGTCAAGAAGCTGGGCTACATGCGCGGCGCGGTGGCGGGTCTGTTGACCATGATGTTGGGCTGCCTGCTCTTCATTCCGGCCAGCCAGACAGCGACTTATATCGTCTTCCTTGGCGCGCTGTTCGTCCTCGCCAGCGGGGTCGTGATCGTACAGGTCGTGGCCAATCCGCTGATCTCCTTGCTCGGCCCGCCCAGCACGACGCATAGCCGTCTTACCTTCGCCCAGGCATTCAACTCGCTCGGCACGACCGTCTTCCCGATCGTGGGCGCGGTCGTCATCCTCGGCAGCCTTGCAACCGTGAGCGCCGACGAATTGTCGGGACAGGCGCTGATGGAATATCGCCAGGCCGAGAGCGAAGCGATTTGGCAGGGCTATCTCGGTCTTGCAGCGCTGATCGCGGTCGTGGCCATCGCAGTCTGGCTGTTCCGTAACCGCCTGCCGCACGATTCCAAGATCATGGGTGATGGCGAGCTGGTTACTTGGGGGCGTTACCTCGTCGGCCTCGCGCTGGTCGTTGCCGGCGTCTTCGCGGCGATCCAGATCAACCCCTGGCTCGGCGTTGCGCTGATCCTGGCGGCTCCTGCCGTGTGGCTTTACGACAACCCGCTGCTGACCCGTACGCGCTTCAGCTTCGGCGCGTTGTGCATCTTCCTGTATGTCGGCGCCGAGGTCTCGATCGGGTCGGTCATCATCAATTACCTGTCGCAGGAACGCGTTCTGGGTGAGCCGGAAAGCGTCATCGGCTGGATGATCGGCCTCTACTGGGGCGGCGCGATGGTGGGCCGTTTCATCGGCAGCTATTTCCTGCGCATCTTCAGCCCGGGCAAGATTCTCGCCTTCAATGCGACGGGTTCGATCCTGTTGATCATCATCAGCGCGATGACCTCGGGCGAAGTGGCAGCTTACAGCCTGCTGGCGGTCGGCCTGATGAACTCGATCATGTTTCCGACCATCTTCTCGCTGGCCTGCGAAAAGCTCGGCCCGCGTGCTGCAGACGGATCGGGCATCATCAATGTCGCGATTTTCGGCGGGGCGGTGGTTCCGCTGCTCTACGGTGTGGTAGCCGATGCGACCGGCGGCGACCTGGCCTTCGCCATGATCATCCCGATCGTGTGCTACGCCATCATCGCAGCCTTCGGCATCTTCGCAAGAAGGCCTGCCGTAGCCTGACGCCGGCCATGACCGACACATTCGGGGGTTCGCATGGAGGCTTCGGTCTGCCATGCGGCCCCCGAACTGGTTTCTACTGACGGGATTTCGCATGACCGACGCCGAATTGGCAGCCCACCTCGCCGAATGCGCAGGCAAGATCCTGCTCGAAGTGCGCGCTAGTGGCATGTTCGAAGGCAAGGCACTGGGCAATGCCGGTGACGAGACTGCGAACCAGTTCCTGTGTCACGCCCTGCGCCGCCAGCGCCCCGACGATGGCCTCCTGTCCGAAGAGAGCAAGGACACCAGCGAACGCCTGTCCAAACAGCGGGTGTGGATCGTGGACCCCGTGGACGGCACCCGCGAATATGGAGAAGAGCGTAGCGATTGGGCGGTCCATGTCGCGCTATGCGTGGACGGCAGGCCGGAAGTGGGCGCGGTCGCCCTGCCCGGCCTTGGCAAGGTTCTTTGCACCGGCAAGCCGGGCGAACTGCCCGAAATGGCCGCAAAGCCCCGCATGGTCGTCAGCCGCACGCGCCCTGCAGCGGAGGCGGTTGCTGTCGCAAACGCGATCGGTGCTGAGCTTGTGCCGATGGGATCTGCCGGGGCCAAGGCGATGGCCGTGGTGCGCGGCGAGGCGGAAATCTATCTCCACACCGGCGGCCAGTACGAATGGGACAGCGCGGCCCCTGTCGCGGTCGCCCTCGCTCATGGCCTCCACGCCAGCCGGATCGACGGCAGTCCGCTCGTTTACAACCAGGCCGACACCTACATGCCTGACCTGCTCATCTGCCGCGCGGAATATGCCGAAACCGTGCTTGCCGAAGTGGCGAAGCTTTCCGCCTAGCCCTCGACCTGAGCCAGCAATTGGCGCGCGCGGGAGAGATGCGGACGATCCAGCATCTTGCCGTTATGGCCGATGGTCCCTGCCCCCGGGTTCGCGTCGAATAACGCCACGATTTCGCGTGCCTCGGCGATTTCCTCTGCGCTGGGCGAGAATGCCTCGTTGATGACCGGGACCTGCGCGGGGTGAATCGCCAGCATCCCGCGATAGCCGTCGCGGCGCACTTTCTGCGCGCGGTCCTTCAGACCTTCGAGGTTGCGGAAATCCCCGTCGATGGTCTCGATGGCCGGAATCCCGGCAGCCGCAGCGCCGAGCAGCGTGAGGCTGCGCGCGAGTTCGTAGGTGAAAGTATAGGCGCCGTCCTCGCCAAGGTTCGACATGGCACCGATGGAGTCGGCTAGGTCCTCTGCCCCCCAGGTCATCGCCGCAAGCCGCGGGGCACCGGCATAATCGCCGGTAGTGAACATGGCGGCGGCGACTTCGGTCACCAGCGCGATTACCGGGGTCGAGCCCGGTTCGATCCCGAGCTCCATTTCCAGCGGCGTCATCAGCGCATCGAGCGCCTCCACATCGTGCCGCCCGCGCGATTTGGGCAGCATGATCCCGCCTGGCCTGCCCGGCAGGATTGCGGCGATGTCGTCTGCCGTATGCGGTCCGTCGAGCGGGTTGACCCGCACCCACAGGCGCGTCCGCTCCCCTTCGCTGCGCGCCAGCAGGAAGGCGCGGATGGCCTCGCGCGCAGCGGGTTTGGCATCTTCGGCAACGGCATCCTCGATATCGAAGATGACAATGTCCGCCTCGCCCTCTGCCGCCTTGGTCATCTTGCGCTCGCTATCGCCGGGCGCGAAGAGCCAGGAGCGGAACCGGATGGGAAGCGATGGCTGGTTAGTCACTGGGACAATCCTCTCGTCACGGTAGGCATTCTACAGGCCCAGCTTGATGCCGGCCCATACGGTCCGCGGCACACCGAGATCGATGGAGCCGCCCTGGTTTCGGGTCACGATTTCCTCGTCGAACAGGTTTTCGCCGCGCAGCACCACGGCAAGGCGCCTGGTCACGGGCACCTGCGCGTAAACGCCGAAGGTGGTCGCGGCCGGCAGCAAATCGGTCTCGAGATCGTCCTCGAACTGGTCGCCGGTGTGGCGCAGCGATGCTGCGAGCAGCCAGTCCGTCGCGGGTCGCCAGCTAAGCGTCGCCCCGCCCGCCCAGCGCGGCGTTTGCGCAGGCCGGTTGCCGTCGAAAGCGGCGCCCGCATCGCGTGCCTCGGCATCGGTATAGGCGAGCGAGAGATCGAAGCGCAGCGTGTCGAGGGACAGGCCAGCGGAGACTTCAACGCCGCGCGCCCTGATCTCGTCGATATTCTGGCGCTGGCGGGTGGTGGCATCGAGAGTGACGTTCGCGATCGCCCCTTCGACCTTGTTGTCGAAAACCGTGGCCGACAGTTCCACGCCCTCTGCCGGGGTCAGGTCGAACCCGACCTCCACGCCTTCCAGCCGCTCGTTACGCAGGGAAGCATTGGCATTGGTCGTGACCGGAAACACGACGAAGGGCCGGTAAAGCTCGTTCAGCGTGGGCAGGCGCAGGCCGGTGTACCCCGCTGCACGCAGGCGCAAGGCATCGGAGGCCCTGAACAACACGCCGCCGCGATAAGAATCCTGCCATCCGGAGCGATCCTCGAACCGGTCCGACCGGACCAAGCCACCCGAGGCATCGCGGGCCTCGTAGAAGCCGTCCGAAATCGCAAAGCGGTCAACCCGCGCGCCGCCCGTCAGCGTGATGGGGCCGAGAAGCCATTCATGCTCCACGAAGAAGCCGAGATCGGAATTGGTCCCGCCCGCATTACGGCGTTCGCGCACCGTGCCGCTGAAAGCGCTGATGGCGGTTTCGAACAGCTCGCCATTGGAGCGGCGATAATCGACACCCAGCCGCAGGACCTGATCATCCTGGACCGGCGGACGCACCTCCAGCTTGCCGCCAAGCCCGGTCGAGGGGGTATTGCGCTGGTCGAGGACCGGCACGAACCGCGTCGAGCTTATGACCGTATTGGTGAAATTGCGCGCCTGCACGTATGCGAGCGCTTCATATTGCCAGTCGCCGCGCCCGACGAGGCGAATGCTGGCATCCTGGCCGGAGCTGGAACTGTCCGCGCCATCGAAGCGCAAGGTGCGGCGGTCGTCATAGACAAGGCCGCGCACCTGCAGCTCCGCATCCTCGCCCACGGGAATGACCTCGCGAAGCTGCGTGGACCAGCTGTCGTAAGCCGATTTGGCGCTGGCATCGACACGGTCGGTCTGCGGCGTGGTGAAAAAGCCCGGCCCCCGGTCCCAACGCGCGGAGATCACCCCGAAGCCGTCGGCGAGTTGCGAGGATGCGTGCAGCGCGCTCTCCGTACCGCCGCGATCATTGACCAGGACCTGGCCGCCGAAACCGTCGAGATCGACAGCACCGGCGCTCACCAATTCGATCGTTCCGGCCAGCGCGCCGGCGCCGAACGAACCCGCACCGCCCCCGCGCGTCACCCTGATTTCGCCCAGGCGTTCAGGTGCAATCGCGGTGAAAGGAATGAAGCCGAAAAAGGGATCGGCCATCGGCACGCCGTCGAGCAGCACCAGCGCGCGGCTGGTCGCATTGCCGCCGAGAGCACGCAAGGTCGCACCCTGTGCGCTGGGATTGGAAGAGCGGCTGTCCGAGCGCCGGAATTGCTGGAAGCCTGCGACCGAAGATAGCACGTCCTCTATCCGTCCCGAAGGCGCCGACACGATCTGTTCGCGCTTGATCGTCTGCGTATCGTAGGCCGGACTGGCAGGGGTTTCCTCCAGCCCTTCGCCGGTGACGACGATGACCGGCACCTCGGTATCCTGTGCGATTACAGGCGATGGGGGGGCGGCAGCCGCCACGAAAATTCCGGCGCGTAGCGCGAGAGAAGCTGGAGCGAGCAATTTCATCGGCGGTGCTTTCGGGGACCCTCGCCGGCCGGTCAAGCCAATGCTCTCAGTCTTCTTCGGATTCGAGCACGGCGGCCATGGGCGATGTGCGCGGAAGGCTTTGGAAAGGTTGCTGGTCGTCGGCTGCAACGGGAGGGGATGCGGCCATACGCCAGAGGCCGAACAAGCCACCGAGCAGCGCCAGGGCGCCGATCGCGAAGAACAGGCCCGCCGGACCGGCAACGCTCATCGCGGTCGATCCGATCAGAGGCCCTGCAACCGCGCCTGCCGAATAGGTGAGCACCAAGCCGCTGCTCGCCCCGATACGCTCATCTTCTTCGAGGTGGTCGTTCGTATGTGCGACGCATAGGGGATAAAGGGCGAAGGCGAAGCCGCCGAACATCGCACCAAGCAGGATCGTCCCCTCGTTCGGCAAATCGAGCAGGACAAGGCCCGCACAGATCGCCGCCGCAATCAGGCTGCACCACACGATTACCCTACGACGGTCGAACCGGTCGGACAGCAATCCGAGCGGGTATTGCAGCAGCACGCCGCCCGCGATCACGCTGAAGGTGAAAAAGGCGACCTGCGAAAGGTCCATGCCGATCCGCTGCACGTAAACCGCACCCATGGCGTAGAATGCGCCCAGCATGGCGCCGGTCGTCAGCGTGCCGACGATGCCGAGCGGGGATGCAGTATAGAGGCGCTTCAGCGAGAACGGCACGGTGCGTTCGATATGCGGCTGCTCCATCCGGGTCAGCAGGACCGGCAGCAGCGCAAGGGACAGCAGCACGGCCGAAACCATGAAGGGCAGGTCCGGCGAATTGTCGCCCAGGTTCAGCAGGAACTGGCCCGCTGCCTGCCCGCAATACAGGGCGATCATATAGGCCGCTAGGATCGTGCTGCGGTTATGCGGCTGGGCCTGCTTGTTGAGCCAGCTTTCGAGGCACACGAAGACGCCCGCCATGGCAAAACCGTCCACTAGCCGCAGCGCAATCCACAAATAGGGGAAGTCCACGATCGCATAGGTCAGGCTGCTTGCCGAAAACACAGTCACGAAAGCAGCGAAGGCGCGGATGTGTCCGATACGTGCAATCAGGGCTTCGACCTTGAGCGAACCCCAAGTGAGCCCCGCGAAATAGCCTGTACCCACGATGCCGATCAGCAGCGCCGCCGCGCCCGCCTCTTCCAGCCGGATGGCGATGAGGGTCGAAAGGAAACCGCTTCCCGCCATCAGGATGAAGATGGCGAACAAGAGGGACCGGATCGGAAGGGCCGAAGATAACATCGAATCGCCCCTAACACTCATGGCACATGCTTCAAGGTGCTGCGGAAATCGCAGGTCCGGAACTAGCATAAAAAACGCGGCCCTGCGGGACTTACCGCAAGGCCGCGCAAGGCGGGCCGGCTGGCGTGCGAGAGCCGGCCGATCCGTTTAGAAGCGGTAGGCGACGCCGGCGCTCAGCACCCATGGGTCGAGATCGTGTTCGGTCTGGATGGCAAGCGTGTCGCCTGCGTACCAGCTCGCCGTGGTGCCGACGAAATAGCGCTTCGCATCGACGCTGAAGGCGAGGCCGCTGTCATTGACCGGAAGATCAAAACCGGCCTGCAGCACGAAGCCGAATTCGTCCGACAGATCGGTCTTGGTCACACCCAGCGGCAGGGTCGCTTCGCCGGGGTCCACATCCACCCAGAGGAAATAGGTCGCGCCCGCGCCGACGTAGGGCTTCGCACCGCCGAGATCGAAGTGGTATTTCGCCGTGACGGTGGCCGGGATGAGCTTGGCATCGGACACCAGCTCGGCACCCGTCAGGCCAGAGACGGCGTCGACATCGTGCTGCGTCATGCAGCAGATCGTCTCCAGCGAGAAATTGGGCGAGACGAAATACTCGATCGCGAGCGTCGGCACGACATTGTCGTTGGCCTCGGTCTGCGTCCCGGCAGGCAGGCCGACGATATCGGTTTTCACCTCGGTGATCTTGCCATCGGGAAGCACGGCTGTGCCTAACAGCTTCACCTGGATGGCGCCCTTGGCGTCCTGTGCCTGCGCCTGGGCGGGGATGGCAAGCATCGCGAGCCCCGCGACGGTTCCGGCAAGCAGTTTCTTCATTTCGCATTCCTTGGCGCGATGCAGCGGCCACCCCATGCGGCCCAGGTTGTTGCATCGCGTGGCAAGGCAACTGCACCAGCTTTCCATGGTGCTCCTTGATCTGGATCAATGAGATACGCTTTTCGCCGCGCGATAGGGCGTGCATGCACACTTGCACCGACGCCTTCGACTGCTTCGTAAGCCGCGTTCTGCCCAAGCGCACAGGGCCGGAGACCGTGCGCCTGTTCCGCACGCTGGGTTCGCACGTCCACCTTAAAGCGGACCGTCAGCTCCACTACCCCGACGACGAGCCGACCCTCGTCTTCCTGTGCGACGGTGCGACGAAACTGGTCGCCCATGCCTCGGACCATCGCGAACAGGTGCTCGCCTTCCATTTCACCGGAGACCTGCTGACGCTGCCCGCCCATGGCGCGCACAGCTACACGCTCGAAGCACTGGTCGAGTGCGACCTCATGACTTTCCCCTACGCACAGTTCCTGCAAGCTGCCGAAAAGCACCAGCAGGTCCTCACCCAATTGCTGGAGCGCAGCACCGTCTCGCTGCAGCGCAGCCGAGAGAAGACCCTCACGCTGGGGCGCAAGTCGGCGCTCGAACGCGTGTCCAGCTTCCTGCTCTCCATGGCAGAGCGGATCGGACGCGGTGAAGGGTCCGAGGTGAAGCTGGACCTGCCCATGTCGCGCAGGGATATCGCCGACAGCCTCGGCCTCACCATAGAGACCGTCAGCCGCCAGTTCACCTTGCTGCGAGACCAGGGACTGATCCGGACGCAGGGCCGCTCCGGAGTGACGTTACTACGCGTCGACGAACTCGATCGCCGCGCAGGCCACCTCAGGGTCGCGGCGTGAAAAATCCATCAAATTTGATCCACATCAATGCCGGATCCCGGTGGCCACGTTAGGCGCGCAGGGATTGCACGGGAGGTAATATGCAAGCGGAAACCGCATTAGGCCGCACAATGCTGTGGTTTGTCCTGTTCCTGGTCTCGATCGTGGTCGTCGCCACGGCGGCCGACGGGGGCTTTGCCGCTCACGCGGTAATCGTGGCGCTGGTGTGCTTCGTCCTGATGTGGATGAGCGCATCGCGATACGATCCCGCGAGCAAGCTCAACAGCTTCTTCAAGATGCCCGACACGCCGTCGAAATATGACGACGACCCCATTCGCTGGGGCGTGCTGGCGACCATGTTCTGGGGCATTGCGGGCCTTGCCGCGGGCCTCTTCATCGCCTTGCAGCTGGCCTTCCCGCAGCTCAATTTCGAGCCCTATTTCAATTTCGGCAGGGTTCGCCCGCTTCATACCAGCGCCGTGATCTTCGCATTCGGCGGCAATGCCCTGATCGCAACGAGCTTCTATGTCGTCCAGCGCACCTGCCGCGCGCAGCTGGCCTTCCCCGGCCTCGCCCGCTTCGTATTCTGGGGCTACCAGCTGTTCATCGTGCTGGCTGCGACGGGTTACCTGCTCGGCGTCACGCAATCGCGCGAATATGCAGAGCCCGAATGGTATGTCGACCTGTGGCTGACCATCGTGTGGGTGGCCTATTTCATCGTCTTTGTCGGCACCATCGTGCGCCGCCGCGAACCGCATATCTACGTCGCGAACTGGTTCTACCTCGCCTTCATCGTGACCGTTGCGATGCTCCACATCGTCAACAACCTCGCCATGCCGGTGAGCCTGCTCGGCGCGAAGAGCTATAGCGCCTTTGCCGGCGTGCAGGATGCGCTGACGCAGTGGTGGTACGGCCATAACGCGGTCGGGTTCTTCCTGACGGCGGGCTTCCTGGCGATGATGTACTACTTCGTGCCGAAACAGGCCGAACGCCCGGTCTACAGCTACCGGCTGTCGATCATCCACTTCTGGTCGCTGATCTTCCTCTATATCTGGGCGGGTCCGCACCACCTGCACTATACCGCGCTGCCCGACTGGGCGCAGACGCTGGGCATGGTGTTCTCGATCATGCTGTGGATGCCCAGCTGGGGCGGCATGATCAACGGCCTGATGACCCTCAACGGGGCATGGGACAAGATCCGCACCGACCCGATCATCCGCATGATGGTCATGGCGCTCGCCTTCTACGGGATGAGCACGTTCGAAGGGCCGATGCTCTCGATCAAGAGCGTGAACAGCCTGTCGCACTATACCGACTGGACCATCGGCCACGTCCACTCCGGCGCGCTGGGATGGAACGGCATGATCACCTTCGCCTGCGTTTACTTCCTCGTGCCGCGCCTGTGGGGCCGGGAGCGGATGTATTCGCTGCGGATGATCAACTGGCACTTCTGGCTCGCGACGCTCGGCATCGTTTTCTACGCTGCCACCATGTGGGTTGCCGGGATCCAGCAGGGCCTGATGTGGCGCGAATACGGACCCGACGGATACCTCGTATGGTCCTTTGCAGACAGTGTCGCAGCGATGTTCCCGATGTACGTGCTGCGCGCTTTCGGCGGCCTGCTCTACCTCTCGGGCGCCTTCGTGATGACCTACAACATCTGGATGACGCTGGCCGGGAAGCTGCGCGACGAAGCGCCGATGCGCGACGCCGCCTACGACGCGGAGAAAGACCGTCCGATCGTCGACACTCCCACCAGCGCCGTTCCGGCCGAATAAGGGCTGACTGCCATGACCATGACCGAACGCCACAAGAAACTCGAACGCAATATCACGCTGCTGGCGGTGTGCACGCTGATCACGGTTGCAATCGGCGGCCTGGTACAGATCACCCCGCTCTTCTACCTCGACAACACCATCGAGAAAGTCGACGGGATGCGGCCCTATACCCCACTGGAACAGGCCGGGCGCGACATCTACATCCGCGAAGGCTGCTATGTCTGCCATAGCCAGATGATCCGCCCGTTCCGCGACGAGGTGGAACGCTACGGCGCATACAGCCTCGCTGCGGAAAGCATGTACGACCACCCCTTCCAGTGGGGCTCGAAGCGGACCGGGCCCGACCTTGCCCGCGTCGGGGGTCGCTATTCGGATGAATGGCACGTCCAGCACCTCATCAACCCGCAGGCCGTGGTGCCTGAAAGCGTCATGCCGCAATACGGTTTCCTCGCCGGAACCGAGCTTGCCGTGGGCGATCCTTCCGCGACCCTCACCGCGCTCAGCCGCGTCGGCGTGCCCTACTCGCAGGAAGACATCGACAACGCCCTGATGGACCTGTTCCTGCAGGCCGATCCGGATGCGGAAGGCGATTTGGAAGACTTCCAGCGCCGCTATCCCAAGGCGCAGGTGCGCGATTACGACGGCGATCCCTCGCGCATCACGGAGATGGATGCGCTGGTCGCCTATCTCCAGATGCTGGGCACGCTGGTCGATGTCGACAGCGCCGCCGCGCAGCAGGAACTCGCGCAGGAGAAAGGCCGATGACCTCCTACGAAAGCCTGCGCCACTTCGCCGACAGCTATGCGCTGATCGCCACCGTCGCGCTCTTCCTCCTGCTGTGCCTGTGGCCGTTCCGCCCTGGAGCAGGAAAGCGCAACGAAGAGGCAGCCAATTCGATCTTTGAAGGAAACGACGATGGCGAATAAGCGCATCGACCAGCCCACCGGCACCGAAACCGTCGGCCACGAATGGGACGGCATCGAAGAACTGAACACCCCGCTGCCGCGCTGGTGGCTGTGGACCTTCTACCTCACGATCATCTTCGCCATCGGCTATGTCATCGCATACCCGGCCTGGCCTATGATCGACCGGGCGACCGCGGGCATGCTCGGCTGGTCCAGCCGCGGCGCGCTGGCTCAGGAGATGACCGCCGCCGACCGCGCACAGCAGAGCTTCCGCGAACAGCTTGCCGCGATCGACGTGGTGAAGCTGCGCGACAATCCGGAACTCATGCAGCGCGCCGTCGCGGGCGGCGCAGCGGCGTTCAAGGTGAACTGTTCGCAATGCCACGGATCGGGCGCGGCGGGGAGCCAGACATTGGGCTATCCCAACCTCAACGATGACGACTGGCTGTGGGGCGGCGATCTTGCGGCGATCCACTATTCGATCGACCGCGGCATTCGCCAGCCGGACGATAACGAGGAGCGCCAGAGCGTGATGCCATCGTTCGACGGCGCTTTCGACAGCGCGCAGCTCGATGCAGTGACGCAGCACGTCCTGTCGCTGAGCGGCAATGCGGATGCCAGCGCGGCAGGCGCGCAGATCTACGGCGATAATTGCGCGGCCTGCCACGGTCCAGCCGGACAGGGCGACCGTGCGCAAGGCGCGCCGCGTCTCAACGACCAGATCTGGCTTCGTGGCGGAACTGCGGCGGACATCAAGCGCCAGATCCTCAATCCCAGGATGGGCGCAATGCCCGCATGGGGCGAGAGGCTGGACCCGGTGACGGTCAAGATGCTGACAGCCTATGTCTATTCGCTCGGGGGAGGCGAAGAGGCGCAAGCGGAGATTTCCGACAGCGCCGAGCCCCAACCCGAAGCGGAAGCCGGAAACGATGGGCAACCCTGACACTCCGGACGATGCGAAACGCGACTGGGCGGTGACCGTCGAGGACGGCATCGCCAAGTCGAACGAGCCTGTGTCCAGCGCCGTTGCCGATCCGGCAGCGACCACGCGCCGCCACGAACCGCACGAACCGCCGCGCGAGACGCTTCCGGAAAAGCTCTACGAGGCCCGCAAGTCGATCCACAACAAGCGTATCGACGGGCCTTTCAGGCGCTTCAAATGGTTCGTGATGCTCGTCACGCTGGGGATCTATTACGTCACCCCCTGGCTGCGGTGGGAACGCGGACCCTACGCACCCGACCAGGCCGTGCTTGTCGATCTCGCCAATCGCCGCTTCTACATGTTCGGCATCGAGATCTGGCCGCACGAATTCTATTTCGTCGCGGGCTTGCTGATCATGGCGGGCATCGGGCTGTTCGTGATTACGAGCGCCGTTGGCCGCGCCTGGTGCGGCTATGCCTGCCCGCAGACGGTCTGGACCGACCTGTTCCAGCACATCGACCGCTTTGTCGACGGCGACCGCAATGCGCGCATCCGGCTGGAGAACGCGCCGTGGACCTGGGGCAAGGTGTTCCGTCGCGGCTTCAAATGGTCGATCTACCTCGCCATCGGCTTCGTGACCGGCGGGGCGTGGATCCTCTATTTCGCAGACGCGCCTACACTTTTCCGCGACTTCTTCGCGCTGGAAGCGGCGCCGGTGGCGTACGCTACCGTGGCGATCCTGACGCTGACCACCGTCACCTTGGGCGGCTTCATGCGCGAACAGGTCTGCATCTACATGTGCCCATGGCCGCGCATCCAGACCGCGATGATGGATGAGAAATCGCTGATGGTCACCTACAAGGACTGGCGCGGCGAACCACGCGGCAGCGTGAAGAAAGCCGCGAAGAACCCCGGTCAGTTCGGTGATTGCATCGACTGCACGCAATGCGTCCAGGTTTGCCCGACGGGCATCGATATCCGCGAAGGCCCGCAAATCGGCTGTATTACCTGCGCCCTATGCATCGACGCCTGCGACAAGGTCATGAAGGATATCGGCAGGCCGCGCGGCCTGATCGATTATGCCACGCTGGAGGATTGCGAGCGTGAAGCCGCAGGCGAAGCACCGAAACCGGCATGGCGCTACCTTCTTCGCCCGAGGACGATGGTCTATTTCACAATCTGGGCAGGCATCGGCGCGGCCTTGTTGTTCGCGCTGGGTGTGCGCACGCATACGGAAATGACCGTCGCGCCCGACCGCAACCCGCCTTTCATGCTGATGAGCGACGGATCGATCCGCAATTCCTTCACGCTGAAAATCCGCAACATGGAAAGCCGTCCGCGCGACATGGAAATCGCGCTTGAGGGGCTGGAAGGCGGCGTCATGTGGACCGATGCCATCGGCCGGGACGAGGCAGCCGCCACGCAGACCGTCACGGTCGCTGCCGACCAGGTTCGTACCATCAGGGCCTATGTGATGGCTCCTCACGACGCAAAGTCACAGGACTTTGCCTTCACCGTCACCTCGCTCGACGAACAGCGCGAAAGCGACCATGTCGAGACCCGCTTCGATGCACCGGAGACCCCATGATGCAGAAGGAATTCACAGGCAGGAAGATGGCCGCGATCCTCGTGGCAGGCTTTGGCGTGGTAGTGGCGGTCAACTTCACCATGGCTGCCATCGCCTCGGGCAGCTTCAGCGGCGTCGTAGTCGAGAACTCCTATGTCGCCAGCCAGAAGTTCAACGGCTGGCTCGACCAGGCAGAGCGGCAGGAAGCGCTGGGGTGGAATGCCGAGGCCAGCCGCTTGGGCGACCGCCTGGCGCTCGACCTCGAGAACGTGCCCGCCAGCGCAACGATATACGCACAGGTGCGCCGCCCGCTCGGCCAGGCCGACACGCGCGAGCTTACCTTCGTGCAAACCGGCGAAGCGCGAATTCTGTCGAGCGAAGCCCTGCCCGCAGGTCGCTGGATCGTGCGCGTTTCGATCGAACGGGGCGATGACCGCTGGGTTTCGGAGGAGCAGATCGGGTGACCGCGCCGTTCCGCCAGCAAGATCTCGAGGATAGCGCGCTCGTCGACACGCGCCTGACCGTCCCGGGTATGCGCTGTGCAGGATGCATTGCCAAGATCGAGCGCGGCCTTGCCGAGATCGAGGGTATCGACGCCGCCCGCGTGAACTTCTCGGCCAAGCGCGTCGCGGTGCGGCACAGCCCGCGGCTGGATCAGGGAGATCTGGTCGAGGCGCTGCGCCACCTTGGCTTCGAAGCGCAGGCCCTCGCCGAAAATCCGCTCGGCAGTAACGACAAGGAAAGCAGGGCCCTGCTCCGTGCGCTCGCGGTCGCCGGGTTCGGCATGATGAATATCATGCTGCTGTCGGTCAGCGTCTGGTCGGGCGCGGGCGGTGTCACCCGCGACCTGTTCCACTGGTTGTCGGCAATCATCGCGCTGCCAGTCGTCGCCTATTCGGGCCGCACCTTCTTTGCCTCTGCCTGGATGGCGCTGCGCTACGGACGCACGAACATGGACGTGCCGATTTCGATCGGCGTACTGCTTGCGACCGGGCTGAGCGTGTACGAAACCTTTGCGGGCGAAGGGCACGCCTATTTCGACAGCGCCGTCATGCTGCTGTTCTTCCTGCTCGCGGGACGGGCGCTGGATGCGACCATGCGTACCAAGACCCGCGCAGGCATCGGCGCGCTGCTTTCCAAGATGGGCAAAAGCGCGCGCGTTCTCGGCCCCGATGGCGGCACTTCCGAAATCAAGGCGGAAAACCTCCAGCCGGGGATGGTGATGGTCGTCGCTTCCGGCGATGCACTGGCCGCCGATGGGGTGATCGAGAAAGGGCGCGGGTCGCTCGACAACTCGATGCTGACCGGGGAGAGTGATCCGGAACCCGTCGAGACCGGATCCGTCGTTCACGCAGGTGCTATCGCCCTGTCCGGGCCGATGGAAGTGCGCGTCACCGCAGCATCTTCCGATACGGTGATCGCCGAGATCGCCCGCCTCATGGACGAAGCGGGCCAGAGCCGCAGCCGCTATACCCGCATCGCGGACCGCGCATCGCGGCTGTATGCGCCCGCCGTCCATTCGCTCGCACTGCTGGCATTCCTTGGCTGGATGCTGGCTGGCGCAGGCTGGTATCAGTCGCTGGTCATTGCGATTGCTGTCCTCATCATCACATGCCCCTGCGCAATGGGGCTCGCGGTCCCTGCGGCACAGGTCGTGACCTCCGGCGCGCTCATCAAGCGTGGCCTGCTGGTAAAGGACGGTAGCGCGCTCGAACGCCTCGCAGAGGTGGACATCGCGATCTTCGACAAGACCGGCACGCTGACGCTCGGCGAACCGCAGGCCGACCTTTCCCCTCTCGGCGAGAAGCAGCGGCAGGTCGCCCTGGCGCTTGCGCAGACCAGCCGTCACCCGCTTAGCCGCAGCCTCGCGGATGCCCTGAAAAGCGAGGGCACGCGGCCCGCACAGGTCGAGGACATCGCCGAGGTCGAAGGGCAGGGTCTCGCGGGCACGTGGCAAGGGACGCCCGTTTCGCTTGGTCGCCCGGACGAAGAGACCACCGGCATGGCCTCCCTCCTTCGCATCGGCCCTGAAGAAACGATCATCACCTTCGCGGATGGCCTGCGCGCCGATGCGAAGGAAGCACTCGCTAAACTCGCGGAACAGGGCATCTTGAGCCGCATCCTATCGGGGGATCGCCAGGGAGCGGTCGAAGCGGTCGCGAAGGCTCTCGATGTCCCGGCCACCGCCTTGGCCAAGCCCCAGGACAAGCTCGCCCTGCTCGAAGACCTGCGGTCGAAGGGGCAAAAGGTCCTGATGGTGGGAGACGGCATCAATGACGGTCCGGCCCTAGCCGCGGCCCATGCCTCGATCGCGCCCGGCACTGCCAGCGACGTCAGTCAGCAGGCGGCGGATGCGGTTTTTACCGGCAAGGCGCTGATGCCTGTCGCTCTCGCTATCTCCCACGCGCGGAGGTGCATGGCGATCGTGCGCCAGAACTTCGGCCTTGCTGTAGTCTACAACATCTGCGCCGTGCCGCTCGCCCTCGCCGCGATCGTGACCCCGCTGATTGCGGCCATCGCCATGTCCGGCAGTTCGCTGATCGTGGTGGGCAATTCGCTGAGACTGGCGAGGGTCAAGGAATGAGCGGCCTTCTAGTCCTCATCCCCATTGCGCTTGGCCTTGGCCTATTAGGCCTGGCGATGTTCTTCTGGGCCATGCGCGACGGCCAGTTCGAAGACCTCGACGGGGCCGCGCAGCGCATCCTCATCGACGACGAGGATGAAGAAGAATGAACGGGACGGGGATCGGCTTGCTCGCATTGGTGCCTGCGATTGTCGGCCCCCTGCCCGAGCAGCAGCGGATTATCTCCGCGATCATTTGCGGCAATGGCGATACCGTCACTATCGACATCCCGGTGCAGCCGAGGAAGTCTCCCCTGACCCAGCCGTGTCATGCAAAAGGCTGCCGCGGCGCATCCCGCAAGCACAATTTGATCTGACGCAAAGACGGGCCGTCCGCGCATCGGCAATCGGGCGCTATGTGGACCTATTACCCCGACCTGCTCGCAACGCCCGTGCCGCGTTACACGAGCTATCCGACCGCCGCCGATTTCGGCGAGCTTCCCGCTAATGCTTATCGCGAGGCACTGGAAAGTGTGCATGGCGATGTGTCGCTTTACCTCCACATCCCGTTCTGCGAGCAGATCTGCTTCTATTGCGGGTGCAACACCGGCAGGGCCAACCGGCAGCATCGTCTGGCGAGCTATCTCGATGCCCTTCAAACCGAAATCGCCACAGTCGCCGCCTTGCTGCCAAGCGATGCGCACGTTCGGCGCATTTCCTTCGGCGGGGGCAGCCCCAATGCCATTGCGCCGGCCGATATGCTGGGCCTCCTCGACGCGCTGTCCCGGCATTTCCATCTCGATGCCCCGATCCTTTCGACAGAGCTCGACCCTCGAACGATGTCGCAGGACTGGGCCGACGCCATCGGACAGGCGGGATTCGATATGGCGAGCCTCGGAGTCCAGACATTCGCCGCGCATTGCCAGAAAGCCATCGGCCGCGTCCAGGATGAAGACCTGATCCTGAGGTCGGTCGACTGGTTGAGGCAAGCCGGTGTCGGCTCGATAAACTTCGACCTCATGTACGGTCTCCCAGGCCAGAGCGAAGACGATCTGCTCGACAGCCTGCAACGCACGCGCGCGCTCGGAGCCGACCGGATTGCGCTGTTCGGCTATGCCCACGTCCCGCATATCGTGCCCAGGCAGCGCGCAATACCCGCGTCGCAACTTCCCGATCAGGAAGCGCGCTTCGCCATGGCCGATCTCGGCTATCGCTACCTTTGCACGCATGGCTACACACCTGTCGGCTTCGATCATTTCGCCAAACCGGGCGCCGATCCGATGGCGACAGCTGCGCTAGCGGGTACGCTGCGTCGCAATTTCCAGGGGTTCACCGACGACCAGGCCGCCAATCTCATCGGATTGGGCGCCTCCGCAATCTCGTCCTTTCCGGGACTGCTCGCGCAGAACGAGAAGAATTCAGGCAGGTATCGGATGCGTGCATCCCAGGGGCTGCTGAGTGCCGAGCGCGGTATCAGGCGAAGTGCACACGACCGGTATCGTGGGAGCGTGATCGAAGCATTGCTGTGTCACGGGCGTGCCCGGATCGGCGCAAGGCTGATGGCGCAGGTCCGCTGCGAAATCGCACCCTTCCTGGAGCGCGGCCTCGCGTCATTCGACAATGAATGGCTGACGATCCTGCCCGAGGGCCTGCCCTACGCACGCACGATCGCTGCCCTATTCGATACCTATCGCGCCGTTTCGATGCGCCAGTTCAGCTCTGCCGTCTGACCCAAATCGGTCCATGGGCCTGCACTCAGGGTTAATTGGCTTGCAAGCACACCTTCTATTAACCATCGTGTTGCAGCGTGCGCAGTGAAGAGCGCCAATTTGGTGCATCCGACTGTTTGAAATGATTAGGAATTCCGGAACAGCCGCGTTCCGCAGACCGTTCTTATGGGCATGAGCCGCTTGAAATCCATACGAGGAAATTCCGCTTTTTCAGCGGCCTGCGCGCTCGTCTGCCTGCTCGCGGCGTCCCCTGCGGCAAGCAACAGCCCCCAGGTTTCCGTCCAGAATCCATCGGCCCTGAGGTTCGGCACGTTTGCCGTGCCGAATTCAGGCTTCCGTGAGGTGTCCCCAAGGGGCGGAATTTCCAGCGGCGGTATCTTCGCTCTCGATGATACAGGTGTCGGCCCTGCCCGGTTCGTCGTACAATACGACCGTGGCAATAATGGCCGACGCGAACTCAATCTCGTCATCGAGATCGTGTTTTCTGCACCTTCGACCTACGCCCAGGGCGGCATTACGGCGCGCCTGTCGCGTTACCAGATCGACCTTCCCGGTTATGGTGCGGTGCGTCCGGGTCAGGTTATCCGGATCGAAATGCCCAATTGCAGGCAACGCGTCTGTTCGCGCGCTTTCAATCTTGGCGGACGGATCGACGTCGATCGCAATTTCGGCGGCGGGCTGGTGGAAATACCGATAGTCGTCGACGCAGCCGTCATTTCGGTCCGATGATCGGCCGAAGACATCTCTCCCTCATCGCGTTATCTCTTTTCTTAACGAACGTGACGGCACCTTTCACGCCTGCTTCGGCGCAGGATAGGGCGCAGGCGAGCGGCTCTGCGGCGGCGACTGTGGTCTCGCCGATCACCGTCCGTGAGGTCGAGCCGCTTCGCTTCGGAACCGTCGCTACTGGCGACACCGGCGGCACATTGACGCTCTCGCCAGCTGACGGATCAACGAACGTGACGGGCTCCTTGCGGAGTATCTGTCCGTCTGGTTCCAGTTGCACGGCAAGCCCGGGCATCTTCGATGTACGCGGCGAAGCGGGGCGAAGCTACCGCGTGACTGCTCCTGCCCAGGCCCTGGCAACCAGAGCCGGAGGGGGTGGAACGCTGAACGTTACCTCCATCACGATTGCGACCCAAAGCGTGCCGGGGCCAGGAACGCGAGGCACGCTGGACGATAGCGGAAACGACCGGTTCAAGGTGGGCGGAACGGTGCAGGTGGCGCCCGATTCGAATGCCGGCACCTACGTCGCAGAGATGGACATGGTAGTTTCTTATGACTAACCAGCGGTAAATATTCCCCGTAAGACCACGTAGTTCCGCGTTTTCGAGGCGGTAAGCTTTCCTTAAAACCTAGGTCCTATCCCCTAGTGCTGCACCGGCAATAGCTGGGCGCGCTATTGTACGAACCAGGGGACACCTAATGAAGAAGATCATCCTCGCGGCTACCGCAGTCGCATTCGCAACTCCTGCGATGGCTGCTCCGGGCGACACCGCCACGGATTCGGGTACCGCAACCGCTGAAATCGTCGCTCCGATCACCATCACTCACGATGCTGGCGCTGCTCTCGATTTCGGTATCGTAATTCCCGGCACCACTGCAGGCACTGTCGTCGTGACGCAGGCCGGCGGTGGCTCGGTCACCGGCGATGCACTGTTCGTTTCGGGCAGCTCCAACGCAGCCGACAGCTTCACGGTCACTGGCGATGCCAGCCGTGCTTACAACATCGTGACCACTGGCGGTTCGGTTGCTTCGGGCACCAACACCATGTCGTTCACCACTGATGCTCCGGCATCGAGCACGCTTTCGGCAACTGGCACGGACAGCTTCTCGGTCGGCGGCACCCTGAGCGTGGGCGCCAACCAGGCTGCTGGTGTGTACACCGGAACCTACTCGGCAACGGTAACCTACAACTAATCGGATCGGGCAGTTGCCGGCACGATGTCGGCAACTGCCCACCGATCTTCCTGACCGATGAGCCGGCACATGATCAGGACATACCTCGTAGGGCTCATGGCCCTGCTAGCCGGCCTTCTGGCTCCTCAGGCACACGCGCAGTCGACCGATACCATGTCGGTAACCGGCGCTTCCAAGGTGCGTGTGGTAGAGCCTATCTCGATCGTGAACATTTCCGATCTCCGGTTCGGCGCATTGATGCGACCCGCGACCAACGGGATCGTCGAAGTTGCTGCCGATGGCGCGGTGACCACCAATCTCGACCTGTCCACATTTCCCAACGGAAGGGCCCCTGCCCGCTTTACCGTGCTGGGCGAGGCGCAGCGACGCTTTATCATCTTCCTGCCAAACCGCATCGATATCACCAATGGCACCTCTACCATGCTGGTCGATCGCTTCCGGACTAACCTAGACCGGGGTTTCGGCCGCTTCGATGCCGTGGGTAGCTACGACCTCTACATTGGCGGAAGACTGCATGTCGACGCGAACCAGGAACCGGGCAGTTATTCGGGGACTTTCGACGTCGCCGTTCTTTATCTGTAAATTAACCATGCCTAGGATATGACCCGGACTGGGCCCAGCGCCCATGTTTTCAAGGGCAAAGCAATGAAATCCGGGTCGAATTTCGCAAAATCCAAACTGGCTGCCGCGGCGATGGTTGTGGCAAGCACATTGGCGCTCGGCTCCGGGACATCCGTTGCACAGGATGCGGCTGCGCAAGCTGCACCTAGCCCGCCTGCCGGATCGGTCAGCGGATTGGGTGATGTGAACCTGTTTCCCAAGCGCGTAGTGATCGATGGCCGCCGCGCAATCGCCACTGTCGGCCTCTACAACAAGGCAGTCGATCCGGGCGATTACGAAATCAAGATCGTCGATATGGCCATGACGCCGCAGGGCCAGCTGATCTCCTTCGACAATGGTCTCGATGAAGAAACCAAGGCCAAGGTACGCACGGCCAGCCAGATGCTGCGCTATTCACCGAGGCGCGTGCGCCTGGCGTCGACCGAATCCCAGTTGATCCGGGTGATGGCCCGTGGATCCAGCGACTTGCCCGATGGCGAGTACCGTTCCCACTTCATGGTCACCTCGGTGCCCGATGCGGAAGGCTTCAGCATCGAGGACGCGACCGGCGCGCAGCAGGCCGATGGCATCGGCGTCACGATCCGTCCGCGCTTCGGCATCGCGATCCCGGTGATCGTCCGCGTGGGCGAAACCACGCTCGATGTCAGCATTACCGGTTCTACCTTGCTGACCGCACGCGACGGCACCCAGGCAGTCGGGTTTATCCTCAATCGCTCCGGCACGCGTTCGGCATTCGGTGACGTCATCATCAAGGCCGCTGGTTCGGCAGAGCCTATTGCCGTTTCGCGCGGTGTCGGCATCTATCCCGAGATCGATGCCCGGGAAGTCATCGTTCCGATCAATCCGGAAACCGATCCTGCCCTGCTTACCTCCGGTGCGCGCCTGCAGATCGAATTCGTGGACGATGATTTCGCCCCGGGTAGCAAACTTGCCGAGCATAGCTTCGTAGTGCCGTGAACAGACGGGTTATCGTTGGTGGTGCCGGTACCGCTTGCCTGATTACGGCGGCGGTGGGTTTCGGCCTTTGGCCGACCCAGGACCAGCAACGCACCAGATTACCCCAGCCGAAAAAGCAGGCTGCGGACACGGACAAACCTGCCGTAAGCCTCCGCAAGCCACTGCCCGCCCCCACTTTCGATCCGGCAGTTTCGAAGACTCGGAAAGCCGTTCCTCCGCGCTCAAGCCTGCTTGGCAGCGCAAGCACGCTGCCCTCAGTTGCAAGCAGTCCTGAAGCCAAGGGAGGCGGCGCGCCCAAGGCGTCAGTGCCAAGCGCCGCTACGGAGCTGGCGGAGCTGGCGCTACCCGGGCCGATCGAGCGGTATCAGCCCCTCGTCCCGCCCGGCGCAGGGCAATCACTCGCCGAAACGAAAGCATCCTCCCCAACCGAGGCAAGCGACGATCAGCTAATGGCTCGCGTCGTTTCGGTCGGAACCGCGACCGTTGGCGAACCTGCCGAGTCCGCCGAATCCTTTGCTGCGTCCGAACCCGAGCCGATTTTTCTGGGTTCGCGCAACCAACCCGTGCTCGAAATCCAGGCCGCGCCGCTTGAACTGACAGCCTCGCTTGCTCCGCTCACCCTCGAACCCTTGCCGCAATTCGAGCCCGCTACGGCCATACTCGCCCAGCAGGGCGGGATCGGAGAAACTGCCAACCCGGTCGCGGATAATATAGTCACGCCGCCCTCTGCCGAGATGCCTCGTGAATCTGGCGATGGCTTTGCTTCCATTGCAGAGACCCAAGTCACCAGCGGGGAGGTCGTTGGCGAAGAGGGGCTGATCATCGGGTCTGATGCTCTTGTCCAGACAACTGCCGGTGACAGCAGCGCACCCGCGTCCACCTTTGGAGCGGCTGCGGAAGAATACCTGTCGGTAGCGCCGCTGCAGGAACCCGCGAGCCCGAGCATTTCGGGTTCGCCCCGCACTGCCGCGGTGTCGGGGATTGTTGCAACGCCTGTTACTGCCGATCCCGTCGCAGGCACAGATGCGGCGCAACTTTCCCCGCGGCCTGAACCGACCACGGCCACCTTCCCAATCGGAATGGAAGCTATTGCCGCGGCGACGCCAGCCTCCGGAACCGAAAAGTTCGAGCGGGTTGTGGCGGAGGCGGACCAAACCGCGCCTCGGCCGCAAGTTGCAGAATTGTCTGCAGCCAATGTCGCCTCTTATGCGCCGCTTACGGCTGCGCTGGTCAAACGGCCCGTAGCCGTGACAGGAAGTGCGCCGGGCACCTCGGGCCTAGCGGATCCCACGGCGACATCTCCGATCCTTGATGGCGGGCCTGCTGTAACCGACAATTCTTTCGCGTCGGCGCCGGGTCTTGGAGGCAATCTGGGTGATGATGGCCCCCTCATCTCATACCAGGACGAGCTCATCCTCGAAGTTCGGGTGAACAACGCCAAGGAAAGCGACACGATCATCGGGTACGGCACCCGCTCGGGGCTGTACCTTCCCCTCGGCAGTATCGCGCGCATCTTGGACCTGGCAGTAACCGTTACCGACGAAGGTCGCTATGCGCATGGCTGGATCCTGAGCGAAGACCGTACTCTCATCATCGATCTGCGAGAGGGCACCATTCAGGCCGGCGACCAGACCATCGAGATCGAAGGCGTCCTGGCCGCGGACTTCGATGGCGAGATGTTCCTCCGGCTGGACCAGTTCGAACGACTGTTCCCGATCGAGGTTGAACCAGATCTCAGGACCCAGTCGGTCTACATTACCACTCTGGAACGCTTCCCTTTCGAGGAACGGTCTGCGCGCGAAGCGAGACGCGCGAGGTTGGAAGCACGGCAGGATAATCCCAAGGCGAAGGAATTCGAACGCGTCGACCTCGCATACGAGCCGATTTCCTTTCCGACCGCCGACATCGAACTGCGCGCGGTTTCGGACCGGACCTTCGGGACTCGTGCGGAGGCCGATGTCTTCCTTGCCGGCGATCTCGCTTTTCTTACTGCCGAAAGCTACCTGAGCGGCGATACCGTGAACGGCCTTACCGCTTCGCTCTTCAGGGTCGGCAGGATGGATCCGGACGCCGACTTGCTGGGGCCGCTGGAAGCAACATCCTTCGGTGTCGGTGACATCAACTCAACGACCATGCCGCTCGGATTGCGCAGCGTCGCCGGGCGAGGCTTCACAGTCACCAACGCGCCTTCAGACGTCGGGTCGGTATTCGACCAGATTGATCTGCGCGGTATCCTGCCCGCCGGCTACGAGGTCGAACTCTATCGGAACGATATCCTCATCGGCTCGACCAGTGAGTCCTCTAACGGTCAGTACGAATTTCTGCAAGTACCCGTGGATTTCGGTCTCAATGTCTTCCGCCTCGTTTTCTTCGGCCCGCAAGGCCAGCGAAGCGAAAAGGTCGAGCGTATCACGGTCGGCGATGGCCGCCTTGCCAAGGGGAAACTGGTCTACAGCCTCGATGCGACCCAAAGAGATCGGAACCTGTTGGGTGTGAAGCCGCCGAACTTTTTCGAGCCTCGCGATTATGGAGCCTGGCGCACGTCGGGGCAGCTCTCATACGGCCTGACCTCCGATATCACGACTATTCTCGGCGGCGCCTGGTTCGAGCGCGAAGGGGAGCAGCGCTGGCTCGGCACCGCAGGCATTCGCACCGGCTTCGATGGGGTTGCAGTACGCGCCGATGCGGGAATAGCCGATGGCGGGGCTTATGCGATTAGCGGCGGGTTGGGTGGTCGGTTCGGGCGATCTGCCATTACGGTCAATCACACGGAATACAGCGGCGAGTTTCCTGATGAGACCGTAGCTCTGGGCACCGAATTCCTGCGCCGCGCCACGGAAGTCGACTTGAACACTACGATCGGTTTCGGCGGTGAAGGAGCCAATCTGTCGGTGCCGGTAAGCGCGCGCTTCCGCGCATATGAAACCGTCGACGGCCGCAATACACTTGCCGCCGGGGTGCGCGCCTCGACGCGCGCAGCGGGATTTCTCGTATCAAACAGCATGGAATTTTCGCGGATCAGCGGCGCGGGACTGCAAGC
>NZ_WTYI01000001.1:1688380-2662510 GCF_009827445.1 Qipengyuania aquimaris
GCGGGCGCGCGCTGCTGGTCGCCATGGGTTCGACCGAGACAGTGGATACGGTGGAGTTAGATGGGCTCGAATTTGCCGACCGCGTGTTCAACGGCATGGTCGCCCCATTGCTGGAGGGCCGTCATGTAGGAGCCGACGGGATCCTTGGACTCGACAGCCTGCAGGACCTGCGCGTGGCGATGGACTTCAAGGAAGACCGGATCGCGGTGGCCGATGCAGAGCAGCTTGGCGGCAACCGTGGCTACGAGATCATCGTGCGCGCGCGTAACAAGCTGGGACAGATGATCATCACCGATGCCAAGGTTGATGGGATCCGCACTGCGGTCATAATCGACACGGGCGCCCAGCATTCCTTTGGCAACCCCGCTCTCCTGAAGAGGTTGTCCCGCCGCAAGGGCGAACGCGACGAGCTTTTCATTTCCGACGTAAACGGGGCGAAGCTGAGCAGCGACCTCGCCTATGTAAGAGAGATCGCAATCGGCGGCGTCACTATAAGGAAGGCTCCAATCGGCTTTGCCGATAGCCCGGCTTTCCATGCGCTGGGCTATACGGACAAGCCGGCGCTGATCCTCGGCTTGCGCAACTTGTCCATGTTCGAGCGCGTCGCGATCGACTTTTCCAGCCGCACGGTATTGTTCGACCTGCCGCGTGGTACAGCGCGACCATCGCTGATGCAGAACGGCATCTTTCACAACCGTCCCGGCGCCTGAGGTTGTCGGCGAAGGCGGGGCGCCCCACATAGCGCCCCATGCCGCCAGACACGATCACATCAGACCAGCGGCACGACGCCGATAGCTGGGCGACCCTCAAGCGTTTCCTCCCTTACCTATGGCCGAAGGGCAATCCGTCCTTGCGGCGCCGGATCGTCATAGCCATGGGGCTGGTCCTGCTGGCCAAGGGCACGGTCCTTGCCCTTCCCTTCGCCTATAAGAACGCGGTCGACGCGATGACCGGGCCGGCGAACGAAGCGGCCATGGTCGCCATGGCGCTGGTGCTGGCCTACGGTCTCGGCCGGTTTGCCGGGACCGCGTTCGACAACTTGCGCAATATCGTATTCGAGCGGGTCGGGCAGGAAGCAACTCGCCACCTGGCCGAAGACGTCTTTCATCGCCTGCATCGCCTGTCCCTGCGCTTTCACCTGTCCCGCCGCACGGGCGAGGTCACAAAGATCATCGAGCGCGGGACGAAGAGCATCGATTCCATGCTCTATTTCCTGCTCTTCAATATCGCCCCCACGATTATCGAGCTGGTTGCAGTCGGCGTGATCTTCTACCTGAACTTCGGCTGGGGCCTGGTGGCCGCAACCGCATTCACGGTCGTCGCCTATATAGTAGTGACCCGGCAGATCACGGAATGGCGCACCAAACTGCGGCGCGACATGAACGATCTCGACGGGCTCGCCTTGTCGCGAGCTGTCGACAGCCTGCTGAATTACGAGACAGTGAAATACTTCGGCGCTGAACGGCGCGAAGAAGCGCGCTATGCCCGCGCAGCCAAGGCTTACAGCGAAGCGGCGATCAAGTCCGACTCATCGCTTGGCCTTCTCAACATAGTGCAGGCCTTCATCACCAATGCGCTGATGGCCGGCGCCATGGCTTATACAGTGTGGGGTTGGAGCCGCGGCGAGCTGTCGGTTGGCGACCTGGTCTTCGTGAACACCTATCTCATGCAACTCTTCCGTCCACTCGATCTTCTCGGCTGGGTTTATCGCACGATCCGTCAGGGCCTGGTCGATATGGCCGCCATGTTCGACCTTATCGATACCAATGTCGAAGTGGCCGACCGGCCGGACGCGCCGGCACTTGTCGTACGCCAGCCCTCCATCGCCTTCGAGAACATTTCATTCGGATATGACGAGGACCGGCAGATTCTGAACGATTTGTCATTCGAGGTCCCTGCCGGAAGCCATGTCGCCATCGTCGGTCCATCCGGCGCGGGCAAGAGCACCATCGCCCGCCTGTTGTTCCGCTTCTACGATCCGCTCTCGGGCCGCATTCTCATAGATGGTCAGGATATTGCAGGGGTCACGCAGGAAAGCCTGCGCGCCGCGATTGGCATCGTCCCGCAGGACAGCGTCCTGTTCAACGACACCATCGGATACAATATTGCCTATGGCCGCGAGGATGCGAGCGAGGACGAAATTGTGGCCGCCGCACGCGACTCTGCAATCCTGCCCTTTATCGACAGCCTGACCGACCGGTTCGACACCGAGGTCGGCGAGCGCGGCCTAAAACTGTCGGGCGGCGAAAAGCAGCGAGTCGCGATTGCCCGCACGCTGGTGAAGAACCCGCCGATCCTGGTGTTGGACGAGGCAACCAGCGCGCTCGACACCAGGACCGAGCAGGACATCCTGCAGACGCTCGACCGGGTCAGCGCAAATCGCACCACCCTCGCCATCGCCCACCGACTTTCAACGATCGCCAATGCCGACAGGATCCTGGTGCTAGACCACGGCCGCCTCGCAGAAAGCGGCACCCATGCAGAATTGCTGACACGCGACGGTCTCTATGCGGAGATGTGGGCCCGCCAGGCGGCAGAGCGCCAGGCGGACCCGGTTACCTGATCATTCGCCGGCCATGGTGAGGGTCGGCGTGGAGAGATCGATCGCTTCGGCATCGATTACCTCGACATCGGGCCGAATTGCCTTGAGGTCGTCGAGAAACTCGCTCGCATTGCCCACCACGATGACGGTGGCCTTCTCCGATCCGACGTAATCGGCCGCTGCCTTGGTCGCGGCTTGCGGCGAAACGGCAGCAAGGCGGTCGGCATAGCGGGCGGCTTCGGCAGGCTCCAACCCGTCGAGCAGCAGGTTCGCGACGATCGAGTTGAAGCCCGAGGAGGTTTCGAGACGACGGGCATAGCCGCCGCTGAGGTAAAGACGCCTTTTCCCGAGCAGCTCGTCATCAATGGCCTCATCACCCAGCCGGTCGAATTCGTCGAGGAACACCTGCACGACCTCGTCCGCAGTGCTGTTCTGCGTCTGCGCGGAAGCAATCAGCATATCCGTGCCGAGCCCGCTGCCCGCGCCGTAACTGATCGAGCGCTTGGTCCGCACCTCTTCGAATAGACGCCCGCTCGAGCCGCCGCCGAGAATGGCATTGGCAATTTCGAGCGGGTGGTAATCGGCAGCCGTGCGCTCGGGCGCGCGCATTCCGGCGTAGACAGCCGCCTGCCCTGCATCGGGCATATTTATGACGATAGTGCGGACGGGCTCGCCCTGCCCGGTCGGATCGGCGATCTCCGCAGGCGGTGCTGCTTCCACCATCCAGCTACCCAACAAGCTCTCGGTCAGAGTGATCGCCCGCTCTGGCGAGATGCCGCCGCTAACAATGACTTGCGTCCGTTGCGGGTGCCAGTATTTCGCCCGGTGCGCGACCAGGTCTTCGCGCGTCAGGGTCGCAAGGCTTTCCTGCGTACCGCTGGGAATAGTGCCGAAAGGCGCGTCACCGTATAAGACGGGCCGGGCAACCATACGGGCAAGCCCACCGGGATCTTTCAATTGAACGGCGAGGCCATCGACTGCTCGCTTGCGTTCTCGCTCGAAGGCCGCCTGCGGATAGTCGGCACTAGTGATGATTGCCGCCAACACCTGGCCTGCTTCATCCATGTTTTCGACCGGGGCGGTGAGGCTGAAGAAAGAGCCTTGTGAGCCCGCAGTCGCACCGAAGCTAGCACCCAGGCTTTCCAGCCGGCGAGCGATCTCGCTTTCGTCCATGCCGCCCGCACCCTTGTCGGCCAGCGTCGCAGCCATCTCGGCGATACCGGCCTTGGCGCGCGGGTCGCTGATCGATCCGCCGGGGACGAGCACTGTCATCGTCGCAAGCGGGACATCGCCGGTTTGCGCGGCCACCACCTGAATGCCATTATCGAGCGTGCGCTCTACGATCTCTGCTGCCTCGACCACCGGACGCTCGCCGGGTCCGGGCACGGGGTCGCGCTCGCCTTCGGGAGCAACAGAGAGCGGCTCGCCGTCGGCCGGCGGCAAGGTGCGGAACTGCGGCATCGGGACCGGATTGGCGTAGGCCGAAGGATCGTCCTCGCCAGCCGTATAGGTAATGTCCGTGCGCGCATCCTCATTATAGTAAGTGCGCGCGACGCGCTGGACGTCCTCGACAGTAACCGCTGCAATGGCTGCCAGCCGCTTGTCCGCGAAGCCGGGATCGCCGGTGCTGACCAGCGCCTCGCCCAGCTCGAAGGCGCGACCGCGGGCGGTTTCGCGTTGACGCAGGGCAGAAGCGATAAGTTCGTTCTTTGCTTCCGCAAGCTCGGCAGCGGAGACCGGCTGATCCATCATACGTTTGCGTTCGGCGACCAGTATGGCGCGCACTTCTTCGGCATCAGCCTGGGGATTGGTAACGGCGAACTGCGCCAGCATCCCGCCTTCTTCCTGGAGATTGGCGAAATGGACCGCCTGGACCGCCTTGCCCGTGCGAACGAGGGCGGCGTGCATGCGGCTGTTGTCACCGCGCGACATGATCGCATCCATCACCTCGAGCGGCGCTGCGTCAGGGTGGGTCAGCGGGGGCAGCTTCCACACGGTCCCGACCAGCGGCAGCGGAACGTTGGGAGCCGTCGCATTGACCGTGCGCGGCGCGGTGCGCTCCATCGCTACCGCGTCGACGGTTACGTCGACCGGATCGGAACGGCGCGGAATATCTGCAAAATAATCCGAGACCATCGTGCGCAGACGATCCATCTCGAAATTGCCGGCAACGATCAGCGTCGCCGTGTCCGGCCCGTAATAGGCCTGATAGAAAGCGCGCGCATCGTCGAGCGTCGCGGCGTCCAGTTCCTCGATGCTGCCGATGCCGGGGCGGCGATAGGGCAGCGTGTCATAGGCGCTTTCGGGCAGCACGAAGCGGCTAAAGCGGCCATAGGGCGGCGCAAGCACGCGCTGGCGAAGCTCTTCCTTCACCACGTCGCGCTCCTTGTCGAAGACCTCCTGGTCGATCACTGGGAAGCCCATGCGTTCGCGGTGGGTCCAGAGCATCGCCTCGAGATATTCGGCAGGGACGGTCTCGTAATAATTGGTGCGGTCGGAGCTATTCGAAGCATTGCGCGTCCCGCCGACGTCGGCGGTCAGGCCATAGATCATGTTGTACGGCATGTTCCGCGTCTTGCGGCTGAGGATATGCTCGAACAGGTGCGCAAAGCCGCTGCGGCCTTCGGGGTCGAGCTTCGAGCCGACTTCGTACCACATGGAGGTAGTCACCGTGCCGGTGGAAGTGTCGGAAATGGCGATGATCTGTAGACCGTTGTCTAGCGTCCAGCGCTCGTACTCGATGGCGGGTGCGGAGATCGCTCCGCCGGCGCCTGCATGGTCGTCGGCGATGGCCGGACCCGTAGCGAGGATCGCAAGCGTCGCTACGCCGGCGCTCAGAATGGCGGATTTCATCATGTCCCTACCCCTGTCGATTGATTTGCCCGAATCTGGCTAGCAAGCGGCAGCCTGTAAACTGACCCCGGCTCGACGGAGGGGCGAGCAGGTTCTGCGAACCACAGGGCACGGCCTTTGCCCCCGAAGGTTGTGTTGCAGCGCAACATAGGCCAAAGGGGCGTCACATGCAGGCCGCTGCCTGCCCAATTCCATGTAAGACGAACGGACAAACGCATGCTCGACCGCAGCGCGATCAAACGCGACTGGTTCTCCAACATCCGCGCAGACATCCTTGCCGGCATCGTTGTGGCCCTGGCCCTCATTCCAGAAGCGATCGGCTTTTCGATCATTGCGGGCGTAGACCCGCGCGTGGGTCTTTACGCGTCGGTCGCGATTGCCATGGTAATCGCGTTCACCGGCGGACGTCCGGGCATGATCAGCGCGGCCACCGCCGCTGTCGCAGTGGTCGTCGTCCCGCTGGTGCGCGACCACGGGGTCGAGTACCTGTTCGCAGCGACCATCCTGATGGGCATCTTTCAGGGCATCGCGGCGCTGCTGCGGCTCGACCTGCTGATGCAATTCGTTTCGCGTTCGGTAATCACCGGGTTCGTCAACGCTCTCGCCATCCTGATCTTCATGGCGCAGCTGCCGCAGCTCGATCCGACCGCAGCGGGCATCGGCTGGATGACCTATGCCATGGTGATCGCCGCTCTGGCGATGATCTACATCATCCCGAAGTTCACCACCGCCATTCCCAGTCCGCTTATCGCGATCATCGTGCTGACCGCGCTGACGATTTGGCTGGATGCACCGGTCAATACCGTGTCGGACATGGGCGAGCTGCCGGAGGGCCTTCCCTATTTCGCCCTGCCCGATGTGCCGCTGACCTGGGAAACGCTTGTCATTATCGCGCCTTATGCTGCGACCATGGCGGCGGTCGGCCTGCTGGAATCGCTGCTGACCGCGCAGATCGTCGACGACATGACGCACACAGGTTCGAACAAGCGCCGCGAGAGCGCGGGCCAGGGCTTGGCCAATGTCGTCGCCGCCATGTTCGGCGGCATGGGCGGCTGTGCCATGATCGGCCAGTCGGTTATCAACGTGACCAGCGGTGGTCGCGGTCGCCTGTCGACCTTCACGGCAGGCCTGTCGCTACTCATCCTTCTGGCGGTCTTGGGCGACCTCGTAGGTCGTGTGCCGATGCCGGCCCTGGTCGCGATCATGATCATGGTGTCGATCGGCACCTTCTCATGGAACTCGATTCCCAACATTTCCAAGCACCCGTGGCAGTCGAGCGTGGTCATGCTCGCAACCGTCGTGGTCGTGGTCGCGACGCACAACCTCGCACTCGGCGTGCTGGCAGGCGTCATCCTGTCGGGCGTGTTCTTCACCCACAAGGTGATGACCATGTTCGAGGTGGTCCGCGAGCGCGAGGGCGACACTGCCATCTACCGCGCCAAGGGCCAGATCTTCTACGCCAGCGTCGAGCGGTTCGAAGCTGCGCTCGGCCCGGAAAGCACCATGCCCGACCCTGCGGATCACGTGATCATCGACGTGCGCAAGGCCCACTTCTGGGACATCAGCGCCGTCGGTGCGCTCGACAAGGTGGTGGAGCGCATGCGCCGCAACGGTCGCAGCGTTCAGGTCCGCGGCCTGAACCGCGCAAGTTCGGACCTGGTCGACAAGTTCGCTCTGACCGACAAGACCGGTGTCGAAATCGGACTGGCGCCGCACCCCTGAGGCCGAGTTTGCCCTTGCGCATCTTGGCCGGTGTTCCATACTCCGGCCATGGCGGAGGGTAAGACACCGGTATTTCTGAACAGGATCGCCGCGCATCTGCGTGAGCAGAACTGGTTCGCTCTTGCGGCTGAGTTCCTGATCGTCGTGAGCGGTGTGTTCCTCGGTCTGCAGGCCGCAAACTGGAAAGAAGAACGTCAGGAGCGCGAAGACGAGGCGAAGATCCTTGCACGGCTTCAGGCCGAAACCGCCACGCTTCTCGGGGTGGTTCGTCAGGAACGCGAAGAACTGCAAACCAGAGCGGACCTCTACACGCAGGCCCAAGGCGTCATCTTCACTTCGGCAGTTCGGCGGCAGCTGACCGAGAAGGAATGCAGCGTAGTGGCTGCATCGCACATCTATCGGCGCGAAGCTGACCAGTTACCAATTCTCGAAGAATTGCTGTCGACCGGGCGATTCGACCGCCTGAAAGATGAGGGGATCAAGAGCCAGTTGCGTCGCTATATCCTCTTTCGGGACCGTCCGCGCGCCAATCACGAAGAACGCACGAACGAGTTGTTCCGCCTGTACAGCCGCCATCCCGATGCAATCCAGATTGCCGCTCTCCCGAGGGGGGCGGATACGGAACTAGATTGGGGCTACATGAAGAATCCGGACGTGCGGTTCGCTCCGCAGTGCAATGTCGAAGAGATGCGCTCCAACCGGCAGTTCCTCAACGAGCTTTTCGACAACATGGGCCGCAACGGACACGTGCTGCTTGGCTATGAAGAGCGCGAAGCCCTGCTGGCCGAACTGCAAAGACGACTGGACGAACTTCCGTCTTCGTGACCCCTGCCCGGGGCGACACACACCAGGTCGGAAAACGCCGAAAATAAGCCTCGCCATGTCAGGGAATTGGCCAGGCATTCCCGCCCGGCCTCAAACAAAGCGGGACAGGCGCGAGCACTCGCTAGAGCCTGTCCCATTGCGAGTTACATTTTCATCCGCAGCTCGCGAAGGATGTAGGTCCCCTTGATCTTGCGGATCTTGTTGTAGAGTTCGCGGACCGTCTGGTTGCTGCTTTCCATGTTGGAATTGCCCCAGGCTTCCATGAACTTGTCATATTCGGCCTTGTCGGGATCGAGCGATTCCATGTTCGGATAGTTGATGCGCAGAACCAGGTTCACTTCGTTGCTGCCGAAGGGCACGACATAGATCCCGTAATCGGTGATCCGGCCCAGATCCTTGGCCACTTCGTTGGCTTTCACCCAGGTCGACCTCAGCCCTTCGAGATAATAATCCAGCTGGCCTTCATCGACCTTCACATAGGTAAGTTCGATTACTGTTTCCTGAGGCGTGTAATCTTCCCAGACGTTCAGCTGGGCAGACGCCGGTGCGCTGAGGGCCAAGGTGCCCGCTGCAGCCGCGATGATCGACGATTTGATGATACGCTTCATATGTATTCTCCGGTTCAGGAGTTAGCGACCCTGATCCGAGGAAATAAGCGACTTGTTATGGTGTGTTCCCCCGCACGCATGATGTCACTCTACCGATCTAGTGTCAAAGCGACGACGGCAAGGTGAGGGCCTGATATACGGCAAGTGTGCGGCCAGGCTCGCTAGCTGGCTGTTATCGCCCGATTTCGAAATCACCATCAGGCAATTGAGACAGCGATTACCGTTGCTGTGATGCCAGATTGCGCAGGACCAAAAGCGCCTCTTCGTTTTGCGCGGCAGGCACGAACGCGTGATCGTGGTGCATCGCGGCAACCATGTTGCAGGCAATGCCCGCCTCGGCCAGGGCGGTCGAAACTGCCGCAGTCAGTCCGACGCCTTCAAGGTCGGAGTAGACCCCCAACGTGATCCTTGCCATGTCCGGACCGTCGACGTCGGCCTGGTCGGCGATCGCCGCCGGGACGATAGCGGATACGCCCTCGTCTTCGCGGAACGTGGCGATAGCAGCGCCGAGCAGTTGCGCCGCATTGGAGGGCTCGATCTGGACATAGCGATACCGGTCCGGGTCCAGCCGCGGCGATAGCTGTTTGAGCATCGCGGCAAGATCACGGACCGTATCGCGGGTCACAGGATATACTTGCTGAGGTCGGTGTCGCCCGCGAGATCGTCGAGCCGTTCGCGGACGTAAGCGGCATCGACCGTGATGGTCTCACCCTTGTGTTCTTCCGCTTCGAAGCTGATGTCTTCGAGCAGACGCTCCATCACCGTCTGCAGGCGGCGGGCCCCGATGTTCTCGACGCTTTCGTTCACTCTTGCGGCGATCTTCGCCACTTCGGCGATCGCGTCTTCGGTGATGTCGAGCGTCACTTCCTCGGTGGCGATCAGTGCGCGATACTGGTCCACCAGGTTCGCGCGTGTCTCTCTAAGGATGCGCACGAAATCCTCTTCCGTCAGCGCACGCAGTTCGACGCGGATCGGCAGGCGGCCCTGCAATTCGGGCAGCATGTCGGAAGGCTTGGCGACGTGGAACGCGCCGCTGGCGATGAAGAGCACGTGATCGGTTTTCATCGGACCGTATTTGGTCGCGACAGTCGTGCCTTCGATCAGGGGCAGCAGGTCGCGCTGGACGCCTTCGCGACTGACCGAACCGCCGCGCACGTCACTGACGGCAATCTTGTCGATCTCGTCGAGGAACACGATGCCGTTCGTTTCGGCATTCTCCAGCGCGACGCGGTGTACGTCCTCCTGGTCCATGCGCTTTTCGGCTTCTTCTTCGACCAGCTTGTCCCAGGCATCGGGGACCTTGAGCTTGCGCCGCTTGGTCGGCGCCTTGCCCATTGCCTTGCCGAGCATGTCGGAAAGATCGATCATGCCGACATTGCCCGGCATGCCGGGAATTTCCATATTGCTGGTCGGCTGGTCCTTCACGTCGATTTCGACTTCGGTGTCGTTCATTGCGTTCTGGACGATGCGCTCGCGAAAGGCCTCGCGCGTCGCTTCGCTGGCGTTCTCGCCGACAAGCGCGTTGAGCAGGCGGTCCATGGCCGCCTTGCTAGCTGCCTCTCGCACCGCTTCGCGGCGGCGTTCCTTCTCGAGCCGGATCGCTTCTTCGACCAAGTCGCGGGCGATCTGTTCGACGTCGCGGCCGACATAGCCGACCTCGGTGAACTTGGTCGCCTCGATCTTGACGAAGGGCGCTTCGGCCAGCTTGGCCAGGCGGCGGCTGATCTCTGTCTTGCCGCAACCGGTGGGGCCAATCATCAGGATGTTCTTGGGCGTCACCTCGTCGCGCAAATCCGCGTCGAGGCGCTGGCGACGCCAACGATTGCGCAGCGCCACGGCCACGGCGCGCTTGGCGTCCTTCTGGCCGATGATGTGTTCATCCAGCGATCCGACGATCGCCTTGGGGGTCAGATTGTCCATGAAATCTCTCAGACCTCTTCGAGGGTCACATTGCCATTGGTGAAGACGCAGATGTCGGCGGCGACCTTCATCGCCTTGCGTGCAATCACCTCGGGATCGTCTTCGTATTCGGCGATCGCCTTCGCAGCGGCGAGTGCATAATTGCCGCCCGATCCGATGGCCGTGATGCCGCCTTCGGGTTCCAGCACGTCACCATTACCGGTGAGGACGAGGAGGTTTTCCTTGTCCGCCACGATCATCAGGGCTTCGAGATTGCGCAGGTATTTGTCCGTGCGCCAGTCCTTGGTCAGCTCGACCGCAGCGCGCAGCAGCTGCCCGCTGTATTGCTCCAGCTTCTTTTCGAGCCGCTCGAACAGGGTGAATGCATCCGCCGTCGCCCCGGCGAACCCGGCGACGACTTTGCCGCCTTCACCGATCCGGCGGACCTTGCGGGCATTGGGCTTCATCACCGTGTTGCCCATGGAGACCTGTCCGTCCCCGGCAACGACGATCCGATCGCCCTTACGTACGCCGATAATTGTGGTGCCATGCCACTGGGTCAGCCCGTGGCGATTGTCTTGTTCACTCATGCCGCCGGATATGGGGTGCCGAGCGAAGGGGTCAAGCGATCAGCGCCCCGGACCGCCCTGACCGCCAAGACCCGGCTGGCCGACCGTGCCGATATTGCCGAACAGGTCTTCGAGGAAGCCACGCTCGCGGCCGAGGGTCGGCGTCTCGTCGCCATCGGGCGAAAGGTAGACGACCTTTTCGATACCGCTTCGGTCGGCGGACACGACATTGCCTGCCGCATCGAACTTCACTGCCAGCACCTGATGCTCGCGGATCGAGGGGCGGACGAAGGGCTTACGGCCTGTCGTACTGGACACGTAATACCAGGTCGGCTCGCCATATTGGCTGGTAAAGGTCGGACGGCCGAGCGTGTCTTCCACGCTGCGCTGATTGTCGATGCCGGGCTGGACCGTTCCGAGCAGGAGCGAATCGACAATGTAACCGCGCGGCTCGCGAATCGACGAGCAAGCAGTCGTTGCGAGACCCGCTGCGAGAATGGCAGCGATACCGAAAATCTTGGACCTGTTCATGGGAACAGCATGTCTCCATCCTGGTGCGCGCTTGGCGTGTTCGCCAGCGCATCCTATATGCGGCTCACGCCCTAAACCGAAAGGCGCGCGCCTTGCAACGTGCGTATCGCGAACCGGTGGGGATGGCGGCTTTAATTGCCGCTGAACGATAGTCGAAGAAAGCGCTTTACCCGATGACCTTTTTTGCCCGCCTGTTCGGCACCCAGGAAGACCCGCGCGAGCAATGGCGCCCGCTGTGGCACCGCGTGGTCGAGGAAGCCCGCGACCCCGACTGGTACCGTATGTGCGGAGTGGCCGACACGCTGGAAGGCAGGTTCGACATGGTCACGCTGGTCCTCAGCCTTGCTATCCTCAGGATGGAAACGGACGAAGACCTTGCGCCGCATACAGCGCTCCTCACCGAATTGTTCGTGGAAGACATGGAAGGCCAGCTTCGCGAAGCCGGGATCGGCGATCCGACGGTTGGCAAGAAAATCGGCAATCTGATGAGCAGCATGGGCGGCCGCCTCGGCGCCTACCGCACGGCGCTCGCCGCCGAAGACCGCGTCGCGCTGGCAGATGCGCTGAAGCGCAATGTCACCATGTCCCAGGAAGACGAAGCCGAAGCTCTCGCTGAACGGATGATCCGCCTGCACAAGCGGCTCGCCCGCACGGACGCGGCGCAGCTTCGCGCAGGGGAGTTCGCCGCTTGAGCGCACCCGAACTTTCCCGCCCGATCAAGCCGCGCGCCCTGCCCGCCGGCACGATGACCATCGAGGCGGACGAGGCAGAACGTGCCGCGCTGGCAAGGCGTTTTGGGATCACCGCGATCCACAGCCTCAACTCAGAAGTCGAGTTCGGCGAAAAGGACGGAGCGGTGCTGGCTGAGGGCAAGCTGGCCGCCACGCTCGAACAGCCCTGTGCGGTGACGCGGGAAGACTTTACCTACAAGGTGTCGGAAACGTTCTCGCTGCGCTTCGTGCCCGAAGGCCAACTGGGCGAGTACGAGGAAGACGCGGAATTCGAGCTAACCGAAGAGGATCTCGACGAGATCGAATACGAAGGCGAAACTTTCGATCTCGGCGAAGCGATCGCTCAGGAACTGGCTCTTGCCATCGACCCTTACCGCGAAGGGCCAAATGCGGATGACGCACGGACCGAGGCAGGGATCGCAAGCGACGAAGAACGCACGCCAAGCGGGCCGTTGGCCGAGGCGCTCAAGGAGCTGAGGAAGGGCTGATCAAAAAGGATTCGGCGGTCGGTTGAAAAGTTCGATGCGCTCGAAGTTCCCGGACACATTGCGCCAGATTCGTACGTCCCAAACCATATTACCGAAGCCATCGGGGAGAAGTTGGAGGCGGTATCCGGTCCAATAGGAATTCCCCGGGTCCATCTCGCTAACTTTTAGAGTCTTTGCCCAATCCATCGACAGGAAAGCGTCTCGCGCTCCAAGGTTGGCCGATTCGTGTGACGCGGAAGCGCCTGAAAGAAGAGCGAAATAGATCTTCTCACCGGAACGAAGTTTAGCTTGCGCGGCTTCTAGCTCACGAACGAGCTCTTCGGCTTCCGTACGCTCCACGCCCTGCAAATAAAGCTCGGCTGGGATTTCCTTCTCCGGCATCTCGCCCGCTTGGGCTGGTGCAGCGGACCAGAGAACCGCAGCTACGGTCAAACAGACTACCGGAATTCTCGCCATATCATCAGTCCTCTCCCAGACGATCTTATCCGCAGGGGAGCACGATACAAGCAATTCGATTAAAACGGGATGTCGTCGTCCAGATCGTCGTAGTTCGATCCGCCGCCGCCGGAACCGCCACCCTGCGAGCCGCCCGACGAACCGCCGCCGCTGCGCCAATTGTCGCCGCCACCCGAGGACTGGCCGCCGCCCTGGTCCCAGCTGGAACCGCCGCCACCGCCGCCGCGATTGCCGCCCTGGGCACCGTCGAGCATGGTCAGCGTGCCATTGAGGCCGCGCAGCACGATCTCGGTCGAGTAGCGATCGTTGCCGCTCTGGTCCTGCCACTTGCGGGTCTGGAGCTGGCCTTCGATGTAGACCTTCGAACCCTTGCGCAGGAAACGCTCGACCACGCCGATCAGACCTTCGGAGAAGATCGCGACGGTATGCCATTCGGTGCGTTCCTGGCGTTCGCCGGTATTGCGGTCCTTCCACGTTTCGCTGGTCGCGATGCGGAGGTTGGCGACCTTGCCGCCGTTCTGGAAGCTGCGGATTTCCGGGTCTGCGCCCAGGTTTCCGATCAGCATGACTTTGTTGAGGCTACCGGCCATCGAATCGTTCCTTCGTAACTGTTAGCCGTGGCCTAACCGAGCGAGCGCACAGGTTCTAGGTCGCAGACGACCTTTCCCCCGAAGCGGAGCTAAAGACCCGCCGCTGTCGCGATCCAGTAGGTCGCCCCGGCGGACAGCCACGCGAGCGCGAAGAGGTAGACCACCATGACGGTTGGCCACTTCCACCCGTTCGTCTCGCGCCGCGCGACGGCAATGGTAGAAAGGCATTGCGGGGCGAATACAAACCAGGCGAGGAAGGCCAGCGCAGTCGGCAGGCTCCACAGCGCAGCGATCTTCGCGGTCACGCCCTCGGCGGCGATGTCCTCATCTTCCGCATCCACAGCATAGGTCGTCGCGAGCGCAGACACGGCCACTTCACGCGCGGCCAGCGCCGGAATGATAGCTAGGCTCATTTCGCGGTTGAAGCCCACCGGTTCTAGTACGGGATGCAGTGTATCGGCCACCGCGCCTGCAAGGCTTGCGTCGAGCTGGCTTTCGCCCGGATCCGCCTTGGGGAAGCTGAGCAGCACCCACAGCGCGATCGTCGCGACGAAAATGATCGTACCTGCGCGGCGCAGGAAGACCCATGCGCGCTGCCACAGGCCGATGGCGAGGTCCTTGAGGCGCGGCAGCTGGTAGCGCGGCAGCTCCATGATGAAGCCCGACGCCGCACCCTTCGTTACTGTGCTGCGCAGGACAAGGGCGACGACCATCGCGCCCACAATGCCTGCTACATAGAGCGCGAACAGGACAAGGCCCTGGAGGCCGATACCCGGCCCTACCGTAGTCTGCGGAATTACCGCGGCAATGACCACGGCATAGACCGGCAGGCGCGCCGAGCACGTCATCAGCGGCGCGATCAGGATGGTGGTCAACCGGTCCTTGGGATCGGAGATTGAGCGCGTCGCCATGATGCCGGGAATGGCGCAGGCGAAACTGGAAAGAAGCGGGATGAAGCTGCGGCCCGAAAGGCCGACCAGTGCCATCAGCCGGTCCATCAGGAACGCCGCGCGCGCCATGTAGCCACTGGCTTCCATCACGAGGATGAAGAAGAACAGGATCACGATCTGGGGCAGGAAGACGACCACAGATCCGACACCCGCAAGTACGCCTTCGACGAGGAAATCCCGGAATAGTCCTTTGGGCAGCCGCTCTGAAAACACGCCCGAAATCGCGCCCACGCCGCCTTCAAGTGCATCGGCGAAGGGCGTGGCCCACGCGAATACGGCCTGGAAAACGACGAACAAGAGACCGAACAGGATGACCGGCCCAATCCATGGATTGAGAAGAATGCGGTCGACACCGTTCTCGATAGTGTGACGGGTCGACTTCGAGAGGATCGCGCTGCGGGCAATGTGCTTGGCCGTGAGTCGGCGTTCGGGCAGCGTCAGGTGCCAGCGCGTATGCGCTTCTTCGTCGGCATGTGATCGTGCTTCTGCGATAGCATCGGTTAGTTCCGCGATGCCTTTGCGGCGCACGGCGACGGTCGGCACCACGGGAACGCCAAGAGCCTCGGACAATGCTTCGGGATCGAGGGTCAGCCCGTCGCGCTCGGCGAGGTCGACCATGTTGAGCGCCACGACTGTGGGCTTGCCCAGTTCCAGCACCTCTTGCGCGAACACGAGGTGCTGCTCGAGGTTTGCTGCATCCAGGACGAGGATCAGCACATCGGGCGCCGCTTCCCCGTCGAACACGCCCTTCACCACATCGCGGGTGACGGCTTCGTCAGGGCTCGCCGCATCGAAGCTGTAGGAGCCTGGAAGATCTAGCAATTCGACCGGCGCACCACTGGGCAAGGTAAGGCGCCCTGCCTTACGCTCGACTGTCACGCCGGCGTAATTGGCGATCTTCTGACTCGCGCCGGTAAGCGCGTTGAACAGGGCCGACTTGCCCGAATTGGGATTGCCGACCAGTGCTGCTGTACGTTTCGCACTCATGCCGCTTCCACCTCGATGGCGCGGGCATGGATGCGGCGGATGGCGATTGTCATGTTGCCGAGGCGGAGCGCCAGCGGGTCGCGCCCACCGAACACGCCGCGATGCACGACCGCGATCTCCGCGCCTTCGTCAACGCCAAGCGCCTTCAGTCGCTTGCCTTCGTCTTCGGCCAGACCGGCCCAGTCCACGGCGACAATGCGCGCCGGTTTTCCGCTGTCGAGAACGTCCAGAGTCATGCTGCCGCCCCTGTCAGAGCGGACAGCTAATTGCAACTGGTTATCAATAGCGTCTTAGCGCGCCGGATAGCGCAGGCGACCGAGGAAGCGTGAGAGGCTGAAGCTTTCGCGATCGGGATTCAGCCATTTGGCCTTCACCTTTTCGAACTTCATCACGCCTTCGATCCGGCGATCAAGGAAGGCCTTGGTCTCGGCCTTGCCCTCGCTGTCGTCCTCTACGAACACCGCGAGTGTCGCGCCATAGAGCGATGCAAGGATCGCCCGCTTGGTATAGTGATTGTAATCGGTCGCCGCATCCCCTGCGAGGCGCCACATCAGGTCGGCGGTCTGCCAGCCGCGCTTGGCGGAAGCGGGCGCATTCTGTGGCATCGCCATGATCGCGAGCGCGCGGCGCAAGGCTTCTTCCTGTCCTTCGACAGCATCGAGGCGGAACTGGACAAGGCTGCGAATTCGCTCGCGAATCTTCATCTGCGCGACCTTCTCTTCCGGGAAGGCGGCTGCCATCACCATGTCGACCGCCTCGATCCAGGCAAAAACCATATCGATGGCACCGCCCTTGAAGGCGAGACGCGCGACATCGATGTCCGCGCCCATCTGGTCGGCAGCCATTTCCAGGGCCGCATCGCTCCAACCGTCGAAAATCGCGGCATCTGCGATGGCCGGAGCCAGCGCGAGCCTGAGCTCATCCAGCGTGAGATCGGCGATATCGGGCGTTTGCGTATCGTCCATCAGCTGGGCCCGTAGGTTTCGGGTTCGGCTTCGCGCGCGGTTTCGGCCTTCTCGATGGCAGCCATCACCTTTTCGTTTGAGGCGAGCAGCTTGGCATAATCGCGCGCGGTGCGGCCGCTGTTGTCGGTCCGGTCGAGATTGGCACCTGCCTCGATGAGGACCTCGATCATGCCGGTGTCGCGGCGATGGATCGCAGTCATCAGAGGGGTCTCGCCGGTCGAATTGGCGACATCGACGTTGGCCCCGCCCTTGATCAGGCGCGCAACGCCTTCGATGAAGCCCAATTGCACGGCAATCTGCAGCGGCGTGACGCCGTTGTTGTCGGCAATGTTCGGGTTGGCACCGCGCTGGAGAAGGAAGCGCACCCAGGTCAGGTCGCGCCGCTGGACCACCGCATGCATGGCGGTTTCGCCCGAGGTGATCTCGCGCGCGTTGACGATCGTACTGCCCGGCTGGTCGAGCAGGGCCGTAGCCTCGGTCCCGTCACGGTCGCGGACTGCCTTGATGAACTTGTACCCATCGGATTGTCCCTGCGCGGCAAGCGGCGTTGCCACCAGGCTTGCCATGCCGATGGTGAGGGTCAGGAAACGAGTGACCGGATTTACGCGCACCTTGTGGGAACTCCCGTGATTTTCCGTCTGAGAACAGTCTGCATGCCCTTGAATGCGGGCGCTTAGCAGACCATGAACCAACCTGTCATGCCCTACAAGTTTCCCGCCGTATTGGCCGCGCTCCTCCTGACCGCCTGCAACGCCCAGCCTGCTGAAGAACCGCCTCTGGCAGGCGCCGCTCTTGGCGGCGATTTCACGTTGACGGGAGAAAACAATTCACCGGTCAGCTGGAGCGACTTCGACGGCAAGTACCGGATCGTCTATTTCGGCTATGCCTTCTGCCCGGACGTATGCCCCACCGACGTGCAGCGCGCCATGGCGGGTCTCAAGCAATTCGAGGCGAGCGAGCCGGAACTCGGCGCTCAGATCCAGCCGCTGTTCGTGACCATCGATCCGGAACGCGATACGCCGCAGGTCATCGCGGAGTTCACCGACGCCTTCCACCCCCGGCTGATCGGGCTGACCGGTTCGCCCGAAGAGGTGAAGGCCGTGGCGGACAAGTTCGCCGTTTATTATGCGCGCGGCGCAGATAGCGAAGCAGGCGGCTACCTCATGGATCACTCCAATATCACCTACCTTTTTGGCCCTGCTGGCGACCCGATCGCCATGCTGCCGACCGACGAGGGGCCCGATTCTGTGGCCGCGGAACTGGCGAAATGGGTGCGTTGAGGGACCGTTTCTGGGAGCTTCCGCTGGCGAAGCTGAACCAGGAAGAATGGGAGGCGCTGTGCGATGGCTGCGGGCGCTGCTGCCTGCACAAGATCGAATATGAAGACACGGGCGAGATCGAGGAGACGAATGTCGCCTGCACCCTGCTCGACTGTTCGACGGCGCGCTGCAAGGACTACAAGAACCGCAAGGCCTTCGTGCCGGACTGCCTGCGCCTCACGCTCAAGCTGGTCGACAAGGTTCCCTGGCTGCCCGACACCTGCGCCTATCGCCGCCGCGCCGACGACCGCCCATTGCCAAGCTGGCATTACCTGATCTCGGGGGATCGCGAGGCCGTGGTTGCCGCAGGGGTTTCGGTCGCGGGCCGCGTAATCAGCGAGGACGAGGCTGGCCCGCTGGAACACCACATCGTCGAATGGGGTGACGACGAGGAGGAGCCCGCGTGATCGAATGGCTCCGGTCCGAAGCGCTTGAGCCGGCCATCGAACTTGGCGGCCGGAAAATCCCCATCGAACTGCGTCGTCATGCGCGTGCCAAACGGCTGACGCTGCGCCTTGCACCCGACGGCCAAGCCGTGCTCATCACCCTGCCGCGATGGTGCGCCAGCAAGGAGGCTATCGCCTTCGCCCATGCCCGAGCGGCGTGGCTGCAAGCCCAGCTCGACAAAATCCCCGAGGCCTTCGATCCGGTCGCCAGCCGCTTGCTGCCCTACAAGGGCGGCGAGATTGCCATCGACTGGCGTGAAGACGCACCGCGCAGGCCGAAGCTGGAAGCGGGCACGCTGCGCCTCGGCGGGCCGGAAGAAACGCTCGGCAAGCGTTTGCAGCGCTTTCTCGAAACCGAGGCAGAATCTCACTTCGTTGAGGACGCCGCCTTTTACTGCGCCCGCGCCGCACTGCCCGCCGCACCCGTCAGGCTCACGCGCGCCAAGCGCCGCTGGGGCAGCTGTTCGAGCGAGGGCGTGCTGCGTCTCAACTGGCGGCTCATCATGGCGCCCGATTTCGTCCGCCGCTCGGTCGTGGCGCACGAAGTCGCCCACCTTGTGCATTTCGACCATAGCGAGGCATTCCACGCCCTGCTGGACGAGCTTTACGAAGACGACATCGAGAGGGCCAATCGCTGGCTGTCTGCCAACGGGCGCAAACTCTATGCCTGCTTCACCTAGCGCCGGGCGCACAACCCTACTATCTGTATAGCATGCGCTATTTTCGCAGAGTGAACCCCGTCGGGGGCATTTCCGATTTCTGGAGCTATATCCGGCAACCGCAGCCCTATCGCTGGGCATTCCTGCTGGTATCGCTGCTCGCCTGTCTCGGCCTCATTTCCATCCTGACGCACGAACGGGTGTTCATGCCGCCGGAACAACCCGAGGTAGAATATATCCGCACCTTCGCAGCCGACCGGACGGATGAGGAAATTCGCCAGTCGAACCTCGAAAACCAGCGCCTGAAGGAAGAACGCCAGGCCGAGCTGGACCGGATCGAAGAAGAAAAACGCGACCTTTATCGCCGTGTCGGTGCAGCTACCGGCGTCGACACTGCTGCCGCAGAAGCAAAAGCCGAAGCGGAACGAGCCGCTGCCGAGCGGGCCGAGCGCGAGCGGCTGGAGCGGTTGTTCGGCGAAGAGGACCAAAACACGGGTGCAGCGGTTGCAGACCAGGGGGAGTGACATCCGCTGGCTGAACGCGGCAGCGCGTCTGGCCGCGCGCGGACGCCCGATGTCGCGCCCAAATCCGGCTGTCGGTTGCCTGATCGTAAAGGAGGGGACAGTCGTTGGTCGCGGGTGGACCCGCGCCGGCGGGCGCCCCCACGCCGAGGCTGCCGCGCTGGCCGAAGCCGGCGGTTTGGCAGCTGGCGCGACCGCTTACGTTACGCTTGAGCCGTGCGCCCATGTCTCGCCGCGCGGTCCGGCCTGTGCCGATCTGCTTCGCGAAGCGGGCGTTGCCCGCGTAGTAGTCGGCTCGCCCGACCCTGATCCACGCACGGCAGGAGAAGGTGTCGCAAGAATACGCGATGCCGGGATCGAAGTGGATATTCTCCCCACTCCCGAGGTCGCGGACAGCCTTTCTGGGTATCTGACCCGTGCTCGTCTTGCCCGCCCTTTCGTGACGCTCAAGCTCGCTGTCTCGCTGGACGGCCAGATTGCAGCCGCTTCGGGCGAGAGCCAGTGGATCACTGGCGAAGTCGCTCGCGCACACGTCCATTCCCGCAGAGCCATGCACGACGCCATTCTGGTCGGCGGGGGAACATGGCGCGCGGACCAGCCGAGACTTGATGTTCGCCTGGCTGGCCTTGCGCACCAGTCTCCACGCCGCGTTCTGTTATCGCGAGGCATCGCGCCGGACGGGGTAACCGTCATCAACACTCCTTCACAGATCGACCGACTTGAACAGGTCCAATATCTCTATGTCGAAGGCGGCGCCCAGACGGCGGGCAGCTTCCTTGCCGAAGATCTCGTCGACCGCATCGAGCTTTACCGCGCACCGATCCTGATCGGCGAAGGCCGCTCGGCCTTGGGAGACATCGGCCTAGAGAGCCTCGCGGATGCACACGGACGCTGGACTCTGACCGAACGCCGCCAGCTTGGCAGCGACAGCTTCGAGGCTTACAGCCGCTCGCGCCCAGAGGAGAATTGACCGCAATGTTTACCGGCATCGTCACGGCGATAGGCACCATCGAAAAGATCGAGAAGCGCCAGGACGCGCGCGTCACAGTCGCTTGTCCGTTCGATCCCGAAGCGATCGATATCGGCGCTTCGATCGCCTGCTCGGGCGTTTGCCTGACCGTGGTGGACCTTGCCGGCGAAGCTGGCGCGGCACGGATCGGCTTCGATGTTTCGGACGAAACCGTCCGCCGCACCGTCCCTCAGATGTGGCAGGAAGGCCGCGCGCTAAACCTGGAGCCTGCCCTGCGGCTTGGCGACGAGCTCGGCGGGCACCTGGTCACCGGTCATGTCGACACGGTCGGTGAGGTCGTGGCCGTAAAGGATGCCGGCGGTTCGACAATGCTGGCCATTCGCATATCGCGCGACTTCGCTCCGTTCGTGGCCGAGAAAGGCTCTATCACCGTCGATGGCGTCTCGTTGACGGTGAACGACGTGCGCGACCGCGAGGACGGCGCGTGCGACTTCGCGCTCAACATCATCCCGCATACCGGCGAGGTCACGACGCTGGGCGCTCTTCGCCAAGGGGACAGCGTCAATCTCGAGATCGACGTGCTCGCCCGTTATCTCATGCGGATGCAAAGCCTGAAGGGCTGAGAAACCCTCTCCCAATGCAAAACGGGGCGGCCCATCGGACCGCCCCGCTCGATAGACCCGGTGGAAGCCGGAGATGCATTACATTCCGTCGACGCTCTTGCTGACGAGAATGTTGACCGAAACGCGGCGGTTCTGCGCCTTGCCTTCGGGCGTGCTGTTGTCTGCCAGCGGATCCGAAGCGGCCATGCCGGTCGGGCTCAGCATACGCCAAGGCTGCCAGCCACATTCCTGCTGGAGGAAGTTGACCACGCGTCCGGCGCGCCGTTCGCTGAGTTCCTGGTTGATCTCGTAGCTGCCGGTCGAATCAGTGTATCCGACTACAAGCAGGAGAGCGTTGTCCATCGCGTTCGCTTCGTCGGCTGCAGCACACAGGTCCTGGCGGGCTTCTGCCGACAGGTTGTACTTGCCGGTGTCGAAGAAGACGTTCGTCGAACCCTTGATGTTGTACTTATCGATATCGCCCATGCGGCCGCGAAGCGATTCAGCAAGCGCAGCATTGGCATCGATATCTTCACGCTGTGCAGCGAACTGCTGCGAAGTGCCGTTGCGGATCATCGCTGCGGTTTCGAGATCGTCGTCCTTGAGTCGCACATCCGTCGCGATCAGGCCGCGATTACCCCACTGGACCGTCTTGACGGTGACCGGCAGGCCATTGAGCAGCGAGGCAGCGGTAAGCTCCTTGCTGCCGAGACCGAGAAAGCCACCCTTGGCGCGGATTTCGGTACCTTCGCTGATGACGATCAGCGTGTTCTGGCCGCCAAGCGTGGTAACCTGCATGCGGTTTCCGCTACGTGCCGAGATAAAGCCTTCGACTTCGGGGCCTTCGGGCATATCCGAAAGATCCCTGGGCACGGTGCCTTCGACGATCGTCAGAACTTCTGCTTCTTCGGCTTCGGCCTGGGCTTCGCCAACTGGGCGAAGTTCCTGGGCCGAAAGACTGGCCGACAGCGGCAGCGAGAGTGCGGCAAGCCAGACAAGCGTCTTCGGCTTCTTGGAAATGGTAGTCATTGCAATCCTCCTTCAAACTCTGACAGCCGACCCCGCGAATACGCCAGTTAGGTCCGTTCGCCCCCTGATGGCGCACCCGGCTATCATAAATCCATGCATTTGGCTGTAAGCGCCCGCGACCCGAATGCCGCACGTCGACGCTATGGATTTCGCCCCCTGTTCAGAGCCACCTTTCGCTCAGGTGAACGTTTTCTGCGACTCCTGCCAACTCGCAGGCGATCTGGGCGGAAGGTGCGGTGAACCGTTAAATTTCGTCAGAACGAAACACGTAAACGGCGCGGCAAGAATCGGCTCGATTGTACCGAATTCCGTTCAATCCGCGCCCGAAAGCGGCCCTTTGCAGAAACTGTCACGGGCGATTTCGTAGACCAGGTGGACGATCCGCTTGCCGTCGTAGCGGCCCAGTTCGTACCGGTCCGTGCGCACCGCACCGATTGCCTCCAGCGCATTGCGCGAACGGTAATTCGTGTCGCCAACGCGGAATTCGACGAGGGCGACATTTGCAAAAACGTGCCTCAGGAGCGCTGCTTTCATTTCCGAATTTAGGCCCTTCCCCCAGCACGGGCGCTCCAGATAGGTCCAGCCGATTTCGATCACGCCGCCTTCTTCGGGGTCATATTTGTCGAGGCGCGTGTGGCCGACGATGCGATCCTTGTCCCTGCGGATCACGGCAAGGCCGCCGCCGCTGGCGAGGCATTCGTCGAAGAAGGCCTCGAAGACCTCGCGCCTCCAGCGGTCGTGCACCGGATGCTGTTCCCAGACCATCGGATCGCTGGCGACTTCGAATAGCGCGCTGCGGTCCTCCTCCTGCAAGGGGCGGATCAGCAGGCGCTGGGTTTCGATGACCGGCTGGCGATCCATGCGGGGATCAGCCCTTCGTCACATCCGCAAGCGCCGCGATGAATTTTTCGGTATTGCCCGCATGGAGCCCGGCAACGTTAATCCGGCCAGACCCCGCCATGTAGATGGCGTGCTCTTCGCGAAGCTTCACGATCTGCTCCTTGGTCAGCGGGAGCATGGCGAACAGGCCGTTCTGGTCGGCGAGCGATGCAAGGCCGAGACCCGGCGCTTCAATATCCGCTTGGGCCATTCGCGCGCGGACACGGCGCATGCGCGAACGCATTTCGTCCAGTTCATCCTGCCAGACCTGCGTCATGTGCGCGTCTTCCAGAGCGATGCGCACGGCAGCGCCACCGTGATCGGGCGGCATGGACCAGTTGGCCCGGGCGAGCGCATTCGCATTGGAGGCGATCGCGGCGAGCTGATCCGGCTGCTTGGCCATCATGTAGAAAGCGCCCACCCGGTCGCGATAGAGACCAAAGTTCTTGTCGCAGCTGTAAGCGATCAGGGCCTCTGGTACGCGGTCGAGAACAGTGCGCACGCCAGCGACGTCCTCTTCCATGCCCTGCCCCAGCCCCTGGTAGGCGATGTCGAGAATGGGCAGCGCTCCGGAAGCCACGAACGCCTCGGCAATCTGGGCCCATTGCTCGGCCGTGTAGTCGATGCCGGTCGGGTTGTGGCAACACCCGTGGAGCAGCACCGCATCTCCCGCCCCTGCGGCATCGATGGTAGCCAGGACGGCGTCGAGATCGGCCGTGCCCTTGCCCGTCGAATGTCTGAAAGTGACTGTCTCTACACCTACATCATCGAGGATCTGGGCGTGGTTGGGCCAACTCGGGACGCCGAGATGGACGCGCTTCACCCCGGCTTTTGCAGCCAGGGCGACCGCAAGGCGAACTGCGCCGGTCCCGCCGGGTGTCTGCATCCCCTCGATACGCGCTGCGAGCGTTTCTTCGTCGCCGAAGATGTAAGGCATCAGCGCCTTGACGAAGCCGCTGTCGCCTTCCGGGCCTAGGTAGGACTTGCTGTCCTGCTCGTCGATCAGGCGTTGTTCCGCCAGCTTGATCGAACGGAAAACCGGCGTCGCGCCGTCATTCGTTCGATACACTCCGACGCCAAGGTCGATCTTGTCCTCGCGCTCGTCGGCGGCATACATCTTGATGAGTGCGAGGAGGGCGTCGGGCGGCTGGGCGTCTAGTCTGTCGAGCATGGGAAGCCCTTTCGCCCAACATGTCGAGGGCCGCAACCGAAATACGGTTGCGGCCCATCAAGAATGCCTATTTTTTCGTATAGCCAGCCGCTCAGAAGGGAAGCCAGCGCTGCTTCTTGGAAAAGCGGAGGTAGCCCGCGTTCACTCCGAGCCGCAGGCCTGCGCCCATCCGGATCGGGATCAGGACCACGTCGCCCTTCCGTACATAGCTCGCGTGCAGCCCGCCGATCACATAGGCTTGGCCTTCCGCTGCCGGGAAGCGTTCGTAAAGCTCTTCGGTATCGTAGAGATTGTAGACCAGCACGAAAGTGCTGCCTGCATTGGCACCGGCATCGAAACCGACGGACGGTCCCGTCCAGTAGACGGGCATCTCGCCTTCAACCTTGTGGAACAGCGTGCCCGAACCATAGCGCGCACCGACCACGAAAGCACCGCCAGCCTCGCGGCCGACGATATATCCGTTCGGTTCGCCCTGGTCGGCCAGCAGCTTGCGGATCATGTTGGCGACGCCTTCGGCACCCTTGCCGAATACGCCCTCCGCCGCGCCGATCAGGTCGTCTTCGCGATAGGTCGTCGCCGGATTGTCGACATTGGCACCTTCCACAGCGGCAGAAGCAGCCTCTTCGGCCTGCTGTTCGGACCAGACGGGCGGCGAACCGGCGGCTTCCTCCTCCTCGACACCATAGGCCGGGTCTTGCGGTGCTGCGGGTTCGTCAGCCGTCGCCTCGTAGGGCGAGGGTTCTCCCGGCGCTTCCTCAAGGTCGCCATCGATCGGCGCGTCATAGGCCGCATCAGGGTCGACGGTTTCGACCTGCGCCACGACAGGGGCGGCAATCAGTCCCAGTCCGGCTGCGAAACTCGCCAGGAGCATGCGTGCGGTATTCATCTCGAGATCCCTTCCTTTGCCTCGCCTGCATTCGAGCCGACAAGGCTGCGCCGATGAGGAGAATCGCTTTGGAGCAGGTGGGCAATGACAGGGCGATGAACCGAATCGATTTCGCGGCGAAGCGAGTCTTTCGCGCGTTGGAAAGAAGGCAGTGGATTCACCCTTGAAGGCATCCCAACCCCTAGCTATAGCGCGCCCCTCGCAGCCGAGGCTTGCGATGCGGAGACGTGGGTGAGTGGCTGAAACCAGCTCCCTGCTAAGGAGCCATACCTGGTAACGGGTATCGAGGGTTCGAATCCCTCCGTCTCCGCCACCTTTTACTGGAATGGACGGCCTTGCCTGGTGAAAGGTGTGCTGGGGCGAACGCTGTTCGCTCAATCATTAAAGGCTCATGCCGCTACAATGGTGTCGATTTCGAAGCAGCGCGCCAGAATCAGCAGTGCCGGTATAGTCCCGACCTAGAAGCTATAGCCCAGGCTGAGGCTGACAATCGGTCCCCCCAACGATCTCTCGCGATCCTCTATGCGGGCGATAGCTGCCCCATCGCGGCGGCCTGTATAGATTTTCCGCCTGAATTTCGATTTCTGGCCGAGGAATTCTGAGAGCTGCAATCGCGCGCGTAGTCCGAACACATCTTTGTGTTCGATGAAGACTGCGTTGGTGCCAGGCGTGAGTGCACCGCCAGGGACATTGCGGAATTCGATCAGGGTCGCCCGGAAGACCGGGCCGAGCTTTATGTCGCGAAATTCGAAACCGTAAGACCAGTCGGTTTGCGCGAGATCGTGCCTGAAACGTACGGCCAGCTCGCGCTTTCGCAAATTGCTGATGTCCCTTTCAAATCCCTCGATGGGATCGGAAACCGCCGACCATTGCCAGGTCCCGTCGAGATCGAGCTGCGCGCCAGTCAGCCCGAATTGCGTGCCGGTCAGGGTGAGGCCGGCATCGATACGGGTTTTCGATGCGCGCGGAATATTGCCGATTGCGTCACCGTTCGCTCCGAGAGGAATGCGGTCGACCAGATCGGAAATCCGCTCGTGAGCAATGGCCAGGTAAAAGGTATGGCCGTTCTCGAAAACACGATCGGTTCTGCCTGACACCACCCAGCTTTGCTGTGGAACCAGATCGAGGTTGTCCTGCGTTTCCACACCATCGATTAGCGAGACATTCGCCGCAAAGTCGCGGAAATTGATTTGGCCGACCTGCCGAGCAAGGCGGGCCGAGACGCTCCAGCCCAGCCCAGGTTTGAACGTGTAGGCGACAAAACCCTTGGGCCTGAAGAATGACCGCTTGAATTCGGAACGGCCGATTTCCGACAGCTCTCCCCCTATGGATGCCTGGATGCTGGAATTCTCGCCCAATTGCCGTTGATGTCCGAAGGTAAGCTCGCCGCGCAGTTCCTCGATCCTCGTTTCCGATGGGACACTGGTCAGGATCTTTCCTGGGTCATCCGTGCTGAAATCCAGCAGATCAGTCACCAGGTGGAGCGAATTGAATGCCCCTTCCGCAGCCAGTTGCCAGCTTGATTTGTCACGCCCGATCCATTGCTGCTCAAGGCGCACAACTCCTTCACTAGAGGTGCTGTCTTCTTCGAATGCGCGGTCAGCGATGGTGCCGCCAAGCGCATCGAAGAGCGTAAAGCGCGTTGCGGCATCGTTGCTGCGCCGCCTTGCCAGGACGATACCCTTGAACGTTCCTTCGAAAGCCGGGAACGAGTAGTCGGCATCAAACCGCAAATCGTCCGTGACGCCGCTGGTCTCGGCTATGCTCGAGCCCTCTCTTCCGAGCGGAGTGAGCGCCGCACTCTCGCTGGCCTGCCCCCTTTTAATATCGAGCCGATTCATCGAAGCCTTCGCGTTCAGGACATGTCCGTCTGAAAGCCTCCAGACGATGCCGCCAGACAGGTCTGGCTGCACGCCTCGAATCGTGAATGCTTCGTCTCGCGTTTCGTAGACTTCTCCAGCCTCGTTGCTGATCGTTTCCGGTCCTTCGAACAGAACACTCACCATATCGATATCAAGGGCCGCCGAATAATCCAGCGAGCCAGCGCTTCCTGAAACGCTCAGCGTGCCATTGCCGTAAGCAGGCCCCGTATTATGGCGGAAACTCGGTTCCCACTGAACTGTGCCGGCGAGTGATGCCCGCCGGGTCACGATATTCGCCACCAGCCCGTCGAAACCGGGAATACCGAGCGAGGCGCCATCGAGGATTTCGATCCTGACCACATTGCTTGCAGCGATCTGTGCGATCCTGGCCCTGGCCGTGCGCCCTTTTCCGGTGACCGGCTCGCCATTCACAAGAACATTGGTGCCGCCTTGGCCCAGTCCGCGCGCCTCGTCGGCGTCCTCCAGCGAGTAACCCGGCAGGCGCTCCAGCATTTCAAGAGCGGTCTGGGGCGCAAACTGATCGAAATAGGTTCGTTCGAACAAGCGCGGCTCAGCCTCCGAAGCCAAGGCAGGGCTGCCTGCAACGGCCATTGTTGCGCTCGCAATTAGATAGAGAACTCGTTTCGATGACATCCCACACTCCGTTTGAATGATGGGAGTTTTGGCGGAGCGCTTGTGCAACGTCGTGGATTGATATGCGCGTTAATTGGTGCAAATACGCACCGATGGAATGGAGCGACTATCAACTCGTCCTGACGGTAGCCCGTGAGAAATCAATCCGCGGCGCGGCACGGATGCTGGGCGTCAACCATGCAACGGTTTCACGAAGATTGGCGCAGCTGAATAATGGGCCAATGGGGCCTTTGCTTCACCGCTCGAACACTGGCTTCTGGCCGACCAATACGGGTCAGAGCGTGGTCGAGGCAGCGATGAAAATGGAACAGATCAGCGATGAGGCGGTGCGCAAGCAGCGGGCGTCCGAGCAATCGCTTTCAGGCCCTCTTTCCATTTCCGTGCCATCCCTGATGCTCCAGCATTTGCTGATTGGCGACCTGGCAAAGTTCGGCGAGCAACATCCCGAAATAGAGCTGACCGTCGATTCAACTGACAGGTTCGTGGATCTTGACCGGGCAGAGGCGGATATGGTGCTGCGCGGCTCGGACAGTCCGCCCGACCATTGGGTGGGCCGCCGTCTCTTTCCTTACTCGCTCTCGCTGTACGCTCATAAGGACTACCTCGCGAATACGAGCGCTGCGGATCTGCGCTGGATCGCTCCGCCGGACGGAGATGTGCGGTGGGCCTCTTGGCTCGAACAGTCACCTTTCCCCGATGCCGCCATCGGCATGAGGATCACAACCATTGCGGGCCGGTTCACGGCTCTCAAGGAAGGGCTCGGGATGGGCCGGGCGGCTTGCTTCATGGCTGACAGGGATCCCGATCTCGTGAGGCTTCCGGGTGCGCCGGTCATAGAGGCAGAAACCTTTTGGCTCCTTTGCCATCCTGATTTTGCAGGCACCTCGCGAGCGAAGGCCGCCCTCGCCTATTTCTCGAATGTCATGAACTCCTATCGCCCCTTGCTCCAAGGCGAGCAGCGCTAAGGCCTTGAAGCAAGAGGTATAGGTCCGGTGGTCAGAGAGACGGTCGAAGGAGGTAGAAGGACAGATCTGTTGTTCCGGATGCGCCCAGATGCTTGGCCGCTTCGTATGCATCAGACCGCAAGAGCCGGCTTGCCCCTTCAGCGTCGTTCCATTCGATAAAGGTCAGCTGATCCGGCGATTTCGCGTTCGACAGGGATTCAAGGTTCGGATCGAACAGCTTCAGGATGAATTTGCCGCCTTGCTTTGCCACTTCGTCTTCCAGGCGGGCGAGGTACTCCTGATAATCCGCTGCATTCTCCGGATCAGTATAGGCAATCGCTAGGGTGTAGAACTTGTCGCTCCGCAAGGTGAGCGAGAGGCCTTCCTCCTGGACATCGCGGTAATAGCGGATGTCGTTCCAGATCGAGCGCCGCAGCTCGCTGTATTCGGGCCACCGCGGATCGCTTTCGAAGCGGTCGAATGCTTCCTGGCTTGGCCAGCTGGTCAAAAGAAAGCCCTGCGGACTAAATGCCCCGAAGCTTAGGCCGTCGACCATGAGCGCCCCGTGGCGGGTAAAGCCATTTTCTACGGCTATCGGAATGGCAGAGGACTGGAAGTCGGCCCGCGCCCGCATGGCTTCGTCGGTGCGCATGTAGTCAAAGCCGATAACGGAAAACAGCGCGCCGGCGGGCAAGTCGATGGTAACGCTCTTGTACTCATCAGCTTTGACGGAAACCGCTTTTTCTGAGGGCTTCGCAGTCTCGTGCGCCTGCAGCGAAGTGCATCCCGCGATCAAGGCGATCGCTGCCGTTGTCGTAAACGCCTTAAACAAGGAAGTGGGGCTGTTCATCTCGGACTCCGTCTTAAAATCTGTCCGATGACTAACGCAGCTGAGCCCTGTCGTGGTGGATCGATTTAGCGAGCGCCTGGTTAGATTCTGCACCACCAGACGCTCATCGCATCGATAAGCAATTAGAGCGCTGGCAAAACTCCAGCCCAATGAAGTGTCGCTCCTTGGCATGTTCGCTGGGGACGGGTATCGAGTACCGATGGAAAGCATCCAATCCGAAGCTGCCCTCAATTTCTGCCAGGCCTGCGCAGTGCGCAATCGCGCGATTTGCGCGGACTTGGACAACGATGAAATTAGCATCCTCAATTCGATCGGCCGCCGTCGCCATCTCGAAGCGGGCGAACAATTGTTCTGGGAAGGCGACGAGGCGATCGTTGTCGCCAACGTTATCGAAGGATTGCTTAAGCTGTCGACCCAGACGAGCGACGGCAAAGAGCAGATCCTCGGACTCGCTTACCCCAGCGACTTCATGGGCAGGCCGTTCGGCAGCTCGACGCCCTATGGCGTCGAAGCACTGACGCCCGCACTGGTGTGTACCTTTCAGCGCGCGGATTTCGACCGTTTCGCGAGAGAGCATCCCAAGCTCGAACACAAACTTCTCGAACGCACCCTTTCGGAACTGGACCGAACCCGGCGCTGGATGCTCCTGCTCGGCCGGATGAACGCAGAACAGAAACTGGCCACCTTCCTGCTCGACATGTCCGAACGGCTCGCCCCGAAAGGCTGCGCGCCATTCGAACAGAGCGCGGACGCCTTCGAATTGCCTCTGTCGCGGCAACAGATCGCCGATGTCCTCGGCCTGACCATCGAAACCGTCAGTCGCCAGTTCACGAAATTCCGCAAGCAGGGCCTGATCGATCTCCCGTCACGCCGCGAAGCCGTCATCCAGCAACGCGAACGGCTGGAGGAACTGGCCCAATAGGCAGGGATTGCAGCTTTTTCCGAAGGCGGTGGTGCCGCTTACGTGACTCGAACACGTGACCCCATCATTACGAATGATGTGCTCTACCAACTGAGCTAAAGCGGCACATTCTCATCGAAGAGAAGTGGAGGCCCGAGCCGGAATCGAACCGGCGTGCAAGGATTTGCAGTCCTCTGCGTAACCACTCCGCCATCGGGCCTCGCCCGACCTCTCGGAACGGGAAGCGGCCCACTAGCGATTCTATGCAGCCTTTGCAATCGGCTTTGCGCGAACGGCCTTCCGTAACGTCAGTCTGGACGCAGGCGCGGCCAGCGGCAATGAAGCGTGCATGAGCATTGCCAGCCTGATCGACCCGATCACTCCCGATGGCGGTCACACCCGCTTCGACAACCTCGACCACTGGTTGCAGGGCCGCACGCTGTACGGCGGAGCCTCGGCGCTGATCGCTTACACGGCCGCGGTCCGTGCGTTTCCCGACCTGCCCCCCTTGCGCGCCGCACAGGTTGCCTTCGTCGCCCCGACTGCGCCCGAGGCTGAATTGCGCCGCGAGATCGTGCGCCAGGGCCGCAACGTTGCGCAGGTACGCAGCGAGATCTGGTGCGAGGGCAAGTGCACCCTTACCGCCTTCTGGCTCTTCGGCACATCGCGCGAGGCCAATGCGACCCACCCGGCCGCACCGGTCGCCGACTGGCCTGGACCACCCGAGGAAGCGGAGACCGCGATGAAGGGCAAGGGCCCCGCCTTCATCCAGCACAATTTCGAAATCCGCCGCGCGCAGGACATCCGCGGGCCCGGCGATCCAGTGGTGCGCCGCTGGGCGCGGCTGGAAGACCGCGAGGGCCTCGACCCGTTGAGCGAGCTTATCCTGCTTGGCGATGTCATGCCGCCCGGCGCCATGCGCGCAATGAAGCGCCAGGGCCCGATCAGTTCGATCAACTGGTCCTTCAACCTGCTGGAGCCTGCGCCGACGACGCGCGATGGCTGGTGGCTGTCCGAAAACGCCAGCCAGCACGCCGACGACGGCTATTCGTCGGAACGGCTGCGCCTGTGGAATGCGGACGGCAAGCAGGTGCTCGACGGAATGCAGAGCGTCGCCATCTTCGGGTGACGAAGGCGACACAGTGTCGCTTTCGGTTTTGCACCTCAAGACACTGAAAACAGGGCGATAACCGGATGCAGGACAGGGTGACACCTGCGCGGCCCGTTTTCACTCGCCTCATTCGGCGCCTGCCTCCCCATCCTCCTCATACCGCAACTCGAGTTCTGCATCGGCGTCCTCGAGCCAGTTTTCCGGGCCATGCTCTACCCGGTCGGCAAGCTCACGCACTTCGTCGGGTTCGTAGGCATAGGCGGGATGGTCGGCCCACTCCGGCCGGCGCACGAAGTGGGACCGCATGGCGAGCAGCCCCAGCGTCAGCCGCTCGTCGAAACGGCGCGACGTGCCGATCAGCTCGCCCTTGTGGTAATGCGGCACTTCCACGCCGTTCAGCGCACGGTCGAGCGCGGCTTCGGCAAGCACGTCGAAACGCTGGACGAAGGCGGCTTCCCACCCCTTGTCGAACGGCTGTCCGCGCAGGCGCGCCCGCAGTTTGTAGGCGGACTGGCGGCTCATCCCTACCGCTTGCGCAGCGGCAGTGACATTATGCGTCGCCGCCAGTTCGCGCAGGAACGCCGCCTGCCGCGCGGGCGTCCAGCCGTCGTGGCGCTGGGTCTCGATAACAGGGGAGGAAGGTCCGGGCTCGGCGAAGGCTTTGCCTGCCGGCACGAGCGATGCGATGGGCTGATGCTTGTTCATTCACCAGGATAAGGCAAATTCCGCGCGAGTAGGAAAGGAGCTAGGTTTCCGAGAGATTTTCATCGCTGCCGGTTGGAAAATCGATGTCCGCTATCGCAGCAATCTATAAAACACGGGAACGTCCGGGAATGGGTGGTTAGCTGCCGTTGTCCTTGCCCGATGAGAAACCCGCTAGAACGCCCAGCCGGGCTCGAAACACGTAAGCAAGGAAGAGAAGTCCACCCGCCCAGAACACGGCCCAAGCCACGCTCCCCCCGAGCAACACGTGATAGCCGAATATCACCACGACAAAGGGGGCAAGAAGTACAATCCCCAGTGGAGCTGTGCGATTGAAAAACAGAGCGGACCCGCCGATGATAAAGCACGCCAGCATCACAGGAACTACAAATCCTGTTTCTTCCAAAGCCCTTTGAAAATCGGCGCCGGGTCCGGGCTTCACATCGAAGGGGTTACCGCCCCCCGAAAGAAGTGAATAGCTGCCGTACAGGCCGACAAATGCAAAGAATGCTCCGTATGCAATCCTAAAGATTGATTTCGCCCAGCCACCGACGTGCATTGTGCCCCTCCTGCTATCGCGGAGCAAAACTAACGCGCGACACGAATGTCCGCAATCGGGTCGTTAGCAGAAACTCTGTTCCTGGCGCACAGCCAACTCGGTGAATGCGGCTTCAGATGGGTGGAAAGCGGTCAACCCTGTTCGTTTTGAATAGCTGCGGACTCAACTTCTCCGGCGATCATCACATGCAATGTCCGATCAAGAGTCAGAACCACCAAGTGCTTCCAATCATGTTCGTCTATAGCACCATTGCGCGAAATCTTTTCGGCGACCCAAGATGAGTTTCGCACCTCCAGGAATGGCCATGTGTAGGTGGGCAATTTTGGATTGGCGAGACGCGGGAGTGGCGAGTCGATCGTGAGAAGCCAATCGGAAAACTCTTCACAAACTTCATGAGCTTCAACCGCTCCAAACTCAATTAAGACGCTGGTTCGCTCCGCACCATATGCAAACATCGCTTCTACTTTGAGGCGGTCGCCATCGAATGAACCGCTCACGAAACTCAGCGGCAGCTGCGGTAGATCGGGAAGTGGCTCCCATTTCAGAACTTGATTTTGCGGCCCGGACATTCGCAGAATGTGCCAAGGACTCGGCACGTCCGCAATCGGGTCGAAAGCCGACTGTCTGCTCCTGGCACATCATTAGCTCGGTGGAAGCGTCACCAGATGGGGTGGAGAGCGGAAATTGCGCATTTTCCACTCAGTGTTATGTTCACCATCATGTTCGAACTGTTCCTTATAGCAACTGGCTCGCTGTTCTTGATCTTTCCCCAATGGAGGGACCGGCGATCGACAAGGCGACTTCAAGCACTAAAGGCAGGCGCTCCGGAGGCATTCTTCGAGGAGCGACGCGCACTTGAGGCATACCCAACTCGCGGCGGATGGAGCCGCATTATTGGGAGCGTGATCGTGGTCACTGCTGTCGCCAGCCTAATTTTGAATTACTCCAACTGAACGGCCGCAATCGGGTCGCTAGCTGCCCGTCCGCCCACCGCGGCGGAGGGACGGGCTTCGCCTGCGGGCTCAGTGATCGTCGAAGTGGACGATGCCGAGGTTTTTGCAGTCGAGGTCCGGGTTCCACTGCGCATACATCCCGCTCGGATTGCTTTCGTATAGCCAGATATGCAGGTCGTAGTGCGGCATGAAGCCATGGGCTTCGTCCTGCGGTGTTGCCGGATCGTCGGCCATGTAGTCGTATTCGCGGCCGCGGAATTTCGGCGCCTGCTTGGTTTCGGCATGCCATGCCTCGGCAAAAACCAGCAGTTCTATGCCGACCAGCTTTTCGCCGCCGTGGCCATCGGGTGCGTAGAGGAGGATGGGCGGAGGATTGACGCCGGTGTAGGTGCCGGTGCCGTTCACGCGCCCGTCCACGGGCGGGGTCAGGCCGAGAAGGTCCGGGCGGACATAGTGGAAGCCCATCGCGCCCAGCGTCGGGTGAACTTCGCAGGCAGAGGTTTTGATATACCCCTGGTCCATGGCGTATTCGACGCTTTTGTAGGGTTCGAGCTGCCGAGCCAGTTGCTGGAGAGACTGGTCGGGCTGGTCGCGCGGCACTTCGGCAAGAGCGTTTGTCGCAAGGGCGACGGACATCAGGGCGCATAGCTTGAGTGATTTGGTCATTTCGATCTTCCCATTTGTGGTCAGGTTGCGCGCCCGTTCTTCTTTGGTCTTGTTCTCCGATTCGCGATGATGCGACTGGCAGCTTCGGCGTTTATCCGGCCGATCGCACCTGCCAGTTCTCGTGGACGATCTCCCGCGATATGAGGCCGTCGCGCATGTGGAACACGTGGACGAGCCGCAGCGCGACCGGGCTGCCGATGGGGACCGGCGCCCCGTCCATCCCTTCGCCTGCAAGCGTGCAGTGGACGAGCATGTCGTCGACCACGCGATCTTCGGTGGCGAACCGTTCGAAGGGGATCAGTTCGACGTCCTCGATGGCTTCGAACATGCGGCGATAATTCGCCTCGATCGCAGCCTTGCCTTCGAAGCGCAGCCCGCGCGTGGGAAATTCCTGGACGATGTCGTCGGTATAGAGCGACAGGATCGCCGCCGGGTCGCGCGCCTCGTTCTCGATATGCGCTGCCACCGTCGCCAGGTTCTGTTCGATCGTCGCCATGCCCTGTCCCCAGTTTGTTGCCGGAGATAATAGACAGAATGTCTGTCTAATGGCAAGTGTGACATATGAGTGATGTTTTGAAACCCCGCATTGGTCGCCTGCTCAGCCAGTCATATGGCCTCTGGCAAAGGCTGACTTATGCCGATCTCGCGGACCGGGGATTTCCGGAAGTCAGGCCCTCGCACTCGCCGGTTTTCCGTCATATCGATGAAGGGGGCACGCGGATCGTAGACCTCGCCGAGCGTGCCCGGATTACCAAGCAGAGCATGACCTATCTAGTCCGCCAGCTCGAGCATAAGGGCCTGGCGGAAATCCGCGAGGATCCGGCAGACGGGCGGGCGCGATTGGTCGCTCTCACCGATCGGGGGCAGGCTGCGTCACAGGCACTGGTAGAATCGAGCCTCGCTCTCGAAACCCGGTTCGCCAGCGAGTTCGGAAACGCAAAGCTGGAAAGCCTGCGCATATTGCTGGCAGACCTGCATTGCTGGAATTTCGGCGAAGAGGGCTAACCCGGGTCGCTGAACAGCAATGGGTGGGCCAGCCTCACCCCTTACACGTCGGTAAACTTTGCGGGCCGTTTCTGCATTCCCGCCATCACCGCCTCGGCCTGGTTCGGCTTGCGCATGATGGCGGCCTGTTCGACGCTTTCTTCCATCAGGATGTCGTCGCCCGATTTTTCCAGCATTGCCTCGGACAGGCGCTTGGCGCCGCGGATGGCCTCGGGATTGCGATTGGCGATTTCGTTGGCGATGTCGTTGGCCTTGCCGAGCGGATCTTCGCTGACGAAGGTGGCGAGGCCGTATCCTTGCGCCTCCTCGCCGGTGAATTCGCGGTTGGTGTAGACCAGTTCGCGCAACACGTCGTCGCGCACGAGGCCGCGCCACAGGTGATAGCCGCCCATGTCGGGCACAAGACCCCATTTCATTTCCATGATCGCCATGCGGCTGGCGGGGTGGACAACGCGGATGTCCGCTCCGCTTGCGATCTGCATGCCGCCGCCAAAGCATACGCCGTGCACGGCCGCGATTACCGGCACCGGGCACTTGCGCCAGGTCATGGCCACTTCCTGGAAGGTGTTCGCATTGCCATGCGTGCGCTCGGTCAGGGGCTTGCGTTCCCCATCGGGCGCAGCGGTGAAGCTCGACACGTCGAGACCGGCGCAAAAGCTGCGGCCTTCGCCTGCCAGAACGACAGCGCGCAGGCCCTTCATCGTGCGCAATTCCTCGCCCGCGGCGATGATCGCTTCGAACATCGCCGGGTCCAGCGCATTCATCTTGTCCGGACGGTTCAGGCGGACCTGGGCAACGCCGTTATCGGCGAGTTCAATCGTTACGCGTTCGCTGGACATGACACTCCGCAAGGTTTGGCTGATTGGAGCGGCGACCTTGCGACATGGTGGTTGCGCTGTCCAGCATGGACCTGCGCTCGCGGGCGAAAGCGGGAAAGGTGGAGCGCGCTTCCGTGCAGATGAAATACCCGCCGTCGGGATGCGTCTGGACCAGCCAGCCTAGGCCCGAGACGGCCAGCTTGGCCCTGAGGCGCGACACGTGCACCTCAAGCGAGTTGGTCTCGGGTTCGTGGCGCAGGCGCCAGACGTCCTTCAGCAAGGCCGGCTTGTCGACCCTTTGCCCCGGATCCGCGGCCAGCCGCCACATCAGCGCGAATTCGCGCGGGTGCAGCCCGATCCAGCGGCCGTCCACATAGGCATCGCGATAGAACAGGTCGAGCCGGACGGGGCCGATGATCCGGTATTGCGGGATCATCTCTCCCAGCCCTTCGAGCTTGAGCATGCGCGCGCCAAGTTCGACCATCGCGACCTGGCTCGACAGGGCGTCTGCGAAACCTTGCTCGAGGAGACCCGCGCGGGTGTCGGCATCGTCAGCCCCGACGATGACGGCGCATTTCCTGTCCGCGACGAATTTCCAGTCGGGACACCGTCCTCCGATTCGCCAGTCGAGCAGGCGCAGGTCCCACCTACCGGGCGGACAGGTCGACATGGACAGCCAGGTGAAATTGAGTTGCGACACGGCCTGTCTCCTAAGGCCTCCCGTCGACTTACCCAATATGAAAGGTTTATCTCCGGACCAATCCGGACGAATACCTAGCGGGCGTGTTCGGCCAGGAATCGCTTTACGTTGCGCGCCGCCTGCCGGATGCGCTGCTCGTTCTCGACCATGGCGATGCGGACGTATCCCTCGCCCTCCTCGCCGAAGCCCACGCCGGCCGCGACGGCCACTTCGGCATGCTGGAGGAGCTGCTTCGAAAACTCGAGGCTGCCCATGTGTTCGAAACCGGGCGGCAGCTTGGCCCAGGTGAACATGCTGGCAGGCGGGGTCGGGATTTCCCAGCCCGCCCGGGTGAAGCTTTCGACCATGACATCGCGGCGAGCCTGATAGCGCGCGCGGTTCTGGGCGATCACGTCTTCCGGCCCGTTGAGCGCAGCACAGGCAGCCGCCTGCACCGGCGTGAAAGCGCCATAGTCGAGATAGCTTTTGACACGGGTTAGCGCCGCGATCAGTTTCTGGTTGCCGACGCAGAAACCGATCCGCCAGCCCGCCATGGAGAAGGTTTTCGACATCGAAGTGAATTCCACTGCGACATCCTTGGCACCCGGCACTTCCAGGATCGAGCGCGTCGGCTTGCCGTCGTAATACAGTTCCGAATAGGCGAGGTCGGACAGCACCCAGACTTCGTTCTTCTTGGCCCAGGCCACCAGCCGTTCGTAGAATTCGAGGTCGACGGTCTCGGCCGTCGGGTTGCTGGGATAGTTGCACACAAGCACAGTCGGACGCGGCACGGTATAGGCCATCGCATTGTCGAGCGCGCGCCAGTAATTCTCGTCCGGCGTCGTCGGCACGCTGCGGATCGTGGCCCCTGCGATCATGAAGCCATAGGTATGGATCGGGTAGGCAGGACTAGGCGCGAGGATCACGTCGCCCGGGGCGCTGATCGCGGTCGCCATCGAGGACAGGCCCTCTTTCGAGCCCATGGTGACGACCACCTCCCGTTCGGGATCGAGTTCCACCCCGAAACGGCGCTGGTAGTAATTCGCCTGGGCGCGGCGCAGACCGGGAATGCCCTTGGACTGCGAATAGCCGTGCGCATCGGGCTTGGCCGCGACTTCGCACAGCTTGTCGATTACGTGCTGCGGCGGCGGCTGGTCGGGATTGCCCATGCCGAGGTCGATGATGTCGCGACCCGCCTGACGTGCCGCGTGGCGCATCGCATTGACCTCTGCGATGACATAGGGCGGCATACGTTTGATGCGGTAGAATTCGTCGGACATTCATTGCTCCTGCGACGCCGGCCTTAATGCTGGCCGAAAGTGATTTGCGTCGTCACATTGATTACCTATTCAAGATGCAAGCGCAAAGCCGCTCGCTATCACAAGTGTGCGAATTATCGTGTAAGTGACTAAAGACGCGCTTCGACGCCAGAGGATTGCCATGACCGATACGCCCGATCCCTTCACCAATATGTACGAAGGCCCCGCCAAGCTGATGCGCGCCATGTTCGCGCCGATGATGGGAACGATGGATGCGGCCAAGGGGATCGACGGCGCGGTATCGCCCGAAGACGCAAAGCATTGGGCAGAGGTCGGGGCCAAGCTGCAGGCCATGTGGCTGCAGTACCAGTCGGAACAATTGTCCAACCCTCAGGCGCTCGTGCCCTATTTCGATCCTGCGCGCTGGATGGCGCTGGCGACCGACTGGTACCAGAAGATGCCGCTGGCGCAGGCGGAACAGCAGAAAGCCCTGATGGAAGAGGGCATGCGCCTGTGGGAAGACGTGCTGGGCCAGTACGGCCTCGGCCCCAAGGCATCGGAAAAGCACGGCGGCGAGGTCGAACTGCCGCGCAAGGATCGCCGCTTCGCCGACGAGAAATGGCGCGCCCATCCCGCCTACGCCCTGATCCACCAGACCTATCTTTTCCTGGCCGAACGCGTTGCGGAAATGGTCGAGAAGGCGGACAATCTCAATCCGCAGCAGCGCGAGCAATTGCGCTTCACCACCAAGGCAATCACCGAAGCGGCGAGCCCTGCGAATTTCCCGCTGCTCAATCCGGTGGTGATGGAGCGCACGCTGGAAACCCGCGGCGACAACCTCGTCAAAGGCATGGAGCACATGCTGGCCGACATGCGCCGGGGCCAGCTGTCGCATACCGATGCGAACGCGTTCACCCTGGGCGAGAATATCGCCACCACGCCCGGCAAGGTGGTGCACGAGACCCCGCTCTACCAGCTGATCCAGTATTCGCCCACGACCGACAAGGTCATGGAAACGCCGCTCATCATCTTCCCGCCGTGGATCAACCGCTTTTACATCCTCGATCTCAACGCGAAGAAGAGCTTCGTGAAATGGGCCGTCGACCAGGGCGTGACCGTTTTCATGGTCAGCTGGAAATCGGCCGACGCCAGCATGAAGGACGTGATCTGGGACGACTACGTGCGCGCACAGATCGACGCGATCGACCATGTGCGCGAGCGGCTGGACGTGGCGAGCGTTCATGCGATCGGCTATTGCGTGGCCGGAACCACGCTGGCCGCCACGCTGGCGATCCTCCACCGTCGCGAGCAAGAGGACAAGGTCAGGAGCGCGACCTTCTTCACCGCCCAGGTCGATTTCGAAAAAGCGGGGGAGCTGCTCAATTTCATCGACGACCAGCAGCTGGCCGCGATCAAGGGCCTGTCGCCCGACGGCTATCTGGACGGGCGCTACATGGCCGCGACCTTCAACCTGCTGCGCGGCACGGACCTGATCTGGAATTACGTGGTCAACAACTACCTGCTGGGCGAGGACTACCCCGCTTTCGACCTGCTGCACTGGAACGGGGACGTCACCAACCTTCCCGCCAAGTGGCACCAGCAATATTTGCGCGACCTCTATCGCGACAACCGGCTGGTCGAAGGCGACGCGCTGACGGTCGACAATACGCCGGTCGACCTCGGCAGGGTGAACACCCCCACCTATGTGCAGGCGGGCAAGGAAGACCATATCGCGCCGGCCGAAAGCGTCTGGCGGATCACCGAACATTTCGGCGGTCCCTTGCGCTTCGTGCTGGCCGGATCGGGCCATATCGCAGGCGTGGTCAATCCCCCCTCCTCCGGCAAGTACCAGTACTGGACCAATGCCGGCTCACCGCGCAGCCTCGCCGAATTCCGCGAAGGAGCGGAAGAGCATCCGGGAAGCTGGTGGCCGGACTGGATCGACTGGCTGCGCGAACAGGACGGCGAAACCGTGCCCGCGACCGGCAAGCGAAAGCCGGGCGGAAAGGGCGACAAGGTCATAGAAAATGCGCCTGGACGCTACGTGGCCACCCGCTGAGCCCGGTATAACCTGCTGAAAACACGCCTCGTCGCGGATTATTGTGCACTGCACAAAAAGCCCTTGACTTCGCAGTTGCAATGCCTATTTTGTGCACTGCAACAAAGTGAGGTTTCCCATGGCTGATAGCCAGAGCAAAATTGACGCCGCTGCCGAGAAGGCATTTGCCGACGCAGCGGAAAAGAAGGCTGCTGACGCGGCCAAGGGCGACGTGAACGTGAAGGCCGTCGAAAAGGCAGTCGAAGCGGGCACGAGCGCGCCGGTCAAGGCCGACAAGGTCGCCAAGGCCGTTGCCGCACCTGCAAAGAAGAAGCCGGTCGCAAAGAAGAAGGCCGCTCCGGCCAAGGCCAAGAAGGTCGCTGCCAAGAAGGCACCGGCGAAGAAGGCCGCTCCTAAGAAGGTCGCTGCCAAGAAGGCAGCACCTGCGAAGAAGAAGGCCGCAGCCAAGAAGCCCGCGACCGCCACCACTCCGATTTCCAAGTTGAAGGATACCATCATGGCTACTGCCAAGAACGCAAAGACCACCGACTACACCGCCAAGGCGAAGGAAGTTGCTGCTGACGTGCAGACCCGCGCGAAGGCCGCTTACGACAAGGGTACTGAAATGACCCAGGACGTCGTTGAATTCCAGAAGGGCAACCTCGAAGCTCTCGTCGCTTCGGGCAAGATCCTCGCCAATGGCATGCAGGACATGGGCCGCACCTACGTCGAAGAAGCCAAGTCGGCTGCCGAAACCGTCCAGGGCGACGTGAAGAAGTTCGCTGCGATCAAGTCGCCGACCGAACTCTTCCAGCTCCAGGGTGAAATCGCACGTCGTAACTTCGACGCGATGGTTTCGACCACTTCGAAGAACACCGAAGCCATGGTCAAGCTGGCCAACGAAGCTTTCGCTCCGCTTTCGAGCCGCTTCAGCCTCGCTGCCGAAAAGGTCCGCAAGGCTGCCTAAGGCAAATTGACTTCAATCCGCCGGGCTCTCTCTCCTCTCTCCCTCGCCCGGTGGTTGGACAGGACGGGTCGGACGACATCACTGTCGTTCGGCCCGTTTCCTTTTTCGTACCGCAAGCGCGCGTTTCGACGTTTTCTTAACCCGCGACGGCGCACGGGGAGACTGACGCCTTGCGATTTGGTGAAACGATACGATATTGCCGCTTCTGATGACCGACTACACCGCCCTCCCCGCTATCCGCGCCGCTAATGGCGACGACGACGATACCCGCGAGGGCGAAGGCCAGACCGGTCTCGCGACCAAGACCCGCGCCAAGCCCAAGAAGCCGAGCCAGTACAAGGTCCTGTTGCTGAACGACGATTACACGCCGATGGAGTTCGTCGTCATCGTGCTGAAGCGCTTCTTCCGCATGAACATGGAAGAAGCGACCCGCGTCATGCTCCATGTCCACCAAAAGGGCGTCGGCGTCTGCGGCGTCTTTCCCTATGAAGTGGCCGAGACCAAGGTGAACCAGGTGATGGATTTCGCCCGCGAGAACCAGCACCCGCTGCAATGCACGCTAGAAAAGGCCTGACAGCCATTCCTTTCCTCATTTCCGGTAGGGCATGACGCGCGGGTAATTTCTCGCTAGAGCCGCCCGCAACGCCCAAGAAACCGGAAACCGCGTGCTCAATTTCCTTCCCGCCATCGACCGCTACATCTTCCGGCTGGTGATCGTGCCTATGCTGGGCGTCTTCGCCCTCGCGGCATCGCTGCTCACTCTCGACAAGATGCTGCGCCTGCTCGATTTCGTGGCGGTGGAAGGCGGGCCGATCGGCGTCGTCTTCAAGATGCTGGCGACGCTCGTTCCCGAATATGCCAGCCTTGCGATCCCGCTTGGCCTGCTGCTGGGCATCCTGCTCGCTTTCCGCAAGCTCGCCACCACGAGCGAGCTCGACGTCTTCCGCGCGGTCGGCCTAAGCTACGGCCGCCTGCTGCGGGTGCCCTACATCATCACCATGGTCTTCATGGCCATCAACGTGGCGCTGGTCTTCTTCGTCCAGCCCGTCAGCCGCTTCACTTACGAACGCCTCGAATACGAGCTTCGCTCTGGTGCTCTGGGGGCATCGATCAAGGTGGGCGAGTTCACCACGCTCGCCGACCGCATGGCGCTGCGCATCGAGGAAAGCGAAGACGACGGCCGCCGCCTGATCGGCATTTTCGCGCGTGTCGCCAACGACAAGGGACAGGTGCTCTCGATCTCTGCGCGCGAAGGCTCTTTCCTCGCCACGACCGACGACCCCGACACGATCATCCTGCGCCTGACCGAGGGCACCATCGTCCAAGACACCGGAGGCCAGACGCCGCGCGTCCTGACCTTTACCCGCCACGACCTGCCTATCGATCTGCCCGCAATCGAGGAATTTCGCGCGCGCGGAGAGGACGAGCGTGAATACATCCTGCCAGAACTGCTCCGCATCGGCTGGGCCGACAACCAGACCGAAGACAAACGCGACGCCAGCCAGGCCAGCTTCAACTTCCGCCTGGTCGAGGTGGTGATGATGGCGCTGATGCCCTTGCTCGCCGTGGCACTCGGCATACCGCCCAAGCGATCGACTAGCGCGCTGGGCGTCTTCCTGTCGATCATCATGGTCGTCGCCTATCACAAGATAAACCAGTACGGAGAGGATGTTGCCGCACTCGGCCTTGCCGATCCGATCCTGGCTTTGTGGGGGCCATTCGTGGTCTTCGCCACGCTGATATTATGGATGTACTGGCGTGTGGCTTTCGTGCCGGGCGGTCAGGCCATCGGCGCGCTGGAGAACTGGTTCGCCAAGATCTCCAAGAAGATCGGCAAGCTGTTCAGGCGCAAGCGCCGACACCATGTCCATACGGACGACGATCTGGCGGCGGAGGGCTGATCTGTGCAACTCGACTTCTTCCCCTCGCGCACGCTGACGCTCTACCTCGCGAAACTGTTCGTGGTCCGAATCCTGGCGGTGCTGGTCATGCTGGTGCTGGTGCTGATGATGCTCGACCTGCTGTCGAATAGCGGCAAGATCCTGGCGGTCGAGGGCAACGGCCAGGGCGAATTGCTGACCTATGCCAGCCTCAGGATACCGCAGCTGATCCAGCGCTTTCTGCCCTATTCCGTGCTGCTGGCAACGCTCATCTCGCTGGTCACGCTCAACCAGAACAGCGAGGTCATCGCGATGAAGGCGGCCGGATTGTCCGCCCACCAGGTGCTTGCCCCGCTACTACTGACGGCGCTGGTCGTCGCCGCCTTTAGCTTTGTTTTCAACGAGCGTCTGGTCACGCGCGCGACTGCGACTCTCAAGGCGTGGGAAGCGGCGGAATACGGCCCCATTCCCGAAGAATCGAACGTGCGCGCCAACGTCTACCTGACCGATGGCGAAAACGTCATGACCGCCGCTCAACTGGCCGGACGCGGCAATGCCATCGCCATGCGCAAGGTCACTTTCTACCGCCGCAACGCAGAAGGCGCGATCCTCGAACAGATCGTCGCAGACCGCGCCACGTATGCGGCGCCGGGCTGGAAGCTGGAAGGCATCGAACGCTTCGAAGTGGCCACGGCCAATTACGCCACGGGTGACGAGATCGTGGTGGGTGAAGGCCTCACCCCCGACCAGATCGATCTTGCCCGGATCGATCCCGATGCCGTGCCCTTCTGGGAGCTCGGCCCGACCATCGACGCATATGAGGAAGCCGGCAGGCGTACGGGCGAAATGCGCGCCAAGTGGTGGCACAAGCTGTCCGGCCCGCTGTCTTCATTCCTCATGCCGCTCCTCGGCGCGGTGGCCGCCTTCGGACTGGCGCGATCGGGCCAGCTTTTCGTGCGCGCCTTGATCGGCATGGCTCTGGGATTTGCCTATTTCGTGGTCGACAACGCCGCGCTGGCGATGGGCAATTTCGGCGGGTATCCGCCCTTCCTTGCCGCCTGGGCGCCCTTCTTCCTTTTCCTCCTGATCGGTGAAACCGTCCTGATCCGGACCGAGGAATGACCGGCTGGAGCATCCGGCTCGCAAAGCCGGAAGATGCCGAGCACCTGCCGTCAATCGAACGTGCGGCAGGCAAGCTGTTCCTCGAAGTCGAAGGTCTGTCTGGAGTGGCGGGCATGAATGCGATCCCGACGGACGCGCAGCGCGCCATGATCCGCAAGGGTCACTGCCTGGTGGCCGAAAGCGACGGGCGCATCGTCGGCTTCCTGTCGACCCAGCCGCACCGCCGCGAACTGCACATCCGCGAGCTTTCGGTCCATCCTGACATGCAGGGGCAAGGGATCGGCGCGGTGCTGCTGCGGGCCATCGGCGTCGATGCGCTCAACAGCGGGTTTGCCGCGCTCACGCTGACGACCTTTACCGACGTCGCGTGGAATGCGCCCTTCTATGCGCGGCTTGGCTTCGAGACGGTCGAGGACCTTGATGCCCATCCGCGCTTGAAAGCCGATATCGAGCAGGAGGTCGCGCACGGCCTCCCGCGCGAGCGACGCTGCGCGATGATCAGGTTTTTAGCCTGAGGGCGCTCAGCCCTTGCGGCCACCCATCGTGCTGCGGGCAATGCGCGCAACCAGCACGCCCATCCCGGCGTGGTTCGCACCGTGATAGGTTGATTCCGTGCCCAGTTCGCGCACGAGGCGGCGGTGCGCTTCGGGCAGCGAGTGGTAGGGCATCGACGGCATGAGGTGGTGCAGCGCGTGATAGCGCAGGCCCACCGGCGCCCAGATTTCGGCGATCACGCCCGGCGGCGGCACATTCACGCTGTCGAGGAACTGCGCAGTGACAGTCATGGCCTCACCCTCGTTCTCCCACAGATGCGCGACCAGCGTACGCAGCTGGTTGAGCAGTGCGACGACGGAGGCAACGCCCAGGGCGAAGAGCAGCGGTTTCCAGCCGAAGGCGAAGACGCTGCCGATCAGCATCCACGACCAGATGAACCCGCCCAGCTCCAGCAGCATGACCCGCGGACGCAAGTCGCCTTCGGGTGGGCGACGGCGAAATTCCGGATTGATCGCCAGCGCGCTGGCACGCTGCCAGGTCAGGCGGCGGATCGGCGGGATGATCGCGCCCAGCGGCACGAGCACTGCGAAGCGGAACAGCAGGGCCACCGGCGCAAGGATCGCGATAATGACGAACAGCGGCAGGCTCCACGGCTTCATCAGGGCGAGCGGGAGGTATTCCGGATCCTCGACCGTACCGTATTGCGTACGCTTGTGGTGGAGCGTGTGCACTTGCTCGTACATGAAGGATGGCGTCAGCATCGGGATGCCGACCAGCGCGTTCCACGCTCCGCGGAAACCGGGCAGCGCCCCGTTCCGGAAATGCGAGATTTCGTGGATGAACAGCAGCGCACGATAAAGTGCCAGCACCGATACGATAGACAGGACGACTGCCAGCGCGGTGCTTTGCGTCAGGATGGCCCCGGCAAGCGAGGCGTAACCCAGCAGCGCCGAGCCGACCATGTCGGTCCAGTAGATCGAAGCACGGTGCTCGGCGATATCCTTGGTCAAATCGCGCGCACCGCGCAGCATCGCCTTGTCGTCGGCGATTTGCGAATGCCAGCCGCGCATATCGCGCGAAGGCGCAGGATTTGCAGCAGGAATTGTCTGTTCAGCGTTCATGGTCGTTTCCTGGGGGGAGCCTTAGTGGATCGGCGCGAAAAATGACAGTCTCGGGTCTCGATCATAGTGATCGACCGCGTGCGATTCCTTGACAAAGATCATATGCCATACGCAGGGCTAACCCCGGCTGAACAAGGGAAGTGCTGCGTGGCTGACCAGAATATCGTGATCGTAGAGGCAAATGACAAGAAAGGCCGCGCTGCCTTTGTCGACCTCGGGCGGGAATTTGCCTCGCGGGAGCCGCATTTTGTCCCGCAATTACGCTCCGAGCAGCTGGAACTGGTCAATCCGGCGAAAAACCCGTTCTTCGAGCATGCCGACGTCCAGCTTTTCATTGCCCGCCGCGAGGGAAAGCCCGTCGGACGGATCTCGGCCCATATCGACCATCTCGCCCTCGAACTGCCACGCGAACAGGGCATGGGGCCGGGGACCGGCCTGTTCGGCTATTTCGATGCCGAGGACGAGGGTGTGGCCAGCGCCCTCCTTGCCAGGGCCGAGGAATGGCTGCGCTCACGCGGGATGACGCGCGTGCTGGGCCCGATTTCCCTGTCGATCTGGGAAGAGCCGGGCCTGCTCGTCACGGGGCAGGACCATCCGCCGATGATCATGATGGGACACCATCCAGCGCACTACGCGCGGTGGATCGAACAGGCAGGTTTTAGCAAGGCGAAGCGCCTCCTCACCTACGATCTCGACGTGCAGCAGGAATTCCCGCCCCTGATCCGCCGCATCGTCAAATCCGGCGAACGCAACGAGCGCATCCACGTGCGCAAGGTCGACAAGTCGAAGTGGGACGAGGAAGTCGAGACGATCCTCCACATCCTCAACGATGCATGGTCGAAGAACTGGGGCTTCATCCCCTTCACCGAAGCCGAGATCGCGCAGGCCGGTAAGAAGCTGAAGCCGATCATCCATGAAGACCTGAACATGATCGCCGAACTGGACGGCAAGCCGGTCGCATTCATGCTCACCTTCCCGGACATCAATCGCCCGCTGAAGGAAATCGGCGGCAAGCTACTGCCCTTCGGCTGGTTCAAGCTGCTGCGCTGGCTCAAGAAGCCCAAGCAAGCCGATATGCGCGTGCCGCTGATGGGCGTCCTCAAGGAACTCCACAATTCGCGCCTCGCCAGCCAGCTTGCCTTCATGATGATCAGCGAAATCCGCGATGTGGCTGCAACCAAATACAAGGCACGCCGCGGCGAGATCGGGTGGATCCTCGATGACAATCAGGGAATGAAGGCGATCGCCGATGCAATCGACAGCCGGGTGAACCGCGAATACGTGGTCTACGAAAAGGCCCTGTAAGCGCGCACCAGTTGCATTGGGGCAACGCCCGGGCTGAATGTGTGACAGTCGGGAACCGGCTGGCTGCTCCCGCCTTTCGAAAATAGGCGCTGATTTCCTGCGCCTTACCATCGGGACCAAACGTCATCGCACGCGCGCCATCATCTGCTTGTAAAATGCCCGGGCATGTCCTTGTCGTGGAAGACGAGGCTATTCTCGGCATGATGCTCGAAGATGCGCTGGAGGCGGCGGGGGTGAAGCATGTCGAGATATGTTCGACCACCGATACCGCTCTGGAGGCGCTTCGCCGCAAGCAGCCCGATGCCATCGTCCTCGACGTTCACCTGGCCGATCGCGACGACGGCTGGGCTATTGCGGAATTGGTGAAGGCGCTCGGCCCCGACAGCCCGCAGATCATCTTTTCGACCGGTCAGCCGAAGGATATTCCGGCCCATATAGCGGAACTGGGGTGTGTCCTCGAGAAGCCTTACGATCCCGAAGTCCTGGTCGATGTGCTGTGCCAGCCGGAAAAGCGCGGCATGATTTCGCGCCTGCGCGGCGCCCTGCGACCGAGCTGACCGTTCCCGGCCGACGAGCGTTTCGACCGATCTTTTTTCAATTTCGATATTCGCCAAGAAAAAAGGCCTCCGCTCTCTTGGAGCGAAGGCCTTTCGGGATCGTATCACCAGCCGCTTGGACGGGAGGGGGGTCTCGGCGGTGACATAGTAGAAATGTCCCGACTGGAATGGAGTTCCCCGCGCCGCAAATTTTTTTCGAATTTTTTCTTCTGCCGGTTCAGACGAAAGGACGCTGTCCTTTTTCGGACCGCTCGAAACTGGCGAATTTGGCCGCCTCGTCCATGTCCGGGACACAAATTTCGCGAGAGCTCCATTCCACCAGCCCGTCGCGATCGAGCGACTTGATCGTCCGGTTCGTGTGAACGAGGGACAATCCGAGCATGTCCGCGATCTGGGACTGTGTGATAGCCATCGACAGCTTGTTGCCATCGCGCGCGATACCGGTAGCCAGGGCGCGGTCAAGCAGCCAGGCGGCCAGATAGACGACCCTTTCGCGTGCGCTTCGCTGGCCGAGCGATACGATATGCCCTTCCAGCGCGTTTTCTTCCTTCGCAGCGAGCCAGGTGATGTCGAAGCCGAGCCGCGGGTGTTCCTTGATGAGGTGCACGAAATCGCTGCGACGGAATCGGCACAGGCGCAGGGGCAGAACCGCTTCGACCGAATGACTCAGCGCCTCGTCGAACGCGCCCTGCAGGCCGACCAGATCGCCCGGGAACATGAAGTTGATGATCTGGCGGCGACCGTCTTCCAGTTCGAGATAGCGAATGGCCACCCCGTCGAGGATGGTGAAAAGGTGGTCTGTTTCCTCGCCTTCCTTCAGGACGACGTCGCCGCGCTCGAAGCTGACTTCGGCCTGCTTGACCGACTGCATGTATGCCTGCTGCGCATCCTCGAGCGGGCGCAGCCCGGGGCAGTCCTGCAGCGGGCATTCCTGACAGGCGTAAGGCTCTGCAATTTCGAACATCGGCTTTTCCGGATCCCCTCCTTGAAGGTCGACTTCGTCGCCGCGAATGAAACAATTGTCAAACAAGATGATTTCGAGCGGCGCAGTAGGAACCGTTCGCTCGGCGGCGCGTTCAATGCGCGCAAACCACGGAAGGGGTTCTATGTCGCTTGGTGACCAAATCGCGAAAAACCTGCCTTACCTGCGCCGTTATGCGCGGGCACTTACCGGATCTCAGGCTACCGGTGACGCGTTCGTACGCGCAACCTTGGAGGCTGCTCTGGCCGACGACGACCTGAAGGCGTCGCTGGAGGGTGGCCGCGTCCCTCTCTATCGCGCATTCAACAAGGTCTGGTCGAGCGCCTATCTCGATGTTCAGGAGCCTTCGGGCGACGATCACGAAGGTGCAGCGCAGGATCGACTCAAGTCGATCACGCCGCTGAACCGGCAGGCCCTGCTCCTCACGACGCTCGAAGACTTTTCGGTCGAACAGGCCGGCGAGATCATGGAAGTCGAACCTTCCGAGATCGAAAGCCTGGTGCAGGAAGCGGTCAGCGAAATTGATCGCGAAAGCTCGACCAGCGTCCTCATCATCGAGGACGAACCGCTCATCTCGATGCAACTGGAAGATCTTGTCACGTCGCTGGGCCACGAAGTTTGCGGTACAGCCGCGACCCGCACCCAGGCCCAGGAAGTCGTCGCCCAGAAAACGCCCGGACTAGTGCTTGCCGATATTCAGCTGGCCGATGGCTCGTCGGGCCTCGATGCGGTCGACGACATCCTGGCGATCGACAGCGTGCCGGTGATCTTCATCACGGCCTATCCCGAGCGCCTGTTGACAGGCGATCGTCCCGAACCGACGTATCTCGTGACGAAGCCGTTCCAGGAACAGACGGTGCGCGCTGCCATTAGCCAGGCGCTCTTCTTCGGATCCAGCCGCCCGCTCGGCTGACCGGGCCAAACGCCAAACAAAAACGCCGCCCGGACCATCGTCCCGGCGGCGTTTTTTGTGCGTCGTTGCGGCCAGGACCACTGGCGGCAGGACCGGTGGTAGAACCTATTCCTGCTCGCGCTGGGCGGGCGGGCTCCGCAGCGCGAACTCGCTCGGCTCGCGGACAGGCACCAGCAATTTGCAGCGCACGCCCGTCGGCAGGAAGTCCAGTTCCACCGGGTGGCGCAATTCATGCGCGACGATCTTCTCGATCAGGTCGGTGCCAAAGCCGCGCTTGGTCGGCTCGGTCACGCGCGGCCCGCCGCTTTCGGTCCAGTCTATCCGGGCCAGGTTTTCGCTGACGAGGGTCCAGATGATCGAAACCTTCCCGCCGCTCGTGCTTAGGGCGCCGTACTTGGCGGCGTTGGTCGCCAACTCGTGGAGCGCAAGGCCGAGCGAGAGCGCATCATTGGGCGCAAGCTCGACTTCCGGCCCCTCGATCACCAGCTCGTGATCCTGGTCGTTGGCATAGGGGGCAAGCTCTACCTCGATCACCGACCGGATCGGCGTGGTCCCCCATTCGGACTGGGTGAGAAGGTCGTGCGTAGCCGACAAAGCACGGATTCTTTGGTCGATGCCTTCGGCAAATTCATCCAGATCCTCTGCCCGGCGACGCGTCAGGGAAACGATAGAAAGGACATTGGCGAGGGTATTCTTCACGCGGTGATTGAGCTCACGCGTCAGCGAATTGCGGATCGAATTCTGTTCGGCAAACCATTCAAGAGACTTGCTGTCTTCCTGCGCCTGCTGGGTCAGGAGACGCGCGACGATCAGCAGCAGGCTGGCGACGGCAAGGCCGAACAGGAGGGTTATCATCGAGAGCGGCGACAGCGTGTTATCGCGGACTGCCTGGACGGCGACCAGCATTTCTCGGCCGGCGAGGTCAACCTCACGTTCGACGACAGGGCGATCGCCAACCCAGCCTTTACGTTCCGCCATAAGGACCCTGCCATCGTCTCCGACATCGAACAGGCGGACCGGCGCTTCCTCGATTGAAACGAGGTCTGCTGCCGACGCCAGAAACTGCGACGCATTGAAAGGGCTGTAGACAAAACCCTTCAGGCTTCGGTTACTCGCCCCGCCTTCGAAAACCGGCATATAAATGAGAAAGCCCGGCTGCTCTTCCCCGCCTTCCTGTACAAGGGTCACGCGCCCGGTTGCCGTCGGACGTTCGGTCCGCGTCGCCTCGTCCAGAGCCTTGCGCCGTACCGGTTCGGAATACATATCGAAACCGATGGCGCGCCTGTTGCGCAAGGTATCGGGCTGAAGGAACATGACCGGCACGAGCTGCTGGCGCGGTTCGCTGACCAGGCTCGGCGTGATCCTGACCGAATGCAGTTTGCCTTCGTTCAGTATGGCCTCGGTCGCGGCTATTTCGCCAACTCCGATCGCCGGGGCCCACCCGATCCCTTCAGCGCCGCGATAGTCGGAATCGAGCCTGAGTTCGGCCACGAATTGCCTGAAAGTCTCCGCATCCACCTGACCTTGCGAACCGAACAGGGCGCCGGCTGCGCGCAGGAATGCCGAGTTGGAGTAGGCGCGCCGCTCGATTGCGAAAGCCATTGCCTGTGCCTTGCGGTTCAGATCGGCTTCTTCGCGAATGCGTTGTCCGCTTTCGATCGCGAACACACTAAGCGCCGTGACCGCGGCAACGAGAGCGAAAATGGCGAGAGGCACGGCGCGCGGGTAGTCGACCAGCCAACGCTGGCGCACCTTCTTGCGCATGAGTTTGTCCTCAACCACCTCGATATCCCGTCTGGTATTGCGGTCTGCCCCCTAATATCCCTCGGGAAAGGGTTGGTTCCGGACGATTGGCCGGGGTGGCATATTTATATCGTCCGGTGTGGAACCCGATTCCTCTTGCGGCGTTACGGGTGCACTAGAGGGATCGTAACGAGCGACATGGCCGAACCTACCGGGCACTCCCGTCGCGAGGACAAGGACATATTTTTAGCACGATGACTTCTCCTGCACCTTCCGAAGGAAAGTTGCCCAAGGGCACCGACCGGATGTCGAAGAAGAAGAGCGAAAGCCAGCCCGAATGGGCCAATGGCTTGCGCCAGCTTTACGATTCCGTTGTCGACGAGCCACTTCCTGATACATTCAAGGATCTCCTGTCGAAATTGGACTCGAAGGACTGATGGGAAGTGAGAAGCGGACGGCTTCCGAAAAAGCCGACTTCAAACGGGAATTGACCGAGGTCGTCCCGCACCTCCGTGCCTTTGCGCGCGGCCTGTGCGGCCGTGCCGACATGGCCGATGATCTGGTGCAGGAAACGCTGCTGAAGGCATGGGCTGCACAGGAACGTTTCCAGCCGGGCACAAGCATGCGTGCCTGGACCTTCGTGATCCTGCGCAATGCCTATCTCACCGACATGCGCCGCAATCGGTTTCGCGGCGAATACGACGAGACGGTTGCCGAGCGTGTTCTTACCGCTCCGGCGGGCCAGGAAGAACCGATCCACCTGTCGGATATGCATCGCGCCCTCCTCACTCTTCCGCCGGAAAGGCGCGAAGCCTTGCTGCTCGTTGGCGCGGGCGGCTTCTCCTACGAAGAGGCTGCGAATATATGCGGATGCGCCGTCGGCACCATCAAGAGCCGTGTCGGCCGTGCACGTGCGACGCTCAACTCCATGCTCGCAGACGGATCGATCCCGAAGCGCTCCATCGATGACGACACGGCACATCGCGCCATCCTGGAAGAGCTCGACGAAGTCGCCGCCGGCCAGGGTTTGGCTTCGCGCAACTGACGGGTGATCCCGAACTTGTCCTGCCGGCCGCTGAACGGCACATAGTCTATTCATGACCGACCAAGAGCCTGCACCGCAAACGCCGCCCCCGGTTCGCCGGCCGGGTCAGCGCAACGCGTTCGCGCAGCAGGAACTGCGGCTGATTTCGGCCCTCGTGCTGTTGCTCGGCGTGGGCCTGTTCCTTGCCCTGCCCTTCGTGCTCTCGATCGGGGCGATCGTTTTCCTGCCCGTGGTAACTGCGGTGATCCTGACTGTCATCCTGTCGCCGCTGGCGGACAAGCTCAATGGCTGGGGTCTGCCCAATGCGCTCGCCTCGCTGGTTTCGCTGCTGGTCTTCTTTGCGATCCTGCTCCTCGCGCTCGCGCTGATCCTGCAGCCTGCAATCACGCTTTTCGACGAATTGCCCGCACTGGTGCAACGTGTCGGCGAACGCTTCGGCGAATTGCAGGAGCGTTTTTCGTGGGTCGCCCAGGTCAATGACCAGCTGGCCGACCTGATGGCCCGCGAAGGACAGCCGCGCGAAGTCGTCCTCGCTACGCCCAGCTTCCTCGAAGAGATCGCCTTCGCCACGCCGACGGTGGTGATCGAGGTGATCCTGACCCTCCTCATGGCGTTCTTCATGATCGAATCGCGCATTCGCCTGCGCCAGAAACTGCTGTTCGGGAGGACGAGCTTCGGGACCAGCATCAAGGCGGCGCGCGTGCTGCGCGAAGTGCAGGACCGGGTGGCCGCCTACATCCTCACTGTTGGCTGGATCAATGCGCTGGTCGGCGTGATCGTGGCGCTGGGCGCATGGGCACTCGGCGTCGATGCCCCGATCATGTGGGGCGGCCTCGCGGCTATTCTCAACTTCCTGCCCTATATCGGCCCGACCCTGATGGTCGGCCTGCTCGCGCTATTCGGGATCGGGACTGCCGACACGGTCTTGCTGGGCCTCATTCCTGCCCTCGCGTACCTTGCCCTCCATACGATCGAAGCCAATGCGATCACGCCATCCATCCTCGGCGCGCGGTTCACCATGAACCCGGTCATGATCCTGATCGCCCTGTCCTATTTCACATGGATCTGGGGCGCGTTCGGGGCATTGCTGTCGGTGCCGATCCTGCTGATGCTGACCGCCTTGTTCGACCATATCGGCAGGCCGAACCTGGTCGGTTTCATCTTCGGCGAGCCCCTGTTCACCGCCAGCGTCTTCAACGACGAGAGCGACGAGCAAATCTCTTCCTGACACGAAAAAGCCCGCCGCATCGGAGTGCAGCGGGCCTTCCTCAATTATGCTGGACTTACGAAGGGTAGGTCCAGGTCGAACCGCGCGACAGATTGTCGTGGGCGAAGCTCCAGTTCAGCTTGCCGCTGACCGCGTCGAGATAGGCCGGGCGCGCATTCTGGTGGTCGAGGTAATAGGCGTGCTCCCAAAGGTCGATGACGAGAAGCGGGTTTACGCCCTCGTGATCGGCAAGCGTGTCGCCGTCATGGGTTTCCTCGATGGACAGCTTGCCGTTCTTTTCGGCGAGCCAGACCCAGCCGCTGGCGAAGTGGCCCGCGCCGCGATCCTTGAGTTTGGACTTGAGTTCGTCGACCGAACCGAAGGACGCTTCGATCATGCTCTTGAGCTCATCGGAAATCGACGTTTCCGACGGAGCCATCGAGTGCCAGTAAAAACCGTGGTTCCAGCTCTGTGCGGAGTTGTTGAACAGGCCCTGGTTGCTGTCACGCGCTGCGGCGATGACGTCTTCAAGGCTCTTGTCCGCAAGATCGGTGCCTTCGATCGCGGCATTGGTCTTGTCGATATAGGCCTGGTGATGCTTGCCGTGGTGGTAGGACAGCGTCTTGGCGGACACGGCCGGCTCCAGCGCAGTGTCGTCGTAAGGCAGGTCGATCAGCTGAAATGCCATGAATGGATCCCCTTTTCGGTATTCGTGTTGAACTTTCGGTTTGCCCTGACAACGCATGGGCAGGCACGTGGTTGCATAGCGGCTCGGAAAAATGGCGCCATGGCTTTTATTCCTCATCAATCACGGCCAAGAAGCGGTCACAGACAAGGGAGCGCATAGAGAAATGTCACGCAAATTCTTCGGCACCGACGGCATTCGCGGACGCACGAACGAGGGCGTGATGACCGCCGCCACGGCGATGCGCGTCGGCCAGGCCGCGGGAACGCACTTCCTGCGCGGCGGTCACAGGCACCGGGTCGTCATCGGCAAGGACACGCGGCTGTCCGGCTACATGATGGAAAGCGCGCTGGTGGCCGGTTTCACCAGCGTGGGCATGGACGTTATCATGACCGGCCCGCTGCCCACTCCGGCCATCGCCCTGCTCACCCGCGAAATGCGCGCCGACCTCGGCGTTATGATTTCGGCCAGCCACAATCCGTACGAAGACAATGGCATCAAACTGTTCGGCCCCGACGGTTTCAAGCTTTCCGACGAGGCTGAAGCATCAATCGAATTGCTGCTCGAGCAGGAGCCGCTGCTCGTCCAGGCCGACCGTATCGGCAGGGCTCGCCGGATCGACGACGCGCGCGGACGCTATATCCATGCCATCAAGCAATCGGTGGCGAGCGATATCCGTTTCGACGGCCTGAAAGTCGTGGTCGATTGCGCCAACGGGGCCGCTTACCAGGTCGCGCCATCGGCGATCTGGGAACTTGGTGCCGATGTCATCGCCATGGGCGTCGAGCCGGACGGCACCAATATCAACCGCGATGTCGGCTCCACTTCGCTCGATGCGATCAAGGCACGCGTGGTCGAGGAAGGCGCCGATATCGGGATCGCGCTCGATGGCGATGCCGACCGCCTGATCGTGATCGACGAAAAGGGACACGCTGTCGACGGGGACCAGATCATGGGTCTGATCGCATCCCGCCTTCATGCGCGCGGCGACCTGACGGGCGGGGGAGTGGTGGCGACGGTGATGAGCAATCTCGGCCTGGAGCGCTATCTGCAGGGTCAGGGCCTGACGCTTGAGCGCGCCAAGGTCGGTGACCGCTATGTCCTTGAAAAGATGAAGCAAGGCGGCTTCAATATCGGCGGCGAGCAATCTGGCCACATGATCCTTCTCGATCATGCGACCACCGGCGACGGCACGGTTGCAGCGCTGCGCGTTCTCGCCAGCCTCGTGCGATCGGGCAAGCCGGCCAGCGAGCTGCTGCACGTCTTCGACCCCGTGCCCCAGCTTCTCAAGAATGTGCGCTACTCCGGCGGCAAACCGCTTGAGGTGGACAGCGTGAAAGCAGTCATTGCGGAAGCGGAGAAGGAACTCGAAGGGACCGGACGCCTCGTCATTCGGCCTTCCGGCACCGAACCCGTAATCCGGGTCATGGCCGAGGGTGACGATGCCGCGCAGGTGGAGCGCGTCGTCGACCGGATTTGCGATGCCGTGAAGGATGCCGCCTGATGCTGGAGATGCGCCCCGATTGCGAACGCTGCGGCGCGGATACGCCTGCAGGCAAGCCAGGCAGCTTTATCTGCAGCTTCGAATGCACCTTCTGCACCAAATGCGCGGATGAACTGGACGATCTGTGCCCCAATTGCGGGGGCGAGCTGATGGACCGGCCCACACGGTCGGCAAAGCTGCTCGAGAAATTCCCCGCAAGCACCGTGCGAAAGCACAAGGGATGAGCGGCGCCCCTCCCCGCATCCTCACCATTGCCGGGTCGGACAGTTCGGGCGGTGCCGGTATCCAGGCCGATATCAAGACCATCACCATGCTCGGCGGCTATGCGATGAGCGCGATCACTGCGGTGACGGCCCAGAACACGCGCGGCGTACAGGGTGTCGAGGTGATGCACCCCGAACTGGTGATGGACCAGGTCGAAAGCTGTCTTGGCGACATCGGGGCCGATGCGATCAAGATCGGGATGCTGGGTTCACCGCAGATTGCAATGCAACTGGCGGAAAGGCTGGACACTTTTGCCGGACCGATCGTCTTCGACCCGGTCATGGTCGCCACCAGCGGCTCCGAACTGGCGAGCGAGGCCACTATCGGGGCGTTCGGCGCGCTGATGGAAATTGCCACCATCGTCACTCCCAACCTGCCCGAGCTGGCGGCGCTGACCGGACGCGAGAGCATTGCGGACGAAGACGTCTTCGATGCCGCGCGCGAACTGGCGGAAAAGCACGATACCGTGGTGCTGGCAAAAGGCGGGCATGGCGAAGGTGACGAGGTGCTCGACCGCGCGGTTTCCTCCACCGGTAAGATCGCCAGCTTCGGCCATCATCGCATCGACACACGCCATACGCACGGGACCGGCTGCACGCTGTCGGCCGCGCTGGCGACTTTCCTCGCCTATGGCCAGCCGACCACCCACGCGATCAGGCTTGCGCGCGGGTTCGTCTACGCAGCGATCGAGAATGCACCCGAATTCGGCGAAGGCTCAGGCCCGCTCGGTCACCAGGCGGTGCGCAAGCTGGGCTGAGCCTTCCGGTTTGCAGGCCCTAGAGGCCGTAGAAATTGCTGATATGCTGCCAGGCGTCCTCGGCCGTTTCGCACCAGCGGAACAGGTCGAGGTCCTTTTTCGAAATCGTGCCTTCTTCGGCAATCGCTTCGAAATTGACGACGCGCTTCCAGAAGTCCTCGCCGAACAGCAGGATCGGCATCGGTTTCATCTTGCCGGTCTGGATCAGCGTCAGCAGTTCGAAGAATTCATCGAACGTACCGAAGCCGCCCGGGAACACCGCTACCGCACGCGCGCGCAGCAGGAAGTGCATCTTGCGCAGGGCGAAATAGTGGAAGTTGAGCGAGAGGTAGGGCGTTACATAGGAGTTCGGAGCCTGCTCGTGCGGCAGGATGATGTTGAGGCCGATCGATTCGCCGCCTGCTTCGCTGGCGCCGCGGTTGGCGGCTTCCATGATCGAGGGGCCGCCGCCCGAACACACGACGAACTGGCGCTTGCCGTCTTCGATGATCGACTTTTCGGTCGCCATTTTCGCCAGCTTCATGGCTTCGGCGTAATACTTGCTCTTGGCGACGAGGCTTTCGACGACCTTGCGTTCTTCCTCAGGCAGGTCCTTGGCGCCTTTCAGCGCTTCCTCGGCCGCTTCGGGCGGGGGAATGCGTGCGCTGCCGTACATGACCAGGGTCGAGCCGACACCGGCTTCGTCGAGGATCATTTCGGGCTTCAGGAGTTCGAGCTGGAAGCGAACCGGACGCAGTTCCTCGCGCAGGAGGAAGTCCTTGTCCTGGAATGCCAGCTTGTAGGAGGGATGTTCGGTCTGCGGCGTGTGTGTTTCGAGGCCCTTCTTTTCGAACTGGGCTTCCTGCTGTGCCGGATAGAATTTGCGATCCGCGAGATCGCGCTTTTGCTTTTCTTCTTCTGTCATGACCCGCGCGATAGTGCGCGGAGCCATTATCGACAAGCCATTGAAGTCGAAATGGCCTTCCCCATAGGAAATGGCAGGGGTGACAGGATTCGAACCCGTGGCCCTCGGTTTTGGAGACCGATGCTCTACCAGCTGAGCTACACCCCTGCAGCCGAGCGGGCGCATTAGTCGCAACGCGCCCCGCTGGCAAGATGCGTATCGCATATCTGCGCAAACTGTTAGGAACCGCGCACGATGCACGCCCCCGTCCCAGAAACGATTCCCGTCGATCTGTTGCTGCATGCCTATCGCAGCGGCGTATTCCCGATGGCCGATCACCGGGACGATCGCGAAGTCTACTGGGTCGAGCCGCGCGAGCGGGCGGTAATCCCGCTGGACGGATTTCGCATGTCGTCGAGCCTGCGCAAGATCCTGCGCCAGAACCGCTTCCGCGTTACATGCGACACCGACTTTGCAGCAATCATCGCGGCTTGCGCCGAGCCGCGGGAAGAACACGCGGAAAGCTGGATCAGCCACCAGATCGAGGAAAGCTACATCGCATTGCACACGGCCGGCCAGGCCCATTCGGTGGAGGTATGGCGCGAGGGAGAGCTCGTCGGCGGGCTATACGGCGTCGCCTTCGACCGTGTGTTTTGCGGGGAAAGCATGTTCAGCCGCGCGGACAATGCCAGCAAGGTGGCGCTGGCGTGGCTGGTCGCCGCGATGCGGGAAGCCGGCTACCGCCTGCTCGACTGCCAGTTCATGACCGACCACCTCGCCTCACTGGGCGCGGTGGCCATGCCGCAATCGGATTACCTGCAATTGCTGATGGCGGCGCGCGGAGAGCCCCAGGGTTCGATCCCGCAGAGCATCGCTGCGGCGAACGCTCATTCCTCGCCCGGAAACTCCATCACGCAGTCCTTGACCCAGACGTCATAGATCGGGTGCTCGACCACGTTGAGGCTGGGCGAGTTCTTGAACAGCCAGCCGGAAAAGACGCGGTTGAATTCGTTCTGGCTGCCACGTTCGCGCACCAGGACCTGAACGAAGGCGCCCGTTTCCTGCGGCATTTCCCACGGAGCGGTCCGCTCGCAAGAAGCGAGGCTGATGATCACATCGCCCACGCGTTTTTGTTCGCCGGGACGCATTTCGAGGTCCTGCGTTTCGTTGTTGCGCTTGTTGAGCAGGCCGATGGTCGCCACGCGTTCTTCCAGCGGAGTGCCGATCCCCGCTTCGGCAGCGGCGACTTCGGGCAGCTCGACACGTTGCAATTCCTCAGGAATTTCGGTGCTGACCGCTTCCGGCTCGGGCGGGTCCTGCGAGCAGGCGCCAAGCACCAGAGCAGCGCCGAGGAGCAGGCCGGTGCGGGCCATGATCAGGCGTCCGGCGACCAGGCTTCGTAATCGCCGACTGCGCGCGCACGCTTGCCACCACGCTCCAGCGCGCCTTGCGGGCGATAGGCATTGCCGGTGCCGGTTGCGTTCGGCGTGTAGTCGGCTTCCCAGATACGCGGTGCGGGCAGGAAGCTTTCAGGCACATCGTCGCCCGATCCGTGCAGCCAGCCATGCCATTCGGCGGGCACGCGGCTGGCGTCGTTGGCGCCTTCGTAGATCACCCAGCGGCGTTCGCGCTGGCCTTCGCCCTTCTTCTTGGAGCGGTAATACTTGTTACCCTGCGCGTCGGTGCCGACGTGTTCGCCATTGCGCGAGGACCACAGCATCGTGCCGATGGTGGCACCGTTCCACCAGGTGAAGATCTTTGCGAGAGGATTCATAATTCGCGCGCCTAGCTGATTCCCGCGCGCGCGCCAAGCGCATGCGTGGTGTATTTCGCCCTCACCATTCGACCAGGTCGCCGGGCTCGATGCCAAGCTCTTCGGCAAGGCCGCCGCGAATCTCTAGCACCCCGCTGGTGACACCCACCGAATAGACCGATTCGAGAGAATAAGGCTCGGTCATGGCGGCGATATTGAGGATGCGTCCGTCGGTCCCGATAAAGATGATGTCGAGCGGGAGCGGCGTGTTCTTCATCCAGAAGCTGCGTGCGGTCTGCGGTTCGCTCGGGAAGATCATCGCCTCGTCGTCCGCCAGTTCGGTGCGGAACATCAGGCCCTGCGCCTGCGCTTCGCGGGATTGGGCGAGTTCGGTGCGGAAGGTGTGGACCGTGTCGCCGCTGCGCACGGTAACCGGGATGATCTGCAAGCCCGAGATCGGGTGCACCGCCTCTGCCTGCTGCGACGCGGCACTAGCCGGTTCTTCGGCGGTTCCGGCAGGCGCGCAGGCGGCCATGGCAAGCGCAAGGCAGATCGCGCCGCTGCACAGTACCGGAAAAGCAAATTCGAACTTCATTCCATCAATCCCACAGATCGGCTTCTTCGAGCCATTCTTCCAGCGCCGCCTCGTCGGTAGCGGAAAGGATGGCCTGAGCGTGGGCGAAGGTGTGCCCCGCCCTAACCATCGCTGCAAGCTGCTTTTCATTCCGTTTGTGACGCATTTCGCCCGTCTCATTCCCGGGCGGGTTGGAGAAGGGACCGAAGCGCCTGCGCCGCGCGAGCGCCAATGCCGCCTCTCTTGCGTCGCGCTCGCCGGGGGCAAGCTCGCTGCGCAGGCCTTCGTCGAGACCCGCCGCCCGAAGCGTCTCGTCGACGCGCCGCGCTCCATAGCCGCGCGACAGCAGGCCGCCTGCCTTCATTTTCCCGTATCCGCGATCGTCGACGTAGCCTTTGTCCACGAAATCGGCGACCATCGCATCGATGTCGGGCTCCCCTTTGTCCTCCCAGCCACGTTCGCGCAGCTTGCGCTTGAGATAGGTTTCAAGCTTGCCCGCGCTGGTCGCAAATCGCGCCACATAGGACAGTGCCAGGTCGCGCAGCCGCGTGCGGTCGAGCGGCTTGGGCTTGCGACGAGGGCGCCGCTGTGTTGCGTTACGATCAACCATCGGCCATATTCGTGCCACAGTCCTTACCGAATGGGAAAGCTCGATATAGCGTTGCGGCAGTGATCGTGGCGCATAGGGATCATGAGGGATGCCGCAAGGCTCTGTTATTTCACGGGAATCGCGAAAACCAATGACCGACGCCGCATTGACGCCGACGCCAAATGATTGCGACCTGCCACGGCGCAGGGCCGACTTCGCCACCTTCAACGAGGCAGTGGATTACGCTGCCCGTAGCGAAAAGGGGCTCAATTTTCACGATATGCGCGGCGACCTCGTGCGCTCCTATCCCTTCAGCGAAATGCGGGAAGATGCGCTCAAATTCGCGCGCCAGCTGGCCGCCTACGGCATCGGCAAGGAAGACCGCGTCGCGCTGGTTGCGGAAACCTGCCCCGAGTTTGCCGCACTGTTCTGTGCCTGCACCTATGTCGGTGCGTGGCCGGTGCCGCTGCCACTGCCGACCGGCTTCGGCGGCAAGGAAGGCTATATCGACCAGCTTTCGGTACAGCTGCAGAGTAGCGATCCCAAGATCCTGATCTATCCCGAAGAGATCGCGGAAATGGCCAAGGCTGCCGCCGACCGGCAGGGCTGCGAGGGCGAGAGCTGGCAGGAATTCGCCAAGCGTCCCGATCCCGAATGCACCTTGCCCGACGCACAACCGCAGGACATCTGCTACCTCCAGTATTCCAGCGGATCGACCCGTTTCCCGACCGGCGTTGCCGTGACGCATGAAGCGCTGCTGCACAATCTCTTCGGCCACTCGACCGGCGTGGACCTTGGCGTCAACGACCGCGTGGTCAGCTGGCTGCCGTGGTATCACGATATGGGTCTCGTCGGTTGCCTGCTCTCACCTATCGCGAACCAGGCATCGGTCGACTACCTGAAGACCGAGCATTTCGCGCGACGCCCGCTGGCATGGCTCGATCTGATCAGCCGCAACAAGGGCAATACCCTCAGCTATTCGCCAACCTTCGGCTATGACATCTGCGCGCGCCGCATCTCCAGCCAGAGCCATGTGGACGAGCGCTTCGACCTCTCGCGCTGGCGCACCGCCGGTAATGGCGCCGACATGATCCGTCCCGACGTCATGCAGAGCTTCGTCAACGCCTTTGCGCAGGCCGGCTTCAAGGCCAGCGCCTTTACGCCCAGCTACGGCCTTGCCGAAGCGACGCTGGCAGTCACCGTCATGCCCCCGGGCGAAGGTATCCGCGTCGAACTGGTCGAGGAAGAACGCCTGTCGGGTCGCCCGCGCAACCTCGATCACCCTGCCCGCTACCGGGCGATCGTCAATTGCGGCAAGGCGCTGCCCGGCATGGAAGTCGAAATCCGCGACGAGAAGGGTGCAGCCAAAAGCGATCACCAGATCGGCAAGGTCTGGTGCCGCGGCACCAGCGTCATGCACTCCTATTTCCGCAACGAGGAAGCGACCGAGGAATGCCTCGTCGACGGCTGGCTGGACACGGGCGACATGGGCTATCAGGCCGATGGTTACCTGTTCATCGTGGGCCGCGCGAAGGACATGATCATCATCAACGGCAAGAACCTATGGCCGCAGGATATCGAGTGGGCAGTCGAGCAGCTGCCCGGTTTCAACCACGGCGACATCGCCGCCTTCTCGGTCGACACCGATAATGGCGAAGAAGCACCTGCCGTGCTGGTCCATTGCCGCGTTTCGGAACCCGAAGAACGGATCAAGTTGCGCGACCAGATCGCCGACAAGGTCCGCGGCGTGACCGGCATGAGCTGCGTGGTCGAACTCGTGCCCCCACGCACGCTTCCGCGCACCAGTTCCGGCAAGCTCAGTCGCGCCAAGGCGAAAAGGCTTTACCTGTCGGGCGAAATCCAGCCACTCGAACTGGCCGCCTGAGACCTGAATACTGTCAGCGAAAAGCTTTGTAGCTGCCACCGCATGATGGCACCTTGAAACTCGTGTTATAGAGACCTAATACAGGGAAGAGTAATCTTCCGGGAGGTCTGCGTAAATTCATGAGTGACGAAAAGCCCCAGGCAGCCGCTGCCACGCCCGCTGCAAAGCCCGCCGCTACCGCCACGATGGCGCCGCCGGAATTCGACCTGACGCCGCCCGATCCGGTGCCCGCCGTTGCGCCGGAAAAGGCTGCCGGCCTCGTGCCCGTGTCGGAAGAGGTGAAGAGCAAGCTGGAAAGCAAGGTCGACGGTTTCGTCGACGACCTGATCGCGCAGGACGCGAACTCGCCGGAATTCGGCAAGAAAGTCGACCAGCTGACCAATATGGGCCGCAAGGAAATCATGGCGGCGGCAGGCATGTCGAATCGCTTCCTCGACCGCCCGGTCCGCGCAATGGACAAGGACGAAGGCGTCGGTGCGAACCTCGCCGAACTGCGCCGCGTGGTGGAAGACCTCGACCCCGGCAAGCGCGGTAAGCTTTCGGGCCCGCGCAAGATCCTCGGCATCATCCCGTTCGGCAACAAGCTGACCAATTACTTCCGCAGCTATCAGAGCGCGCAGACGCACATCCAGTCGATCCTCTCGAACCTTTCCAGCGGCAAGGACGAGCTGATCATGGACAATGCCGCGATTGATGTCGAACGCCAGAAGCTGTGGGAGGCGATGGGCAATCTGGAACAAATGATCCACATCTCCAACACGCTGGACGGCAAGCTGGAGGAAAAGGCCGCCGAGCTCGACGCGACCGATCCGGCCAAGGCCAAGGCCGTGCGCGAAACCGCGCTGTTCTATGTCCGCCAGCGCACGCAGGACCTGCTCACCCAGATGGCGGTGAGCGTGCAGGGCTATCTCGCGCTCGACCTGGTGAAGAAGAACAATGTCGAGCTGGTGAAGGGCGTCGACCGCGCCAGCACCACCACCGTCGGCGCGCTGCGCACGGCCGTGACCGTTGCCGAGGCAATGACCAACCAGCGCCTCGTGCTGGGCCAGATCACCGCGCTCAACGACACGACCGCCGGCATTATCGACAGCACCAGCACCATGCTGCGCGACCAGACGGGCAAGATCCACGAACAGGCTGCCGCCAGCACAATCCCGCTGGAAACGCTGCAGCGCGCGTTCCAGAACATCTACGACACCATGGACGAAGTCGACGAATTCAAGATTCGCGCGCTCGATTCCATGAAGCAGACGGTCACGCTGCTTGGCGAAGAAGTCGAAAAGTCGAAGGGCTATATCGCCCGCGCCGAAGGCCAGTCCCAGGCGCAGAAGCAGGTGGCGACAAGCGACCTGTTGAGCATCGAGGGATAAGGGAAAAGCCTTGAGCGACCTCAGCCGAGATTCCGACCGTATCCTTTCCGAAGGCAGGGCACTCGTGCGCGACAACCGTGAAGGTGGCCGCCATCGCCGCGCCGTGTCGATAGGCGAAGGATCGGCACGTGTCCGCCGCAAGAATTGGACGAAGCGCCTCACCTATTTCGTCGGCGCCGTCTTTACGATCCTCGTTGCGGGATCGGTCGCCGGGCTGGTGCTCGACGGGATCGGTTTCGTCGGCGTCATGGCGATCGCACTCGCTGTCGTCGTGGCTGCGGCGGTCTTTTCGAATTACCCCAAGGTGAAGGTCCCTAAGCGGTCCGACATCAACAGGGGCGACGTGAAGCAGATGGTAAGCCGCACGGAACTGTGGCTCGAAGCGCAGCGCCCCGCCCTGCCGCCGCCAGCCGTGAATCTCGTCGATCAGATCGGGGTGCAACTCGATAGCCTCGGCTACCAGCTCGAAGGTCTCGATCAGAACCACCCCAAGGCTCGGGAAATCCGCAGCCTGGTCGGTGAACAGCTGCCCGAGATGGTCGACAGCTATCGCAAGATCCCTGCCCATCTCCGCACCGAAAAGCGCGCCGGGGCCACTCCCGATGAACAGCTTACCGGCAGCCTAACCAAGATCAGCGGCGAGATCGATTCGATCACGCGCCAGCTGGCCGAAGGTTCGCTCGACGATCTGGCGATCAAGCACCGTTTCCTCGAATACAAGTTCGGCGAAGGTGCCGAGACGAGCCCTCAACTGGAGCACAAGAGCTGATGCGCGTCCCGATTTCCCACGATCTTCCCAAGGAAGAAGTGCGCCACCGCCTCTCCAGCCGTAGCCATGAAATCGCCGATGTCGTACCCGGCGGCATGGCGGAAGTCGACGTGTCATGGCCCGATGAAGACACCATGGCGGTGAATGTCGTCACCATGGGACAATCGCTGAATTCGCGGGTCCTCATCGAGGACAAGCAGGTGGTTTTCGAAGTCGACCTGCCGATGGCGCTGAGCTTCGTTAAGCCGATGATCGAAAGCGCTATCCGCTCCAAGGGCGAGAAGCTGTTGAGCGCGCCCAAATCCTGATCCGTAAAATTTTCCGCTAAGGCGGGAACACCCTTCGCTTTCAATCGCTTGGTGTTATGGACCGCCATTCTGGTGGCCTGTTCGTCTTCGTATGCCAAAACTGCCTGGCATTCGGATACAGCCGCAGGGGGAGCGGGTTTGAGACAAAGACTACGCGCGGCTACGGCCACGCTACACGACCGACTAGACGACGCGATGGGCAAGATGCCGGTCGGTAACGACACCGCGTTCGCCCGTTTCCTGACTATCCAGTACGCCAGCCGCAAATTTCTGGATGGGGCCTTAGCAGTTCAGAAGCCCGCCAAGATCGGCATACCGCCCTCCCAGATCGACCTGCTCGTTCGCGATCTCGCGACCTTGGGTTCGGAACCGCCGCAAATCGATGGATACGCCTCTCTCGTTTCACCTGCTGCAGCGCTGGGTGCGGCGTGGGTTCTATCCGGGTCATCGCTTGGCAATCGCGCTATGCTGGCACAGCGGCGCAAGGTGGGTCTCGACCATGCCGATACGTTTCTGTCCGACCCACGGATGCCCGCCTATTTCCGAACGCTTGTTCCGCTGCTAGCGGACGACTTCGACACCCATGAGCAGAACCAGATGATCGACGGCGCCGTCATGGCCTTCACCGTCTTTCTGGAGACACTCTCCGACACCGAATTGAAAGAAGCCGCATGAGCGCCCCCGACTATCAGGTCGATCTGACCAATTGCGATCGTGAACCGATCCACCAACTCGGGCGCATCCAGAGCTTCGGCGCGCTGCTCGCAGTCAATGCCGACTGGTTCATTTCCCAACGCTCGACCAATGTCGAAGAACTTCTTGGGCTTGAGTCTGAAATCGAAATCGGCACCAAGCTGAAGGACGTGTTCGCCGAGCTGGCAGTCGACCGGCTGCGCAGCGCGGTGAGCGGATTGATTGACGACGACCAGATCGAGCGCCTGTTCGGCGTCGACCTGTGCGATGACGGCAATCTGTTCGATTGCGCCCTTCATTGCTCCGGGCCCTATTCAGTCATCGAGATCGAACGACACAAGCAGGGCGATATCAGCCGCCAGCTTGGTCTGCTGCGCCCTGCCATGCAGCGCCTTGAGAAACAGGACGATCTCGACACCCTCCTCGAGGAGGCGGCACGGCAAGTGCGCACGACGCTGCACATGGATCGCGTGATGGTGTACCGCTTTCACAGCGACCTGTCCGGCGAAGTCGTGGCCGAGGCGGCGCGGGAAGATCTCGAGAAGTTTCGCGGCCTGCGCTACCCGAAGTCGGACATTCCCGCACAGGCGCGCGAGCTTTACGTGCGCAACCGCTTCCGCATCATCAGCGATGTCAACGACGAGTCGGTCGCCATTGAACCCGGAACGACGGCAGAAGGTACGCCGCTCGATCTTTCAATGAGTACCTTGCGGGCGGTGTCGCCGATCCACATCGAGTACCTGCGTAACATGGGTGTCGAGGCATCGCTCTCGATATCCATCGTGATCGGCGGAAAGCTCTGGGGCCTCTTTGCCTGCCATCACTATTCGCCCAAATTCCTGCCCTATTCGCAGCGCACCGCCGCAGAGCTCTATTCCGAGATGGTATCGCTCCTGATCGAGCGGGCGCTCAACAAGAATCATGCATTGCTCCGCGAACGCGGGCGCGAGGTGCGTGATCGCCTCATGCGCGATATCGTTGCCGGTCAGAGCCTGCTGCAAAGCCTCCCCACGCTCGACCCCGTGATCGGCCAGATTATCCCTCACGACGGCATCAGCATTTTCGTCGACGATATCTACAAGGTCAGCGGCAGGGGTCCGAATGAGGAAGAATTTCGCGCCATTGTGAAATCGCTCAACGCATCTGCGACAAGCCGGGTGCTCGCGGTCGACGAGATGGCAGAACGCTTTCCGCGCGCAGAACGTTTCGCAGACCGCGCGGTCGGAGCGCTCGTCATCCCGGTATCCCGCTCTCCACGCGACTATCTCATCCTCTGGCGTTCCAGCCTCGACCAAGTCGTCGCATGGGCCGGCAACCCCGACAAACCGGTCGAAATGGGCCCCAACGGGGCCCGCCTCACACCGCGCAAGAGCTTCGAGGCTTGGCAGGAGACGGTCGAGGGCAAAAGCAGCCCCTGGACCGGGGGCGAATTGCAGATGGCAGACCAGCTCCGCGTCAGCCTGCTGGAGATTATCCTGCGGCTGACCGACAAGGACCTGGAAGAAAGGCGCAAGGCCCAGGCCCAGCAGGAATTGCTGATCGCGGAACTGAACCACCGCGTGCGCAACATCCTCAACCTGATCCGCGGCCTTATCAACCAGTCTCGCGGCGATGCGCGCGATATCGAGACATTCACCGAGATAGTCGGTGGCCGGGTATCCGCCCTGGCCACGGCGCACGACAATATCACCAAGGGCAACTGGTCGTCCGCGCCGCTCAGCGAGCTGATCGACAGCGAAGTGCAAGCCTACCTTGCAGGCAAAACCGATCGCCTGCGCGTGACCGGTCCCGAGGCCCAGATCAATCCGGAAGCCTATACGGTGCTTGCCCTTGTCATCCACGAGATGATTACGAATTCGGCCAAGTACGGCTCGCTCAGCGACAGCGCTGGATTGCTCGAAATCACGACCAAGCGCGATTACGACGATTCCCTCGTAATCGAATGGTCGGAGAGCCAGGGTCCCCCGGTCAAGCCTCCTTCGAGGCGCGGTTTCGGCTCCACCATCATCGAACGTTCGATCCCGCACGAACTAGGCGGCGAGTCGAAGGTGGATTATCGTCTTAGCGGCGTCGAAGCGAGTTTCCGGGTTCCCGAACGCTTCGTGACCTGGGAGGAAGCTGCACACACCGGTACGACTTCCGCAGACAGCGAACCGGATGACGATACAGACTCGGAAGCAGCGAGCGACAAAAAGCCCGCACCCGGCAGCGTCCTGCTCGTCGAGGACAGCATGATCATCGCGCTCGACGCCGAAGATTGCCTGAAGGAATTGGGCGTGGAGCGGGTGCGCGTGGAAAGTTCTGTCGCCGGCGCGTTGGAGGCGCTGTCAAAGAACGAGTTCGAAGCCGCAATCCTTGATTACAATCTCGGCGGCGAGAACAGCGAAGCGATCGCTAGGGAGCTGGCAAGTCGCGGTACGCCTTTCTGGATGGCGACGGGCTATGGCGAAATGAAGGAGCGCGTTGAAGAATTGGGCGCGCGTGGCCTGCTGACCAAGCCATACGGCAAGAGCGAACTCGAAAAGCTGCTCGCCGACCTTGCCGGCGATTGACGCGCCCTAATTGAAGAAGCGCTGCTGGTAGTAAAACGGAGCCGCAACCGGCTGCCCCTCCGCGTTGCGCGCAGGCTCGAAGCGAAGCTGCTGCAAGGCCAGTTCGCAAACCTTTGCATCGGTCTGGGGAAACGGGCTGGGCCGGTAGATCGAACAGCTCGTGGCGCGTCCTTCTGCTGACACGCGCAATTTCACGATAACCGACTTGCCGATCCGCGCTTCCCGGCCGCCAGGCGGAATGGGAAAAGCACTCGCATCGGTAATCGCACGCACCAGGACTGGCTTGGTGGCCGCAACACCACCTTGGCCCCCACCACCGCGCCCGGCGCCTGTTCCGAGGCCGCTTCCCGCAGCACCTGTGCCAGTGCCGCTGTCGGTCGCGCCTGAATCGGTCGCCGTTCCGGTCGAAGAGGCCCGCGGGACCGGGCGGTCTTCGCGCACCTGCTGCCTTGGACTCGGAGCGGTAACCGGTTGGGGCACGGCCTCGCGCCCAGGATCGCCTTGCGAGCCTTCGTCCGGCTGAGGTTCCACTTCGGGCGTGTCTTCCGGCGGAGCGGTGACGGTGACGGTAAAGGCAGACACGACTTCGCGTTCCACCGTGGCGACCACGCCGGGCGCGAGACTACGTATCAGTGCGTAGAAGATTCCTATGTGAATCAGCAATATAAGCAGGATTACCCAGCCGTTGGGCCGTCTCTTGCGCGTGCTGAAGCGGGATTGTGTTTCGCTCATTGCCTCTCAACGGGAAAGCGGGCGGCCGCGTTCCACGGCCCGAAAGGTTCAATACCGAACCTACGAGGAGATGCTGCTATCGCAAGCCTTCCATCGCCAATCGCACTATACAAGGCCCGCCTACGGCAAGACGGCCTAAGCCTCATCGCCTGCGTGTTCGGTTTTCTCGCTTTTGCCATCCTCGCCTTTGTCAGCATCGAACTGACCCGTGGAGATGGCAGGATCGCAGTGGTCTGGCTGCCCAATGCGTTGGCAGTATCGATCCTGCTTCGAATGCAATTCCGGAACGAGCGTTTGCTCCTTGCCGCGTTGCTTGCCGGAAACATCACTGCGAATCTTTTCGTCGGAGACACGCTTGCGACAGCGCTCATCCTGTCGAGCGCGAACATGACGGAAATCGTCATCGCCTTGTGGCTCGTCCGCAAGTTCGCTTCCCCTCATCCGACGATGGAAGACACGCGCGACCTTGTCGTCTTCGTCCTTGGGGCCGGCCTTGTCGCTCCGCTCGTTTCAGCGACGGTCGCATCGCTGGCGCTGGCAGGTGCCGGCAATGCGTCGTTTTCCGGTGTCCTGCAGTGGGCGGCTGCCGATGCCCTTTCGATGGTCATCATCGCCCCGGCGGTTCTTGTGCTGTGGGATGCCTTGTCCAGTCCGCGCCTTCCGACGCGAAGGGAATCGCTGGAATGGGCGGCGCTCACTGTTCTTGGCACATCGGTTACGCTCATCGTGTTTCTGCAGACGTCCTATCCTCTCCTGTTCCTCGTACCGCCGATCATCATCTCCCATGCCTTCCGCCTGGGCGCGCTCGGTACGGCATTTTCCGTGTTCAAGGTGGCGACCATCGCCGTGCTCGCGACCCAGATGGGCTATGGACCGATCAACCTTTTGCCCATGCCCCTTCATTCGCAGCTCATCGTGCTCGAGGCGTTTCTGGCATCTTCTGTCCTGGTCGGATTTCCGGTGGCAGCCGTGCTGTCGACAAGGGAGCGATTGACCAAAGAGATCATCAACAGCCGCAAACATCTCGCCCTGCTTGCACAGAACATAACAGATGCGATCCTGCGGTACGATCTGCATGGCGTCTGCACATATGCCTCCCCTTCCGTCAGCCGCGTTCTCGGCGCGCCGCCGGAAGAATTCGTCGGCATGACAACGGGCGAGAGGGTTCATCCCGAAGCTCGTGAAGAGGTCGCCAGGGCCGAGGAAAGTCTGTTGTCCGGCAAGAGCCGGAGCGAACGCTTCACCTATCGCCGCTTCCTCGACAGCGAGGATGGCTCTCCGGTCTATATCGAAGCCGACTGCGCGCTCGCATTCGATCATGCGACGGGCGAGCGCGAAGGCATTGTCGTCTCAGCCCGTGACGTCACCGAAAGAGTCGAACTTGAGGGCAAGCTTAAGCGCGCCATGCGTCATGCGGAAAATGCCGCCCGCGCCAAGGCCCAATTCCTTGCCAACATGAGCCACGAAATACGCACACCCATGAACGGCGTTCTCGGCTTTGCCGACTTGCTCGCACGCATGGAGCTGAATCCCGAGGCAGAACGCTACGCCGACCTTATCGCGCGGTCGGGCCGATCCATGATGATGTTGCTCAACGACATCCTCGACATCTCCAAGATTGAATCCGGCCAGCTGGTCATCAATTACGAGACTTTCGATTTGCCCCGCCTCATCGAGGACTGCGTCAGGCTCCATATGGCAGGGGCGGAACGCAAAGGCATAGAACTTGGCGCATCGTGCCCGGAAGATATTTCGGCCCGTATCCAGAGCGACCCCCTTCGCCTGCGTCAGGTGCTGCTCAACCTGATCGGGAATGCCGTGAAATTCACCGAGACCGGTGCCGTGACGGTCAGCGTGCTGCAGGAAGGTCCTCGACTGGCAATCTCGGTCGAAGACAGTGGAATTGGCATTGACCCGAAGCGTCTCGACCGGATTTTCGATCCCTTTATCCAGGAGGAAGCAAGCACAACACGGCGCTTCGGAGGGACTGGGCTCGGCCTTTCGATCTCGCGTCAGCTGGCCGAATTGCTTGGTGGCAGCCTGATGGTAGATTCGATGCCCGGCGTGGGCTCGCGGTTTACGTTGCGTATTCCCCTGCAGGAGGTCGATCCCGAACTGGACGAGCCCGGCATCGAAGAACGGCGTGCGGGAAACCGGCTTGCCGCTCCCCCGTCAGCCAGCCTGCTTTTGGCCGAAGACCACGATGTGAACCGGATGCTGGTGACTGCCATGCTGGAACAATTGGGGCAGCGCGTGACTGTGGCCCATGACGGGTCCGAGGCAGTGAAGATGGCGCTTGATGCGGCGGAAAGCGAAGCCCCCTTCGATCTCGTTCTGATGGATATCCAGATGCCCGGTTGCGATGGCTACACGGCCACACGCACCATTCGCAGCCATGGCGTGGGCTTGAGCCAGCTGCCAATTATCGCATTGACCGCCAACGCGTTTCCCGAGGACATCGCAGCTGCACTGGAGGCGGGTATGCAGGGACACCTTGCGAAACCGCTTGTGTTCGAAGAGCTGACGGCGGTGCTGGCGAGGTGGCTACCGGTACGCATCGTGCCGGAGGAACGAGGGAGCCTGCCGCCCACGCCTTCGTCAACCCCGGCGCGCAAACCATCGGGAGAATTGCTGGAGCGATGGAATGCACGGCGGTCAGAAGCGCTTGCCGCCGTTACTGCGGCAGTCGAGCAGGATATCCTGGAAGGCGTTCATATCGAGGAGCTGGCACGAACCATCCATAAGTTGGCGGGGACTGCCGGCATGTTCGGAGAAGAGGCTTTGGGCGAGAAAGCCGCCGCACTCGAACGGGCGCTGCGTTCCGGCGTCGAACCGATCGTGCGCAAGAAGCTGGCAGAGGAACTGCTGGCTACAGCCTGAATGTCGGCTCGGGGCCAAAGAAAAGGGCGGCCCCCCGCAGTGGGGAGCCGCCCTAATCACTTTTCAGATTACTGAGGCTTAGAAGCCGATGATCAGCGAAACGCTGCCGGCGCGCGGAGCACCGATCTGCGCGAAGCCGAAGTCATCCAGCGAACCGCCGAAGTAGCCGATGTAGTACTCATCGAAGATGTTCGTCAGGTTCACCTGAAGGGCCACGTCGCCACCGGTCGGGAATTCACCCAGCAGGATACGAGCGTCGAGATCGACGATCGTGTATGCCGGAGCCTTTGCCGGATACTGGAAGTCTTCCACGACGTCGGTGGTGCCAACCGGCGAGAAGTCTTCGAGGACGCCGAGGTTGACGTCGTTCACGAAGCGCGTGCCGGTGTGCTTGACCTGTGCGCCGAGTTCGACGGCGCCGAAGGCGATCTGCCCGCGGCCACCGAAGCTGTAACGCGGTGCGCCCGATTCCTTCTTGCCGCCGGTCAGGAGGAAGCCTTCCTCACCCGAAGCCGTGCAGCTGTAGAAGGGATCGCCGACCTGGAAGGAACGGCAGGCGCCGATGGCGATGTCGTCCTTGATTTCCGAGTCGTTGTACGAACCGAAGACGTACAGCAGCGTGTTGCGGGTCGGACGCCATGCGATCGAACCGTCGATGCCGTATTTGTCGACACGGCCCAGGTTACGATAGACGCGAGCGCCTTCGCCGTCGTTGGCTTCCGGGTCGAAAGCCGTTGCAAGACGGTTGTCGTAGGCAGTGAAGTACGCGCCGATCTGTGCCTCGATATCGCCCGACTGGAAGCGAAGGCCGGCATCGAAGCTGTCGGTCGTTTCCGGCGACGGGTTCGCACCCGGATCGTTCTCGTCAAAGAAGAGCGATGCATAAAGCGGATCGGTACCGGGGACGGACAGGCCCTTCGCATAGTTTGCAAAGACCGAAACGGCGTTGCTCACGTCGTAAGTGAAGCCGATGTTCGGAAGCAGCTTGTCGTACTTGAGTGTACGCGAAGTCGGAGCAGCTGCATTCGGATTCGATGCTTCGTAGTCCGTCAGGTCAAAGCCCGGGTTCGGACAATCGACGAAGCCGTTGTCCGACGTCGTGTAGCAGTTCTGGTTCAGTTCGCGAGTGAAGAACGGAGCGCGCAGGGCGAGCTTCGCGGTCAGGTCGCCGAAGCGGCCACGGTATTCACCCGAAACCTGGTGCAGGATCGCGTAGGACAGACGGTCACGCTTGTTGACCTCGTTGCCGTTGACGTCGAGCAGCGGGTTGTCGATTGCGAAAACGTCGCTGATTTCGCCGTTCTGCAGCATATACGTGATCTGGCCGGTCTGGCGGTGACGCGCACGATCCCAGGTGTAGGTCGCACGGACACGGTGGTCCGAATTGATCTCGTAAATGAGGTTGGCGATCACGCCGAAACGATCGGTCGTGGTCTGGCTGGGGTCGTTGCCTGCGATTTCATCGTCGAGGTCACCGTCGCCATTGAGGTCACGGCCGAAGTAGTAGCCGCCGCGGAAAGCGCCGGTGTAACCAGTGTCGCCACGGGTAAAGAAGCCTTCACGCAGATCGTCGGGTCCGCCACCGTTCGCCTTGACGTACTGGTAGCTCGGATCGAAAGTGAAGGTCAGCTTGTCGCTGAGCGTGAAGCGCGAAGCACCACGGATGTTGCCGGTGTCCGACGGATTGTAGCGGCGGAAGAACGAAGAACCGCAGTCACCGCGATCGTTGTAGTCGACGCTGGCACCCGGGCTGCCGGTAGCATTGCCGGTTTCCGAAGCGAGAACGTTGCCGTTCACTGCACACGGATAGCTTTCGTTGGTTTCGTAGATGTTGAAGCGGCCTTCGCGATCATCGTAGGTGCCGATTACGTCACCACGATCGAGGGCGTTCACTTCGCCGTTCACTGCGAGCGGGAGCAGCAGTTCGAGGCTTTCCGAACCGGCAAAGTTGTTGCGGTTCTGGTTGTAGTGGCCCGAGATCGAGATGAAGTCGCCGTTCGCGCCGATATCCTGCCAGATGCGGCCGTTGAACTGCGTCTTGTCGATCTTGCCGTACGGGTTGTAGGGCACGCCGTAGGTCGTGTAGCTGACCGAACCGAAAGCCTTGGTGCCGCTGCCGGTGATGTCGCCGGTGTCGACCATCAGGAAGCCGCGCATGAACGTGCTGTCTTCGACGCCCGATGCGAGCACGTCGCCAAAGGTCATCGTTGCGGTCATGCCGAAATCGTCACCCGGCTCACGCGTACGGATGTTGATCGTACCACCGGTTGCCGAAGCGGTCGGGCTGTCGACGTCGGTCGAACCGAGGCTGACGCTGACTTCTTCGAGAACTTCAGGGTCGACCTGCTGGTTGGTGTAGAGAGCGTAGTTACCCGAATCGTTCAGTGGCAGGCCGTCGAGGGTCTGCGACACGCGGTCGGCGCTGAAGCCGCGGATGGTGAAACCACCGCCCGACGAACCCCAGGGGTCGTTGTTCTGGAAGCTGACGCCGGGAACCAGGTTCACGATGTCGTTGACCGTCTGGCCGGGACGCTGGCGACGAATGATTTCTTCGTTGAGGACCTGCTTCGCCTTCGTGGTGTCGGGAATTTCGACGCCACCGACGCCATCGTCACCGCGACCGGTAACGATGATTACATCGTCTTCTTCAAAGTCGATCGAGCCGGTCGACTGGGCTGCTGCGGGCATGGCACCTGCGGCTGCGATACCAGCCACCGAGGTGGCCAGGAGATATTTGAACTTCATCGAGAAGACCCCTTCGTCTCTTCGGGTGTGAATTTGCTTTGTTGGAAGCGCAGCCCCGCTAGGCCGTGCATGTTTCCGCAAAGCGGTGGTTTTATGACAGAGTCAAGACAGCCACCCACACCCCTGATTCACCATGGCAACACTTTGGCCGAAAAGCCCAAAAAACAGCCATTTAGCGGCGTTGCAAAATTGCATCACCGGGGAATTTTTGTGTGTGTGGGTACAAAACCACAGATTCCGGGACTGAAATTGTTGCAGCGCAGCAATCAGGCCAGATTGATCTCGCGCAGGCGCTGCATGAGGAAATCATGGCTCGAAATAGGCGCTGGGTGCGCGTCCGGATTGTCCGGATCGATGCAGCTTTCCAGCGTCTCGATCGTGTAGTCTGGACGGAAATGCAGGAAGAAAGGCATCGAATAGCGTGCCCGGTACGCCGCTTCGCCGCGCGGATTGACCACACGGTGCGTCGTCGAGCGCAGCTTGCCGTTGGTCAGCCGGTCGAGCATGTCGCCGACATTGATGACCAGCGCGCCTTCGGGCACGTCGACGGCCTTCCATTCGTCCTGCTTGGTCAGCAATTCGAGACCGGCCTCTTCTGCCCCGAGGAGGAGCGTGATGGTGTTGATGTCACCATGGGCAGCGGCGCGGATGGCGCCTTCCGCCTCTTTGCCTTCGAGCGGCGGATAGCGCAGCAGGCGCATTACCGAGTTGCCGTCTTCCACGGTCGCAGCAAAGAAATCCTGCGGCAGGCCGAGATGCAGCGCAATCGCTTCGAGGACGCGGCCGCCCGCCTCCTCGAATGCGGAGTAGAGTTCACTGAAAGTCTGGCGGAAACCGTCCACCTCACTCGGCCAGACATTGTCTGCCATGAACTGCGAAAGCGCATGCCCTTCGGGCAGTTCGCGCCCGACGTGCCAGAATTCCTTCAGGTCGTGGACATTGGCGTCCTTGGCCTTTTCCGTGCCGAACGGTGTATAGCCACGCGCACCACCGCCACCCGGGATGTGATAGGCCTTCTTTACGTCATCGGGCAGGGCAAAGAACTGCTTCGAGAGCTCTTCGGCCCGGTCGATAAGGTCCTGCGGGATGCCGTGATCGCGGACGACGGCGAAGCCGTATTCCTGGAAGCTGCGGCCGAGTTCGTCGGCAATGGATGCGAGCGGCTGTGCCAGCGACACAACCGCAATGTCGGTGTTCGAGTCGGTCATAATGAATGCGGCCCTTAATACGGCAGGAAGAGTCCCGCCAGTGCTGCGCTCATCAGATTGGCGAGGCTACCGGCGGCAAGCGCACGGATACCAAGCTTTGCGATGACCGGTCTTTGATTTGGCGCAAGGCCGCCCGTCACTGCCATCTGGATCGCGATGGAGCTGAAATTGGCGAAGCCGCACAGCGCAAAGGTCACGATGGCGCGGCTGCGGTCGGTCAGGGTTGCGGCATCCATGCTGCCCAATTCGATGAAGGCGACGAATTCGTTGAGCACGATCTTCGTACCGAACAGCCCGCCGGCAGCACCTGCCTGGTCCCACGGAATACCGATGAGGTACATGACCGGAGCGAAAACGAAGCCCAGCAATTGCTGGAAGCTGATGTCGGGATAGCCGAACCAGCCGCCGATCCCGCCGAGGATGCCATTGGCCAGCGCAACCAGCGCCACGAAGACCATGACCATCGCACCGACGGCCACCGCCAGCTTCACACCCGTCTGGGTGCCCTGCGCGGCAGCTTCGATGACGTTGGCCGGCTTGTGGCCTTCCTCGAAGGTTTCGGCCACTTCGACTTCGTGCGGGCGGCCGCTTTCGGTAAGTGCCGCCGGGCCTTCGGCACTGATGCGTGCATCGGGCAGTTTCACTTCGGCCAGTTCCGCCGCGTCTTTTGCGAGATCGCTTTCGTCGTCGGGCATGATGATCTTGGCCATCAGGATGCCGCCCGGCGCGGACATGAATGCCGCGGCAAGCAGAAACGGCACCGCGTCGGCTCCGATAAAGCTGGCATAGGCCGCCAGGATCGTGCCTGCGACGCCAGCCATGCCAACGCTCATCAGCGTGAACAGGCGGCTGGGCGTCAGCGAGGCGAGATAGGGGCGCACGACAAGCGGGCTTTCCGACTGGCCGACAAAGATATTGGCCGCGCTGCCAAGTGCTTCGACCTTGCTGATGCCGGTAATCCAGCCGATCGCGCCCCCGACCCAGCGGACCAGTCGCTGCATGATGCCCCAGTGATAGAGGATCGACACCAGCGCGGCGAAGAAGATGATGACCGGCAGAGCGGCAATCACGAAGGTATTGGTGAAGGGGTTTGCATCCATCGGGCCGAAGATCGCAGTGATACCGGCCTTCGAATAATCGAGCAGCGCGATCACGCCGTTGGACATCGCCTGAATCGCCTCGACACCCCAGGGCGTGCGCAGGACCAGAAGCGCCATCAGCGCCTGGAGCGCGAAGGCGGCCCCGACGACGCGCAGCTTGATGCGCCGCTTGCCGGTCGAAAGCAGGAAGGCGATGAAAAGTATCGCGAGGATACCGATAGCATTGATAAGGAAAGGCGGCATTGCGGACCCCTTCGCGATGCGACTAGTTGCGGATGAAATTGGCCGCTACCTTGCGCGGCGGCTCCGCTTAGTCAATTTTCGCGCGCTCCGCCAGCTTCGGCTGTCACCAGTTTGAAAAGATCGGCCCACATCCAGACATGACCGACCACCCGGCTAATGAAACCCGCCTTGTCGCAGCATCCATGCCGCTGGGCCTTTTCGTATTCCTCGTGCTGTATGGCGGCCTGACCGTTATCGCGGGCGTCCTTGCTTTCAAGCAGGTGCAGCTGTGGCCGACCGAGCTGGCTGTCGAATCGGGTATCTTCGCGTTCCTGGGGCTGGTCGTGATCTCGAGCACGATCGCCCAGCTCTACGGAGAGAAACTGGCGCGGAGGCTGGTGTGGTGGGGCTTCCTCCCGCTGGCTGTGTCGGCCGCGCTGATCTTCCTGGTCCTGTCGCTTCCGGCATCGCCTGAAATGCTCGAATATCGCAGCGCCGATCTCGACGCGTTCAACACTGTGCTGGCGCAAACGCCGCGGATCATGGCTGCGGGCCCTGCAGCCTATATCGTCTCGCTCCTCCTCAATGTGTGGATCTTCTCGCGCCTGCGCGGAAGCGGGGAAGCGAACACGCTGGGCCTGATGGCGCGCGGTGCAATCGCATCGGCGCTGAGCCAGGCCATCGATTCGGTCATCTTCGTGACCCTGGCCTTCTATGGCCAGTTCGACATCACACCGCTGCTGATCGGTCAGGTGCTGGCCAAGGTCGCGCTCAGCATTGTCCTCGTGCCGTTCCTCATTACAGGCGGCGTGGCGCTGGCGAAATACCTCGACAAGAAGACGCTTTAGGCTTCCTCTACATCCTGGGTGAGGCGTTCATCGAGCGCATCGCCATGCAGGACCGACACATCGCCGGTCGCCTCCAGCACGACTGCGCGAACCTCGTCGAAATGCATGACATTGGCCTCGCGCAGTTTCGCGATCAGGTCGCTGTGCGCCACGCGCGTCTTGGCAAGCGCCTCTTCGTCGATCACTCCATCGCGCATCAGGTAGACGGGGCAATTCTGGATGGCGGCCTCGATGCTTTCCGACTGTCGTCGCAGGAGAGCTGCTGCGATTTGCACGATAAACAGCATCGCCACCCCGACGAGGATCTGCACGTAGGCGCCCCACTCCGTGACCTGGCTCGCACTAGCTAGCAGCGAACCGAGTGCGACCGTCATCACGAAGTCGAAATTCGTCATCTTGGACAGCGACCGCAATCCGACGATGCGGATAAGAAGGACTATCCAGACCAGGGCAAGCGCAGTGAGGATGGAACCGCGCGCGGCAATGTCGAGCCATTTGTCATCGAAGAACATGGTCTCTCAACGGTCATGCGACAGATTCGCTCCTAGGCCGAACAGCTGGCGCCGCCGAGCACGCAAAAGCGCGCGCAATGGGGATGGTTGAGAGGGACCTCCTGCGTCGCCTCTTCAATGGAGGTGCCGAGCAGGAATTCAGGATCGTAAGGGATCAGGGTGCAAGCTGCGACTTCCGGGGCATCCTTGCCCTTGCGATGGACCACCATGCGGCTGCTAGCGCACATGATATCGGACGGCGACTTGCCAAGTATGTCCCAGCATGCCGTCGTGATCTCGGCGATGTCCTTGTCCTCATCCATTTCAGGAAAGAGGACGAGCCGCGCAGGGTCGAGCGCGTCGATGGCGATACCTTTGGCCTCGAACAATTGTGCATAGGCTGCTCGCGCGGCCTGTTCGCCTTCAAGGGGCAGCAGACGCCCTGCGACAGCGATCGAAAATCCTTTTGCCGATAGCCATTCCAGCCCGGCCATCGCTGGCGCCCAGCTGTTTGCACCGCGCTCGCCCTCGTGAACGGCCTCCGTATGGTGGTCGAGGCTAATCCGTAGCGTCAGCTTACCGCGATAGGTATCGAGCAGGTCAAGCAGTAGGCCTTCGTGCCGCCGCATCGGCCGCATGGCATTGGTGAGGATCAGGACCTCGAACCCCCGCGCGAGGCTGTCTTGCAGCATCGCCGGGAAGTCGGGGTTCATGAAGGGTTCGCCCCCGGTAAACCCGATCTCGCGCGTCCCCATTGCCTCCGCCTCGTCCAGAAAGCGGGAGGCGTCATTGGCGCCGAGGTATATCAGCGCGTCGTTGGTGGGGCTGCTCTCAATGTAGCAGGTCGCGCAGGCGAGATTGCACAGCGTCCCGGTATTGAGCCACAGCGTGTCCAGACGCGACAGGGGCACGCTTGCGCGTGGCTCGCCCTTGGCAGTCCGTTGCGGGTCGGAAAACTTCTCCGCAGGCAGCCGCTCACCCTCGACGGCGAACGGAGACGGCCCCAAGGGGGCATTGCGCGACTTCGCTTGCCTGCTCATCCCAATCGGCGGCGCATGCTTGCAAGGAAACCGGCCCATTTTTTCGGGATCGGGCCGAAGACCGTGGGCTCCCACGCCTGAAACGCGGTCGCCTTCGTGATCTCGCTACGGGTGGGATAGGCAATGATCGCGGAACCGAGCGCGAAGGTGCTGCTCTTGCCGGTGATCGTCTGGCTGAACGGCAGGAGCAATTCGCCCACGTTCTTGCCCACGAGGCTGGCGCCGACCACCTTCTTGCCCTTGAACATGACCTTCACCTGGCCCTTGTCATTGCCTTCTGTGAGGGCGCGCTCGTTGTCGTGAAAGCTCTCGGTCACCACACGGATGGCATCGCCATGCTTCTCGCGTGCCTCTGACTCCGTGAGACCGATCTGGGCCACTTCGGGCTCGGTATAGGTGCACCAGGGAAGCGCGGTGTAATCGACCTTGGTCGGCACGCCGAGCGTGATTTCGAGCGCCACGTTGGAGCCCTCATAGCCAGATACGTGCGTAAGCCGGGGACCGTCGCGGCAATCGCCGATCGCATAGATGCCTTTTACCGACGCGCGGCGGCGTTCGTCGGTGGCGATGCCGCCCTTGCCCATTTCGACGCCGATATCTTCAAGACCGAAGCCTTCGCAATTTGCCTTGCGACCAGTCGCAATAAGCAGGTGCGAGCCTTCGATGACCTCGCCGCCGACAGTTAGCGCGATGGAGCCGGCGGAGCCGGTAACTGCCGATGCGAGACCTTTAACGAACCTGACGCCCTCGCCTTCCATGGTCTTCCGAACCACAGCGACACTATCCCGATCATCGCGCGCCATCAGCTCACCCGGCTCGACCACGGTCACTTCGCTGCCCAGTCGCCGGAATGCCTGCGCCATCTCCATGCCGATGACCCCGCCTCCCACGATGACCAGACGGTCGGGCAGGCCCTCAATGTCGAAGATGTTCTCATTGGTAAGATAAGGAACCTCGTCCACGCCCTTGATAGGCGGGATTGCAGGCTTCGATCCGGTCGCGATGACAATCCGGGGAGCGCTGAGCGTCCGCCCGGCGACTTCGACGGTTTGCGGCCCGGTGACGCGCGCCCAATCGCGAATGACTTCGCAGCCCATTTCCTCGAACCGTTCTTCGCTGTCGTGCGGCTCGATCGCGGCGATGGCATCGCGGATATGTCGCTGGACCCCGCGCCAATCGACCTTAGGCGCGGCGAGCGTAACGCCGTAGCGTTCGCTTTCGCGAGCCTCGGCAGCACGCTTTGCGGCAGTGATCAGGGCCTTGGAGGGGACGCAGCCGTCGTTGAGGCATTCGCCGCCCATCTTACGCGCTTCGATCAGGGCCACGTCCAGACCAAAGAGCGCACACCCCCCGGCAGCGGTCAGACCGGCAGCCCCGCCGCCGATCACGATAACGTCATGCGTGAATTTCATTGCTTGTCCCGTAACCGAATTTGCTCAAGATGCGAACTTTCTCGCATTGTCCTTTCCATTCGGCGGAAAATTCCCATCGGTTACATCTTGCGAAAGCGCGGCACATGAGAGTGCTGGTCACGGGCGCGGCCGGCCTTCTGGGCGGTGAAATCTGCGCGCGATTGGCGCGTGAGGGTCACGAGGTCACAGGACTGGTACATCGCAATCGCGACATTCGCGCAAACGATGGCTCGCCGGTCGAGATTGCGACTGTTGCTGGCGACGTCTCCCAACCCCAGTTCGGTTGGGAGGAGAGCAAGTTTGCCCGGTTGGCCACCAGCCACGACCTCCTGTTGCATTGCGCGGCAACGGTGCGCTTCGACCTCGACGAGGCGGACTATGCCGCCGTCAATGTGGACGGAACGAAGCACGCGCTGGCGCTTGCCCGGCGGGGCGAGATGGACTTCCTCCACGTCTCGACCGCCTATGTTTGCGGCAGGCGCGACGGGACAATCCTGGAAGACGATCTTCTCCCCGAAACCGGTTTCGCGAACGGTTACGAAGCGAGCAAGGCCGCCGGAGAGCGGCTCGTGCGCGCTTCCGACCTGCGCTGGGCGATCGCGCGCCCGTCCATCGTGGTTGGCGCGCACGAGAGCGGCGCAATCCGCCAATTCGACACTACCTACGCCGCATTCAAGCTGATCGCGGAAGGGAGGGTGAAACACATGCCCGCGCGCGCTGGCGCAACGCTCGACTTCGTGCCGATCAATCATGTCGCTGCTGGCATAGTAGCTCTTGCGCAAGTGATGGAGCAGGCCGCAGGCAAGACCTTCCATCTCGTTTCGGCCCAGCCTCTGCCGGTCACGGATTTCACCGGCGCGATTGGCGATTTCGCGCGATTTCACGAGCCCGAACTGGTCGAGCCCAGCGCATTCGACCCGGCCACTCTGCCTGCGTTGGAGAGGCGCTTGTTTAAGCGGGTAGCCGGGCTCTATGCCAGCTACTTTCAGCGCGACCCCCATTTCGACGATGCGAATGTGCGCGAGGTCCTGGGCATGCAATGCCCGCAAACCGGCCGCGCCTATATCCGCCGCCTCATCGAACACTGCATCGAAGTGGGCTTCCTGACCGGGGACTAGCGCACGTCGGGATAGTGTTTCGCCATGCGCGAACGCAGGCCGAATGCCCACAGCATTCCGACCTTGAAGTAGATCCAGTTCGCCTTGAGCGCGCCCCACTCGGCTATGCGCCTGTCCGAGGTGTAGACCTTTCGTGGCACCATGCGCACCTTGCCGAGGCGCGCGAACTTCACGCAGAGATCGGCCTCTTCCATCACCGCATCGCCGGGCGTGCAGCCCCCGATGGTAAGAAAGTCGGCGCGCCGGAAGAACATCGCGTGATCGCCGAACAGCAGGCGTACGCCCTGGAAAAAGCGATGCGGCCGAGTAAGCAGGGGCGCGTACCAGGTCTTGGCCCAATTATGCACGGTGGTGCCCCAGCGGGTTTTTTCCGGTCCGCGAATGACCGGTGTGAAACTGGCAAGGGCGATGCGGCGATCCGACAGTGTATTCTCGATAACCTCGACCATATCGCACGGGGGCAAGGTATCGGCGTGGACGACACATAGGTTTTCGGAAGTCGCCGCTTCGACGCCTGCGTTGATCTGCTTGGCGCGACCCCGATCGGCGAAAAGGATACGCCATCCCGCGTCTTTCGCGATCTGCACTGTCTCGTCGGCGCTTCCGCCATCGACAAGCAGGATTTCGGCCGGACGCGGGTCGAGCTCGGCGAAACGGGCGACCAGTGCCGGCAGGGCCTTGGCCTCGTCGAGCACCGGTACGAGAAGCGTGGTGCTCATTCGTATTCCGGCCACGCAGCCAGGTCTTCGGCGGTATCGATATCGGCCAGTTCGGGAAGGATTGCCGGTCCGATACCGCGCGCCGCCAGCCGCACGAGCGTTTCCGGCAGGACCTTGGGGGTGGACCATTCCATATTGTCGAAGAGGAACGGCATCCGCTCGCGAAAACCGATGAGATAGTAGCCACCGTCGTTTGCCGGACCCAGGACAACGCTGCGATCTTCGAGCGCTCCGGCCGCCGCCTGCAGCAAAGGCACGCTGATGCCGGGGCAATCGCTACCGATAAGCAGCGCAGGCCCTTCGACAGCCGCCATTTTATCGCCCAGGTCGCCTTCTCCCTGGTCGACCACTGCGGTGTCGGCTCCGAAAAGATCGTGGAAGGCCGCGATCTCGCCGCCGGTGACCCGCAGTTCTAAATCCAGGCCGCTGTCCTTTGCAACCTGCACCGTGTGAGCAAGCAAACGCGCATAGATCCGCGCAGCCCCCTCAGCCCCCAATCCAGGGATGAGCCGCGTTTTCACCTCTCCCGGCACAGGAAGGCGGGCGAAAATGGAAAGCTTGGGAGAGAACATCTTCATTGCCGTAACGAATGCTTGCAATCGAAGGCAAGTAAACGATGACTTGGAGATGATGCGCTGCTAGTCGCCGCGCAATCATGTCGATGATCCATCCCATCATTCTCAGCGGCGGGAGCGGGACGCGCTTGTGGCCGCGCAGCCGCCGCAGCCACCCGAAGCCCTTCCTCCCCTTGCTCGGCGATCGCACGCTGTTCCAGCAGGCGCTGGATCGTGTCTCGGATACTGCCTCTTTCGCGCAGCCCATGATCGTTGCGGGCGAAGCGCATACGCGTTTCATTACCGAGCAGGCAGGACAGCACCGGCTTATCGTCGAACCGGCCGCGAAGAATACCGCACCGGCCATCGCGCTCGCCGCCAGCCTGCTGCCGCGCGAGGCCATCATGCTCGTGTGCCCCAGCGACCATCACATCGCCGATGACGCGGCCTTCCTTGCCGGTGCCAAGAAAGCCGCATCGCTGGCCGCTGACAGCAATCTGGTCAGCTTCGGCATCGCGCCCGATCGACCTGCAACGGGTTACGGCTACATCAAGCTCGGCGACACACTGGGCGACGGTCACCGGATCGAACGGTTCGTGGAAAAACCCGACCTCGATCGCGCACGCGAATTCCTCGCATCGGGCGACTACGTCTGGAACGGCGGCATTTTCGCGTTTCAGGCGGGCGCATTCCTGGACGAGCTGGCAAAGCACCGGCCCGAGATGGCTAGGGCGGTCGCAGCCTCTGTGGAAGGTGGCATCTGGACGGACGAGCGCTTCGAACCCGACGCAGGCCATTTCGGGACCATCGCTGGCGAAAGCGTCGACTACGCCGTGATGGAGAACACGGCACAGGCAGCAGTCGTTGCAGCCGACATGGGCTGGTCCGACATCGGCGACTGGAATGCGCTCTTCGAAGCGCGCGCAGCCCAAGGTGGCGGCGAGAATGTCCTCTCCGGTCCTGCCGAGGTCAAATCGGCGAAGTCCGTGATGATCGATACCGACGGACCGCGCGTTTCGCTGGTCGGTTTCGACAATGCCATCGTGGTCGTCGACGGTGACGAGATACTCGTCCTCAATCGCAATCACGCGCAGGAGGTCGGCAAGCTGGATGGGGCTGCGAACCAATGAGTTCGGGCCATTTGCCGATCAAGACCGTCGAGAAAGTGTGGGGCATGGACAGCCTCCCCGCGCCTTTTGCCTTGGACGACCAATCCACGCGCATCGGCGAAATCTGGTTCGAGCCCGCGACATCGATGGACGGTCTCCTCGTGAAATACCTTTTCACCAGCGAGAAGCTGTCGGTGCAGGTGCATCCGCCTGCCGAAGCCAGCCCGACCGGACGGGGCAAGGAAGAATGCTGGCTTATTCTCGATGCAGAGCCCGGAGCGAAACTGGCCATGGGCTTCGTACGCGAAGTGTCCGGAGACGAGATGCGTGCTGCGGCACTCGATGGCACGATCGAGGACCTGCTCCATTGGCGCGAGGTCAGCAGCGGCGATTTCTTCTACATCCCTGCAGGCACGGTGCACGCAATCGGTGCGGGACTGACCTTACTGGAAGTGCAGGAGAACACCGACATTACCTATCGCCTCTACGATTACGGGCGTCCGCGCGAGCTGCATCTCTCCGAGGGACTGGAAGTCGCCAAGGGCCTACCCTACTCCAACGATCTGGCTCGGACGGTCCCCGCGGATCGCGAGCTGATGCTCGTCGATGGTCCCCGCTTCACCCTCGCGCAGGTCATGGGGCAGCCTTCGCAGGATATCGCGTCCCGCTTTACCGGCACCGTTCAGGTCATGCCGCTGTCCGGGGCGGTCGCAATCGACGAAAGCCTGGTCGAACCCGGCCAAAGCGGGCTTGCCGACTCGCTCGACGATGTCACATTCGATGACGGCGCACGGGTCATTATCGCAAGCGCTGCCTGAACCGGAGCACCGCTGACCCTCGCGGAAGTGTGCTCCTTCCGGCCTCTCCTGCAAACTTTTTTCGCAGTCACCGGACACGCCCCGCTTCCCGATAGTTGGGAAGGCAAAGGAGGCGATTGTGTCCGATACTATTTCCGTCAACGGCGAACAGCATAGCCTGCCGTCAGACCCTCGAACATCGCTGCTCGATTTCCTCCGCCACGATCTCGGCCTGACGGGCACAAAGAAGGGATGCGACCACGGCCAGTGCGGCGCCTGCACGGTCATCGTCAACGGCATCCGGATCAACAGCTGCCTTACCCTGGCTGCGATGCACGATGGCGACGAGATTACGACGATCGAAGGACTGGGCACGCCCGAAAATCCATCGGCGCTCCAGAAAGCTTTCCTCGAACACGACGGGTTCCAGTGCGGCTATTGCACGCCCGGGCAGATTTGTTCGGCAACGGCCATGCTTCAGGAAATCGCTAACAACTGGCCGAGCGATGCGAGCGAAAGCCTCGAGGGTGAAATGGCAGCTACCGGCGAGGAAATCCGCGAGCGGATGAGCGGCAATCTGTGCCGCTGCGGGGCCTATGCGAACATCGTGGCGGCCATAAGCGAAGTGGCGGAGGAGAGCGCATGAGACCGTTTTCCTACACCCGGGCGAGAACGCTGGACGACGCCGCGCAGCTTACACATGACGACACCGCCCTCGCCATAGCAGGCGGGACCAACCTGCTCGACCTCATGAAATTGCAGGTCGAAACGCCAGAAACGCTCGCCGACATCAACCGCATCGGCTTTGGCGGGATCGAGGACACTGACGACGGCGGCCTGTCGATCGGCGCCCTGGCATCCAATACGGAAACCGCCGTTCACCCGCGGGTCCGCTCCGACTACCCGGTTCTGGCACGCGCGATCCTGGCTGGCGCAACCCAGCAATTGCGCAACAAGGCCACCACCGGCGGCAATTTGTGCCAGCGCACACGCTGCTTCTACTTCACGAACATCGACCAGCCCTGCAACAAGCGCGAACCGGGAAGCGGCTGCGGCGCGATCGACGGTATTGCAAAGCTGCACGCGGTGCTCGGGACGAGCGATCAATGCATCGCAACCTATCCCGGGGACATGGCGGTCGCCCTCAGCGCGCTCGATGCGCAGGTCGAGATTGCCAAGCCGGGCGGCGATACACGCACGGTGCCGGTTCGCGATTTCCATTGCCTTCCCGGCGACACGCCGTGGCGCGAAAACGTGCTGGAAGAGGGAGAGCTCATCACGGCGGTGGCTCTGCCCGCACCTGTCGGCGGCACCCAGATCTATCGCAAGGTTCGCGAACGGTCCTCCTATGCCTTTGCGCTCGTGTCGGTAGCTGCCGTAGTCGAGATCGAGCACGGCAAGTTCACCCGCGCCGATCTCGCTTTCGGCGGGTTGGCGCATAAGCCATGGCATGATCCCCGTATCGGCGAAGCCCTGATCGGCAAGGTCCCTTCCGAAGACTTGTTCGACAAGGCCGCCGATATCCTTCTCGAAGATGCGCGCGGCTTCGGCGAGAACGACTTCAAGATACCGCTGGCGCGGCGAACGCTGCACGCCGTCCTGCAGAATGCGACGGAGGCCGCGGCATGACCGTACATTTCAAGCAAGACAAGCCGGACGACAGCAACCGCCTCGACGGGATGAAGCAAGGCGTACTCGGGAAGTCGATTCCCCGCGTCGAAGGCATGGCCAAGGTGACCGGCACCGCCCCCTATTCTGCCGAATATCCGATGACCGACTGCGCCGAAGGCGTGCTCGTCACTTCGACGATCACACGGGGCAACGTCGTCTCGATCGACAAGGATTCGGTGCTTTCGATGCCGGGCGTGCTTGCCGTGATCGACGATCCCGCGATGACCACCCGCGCCGCACAGGGCACCGCCGACGAGGCGCCGCAACAGGAACCGGGCACAATCTGTTACTGGGGCCAGCCCATCGCACTGGTCGTGGCGGAGACCTTCGAACAGGCTCGCGATGCGGCGAAACATCTGCCTATCAAGTATCGCGAAGATCCCGGCGCCCCGCTCGATCCCCAAGCCGTCGAAGCGGAAGAGCAGGAGGATGAAACCGTCAGGCAGGGCGACCTCGATCACGCCATGGCGACTGCTGCCCACTCGGTGGACGTTACCTACACGACGAAGGGGCATGCCTCGGCGGCGATGGAACCGCACGCTTCCATCGCGCAATGGGACGGCGACAAGCTGACCGTCTACGCTTCGCTACAGATGCTGAATTACAATATCAGCGAGCTCGCCGATGCGCTGGGGATGGAAGAGAAGAACGTCCGTCTCGTTTCGCGCTTCGTCGGGGGCGGATTCGGGTCGAAACTTGGCGTCAGCGAAGACGTTGTCGCGGCTGCCATCGCATCCAAGGAGGTCGGACGACCGGTCCGGATCGTCATGTCCCGGCAACAGGTGTTCCAATGCGTAATGCGCAGGTCCGAGACGACACAGCGCCTGCGGCTGGCGGCCGATCAGAGCGGCAAGCTGATCGGCTTCGGCCATCACGCACTCGTCTCCAACTTGCCCGGAGAAACTTTTGCAGAGCCGGTCCTGCAATCCTCGCACTTCCTTTATGGCGGCGAGAACCGTGACCTGATGCTCGAAGTCGCGCGGATTCACCGCATGACCGCGGGATCGGTCAGGGCGCCGGGCGAGGCGGTCGGCATGCCCGCGCTCGAAGGGGCCATGGATGTGCTGGCCGAGAAAGCGGGTATCGACCCGGTCGAACTGCGCCTGAAGAACATTCCCGAAGAAGACCCGGAAGAGGGCCTGCCCTTCTCGTCACACAAGCTGGCCGAATGCCTCAGGCTGGGGGCCGAAGCGTTCGGTTGGGACAGCGGACCCCGAAGCCCGCGCCACACTTGCGAGGGCGAATGGTGGGTCGGCACCGGCATGGCGAGCGCCGCACGCGTCCACAATATCGCCGAGGCCAAGGCACGCGTCACGCTCAAAGCCGACGGCAGTGCGCTCGTCGAGACGGACATGACCGATATCGGCACGGGGACCTACACGATCCTCGCCCAGCTTGCCGGTGAAATGCTGGGCCTCGATCCGGCCCAAGTGCTGGTCGAATTGGGCGATACGAAGCATCCGCGCGGGCCCGGATCGGGCGGCAGCTGGGGTGCGGCTTCCATCGGATCGGCGGTTTACATCGCGTGCAAGGCGATCCGCGAAGAACTCGGCCAGCGCCTCGGTGTGGGTGAAACCGAACTCGAACTGAAAGACGGGGAAGCCGCCTCAGGAGAAAGCCTGGTCTCGTTGCTCGATGGCAACGACTTGTCCCGCGAAGGGCATTACGAGCCGGGCGACATCAAAGACGATTTCACCGCCTCGGGCTTTGGCGCATTCTTTGCGCAGGTCAGGGTGAACCGTTTCACGGGCGAAACCCGCGTCGACCGGATGCTGGGTGCGTTCGGATTCGGCCGCGTGCTAAACCACAAGACCGCCCGCTCTCAGTGCCTTGGCGGAATTACCTGGAGCATCGGTGTGGCCCTGACCGAAGCGCTGGAATTCGATCCGCACGAAGGGCACCTCGTGAACTGCGACCTCGCCGAATATCACGTGCCGGTCCATCGCGACGTACCCGATCTCGAAGTCGTACTCGTGGAAGAGCGCGATCCGGCGGCCAGCCCGATCCAGGCGAAAGGCATTGGCGAACTCGGCATGTGCGGCGGGGCCGCTGCGATTGCCAATGCGATCTACAACGCTTCTGGCGCGCGCATCTTCGATTATCCGATGACACCCGACCGCATTCTCGCGGCGATGCCGGACTGATGCTCGACCAGCTGGTCGCGATTGCCCCCCGCAGCGCCGATCATGCGGCGCTGGCCGCGGCGTGCGAAGCGGGCGTAGGCCTTTGCACCATCGTCGGGATCGAGGGGAGTTTTTCCCGCAGGATAGGCGCGCAGCTGGCGGTCCTGCCCGACGGTTCGACCATCGGCAGTCTGTCCGACGGATGCCTCGAAGCGCAGCTTGCCGCAGACATCCGCGAACTCTCGAAACCTGCGCTCATCCGCTACGGAGCCGGGTCAGACACAATCGACTTCCGCCTGCCGTGCGGCGGCGGCCTCGACATCCTTCTTGAACCGGCCCCCGGGCGCTCGGCTTGCCGCGAGGCCATGACGAGGCTCGGTCGCCGTGTTCCTGCGAGCATAGCTTTGCCTGAAAACGAGCTTCTTGCCGAGCGCCGCTACCTGCCTTCGCTACGCATTGCCGCCTTCGGTGAAGGGCCCGAGCTGGAATATCTCTCTGCCTTGGCAATGGCGCTCGGGATCGACGTCACGGCGTATGACAAGTCCGTTCTCAGTCTCGGGCAAGAGACAAAGGACTTCAGGCCCGATCGCTGGACAGCCTGCCTTTTCCTGTTCCACGATCACGAATGGGAATTTCCGCTCCTCGAACAGGTGCTGTCATCAGAGGCCTTCTACATCGGCGCGCAAGGGGGCGAAAAGGCCCGCATCACGCGAACTCTCGGCTTGGCGGGAAGAGGTCTGACGGAAGAAGCGATTGCTCGCATTCGCAGCCCACTGGGGCTCATCCCGTCCTGCAAGACGCCGCGGGCTCTCGCTCTTTCCGCGCTCGCGGAAGTCGTTTCAGAGTACGAAAGACTACATGACACCGCTTGATCCCGGCACCGCGCTGATCCTTTTGGCCGCCGGGCGCAGCGAGAGGTTTGGCGGCGACAAGCTTGCGGCCGACTACAGGGGCAGACAGCTGTGGACTTGGGCTGCAAGGGCTGCCGAAAAAGCAGGCTTTCAGCATCTTTACATCGTGATGGCGCCGCATAGTTCGATCGCACCGGACGCCCGGTGGAATCGGGTGCTAAATGCCGAGGCCGAGCGAGGCATGGGCACCTCGATCGCGGCCGGGCTTGCGGCTGCACAGGCGCATGACCGCGTGGTGATTGCCCTTGCGGATATGCCCAGGGTTACAGCGTCGCACCTGCGCATGCTCGCTCAAGCGAGCGGACCGCTTTTCACCCGACAGTCCGACGGCAAGGCTGGATGCCCCGCTGCCTTCGACAGCGCCTCCTTCGCAGAACTTCGCGAACTCGACGGCGACCGCGGAGCGCGCATCCTGGCGGGGCCCGACGTCAATTTGGTGGAGCCGGCGGCCGCCGATATGCTCGTCGATATCGATCGCAGAAGCGAACTGGATGCCGAAAACGCGCGCTGACAACAATCAGGCGCTAGTGGCTCCAGCCTCCGCCGCAGGCCGATGCGGTAACTGCTTCTCCAGGCATTTGGCGGCGCGCCAGTAGCAGAAGATGGCCACGGGAGTTGCGCAAGCGATGACGAACAGCGCCTGGCGCAGCGATTCCTGACCGTATTCGGGCGCGAAATAGTCCGAGAGGACGCCCACCATGGTCGGTCCCAGGCCAAGCCCGATGAGGTTGATGACGAGAAGCGTGATTGCAGCCCAGACAGCGCGCATGCGCAGCGGTGCGAGCGTCTGGATCAGCGCGAAGGTCGGGCCGAGATAACAGGACTGGAACAGGACCGCGATGAAGTAGACGCCGACCGCAAGCGGGGCGCTGTCGGCAACGTAGAACCAGATTAGGAACGGCAGGGCGATGGTCTTGAGTGCAGCGACCATCAGCGGCTGTGCCTTCAGCCCGTATTTCTCCGACAGGCGATTGGCGAGCCAGCCGCTGCCCAGCCCGCTCGCAACCCCGGCGATCGCGAGCAAGGGCGCAACGATATTGCCGACCTGAAGGGTATTGAGACCGAATGACCGGATCAGGTAGGCCGGGGTCCAGCCGGTCAGCGCATAGCCGATCATCGAGGTTATCGTGACGCCTGCGACCAGCCAGACGGCCGCTGCATTGCCGAAGATCGACCGGAAGCCTGCTCCGATTGAGGGGGTTTGCGTCTCCTCGACAGCACCCGGCTCGGCGCGGCGCATCGGCTCGGTCGCGAACAGCTTGACGATGACGGCAAGGATAACGCCGGGCAAGCCGATAGCTATGAAGGCGACACGCCAGTCAAAGAAATACGTCAGATTGCCGCCAAAGATCTGGCCGGCAGCGGCTCCCAAGGTCACACCAAGGGAATAGATCGACAGGGCGAGTGCGCGCTTTTCCGCCGGATATAGGTCCGCGATAATCGAATGGCTGGGCGGGGAAGAGCCCGCCTCGCCGATCCCCACGCCGATGCGCGCAAGCAGCAGGTGCACGAAGTTCTGCGCCAGTCCGCAGGCGGCGGTCATGCCGCTCCACAAGGCCAGCGCGATGGAGATGATGTTGACCCGGTTCATCCGGTCCGCAAGCGCTGCGACCGGGATGCCGAGGGTGGCATAGAACAAGGCGAAAGCCAGGCCGGACAGCAGGCCCAGCTGGGTGTCGTTCAGCAGCAAATCCGCCTTGATATCCTCCAGCAGGATGGCGAGGATCTGCCGGTCCATGTAGCTGAAGAAATAGGTGACGGTCAGGAGGAATAGCGTCACCCGCCGCGCATGCGGGCTCACCGTGTCCGCGCCTTGGGCGGGAGCTTGTGCTGTAGTCATCAAATGTCCTGAAAATAATCAGGGCGGGACGGACCTTGGCCCGCCCCGCCCGTGAAGCACGGCTCAGAAGCGGGTACGGAGCCCGATCCTGTAGTTGCGACCGATCGCGTTACCGATGAACGGATTGTAGCCGAGCGGCAGCTGCGCTTCAGCAGGCTCCGCATCGGTGAAGTTCTCGATAGCACCTTGCAGTTCGACCTCGGCACCCGCCAGATCGAGCTGGAGGGTCACCGCAATATCATGCTGCGTATAAGAGCCGCTTTCGATGCCGAAATCGGTCGGCCCCTGCGAAGTCTGGAAGCAGGGATCGCGGTTGATGCAACGGTCGTCGAACACCCCGTCGATATGGGTCACGGAGTAGCGAACGTTGAGCATGTCCCAATTGAGGTTCGCATATCCGTTGGCGCGCCATTCGGGCACGGTGTTCGGGTCGCGGAAGTAATTTCCGAAGCCGACCGCGTCATAGGACTCCTGCACCACGATGCCCTGGACTTCGAAGTCGTCGAATTCGTAGCCAAGGTTGTAGACCGCGTTGCCCCCGAAGGAGAACATCGCTTCGCCGAACGGCACATCGACATTCAGGGCGAAATCGAGACCAGAGATATCGACGTCCGGACCGTTCACGAAGTCCGTCCGTACACGGCTGATGTCGAGACCGGTGGTCGTGCCCTGGATACATTCATTGTTACTGAAGGTGATCAGGCCGGCGAGCGGGCTGGAGCAGTCGACCGGATCGTTGCCGGTGGTCTGGCCATTGGCCACCAGGCTGGCGATGGCGTCACCCGGCGTGGTTGTGATGCGGTCCTTCAGGTTGATCGCCCAATAGTCGGCGCTGAAGGTCAGGCTTGCCTCACCGAGCGGTACGTTGAAAATCACGCCCGCATTGTAGGTCAGTGCCGTTTCTGGGCCCAGGTCCGTCGGATTTCCGAACACGTCAAGCGACTTGTAGTTGCCGCCCGCTGCGGTGAAGCCTTGGAGCTGGGTAACCGAGTTCGGAGCAACGTTGATCGCCAGCGGTCCACGGAATGTCGTACCGATTGAACCACGCAGGGTCAGCCAGTCGGTCGCCTCGAAACGGATCGAACCCTTGGGATTGATCGTCGAACCGATGGGGCTGCCGTAATCCTCGAAGCGGATTGCGCCTGTCAGCTCGAGGCGATCCGTGACCGGAGCGTTGACCTCCGCGAAGAGCGCGTAGACATCCTGCGAAAGCCTCGCCGGACGGAAGCCGCCGAGGAAGATGAAGGGACCAACCCCTTCGGTCGTCGTCCCCACGCAGCTCTGGTCGCCTTCGATGAAGCAGGGATTGATGTCGAGATTGGACTCGTCGTTGATCGGGTCGGTGCGGTAGTCGTTCTTGCGATATTGAGCGCCCACTGCGAAGGCCAGCGGTCCGCCGCCCAGCTCGACACCGGTTGGGCCGGAAAGGACGGCATCGAACACGACCTGCACTTCCTCTTCGACCGTGCCGTTGCGCACTTGCAACCAACGGACCAGATCTTCGGAGTTTTCAGCGCCGGGTACATAGAACGGGTTGCTGATGTCCAGCGCCGGATTGCTGGGACCGGCATTCACAAATGGATTGAAGTATTCGCAGCCATTCGAGCCTGGTGTGGTACCCGTGCAGTCCGCCCCGCCGAAGCCATTTAGGGCGGCTTGGAGGCGCGAACCGATAATTCCGGGCGCGAATGCCTCGCGTTTGGATTCCCAGAACGTCCCGTCGATCTCGAAGACCAAGTCGTTGCCGAGCTCGAAATCGAAGCCCCCGGTGATGCGCCACGCTTCGTTCTTTGCGCCGCCAGTGCCTGCGCCGCGATCGGGATCGAGCGGGTTACCCAGGTACCCGAACGGGCGGAACAGCACGTTCGTCACTCTCACGATCGGATTGGTCGGAGAGGATTGTGGGAGACCGACCTGATCGAGAAATGCCGAAACTCCGGGGTTGGACGGCGAGGTGGTGAACGCCGACTGGAACCCCGAGCCGTTCGGGCCCTGAGTAGGAGGAAAGGCTGGCGAATAATTGAGCGATTCAAGATCGCTTTTCGCCCACAGAGCATCGGTCTGGAAAGTGACCGTGTCGCTCAGCGGTGCCGTGAACTGGGCAAAGACCTGATAGCGATCTTCGTCCTCGACAAGGTTGTCATACGGGACATAGGTGAAGCGGCAGAGAGCGCCGTCCTGGAACCCGCCAAGATCGTTACATCCCCGGTCAGGCCGCACTTGCGTATCGACATCACCCGTAGCGGTGTCGAAATAGGATACCGCAACCAGGCCGGGTGTCGAAAGCGCGGAGTAAGCCGACGGGTTAGTGGCGTAGCCGACGTTGATGTAATCGCGTGCGGTGGTGGCAAGTTCCGAGCGATGCTGCCAGCCGGCGCCAACGACGAGATTGGCGTCGCCGAGCTCGAAGCCGGCGAGGGCGCTCATGCTGTAATTGCCGTCCGAGCCATCTACGAAATTGTAGTCGCCCTGTAGCTCGACGCCTGTGAACCTGCTGCGCGTGATGAAGTTGGCCACCCCGGCGATGGCGTCAGAACCATAGGTCGAACCGGCACCGTCCTTCAGGATTTCCACGCGTTCGAGCGCGAAGAGAGGAATAAGCTGCGTATCAACGAAGCCTGCACCCGGCGTCAGGATAGTACGCTTGCCATTCATGAGCACCAGCGTGCGCGTCGCACCAAGTCCGCGAAGGTTGATCGAACCGACGCCCTGGAAGCCCTGCGCATCGGTGCTGAATTGGTTGGAGTCGCCGAGAACGGCGCCTACCGACGGGAGATCCTTGATGAACTCGAGCGGGCTGTCGACGCCCTGCTTGCGGAGATCGTCGGCAGTGAAAACATCGACCGGCAGCGCTGCATCTTCGGGAGTGCCGCGGATAAGGGAGCCCGTGACGACGATCGTATTCGTTGCTGGCTCTTCAGCGCCTGCCTGCTCCGCTTCGGCCTGAGCGAAGGCGACGCCAGGACATGCAAGCAGCCCGACGCAAAGTGCGGTCCGGCCGATCGTCGCATTCAGTCGATTTCTCATATTCTCTCCCCGGGCAAAATTGACCACGCAAGGGAGAGCGAGGGATCGACAGGCGTCCTCTCGCCGATCGAACCGATTTCTGTTATTTGCCTCTCCCCGGCACCAGCATACTGCGGGTGGGAAAATCAAAAAACAAGCAGAATTTATCGCCTATAAGCTGGGTCGAAAGCAGGCGTTGCCAAACCACCACCGTACCTAAATTGCGAAACCCCTGAAGAGGTGCTCCATGACGAGGCCGATGTTTCGCTCGCTTGGCTCGCAGCGATACAAGCGCGCAAGGTCATAGGCAGCATTCGCGCTGACCGACACAAATTGGGCGGCAATGAAGGGATCTACGTCCGTCGCCTGTCCACGCCTGTGCGCCGCGACCAGCTCGGCCACGAACCACCTGTCCAACGGTGCGGCCCTGCCAATGATGGACATTCGAAGGTCGCGCGGCAGGCCCGGCAATGCCGAGGACCGGATGATCGGCATTTCCTGGCGCATCTGGATGGAAATGATCGAACCCAGGACAGTCGCAATCCGGTCGAGCGGGTCGCAAAACCGCTCACTGGCTTCGCGCTGCAGCTGACTGACCCGCTCGTAGCTTTCTTCAAAGCATTGCTGGACCAGCGCGATCTTCTCCGAATTGTGATGGTAGAAACTGCCCTTGGTCAGGCCGAGCCTTGCCGCGATCTCGTCGATCGAAGTGCCCCGATAACCCCGTTCACAGACGAGCTGGGTCGCCGTCCGCAGAAAACCATCGACCCTTCCGTTCTCCGATGCGAGGTCAGATCCCTCACCAGCCATCATATCCCATTCGAAGGTAGCGCCGTCCTGCGCGATCCCGCCACACAGCACACGCGCGAGATCGCTTGCCACCTTCGGAAATTCCCAATCGCTGAAGTGATCGATCCACGCGGGGATCCAGAACAGGTTCTCCAGCAATATCTGAGCCGGGAGAAAGCGCATCGCGTCGGGAATTTGGACATTATGCCTGGCAAACAGCTCGTTTGCCTGGACCATCACCTGCTCGAACCGCGCTCCCACACGTGAGCGCCGCTCCTTGCTGAGTGTCCGGACCTCCCCGAACTGCGGCTTCCGGCTCGAGTAGCCCTCGGTTTCCTGTGCCCTGTGGTCGATTTCTATCCGGCAAAGGGTTTCGACGGCTTCTTCGAGGGATCGGCTGTCGCGAACCCGGTCGAATCCCTCGCCGACTTCCTCCAGCCGTTCCAGGTATATCGCCTCGGCCAGTGCTTCGCGGTTCTTGAAGTAATACCTCAGGCTCGATGGCTTGAGCCCGACCGTTGCGGCAATCTGGTTGAGGTCGAGATCGGCGACCCCGCCAACAGCGAGCGCTTCTGCCCCAGCCTGCAAGATCCGCGATCGTTTCATCAGGGTCTTTTAGGTACGCGTGGCCGGAAGGCAAAGCCCATGGATACAGTCCGGCTCAAGCCCCACCTTCGAGGCGCGTGCTCGAACCCTCGCGATGACAGCATAGGCGAAAAGGAGCGCCCCATCATCGAAGCAGGCGAAAGGGTCGCGAGATTGGAGAAGGTGGTGAGCCGTGCTGGGTTCGAACCAGCGACCTACTGATTAAAAGTCAGTTGCTCTACCGACTGAGCTAACGGCCCGACCACGAGGGCCACCTAGGCATGCTATCGCGGGTGGTCAAGCATGGTTTCACCTGTCATCAACTCAAGCGTAAGATTCGCCCCTAGACGGCAAGCAAATGGAACGAAAGCAGCTTGGAACCCCTCGACGCCCGAACCGCTCGAAGCCGTGACGGAGGTCCATCCTTTCCACTCGGCTCGCGCGTCCTGCGTGCATTATGGTCGCTCTGCTGGCTGCTGCTTGCACGCTGGACACCGCCACCGCTGCATGGCTGGCGCGCATTCCTTTTGAAGTGCTTCGGGGCAAGGCTGGGTCCGAATTGCCGCGTCCATGCCAGCGCGCGAATCTGGTGGCCGGGAAATCTGCAATGCGGTTCGTCGGTCCTGATCGGTCCGGAGGCAATCATCTACAACCAGGGCAGGATCACAATCGGCGACGGCGCGATCATTTCGCAGCGGGCACACCTTTGCGCCGGGACGCACGATATTGAAGACCCGCACTTCCAGCTGGTCCTTGCCCCCATCGAAATCGGGTCATCCTGCTGGATCGCAGCCGAGGCTTTCGTAGGGCCGCGGGTGTCCATGGCCGAAGGATCGGTGCTCGCCGCCAGGGCTGTCTTGTTTACCGACGCCGAGCCGTGGACCGTCTATTCTGGAAACCCTGCCACAGCATTTAAGACCCGCGCGCCGCAAGCTGGCGCAACGTCAGGCCGGTAAGCGGATCACGCCAGCCGGGTGCGATCGCCGCTGCTGGCTGCAGCACGAAGCTGCGTTCGCGGAAAAGCGGATGCGGAATCGCGAGGTCCGGGGTGGACCACCTTCCCCCGCTCCACAGGATGATGTCGAGATCCAACTGCCTGCGACGCCACGGTGAGCCGCTGGTGCGCCGCCCGAAATTGCCCTCTATCCCCTTGAGCAAGGCAAGCATCTCCCGGGGTGCCTTGTCCGAAATGACGATGGCTGCGCCATTCGCATATTCGCGCTGTGAAGGTCCTATCGGACGGCTGCGCATGACGGGCGAGAAGCTTTCGACCACAAGGCCGGACCGTTCGAGCTCTGATGCGACCTTCGCCAGGACACGCCTTGGCCCGCCAATTCCCGGCACGCGCATGTTCGATCCGAGGGCGATGAGATAGCGCTGCTTTCGGCTCTTCACCTCAGAAGATCGCATTTGTCGCTTGTTCGGCGGTAAAGTCACCCAGCGTAACCCGCCGACGACGCCTGATCAGGCCCTCGACACCGATGCTGAACGGCACCTCTATGTCGCGGCTGTAGTTGGACGCACGCATCTGCACGCAGAAGGCCTTCTCGGAGGGGCGGTGCAACACGATGGCAACCGCGTGGATTTTCCCGCTTTCAGCGCGGGGTCGGAGCAGTTCTGCCAGTCGTTCGCGCACCCCTTCGCTTCCGTTGATGGGCGCCAAATCCAACACTGCTAGATTGTGAATAATGCCATTGGCGCGCAATTCGAAAACCAGGGGAAAGAAATGGCCGTCCTTCTCGATCCGGGCCACCGCCGCTTCGAGCGCCGAGGTGAACAAGCGGTCAAGCTGCCCCTGGTCGATGCCCCCATCGCCCAAAGTCAGATATCCTCGCAAATCCGTGAATAGAGCTGCGGCCTGCGATCGCGGAAGAAGCCCATCCCAGCCCTGTGCGTTGCCGCCCTGTCGAGATCCAGCCTGGCGACCAGGATACCATCCTCATCGCGGCCAAATTGCTCCAGCAGGTCGCCCCATTCGTCGCTGATGAAGCTGTGTCCGTAAAAGCTTTGTTGGCGGTCGTCGGGCCCTTCGTGACCGATCCGGTTCGCCGCAGCGACAGGCATGCAGTTCGACACGGCATGGCCGATCATCGCCCTTCGCCACATGCGGCTGGTGTCGAGATCGGCGTCGTAAGGTTCCGATCCGATCGCGGTTGGGTACAGGAGGACCTCGGCACCTTTGAGTGCCATGACGCGGGCGCATTCCGGGTACCACTGGTCCCAGCAAATGCCGACGCCGATCCGGGCAGAACCGCCAGTGCAGGGCACGTCCCAAACCTTGAACCCGTCGTTCCCGGGCCGGAAGTAGTACTTTTCCTCGTAGCCCGGGCCATCAGGGATATGGCTCTTGCGATAGGTCCCCATGATGGCGCCATCGGGTCCGATCATTGCCAGGGTGTTGTAGTAGTGATGCCCGTCGCGCTCGAAATAGCTGGTCGGGATCGCCACCTTCAACTTCGCCGCCAGTTCCTGCATCGCAAGGACAGAAGGATGTTCTGCAGTAGGTCGAGCGCGGGCGAACAGCGCCTCTTCCTCTTCGCGGCAGAAGTATTCGCCGGCAAACAGCTCGGGCGGCAGGATCACCTGGGCGCCCTTGCCAGCCGCCTCTTCGACCAGCGCGGCCACGGCAGCAATGTTGTCGCTCTCCTCCTTGCGGGCGAGAGCGAGTTGCAGGACTGCGACGGTCAGTTCCCTCATTCGGCGCGGCTCAGCGCTTGCGGAACAGCAGCGTCATGCGGTCGCTTTCACCGATAGCTTCGTACCTGGCACGGTCTTGGTCGCCGTAACGAAGCGTCGGGGGAAGCGTCCACACACCGCCTTCCCAGTTTGCCGGATCCTTGGGATTGGCGTTGATCTCGGATTTCGCTGCAAGCTCGAACCCGTGCAGTTCGAACAGCTTGATGACATCGGCTTCGCGCATGTAACCGCGCGCCGGGTTCACGGTCGAATAGGCCGCGTCCGCAGGCGCACGGTGCTGGACAACGCCCACCATCCCATCATCCTTGAGGATGTCGTAGACGCCCTTGAGTACGGTGTCGGCATCGTTGCCGTTCCAAAGGCCATGCAGCGATCGCACGATCATGACACGATCGGCAGTGCCTTCCATGTCCTCGGGGACCTCGTCGATCTCGAATGCCTTCACGTCGTCGGTCTCGACCTCCATCGCTTCGGCCATGCTTTCCTTGAAACGCTCCGTCCAGCCCTTGGAACGGGCTTCGGCGGCACGATTGGGATAGCTACGTTCGTCGCTGTCGCCGTTGAGCGCGACATAGGTTCCGCTGCCCATGAGATAAGGCGCAAGAACGCGGGTGTACCAGCCGCCCCCCGGCCCCCATTCCACCACGGTCATATCGGGTTCCACCTGGAAGAAGGCGAGCGTTTCGGCAGGATTGCGGTACTGGTCGCGGGCCCGGTCACCATCGCGCAGGTCGTCGGCCAGCACGGCCTCCAGCTTGGCATCTGCGGCATGGTCGTCGGCAAGGGCAGGCGCTGCGATGGCCAGAGTGGTAGCGGCGGCAGCGGCGGCAAGCAGTGTACGCATCATGTCTCTCCTTGAAACTGTCCCGCGCCTCCTGCCTGCACACGCACTGGATGACAAGCGGGGAGAGGCTTCCTATCTCGCACTCCAACAAGGAGAATGACTACATGGCGCAGCAACAGGCGATTGTCGCAGGCGGATGCTTCTGGTGCACCGAAGCGGTGATGAAGGACGTTATCGGCGTGAGCGAGGTCGAGAGCGGATACATCGGCGGCGACAAGCCGAACCCCACCTACAAGGAGGTCTGCACCGGCACGACCGGCCATGCCGAAGGCGTGCGCGTGACCTTTGACGACGAACAGCTCGCGCTCGGCGATCTCTACGACGTCTTCCTCGGCACGCACGACCCGACCCAGCTCAACCGTCAGGGCGGCGACATCGGCACCCAGTACCGCAGCGCCATCTTCCCCTTGGGCGACGACCAGCGCGCAGAGGCCGAAGCCGCCATCCAGCGCTGGAACGAGGACCACGCTGGCCAGAGCGCGGTGACCACGATCGAGACGGGCGATTGGTACCCGGCAGAAGACTACCACCAGGAGTACTGGGACGGCGAAGGCCAGCGCAATCCCTACTGTCTCGCGGTCATCCCGCCCAAGCTGATGAAGCTGAGGAAGAGCTTCCAGAAGTACCTCAAGCCCGAAGCCTGAGCACCGCATTCCCGCTGTAGGACGCAGGTAGGATTGACCCCTGCCTGCCCTACAGAGTGGAACGGGTGGAACACGGTCCTGGGGGAGGAAAAGGCGGATACGAGGATGGTGCAAGTGACCCACTGGCTATCGAATTTGATGAATTTTGATGTCGGAGCAGAATATCGCCGTTAATCTCATTAAGTTCGGTTCGTAGGAAAGCCTTGGTGCAGTGTCTTCTCCGAAATTGAGACCTGTTTCATCACCAAATCCCGCAGGGGATATCGTAAAGCGCTAAATTGACGCCTTGGCTGCACTGTGCAGCATTGCATCATGACCAAGCAAGAAAAGTCAGATGTTCCAAATCCGCCCGACCCTGAGGCAAAGTTCATCAATTTCAGCGAAGACTTTCGCCGAGCAAAACGCGCATCCCTTAGCTGGTCAGCGCTAGCATTCTTCGTAGCAGCGGCACCTAATTGGGACGAGAATGCTCGAATATTCGGCGTTGCCATCCCTTATCCCCAAGCAGGCTTTGCTTTGATGCTCATGCTTGTCGCAGCTTTCTACTTTGTGTCTTTCAGGCGATCGCTAAGCATCGTCTCGTACCAAAACAGCATCGCCGCAGAGCGAGCTAATGCCTACTGGGATAATATCACCTCTGTACTAAGCGACCTGCAGAAAAATCTCGAACCAATTGAGTCCAGCGCCGCCGAGGCCGAACTTTATGCCGAGGTCATGAAGCGTGGCGTCGAAGCCGAAGGCTCAGCGATAGATCATTGGATTTCAATGGTTTCGAGTGAGATGGGCAATTTCAATCGTGACGAGTTCGACGCCCTCAAGGAAAGTCTCTCCAGTCCCGAACCGATGCTGAAAACCGACTACCAGTTCGCTTTGCAAAAAGTAAGCGAATGGGTTCATGACGTTGAGCATCGCTGGGCAACAGCATCTGGTATGGCCCGGCAGACTTACGCGGACCAGCAACGTGAAGCTCTTCGGAAAGCTTCGGATTATTCTTCTCATCTTCCCGAAATTCAGCTTCAGATTGAGCTATTGGAGAGCAGCCTGCACACATTCAGGAACGCGATCGACAACACAGCGAAGAGATACCACCTTTGGCTCGACAAGATTCCCGCGGTTGCCCTCTTTGTTCTGGCCTGCATCGCCACGATGAATTGCATTTACTTAGCTTGGCCGGAAACAATTCGGATGACTTGCGTGTGGGTCGTTTAAGTCTCGGCACAGTATTGTTTGCGGGTACGTCCAGATAACTAGCCCGCCCGCCAGCGGGCGATGAAGAAGCCGTCGAGGCCGCCGTGGTCGGGCAGCATTCCGGGATCGGTGCGCAGCCAGCCTGCGGAAGTGGGTGACAGGCCCTCGGGCAGTTCGTCCTGCGTGATCGGGTGCGGTTGCAAAGTCACGCGTTCGGCCTGCGCTTCGCCTTCCTCTTCCTCCAGCGAGCAGACGGCGTAGACCAGCGTGCCTCCCGGCTTCAGCCAGCCTTGGGCGCGCTCCAGTAGTGCGGACTGAAGCTCGGCCATTTCCTCGATCTGGCGCTGGCCGATGCGGTGGAGCACGTCGGGGTGTCGGCGGCAGGTGCCTGTCGCGGTGCAGGGCGCATCGAGCAGGATCGCGTCGAACTGGTGCTTCGGCTCCCACGCCAGCGCGTCGGCGCGCACGGTTCCGGCCTCCAGTCCGGTGCGCTTCAGATTCTGTTTCAGCAGCTCGAGGCGGCGCTTCGAAATATCGAGCGCCGTGACCTTCCAGCCCTGCGCGGCAAGTTGCAGGGTCTTGCCGCCGGGCGCAGCGCACAGGTCGAGCACGTGGTGGCCCTCGCCCTTACCCAGCAGGCGCGCAGGCAGGGAAGCGGCAAGGTCCTGCACCCACCATGCGCCGCCGCCGTCCTTCGTGCCGAAGCCCGCCAGCTTTTCGACATTCTCGCCGCGCGGCAGGCGCAAGTGCCCCGGCATCAGGCTGTCGGAGGCAAGCTTCGCCTTGAAGATCTCGGTCTCGCCCGCATCCTTTAGCGTCAGGTCGAGCGGAGGCGGTTCGGCGAGGCCGCTGGCGATCGGCCCGGCCCGCTCTCCCCATCGATCCGCCACATCGGCCGGCAGCGTCGGGGCGTCGGGCAGCGTCAATTCCTGTTTCGTCAGCGTCGAGAATACGCCGTGCGCCAGGCGGCGCGGCCCACCGGCCAGCAGCGGCAAGCCGGTCGCCAGCACCGCATGCGGCGGCGTCTCCAGCCGGAGCCACTGGGCCAGCATCATGCGCAGCACCATGCGCGCCTTGGCATCGCCTGGCAGGTTGATCTTCGTCGCGCTGTCGATCGCGGCGTCGAGATCGACCATCCAGCGCAGAACCTCGCTCGCGATGGCGCGCGCAAGGGCCTTGTCCTCGAACTTGCGCACGTCCTTCGTGGCCGCACCGAAGGCGGTGTCGAGCGTCTCGCCGCGGCGCATGATTGCATCGAGCAGGCGAAGCGCGGCCTTGCGCGCGTGAATTCCGGGGGGCTGTGCCATGGGCGAAGCGCCTACCCGCTCTTGAAACCGTGCGCCAGCCTGCGCATTTCATATGCATGACCAAACGCGCGACCAAGCGGCCCGAGAAATTCGAGAAGCCCGAACACTGGAGCAGCGAACCGCCGCCCAAGCCCGAGAAAGGCAAGGACGACGAGGACCTCAGTCCCACGCGCTATGGCGACTGGGTCAAGGACGGCATCGCGATAGATTTCTGATTTTTGCGCGCCCGCTGCGGGCGGGCGGTTGCCCTTGCCGGGCCTCCGCCGGCCCGGTCACACTCCGCGCCTTCTTCCTCAAATTTTCTTCAGAACCACCTTCAGCCCGTCCTTGGGCTTGGGAATCGGCCAGGCCTGCCAATCGGGATCGCCGCCAGCCAGTTCGATCCGGTAGCGCGGCAGCATCTGCGCCATCAGCACCTTCACCTGCATATAGGCAAAGTGCAGGCCCAGGCACATGTGCGCACCGCCGCCGAAGGGGATCCAGGCGTATTTGTGACGCGCCTTCACCGCCTCGGGCGTGAAGTGCATCGGGTTGAATTCGTGCGGCGTTTCCCAGTGCTCTTCCTCGTGGTGGACGAAGTGGGCATTGATCCCGACATGCGCGCCCGCCGGGATTCGGTATCCGCCATATTCGAACGAGCGCAGCGCGCGCCGCGGGGTCGAGGGCACCGGCGGCACCATGCGCAGCGCTTCCTTGAACGCCATTTCGGTGAGTTCTAGCTTGCCGAGATCCTCGTAAGCAAGATCGCGCGGCTTGCCCGAGGCGTCGAGGCCGCCGGTGACGCTCGCGATCTCCTGCCGCAGCTTTTCCTGCCATTCGGGATTCTTCGCCAGCAACCACACCAGCGAGGTCGCGCTGGAGGTGATCGTGTCGTGCGCGGCCATCATCAAGAAGTTCATGTGGTCGACTACTTCGTCCACCGGCATGAGCGAGCCGTCTTCATATTCCGCCGTGGCGAACTGGCTGAACATGTCCTGCCCCCCGCCTTCCGCGCGGCGGCGGTGGGTTTCCTTGGTGAAATAATCGACCAGGAATTCGCGGCCCTTCACGCCCTTGCGCATCAGGGTGAACGGCAAGGGCTTTCGCACCGGCGCAACGCTGGCCTGCACCATGTAGACGAAGGCCTCGTTGATGCGGTCGGCTTCCGGGCCCCAAGGGATGCCGATGAAGCTGTCTGCAGCGAGGTCGAGGGTCAGTTCCTTGATCGCCGGATAGAACTGGAGATTGCCTGCGCCCCATTCATCCATGCGCTTGGCGATGCCGCGGTTGAGGCTGCCGGAATAGTGGCGCATCGGACCGGGCTTGAACGCGATGGAAAGCGCGCGGCGGTCGACGCGGTGATGGTCGAAATCCATCAGCATCAGCCCGCGCGGGAAAAGCTGGTCGAGGATCGGCCCCCAGCCCTGTTCGCTGCTGAACAGCTTCTGGCGATCGAACAGCACCAGCTCGTTCGCATCGGCCCCGATCAGCGCGATATTCCAGCCGCCGAATGCCTTGTTCTTGTAGACCCGGCCGTACTTCTCCACCGCGCGGCGCGTGAAGCCGTGCGGATCGGCCAGCATCTTGAAAGTGTTGCCGACGACCGGCCAGCCGCCCTCGCCCGGGATATGCGCCAGTTCGTCGGGCGAAGGATTGCCTTCGGTCCAGTGAGTGGGTGCGATTTCAGCCGGTTGATGCGGTGCGAGGGTGGCCATAATTAGGTTGCTCCTGACTACTTACCTCCTTGTAAGTAATCGCGCAGCCTAAATCCAGCCCGACAATTCCCTGCGCAAGATATGTTCGAGCATGTCGAGGCCGGCATCCGACGCGTTGAGGCAGGAAAGGGCGGCAAACTGCTCACCTCCCGCCCCGGTAAACTGCTCCTTGCCCTGGATCGCGAGCTCTTCCAGCGTCTCGAGGCAATCGGCCGAAAAACCGGGTGCCGCGATTGCAAGGCGCTTGGTTCCGGCCTTCGCTTCTTCTTCCAGAACCGTGTCGGTGGCGGGCTCAAGCCACTTGGCCGGACCGAATCGCGACTGGAACGTCGTGCGAAAGCGCAGTCCCGTCCCGGCGAGCTTTTCCTGCAACAGCCGCGAGGTCTTGTGGCAGTGGCAATGATAGGGATCGCCCAACTCCAGCGTGCGCTGCGGCATGCCGTGAAAGCTGAGCAACAGGACTTCGGGCTCGAAATCGAGCGCGCCCAGCTGGCGGGTCAGATCCGCCGCCAGCGCATCGATATAGGCCGGGTCGTCGTGATAGGGCGGCAGGGTCCGCAAGCTCGCCTGCCAACGCATTTCCCGCAGCTTGTCCGCAGCCTTGTCCACAACCGTCGCAGTCGTCGCGCCGCTGTATTGCGGGTAGAGCGGAGCCAGCAGGATGCGTTCGCAACCTTGGTCCATCAGCGCCTGCATCCGCTCGGGGATCGACGGCGTGCCGTAGCGCATGGCCCAGTCGACGATCACGCCATCGCCCAGCCGCGCCTGCATCGCTTCGGCCTGCTTGCGGGTAATTACCGCAAGCGGTGAGCCTTCTTCGGTCCAGACCTGCGAATAGGCATGCGCGCTCTTCTTGGGGCGCGTGTTGAGGATGATGCCGCGCAGGATCGGCTGCCAGGCAATCGCGGGGATCTCCACCACGCGGCGGTCCGACAGGAATTCGGCAAGATAGCGCTTCACCGGCCCCTTTTCCGGCGCATCTGGAGTGCCGAGATTGACCACCAGCACGCCAACCTTGCCCGATTTCACGGGTGGATGGTCACCGGGGAGTTTCTGATCCTGCCAGGTCAAATCGAACCTCTCATAAACCTTCTGACAACAACGGGAGGCGCCGCATCCTGAGACCGGTCGCCGCAAAAAGGGCGTTGGCGATGGCGGGCGCCGCCACGGCTACACCAAGTTCTCCCGGATCGAAGGGTTCCGCATCGCTCGAAATGAAATCGACCACGATGTCCGGGCAATCGGCAAGGCGCGGCAGGCCAAGCGCGCCCATATTGCGCGGCACCGGGTGTCCGTTCTCGAACCTGACCGAAGAACCGAGCGCCAGTGACAGACCGAACACCAGCCCGCCCTCGATCTGCTGGCGGGCAATGTCGAGATTGACGATCCGGCCGATGTCGACCGTGGCCGACAATCTTGTCACCCGCGCACCTCCACCACCCATACCCGCCTGCGCCACGCAGGCAATATGGCCGGCCGTTTGCGGATCGGAGCCCATGCGCACCATCGCGACACCCTGTCCGCTGCCCGAGCGCGCGCCGTCCCATTCGCCCAGCCTGGTCGCCCGGCGCAGGCATTCCGCCATGCGCGGTGCGCCGCCCAGCAGGGCCATGCGATACAGGAAGGGATCTCGCCCGGCCTCCGCCGCCAGTTCATCGATAAAGCATTCGGTGAAGAAGGCGGTCATCGCCTCCGCTCCGCCGCGCATACGAGTGACGGGCAATCGGATGCTGGCGGGAACGTGGTCGACCGCTACGTCGGAGATGCCGTAGGGCGGCATCCCTCCAGCCACTGCCAGCTCATCCGCTTCGCCCCGGCTTTCCGCACGAGCGGCTTCGGGGACGAGGTTGTCGAACAAGCGGTGTCCCATCTCGCGCATGAAGGGAGGTGTCGTGACGCGAGCGCGCCAAGCCAGCGGTTGTCCATCAGCCCCTGTCACGGCAGCCATGTCGGCCGTTGCCGGAGCACGCGGGGGCACGGCCTGCAAGTCCTGCACCCTGGACCAGGTCAGTTGGACGGGCCGCCCGATCTCCACCGCGATCTGGGCAATTTCGATGGCATGCTGTTTATCCAGCCGCGCATCGAAACTGCCCCCAGCGGCAACCGGATAGAGCACCACGTCTTCGGCAGAAATGCCGATCGCCTTTGCCGCCGCCTCGCGCGCCAGCGAAGGCATCTGCGAGGCCATCCACAATTCCAGCCGCCCGTCGACAAAGCGCGCAGTCGCGCTCGCCGTTTCGAGCGGGGCATGGACCGCAGGCGCTATTTCATAACGGCGGACAAATGCCGCGTTTTCCAGCATCGCGTCGGGATCGCCGACTTCGACGATCCGTTCTGCCAGTTCTTCGCGCTGCTCCGACGCGCGTTCGAGATCGGTGTCGAGTACTGCCTGTTCGAGTGCGCCGGGCCCGGTGAAATGGGCGCGCATCCGCGAGAGCGCCTGGTCCGCGATCCACCAGCTTTCCGCGACGGCGGCCAGCCAGCGCTTCGATTTGACGACCCCGACCAGGCCGCGCATCCCCGCAACCGCATCGGCGTCGAAACGGAAGAGTTCTGGCAGGCCGACCGGGCCGTGCCGGATGGAAGCGAAGACCATGCCGGGCAGGCGGATATCGCCTGCAAACAAGTGGCTGCCGTCGACCTTGGAAGGCAGGTCGATGCGCGGGAAGCTGGTCTGCGCATCCGCTTCGCCTAATACGGGCTGTTCGAAAGCAGCCTGCGGGCGCAGCGGCGCGGGATCGGGCGGATCGAGTTCGCGGGCCTCGTCGACCAGTTCGCCGAACCGCAGTGCGCCTCCGGTAGCGTGGCGCACGAAGCCGTCTGCAACTTCGCATTCCTCGGGCACGACGTCCCAGCGCTCGGCAGCGGCGCGCACCAGCATGTCGCGCGCGCTGGCGGCAGCGATGCGCAGGGGCATCTCGTAGGCGGCAAGGCTGGTACCAGCGGCGGTCGCATTGAAGGCCTGCGCGGAAGCGAAGCGGTCGACCAGCCAGGCATCGGGCGTATCGGCCAGCGAGGGGAAGTTCGCCCACAAGGGTGCCCAGTCCGCGGCCAGCGGCAGGTTCGGGAAGAGGCCCGAAGGCATGACCGGCTCCGCCCCGACCTGGCGCCAGTCCGCGCCCAGTTCGACTGCGGCGATCTGGGCCAGAAGGGTCGTCACGCCCTGCCCCATTTCAAGCTGGGGAATCGCAACGGTAACCACGCCATCACGGCCGATGGTCAGCCAGCCCCCGAAGTCTGCCTCGGCCTCTCCCGGTACCAGGGTGGTTGCATAGTTCCGCGGCCAGAGCGTCCAGGCGACCAGCAACCCGCCAGCCGCAGCTCCGCCGACCAGCAGCTGGCGGCGGGAGACATCGGGCAGCTTGACCCGGTCCTTGGCGGAAATCAGCTTCTCGCGGAAATCCATTCGGCCAACCTGTCGGCGATTGCGTTGAAAGGGGCTGCCAGCTCGGTGTCTCCGGCGGCCGGAGGATCGCCTGCATCGCTGCCCTGCCTGATCGCAAGGTCGAGCGGTATGCGTCCGAGAAACGGCAGTTCGAGGCGCTCTGCAGCAGCTTCCACACCGCCTGCCCCGAACGGGTCGGATACCTCGCCGCAGTGGGGGCAGGCATATCCTGCCATGTTCTCCACCAGCCCGATGACCGGAACCCCGGCCGCCTCGAACAACTGTCCTGCGCGCGCGGCGTCGATCAGGGCTAGATCCTGCGGTGTCGAGATCAACACGGCGCCGGCTGGCTTGTATTTCTGGAGCATCGTAAGCTGGACGTCGCCCGTGCCCGGCGGCAGGTCGATCAGGATAACTTCGCGGTCGCCCCAATGCGCGTCGATCAATTGCGACAGCGCATTCCCGACCATCGGCCCGCGCCATGCGATCGCGCGTCCAGGCTGCACCAGGTGCCCCATGGAAAGCATCGGAATGTCGAACCGGCTCTCCACCGGCACCAGCTTGTTGTCGCGCGCTTCGGGCTTCGCGTCGGCGGTCCCGAAAATTACCTGCTGCGACGGGCCGTATATATCGGCGTCGACGAGCCCGACCTTCGTGCCGCGACGGGCCAGCGCGATGGCGAGGTTCGCCGTCAGCGTGGATTTGCCAACGCCGCCCTTGCCGGATCCGACAGCGATCAGCAGCGGAGCGCTGCGTTCTGCCGTCATGACGACGCGCACTTCCTCTACATCGTCACGTGCAGTCAGCCGCTGGGTGATGTCGCGTTCCAGCGCGGCGCGCTGTTCCTCGCCCAGCCCTCCGGCATCCAGCACCAGTGTCGCGCGCCCTTCCTTCAATGTCGCACCGCTCACGCGGTCGGCAAATTCGGGAGGCAGGTTGTCGGTAAAATCGCTCGTCGCCATGCTGGGGGCTGCTGTAGCATCGAATTACAGGCCGCAACCCCTGTTTTTCCCGCAAAGGCTACCTATAAGACATTTATGAGAATTATGGACGGGTTTGGAAAAAGGATCGGCCTCGCGATGGCTGGTGGCAAAAATCCCTGGGGATCCAAGGGCGGATCATCCGGAGACGGTGAGGGCGATGAGCCCAAGGGCAGCAAGTCGAACGGGCCGAAGAACCCGTGGCTCCCGCCGGGAAGCGGAGGCGGGGACGGCGATCGCCGCGGTCCCAATATTGAAGACATCTTCAAGAGCCGCGGCCCAGAAGGTCCGCGCCGCACCGGTGGTCCCGGTGGCCCGAACTTCCGCATGCCCCAGCGCCCCGGCGGCAAAAGCTGGTTCCCGGTCGCCGTGGTGGCTATCATCGGCCTGGGCCTTGCGGCAACCAGTGTCCACCTGATCGGCCCGCAACAGGAAGCCGTGGTCAAGACGCTCGGCAATTACACTCGCTCGATGGAGCCGGGTCTCAATTTCTCCGCTCCCTTCCCGATCGAGACCGTCGACGTGGAAGACGTGCAGGGCGTACGCGTCGTGCGCGTTCCCGAAGGCAGCCAGCAGGTAAAGCTGATCCTTACCGGCGACCAGAACCTGGTCGACCTCAGCTTCATCGTACGTTGGAACATCAAGGACCTCGAAAATTACAAGTTCGAACTCGTCGATCCGGTCGAGACGGTGAACGAAGTCGCCGAAGCCGCCATGCGTGCTGCCGTCGCGGAAAAGGAACTGGACGAGACCTTCTCGGGCCAGGGCCGTGCCGCTATCGAGCTCGATGTGCGTGAGCGGATGCAGCGCACGCTGGACAGCTATGAAGCGGGCGTCCGCGTCCTGGGTGTCGAAATCGAAAAGGCCGACCCGCCCGCAGAGGTCGTCGACGCCTTCCGCGACGTGCAGGTCGCCGAACAGAACGCCGACGCAGCACGCAACCAGGCGCGTGGCTATGCACAGCAAGTTTTGGCACAGGCGGAAGGTGAAGCGGAGGCCTTCGACAAGGTCTACGAGCAGTACCGCCTCGCCCCCGAAGTGACGCGCCAGCGTCTTTACTACGAAACCATGGAGCGCGTGTTGTCGAAGACCGACAAGACCGTGGTCGAAACCAATGGTGTGCAGACCTACCTGCCGCTGCCCGAGCTGAGGCGCCGTGCCCAGCAGGCCAACCCGACCACAACTGTCACCGCGCAGGAGGGCCAGTAACATGGCCATGAACATGCAACGCATCTGGGAAGATCATAAGGCGACCCTCGTCGTCCTCGGCCTCGTGCTCGTCGGCCTCATGATGAGCGCCTATGTCGTGCCCGAGGAGGAACAGGTTGTCATCGTCAGGACGGGTGAGCCCGTCGGCGTGGTCAACACGCCCAATGGCAGCACCGGCGCGGGCCTTTATTTCCGCGTGCCCTTCATCGACCGTGTCGTGCGCATCGAGAAGCGCCTGCTCGACCTCGAGATGAGCGATGAGGAAGTGCTCTCGAACGACCAGCAGCGCCTGCTCGTCAATGCCTATGCGCGCTTCCGGATCACCGACCCGGTGACCATGGTCGAACGCGCCGGATCGACCGACGGTGTTCGTAACGCGCTCGAGCCGATCCTCAACTCGGTCCTGCGTCAGGAACTTGGCCGCCGGACCTTCCAGTCCATGCTGACCGCAGAGCGCGGCAGTGCGCTGGCGAATGTGACCGCCAATCTTGACCGCCAGGCGCGCCAGTACGGTGCCGAAGTAGTGGACGTGAAGATCACCCGAACCGACCTGCCGGACGCGCCGCTGCAATCGGCATTCCGGCGCATGGAATCGGATCGTGAGCGTGAAGCACGCACTATCCGTGCACAGGGTGGCCGCGATGCGCGGATCATCCGCGCTGAAGCGGACGCAGAGAGCGCTCGGATTTATGCCGAAGCCTTCGGCAAGGATGCGCAGTTCTACGACTTCTACCGCGCCATGCAGAGCTATGATGCCACCTTCGCGCCCGAGAACGGCGATGCGGAAAGTAGCATCATCCTGTCGCCGGACAATGAGTATCTGAGGCAGTTCCGCGGACGGCGTTGACCGTTCGTCGAGCCGCCCACGGGGCGTTCAAGGGGCATTCAGCGCCCCTTTGCACTCTGATCTTCCGGAACCGCAGGCGCGGGACCGCATAGAAGAGATGCGTGCCGCGCGCAGATAATATCGAAGAGGAAATGAAGGACGTGAAGCCAGTGCGATATGCCTATTCCGTAACCGCCGCCCTGCTTGCCGGAGGTGCAGCCCTTTCGCTCGCAGGCTATCCCGCAGGCGCCCAGGTCGCCCAGAACGACGACGTGCGCATGTCCAACGTCGTGCCGCGCGCAGGAGCGCCAGCAAGCTTTGCCGACCTGACCGAGCAATTGCAGCCTGCCGTGGTCAACATTTCCACCCGCCAGCGGATCGAAGTGCCGACCAACAATGGCAATCCTTTTGCCGGGACCCCGTTCGAAGACCTGTTCAACCGCCGCAACGGTGGCCAGCAACGCGAACCGCAGTATCGTGAAGGCCAGTCGCTGGGTTCGGGCTTCTTCATCTCGGCAGACGGCTATGTCGTCACCAACAACCACGTCGTCAGCCCCTCGGGCCGCGGCACGGTGGAAGAGATCACGGTGACGCTGCCCGACGGCAGCGAATACGAAGCCGAACTGGTCGGCACCGACGCGCAATCGGACCTCGCCGTCCTGAAGGTGAACCGCCGCGAAGATTTCCCGTTCGTCCGCTTCGGCGATTCCAGCCAGGCCCGAGTGGGTGACTGGGTGGTCGCGATCGGCAACCCCTTCGGTCTTGGCGGCACCGTGACCAGCGGCATCGTCTCCAGCGTGCTTCGCAACACCGGCGCGGGCGCTTACGATCGCTATATCCAGACCGACGCCGCCATCAATCGCGGTAACTCGGGCGGTCCGCTGTTCGACATGCAGGGCAATGTAATCGGCATCAACAATGCCATCTATTCGCCCTCCGGCGGCAGCGTGGGGATCGGCTTCGCCATCCCGGCAGAAACGGCTGCTCCCATCGTCGCCAAGCTGCGCGAAGGCGTGGAGATCGAGCGTGGCTACCTGGGCATCCAGATCCAGCCGGTCACCGAAGACGTGGCCGCATCGCTTGGCCTGCAGCGCAATCGCGGCGAATTTGTCCAGTCGGTCCAGCCGGGACAGCCTGCCGAAGAGGCCGGACTGGAACCGGGCGATATCGTCCTGTCGGTCAACAACCGTGCGGTGACGCCTGACCAGACGCTGTCCTATCTCGTGGCGAATATCGCACCGGGCACGACCATCCCGCTCGATATCTTCCGTGAGGGTGAACGTCGTCGCCTCAACGTGACGGTCGGCAAGCGCCCCAGCGAAGAAGAGCTTCGCCAGAGCCAGATGTTCGATCCCGACGCAGAGCCCGAAGAAGACATGGGCCCTGCCGACAGCGAGATCATCGAAGATCGCCTGGGTCTCCAGGTGCTCGAGATCACGCCGCAGATCGCCCGCCAGCTGGGTGCAAGCTCGGACACGGATGGCCTCGTTATCGCGGCCGTGAACCAGAACTCCGACGCAGCCCGCAAGGGCCTGCAGCGAGGAGACATCATCCTGAGCGCAAATTATCGCGCGGTGACAGCCGTCGAGGACCTGGAGAGTGCCGTCCGCACCGCACAGGCGGAGGACCGCGAAGCCGTTCTCCTGCGTGTGCAGCGTCGCGGTCGTCCGGCCCAGTATGTAGCGGTCCGTCTCAGCCGCTAAGGCAAAGGCACAAGCTAAAGAAAAGGCCCTTCCGGTTCGCACCGGGAGGGCCTTTTTCTATGTGGCCTTTGCTTGACTGTTACTGCTGAGGCCTGTCGCCTTGCCGGCGCGGCTCCTGCCTGCCGGTGGCCCGGTCGAGGAAGTCGTCGCCGATGGCCTGAGGTGCCCCGTCGGCACCGCGCCCGGTGGCGGGCTGTTCGCGAAGCGGGGGCCGCGTCGGGTCGGTGGGCTGCGGGCGCGGCTGGGGCTGCATCTGCGGTTGCTGCTGAGGCATGCCTTCGCCATCTACCGGGAAGGGTAGCTGCCCCTCGGGGCCCGGCTGCTGGCGGCCCGGCTCGATCAGATTGCCCTGCTCGTCGATGTAATAATAGTCGTCCGGATCACCGAAGAAGTATTCGTCATCCTCCTCGATCTGCCAGTCGGGCAGCTTGAGGTCGGTGTCGAACTCTTCGACCGGGCGGTCCTTCACGGCATAACGCATATACGCCGAGAAGGCCTGGGCGGGTGCCCGGCCACCTTGCAGGCCGCCGACTCGCCGGTTGTCGTCCCGGCCCATCCACACGCCGGTCGTGATGCCGGAGGAGAAGCCGACGAAATAGCCGTCCTTGTTGGAACTGGTCGTGCCGGTCTTGCCCGCGACGGGCCGCCCGATCTGCGCGGCGCGACCGGTACCGGTCTGGACGGCGGCCTGAAGCAGGTCGGTAATCCCGGCCGCGACATGGTCGGGCACGAGCTGCGAGCTGCGGGCCGGCTTGTGTTCGTAGAGCGTCTCGCCATCCGCCGTCGTCACCTTGACGATACCATAGGGTTCAACCGAGGCGCCCTTCGCCGAAATGGCCGCAAAGGAGCGCGTCATGTCGAGCAGGCGCACCTCGTTCGACCCCAGCACCATGGCGGGATAGGTGTTGATCGGCGTGGTGATGCCGAAACGGCGGGCCATGGAGGCGACCGATCCGAAACCGACCTCGTTGCCGAGCTGTGCCGCAACCGTGTTCACCGAATAGGCGAAGGCAGTGCGCAAGTCGGTTTCGCCGATATTGCGCCCGTTGGAATTGCGCGGGCTCCAGTCGCCGATCCTTACCGGCGTATCCACCACGCGGTCGTCGGGCGTATAACCTGCTTCCAATGCTGCGAGGTAGACGAACAGCTTCCAGCTCGATCCAGGCTGGCGCAGCGCATTGGTCGCGCGATTGTAATTGGTCTCGACGTAATCGGTGCCGCCGACCAGCGCCAGGATGGCACCGTCACGGTCGAGGCTTACCAGCGCGCCCTGAGTGCCCTCGGGCACGTTCGCCTGCACTGCCGCGGTCGCGGCGCGCTGCATCCCGACATCGAGCGTAGTCCAGACTTCGATCGGCTCGAAGGTTTCCGGGAGCAGCAGGTCGAGCTGCGGCAGTGCCCAGTCGGTGAAATAGCGGACAGAGTTCTGCCCCACCTCTTCCTTCAGGTTGACGGCCGAGACGTCCACCCGCGCCTGGTCAGCCGTGATACGGCCTTGCTCGCGCATCAGGCGCAAAACCACGCTGGCACGGCCGACTGCTGCATCGACGTCTGCAGTGGGCGAATAGCGGCTTGGGGCTTTTACGAGACCGGCGATGATCGCGGCCTCGGCCACCGACAATTCGCTTGCCGGGTGGCTGAAGAATTTCCGGCTGGCGGAATCGATGCCGTAGGCGCCGCCGCCGAAATAGACCTTGTTGAGGTATAGCTCGAGGATCTGATCCTTCGAGAATTTCCATTCCAGCGCCATCGCCAGGACCGCTTCACGCAGTTTGCGGTCGATCGTGCGATTGGAATTGAGGAAGACGTTGCGGGCCAGCTGCTGCGTGATGGTCGAGGTCGCACCCAGCCGGTTCTGCCCGGTCGCCCAGACATAGACTGCACGTGTCAGGCCGTAGGGGTCGACGCCGGGATGCGAATAGAAACGCCGGTCCTCGACCGAAATCATCGCATCTTTCATCACCTGCGGAATTTCTTCGGACGACAGCCACTTGCCGTAGCTGGGCCCGAGCTCGACGATCTCCGTGCCGTCGCGTGCGCGCACGACGATCGTCTGGGCGTTCTGGGTCGCCTTCAGCTGGTAGTAGCTAGGCAGGGATCGCGCGGCGAAGCCGACGGCGATGGCGAGGAATACCTCGCCGAGGACAGCGGCGACGGCACCCCATAGGAACAGCCGCTTGGTCCAGCGCCAGAACCGGCTCGGCGGATTGCGGCCATCGGCCTCGGCACGTTTCGCCCGCTCTGCGCGCGTTGCCTTCTTGCGCCGGCTGCCTCGTTTATCCATCCGTCGAAAATTCCCTCATGCGGCAAGCCGTGCCTTATAGATGCCGCAATTTTCCATGGCGACCCTCAACCCCGGCTGAACGCACGGTTCTCTGCACGAATCTACGATCAGTCTTCCGGTTCGAAGTCCAGCGCTGCCGAGTTGATGCAATAGCGCAAGCCTGTTTCGCCGGGGCCGTCGGGGAATACGTGTCCAAGGTGGCCTTCGCATTTCGAACAGACGACTTCGGTGCGAATCATGCCGTGGCTGGTATCGCGATGCTCTTCCACGGCAGTCCCGTCCGCAGGCGCCGTGAACGCCGGCCAGCCGCAGCCGCTGTCGTATTTCTCGTCGCTTTCGAACAATAGCTGTCCGCATGCCGCGCAGTGGTACTCGCCTTCCTGGGCGTTCTTGTCGTACTTGCCCGTAAAGGCGCGCTCCGTGCCCTTCTCTCTAAGGATGTGGAATTGCTCGGGTGTGAGCTCTTGGCGCCATTCGGCATCGCTCTTGATCAGCTTGTCGGTCACATATTGTCCTTTCGCATTTCCAACCCATATAGGTGCAACAGGAGGCGGTGCACGCGGTTCCTCACTTGCGAGCGAAGGCTGTATCGCGCGGGGCCGGACGATATGCTTGACGATTCGGACGCCCGCCGCTAAGTGCGCCGCTTTCCGGCGGGGCATCCGCCTCTTTCGACACGACCAAACAGATTTCCGCCGCAAGATTCATGCGGCCCGACCGAGGACAGACATGGCCAACACGCCGCAAGCCAAAAAGCGCATCCGCCGCAACGAACGCCGCGCCGAAATTAACGGTGCGCGCATGAGCCGCATCCGCAACTTCGTGAAGAAGGTCGAAACGGCCTGCGAAGCTGGCGACAAGGATGCCGCCAAGACCGCCCTCCAGGCAGCCCAGCCCGAAATGGCTCGCGGTGTTGCTCGCGGCGTTCTGCACAAGAACACGGCCTCGCGTAAGCTGAGCCGTCTTTCGAAGCGCGTCGCTGCGCTCTGATTCGCGGCTCCGGCGGTGACGCCGGGCACGAAATTGACAAAGGGGTCGACGCCACAGGTGTCGGCCCCTTTGACATATTGGAGCTCCTCCTGCGGATTTGCGTAGGACGTCGTTAAGAGGCTTCAATCAAAAGTGAGCGTTTCCAACGATTCGCGTTCCCGATCCGCCCACACCGACGGAAAAACAGGGGGTTGAACGGCAGCCTGCGGCCTTGCGCGAGTCAACAAGTTTATTTCAGATTTTTTGCAGTTATCCCCCTTGCGACTCATCCCGTCTGGGACCTATCAAATGGTTCTGCCTGGGGGGGACAGCCCAGGCCTTTTACATCGACGGTCAAGTGGGGGGGATTCCCGTGAATCATGCGATTCCGGGCAATGGCGGAGCCGTGCCGCCCCCAAGACAAGAACAGAATATACCGACCTTGGACGGGTCGGATACCGGGGGGTTGAATTCACATGGTCAAATCGGGTGACCTCGCCAATAAGCGGAAAGCGAAAGACGATATGGAGGATCTGGAGGCAGTAAACCTGGCAGCCGATTGGGCTGACATCAGTCAGGGGCTGCGCAAGGATCTCGGTCATCAATTGCACAGCCAGTGGATCAAGCCGATCCAGGTCGGGAAAATCGATGCCGAAACAGGCACGCTCGACCTTTTCCTGCCGACGGAATTCAGCGCCAACTGGGTGAAGGACCGGTTCGCCGACCGCCTCAGCTTGGCTTGGAAGATCGCCCGCAGCGAAGTGCGCAAGGTGAACATCTCCGTTCACCCCGGCCGCCGCCAGGTCGCCGACCTGCGCCTCCATGGCAATGGCCGCCGCCCGGCCAACGACAGCGACACATCGATGATGGCGATCGGCGCCGACACGCTCGGCGACCAGGGCTTCACCTCAAGCGTCGGCCTCGACGCATCGCTCAGCTTTGCCGCTTTCGTGACCGGCGAAGCGAACATCCTCGCTTTCAACGCCGCACAGCGCATGGCCGCGACCGAAAAGCCGCAGTTCAGCCCGCTCTACCTCAAGGCCGCGACCGGCCAGGGCAAGACGCACCTCCTGCACGCCATCGGCCACACCTTCCTGAAGACCCACACCCGCAGCCGCATCTTCTACTGCAGCGCGGAACGCTTCATGGTGGAATTCGTCCAGGCCCTTAAGGCCAACCGGATGATCGAATTCAAGGCCCGCCTGCGCAGCTTCGACCTGCTGCTGGTGGACGATATCCAGTTCATCATCGGCAAGGCTTCCGCTCAGGAAGAATTGCTCTACACGATCGATGCGCTGCTGAACGAAGGCAAGCGCCTGGTCTTTGCAGCCGACCGCGCACCGCAGGCGCTCGACGGTGTCGAGCCCCGCCTACTCTCGCGCCTGTCGATGGGCCTGGTGGCCGACATCCAGCCCGCCGACATCGAGCTTCGCAAGAAGATCCTGCACTCCAAGTTGAGCAAGTTCGCGCCGCTGGCCGTGCCGGAAGACGTCATCGAGTTCCTCGCCCGCACCATCACGCGCAACGTGCGCGAGCTGGTCGGCGGCCTCAACAAGCTGATCGCCTATGCCCAGCTGACGGGCCAGGAAGTCTCGCTGCAGCTTGCCGAAGAGCAGCTGACCGATATCCTGTCGGCCAACCGCCGCCGGATCACCATCGACGAAATCCAGCGCACGGTCTGCCAGTTCTACCGGATCGACCGCTCGGAAATGAGCAGCAAGCGCCGTGCACGTGCCGTTGTGCGCCCGCGCCAGGTGGCGATGTACCTCTCGAAGGTTCTGACCCCGCGCAGCTATCCCGAAATCGGGCGCAAGTTCGGTGGCCGCGATCACTCGACGGTGATCCACGCCGTGCGTCTGATCGAAGACCTGCGCGAACGCGATGCCGACATGGACGGCGACGTTCGCAGCCTGCTCAGACAACTGGAAAGCTGACGGCGGGACACCGCCGCGGCCCTTCGGATCGCTCCACAACCAGCATACCGCTTGTCGACACCCTGTTCACAGGGTTGTCGACAGCGCGCGTCTTAGGGGGCAAAGGCTCCGCATGCCCCTCGACGATCCATCGACCAAGCGCCCCGACCTGCCAGCCACGATCTGGGAAACCCTGCTCCGCGGAGCGCGCTGCCGCTGCCCGCGATGCGGCGAAGGAAGGATATTCCGTCGCTGGCTGAAGCCGGTCGACAACTGCCTGTCATGCCAGCTGGATATCTCGGGCCAGCGCGCGGACGATTTTCCCGCTTACATCGCAATCTTCGTCACCGGCCACCTCCTCGCACCCGTTATCATTGCGCTCGGTTCGAGCGAGACCCTTTCTGCATGGGTCGTGCTGGCCATCATCATCCCCCTGGCGGTCGCAATGATGTTGCTGATGCTCCAGCCCTCCAAGGGCGCCGTAATCGGCCTGCAATGGTGGAACGGGATGCATGGGTTCCGCAAGGAACGCTTGCCTGAAATCGACGAGGACACGACACCGTGACCCTCGACGAACAGCGCCTCGATCGCTTCGCCCGCCACATCGTACTGCCCGAGATCGGCGGCGCGGGACAGGTCGCGCTGGCGGACAAGCATCTCGTCCTGGTCGGCCTCGGCGGGATCGGCTCTCCCGCACTGCAGTATCTCGCCGCCGCCGGGATCGGCCGGCTGACACTGGTCGACGACGACAAGGTCGATGCAAGCAATCTGCAACGCCAGACGCTCTATAACGAGCGTGATATCGGCTACGGGAAAGCGACCTGCGCCAAGCGCTGGGTGAAGCTGTTCGACCCCGCGCTCGAGGTCGAAATCAGCGACCGCCGTATTGACGCTGAGCGGGCCGCAACGCTGGTCCAAGGCGCGGACCTCGTGCTCGACGGCACCGACAATTTCGCCACCCGCCTCGCCGTCTCGGATGCCTGCGTGAAGGCGGGCGTGCCGCTGCTGTCTGCCGCAGTGGGACGCTTCCAGGGTCAGGTGGGGGCCTTCGCGGGGCACTTGCCCGACGAGGCCTGCTATCGCTGCTTCGTCGGCGATGCCTTCGATGCCGACGATTGCGACACCTGTGCCGAGGACGGCATGCTCGGCGCCATGGCCGGCTGGGTCGCCACTTTCGCCGCACTCCACGCCATCCGCGTGCTGCTCGATGGGTCAAGCGCCTACGGCGACCCGCAATGGAGCCGGGTCAACCTCCTCGACGGGATGAAACCCGGCATGCGGCAGTTCACGATTGCCAAGGACCCGGAATGCAAGGGGTGTGGCTGATAACTTGAGTTTCTGACGACCACTGTCATAATCCCTGCGGGACTGGCGTGCTGGGGTCGTCGGAGGAATCAAGTAATGTTCAAGACGATGGTTTACGCGGTCGTGGTCGGTTGGTTCGCGGCTTGGAGTTGTATTGCTCAGGCGCAAACAACTGTCATCAGCGGGGCGATTACAATTGATCCGGTCGCAGGCGAAAGCCCCGGCCCTGTCGACATTGTCATCACGAATGGACTGATTAGCAGCATCACGCCGCAGGGTACGGTCGAGTTTCCCGGCGAGGCAACTATCGTCGATGCGGATGGTCTTTTCGCTATTCCAGGCCTGATCGATGTCCACACGCACATGTCGATGGCGCTTGGATCAGACGAGGTGAGCGACCCCAGCGAAGACTTTCTCGGGCAGATGTCGCGTTATGGAGTAACCACGGCATTGAATACGGCATGGTCGATTGAGCAGATCAAGGGGTTTCGCGATGGTATCCCGCATCGAAGTACACCTCTGACCGAATTGCTCGTTGTTGGACAGTCGATAGGTCATCCCGATGGGTGGGGAGGCAAGATGCCCATTGCGGGCTTGGGCCCCGCATCCCCGGCAGAAGCGCGCAGAATGGTCGCCCAGCAGGCCGACTTCGGTGTCGATATGATCAAGATTGTTTACGATGACATGACCGCGTTCGGAATGAACCCTCCCCTTCCCCAACTGCCCCGGCAGATCCTCTCCGCAGCAATCGACGAAGCCCACGCGCATGGCCTGAAAGCGATTGTCCACGCGCCGGAACTCGAAGACGCCCGGGCCGCATTGGAGGAAGGGGCCGACGCGCTGATCCACGGCATTATCGACGAGCCAGTCGATGTCGAATTTCTGGATCTGATGCGCTCGAGTGGCGCATTCTACTCACCGACGCACGTCTTGTACGAGCGCGGCGCCAATGGCGCGGCGATCAGCCATCGCTACGAGGCGCTTGATCGGCGCGGCGTAATCGATCCTCAGGTCTTCAAAGGAATGTTTGAGGCGAAACGGCGACATGATGTCACTGGTCCGAACATCTATAATTTGCGCTCGAACCTCATCGCCATCCATCGAGCGGGCATCCCCGTTGCGCTGGGCACCGATACGGGCGTGGTAGGCGTATTTCCCGGACTCGCCTCGCAGATGGAATTGGTGCTTTACGTCGAGTCGGTCATGACCCCATTGGAGGCTTTGCGTTCGGCAACCGTCATTCCGGCCACACTGCTCGGGGCCGATAAAAGGTTAGGAAGGCTCGCCGCGGGCTACGAAGCGGACCTTGTGCTTCTGCGTTCCAACCTGCTCCAAGATATCCGGGCAATCGCCGACATCCGTGCGGTCATAATCGACGGTGTTGTTGTGCAAATGGACGAAGCCATTCCGGGCTGCGCCCCGCAACGTTAGGAGCGCAATACCTCGTCGACCCATGCGGGGACCAGTTCACCTGCCCTTCCCTGCTGCGATTCGTCGAACCAGTAGGATCCCTCGCCGCGCTCCAGATTGAGCTCCAGCGTGCGCGCGCCATACTCCCGCGCATCGCGCACGAAGCCTGCCGCCGGATATACCGCGCCCGAGGTGCCGATGCTCACGAACAGGTCCGCGCGGCGCAGGGCAGCATAGATGCGGTCCATCTGGTAAGGCATCTCGCCGAACCAGACGACATCGGGCCTGAGCGAGCGCGCCTCGCAACTGGGGCATTCCGGGCGTTCGATCAGCGGACCGGTCCAGCGATGGCGACGCTCGCAGATCGGGCACAGCGCGCTGAGTAATTCACCGTGCATATGAACCACGCGGCTTGCCCCGGCGCGCTCGTGCAAATCGTCGACATTCTGAGTGACGATCAGCAACCCGCCTTCCCATTCCCGGTCGAGCCGCGCCAGCGCCTCGTGCGCGGGATTGGGAGATACCTTCTGCACTGCCTCCCGCCGCGCATCGTAGAAGCGCTGAACCAGCGCCGGATCACGCTCGTAGCCCTGCGGCGTTGCCACATCTTCGACCCGGTGCTTCTCCCACAAACCGCCTGCGTCGCGGAAGGTGTCGATCCCGCTTTCGGCGGAAATGCCGGCCCCGGTCAGGACGACAATGTTGCGTAGCTCGGCCATAGGTTCCATGAACCACACAAGTGCAAGGAGGGGCAATGGCAAGTTTCGGCGTAATCGGCAGCAAGGGTGTGATGGGCGAGGCGCTTAGGCGCGTCATCGAGGCATCGGGCCACAACTATGCGGGCGGGATCGGCAAGGGCGGCGATCCGGCGGCGCTTGCCGATGCGTGCGATGCGCTGATCGACTTTTCCGCACCCGGCGCGCTTGCCGCCAATCTCCACGCCGCCGTTGGCGCAGGCGTGCCCATCGTGATCGGCACCACCGGCCTCGAACAGTCGCATCACGATGCGATCGACGAGGCCGCCCGCGCGACAGCGGTCTTGCAGACCGGCAACACCTCGCTCGGCGTCACCCTGCTGGCACACCTGGTGCGCGAGGCGGCAGAGCGCCTTGGCGACGACTGGGATATCGAGATCGTCGAGATGCACCACCGCCGCAAGGTGGATGCACCTTCCGGCACTGCCCTGCTGCTGGGCGAAGCTGCGGCCACGGGACGCGGGATCGATCTTGCCGACAACCGCGAAAGCGGGCGCGACGGACAGACCGGCGCACGCGCTCGCGGTGCCATCGGCTTTGCCGCCCTGCGCGGAGGGACCGTTGCCGGCGAACACAGCGTCATCCTTGCCGGAGAGCAGGAGCGCCTGACGCTGTCGCACAGCGCCGAGAACCGCGAGATATTCGCGCGCGGCGCGGTGAAGGCCGCCGAATGGCTGCTGTCGCGCGAGGCCGGGCGTTACACGATGGAGGAGGTCCTCGGCCTCTGACACCATGAACCTGCGGCAGTTCCTCTACCACCAGCTTCACATCGGCGCGAAGACCGATGGCCGCCTGACGCTGCTGAACATCGTGCTGGTCTGGGTGATCATCGCCGCCGTCGTCACCGCGATCATGTCCACCGAAGTCGAGTTCGACCGCCAGTGGCACGACGAAATCCTGATGGCAGAGCTTGTTTTCGGGACCGTCTTTCTCGCCGAATATGCGGCGCGTATCTATGCCGCGCCGGAACATCCCGGCCCCGGTTCGGCCCTGTCCAAACGGCTGCGCTTCATGCTCTCGCCGCTCGGCGTGATCGACCTTTTGGTCATCCTCGTGACCTTCGCCCCATTCTTTATCGCCAACGCCGCAGCCCTGCGCGTCGTGCGCCTGCTCAGGGTCATCTCGATCATGAAGTTCGGCCGCTTTACCGCTGCGACGAAGGAAATGGCGATGGCCATCCGCGAGCGCAGCTATGACCTGCTCGTCTGCATCGCTTTCGCTTTCGTGTTCCTGCTTGCCGGGGCCAGCGCGCTCTACTGGATCGAAGGCGAATTGCAGCCCGAAGCTTTCGGCAGCATCCCGCGCGCGCTGTGGTGGGCGGTCATCACCTTCACGACCGTCGGCTATGGCGATGCCTATCCCATAACCTCGGCGGGGCGTGTCGTCGGATCGATGGTGGCGATTACCGGCGTCCTGCTGGTGGCATTACCGACCGGTATCGTCGCTGCAGCCTTTAGCGACGCTATGCAGCACCGCCGTGAAGAGATCGAAAAGGCGATCGAGGAAGCCCGTGAAAAGGGCGAGCTCGACGACAAAGACACCCGCGAGGATACGTGACCAAGGACCAGATTTTCGAATTCTTCCGCCGCCTGGCGGAAGACAATCCCTCGCCCGAGACCGAGCTTGAATACGGCAATTGCTACCAGCTGGTGGTGGCCGTGGCCCTGTCTGCGCAGGCGACCGATGTCGGCGTGAACAAGGCCACCCGCGCCCTGTTTCGCGAGGTCGAGACGCCGCAGCAGATGCTGGAGCTGGGCGAAGAAGGCCTGAAAGAGCACATCAAGACGATCGGCCTGTTCAATTCCAAGGCGAAGAACGTCATCCTGCTCTCGCAATTGCTGGTCGACGAATATGGCTGCGAGGTGCCGGACACGCGCGATGACCTCGTCCGGCTACCCGGCGTGGGCCGCAAGACCGCGAACGTCGTGCTCAATTGCTGGTTCGGGCAGGAAACCTTCGCGGTCGACACGCACATCCTGCGCGTTGGCAACCGCACCGGGCTGGCAAAAGGCAAGACACCCGAACAGGTCGAGGCCAAACTTGAAAAGCGCGTGCCACAACCCTTCCGCCTCGGCGCGCATCACTGGCTGATCCTGCACGGACGCTATGTCTGCAAGGCGCGCACTCCGGAGTGCTGGCGGTGCAAGGTGGCGGATCTGTGCAGCTACCGGAAGAAGGTTCTGGAGAAGCCGAAGGGGCGTTCGGCGAAGGCCTAACCGCCCGGCGATTTGCCATAATCCCGTTTGAAGCGCATCATCGGCAGCCTCGACAGGGAGGTTTCCGCATGAACAAGCAAGCCACGTCAGCAATGCTCGCTCTATTTGTCGGGGCTGGCCTGAGCACGCCCGCCGCAGCACAGGTTGCGGCCGAAGAGGCCATGATTCTGTCGGGCGCCTCCGGGCAGGGTTCCGCGCAACGAGCCTTGAGCGATTCCATTACCGGAAGCGTGAACTCCGCTGCCCAAGCCCTGCGCGCGGCCAATTCGGCAAGCTCTGCCGGGACTGGCCCAAGCTCGGGCAGCAATAGCGCCGGCTACGCAGGTTCGATCCCTGAAGGCGATCCGCTCGAAAATACCGATGCCAAGGCCTATCAGGTGCAGGGCGGCGCACGCATCAAGGTCAGCGGAAGCTTCCGCCCGTCGCAATCCACCAGTTGCGAGCAAAATTGCGATCCCGAAGCGGCTGAGACCCAAACGACGCCCGACGCAGCAGCCGAGCAGCCTGAATAAAACCTCAGACGTCGTCCGCCGAGACCATCTCGGCCTTGTCGATCTCGCCCGTCATCACTGCCACGGTCGTCGCCACGGCAGCATCGCCGCTGACGTTGGTCGTGGTGCGCATCATGTCCATGATCCGGTCAACACCGGCCACGAAGGCGATGGTTTCCAACGGCACGCCGACAGCGCCGAAGACCAGCGCCATCATGATGAGGCCTGCGCCCGGGATACCCGCCGCGCCGACTGCGCCGAGCGTCGCCAGGATCGAGATCAGGAAATAGTCGCCCCATGACAGGTCGACCCCGAAGATCTGTGCGCCGAACAGCGTGGCAAGGCCCAGATACATCGCAGTGCCGTTCATGTTGATTGTCGCGCCGAGGCTGATCACGAAGGCGGCGACCGAGTTCGATACGCCCAGATTGCGCTCTGCACAGCGCAGCGTCACCGGCAGCGTGGCGTTGGAGGAAGCGGTCGAATAGCTCACCGCCATCGCGTCCACGATGCCGCGGAAGAAGTCGCGCACCGGCAGCTTGGCGAGGAATTTGATCATGCTGCCGTAGATCAGGCCGATGATCAGCAGGCAGCCGAGGTAGTTGAGACCCACCAGCTTGGCGAGGCTGACCAGCGCATCGAGGCCGAGCGTGCCCGCCACCCAGGCCATCAGCGCGAAAACGCCGAAGGGGGTCAGTTCCATCACGATCATCGTGACCTTCTGCATGACCACTGCGCCGCTATCGAAGATTTTCTGGACCGGCTCGCCGTCTTTGCCCGCCATCAATATGCCGATGCCGATCAGGAGCGAGAAGACGATCAGCGGGAGCACCGCGACGTCGGCCATGACCTGCACCGGGCTTTCGGGCACGATGGACAGGATCATGTCGACCGCCGTCGTCACGTTCGGCACCGGCGTCTCGCCGCGCGCGATGGCACTGGTGTCAACGCCCGCACCGGGCTTTATCAAAGTGCCCAGCGCCAGGCCGAGCCAGACCGCGATCTGGCCGGTCACGACGAAGAGCAGCATGGCCCTGCCGCCGACTGCGCCCAGTTTCCTGAGGTCGCCGATGGCAGCGACACCGGCCACCAGGCTGAAGAAGATCAGCGGCACGACCAGCATCTTGATCGACTTGATGAAGAAGTCGCCGATCCACTTGATGCTTTCCGCATCCGGACCCCAGCTATAGCCGGTCAGCACGCCCAGGATCAGGGCGGTCAGCACGCGCTGCCAAAGCGGAATTTCGAACCAGACCTTCAGCATTCTTATCCCCTCTCGTCCCGGTCTTCGTGCCGGTGTGTCTAACCCAGCGCGTCTTTCGCAATCGCTGTATAGATGCGGCTTAGCGTGGAAAGGTCCTCAATGGCCACAGCCTCATTACTCTTGTGCATGGTCGCGTTGACGAGGCCGAACTCGATCACCGGGCAAACCGCCCGCAGGAAGCGGGCATCCGAAGTGCCGCCCGTCGTCGAAGGTTCGGGGTCGATCCCCGTCTCCGCCTTGACGGCACGGGCGATCACGTCGCTGAACTCGCCGGGCGGGGTCAGGAAGGGTTCGCCCGAAATGATGGGCTTCGCCACGCCCCCGTGCTTTTCCGCAATCGCGCCGACAAGTTCAGACAGCGAAGCTCCGGAATGTTCGTCGTTAAAGCGGATCGAGATACGCGCCTCGGCTTTGGCCGGAATGACGTTGTGCGCCATGTTTCCGACTTCGAGATCGGTGATTTCCAGGTTCGACGCCTGGAACCAGTCGTTCCCTTGATCGAGGACGAGCGCGTCCAATTCCGCCAGCATGGCGACCAGCTTGGGGATCGGGTTATCCGCCAGGTGCGGATAGGCGACGTGGCCCTGCGTGCCCTCGACCTCGAGCCAGATATTGACCGAGCCGCGCCGTCCGATCTTCATCATGTCGCCCAGGCGATTGACGCTGGTTGGCTCTCCGACGAGGCACAGGTCGGGCTGGTGTCCGTGTTCGCCCATATATTCGATCAGCGCGCGGGTGCCGTGAAGGGCCGGGCCCTCTTCGTCACCGGTGATGATGAAGCTGATCGTGCCGGCATCGGCCGGAACATGGGCGACCGCGTCCACCATGCAGGCGATAGCGCCCTTCATGTCGACCGCGCCGCGGCCATAAAGCAGCTCTCCGCGCACTTCCGGCTCGAAGGCTTCCGAGTGCCAGCCGCCGCCCGGCGGGACCACGTCGAGGTGCCCGGCAAAGGCGAAATGCTTTGAACCCTCGGGCCCGCGGCGAATGGCGAACAGATTCTCGACCGGCGCTTCGGGACTGCCTGGCGCGCCATCGCCGCGGGTGAAGCGGTGCACGGCAAAACCCAGCGGGTCGAGCATGGCCTCGAGCCGGTCGAAGACGGAGCCCGTGGCGGGAGTGACGCTTGCAGCGGCCATCAACCGCTTGGCGAGTTCGAGGACTTCGGTCATGCTGTGTCCGCTAGCAGGAGTGAGTGCCAATGCCCAAGCTCGATCTCGACGCCATCCCCCAGACCAATGCTACCGGCTATCCGCCGCCCTTCGATGCCGACGTGGCGGGGCGCAACTACCGCCGCCTCGCGCCGGTCGCCGGCCTTACCAAGCTGGGCGCAAGTCACGTCGTACTGGACCCGGGCGCCTATTCCTCCCAGCGGCACTGGCACGAGGGGCAGGACGAACTGGTCATCATGCTTCAGGGCGAGGCCGTCCTGCTCGAGGACGAGGGCGAAATTCCCGTCGGCCCGGGCGATATCCTTGCCTGGCCCGCAGGAGAGCCGAACGGTCACCGGCTCCACAATCGCGGCGACATCCCTTGCGTTTTCATCGCCATCAGCGGCGGTGACAGGGATGCCGACCGGGGCGAATATCCCGACATCGACATGGTCTTCACCCCCGATGGCTATTTCAGGAAAGACGGCACGCCCTACCCGACTAGCCGCGTGCCCTAGTCCTGCTCCGGTTCCGGCAGCGGGCCGGGGGCGAAGGCGCTTTCGAGATATTCGGCGATGCGCACTCCCGCCTGCTGCACCCGGCGTTGCGAGATCGGGATCGCACGTTCGATATCTTCTTGTGTCAGCGCTGTTTCGTCTTCGAGGTCAGCCCCTTCGCAGGCCGGCCTGTCGAATGCCGTCGGATAAACGAAATCGCGGCTGATCTGCCAGCTTTCGCGTCCCCACTCCGCAGCATCCCCGCCGCCAAGGTCTGCGCGCTCTGCTACCGTGTATTGGCGCACTAGCGGCACTTCGGCAGATGTGATCGCACGCTCTGCAAGCGGGCCGTCCCAGATCCAGTGCAAATTTAACCCAGGCGCAATGCCGTAGGCCGCCTCGACGCTATTGCCGCCGCGATCCTCGTGATCGCCGGAATGAAGCGGCATGTGCACATCGCCAATGAAATGAACGAGGAAAGCCAGCGCTTCCAACCGGATGTGCGCAGGCAGGCTCTCGTCGGCAAGCAGGCGATGGCTACGCTCGATCTGCGCGGTCACGCAATTGCCGCCGGAGCAGTTGCGCCGGGCATTGTAATCCTCGCAAACGGGTGCGGTGCGATAATGCCATGCGGCCGTATAGCCCCAGCGCCAGCGCGTCCGTCGCACGCAATCGGGCCAGGTGCTCGCATCTTCGATCGAACGCAGCCTGCACCCGGGCGCCGCCAGCAAAGGCTCGGCGCGGAACAGCGCATCGATCTTCGCGCGCGTTTCAGGCGTGATGTTCTCCCACGCGATCTTGCCCGTCGTCTCGTGGGCATAAAAGCCCCACGCGCTCGCTTGTGCCGGAAGCAGCGCGGCCAGCGCCGCCAATGCGGTCAGGAGACCGTGTCGTATTGCTCGATAGCCCATTCTTCGCTTTCCGATGCCGATATCCATGCCTGCATCCACTCGTGCTCCCACAGCGCCTGCATATAAGACGCCGCGAAGCCGGGGACCGCTATCTGGTAGCTGATGAAGCGGCTGACAACGGGCGCGAAGAAGATGTCCGCCGCCCCGAAAGTGCCGAACAGGAACGGCCCGCCGCTGCCGAAGCGGCTGCGCGCTTCCGCCCACAGGCCGAGGATGCGTAGGATGTCGTCCTTGCAGGCTTCGCTCGGCTCGAATCCGTCGAAGCGCTTGCGCACGTTCATCGGGCATTCGCTGCGCAATGCGGCGAAGGAGGAATGCATTTCGGCGACCATCGAACGCGCCATGGCGCGCGCGGCGTCATCCTTGGGCCAGAAGCGGTCGCGCCCGACCTTGTCCGAAAGGTATTCGAGGATGGCGAGGCTGTCCCACACGACCACGTCGTCGTCCCACAGGATCGGCACCTTGCCGCTGGAGGGGCGGATCTCACCGCCCTGCTTGGTGGCTTCCCAGTTTTCGCCGAAAAGGGGCACGACGATCTCTTCGAAGGACAGGCCCGATTGCTTTGCGGCCAGCCAGCCGCGCAGCGACCAGCTCGAATAATTCTTGTTACCGACGATGATCTTCATGCGGGCTCCACCATTGCCATGCGTCATGCGGGGTAGGCGTTCAGCAACCTGCTGTCGAGCCTGAATGAGTGAAGCGAAGGCGGGTGACGAAGGCGACACACTGTCACCCTGGGTTTGCGGTGTATTCCGATTGTAATTCATGGCCTTACGCAATTGACGACGGGGTGACACTCTTCCCGCCGCACCGTGCACCAGCCGGGGCTTCCGGTAACCGGCCATGCACAGCCATTGCCGCGTAGGAAAACCTTTATTGCACGCGGCCGGTCCATTATCCTTCGGCCATGAGCCTGCGCCCCTTCCACCTCGCCTTTCCCGTCCGCGACCTTGCGGAAGCACGCGCCTTTTACGGCGGGTTGATGGGCTGCGCCGAGGGGCGTTCCAGCGAAGAATGGATCGACTTTGATTTCTACGGCCACCAGATCGTGGCCCATACCGGCGGCGAAGCGGGTGATCGCACAAGCAATCCGGTCGACGGGCATGACGTGCCAGTGCCGCATTTCGGCGTGGTGCTGACGATGGAGGACTGGCAGGCGCTGGCCGACCGGCTGGTTGCGGCAGGCGTCGAATTCGCCATCGAGCCGACGATCCGTTTCAAGGGGCAGCCCGGCGAACAGGCGACCATGTTCTTCCGCGATCCCAGCGGCAATGCGCTGGAGATGAAGGCCTTTGCCGACGATGCGATGCTGTTCGCGACATGACCGCACGCCCGCAGCTTTTCCCTTCCGCGTAATTCTAAGCTAGGCATGCCCGGCAATGCCCGAACTACGCGAATACGATCGCCCGAGCGCCCAGACCTTCAGGGACGAGATTTACCCCGCAGCGCGCCCTGCGATCCTGCGACAGGTGGCCGCAAACCTCGCGCCCGTGCAAATGGCGAAACGCGGCACGGGCGAACTGGCCGACTATCTAAAGCAGGCGATCGGCGAACAGGCGATCAGCGTGCTGGTCTCCAATCCCAATGCAGGCCCGACCTTCTTCTTCGACGGGGACGTCTCGCGCCTCAATTTCCAGCGCGGCAATATGCCGTTCTCGCGATTTATCGATCGCGTCCTCTCGCCCGAGAGAGGCGAGCAAATGCTCTACCTGGAATCGACCAAGGTTGCCGATCTCAGCGCAGAGCTTTCAAACGCGCTGCACCTGCCGATCCTGTCGACGCAGGTCCAGCCGCGCGTCTGGATGGGCAACAATACCGGCACGCATACCCATTTCGACGTGATGCAGAACGTCGCCTACGTCCTCAGCGGCAAGCGACGCTTCACCCTGTTCCCGCCCGACCAGACGCCCAATCTCTACATGGCCCCGTTCGAGGCTTCGCCCTCCAATGCGCCGGTGTCGATGGTCAAGCTGGAAGACCCCGATTTCGAGCGCTTCCCGCGTTTTCGCGAGGCGCAGGAACGGGCTCTGGTCGCCGACCTCGAGCCGGGCGACGGCATCTTCATTCCCTATATGTGGTGGCACCATGTGAAGGCCGAGGGCGATCTCAACGTGCTCGTCAATTACTGGTGGAACGAGCACGAGGGTCTGGGCACCCCGCTCGATGCGATGCTCCATTCGATCCTCGCCGTGCGCGACTTGCCCGAGCCCATGCGCAATGCCTGGCAGACCATGTTCGAGACCTTCGTCTTCAAGCAACATGGTGAGCCGATGGACCATGTTGAGCCGCACCTAAGGGGCGGTCTCGGCCCGCATACCTAGCAGTCGCGCGTGCAAATGTGGCAATCGCTGGGGGCGGGCCTGTCGAAGACGATGGAGAAGGTCTTCAACCCGCGATTCAGGCGCTAGGTCATCCCGCGACAAGCCGCTGGAGTTGTCCGGCCCTCTTCGGTAGATGTACCGGTCAAGTGAACCGCCATCGGAGAGTTCGCAGTACTAGATCGAGCCGCAAGTCTGGATACGGGTGTGACTGTCAGCTACGCGCTGCCTGCCCCCGCCTTGCGCCCTTACGTCTCTACCTATTCGCTCACGGTCGTCGATCCCGGCACGCCCACGGTGTTCGACCAGGTATATCCCGAATGGCCAAATATCCGCATGTCGGTGGGCGGCGATATGGCAGCCTGCACCGGTCCCGGCCCATTGGTGGACTGCAATCCGATCTGCGCGATCGGTCCGACAACACATGCGACGCATTTCTCGCTTGCGCCGGGCCGGTATTGGTCGATCAGCCTGCTGCCGCTCGGCTGGGCGCGGTTCCTGGATCTGCGCGCAAACGAGTTCGCCGACTATTGGGAGGTGATCGGCGAAGACAGTCCGTTCAAGGATTTCGTCCCCCTGCTCGAATGCGACCGGCGCCATCGGAGCCTTCCCGATGTGGCCGCGCGAATCGACAAACACCTGCTTGCGATGCTGGATCGCCCGGCGCGCAGGGAAGAGGTGATCTACAAGGCCCATCGCGCGCTGCTCGATCCAGAGGTCAATTCGGTCAGCGCCCTTGCCGCGCAGACCGGGATCGGGGTCCGGGCGCTGGAACGCCTCTCGCTTTCAGTATTCGGTTTTAGCCCGCGATTACTGCTGCGCCGCCAGCGCTTCCTGCGCAGCCTCGCCCAGTTCATGCTGGATCCCTCGCTGGCGTGGATCGACACGCTCGACAGCCAGTATGTCGACCAGGCACATTTCATCCGCGACTTCCGCCGGTTCATGGATACGACGCCAAGCGCCTATGCCGCCCAGCCCCATCCGGTGCTGTGGGCTGCAGCCAAGGCGCGCACGGAAATCGCCGGCAAGCCGATGCAGGTGCTCCAGCCGCCGAGCGGCTTCATTTCCGAAGAGGAATAACGACCGGCGGTAATGCCGGGTCTTAGATACCGGCGTCCTGAAGCAGGGCGGCGCGCAATTCGCCGATGCCCATGCCTTTTTCGCTGCTGGTCACGTGGATCTGCGGAAAAGCGGCGACGTGGGTCTTCGCCTCGGCCTCGACCGCAGCCACGGTCTTGGCCAGTTCGCTCGCCTTGATCTTGTCCGCCTTGGTCAGCACCACGCGGTAGCCCACGGCCGCCTCGTCGAGCATTTTCATCATCTCGCGGTCGACGTCCTTCAGCCCGTGGCGGGCATCGACCAGCACGAGATTGCGCACCAGCACCTGGCGGCCGCGCAGATAGGTGCGTACCAGGTTCTTCCATTTCTCGACGACCTTCACAGGCGCCTTGGCAAAGCCGTAGCCGGGCATGTCGACAAGGCGGAACTGGGTCGGTTCGCCCACTTCGAAGAAGTTGAGTTCCTGCGTGCGCCCCGGCGTCACCGAAGCGCGCGCGATCGAGCGGCGACCGGTGATCGCATTGAGCAGCGAACTCTTGCCCACGTTCGAACGGCCCGCGAAGGCGATTTCGGGCACGGTCGGCTCGGGCAGGAATTTAAGCTGCGGAGCCGAAAGGAGGAACTCCACCCGGCCCGAAAACAGCTTGTTTGCACGCCGTTCCAGAATGGCCAGTTCGGCGGCTTCTTCATCGGTCATCTTTTGCCCAATCAACCCTTGGCCTTGGCCGCCGCGGCGGCTTTCTCGGCCTTTTCCTTCTCAGCCGCGGCTTTCAGCTGCGGATGTTTGGAATAGAGGTATTTCTGCTGCGCCAGCGTGAGGATGTTCGAGGTTACCCAGTAAAGCAGCAGGCCTGCCGCAAACGGCGCCATGATGAACATCAGCACCCACGGCATGATCGCAAACACCTGTTGCTGGATCGGGTCCATCGCCGACGGGTTCAGCTTGAACGTCAGCCACATGGTGACACCGAGCAGCACGGCCAGCACGCCGATGGCGAGGAAGCTGGGCGGCGTGAACGGCAGCAGGCCGAACAGGTTGAGGATGGTCGCCGGATCGGGCGCGGAAAGGTCGTCGATCCACAGGAAGTCGCGGTGACGCATCTCGATCGCGAGGTAGAGCACCTTGTAGAGCGCGAAGAAGATCGGGATCTGCAGCAGCAAGGGCAGGCAGCCGGCCAGCGGGTTGACCTTCTCTTCCTTGAACAGCTTCTGCATTTCCTGCTGCTGCTTGACGCGGTCTTCCTTGTACTTTTCCTGCAGCGCTTTCATTTTCGGCTGGATGGCCTTCATCGCGGCCATTGACGCGAACTGCTTCTGCGCGATGGGGAACATCACGCCGCGCACCACGATGGTGAGGCAGATGATCGCCACGCCGAAATTGCCGACCAAGTCGTAAAGGTTCTTGAGCAGCCACAGCAGCGGCTTTTCGAACCAGCGGAACCAGCCCCAGTCGATGGCAAGGCCGAACTTTTCGAGGCCGGCATCTTCGTAAGCATCGAGGATGGTGGAATCCTTGGCGCCCGCATAGAGGCGCGAATCCGTCGTGTACTTGCGGCCGGCCGGAATGGTCACCGGATCGTAGATCATGTCGGCGCGATAGGTATCGTTGCCGAGCGCACGGAAGGTCGCGTCCGGTGCGGCGCCGTCTTGCGGTACGAGGGCCGAAAGCCAATAGATGTCGGTGAAGCCGATCCATTCGGCACGGCCTTCCGGACTGGCCGGGCCGTCATCGTCGAGATCGCTGTAGTCGAAGTCGTAATTCGCGCTGTCGCCGAACACGCCGATGGGGCCGGAATGTGCGATGAAGAAGTCGGCGCTGGCCGTATCCGACGTGCGGCTGACGAGGCCATAGGGCTGCGCCACGATGGGCACGCCCGATCGGTTGGCGATGCCCTGCTCGACCGAGATCATGTAGTTCTCGTCGATCGAATAGCGCAGCTGCAACTCCAGCCCGTTGCCTGCATCATGCGTGAGCGTGACGGGCGTATCGACCGACAACCGCTCGCCGTCGGCGGTCCACACGGTTTCGTCGGGCACCTTCTGGCCGTTCACGAGGAAACCGTATTGCGCGAAATGCTGCGCCGGGGTGCCGCGCGGCGAATAGAGGCGCACGGGGCCGCTATCCTTGTCAGTCGTCTCGGCGTAATCCTTGAGCACGAGGTCGTCGACCACCGCGCCCACGAGGTTGATCGACCCTGCGACCTTGGGCGAATCGATGGCAACGCGGTTGCCCGACGAAAGCGCCGTGTCGAGATCGGCCACTTCCTGCGCAATCGCGGCGGGATCGGTCAGCCCGCCGGTGCGCGAATGCACGACTTCGCCGCCTTCGACCGGAGTCGTGGCCGTCTCTGCCGCCACCACGGGTTCGTCCGGCTGCGGGTAGAAGTAGTTCATCGCAGCGTCCCAGCCCAACAGCAGGGCCATCGAGAGCACGACTACGAAGATGATATTGCGCGAGTTTTCCAAGGTCGATCCCGGGTTTGATTTCGGTTCAGATGGGAATGGTGTGTTATCTAGTCAAGACAGCAGGCGGTGCTTACGGTACTGGGTCGTGCCCGCAGCCCCCCCACGGCTGGCAGCGCAATAGCCGCTTGAACGCCAACCATCCACCCTTGATCGCCCCATATTTTTGCAGCGCCTCGATCGCATACTGGCTGCACGAGGGGGTGAAGCGGCACGTGGGCGGGAGGATGCGGCTGGGGCCGAGCTGCCAGAGGCGCGCGATCCAGATCAGCGGATACTTCATGCGCGCGGGCTCCGGCGTTTGCGAGGACCACGAGCGCGGTCGCCCTTGCCCTCGCCTGCCCGCTCCAGCGCCGCCTCGAGCTCCTGCGTCATCGCGGCGAAATCGCGCTCGATCGAACCGTCGCGGCCGATCAGGATGTGGTCGTGATCGGCAAGGCCGTGTTCCGGCAGCGCGGCCCAGAGCAGTTCGCGAAACCGGCGCTTGATGCGATTGCGGACCACCGCATTGCCGACCTTCTTGGTCACGGTGATGCCATAGCGCTTGCCATTACCCTCGTTCGGCCGCGTCAGCAGCACGAAACCGGGCTTGGCATTGCGCAGCCCACGGTTGGCAGCAAGGAAGTCGCTGCGCTTGCGGATGACGGAAAAACCGTGGGGCATGTGTAGCAGATACGCAAAACGGGCCGAGGAGTCTTTGTTTTCCGCACTCGCATCCGCAAGCGCGATATCCTCGCTCAAGCGACCTGAAGGTCGCGTCGCTGCGGGCGGCCGGTCGGCCTTGCCTTCGCTGCGCTCCGGTTGATTGCGCTTTTCCATGAGGCTCAAACCAGAACGGGCTCCCGCCTGGGAGCCCGCAAGGGCGACTGCCCGTCGCGGCTATTGCCGCGAAGCCAAGGAGCGCGGATGCGCGCCGCCCGGCGTCTGAGGGTCTAAAGAATTAAGCGCAGAGGTTCTTGCGGCCGCGGTTGCGGCGAGCGCGAAGCACCTTGCGGCCACCCGGGGTAGCCTTGCGCGCAAAGAAACCGTGGCGACGGGCGCGCACGAGGTTCGAGGGCTGGAAAGTCCGCTTCATCGGATGGTCCTTCAAAAAATTCGTTGTTCGTCGGGCAACACGCGAAGAGGCGAATCGCGCCAACAAAAAGGGCCGCCGCTTCCGGCGACCGCATTGGTGGAGGGGCGCTTAGGCCAAAGCTTGGTGTCGGTCAAGTCCTTCAAGGCGCTCAAAACGCGGCATGGGCAATCTGCGCCGGACGCGGTGCGCCACCGATCCAGCGCCGCATTTCGCGCGCGCCCAGCCAGCGCGCTTCGCGATGCGGCACCGAGTTGGTGAAGCTGTAAAATGCGCGCGCGTCACGCTCGCTCATGCCCATCTCGCGATAATAGCTCAGATAGCGACGGTTCTGCGGCGAATCCATGGCAAATTCGTGCGCTTCGCGGCCCTGTTCGTCCATCCAGCTATGGACTGCGAATTCGGCGCCTTCCGCGATTTCGCGCACCGCGCCTGCCAGGAACAGCTCGACCGCGCCCGAGCGCACCGAACCGCGCCGCGGAACGTAGGTGGATAGGCGAGCGGAACGGATCATCCGGCCAAGCTGCAGGTTGGCGATATCGTCCCGCGTCCCTGGGCATTCGACCATGTCGATCTGCGAAAGGCCGGGATGGTTGCGCAGCATGACGCGGAACCAGCGCGGGCTCTCGCGGTCGGTTTCGCCCATCAGCGCGACGCGGTTCTCGTCGATCACCCGGAAGGGGCCATATTGCGCGATACCCCCCGCATAGCTGCGCGCGCTGGTGTCGATCGATGGCAGGCGATGTGCGACGGCGGAATAGGGTTTTGCCGTGATCGCCTCTGGCTGCGGCACGGGACGCGGCACGAAGCGCGTCGTGGCGGCAGGAGGCGGCGGTGCGAGGACAAGCGTGTCTGCGCTGACCGGGGCCTTGTGCGGTGCGACCTGCGCAATGGCGCTGACCGACTCTGGTTGCGCGGGCGGCTGCCCTACGAAAGCAGCAGGCAGCTTCACGAGGCCCAACGATTGCGCCACAACAGGGGAGGCAAATCCAGAGGCAAGCATGGCTAGCAGAAGGAGGGCCGCGCGAAGCATGGACCACCCAATGCGCCCGCCTCCCTTTCCGACCTGCCAAGGGTCATGGTCAACACCGGGTTAACCGCAGATCTTCCCCACGCCTTTTCGCGTGCAAGCCTCGACAATCAAAGGCTTTCTTGCCAGTGCCTGCGGACGAATACTCAGGTGGGGGTTAAGCGTGGTCGCATTGGTCCGGACGGTGGCCTATCTCGGGCTGGAGGCGCGCAGCGTGGAGGTGCAATGCTCCCTCGCGCCGGGCCTGCCGAACTTCAATATCGTGGGCCTGGCCGACAAGGCGGTCGGCGAAAGCAAGGAGCGCGTGCGCGCGGCGCTTGCCTCGATGGGCCTCGCCTTGCCGCCCAAGCGGATCACCATCAATCTCTCGCCGGCCGACCTGCCCAAGGAAGGCTCGCATTATGACCTGCCCGTGGCGCTCGCCGTGCTGGCAGCGATGGGCATTACCGATGCCGAGCAGCTGGAGGACTGGGTCGTGGTGGGCGAATTGGCCCTCGACGGGCGCGTGGCACCTTCGCCCGGCGTCCTCCTCGCCGCTCTCCATGCGAGCGAAGCGGAAAAGGGCCTCATCTGCCCCGCCGCGCAAGGGGCGGAGGCGAAATGGGCGAGCGATGTGCCGGTCCTTGCCGCACCCGACCTCGTCAGCCTGCTGAACCACCTCAAGGGCACGGCCCAATTGGCCGAACCCGATCGCGGCCTGATCGAAGAGCCCGCGCCTTTCACCGATCTCAAGCAGGTGAAGGGTCAAGAAACCGCCAAGCGCGCCCTGGAGATCGCGGCGGCGGGCGGGCACAATCTACTGATGCTCGGCCCGCCCGGAGCCGGCAAATCGCTGATGGCGAGCTGCCTTCCCGGCATATTGCCCGAACTGACCCCGGCAGAGGCGCTGGAAGTCAGCATGGTGCAATCGGTCGCCGGCATCCTCGAAGAAGGGCGCATCAGCCGGGCGCGCCCGTTCCGCGCGCCGCACCATTCGGCGAGCATGGCGGCGCTGACCGGCGGCGGATTGCGGGTGAAGCCGGGCGAGGTGAGCCTGGCGCATCTCGGCGTCCTCTTCCTCGACGAACTGCCGGAATTCCAGCGGGCCGTGCTCGATTCGCTGCGCCAGCCGCTGGAGACGAACAAGGTCGATGTCGCGCGCGCCAATGCGCACGTCACTTTCCCCGCCAATGTCCAGCTGATCGCGGCGATGAACCCGTGCCGCTGCGGACACTTGGGCGACCCGGCCCTTGCCTGTTCGCGCGCGCCCAAATGCGCCGCCGATTACCAGAGCAAGGTTTCGGGCCCCATGCTCGACCGTATCGATCTCCATGTCGAGGTCGATCCCGTCAGCGCGGCCGATCTCGCCCTGCCGCCTCCCGCAGAAGGCAGCGCCGAAGTGGCAGCGCGGGTGGCAGCCGCCCGCCAGCGACAGACCGCGCGCAAGGAGGAGACGGGCGTGCGCACCAATGCGGAATTGCAGGGCGACGCGCTCGACCGTTTTGCCGCGCCGGACGAGGACGGAAGGGCGCTGTTGTTACAGGCCGCCACGGCCATGCGCCTGTCCGCACGCGCCTATACGCGCATGCTCCGCGTCGCGCGCACGATTGCGGACCTCGCAGGTTCAGAGCAGGTCGGGCGGATCCATGTGGCGGAGGCATTGAGCTACCGGCGGCAACCTCCGCGCGCCTGATGCGTTATCTCCTTCTATCGGAAGGAGAAATGCAATGCTTGCTGCCGGGTCGAAGACGCTTCTTTCTACAGCCATCGTCGTCTTGATGGCGGGCTGCACAACGCCGCCAGCGGATAATACTGCCGGAGAGGAGCCCGCAGCCGTCACAGAGCAACGCGATGGCGCCATGGCGCTCCTGCCGGTACTGGACGCCGAGGCCGGGCCGGAAGAGAACGTGGTCTTCTCTCCTGCCAGCATAAACCTTGCATTCGGTCTGCTTTACGAAGGTTCCGGCGGCGACACCCGCGCCCAGATCGGCCGCATCCTGCCGCCGCCTGCCGATCCGCTCGGCTATGCGAGCGATGAGAAGGACGTTGAGGTCAGCGTGGCGAACGCCCTGTTCCTGGACAGGGACTTCCGGTTTCGCGACAGCTATGTCGATCGCACCCGGCGAGCCTATGATGCGGCGGCGATCGCGGTCGATTATTCCGATGCGGCGGGCTCTGCCAAGACGATCAACGACTGGGCGGACAAGGCGACGCGGGGGCTGATCCCCAATGTGATCTCTCCTCCGGCGATCGACGAATCCATGATCGCGGTGCTTGCCAATGCCCTGTATTTCGAGGGACTGTGGAAGACGAAGCTGCTCTATCGCAAACAGCATCCCTTCCTGTTCGGCAATGGCGCACAAGAGCCCTTCACCTTCGTCGGACAGACGTTCGACGTGGCCTATGCCAGCAGGGGCGACTGGGAAGCGATCCGCCTGCCCTATCGCAACGAACGCTATGCCATGGACATCGTGATGCCGCGCAATCGCAAGGTGATGGAGCGGGCCGCATCGGCGCAATTGCTCGAAAGCTTTGCCGGGGACCTCGCAAAGGCAAAGCCAGACCTCGTCGAAGTCGAGATACCCCAGTTCGAAACCGATTATTCGCAAAGCCTGGTCGCACCGCTCAAGGCGATTGGCCTCACATTACCTTTCACGAAAGGCGAGGCCGATTTCTCGGCCATGGTAGAACCGGGCCAGCCGCCCGTGGTGGTGAGCGACGTTCGCCACCTCACCAAGCTGCAGGTCTATGACGCGGGCACCAAGGCAGCGGCAGTGACGACCATATCGATCATCACGACCAGCGCGCGCATCCTGCCCAAGGAGCCGCGACGGTTCCGCGCCGACCGGCCTTTCATGATCGTGCTGCGAGACCTCGAGCGCGATGCGATCCTGTTCGTCGGCCGGATCGCAGACCCGCAGCCGTTCGAACCCGAAGTCGAGGAACCCTGATCCTCAGCTGTCGGACATATCGAGGTTGAGCCTGGTCGGCTCGTGCTCTGCATCGCCTTCGAATTTCTTCAGGAAATCCTCGATCGGAACGGCCTGCGCCTTGTCGACCATGGGGTTAGACTTGGCCATTTCCACCGCTTTCAGTTCGTCCGGCGTCATGCGGACGTGGATGTAGGGCATCCAGACCTCGCCGAAATCGGCCTGCTGGTACCATACGTCGAGGATATCGTAGGACGCCCACGATCCGCCTGGCTCGCGCAGCCGGATGCCCTCGCCGATGCGCGGCACCGCCACGGTCTTGATCCGGAAGACCGACTGGTGGGTCTCGTTCTGAACTTCGATTTCGATCACATTATGGCCCGGCTTGTTGGGGAGTGAATCCCGTGTGCAGCCACCGCGATGACAGCAAGGCGTTGAGATCGTTTTAACGATGACGTCACGGAGCCACCTTGGAAAGTGACGTCACTTTTGCGCGTAGGGCGTGTTCTTCACCAGGTGGCGATTGTAATCGGGCGCGCCATCGTCCCACCATACGGGCCCGCGTTCGCCCAGCGCCACCTTGGCTTCATGCACCTGCTTGCGGGCGGCTCGCTCAGCCACCGCGTCTTTATCGCGCAGCGCCGCACCGACTGCACGGCGCGCATCCATCAGCTGCGCGACGAGACGCGCTCGCTCGCTTTCCCGCAGATGGGGATTGGAGGCGCGCCACAGCCGGCCACGCACGATAATGTAGCGACCGTCGTCGGTGCGTTCAACGGAATCGCTCAGGCGGCGTCCTTGGCCTTGCGTGCAGTGGCGATATCCACCACCGAGCCGTTCTTGAGCGTCATAACCGGGCTGGCGGTCGAACCGTCGGCACGCACGCCGAGGTTCTTGCGCTCAACGAGGGCAAGATCGGCCGGGCCAAGGATACGTCCGTCATGGCTGAGGATCGAGGTCGGACCGATCGGCAGGCGGTCGATTTCGTCCACCAGGACGGGGTTTTCAACGATCTCACCGCCGTATTTCTGGCCCCACTGGCGCAGCGCTACCATTGCCGGCAGCAGGTCGAACCCCTTGTCGGTCAGGCGATATTCGATCTTGCGGCGATCATCCGGGCACGGATCGCGCTTGAGGATGCCGTGTTCCACCAGCTTGGCGAGGCGGTTCGACAGGATGTTGCGCGCAATGCCCAGCTCACTGAGGAATTCCTCGAAGTGATGCAGGCCGTTGAAGCTGGCGCGCAGGATCATGAAACTCCAGCGTTCGCCCATGACCTCGAGTGCCTGCGGCAGGCCGCATTCTGTCAGTTCGCGTAGTGGTTCGCGGATATCGCCCATAAAATCAGTCCTTCCGGTGCAACCTATTTACCGGTTTTCCCGACAAAGCCAAATTCTTTGAAAAATGGGTTGCATCACGCAACCTAATTATCTAGGTAGTGATTCGCAACTGGTTGCAAATTGAAACTTACATTGCGTTTTTCGCACGGCCAGTTGAGAAAAACGCAATGCACTGAAGGAATGTACGATGACCCTCTCCCTCGATCGTAGCGCCAAGATCAGCGTGTTCGTGTCGGCTTTCGCCTACACCGCTCTCACCTTCGGCGCCCTTACCGCCCCGACCGCTGCCGAAGCACGCAGCACCGTCCCTTACTACACTGCCGAACTCGCCCAGCCTGCCGCAGAGCGCACCACGGTTGCAGGCGGCGTTGCCTGGATCTGCTCGGACACGAGCTGCGTCGCGCGCAAGGGCACTTCGCGCCCGATGCGCATCTGCCGCGAGCTCAAGCGCGATCTTGGTGAAGTGAAATCGTTCACTGCCAAGGGCAAGGCACTCGATGCCGACAAGCTGGCGAAGTGCAACGGCTGATCCCGCACGCGACCATATCCCCCACCCCCTCTCCATCAGGGTGGAACTCAAGGGCCCCGGCATTCGTGTCGGGGCCTTTTTTGTTCAGATAAGCCCGCGCCCGGCGAGGTCGTCCTCGAGCAGGGGCGCTTCGGTGAAGTGATGCACCTGCCAGCCGCAGTTGCGCGCCGCCTCGATATTGGCGGGGTTGTCGTCGATGAAGAGCATGGAGGCGGCAGGCAAGCCGAAACGGCGCTCTGCCAAGGTGAAGATTGCAGGATCCGGCTTCGCAATCCGCTCTTCGCCCGAGACTACGATATCGCGGAAGCGATCGAAGATACGTTCCTGCGGACGGAAGCCGGCCCAGAACTCGGCGCCGAAATTGGTAATCGCGAACAAAGGCATTCCTGCTTCATCGAGCCGTTCGACCAGCGCATGGCTGCCGGGCACAGGCCCCGGAATGGTCTCGTTAAAGCGTGTGGCATAAGCGCGGATTTCCTCCGCAAAGTCCGGATAGAGCGCGATACGCTCCGGCACCATCTGCGCAAGCGGACGACCGGCATCGTGGAGGAAATGCCATTCCTCGGTGACGACCTCGCCCAGCACCTTTTCCAGTCGCTCCGGATCGTCGACGATCTTTTCAAACAGGGCGCTGAGCTGCCACTGGTAAAGGACCCGGCCGACGTCGAATACGACTGCCTCGATTGAATTATCGCTCATCATCCGCCTTCCATACACGAACGGCCCGCACTCCCTTGCGGGAGCCGGGCCGGTTCATGACGCTTGCGGGGCAGATGCCCCACATCGCTGCTTAGCCCTGGCGGGCCTTGAAGCGGCGGTTGGTCTTGTTGATGACGTAAGTCCGCCCGCGACGACGGATCACGCGGCAGTCGCGATGCCGGTTCTTGAGCGACTTGAGGCTGTTGCGGATCTTCATGATAAGTCTCGTTTCACAAATAAATACGCGCCGGAGATGGTGCCCCGACGCGCCAATTTCAAGCGCGCCCGTTAGCGGGGGTGGTGATTCCCGTCAAGCTTCGCGGCGAATTTCCGCAAGCTTGCGCTCCCATTGCACTGCATGGGTGATGATCTCGTCCAGATCGGCATGGCGCGGCTTCCACGGCAGGGTTGCGCGGATGCGCGACGGGTCGGACACCAGCTCGCCCGGATCGCCCGCGCGGCGCGGTTCCATCCGACGCTCGATCGTGACGTTCGTCACCCGGTCGACCGCATCGAGAACTTCCAGAACCGAGAACCCGCGCCCGTAGCCGCAATTCATCGTCAGCGAACGGTCCGGCCGTTCGATCAGCGCTTCCAGCGCCAGCACATGGGCGGCAGCGAGATCGCTGACATGGATATAGTCGCGCACGCCCGTGCCGTCCGGCGTGTCGAAATCGGTCCCGAAAACCGACACCCCGTCCCGCTTGCCGGTGGCCGCCTCGCAGGCGACCTTGATGAGGTGCGTGGCGCCCGCGGTCGACTGGCCCGTGCGCCCCTGGGGATCGGCACCGGCAACGTTGAAATAACGCAGCGCGCAGTGATTGAACCCGTGGGCGGCGCTGGCATCGGTCAGCATCTGCTCCGTCATCAGCTTCGACCAGCCATAGGGGTTGATTGGCTGTTTGGGCGTATCTTCGGTGACCGGCGATGTCTCGGGCGTGCCATAAGTCGCCGCGGTCGAGGAGAAGATGAAATGATCCACACCGCCGCGCACGGCAGCCTCGATCAACGCCCGGCTCTTCACCGTGTTGTTTTCGTAATAGCCGAGCGGGTTTTCTACCGAATCGGGGACGACCACCGAACCGGCGAAGTGCATGATCGCCTTTGTGCCCTGTTCGAGGAAAATCTGTTCCAGCAGGACCGCATCGGCAATATCGCCTTCGTACAGCGGCACATCGTCAGGCACGGCAAACGCGAAGCCGGTCGACAGATTGTCGATGACCGCCACGGGCCAGCCCGCATCGCGCAGCGCCAAGACTGCGTGGCTTCCAATATATCCTGCACCGCCGGTGACGAGCACCGGTACTTTCGCGTCCCTATCCATGGCCGCGGCCACTAGCAGAAATCTCGCGAGGGGCAATCTCGGAGCCTTGGCGGTTCTGGCGCGTTCTTCTTTCTTTAACGCCCATATCGGAAAGACCCCGCCCATGAGTCGCACCACCCGCCGCATTGCGCCAACGCTGGCCCTGTTTTCGGCCCTCGCCCTGTCCGCCTGCGCCACCACGCCGGGCCCGGTCGAGGTGACACGCTTCGTCGCGTCGGAGGCCGCCTCGCAGCTTGGCCAGGGGACGATCTTCGTCGCCAGCGCGGAAGATGGGGAGGACAACAGCCTTGCCCTGATGCCGTATAAATCGGCCGTCGCCGAAGAACTTCGCAGCCTCGGCTATGTCGAGACCGACCGTGCATCGGCAGACCAGATCGCCACCGTGCGGATAGAACGCTATGTCCTCACCGCGCAGGGTCGCCGCTCTCCGGTCAGCGTCGGCGTCGGCGGTCGCACCGGCTCCTATGGCTCGGGCGTGGGTGTCGGCATCGGCATCAATCTTGGCGGCGGAGAGCGCGACAAGGTCGGCAGCGAACTGTCGGTCACGATCCGCAGTGCCGCTTCGCAAGCAAACCTGTGGGAAGGCCGCGCGGACCTGCGCGTTCCCGACAATTCAGAGCTTGCACAGGCGCAAGCAAACGCACAAACCCTCGCCGCCGCGCTGTTCAGCGACTTTCCCGGCAATAATGGCGAAACGATAGAAATCGAGGTTCCCTAAGTGAGCGATATCCGGATCGATGCGGCTTTCGACAGCGGCAATATCGAAGTCCTTTCCATCGACGGCGCAAGCGCGAAGCTAGCCATCCCGCTCGATACCAGCAGCGAATTCAAGCAGTGGTTCCACTTCCGCGTCAGCGGGGCGCAGGGCCGCGAACTGGTGCTCAGGATCACCGATCTGGAATCAAGCGCCTATCCCGGCGGCTGGCCCGGCTACGACGCCTGCGTTTCGGAAGACCGCGACTACTGGGGCCGCGCCGCATCGTCCTATGACAAGAACGAAGACGGCGGCACGCTGACGATCCGTTACACGCCTGCCAGCGACATCGCCTGGTTCGCCTATTTCGCGCCCTATTCGATGGAGCGTCATCACGACCTCGTGTCCGAAGCCGCAGCCTCGGAAGGGGTCGATCACCTGCACCTTGGCACCACGCTCGACGGCCAGCCGATCGACTGCCTCGAAATGGGCGAAGGCGAATTCAAGGTCTGGCTCTATGCCCGCCAGCATCCCGGCGAAACGCAGGCCGAATGGTGGATGGAAGGCGCTCTCGAAGTCCTCACCGACCCGAGCGATAGCGTCGGCCGCCTCCTGCGCGAGAAATGCCGCCTCCATATCGTGCCCAACTGCAATCCCGACGGGTCGAAGCGCGGCAACCTGCGCGTCAATGCGGCAGGCACCAACCTCAACCGCGAATGGGACAATCCCAGCGCCGAGAAGAGCCCTGAAGTCCTCGCCATCCGCAACCGCATGGATGAAACGGGCGTCGATTTCGCAATGGACGTCCACGGCGACGAAGCCATTCCGGTGAGCTTCCTTGCAGGCTTCGAAGGCATCCCTAGCTGGACCGATGAGCAGGGCGACAGCTACTACGGCTACGAGGCGATCCTCGACCGCCGGACCCCCGATTTCCAGACCGAACAGGGCTATACCAAGGCCGCTCCCGGCAAGGCGAACCTGTCGATGAGCACCAACCAGGTCGCGGAGCGTTTCGGTGCCACCGCGATGACGCTGGAAATGCCCTACAAGGACAACCCCGCGAGCCCCGAGCCCGAACAGGGCTGGTCGCCCGAACGCTGCAAGATGCTGGCACGCGATTGCCTTGCGAGCCTGCTCGAATGGCTGGAAGCGCGCGAGGCGTAAGCTACCGGAAATGCTGGGTTAAGCGAGCGCAGGGTAGGCGATACCCATGCGCCTGCCCCTCGCCCTTCTCGGCCTGATCGGCCTTTGCGCCATCGCCGCCCCCGCGCAGGCGACGGGCGGGTTCCTGTGCAAGACCGCCACCGGTCCGCAAATCGAGATCGCGCTCGGCTTCGGCCATGTGCCGGGCGCGCCGCTGGTCGGGCACCGGCTGCGCGTGGACGGCAAGCTGATCGCCTCCCACGCACCGCAATGGTGGCTCGACGATAAGGACATGCGGCTCCAGCTCACCTCGCCCGATGCGATGAAATCGTTGCTCGTGATGCGCACGAAGCGGGTCGGATATCATTACGAAGGGCAGGTCGAATATGACGGCCGGACCCGGTGGATCCGCTGCAAGGAAAGCTGATCCGGCGCGGTTAGGCGGTGACCGGCTCCAGCGGCGTCAGCGTCCCGCCATCCGCATCGAAAGCGACGCGTGCGCCATGCGGCAGGCAGAGCTGGCCGCGAATATGGCCGATATTTGCGCCGGTCACGACGGGGCAGTCCAACGTGCCGAGATGCTGGTCCAGCACGTCGTCGAGCGTGAAGCTTTCGCCGTCCGGATCGTCGACACTGCACGCCCGGCAACGCCCGAAGATCACGCCCGCAGCACTATCGAGTACGCCCGCCAGTTTCAGCTGCTGGAGCATCCGGTCGATCCGGTACGGCTCCTCGTTCACGTCCTCAAGGAATAGCACCGCACCCTCCATTTCAGGCAGGCGGCCCGTGCCCATCAGGGTGGAGAGGATAGTGAGATTACCGCCCAGCAGCCGCCCCTCGCCCTTGCCGGGTTTCAGGACGCGGTCAGTCGCGAGGTCGAGCGCGGGCATTTCGCCCGTGAAGGCTAGCCGCCACAGGCTTTCCCAACTCGCCGCCTCGCTCCACGGGCTCGCCGCATTGGGCGCGTGGAGCGTTGCAAAGCCCGCCTCGCGCGCGATGGCGAGATGAAGTGCGGTATTGTCGCTATACCCGACGAAGAGCTTCGGATTGGCGCGAATGGTCGGCCAATCGAGTAAAGGCAGGATGCGCGCCGCGCCATAGCCCCCGCGAATGGCGAAGATGCCGCGGATGTCGCCATCGGCAAAGGCCGCATTGAGGTCCGCTGCGCGCTGCGCATCGGTACCTGCCAGATATCCGAACTTCGCCTCGGAATTCGCTCCGAATTGCGGGACGAGTCCCATGCTGGACACCCAGTGCCGCGCACGATCGATCTCGGCAGCGGACACGGCGCTGGCCGGCGCGACCAGTGCCACCTTGCCCCCTGCCTGCAAGCGCGGAGGCCGGACACGCTTGGGCGCAGCGACAAGCCGAGAAGCGGTCAGCGCGGCGCAGGCGGCGGCAAATCCGCCCATCGCGCTGCGCCGCGTAATCAAACGAGGCTCGCCGGGCCGAAAGCTTCGGGCAAGAGCGCGCTCAGCGTGGTGCGGCGCACGTCATCGGGGCCGACGCACAGGATCACAGGATCGGTCCCGCCAAGCTGCGCCAGTTCGTTGAGCACCTGGCGGCAGCGTCCGCATGGCGTGATCGGCATGTCGCCCGGCCCGGTAACCGCGACCGCTTCCAGCCCGCCGCGCACGCCGTCGGCCATGGCTTTCGATACGGCCACCGTCTCCGCGCACAGCGCAAGACCGTAGCTTGCATTCTCGATATTGGTGCCGGTCACGACGCTGCCGTCGGCAAAGCGCAGCGCGGCCCCGACCGCGAAACTGGAATAGGGCGAATAGGAGTTTGCGGCAGCCTCTCGGGCGGCGGCGATCAGGTCGTCATCGGTCATTCGTCACCACCTAGCCGGATCAGGGCCGCACGACCAGCCAGCGCAGCGGCGTATCGGCAGCCTGCGTCATATGCGACGCATTCGCTGTCCAGACCGTCCACGGCCTTCCCGCATAGCCCGGCTCGTCCATATCGCCTTCGAGCCACAGCGCCCGCTCCAGCCGCGCGGCGGGGCGATAGCGTTCCTCGAAATCGCGGCTGGGCGCCAGCACCACCGGCGCACCCGCGTGGGCTTCGATCTGGTTGACCAGCGTCAGCAATTCGCTCTGCACTGCGGCGTCGGAAACCCGCGTCGGGCAATCGTCGGCGGTTCGCGCCAGCCGGATCGCGGGCGGAAGCAGTTGTTCGTCGCGCGGCACGATGGTGACGTAATTGGCCGATTGTCCGTCCGCCCGCTCGCACGGATCGAACTCATGCACCGTGCCGACTTCCAGGCCCGCTTCGCGCGCTGCAATGAGATTGTCCGAAAAGCCTGAGTCCTTGTCGCGGGCACCCTTGCTGGTTTCGAGATAAACAAAGCTTGCGCCAAGTCCCGCGAGCACTTCGAAGTCGACGTTCTCGTCCTCCTCGCCGATCAGCGCGCCCTGGTCGGGATAGGTGTCCTCGTCGGGCCGCCAGTTGCGTTTCTCGTTCCACAGCCAGATCACCGCGACGCCTGCGATGACCGCTGCGAGCAACACCAGCTTCAGCAACCAGCCCGATCCGGGCTTCTTCTTGCGCCGCGCCATGCCTTCAGCCCTTGATGTGCAGGACGCAGATCAGCGTGAACAGCCGGCGTGCGGTAGCGAAGTCGGTCTCGATCTTGCCTTCCAGCCGTTCCAGCAGCAGCTCGGCCGCCTGGTTGTGCACCCCGCGCCGGGCCATGTCGATCGTCTCGATCTCGTTCGCGGTCGCCTTGCGGATCGCCTGGTAATAGCTGTCGCAGATGGCGAAATATTCACGGATCGGGCGGCGGAAACGCGCCAGGCCCAGCAGCAATTCCTCGACCATCTCGCCCTCGGTGTTGGCGATGGTCATCAGCAAGCGCCCGTCGCGCACCGCCAGCGTCAGGTGATAGGGGCCGTCCGCCCCGCGCTCCACCGCGCGCAGCGGCTTGAAGGTGTTCTCCTCGATCAGGTCGAAGATCGCGATCCGGCGTTCCTGCTCGATGTCCGCGTTGCGCCAGATGATCGTCTCTTCATCGAGATCGATATGCGCGATGCGGTGATCGGGGTCGGAGAATGCGGATTCGGTCATGGTCGTGAGTGACGCTTTCGCAACTGGCGCAGATGCATTCAAGGGGTTGCGCGATAATCCCCGCTATCCACAAGCGACAGGGCCAATTTGGCCACATGCTTTGCTTGTGGACCAGCAGAGCCTCGACCATGGTGCCGCGCATGGCCGACACCGATCTCCTCTTCCCCGCCGATGATTCGACTTCCACCCCCGACAAGCAGGGCCAGACCCTGCCGAGCAACATCGAGGCGGAGGCCGCATTCCTTGGCGCGGTGCTGATCGACAACCAGGTTGTGCAGGAGCTCAACACCCCGCTTCAGCCGCATCATTTCTACGAACCGGTACACCAGCGCATCTACGAGCGTGTCCACAAGCTACTCGACCGCAATTCGATCGCGACGCCGGTGACGCTGAAGCCCTATTTCGAAAGCGACGAGGCACTGAAACAGCTGGGCGGTGTCACCTATCTCGCCAAGCTGACGCAGGACGGACAGGGCCTGCTGGCGACCGGCAAGCTGGCCGAACAGATCTACGACCTCGCCCTGCTGCGCGAACTGGTCCACGTGGGCCGCAACCTCGTCGAAGGGGCGCTCGACACCTCGGATGAAGTCGCGCCGATGGACCGCATCAGCCAGGCCGAAGCCGATCTCTACAAGGTCGCGGAAGGCGCGACCTCCGGCAACGAAGCTCAGGATTTCCGCACCGCGGCGCTGGGCGCGTTGAAGATGGTCGAAGCGGCGATCAATTCGGGCGGGCGGTTTTCAGGCAAGACCACCGGCCTCGACACGGTCAACGACAAGACCTCGGGCCTGCACAATTCCGACCTTATCATCCTCGCCGGGCGTCCCGGCATGGGCAAGACCTCGCTTGCCACGAACATCGCCTTCAATGCCGCACGGCGCCTGATGGACGACGAAAAGATCGGTATCGACCGCAGCGAATCCCCGGGTGCGGGCACGGCCTTCTTCAGCCTGGAAATGAGCGCCGACCAGCTGGCCACGCGTATCCTTGCCGAGACGGCCGAGATCTCCAGCGAGAAGCTGCGTTCGGGCAAGCTGAGCCGCGAAGAATTCCAGCGCCTGTCCTTTGCCAGCCAGGAATTGAACGAACTCCCGCTCTATATCGACGACACCCCCGGCCTCACCATCGGCGCGCTGCGCACCCGCGCCCGCCGACTGAAGCGCCGTCACGATATCGGCCTTGTCATCGTCGACTATCTGCAGCTGCTGCAGGGTTCGGGCCGCGCAAACGACAACCGCGTGAACGAAATCTCGGAAATCAGCCGCGGCCTGAAGACGCTGGCCAAGGAACTGAACGTACCCGTGATCGCGCTGTCCCAGCTCAGCCGTGCGGTGGAGCAGCGCGAGGACAAGCGCCCGCAGCTGTCCGACCTTCGCGAATCCGGCTCGATCGAGCAGGACGCCGACATGGTGTGGTTCATTTTCCGCGGCGAATATTACCACAACGCCTTAAAGCCCGACACGCCGGACGAAACCAGCAGCGAGGACGTGCGCCAGAAATATGCCGACTGGGAAGCGCGGCACCTCGAACTCGTCAATCGCGCCACGCTGATCGTCGCCAAGCAGCGCCACGGTTCGACCGGCAACGTGCCGCTCCTGTTCCAGAGCGAATTCACGAAGTTCACCTCGCCCGAACTGCGCGGCGGTTACGACGATTACGAATAGGGTTCAGATACCGAGGTTGAGCCTGCGCGTAACGGTGTAGTCGACCACGGAGACAAGCAGCCAGCTCAGGTTCCAGCGGATCCGGTTCCACAAGGTCGCGCGCTTCTTGTGCAACGGGATCGTAACCTGCTGCGATGCCGAGATGTGATCGGTGACGAACTGCCGCATCCGGTCGGCCAGCGCGGCATCGTCGATTTTCAGCACCAGCTCCAGATTGATGTAGAGGCTGCGCATGTCGAAATTGGCACTGCCGATATAGACGGAATCGTCGAGCACGATCAGCTTGGTGTGCAGCTTGCACGGCACGAATTCCCAGATCTTGGCCCGCTTCGACAGCAGGAAATCATAAAGCGACCGGCTCGCCCCGATGGTGGCGCCATTGTCCGATTTGCCCGCCATCACCAGCCGCGTCTCGCCCTTTTGCGCGATCCGGCCCATGTGCTTCAGCAGTTTCTTCGGCGGGCTGAAATAGGCCATGAACATGTCGAGGCGATCGCCTTCGACGAGGTCGTCCGACACGCAGCGCGCCCAGCTCGACAAGCCGCGCGTCGGCCCGCCGACAAGCCAGGTGGCGTTCGGCTCCTTCCATTCCCAGTCACGCACGGTGCGCGCGATTTCGCGGGCGTGCTGTTCCTCGCGCTCTGTCCAGGATCGCAGCTTGGCATACCAGTCTTTCAGCCCCTCGACCGCCGACCCTTCGATCACGATGCCAAGGTCGTTCCAACCGTTCTCTTCGGGCGGGGCGAAATAATCGTCGGCGATATTGAATCCGCCGAACATCGCCCTCTTGCAGTCGGCGACGACCAGCTTCTGGTGGTTGCGGATGAGATAGCGCCGCGTTTTCTTGGCGGAGAAGACCAGGAAGGTGCCGCCTGCATCGATAAGCGGGCGCAGGAAAAGATCGGATGCATCTGCCCCGAACCGGTCGACGATGAGCGTGACGTCCACCCCGCGCTTCGCCGCCGCCACCAGCGCATCGCGAAACTCGGTACTCACCGTGTCCTCGGCAAAGATATAGAAGCACACGTCGAGCTTTTCTTTTGCGCTTTCGACCAGTTCGAACAGCGCGGCGCGGCGATCGGCACCGGCCGGATAAAACGTCAGGTGCTGGCCGGCAGCATCGAATTCGAACGGCTCCGGATCGCGGAATTGAGTGGCCTCGCCCTGCATTTCGCTTGCTCCCATCGCTTCTGCCTTAGCGGCTGGCGCGAAAGGCGCAAATTCTTGACCTTTTGCCCCTGTGCACCTATTTGGCCCTCTTTCCCGGATTCTCTAGAATATATCGGAGTGCCCAATGGCGCGCGTTACCGTCGAAGACTGCGTAGACAAGATCCCCAACCGTTTCGATCTCGTGTTGCTGGCTGCCCAGCGCGCACGTGAAATCTCGGGCGGTGCGGAAATAACTCTCGAGCGTGACCGTGACAAGAACCCGGTCGTCGCCCTGCGCGAAATCGCCGAACAGACGGTCAAGCCCAAAGACCTCAAGGAAGCTGCGGTCACCAACCTGCAGAAGATCCTCCCCGACGACGACGACGAGATGGACGAAATCGGTTCGCTCAGCCAGTCGGCAGAGGCGCTGCGGATCACCGCTTCGGCTCCGACCCGTTCGACCTCGATCGGTGCCGATTACGAAGGCTGAGCGCCTTTCCAGTTTCGGCACACAGGTAAAAGGCCGTCCTTCGGGGCGGCCTTTTGCGTTGCAGCCCGCGCAATCCACGCATAGATTCGCGTGCGACAGGAGGATCGGTTGAGCGATATCGGGGAAGGTCTGGGTACGGCCGTCGAAGGGGGGCTTTTCGCCAGGGCCGTGAGCGGCGGGGCCGCGCGCGGTGGGAATACACCTCTCGAAAAGGGCCACTTCGCCGAAAATGCCTGCCTCAATTGCGGGACCGAATTGATCGGGGCGCATTGCCATTCCTGCGGGCAACAGGCGCATCTCCATCGCACGATGGGCGCATTCCTGCATGACCTGATGCACGGCGCGCTGCATTTCGACGGCAAGACCTGGCGCACCCTGCCCAAGCTGTTCTTCAAGCCCGGCGAGCTTACCCGCCGCTATATCGACGGGGAGCGCATGCGCTTCGTGTCGCCTATGGCGCTGTTCCTGTTCTCGATCTTCCTGATGTTCGCCGTCTTCCAGCTGGCCGGGATCAGCGCACCGACAGATATCCAGGGCGATGCAAGCGAGGAACTGGCCGGGTTCGCGGCTACCGAACTCGATCGTATCGAGCGCAGGTTGCAGAGCACCGAAAACGAGCTGGCCCAGCCGGAACTCGACGATGACCGCAGGCAGGTCCTCGAGACCCGGCAGAAAGAGCTGTCGGAACAAGCGTCTGCGCTACGCCAGGCCCAGGAAAATATACCCTTCCTGCAGCAAGAGGACACGAGAGACGAATTGATGCAGGACGGAGACGTGGTCATCCCGCTCGAAGAGGTGGACGGCGCGACCATGCGGTTCAGCGGATCGAGCGTGGACTGGATCGAGGGCGCGATGGACAAATGGCGCAAGAACCCAGGGCTCATGCTCTACAAATTGCAGACGAATTTCTACAAGTTCAGCTGGCTGCTGATCCCGCTATCCATTCCCTTCGTATGGCTGATGTTCGCGTGGAAGCGGCAGTACAAGGCGTATGATCACGCCATTTTCGTGACCTATTCGCTCAGCTTCATGACCTTGCTGACGCTGGGCATCACTCTGGTAGGCCTGTTGGGTGCGCCGACCGCGCTGGTCGCCTTGGCGAGCATTTTCATCCCGCCGATCCATATCTACAAGCACCTGAGGGGGACCTATGGTCTCTCGCGGCTCTCCGCCCTCTGGCGGCTCGCGATCATGTCTTTTTTCATTATCGTGATCCTGGCGCTGTTCCTGCAGCTGCTTCTGGTGCTTGGCGCGTTCTGAGGCCGCTCAGCCCGCCGGATCTTCCTGCTCCTGGTTGAGATTGTCGCCCAGGATGGGGGCGGTGTCTGGCGTTTCCATGTCGCCTTGCTCGATGTGGCGTTCCACATCGGCTGCGCCTTCGCTAACCGCGCCGGCCGCGTTCTTCGCGCCTTCCTCGATGACTTCGCCGACGACTGCAGCGTTCGCTTCGATATCGTCTCCGGCCAGCTCGGCTGTGCGCGCTGCATCCTCCTGCGTCTGGTCGGAGCAGGCAGAAGCTCCCGCAAGGGCAAGGGCTGACAGGCTGGCAATGGCAAGACGGTTCATGTGCGGCATCCTAGCAATTGTGACGGTTCGACCTTCATAACGCCCGATGTGCCCTCCACGTTTCCGCCAGCGGTTCAGCGGCAGGGGTATTCGCGGATCAATCCGGCACGCCAGGCCTGTGCAAGGGTCATGTTGCGGCGATCGTTTTCGGGCACTGCGCCGAGGATCCTGACCGCCTTTTTCGCATCAATGCCTTTCTTGCGCTCCGCTTCGCTCACACAATAGACCGGCTTGCCCTTGGCTTTCCCGGCCTCGTTCTCGTCCCTCGCCAGCTGGCCTGCCGCCTTCAGCTGCGCCATGCGCGGCTTGGTGCGCTTGTCGAAGAGGGCGCCTATACCCTTGCCCACGAGGTCCACCGCATCGACATAGAACGCCTGCGCGTTCACATCGGCCGGGCCAGCGATGGCGGCAGTTGCGAATGTCAGCGCACCGATGCCGCCAAGGATCTGTTTATACATGAAAAAAGCTCCGCTCCCTTTGTAGGGGAACGGAGCTTTCGAATAGCAGCGCTGAACGCCAGCAGAACGAGGGGTTATCCCGGCTGCGGCGCGGTGCCTCCGCCGAATTTCTTGCCTGACTTGGGAACGGCGCTTCCGGTGGTCGGCTTGACCGCGATCGGGCCGCTCGGCTGGTCAGGACGGTCGATCTTGCCGTCCTTCATCAGCTGGTCGATCTCTTCACCGGTCAGCGTTTCGTATTCGAGCAGCGCCTGGGCGAGCAGGTGGAGCTTGTCCTCCTGCTCGGTCAGCACGTCGGTCGCACGCTTCAGTCCGCCTTCGACCAGTTCCTTGATCTCGGCGTCGATGAGCTTGTTGGTTTCCGCGCCGCCCATGGTACGCGCGGTCTGGCCCATGCCGAGATAGCCTTCCTGGCTCTGCTCGTATTGCAGAGGTCCGAGCTTGTCGCTCATGCCCCACTTGGTCACCATGTTGCGTGCAAGGTCGGTGGCATACTGGATATCGCCCGACGCCCCGCTCGACACCTTGTCGTGACCGAAAATGATTTCTTCCGCCACGCGGCCGCCCATGGCAACGGCGAGGTTCGCGTGCATCTTGTCGCGGTGGTACGAGTAATTGTCGCGTTCCGGCAGGCGCATCACCATACCCAGCGCACGACCGCGCGGGATGATGGTCGCCTTGTGGATCGGGTCGGATGCCGGTTCATTGATGGAGACGAGCGCATGGCCTGCCTCGTGATAAGCGGTCATCTTCTTCTCGTCTTCGGTCATGACCATGGAGCGGCGTTCCGCACCCATCATGACCTTGTCCTTGGCGTCCTCGAATTCCTGCATGGCGACGAGACGCTTGTTGCGGCGTGCGGCCAGCAGGGCGGCCTCGTTGCACAGGTTCGCAAGGTCGGCACCTGAGAAGCCCGGGGTGCCGCGCGCGATTGTGCGCGGGTTCACGTCGGGCGCCAGCGGCAGCTTGCGCATGTGAACGGCAAGGATCTTCTCGCGCCCGTCGATATCGGGGACCGGCACCACGACCTGGCGGTCGAAACGGCCCGGACGCAGCAGAGCGGGATCGAGCACGTCGGGACGGTTGGTCGCCGCGATGATGATGATGCCTTCGTTGGCTTCGAAGCCGTCCATCTCGACCAGCAGCTGGTTCAGCGTCTGCTCGCGCTCGTCGTTCGAATTGCCGAGGCCATGGCCGCGGCTGCGACCGACCGCGTCGATCTCGTCGATGAAGACGATGCAGGGCGCGTTTTTCTTCGCCTGCTCAAACATGTCGCGCACGCGGCTTGCACCGACGCCGACAAACATTTCGACGAAGTCCGAACCCGAAATGGTGAAGAACGGCACGCCCGCCTCGCCCGCGATGGCGCGAGCGAGCAGCGTCTTACCGGTACCGGGCGAGCCGACCAGCAGCGCACCCTTGGGGATCTGACCACCGAGCTTGGAAAAGCGGCTCGGGTCCTTGAGGAATTCGACGATCTCTTCCAGTTCCTCGCGCGCTTCGTCGATGCCGGCGACATCTTCGAAAGTCACGCGGCCCTGCTTTTCGGTGAGCATCTTGGCCTTGGACTTGCCAAAGCCCATTGCGCCGCCGGCGCCCCCGCCCTTCTGCACCTGCCGCAGCGCGAAGATCGCGATGCCGAGGATCAGAATGAAGGGGAGCATGTTGATGAGCGCGTAAAGCAGAATGTTCTGGCTGCCCGCTTCCTTGCCGGAATACTGGACGCCATTGTCCTCCAGCAGCTTAGGCAGCGAGGTGTCGTTACCTACCGGGACCGTGCTGAAAGCTTCGCCTTCCTTGGTCGTGCCGGTGATCTGCTCGTCGGAAATCTCGACCGACTTCACATCGCCCGCGGCAACGCGTTCCTTGAAGTCGGAATAAAGCAGCGGCGTTCCGCCACCACCCGAGGAGTTGCCGAACATCGAAACGACCAGCAAGAGGCCGAGAAACACCCCGCCCCAGACGAGCAGGCTCTTCAGCCAGGGGTTAGGGCCGTTGCCCTCGGGATCGGGCTGCTGGTCCTGATTCTGATCGCGCATGAGCGGACATTCCTTTCAATCTCACCAGAATGTAGGATCGCGCAGGTGAATGGCAAGTTTAGACGGCTCGCCAATTCGTCCTATTTCCGATCACACTCTTCGACGGCATAGGCGCGGCAGAAGACATCGACGGCGCCATCGATGCGCTTGCGCTCCAGTTCAGCGTCTACCGGACGGCCGAAGCGGCGCTCCAGATCGCCCATTCCCTTGCACATGGAAACAAACTGTTCGACCGCGAGCGCAGTGTCGTTGATCGCTAGTTCACCGCTTGCGACCATGGTGTCAAGCAGGCCCGCAAAGGCGGTGCGCATACGGTAGGGGCCTGCCTGCAGGAATGCCTCGCCGATGGTCGGGTCGCGCTCGGTTTCTGCGGCGATCCGCCGGTCGAATTGGACCATCTCATCGCGCGACAGGAAAGCCACCATCGCTTCCCCGATCGCGGTGAGCCGCTGGCGCAAGGTCCCCGTCGGCAGCGATTTGAGTTCCAGACTGGAACGCATAGTCGAGCATTCGCGATCGACGGAGGCTGCGAACAACGCCTGCTTGTCGCCGAAATGATTGTAGATCGTCACCTTCGACACGCCTGCATCCGCAGCAACCTGCTCGATGGAGGTGGCGGCAAAGCCCTTCTCGAAAAAGGAATGGGCGGCCGCGGCGAGAATCGCTTCCCGCTTGGCCTGGTCCGCCGGCCTTCCGATCGATCGCTTTTCACTAACAGTTGACAAAGTGAACGGTCCCGTTCAGTTGAACGCCTCCGTTCAATAATGGACGAGTCGCACAGCAAAGGCAACCGAGCGCCGTGATCTGGATCGCAATCAGAATGCTGACCGGGGATGCCCAGAAGTTCTACGGGCTGGTCTTCGGCATCGCGTTCTCGACGCTCCTCATCACCCAGCAGCTGACGATTTTCGTCAACCTGCTCGAACGCGGGGCGAGCGGCGTCTACAACGTCTCCAGCGCCGATGTCTGGGTCATGGACCCGGTCAGCCGCACGACCGACGTATCTTATGCCCTGCCCTCCACCGCGCTCGACAAGGTGCGCGGCGTGCCCGGTGTCGAATGGGCCGTCCCCCACATCCGCGCCCAGGCCAGCGTGCGCACCAAGAGCGGCGACTTGGAAGGCGTGGCGGTTATCGGGGTGGACGACGCGACGCTGATCGGCCTGCCCAAGAACATGATCGAAGGCTCGCCAGACGTCCTCTCCCAGCCCGACAGCGTGATCATCGACGATGTCGGCATGACCCGCATGTTCCCCGGGCAATCGCCTATCGGGGAGCGGTTGGAGCTGAACGACCAGCGCGCCGTGATCCGCGGCATTGCCGATGCGACGCCCAGCTTCACCAGCACCGTCGTGCTGTATACCAAATACAGCCAGGCGCTGAATTACGTGCCCGGCACCCGCAACCGCCTGTCCTTCGTGCTGGTCGGCGCGGAAGACCCCTCGCAGGCCAAGGCCTTGTCGGAAAAGATCGAGCGCGAGACGGGACTGAAAGCCCAGACGCGCGACGAATTCGCCCGGGACGGGGTCGATTTCATCATCGAGAATACCGGTATCCCGCTCAATTTCGGGATCACGGTCGCGCTCGGCTTCATCGTCGGGGTCGCCATCGTCGGCCTGACTTTCAGCCTCTTCATCCGCGACAATATCAAGCAATTCGGGGCACTGAAGGCGATCGGCGTCACCAATGGCAAGATCCGCAAAATGGTGGCTGCACAGGCCGCGCTGGTCGGCTTCGTCGGCTACGGCCTCGGCGTCCTGGGCACGCTGGCCTTCATCTGGAGCTTTTCGGCCAATCCCACCTTCAAGGGCTTCTACATCCCCTGGCAGATACCGATCATCAGCCTCGTCGCGGTCACGCTGATCCTGGCGCTAACCGGTTGGCTGGCCCTGCGCAACGTCCTCAAGACCGAACCTGCGGCGGTGTTCCGGTGAGCCAGGCCCCCGCCATCTGCACGCGCGGCGTCACGCGCGACTTCACGGCTGGCCAGCAGACCATCACGGTCCTGCACGGTATCGACCTCGACATCCGCGCGGGCGAGCTGACGTATCTCGTGGGGGAAAGCGGTTCGGGCAAGACCACCATGATCTCGATTATGTGCGGCATCCTGTGGCCGACCGAGGGCGAGGTGAAGGTTTTCGGCACCGACATATACGAATTGAGCGACACCGAACTGGTCGAGTTCCGCCTCAACAACATCGGTTTCATCTTCCAGCAGTACAATCTGATCCCCGCCATCGACGCGGCCAGCAATGCCGCCGTGCCGCTGATCGCACAGGGAATGGACCGTCACGAGGCCCGCGAACGTGCGGTCGAAATGATGGCCAAGCTTAATATCGCTGACCAGGCGGACAAACTGCCCAACCAGCTTTCGGGCGGCCAGCAGCAGCGCGTCGCCATCGCCCGCGCGCTGGTGCACGAACCGCGATTGGTGGTGTGCGACGAACCCACTGCCGCGCTCGACGCATCATCCGGCAGGCGGGTGATGGACCTCTTGCGCGAAGTCGCCGTCGCCGAAGACCGCGCCTGCATCATCGTCACCCATGACAACCGCGTTTTCGATCTCGCCGACCGCATCCTCGTGCTCGAGGACGGCAAGATCATCCATGACGGCACCGAAATGCCCGAGGAACACTGATATGGCTTTCAATCTCCGCAATCTCAGCTTTTCCCGGCAGGTGCTGCCCGCCATCGCCGGCCTGGCGCTGCTGCTCGCCATTTTCTTCATCGTCGGCGGCCTGCCCGACCGCGAGCTGTCCGAGCCGGAGAACGAACCGCCCCGCGCCCCGGAGCAACTGGCCGATGCGCCGCGCGTTGCTGGATCGGGCGTGGTCGAACCGTCGAGCGAAGTGGTGCAGATCGGCTCGGCTCTATCGGGCCTCGTCACCGGCCTGTTCGTCCAGCCGGGCGACCGCGTGAGCGAAGGCCAGACGCTGTTCACCGTGGACGACCGCGTCGCGCGCTCTGCCCTGCGCGAGGCGGAAGCCGCAATCGGCGAAGCGCGCGCCGCGATTGCCGAGGCAGAGACCGCGCGCGCAACGGCATCCCGGCAGCTGGCGCTCTATCGCAATGTCGATGATCCCGCCGCCGTCAGCCGGTCCGAAGTCATCCGCGCCGAGGGAGAGGCGACCGCCGCCTCGCAGCGCCTCGCACTTGCCCAAGCTCGCTTGCAGGCCGCCCAGGCGCGTGCCGCCAGCGCACGGACCGAAATCGGCCGCCTGACTGTGCGCGCGCCCATCGCAGGCGAAATTCTGGCGGTGAATATCCGCAAGGGCGAATATGTCAGCACCATGGGCGGCGGCGGATCGCAGCCCTTCATCGAGATGGGCCAGACGCAGCCGCTCTATGTCCGGATCGATATCGACGAGGAGCAGGCACCGCGCCTCGACATGGGCGCAGCGGCAACGGTCAGCCCGCGCGGCGCATCCGACCAGCAAGTAAAGGCGACATTCGTGCGCGCCGAACCGCTTGTGGTGCCCAAGCGTTCGCTGACCAATTCCGCGGCAGAGCGCGTCGACGTGCGCGTCCTGCAAGTGCTCTACGAACTGCCCGAAGCTGCATCGACAAGCGAAACGCTGTTCCGCGTGGGCCAGCAGGTCGATGCCTATATCCCGGCCAAGGGCGGCGAATGATGCGCCTGCTACTCGCCTCCTCGTGTGCGCTGGCGCTGGCCGGGTGCGTTGCCGGGCCGCCGCCCGAAATCTCCACGCCCACACCGGTCCTGCCGCCGGAATATCTGTTCGCTCCCGATGCCGCCTCGGCGACCGGCCTCGCCGCGCTGCTTCCGGCTGACGATCCTGCCTATGACACGCTGGCCGCGCAGGCTCTCGCCAGTTCGCCGACGCTGGGCGAAGCGCTGGCGCGGATCGACCAAGCGCGTGCAGGCGCAGACCTGCGCGGCGCGAACCGCCTGCCCTCCATAGGCGCGAATGCAACGGTCGAGGGGCGCCGCAGCAACCCGGCGCAATTTGGCGGCGACCTGCCGTCGGCAATTGCTTTCGACACCGAACAACTGTCCTATGCGGCCAATGTTACCGCGCGCTGGGACCCGGACATCTTTGGCAGCCTGCGCGCGCAGGAACGCGCAGCGCTCGCCCGGATCGATGCGGCTTCGTCCAGCGCCCGCGGCGTACGCAACGCCCTGCTCGCCGAGATCGCTGCCAGCGTGATCGACTGGCGCACGCTCGATGCGAGGGCCAGCGCCATCAAGGACGACCTAGCTGCAGCCGAAGACCTCGCCCGTCTTTCCAGGGTGCGCGAAGATGCGGGCATCGCGCCCGGCTTCGACCGCGTGAGAGCGGAAAGTGCGGCAGACGCCTCGCGCAGCCGCCTCGCAGCGCTGGAAAGCGAGCGCGCCCGCCTGATCGGCCGCCTCGTCACCCTCACCGCACAGGGCGGCGCGCAGGTGCGCTCTGCCCTGGCTATGGCACCTCGCGAAAGCGGACTGCCAGCTACCCCCGCCACCCTGCCGAGCGCCCTGCTTGCCAACCGTCCCGATGTCCTTGCCGCCGCAGCAACGCTCGCCGCGGAAGATGCGGAACTGGCCGCGGCCGCCCGCCGCCGCTTCCCGGTGTTCGACCTGTCGGCCGCCATCGGCCTGCTGGCCTTCAGCCCGGGCGACCTGTTCGACAGCGATTCCATCATCGGCAGCCTCGCCGCGTCCGTCGCCGCGCCGCTGCTCGATTTCGGGCGGACCGAGGCCGAGATCGACGGTGCCGCTGCCGAAAAACGCGCTGCGTTCGAAGCCTATCGCGGTGCCGTCTACACCGCCCTCGGCGATGCGGAAGAGGCCTATGGTCTCGTCGCCGCCGCCGACCGCGAGGCCGCAGCCGCCGCACAAGAGGCGGCCAGCCTGCAACGCGCCGCCTCGCTCGCCGAGGTGCGGCAACGCGCAGGTCTGGCGGATTTCCTGACCGTTCTCGAAGCGCGCCGTGCGGCCGAGGCCAGCGGCGAGCGCGCGGCAGCGGCCCTTGGGCGGGCGGAGCGCGCACGGGTCATTTTGTGGCAGGCGCTCGGCGGCGACACTCAGCCGATCACGCGGTCCACCAGCCAGTAGGCCCCGGTAATCCCGATGGCGTAGGAGGCGATACGCAAGGCGGGCGCTTCGGCCCCCGCCCGCACGCGTCGGATCACTTCCAGACCCGCGAGGACGGCGGCAATCACCAGCAATTGCCCTGCCTCCACACCGAGATTGAAGCTTACGAGCGCTGCGGGCACCTCGCCTTCCGGCAAGCCTATCTCGCGCAGGGCTCCTGCAAAACCGAAACCGTGGAGAAGGCCGAAAGCGAAGGCGACCAGCCACGGCAGGCGTCGCGTGATCGTATCCTTCGTGCCGCGCGCGATTTCGACCGCGAGGAACACGATCGACAGTGCGATCAGGGCCTCGACCGGGCGCTGCGGCAATCCGGTGACCCCCAGCGTCGTCGCTGCGAGCGTGATCGAATGCGCCACGGTGAAGGCCGTCGCCGCCTTGACGACCGGCCAGGTCCGCCCGACCAGCAGGACGAGCGCAATCACGAAGAGCAGATGGTCCCATCCCGCCAGGATATGCTCGACCCCGATCACGAAATAGCCGCGCCAGACCTGCATGCTCGATGGCCGCGCTTCGACCTCGGCGTAGGGTTCCTGTGCGGTCAGGCGGTAGACCTGGACGGGTCGATCCAGAGGGGCCACGCGCAGGATTGCATCGCCTTGTCCGGAGAGGGCGGGCCAGCCGATGCGGCTCCCGGCAATATCGCCCTCGCAGGTGACTTGCGCGCGTCCGACCACCGCAAGCGCGGAATTATCGAGCACCGGCTCGCCTGAAACCTCGCAGATTTCGGGCAAGTCCGGGCGCGCGGTCCGGTCGGCCTGCGGCGAGGAGAGCGGTTGCCTCCAACCAAGGTTCCAGCGCTCCTCGTCGACCTGCTCCAACTGGATCGAGACGGGCCGCAACTCATCCGCCAAGGCGGGGCTTGCGATAAAGAGGACGGCGAGCGCCAACAGCCAGCGGATCATTCGACCTCGATCCGGTAAGCTTCGCGAAGGAGCTCGAATGCCTTTGCGCGCCGCGCGGCAGCCGTCGAACTGCGCCAGTCGGCCTCCACCCTGTCGCGGATTTCCGACAGGGGCTGTTGCCTTCCCTCGACACGCTCTTCGACGTCGACGAGATGGTAGCCATAGCCTGACGTCACCTGCGCACCGGAGGTCTCCTGCATCCGCGCGATCTGCGACGCGAATTGCGAGCCGAAGACCGCCTTGATGTCCGCATAACTCGCATCGGTCATGCGTTCCGGCAGCGAAATAGCATCCCCGTCTGCATCACCCGCTGCGTCGAGCGCTTCGTGCAGTGCATCTTCGCTACGGAAATATTTCTGCGAGAAGGTGAGCCGCTCGCCTTGCGCGAACCGGCCGGGATGGTCGCGCAGCCACGCCGCCAGCGTCTCCTCGCTCGGCCGGGCGGTTTCCACCTCGGCCCCTGCCAGATCGTCCATCTTGGTCGACAATCGCCGCCGCACGACCGGATCGCCCGCATCGAGCCCAAGCCGCAACGCCTCGCGGTAGAGCACCTCTTCGCGCACCCAGCTTTCGATCTGCGCATCCAGCTCCGCATCGGTGGGCGGGCGGCCCATCGTGCGCTCGAAGCCAAGCGCGAGGTTCGCCTGCGCCTCTTTTGTGAGCGCAATGGTCCGCTCGGCCGGATCGACCGGCTCGCCCGCAAAGGACAGCGCGGCCCAGATAGCAGCCCCCGCCACCAGGAAATGCGCGAGCGGATCGCGCAGCAGCCGGCGCATCATCGCATGATCGGCGGCGCATCGCCCGGGGTGCCGCGGGGACGCAGCCAGACGGGCGAGGAATAGGCGCGCTGCTGGATGACGTTGGCCTCCACGACTTCCTTCGGCAGCGTCAGGCCGAAGCGCTTGGCATCGTAGAGGACCCAGCTCGGCGTCGGGATTTCGAGCACGCGCACATAGTAGAATGCGCGCTGGCCGCGGCGATATTCGGGATCGGTCCAGGTGGCGCGCAATTCGGCCGCCCCGATCGAATTCTCATAGGTCGCCGCGGACCGGTTGACCGTATCGCCCACCGGCGGCACCGGCGCATTGGAGGCGGCATCCATGGGTCGCGCGCTCCACGCGACGTCGAACACCTTTTCCTGCTCCGCCCCACTGGCATCGACCCAGCCCTTCACGATCTGCACCCGGTCCAGATTGGCCCCGTCGGGGTCTTTCAGCGCGCTGACGAGGAAGGTCGGCGCCCTGCCGTCGTCCACCAGGTCGCCGCCCATGGGGACACCGCGCGAATAGCCTGCGCGCACCCAGTCGCCTTCCCAATCGCTTTCGCCGAAATCAAATCCTGCGAAGAGGCGCACCACCATGCGCGGCCCGGTCGTTGCATAGACTTCACGCCGCATGAAGGCATCGAAGATTTCCGCCCGCGTATTGCCGCGCGCCCAGGCGGCCGCATAGCCGCTGGCGAGGTAGTGCCAGCCGAAGCGTCCTTCGCGCGTGCCGAGATTCTGCGGCGCCATAGCGCGGTCGGCACGCGGTTCGTTGCCGGTATGCTTGCCGAAGAATTGGTCGTCGTCTGCCGTGGCCAACGCCGTGTGACTGTCGGTAGACCCGATCAGGCCGAAGGCATAAGGGTTCTCGCCCATCTGCTGTTCCAGCGTCAACCCGCGCAACAGGGCGGAGCGGATATAGCTTCCCGCGAACATGTCCGGCGTGCTCTTGGCCGTCAGCGGCAGATTGCCAAGCTCCCATCCGGCCACGCCGAAGCTGGCATATTCGTCATTGGGTGACAGGAAGGGGTGCGTTTCGCTGTCGCCCTTGATCTGCGTTGCCTCGACCACCGGTTCGTGCCGTGCCCGGCGGCGCGCGTAATCGGCATCCATCGGTCCGCCGTCGGGGCCTGAAAATTCAAACATCTTGCCGTTCGACAAGTTCGAATTGTGCGGGATCGCCAGCACCTTGCCGCCGGTGCTCTGTTCGTAGGAATCCATGTAGTCCCACAGGCCGGTGACATCGCCGTCCAATCCTGGATAGGGCAGGACCTGCGCGGTCCGCGCGCTGCCGTCGCGAAACATCACGACGCGGTGGAGGTTGTTCCCGCCCGGCATCAGCGTCCACTCGAACCCGGCGAAAGCCGTAAAAGTGCCCGGCTCGTTATAGCGGTCGAGCAGGCCCAGGTGCCGGTCCCATAATTCGCGCGTAGCCTTCGCCTGGCGTTCGGGGTCGCGTAACGCCTCGGGTATCTCGTCGTTTGCGGCGGCCGTGATGAGTTCCGCTACAGCGCGCGTCGACTGATCTGGGCTTTCGTGCATCATGTCGCGCCAGCGGCGCAGCGTGGGATCGCGCACCATCATGCGCGGCGCATCGTAGAGCCGGCGGGTCGCGCCCATTGCATCGGAGTGATCGGCAATGACGAGGAAATCGAGCGGCCGGTCGAGCTGCGCGCTCATGCCGGTGGTCGCAGTGACCTCTTCCCCGCGCGCGAACTTCAGCGCGTCTTCCGGGCCGAGCCGGACGCCGAAGCCGAATGCATCGACCGAAACGTCGGTGTGAAGGTGGGTGTCGCCCCAGTACGGACGGTCGGGAAACTCCGCCAACTCAATCGTATTGGTGCCGTCACCGCGCTGCTCTTCGCTAACGCGCCCCCCGCCGAACAGGTCGCAACCTGCCAGAACCAGGGCGCCCGCAATTACGCCGATACGATAGTCCATGTCTCATCCCCTCATCCGCGAGGGAATGTGCAGGAGCAATCGTGTTTACGTCAAGCAGGTATGCGATATGCAACGGGTTCGGCGATGGCCATGCCGCCGCCCGAGCCCTCTTCATCCGAGGTGTAGTAATAATAGGTGCCGCCGCCGATCGCCGCGATGGCGAGCGCCAGTGCCGCGAGCATGATGACCCCGTCGCGGACCGTCAGCGCCAGGCCGATAGCGGCGATGGCAAGCATGGGCGCGCTGCTGGCGAATGGCAGGACTTCGAGCGGTGGGACGGTAGCGCAGAGCAGCAGGATGACCACCGCCGCGATCTTGATCCACATGCCCTCGGTCAGCCCTTCGAGGCGGCCGTGACTGTGCTCGTCCAGCCAGTGCGCGATGCCGCGCAGCTTGGCGATACCCTTGTGCAGCTTCTTGCTCTCGACTGCGCGTTCCTGGAGCCATTGCGGCATCCAGATATGCTCCTTGCCGAAAAGGAGCTGGACGGCGATCAGTGCGATTACTGCGGCAAGGAAGCTCGGCACACCGGGAATCCCGCCAAGCGGCGTGATCTCCAGCAAGGCCGGTATCATGATGAAAGGGCCGAAGCTGCGCCCACCGAAATCGTCCAGCACATCGCCCACCCGGACCTTGTCGTTCTTGGTGGTCAGGTCGTCGAGTTCGCCGAGTACGCTCTCGACGCCATCGGGTTCGGACTGGGACTTACCTTCGGTCATTGCACTCCCCTTCGCCCCTCAACGCGCGAAGGGCGAAAAGGGGTGCAGGCGACCGTCAGCCCTTCTTTTTGAGGAGTGCCGAACGTTCGCAGCGGCAGACCACTTCGCCGCGCTGGTTCACCGCTTCGTGCAGGAAGGTGACGATGCCGGTGTCGGGCCGCGACTTGCTTTCGCGCAGGGCGATGACCTCGCTGGTGGCGTGAAGCGTGTCGCCGATGAACACCGGCTTGGGCATCACCAGCTTGTCGTAACCCAGGTTCGCCACCAGCGTGCCGAGCGTGGTGTCGCCCACACTCAGGCCTACCATCAGCGAGAAGGTGTAAGTCCCGTTGACGAGGATTTGCCCGAACTCGCTTTCCTTGGCCGCTTCCACGTCGAGGTGGAGCGGCTGCGGATTGTGGGTCATCACGGTGAAGAAGAGGTTGTCCGCTTCGGTCACCGTGCGGCGGATTTCGTGGGTCAGCTTGTCGCCGACTTGCCATTCGTCGAAGTGCCGGCCCGCCATTACGCGTCGTACCCCATAACGGCTTTCACCTCGAGGAAGTCATGGAAGCCCCACTCCCCCCATTCGCGGCCATTGCCCGACTTCTTGTATCCGCCGAACGCCGCATTCATGTCATAACCGCCGTTGATGGCGACACGACCTGCGCGGATGCGCTTGGCGAGCTTCTTGGCGGTCTCGATATCCTCGCCCATGATGTGGCTGGCGAGGCCGTATTCGGTGTCGTTCGAAATGCGGATGGCATCGTCGTAATCGTCATAGCCGATCATGGCGAGGACGGGTCCGAAGATCTCTTCGCGCGCGATTGTCATGTCATTGGTGACATCGGCGAATACGGTGGGCTTCACATAATGACCGGTTTCGAGACCTTCGGGCTTGCCGGGGCCGCCCGCGACCAGCGTTGCACCTTCCTCGATGCCCTTTTCGATCAGGCCCTGGATCTTGTCCCACTGGGCCTTGGAGACGACCGGGCCGATGGTGGCGTTGCCCTTGGGATCGCCCGGGATCACGCCCTCGGCCGCTTCCTTCGCCGCAGCCTTGGCTTCTTCCATGCGCTTGTGCGGGACAAGCATGCGGCTGGGCGCAGTGCAGGTCTGGCCCGAATTGCCCATCATGGCGGTGGTGCCGCGCATGACCGACTGGGTAAACGCGCTGTCGTCGAGGATGATGTTGGGGCTTTTCCCGCCCAATTCCTGCGCCACCCGCTTGACCGTGTCGGCAGCGTTCTTGGCAATGAGCACGCCTGCGCGGGTCGAGCCTGTAAAACTGATCATGTCGATGTCGGGATGGCCGCTCATTGCTTCGCCCACGCCCGGACCGTCACCGTTGACGAGGTTGAATACGCCGGCGGGCACGCCTGCCGCATCCATGATCTCGGCAAAGATATAGGCATCGAACGGCGCGATTTCCGACGGTTTGAGGATCATCGTGTTGCCGGTCGCCAGCGCGGGGAAGACCTTGCAGGCGATCTGGTTCAGCGGCCAGTTCCACGGAGTGATCATGCCGACCACACCGATCGGCTCCCAGATGTGGAGTGTCGGGCCGTCCTGGCGTTCGAATTCGAACTTCTCGAGCACTTCGATCGCGGTCTGGCAGTGACCGGCCAGCAGGCCGGTATGCGGACCGTTGGCGAGGCTCATCGGTGCGCCCATTTCATCCGACACGGCGAGCGCGAGATCGTCCTTGCGATTGGCGATTTCGGCCTGGATCGCGCGCAGCAGGGTGAGGCGCTCTTCCTTGCTCGTCTGGCTGAAGCTCTCGAACGCGCGGCGCGCGGCCTTGACCGCCTTGTCGACGTCTGCAGCACTGCCGAAGCTGATGTGGCCGATGGTTTCTTCGGTCGCGGGATTCTCGACCGGCTGCGTGTTTTCGGTGACCGGGTCGACCCACTGGCCGTCGATGTAGAACTTGGTGCAATCGCGCATGGGAATTTCTCTCCTTACGCGCGGTCCATTAGCTCCCTTGCGACCAGCGCGCCACCACCTCTTCGCCGTCCTGTGCACTGTCGCGGATCGTGCCCGGCGTGCGGTCGAAGCGCGGAGCGGGCGCCGTGTGCGAGCGACCGCCATGTTCGACGAAAGCACCGCGCGCCTTCATGTGCGGATGGTCCTTCGCCTCGTCGAGCGGGACGACCGGGGCAAAACAGGCATCGGTGCCTTCGAGCAGTTTCACCCATTCCGCCTGCGGCTTCGTCTTGAATAGCGCGGCGAGTTTTTCGGTGTAATCGTCCCAGTTCGCCGGGTTCATCTGGCCTTCGCGCAATTCTTCAGTAGCGTCTGCGCGCTGAAGCAGTTCGGCATAGAATTGCGGTTCGATAGCGCCGACGCTCACTTCCTTGCCATCCGCACAGGTATAGCAACGATAGAAATGCGCCGCCCCGCCAAGCAGGCCTGCGCCGCGTTCCGTTGTGCGCAGCGCGCTATGCGGCTGGCCGTAGAAGAAGCTCATCAGGCTGGTCACGCCATCGACGATCGCGGCATCGACGACCTGCCCTTTGCCGCTGCGTTCACGTTCATAAAGCGCGGCGAGAATACCCATGGCGCAATACATCGACCCGCCGCCGAAATCGCCGACGAGGTTCTGGGGCGGAATCGGCAGTTCGCCCTTCGCCCCGATGGAATCGAGCGCGCCGGTGATGGCGATATAGTTGAGGTCGTGCCCGGCAGCCTGCGCCAGCGGACCGTCCTGCCCCCAGCCGGTCATGCGCGCATAGACGAGACGCGGATTGGCTTCGAGCAGCACGTCGGGTCCGAGGCCCAGCCGCTCCATCACGCCGGGACGAAAGCCTTCGACCAGAACGTCCGCATGTTTCAGCGCCTCATGGACGAAACGCTGGCCTTCCTCGCTCTTGAGGTCGACGGCGGCACGATGGCGGGCCCGTTCTACGACGGGGTTCATCGGCTGGTGTCCCGGACGCTCGATCCGCACGACTTCCGCGCCGAGATCCGCCAGCATCATGGCCACGTGCGGTCCAGGGCCGATTCCCTGGAACTCCACCACCTTCAATCCGGTCAGCGGTCCATGCGCGGCGTGTTCGGCCATTCTTCTCTCTCCACGATCTCGATTTCTCTCTGACCCGGAGACAAGTCGAAACGGTTCGCAATTGCAACGCTTTTCGCGTCTAGCCTCCGGTAACGCTCATATGGCGGGAGGTCGCAGGCGTATCGGCTGCGATATCGAAGTCGTGCCGCCGGGGCTTGCCTGCCAGCAGCGCGTCCATCGCCGCATCGAGCGCGCCCTCGCCGCCTTCACGCATGATATCGCGCAGTTCGACCTTCTGGTCATGGCCGAGACAACCATAGACCGTGCCGGTGGCCGCGATCCTGATGCGGTTGCAGGAAGAGCAGAAATTCTCGCTCAGCGGCGTGATGAAGCCGATCCGGCGCCCGGTCCCTGCCACCTCGAAATAGCGCGACGGTCCGCCAGTCTGGTAAGTCGTCGGCACGAGGGCGAGTTCGCGTTCAAGGGCGGCCCGCGCATGCGAGAGCGGGAGATAGGTGTCGGAGCGCTCCCCCTCCACTTCGCCAAGCGGCATCGTCTCGATCAGCGAGAGGTCGCATCCGCGCGCGCCGCACCACTTGGCCATGGACACGAATTCGGTGTCGTTCACGCCGCGCATCGCCACCATGTTGATCTTGACCGCGATGCCCGCCGCGCGGGCTGCATCGATCCCCTCGATTACGCGCGCCACGTCCCCGCCCCGCGTAATCGCGGCAAAGCGCGAAGGGGCCAGCGTGTCTAGGCTGACATTGATCCGCTCTATCCCAGCATCGAAAAGCTGTTCGGCCATCTGCGAAAGCAGCACGCCGTTCGTGGTCAGTGTCAGTTCTTCAAGACCGGATGCGCGTAGGGAGCCGAGCTCCTTTGCAAGGTCGACAATGCCGCGCCTTACCAGCGGCTCTCCCCCGGTCAGCCGGATGCGCTTCACGCCGCGGGCCACGAGATGGCGCGCAAGGTCGGCAAGCTCTTCCAGCGTCAACAGGTCGCGCCGCGGAAGGAACTGCATGTCTTCGGCCATGCAATAGGTGCAGCGCAAATTGCACCGGTCGGTGACCGACATCCTCACGTAGTCGATCCTTCGACCGAAGCCGTCGATCAGGGGCGCTGCATCATGCATGGCAGGAGAGTAGCTGCGCCCGGTCAGAAGTCGAGCGCCTGAATGGCCTGCCCTGCCGAAAGTCCGCCCGACCCTCCGGTCTGACGCAGGAGCAGATCGGCCTTTGCCAGCAAGGCCTGCGCCCCCGATTGCTGGTTGGCGAAGGGCAGTGCGTTCCCCTTGCTGAGAGCGCCCCGCCCGAAATGTTCGCGAGGACCGGGGGCAGGCAGGTCTTCCGCCAGTTCGAGCTCTCGCCAGCCCAGCACCTCGTCATAGTCCCCTCCGGCAAGCGCGGTGACGAGAGGCGCGAGGAAAAGCCGTGCGGTGACGAGCGCAGACGTCGGGTTGCCCGGCAGGCCGAGAACGAAGCGCTCACCATCACCCTTCGCGCACCAGACAGGCTTGCCCGGGCGCATGGCGATCCTGGAAAAGAGAGTGCGAAAGTTCCCTCCTTCTATCGAACGACTGGCAAAATCGCGCTCTCCCACCGATGCGCCGCCAATCGTTACCAGGACATCGCACCGGTCAAGCAATCGGGCGGCCAGTTCCTCGATGCGGTCGGGATCGTCCGGTGCGACCGCGCTGTCGACGATCGTCGCACCATACTGACGGGCCATTTCGGCAAGGGCCGGCGTGATGCTGTCGGGCAAGGCGCCGGGACGGTCGCTAGCTGTGCCGGGCGCGACAAGTTCATCCCCGGTAGCAAGGATCGCTATCCGCGGTGCCCGCCACGCCCAAACCTCTGCGCAATCGGCGGCGGCGGCAGCGACCAGTTGCCGTGGCCCCAACCGTGTCCCCGCATCCAGCAAGGTCTCGCCTTCGCGAAAGTCCGAACCCCGGGCGCGGATGTGCCGCGCCTCGCCATATTCGCCGACGGTCTCGAGTTGCTCGCCCCGCGTCTCGACGATCTCCTGCACCAGCACGCGGTCGGCCCCCTCGGGAACCGGCGCACCGGTGAAAATGCGGACCGCTTCGCCCTGCGATATTCCCGCCGGCGCCTGCGAACCGGCATAGGATTTACCGACGATGCGCAAAGGGCCCGGCAGGTCGGTATCACGCACGGCATACCCATCCATCGCGGAGACATCGAAACGCGGCGCATCGATGCGGGCTTCGACGGAGCGCGAAAGACGCAGTCCAGCAGCCTCCCCGATGGCGACCCGCACCTCTTCCAGGGGCCCTGCCGCTTCGCGCAGGATCGCGCTGGCTTCGTCGAACGATATCAAGATATTGGCCCGACCGCGACAGGGGCAGCGTTTTTCACCTGGCGATCGGTCATTCGCTTTCTCTTCATCCCGCTTGGTTAACGCCCCACCCCTAGCGAAGAGGCAGGCCCATGCAACCTCGCGAGACCATCCTTGAGGGCGCGGCAGTCATGGGGCACATACACCTACCATGGACCAAGGGGGAAAATCGGACGCAATGCAGACAGGACTTGAACGCGCGTGCGCACGCCTCGGCCTTGGGCAGCCCGACGACGCGAAACGCCTGACCGGCGGCGCCACAATGGAGAGCTGGCGCTTTCACGCGGAAGGCAAGGACTACGTCTTGCGCCGCGCACCGAGCATGGCGTTCATGACCGAGCGCCCGTTCGGCCACGCCACCGAAGCGGCGATCATCGAGGCGGCGCAGAAGAAGGGCGTAACCGCGCCCCGCATTGCCGGTGTGCTGGAGGAAAGCGACGGCCTTGGCTCCGGCTTCATCATGGAAGCATTGCCCGGCACGCCCGATCCGCGCGCAATCCAGTCGATGGAGACGCCGCTACAAATACTCGTCGAGGCTGCCGGAGATCTGGCCCGCATCCATTCGCTCGGCGCGTGCGATCTTCCGGGCGACGTCCCCGTCATGGAATATGCCGAAGCGGTGGCGAACCTGCGCCAGCAATTCGAGGATGCAGGCGGCGACAGGCCGATCATCGCCCTTGGCCTGCGCTGGCTGATGGACAATTTGCCCGACCCGGTCGAACCTGTTCTCAACCATGGCGACTTCCGCCTTGGCAATATCCTCGCCGAGGACAGCCATCTGACCGGCGTGCTCGACTGGGAGCTGGCTCATTTCGGTGACTGGCACGAAGACCTCGCGTTTGGCTGCATGGCAGTGTGGCGTTTTGGGGGGTATGACAAACCGGCGCTCGGCCTCGGCTCGCTGGAAGAATATTTCGCGGCCTACGAAGAGGCAGGCGGCAGGCCGGTAGACCCTGCACGCTTCCGCTTCTGGACGGTCTATCGCACCGTTTGGTGGGCGCTGGGCTGCCTCAAGATGGCAAGTTACTGGCGCAGCGGGGAAGACCGCATGCTGGAACGCGTCGTCATCTCGCGCCGCACGAGCGAGCAGGAACTGGACCTCCTGCTGTTGCTCGAAGAAGACGCGCCGGATGAGGAACGCAACCAGTCGATTGCTCCTCCAGAAGCGCCCGAAACGCATGGCGAGGCGACAAGCGGCGAAGTTGCGACCGCGATTTCCGAATGGCTGGAGACGATCAAGGACCGGATGGAAGGGCACGACCGCTTCCAGCTTGCCGTGGCCCGCAACGCTTTGGGCATGATCGCACGGGACGATGCGCTGATGCCGGTCGAAGGCGACGCCGAACTCGCCGAGGCGCTGCTGGAAGGTGAGATCGATCTCGCGTCCCCTGGCCTGCTAGCCGAATTACGCGAAACCGCTTTCGCCAAGCTTTCGGCGGATGTGCCCAAATACCCCTCGCTCGCGGTGGCGCGGCGTCAATGGATCGGAGACGATTGATGGATTTCAGCATTCCGCAGGATCTCGAGGACTACTACGCCGAACTCGTTTCCTTCATCGAGGCAGAGATCGAACCGCTGGTCGCAAGGGATGATAACATCCGGTTCTTCGACCATCGCCGCGAGAATGCGCGCACCGATTGGGAGCGCGGCGGCTTGCCCAATCACGAGTGGGAGGACCTGCTGCGCCAGGCCCGCAAGGTCGCCGACGAGGCCGGCCACTGGCGCTTCTCCGCGCCGAAGAAATATGGCGGGAAAGACGGTTCGAACCTCTGGATGGCGGTGATCCGCGACCGTTTTGCGCAGCGTGGGCTCGGCCTGCACAACGACCTGCAGAACGAACACAGCATTGTCGGGAATTTCCCCTTCGTCGCCATGTTCGAGACCTTCGGGACGCAGGAGCAGAAGGAGGATTTCATCCTCGGCGGTTTCGAAGGCACGCGCCGCGTCGCCTTCGGCCTGACCGAGCCCGACCACGGTTCGGATGCCACCCACATGGAGACCCGCGCGGTGCGCGAAACGCGTGACGGTGTCGACGGCTGGCGGATCAACGGCGAGAAGATGTGGATCACCGGCATGCATGTCGCCACGCACTGCGCGCTGTTCGCCCGCACGGACGGGGAAGACGGCGCGGCACGCGGGATCACCTGTTTCCTCGTCCCCAATCCGACCGAGGGGCTGGAGATCGAAGAGTGGATGTGGACCTTCAACATGCCCACCGACCACCCGCGCTTAAGCTTCACCGATGTCTGGGTGCCCGATAGCGCGATCCTTGGCAAAGAAGGTCGCGGTCTCGCGCTTGCGCAGAGCTTCGTCCACCAGAACCGCATCCGGCAGGCCGCATCCTCGCTTGGCGCGGCGCAATTCTGCGTCGAGGAGAGCGTGAAATACGCGCGTGAACGCAAACCCTTCGGCGAGGAATTGGCGCGCAACCAGGCGATCCAGTTCCCCTTGGTCGAGCTGGCGACACAATGCGAAATGCTCCGCCTGCTGATCTACAAGACCGCCTGCGAAATGGACAATATGCCGCACGAGGAGATCGAGCGGACGATCTCCGACAAGGTGTCCATGTGCAATTACTGGGCGAACCGCCTGGTCTGCGAAGCCGCCGACCGCGCTATGCAGGTGCATGGCGGCATCGGCTATTCACGCCACAAGCCGTTCGAGCACATTTATCGCCATCACCGCCGCTACCGGATCACCGAAGGTGCGGAGGAAATCCAGATGCGCAAGGTTGCCGCCTACCTATTCGGCTATCTGGGGCCAAGACGGCAGGGCTAGAACGCCGGCCGCTACCCGCAACGAAAAAGGGGCGACCCGAAGGCCGCCCCCAATTCATCGACATGTCCCGCGATCAGAACTTGCCGCGTACCGTCACACCGTACATCCGCGGTTCCTGCGTGAAGGCAGAACGCGAACCCGACCGCAGGGTCGTGTTGAAGGTCACTCCGCGCGTAACGACGTTGGTGAGGTTGGTGACCCAAGCTTCGATACCCCAGCTCTCGTCGATACCGCCGACACCTGCGCGCATGTTGATCTTGATGTTGCCATCCTGGTAATCGAACGGCAGCAGCGGCGTGTTGCCGAGATCGGCTGCGGTTGTCGGCACTTCGCGCGGCTGCGTCGAAGTACGACGATCGCTCTCCGCACGGATCTGGCCGTTGAGGAAGAAGCTCAGGCTGTTGCTGATATCGCCGCGATAGGTCGTGCCGACGATCGAGACGAATTCCGGAGCGTTCGTCAACGGAGCACCGCACAGGTTGCGGACACGCAGCGGGTCGGCATCGGTCGCACAGTCATCCGGGTAGGACGCATCGGTGTAGGTGAGGCCGGCATTGACGGTGAGACCGCCGGTCGGCCGGATCTGCGCTTCGAATTCCATGCCCTTCGACAGCGCCTTTGGCACGTTGAAGGTCTGGAACTGGGCTCCGGTGAACTCCAGGACCTGGAAGTCGCTGAATTCCTGATAGAAGATAGCTATATTGGTTGTCAGGTCTCCATCGAGGAAACGGCCCTTGAGACCAAGTTCATACGCATCGACTTCTTCACTATCGAAGCGCGGATCAGCGCCGCCAACCGCAGCAGTGGAATCGAGGTTGAAACCGCCTGCCTTATAGCCGTGCGTGAAGCTGCCGTACGCATTCACATCGCCGAAGTCATAGCCAAGCTTGACCGTGTAGATCAGCTCTTCATCGTTGAACTCGCCAGCGAATTCACGCGGCAGCGGTAGCGGGATCGCATCCGTACCGATGGCCGGGGCCACGAAGGGGAAGCAGCTCAGGACGAAGGCCGTGGGTGCCAAGGCCCCTACGGTTGCCGGGATCGCTGCCGCAGGAACGCCCGCAGCACCTGCAGCCTGCCCAAGGCGCGTTGTACCGCCGTTGAGGAAGCCGAGGCAGGTCGGATTGTTGACCGCCAGCTGGTCGAAGCTGCCGTCCTTGCTTTCATCCGACCAGCGCGCACCAAGCGTAAGGCTGAGCCTGTCGGTGACGTCGAACGTGTTGTGCGTGAAGATCGACCAGCTGGTGCTGTCCTGTTCGAACAAATTGGTGCTCGTCGTGCCTGCCGGATCGACACCGCCACTCAGGAATGTGAGCGGGTTGGCCGGATCGAGCGCAAGCCCGTTGGCAGCGGCGGCATAGAAAATGCCCAGCGGCGGGGTGATCGGCGCACTGCCGCCGGCCAGCAACGCTCCGGACAGTTCGCCGTAGTCTGCGCCGAGTCCAGCGACGACGGTCTGGTCGATTTTCTCGTTGGAGTAGTACCCGCCCAGCATCCACTGCAGTCGGCCGGCATCGCCCTGGAAGCGAAGCTCGTGCGTCATGGTCTTGATTGTGGTGCCGCCACCGGGAAGGATGTTGAACACATCGAGGCCCGAGAAGTCGGAATCGTAGCTCTCGTCATTCTCGTACTTGCGGTACGAACCGATGTAGATTGCATCGATGCTATCGCTCAGCGGTAGCTCGAATTCGCCGAGGATGCCCCACTGATTGCTCGAGGCCAGGTGTTCGACATCGGCCGATGCAATCTGGTTCTCGGTCGCTTCTTCGGCAGTCGTCTGGTCGAAGGGATTGGTGGCAACGACCGGAGCCGACATGCCGCCTCGCGGACCGACACCGACAATGCCGAACAGGCCGCCGGTTTCAACCGGGGATTGCAGCAATTCGACCGGACCGCAGCAGTCGCCGCTCGATTCCGAATAGTCGCCGATAATCCGGCCGCGGAAACCGCTGTCGGTTTCCCATCCAAGCTGTCCACGGACGAGGAACTGGTCGACGCTGTTGGTGTCTTCGAGGAAATTGCCGTTCGCGTCGTTGACGGTGATGAAGCCGTCACGTTCGCGCCAGGCGCCGGTCAGGCGGACGGCAACCTTGTCCTGCACGATCGGCATGTTGACCGCGCCCTGCACACTCAGATGGTCGTAATTGCCATAGGTGGCGTTCACGAAACCGCCGAATTCGAACAGGTCGGGCCGCTTGTTGATGATGTTGAGCGCACCGGCAGAGGTATTGCGTCCGAAGAGCGTGCCCTGCGGACCGCGCAGAACCTCGACGCGTTCCACGTCGACGAATTCGGAAAGCGCAATGCCCGGGCGCGACTGGTAAGCGCCATCGACGAAAATGCCGACCGCGCTTTCGAAGCCGATGTTGTTCGATGTCGTACCGACACCGCGAATACGCAACACGACCGTGCCGGAAGAGTTCTGGGCTTGCGAGGTCGAGAAGCTAGGTGAAACCTGAGTGATGTTCTGGACGTTCACGACGCCCTGCTGTTCCAGCTGAGCCGGACTGACTGCTGTCACCGCCAGCGGGATTTGCTGCACATCCTGCGCGCGCTTGGTCGCCGTCACGATGATGACGTCCGTGTCGCCGCCGAGAAGTTCGCTGTCGCCGTCGATCTGCCCGTCTGTCGACGCGCTGGAATCCATCGGTTCGGCGTTTTGCGCAAAGGCTGGCGTGGACAACACGGTCCCGCACAATGCAGCGGCTACGATCTTGGTTCGATAATTCATGGCTCTCTCCCAACTTGTCCGGATTTTCCCGGATCTAGCTCTCTTCCCAACAACCCTCAGCGAATTCACCACGTTCGGGCCATCTTTGTCAAAACTCTATTTGTGTTAATCGACAAAGCCCTTCGGCCAGCCCACCGTGCCAAGGGTTTGGCATTCTGGGTGACGCTACGGAAGCTGGGCCTCTGCATGAAGCGCACTTGCAGACCGGTTAAGAAATCGATGGCCAGGAAAATATGGACCCGCGTTGCCGAGCCTGGCGCGAAAGCAACGTGCATTGCAGTCCAGCAACATTGTGTCCTTGGCGGCGCGCCGTCAGATGCCGCCAGCCAAGCCATAGATAGGGGCTATGCCAAGCATCACGTCTCGCTCTGGCGCGCTGTTTCCCAAGAGCGCAAATTATCTCTCATGGGTTCGACGGGGACTGCCATTGTCATCGGAGCCGGGGTTGTCGGCGTTACCAGCGCCTATGCTCTCGCACGGAGGGGATGGAAGGTGGAACTGGTCGACGCCGCCCCTGATGTGGCCGCCGGTGCTTCCCGGGGGAATGGCCGTCAGCTGAGTTATTCGCACACGGGCGCTCTTGCCTCGCCGAGCCTTATGCCAAAGCTGCCGAAGCTTGCCCTTGGATGCGATCCTGCCTTCCGGCTGTCGCTCAAGCCCGACCTTGTTTACGCTAGATGGCTGACAGCGTTTCTTTGGCAGTGCCGCCGACCTGCCTTCGCGCGCAACACGCTGGAATGCAGCAAGCTGGCAAGCGAATCCCGCCGCGCCATGGACAGGCTCCTGGACGATCACGCCCTTTCCTTCGGCCTGCGCGATGCCGGCAAGCTGGTCTTGCTGCCCGATGCACGTGCGGTTGACGATGCCCGCGCCACATTGCGGTTGACTGCGCAGTTCGGCCAGCCGCAGGACATCCTTTCACGCTTGGCTGCGATAGAGATCGAACCAGCGCTCGAAGGCTTCGCCGCGCAATTCGCCGGTGCCGTCTATGCGCCGCAAGACCAGACGGCAGATTGCGCCCTGTTCTGCAAACGCCTGCTCGCGACAATCACCGCCGAATACGGTGTCGTCTTCCGGGGTGGGATGAGGGCCGTCAGGATTGAGGACGGGAAAGCGGAAAGCGTTGTCCGTTTCGCCAATGGCGACGCGCGAGCTGCGCCGCTCGTCATCGTGGCAGGCGGGCATGAGGCGAACAGGCTGCTTGCACCTCTCGGTCACAGGCAAGCGATCGCCCCGATGAAAGGCTATTCTTTTACCGCGCCCGCCGGACGAAAGGCACCCCAGGTCTCCATAACCGACAGTGCGAACAGGCTGGTTTTCACGCGGCTCGAAGACCGGATCCTCGTCGCCGGGCGCGCCGAGCTCGGAGAGACTTCGGCCGAGGTCGACGTCGACCGCCTTCAAGCCATGACCCGGCAGGCCCAGGCAGTCATGCCCGACGCTGCCGATTATTCCGCAAGCGACGAAGGGTGGGCGGGCATTCGTCCGATGACCCCGAATTCGCTACCCGTCATACGCAAACTCTCTTCCTCGCTGGCGATCAACGTGGGTCACGGCATGCTGGGATGGACGCTGGCGATGGGTTCTTCCAACCGGCTAGCACAGATCGTCGGCTCCCCCGCTTAGCTGTCGCCATCGGTTGGTGCGCAAGCGGTGCGTTTCAGCAAGGAGAGGCCAGGCAGGCTGCCGGTATACGCGCCTTCTGAAATCACCGCCTCGCCATTGACGAACAGGTGTCGCACGCCAACCGACAAGTCACGCGGCGACTGATAGGTCGCGAGCGGGGCGAAGCTAGCCGGATCGAAGACGACGACGTCAGCGGCCATCCCCGGCGCGAGAAAGCCGCGATCCTGCAAGCCAATTAGCTTCGCTGTCTGCCCGCTGCTTCGCTCGATGAACCGCGCCAGATCCATGCCTGGCTCGCTAAGGACGAGATCGCGATAGGCTTTCGGGAAACTGCCGTATTTGCGCGGATGACCGCTCGATCCATCGGAACCGGTGACTACCCAGTCACGCACCGAAAACGCCGCGATATCGTCCGTGCTCATATTGAAGGAAGCGATGCGGGCATCGCCTTGCAACAGGATTGCAATCGCCGCATCGACCGGCTCGATATTTGCAGCTTCTGCATATTCCTCGAGCGTCTGGCCGGTTTCGATGTCCGCTTCGCCCAACCGGCCGGTAATCAGGAGCTTGCTTGCTCCGCCCCGTCTCGCAATCCCGTCGATCATCGCAGCGCGGATGGCGGCCCGGGTTTCGGGCTCTCTCAAGCGCTCCCTCAAAGCATCCAGACCACCCTCAAGGGCCGATCGCGGGACTAGAGCTGCGCTGATCCGGGTGCCGGACGCTTCCCACGGATATTGATCCGCGGTCACACGCTGTCCGGCTGCACGGGCGTCCTCGATCGCCTCGATCATCTTCGTGCTGTGCCCCCAGACTGCAGGTCCCAGGGCCTTGATATGCGCGATGTGTACGGGGATATCGGCCAGACGTCCTATCTCCAGCGTTTCGGCCAGTGCGCCGGTGACGGTCACGTTATACGTGCTCTCGTCGCGCATATGCGTATCGTAATAGCCGTCTAGAGCGCTCGCCACGCTGGCCAGGGCGACAACCTCGTCGGTCTGGGAATAGGCTTGGGGCACATAATACAGACCCGCGGAAAAACCCCATGCCCCTTCGCACATGGCGCCGCGCAGGCGCGCCTTCATGACAGACATTTCATCCGCGTCGGGCGCGCGATCCTCCTTGCCAAGCACTTCCTCGCGAATGGGGCCGAAGCCCGCCAGATATGCCACATTCGTGCCGATGCCTTGCGCCCTGGCCAATTCCGCCTGCGCGGCGACGTCAAGGCTTCCGCCCCCGTCGTTCCCCACCACCACCGTCGTAACGCCCTGAAAAGCGAAAGGCAGGTTCGCACGGCGGACCGCTTGATCGGAGGACAGATCGCTGGCCGCATGAGTGTGTGGGTCGATAAACCCGGGGGCCACGACCAAGCCAGTCGCATCGATCTCGCGCGCCGGGAGAAATTTGGTCCGTGCGTCGGGGCCAAGGTAGGCGACGCGACCGTCGGAAATTACCAGGTCGTCTGCCGTCGCCGGGCTTCCAGTCCCGTCGTAAACTGTTCCGCCGCTTATGACGAGGTCGACAGGAGCAAGCGGCGCATCGTTCGGCAGCGACTGGCACCCCGCCAAGATCGCGACCAGAGCTGGAAAGGCGGCTTTACGAAGGCTCATGGGCGCTCGGTTGCGAGCAATTCTTCCATCATCGCTATGGCCGCTTCGCGCCCGATGCGACGGATGAGCGTCCGATCGGTTTCATCACCAAGTTCGAATGTCACCGCAGGCACCCCGTAAGTATCGAAGGCGTGTGCTTTCGAGATCGGGCGACCGACCTCGTGGCGCGCATCGCGCGTCACTTCATACCCGCTCATCCGGTCCTGATAGCGGGCCAGCCAGTCACGCGTGAACAGCGGCGGATCGGTCGGCAGTTCATCGGGGATCGTATAAAAGATATCGCGGCCGGTGGAATGAAAGTCCAAGAGCAGGCGCAGGCGCCTGTCCGGATCATTGTCGATAGCGACAAGCACATCCCGCATAAGCTGTGTTTCGGGCTGGGTGAAAGGGCCCCAGTCGCGATTTAGGTCGACCCCGCCGGTGTTATGCCGCCAATGGCCTTTCACTACACCGTCGGGATTGAGGAGCGGAACCGCCGACACGCGGAAACGTTCGCGGAAGCGGCGGGCCAATTCGGTGTGTTCGAGCAAGGTTTCCACGAAGGGGAACATTGCCAGTGCACCGGTCACTTCCGGCGGATGCTGGCGACCGACCAGGACCACCTGCTCCCGTGCTGCCGGATTGCCGAGATACATGATCTCGATGGCGCGACCTTCTGCCGAATGTCCTAGCGTTTCGCGCTCGACCATTCCGGTTTCTTCGAGCCCGTCGAGCCATGCATCGTAAGTCGCAGGAACAATGATTTCCTGCGCAGAGACGAATATGGGGCGTCCGTCGGTGCGGATGGACAGGCGCGCCATCCTGGTCCCTTCGACCTCCATAACCTCGACCTTGGCCGGGTCGAGATACGTCCATTCCACCCCATCGTAACTGACCTTGGGTTCGTACCGGTGGCCACAGGCGGTGTAATTGAGGTCGATACCAACCACGCGCGGCGCATTGCTGTGCAGGCGAAACGCATACCAGGCGCTGCAATTTATCGGCGGCGCGTCTTCGGGGGACAGGGTGATGGAGATGCGTCCATCATCCCCCACCGTGCACGAAGCAAGCGCGCCGGCATCGAATGCCGTGTCGATCGCAACCGAGCCGTCGCTGCAACGCGCGTCGGCAACCGCAAGCGGCTCCGCTGCACGATCAAGTGATGCCGCCCCCGGCGCCACACAGCCGCTAAGCCATATCGCGCCGGCGAGGCATGCAGAAATTCCGCGTTTCATCGCTGTCTCCCGGGTGTCGGGCCTCAGAATTCCTTGCGCAGGTCGATCGAGAACTGACGTCCCCGAGCGCTGTGCAAGCTGCCATAGAACCCGTAGCTTTCATCGGCAATCGGCGGCGCTTCGTTCGTGATGTTATTGATACCGAAGCGCAGGCGCGTTCCATCGAGAGCGTTGTCGGCCTCGATCTCGTAGCTGATCGATGCGTTCATGGTGAACCAGTCGTCCACTTCGAACAGCTCCGCCGTCGCATCGTTTTGCGCGCTGGGATCGAAGACCCTGCCGACATAGCGACCGAACAGGTTCACCCGGACCGGACCATCGCTCCAGGTGATCGAACCGGAGTACCGCCATTTCGGGCGGCCATCGATTTCCAGCAGCTCGCCGAAGCCGGTCGGCTGGAGAGCCGCGACATCGCTGATCGAAAGTTCCGGAATTGCCTCCAGCAGCGGTGTTAGCTCGGTGAACAGCGGTTCGGCTTCCGGGCCCGCTTCCTGCTCGAAACCGAGCAGGCGCGCTGCGTTGACCTGGATGTCGAAGTCGCCAAAGCCGGTACCGAATTCATAGAACAGGCCAAAATCGAGGCCTTCCGACGTCCGTTGGTCGAGGTTGCGATAGGGGTTGAGTATCTGCTGCACATCACCGGCAGGCAGGATCCCCGTTCCCTCATACAGTGCGATCTGCCCGGCATCAGGGTCGTCGCGGACGACATTCGGGTTGAAGCTGCCCTGCAGGCGCAGGACGAGATCGAGCAAGAGCGCATTGCGATTGCCGAAGATGCCGATGATGCCATCCTGCTTGACGCGCCAGTAGTCGGCAGTGAGCGTAAGGCCCGGAATAAAGCTCGGCTCGAACACTGCGCCTAAGTTTATGCTCTCGGTATCTTCCGGCTCCAGGGTTTTGGCTCCGGACCGGAAATCGATGGTGCCACGCGTGCCACAATCCGGCACATCGTCTTCGATGCCCTTGATGATCTCGGCAACGCATTCGACTGCCTGCACGACTGAATTCGATCGCGTCGTCCCCTCGTCATTGATCTGGATGAGGTTCGGCGCGCGGAAGCCTTGCGAATAAGCGCCGCGCAGTAGCAGGTCGGAGAAGGGACGCCAGGCCACTGCAGCCCTCGGCACGAAGGCGCTGGTCGAATCCGAGAAATCCTCGAAGCGGGCAGCGAGCTGGACTTCCAGCTCGTTCACCAGCGGAATGCCCATGTCGGGCGACACGACCGGGATCAGCGCTTCGGCAAAGGCGGAATAGACCTCGCGACTGCCGCTCGTGTCGGGCGATGGGCTGGACCCGAGGACGTCGCTGCCAAAAAAGTCACCGTTCACGGCATTGGTGAATGTGATCGTCCCATCGAGACGCGGGTCACGGTCGTCCTCGAAGGTTTCGCGGCGGAATTCCACGCCGGTCGCAAGACCGACACCGCCAGCAGGCAATTCGAAGATATTCGCCTTCGAAACCTTAAAATCAGCCAGCGCGAGCGTGGTTTCACCCTTGCGGAACACGTCGATGGTAATGGTGTCGATGACCGACTGCGGATTGGGCGTGCAGTCGGCAGTATTCGCGCCGAGCTCGCCGGGGAAGCACCCGCCATTGAAGGGGTTGTAGGCGGACGGATCGGTACGGTTGATCGCAGCCTGAGCAAGGCTGCTCGAAATGCGGTTTTCGGTAAGGTCGGTGGTATTTGCCTGTGAATAGAGGAAGCCGGTGTCGAAGTCCCAGCCCCACAGGTCGCCGCGCAGGCCAACCACGATGCGATAAGTGTCCTTGTCGACATAGCCGCGCCGCGGCCCTGCATCGATGAAGCGATAATCCTCCATCAGGAGTGCGCGCCCTTCGTCCGTCACTCCCGAACCCAGCCCGTTGTCGGCACGGTTGGGATTGGGCGAGCCGTCCGCCAGCAGGGTAGGTCCGAGCGGGTTCCAGTAGGCGCTCGCCTCGACGCCAAGCGGGACCGCGCTCAGCATGGTGCTCTGTTCACGCTCGCGGAAGGATTCAGAGCGATAGTAGGAGCCTTCGAGATAGGCCTCTACCGAAGGGCTGATCTCGTAGCTGAAGAGCGCCTGCGCCGCGTAACGATCCTTCTCCGAGAAGAGGAAGCGGTTGGCGCCAAGGTCATGCCGCAGGTTGCGATCGATGGTCCCGCCATTGTCGGCGCACAGACCGTTGCCGAGGTCGATAACGCGGCCATCGCTGTCTGCGGCGCCGTTCGGGCCGAAATTGATACACGGCTGGATATGGAAGTCATCGTCGCGCAGCGCCGTGGTTCTGGACGACGTGGCGCGCGAGCCCTGGATGTCGAAAGCACCGAAGGGAGAATTGATCGAGCGGTTGTCGAACTGCGTATCGCCTTCGAAAGGTGTGCCGACCAGGAAGGGGCGCAGATCGCTAGAGGCGGAATAGTCGCGTGCCGTCGCGCGCAGGCCGTTTTCGTGGAAGTAGTAGCCGTTAAGGGTCAGATTGCCGCGACCGTCCGCGAAATCGAACCCATAACCGCCACGCAGCGAATAGCTATAGAGGCTGGTGCCTTCCGAGGCGCGCCAGTTGCCCTGGATGAACCCGCCCGTGCGATTGCCCCGCAGGATGGTGTTCACGACGCCCGCAACGGCATCGGCGCCGTATACGGCCGAGGCACCGTCGCGCAGCACTTCGACGCGGCGGATGCTGCCGGGCACGATGGTGTTGGTGTCGGGCGATACGACCGGAACGAAAAGCTCGGTTTGGAAGCCGGGATTGAGCACCATGCGGCGCCCGTTGATCAGCAACAAGGTGTTGCCCGTGCCGAGCCCGCGCAGGTTGATCGACGCGATGTCACCGCGCGCGCCGTTCACGCCGCCCGATGTATTCTGTTCGTTGAACTCCACACTGCCGGCCTGGGGAATTGCGCGGAATAGCTCGTCGCCCGATGCGGGGTCGATCGCCTCGATCAGTTCCTCACCCACAACGGTGACCGGCAAGACGTCATCGACCTGGGCACCGCGGATCTGGGTGCCCGTGACGACGATAGTGTTATCATCCGCAATCGCAGCTTCTTCCGCGGCGCGGGCCGCTGCATCGTCGGTTGTGGTAGACTGCGCAAATGCAGGTTGTGCTGCGATAAGGGTAAGTGCCGTGCCGCAGAACAGCGCCGACGTAGTCTTGCCACCGAATTTCATGAAATCTCTCCCCAATGAGCGTCCCGACGCAAAGTTGGAGGAATTTCGCCAGAACGGCAATTCCTTTCAGCTAATTTCTCACAAGGTTGGTATAGCGAAAGGTTATGACTTTCGCGGCTGTAGACTTAGAATACCCTCGGCGACCGTTGCGACGACGTCGCGCAACGCGTCGACGGCGAGCGCAACCTTGCCCTCATCGGGGTGGTCGGCCAGCGTGATTGCGTAGATCGAATAGCCGGGGAAATTCGATAGAAGATATCGCTGCAAGCCGACACCGAGGTGGGAATACGCAGTAAATTGATCGGTAAGTGCTAGCCCTACTTGCTTGCGCACCAGGGACAGAGCGACGTGGTATGTATGGGCGGTAGCGACTTCTTGCGGGACGATGCCGCGATCGTCGAGCTGTTGCCTGATCATCGTTCCCAGCGGACCGCTTTCGCTGATGCCGATCATTTCGGCACCGTGGAGGACATGTTCCGTCACCTCTGCAGGCGAGCCCGCGAGGGGTTGTCCGGAGACAATGACCATGCGGCCGTCGCCAACGTGGTGATTCTGGATCCGCGGATCATCGACCGGCTCGAAACCGATACACATGTCGACGCGCTTTTCGCGAAGTGCTGCTTCGATTTCGACCGAATGCAGGGTCGTTAGCTCGAAGCTGAGATTTGGGTCGTGGTCCCGCAAGCGTGCGACCAGTTCAGGCCCCACGGACAGGCTGAGCGAGGGCAGAACACCCAGCCGCAGGTGGCCGCCCTTCCTGCTGCGAATATTTTCCAGCGAGCGGTTGAAGGTGGATAGCCGGGCGTAAATGTCCTCGGCTTCGACGAAGAGCTCATCTGCAGCAGCTGTCGGGATCAGGCGCCCCTTGCGGCGCATGAACAGCGCAAAGCCCAGCCGGTCTTCCGCATGTCGCAGCACTTTGCTCACCGATGGCTGGGACACGTTGAGATCACGGGCGGCCGCACTGATCGAGCCGGTCCGATACACGTGATAAAAGATTTCGATCTGGCGCAGGCGCATTCAATCTAATGGCTACGCCCGGAGCGGCTTGGCAAGCTCCATTTCGTCACGTCGGTGCAGGACAGCTTGCAGATTCGCCAGTCTACCTGCATCACTCGCTCGACGCCGTCGGGAAGAGGTCGGCGATTGGGGGAGTGCGATGGCGTTCTTACGTGCAGGCTTGCTGATGCTGTCGGCTGTCACAGCGATGCCGCTCGCCACAGGGTGCGCCCCGCTTGCCGCGCAATCGGCGACCGAGGCATTGCCAGCACCCGCAGTCAGGCAGATCGACGGGGCATCTCCGAAGACAATCCTCTTCGTCGGCAACAGCTACTTTTATTACAACGACAGCCTGCACAACCACGTCCAGCGGATGGTTGTTGCCTCCGGAGCGCTGGGAGACGCTGAGCCCTCCTACAAGTCCGCGACAATCGGCGGTGCCGCGCTACGCGACCATGCCGTGGCGCACCTGGTCGATCATGCCAAACTCAGGGTCGACGAACCCTTCGATCTGGTGATCCTGCAAGGGATCAGCTCCGCCGCCCTCACCGAAGAAAGTCGAAAGCGTTTCAACGAGGCGGCCACGAGGCACGCGGCGACCATCCGCGCAGCCGGTGCGAAACCGGTTTTCTACATGACGCCAGCCTATGCGCCTGCGCATCGCCGCTATTCGCCAGATATGACCGCGCAGACCGCGCGGCTCTATATCGACACTGCAAACCGGCTCGATGGCATGGTCATCCCCGTCGGATTGGCGTTCGAAGAGGCATTGCGGCGGCGGCCCGACATCGTCCTGCACAAGCCATTCGATTCCTCTCACCCGAGCATGATCGGCACTTACCTTGCCGCGGCGACGGTGTTCGCGACCCTCTACGGGCAATCGCCGGTCGGCAACCCCTACGACTATTTCGGCGCGGTGAGCGCTGAGGACGCGCTCTTCCTGCAGCAGGTCGCGCAGGATACCGTATCAAGCTTCTTCGGACGGACAGCGAATGACCCAGACTAACCCGGCCGCCAGCGCCGACCAGCCGCGCGGGTTCAATCCGATCGGCCTCATCGCAGGCCTTGTCGCCTTTGCCGTCTTCTTTTTCGCGTTCAGTCCGGACGAACTGGATCGCCCCGCGCAGATCGCCGCCGCGATCGGGGTACTGATGGCGATCTGGTGGGCCACCGAAGCGGTGCCGTTGCCGGTCACGGCCCTCATCCCGATCATCGCGTTCCCGCTGGCAGGGATTGCCACGGTCGACGAAGCTGCAGCGCCCTACGCAAATCCCATCATCTACCTTTTCCTGGGCGGCTTCCTCGTCGCCTTGGCGGTAGAACGAAGCCAGCTTCACCGCCGCCTGGCCCTCGCGATCTTCCGCCACATGGGCAGCACCGGGAAGGGTCTTGTCGCAGGTTTCATGCTGGCTGCAGCAATCCTCAGCATGTGGATTTCGAACACCTCGACCACGCTGATGCTGTTTCCGATCGCGGTATCGCTGGCGCTGGTGGTAGGCGAAACGTCCCCGGGACTGGGCGAAAAGGGAAAGCGCGATTTCACGCTCGCCCTGCTGCTGGGCCTTGCTTACGGCGCCTCGATCGGCGGTGTCGCCACGCTGGTCGGCACCCCGCCCAATGCCTTCATGGCCGGGTTCCTGCAAAGCGAATACCAGGTGGAGATCCCGTTCGCCCAGTGGATGATGATCGGCGTACCGGTCTCGGTCGTCCTGCTTCCGATCGGCTGGCTGCTGCTTACGCGCTTCCTGTTCCCGGTCGAATTCGTGTCTTCTGCGGAGACGATTGCCGAAATGGATCGACGCCACGATGCGCTCGGCAAGATGACAGTTGCCGAGAAACGCACGGCTGCGCTTTTTGCGCTGCTGGTTTTCGGCTGGATCATGCGCAAGCCGCTTTCTTCATTGCTCGGCATAGAGGGGTTGTCCGACGCGGGCATCGCGATGACCGTTGCCCTGCTCGCATTCCTGGTCCCGAGCGGCGTCGATCGCCACGCGCTCGTCACTTGGGAAGACACCAAGCGCCTGCCCTGGGGCGTCCTGATCCTGTTTGGCGGGGGCCTCTCTCTTGCGGCGGCGCTGTCCTCCACCGGCCTCACGCTATGGATGGGCCAACAGCTCGCCCCATTGGGAGAGATCAACCACATCCTGCTCGTGATTGCGCTGACCACACTGGTGATCTTCCTGACCGAGCTGACCAGCAATGTTGCGACAACCGCCACTCTTCTTCCGGTTGTCGCTGCGCTGGCAATCGAGCTGGGGATCGACCCACTGATCCTGGTCGTCCCGGTGACCATCGCGGCAAGCTGCGCCTACATGCTGCCTGTCGCCACACCGCCGAATGCGATCGTCTTCAGTAGCGGCGACGTCGCGATCAAGGACATGATGCGCGCAGGGCTATGGCTCAATATCGTCGCGATCATCCTGGTTTCGATCATCGCGGTCTGGCTGGTTCCGGCAGTCCTCTGACGAAGGCTGCGCCTGCCGGTCAGGCGTAGGACACGACGAGGTAGCAGACCGCGTCTTCGCTGCCGCGGTTGGCGATCTTGTGCTTGCGGTCGGCGGGGTAATGCGCGGTATCGCCCTGCCCAAGCGATGTGGGCGGTTCTACCCCGACTGCGACTTCGACAGAACCCTTGGCCACGCTCAGCATCTCGCGCGTTCCGGCAAAATGGGCATCGCTGTCGAGCTCACCCCCCGGCGCGAAGGTGAGCTCGTAGAACTCGACGTTCTTTTCCATGTGGAGCGGCGTCAGCGTGCGCAGGCGGCAGCCATTCTTCTCGCTGAACAGGGCCTGCTCGTCGTCCGCGTCGATGACTTCGACCAGCGACGGGCGGATTTCCTCTTCGATCAGGTGCACGATCGACAGGCCGAAGGCATCGGCGATCCGCGCCGCCACCGCGAGCGTCGGATTGGCCTTCCCGCGCTCGATCTGGGAGAGCATCGAACGGCTTACACCGGAGCGTTCGGCCAGTTGGTCGAGAGTGATCTTGTGCGTGCGCCGCATGACCCCCACACGGCGGCCGAATTCCTGGCTGATGGCATTATCCGACATGCTGGGACCCTTGTTGCGTCGATGCGCTTTTCCAGTATAGAGGCGCCATTCTGATATAGTGACGGAGACGGTTTGTGAAGGCATTGGTCAAGGCGAAGGCGGAAAAGGGGCTCTGGCTCCAGGACGTGCCCGAGCCCGAGGTCGGCTCGAACGACGTGAAGGTGAAGATCCGCAGGACTGCTATCTGCGGCACCGACATGCATATCTGGAACTGGGACGAATGGGCCCAGCGCACGATCCCCGTCCCCATGACGGTCGGTCACGAATTCGTCGGCGAGATCGTGGAATTCGGCAACAATGTCTCCGGTTTCGAAGTCGGCCAGATCGTCTCGGGCGAAGGACACGTCGTGTGCGGACGGTGCCGCAATTGCATGGCCGGGCGCCGCCACGTGTGTGCCGACAGCCAGGGCATCGGCGTGAACCGCCCGGGCGCTTTTGCCGAATATCTCGTGCTCCCGGCAGCGAACCTGTGGGTGCACCAGCAGGGCATTGACCTCGATGTCGCATCCATCTTCGATCCTTTCGGCAATGCCGTGCACACCGCGCTGCAATTCGACGTGCTGGGTGAAGACGTACTGATCGTCGGGGCTGGCCCCATCGGCATCATGGCCGCCGCCGTCTGCCGTCACGCAGGCGCGCGTCACGTCGTCGTCAGCGATCTCAACGAAGACCGCCTCGCTCTCGCGCTCAAGATGGGGGCCACCGCGATGGTCAATCCCACCAAGCGCACGATCGAGGACATGCAGCGCGAACTCGGCATGGCCGAAGGCTTTGACGTCGGCCTCGAAATGTCGGGATCGCCGGCGGGATTCGCCTCGCTCATCGACAACATGGCGCATGGCGGCAAGGTCGCGATCCTCGGCCTGCCTGCAGAAGCGCCGAAGGTCGACATGGACAAGGTCATCTTCAACATGCTGACGCTGAAGGGCGTCTATGGCCGCGAGATATTCGAGACCTGGTACAAGATGTCGGTCTTCATCCAATCGGGCCTCGACCTCTCGCCGATCATCACCCACCGACTGCCGGTCGACCGCTTCGAGGAAGGCTTCGCCGCCATGGCCTCGGGCGAGGCCTGCAAGGTCGTGCTGAACTGGGATAATTGAGGAAATACGATGAGCCAGCGCTTTTACGAACATCTCGCCCAGGAACTGGAAAGCATAGAGGAACAGGGCCTGTTCAAATCCGAACAGGAAATCACCTCGCCGCAAAGCGGAACCGTCGACCTCGGATCGCGCAAGGTCGTAAACCTGTGCGCGAACAATTACCTCGGCCTCGCTGATAACGAAGAAATCCGCGCCGCATCGCGCGAAGGGCTCGACACCCACGGTTTCGGCATGGCATCGGTCCGCTTCATTTGCGGCACGCAGGACATTCACAAGGAACTGGAACGGAGCATTTCCGATTTCGTCGGCTTCGACGAGACGATCCTCTATCCCTCGTGCTTCGACGCCAATGCGGGATTGTTCGAAACGCTGCTGACAGCCGAAGATGCAGTCATTTCCGACGCGCTCAATCACGCCAGCATCATCGACGGTGTGCGCCTCTGCAAGGCGCAGCGCTATCGCTATGCCAATAACGACATGGGCGAACTGGAAGAGCGCCTGAAGGAAGCCGATGCCGCCGGTGCCCGATTCAAGCTGATCACGACCGACGGCGTATTTTCCATGGACGGCTTCATCGCCCGCCTCGACGAGATCTGCGATCTTGCCGAGAAATACGATGCGCTGGTCCATTTCGACGATTGCCACGCGACCGGCTTCCTCGGCGAGAATGGCCGCGGCACGCACGAATATCGCAATTGCATGGACCGCGTGGACATCACCACCGGAACTTTGGGCAAGGCACTGGGCGGAGCCAGTGGCGGTTATACCAGCGCGCGGCCGGAGATTGTGTCGATGCTTCGCCAGCGCTCGCGTCCCTACCTGTTCTCGAATTCGGTCGCACCGCCTGTAGTGGCCGGTTCGATCAAGGCGCTCGAACTCGCCCGCCGCGGCGAACAGCGCGCCAAACTGTGGGACAACACGCGATACTTCCGCGACAAGCTGGAAGCGGAAGGGTTCGACATCCTGCCGGGCGAGCATCCGATCATCCCCATCATGCTCTACGATGCGAAAGATGCTGCCAATTTCGCAGCCCACGCCCGCGCAAACGGGATTTACGTGACCGCCTTCTCTTTCCCGGTCGTGCCGAAGGGCAAGGCCCGCATCCGGACCCAGATGTCCTCCGCGATCACCCGAGACGATATCGACCATGCGGTCGAGGTCTTCACGCAGGCGCGTGCCAGCCTCGGCAAGTAAGGCCGCTGCGTCACCTTGGAGTACCCCGGCTCCATCAGGCGCCGGGGTAACTCACACCTTGAGCCAAAAGCGGATCAGCATCGCCACCGCGCCCAGAACCGCGATGCTGGCCAGCCAGATACCAGCCATCCACAGTAACCGCTTCCAAAGGGGCGACTGCGGATCGGTGGGATCTTCCATCAGTGGTAGCCTTCGTCCGACACCTTGCCGCGGAATACCCAATAGGCCCAGGCGGTATAGGCGATGATCAGCGGCATGGTGATTGCGACACCGACGAGCATGAATATCTGGCTTCGCTCGGGCGCCGCAGCGTCCCAGATAGTGAGACCCGGCGGCACGACATAGGGCCACATGGTCACGCCGAGCCCCAGCATACCGAACAGGAACAGCGCGATCGAGAGCCAGAACGGCTTGCTGTTCCGGTCGGTGCCGATCGCCCGCAGCATCGAAACCGCGATGATCGCCGTGATGATCGGCACCGGCGCGGCAAAGTAGATTTCCGGCGCGGTCAGCCAGCGTTCGGCATATTCGGCGTTGAGGAAGATGTTGTAGAGGCTCACCGCGCCCATCAGCACGATCGTGGCGATTGCGGCGCGCAGAGCGAGCCAGCGGGCATGCTTCTGCGCGCCGCCATCGAGCTTCCAGATGAGCCATGTGCTACCGAGCAAGGCATAGCCTGCGACCACGCCCAGCCCGCAAAGCAGCGTGTACGGCGTCAACCAGTCGAACCAGCTCCCGGCATAGGCCCTCTCGACCACTTCGACACCCTGCAACAGCGCGCCGAGCGTCATGCCCTGTGCCATCGCGGCCACCAGCGATCCGCCGAAAAATGCGGCATCCCAAAACGGCCGGTGTGCCGGATCGCGCCAGCGGTACTCGAAGGCGACCCCGCGAAAGACGAGGCCGAGCAGCATGGCGATGATAAGCGGATAGGTGGCAGGCAACACGACCGCATAAGCCAGCGGGAAGGCGGCGAAGAGGCCGCCTCCGCCGAGCACCAGCCAGGTCTCGTTTCCGTCCCACACGGGGGCGATCGAGTTCATCGCTCGGTCGCGGCCCTGCCCCACTCTCAAGGTGGGAAACAGGATTCCGATGCCGAGGTCGAAGCCGTCCATCACCACATAGGCGAAGACGGCGAAGGCGATGATGAAGGCCCAGATGACGGTAAGGTCCATCACACGTCCCCCTTGTCGGCTGGAAGAGTCTCGTCATGCCCGGGGTTCTGGGTCGGACCGGGAGTGATGCCGGCGGTACGGATCGGTCCGGTGTCGCCGCGCTTGACACCGACCTCTCCGACGTGCGGAACCTTGCCCATCAGTCGAAGGATGTACCAGACGCCTACGCCGAAGACGGCGAAATAGACTATGATGAAAGCCAGCAGCGATGCAGCCACTGCCGGCGCATCCAGCGGGCTCGCGGCATCGGCGGTGCGCAGCAATCCGTAGATCACATATGGCTGGCGGCCGACCTCGGTGGTGATCCACCCTGCCAGCACGGCAACGAAGCCGGATGGTGCCATGACGAGCGCAGCCCTGTGCAGCCAGGGCCAGTCGTAGAGCTTGCGGCGCCACCGCGCGAACAGGCTCCACATGCCGATCCCCAGCATGGCGAAGCCGATGCCAACCATTACGCGAAAGGACCAGAACACTACGCCAACCGGCGGTTCTTCATTGTCCGGGATCGTATCCAGCCCTGCCATCGGCGCATCGAGATCGTGTTTCAGGATCAGCGAGGACAGCTTTGGAATCTGGATCGCGTATCTGACCGTCTTGGCCTCGCTGTCGGGAATGCCGAACAGGATCAGCGGCGCACCGTCCGGATGGCTATCGAAATGCCCTTCCATCGCCATCACTTTTTGCGGCTGGTGCTCGAGCGTGTTGAGGCCGTGCATGTCACCCGCGAAGATCTGCAGGGGGGTCACGATCGCCGCCATCCACATTGCCATCGAGAACATCTTGCGCGCGTGCAGGTTGGTGCTGTCCTTGAGCAGGTGCCACGCCCCGACCCCGCCCACCACGAACGCGGTCGTCAGGTAAGCGGCCATGACGGTATGCACGAGGCGATACGGAAAACTGGGATTGAATACGATGTCCCACCAGCTCGGCCCAGGCAGGAACTGTCCGTTGGCAGCGATCTCGTATCCGGTGGGCGTCTGCATCCAGCTGTTCACCGAAAGGATCCAGAACGCCGAGACGAATGTGCCGAGCGCTACCATGCAGGTCGCCGCGAAATGCAGCTTCTTGCCGACCTTGTTCATGCCGAAAAGCATGACACCGAGGAAGCCTGCTTCGAGGAAGAATGCCGTCAAAACCTCGTAAGCCATGAGCGGCCCGATCACGGGCCCTGCCACATCGGAGAACACCGACCAGTTCGTGCCGAACTGGTAGCTCATCACAATCCCTGAAACGACGCCCATCGCAAAGGCAATCGCGAAAATCTTCAACCAGTATTTGAACAGGTCGAGATAGATCTGCCGCCCGGTTTTCAGCCACAAGCCTTCGAGCACCATGAGGTAGCTCGCCAGGCCGATCGAAAACGCCGGGAAGAAGAAATGGAAACTCACCGTGAAGGCGAACTGGATGCGCGCAAGCATCAGAGCATCGAGAAAATCGAGCATGAAACGGCCTTACATCATTCGGGGCGCCGGGAGCAGTCGAACAAACACAACGGAACTTGCTCCGGGTGCAACAATCAGATCATTCCGCGGGCGAGATAATGGTCTACCGGAGGCGGCGGTTCGCCATTGTCTTTCGAGACTTCGGCAAATGCCCGGTCCTGCGACAGGAAAACCTTGCCGTTCAATTCATCGAGAAAATGCGTGCGCTTCAGCCGGTCCATCACGGGGCCCTTCACCTCGGACAGGTGCAAGCCGATCCCGCCATCACCGAGGCGATGGTTGATCGCTTCGAGGCTTTCGAGGCCCGAAGCATCGATCTCGTTCACCGCACTGCACATCAGGATCACGTGCCTGAGCTCCGGCCGCTCCGCGACACGTTCGAGCACATATTCTTCCAGCCAGCGCGCGTTGAGATAGGTCAGCGCCTCGTCGATGCGGATTGAAAGGACATGCGGCACGGTGAAGACGGAATGCCGCTCGACATTGCGGAAGTGTTCGGTCTCCGGCACGCGCCCGACAATGGCGGCGTGCGGACGGCTGGCCCGGTAGAGATAGAGGAGGAGGCCGACCGCCACGCCCGTAATCACGCCAAGCTCGACCCCGGCGATCAGGGTGACGGCGATGGTGGCGACATGCGCGGCAAAGTCGGCTTTGGAATAGCGCCAGAGCTGCCCGGGCGTCTTCATGTCGACCAGGCTCAGCACCGCCACGATGATCGTCGCGGCCAGTGTCGCGATCGGCAGGCTGAATAGCAGCGGCGTCAGGAACAGCGTCGCCAGTGCGATGCCGACGGCAGTGAACGCTCCGGCCGCTGGTGTCTCCGCCCCGGCGTCGAAGTTCACCGCCGAGCGGGCAAACCCGCCGGTAACCGGATAGCCACCCGAAAATGCGCTGGCGATATTGGCAGCGCCGAGCCCCACGAGCTCCTGGTCCGGCTCGATGCGTTGGCGGCGCTTGGCGGCCAGCGTCTGGGCGACGGACACGCTCTCCACGAAGCCGATGATCGAAATGAGCAACGCCGGGACCCACAATTGCTGGATCAGCGACAGGTCGGTCGACGGCAGGGCAAACGGCGGCAGGTCCTGCGGGATAGCGCCGACCAGCTTCACCCCCTTGTCGCCAAGATCGAGCGCGATTGCGGCCATGATCGTCAGCGCCACAGCGACGACCGGCCCTGCCTTGGCCGTCATGTCGGCGGCGCGTGCGGGAAGGCCCAAGCGTTGCAATGCTGGCTTGGCGCCCTTGCGGACCCAGAACAGAAAGATCGTCGCCGGGATGCCGATGGCCAGTGTCCAGGTATTGGTTTCGGTGATCGAGCTCGCCAGAGACCCGAGCATGCTTGGCCAGTTGTCGCCGCCAGCGGTAATGCCGAGGATGTGCTTCAGCTGGCTGGTTGCGATCAGGATGCCGCTGGCGGTGATGAAGCCGCTGATGACCGGATGCGACAGCAAATTCGCCAGAAAACCTGCGCGCAGCAGGCCGAGAATGGCCAGCATGACACCGGACAGCATCGCCAGCGTGATCGCTGCCTCGAGATATTCCGCCGTGCCCTGCGCTGCCACCGCGCCCGCCGCGCTCGCCGTCATCAATGAAACGACCGCCACAGGCCCCACCGCCAGGGTCCGGCTGGTGCCGAAAATGGCATAAAGGACCAGCGGCAGGATAGAGGCATAGAGGCCCACGACCGGCGGCAATCCCGCCAGCAAGGCATAGGCGAGGCTCTGCGGAATAAGCATGATGGTTACGATAACCGCGGCCATCATGTCGTTCGTCAGGATCGACCGGTTATATGTCCGACCCCATTCGAGGATCGGCAGGTAACGCGAGAGCATCAGGAAGGCCCCTCGTTATTGGGCGATAAGCCCGCCGGGTCCGGCAAGCCATTCACGCCCCTTGAGCATGCCGTTCCAGTAGATCCACGGCAAGACGTCCGCCTTGAGCATCCAGGAAAGGCGTTGCGGCTTGATGCCGTCGATGAGCCATATGGGGAAGCTGGGCGCGAGCTTCCCGCCGTAGCCGAATTCGGCCAGCACGATCTTGCCGCGTTCGACCGTAAGCGGACACGATCCATAGCCGTCATATCCTGCGGTCGGACCCTTGCCGTCCAGCTGTCGCAGGGCGTTCACAGCCACGACGGGTGCCTGCTTACGGGCGGCAGCGGCGGTCTTGGCATTGGGGGCAGAACATCCGTCTCCCAATCCGAAGACGTTGGGATAGCGCACGTGCTGCAGCGTGTGCTGGTCGACATCGACGAAGCCGCTATCCGCAGCGAGTGGACTGTCGGCGACGAACTGCGGCGCGACCTGGGGCGGAACGACATGCATCATGTCGAAGTCGCGCGTCACTTCGCCTTCGTCCGTTGCGAATGTCGCGATCTGGTCGTCGCCATCCACGGCAACGAGGTTGTTGCCCAGCTTTAGCGCGATGTCGTATTTCTCGACATAGCTCATCAGCGCGGGGACATAATCCTGCACGCCGAACAGCACGCCGCCTGCATTGCAGAACTCGACCTCGATATCGCGAAGGTTGCCGCTGCGGTTCCAGTGGTCGCACGAAAGGTACATCGCCTTCTGCGGGGCGCCTGCGCATTTGATCGGCATGGGCGGCTGCGTGAAGAGCGCCTTGCCCGATTTCATCCGCTGCACCAGCTCCCATGTGTAGGGAGCAAGGTCATAGCGATAGTTGGAAGTGACGCCGTTCTTGCCGAGAGTTACTTCAAGACCCTCGATCTTTTCCCAGGCGAGACGAATGCCCGGCGCCATGATCAGGACATCGTAGCCGATCTCGCTGCCATCCTCGAGTTTCACGAGATTGTCCTCAGGCTCGAAAGACGCGGCGCGTGCCTTAGTCCAGTTCACGCCCTTCGGCAGCACGCTCGCGGTCGAGCGGCGGGTCTGTTCGGGTTGGAAAACGCCGCCGCCGACCATGGTCCAGCCGGGTTGATAGGCATGAAAGTCGGACGGCTCGACGATGGCGATGTCGAGATTCGATTGCCGCCGCAGCATGGATGCAGCCGTAGCGATCCCCGCAGAACCCCCGCCTATCACGACAACCTGGTGGGATTGTTTCATGTCAGCTGCCCTTCGATGGCGGATAGATCGTAGCCGGCGGCTTTCGCCCGCTGGATGCGTTCGACAGGGCTAACGCCATCCGGGTTGGCGAGAGTATCGAGCGTGATCGAGCGAGTGCCGGTCCGGCAGTAAGCGAGGATAGCGCCCTCCGTGCCGCGTCTTACCGCGCGGAAAGCCGCCACCGCACCGTCGGGGAAATTGCCGCCGGAGACGGGGATATGGTGGAAGGCCATGCCCTGCTCTTCGGCAGCGCGCCTGATGGCCGCCACTTCGGGCTGGCCTTCTTCCTCGCCGTCGGGCCGGTTGCAGATCAGGGCTACGATCCCCCGATCGTGCAGCGCGGCGACGTCTTCGGGCTTGATTTGCGGCGCGACAGCAAGTTCGGGGGTCACCTCGGAAATTTCCATTATGCGCTCCCTTCGACCAGCCGCACGAGGAACATGCCCGCCAGCATCGAGACGACGAAGATGGCCGCGCTTGCCGGTTCGATTACCAGCGCCGCAATGCCCGGCCCCGGACACAGTCCGGCTATTCCCCAGCCGACCCCGAAGAGGGCAGACCCGCCGATCAGGCGTCCGGTGAGGTCGCTACGGTCTGGAAGGGAGAACTTCTCCGCAAACAGCGGGTGCGCCATGTGCTCGCGAAAGCGCCAGGCGATCGCCATGACGAGGACAGCTCCGCCCATGACGAAGGCCAGCGTCGGGTCCCAGTCGCCGAAAATGTCGAGGAAGCCGCGCACGCGTGCCGGATCGGTCATGCCGCCCAGCGCGAGACCCGCACCGAACAGCGAACCGGACACAAGCGGGGGAAGGAGACGGCGCATCATGGCAGTACCTCCAGGCCGGCGGCATTCATGAATGCGACGGTCGCGATACCGGCGGCCATGAATGTCAGCGTTGCAACGATGGACCGCTGCGAAAGGCGGCTGACACCGCAAACGCCATGCCCGCTCGTGCAACCGCTGCCGAGTCGCGTTCCCACTCCGACGAGCAGACCGGCGACGATCAGGTAGACCGGGCTGGCAAAGCTGGGCTTCAGGCCGCCCGAGGCGATAGCGACGATAGCGGCCCCGACCGGCAAGCCGATCAGGAACATCCAGGCGCTCGATGTGGACATACCGCTGTCGCTTATGCCCGTGGCGCGTGCCGCGATGCCGGAAACGCCCGCAATCCGGCCGGCGCCGAGCAACATCAGCGCCGCCGCCAGGCCGATCAGGATGCCGCCGAACAGGCCGCTCATCGGTGCCGCATCGGGGAATGCGGAAAGTGTGAAACCCGAAATCATACCGCGTTCACCGGAATCTTGATGTAGCTGACGCCATTCTCTTCGGGCTCGGGCAACCGGCCACCGCGGATATTCACCTGCACCGAAGGCATGATCAGCGTCGGCATCGCCAGTGTCTTGTCGCGCGAGGTCCGCATCTCGACGAACTCGTCCTCGCTCACGCCGTCCTTCACATGGACATTCTCCGTGCGCTGCTGGCCGACGGTGGTCTCCCACGCATATTCGTCACGTCCCGGTGCCTTATAGTCGTGGCACAGGAACAGACGCGCGTCGTCAGGCAGCGAAAGCAGGCGGCGGATAGACTGGAAGAGTTGCCGCGCATCGCCGCCCGGGAAGTCGGCCCTCGCGGTTCCGAAGTCCGGCATGAAAATCGTATCGCCCACGAATGCCGCGTCACCGATAATGAACGCCATGTCGGCAGGGGTGTGACCGGGCACGTGCAGCGCAATGCCTTCGATTTCGCCCAGCTTGAACGTCTCGCCATCGGTGAACAGGTGATCGAACTGCGATCCGTCGCGCTCGAAGTCGGTGCCGGCGTTGAACAGCTTGCCGAAAACTTCCTGCACGCGGACGATCTCAGCGCCGATGGCCAGTTTGCCACCGAGCTTTTCCTGCAAATACGGCGCTGCCGAAATGTGGTCGGCATGCGCATGCGTTTCAATCAGCCAAGTCACTTTCAAATTATTCGAAGTGACATATTCGATAATACGGTCGGCAGAGCCGTAGGAGGTGCGTCCGGCAGCAGCCTCGTAATCCAGGACCGAGTCGATGATCGCTGCCTCGCAGCTCACCGGGTCATGCACTACATAGCTCACCGTATACGTAGCCTCGTCGAAAAAGCCCGCAATCGTCGGACGAAGCATCTTTTCAGCTCCGGCGCGATTGATCTGGTCGGTTGCAGCCTGAAGGGCCGTGTCGTTGCCAGCCATAGCCAAACTCCTTTATTTACGTTAAATGTGTATATGTATTGCTTTTGCAGAGTCAAGTGGTAAGAAAGGGCCATGAGCACCGAGCACCCCACATCGCAGCAGGCCGCCGGCCTACGCATTGGCGACCTCGCACCTGACTTCGAGGCGCGCAGCACCGTCGGGCCGGTGCGCCTGAAGGATTTCCGCGAGCGGTGGCTTATCCTTTTCTCGCATCCTGCCGACTTCACACCCGTCTGTACGACCGAGTTCGTGGAGCTCGCGCGGGAAGCTCAGGAATTCGAGCGTCGCGATTGCGCGCTCATGGCACTTTCGGTCGACAGCCTGTTCTCGCATTTCGCGTGGCTGCGCCTGATCCGCGACCGCTTCGATGTCGAAGTGCGCTTCCCGATCGTTGAGGATCCGACCCTCGTGATCGGGCGCGCGTTCGGCATGGTGGCCCCGCAGGATAGTGACAGTGCTACCGTCCGCTCGACCTTCTTCATCGACCCCGAAGGCGTGGTCCGGGCGATGACCTGTTACCCGGCGAATATGGGCCGATCGATCCCGGAAATGCTGCGCATGCTCGATGCCTTGCAGGCGATCGACGAACAGAACGGATTGGCGCCTGCCAACTGGACGCCCGGCACGCCTCTTCTCCAACCCCCAAGCCAGACACTCGACGACGTCTTTGCCGCACAGAGGGAAACAGATTGGTTCCTGCGAGAAGCGGGCAATGGAGACGGTGCATGAGCGAGAACGCGCCGATCGCCGAGCTCAAGGCGCTCGCCCACCCCTTGCGTTTCCAGATACTCCAGGTCTTGAAATCGAGAGAGCTCAACGTCGGTGAGATCGAGCAGGCTACGGGCATCGGGCAACCGGCCCTTTCGCAGCAATTGAGCGTGCTCAGGAAAGCCGAGCTCGTCGAGACCCGCAAGGAAGCGAAGCTGGTCTACTACAGCCTCGCCGCCGAACGCCTCTCCAAGCTGGCAGCGCTGATCGGCAACCCCGACGCAGGACAGGACGCGCCAGCCCGCCAGACCCGGCAGCCAGCACCCGGTGTCGCGAACTTCGCGCGCCTTTCGTGAAGTTTCGAGTTCGACCTGATGGACTGATTTCGCCGAGCAATCTGCGATGAAGCACCCGCTAACCTTCACCAACGCTTGGCACCGAGCGGGAAAGACTTCACAACGACTGCAGCAATAGTCCCGGAGGAACTGCATGACGCGAATGTTAGCTGCCCTCGCCCTGAGCTCGATTGTCCTGACGGGGTGCGCAAGTTCTTCCTATGAGGCGCCCCAGACCGCAGCCGATGACCGCTATACGGTGGGGGACAGTCACCTCTCCGATTTCTACGTTTTCGACCAGAGTGGGCCGAGGGCTCCGGGCAAACTGCTGCGGCAGGAGGAATTGGGAGAGCAGCAGGCCCTGAAGAATGCCGGCACCAATGTGCGGCTCCTCTACAGTTCCACCGACGGTTTGACTGGCAGCGGTATGTTGCCGGTCTCGGGCGTGCTGTTCCTACCCAAGGGCACTCCCCCCGAAGGCGGTTGGCCACTGATGGCGTGGACCCACGGCACCGTAGGCGTAGCCGATATATGTGCCCCCTCTTGGAATGGCAGGCAGGCGCAGGACGAGGAATATCTCAATCGTTTCCTGGCACGCGGCTATGCTGTGGTTGCGTCGGACTACCAGGGCCTCGGCACCAGGGGTACGCACCCCTATCTGCACACCCGCGCAGCCGCTTTCAGCAATCTCGACATCATCCGCGCGGTTCAGAACACCGGTTTTCCGATCGCGGACCAAACCGTGCTTTTTGGCCAATCCCAAGGCGCGGGCGCGGCCATCGCCACAGCCGGCTATGCCCCGGACTATGCCCCTGAACTAAAGCTTTCGGGGGTCGTCGCGACAGGCGCGCCCTACTTCACGCCCGCCGCGCTCGAAGCACTCGACCGGATTCGCAAACCCGAGGATGTCGATCCCATGCTGGGCTACACCTTCCTGGCGATGACATTAGCACAGCAGGTCGACCCGGCGTTCTCGATGCGCGACTATATCACGGACACCGCATGGCCGATCGCCGAGCGCGTGAGCGACACGTGCTATGCCGGGATAAAAGAGCGCGTGACGCAGGCGCGGCTATCGCGCGCCAATAGCTTCAAGCTCAATCCTCGCGAGGGCCTTCGCAAGGCATTCGCCGCCATGGGCTATCCCGATCTCAAACTGTCCATTCCGGTCTTTTTCGGAACTGGTGGCAAGGACAAGGACACCCCGCCTCGCATGCAGGCCGGCCTTGTGATGGCCCTTTGCCGTGCCGGAACCTCGGTCCAATCGGAACTTTATCCCGAGCTCGATCATCGCGGCGTGGTATTGCCTTCAACCGCCGATTCCGTTCCCTTTATCGAAGCGGCATTTGCTGGCGAGGTCATCGTCGGCAATTGTGACAACCTTCCCTTCAAAACCGATTGACCGCAGAGAATTCGACAATGCGCGAAAAGGACAATCTTCCCGTCATCGTCGGCGTGGGCCAGTCGGTCGACCACTGGGATGGACAGGATGCCGAAAAAGCGCCGCATCCGCTCGCGATGATCCGGGCTGCGATGACCTTGGCGATCGAGGACACGGGCAGCAGCAGTGTCGGCCCTGCGATCGACTGCGCAGCGTTTATTCGTACGTTTCCGGATTCGCTCAGGGAACCGGTTATCCCCTTCGGTACGATCAGCGATTTGCCGCAGGCCGTGTTGGCGAAGACCGATCTCGCGCCCCGCCAAGTGATCTATTCAGCGGTTGGCGGTGACCAGCCACAGGCAATGGTCAATGAACTGGCAGCATCGCTGGCCTCGGGCGAATGCGAGGTCGCAATTATCGCAGGCGGAGAAGTCACAGGCGCCATGAAGGCGGCAATGAAGCACGGGCACCGGCTGGATTGGTCGGATGATACCGACGGTCCGGTCGAAGATCGTGGTCGAGGCGAACCGCTCCTTTCCCGTTACGAGCTGACCAATGGGCTTGGGATGCCGCCCCAGACCTATGCCGCACAAGAGCAGGCATGGCGGGCGCGAAACGGCCTTTCAACCGGCGAGTGGCGCGAGCTTGCGGGCAAGGTATTTTCCAAGTTCTCGGAGGTGGCAGCCGACAACGAATACGCGCAATTTCCCACGGCATTGAGCGCGGAATTCCTCGCCACCCCGTCGAAAGCGAATTATCCGATGTGCGACCCGTTGCTGAAATGGCATGTCGCACAGGACGCCGTGAACCAGTCGGCCGCGGTGGTCGTGACCACGGTAGGCAAGGCACGCGCACTGGGCATCCCGGAAGACAAGCAGATTTTCCTGCACGGCCATGCCGACATCAAGGATGCGCTGGTCTCCCAGCGGCCCGACCTGTCTCGTTCGGCGGCGATCGAACTGGCGCTCGAACAGGCACTGACGGCATCGGACCTCGAAAGCTCCGACATCGCGCACCGCGACCTCTACAGCTGCTTCCCGATCGTGCCCATGCTTGCAGCGGAAGCTCTCGGGCTCGATCCGCTGAATGACCAGCTGACTGTCACCGGCGGGCTGCCGTTCTTCGGCGGACCGGGAAACAATTATTCGATGCACGCCATCGCCAGCATGGTCGAGACACTGCGAAAGGATCGTGACGCCTACGGCCTCGTCCTCGCCAACGGTGGTTTCATCAGCAAGGAGTCTGTCGGCATCTATTCGGCCGCTGCACCCAAGGCCTGGGCTCCTGTCTCTTGTGAAGCGCGACAGGCAAGAATTGCCGACCGGCCTGAAATTGCGCTAATCAACGAGGACTGCGAGGCCGAGGTTGAGGCCTATACCGTCATTCACGGCAGGGATGGCCCGGCTAGTGCTTACGTCATTGCACGAAACGAGATTGGACGCGTCATCGCACGGATCGACACGCAGGACGCCAACTCCAGATCAGTCCTGGCAGAAAGCGAAGATCTGGTCGGGAAGAAGGTTTCGGTGGTCCATCGAGACGGCGTGAACTTTGTCTCAGGCCTTGCGAGAGCTTGAGCACAAATAGAGGCGATACCCTGCCAGGTTCGCGCTTCCGCTTTCGAAGCCGATGGAAATGGTGCCCAGAAGAGGACTCGAACCTCCACGCCCTTGCGAGCGCCGCCACCTGAAGACGGTGCGTCTACCAATTCCGCCATCTGGGCACACTTTGCACGACCGATCATCCTTCGCCGGTCCGCAGGTAGGAGCGGGCCACTAGCGAAGGGGGGCGATTCTTGTCAACTGCAATCGCGTTCCTTGGAACGCTTGCAGGCACGCGCAGGTTGTGGCTAGGGGCGCAACACGAATTCTAGACCGGAAAAGACAGGCATCGAAATGGCAAAAGACAGCGCATTGAACGGCAAGCTGGTAGTGCTGATGGGCGGAAGCGGCTTCATCGGCAATTACGTGGCGCAGGCGCTGCTGGAGCGGGGCGCTCGTGTGCGGATCGCCAGCCGCAATCCCGAAAAAGCATTCAAGCTCAAGCCTCTCGCCAACCTCGGCCAGATGCAATTCGCCCGCTGCGACGCGACCAATCGCCGCAGTGTCGAACAGTGCATCGAAGGCGCCGATGCAGTGGTCAACCTGGTCGGTTCGTTCGAAGGCAATCTTCGCACGCTCATGGGCGAAGCGCCGGGCTGGATGGCCGAGGCTGCAACCAAGGAAGGCGCAAGCGCGTTCGTCCACATCAGCGCGATCGCGGCAGAGCCCGACGAGGACACTTCGAACGATTATGCAGCGGCGAAATGCCTCGGCGAAAAGCGCGTGTTCGAAGCCTTCCCCAATGCAACCGTGCTGCGCCCGTCGATCCTGTTCGGCAAGGACGACAATTTCCTGAACATGTTCGGGCAGCTGATCTCCACCCTGCCCATCCTTCCCGTCTTCGGACCGGATTCAGAACTTCAGCTGGTCTATGTCGACGATGTAGCCGAAGCCGTCGCGCGGACCCTCGAAGACCCCGGAAAGTTCGGCGGCAAGACCTTTGAGCTGGGCGGCCCGGAAAAGCTGACCATGCTGGAAATCAATCGCCGGATTGCCGAAGCCCAGCGCCGCAGGCGCACTTTCCTGCCGATGCCCGATCCGCTTTCGGCAACCTTCGCCGCGCTGCCCGGCACGCCGATGAGCAGCGACCAGTGGAATTTGCTGGCGCAAGGCAACACGGTTTCAGGCGACTTTCCCGGCTTCTCCAAGCTCGGCATCGAGCCCAAGCCTCTCGGCCTGTTCCTCGACAAGTGGATGACGCGCTATCGCAAGCACGGCCGCTTTGCCGAACGCCTGAGCGCGTAAGCTATAGCGCCTCCTTGTAGAGGACCAGCAAGCGCGCCCACGCACGCTCGGCCTGCTCCTGGTCGTAGGCAGGCGAATCCGGCACGCACCAGCCGTGATCGGCGGGATAGACTTCTATCTCGGTCCGGTTGTTTACATCCTGAGCGGCAGTACGCAGCGCTGTTTTCGCTTCCGGCTGCTTCGCATCGTCATCCTGCGAAATTGCGATGAGATAATGGCCATCGTCCTGCAACAGGCGATGGGGGCTGTAGTCGCCGTCCCGCACTAGACCTCCGCCGTGGAAGCTTGCCCCGGCTGAGATCATGTCTTCCGACCATGGGCCCAGCACGGCAAAGCTGCCGGTCATGCAATAGCCCTGGACGCCCACACCCCGGTTGGGTTCGACCGCGGCCTGTTCCTGTAGCCAGGCAGCGCAGGACGCATTGTCGCGCTGGATGGTTTCATGGTCGAAGCGGGCGCGCCAAGGCTTCACCCTGTCCCATCCGCCATTCCCGGCAAAATCCGCGAAATCTTCGAACTGCTGGCCGGATACATCCCGATAATAGGGGTTGGCGAGAAGAACGGCATGACCAGCCTCCGCAAGTCGGATTGCCATGAGGCGCTTGGCCGGTCTGATGCCCGCAATGTCGGGCCAGAAGATCACCGAAGGGTGTGTCCCGTCGGAGGGATGAAAGAACTCGCCGTCCATGGTCCCGTCAGGGGTGGCGAAACTGACCGTGCTGCGCATGATGATGTTCTCGGCCGCGTCTTCGCTTGTCGGCTCCATCGAGGTGCAGGCAGCTGCCGTGCCGGCAAGGGCCCCTGCACCGAACGTCCGCCGAGAAATTCCGCTCCGCGCCCAATTGGCCAGGCGTTCCTGATCACACATTGCAGTCTCTCCTCTACCCCGTCCGCACACCAACCTAGACCAGTCCTCGCGATGGACAAGGCCCGAGATCGAAGGCAGGATGCAATCGGGTTGAGCGGTCCGGGTAGACCGATGAGGGAGACATTAGCGATGAAATACGGTTTGGCGGCTGCTGCCGCGCTGCTGCTTGCGTCGTGCAATTCGGCGGAGAGCGAGGGCGGCATCGACGCGATGCGCCTGGTCAATGCGGACCAGGACAGCGCGAACTGGATAAGTCACGGCCGCACCTATTCCGAACAGCGCTTCTCCCCGCTGGACCAGGTCAATCGCGAAACCGTCTCGGATCTCGGTCTTGCCTGGTTCGTGGATATGGATACCGCACGCGGGCAGGAAGCCACGCCCCTCGTGATGGACGGCAAGCTTTATGTGACGACCGCCTGGAGCAAGGTCTTCGCTTTCGATGCTGCCACCGGAGAGCCACTGTGGAGCTATGATCCGCAGATCCCCGGCGAAACCGGCGTGAAGGCCTGCTGCGATGTCGTGAACCGCGGCCTCGCTGCATGGGGCGACAATCTCTATCTCGGCACACTCGACGGGCGCCTGGTCGCGCTCGACCGCGAAACCGGCGAGGTCACTTGGGAAAAAGTGACTGTCGACCAGTCGAAGAGCTACACCATTACCGGAGCGCCGCGCGTCATCGATGGCAAGGTGCTTATCGGCAATGGCGGGGCGGAATTCGGCGTGCGCGGCTACATTGCCGCTTATGACGCAGAGGATGGCGACGAGCTCTGGCGCTTCTACACTGTGCCCGGCGGCGAAGACGAGAATGAGCCCGAATATCTGAAGGCGGCCGCCGAAACCTGGAGCGGCGATGTACTCGGCAGCGAGGACAGCATCGGCGGCGGCGGAACGGTGTGGGATTCGATGGCCTACGATCCGGAACACGACCTGCTCTATTTCGGCGTCGGCAACGGTAGCCCGTGGAACCGCGCCTATCGCAGCCCCGGCCCCGACGGCAAAGGCGAGGGAGACAACCTTTACCTCTCCAGCATTGTCGCCATCCGGCCCGATACTGGCGACTATGTCTGGCACTACCAAACAACGCCGGGCGAGACCTGGGATTACACAGCGACGCAGCACATTATCCTCGCCGACATGGAGATCGACGGGCGCGAGCGGCAAGTGCTGATGCAGGCCCCAAAGAACGGCTATTTCTACGTCTTGGACCGCGCGACGGGCGAATTCTTGTCCGCTAAGCCCTATATTCCGCAGAACTGGTCCACCGGTATGTCCGAGGACGGCCGACCTATCATGAACCCCGAAACGCGGGTCGATATCACCGGCGAGCCAGCGCTGGTCATGCCCGGTCCGCTCGGGGGACATAACTGGCACCCGATGGCATATCATCCGGACGAAAACCTCGTGTATATTCCGGCATTCGAAGCCGCGATGCTCTATTCGCCCGAAGCGAACTGGAAGCCCGACCGGGCACGCGGCTTCAATGTCGGTTTCGATCTCGGTGCAGGCGACCTGCCGCCCGACCTTGGCATCCGGCGCGAAGTCCAAGGCACGATCAGCGGCAAGCTGCTGGCCTGGGACCCGGTGGCGCAAGAAGTGCGCTGGGAGGTCGAACATCCCGGACCGTGGAACGGCGGGCTCCTGGCGACCGGCGGTGGGCTGGTGTTCCAGGGCAATTCCGGCAGCGAATTTGCGGCCTACAATTCTGCCACAGGCGACAAGCTCTGGTCGTTCGCTGCGCAGACCGGCGTAGTCGCACCGCCGATGACCTACACCGTCAACGGCGAGCAATATATCGCCGTCCTGGCAGGCTGGGGCGGCGCTTTCGCTCTTTCGGTGGACGGCGAACTCATCGACCAGATGAAGCCGGTACGAAACATCAGCCGACTGCTGGTCTTCAAACTGGGCGGAGAAGCGCAGCTTCCGGCCGAGCCCGATTTCGCGCTCGCACCGCTCGATCCACCGCTTTCACGGGCGAGCGCCGAGACGATCGATGTGGGGCGTGCCAAATACGCGCGATACTGCGCCGTTTGCCACGCGCCTGCAGCAGTCGGATCGACGGAATTGCCCGATCTGCGCCGCTCCGGCGCGCTCGAGAACCCGGCCGCCTGGCTTCAGATCGTCCATGGCGGCGCACTGCAGGATAACGGCATGGCCAGCTTTGCCGGTTCGCTATCCGAGAACGAGATCGAGGCCATCCGCCAATACGTCATCAAGCGCGCCAACGAAGACAAGGCGATGGAAGCCGAGCGCGCGAAGACGCGGGTTGCGAAACGCTGATCAGCTGCGGAAGACTACCGTTCGCTTGCCATTGAGGAGTACTCTCTCTTCAAGGTGCAAGCGGACAGCTTCGGCCAGCACACGGCTCTCGATCTCGCGGCCCTTCCTGACAAGCTCGTCGGGGCTGTCGGCATGGCTGATCGGTTCTGCCGACTGGTGGATGATCGGGCCTTCGTCGAGATCGGCAGTGACGTAGTGCGCGCTCGCGCCGATCATCTTGACCCCGCGCTCGTACGCCTGGTGATAGGGCTTTGCGCCCTTGAAACCCGGCAGGAAAGAGTGGTGGATGTTGATGCACCGCCCCGCGAAGTGCGCTGCCTGCTCGTCGGAAAGGATCTGCATATAGCGCGCCAGGACCACCAGCTCCGCGTCGCATTCATCGGCGATCCTGCGGACCTCGGCTTCCTGCGCCGCTTTCGTTTCGCGGGTTATGGGTAGATGGTGGAAAGGTACCGAGCCGATGTCAGTATGGCCGATAGCATCGCGCGGATGGTTCGAGACGATCGCCACCGGCTCCGTCGGCAACTCGCCGATCCGCCACCGGTAAAGCAGGTCGGCGAGGCAATGATCGAATTTGCTGACCATCAGCAGCACCCGCCGCGGCCGATCCCGCAAGGCTAGCTTCCACTCCATCGCGAACTCGTTGGCGATAGACGCGAAGTCACTGCGGAGTCGCTCGCGCCCTGTCGAGCCGGGATCGAACTCGACTCTCATAAAGAAGGCATCCGAGCCCCGGTCGTTGAATTGCTGGGCTTCGAGGATATTCCCCCCTCGTTCGAACAGGAACGAGGTCACGCGCGCGGTAATCCCGGGACGATCCGCGCATGAGAGGGTCAGGACAAGTGGTTCGGACATGAAATGTACATGATCGCGCGCTTCGCACGGCACAAGCTGAAGTTCCTGAGCGTCTTCAAAGCCACGCTTTGGCAAACGAGAACGGCCCGGAGATCGCTCTCCGGGCCGCCTCGGTGTTGCCAGTCAAAACGACTGTCAGGAGTTACCAGCCGAAGATAATTCCGACACGGCCACCGACCTTGCCGTTCTTGTTCAGGCCGCCGCCGATACCGGCAGTGATCGCGACCTTGTCGCTCACGCGGATGCCGGCGTTGGCTGCGATTGCGTTGGCACCTTCGTAAAAGCCGCCTGCAACCGACAGGTTGAAGCGCGTATCGGGCAGGAAGCCCATGCCGCCCAGTGCGATCGCGGTAGCGGTCGAGCTAGCGATACGGTCATCGAGCTGGTCGATGCGTGCTTCGACGAGATCGACGCGACCGCCAATACCGTCGATCTGGCTCTGCAGGGCAGCGTCGCCAGCGATACGGGCGTTCTCTTCCGCGGTCAGCTGATCGAGCAGCTGAGCGTCGGCAGCGGCACGCGCTTCCGATTCAGCGACGATGGCGTCTGCGTTGGCCGTGATGCGCGTGTCGTATTCGACCAGCGTTTCTTCGACGACGGTGATGCGAGCCGAGTTGTCGGCGATGTTCGCAGCGTTGGTCGCGATGTCGGCGGTGTTGGTCGTGATACGCTCTTCGTGATCGACCAGAGCAGCGATCACTTCGACTTCGGCATTGGTCTCGTCGGCGCGCGGATCGCCGAGAAGAGCCTGCGAAGCAGCAGCGATTGCAGCGTTCTGATTTTCGGCAGCCGGGACGAGAACGTCCCGAGCACGTGCGTAGGTGTTGGTCGCATCATCGAGAGCATCGAACTGCGCCTGCTCGATGACTGCCTGGTCGGCAGCAGCGGTTGCATCGTTGCTGAGGGTGTTAAGGCCATTTGCATCGGCAGCGTAGCCGCCGCCAGCAGCGGTGATCGCGTCAACAAAATCATCGTTCGAAGCGAGCGAGGTGTCGAGTGCCGTGAGAGCATCCGAGAAGTCGTCGTTTGCAGCAACAGTCGCGTCAGCGGCGTCGTTGAACGCGGTCTGTGCGGCGGTCAGGTCTGCAGCGGCATCATTGGCAACGGCCAGAGCATCAGCGCGGTCGGCCTCGGCAGCGTCCAGGGCGAGCTGTGCGTCGGCGCGGTCGGCCAGAGCGTCGTTCAGAGCTGCAAGGTTCGCAGTGGTCTGGTTGGCGTCATAATTGGCCTGAGCGGTGTCGACAGCATCCTGAGCGTCCGACAGATCGGTCTGGGCAGCGCCGAGAGCGACGTTGGCATCGGTCAGGTCATCGGCAGCCGCATCGAAAACGGTCTGCGCATCGGCCTGAGCAGCCAGAGCTTCCGCTTCGGCAGCCTGGGCAGCTGCAAGCGCAGCTTCGGTCGCCGCAACGTCTTCGAACGCAGCGAGGTTATCGTCGGTCAGCGTAGCTTCGACTGTAGCCAGGTCTGTTGCGAGTGTATCAGCCGCATCATTGGCTGCATCGAGTTCTGCCTGGGCAGTCTCGACTTCTGCCTCGCTAGGAGCGGTCTGCTCGATCTTGGTGTCGAGATTGTCATAAGCACCATCACCCTGACCCGCGACGTCGAAAGAGCCAGGTCCGTACTGATAGTCAAAGTCGCCGGGTTCGAAACACTGAACGGTGCCATTGGAGAAACGGACGCAAGTCTCATCCGAAGCCTGTGCGGCCGCGGGCGAAGCAACAAGAAGCGCGCCCCCTGCGACGCTCGTCATCAGGCCGGCAACAGCTGCACGACCCGCAATATTCATAGTACGCATAAAGTAACCCCTCAAAAGGTATTTAACATTTATCAAACCAGGCGATCCGAGGACCCAGTTGACGTGGAGCTACGCGATTTGTAGGGGCATTCATATCGCTTTTGAGGTCTTATATTATATATACAAGATATACTTGTAGGCGTTTTATTCATATAATACTTGATGCAAATAATGATTGGCATTTCTTTTTTCGGCGAATGCTTGGGGCTATTTACAGATTTTGTTCGATTTTCGGGTGTATTTCCCGCGAATCGGAACGGGCGGGCAAGTGCAGAAACTATTAGAGAATTTTTCGAACGAGTTCGGTTGTTCGGGGGTCGAAGTGTTCACTATTGAGGGAAGGATTATTATCCATCTTCTCAATAATGGCAGTTCGCGCATCAAGGAATTGCTGCACGCCTCGGGCTCTTCCTATCGCGGCTTCTACCTCGCGATCGAACGCCTCAAGGCGAAGGGCCTGGTAACGGCGGATATCGACCCGAACGACAGGCGCGCGCGGCTCATCCGGCTGAACGAAATACCCGAACAGCTGCTGATGATGGAAGCCGAATGCTGACTGCGCGGGGCCTCACCTTAGGGAGGCCTCCACACGAATTACCAGAAGGATCGAGCCTGAGTTAGCGGCGCGACAAGGCCTCTTCGCTCTGGGCCATCAGCTTCTGGATGATGTCCGCGACAGGCTCTTCCGCTTTCAGCATCCCGACGGACTGCCCTGCCATCAGGCTGCCGTTCTCGACATCACCATCGATCACCGCACGGCGCAGGGCACCGGCCCAATAGTGTTCGATTTGAAGCTGCGCTTCTTCCATCGCGATTTCTTCGCGGTCTAAAGTGCCGGCGACTTCGCGCTGCTTGGCAGTGAACTCTTCCGTACCCTTGTTCTTCAGCGCCCTCACCGGGATGACGGGCAGGCGCGCGTCGACCTGCACACTTGCAACGGCGTCGCGCGCATTGGCGCGGAAGAACGCTTTCTTGAAATCGGGATGGGCGATGCTTTCACTCGCGCAGGCGAAGCGTGTGCCGAGCTGTACCCCTGCAGCGCCCATTTCGAGATAGCCTGCAATCGCCTGGCCGCGTCCGATGCCGCCCGCGACGAAGATGATGTGGTCCTCGGCCAGTTCGGGCAGCATTTCCTGCGCCAGCACGCTGGTCGATACCGGGCCGATATGGCCGCCCGCTTCCATTCCCTCGATCACGAGTGCGTCCGCGCCCGAGCGCAGGAGCTTCTTCGCCAGGGCAAGCGTGGGGGCAAAGCAGATCACCTTGGCGGGATTTGCGCCGCCCTTGATGGCTTCGACGCTGCCCTTGGGCGGAATGCCACCGGCTAGCACGATATGGCTGACACCCGCCTTGTCGCATACTTCGATGAGGTCGAAGAGCTGCGGATGCATGGTGATGAGATTTACGCCGAACCGCTTGTCTGTCAGCTTTTGCGTCTCGGCAATCTCGGTTTCGAGCAATTCGGGCGTCATCGCACCGCATGCAATTACGCCGAAGCCACCGGCGTTCGAAATGGCGGAGACGAGGTTTCGCTCCGACACCCAGCTCATTGCACCGCACAAGATGGCGGTTTCGGATCCAAGGAAGTCGGCGCCGCGCTGCATGAGGCGGTCGGTCTTGGGATAGCTGCTCATGGCAAAAGCGCTTACGGCGCAAGTGCCCTTACGGCAAGCAGATGGCCGCGCCTTTGCGCAATGTTTTAACCGGCGGTGTCGCCGTAATGGACCCTGACCTTTGCAGCAGCATCGCGAGCTTTCCGCCGCGCCGCATCGGTATCGCCTGCCGTCGCCAGCGCAACACCCATCCGGCGAAAGGGACGACTGGTCGGCTTGGAGAATATGCGCAGGTCCGTGCCGGGCTGCGAGAGGGCTTCTGCAAGGCCGCTGTACGTAAGCGCATCGCTGTTCTGGCTCGCGAGAATGACCGCGCTCGCCGAAGGACGCGCGCGCAGTTGGTCGGGCACCGGCAGACCAAGGATGGCACGCGCGTGAAGATCGAATTCGGTCAGGTTCTGGCTGACCAACGTCACCATACCCGTGTCATGCGGGCGGGGACTGAGTTCGGAGAGGATCACTTCCTCGCCTTTGACGAAGAATTCCACCCCGAACAGGCCGTGACCACCCAGTTCATCAACCACCGTTCGCGCCATGTCCTGGGCTTTCGCGATCGCCGCGTCGCTCATCGGCGTAGGTTGCCAGCTTTCCTGGTAATCCCCGCGCTCTTGCCGGTGACCGATCGGCGGGCAAAAGCTCACGCCGTCCTTGTGCCGGATGGTCAGGAGAGTGATCTCGTAGTCGAAGTCGACGAACTGCTCGACGATGACGCGGCTGCGGTCGCCGCGCATATTGGCGCAGGCGTAATCCCAGGCCGGTTCGAGCCCGTCGTCGTCACGGACCGTGCTCTGGCCCTTGCCGGACGAGGACATCACTGGCTTGATGACACAGGGAATGCCCGTGTGCTTTGCCGCTGCGCGCACCTCGTCGAGGTTCTTCGCATAGCGGTATTTCGAGGTCACGAGACCGAGATCGTGCGCCGCCAGGTCACGGATCGCATCGCGGTTCATGGTCAGCTGCGCCGCCTTGGCGGAAGGCACGACGTTGAAACCCTCTTCCTCCAGCTCGGCGAGGGCCGAAGTGCGAATGGCCTCGATCTCCGGAACGATGTAGTCCGGCCGGTGCCTTTCGGCCGCGTTTCGCAGCTTTTCGCCATCCAGCATCGAGAAGACCTCGCGCGCATCGGCCACCTGCATTGCGGGTGCATCGTCATAGGCGTCGCAGGCCACGACAAGGGCCCCGAGGCGCTTCGCGGAGATGACGAATTCTCGGCCCAGTTCCCCGGAGCCGAGAAGGAGGATCTTTGCGATATGGCTCATTTCACAGTCACCTGTTGCGGCGCCCTCCCCCACCGGGCCAGCGCGAATTACGGCGCAGTTGGTAATGGAAGACGAGCGCGGTGACAAAGGCTGCGACGAACATGAGAATTGCGGCCACGCCGATCTCTTCCATCACCTCCCGATTGCTCGCCTCCGCATACTCCCCGGCTCGAAACCGGAGCAGGACGGCAATCACTCCCGCTCCGCAAAATACCGCATAAGCGCGCCAGGTGCTTCGGACGATGGCACTCCATCCGTCCGCCACCTTGCGAATTCTGCTCACGCAGCCTCGTCGTCGGCGTCGAGGCCATAGGCGGTGTGCAGCACGCGAACGGCCAGTTCGGTCTCGTCCTCGTCGATAAGCACGCTGACCTTGATCTCCGAAGTCGTGATCGCCTGGATGTTGATCCCGCGATCCGCGAGCGCCTTGAACATGGTGCTGGCGACGCCCGCGTGGCTCTTCATGCCGACACCCACGACGCTGATCTTGGCGATCTTGCTGTCGGTGATGAGGCGATTGAACCCGATGTCGTCGCGCTTGTCTTCCAGCAGCGCCTGAGCCCTTGCAAGGTCGGCCTGCGGGACGGTGAAGGTCACGTCGGTCTCGCCTTTGTCGCGGCCCACGTTCTGGATGATCATGTCGACATTGATCGCCGCCTTGGCAAGCGGATCGAAGATATGCGCCACTGCGCCCGGCTTGTCGGGAACGCGGGTGAGGATGATCTTGGCCTCGTTCTTGTCATGCGCGATGCCGGTTACGTGCTGGCGTTCCATTTCGCCCTTCTCCACCAAGATATTCATTTCCTCTTCCGACACGATCATCGTGCCGGGGAGTTCGTCTGCCGGAATGGCGTCGTCGCCTACGAAGCTGGAGAGAACCTGCACACGCACGCCCTCCTTCATCGCCAGGCCGACGCTGCGGGTCTGGAGGACCTTGGCCCCCACGCTCGCCAGCTCGAGCATTTCTTCATAGGTCACGGCCTTGAGCTTGCGGGCCTTGGCCACGATCCTCGGGTCGGTCGTGTAGACGCCGTCAACATCGGTGTAGATATCGCACCGGTCCGCTTTCACAGCAGCGGCGACTGCGACCGCGCTGGTATCCGACCCGCCGCGGCCCATGGTCGTGATACGGCCGTCTTCCGAAACCCCCTGGAAACCCGGGATGACGGCAATCTGTCCGGCCTCCATCGCCGAGGTGAGAGCTTCGGCATCGATGGCTTCAACCCTTGCCTTCGCATGCGCTTCGACGGTGCGGACCGGAAGCTGCCAGCCGAGCCAGCTGCGGGCGTCGCAGCCGAGCGATTGCAGGGTGAGAGCGAGCAGACCGCTCGTCACCTGTTCGCCGCTGGCTACGACGACGTCGTATTCGGCAGGGTCGTAGAGGGGGTTCGCTTCACGGCAGAAGTTGACGAGACGGTCGGTCTCGCCCGCCATCGCGCTGACCACCACGGCGACCTGATTGCCGCCGGCAGCCTGCTTGCGCACGAGGTTGGCCACGCGTCTAATGCGCTCCGTCCCCGCCATCGAGGTGCCGCCGAATTTCATCACGATACGGGCCAAGCGGATGTCTCTCCGAGCTGGAATGCGTGGGCTATGGCTGCTAGCCACCCCTTATGAGTGATGCAACAACCGACACGCCAAGCAATACTTCAGGCGGCCAAACGATCCGGCCCGAAGAAGCGGCCCATTTCGGCAAGCTGGCCCGGGACTGGTGGGATCCCAAGGGTTCGTCTGCCATGCTGCACAAGCTCAATCCGGTGCGCCTGCAATTCCTGCGCGATGCGATCGACGTGCACTGGGCCGGAGATGTCCGCAACGCTCGCCCGCTGGCCGGCAAGAGCGCGCTCGACGTCGGCTGCGGCGCGGGCCTCCTGTGCGAACCGCTGGCGCGCATGGGTGCGCAGGTTACGGGTGTCGATGCGGCTCCCGAAAACGTGGCCGCCGCAAGCGTCCATGCCGAGGGCATAGGCCTCGACATCCGGTACATGGCGGGCGAGATCGGATCGCTCGACATCGGGACGTTCGATCTTGTCACCGCGATGGAAGTGATCGAGCACGTTGCCGACAAAGCGGCGTTCGTGCGCGAGCTGGCAGCGCGACTTGCCGATGACGGTCTCATGGTCCTCTCAACCCCCAACCGCACACCGCAATCGCGCCTGCTGATGATCGGGGCGGCGGAAGGTCTGGGCATGATCCCCAAGGGCACTCACCACTGGGACGACTTCATCACGCCCGGCGAGCTCGGCGACCTGCTGTCCGAGGCGGGTCTTTCAATGGGCGAACCGCGCGGCATCGGCTTTTCCCCGATGAAAGGCCTCCATCTCGGCGACGACACAGCGCTCAATTACATCGTCACCGCACGCAAGGCCTGAGGCCCGCCATTAACTCGATCTTTAGGATAGGCGGGTAGCCTCGCCTGATCATGATCAAGAAACTCCTCCTCGGCGGCGCGATCGTGCTTGGCCTGATTTACGGATCGGGCAGCAACCTCGGCGCGGTCAAGCGCCAGATCACCGGCACGGCGAACGACAATGCGCGCTCTGTGACGCAGAACGACAATGGCGGCTGGAGCAATTCCAGCGGCTATTGAAGCGCTGCCGCCCAATCCTCTTCCTTGAAGCCGACCAGTATGCCGCCCGCGTGTTCGACGACGGGCCGTTTGATCATGCTCGGGTGCTCCGCCATCAGCGCGATCGCCTTTTCGCGGTCGATATCGGCCTTGGCTTCATCGTCCAGCTTGCGAAAGGTGGTACCCCGCTTGTTGAGCAGCACTTCCCAGCCCACCGCGTCCGACCATGAGGCGAGCCTGGCCGGATCGGCGCCTTCCTTCTTGTAATCGTGAAAGGCGTAATCGATCGACTGCGCGTCGAGCCACTTGCGGGCTTTCTTGACTGTGTCGCAGTTGGGGATGCCGTAGAGCTGGATGGTCACGATAGCTGTCCTACAGAGTGGAACACATGGAACACGGTTCAGGCGGAAAATTCGCCGGAGGCGTAAAGCGCCCGTTTCGGGCGGATACAACGGGTTCGGGCGCGCTCATGCCAAGGGCCTAGCGCGAGGGCGGCGTGTAGGACAGGTGCGCATCGGCAATGGCGACTGCCAGCGCATCGGCAGCATCGGCGCCCGCCAGTTTCGCGCCGGGCAGGAGCACTTTCAGCATGGCCTGCACCTGCGTCTTGTCGGCCCCGCCCGTCCCGACGACCGCCTTTTTCACCAGCCGCGCGGCATGTTCGTTCACGTCCAGCCCGGCCCCGCCGCAGGCCGTCAGCACGGCGCCGCGTGCCTGCGCAAGCTTGAGAGTCGACTGCGCATTCTTGTTCGCGAAAACTTCTTCCGCCGCCGCGCGATCGGGCGCGTATTCGGCAATGACGGCCTGGATCGAGGTGTGCAGCAGCGACAGCCGCCGCACCATCGGCGCCTTGGCATCGGTCGGGATCTGGCCGTTCGCGATATGCGTGATCCGGCTGCCGTCGACACGGATCACGCCCCAGCCCGTGCAGGACAGCGAGGGGTCGAGGCCGAGGATCAGCATGGCTTCACAACCCGATCATCCAGCCGAGCCGCCAGGCAATCGCCAGCAGGAATGCGCTGCCCAATACGATCGCGAGGATCCATTCGCGCAGCTTCACCGGATAACCGATCAGGCGTCCAGCTTGGCCATGACCTCGTCGGAGATTTCGTAATTGCCCCAGACGGTCTGGACATCGTCATCATCGTCCAGCGTGTCGATCAGCTTGAGCAGGGTCGATGCACCCTTCTCGTCCATTTCGACCGTGATGTTCGGCTTCCACGCCAGCTTGACGTTTTCCGCTTCGCCCAGCGACTTTTCGAGATCGCCCGCGACTTGGTGGAGATCGTCGGCGGCGGTCCAGATGGTGTGACCGTCGGCGGTGCTTTCGATGTCTTCCGCACCCGCTTCCATCGCGGCTTCGAGGACCTTGTCCTCGTCACCCGCGCTGGCAGGATATTCGATCAGGCCGAGGCGTTCGAAGCCGTGCTGGACGCTGCCCTCGGTGCCGAGGTTGCCGCCGTTCTTGCTGAACGCGGTGCGCACGGCGGTGGCGGTGCGATTGCGGTTGTCGGTCAGCGCTTCGACGATGATCGCGCTGCCGCCTGGGCCATAGCCTTCGTAGCGCACTTCTTCGTAGTTCTCGCCGTCGGTGGCCGATGCCTTGTCGATCGCGCGCTGGATATTGTCCTTCGGCATCGACTGGCTCTTGGCGGCGTTCACCGCCAGGCGCAGGCGCGGGTTCATGTCCGGATCGGGCATGCCCATCTTGGCGGCCACAGTGATTTCGCGGCTCAGCTTGGAAAACAGGTTGGAGCGCTTTTTATCCTGCGCGCCCTTGCGGTGCATGATGTTCTTGAATTTGGAATGGCCAGCCATGGCTCGTCTCTGCCTTAAGCAAAATGGGATTAATCGCGGCGACCCTTAGCCGCCTTGTGGGCACTGCGACAACCCTTCTGCCGGATGCAACATAAGTGAATCCGATCATTCAAAGCCGGTTCATGGCGTTTGGTATAGAAGTTGCTCTATTCACTGGCAGATTGTCTTGGGGAAAGGCGGGCTGCCCCATGTTTCCCGTTTGGTGTATATGATCCGCCAACACGTGAAAGGACCAAGCTATGACTACCCGTAAACAGGGAATGGGGCGTAAGCTGAAGCTGGCCTCCGTACCGATGATCCTCGCAGGCCTAGCAGCCTGCGCCACGCCTGCCTTCAAGGCCGACGTGACCCGTTTCGAAACCAAGATGCCCGCCCCGACCGGCGAAAGCTACTTCGTGGTTGCAGACGATCCGGCCCTTGCCGGCGGCCTGGAATTCTCGATGTATGCCGACCAGGTCGAAGCGCAGATGGAACGCCTGGGCTATGCGCAGGCCGCATCGCCCGAAGATGCGACCCTGCTGGTCCGCTTCGACTACGGCGTCGACAACGGGCGCGAGCGTGTTCGCACCACCGGATTCCACGATCCGTTCTATTCTCCGTGGTACGGTTATCGCGGACATCTGGGCTATGTCCGTCCGCGCTATTACCGTACCCGCGACGGGCGCATCTTCCGCACGAGCTATTACGGCAGCCGCTGGGGCTTCGGCTTCAACGATCCGTGGTTCGGAAGCCCGGAAATACGCAGCTACACCGTTTACACCAGCGGCATCGACATGAAGATCGACCGCGCGGCAACCGGTGAGCGACTGTTCGAAGGCAAGGCGCAAGCCCTGTCGACTTCGAACCGCCTGCAGTACCTGGTGCCGAACCTGGTCGAAGCGATGTTCACCGACTTCCCGGGCAATTCGGGTGAGACCGTGCGCATTTCGGTCAAGCCGGAAGACCGGTAAGCACCTCATCGCCCGCAGGCGACAGGACAATCGATTTGAAGGGGCGGCTCGGCGACGGGCCGCCCTTTTCGTGTCGGCAGCTAAACTTGTGTCAAGAGATCACAGCTTGGCATGACCCCCGGTCGAACCGAAGCCGCCTTCGCCGCGGCTGGTATCGTCGAGTTCGTCGACCTCTTCCCATGCCGCCTGTGTGACAGGTGCCAGCACCAGCTGCGCGATCCGGTCGCCGCGCTCGATCGCGAAAGTCTCGTCGCCGTGATTGATCAGCAGGACCTTCAGTTCACCGCGATAATCGCTGTCGATCGTGCCCGGCGTGTTCGGCACCGTGATGCCGTGCTTGAAAGCAAGGCCGGAACGCGGACGCACCTGGATTTCGTACCCGTCGGGAATAGCGACGGCAAAGCCGGTGGCGACCGCGTGGCGCTGCCCCGGCTTGAGGCTCACCGCCTCGGCTGAAAGGACATCCATGCCCGCAGCGCCGTCGGTGGCATAGCGGGGGAGATCGAGGCCGTGGCCATGGGGCAGGCGTTTCAGCCTAACGCCGACCGGATCAGTCATGTTCGTCGTCATCCTGGGGTTCGACCAGCGCTTCAGCGGCGCGGCGCACGAGTTCGCGGGCCACTTCTTCCTTGGGCATTTCCGGCAGGCTTTCGACACCCTTGGGGGTGACGATATGCACCTGGTTGATGTCGCCGCCCATCACGCTTTCGCCGACGGCCCCGGCAACGTCATTCGCGATGATCCAGTCGGCACCCTTGCGCTTGCGCTTGGTCTTTGCGTTTTCGACCACGTTTTCCGTCTCGGCAGCAAAGCCGATGAGGAGGTGCGGACGCTTGCGCCCGGCAGCCACCGCGGCGAGGATATCGGGGTTTTCGGCAAGAATGAGCGCGGGCGGCGCACTACCGCGCTTCTTCATCTTTTCGCCGGCGACGTGCTTGCTCTTCCAGTCGGAGACGGCGGCAACCATGAAGGCGGCATCGGCGGGCAGCGCGTTGCGCACTTCCTCGGCCATGTCATCGGCGGTCTCGACGTCGATCCGGTCCACGCCATGCGGAGTGGGCAGGTGTACAGGGCCAGCGATCAGCGTCACGCGTGCGCCAGCGGCAGCGGCCATTGCGGCAATCGCGAAGCCCTGCTTCCCGCTCGACCGGTTGGCGATATAGCGCACCGGATCGATCGGCTCGCGAGTCGGGCCGGCAGTGACCAGCACGTGCTTGCCGTAGAGCGGGCGGTGTTCCGGATCGGGATCGAATTCGGGCTGCCCGGCAAGCGGCGAATCCTCGAAGGCGACTTCCTGCGTCTGCACGTCTTCTTCGACCGGTTGCGGCTTGGCGCGTTCGTCCTTGCGGGCGACCGTGTGGTTGAGCGCTTCGGGATCGATCGGCGGTGCGGCTGCGGCCCCGCCCTTCTTCGCCAGCAGCGGGCCTGCGGCGTCGGGATCGAACTCGGTATTTTCGACCAGCGCCTCGGCATCGAGCATTTCGGGCTCGGGGAGGTCCTCGAGCTCTTCGTACTCTTCCTCGATCTCTTCGTGCGAGCGTTTCGCAGTCGAGCGCGGGATGATCATCGACAGCAAGCCGCCAAGGCCGCCGCCGCTCTTTTCAATCTCTTCCTCGTCTTCCGGTTCGAGCGCCTCGATTTCGGGCGCTTCGACTTCGGCATCGCCAGCGTCTGCCTCTTCCACCGGCGCTGCGAGCTGCGGGGCAGGCGCGGCCAGTTCGGGCAGATCGATGTCGATTTCGAGTTCTTCGGCGATCTTCGACAGGATCGCTACCGGCTCGGGAAGGCGACCGGGGCCGAATTCGCCGCAGGCCATCGGGCCTTCGTCGGGATCCATGACCTTCACGCCTGCCTGCCGCAGCCAGTCGGCATTGCGCTGGGTGGCGGAATGCTCCCACATCTTCACGTTCATCGCCGGAACCGTCAGCACCGGCTTGTCGGTGGCGAGGATCAGCGTGGTCGCCAGGTCGTCGGCAATACCGGCAGCCATCTTGGCGAGGAGGTCCGCCGTCGCCGGGCACACGACCACCAGATCCGCATCGCGGCTGAGCTGGATATGTCCCATCTCGACCTCATCCTTGAGGTCGAAGAGCGAGGTGTAGACTTTCTTTCCCGACAGGGCCGCCAGCGCCATCGGCGTGACGAATTGCTGTCCGCCTTCTGTGAGGACGCAGGTAACCTCGCCCCCGGCCCTGCGGATGAGGCGCACGAGTTCGCACGACTTGTAGGCAGCGATACCGCCGCCGATGACGAGCAGGATCTTCGGCCCGCTCACTTCGCGGTCCCGCTCGAATTCTTCACTGGCGCTGTCCGCGCCGATCGGCTGGTGCATTCCCATTGCGTCATCGTTGCGCTTGCTAGCGCCCCCTGTCCGTCATTGCCAGCACGCAAAACGCGCGCGATTGCCCAAATACCCTTGCCACCCTATGGTTTAAAAAAAGGAAACGGAGGGGTTTCGCATATGAATTTCGTTCTTGCCGCGCTGATTGCGCTGGGTGCTCTGCTCGATCTGGTCCTCGGAGTGAGCTTTTTCGTCGATCCTGCGCTTGCAGGGGCAGACTTCGGCCTGACGGCCACGGGAGCCATGGGACTTTCGGCCATGCGGGGCGATTTCACCGCCTTCTTCCTGGTCGCAGCCTTCTTCATGGCCTGGGGCGCATGGAAGCGGCGCGGCGATGTCCTGCTGCCCGCGCTACTGCTGTTCGCGACCGCCTTTACCGGACGGCTGGTGAACCTGTTCGCGGTCGAGACTTACGAAGGCTGGTGGATGCCGATGCTGGTGGAAGCGGCGCACGTCTTCGTGCTGACCTTCGCCATGCTGCGCTGGCGCGGACGGACAAGCTGACCTAGCCGAGCCAGCCCTGCATGGCGGCGGCCCAACCGGCGAGGCCCGCTCCTGCTGCAACGAGCAGGTAGCCGAGCACGCCGCGTCGCTCCTGCTTTCGCGCACGGCGCTCCCACACCAGTTCCACATCCGGTAGCGGCGGCGGCTCGGGCGCGCCGCCCTTGGGCGGGAAGCGGTCTTCGATCCGGCGCACGAGATCGGGTATGCGCAGCAGCGTTTCGGTATCCGTCCGGATACGATCCGCAATCGCGGCCTCCGGACCAAGCTCGTCGCGGATCCAGCTGCGCACATAGGGCGCGGAGGTGTCCCACATATTGATCTGCCGATTGAGCTGAGTGGCGATGCCTTCGACCATGACCATGGTCTTCTGCAGCAGCAGGAGATGCGGCTGCGTCTGCATGTCGAAATCGCGGGTGATGGCGAACAGCCCGTCGAGCATCTGGCCAACCGACAGTTCGCTGACCGGCTTGCCGCGCATGGGTTCGCCCACGGCTCTCAGCGCCGTCGCGAACTCGTCGACATTGTGATAGCTCGGCACGTATTGCGCCTCGAAATGGATTTCGGCGACGCGTTTGTAATTCCCCGTCGTCAGGCCGTAGAGGATTTCCGCCAGCCACATGCGCGCCTGCCGGTCGATCCGCCCCATGATGCCGAAATCGATGGCGGCAATGGTCCCGTCCGCTTTCACGAACAGATTTCCCTGGTGCATGTCGGCATGGAAGAAGCCGGCGGCAATCGCCTGTTTCAGGAAGGCGAGGACAAGGCGGTTCGCCAGTTCCGCAGTATCGTGACCCGCAGCCTTCAGGGCTTCGGTATTGCTGATCTTGATGCCGTCGATCCAGTCGATGGTCATCACGCGCCCATTCGTGCGATCCCAGTCGATGCCCGGTATCTCGTACCCCGGCGTACCGACCATGTGTTCGGCCAGTTCGGATGCCGAGGCGGCTTCGCGTCGCAAGTCCAGCTCGCGAGCGGTCCAGCGCTTGAAATTGGCGATGACGAGCCGCGGACGAAGCCGCGCGGCCTCTCCGCCCATCGCCTCGACATGGGCGGCTGCCCATTCATAGGTGTCGATATCGCGAGCAAACTGCTCTCGAACTCCGGGCCGAAGAACTTTCACCGCGACCTCACGGCCTTCGGTGGTCACCGCACGGTGGACCTGTGCGATCGAGGCTGCGCCGATCGGTTCCGGATCGAACTCGGAATACAGTGCTTCCAGCGGCTGTTCGAAACTGGCCTCGATGCTCTGCCTGATTTGCCCGAAACCGACTGGCGGCAGATCGTCCTGCAGCTTGAGAAGGTTACGCGCTGCGTCTTCGCCTACGAGGTCGGGCCGTGTCGCCAGCGTCTGTCCCAGCTTGATGGCCGCCGGGCCGATATCGCGGAAGGCGCCGGCATAATCGGGTTCACGCGATTTGATCGTGCCAATGCTGAACAGGCCGATCAGGCGCTTGACCGGGGCCGGAGTGTTGGGGTCGTTCTGGATACCGCGCAGGGCACCATGCCGCGCCAGAATGCGCGCCCAACGACCAAGTCGCCAGATATGCGTTGCGGGGCGTGTCACGCCTAGACCTTCCACCCCGAATGGATATTGACCGCACCGCCGAGGATCTTTTCGACCCGCGTGTTCTCAAAGCCCGCAGCGCGGATCATCGCCTCGAATTCGGGCGGCTTGGGGAAGCGGCGGATCGATTCGGCGAGGTAGCGATAGCTGTCCTCGTCATTGGCGATCGCCTTGCCGATCTTGGGCATGAGCTGGTGCGAATAGAGGTCGTAGACTTCCTTGAAGCCCGGCCAGTCGGTCTGGCTGAATTCCATGCAGTAGAAGCGTCCGCCGTACTTCAGCACGCGGTGCGCCTCTTTCAGGGCCTTGTCGATGAAGGTGACGTTCCGGATGCCGAACACGATGGTGTAGGCGTCGAAGGTGCGGCTGCTGAAGGCCAGCTCCTCGGCGTTCTGGCGGCTCCAGACGAGGCCGTCGATGCCGCGATCCATCGCACGTTCGATGCCGACGTCGAGCATGTCCTGGTTGATATCCGACACGGTGACGCTGGCACCCTTCGCCGCCATGCGGAAAGCGATGTCGCCAGTGCCGCCCGCCATGTCGAGGATCTGTTCGCCCGGCTGCGGTTTGACCCGGCGCACGAAGCGGTCCTTCCACAGCCGGTGCATCCCGCCGCTCATGGCGTCGTTCATGATGTCGTACTTGGCGGCGACGTTGGAAAACACCTCGCCCACGCGGCCGGTTTTCTCGTTTGCGTCGATGTCTTCGTAGCCGAAGGAAACTGTATCGTTCATGGCGAGGTGCCTTAGGGGTTGTTTTTGGTGGCGTCTATCCGCTCCCTGCGGTCGCTGCGCCCGGCTCCGGCCCTCTCCCCCACCCGGCCACCCACGGCACGATACTGTTTGGGTGGCCGGGTGGGGGAGAGGGCTGGCACCGCATCCGGCGATCTGCCATCTGCAAACATCGATACGTCTCCAATCGCCGGAAAGAAAATGCCTGAGCTTCCCGAAGTCGAAACAACGGTGCGCGGTCTTGCGCGGTTCCTCGAGGGCGAGACGATCACGCTTGTCCAGGTCAACCGCCCGGATATGCGCCGCCCCTTTCCGCCCGATCTTGTGCAGGCGCTGACGGGGGCGAGCGTGACGCATCTCTCGCGCAGGGCCAAATACGGTCTGGTCCATACCAGCCGCGATCATGCGATGGTGTTCCACCTCGGCATGAGCGGGCGCTGGCGGATCGACCCGGAGGAAGACGACAAGCACGACCATCTCGTGCTGGAAACGGCGAGCCACCGCTTCGCGCTCAACGATCCACGCCGCTTCGGTTCGGTAGATCTGATGACGAGTGGCGAACTGGTGACTTGGAAACCCCTCGCCGCGCTGGGGCCGGAGCCGCTGGGCGACGATCTCACGCCCGAACACCTGCGCGAAGCGACGCGCGGGCGCAAACAGGCGATCAAGCTGCTGCTGCTCGACCAGCGGATCGTGGCGGGCCTCGGCAATATCTATGTCTGCGAGGCGCTGTGGCATGCGGGCATTCATCCGCGAAAGGCCGGTGGCAAGGTGACCATGCCGCAGCTGCGCCGCCTCGTCCCCGCGATCAAGGATGTGCTGGAGCGATCCATCCGCGATGGCGGCAGCACATTGCGCGATTTCGCCCAGCCCGACGGAAACTTGGGCTATTTCGCCACCCGTTTCCACGTCTACGGCCGCGAGGGCAAGCCCTGCCACCACGAGGACGGCGGCACGATCCGCCGCATCGTGCAGGGCGGGCGCAGCACGTGGTTTTGTCCGGTTTGTCAGAGGTGAGAGGGATGGGAGACAAGAAGCGTCGGGAACGAGCCTTCCAATTCAAATTATCAATGGCGATCGGCGTTACCTTCGCACTTTCTCTGTTTCTGATCATTGCGATCGGCGACTGCTGGGCAAGCTACAACACGCCAGAGCTAATTCGCGGATGCGAGCAAGAGAAACGCTTCGAGGGTCGCTTCTATTGGGTGGTCGTCGGAGCCTTCTGGATCGCCGCAATCGCCCTTCGTGCAAAGAATATTTCGATTTCGAAACTGCTCGCGATAGGCGGCGGCCCGTTCGCATTTACACCAGTTCTGATGATGTGGCATTTTTAGCGTAGCTGATCGCCTCACAAATGCAGCCCGACACAAACCTCGGCTATTTCGCCACCCGCTTCCACGTCTACGGCCGCGAGAGCGAGCCCTGCCACCACGAGGACGGCGGCACCATCCGCCGCATCGTGCAGGGCGGGCGGAGCACATGGTTCTGCACGCTTTGCCAGAGGCAATGGGAACTGACCTATTCTGCTGAGAACGGGCGAACATGTTCTCGCAAGAGGTCGGCACAAATGAACTTCTCGTTGAAGACCTCCATCACCCAGTGCTGATTGTGAATGCCTGGATAGACCAGCGTGTAGTCCGCTAGATATGCCGCCTCGAGCAACGTTTCTCTGGCAGCTTCGAACGGTAGCCCACGTACTCGTTCGACACCTTCGATAAGGCTTTTCAACTCGTCGATGCGTTCGAGGGACTCGGCATACAGAATGCCGAAGACTGCTGCTTCCGCGTACCAGTCCAACCGATAGAGCTCTTTTTTGTCGATTTCGCCGTCGAGGTATCTCTCGGCGTTTCTCACTGCATCCCGAGAATTCTTGTCGACAAGGAGGTCTTCGTTCTTCCAGCAACAGGCGACAAGGAACTGCTGCAGTTCCCGCAATTGAGATCTAAAAAATCTGGGTCTCTCCTCACGCAGAAACGAGAGCATTTCCTTGGCGCTTCTGGATTCTTTCCACTCTTCTTCTGTCATACAACAAGACCGCACTCTGCGGCCGACCAAGTGATTACAAATCCAGCGCAGCGTATTCCCGCGGTGGGGGCAGGCCTTCCATCTTCTCGCTCAGCAGCGGGCGGAAACTCGGGCGGCTTTTCATAACCATGTACCAGTCGCGCGCCTGGTCGTGGCCTTTCCATTCGATCCCGCCGAGGTAATCGACCACCGATAGCTGCGCCGCGCAGGCGAGGTCCGCAAGGCTGAGCGTCGGCCCGGCGAGCCAGCTGCGCGTGTCGACCAGCCAGTCGATATAATCGAGGTGGCCGTGCAGCAGCCGTCCCATCTCGCGCAGCACCCGTCCGTCGGGCGACTGGCGCAGGATCAGGCGCTTCTTCATCTTTTCGTGCAGGGCAGGTGCGGTGACATCGCCATAGAGGCTCTCGTCGAACAGGCGCGTCAGGCGGCGGATTTCGGCGCGCTGCATGGCATTGCCCGAAATCATCGGGTTGCGGTCCACCGTCTCTTCGAAGAATTCGCAGATCGCCTGGCTGTCGCACAGCGTGACCTTGCGCGCCGGGTCATGCAGGACCGGGGTGCGCCCGGCCGGATTGAGCTGCCACAGGCTGTCACGCCCTTCCCAGGGGTTTTCGCGCACGAGTTCGTACGCAACCGACTTTTCGCCCATCAGCAAGCGCAGCTTGCGGCTGAAGGGGCACAGGGGGAATTGGTGGAGCTGCCACATGGCCCCTGCCTATGCGGCAGGCGCGTCCACGCGTCCACTGGCGCGCGCGATTTTGGCGAAAATTTCCTGTGAAGTCAGTCGCGCTGCGGCAGCGTGTCCGAGAAGCGTTCGGCCATGGCGCGCAGCTGCGGCAGCATGACTTCCATCGTTTCGGCAAGCGTGCCTGCGGCTTCCATGGCGCGCGGCAGGTTCTTCTCGATCTCTTCCGGCACGCGGCTCGCCTCCGGAGCGATCGAGCGCAGCGTCGCGCCATCAACCACACGCGGCATTTCCTCGCCCGCGATTTCGGCCACGGCGTCGGTCAGCGGGGCGATCGGCAGGTCGAGCAGGACCTCGCTCATCGCGCGCAGCATCATGGCGAGTTCGCGCTGGCGTTCGGGATCGGACAGCGTGTCCGCCATCTCGGTCAGCCCCGCGCCGTCGCGTTCGTCAAAAGCAGCCTCATCGGCATCCTGCGCCAGTGCGGGCACGGGCGCTGCGAATGCGGCAAGGGTGGCTGCGGCAAGCAGGTGACGACGCATGGGACTTCCTTCGGTTGTTCCGGGAAGCATGGACATGGCAGATGCGCGCTGAAAGCTTGCTGAACGGGTCTTAGAAGCCCGAGGCCTGCATCATCAGCAGGCAAGCGGGCATCACTGCATCGAGCCGGCCATCTTGCGCCAGGTCTTCGGCCTCTTTCCTGCCGCGAACGGCAATGCCTTCGCGAGCAATGCCGGTGTCGTCCATCAGCTTGGCCATGGTCCGCACGAAGTATTCGCGGCCGCGTTCGTTCTCCAGCAGGTCGGGCCAGTCCTTGCCATCGGCATTGCCCGCACGCTGCGCCTCGGTGGCGATGGCCACGGCAACCCCGCAGCGCAGCGCTGTCTGCTGTTCGATCGGCAGGTCCACCAGCTCCATGGTGATGACCGGAGCGGGCGTGTCCGCCTGTGCGCTGTCCTGTGCGATTGCGGGGGCAGCGAGCATCGCAGCGACGATAGCGGGGAGGAAGAACTTCATGGCCGCTTACCTATCGCGCCGCGCCTGAACCGCAAGCAACTTGGCTTGCGGGGCCAGCGCTGCGCCCCTACCCGTCGCATCAAAGAGGAGAATCGCATCATGAAAACCCGCGCCGCCGTTGCCTTCGAAGCTAAGAAACCGCTCGAGATCGTCGAGCTTGATCTCGAAGGCCCCAAGGCGGGTGAAGTGCTGGTCGAGATCATGGCGACGGGCATCTGCCACACAGACGCCTATACTCTCGACGGGCTGGACAGCGAGGGGCTCTTTCCCTCCATCCTCGGGCACGAAGGTTGCGGCGTGGTGCGCGAAGTAGGCGCAGGCGTGACCAGCGTGACCGCAGGCGATCACGTGATCCCGCTCTACACGCCCGAATGCCGCCAGTGTAAGATGTGCGTGTCGGGCAAGACCAATTTGTGCAGCGCCATCCGCGAAACGCAGGGCAAGGGCCTGATGCCAGACGGGACCACGCGCTTCTCCTACAACGGCAAGCCGATCTACCATTACATGGGCTGTTCGACCTTCTCGAACTTCACCGTCCTGCCCGAAATCGCGGTCGCCAAGATCCGCGAAGACGCGCCCTTCGACACCACATGCTATGTCGGCTGCGGCGTGACCACAGGCGTCGGCGCGGTGACCAATACCGCCAAGGTCCAGCCGGGCGACAATGTCGTGGTCTTCGGCCTCGGCGGGATCGGTCTCAATGTGATCCAGGGCGCGAAGCTCGCCGGTGCAGACCGGATCGTGGGCGTCGACATCAACCCGTCCAAAGAAGAGTGGGGCCGCAAGTTCGGCATGACCGACTTCGTCAATCCGAAGGATGTCGGCAATGTCGTCGAAACGCTGGTCAACATGCTCGACGGCGGGGCGGATTACAGCTTCGATTGCACCGGCAACACCGCAGTCATGCGCGATGCGCTGGAATGCTGCCACAAGGGCTGGGGCACCAGCATCATCATCGGCGTTGCCGAAGCGGGCAAGACGATCGAGACGCGTCCCTTCCAGCTCGTCACGGGCCGCAACTGGCGCGGCACGGCATTCGGCGGGGCCAAGGGGCGCACCGACGTGCCCAAGATCGTCGACTGGTATATGAACGGCAAGATCGAGATCGACCCGATGATCACCCACCGCCTCAGCCTGGAAGAAATCAACAAGGGCTTTGACCTGATGCACTCGGGCGAAAGCATCCGCGCGGTCGTGGTCTATTGATGGCCTCCAAGGTCAATCTGTACGAGAAGTTCGCGCAGTTTTCCGACCACTGGGCGCCGCGCATCGTCGGGCGGTACAACGATAACGAGATCCGCCTCGTGAAGGTCGAGGGCGAGTTCATCTGGCACTGCCACGAGGACACGGACGAGCTCTTCCTGATCCTCGACGGCACGCTCGACATGGAGTTCCGGGATCGCACCGAAGTGCTTGAAGCGGGCGAGATGATCATCGTCCCGCGCGGGGTCGAACACCGTCCCTGCGCGCGCCACGGCGAGGTCCGCCTCCTGCTGATCGATCCCAAGGACATGCCCAATACCGGCGACCAGAAGACCGCCACGCTCGCCATCGACATCTGATCGCTTGCGCGGGCCGCAGGCGCGCTTAAGGTAGCGAATCGAAACCTAAGGAGAGAGTTCAATGTTCAGCCACGTCATGCTGGGTGCCGACGATATCGAGGCATCGAAGAAGTTCTACGACGCCTGCTTCAAGGCGCTCGGCGGCCGCGAAGGCACCGTCGATCCCAAGGGCCGCGTCATCTACATGCACAATGGCGGCATTTTCCTCATCACCAAGCCGATCGACGGCCAGCCGGCGAGTTGCGGCAATGGCTCGACCATCGGCTTTGCGGCCGACAGCGAGGCCATGGCCGATGCGTGGCACGAAGCCGGCGCGGCCAATGGCGGCACCCCGATCGAAGACCCGCCGGGCCTGCGCGAAGGTGCGGGCATGAAGCTCTACCTCGCCTATCTGCGCGATCCGGCAGGCAACAAGGTCTGCGCGATGTATCGTCCGGGCTGACGCCTTGACGCCAATCGATGAAAAGGGATTGCGAGCCGACATAGACGCGCTCGCGATCCCTTTTTCACATCACGAGCATGAGGCCGTCTTCACCGTCGAGGAAAGCCGCGACATCAAGGCCAGCATTCCCGGCGAGCATACAAAGAACCTCTTCCTGAAAGATGCCAAGGGCGCCTTCTGGCTGGTGACCGTCCCTGCAGAAGCGCGGGTGAACCTGAAGGCCCTGCCCGAGGCCATCGGCTGCAAGCGCGTGAGCTTCGGCAAGCCGGACGACATGCAGCGTCTGATCGGCATTGCGCCCGGCTCGGTGACGCCGCTCGCCATGATCCATGCATCGCCGGGCAGCGTGACCTGCGTCCTCAAAGCGGGCTTGGCGCACGCAGAGCAGGTAAATGTCCACCCGCTTCGCAATACCGCGACAATCGGGCTTTCCGGCGCGCATATCTTGCAGCTTCTGGAACATTGGGGTCATGCGCCCGTCGTCGCAGAAATCCCGGTTCAGGAGACCGCATGAAGCTCGATTACCTTTCGCAGAACAAGGCCTTCGGTGGTGACCAGTTCGTCTGTTCGCACCAGTCGGAAGCGACCGGCACCGAAATGACCTTTTCGGTCTATGTCCCCCCGCACGAAGCGGGCGCGAAACTGCCGGTGCTGTGGTACCTGTCGGGCCTCACCTGCACGCACGCGAATGTCACCGAGAAAGGCGAATATCGCGCCGCCTGCGCGGAACATGGGATAATCCTCGTCGCTCCGGACACCAGCCCGCGCGGCGAAAACGTGCCCGACGCGGCGGACGAATACGACTTCGGCAAGGGTGCCGGCTTCTATGTCGATGCGACGCAGGACCCGTGGAGCGAGCATTTCCGGATGCGCAGCTATATCGAGATAGAGCTGCCCTCCATCGTCGCAGGCGAATTTCCCGTCGACCTGTCGCGTCAGTCGATCACGGGCCATTCGATGGGCGGACACGGCGCACTGACCATCGGCCTGCGCGATCCCGCCCGCTTCCGCTCGATAAGCGCCTTTTCGCCGATCGTCGCGCCTTCGCGCGTGCCGTGGGGCGAGAAAGCCCTGTCCCGCTATCTTGGCGAAGACCGCGATGCATGGCGCGCCTATGACGCCGTGGCCCTTATCGAGGACGGCGCACGCCACGATCACATCTTGGTCGACCAGGGCACTGCCGACCAGTTCCTCGAGGAACAGCTGAAAACCGGCGCGCTTACCATGGCCTGCGCCAAGGCAGGCATGAACCCCGAGATCCGGATGCAGGAAGGCTACGACCACTCTTATTACTTTATCTCTACTTTCATGGCCGAGCACGTTGCTTGGCATGCGGAGCGCCTCAACATTACTTAAGTACTTGATTCTGAGAATTCTCTGGCGCAGACTTCGTTTTTTCTTACAGAGGGCCGCCAATGATCGATCTAATGCTCGCCGCCATTCTCACCGCGTCTGCTTCCTCATCGGTTGCCGCATGCCCCGCTGATGGCGAGACTGGATCCGATCACCTGTTCGATGTGTGCCATCCAGCGGCGCAGGATGGGCCGGCCTATTCGGCGACCTTCAGCGCCAGCCTGTCGCCGCAGCCCTCGCACCAGCAGGTGACCCTGTTCAGGGCTGATGGCACATGGACCGTTCGCGCCGCAGGTTACAAATGGACGCCGGGCGGTGCCTTCGAGACGCGGCGCAACGAGTTCTCTATCTCGGATGATGATGCGCGAGCTCTGGTCGGACGGCTCGACGACGAAACGCGGGAGCGGTTGTCCAATCTCGCCTATTACGGCGCGCCAACAGTTATTTGCACCGATGGCGCGCGCACCGAGATTGCCATGGCATCGGGCGGCCAGCGGCACTCCTTCGCCCAGCACAGCTGCGCCGGAAAGACCGAACTGCATGAGGTGGCCGAAGCTTTCCGCACGGTCGTTCTCAAATATGATCCGCTCTTCGACGGGATGCTCGACGGGCTGACAGCCTAACCGAGCGGTTCAATCCGCCAGGTCGAGCCATTCCTCGGCGACGTCCTGCTGGCCGAGACCGAAGCTCTTGATCTCGATGCCCGGGAACAGTGCGCCCTCGATTTCAGCCGCTTTCCTGAGCCAGTCGGAATCGCTCAGCACAGCGCATTTGTCGAACGCGCCGAGCAGGCCGAACAGTTTTGGCAGGCGGGTAAATTCGACCGCAATCGCGCTGAGGGTGGGGAGTTCGAAATTGGTGATGCGGTACAGCATCTTGCCGCCCTTCACTCCGTCCGATTTCGCAATCAGATCGTCGAGCGCGGTGCGCATGATGTCGGCATCGATCTTGCCGTCGAGCGTGATATCCACCCGATCGGCCGAGGGCTTGGTAATGGTGAGCATGGGCTACCTCCTCGTGCTGGCGCGGCATGAAGCTGCCGCAGAGGCAGTATAGCACACCCGCGTCCGGCCCGGACCTTACCCGTGCGCGGCGATGAACCCCTCGACCACCGGGGCAATCTTGCCGCGCCATTTGCTGCCGTTGAAAATGCCGTAATGCCCGGCTCCTTCGGCCATGTAGTAGCGCTTTTTCGACACATCCAGATTGGGCGTCAGCTCCAGTGCGGCGCGGGTCTGGCCGAGGCCCGAGATATCGTCGCGCTCGCCTTCGATGGCGAGCAGGGCGGTCTCGGTGATATCGCCGAGGTCGATACGCTTGCCGCGGTGCATGAAGGTGCCGTTCGGGATGGCGTGGGTCTGGAACACCTCTTCTACCGTCTGCAGGTAGAATTCGGCGGTCATGTCGCACACGCTGCGGTATTCGTCGTAGAAATCCTTGGTCGCCTGCGCGCTCGCCTCGTCGCCCACGGTGAGGTGTTTGAACATCTCGTAATGGCTCATCATGTGATTGCCGAGGTTCATGCTCATGAAGCCGGCGAGCTGCATGAAGCCGGGATAGACGCGGCGGCCGCCGCCGCGATACTGCATCGGCACGGTGGCGATGACATTGTGCTGGAACCACTCGATCGGGCGCTCCATCGCGAGGTCGTTGACACTGGTCGGCGAACAGCGCGTGTCGATCGGGCCGCCCATCATGGTGAGCGTCCTGGGCGCACAGTCATGGCCGTCTCGGTTCATGATCGCGGTCGCGGCGAAGACCGGGACCGAAGGCTGGCACACGGCCATCGCGTGGGCTCCGGGACCGATGTGTTCGAGGAATTCGATCACGTAATCCATGTAATCGTCGAGATCGAAATGCCCCTCGTGCAAGGGCACATTGCGCGCATCCGCCCAATCGGTGACGAATACGGTGTAATTCTCCAGCATCCGTTCGACGGTGCCGCGCAGCAGCGTTGCGTAGTGCCCGCTCATCGGGGCGACGATCAGGAGGCGCGGCGCATCTTCGGCAAGGCCTTCGCGGCGGAAGCGCTTGAGATCGCCGAACGGCCGGTTGACCACGGTGGCTTCCACGACGGGCCAGTGCCTGCCTTCCGCCTCGACGCTTTCGATACCCCAGGCGGGCTTGCCATAAGTGGCGGTGGCATGGGCGAAGACTTCGAGCGCGCTGGCAGCGATCGGGCCCAGCCCCAGATATCCGCCCATGTAATTCTGCGGCAGGGCCGGGTTGGACAGCATCTCCGCCCCGATGGAGGCCCAGGCGCTCGCGCTCGATAGCCAGCTGCGCTGGAGTTCATAGGCTTGATAAAGCATTCGCGTCCCCTGCTACCCGCGCTGTTATGGTCTCGCTGCGGGCCCTTTTTACAAACCGGCAGTCTGACGAGTGATTCGTCATTGTGCAATGCACAAATGGTGTAAAAGTGCCTCAAACGCGCCTCCCCTGTGGATTTTGCCGCGCGCGCTGCCTAGGTGGGGCGCATGGACGAGACGGGCGACACTCCTGAAGCCGAAAGCACGCCGCAGCGCGGCTTCTTCGGACGCAAGCGCAAGAATGGCGAGACCCGCTCGCTCGGCGCGCTGGCGATGGTCTGGCAGGCAGCCAAAGCCTATCCGCTGCAGCTGACCCTGGCGGCAATCGCCTTGCTGGCTACGGCCCTTATCACCTCGCTTGCCCTGCCCAGCGCGCTCAAGCTGATCATCGACCGCGGTTTCGGCAGCGATGGGACGGGCGATATCGGCCGCTGGTTCCGTTATCTCCTCGCGCTGGTGGCGACGCTGGGCGTGTTCACCGCCTTGAGGTTCTATTTCGTGAGCTGGCTCGGAGAACGGGTCGTCGCCGACATCCGCCGCAACGTGCACGAGAACCTGTTGCGCCTGTCGCCATCGTTCTTCGAGGAGAACAGTCCCAAAGAGATCTCTAGCCGGATGACCTCGGATACGGCTGTCATCGAACAGGTCGTCGGCACCACGATCTCGGTTGCCCTGCGCAATGCCATCATGGCGGTCGCCGCGGCCGGATACCTGTTCTGGCTCGCTCCGCAGCTGGCGGTCTACATTTTCATCGGCATTCCGATCGTCATCCTGCCGATCGCCATATTCGGTGCGCGCCTGCGCAACATCAGCCGGTCGAGCCAGGATCGTATCGCCGATGTGGGCGCGATGGTCACCGAGGTCCTGTCCGCCATGAAGGTGGTCCAGGCTTTCGGCCAGCAGGATCGCGAAAGCGCGCGCTTTTCCGACGCGGTCGAGCGGACCTTCGATACGGCACGCAAGCGCGTGTTGCTTCGCGCCCTGATGACCGCCACGGCCATCACCCTGATCTTTGGCGCTATCGTCCTGCTCCTGTGGCGCGGCGCAGTGCTGGTCGAGGCAGGCGAGCTGACCGGCGGAACGATCATGGCGTTCGTCTTCGCCGGCATGATCGTGGGCGGCAGTTTCGGCGCCCTTACCGAAGTCGTCGGCGACCTGTTGCGCGCGGCAGGCGCTGCGGGACGATTGAGCGAGTTGCTGGCGGAAAAGCCCGGGATCGCCGCACCTGCACGTCCCGAGGCCTTGCCGAGCCCGGCGCGCGGCAGCCTGTCGTTCCGCAATGTCACCTTCCGTTACCCGACCCGGCTGGAAGCTGCAGCGATTACAGACTTCAGCCTCGAGGTGGAGCCGGGTGAAACGGTTGCGATCGTGGGGCCGTCGGGCGCCGGCAAATCGACGATCTTCCAGCTGGCGGAGCGCTTTTACGACCCGCAGGCCGGCACAGTACGGCTCGACGGCATCCCCCTGACCAGCGCCGATCCTGCCGAAATCCGTCGCCGGATCGCTTTCGTGCCGCAGGAAGGTGTCCTGTTCTCCGCCAGCGCGAGGGACAACTTGCGTTATGGCAATTGGGAGGCAAGCGAAGAGGATATCTGGGCCGCAGCACGCGCGGCAAATGCCGCGGAATTCCTCGAAAAACTGCCCGACGGCCTCGACACTTATCTCGGTGAGAACGGAACCCAGCTCTCGGGCGGCCAGCGGCAGCGGATCGCGATTGCCCGGGCCCTGCTGCGCGACGCGCCCATCCTGTTGCTGGACGAGGCGACCAGCGCACTCGACGCGGAAAGCGAGCGCTTGGTGCAGGATGCGCTCGAACGCCTGATGGACAACCGCACGACCCTGGTCATCGCGCACCGGCTCGCCACCGTGCGCGCGGCAGACCGCATTGTCGTGATGGACGATGGGCGCATTGCCGAACAGGGCACTCATTCGCAGCTGGCCGATAATGGCGGGCTATATGCGCGGCTTGCCTCGCTCCAGTTCGGCCTTCACAGCGCTTGATTTCCGCGATTCTTCGACCAAGGCGATGACTGGGCCGACGAGCGGCGACCGCTGCTTGCTCGCTTTCGCTAGCTAGCATCCACTCGAATCCGCGCGCGGGGGGCGCGCGTACAAGATTTCCTTCGGAGACTTCGCACATGACCAAGAACTTCCTTGCCGCAGGGGCGTCTGCCATCGCCCTGATGCTCGGCATGCCCGCAGCTGCCGAAGAAGCAGCCAGCCCGACGATGGACTTCGGCACCTGGGGTGTCGGCACCGATCTGATCGATGACAGCGTCGATCCGGGCGACGATTTCAACGCCTATGTGAACGGCAAGTGGATTGCCGAAAACGAGATCCCTGCCGACCGCCAGCGTTTCGGCGCGTTCGATATGCTGCGTGAAGGCGCGATCCACGACGTGCAGACGCTGGTGAACGACCTTGTCGCGTCCAACCCCGAGCCCGGCACGGCGGCTCGCCGCATTGTCGATGCCTACAACGCCTATCTCGACATCGAGGCGATCGACGCCAGCGGCCTTGCACCCGCGCAGCCTTACCTTGGCAAGATTTACGCTGCACCGGACCTCGCGGCGCTGGTTTCGCTGTTTGGAGAGCCGGGCTTCCCGTCAATGGTCGTTGCCAACGTGACCATCGATGCGCGCAATCCGACCGACCATGCGGTGGGTATCGGTTTTGATGGAATGGGCTTGCCCGACCGCGATTACTACCTCGTGGATTCCGAGAGCAATCTTAAGGTGCGCGAAGCCTATATGGACTACCTCGCCACCATGCTGGGCGCTGCAGGATATGCCGATCCGGTATCGGCCGCCAATGCGGTCTATGCGTTCGAACACAAGGTCGCGGAACTCGAATGGGCGCGCCAGGTGCTGCGCATGCCGCAGCTTACCTACAATGAACTCACCCCCGAAGAACTGACCGCGATGGCCGGGGACTTCCCGATCGCCGCATTGCTGGAATCCTCCAGGCTCGGCGGGCAGGATCGCTACCTCGCGCGCCAACTGCCGCCCACCCCCGAGGAAATCGAAGAGCTGGAGCTGACACAGGCGCAACTCGACATGATCGGCGGCGGTTTGCCGGCGATGATGCAGCTGTTGACCGAAACTCCGCTTGCGACCCTCAAGGCCTACATGGCGAAAAACTTCCTGCAGGGTAATGCGGCGGTCCTTTCGAGCGAACTCGATGATGCGAACTTCGCCTTCTACGGCAAGACGATCAATGGCCAGGAAGAACAGCAAGAGCGCTGGAAGCGCGCCATCGATTCCGCCGAAGGTGCCTTGGGCGAGCAGCTGGGCGCGCTTTACGTCGCCCGCTACTTCCCGCCCGAAAGCAAAGCGCGCATGGACGAGCTGGTTGCAAACCTGTCGCGTTCGATGAGCATGGCGCTTGATGCCAATGACTGGATGACGCCGGATACCATCGCCGAAGCACGCACCAAGCTGGATGGCTTCGTTCCGATGATCGGATATCCGGACGAATTCGAGACCTACGAAGGTCTTGAAATCGATCCGAACGATCCGCTCGAAAACCTGATGAATACCCGCCGGTGGAACGATGCCGACAATCGCGCGCGCCTCGGCACGAAGGTCGATCCGACCGAGTGGGGCATGTTCCCGCAAACGGTGAATGCCTATTATTCGCCGCTCACCAACCGGATCGTCTTTCCCGCAGCCATCCTCCAGCCGCCGTTCTTCAATGCCGAGGCTGACGAGGCAGTGAACTATGGCGGGATCGGTGCCGTGATCGGTCACGAGATCGGCCATGGCTATGACGACCAAGGCAGCCAGTTCGATGCTACCGGAACCCTGCGCAACTGGTGGCAGGATGCAGATCGAAAGGGCTTTGAAAACTACACCAAGCGCATGGCCGAATTTATCGAGGCCTATTGCCCGGTCGATAGCCCCGAAGGTCCTGTCTGCCTGCGCGGCAACCAGTCGATGGGCGAAACGCTGGGCGATGTGGTCGGCCTGCAGATGGCCTACCGCGCCTATCGCCTTTCGCTCAATGGCGAGGAAGCACCGGTGATCGACGGGCTGACCGGCGACCAGCGCTTCTTCCTCGGTTTCGCGCAGATCTGGCGCGGCATGGAGCGCGAGGAAAGCCTGCGCAATCGCGTGATGACCGCCAACCACCCGCCGGGTGAATTCCGCCTCAACAACGCGGTGCGCCATCTCGATGCGTGGTACGATGCGTTCAACGTATCGGCGGAAGACGATCTCTACTTGCCGCCGGAAGAGCGCATCAGGATCTGGTAACCGGATCGCCTCACATTCAATTCGAACCCCGTCGGCCATGTGTCGGCGGGGTTTTTGTTTGACTTGTCCAAACCTTGTGCCAATTCCACCGCCCCATGACCTTCCTCCAAGAATTGCTGATCGCACTGGTCCAGGGAATCACCGAATTCCTGCCGATTTCCTCCTCCGGCCACCTGATCCTCATCCCCAAGCTGACGGATTTTCCCGACCAGGGTCCGCTGATCGACGTCGCCGTCCATGTGGGATCGCTGCTCGCGATCATCCTCTATTTCCGCAAGGACGTGATGGGCCTCGCGAGAGGTGGCTTTGCGAGCGTGGGCCTTGCCAAGGACGACGCACAGCGCCGCCTGTTCTGGTTCGTGGTGATCGGGACCATTCCCGCGGTGGTGCTCGGCCTGTTCCTCAAGATGGGTGGATATCTCGAAGGCTTCCGGTCGACCCAGCTGGTCGCCACCAACCTGATTGTCTTCGGCATATTGCTGGGCCTTGCGGACCGCTTCGGCAAGGAAACCAAGGTTTATGAGGACATGACCTTGCGCGATGCCATCCTCGTAGGGCTGGCACAGGCCATGGCCCTGATCCCCGGCACGAGCCGTTCGGGCGCCACCATGACCGCGGCACGCGCACTCGGTTACCAGCGTGTGGAATCTGCGCGCTTTTCATTCCTGCTGGCCATTCCTGCCGTTGCAGGAGCGGGCCTGCTTGCCGCCTTCGACCTGGCCGACGCAACGGCCCAGATGCAGCAGGACGCGATCGTTGCTGGCATCCTGACCTTCTTCACCGCTCTGGCGACGATGGTTTTCCTGATGAATTTCCTCAAGAAAGCGTCGATGATGGTCTTCGTGATCTACCGGGTTGCCCTCGGCGCGGCGCTGCTCGCCTTCCTCTGAAAATAGCCGCAGACCTGCCACCGTTCCGTCACATTTGTGGAACCAATCGCCGCAAGCGGCTTTTTATTGGGCACGAGTAAACCGCAAGGACTGACTATGGGTCTGATTATCCTGATCGTTACGGGCGCCCTGATGGGGTGGCTTGGATCGATCGCACTCAAGATCGAAGATGGCCGGACCATTCTTCGCAACGTGCTGGCCGGCATTGCCGGTTCGCTGGTTGTGGGAATTGCTACTTCCGGCGGCGTTTTCCTCGGAGCAATCCGGGCGGGCACGCTGCTATGGGCCACCATCGGCGCGATTGTGATGGTCGGACTCTACAATATCGTCCGAGAGCGGGTCCTGCGCTGAGCAGCGCATTTCTGAATATCGATTGACGATCACCGGATGGCTCAATCCTGATGCCAGCCGATTACCAAGGGGAAGACTACAATGAAATTCACCAAAGCAACTCTCGTCGCTTCTGCCGCAGCTATGAGCCTCGGCCTTGCCGCTTGCGACAGCGCCGCAGAAAACGAAGCTGAAGCCAACATCGAAGAGATGGAAGACGCTCGCGACGCGCAGGTCAATGAAATGGAAGCCGCCGGCGAAATCACCGACGAGCAGGCCGATGCCATGGACGACCAGACCGACGCCATGGAAGAGTCGATGGAAGAACAGGCTGACGAAATCGACGAGATGTAATCTCGAAGCTTTCCAAGCTTAGAAAACGAAGCGGCCCCGGAGCGATCCGGGGCCGTTTTCGTTTAGCGATCAGACCGGCTTCGCGCCCGATCCGCGCCCGCCGCGCAAAGTGTATTCCAGCGTGCCGCGGTTCACGACGTAATCGACATCGATCACCGCCGTATTGGCATAGGTAAAACCCGGGCCGAGGCTCTTGTAGAGCTTGTCGAAATCCCTCTCCACCGTCTGGCGGTAGAGATCCTCGAAGCTGGGAATGACGAAATAGGTCGGCTGCAGATCGCTGATCACGTAATCGGTGCGCATGACCCGGTCGACATTGAGCATGATGCGATTGGGGCTTTCCGCCTCCACCGAATACACGACTTCCGTCGGGCCTGACAGTATACCGGCACCATAGGCGCGGATGTCGCCCGGCTTCTCCTCGATCAGGCCGAACTCGACCGTATACCAGTAAAGCGAACCGAGCGCCTTCAATCGGTTGTAGCGCATCGCCTTCCACCCGGCGCGGCCATATTCCTGCATGTAATCGGCATAGACCGGGTCGGTCAGCATCGGCACGTGGCCGAACACGTCGTGGAATACGTCGGGCTCCTGGATGTAGTCGAACGTCTCCCGCGTGCGGATGAAATTGCCCGCAGGAAAACGGCGATTGGCCAGGTGCCAGAAAAAGACGTGATCTGGGATCAGCATGGGCACGGGCACCACGCTCCATCCGGTCAGCTTGTCGAGTTCTTCCGAAAGCTTGCCGAATTCCGGAACGCCGCCGCGCCCGAGGTCCAGCTTTTCGGTGCCTTCCATGAACGCAGTCGCCGCACGGCCGGGAAGCACTTCCATCTGGCGCGCGAAAAGGTCGTTCCAGATCGCGTCGTCTTCGCTGTCGTATTCGGTCTGCTTCGGCTCCAGCCAATCATCGCCCACATGCTCCGGCTTTTTCAGCGGAGCGGTGAAGACATCGTCCGGCAAGTCCGGAAGCTGCGAAAAATCGTGTTCGGGTTTTGCAAGTGTAGCCATATCGTTGCCATTGATACTAGCATACGCTGCCGGACACAAACGGATCGGAGCAGAGCGTGAAGAAGAGCGATTACGAAGACGCGATCGAACCCATGCAGGAAGAGCTTGTCGGCATGGCCCGCTGGGCGATGGCGACCGGGCAGCGGATCGTCGTGCTGTTCGAGGGGCGCGATACCGCCGGTAAGGGCGGTGCGATCAAGGCGGTTCGCGAACGCCTCAATCCGCGCCAGTGCCGCATCGTCGCCCTGTCGAAACCGAGCGAGGAAGAGCGCAGCCAATGGTATTTCCAGCGCTACGCCAAGCATCTCCCTTCTGCAGGCGAAATCGTGCTGTTCGATCGCAGCTGGTACAATCGCGCGGGGGTGGAGCGGGTCATGGGCTTTGCCGATGAAGGCCAGGTCGAGGATTTCCTGCGCCAGGCCCCGGCGTTCGAGAAGCTGCTGGTCGATGACGGAATACTGCTCTTCAAATACTGGCTCGGCACCGATCAGGAAAAGCAGGAAGAGCGTCTGCGCGAACGGCTGGAAGACCCGCTGAAGCGTTGGAAACTCTCTCCGATCGATCTCGCCGCGCGCAGCAAGTACGATAAGTATACCCGCGCCCGCGAGGACATGCTGGCAGCGACCCACACCGAATGGGCGCCGTGGACGCTGGTCGATTTCAACGACCAGAAGCGGGGGCGATTGACGCTGGTACGCAATCTACTGGATCGCCTGCCCGACACGCGGGTGGAACCGCCTTCCATCGATTTCCCGGAGTTGGGGCACGAGCCGGTCGAGGAGACCTATGGTTTCCTCGAGCCGATCGCTGATTACCCGGTCGATTAGGCGAGAGTTGCGGCAGCCTTCACGGCCTGCCGGCCATCTGCAGCAAAGGCCCCGAGTTCGATACCGCCCTCACCCTCGCGCATTGCGAGGAGGAGCGGCTCACCTGCAATGGCCGGGCTGACCCCGCGAAAGGTGAAAGTGGCGAGCGCATTCTCGCCGTACTTCCCGGACGCGAGCTGCAGCAGCAGGCTGGCGCTCAGGGGGCCGTGGACGACCAGACCGCGGTAACGCTCGATCTCGCGCGCATAGGGCGCATCGTAGTGGATGCGGTGGGTGTTGAAGGTGAGCGCCGAAAACCGGAAGAGCAGCCGTTCGTCCGGGACGAGTTCGCGGTGCACGTCCCATTGCGAGGTGTCGAAACTTCCCTCGCCAGCAGGCGGCGGAGCCAGGGGAGCATCCTTGGCGAGCGCTTCGAGGTAGACGACGCTTTGCCTCTCACTGACCGCCAACTGGCCATCGGCGCTGGTCTCGTGGTCGATCTCGACAAAGACCATCTCGCCCCTGCTGCCCGACTTGGGTGTGACGGATGCTATGCGACTGGTGCGCCCGATTGCCGCGCCGACAGCGATGGGCGCGTGAAACTGCATCGCGCTAGACGCCCACATGCGGCGCGGGAGCGGAATGGGCGGCAGGAAGCTGGCGTCGTCCTGGTCGCGGGTCGGATGGCCGTCTTCGCCAAGTTGTGCGGTGCGCGCTTCGGGCGTGCAGAGGCACAGGTGGATACCCTGCGGCATCTCAGCCTGCATCGGCGCATCTTGATCGAAAGTCGCGCACCAGCGCCCGGCAAGGCCCGGTTCGAGGCGGTCCGCGCTACGCTGTTCGCGCCCGACCCATGCCTGCCAGTCGCTCATTACACGGCGCGCTCGAACACCGCAGCCATGCCCTGACCGCCGCCGATGCACATCGTCTCGAGGCCGTAGCGCACTTCGCGGCGCTGCATTTCATGCGCCATGTCGGCAAGGATGCGGATACCCGTCGCACCGATCGGGTGGCCGAGCGAGATGCCCGAGCCGTTGACGTTGACGATGTCGCGGCGGCTATCGTCCTCGGCAAAGCCCCAGCCCTTCAGTACGGCGAGCGCCTGCGGGGCGAAGGCTTCATTGAGTTCGATAAGGCAGATATCGTCCCAGCCGAGGCCATTCCGCGCGAACAACCGCTCGACCGCAGGGACCGGGCCGATGCCCATGCGGCTGGGATCGCAGCCTGCCGCGCTCCACGAATGGAACCACAGAATGGGTTCGAGGCCGAGTTCCTCGACCTTGTCTTCCGCGACGACGAGGCAGGCGGCGGCGGCATCGTTCTGCTGGCTGGCATTGCCCGCAGTGACGATGGCATCCGGATCGCGCTTGCCATCGATCGGGCGCAGCTTCGACAGGCCTTCCATGTCGGCATCCGCGCGGAAACCCTCGTCCTTGGCGAAGACAACGGGATCGCCGCGGCGCTGGGGAATTTCGACGGGCACGAGCTGGTCGTCGAACTTGCCCTCTTCCCATGCCTTTGCCGCGTTCTGGTGGCTGCGGACGGCGAATTCGTCCGATTCCTCGCGGCTGATGTCATAATCCTTGGCGAGATTTTCCGCCGTCTCGATCATGCCGGTGATGACACCGAAGCGCTCGATCGGCTGGCTCATCAGGCGGCCGCGTGTGAGGCGGTCCCACAGTACCATGTCGCCCAGCCGAGCGCCGTGGCGGGCCTTGGTCGTGTAATGTTCGACATTGCTCATGCTCTCGACGCCGCCTGCCAGCACGCAATCGGCCATGCCGGTCTGCACCATCATGGCGGCCGTAGCGACGGCCTGGAGACCTGAGCCGCAACGCCGGTCCATCTGCATCCCGGGGACTTCGATCGGGTAACCCGCTGCCAGCCAGCTCCAGCGACCGATCGCGGGTGCTTCCCCGCTGCCATACCCTTGCGAGAAGACCACGTCGTCGACGCGCATCGGGTCGACGCCCGAACGCTCGACCAGCGCCTTGATGATCACCGCCCCCAAAACACCCGCTTCGAGCGGGGCGAGGCTGCCTAGAAATTTGCCGACAGGGGTACGCAGGGGTTTGCAGATGGCGACGCGGCGGAGCTGGGTCATGGGTTAGTCCTTATCGGAAAGACGGGCGATATCGCGATCGACAAGCGCGCCGATGGCGCCCGAAGACAGGCCAAGGCGTTCCGCGAGCACTTCTTCGGTATGCTGGCCCAGGTACGGGGCCGGTGCAGGCTCGCCAGCATCGCGCCCCGGGATATTGGCGAAGCTGCGAGTGGCGGGATATTCGAAGCCGGAGGGGTTCGCACCGGTCCGCGTGAACAGCGGATTGTCGTCGACGAGCACCGGATCGTTCGCCGCTTCGTGCATGGTGCGATACCGTTCGAACGTGCAGCCTTCTGCCGCCATCCGGCGCTCCAGCTCGGGCCAGTCCATCGTGCCGGCGCGCGACTGGAAGAGATCGAACAGCGCGTGGCGATGCTTGAAACGCGGGTCGTCGCCATCGGCGAAGCGCACTCCGCATTGCTTCTCCAGCGCGGCGATTTCTTCCTCGACGCCGAACGCCTTCACCAGCCCCGCCCACTGCTTCGCGGTCAGCGCGGCGACCATGAAACGCGTGTTGTCGAGACTGCGGAAGTCGCGGCCGAATGCCCCCCAGATCGCGTTGCCGAGCCGTTCGCGGTCGGCCCCGCGATAGAGCATCTCGGCTATCGCACCGCTGTTGGCGACCGTGCCGATCGCGACATCGCCCAAGGGCACGCGCAATTGGCTGCCTTCGCCGGTGTGATCACGGTGGCGGATCGCGGCGATGAGTGCGAAGGCGCAATAGGCGCCGGTGATGAAATCCCACGCGGGCAGGACCTGGTTTACCGGCGGCGCGGTTGCCTCGTCCCAGTCCTCCGGACCGCACATCAGCGGATACCCGCTGGCCGCATTGACGGTGAAGTCCATCGCCTGGCGTCCGTCATGCCAGCCCATGATGCGCACGCTGACGAGGTCGGGGCGGTTCGCCGCGACCGCATCGTGCGAAAGGAAGCTCTTCTCGGGCAGGTTGGTGATGAGATTGCCGGTCTTCGCCGACAGTTCGACCAGCAGTTCGCGCCCCTCGCCGCTGCGCAGGTCGAGTGCGACCGATTTCTTCGCCCGGTTGAGGTTTTCCCAGCTTAAGGAGCGGCCCTCTTTCGTGAGCATGTAGCGGTCGTAGTCGAGCCCGCCCTCCTTGTGATCGACGCGGATCACCTCCGCTCCCATCTGCGCGCAGTAGAGCCCTGCAGTGGGAGAGGCGACGAAGCTCGACGCCTCGATGATGCTCAGGTCATTGAGAAGGCCGTACACGCCTCAGACGCTCGCCGCATATTCGCGCAGCATCCGCTTCGCGATCTGCAGCTGAAGTATCTGAGTGGTCCCTTCGTAAATGCGGTAGATGCGTGCATCGCGGAAGAAGCGTTCTGCATCGTATTCGGCGAGATAGCCCGCGCCGCCATAGATCTGCACGACGCGGTCGACCACGCGGCCGCACATTTCCGAAGCGAAGACCTTGAAGGCGGCGGCGTGCTTCACCGTATCCTCACCCCGATCGACGCGGGCGGTGACATCCGCCATCATGGCTTCGGCGGCGTAGATCTCGGTCCAGCTTTCGGCCAGCATCTGCTGGATCAGCTGGAAGTTGGCGATCGGTTCGCCGAAAGCCTGACGCTCGTTCGCATATTTGATCGCGCTGTCGAGCGCGCGGCGCGCATAGCCCGCACTTGCCGCGCCGACCGAAATCCGGCCGTTGTCGAGGCTCATCATGGCAAAGCGGAAGCCTTGGCCGGTCTCTCCGCCAAGCAAGGCATCGCCCGGCACATGCACGTCGTCGAGCATGACGTCGGAGATATGGCTGCCTGCTTGGCCCATCTTCTTGTCGGGGCTGGAGGTGGACATGCCCGGCGTGTCCATCGGCACGATGAATGCCGATACATGGGCGTTCTTGGGCAGCGCATCCTTCTCCGTGCGTGCCATGATCAGCGCGACATCGGCGTGCGGTGCGTTGGTGATGTAACGCTTGGTACCGTTGAGGATCCAGCCGTTGCCGTCGGGATCGGGCTTCGCCATCGTCTGCATCGCGGCGCTGTCGCTGCCGCTTCCCGGCTCGGTCAGGCCGAAGCAGGCGATCTCGCCGGCAGCGATGCGCGGCCACCATTCGGCCTGCTGTTCCGGTGTGCCGCCGTTCTTGATCGCGGAATTGAACATGCCGACATTGATCGAGAAGATCGAGCGATAGGCCGGTGCGGCATAGGCCATCGTCTGGACGACCTTGGCATATTGCGTGATGTTGAGACCCGCGCCCCCGAAGTCTTCCGGCACGGTCAGTCCGAACAGGCCCATGTCTTTCATCTCGGCCAGGATATCGTCGGGCACCTTGTCCTGTTCGATGACGTCCTTTTCCGCCGGGATCAGCCGTTCGCGGACATAGCGTTCAAGCTGGTCCAGGAACTGGTCGAAGGTTTCGGCATCCATTCCGGGATTGGGTGTCGACATGTCCTATTCCTCTCCTGCCTCGGTATCGCTTTGCAGGACCGCTTCGGGTCCGGTTTCGAGACGCGCTTCGTCCAGCATGCTGGCCGCATCTTCGAGCGCCTGCGCCTCGTCCGCGGTCATTTCGGGAGGCGCGGCGGGAGGCTCCTCGCTGCATCCGGCGAGTCCGATTGCGGCAAGTGCCGCAAGAGTTTCGAGTCGTCTCATCGAAGACAGACTAATCCCGCGCATCGGCGGGGCAAAATCCGCTACGGCAAGCAAAGGGACAGACGCACCATGCGCGCCCGTCCCCTGCCCGCGTAATCTACGCTTACTGGTTTTCTTCGGCCATCGCGTCGAGCGCAGCTTCGGCAGTAGCGGCGGCATTATCGCCGGCCTCTTCGATCGAGGCCGTTTCAGCAGCCTCTGCAGCCGAATTGTCGACTTCGACCGGTTCGCTGGCAGCGGCATCTTCGACCGGCTCTTCGGTCACCGGCTCAAGCGCCTCGTCCGCAGCAACTTCAACGGTGTCGGCCTCTGCTTCGGTCGAGGCGTCGTCGGCACTGCCACAGGCGGCCAACGCCAGCGAAGCGGTTGCAGCGGCAAGAATACGGAACTTCATGTGTCTCTCCTGATCTGAGCGCCGATCGGCGCTGTCGGGAGGGGTGGTTAATATGCACTGGGCCCAAGGTCCAAGGGGAAAATGCACTCGCGCCGCTTGCGCCGCCAGCCTGGTACGCCGACAGGGAGGCATGCCCCCGCTCGATGGAGACAATCTGGACCGCGCACGCGAGGCCTTGCGTTCGACCTTCGGGTTCGACGGTTTTCGTGGTCGGCAGGAAGATGTCGTCGAGCGTGTCCTGGATGGCAAGTCCACCCTTGCGGTGATGCCCACCGGGGCTGGAAAGTCGCTGACCTACCAGCTTCCGGCGGTGATGATGCCTGGCACCTGCATCGTCATCAGCCCGCTTATCGCGCTGATGCACGACCAGCTGCGCAGCGCCCGGGCGAACGGGATTCGCGCAGCCACCCTGACCAGCGCCGACGCCGACTGGCGCGAAACGCAGGATGCCTTCCGTGCGGGCGAGCTGGACCTGCTTTACGTCGCGCCCGAACGCGCCAGCCAGCAAGGCTTCCGCGATATGCTGGGCGCCACGCCGCTTGCCCTGTTCGCGGTCGACGAAGCGCATTGCGTTTCGGAATGGGGCCACGATTTCCGCCCCGACTATCGCCAGCTGCGCCCGTTGATGGATGCCTTCCCGGACGTGCCGCGCCTGGCGCTGACAGCGACCGCAGACCGGCAGACCCGCGCCGACGTAATGACGCAGTTAGGCGTTCCCGAGGACGGGCTGGTGCTCGCTGGCTTCGATCGGCCCAATATCCGCTATGCGATCACACCGCGCGACAATCCTGTGCGACAGATCGCTGACCTGATGGCCCGCCAGCCCGGCCCCGGCATCGTATACGCGCAGACCCGCCGCAAGGTGGAGGAGCTGGCCGAAAAGCTCGCCGCTGCAACCGGCCGATCGGTGCGCCCCTATCATGCAGGGCTTCCGGCAGAGACGCGCGCCGCCAACCAGGCCGCCTTCGTCGAGAGCGAGGACATGGTGATCGTCGCCACGATCGCTTTCGGCATGGGGATCGACAAGCCGGACGTGCGCTTCGTCGCCCATGTCGGCGTGCCCAAGTCGATCGAGGGTTACTACCAGGAAACAGGCCGTGCCGGGCGCGACGGCGACCCGAGCCTTGCGACGATGTTCTGGGGCGCAGCCGATTTCGCCACGGCTCGCCAACGCCTGATGGAGTTACCGGAAGGGCGACGCAGCGCAGAACGGGCGCGCCTCGATGCGCTGGCCGGACTGGTCGAAACGCCGCATTGCCGCCGCGCGGTTCTCCTGCGCCATTTCGGGGAGGACCCTGACGAAACTTGCGGCAATTGCGACAATTGCCTCGATCCGCCCAAGGTCACGGACACCACCGAACTCGCGCGCAAGCTGCTCTCGGCGGTCTACCGCACGGGCCAGAGCTTCGGCATGGGCCATCTGCAGAAAGTGCTTGTCGGCGCCGAGGACGAGCGCGTCCGCCAGCGCGGGCACGACCGGTTGAGCGTATTCGGTATCGTCGAGGGTGAAGATGCAAGCCTATTACAACCGCTCGGACGTGCGCTCCAGGCGCGCGGCGATCTAGTGCCGACCGAACACGGTGGACTGTCGTTGGGGGGCGCGGCACGCGAGATCATCAAAGGCGAACGCAAGGTCGAGATCATCGTCCCGCCCAAGCGTGCCCGCAGGCGGCGAGGCGAATCGACCGCCAACCCGGTCGGCGATCCACTGTTCGAGGCATTGCGCGATTTGCGCCGCGATCTCGCCAAGGAGGCCGGCGTCCCGCCCTATGTCGTGTTCCACGATTCGACGCTGCGTGAAATGGCCGCAAGCCGACCCTCGACCCTGCCTGAACTGGGTCGCCTCGGCGGAGTGGGAACCCGCAAGCTCGACGCCTATGGCGAACGCTTCCTTGCGGAGATTGCCCGCCACTGACCGGATTTTCTTGACCCACCACTCCTACTGATATATTTATGATATCATAATTATATAACAGGAGGCAGGTTATGTCGGTGGAATTGTCCGGAATGAAGACCAGCCGCGAAAGCGCGGCGACGAGTTACAATGGCTACATCATGTTGCTGGTGCTGGTCGGCCTGATCGCCGTCCTGGCTCTTGTCCTGCCCGGCCTGGCACCGGAAGACGGCGCAGCATCGGGGGCGAAAATCCTCTTCCTGGTGGCTCTGTCCACGTCGGTCATCGGAGTGGTGATCGTGGGCCTCGGCTTCTTCATGATCCAGCCCAACCAGGCGGCGGTCATCACGCTGTTCGGCGAATACAAGGGCAGCGAACGTACAGAGGGGCTGCGCTGGGTCTGGCCGTGGATGGGCAAGACCAAGATCTCGGCCCGCGCGCACAACATCCATTCCGAACGGGTCAAGATCAACGACTTGCGGGGCAACCCGATCGAGATCGCCTGCAACGTTGTCTGGCGCGTGCGCGACACTGCCCAGGCGAGCTTCGATGTCGACGATTACAAGGAGTTCGTGAACATCCAGATCGAGGCGGGCCTGCGCACCGTCGGCTCGCGGCATCCCTATGACGATTTCGAAGGCGAGGAAGTCACGCTTCGCGGCGGCGGCGACGTGGTCAACCGCGAACTCCTGGAAGAGCTCAACGACCGCCTCAAGGTCGCCGGCATAGTCGTCGATGAGGCAGGCCTGACGCACCTCGCCTATGCGAGCGAAATCGCCAGCGCCATGCTCAAGCGCCAGCAGGCCGACGCCATCATCGCGGCGCGCACCAAGATCGTGCTGGGTGCGGTCGGAATGGTCGAGGATGCCCTCACCAAGCTGAGCGAAGACAATATCGTCGAGCTCGACGACGAGCGGCGCGCGGCCATGGTGTCAAACCTGATGGTCGTACTGTGCGGCGAAAAGGACGCGCACCCGGTGGTCAACGCCGGCTCGCTGTACTGATCCAAAGGACTAGCGGAGAGGCCTCATGGCCAAACCACCAGCCAAGAAAGCCTTCGCCCTGCGTCTCGACCCGGCTGTCCATGCCGCGGTCGAGCGCCTGGCGGCGGACGAATTGCGCAGCGCCAATGCGCAGATCGAAATGTTGTTGCGCGAAGCGCTGAAAAAGCGCGGTATCGACGTCGCAATCTCCAAAAAGCCCAAACGCGGGCGCCCGAAGACGGAGGACTGACATGAAGGACGACAAACCCTGGTTCGCGCCCAAGCGCTTCGGTTACGGCGCGGGGCTGCCGATCGCCTGGCAGGGCTGGGCGCTGCTGGCCGCCTATACGCTGGTCATGCTCGCCCCGGCACCTGTGCTGGAGTGGGATCCGGCCATCGGGCTCGGCTTTGCGATCGTGGTCTGGCTTCTCGCCACTCTGGCCGTGGTCTTCATCGCGAAGCACAAGACGCGTGGCGGCTGGCGCTGGCGTCATGGCGAGAAGGATTGACATCCGTATCCGCGCGATCATCCTGTTTGCGCAATGTTAACCATTAAATCCTATGCAATTGCGATGGTTTCGCCCTTCGCCTCCGCTGCCGATCGCCTCCCGCGATGGATCGTGGCCGGTGTCGCGGCCCTCGCAGTCGGCGCGATCCCGCTTGCTGCCGTCATGGCCCAGCCTGCACGCGGAAACTTCACCATCGCAGAAACAGGCCGCGGGTTTGCGCTTCTGCAAGACGCGGTCGACGCGATTGGCGACACGCAAGGCACCATCCTCGCAGCTCCCGGCATTTACGACCAGTGCGCAGTCCAGAAAGCAGGCGTAATCGAATATCGCGCTGCCGAGGCCGGCAAAGCGATTTTCGATGGCGGAATTTGTGAAGGCAAGGCGGCGCTTGTCCTTCGCGGCGAAAGCGCGGCCATTCGGGGGCTGACCTTTGCCAACATGCATGTGCGGGAAAAGAACGGTGCCGGCATCCGCCTCGAAAACGGCGAACTTTCCATCGTCCAGAGCTGGTTCCGCGATAGCGACCAGGGTTTGCTGACGGTCAACGGCAAGTCGAACCGGATCACCATCGACAAATCCACTTTCACCCGTCTCGGCACCTGCGAAGGAAGCGGCGGGTGCGCCCATTCGATCTATGTCGGTGACTATGGCGAACTCGAAGTGACCCGCAGCCGCTTCGAACAGGGGCGCGGCGGGCACTATGTGAAATCGCGCGCCAGTCGCAACCGCATCGCCAACAACAGTTTCGACGACACCGGCGGGCGCGGCACGAATTACATGATCGACCTGCCAGAAGGTGGCTCGGGCATGATCAGCGGAAACTGGTTCGTCCAAGGCAAGGACAAGGAAAACTGGTCCGCCCTGATCGCGATCGGCGCGGAAGGCGGGAAATATTCGTCCGACGGCCTGGTCATCCGCGACAACGATGCGCGCCTTGCGCCCGGCATCACGCGCAAACCCGCATTCGTTGCCGACTGGACGGGTGACGCCCTTGCCATCGGCGAGAACTCGCTGGGCACGAACCTCAAACCTTTCGAAAGCCGCTGAGGAACGCCCTCGCCCCCCGCATCGTTGATCGGGAAAGGAGCGAAACATGGCAGGTGGATGGGCGCGAGACGGCGCCGTTCAGGACCAGATTGACGACACGGTAAGCGATGCGGTCAGCGCGGCGCGCGCTCGCATGCCGCGTGGCGACAGCGCCGAATATTGCGATGAGTGCGGAGAGCCGATCCCGCAGAAGCGCCGCGATGCCCTGCCCGGCGTACGCACCTGCGTCGCCTGCCAGTCGGCCCGCGATGCCACCACCCGCCAGTCCGGCATCAATCGCCGCGGCAGCAAGGACAGCCAGTTGCGCTAGGGCGTAATTCGGTTCACGGCCCCGGAATGGCATCACCCTTCATCTGGCTCCAGCACATGCTGCCGCACCACGCTGTCTCCCGCATGGCGGGCTATCTCGCCTCGAGCGAGGCGGGCGCGGTCAAGAACCTGCTCATTCGCCGTTTCATCGACGCATACGACGTCGACATGAGCGAAGCGGCGCGCGGTATCGATGAATACCGCAGTTTCAACGACTTCTTCACCCGCGAACTGAGGCCGGGCGCCAGGCCGCTGGCCGATGCCGGCGAGTATGTCCTTTCCCCCGCCGACGGCGCGATCAGCCAGATCGGCCGCATCGAAGATGGCAAGATTTTCCAGGCCAAGGGACGGCATTTCACCGCGAGCCAGCTGCTCGGCGGTGACGAGGATGCCGCAAGCCGGTTCGAAGGCGGCACTTTCGCCACCGTCTACCTCAGTCCGCGCGACTATCACCGCGTCCACATGCCGGCAGCAGGCCAGCTCACCAGCGCCACTTATGTCCCCGGAGACCTGTTCTCGGTAAACCAGGTCACGGCAGAGAATGTCGACGGACTGTTCGCCCGCAACGAACGGCTCGCCTGCCTGTTCGAGGGCTCCGACGGCTGCTTCGCCAGCGTCATGGTCGGCGCAATGATCGTTGCGGGGATCGAGACGGTTTGGTCGGGACTGGAAGAAACCCATTCGCCCAAGCTGAAGCGGACCGACTTCTCCGGCGGCGCACATTCCTTTCAGGCAGGCGATGAAATGGGGCGCTTCATCCTTGGATCGACCGTCGTGCTGCTGTTTGAGCCCGGCCGGGTCGAATGGCTCAACCGGTTCAAGGCGGGCGACAGCGTCCGGATGGGCGAAGCGCTTGGTCGGCGGCTTCAGCCGAAAGCCGGGGCGTAGCTCACGACACCTGTCGGCGCGTCTCCGGTAAGGACCAGCCGCTGGAAATATTCGGGCGGGGGTCCAGGATATTCAAGGCGCGGATCATGCTCGAAACCGAAGCGCGAATAATAGGCCGGATTGCCCAGTAGGATGATGCCCGCGGCCCCAATTGCCCGCATATCCGCAAGGGCTCGCTGCATCAGGCGCGAGCCGATCCCTTTGTGTTGCAAGGCAGGCAGGACGGAAATTGGCCCAAGGCCATACCAATTGCCGGCATTCCCATCGATGGTGACCGGCGATACCGCGACATGTCCGACGATGCGTTCGGCATCCTCCGCCACCAGGGAAAGCGTCAGGTCGCCATCCTTTCGAAGCCGGTCGACGATTGCAACTTCGGAACCGTCGCTGTGCTTTTGACCCCTGAAAGCGGCTTCGGTCACGACGGCGATAGCCGCGTGGTCCGATGGCCCTTCAGGTCTGATCGCCACTGCATTCATGGCAGCAGGTGCCCCGCGCGGTCACGCTTTGTTGCAAGATAGCGGGCGTTGTGCGGATTGTCCGGCAGGGCGTGCGGCACACGCTCGTCGATTTTGACGCCATGCGCGCCAAGTGCGTCCACCTTGGCCGGGTTATTCGTCATCAGGCGGATGCTGCGCACACCAAGCAGGTCGAGCATCCTTGCGGCAGTGGGAAAGTCACGCGCCTCGTCCGGCAGGCCCAGCCGCGTGTTTGCATCGACCGTGTCGAAGCCCTGGTCCTGCAGGCGATAGGCCCGCAGCTTGTTGATGAGGCCGATGCCGCGCCCTTCCTGCCGCATGTAGAGGAGGACGCCCCAGCCGCCTTCCTGCGCCTCACGCGCCATTGCGTGAAGAGCCGCGTCGAGTTGGGGCCCGCAATCGCATTTCAGGCTGCCGAGAACGTCGCCGGTCAGGCACTCGGAGTGCAGGCGCACCAGCGGCGCCTTGTCCGACCGTTCCTTGCCGATGACCAGCGCCACGTGCTCGCGGGTATCGTCGGGATGGCGGAAAGCAACGATCCGCGCATCGGGCGCTGCATCCACCGGCAGGGAGGCGCGTGATGCGATACGCATGGTGTCGGCTTGCGAAAAAGCGTCCAGGTCCGACGCTTCGAGATGCACGGCCTCTCCGGCACCATCCGGAGCGACGAGAAAAGCGGGCAATATCCCGGCGATCCGCGCCAGTTCGAGCGCCGCGGCGGCCTGTTCTTCCCATTCCAGCGCCAGCGCCTTGAACGGCCCTTTCATGGGCTTGGTCAGATCCAGCGCGGGATCGGCAATTGCCAACGCGGCGGACAGGTCGAACGTCTCGGCCCCGCGCAGCAGGACGGGCTGGCGCGGTGCAGCCGCTTCGCGCTGGTTCGCCAGTTTCAATGTGACCGCGCGGGTTGCCGAAATCAGCATTTCGCCGGCCGTCACTTCGCCGAATGCCGTCTCGACCGGCTGCAGCAGCGGTGCACCGGCGATCGCCAGCGGCCAGCCATGCCTCAGCGCATCGACGGCCTGCGCCGCCCGGCGGGAAGGCGACGGCTCGCTCAGAGAGAAAACTCCGTGACCAGCGGCACGTGGTCGGAGGGCTTTTCCCAGTCGCGCGCATATTCGTGGACCGAATGGCCGGTTGCCTGTTTCGCAAGTTCGGGACTGGCCCACATGTGATCGAGCCTGCGACCGCGGTCGTTGGCCTTCCAGTCCTTCGCGCGGTAGCTCCACCAGCTGTAATAGCGTTCGGGCGCAGGGATGTGTTCGCGCCCGATATCGGCCCAGCCATGAGCGTCCATGAAACGTTGCAGCGCGTCGACCTCGACCGGCGTATGGCTGACGACCTTGAGCAATTGCTTGTGGTTCCACACATCGCTTTCGAGCGGCGCGATGTTGAAATCGCCCACGATCAGCGTCGGCCGGTCGATTTTGTCTGCCCAGCGCGTCATGCGTTCGAGAAAATCGAGCTTCTGGCCGAATTTGTGGTTCTTTTCGCGGTCGGGTTCGTCACCGCCTGCCGGGACGTAGACGTTCTCGACGATAATGCCCTGGTGTGCCGGATCGGTCAGTTCCACGCCGACATGGCGCGCTTCGCCATTGTCCTGCCAGTCGTGCTTCGAAAAATCGCGGAACGGGACTTTCCCGACCGTCGCCACGCCGTGATAGCCCTTCTGGCCGTGGATCGCGAAATGTTCGTAACCGAGTTCGCGGAAGGCCTCGAAAGGGAACTGGTGCTCCTGGCACTTGATCTCCTGCAGACACAGGACATCGGGCCCCTGCTCTTCGAGGAAGCGGGCGACTATCGGCATACGCAGGCGAACGGAATTGATATTCCAGGATGCAACAGAAACCATGGCCGCCGAGATAGGGCGGCGAGGCGCGGCGGTCCACCCTGCCGCGCACAACAAAAAACCCTCGAGCCGGGGGCAAATGGCTCGAGGGTTCCTTGTGAGCGTTCGTCACGCTTGGAACGAAGCGGTTTGAGGGGTGGCAATCAACAGGGGGGAAATTGCCGTCCGCCGCTTCGTAGACTTATAAATAGGACCTATCGTCTTGCTGCTCAATGAACATTGAGTCGCCAAAAGTCGTATAAGACGAACGGTTCGTCGCCGGTCCGTTTATCCCGGACGACGGGACGTTCTGCGCGGGTCCTTGAAAGTGAATGCGCTGTCGGCAACCGACACGCCATAACGGTGATTGCGCAGGCGCACGGTGGTGCGGTGATTCTGTGCATCGAGCGCAACCCAGTGAGTGAGGCGCAGGCCCCCGGGGGCGCTGCCATCACGCGCGAAGATGAGGGTGATGGCGCCGAATTCGGGCCGCTTGGGATCCCGCACTTCGATGCTGACAACATCGCTGTGTCCGGTCGGGACCAGCTTGCCGTACCGCTTCACGTCGCGGCTCGGGTCGAGCAGCGCGCCGAGAGGCGAATTCTTGATCGGCCAACGCTGGACCTGGTTCACCTCGTAATCGACCATATACATCGATTTGCCGTTCGAAACGACGAGCAGGGGCACGCCCTTTTCGTATTCGAAACGAATCTTGCCGGGGCGCTTCAGCGTCATGACGCCGGAGACGGACTGGCCATTGCGGTCGGTCTGTACGAAGTCGGCCTTCATCGTGGCGATGCCGCGCAGGGCGTCGACCGCGCGGTCGAGATCGCCTGCTGCAGCCTCTACCGGGGCGGGGGCTGCCAGAAAGCTTGCCGGAATCGCAGTGGCCACCGCGAATGCGATGGCCGAGGCGAAGGGTCGATTCTTGAAAAGGGTCAAGGTGTTCATGCTCCACGATTTAGCGTCGGAGCATTGAACTGTCACTGAACTGCGTGCGTTCCCGCCGTTCAGCTTGCCGGATCAAATTACTTGATCTTGGCTTCCTTGAACTCGACGTGCTTGCGCACGACCGGATCGTACTTCTTGAAGACGAACTTCTCGGTGTGATTCCGGGGGTTCTTCTTGGTCACGTAGTAGAAGCCCGTGTCGGCAGTCGAGACGAGCTTGATCTTGACGGTTGCGGGCTTCGCCATGGCGTGTTCCTAAAGATCTCGTTGCAAGGGCCGTCCCGTGGGGGAAACCGGCCGAAAAAATAAGGGCGGCGCAGGTCGCACCGCCGTCCGGCGCGCCCTTTGTGTGATTCCCGGTGAAAAGTCAAGCATTGGCGCGCGCCGCGTCAAAGCTGGACCTTGCCCCGATTGGCCTTCACCTCGCCGCGCGCCTTCTTGGCCTTGAGGCGTTTCACCTTGCCGACCCGGTTCACGCGGCTCTTCTTGCGCTTCTTGGGCGGGGTCAGCGCTTCCGTCAGGATCGCCGCAAGCCGGGCGCGAGCCGCTTCGCGATTGCGTTCCTGCGTGCGATGCTCGTTCGCGGTGAGGACGATTTCGCCGTCCTGCGTCAGCTTGCTGCCCGCGACATCCTTCAGGCGGTTGAATGCATCGGGCGGCATGCCGAGCTGGAAGACATCGACCCGCAGCTGCACCGCGGTCGCCACCTTGTTGACGTTCTGCCCGCCGGGCCCGGAAGAGGCGATGAACTTCTCCTCGGCAATTTCATTCGCCTTGTCGACGATGCGGCCCATTATTTCGCGTCGTCGGCAAAACCGAGGGCTGCGAAATCTCGCGGCATCGGCGCGCTCGCTTCGATGGTCGGTTTCCTTTCGCGTGGCACGACCAGCCCTGCCGCGTGCAGCATCGTGCGCGGCGCGCCCTTGCCCGACCCGTAAACCGGATCGCCGAGCAGCGGCATGCCGAGCCCAGCCTCGCAATGGATGCGTATCTGGTGCGTGCGCCCGGTTTCAGGCCGGAACTCGACCAGCGCATGGCCGCCGCTTTCGCCAATGACCTCCCAGTGCGTGACGGACGGCTTGCCCTTCTTCGCCGCAATCATCCGCCAGCCTTTTTCCGCGCTGCTGATCTTGGAGAGCGACAGCTCGACCGTGCCCTCGGTTTCCGACGGGACACCCGTCAGGATGCCAAGATAGCGCTTCTCGACCGCGCGGTCTTCAAAGGCCTTGGAAAAGCGTTTGAGCGACTTGGGATTGCGGGCCAGGAGCAGGCAGCCGCTGGTGTCGGTGTCGAGCCGGTGGACGGGCGAGGGATCACGCTGGAAGCCCAGGCGCAGCTGCTCGAAGTGATCCTCCAGGCACCGCCCGCCCTTTTTCGGCCGGTCGACCGGCAGGCCGGCGGGCTTGTTGATGACGAGCGCTTCGCCGTCTTCGAACAGGATCGGGATATCGGTCATTCAGTCCTTCAGTTCCGCTCGCACCATCTGGCGCAGCGCATTGCCGAGGAAGAAACCGTCCTCGAGATCGGAAATCGTAAGCTCCGCTTCCTTCGCCCTCCCCTCTGCGAGCAGGCTCTGGCGCAACACGCCGGGAAGGAGGCCAAGGTTGGCAGGCGGCGTCAGGAGGACACCGTCACGCTCGACGAAGATATTGGTGACGCAGCCTTCGGTGACAAGGCCGTCCTCGCGCACCAGCAGGCATTCCTGCGCGCCATGGTGCCGGGCTACTGCTTGTGCGTCCTCGTAGAAACTGCGGTCGGTGGTCTTGTTACGAAGCCGCCAGTCGCCCGGATCGACCGGCAAGGGCATGACGATGCACTTCGCCGGTTCTGGCCACGGCGCGGGCATATCCTGCACTTCGAGAGCGAGAGCTCCCGAGCGCGATGCCAGGAGGCGGATCCGGCTGGGTTTCTCGACCACGAAGCACAGCGCGTGCAACTGGTTGCGCGCCTCGTGCCGGTCGAAGGAGAAGCCCAGCTCGCCCGCACTTTCCTTCATGCGCAGGAGATGTTCCTCGAGGTATGCGATCCCCTCTTCGGGCGAAAAACGCATCGTCTCGATGAGGTCGAACTGCGCCGCGCGGTGATCGGGCGAGGATGCCCGGGCGAACGCGCCCTTGAGGATCGCCTCGCGCCATTCGGTACGCGCCTCGCTGTCGGCCACGATCGCGCCGCCGACGCCCAGCACGGCCTTCCCGCGTCCGTTCTCTATCTCGGTCAGGCGTAACGTGCGGATGGCCACATTGAACGCGGCATCACCATCCGCACCGATCCGTCCGATGGCCCCGCAATAGGGCCCGCGGGGATCGCGCTCTACCTCGTCGATCAATTCCATAGCGCGGATTTTCGGCGCGCCGGTGATCGACCCGCACGGGAAAAGCGCCTTCACGAGGTCGATCGCTCCCGCATCCGGCTTGAGCCGCGCGCGAACCACACTCACCATCTGGTGGACCGTCGGATAGCTTTCGATCGCGAAGGGTTCGTCGACCCGCACGCTTCCCGCCTCGGCGACCCGGCTCAGATCGTTGCGCATCAGGTCGACGATCATCAGGTTTTCGGCCTTGTCCTTGACCGAATGTGCCAGTTCTTCGGCCAGCGCCGCATCCTGCTGCGGGTCCGCCGCGCGAGGGCGCGTGCCCTTCATTGGCTTGGCCTTGGCTTCCCGATCCTTGAGCGACACGAAAAGCTCGGGGCTGAGGCTGAGCAGCCAGTGCGAGCCGTCGAAGATGACCCCGCCGTAACCGGCTTGGGCGGCAGGCCTCAGGGCAGAGTACAGGCCCAGCGGATCGCCGGTGAAATTTCCAGCCAGCTGGAATGTGAGGTTGGCCTGGTAGATGTCGCCTGCGCTGATCGCTTCCTGTAGTCGATCGAACGCCTCGGCGTATCCGCCTGGCGAAACTTGCGGCTCAAGCGGTCCGACGCTTCCGTTTCCGGAAGAGCGTTCGTGGAGCCATGCTGGTACGTCCTCGGCCGCGATCCGCGACGGCGCATCGAACAGCCCCAGCCAGACCAGCGGACCGGAAGCGCCCGCCCTTGATGCCGCACGATGTTCAAGCCTGCTTTCGAGCGCAAGCCCCGCCTCGTAGGCGATGAAGCCTGCCAGTTCGCCGCCCTCGCGCCGCGCCTGTTCCGCCGCATCGAGAGTAGCCGAGACATCTTCGGGCCGCGAGGCGACGAAGACCGCGCGCGGCCGTTCGAACAGCAACGCGTCCGCCGCACCATCGCTGCGTGCATCGTCGAGTAGAACGAAAGGGTCGCGCCGCGCCATATGCCCTGCCTTTACCGCAGCGGCAGGCTATGTCGAGGGATAGCTTGACCCTGCCGCCTCCACTGCGCCAAACCGCCTGCAACACATAGCAAGAGGGACACGGGCCGGATGAACGATATTTTCCTAGGATTGGGCGGCAATGGTGAGAACCAGTATCTCAGACTTGCACAGGCCAATCGCCACGGATTGATCGCCGGAGCCACCGGTACAGGCAAGACCGTCACGCTTCAGGGCCTTGCGGAAAGCTTCTCCGCGCGCGGCGTCCCGGTTTTCGTGGCCGACGTGAAAGGCGATTTGTCGGGCATCTCCATGGCCGGATCCCCCCAGTTCAAGCATGCCGACAAGCTGGAAGGCCGGGCCAAGGAACTGGGCATGGACGACTATGCCTATGCCGACAATGCGGCGGTGTTCTGGGATCTCTACGGCGAAAAGGGCTTCCCGATCCGCACGACCATTTCGGAAATGGGCCCACTGCTGCTGGCACGATTGCTCGACCTCAACGATACGCAGGAAGGCGTGCTCAACATCGTCTTTCGCTATGCCGACGAGAACAATTTGCTGCTGCTCGATCTTGGCGACCTGCAGGCCATGCTGACCTTCGCCTATGAGAACGCCGCGGACCTGTCCGGCAAGTACGGCAATGTCTCCAAGGCAAGCGTCGGCGCGATCCAGCGCCAGCTCCTGAGCTTCGAGAGCCAAGGAGCGGATGAATTTTTCGGCGAGCCTGCGCTGGAGATCGACGATTTCCTCGCCACCGACGAAAAGGGTCGGGGCGTGATCAACGTGCTTGCCGCCGACAAGCTGATGCGCAGCCCCAAGCTTTACGCCACCTTCCTGCTCTGGCTGCTGGCCGAATTGTTCGAAACGCTTCCCGAGGTCGGCGATCCGGACAAGCCGAAGCTGGTGTTCTTCTTCGACGAGGCACACCTGCTCTTCGACGATGCGCCCGAAGCACTGGAAGAAAAGGTCGAGCAGGTCGTCCGCCTCATCCGGTCAAAGGGCGTTGGCGTCTATTTCGTGACGCAGAACCCGATCGACATTCCGGAAAAGATCGCGGGCCAGCTGGGCAACCGCGTCCAGCACGCGCTGCGCGCCTTCACCCCGCGTGACCAGCGCGCGATCAAGGCCGCTGCAGAGACATTCCGGATCAATCCGGACCTCGACGTCGAGCAAGCGATCACTGAGCTCAAGGTGGGCGAGGCGCTGGTTTCCACGCTGGACGAGGACGGCGCACCATCGGTCGTGCAGCGCACCCTGATCAAGCCGCCGCAGTCGCGCCTTGGCCCGGTGACGGAAAAAGAACGCAAGATCGTGAACTCGGTCAGCGAGCTCGACGGGAAATACGACGAAGCCATCGATCGCGAGAGCGCGGAAGAAGTGCTCGCCGCCAAGACGCTCGACGCGGCCGAAACCGCCAAGGAGGTCGAAGAAAAAGGCGAGGAAGAGGTGCGCAAGCGCGAACGCAAGACCCCATCCATGTGGACCAAGGCCGGCAAGGCTGCGGCGACCGCTGCAGCAGGTTCGCTTTCGTCGGTGGCCGTGGCAGCAGTGCTCGGCAAGAAATCGCGCGCCGATCCCGTACGCACGGGCCTCAATGCCTTCGTGCGCAACATCGTCGGCGGGTTGATGCGTTAGATCGGAAGGCGCAATTCGGCGCGCAGGCCACCCTGCTGCCGGTTTTCCAGTACCAGCGAACCGCCATGCTGCTCTGCAACGGCGCGCGTAATGGTCAGTCCGAGACCGGCGCCGCCTGTGGCGCGATTGCGGCTTGCCTCACCGCGGGTGAAAGGTTCGAGCATCTCCGCGATGCGATCCTCGGGAATGCCGGGTCCGTCATCCTCGACGCGGATCACCGCCTCGTCGCCTTCACGCAACAGTGCGATCTCTGCCGTCCCGCCATAGCGAAGGGCATTGGATATGAGATTGCGCACGCCCCGTTTCAGCCAGGTGAGGTGCACAGGCGCGGGCACCCGCTGGCCTTCGAGCAGCGCAACCGGCTGGTTCATATCCTCGAATTCCTCGACCACCGACACCAGCAAGGCATAGAGGTCGGTACGCTCAGCAGGGCGATCGGCGCGGCCGATGCGTGCCAGCAGGAGGATCTCGTCGAGCGTTTGCGTGATCTCTTCGATCGACTGCGCCATTTTCGCCCGCAGGCCGTCGTCGCGGATAGCCTCGATCCGTACCCTCAGCGCGGCCAGCGGCGTCTTCAGGTCATGGCCGATGGCACCCAGCATGACGTCTTTCTCATCCAGCATGGCAGCGATGCGCGCTTCCATCGCATTATGCGCCGCGATCAGGCTACGAATATCGTCGGGCCCGCTCGGCTCGATCGGGGTAATGCTGCCCGGATTGGACGAAAACCGTTCCGTCTGTCGCGTCAGCCTCGCCAAGGGCCGGGTGATCCGGCGCAGGAGGACGAACAGGACCGTCATGACCAGGATGAAGATCACCAGCGTTTGGGCCGCAGTAACCAGGAAAACCCTCCGGTCGTCGCGCGGGAACGGTACCCGGGCGACGTGCCATGCGCCGCCTTCTTCCCACTGGACCGCAGCGACGAAGACCTTCCGGTAACCTCGGACCATTTTGCGCGATGCCGGGTTCCAGTCGCGAACCCGCTGCATCACCACTGGATCGTCGTCGGTGGAGCGAATGGTCGCAAGGACGGCATGGGGTTCGCGAACGAAACCGGTCAGACGCGCTGCAATGGCCGTCGCGAGCGCATCGTCCGAAGTCTCGCCCGGCAAGAGGGGATACGCCTCGGTCACCTCGCCCCGCATCCAGCGGCCACCCAGTTCGCGCCGGTCTGCCCGGAAACGTCGGCGATCCCCTTCGAGCACCGCTTCGCCGCGAGCCTGGCGAAACACCGGCGCGCCCCACAAGGAGAGCTGGGCGGCGCTGATCAGCGCTTCCTCGCGCCGCTCTTCGGCAATGCGATAGAGAAGTCCGGTCGTCACCAATTGCGCCAGCAGGAGCGCTCCGGCCACCGCCAGCAATGTCTGGCCCAGCAGGCTCTTGGGAAGAAACCGCATCAGGCCTTGTCCGCCGCCTTGCGCGTGACATCTGCGCCGAACCGGTAGCCACCGCCGCGGACCGTCTGGATGAAATGAGGATTGCGGCTGTCGGCCTCGATCTTGCGGCGCAGGCGGCTGACCTGGTTGTCGACTGCACGGTCGAACAATTGCGCCTCGCGTCCCTGGACCATGTCCAGCAGCCGGTCCCGGTCGAGCACCTGGCGCGGGTGGTCGCAGAATGCGCGCAGCATCCGGAATTCTGCGGTCGAGATCGGCACCAGCGTCCCTTCGGGGTCGGTCAGCCGGCGCTTGAGCGGGTCGAGTGTCCATCCCTCGAAAACGTAAGCGAGATCGTCCGCAGGCTCCACGCCGCTGCGGTCTGCCCGGCGAAGGACGGAGCGTATGCGCGCCACCAGTTCGCGCGGCTCGAACGGCTTGGTGACATAATCGTCAGCCCCGATTTCGAGGCCGATGATCCGGTCCATCGCCTCGCCCTTGGCCGTCAGCAGGATGACGGGGAGCTGGCGGCTTTCGACGAGGTGACGGCAGAGCGACAGGCCGTCCTCGCCAGGCATCATGATGTCGAGCAGGACCAGGTCGGGCCGATCGGTCTCAAGCCGCGAACGCGCCTGCGCAGCGCTCTCGGCCTCCAGCACGACGAACCCCTGGCCGGAAAGATATTCCGCCAGGGGTTCGCGTAGACTGGCTTCATCGTCGACCAGCAGCAGGGTGATGGGCGCGGCATCGTTCATGCGTGACCTATGCACTCGCTTGGCGGTGAACGAAACAGAAAGCCGGTTACTGGCTGCGACGCTCGGCGCGGCGTTCCTGCCGTGCCTGCTTCATGGCTTCGCGCTCTGCAGCCGAGATCTCGCCATTGCCGTCGGCATCGGCCCGGGCGAAGCGCGCATCGACTGCCGCCTGGAATTCAGCGCGGGAGATCGACTTGTCGCCATCGGTGTCGGCGCGCTGCAGCATGGCCATGGGGCCGCCGCGCTTGCCGCCGCGACGCGCCTTGCGACCTTCGCCGCCGCGTTCACCACGCATTTCCTTCATGGCCTGCAGTTCGGTCTGCGAAAGACCGCCCGAATTGTCGGTGTCGAGCTGGGCGAAACGCTGCTCCATGCGCGCTGCACGGCGCTCCGAGCGATCGGCCCGGCGTGCTTCGCGATGCTGCTTGCGCGCTTCGTGCATCGCCTTCATCTCGGCCTGCGAAAGCTCGCCGTCGCCATTGGCGTCCATCCGCGCGAACATCGCGTCGGCATGGGCAGTGTGTTCGGCGCTGGTGACAACGCCGTTGCCGTCCGCATCGGGGTTCGTCTTGCCCATGTGCTGGTGCGCGATCGCGGCAGTCCCGGTCAGCGCGAGCGCTGCGGCGGACAAGGTCAAAGTGATCTTCTTCATCTTGAATTCTCCTGATTTGGGAGAACTGCGGCGCGCCTGGATTGGGGGGAGGGATTGAGGGACAGCGCCGCAGTTCGTGTCACCGTTATAGGCCCGCCTTGTCGCAGCAATGTGCCGGATCGGTGGAGAATTGTAACGGAATGTAACGCGTCGGGCAGGCCGTTCACCCAGGTGTCAGCATCTCAGCGCGGGCGGTGCTGTGTGCCCTCACCGGCAGTTATGAAGATCGCGGTCGCATGAGCTTCGACATCGGCGATATGCCAGACGCCCGCCGGATTGATCGCATATTCGCCCGCTTCCAGGGTTAGAGTTTCGCGGCGCCCGTCGGGAAATTCCTGCGTCAGCACCATGCTGCCCGCCGTGCAGATCACGACCTCTTCGCCCAGCGGGTGCATTTCCCAGCTGTCCCAGTCTTCGCAAAAGCTGTGCTGGCTGACCAGCCTTCCTTCGCGCCCGTCACTGCCGTGACGCTGCCCATAGCCTTCATACCATTCCATCCCGCCCTCGAAGGGTGGCTGGGGTACGGCCGTCGCCCCCAGCCCGAGGTGCAGGAAACTGTCCGAAAGGCGGCGCTTGCCCTCCATCACTCGACCTTGTCCATGAGATAGGCGTTGAGCTTGTTGCCGTCGGGATCGCGGAAATAGGCGGCATAGAAGAGCATGCCGTTCTCGTCCGGCTCGCCCCTCGGTCCGGGCTCACCCTCGTCGCTGCCGCCATTGGCGAGCGCGATGTCGTAAAGTCGCTTCACCTGATCGCGGTCCTTGGCCTCGAGCGCGACCATCGTGCCATTGCCGACCGTCGCCTTTTCGCCATCGAACGGCATGGTCGCCGCGATGCCCGCGCCGCCATCCCATTTGCCCCAGGCGATGAAGGTTTCGAATTCCATCATCCGCCCCACGCCCATTTCGGCCGCGATGGCATCGTAGAATTTGGCCGCCCTCGTAAGGTCGTTGGTGCCCAGCGTAACGTAACCGATCATGCAAACTCTCCTAGTTGGAAACGACTCGCGACCAGCGGAACATTACGTGAACATAGCTACTCCTACAAGGGTGCGCATTCGCGTTCGAGCCAGGCGAGGTCGTCACCCTCCAGCTGCGGAGCGAGGATCTCACGGGTCCTGGCGTGATATTCGTTCCACCAGGCGATCTCGCGTTCGCTGAGCAAGCTCTTGTCGACCAGCTTGCGGTCGAGCGGGACGTGGGTCAGCGTCTCGAAGCCGAGGTACTTGCCCTCCGATCCATCGATATCGGCGTCCACGACGAGAACGAGGTTCTCGATCCGGATGCCGTATTCGCCCGCCTTGTAATAGCCCGGTTCGTTGGAAAGGATCATGCCTTCGCGAAGCGGGGTCTCGGTCCCGGGAAAGGCGCCGCCGGGCTTCGAGATACGCTGAGGGCCTTCATGGACCGACAGATAGCTGCCGACGCCGTGACCGGTGCCGTGACCATAATCCACGCCAGCCTGCCACAGGTGCATACGTGCCAGCGCGTCGAGCGCGCCGCCGCTGGTCGCATCGGGGAACTTGGCAAGGTCCAACTCGATATGGCCCTTCAGCACGCGCGTGTTGCGATCGATCATTTCCGCCGTCGGTTCGCCCGGCCCCACCCAGACGGTGCGGGTGATGTCGGTAGTCCCGTCGGGATACTGGCCGCCCGAATCGCACAGGTAGATGCTGGACGGCGGGATCGGGATATTGCTGTCCTCGTCGACCTTGTAATGCGGCAGGGCGGCATGGCCGGCAGCGGCACTGATCGTGTCGAAGCTGGTATCCTTGAGATCCGGGCTGAGGCCGCGGAATTCGCGCAACTTGGCCGCTGCCGTCAATTCGTCGATCTCGCCCGAGGGAGCGTTCTCCTCGATCCAGCGCAGGTATTTCACCACGGCAGCCCCGTCGCGCGCCTGGGCATCGCGGTGGCCCTGCTGTTCGGCCTCGTTCTTGATTGCCTTGGGCAGCACGGCCGGATCGTCGTCGCGAACGACCTTCGCTCCGCCCGCTTCAAGCGCGTGGAAGATGCCAGCGACCGCGTGGCGCGGATCGACCGCCACGGTCTTGCCTTGCAGCTTCGCCAGCGCAGGCTCGAATTCGGCGCGGTCATTGATGCGCACCGCGTTGCCGAGGTGCTGCGTGAGTTCGGGCGTGACCTTCTCGGGCGCAATGAAAAGATCGGCGGTGCCGTCCGCATGGGCGACAACATAGGACAGGGCGACAGGCGTGTTGTCGACGTCCTTGCCGCGCATGTTGAGCACCCACGCCACGGAATCGAGCGCGGTGACCACGGTGGCGTCATAACCTTCCCGCTTCAGCCAGTCGGCGATCTCGGCGCGCTTGTCGGCGCTCGACCGGCCGGCAAGGCGGTCTTCGTGCGGCACGGCGGCAGCCTTGCTGGGTTCGGGACGGTCGGCCCAGACCGCGTCGATCGGATTGCCGTCGACAGGGACGAGTTCGATACCCTTCTTAGCAAACAGCTTTTCCGCCTCTTCCGCCCAGCCGATGCCGTGCAGCCAGGCATCGTAGCCGATCCGCGCGCCTTCGGGCGCATTGGCAGCGATCCATTTCGCAGGCGAGGTCGCAGGCACGTCTTCGTAATCGTAGAGCTTGCCGTCGACCTGCTCGCGCACCTGCACGGTATAGCGGCCGTCGGTGAACATGGCCGCCTTGTCCTTCAGCACCACCGCGCTGCCCGCGCTGCCGCCGAAGCCGGTCAGCCAGTGGAGCCGCTGGGCATAGGAGCCGACATATTCGCTCATATGCTCGTCCGAAATGGGTACGACGAAGCCATGGAGGCCGCGCTTTTCGAGTTCGGTCCTGAGCGCATCGAGGCGCGCTTCGTGGGTCTGCATCAACATGCGAGTAAATCCTTTCGTCGGCTGCCGTCCCGCATCGGTGGAGACGGCGCTTGCGGCATTGCATCTTGCCGCATAGTCACGCCTGCAACTTAGACACTTGCGGCCCTGCTTTCCAGCTTTGTGCCGCCATCGGGGAGATCATTCATGGCTTACATGCGACTGGCTGCGTGCCTATCTGCCGTATCGCTCGTTCTGGCTGCACCTGGCGCGGCCCAAGAAACCGAAGGGACTTCAGTGACTGCACCTACCTCTCCGCCCCAAGCCGAGAAGCGCGACCATTCCTATACCCATCACGGGATCACGATCTCCGATCCGTATCACTGGCTCAAGGACCAGAGCTATCCGACGATCGATGACGAGGACATCCTCGACTACGTGAAGGCGGAAAACGCCTGGTACGAAGCGCGCATGGCGCCGCAGAAAGAACTCGTCGACACGCTGTTCGGAGAGATGAAGGCGCGGATCAAGGAAGACGATTCCACAGTCCCGCAAAAGGATGGCGACTGGCTCTACTGGTCAGAATTCGAAGAGGGCGCGCAATATCGCAAGCATTACCGCAAGCCGGTTTCGGGAGGCGATGCGGTGCTGATCCTCGACGAGAACGAACTGGCACAAGGCCTGGAATACTTCCGGCTGGGTGCAGCGTCGGTCAGCAAGAACGGGCGCTATCTCGCCTATTCGACCGACAGCAACGGGTCCGAGCGCTACACCGCGCGGATCAAGGACCTTCAGACCGGCGAATTGCTGCCGGACGAACTGACGAACCTGCGCGGCGGGCTTACCTGGGTCGCCGACGATACGGCGCTGGTTTACGGCCCCTCGACCGAAGAATGGCGCTCGCTCGAAGCGAAGCTGCACGTGCTCGGCACGCCGGTCGAAAGCGACGTCACGCTCTATGAAGAGACGGACCAGAGCTTCGGTGTGGGCGCAGGCCTGTCCGCGCAGGACGACTGGCTGATAATCGCCACGGGCGACAACGAAACCAGCGAAGTGCGCCTCGTGCGCGCAGACGATCCGACCGGCGAACAGATCCTCGTCAGGCCGCGCCAGAAGGGTGTCGAATATTCGGTCGATGTCCGCACCGACGAAACAGGCACGAACCTGTTCGTGTGGACCAATGACGATCACATCAACTTCCGCCTCGCCAAGGCTTCGATCGAAGCGCCCGGCGAATGGGAGACCGTGATCGCCGGATCGGACGAATTTTACCTCACCGGCTTCGACCTGTTCCAGGATTTCTTCGTGACGGAGGGCCGCCTCGACGGCCTCGACCAGATCCAGCTGCGCACCTACGATGCGCCGCTCCAGGCACGTGCCATCAGCTTCCCCGAAGCGAGCTACAATGCGGGACTGTCGAACAATCCCGAATATGCCGTCACCAAGCTGCGCCTCGACTATGAGAGCATGATCACGCCGGATTCGGTCTATGATTACGACGTCGCCAGCGGCGGGCTCGAACTGCTCAAGCAGCAGGAAATCCCGAGTGGCTACGACGCCTCGCTCTACACCACCGAACGGCTGAGCGTGCAGTCGCGCGACGGCACGATGATCCCGGTCAGCGTGGTCTATCGCAAGGATCGCAAGGACGGCGCCATGCCGCTCCACCTCTATGCCTACGGCGCCTATGGCTATGCCATGCCGCCCGGTTTTTCGACCACGCGCCTCAGCCTGATCGATCGCGGCTTCGCCTATGCCATCGCGCATATCCGCGGCGGCGACGACCTCGGCCGGCGCTGGTATCTGCAAGGCAAGATGTTCGAGCGGGCCAACACCTTCAATGACTTCGTCGATGTCGGCCGCGGCCTGATCGAGAAGGGCTACACCGCCGAGGGCAAGATTACCGCCAGCGGCGGGTCCGCAGGCGGCGAGCTGATGGGCGCGATCGTCAACCAGGACCCGGAGCAATACGGCGCCGTCGTGGCCCACGTGCCCTTTGTCGACGTGCTCAACACCATGCTGGACGAAAGCCTCCCACTGACGCCGGGCGAGTGGCAGGAATGGGGCAATCCCATCACCGACAAGGCCGCGTTTGCCTATATCCTCAGCTACTCGCCCTACGACCAGGTCAAGGCGCAGGATTACCCGCCCATGCTGGTGACTGCCGGCCTCAACGACCCGCGCGTAACCTATTGGGAGCCTGCCAAGTGGGTTGCCAAGCTGCGCGAGGTGAAGACCGACGACAACGAACTGCTGCTCAAGACCAATATGGGTGCAGGCCATGGCGGCAAGTCGGGCCGCTGGAACTCGGTCTACGAAGTGGCCGAGGAATACGCCTTCATCCTGTGGCAGCTCGGGATGACCGAGTGACGGCGAAGTTCACGAAGACATATGTTGCCGGGGCCGAGCACATCGACGAGCTCGGCCACGTCAACAATGCGATCTGGGTCCAGTGGATCCAGGACATGTCGACCAGCCATTGGGAAGCCGCCGCGCGGCCCGAAGACCGGGCGACATACTTCTGGGTCGTGACCCGGCACGAGATCGATTATCGCGGCAATGTCGCCGAAGGCGAAAGCGTGACCGGCACGACCTGGATCGAAGGCAGCGCGCGCGGGGCGACATCGGTTCGCCGGGTCGAATTCCGCGATGCTAACGACAAGGTTATAGTGTCCGCAGCCACGACCTGGGCCATGCTGGAACGCGCGTCGAACAGGCTGGCGAGGGTTCGGCCCGAAATGCTCGATGCCCTCACCAAAGAGCCCGATTAGCCGAGCAGGTCGGCAACCGGCCGGTAATTGTAACCCAGCTCGCTTGCCACCGCTTCATAAGTGACTTCGCCCGCGTGGACGTTCAGCCCTTCGGCAAGGTGAGGATCGTTGCGCATGGCATCCTTCCAGCCCATCCGCGCAATACGCAGGGCATGGGGGAGCGTCACATTGTTCAGCGCATAGGTGCTGGTGCGCGCGACGGCGCCCGGCATATTCGCAACGCAATAGTGCACGATGTCGTCGACCACATAGGTCGGATCGGCGTGGGTCGTGGGCTTCGAAGTCTCGAAACAGCCACCCTGGTCGATAGCGACGTCGACGAGGACCGCGCCCTTCTGCATATTGCCCAGCATCTCGCGGGTGACGAGCTTAGGGGCTGCTGCGCCGGGGATCAGCACCGCACCGATAACGAGGTCCGCGCCGCACACGGCATCATAGAGGTTGGCCTTGTTCGAGAAGCGCGTGCTGGCGCGGCTTTCGAAATGGGTACCGACTTTCTCGAGCACTTCAGGGTCGCGATCGAGGATGGTGACGTCCGCACCAAGGCCCGCAGCCATCTGCGCCGCGTTGAAACCGACGACGCCGCCGCCGATCACAACGACCTTGCCCGGCATCACGCCCGGCACGCCGCCAAGCAGCACACCGCGCCCGCCATGCGCCTTCTCAAGCGCGGTCGCACCTGCCTGCACACTCATGCGGCCGGCCACCTGGCTCATCGGCTTCAGGAGCGGCAACTGGCCGCGCGGGCCGGTTACGGTTTCATAGGCGATTGCGGTCACGCCGCTATCGACGAGATCCTTCGTCTGGTCCGGATCGGGCGCGAGGTGGAGATAGGTATAGAGGATCTGGTCCGCGCGCAGCTTCTTGCGTTCGATCGCCTGCGGCTCCTTCACCTTCACGACCATTTCGCATTCCGCGAAGATCGGATCGGGTCCATGGACGATCTTTGCACCCGCTGCGACATATTGTTCGTCCGTCGCATCGATGCCGCAACCGGCCTGCGTCTCGATCCACACTTCGTGGCCCTGCGCGACGAGTTCGTTCGCACTCTCGGGCGTCAGGCCGACGCGGTATTCGTGGTTCTTGATTTCTTTCGGACAGCCGATGCGCATGGGTGCGGACTCCTTCTCTGGGAATCGCCGCTACTCGTGAAAACCCTTCGCTGCAAGCGCGCTTGCCGTAGCGTATTTTTATTCCGGCAAAGCCTGCCAGCGCGCTTCGATACGATCGGGCGAGCCGCCATTCGTTTGCGTTAATGTCACGCCGCGTTCGCGCAATTGGGCAGCGACCGCATCGAAGGTTTCGCCCTCGCGCCCGGCAAGGTTGATGCCGAGTCTCTGCCGCGTTGCAGCCCAGGCGATGACGTCTAGTGCTTGTTGCCCGGCAGCATCCGGCTCGCCCTCGGCCAGGGTGATCGAAGGCAGGGCGAGTAGCGGCGGCCGCAGCTCGACAGACCAGCCGGGCATGCCTGCATCGACACGGCCTTCCAGCACGCGCCAGCCCTCGACTGTGAGTCCGGGAAGATGCGTCGCCTGAACGATGGCACGGCGATTGTCGCGGTCCACCGTAACTTCGGATTTCTCGACCCCGGCGACCAGCGCAAGCTCGCCGACCATCTCCGCAATCTGGCGTTCGGTCGCCTGCGCGCGCTGTTCGTCCTTGGCCCGGGCGAGTTCGGCGGCTTCGGCAGCGCCAGGATCGGTACCCACCCGGTACTGTTCGACCGCAATCACGACCTCGCGCTCGAAACGAGCCTCGAAGCGGCGCTTGATCTCGGCATTGGCCTTGCTGTTGAACTGCGGCGTATCGACAGTCCCGCTGACGACGACCGGCTCTGCGTCCCAGTCGATACCGGTGACATTGACTCGCGCCTTGTCAGGGAAGCTTTCTGCAATGACATCCTGCACCACGCGCTGCGCATTGGCCTCGAAGGCGATGTCCCGCAGCGAGAAGCCGAGCGGGATGGCAAGCGCCACGAACACCACGAAGATACCGAAGTTCTGGAACCAGCCCTGCCGCGCCGAAAGATCGGTTCGGAAACCGTAGAGGCGCGCCATGATCGTTGCCGAAAGGGCGATGGTCAGGAAGTTGGTGATGTAGAGGGCCAGCGCACCGCCGAAGACCGTCCAGTTCAGTGTCGCGAGCCCGTATCCCACGGCGGCCAGCGGCGGCATGAGGGCGGTTGCGATGGCAACCCCGACGATCGTGCCCTCGCGACCGCGGATCAACGCGTAGGAGCCTGCCAGCGAGGAAAACAGCGCGACCAGCAGGTCGAACAGATTCGGTTGCGTCCGTGCGGCGATTTCCGAAGTGACGGTCTGCAACGGCGATACGAGCACGATGAGCGCGGTAAAAAGGATCGCGGCAATCGTCCCGATCGCGAGCGCCCGGATACTAATCCGCAGCCACTTAAGTTTGCCCGAGGCGAGCGCGAAACCCGCCCCGATGATCGGGCTCATTAGCGGCGATAGGAGCATGGCCCCGATGACGACAGCCGGCGAGGACAGCAGCATTCCGAGGATTGCGATGCCGGCCGACATCATCGTCATGAAGATATAGCGCGGACTGGCGTCGCTCTCGCCCGCGATCTTGGCGATCACGGCGGTGTGATCGACATCGGCCACCACATGGTCGAGCCACCAGCGACGGATCGGGACCAATGCGCGCCCGACGGGGCTGTGCACCCAGCCGGGTGTTGGCGGCCTGCGCTTGGAAGCGTAATTGGGCGTGACTACTCGTGCCATCGACATGGCCTTAAAGCGCAATCTGGCATCAGTCGCGAGAAAATTTGCAGCCGCAGCGTGTAAGCGCCTTTGATTTACGGTCGCTTATCCGCCGCCACCCGAAATCCGAGATTGGAAAAAGCCTGCGATCCGTCCCAGGCACCACGATAGGCGGTCCGCAGATAGAAGGGTCCGAAATCCCATGCGCCGCCCCGCAGGACGCGTTTCTCGCAATCCGGCAATTCGACCGCTACGCCGTCGCGCGGCGCGTCGGAATGCGTGTCCGTGTAGCAGTCGGCCGTCCACTCCCAGACGTTGCCGATCAAATCCTCGGCGCCGAAGGCATTGCGCTTTCCATACGTGCCAACGGGCGCTGTATAGGCAAATCCGTCGTCGCAATTGCCCGCGCGCTCCCATTCCGGATAGAGAGCTTGCGCGGTTGCATCGGCGCCATTGGTGAAGGCACAGAATCGGTCCTCATCCTCCCCCCACCAGTATGGCGAGTTGCCTCCCGCCTTGGCAACATACTCCCATTCGGCTTCGCTCGGCAGGCGGATCACCGTTCCCTCTGTTCGTTCACTGAGCCAAGCGGCATAAGCTCTTGCATCGGACCATGAAACGCAGACGACCGGATGATCGTCGCTCTGTTCGAAACCGGGGTTTTCCCATGTCGCATCGGGATCATGGAACCAGCGGCCATTCTCCCCCATGACGAGACAGGGCGTATCGGGCGCATAGCTGCTCGCCTCGACGAATGCGCGATACTGGCCCACGGTGACCTCGAACCTGGAAATTCGGAAAGCCGGGATTGTCACAGCGACTTGCGGCCCCTCGTCCGCTTGGTGACCTTCTTGCGAAGAAGGCGAGCCGAGCAGGAATTTTCCCGCCGCTATTGGGATCATCTGCGGTTCGATCGGGTCGGCAGATTGCGCTTGCATCGAAGCACAGGAACCTAGAAAACCTGCCAGCGCCGCGGACGCCAGTGAAATGCGCAAACCCATAAACCCCCCTTGCGATTACATTTGTAATCATACAGAGAGTTTCGACGCGGTCAAGCCGCAATCAGATCGGATTGCCGTCCTGGTCGCGGTAAATTTCGCGGCGGCCGACGTGGTTGGCTGGGCCGACCAGGCCTTCGCTTTCCATCCGCTCGATCCACTTGGCGGCCGTGTTGTAGCCGACGCCCATCTGGCGCTGGAGCCAGCTTCCGCTCGCCTTCTGGTTCTCGATCACGATCTGGCAGGCTTGGCGATACTTTCGCTCGTCCGGATTGTCGGAGGCGGTAAACTCGTCCTCGAAATTGAACCCGCCGTCCTCGGGCTCTTCGGTGACGGCATCGACATAGTCGGGCTTGCCCTGCGCGCGCCAATGGTCGGCGACCTTCTCGACTTCCTCGTCGGACACGAAGGGGCCGTGGACGCGGATCATCGCTCCGGTATTGGGCTTGTAGAGCATGTCGCCCTTGCCCAGCAGCTGCTCTGCGCCCTGCTCGCCAAGGATAGTGCGGCTGTCGATGCGGCTCGTCACCTTGAAGCTGATACGGGTCGGCAGGTTGGCCTTGATGACGCCGGTGATGACGTCGACCGACGGGCGCTGCGTCGCCATGATCAGGTGAATGCCCGCAGCACGCGATTTCTGGCTGAGACGCTGGATCAGCACTTCGATTTCCTTGCCGACCGTGACCATGAGGTCGGCCAGTTCGTCGACGATCAGCACGATCAGCGGCAGCGGTTCGTAATCGAGCTGCTCTTCTTCATAGAGTTCTTCGCCCGTCTCCGGATCGAAGCCGGTCTGCACGCGGCGGCCCAGCGGCTTGCCCTTGGCAGCGGCCGCTTTCACCTTCTCGTTGAAGCCCGCGATATTGCGCGAGTTCACGCTGGACATCATGCGATAGCGCTTCTCCATCTCCTCGACCGCCCATTTCAATGCACGGACGGACTTGGCCGGCTCGGTCACGACCGGGCTGAGGAGATGCGGGATATCGTCATAGGTCTTCAGCTCGAGGACCTTGGGATCGATCAGGATCAGGCGGCACTCGTCCGGCGTGAAGCGATAGAGCAGCGACAGCAGGATGGCGTTGAGGCCGACCGATTTACCCGAGCCCGTCGTACCCGCGACCAGCAAGTGCGGCATGGCGGCAAGGTCGGCGATGATCGGTTCGCCGCCGATGTCCTTGCCCAGGATCATTGGTAGGCTGCCCCTGGAATCGACGAAAGCAGCGGACGTCGAAAGCTCCTTGTAGCTGACCATCTGGCGGTCGGCGTTGGGCAGTTCGATACCGATGACAGTCTTGCCCGGAATGGGCGACACGCGCGCGCTGATCGCGCTCATGTTGCGGGCGATGTCTTCGGCAAGGCCGACCACGCGGCTCGCCTTAATGCCCGGTGCAGGCTCCAGCTCGTACATGGTCACGACGGGACCCGCGCGCACGGCGGTGATCTCGCCCTTCACGTTGAAATCGTCGAGAACGTTTTCGAGCAGGCGGGCATTGCGCTCCAGCGCGATCTTGTCGAGCTTCTGCACCGCGTGTTCGGGCGGATCGTCGAGCAAATCGTGGCTCGGCAGCTGGTAATTCGCGAACATGTCGCGCTGCTTGGCCTTTGCCGGCTGCGAGCGGACAGGAGCAGGCTTCGGGTCGGCGATTTCGGGCGAGCGACGCGGGGCGCGCGGCGCCTCTTCGTCCTCCTCGTCATCGATATCATCGGCCTTGCGGCGTGCGCGCTTCGTCTTCTTCGGCACCAGCGGCAGGTCGATATCGGATTCGACCTCCTTGCGTTCGAAGAGCTTCGGGAGCGTGAAGAACTGCGCCCAATCGAGGGCGAAGACCTTCGTCACGAGGGCGAGACCACCGCCCAGCGCCACAAGGCCCAGCGCGCCGGTAATCCAGCCGGAAAAGTCCCCGCCAAAGCGGGTCGCCACCGCATCGATGCCGCCTGCGCCAAGGAGTCCAGCAAGACCGCCCCCGCCCGCCGGGAACGGCCCGGGGCTGCTTTCGAACAGCAGGCTGACGACCGTACCGAGAAGCAGCATCGCGACCAGCAGCAGGCCGAACGGCCCCCACCATCGGCCCGGAGTCTCTTCCTCGTCCGCATCCTCGACCCCGGTCCACAACCGGCGTGCGGAAATCCAGATCAATGGCAGCAGCAGGAGCGCCGGCAAGCCGAAGAAGAAATAGGCGCGTTCTGCCGCCCAGGCGCCGCTCGCACCCATCCAGTTGGAAATGGTCGTGCCCGATGCGGCCGTCGAGGCGCTGGGATCGGTCTGCGTGTAGCTGGCGAGCGCCAGCGTCAGGAACACGAGCAGGACCAGCAGCAGTCCCGCCCCCGTCATATGCGTCGCACGGCGGAGGGAACGGCGAAACGCCGCCCGCCAATCGGGTTTTGCGCCAGCGCGCGTGGCCATTGTCATTCCTTCCGTCCGACGTATGGCGCCACTATGAATCCTCGGCGAGTCCGAGGTCAAGCGCTCTTCGTCGAGGCGAGTCCGTCGATCGCGCCCCAGCGCGGCCAGTCGAGCTCGCGTGCCCGCGCCGCATTCATACCGCCCAGCGCGATAACCGGCACCGGCGATTGCTGCGCCAGCACGCGAAAGCCGAATACGCCGAGGGTTTTCGCGCCGGGATGGGAATTGGTCGGGAAAACCGGCGACAGGAAAATGCCGTCGACGCCCGCGGCGATCGCCTGCTGCAATTCATCACCGTCATGCGCTGTGGCGAGGCGCAGACCGCTGCCAAGCGTGCCAGCCGCTCCGTAATGGCCGTCTGCCCCCCAGTCCTCATCGCCGGACAGGATCACGAGATGACCACGCGACCGGGCCAGCGCTGCCAAGGCGTCGAAGCGCGCGCGGCGTTCTTCGGGAGCCAAGTGATAATGCCTGAACACGAAGCCCGAGCCCTTGGGCAAAGCCCGCAAGGCCTGCTCCAGCCCGGCATCGTTGCGGGCATCGGAAAGCAGCCAAAGCAAGGGCAGGGACTGGCGCGTATGCATAGGGACGCTATAGCGCGCCCTCATGGAAAAGGCAGACACTCCTCTTCAGACCGTCCGATCGCAAATCGCCGCGACCTGCAAGCGCGCGCGACGCGAACCCGGCGAGGTTACCCTGATCGCGATCAGCAAGACCCATCCCGCCGACCGGATCGAGCCGCTGCTCGAACAGGGCCAGCGCCATTTCGGCGAAAACCGGGTGCAGGAAGCGCAGGACAAATGGCCTGCGCTGAAAGAGACCTATCCCGACACGGTGCTGCACCTGGTGGGACAGCTCCAGTCCAACAAGGCGGAAGATGCCGCCGAACTCTTCGACGTCATCCATTCGCTCGACCGCCCGAGCCTGGTCAAGGCGCTCGCCAAGACGAAGGAGAAGACGGGACGCTGCCCGGATTGTTTCATCCAGGTCGATATCGGCGAGGAAGAGCAGAAGGGCGGCTGCGCGATCGCCGACCTGCCCGTCCTGATCGCCCAGGCGCGCGAGGCGGGCATCCCGCTTGCGGGGCTCATGTGCATCCCACCTGCCGATATCGAACCTGCGCCGTTCTTTGCGCTGCTCGACAAGCTGGCGCGCGACAACGGGCTGGAGGGACGATCGATGGGCATGAGCGGCGATTACGAGACCGCCATCATGCTGGGCGCGACGCATATCCGCGTCGGGACGGCGCTGTTCGGCGCACGCGGATAGGAAAGAGCGGGGAGAGTTACCCCTCCCCGCCCCGGATGCTCAGAATTCGAAGCTGATTTCGGCGCCGAGCTGGCGGCCCTTCATCAGCGGCGAGAAGGTGCCGACCGCCGGACGCGGGTCGAACGGACGATTGACGCCGTTGGAGAAGCCCCCCGCGCCGAACGGCAGCTGCGTGTCGCCGCCCGCCTGCACTTCGTCGAGCAGATTCTTGCCGTAGACCGACAGGCTCAGGCCATCGACCGGCGTGTTCCAGCTAACGTTCGCGTCGAGCATCCCGGCATCCTGGATGTAGCCGAAGTTATTGTCGGTATAGGCGAATTCGTCGCGGTACTGGAAGTTGACCCGGCTCACGATCTCGCTCGTGCCGAGGTCGAGTTCGTGGATCGCGCCGACGCCCCAGGTCACTTCGGGTACGCGCGGCAGGCGTAGCGCAAGGTCGGCATCGTCGATTTCGCCATCGCCCGAGATATCGAACAGGATCGCATCGTATTCATCGTCCATAACGCCGATGTTGGCCGTGAACAGGAGGTCGCGCGAGACGCGCATGCGCGCTTCGGCCTCGAAACCGGTGATCGAGGCATCGGCCGTGTTGAAGATCGACTGGGCGACCCCTGCACTTTGCGACGACTGGTTCACCTCGCGCTGCATATTGGCGATGTCGGTGTAATAGGCTGCCAGGTTCAGCGTGAAATCGCCGTTGTCGGTCTGGAACTTGCCGCCGATTTCGTAGCTGTCGACCTGCTCTTCATCGAAATAGAACGCGCCATTGTCGTCCGCGATCGCTTCGAAGGCGTTGGCCGCCGTGATGCGGAAATTGTAGCCCCCGCTGCGATATCCGCGCGTCCAGTGGGCGTAGATCTGCCCGCGTCCCATGTCGTACTGGAGGCCAAGCTTGGGCGACCAGTTCGACCAGCTGTTGGCGTCGGTGAAGCCGTTGTTCTCCTCGCCTCCCGGATAGACCGCGGCAAAGGCCGGATCCACGCTCCACGGGTTGACGCCGCCGACCGGGCACGTGCCCTCGATGACCGAGCAGGCTTCGCGCGGACGGACATAGGTAACCGCCACGTCCTTTTCTTCGCGGCTCCAGCGGATACCGGCGATGATGGACAGTGCATCGGTGAGATGCAGTTCACCGGCTGCAAAGGCGCCGAGAACTTCGTGGTCCTGCGTCCCGCCGCCATGGAAAGCGAGCGGAGCGATGGAAACGATGTTGCGTTCTTCGGTGTAGGCGATCGACTGCTCGAACCAGAAACCGCCCAACGTCAGGTCGAACGCATCGGTCGAAACAGCATAGCGCAATTCGTTGGAGAACTGCTCCTGCGCGGTGTCGGTGGGTGAGTTGAAGATAAAGACCGGAAAGGAGTCGATGTCCCCAAACGTGTACGCATCGTATTTACGCCAGCCGAAGATGTTGGTGAGCGTACCGGGGCCGATATCGGCATCCGCCGTCAGCGAGGCGGTCCAGATCTCGTTGTCGTAGGCGCCCGGATTGTCGATCGCAAAATCGAAGCTTTCACGGTCGAACTGGCCGCGATTCTGGCCCGAGGGGCCGTCGCCTTCGCTGGCGAAATAGTCGAGCTTGCCGGTCAGCGTAAGCGCACCGAGCCGTCCTTCGAGCGCCCCTCGCAGGATCGTGGTTTCCGCTGCGCCATGGTTGGACCCGTCGGCGAGGTTGCGGAAATAGCCCTCGTCCTTGTTGTAATAGCCGCCCAGCTTGAACAGCAGCGCGTCTTCGACCAGCGGGCCGGAGACCACGCCCGATACGGTGTAGTTCGCTCCGCCGCGGCCGCCATCCAGGGGCGGACCGTCGACCGAGGCACGCACCTTGCCGGTGAGGTAATCGGTCGGGTTGCCGGTGTTCACCAGCACCGCGCCGCCGGTCACATTGCGACCGAACAGGATGCCCTGCGGTCCGCGCAGGATTTCGACCGATTCAAGGTCGAACAGGTCGAAGACCACGCCCGCATTGATGCCGAGATAGACGCCATCGACGAACACGCCGACGGTGGGGTCGATCGAGGGGATCGAGCTGTTGATGCCAAGACCGCGGATTGAGAAATTGGCCTGGCCGCGGCTGGTCCCCACCTGGTCGAGATTGACGTTGGGTGCCGAGTGGCTGAGCGACTGGAGGTCGCGCACGTTGAGCGCATCGAGGCTTTCGGCGTTGAATGCGGTGACTGCCAGCGCGACGTCCTGCACGTCTTCCGCGTTCTGGGTCTTGGTGCCCGTCACGACGATCATGTTGAAGGCATCGGCCGCGCTGCCGCTAGCGGCTGGCGTAGCGGTCGCTTGCGTCGCTTCTTCCGAAGCCTGTGCGAAGGAAGTTTGCGGAGTCAGAACGAGACCGGCGCCGAGCACGCACAGCGCGCGCAGCGAAACAGAACTGTATTTCATTTTTAGGGGGTTACTCTCTCTCGGGGGAAATTCGCGGCCCCGATGGCGAATTGGGAATCGCGACGCAACCGCAAGTTTTCCCCGATTTGTTCAGGCGTCCTCGAGCCGGGCCTGCATCGCATCACCCGCCGCTTCGACCAGCCGCGCTTCGACGCGGTTCTGCCGCTCTCCTTCGACCAGCTTCCCGCCGGTGAGGTCGGTCACGTAAAAAGTGTCGACGGCACGCTCGCCATAGTGGGTGATGTGCGCGGAGTAGACGACGAGCCGGCTTTCGAACAACACGCGAGCCAGACGGTTGAGCAATGCAGGACGATCGCGCGCGTTGACCTCGATGACCGTGAACCGATTCGACGCCTTGTTGTCGAATTGCACGCGCGGGCTGACGTCGAACGCCTTGGAGCGGCTGTGCGGCAGCGGGCGCTGTGCCAGTTTCGGTGCGAGATCGACGCGGTTTGCCAGCGCATCGGCAATCGAGGTCTTGAGCCGCTCGAGCTGCCCCTCCTCGCGGAACGGGGCGCCGTGCGGGTCCTGCACGAGGAAATTGTCCAATGCCCAGCCGGTGCGCGTCGTATGAATGCGCGCGTCGATGATGTTGCCGCCCGCCAGGTGGATGCCGCCCGCAATTCGGTAGAACAGGCCGGGGTGGTCGGCTGCGATGACCGTGACCAGCGTAGCCCCGCGCGCTTCGTAGAATTCGCAATGCACCGACAACGCGTGGTCGAGATCGCGCGCTGCCGCATAGTGGACGAGGTTGAGTGCCACGATGTCGAGCGGTTCGGCGATCCAGTAGGAATCGTCGAAAGTATCGCCGAGTTCGGCGACCAGGTGCCTCTTCTCGCCAAGCATTTCGGCCACTTCTGCCTTCTTGGCAGCGACCTTTTCCTTGCGGCCGTGGCGCATGTGGCCGAGCCGCAAACGCTCCGAGGCTGAATCGTACAATTCGCCCAGCAATTGCCCCTTCCAGCTGTTCCACGTGCCCGGACCGACCGCACGGATATCCACCGCAGTCAGGATCGCGAGGTGACGGAGGCGCTCGATGCTCTGCACCTCGCCTACGTAATCCTCGATCGTCTTGGGATCGGTCAGGTCGCGCTTCTGTGCGGTGTGGCTCATCAGCAAATGGTGCAGGACCAGCCAGGCCACCAGCTCGGTCTCGCTCTCGCTGAGGCCGAAGCGGGGGCACAATTCACGGGCCACTTCCGCACCGAGAACCGAATGGTCGCCGCCGCGTCCCTTCGCGATATCGTGGAGGAGCGCGGCGACATAGGCGACCCTGCGCGACGCGACCTTGTGGATCAGGCGGGTGGCGCGCGGATGATCTTGCTTCAGCTCGCCCTTCTCGATCTGGCTGAGCAGTCCGATGGCGCGGATCGTGTGCTCGTCGACAGTATAGTGATGATACATGTCGAATTGCATCTGGGCGTTGACCTTGCCGAAATCCGGCACGAAGCGGCCGAATACGCCCGCCTCGTTCATCCAGCGCAGGACCGTTTCGGGATCGTTGCGCCCGGACAAAAGGTCCAAGAACAGCGCGTTGGCGCGTTTGTCCTCGCGCACGGCATGGTCGATCAGCTTCGCATCGCGGGCAGCCTGGCGCATGGTTTCCGGGTGGATTTCCAGCCCCTCTGCCTCGGCGATCTGGAAAATCTCGACGAGGCGCACCGGGTCCTTGCGAAAATAATCGTCCGATGGCGCGGCGATCCGTCCGCCGAACACGCGGTAGCCTTTGAGCTCGCGCGGCTTCTGGCGGAAGGTGGCAAAGAAGCCGCTGCGCGCAGCGCGGGTGGCGAGATCGTCCTCGATGTGGGCCAGGAAAACTCCGGTCAGGCTGCCGACGTGTTTCGCCTGGAGGAAATAGAACTGCATGAAACGCTCGACCGCGGACTTGCCCGGACGGTCGGCGAAATTCATCCGCTCTGCCACGCGCCGCTGCAGGTCGAAGGTCAGGCGATCCTCTGCCCGGCCCGTGATCGCGTGCATGTGGCAGCGCACTGCGAGGAGGAAGCGCTCGGCGCGGCGGAAAGTACGATATTCGTTTCGGGTCAGCAGCCCGCTGTCGACCAGTTCCGACGCGCTGCGTACGCGGTGGATGAACTTGCCGATCCAATAGAGCGTCTGGAGATCGCGCAAGCCGCCCTTGCCGTCCTTCACATTGGGTTCGACGACATAGCGGCTGTCACCCATGCGCTTGTGGCGCGCGTTGCGCTCCTGAAGCTTCTGCGTGAGGAAAGCGCGCTCGTTACCTTTGACCACTTCGAGCGTGAAGCGCCGCTCGCCTTCGGAATAAAGGTCGCGGTCACCCCAGACATAGCGGCCTTCGAGCAGCGCGGTGCGGATCGTAAGATCGTCCTTCGCCAGCCTGATCGCCTCGTCCAGAGTGCGGGTGGAATGGCCGACCTTGAGGCCGAGATCCCACAGGAGGTAGAGCATTGCCTCCACCACCTGTTCGCACCAGGCATTGCGCCGTTCGCCAACGAGGAAGGCGATATCGACATCGGAATGCGGGGCCATTTCCGCGCGGCCGTATCCCCCAACCGCCATGACCGCGAGCCGCTCGCCCGAGGACCGGTTGGCTGCGGGATAGACATAATGGGTGACGTACTCGTGGATGATCCGCACGAGCTGGTCGACGAGGAAGGAATAGCCGCCCGCGATGGCATGGCCGTCGGAGGGGCGTGCTTCCAGCCGCCGCTCCATTTCAGAACGACCGGCTTCCAGTGCCTCTTTCAGTGCGCCGATGACCTGGGGGCGCGCCTTCGCGCCCTGCTCCCCGGCCAGCGCCTCTATGCGAGAGGCGAGCGCCTTGCGATCGATGATCGCGCGCCGGTCGGGGATCTGCGGTTCGCTCAACTGGAGACGAGGTCCTTGGCGAAGGTCGCCTTGACGGTGCGCTTGTCGACCTTCTGCGTGCCCAGGCGCGGCAGGTGGTCGTCCGAACGGAAGACGTAATGCGGCACCTTGAACTTGGCGATATGCTCGGCGAGGAAGGCCTGGAGCTCTTCCGGGCTCAGATCCTTGCCGGGGTGGGTGAAATATACCGCCGCCGGAATTTCTCCGAAGCGTTCGTCGGGCACGCCGAAGACGCTGCACTCGGCCACCGCGTCATGCGCATAGATCGCTTCTTCCACCTCGATGCAGGAGATGTTCTCGCCGCCGCGGATGATGATGTCCTTCTTGCGGTCGACGATGAAGAGATAATCGTCCGCATCGAGATAGCCCAAATCGCCGGTGCGGAAATAGGCATCGTCCGTATAAGCCGACGCGGTCGCATCCTCGTTCTTCCAATAGCCGAGGAAGTTCGCGACCGAGCGGATGCAGACCTCGCCCACGGCGCCCTGTTCCAGCTTGTTGCCGTCATCGTCGAGGATGGCCATGTCGACCAGCGGTTTCGACGGCATGCCGGTGGAGCCGGGCTTTTCCATGTAGTTTTCGTTGAGGTTGCCGCAGCCCACCGCATTGGTTTCGGTGAGGCCATAGCCCAAGAGCGGGAAGCCTTCGGGGAAGGCGTCCTTGATCTTCTTCACGTGCTCGGGCGGGCGAGCGGAGCCGCCGGCGGCGAAGCTCTTGCAGCTCGACAGGTCGAACTGGTCGCGCTCCGGATGGGTGGCCATTTCATAGCTCATCAGCGGCACGCCGACGAAATAGGTGACTTTCTCTTCGTCAAGCAGGCGCAGCGCCTCGCGCGCGTCCCATTTCGGCATGAGCACCAGCTTGCGGCCGAGCGCGAAGCTCTGGAGGAACAGCGGCACTTCGCCGGTGACGTGGAACAGCGGCACGGCGACCAGCGCGGAGGGCTGGACGGTCGGCGCATCACCGCGTTCGGTCAGGATTTGCAGGATCATCGCGGTCTGCGCGACGTAGTTCATCACGCCCGACACAACGCCGAGGTGGTCGGAATAGGCACCCTTGGGATGACCGGTCGAACCCGAGGTATAAAGGATGGTGGCAAGATCGTCCGAGCCGATTTCGCCCAGCATCTTCATCGCCGTGTCGCCCGCTTCCCATACCCGGGCGAGGCCTTCGGCAGGCACGCCGTGATCGAACACCACGACCTTCGACTTGATGTCCTGGCCTTCGAACCGCGCGGCGCGCTGTGCGTCGGCGAGAACCAGCGAACAATCGCACAGGTCGATGCCGTAAGCCATTTCCTCGCCCGTCCACCAGCCGTTGAGCAGGGTGGCGCAGCCGCCCGACATCAGGATGCCCATGTAGGCGATCATCCAGTTGGCCGAATTGCGCGCGGCGATACCGACGCGGTCGCCTTTCTTCACGCCATGCTTCGTCGCGAGGCCATGTGCGACGTGAGTCGCGGCGGCATAGACTTCACCGAAGGTCAGCCTCAGATCGCCATCGACGAGGAAAAGCTCGTCCTTCTTCTCGTTGCAGAAGTGCGCGAAATAATGCGCGAGGCTGGGCGGCGCGTTCTTGAAGGCCGGCATCATCACGCCGCGCCGTTCGATATCGTGGGTTTCGAACATCTGACCCGGGGCGGTCACGGCGGCGGTAAAGCGATGGATATCCTTGTCGAGTTCGGTCGGCATGGTGTGTTTTTGTCCTCTCTCAAAATGCACGCGCACGATGGCGAATCGCCCCTATCCCCCTTTCGGGATGGATAGAGATGCGACGCAGGCTTTCCCCAAAACCCCTGCTATGCCAAAAGCCGCCCCGCAACGGGTCGCGCATGCGGCTTTCGACACGTCTCTAAGGGGATAAAACCTTGCTGTCACTATTGGCCGCCACTGCGGCAGTTTCCGAACCCATCCAGTGGGCGGAATTGGGCCTTCGTCCCTACCTGTTCGAGATCGGCGGATTCCAGCTGCGCTATTATTCGCTCGCCTACCTGTTCGGCATCCTGCTGGGCTATTGGCACCTGTCCAAGATGATCAAGTCGCACGGCAGCCCGATGGCGCAGCGCCACGCCGACGACCTCTTCTTCTACTGCACGCTGGGCGTAATCCTCGGCGGCAGGCTCGGTTACGCAGCGTTCTACAAAGCCGACCTTTTGACCAGCATCGAGCTGTTCAAGCTGTGGGGCGGCGGGATGAGCTTCCACGGCGGCGTGATCGGCGTGCTGGTCGCGATCACCTGGGTCGCGCGGCGCGGCAATCTCAACTGGCTGCGCGTGTGCGACTACATCGCCGTCAACGTGCCGCTCGCCTATATGCTCGGCCGGATCGCCAACTTCATCAATGGCGAGCTTTACGGCCGCCCGGTCGAAAGCGACGTCGCCTGGGCGATGGTCTTCCCGGGAGGCGGCGATGTCGCCCGCCACCCGAGCCAGCTCTACCAGGCCGGCCTCGAAGGGCTGCTGCTCGGCGTCGTGCTGATCGCGCTCTTCTGGCTGACCCGCGCGCGTTATCGCCCCGGCCTGCTGGTCGGACTGTTCACCGTCGGCATGGGCGTGGGCCGTTTCGTCAACGAGTTCTTCCGCGAACCCGATGCACACCTTGCCTATGTGGTGGCCGAAACCGGCTTGTCGCGCGGCCAGTGGCTGAGCCTGCCGATGATCGCGGTGGGCCTTGCCGTCATGGTCTATGCCATCGCGAAGAAGCCCATCGGCACGACCAAGGCGCCCGCCGCGCAAACGGCATGACGGCCAAGCGCGAGGACACCGACCTCGCCAGCCGCTTCAGGCGTCTGATAGAGCGGCACGGGCCCATGCCCGTGTCGCGCTACATGGGCGAAAGCAACGCGCGCTATTACACCAGCCGCGATCCGCTGGGCGCCTCCGGCGACTTCACAACCGCGCCTGAAATCAGCCAGATGTTCGGCGAGATGATCGGCCTGTGGCTGACCGACCTGTGGGCGCGCGCCGGCAAGCCCGATTGCGCCTATGTAGAGCTGGGTCCGGGCCGGGGCACGCTTGCCACTGACGCGCTGCGCGCCATGGCGAGCCAGGGTTTGAAACCCGCAGTCCACCTCGTCGAAGGATCCGAGGCGCTGCGCGATGTGCAGGCGGGCGCGCTTGGCGGCGCGACGTTCCACGACACGATCGACACCTTGCCCGAAGATCTGCCGCTGCTGGCCGTCGGCAACGAGTTCCTCGATGCGCTGCCGATCCGGCAACTGGTCATGACCGAAAAAGGCTGGCGCGAACGCATGGTCGCGCTGGACGAGGACGCATTCGTCTTTGCCGCAGGGCCAAGTCCGATGGACGACGCCGTCCCCGATGCGATGAAGGATCAAGCGGTCGGCACTGTCATCGAAGCCTGCCCCGCCGCAGCCGCCCTTGCCCAAACATTGGCCGACCGGTTGAAGCGCCAGGGCGGCGCCGCCCTGCTGATCGATTATGGCCATCTCCAGCCGCGAACCGGCGAAACGTTGCAGGCGATCAAGGCGCACCGCAAAGTGGGCGTGTTCGATGCACCGGGCGATATGGACCTCACCGCTCACGTCGATTTCGCGATCCTGTCGCAGATTGCTTCGGGCAAGGGATTGAACCACGCCTCGACCACGCAGGGCCAATGGCTTGGCGCTCTGGGCATGGGCGCCCGCGCACAGGCACTCGTCACCAAAACGCCCGAAGGCGCACCCCAGATCGCGCAGGCGTTCGAGCGATTGACGGGCGCAGACGAGATGGGCGAGCTGTTCAAGGTCTTCGCCATGACCCCGCCCGATTGGCCCGAAGGTGCAGGCTTCGGCTGAGGTTCATCGGAACCTGTGCAGGACTTCCGCGTCGAGGAAGCTGGAAGGATTGCCCATGAAATACCTGCCGATCAAACGCCTTGTTGCCATTGCCGCCCTCGTGTCGGCCACACCGCTCCTCGCCGCCCAACCGATCGAGGGTCGCTGGGTCACGGCGGAAAAGGATGCCGTCATCCAGATCGGCAAGTGCGGCAGTGCTCTATGCGGGAAGATCGCGCGTTTCCTCGTCGCCCCGCCACAGGGCCTCGACCAGCGGGACGTGAACAACAAGGAACCGCGCCTGCGCAGCCGCAAGCTGCTGGGCATGCCCGTGCTGACCAAATTCACCGAGGACAGCGACCTGTGGCGCGGCGAGATCTACGATCCGAAAAGCGGCAAGACCTATCGCTCGGTCGTGCGCCGCAAGGACGCCAACCGGCTTGAAGTGAAGGGATGCATCGGGCCGTTCTGCCAGACGCAGGTCTGGACCCGCGCCCGCTGAGTTACAGCCCGGCGCGCTCTGCCAGAAGGCGTGCGGCCTCGTCGAAGCTGAGCTTGTCCTCTTCGCGATCGACCGAATAGTTCGCCTCGCGCATCGCCTCGACGTCAATGGCGTCAATCAGCGGCATCAACGCGGCTTTCAGCGCCTCGTCCCGTGAAGCTTGCGGGCTTAGCAGCAGCACCGCATCGTAATTTGGAAAAGCCCCCAGCGGGTCGTCGAGGATGACGAGCTTGTCGGCAACGATCCTGCCATCCGAAGTATAGGCGCCGATGATGTCCGCCTCGCCCGATCGCAGTGCATTGTACATGAAGGTCGGTGAAAAATTTCGCTGACCGGCAAAACGCAGGCCGTAGGCATCGCGAACCGCGATCCATTCGGGCCGCTCGAAGAACTCGGGATCGCCGCCGATCACCATTCCCTGTCCGCGCTGCGCGACGTCCACGATGGAGTTGAACTCGCCGAAGGTCGCGGTTTCGCGCTGCATGGCGAGGCCATAGGCATTTTCGAATCCTAGCCGCCCGAGCACTTCCATCCCGGTATTCGCGTCTTCCCATTCGGCGATCTCGCGATACATCTGCTCGCGCGGCGGGTTCTCGGTACGCTTCATCTGGTTGGTCCAGATGGTGCCGGTGTAATCGACATAGATGTCGATCTCGCCGCTGGCCGCCGCACTGTGCGCAACCGCCGAGCCGAGCCCGTCGCGGTATTCGACTTCGAAGCCTTCCGCCTCCAGCCGCTGCCCGATCAGGCGCGCGAGGATGTATTGCTCGGAAAAGCCCTTGGCGCCGATGACGACACGATCCTCGTCGTCCCCGCCGAATTGCGCGAAGAAAGCCGCGCCGACGCCCAGCAGTACTGCCGCAAGGCCGCCGAGCCACAGGGGCCGCCGGCGTTCGCGAAAGCCGCGCTCGATCGTGCCGAGGAGGCTGTCGGCAAGGATTGCGAGGCCCGCACTGGCAATGCAGCCCGCCAGCACCAGCACCCAGTTCTGGGTCTGCAGTCCGGCGAAGATCGGATCGCCCAGGCTCTTCTGCCCGATGGTCGTGGCGAGGGTGGCCGCGCCGATTGTCCACACCGCCGCGGTCCGGATACCGGCCATGATGAAGGGGGCGGACAGCGGCGCTTCGACCAGCAACAGGCGCTGGCGGAAACTCATGCCGACGCCGTGCGCCGCCTCGATCACGCCGGGGTCGAGGTTGGCCTGCGCCGTCACCGCATTGCGCAGGATCGGCAGCAGCGCATAGAGCGCCAGCGCCAAGAGGGCAGGCAGGAAGCCGAGCGTCGGCAGGCCCTCGCCGAAGACCGCGCGCAGGCTCAGAAGGATGGGAAAGAACAGCGCCAGCAGCGCCAGGGCCGGGATCGTCTGCACCAGGCTGGCGAAGGAGAGGCTGGCGCGCGAAACCGCAGGCGAGCGGCTGGCCCAGACCGCCAATGGTAGGGCCACGATAATTCCGAGGGCGATTGCCGATGCCGACAGGAGCACATGCGCGGCCAACTGGTCGCCAAGGCCCAGGATCGCATCCCAAAGCCCGTTCATCGCGACAACTCGGCCAGCCGCTCGGCCTGGTGGCGGGGCACGGCGACAAGCGCCTGCGCGATCTCTCCGCCTTCGCCCGCTACCAGCGCCGCTGGCGTCTCGTCTGCAACGATCCTGCCAGCGTCCATCACCAGCACACGTTCGGCAAGCAGTAACGCCTCGGCCATGTCATGGGTGACCATCACTGTCGTGAGGCCGAATTCGCGGTGGAGCGCCAGCACCCTCTCGCCAAGCGCATCGCGGGTCACCGGGTCGAGCGCGCCGAAAGGTTCGTCCATAAGGAGCAGCTCGGGATCGTTGGCCAATGCCCTTGCCACGCCGACCCGCTGCCTCTGCCCGCCGCTCAATTCGTCAGGCATCCGGCTTGTCATATCAGGTTCCAACTCGACCAGCGAAAGCAGCTCGCCAATCCGGTCGGGCGACAGGCTCGTGCCGGACAGTCGCGGGCCGATGGCAATATTCTGGCCGACATTCATGTGCGGGAACAGGCCGATGGACTGGAACACGTACCCGATCCGCCTGCGCAGTGCAGAAACCTCTATATCCTCTACATTTTGGCGACCGAGGTCTACGTTTCCGCCGCTGGGGTCTATCAGACGATTGACCATTTTCAGCAACGTCGACTTGCCCGATCCGGAGGCTCCGACAAGGGCGACGAACTCCCCCTTGGCAATGCCGAGCGAGACGCCATCGACAGCCGTTACGGCGCCGAACCTCCGGGAAACATTATCGAAGGATAGATAAGAGCCGTTGCGTTGCGTCACTCTTCCGCTTCGGCCCCTTCGGGCGCAAGGTAGGCAACCTTCTCCAGCGCAACACGGCGCCCTCCGCCCGAGGTAACGACCAGCTCATCATCGAGCAGCCTTCCCGGCTCCCAGCATCTTTCGCTGCCGTCTTCCGCTTCAGGCATGAAGCAGAGCAAATCGACGCCATCCCCGCTTTCCTCGGCAGGGTCGAATTTCCAGCTGCCCTCCTGCCACGGCTCGCCATTGCGGAAGTCGCGATAGGTTCCGTCGGCGTCGATATAGGTGACATAGCGCGCCCCGTCCTCGGCCATGACGCGCCATGCGGTATCGGAGAATTCGCTATGCGAAGGCGGCGCAGAGTCTGCCTCGCCGGAGGCCTCCTGGGCACCCTCTTCCTCAGCGACTGCAGCAGGTTCTTCCGGTGCATCCTCCTGCGGAGCGCAGGCGAGAACAGGCAGGGCGAGCGCCAGGGCGGCGAACGTAGCTATATTTCGGGTCATGCGCACAGGCATATCGCGGTCAGTCCAATCTGGCGACCCTTGCTCAAGGTCATTGGGTAATCGAGGTTCTGGGGATCACCAGTTCCACGCGCAGGCCCTCGTCCGAATATTCGCGGGTGAATTGACCGGACAGCTGGCCTTCGATCGCCATGCGCAGGAGACGCGATCCGAACCCTTCCGCTTCATCCTGCGCAGGCGGCGTAAATCCGTCCATGTCCTCGTGCCAGCTGATGCATACGTTATCGTCACTGTCGCAATCATCCACGACGTTGATTTTCACATTGCCGACACCGTTCGACAACGCACCATATTTTGCGGAATTCGTAGCGAGCTCGTGGAAGATCAGCGCCAATGGCGTGGCCGCGCGCGAACCCAGTCCGATATGGTCGCCATCGACCTGGATCCGCTCCCGGTCCTGCGACGCATATGGTTCGAGCAGCCCCTCGAGCAGCCCGCCCAGATTATCGCTGGAGCGACCATCGTCCGGCCTTACGTAGTCATGCGCTGTGGCCAGCGACCGAATGGCCGCTCCGATCTTGTCGACGAACGGCTTCACTTCCGGCTGTCCGCGGGAATGCATGGCGATCAGCCCTGAAACCACCGCGAAAATATTCTTGATCCTGTGCGACAATTCGCGCGCGAGCAGGTCGCGGCTTTCGGACAGTTTGTGTGTTTCGTCGATGTCGATCCCGGCTCCGAACCAGGTTTCGATCTCGCCCTTGGAGTCGCGCATCGGCCATGCCCTCAGGACCATCCAACGATATTCGCCATCCGACCGGCGGACGCGCGCTTCTGCATCCCATCGGCCGCCTTGTTCGCGGGATTTCTTGCGGAGACGCTCCACCTCTTCGCTGTCGGAGGGATGGATCATGTCGCTGAGATCGATTCTGGAAAGGTCTTCCGTGCCGAAATATTCGTAGAGCGCGGAGTTTCCGAATTCGAGAGAGCCGTCGGGCCGTGCGGCCCATGCCAGCACCGGAATATGCTCCGCCATCTTGCGCAGGCGCATGCTCTCGCGGACGAGCTGTTCCTGCACCGCGAGATATTCGCGCCGCGCGTTGAGGCGACGCATGACCGATGCGGCCAGCACTTCCAGGCCCTCGCGCTGCAGATCGGTCAGGCCGCCCGGACGCGGTTCGGTGTCGATGACGCAGAGCGAGCCGAGCGGCGCGCCTTCCGCCGAAAGCAGCGGCGCACCGGCATAGAAGCGGATCTTGGGCTCACCCGTGACGAGCGGATTTCGTTCGAAGCGCGGATCGAGCAGAGCGTCGGGCACGATCATCGGCTCGCGTTCCATCATCGCATGGGCGCAGAAACTGGTCGGCCGTGGAGTCTCGGTCGTCAGCAGTCCGGCACGCGCGAGGAAACGCTGTCGCTGCTCCTCGACCAGACTGACCAGAGATATCGGCGCGCCGCAGAGTTTCGCAGCGAATTGAACGATTTGGGAGAGCTCCTGATCGTCCATCAGCTCGTCCAGGCCGTAGGAAGCCATCACGGTCAGACGCTCATCCTCGCTGCAAAACGCAGGATTTGGGCCCCTTCCCTGAGGCCAGTCTATTGCATCGTCCCTTTTCATGCGCCGCTGGTTTAGAGCTATCCGTCTGATTTTCAAGAATTTAGCGTGATCGCCATTGAGTTTACCCGCTTGGGTTTGCCCGGACAACAAAGCTTCGCTATCGCGCCGAGCAGAGAGAGACTGCCTTTAAGGGCAACCAGGAGATACCATGCGCGCCACCCCCGACTTCGATTTCCAGCTTGGCGAGAGCGCAGAGATGATCCGCGAAAGCGTGGGTCGCTTCGCCGACGAACAGATCGCCCCGCTCGCCGAGAAAGTGGACCGCGAAGACTGGTTCCCCAAGGCGGAACTGTGGCCCGCGATGGGCGAGCTCGGCCTCCACGGCATCACCGTGCCGGAAGCGGATGGCGGCCTGGGCCTCGGTTATCTGGAACATGTGATCGCGGTCGAGGAAGTCAGCCGTGCCAGCGCCAGCATCGGCCTTAGCTATGGCGCGCACTCGAACCTGTGCGTCAACCAGATCGCGCGCTGGGGCAATGAGGCGCAGAAGGCCAAGTATCTCCCGAAGCTGATCAGCGGCGAACATGTCGGAAGCCTGGCCATGAGCGAGGCGAGCGCCGGGTCGGACGTCGTATCTATGAAAGCCAAGGCCGAGAAGGTCGATGGCGGCTATGTCCTCAACGGCACCAAGTTCTGGATCACCAACGCGCCCTATGCGGACACGCTGGTGGTCTACGCCAAGACTGCGCCCGAGGCCGCCAGTCGCGGCATCACGACCTTCCTGATCGAGAAGGATTTCGACGGTTTCTCGATCGGCCAGAAGATCGAGAAGGTCGGCATGCGGGGTTCGCCCACGGCAGAGCTGGTGTTCGACGATTGCTTCGTTCCCGAAGAGAACGTCATGGGCCCCGAAAACGGCGGCGTCGGCGTTCTGATGAGCGGCCTCGATTACGAGCGTGTCGTGCTTGCCGGATTGCAGCTGGGCGTGATGCAGGCCTGCCTCGACACGGTCATCCCCTACCTTCGCGAGCGTACCCAGTTCGGCAAGCCCATCGGCAGCTTCCAGCTCATGCAGGCCAAGGTCGCGGACATGTATGTCGCGCTGCAATCTGCGCGTGCATACACCTATGCTGTGGCCAAGAGCTGCGATGCGGAAAAAACGACCCGGTTCGATGCGGCAGGCGCGATCTTGCTGGCATCGGAAAACGCCTTCCGCGTGGCCGCCGAAAGCGTCCAGGCGCTGGGCGGCGCCGGCTACACGCTTGACTGGCCGGTAGAACGCTACATGCGCGACGCCAAGCTGCTCGACATCGGCGCGGGCACGAACGAAATCCGCCGCATGCTGATCGGGCGTGAACTTATCGGGGCGGCGGGGTGAGGCTCGGCCTACTTCGCTTTCTCGGCGCAGGGCTGGCGCTCTCGCTAATGATTGGTGAAGTGATCCGAAGTTGGGGCGTCGGACGGCCGTTAATGTTCGTTCTCGACGACTTCTTTATGGGCGGGCTGCTGCTCTTGGGCGCTATCCTCATGGCGAAACCGACGCTGACTCGCTGGGCGATCTTCGTTGCAGGATGGGGGGCTTGCGCTGGAATGCTTTATGGCAGTTTCTTCGGGAAAGTGTTCGATCCCGCCTCCTCCAATTCCGGCAATTTCGACCTAGGAGTGCTGACCGCGCTGATCGGAATTGCATTTGTCGTCTCGCTCGTCGGCCTTGCCACGAGCATCATGTGGAAACCAACTGAATGACCGCACCTGTACTCACGTCCACGCTCGACCGCGAGGCACCCGATGCCAAGGCGCGTTTCGAGCATAACAAGTCGCTCGCGGCAGACCTGCGATCCACCGTCGCCGCCGCCGCGCTCGGCGGTTCGGAGGGCAGCCGGGAACGCCATGTCGGTCGCGGTAAATTGCTCCCGCGCGAGCGGGTGGAACGCCTGCTCGATCCGGGCAGTCCCTTCCTCGAAATCGGCCAGCTCGCTGCCAATGGCATGTATGGTAAGGACGAGATCAACGGCGCGGGGATGATCGCGGGTATCGGCCGCGTTTCGGGGCGGCAGGTGATGATCGTGTGCAACGATGCCACGGTGAAAGGCGGCACCTATTACCCGATGACGGTCAAGAAGCACCTGCGCGCGCAGGAGATCGCGCAGGAGAACCGACTTCCCTGCATCTACCTCGTCGACAGCGGCGGGGCGAACCTGCCGCACCAGGCCGAGGTTTTTCCCGACCGCGACCACTTCGGGCGCATCTTCTTCAACCAGGCGAACATGAGTGCACTCGGAATTCCGCAGATCGCCTGCGTCATGGGCAGCTGCACTGCGGGCGGCGCCTATGTGCCCGCCATGTCGGACGAGACGGTGATCGTGCGCAACCAGGGCACGATCTTCCTTGCCGGACCGCCGCTGGTGAAGGCCGCGACGGGCGAGGAAATCAGCGCCGAGGACCTTGGCGGCGGCGATCTCCATGCGAAGAAATCGGGTGTGGTCGATCATCTTGCCGAGAACGACGAGCACGCACTCACCATCGTGCGCGACATCGTGTCACATCTCGGCGACAACCATGCTGCGGCGAAGGCAATCGAACTGAAAGAGCCGCGTGCGCCCAAGTTCGATGCGGAAGATCTCTACGCCATCGTCCCCGACGATGTGCGCGCGCCCTATGATGTACACGAAGTCATCGCCCGCCTGGTCGACGGGAGCGAATTCCACGAGTTCAAGCAGCATTACGGCAGCACGCTGGTCTGCGGCTTCGCCCACATCTGGGGCATGCCGGTGGCGATCCTCGCCAATAACGGCGTGCTGTTTTCGGAAAGCGCGCAGAAGGGTGCGCATTTCATCGAGCTTGCGCAGCAACGCCGCATCCCGCTGCTGTTCCTGCAGAACATCTCCGGCTTCATGGTTGGCGGCAAATACGAGGCGGAAGGCATTGCCAAGCATGGCGCGAAACTGGTGACCGCCGTCGCCACCGCGACCGTCCCCAAGGTCACCGTGGTCATTGGCGGCAGCTTCGGCGCAGGAAATTACGGCATGTGTGGCCGCGCCTATAGCCCGCGCTTCCTCTTCACTTGGCCCAATGCGCGCATTTCGGTCATGGGCGGCGAGCAGGCCGCCAGCGTCCTCGCCACAGTTCACCGCGACGCCGACAGCTGGACCGAGGAACAGGCCGAGGATTTCAAGGCCCCGATCCGCCAGAAATACGAGGACGAGGGCAACCCCTATTACGCCACCGCGCGCCTGTGGGACGACGGCGTGATCGACCCTGCCCAGACCCGCGATGTATTGGGTCTCGCATTTGCGGCGACGCTGGAGGCGCCGATCCCCGAGAAGCCGCAATTCGGCGTCTTCAGGATGTAAGACCGGCATAGCGTACGGTGTCAGTTCGCTTTGTGATCCGGTCGGCCACGAATGTGGCCGAGACACGCCAACGAATACGGGCGCTGCTGCAACCATGGTTCGATCCAAAGCCGGGCCCCAGAGGCTTCGTTCTCGGTCGGCTGGTCTGTATCTGGTCCGGCTTGTCTCTCTATCACACTTTCGAACTGGTGGCCCTGATCCGGCGTGACGGATGGGCGGCTCGCATCAGTGGCATCACCATTCTCATTCAGGCTGCCCTGGCGCTTCTCCTTGTCCCGGCGGTCGCCGCCATTTGGGCAGCTGTCGGGATGGTGACGGGCGAACTCTATGCGATGGGCGCGGTCCCGATCCTTCTGGTCTCGATCCTGGCCCTCGCGCTGGCCGCCTGGCTCCTGAGACGGAACAACAACGAGCATAATGCGATTGTCAGTCTGCTGCGGATGGAATTCGAACCGCAGGAGAGCCCCGAGCCCCTGACGCTTGCGCGGCCCACTGGCGAGCCCAGGCGAATGGCCATGGAGGTGTCTGGGACGCGCACTATCGAGAACGTGACTATCGAAGAGCTGACCGCTGCCCTCGATGCGATGCACGATGGGCATGAGACCCACGTAATCCTGAGCAGAAGCGAGACAGAGTTCCTGCAAACGGCTGCGTCCGCATTCGGCTATTCGATCGAATGGCGCAATGTCGGCGACGATTGGCCGCGCAATGCTCGAAGGATTGGTTCTCGATCCGATGCGACGTTCCAGATCGAAGAGGTCAAACAGCTATTCTGTGCCTACCTATACGGAGCGCGAAAATTCCCGGAACTGGAATGGCAGTGAGTCGCGTGCCCAATCGCTATCGCAATCTGCCTAACATCTGTTAGGCAGGCTCGCAGGAGAGAACATGTCGGAAAGAACGAGCCGCAAGCGCTCGATCCTGTCGCGCATCGTGCGCCGGATCATCATGGCGCTATACCGCTTCAAGGGCTGGGAGCTCGACGGGCACCTGCCGAATATCGAGAAGTTCGTCATCGCGGGCGCTCCGCACACCTCGAACTGGGACTTCGTGTTCTTTGTCGGAGCCACCGCCGAAGAGGGTGTTGAGCCCAACTTTATGGGGAAACATACCCTGTTCCAGGGAATCATGCGCAACTTCATGTTCGACATGGGCGGCATTCCCATCGACCGGACGAAACGCAGCAATGTAGTCGAGCAGGTCGCCGCCGAATTCGAACAGCGCGATCATCTTGCGCTCGTGATTGCCGCAGAAGGCACGCGTAGCTCGAACGGCGAGTGGAAATCGGGCTTCTACAACATCGCGCGCGCTGCCAACGTACCCATCGTGCCGGCATGGGTTTGCAATGAGGACATGGTGCTGGGCTTCGGGCCGGCTATCGTCCCGACTGATAGCTATGGCGAAACCTTGCTCGAAATCGCACGTTTCATGCGTTCCAAACGCCCCGATTACGAGCGTTACAAGGTACTGGAGGCCCAGGCCCTGCGCCTGATCGAGGAGGAGAAAACCAATGCTTGACGCACTGCTGGCCAATGCAGCGATTTTGATCGGCGTGGTCCTGATTCTTTGGGTCATCTCGGTCCAGATCGACGATGTGTCCTTCATCGATGCGTTCTGGGGTGCCGGCATGGCACTGATGGCACTGACCAGCTGGCTCCAACTTGCCGAATCCGGCGATCTGGCAACCCTCCTTCTGGTGATGGTCGCTGCATGGGGATTGCGGCTCGGCATCTACCTCTTCCGGCGCTGGCGCGCGGAAGGGCAGGACAAGCGGTATGAGCGGATGCTGCGGAAGGACCGCGAGAAAGGGCGTTTTGCAATCGCCGCGCTCACCAAGATCTGGCTTGGGCAGGCGGTACTCCTGTTTCTCGTCTGCTCGCCCGCTCAGCTCGGTATCCTGACCAACAGCGAACCCGCTCCGATTGCCGGTCTCGCATGGGTCGGACTGGCACTGTATCTCGTAGGGATATTCTTCGAGTGGGTTGGCGACTGGCAGCTGGCGAAATTCAAATCCGATCCCGCCAACAAGGGCGAGGTCATGGACCAGGGCCTGTGGCGCTATACTCGCCATCCCAACTATTTTGGCGACGCCTGTGCATGGTGGGGGATCTGGCTTGTGACCGCGAGCGCAAGCTGGGAAATCGCACTCTGGACGATTGCGGGGCCGCTTTTCCTCACCTTCACGCTCATCAAATGGTCGGGTGCCGCGCTGCTTGAAAAGGGCATGAAGCATTCGCGGCCCGGCTATAAGGAATACAAGCGCCGGACCTCTTCATTCATTCCGCTCCCTCCCAAATCGAGCGGGTGACGAGGCGGAAAAATCCAGATTCTGCTCTGGAATAGCTTGTGGAGCATCCCTAATCTCCTTCCATGAGTAGCGTTGATTGGTCCTGAGCGTGTCTTCTTCTACGCATCCGTCCGAGCGAAGGAAGTTCGCCTTGATGGCTTTGGACCTCACGGTCCGACGCGGCACCGAAATCTCCGTCGCTCAGTTGGCGGCAGAGGCAGGCATTTCGGTTGCAAGGGTGGAGGCCGTTTTTCCGACGGACGCCGACCTGTTCGACGCGGTCACGGAACTCTGGTTCGAACCTCACGTCGAGATCATGGAAGAGGTCTTGGGAAGCGACCTTCCCATCAATCGCAAGTTTCACGAATTCTATGCCCGGCGGTTCCGGCGCAATCGCGAGGAGTTTCGGCGTGATCCGGCGGCATTCGCAGTTCTATGCGATCTCGGCGCCCGCCGTTTCGAGCAAGTGAGATCCTACGTGGATCTGGCGGATCATTACCTTTGCGAACTTATCGCCGAAGCACAGGCAGACGGCTTTTTCCCGGGCCTTGAGATCGACCGCGCGCTCACGCTGATAAACCAGATGCTGATGTGCTACACGATGCCTGACCTGCTGATCACCATCAATGACCGGCTGGCCGAAGACAAGCTCGCGGCAATCGTGGACACGATGTTCGCCGGTCTTTCCGCAACGGATGGCGGGGCGTCAGGCTTGAAAGCGCTCCGGCCGGCGTGAACCCCGGCATGGTCCAGAGACGCATCCTCTTTATCGGTCTGAATTACGCGCCTGAACCAATTGGGATCGGGCCATACAGCACAGGCCTGATGAACGCACTTGCCGCTCGGGGACATCGGGTTCACGCTGTGGTCGGCCAACCCTATTACCCCGAATGGAAGATGCATTCCTTCTTTCGTGGCCGCTGGAAGAATTCGGTAGAAGCAGGCGTGACGGTCACTCGCTGCCCACATTACATCCCCGGAAATCCTACGGGCAAGCGCAGGCTTGCGCACCATCTGAGCTTCGCAAGCAGCTTCTATCCCGCCGCTCGCATGGCGCGCAGGCAATTGCAGCCCGATCTGATCTTTACGGTCGCGCCTTCGCTTGTTGCGGTTCCGGTTGCAGCACGAATTGCGAAACGCTCGAACGCGCCTTTGTGGCTTCATGTCCAGGATTTCGAAGTTGGCGCTGCGATTGCCACCGGACTGCTTGGCAAGGGGGCAGTCGGTGACGCTGCTCTGAAGTTTGAAAAACGAACCCTGGTCTCGGCCGATGTCGTGTCCACCATCAGCGGGCCGATGCAGCAGCTACTGGTCGACAAGGGTGTGCAGCCGGATCGGGTGCGCGAGCTAAGAAACTGGGCCAACCATGGCAACGCGAACGGTCGGAGAGATTTTCGGAACGAGTGGGACTTGGAGGGGAAGTTCCTCGCGCTCTATTCCGGAAACATTGCGAATAAGCAGGGCCTCGACATCGTCATAGAGGCTGCGCAGCGCTCGTCCGAAAGGCCGGACATCCAGTTCGTGATCTGCGGAGACGGCCCCAATCGCCAAAGACTGGAAGGTCTTGCGGAGGGCCTGCCGAACGTCACCTTCCATTCCCTCCAGCCAAGCGAAGATGTCGGCGACCTCTTGCGGCTTGCCGACTTGCACATCCTTCCGCAGGTCAGCGGAGCGAAAGATCTCATGCTCCCTTCCAAGCTTGGCAATATTCTCGCCTCAGGCAGGCCGACCGTTGCCACAACCACGCGAGATTCCGGCCTCGCGCTCGAGCTCGACGGGGCCGGAGCTATCGTCCCACCCGGCGATGCGCGGGCTTTGGGCTGGGCGATCGAACGCCTTGCGGACGATCCCGATGCGTGCGCAGCGATGGGCGAACGCGCAGTTGAAATTGCGCGGTTGAGATGGTCCCAGGAGGGTGTAGTCGACGCCTTCGAAGCGGTTATGGAAGAGCTTCTGGCCTAACCGACCATGCCGTTGAGCAGCGCCTCGATATTCGAGCGGTAGGCCACACTATCGTAGCGTTGGGCCTCCATCTGTGCAGCCCGCCGCATTTCCAGCAGCCTCTCTTTGTCCTGTGCAATGTCGATCATTGCTGCGGCCAGAAGTTCGCTGTCCGGCCGATCAATGCAGATGCCGCTCCTGGCAGTCGGGCCCAGGCCGGCTTGCGGGGTCGCAATGACGGCGAGGCCCGCGGCCATCGCTTCCAATAGGACGATGGCCGACCCTTCAAAATAGCTCGGCAGGACTAGGACATCGTGCTGGACCATGATGGCGGGCATCTCTGCGCGGGGCACGGCGCCAAGAAAACGCACCCGATCAGAAAATCCGCTCAACAGCGCATTGGGCACAAGGTTAGGGCCCACACAGGTGAGACTTGCCAATTCGGGAGGCAGCGCGCTTACCGCTTCAAGGACGTGCTGTATTCCTTTTCGCGCGGAAAGCTGGCCAGCGAACAGGAAGCGGACGGGCTTGTCGGCTACAGGCGGCATGGGGCTTGGAAGCGAACCGTACATTCGAGAATCGAAGCAGTATGGAAGGTGGCGGATCTTGTCCTCGATGCGCTCGGCAGATGAGTGACGCTTTATCGTTTCGCTCACGAATTCACTCGCGCACAGGATATAATCCGCGGCCTCGAACTCCTCTTCGCCGCGCCGGATGAGCCAATCGGGTGCCCGTCGGAGCGAAGGGTGGAGCCAATCGCCATGCGTGTCTTCGATTTTGGCGACCTGTTGGTTCCATTCCCGCCAATCGGCAATCGTGCGGTCGAGGATCTTCGTCGCTGACGCGCTTCGAGCATCTCGGAAAGCCGTTAGTGAAGAATTGTCATAGCCCCACAGCACGCGCGCTCCTTCGTCTTGGGCGAGGCGGGCGACAACTTTCCCGAAACGATCATTGGCAATCCGGTCGAACAACTGGGCCATGGCATCGAGGCCTATCCGCGACAGCATCCGCTCAGGCAGCTCGTATTGCGGGAATGCTCGTACAAGCGACGGATCGAGGCCCGGTGTCGAAAAGCGGCCGAACTCCGCATCGATGCGCCGCCGCAAAGCGGCAGGTGGATACGATCCCGCTCGCCGCCACGCGCTTGCTTCATGGTCGAAGACGCCGGTGGCCAAGAAAGCCAGCCTGCCGAGTTGCTGCAGCGCAAGCGCTGTCTGCCTGCTGTGCTGCATGCCCGGATGAAACACGGCTACTGTCATGAGTGCGTGCTTGAAGCCAAAGCCCTTCCGGAAAAACCGTTTTCCTACATCCCGCCCCAATTATAACCGATATGGTTTCTACAATCACTTGGAGAAACCATAATCATGAGCCAGCCTCCCCCTATCCAGGCACCGGGCGGTTTCGCCCCGGTCGTCGCGTTCGGTATCGAAGACGAAGACGGTAATTGCTCAGTCGTTTCAGGCATTCGTCCGCTGCCGACACGCGTTGCTCCCGCCGATGTCCCTGCTGCCTTTGTCGGAACGACCTCGATATCGACAATTGTCGGCCCGTTCGAGCCTGCGCTGAATGCAGTGGTTTATTGTACGCTCTCGGGCGACTTCGAAGGCTCGGTGCAGGTCGCGCGTTCAACAGACGGCGGCGAGACCCTCCATCCGCTGACGGTCGCAGGTTCGCCGTGAGGAGCCTTCTTCGGCCCGGCATGCGAACCGGTTTGGCAGGAAAGTGAAGAGGGTGCCTCCCTCTGGCTGGATTGCATGATCAGTTCAGGATCGCTGGAATACCGGGTGTCGCAATGAGCGCGCTCTCGATGGTCCCGTTGGGCCTTGCAAATCGCGCGTCGCAGTGTCTTCCCGGCCTTTTCACTGATCTCGAAAAGCGGTCTGTCCCGCTTGATGTCGATCGGGTTGAAACGAGCGGCTACGCAGAGGCCGGAAAGGGCGCTGCTACCTATATTTCCGACGACCTCTGCACCCCGGCGTTTCATTCCATACATCCCGCATGCACTGCGCGCACCTTCAATGGGCGGATCTTTCGTATTCTCCCTGCCTCAGCCGAGATTGCCGTCGAGCAGGCAGGCGCCTTGGGAGACGGGACTACCAACGACCAGCAAGCGATCCAGGCGGCGCTAGACTATGCGGCAGCTGTAGAGGCGGCCACAGTAGCATTCTATTCGTCCCGCTACAGGATCGACTGTCCGCTACGCGTATCGCCCGCAACCGAAACGCGGGCAGAGGACGGGCACCCTCTCGTAGTTCGCCGCTCCGTCGCCTTGAAAGGGAAAGCGGCCGATCGCTCGGTGCTCGAATTTCGCGGTCTCGACGGCGAGGACCCGGAGACCGGCTGGCAGCTCGTACCGACGGCGTCCGACGATCCCGCGCTTGCCGTCTGGCGCGGCGGCGGCCTCTTCCTTCAGGGCGATGTCGAGGACCCGGTCTCCGGAGAAAAAACGATCGGCCGCCTCGAACTGGACCGTCTGGTCCTCGAGGGTGGCCGCCACCATACGAGAGCCTATGCGTGGCCAGCCGACATCCTGACCGGAGACGGCTGGGACATCACCGACAAGGCGCTGTGGGTGCAAGACTGCTTTGTGGGCGAGATCGTCTGCACGGACACCGATATGATCGGCTGGAAGGGCGAGATATTCTATCTCGGCGGCGCGCTCGATATGGCCGACAAGGTGGTCCTCGAAAGGTGCCGCTTCGCCACCACCAATGGCAGCGCCTTCAATCCCGGATGCAATGTCGACATCGTCGCATCCGATTGCAGTTTCGGTGACTGCTTTCAGGCACAGGAAGACGTCGGGAAATCTCGCGCGATCTATCGCAACTGTATCTGGCACGATTGCGACCACATGGGCCTGGGAAGCGGAGCAACCGATACCCTCGAGCATAATTTCCTCTGGCCCACCCGCGACGACCAATTGCCTCCCCCGCTCACCCGTCTCGATCAATGTGAATTCAGGAATATCGGCTGGCTGCGCTTCTTCAGCTGGGTTGGAGGCAGTATCCGCGCAGTGGACTCGCCGATCGGGCTGCCCGGCTGGGCAGGCCAGGCCCTGCGTGATGTGGACCTGGACATAGAGGCCGTTCTCGACCGCAAGCAATCGATCCACGCTCTGACCATCGACGGTGTGGCGTCCCTGACCGAGCAAGTCAGCGGCGCACCGGCCGGAACTTACCAATTGCCGCCGGCAAACCTGGCCATCACTTTGAAGCAACGCCGGACGCGCGAAGCGCAATTCGCACAACGCCAGTGGCTCGGTGTCCTCTGGAACGGTTACATCGACCACTCCTGCGCGATCCATGCCGAAGGAGAATTCGCTTCGGGGCGCGTACCCAATGGCGGGGACACCCCGCTTTCCATGCCACTCGTCACGATGGCAAAGGAAACTGCGAGTTCGAGCTATTGGGCAAGGGGCTGGTATCGTCCGGCAACCTTCAGCGGTTCGGGAGAGATCCTCGTCACCGCCCCGCTCATGTCGATCGGGCTGGAAAGCGCGATCATCGCCGACATGACCCTCGCCCGCACCCCACTAGGCGGTGCGCAGCACGGCTATGCCGACGGGCAACGTATCCGCATCACCAAGGATGGCGCGACAGGCACATTGCGCTTCGAAAAAGGTGCCTCACCAGCCTTCGCGGTCCGCGCGACGCGCAACCTGGCAGACGCCTACGACTGGATCGAGTTCGTCTACAATCGCGAGCTCCAGCGCTGGGAAGAGAACGGGTTCTTCTCCGCCGCCTAGGCTTGGCCGAAATCAGACGGGAGGGGATTATTTCCCTCCCGTGCTTGCTCGCAAGAGCCGCTTGGGGAATCACAGACGCATGGCGATTCTCTCCGACAAATGGATCCGCGAAAAGGCTAATTCGGAAGGCATGATCGAGCCTTTCGTCGAGAGCCAGCGGCGCGACGGCACTATCAGCTACGGCCTGTCGTCCTATGGTTATGACGCGCGCGTGGCGGACGAGTTCAAGATCTTTACGAACATCGACAGCGCGATCGTCGATCCGAAGGACTTCGCAGCCAACAGCTTCGTCGACAAGAAAACCGATTGCTGCATCATCCCGCCCAACAGCTTCGCCCTTGCACGCACGGTCGAATACTTCCGTGTGCCGGAAGACGTGCTGGTAATCTGCCTCGGCAAGAGCACCTATGCGCGCTGCGGGATCATCGTGAACGTCACCCCGCTGGAGCCGGGCTGGGAAGGCCACGTCACGCTGGAGTTCTCCAACACGACCCCGTTGCCTGCAAAGATCTACGCAAACGAAGGCGCGTGCCAGTTCCTTTTCCTGCAAGGGAACGAGCGCTGCGAAACGAGCTACCGGGACCGGGCAGGCAAATACATGGGCCAGCGCGGCGTGACCCTTCCGCGCCTGTAATCACGCGGCTCTGACGCTGCGTCTTTGACTCTGGCCTCCGTCCGGCCCACATCTTCTCCGCAAAGAGGAGACTGACATGGCCGATCGCGAATTCGACATCATCGTATATGGCGCCACGGGTTACACCGGGCGGCTGGTCGCAGAGCATTTCGTCCGCGAATACGGCGATAGCGATGGCGCACCGAAATGGGCGATGGCAGGGCGCAGCGAAGACAAGCTAACCGCAGTGCGCGACGAGATCGGCGCGCCGGCGACCACGCCGATGATCGTGGCCGATGCATCCGATCCCGCCAGCCTCGAAGCCATGTGCAAGCGAACGAAAGTCGTGCTCACCACAGTGGGGCCGTACCAGCTCTATGGCGATGCTCTTGTCGAAGCCTGCGTCAAGACCGGCACCGATTACGCCGACCTGTGCGGCGAGCCCGCCTGGATGGCGGAGCAGATCGCCAAGCACCATGATGCAGCAAAAGCCAGCGGCGCGCGCATCTGTTTCTCATCCGGCTTCGATTCGATCCCGTTCGATCTGGGTGTGCTGATGCTCCAGAAGGAAGCCAAGGCCGCCCACGGAGCGCCTGCACCGCGCGTCAAAGGGCGTGTCCGCGCGATGCAGGGCACCTTCTCCGGTGGCACTGCAGCCAGCCTCGGCGCCACGATGAAGGCCGCCATGAAGAACCCCAAGGTCATCAGTGTGCTGCGCGATCCCTTTGCGTTGACGCCCGGCTTCGATGGGCCTGACCAGCCTTCGGGCATGGTGCCGCGTTACGAAGATGAGATCGGCAAATGGGCCGCTCCGTTCGTTATGGCGCCGATCAATACGAAGAATGTCCACCGCACCAATTTCCTGCGCGGCCACCCCTATGGTGAAGACTTCCGGTACGACGAAATGGTTCTCACGAGCCCGGGCGATGCCGGCAAAGCGGCGGCAAACGCCATGGTCGAACTGGCCAAGAACCCGTTCGGCGCCAAGCCGCCGAAGCCGGGCGAAGGCCCGAGTGCGGAAGAGCGCGAAAACGGCTTTTACGACGTCTTGTTCGTGGGGGAATACCCGGACGGCAAGCGCATCAAATACGGTGTGAAAGGCAAGTACGATCCGGGATATGGTTCGACCAGCCGCATGCTCGGCGAAACCGGCATGGCCCTGCTCGAAAGCAAGGCCGAAGGCGGCGTGGGCACTCCGGGATCATTCTTGGGCGAGGATCTGGTGGAGCGGCTGCGCGAACATGCCGCTCTCACCTTCTCCCTGGAGGAGTAATCCTTCGCTCAGTAGCTCAGCCGCAGGCTGGCGCTGAAGTTGCGGCCCGCCATCGGCACGAAGTCCTTCGTGAAGCTGGCGTGGCGGCGACCGGTCACATCGAAGATATTTTCGGCCTTCACGATGACGCTGACTGACGGGTCTGCGGCGATCGGGCGCCACGTCGCGATAGCATTCACAAAGGTGAACCCGTCGGTCGGGGTTTCGAAGGCAGCGATTTCGTCCTGGCTATCGACCCATTCGACTTCGCCGCGCAGATCGAGCGATCCGGTCGACGCTTCGAGCGCGCCCATCAGGCTGAGCGGCGGGATGCGCGGCACGTTCGACCCATCGGACAATTCCGCGTCCACCAGTTCGCCCCGCAGGTCCGCGGTGAGGGCGAAATTACCCGTATCGAGGAAGCGCCAGATCAGCTCGCCTTCGATGCCCTGGTATGTTGCATCCTGCTGCAGGTATTCGAACACCGGCAGTTCGTCTTCCTCCTCGCCGGTCTCGGACAGATAGATATAATCGTCGAACCAGTTCTTGAACGCAGCGACGCTGAACTCGACATCGCCGAGCCGGCCACGCGCAAAGATTTCCGCGCCCCACGCACGCTCGATCCCGAGGTCCACATCGCCGATCTCGAATTGCTGGGTCGCGATGTGTGGTCCGTTCGAAAAGAGTTCTTCGGCACTCGGCGCGCGTGCCACACGGGACACGTTCACGCCGGCACGGAAAGCCTGCGGACCATCATACGCGAGGCCGATCGCGCCGGAGAATGCGTCGAAGTCGCGTTCTACGCCTAGCGGCACCGAGTCGACGTTCGTCGCTTCATAACGAAGCGCACCTTCGAGCTGGATCGGGCCGTCGCCATATTCCTGCAGCGCGAACAACGAGATCTGTTCGGTGCGGTTCGGGGCGACATAAGCCTCTTCACCCTCGGCGAAGAAGTCGCGGAAATAATATTGCAGCCCGAGCGAACCGCGCCAGCGACCGTCCGGGTTCTGGATCAGCTCTGCGCGCGCTTCCATGCCCTGCACGTCGAAGACCGTGCCGACTTCATCACCCTCGAACTCTGTATGCGTATAGTCGGAATAACCTGCCCGTACGCGCAAGCGCTCGAACAAGCCATCGCCAAGCGCGATTTCTCCGCGCAGATCGGCGCGGTACTGACGAAGGCCGATATTGACGGTCTCGGGGCCCTCTTCCTCTAGTTCAGCTTCGCCGCCCTCTTCCTCTTCGCCATGATGATGCCCGGCTCCGGGGCGGATCGGCACGCCATAGAAGGTGTCGTAAACGCCGACCGACACGCCGAGATGCGAATTGTCGCGGAAGAAAGCGAAGCCGCCGTTGGCTGACCAGGTTTCAGTCGCGCTGTTGAAGAGTGTTCCACTCGCCATGGCAGCTTCACGCAATTCTTCGGCTTCTTCGAATTCGCCCTCTTCCTCTTCTTCCGCAGCTTCTTCGAGAAGCTCGGAGCGCAGACTGTCGGAAAGGACGAAGCCCGGCACTTCCAGATCATTCGTGGTGCGATAGGAACCGTCGATATGTGTCACGAAGCCGCCGCCCAACGGAACGTCGATCGATGCGCCGGCTTCGCGCAGGTCGCTCGCCGTATCGGCGCGCACGATGGCATCGATATGTATCGCTTCATTCGGGACGCGACGTGGGATGCGCTTGTCGATCACATTGACTGCGCCGCCGATCGCCTGGCTCCCGTAGAGAAGGACTGCCGGTCCGCGTAGCACTTCGATACTTTCGGCAGTCAGCGGATCGATCGAAACCGCGTGATCGGCAGAGGTATTGGAAACGTCGATAGCGCCGATCCCGTCGACCAGCACCTTCACGCGCTCGCCGGAAAACCCGCGCAGGATCGGCCGCGATGCACCCGGGGCAAAGCCGGTGGCAGTGACGCCCGGCACATCGGCGAGAACCTCGCCCAGCTGCCCGTCGAGATTGGCATCGAGAGTTGCCCCCTCGATAACGCTGGTCCCGGCAAGCAGGTCAAACTGGCGAAGGCCTGCGGCGGTGACGATGATGACGCTGCGCGAATCCATCCGGCGGTCATGGACATCGTCGATCACATCTTCCGATTCCGCAGGCTGCGTATCGGTGTCCTGCGCAGCGGCCGGGGCTGTAGCCACCAGCGCCAAGGTGGAAAGGGAGGCGAAAAGAGCGCGCTTGGCGACTTTGGTTTGATACAACATATCGCGCACATAGCAGCGGAAACGCGTCATTCAAGCGTTATCCGCCGAATGTGCATGCGACACGACAAACGACAGCAAGGTCGCCGATCGAAGTCCGGATTTTTGGAGAAATGGAGCGGGCGAGGCGATTCGAACGCCCGACCCCAACCTTGGCAAGGTTGTGCTCTACCCCTGAGCTACGCCCGCTCACTGACGCTCTACCGAGCCGCATGGCCCGGTGGGGAGGCGCGCAGTTAGCAACGCCGCATGAGTCCCGCAAGAGAAAAAATGCACCTTTTGTCCCGCCCTTGTGCAGCGCCTCCCGGTACTTCACATTTGCAAGCGAAGGCCCACATGGGTGGCCTGACAGTTTATAGCATCGAAAGGCGGTACACGTGGCGAGCATGGGGTTGAACATCGACGAGCAGAAGGCGGTCGAGCGATTCAAGAAAGACGTAGTCGAGCCTTCGATGACCAGCCTGGTCATCCTGGATTTCTACGCCGACTGGTGTGGCCCCTGCAAAGCCCTGGCACCCATGCTGGAAAAGGTCGCGGCGGACTATGCCGACAAGGGCGTGGTCCTGAAGAAGATCGACGTCGACAAGGAACAGTTCATCGCCTCGCAGTTCCAGGTGCAATCGATCCCGATCGTCTACGCTATGTTCCAGGGCCAGCCTGTTGCCGACCTTACCAACGCGCGCAGCGAATCGCAGCTGAAGCAGACGCTCGACCAGATCCTCGCCCAAGTCCCCGTCCAGGCAGGCGCAGGCGCCGACCCGCAAGCGCAAGCCGCGCAGCAGGTGGAACAGTTCGTGGCGATGGGCGAGCAGGTCCTGGCCGAAGGCGATGCGCCGCGCGCTGCGGGCATTTTCGCGCAGGTGACGGAAATGGCTCCCGACAATGCGGAAGCGCACGCGGGCCTGATCCGCGCGCTCACGCAGGCGGATCAGATCGAGGAAGCGAAGAAGGTGCTCGATGCCGCGAAAGGCAATGCTGCCCTTGCTGAGCATCCCGCGATCGAAGTCGCGGCAAGCGCCCTGGAGCTTGCCGGAAACAAGGTGGACGACAGCGAACTTGCGGGCCTCAGGGACAAGGCCAAGTCCGACCCTGCCGACATGGATGCGCGCCTCGCCTACGCCGAAGCCGCCTTCGCGGCCGGACAGCGCGACGCTGCGGCCGAGGAACTGCTCGCAATGGTCCAAGCCGACCGCGATTGGAACGAAGGCGCCGCACGCGCCAAGCTGGTGGAGATCTTCGGCGCGGTCGGGCTGGAAGACCCTTGGGTCGTCGAAACCCGCCGCAAGCTTTCACGTCTCTTGTTCGGATAATTTATTGGCCCGCAAACTCTCCATATTCCCTTTGCCCGGCGCGATCCTGTTTCCCGGGCTGCAGTTGCCGCTCCACATTTTCGAGCCGCGCTATCGCGAGCTGGTCGGCAGTGCGCTGGCGAAGGATCGCCTCATCGCGATGATCCAGCCGCAAAATTCGGGCGAGAACTCTCCGCTGTACGAGGTCGGCTGCGTAGGCCGCATCGGCGATGTCGAAGCGCTGGAGGATGGCCGCTACAACATCGTGCTCGAAGGCGAGGCGCGCTTCAGGGTCCTGCGCGAACTCGACGTGACGACCGCATTCCGGCAGGTCGAGGCGGAATTCATCGAAGACCCCCAAAACGAAGTGCTGTCCAGCGTCGAGCGTGCTGCCTTCGAATTCGAGGCCAAGCGCTTCGCACTCATGCAGGGTTATACGGTCGATTGGGATTCGGTCGAACGGCTGGATGACGAAACCCTGATCAACGGGGTTGCGCAGATCATCCCCTTCGATTCAGCGGCCAAGCAGGCCCTTCTCGAAGCATCCAATCTTGCTGAACGCTGCGAATTGATGATCCAGCTGATGCAGTTCTTCGCTCTGCGCGATGACGATGACGAAATCGTCACCCTGCAATAGGCTCAGATTCCGAAACTGCCCTTCAGTCCGTCGATCACATATTGCGCCGCCAATGCCGCGAGCAGCACGCCGAGCAGGCGCGTGATCACCGCTTCGACGCGGTCGCCGAAGAATTTCATCAGCGGGCCTGCCGCCACCAGCGCGAGCATGGTGATGAACAGCACCGCGCCCAGAGCACCGAGTACCACGAGCGACTGCTCCAGCCCCGTCGCTTCGTTCATCAGCAGCATGATCGCCGCGATCGCGCCGGGACCGGCCAGCATCGGCATGGCCATGGGAAATACCGAAACGTCTTCGACCTCGGGCGTTGCAGCGACTTTCTGCGCACGGTCTTCGCGCCGCTGCGTACGCTTCTCGAACACCATCTCGAACGCGATCCAGAACAACATGAAGCCGCCTGCGATGCGGAAACTGTCGAGTTCGATATGCAAGGCGCTCAGCAGGTCCTCGCCGAACAGGGCGAAGATCAAGAGGATGATGGCCGCGATGAAACAGGCACGGATAGCCATGTTCCGTCGCTGGGCCGGGGTCGCCCCCTTGGTGAGACCTGCATAAATCGGCGCACAACCCGGCGGGTCGATAACGACGAACAGCGTGATGAAGGCCGAGATGAACAGCTGGGTCATTGTGCGGCGTCCGGTGCCAGAGCGTTATTCACGACCTGCTCCCATCCGTCTTCACCGGCCAGCCAGACGACATAGTGGCGCTCTCCCTGGCCGACGGACTGGAAGCCCCAGGCCAGGGTCCCGTCACGCGAAACGCGAAGCGGAATGGCGCTGTCCGGCTCGCCGGTTTCGACCTTGGCGTCGCACACGGCGACCGCGCTCGAGATCATGTCGGGCGCAACGGGCGCTTCGTCCTGCGGAAAGCCGAAGTCGAACACATAGCGATAATCGCCATTGCGCTGTCTCTGCCAGACCGTGTTGAATGTCCCGACCGAGCCGTCCGGATCGGTGAAACCACCCTGCGTCACGGCGAGCGAGCCATCGCAGCTCGACCAGACGCGATGCGGTTCCCAGCTGACCGCTTCGGGCGGGTTTTCCTGCGACCTGAGCCAGGGCTTGGCTTCTATCGCACCGTTGGGGCCAAAGATCAGTGCGCCGTCAGCTGCGTATTCGTCGAAGGCAGTCCACTGACCGTCCTCACGCGCGGCGCGGGCGAAGGCGAGTTCGGTAGCGATTACCTTGCTCACCTCTGCTGTCGGGGTCAGAAACCGGGTATAGCGATCGCGCTGGTTCGGCAGCGGAGCGCAGGCCGCGACGCTCGCCAGCGCACAGGCAGCCAAGGCGAGGCGCATACTCACAGGCTTTGCGGCACTTCCAGCCCGGCATTGCGGTGGGCGGCAACAAGGGTGTTGCGCAGGAGGACCGCGATCGTCATCGGACCCACACCGCCCGGAACAGGCGTGATCGCTGCGGCGATGCCTTCGGCGCCCGCATAATCGACATCGCCGACCAGTCGGCCCTTCTCCTCGCCTTCGGCAGGGGGCAGGCGGTTGATACCGACGTCGATCACCGTCGCGCCTTCCTTGAGCCATTCCGCCTTGACCATTTCCGCGCGGCCGACTGCGGCCACGACGATATCGGCGCGCTTGACCACCGACGGCAGGTCCTTCGTCCGGCTGTGCGCGATTGTCACGGTGGCGTTGGCGTCGAGCAGGAGCTGCGCCATCGGCTTGCCGACGATGTTCGAACGGCCGATCACGACCGCTTCGAGGCCGGACAGGTCACCCAGCCGGTCGGTCAGCAGCATCATGCAGCCAAGCGGTGTGCAGGGCACGAAGCCGTTCTGCCCCACGGCAAGCCGTCCGGCGTTGGTCACGTGGAAACCGTCCACGTCCTTGTCCGGGCTGATCGATGCGATCACCGACTGCTCGTCGAGATGATCAGGCAACGGCAGCTGCACCAGGATGCCATCGACCGCATCGTCTGCATTTAGCTGTTCGACAAGCGCCAGCAAATCCGCCTCGCTGGTGTCGACCGGCAGGCGGTGCTCGAAACTTTCCATGCCCGCGGCCACCGTCGCCTTGTGCTTCGAGCGCACATAGACCTGGCTGGCAGGATCCTCGCCCACCAGCACAACTGCGAGACCGGCCTTGCGGCCTGCCTTCTGTTCGAACTGCCCGGCAAGCGCGCCGACACGCTCCCTCAGGAGGGCGGCGAAGGCTTTTCCGTCGATACGTTCAGCGGTCATAGCGAGTAGATGATGTTCCCGAGGACGATGAGGATGACGTTCATCAGGATGATGAGCACCAGGGGCGAGAAGTCGATCATCCCTGTCTGCGGCAGCAGGTTGCGGATCGGGCGGAGCACCGGATCGAGCAGGCGGTTGATGCCTTCGTAGAAGCTCATCAGGAATTCGTTGCGGCCCACCACGTTGAAGGCGAACAGCAGCCCGATGATGAACTGGATGATGATCAGCATCACGAACACGCTCGTGAGCATTTCGAGTATCTGGTAGAGTGTGATGAGCACTAGGGTCTATCCCGCTGGTGTGTGTGCAATCCCGATGGCGATGCGTCTTACACGCGCAAGACGCCCCGCGCCAAGCCCTATCGGGCGCTTATCAAGGTGCCTGCGCCCCTTGCGGTGAAGAATTCGAGCAGCATGGCGTGCGGCACGCGCCCGTCGAGGACGACTGCCGCTTCGCATCCCGCCTCAACCGCGCTCACGCAGGTTTCCAGCTTGGGGATCATGCCGCCGCTGATCGTCCCGTCTTCGCGCAGCGCAGCAATGTCCGCAGGCGTCAGGTCCGTAAGGAGTGCGCCGCTCTTGTCGAGTACGCCCGGAACGTCGGTCAGCAGCAGCAATCGCGCAGCGCCAAGAGCCGAGGCGAGAGCGCCCGCCATGGTGTCGGCATTGATGTTGTAGGTGTGTCCGTCCTCGCCTGTACCGATAGGGGCAATGATCGGGATCATGCCTGCGGCCGTAGCGGTTTCGATGATCGTAGTGTCGACCGCGCTCGGCTCGCCCACGAAACCGAGGTCGAGCGCGCGTTCGATATTGCTTTCGGGATCCTTGGTCGTGCGTTCGACCTTGCGCGCGGTGACGAGCCCTCCGTCCTTGCCGGAAAGGCCCACTGCCTTGCCGCCTGCCCGCGCGATCGAGGATACCAGCGCCTTGTTGATTGCGCCCGACAGGACCATCTCGGCGACTTCTGCCGTCGCCTTGTCGGTTACGCGCAAGCCGTCGACGAAGGTGCTTTCGACACCCAGCTTCTTGAGCATCGCGCCGATCTGCGGACCACCGCCATGCACGACCACGGGATTGATGCCGACGGCCTTGAGCAGGACGATGTCTTCGGCAAATTCACGCGCCGCCTCTTCGTCGCCCATGGCGTTGCCGCCGTATTTCACGACGAAACTTCGACCGGCGTAGCGCTGGAAGTAGGGCAGCGCCTCGATCAGCGTCTGCGCCTTGGTGCTTGCCTCGTGCATCGCCTGGCCGGTGTCCTCGCTCAAACTCGTGCTCCATCCATACGCAAAGCCCGCGCATCCCCGTGACTGGGGAGCGCAGGCGTTAGCGTGCCCGAGGTGCGGGCGAAAGGGGGCGCGTTATTCCTGCGCCGGCATCTGCTCGATTTCAACATCGGGATCGAGGTCTTCGCCATTGACCGGCGCTTCACCGAATTCGCCTTCGGGCGAGACCGGGACCGAGGTCGTCGTCGGCAGCGGATCGGGCACTTCACCGGTGGTCTCGCCGACCGGGACCGGCTCTTCGCCGCCATCGGTGTTGAAGATGTAGAACAGGAACACCAGCGTCATCAGGACGATCAGCGCCACCCACAGCCAGCGGGTACCGGGTTTGCTATCGGGAACGGGGTCGGTCATCGGGAACTCCTTCTTGCTTTCCTGTCCAATGCCTTGCCCCCGCCACCCGTTCCGAAACGGCCATGCTTGAGCGCGAGCGCAGGGAGTGGCACAGCTGCCGCATGAACCACGCCAACCTCCTCGCCATCGCCCCCATCGTCGCCCTTGCCGCTTGCGCGAGCATGCCCGACGCTCCGCGCCTCGCCCCTTCGCAGGAGCGGTTCTGGGATGCGCTCTCCAGCCATTGCGGCAACGCCTACGAAGGCGGTCTCGCCAGCAGCGACGAACGCGACGCCGATTGGTCGGGCAAGCGCATGATCGCGCACTGGGCCGATTGCTCCGATACGCGCGTCGCCATCGCCTTCCACGTCGAGGATGCCGAGGCACCGGGCGGCTGGAACCGCTCGCGCACCTGGCTCGTCAGCCGCACCGCCGACGGCCTTCGCCTGAAGCACGACCACCGCCACGAGGACGGGAGCGAGGATACGGTGACCCAGTACGGCGGCGACACGCTGTCGAGCGGAACCGCGCGCATCCAGGACTTCCCGGTCGACGCCTTCTCCATCGCCCTGTTCGAACGCGAAGGGCTGGACGCGTCGCTCACCAATGTGTGGCGCATCGAGGTCGACGATGCCCAAGCAGGCGGCGCACGCTTCGCCTATCAGCTGACCCGCCGCAACGACCCCACCCGCCTGTTCCGGGTGGAGTTCGACGCGAGCGATCCGGTCGCCCCGCCCCCGCCCGCCTGGGGCTGGTAAGCCCGGGCTGCAAAGTTGGAGTGGCCCGAGCGCAGCTCCGACAGAGTGGAACGGGTGGAACACGGTCCTGGCGGTAAAAACTTCGGTTACGCAAAGCGGCCCCGCATCCAGCAGGGATACGGGCCGTGAAAGGGCGATTGGGCATCTCCTCAGGAGAGCAGGTCGCCCAGCAGTAGGAAAGCGCCAGTAGTCACCGCGTCGTGAACCACAGCATAAGCGTGGCGAATAGGATTACCTGGATGCAGGCGATTGCGTGCAGCCGGTTGGAGAACGGCTCCTTGCGCGTCTTGTGGCGCAGCATGGCGCGCGCAGCATAAGCGCCCAGCGTGCCGCCTGCGAAGGCCCAGCCCAAAAGGCTCGCTTCGCTCAGCCGCCAACCGCCGCTTTCGGCCAGCACCTTGTCCGCCATGAACGCAAAGAACGCGACCAGATTGATCGCGATCAGGTAATAGACGAACCATTCCAGCAGGGTGAATTCGACAGGCATGACACGCTCCGCTCTCGGGCTTTCAAACTCGGGATCAGCGACGCCGTCTGTTGTGCTTGTGCGAAAGGAAATACCCGGCCTTCGCAGATGCGGTATTGTCGATTTACGACATTTGTTTGTTTCGCCTCAAACGCCGGCGGGGGCGTTCGCCCCTTTGGCTATCCTCGCTCGTGCGACCTTAAGGTCGCGTCGCTGCGGGCGCGCGGTCGCGCTTGCGGGCCGCTGGCCCGTTTGGTGCAGGGCGCGAAGCGGTGGTGCGTCAGGCGGCCCTGACCTTGGTGACGATCGCGGTGATTTCGTCGAGGAGGCCGAGGCGTTTTCTCTTCAGCTGCTCGGTGCGCTCGTCGCTGGCGGCTTCTGTTTCCGCCTCGATGCGGTGCACTTCGCGGTTCACCTCGTGATATTCGTCCGCCAGCCGCGCGTAATGAGCATCCTCCTGCTTCAACCGCGTGATGAGGTCCCGGTCGCGGGCGAAGATCTTGGTCAGTTCATTGGGTGTGTGCTGCGACATGATTGCATCCTTTGGCTGTGTGCGTTGAGCCAGACCTAGACCGCACGGCCCGTCCCTTCTTTGCGGCAGATCAAATTTTTGCGGAGATTTGCGCAATGCGGCCCTTGACTTGCCAATTCGCACCCGCGCCCCTACCAGCCTGCCCTGCTTGCGGAGAGGCCGCAGGTGACGCTGCGCTGATGAAGAGGAGGCAGCCCATGTTTGCATTGCTGCACCCACCCCACGCGCCGCCGCGCCCGAAGGCGCGCGTCACCGCCTGACCTGCCTCGCATACGAGGGGGCCGGGCTTGGCTCTCCTCCTGCGAGGAAATTCCAAATGTACGTAAGGTTCACCGTGCCGGTCGAGCACGGCGGGACGGTCACGCGCATGAACATTGCGCCGGGGCCATTCCGGATTGCCAGCGGCCTCCTGTGGAAGGGGGACCGCGACAGCGACCCTGTCCTGATTGCCCTGAGAAGGGAACTGGACTGGTTCAACGACAAGCTCCCGGTGCCCCGGCGTTTTCACGTCCGGGCGCGCCGGGTCTGGTGGAGCGACGGCGTCTGCTGGTTCCGCGACGATGCCCGCGAGATGCTTGCCCATATGCATGCGCTCGTCAGTCTCGTGGAAGAAGTCGGCGTTCCCGTCACACGCAGCTGGACCCGCGATCCGGGCCAGCTGCTTTATCGCGACCGCTGGCAGGTGGTCGCAATGCCCGAGAAGAGGAGGTTGCAATGACCGAATACTATGAAGACACGCCCAACTTTCGAGCGGACTTCCAAACGCCGCAAGGGCTTCCTCAGCGAAACGCGGGTCAAGCGTGGGCATCGGACCATAAAGGGCGGTGCGGTCGAGCTGCTTGAAAAGCTCGGCCGCAACGATCCCTGCCCGTGTGGTTCGGGAAAGAGATTTCAAGCGGTGCTGCCTGAAGAGCAAACGCTTCGACGGGTCGCAGCGGCGTGACTACTGGCGGTGAGCTTCGCCGTTGAAGCTGCGGGGCACGGCGCTATCGTGAGGGCGTGGGCAAGATCCTTCCCTTCAGGCGCAGGCCGGACAGGCGCGTGCCCCGCTTTCACCGCAAGCCGGTGAGGCGCAGGTCTCGCAAGGGCGGCTGGCGAGCAGCCGTGACTGTCATTCTCACGCTGGCGCTGGTGGCTGCCTGGGTCCTGTTCGAGGACCGCATCGGGCCGCGTCCCGAGATGACCGAGGTGGCCTCGAGCTTCGGGCTGTGCGGCGAAGGCTGGGGTGCCTGCGTGGTCGACGGGGACACGGTGCGGATCGGCGAGCGGCGCATCCGGCTCACCGGCTTCGACGCGCCGGAGATGGACGGGGCGTGCGAGGCCGAGCGGGTCAAGGCGCGCGATGCCCGCACGGCCCTCCACCAATGGCTATCGCAAGGCCGCTTCAGCTGGACCGGCGGCCAGGACCCACCCCGCGACCGCTACGGCCGCGAACTGCGCGCCGCCTACCGAGGCGGAGAGAAGCTGGCGGACCACATGATCGACGCTGGCCTCGCCGAGGGAGATGGCTGGATGGGGAACGTCAACTGGTGCCGATGACGCGCAATGACGCTTCCTAGGAAAAACGCGCGTCTATCTCCTCTTTGAGCGATGCAAAATTCGCATGGCCGGTCACCGGCGCAACGCGCTCTGCCCACATGGCATCGATTTCTTGCGCGATCGAGGCCGGGAGAACCTTTGCATCGCTTCCGCTGGCCTGCACCTTGGTGGAATCGCTATTTGCGGGAATGCCGAGATGCTTGTCCATCACGGCACACACCAGCGCGTCGTCGAACCGGTCCTTGTGGCGGTGCATGAATTCGCGGTCGGTGGCATCGACCACCATTTCGACCAGGTCGTCTCTTGCATCGATGCCAAGGAACGAGGCCATTTCGCGGATCATCCGCCGCTTGTTTTCGACGACCCATCGATAGGTGACGAGCAGCGTGTCCGGCTCGTCCCGCCGCGCATACCAGCTCAGCAGGTGAGTGAAATAGTCGCAGCCGCCCGGGCCGCCGCCAAGCCATAGCGGCATGAATTTTTCGAGCGAGAGTGCGCCCTTTTCCAGATGCCACCCGTCGAAGAAGCGGTACATCGAAACATAGGTCTCGTGCGGATCGCGCAGCGTCACGACATAGCGCGACCCTTCCGGAAGCCGTTCGTACTCGCGATGGGACTTGAAGCCGCGCGGCGCCGCCTTTTGCGGCGCATGCATGTCGAAATCGATCATGGTCGCGGTGTCTTCCCACGGCACCACGCCGCTGATGTCCGTGAAGTCCATGTCGATGGCACCGGTGAGGTGCGCCATGCGAAGCTGGTGGAACATCTGCTGGGAGAGCGTCGTCCCGCTCTTGGCCCAGCTGGTGATGTAGACATCGTCCGGTTGCGGCACGATGGAATGGCGCGCCTCAGGCTGCGTGAGCCCCGCCAAGGCCCCCATGTTCGCCCCGAATTCCTCGATACTGCGGGCGCGTCGCCCTACTCCGACAGGCATAATCGGCCCTCCCCGGTTCCGGCGACCCGAGACCGAGGAATATGTCACGAAGTGCGGGGAGTGTGAAGCCCGCTTACCCGGGCGAGTAGCGACGCCGGACCATATGATCGACGCCGGGCTCTCCGAGGGGGATGGCGGGGGTTGGAGGAGTCTGTGGTGTTGAGGAGTTTTGGCCTTTCGCACCGACCTCCGTCGGTGCGTCCTCGCTAGACGTGCGGCAAACCGCACCCGCTGCGGGCGGGCAGTCGCCCTTGCGATCGGCTAGTCGCCGACCGGGTCAGCGCCCGAGAGTTAGACCGGTTCTTGGTCGTGCCAACCAAAGCGCGAACGCGCTCCACACGGCGTTTCTGAGCGAAAACAAATCACTGGATCGATTACAGCCTCGATCACGGCCTGTTCCATCCCACTCCCCCGACATCGGGCAATGTACAATGGCTCAAAACTCCAGAGTGGCAAACTTTTGGTTGCCCCGCCAAAAAACGGGCGGTCCAACCAGAAGCCTGCGAACCGAAACTCGGTGACCTAGAGCGTATCAACCGTCCTGTTCGATACGTTTTGCACGATTCTGAGCAACCAGGCTTGGTAAGCTGAAAGAATAGCGGACGAATGCTTCCGTGAACTTTTGGATGGCCACCCCATCCTCTTGAGTTTCGGGCTCTTCGTCGTGGACCGCATCATTTCCGTCGAGCCGAATTTCATGCGACCATTCCCCCATGGCCTCTGTCAATAAGCCCGAAGCGACCAAACCCTCGATACGTCGAAAGAGGTTCTTTTTCTTATTCTCAGGATCCAGAAGTTTCGTCGCTACATCGAGGGTTTTTCGGAACATCGCCCCAGCCGCATCCCAGCGTTGGCCAGCTAGATTCTCTAGGCCTTGGAGATAGAACCTCTCAATATTTGGTGGCAAATCTTCAGGAATAGCCATCTGCGGCTCGGGCCATACATTCACGATCCGATAGTCTATAGACGGGAAATCGTAAGTCCGCGCCGCGAAATCCTTTGGGAAGGGACCGCTCTGACTAACTACGGTGAGCGTCACTCCGAGGTTGCAAACCGCACATATAGCCAACAAATTCGACCGAGAGGGGCTGGTTCTATGCGCCCACTGCAGAGTAACCACAAAACCAGCGGCTGTGGTCAAACAGTGGGGGCAATCAAGCCGAAATTGGGTGCCCGCCAACCCTCCTACTCCGCCGCCACGGCCCCTTCGCCAGCCTCGTCGCCGAACAGGCCCGGGCCGTCGTCGGTGGTTTCTTCCTCGTTCGCGGCCTTGGCGCTCTGGCGCTTGTCGAAGCTCGACCAGACGGTGTTCCAGTCGCCCTTGGTTGCGCCCTTGGAGTATTCGGTGGCGCGCTGTTCGAAGAAGTTGGCGTGCTCCACACCGTTGATCAGCGGGGCGAGCCAGGGCAGCGGGTGATCGTCGACCATGTAGATCGGCTGCATGCCCAGCTGGCCCAGGCGCCAGTCGGCGATGTAGCGGATGTACTTCTTGATGTCCTTGGGCGTCATGCCCGACACCGGACCCATTTCGAAGGCGAGGTCGATGAAGTTGTCTTCCAGGCGCACGGTCTTCTGGCAGATGTCGACGATGTCTTCCTTGACCGCCTTGGTCAGGCAGTCCCGCTCGCGCACGAATTCGTGGAACATGCGGATGATGCCTTCGCAGTGAAGGCTCTCGTCGCGGATCGACCAGCTGACGATCTGGCCCATGCCCTTCATCTTGTTGAAGCGCGGGAAGTTCATCAGCATCGCGAAGCTGGCGAACAGCTGCATGCCTTCGGTGAAGGCGCCGAACATGGCCAGCGTGCGGGCGATGTCTTCATCGTTGTCGACGCCGAACTGCTGCATGTAATTGTGCTTGTCGGCCATTTCCTCATACTCGAGGAAGGCGGAGTATTCGCTTTCCGGCATGCCGATCGTGTCGAGCAGGTGGCTGTATGCTGCGATGTGTACCGTCTCCATGTTGGAGAAGGCGGTCAGCATCATCTTGATCTCGGTCGGCTTGAACACGCGGCCGTATTTGTCGTGGTAGCAATCCTGCACCTCGACGTCGGCCTGGGTGAAGAAACGGAAGATCTGCGTGAGCAGGTTGCGCTCGTGCTCGGACAGCTTCTGCGCCCAGTCGCGGCAGTCTTCGCCCAGCGGAACTTCTTCCGGCATCCAGTGGATCTGCTGCTGGCGTTTCCAGAAGTCGTAGGCCCACGGATATTCGAAGGGTTTGTAGGTCTTGCGGGCTTCGAGCAACGACATCTTGTGCTTCTCCGGTTGGCAGCTGAGCGTCCTATATAAGGAATCATGCCTGTGATTCGATAGCAAGGGTAAAGAATTACGCGGGGATAAGACGGCAAAATCTGTGCACGGTTTGCGACAAACCGCCGGAACACGAGGGGGCGTGGCGGGTTGGTTGAGTGAAGACAGACAAAGACAGATTTTTGGAGAGACCCCATGGGCCAGTATGAACCCAACGACAGCCGCGACGTGACGCTCAACCAGGGGCACGAACCCTTCGGCCTCGAACGCACCGGACCCCGCGAAGGCGAAACGCGCCAGCAGGAACAGTCCGAGGATGCACAGGCGCAGCGCGGCTATGGCAATGCGCGCAATGAAGACGGCACGATGGAACAGGATGTCGCCACCGCCGACCTCGGCAACCAGCCGCTCGCGCAGGGCAGCGCCGATGCCCAGCCGGGCGAGATTTCCGGCCAGCCGGACGAGCGCGCCAAGGCCGACGCCAACCGCCCGCTCGGCGAGAGCTGAGCTTACCAGTTCGGGGACTGGCGGACCTTAGTCCGGTTTTTCCCCTTTTGCGGGCTTCGGCTCCGCATCCCCGACGCCCCGCCTCGCAAGAGGTTGGGGCGTCAACTTTTTTGCGCCCTAGCGCTGCGCTGCTTGAGGGCTCGGCGTGTCCCCGATGCTGCCGTCGCGTGACTATCCTCTGAGCCGTGCACGAGCCTCGACGAAGCGTGGACCGTATCTCGTTGCCGCCCGTTAATAGGGTATAACCAACTCAAAACGCTCGGTTATCCGGGCAGAAAGTACACTATGTTCGAGAAGATCCGCATCAAGGAACACATGGAAGTCGCCAACTACGAAGGCCAGCACGTCGGTACGGTCGACGCGGTCCAGGACGACGCCATCAAGCTGACGAAGTCGGACAGTGCAGATGACATGCACCACTTCCTCTCGCTGGATGACGTCGAGAAGATCGACGACAACCGTATCTACCTCAAGGAAAGCGCACGCATTCCCGAAGGTCTGGGCAATAAGGCAGTCATGCAGGACGCCTGAACCCGCCCTACCCGGTGGTAAATGACCGGGTAAGAAATCAACGAAATCGAAAGGCTCCGGCTGCTACACGCGGTCGGAGCCTTTCGTTCGTCATATCAGGAAGAATAGCGGGTCGAACCCGCAAGATATAATATGAGTTTGTCGCAAATCCTTCCCGCCTCGCTGCGCCAGCCCGTTTTCGGGCGTGCTCGCGCAATGGCCGCGAAGGAGGGGATCGACCTGCGCAACTGGGACACGCTCGATCGGCACATCGATTCACAAATGCGTTTCCAGACGTTGCTCGGCATGGTCATCGTCGCCGCATCCACGGCGGTCTTCGCGATCATCGCACCCGGGAAGCTCGCGCTCGATACGCTATTGGAGGTTTCCTGCGTCGTCGCGCTGCAGGTCATCACGCTGGCACTACCGACGCGCCTGCGCCGCCTGCGCCTTGCGCTCGAAGGACTGCAGATTATCGCTTTTGCTTCGGTGATCCTGCTCATGGCCGGCAAGCTGCAGCCTGACGAGCGGATCTTCCATGTTTTCGCGACATACCTGCTGCTTGGTATTGCGACACCCGCCCTACCTTACCGGCCGGCCTACTCGGCTTTGTTCGTTGCAGGCTTTATCGCGATGCTTGCACTCGTCCTGCCGCTGCGCCTTCCGAATGGAATTCCGTTCCTTTCGATGCTGTTGCTCTCGGTCATCATCGGTATCGGGAGCTGGGTGCTTGCCTATCGCACGTGGCAGCTGACCATAGAAAACCTGCTTTTGGCGGAAAGCCACCGGCGCAGGCTCGATGAGCTTGAGCAGGCGAATGGCAGGCTGAAGATCCTGGCCAGCCACGATCCGCTGACCGGGCTCGCCAATCGCCGCCATGCTACGCAAATGTTCGAAGACCGGTTCGTGAAGGCCGCCGATACGGGAGTGGGCGTGTTCCTGCTCGATATCGATCACTTCAAGGCTTTCAACGATCGCTACGGGCACCAGGCAGGCGACGATTGCCTACGCTCGGTCGCGGAAACGCTTGGCTATTTTGCGCGTCAGTATCACGGGATTGCGGCGCGCTATGGCGGCGAGGAATTCGTATTGGTGGCCAAGTCCGACGGGGCGCGTCATGCGGCTCGGATTGCCGAGGAACTGAGGCTCGCCATCGAGCGCATCGAAGTCCCGGTGGGAGAAGCAGAAGCCGCCGCCACCTGTTCTGCCAGCATCGGGGTTGCCCTTCATAGCGGCGCGGAAAATCCCACATTGAGCCATCTGCTCTCGCTGGCAGACGAGGCCCTCTACGAAGCGAAAAACGCCGGTCGCAACCGCGTCAAGCTGGCCGCCTAACGGCCCATCACTTGCTCGATCAACTCGTCAATTACGACGAAGGACTTGTCGCGCGTGTAGGCATGGGCGGGCCCTTCCGGTAAATCCGGAATACGCCCCCCGCCAGCGTCCTTGAGGGCAAGCCAAGACCGTAATTGTTCTGCGATCCTCGAAGGGTCCTGCGTCGCTATTCCGAAATTTCCGTCACGCACAATCTGCACTGCTTCCCCGCTCTCCAGACCAGTGGCCAAGATCGGTCGGCGCGCACCGATGTACTCGAACAACTTGCCGGGGATGACATGATCCTCTGCCGGATCGGGCCAGCGGCACATCAGCAGCACGTCTGCCGCCCGCTCCACCGCCAGGACCTCGCTGCGGGGCAGGAAATCATGAACTTCGACGCTGTCTGACACGCCGTATTCCGCGATCCGCTGGTCGAGAAACCCGTATTCGTCATGGTAAAAAATGGCGCGGACCTTGCGCCGGTCTTCGCCCAGCATGGCGATCGCTTCGAACAGGGCCTTGGGATCGCGCCGTTCGGCATAGATCAAGCCGGCGTGAATGATGGTCAACCGACCGGGATCGAGCGGCTCGGGTAACGGTGTCAAGCCTTCGAAATCGCTTTCGACCCAGCCGTTGCGGGCGAGTTCCACCCGCTTGCCGGTTTGCCGCGCCAACGTCTGCCGCGCGCCATCGGTCACGGCGACGAAAGCATCGGCGCGGCGTTGCACCCGTCGCCCCTGCCATTCGTAATAGCGGGTGAGGAAGGGGTGACGCTCGATATAGGGGTTATCGACCCACAGGTCCCGCTGTTCGCAGATCCAGGGCAGGCCTGTCGCCGAGGCGATCTGTCCGGCAGCGATATGGACGGAATGTGGCGGCCCGGAAGAATACACGAGATCGAAGGCTTCATCGCCGCCCAGCTCGATCACCTTCTGCACCGCCCGCGGCACCCAATTTGCGCGAAACCGGTCGGGCATCTGGCGTGCTAGCCACAGCCATCGCTTCAGCTTGCCGGGCTTGCTACCGGGTGTGGCCTTGGTATCGGCGCCGCTTTGCGATCCCTGCGGCTCCGACTTGTCGATCGGCAGCATGTGGGTGGCGAGATTGGGGTGGTCGAGTTCGGTATGGATGCCACTCGCCGTGCCTATGCGAGCACCGATGACGGTGACCTTGTGCCCCTGTCGCGCCCAATGCAGGGCAAGCGCACCGGTGCGCGCCGCACCAGCCTGGGCATAGGGCGGAAAGTTCGGCGTGATGAAAAGGATGCGCTGCGGACCCATCGCCCCCTAGGTGCCCCGCATGGGCGAAAAGGGCAAGCTAGCTTCGCTTGCGCGCCAGCATCTCTTTGAAGAGAGCCCTTAGCCAAACCAGCGTGATGGCCGGGAAAGAAGCGAGAAAGCCGAGAAACAGCCAGCCTCTCGTCCCCGCCTTAAGCGAGCAGGTGACCAGCTCGGCAAGGCGGGCCGTGCGTTGGTAGCTACCCCCAAGGCATTGCGCGTCGATCCCCGCCGAAGCCTGGAGCACGGGAATGAGCCATAGCCAGAGGGCCAATAGGATCAGGCCCAAAAGAAGAGCGCGCCAGGTCACCACAATGGTGCCCCGGCGCGCTTCGTCTTTCCCGTCCAAGGGTTCTCTTACTGGCAGGCGAGGCATTCCTCGTAGTCGGTCTGCTCGGCGCCGGCAGCCAGTTCGTACTTCGCCGCATCGGCGGTGTTGTCCGCTTCCACGCCGCCGGCAAAGCCTGCGCGCTGCACGCTCTTCGAGCGGAGGTAGTAGAGCGACTTGATGCCCTTCTCCCAGGCCTGGAAGTGCAGCATCATGAGGTCCCACTTGTCGACGTCTGCCGGGATGAACAGGTTCAGCGACTGGGCCTGGTCGATATAGGGGGCGCGGTCGGCAGCGAATTCGAGCAGCCAGCGCTGGTCGATTTCAAAGCTGGTCTTGAACGCGGCCTTTTCTTCCGGCGTCAGGAAGTCGAGATGCTGGACGCTGCCGCCCTGCTCAAGGATCGAGTTCCAGACTGCAGTGCTGTCCTTGCTCTTCTTCTTGAGCAGCTTTTCCAGGTACGGGTTCTTGACCACGAAGGACCCGGACAGGGTCTTGTGGGTGTAGATGTTCGCCGGGATCGGCTCGATGCAGGCGCTGGTGCCGCCGCAGATGATGCTGATCGACGCGGTCGGTGCGATCGCCATCTTGCAGCTGAAACGCTCCATCGCGCCCATTTCTTCCGCGTCCGGACATGCGCCGCGTTCCTGTGCGAGCAGCATGGAAGCTTCCGAAGCCTTGCCCTGGATGTGCTTGAACATCTTCAGGTTCCAGACCTTGGCCATCGGGCTTTCGAAGCCGATGCCCTTCTGCTGGAGGAAGGAGTGGAAGCCCATCACGCCGAGACCGACCGAGCGTTCGCGCATCGCGGAATACTTGGCGCGGGCCATCTCTTCCGGCGCACGATCGATGTAGTTCTGCAGGACGTTGTCGAGGAAGCGCATGACGTCTTCGATGAACTGCTTGTCTTCGTTCCACTCGTCCCACTTCTCGATGTTGAGCGAGGACAGGCAGCAGACGGCCGTGCGATCGTTGCCGAGGTGGTCGATGCCGGTCGGCAGGGTGATTTCGGCGCACAGGTTCGAGGTCGAGACCTTGAGGCCGAGTTCGCGGTGATGCTTGGGCATCATGCGGTTCACCGTGTCCGAGAAGACGATGTAGGGTTCGCCCGTGGCAAGGCGGGTTTCAACGAGCTTCTGGAACAGGCTGCGTGCGTCGACGGTCTTGCGGACCGATCCATCCTTCGGGCTGAGGAGGTCGAATTCCTCGCCATTGCGGACCGCTTCCATGAAGGCGTCGGTGACCAGCACGCCGTGGTGCAGGTTCAGCGCCTTGCGGTTGAAGTCGCCCGAAGGCTTACGGATTTCGAGGAATTCCTCGATCTCCGGGTGGGTGATGTCGATATAGCAGGCGGCCGAACCACGGCGCAGCGAGCCTTGCGAAATCGCCAGCGTCAGGCTGTCCATGACGCGCACGAAGGGGATGATGCCGCTGGTCTTGCCGTTGAGGCCCACCGGCTCGCCAATGCCGCGGACATTGCCCCAGTAAGTGCCGATGCCGCCGCCCTTGGAGGCGAGCCACACATTCTCGTTCCAGGTGTTCACGATGCCGTCGAGACTGTCGGAAACCGAGTTGAGATAGCACGAGATGGGCAGGCCGCGCTGCGTACCGCCGTTCGACAGGACGGGCGTTGCGGGCATGAACCACAGGCGCGAGATATAGTCGTACAGACGCTGCGCGTGGTCGGCATCGTCGGCAAAGGCATCGGCGACGCGCGCGAACAGGTCCTGGTAGCTTTCGCCGGGAAGGAGGTAACGGTCTTCGAGCGTTTCCTTGCCGAACACGGTCAGCAGATCGTCGCGAGAGCTGTCGGTCTTCACGTTGAACCGGCGGTCGAGAACCTTCTTGGAATCCTCTTTCACCGCGGCGGCCTTGGCGACTTCGGCCATGGCACCAGCCATTGCTTCACCGGCGGCTTCGGCGACCAGTTCTTCGCTGCCCTTGTCCTGCTTGTCCATTTTCACTGCCTTTTCCGCCGCGTCCTTTTTCGGGGCCGGCTTCTTGGCGGGTGCGGTGTCTTCGTCGCTGTCCTGAGTGTCCAGATCCAGTCCCATCGCCGCTTCGTCCCCGCTCTTGAAATCCATGTCGTGCCCCACTCTCGTTTTGTTACGCAGCGGGCCGTTACCCGCTTGCCATCCGGCTCTTGTTCGAGTCGCCAAGCGGTGTGTGCCTGCCTAGCAATTTCGTCGGTCGTCGGGTTGAAAACTTATCCCCTTTTTCCCCACAGGCCCGACCGGAAAACGGCACTCAACCCATATGGGGACGAATGCCGAAATCTCTAGGTCTTGTGGGTACCCCCCGGTGACCGACCACTAGATAGTGAATCAGAGCGGACTCGCGTGCAAGAGGGTAAAGGCGGAATTAATTCGTAATCACGCAGCTGCGGTCGGGTGTATCATCATGATGCAACGCAGCGACGCGTGGACCAAGCTGGACTTTGGCGCTGCGCAAGCCCCAAAATGAAATTGCGAAAAAATTTTTGCGGGCAAATTTCACGCAGCGGGATTGCGCACGGTCCGAATCCGGCCGCGCAATTTTAGAATCGAGATGAGAAAAAGGGCCCCGCTCGATGCGAGGCCCTTTCCATGTGGCAGACCCGACGCGAGGCGGCACCCCGCAGACAGATACCGCCTCGACACCGAGCCGGCTCCTGCCCTGGGGGAGGGTCAGGAACTCGGTGATGGTGCCATGTTGAGAGCCAGTACCGCACGCTCAGCGGGATCGTTCGATGCAAGACGGCGAGCCTCCGATTCTGCAAGCTCGCGCTCAAGGGATTCGCGCGAACGGCGGCCGGCGGCGACAATCACATTTGCCTGGATTATCGGATCGCGACCTGCACTTGCGGGAAGCGGCAGCAGCGAGTCGATACGACCCACAGCGTCCTGGACCCGGCGGTCGAGCCGCTTGCTTCCCGACGATTCATACGTCTCCATTGCCACCGGGCGCCCGTCGGGGCCCGCCTGGAAACGCACCTTCACGATGCCACTGGGCGTCCAGCGGTCGTCGATCCGCATCCGGCGAAGCTGGGAATTCAGGTCCTTGGACACGTCTTGCACGAAGGCCTGGTCGCTACGCGCGGAAACGACGATTTCCTGCGAGGACAGCGGCACGGCAAGCATGGTTGCCGCTGCCGCGGTGGCGAATAAGGCTACTGTAAATTTAGTCATGGTGATCATCCTTTCATAAGACGGGATGATCGGCCGCAGAGAGTATCACACGATGTGCGACTGTGTGTTGTTGCGATGACGGTCTATGGTCGATCCGATCCGAGAAGGTCTGCGGAACTCCCCGGATCGGCGACACGATACTCCTGTCCCGGTCCGTTTCCAAATTTCACGACACGTTTTTGAGCTTAACATGGCAAATTGATCGATCGCGTCTCTTGCCCGCATCACTGTGTCGAAGGAAAGTGCGAAAACTTCGCTCACCGGGAATGATCGCATCGCTGGAGGGTCGCGACTCGACTGCCGGATCGGTGTGCTGGACAGATCAATTGCGTGCGCTATCAAAACCGCATGGGAGACACAGCGGCAGCAGCCACACTTTCCGAACCCTTCGGCAATTTTCCGCAGGTCCTGGCTCATTGGGCCAAGCGACAGCCTCAGGTCCCGGCGCTGCTCGACGATACCGGTGCGTTGACGTGGGCGGCCCTGGCTGACCGGATAGAGCGCATTGCAGCACGGCTTCTCGATGAAGGGTTGGAAAGAGGTCAGTCGGTCGCCATCCTCGGCGTTTCGTCGATACCTTACGCGCTTGTTTTTCTAGGCGCGATACGGGCGGGAGGAGTCGCGGCTCCCCTAACCACAAGCGCCAGTGCAGAGCAGCTGGAAGCCATGGCAAGGGACAGCGGCGCCCGGCACCTTTTCGTCACAAGGGCCAAGCTGGACGAGGTCGGCGAAGCGCGGTTTGCGGGGCTCGATCTCGTGGTTCTCGACGAGGCGCTCGACGATTGGATGGCACCGGCAGGTATCGAGGCACCTGCGTCAAACCCTGCTCCGGCAGATCCGTTCAACATCATCTATTCCTCCGGCACCACCGGCACCCCGAAGGGCATCGTCCATTCACACCAGATGCGTTGGCGCCAGTTCGCGGCCACTGCATCCAGTTGGCTCGAGGCCGGCATTCCGGTCCGCACGCTCGCGTCTACCCCGCTCTATTCGAACACCACCATGGTTGCCTTCCTGCCTGCCCTGCTTGCTGGCGGCACGGTCAGGATCATGGGCAAGTTCGATACGATCGGCTGGCTGACCCATGCTGCAGAAGACAAGACGGCGGTCACGATGCTGGTGCCGGTCCAGTACCAACGGCTCATGGACGAGCCGCGCTTCGACGAGTTCGACCTTTCCTCGCTGCTACTGAAATATTGCACTTCGGCACCTTTCCCTGCGGATTTGAAGCGCGAGGTGCTGGCCCGGATGCCCGGTGCCCTCATCGAGATTTACTCAATGACCGAAGGCGGCGTGGTCTGCCTTCTCGAAGCGCACAAATTTCCGGACAAGCTGCATACGGTGGGCCGTCCGGCGCCCGGCAGCGAACTCAAGGTGCTCGACGATGAGGATCGTGAAGTACCGGCCGGGACGCCCGGCAATCTCGTGGGCCGCAGCCAAACAATGATGAGCGGCTACAAGAACCGCCCCGACCAGACGCAGGAGGGCTACTGGACCGATCCTGCTACCGGGGAAACCTGGCAGCGCATGGGCGACATCGGACGCGTGGATGCTGCAGGCTTCGTCGAACTGGTGGGCCGCGCGAAAGACATGATTATTTCCGGCGGGTTCAACATCTATCCGGTCGATCTCGAAAACGAGCTGATGAAGGAAGCCGATGTGGTCGAAGCGGCCGTGATCGGGATGCCATCGCGCAGATGGGGCGAAAGCCCTGTCGGCTTCGTGAAGCTGGGGGACAATGCCCGCGAGACCGAGGCGATCCGCGAAGCGGTGAACGGACGGCTGGGCAAGACGCAGAGGCTGGCCCAGTTGCATGCGATTAACGAAATGCCGCGAAGCCATATCGGCAAGCTGCTGAAGACAGAACTTCGCGACCTTGCCGCGCAGCACGGCGCTCCCGAATAGGGCAGTCGAGGTCGGCAGGCGCGTTCGAGACGCGGCGCCGACACTTGGGGGGAGGGGGAGAGGAGGTGTGGGCGGCCGCGTCTCTACTCGCTGCCATATCACCTCGCGCCGGAAGGGCTGAGCGTTAGGAGTACGCATGGGCCAAAAAGGCCAGCGGTTCCGCGCGAGGAAGGCGACGACAGGTTCTTTAGGGGAGAGCCTGACGCCATCTCTGTGCCGGTCGGAAGGACTTGGGAGACTGTTCCGTTCCCGGCTGTGAGGCCTGTAATAATATTGCGAGGTCACGAACGAAAGTGAGAAAAGGTCAGGACTTGTTGCGTTTTGCGCAACATAATCTGATCATTTTCATCGGATCACATTGCAAAGCATGCAATTTTGCTGCAACTTATTGAAAAAATTGGGGGTTGCCGAGTCGTATCCGGGGTCGCATCCGGAGGTGAAGCTTGGCCGAACGTCGTTACAAGGCATTCATCAGTTATTCGCACCGCGACAAGCGGGTTGCGAACTGGCTGCATCACGCGTTGGAGACCTATCGGCTGCCGAACGGAGGCGGCGAATCGAAGGACCGCTACGGGCTCCGTCCGATCTTCAAGGATCGCGACGAACTCCCCGCCGCAGACAACCTTGGCGAGGCGATCGAACAGGCGATCCGCGCCAGCGATGCCCTGATCGTCCTGTGTTCACCCAGCGCTGCCCAGTCTCCCTGGATTGCACGCGAGATCGATCTCTACAAAAGGTTGAACGGCGATCGCGGGATCTTCCCTGTCATCGTCGACGGTGAGCCGCCCGAGAATTTCCCGCCGCCCCTGCTCGTCCACTACGAAAACGGCGAGCCTACCGAGGCACAGTCTGAGCCGATCGCCGCCGATCTCAGGCCCGAAGGCGACGGCAGGAAACTCGCCAAACTGAAGCTGATTGCCGGTCTCGCAAATCTCGATCTCGATAGCCTCGTGCAACGCGATGCCGCGCGGCGCCAGAAGAAGCTCGCCATAGTCGCGGCCGCTTCGCTCGTCGGCATGGTAGGGACGTCCGGGCTTGCCCTCTATGCCGTCGACCAGCGCAACGAGGCACGAGACCAGCGCGCCGAGGCGGACGGGCTAATCGAATACATGCTGACCGATTTGCGCAAACAGCTTGAGCCGGTCGGGCGACTGGAGGTGCTCGACGGCGTCGGCAAGCGCGCGATGGATTATTACGCCAGGCAGAAGCTCGCCGATCTATCGGACGACGAGTTAGGCCGTAGGTCGCGCGCCACGATGCTCGTGGCAGAAGTTGCCATGGCACGAGGCGACAACCAGTCTGCCCTACCTGCTTTTCGACAGGCGGCGCGAACCACCCAGGCAATTCTCGATCGCAACCCAAATGACCCGCAAGCGATGTTCAACCACGGCCAAAGCCTTTTCTGGGTGGGTTACATCGCCTGGCAACATGGCGATTTGGACGCGGCTCGGCAGGGAATGGAAGGTTATTCGGAAATCTCTCGACGCCTGGCGGCCAAGGATCGATCCAATTTCGATTGGCAGATGGAGGAATCCTACTCCTACACCAACCTAGCCCAATTGAATCATGATGAGGGCAACTACGCCAAAGCGTTGGCGTTCGCGAAAAAGGGAGCTGCGATCAACGATCAGGTTTCCGAGGCCGAAGGGCGCGATGATGCCCGGCAATTGGAGCTCGCCGACGCGCTATCGTTTGTCCACTCGCTTCAACGACGCGTGAAAGACGTCGAGAGTTCACGCGGGACGGTAGAGCGCGAACTGGCGATCTACGCCGACGTACTCGCCCGTGACCCGCAAAACCAGGTCGCGCGCCGATCGATGGGCAATGCACGATCTCGCCACGCAGCAGTTCTCTCGACACTGGGCCGCCATGAAGAGTCCTTATCCGAATACGACAATGCGATATCCCTGCTGGAGGAGGTCCACGAAAACGAGCCGGACGATACCGAGACAGCCGACTTCCTCGTCATTGCGCTCAGGGGCAAGGCTTCAGAGTTGTGGCGCGGATCGCAAGGACCCAAAGCCACTGAGGCCTTTGATAAAGCCGATCGGCTCCTAGCTGCCACCCAGCGAAAAAATCCCGAAGAGCGCACGCGAAATCTGGTCTGGCGGGCCGAAATGGACCTTATTCGCTTCTTGACCGATCGATCCTTGGTCCCGGCGTCCGACAGGCTGGCCACGGCAAGGATGTGGCAAGCGCGTCTCCAAAGTGAGCGCGATACCGATCAAACCGCACTCGTACTATCTCACTTTGTTGCCGCGCAGGCACTTTCGGACCTGAATGGGGCGACTGAACGCACAAAGGAATTCCGCCAGCTTCTTGCAGGCATTCCGGCTGATCCCGCGAACATGCGTAGCGATAATGCGATCGCGCTTGCGGCGCTTGCGGCAAAGCTCTCCGGAAGGACGCAGATCGCGAAGAACTACGGCAGTTTTCTGGATGAACGGGGGCTGGATCCAGCTCTTGATGATCGGCTCAACTGAAGAAGGAGTATTGCAATGACCATCCAAGTATCGGTGAACGTGTTCGTGTCGAATACGAAGAGTAGTTCAAAGGGTTACAAGGGCGATTTCGTCTACCAGCAGACGTCTCCGACCGACAAGCTCTACGTCCAGGAAGATGGTTCGATGGACCTCAGCGACGTCAGCGACGAGGTGCAGATTGCCTTTGTTTGGAGCTCTCCATGGGTTTTGGTCGACGATCGCATCCTCAATGCCATGTGGGGCGGGCCGCTGAATGCCAATATCTGGATATCGGAAGGCGAAAATTCGACACCCACTTCGGGCGATGCTCCTCCCGTGGATCCTGGTTCGGGAGACTTCTATGCCCCCACGCCACCGGCTAACCAGCCGCAAAACCTCACGGTTGTCGACAAGAACGACGATGGAAAGAAGTACAAGTACACCCTGCACTGCTGGGTAAATGACGGAACTTCCGACGGGACCGCAATTTTCGACGATCCGAAGGTCGTGAATCGCTCGCTGGACTAAGGGCAGGGACTCACCGGATTCACCCGAAAGGGGCGAATCCGGCCACTGCCCTATGGACACGGGTCGCGCCCCTGCTTAACCGCCCCACATGGACGCATCCCACCTTCCCGATTCCATCCTTATCGTCGATTTCGGCAGCCAGGTTACCCAGCTGATTGCACGCCGCGTGCGCGAGGCAGGGGTCTATTCCGAAATCGCGCCTTTCACGCAGGCCGAAGAGGCGTTCCATCGCCTCAAACCCAAGGGCATCATCCTGTCGGGCTCTCCCGCAGGCGTGCCGGAAGAAGGAAGTCCGCGGGCACCCGAAATGCTGTTCGAGGCGGGCATCCCGATCCTCGGCATCTGCTACGGCCAACAGGTGATGAGCCACCAGCTCGGCGGCGAAGTGCGCCCGGGCCATGAAACCGGCGAAGGCGGCGAATTCGGCCGCGCCTTCCTGACCGTCACCAAGGAGTGCGCCTTGTTCGACGGTCTCTGGAAAGAGGGCGAGCGGCACCAGGTCTGGATGAGCCACGGCGACAAGGTGACCAAATTCGCCCCCGGCTTTGAAATCGTCGCCATTTCCGACGGCGCGCCTTTTGCGGTCATCGCGGACGAAAAACGCAAGTACTACGGCACCCAGTTCCACCCCGAGGTTGTCCACACACCCGATGGCGGCAAGCTGATCGCCAACTTCGTACGCCACGTCTGCGGGCTTGCCGGCGACTGGACCATGGCCGCCTATCGCGAAACCAAGGTCCGCGAAATCCGCGAGCAGGTGGGCGACGGCAAGGTAATCTGCGGCCTGTCGGGCGGCGTCGACAGTTCGGTCGCGGCGATTCTTATCCACGAGGCGATCGGCGACCAGCTGACCTGCGTCTTCGTGGACCATGGCCTGCTGCGCCTCAACGAGCGCGAACAGGTCGAGACCATGTTCCGCGATCATTACAATATCCCGCTGGTCGTCGTGGATGCCGAAGACATGTTCATGGACGGCCTTGCCGGAGTCACCGACCCGGAAGCCAAGCGTAAGTTCATCGGCAAGACCTTCATCGACGTCTTCGAAGCCGAAGCGAAGAATGTGGGCGGCGCGGATTTCCTCGCCCAGGGCACGCTCTATCCCGACGTCATCGAAAGCGTCAGCTTCACCGGCGGACCTTCGGTCACGATCAAGAGCCACCACAATGTCGGCGGCCTACCCGAACGCATGAACATGAAACTGGTCGAGCCGCTGCGCGAACTCTTCAAGGACGAGGTGCGCGAACTTGGCCGAGAACTTGGCCTGCCCGACATGTTTGTCGGCCGCCATCCCTTCCCCGGACCGGGTCTTGCGATCCGCATCCCGGGCGAGGTCACGAAGGAACGCTGCGACATCCTGCGCAAGGCCGATGCGATCTATCTCGACGAGATCCGCAAGGCGGGACTTTACGATGCAATCTGGCAGGCATTCGCTGTGCTGCTACCGGTCAAGACCGTGGGCGTGATGGGCGATTATCGCACTTACGACAGCGTCTGCGGCCTGCGTGCAGTGACCAGCACCGACGGGATGACCGCCGATGTCTATCCTTTCGACGCGGCCTTCCTGACCGGATGCGCCACGCGGATCGTGAACGAGGTGCAAGGCATCAATCGCGTGGTGTACGACTATACGAGCAAGCCGCCCGGCACGATCGAGTGGGAATAAGATCGGCGAAGAGGTTCTGAAGCTTACGGCAATCGCTTAGGTTGCCGGCAAACTGTCGTAAAGGGTCGTCGATGATCGTCGAAAAGCTGAAATGGAAGTACCGCAAGGACGGGCTGCTGCCCACCATCCGTGCACTCGTCAAATATCCGTTCTGGATTGCGTATCGCACCATCTCCGAAGCGCCCATGCGCCGCAAATACGCCCAGATGCTGCAACGCGGCACCGCCCAGGAACGCTTCACGCAAATCTACGAAGAAAACCTCTGGACCAGCGGCGAATCCGGCAGCGGGGGAGGATCGGAGCTTTCGCATACCGAGCAGGTCCGCGCGAGGCTGCCCAAGTTTGTCGAAAAGTATCGGATCGAACGGATCGTCGATGCGCCATGTGGCGATCTCAACTGGATGAAGCTGATCCTGCCGGAGATGGATGTCGACTACATCGGTCTCGACATTGTCCCCTCGGTAATCGAACGTAACCGGCAGGCATTCCAATCCGATCGCATACGTTTCGAAGTCGCAGATCTCAGCAAGGATCCGATCCCTTCGTGCGATCTGGTGGTGGCGCGCGATTTCCTGTTTCATCTGTCCTTTGCGGATATCGACGCATACCTGCGCAACCTGGCCAAGACGGAATATCGCTACGTGCTCACGACGACGCACATAGTGGAACCGGGCTTTGAAAATTCGGATATCGTGACCGGCGATTTCCGGCGCATCGATCTCACCAAGGCTCCATTTGGCATAGACGGTGGAGCGCCGGTCGAGTCCTTCCAAGATCACCCCGAAGGGCATAGCGTCCCTCGCAAGATGATCCTTGTGCGCAAGGAAGACATGCCGACCGCCCTGACATCCTAGCGCGTTGCGATGCGGTCGAGCGAAGCTTACAGGTCGCAGGGATGCAGCTCCCCCTCGGCCCCGACCCGCGCACCGAAACGCTGCGTCGCCTTCAGTCTCTGCTGATCCAGCGCTTCGGGCGGATCGAGAGGGCGGCGGCTGAATGGCGGGAGCCGGAGTGGGTGCTGGTGCAAGGTGTCATCGGCGCGCGGACCAAGTCAGAAATCTCCAATGCTGCGACCGATCGCCTGCTCAAACGCTATGGCTCGTGGGAGGAAGTGGCCGACGCGCCGCTGGAGGAATTGCAGGCGGAACTGGCGACGCAGACCTATCCCAATATCGCCGCCGGGCGCCTGAAGGGCAGCCTTTCTGCGCTGGTCGAGCGGCGCGGCGCAGTCGATCTGGCCCACCTCGCGGAAATGGAAACCCTGCCCGCCATGCGCTGGCTGGAGCAACTACCCGGCATCGGACGCAAGATCGCGGCAGGTGTGATGAATGCGAGCACGCTGGACCGGCGTGCCATCGTCCTCGACGGCCACCACACGCGCATCCTCCAGCGCATGGGGCTGGTCCCGCCCAAGGCCACGACCGACCGCGCATTCGAAGCGATCATGCCGGCGATGCCAGAGGAATGGGACGGCGCGACCTTCGACGAGCATCACCTTCTCATGAAGAAGCTTGGCCAGACCTGGTGCCGGCCCGCCATGCCCGATTGCGCAACCTGCCTGGCCTTATCGCTGTGCAAGACCGGAACCGAGCGCGTCGGCAATCGCTGATCGTCCATGCTGGACGAGCGCCAAGTCGAGGAAGTCTACCGCATCCTTTCGGAAGAGATGCCCGGTCGCACGCCCGACGCGAAAGGCCCGAAGGGCCAGCCCGACGCTTTCCGGTCCTGCATCTCCTGCATGCTCTCCGCGCAATCGCTCGATCGCAATACGGCCAAGGCGGCCCGCCAGCTATTCGCGCTTGCGCAAACGCCGCAGGAGATGCTGGCGCTGGATGACGAGCAAATCACCGCCGCGATAAAGCCATGCGGGCTCTACAACATGAAAACGCGCAACATCCGCGCCTTCTGCACCAGCCTGTTGGGGGATCACGGCGGGCGTGTGCCGGACACGCGCGAGGGCCTTCTCTCCTTGCCGGGCATCGGGCGCAAATGTGCGGACATCGTGCTGAGCTTTACGTTCGGTAAGGACGTGATTGCCGTCGACACCCACGTCCATCGGGTCTGCAATCGCATCGGCCTGACCGAGGCAAAGACGGCGGACAAGACCGCGGCCCAATTGGAAGAGCGCAGCCCCGCATGGGCCATGGCAGACGGTCATTTCTGGCTGATCCAGTTCGGCAAGCGGGTATGCACCGCACGCGCACCGAAATGTCCGCGTTGTCCGGTCTCGCAGCTGTGCGAATTCTACGCCGCTACCAGCTGAACCCGGCCTCGATCGCCGCTTTTTCTTCTGCAGTGGTTTCTCTCCCCAGCACTTCGTTCCGGTGCGGGAAGCGGTCGAAACGCGCGATCATTTCTCGATGCGAGGTCGCGAATTCCAGCGCGCCGGGCACATGCTTTTCGAAAAGGGTGACGCAAAGGTCCTGATCCGAGATATCCTCGCTGTGCATCAGCGGCATCAGGACGAATTGCTTTTGTGCAGTCTCCAGGTCTGCAAGCCAGCCGCGCTCCAGCACACCATGCGTGAGTTCCCGCGCCAAAGGGTCCCACGCAAAGGCCTTTGCCGTGTCGCGATGGATGTTGCGCGGTATCTGGTCGAACAGGAGGATTGCCGCGCGCGCCGTATCGAGTTCGCCGAGGAAGCTGGCAGCGGGCTTGACGCCTTCGCGCTCCAGATCATCGCCGAAGCGGTCGCGCAGCATCGCATCGACTTCGGGAGAGGATGCATACCAGTCGGAGCTGTCGAGCTCCTCGAACCAGGTGCGCAGAAGTGCACGCACCCAGTCTTCGTTATTGTCGCTCACCCTTCTTCGGGCAGGCGATAGGGAATGAAGTCGTCGAGGAAGATGACGCCGCTGAACATGTTGGAGGCGCGGTCGCGCGTGGTGACCTGGTCTGTTCGGCAGAGCTGCGATCCGCTAAACTTGCGGATCACGAGATAATCGCCGTCATCGATGGATTCGGGTGTCTTGGTGTAGTTCACCCAGATCGTCTTGCCGGACTTATAGACCAGCGCCGTGTCATCGATGCGCTGCATGGAGCGCGAACCGATGGTCGTGATGCAGCTTTCAGGCTCGCCGGCTACGCGGCCTTCGAGCATCTTTGCGAGCTTCGCCCCGCCCTTCGTCATTTCCTTGTGGTCGTCCGCCTGGACGGCGGGTGCGGCCAGCAGGCCGAGGGTGGCGGTGGCAAGTGCAAGGCGTTTGATCATGACGAGTCTCCTGATGCTTGGGACTATGTAACACACTACGCCTGAACCGCGCATGAGTTGCGGTCAGCCGGTTCCGCCGACCGTGATCCCGTCGATCAAAAGTGTCGGCTGGCCCACGCCGGCAGGCACGCTTTGCCCGCCCTTGCCGCAGATGCCGATGCCTTCGTCCAGGGCCATGTCGTTGCCGATGCCCTTGACCCGCGTAAGGACGCTGGGCCCATCGCCGATCAGGGTCGCGCCCTTGATCGGGGCAACGATCTTGCCCTTCTCGACCTTGTAGGCCTCGGTGCAGGCGAAGACGAACTTGCCGCTCGTGATATCGACCTGCCCGCCGCCGAAGCTGGTGGCGTAAATGCCGTCGTCTAGGCGGCTGAGCAATTCATCCGGATCGTCGGTCCCGCTTTGCATGAAAGTGTTGGTCATGCGCGGCATGGGTGCATGCTGGTAGCTTTCGCGGCGGCCGTTGCCCGTCGCTTCCACTCCCATCAGGCGCGCATTGAGGCGATCCTGCATATAGCCCTTGAGAATGCCGTCCTCGATCAGCACGGTCTCGCGCGTCGGCGTACCTTCGTCATCGATGCTGAGCGATCCGCGGCGCTCCGCCATGCTGCCATCGTCGATTACCGTCACGCCCGGCGCGGCGACGCGTTCGCCAATACGGCCGGAAAAGGCGCTGGTGCCCTTGCGGTTGAAATCGCCTTCGAGGCCATGCCCCACCGCCTCGTGAAGCAGGACGCCCGGCCAGCCGGCGCCGAGCAGGACGGTCTGTTCGCCCGCCGGAGCCGCCACGCTGTCGAGATTGACCAGCGCCTGCCGTACCGCTTCGTCGATCGCGCGCATCCAGGCGCCCTCGTTGAACAGGCGGTCGTAGAGATAGCGACCGCCAAGGCCGAAAAAGCCGGTTTCCCGGCGGCCGTTCTGCTCTGCCACAACCTGTATATTGAGCCGCACCAACGGGCGGATGTCGCGGGCGGTGTAGCCATCGGGCCGAACGATCTCGACCACGCTCCAATTGGCGAGAAGGCTGGCGGAAACCTGCGCCACGCGCGGATCCTTGGCCCGTGCGACCGCATCGATCTTCTCGAGCAGCGCGACCTTTTCCTCGAAGGGGACGAGGTCCAGCGGGCACAGATCGGTGTAGAGGTGCCGGTTGGTCCTTTCCGGTGCCGCCGCCAGCGGACTCTTCGCCGGATCGAGCAATTGCAGCGTCTCGCCGGCCCGCGCGATGGCGGCTGCGCTGATGTCGTTGGCGTGGGCGAAGCCGGTGGTCTCGCCGGAAACGCCCCTCAGGCCGAAGCCCGAATCGCGGCTGTAATCTGCTGTCTTCAGGCGACCATCGTCGAAGCCGAAAGCCTCGGACGCGATAAACTGCATATACAGCTCGCCATCGTCGCAGGACGACAGCAGGCGCCGCGTCAGCGATTGCGCTTCTTCAGGGGTGAGCTTGTTGCCGTAAATGAGGGCGTGCGGGTCGGAGGCAATGGTCATGCCGCCAATGTAGGCACGCAGGGAACGCTTGGCGAGGGGTGTTGGCGGGAGGGCCTAGCGGTGGCCCGGATCGCCGCCTTCGGAAATATCCATCAGGGTCGACTGGTCGACACCGTCGGCAGGTCCGCCTTCCAGCACGAAGCGCCGGTCGCAATAGCCGCAATCGACATAGCCGTGCTCGTCGATCTCGAGATAGACCTTGGGATGGCCCAGCGCGATCGGCTTGTAATTCTCGCCGCTGCGGATGTCGGTTGCACCGTCGCACCACACCCGGCGGGTGGTGACCTTGGACACTTCGGGAGGAGGCAGGCTCATGGCGGGTGCCGATAATGGGTTTTTATGCGCGCCTCAAGCGCCTAGAGGCACTGGCATGACAACTCCGCCTGCAATCCGCATCGACAACCTCGTCAAACGCTATGCCCCGAGCGGGCCGGGCGAAGAGGGTAAGCTGGCCCTGAAAGGCGTGAGTTTCGATGTCCCGCAAGGCGGCGTGTTCGGCCTGTTGGGCCCCAATGGCGCGGGCAAGTCTACCATCATCAACATCCTTGCCGGCCTTGTCCGCAAGACTTCCGGCAATGCCGAAATCTGGGGTTTCGATATCGACGAAAGCCCGCGCAATGCGAAGCGTTCGATCGGAATCGTGCCGCAGGAGATCGTGTTCGACCCCTTTTTCACGCCGTTCGAGGTGCTGGAAAACCAGGGCGGGTTCTACGGGATCGGCAAGAGCGACCGGCGCAGCGAAGAACTGCTAGCCGCCGTCCACCTGGCCGACAAGCGCAACGCCTATGCGCGCTCGCTTTCGGGCGGGATGAAACGCCGCCTGCTGATCGCCAAGGCGATGGTCCATTCGCCGCCGATCCTCGTGCTGGACGAGCCCACCGCAGGGGTGGACGTCGAGCTGAGGCGGCAATTGTGGGAACTGGTGGGCGAGATGAACGCGGAAGGCGTCACCGTGGTGCTCACCACGCACTATCTCGAAGAGGCGGAGCAGCTGTGCGACCAGATCGCGATCATCAACCACGGTGAACTGATCGCCAACAAGCCGACGAAGGAACTGATCGGCATGGCGCGCGAGAAGATCGTGTCGGTCACCGTCGACAAGGATCTGGGCGGCCCGATCGTCGAGCATGCTTTCCTGAAATCCGAAGTGGTCGAGCCGCGCCGTCTCGACATCACCTTCGACCGCGACAAGGCGAGCGCGGGCCAGGTGCTCGCGCTCGTCCAGTCACACGGCTATACGATCGAGGACGTCACCACGCGCGAGGCCGACCTGGAAGACGTCTTTGTCCAGCTGACCGGCGCGGGCTGATCGTTCAGACGAAGTTGCGCGGCCCCAGTCCGGCGTCCTTCACCCGCAGCTTTTCCCATACGTGCGGTTCCACCTCTTCCATCGGCGTGCTGCAGCAACGGCACCTGCCGACATGCATTCCACCGGCCTTGCGCATATTTGCGTAATCGACCGTGTGTCGCCCGAATGCGCAGGCGAGCAATCCCATTTTCATTATCGCGACCCTCCAAAGTCCTGCCCCTGTCGATTCGGGCCATAACGCGCTGTTAGCCATGGTTAACCCGGTTTTCGCCGAATCGTTCTCTGCTTGCCGCATGGCGATTGCATGGGCATGACGCGGGCATGACACACGACGTTCTCGTCATCGGTTCCGGTGCTGCCGGACTGACCGCCGCACTCGAACTGGCAGAGCACAAAAAGGTGCTCGTCCTCGCCAAGGGCAAGCTGACCAGCGGGTCGACCGCCTGGGCCCAAGGCGGCATCGCGGCCGTGCTGGATGCGGGCGACACCTTCGACGACCACATCCGCGACACGATGGTCGCGGGCGGCGGCCTGAATGACCAAGAGACGGTGGAATTCGTGATCGAGCGGGCGCCAAAGGCGATCGACCGCCTGTGCGAACTGGGCGTGCCCTTTAATCGCGAGGAAGGCGATCTGCACCTCACTCGCGAGGGAGGGCATTCGCATCGCCGCATCGTCCATGTAAACGATGCGACCGGCTGGGCCGTCCAGGCCGCCCTTCTCAAGGCGGCGGAAGAAAATCCCAACATCACCCTTCTGCCGAACCAGAGCTGCGTCGACCTGGTGACCGGCCGCAACCAGAAGGACTATTCCGGATCGGGCCGGGTCTGGGGCGCCTATGCGCTGGACGAGGAAAGCGGCAAGGTCGTCACCCACCTCGCGCGGGCAACCGTTCTTGCAGCAGGTGGCGCAGGCCGCGTCTACCTGTTCTCGACCGCTCCGCGCGGTGCGACGGGGGACGGGATCGCCATGGCATGGCGAGCCGGAGCGCGGGTCTCCAACATGGAGATGATGCAATTTCACCCGACCTGCCTTTACAATCTGGACGTGAAGAACTTCCTCATCACTGAGGCTGTGCGCGGCGAAGGCGGACGCCTGTTCAACCCGGTCACGGGTGAGCGCTACATGAAAAAATACGACGCCCAGCGCATGGAGCTGGCGCCGCGCGATATCGTGGCGCGCGCAAACGACGACCAGATCAAGCGCTATGGTCTCGACTACGTCCATCTCGACATCAGCCACCAGCCGCCGGAATTCGTGAAAGAACATTTCCCGACGATCCATGAAAAGCTGCTCGGGCTAGGCATCGACATGACGAAGGGGCCGATCCCCGTCGTCCCGGCGCAGCATTACACCTGCGGCGGCGTGAAGGTCGATCTCGATGCACGCACAGACTTGCCCGGCCTCTGGGCGGCGGGCGAATGCACCGAGAGCGGGCTCCACGGCGCCAATCGCCTCGCCTCGAACAGCCTGCTCGAATGCTTCGTTTTCGGCGAAGCCGCGGCGAAGGATATCCTGTTGTGCTGGGACAAGCTGGACGATCCGCCAGAAATCCTGCCGTGGGATGAAAGCCGTGTGACGGATTCGGACGAAGAAGTCGTGATCAAGCAGAACTGGACCGAAATCCGCCGGTTCATGTGGAACTACGTCGGGATCGTGCGCACTACGAAACGGCTCGAACGTGCGGCCCATCGCATTCGCCTGCTGCGCGACGAGGTGGAGGATTATTACGGCCACTTCCGCGTGACCACCGACCTCATCGAGCTGCGCAACCTGCTCGAATGCGCGAATTTGATCGTGACGAGCGCGCTGAAGCGGCAGGAAAGCCGCGGCCTGCATTTCACGCTGGATTATCCGGAAACCGACCCGATTGCGCGGGACACCGTTCTCGTTCCCTGAGGTCTGCTCTTATTCGGGCGGTGCAACCGTGCGTGGATCCAGCGGCGGAAGCACCCTGCCGAACCCGTCGACATTGGTGTCTTCCGGGACATCTATGCCTTCTGCAAAGCGGAAATAGGCGAGCGTCGCCATTGCGATAGGAGCGTCGAACCTGACGCCTGCGCTGCGCCCCTTTGCCCAGCAGACGATGCCTGATGCCTCCATGTTGTCCATCAGGGAGAGCGTGATGCTTTGCCCGCTTTCGAGACGACCAGGCTCTATATCCTTGAGGCGACATCCGGCGAGGGAGAGGTCGGAGATGCGGCCCTGGCCTTCGAAGCCAGGCGCGCGAAGGGGTATCGTGGAAGACGCATCATAGCGTTCCGCGGCACGCCGCTCCATTAGATTGACCCCCATTTCACAAGCGCAAACCTAGCAAAACGCAGAGAAAAGGCTTGTATGAATACGACTGCGCCGGCCAAAGCGTCCGGCGGCCCGCGGGCGCACGATAGGTTGCAATGGACAACTGCGTCGGGAATGAGGCAGATAGTTGCCAGATTGCACAACGCCGGGAGAGCGCCTGATGCCCAAGACCACTGCAAACGGGATCGAAATCCATTACGAAGAGCACGGTAGGTCGGAAGACCCGGCAATGCTGCTGATCATGGGTTTCGGTGCGCAGTTGACGCTCTGGCCCGACGAGCTGGTCGAAGAGCTGGTCGGTCATGGTTTCCGGGTAATCCGCTACGACAACCGCGACATCGGCCTCAGCCAGAAGTTCGACGGGGTGAAGGCGCCGGGCCTCGTCAAGATGACGCTGATGAGCAAGATCGGCCTTACCCCGCGCGTTCCCTACACGCTGGCCGACATGGCAGCCGACGGAATCGGCCTGCTCGATGCCCTCGGGATCGAGCGTGCGCATATAGTGGGCGCGAGCATGGGCGGGATGATCGCCCAGCACGTCGCGGCCAAATACCCCGACCGCTGCCTGTCATTCACGCAGGTCTTCTCGACGACCGGGAATCCCAAGCTGCCTCCGGCACAGAAGGAAGCGCTGCAGGCGCTGGTGACCCGCCCGAAGAGCGATGCGGAAGAGGAGTTGGTTTCGCACGGCATCATGCTGGCGAGGACGATCGGTTCACCCGGCTATCCCTCGCCCGAAGAGCGGCTGCGCGAGCGGACTCTCACCAGCGTGCGCCGCAGTTTCTATCCGGAAGGACCGACGCGCCACCTGTCCGCCATTGTCGCAGATGGCGACCGCAGCTCCATGCTTGGCGACATCACGGTGCCGACCCTTGTCCTGCATGGGGAGGACGATCCGCTTGTCCCGTGCGAGGGCGGCAAGCATACGGCGGAATGTATTCCTGACGCGCGCCTCAGGACGATACCCGGTTGGGGCCATGACTTGCCGCTTGAACTGGTCGACGAGCTCGCTGGCGAAATCGCCGGTCACGCGAAAGCAGTGGCCGGCGCGGCCTAGATCAGCATTCGATGACGTTGACCGCCAGCCCGCCCTGGCTGGTTTCCTTGTACTTGCTCGACATGTCGAGGCCCGTCTGGCGCATCGTCTCGATCACCTGGTCGAGGCTGACGCAGCCCTCCGCACCGGTCCGGTGAAGGGCGAGGCGCGCAGCATTGACCGCCTTTACCGCGCCGATCGCATTGCGTTCGATACACGGCACCTGCACCAATCCGCCAACAGGATCGCAGGTGAGGCCGAGATTGTGCTCCATCCCGATTTCGGCAGCGCTCGCGACTTGCGGCGGGGTTGCGCCCCATAGCCCGGCCAGCCCCCCGGCCGCCATGGAACAGGCGACACCCACTTCGCCCTGGCAGCCCATTTCAGCACCGGAGATACTGGCGCGCTGCTTGTAGAGGAGGCCGATTGCGCCTGCCGTCAGCAGGAATGTCCTGCGGCTCTCGGTACAGGGCATCTCGTCTGCGGTCTGGCAGTAGAAGCGGATTACCGCAGGGATGATCCCGGCCGCGCCATTGGTCGGCGCGGTGACGACGCGGCCACCCGCAGCATTTTCCTCGTTCACTGCCATGGCATAGCAGTTGAGCCAGTCGAACAACTGTTCGCGCTCGTTCGATTGCGGGTTGGCGGACAGCTTGTCCCACAGGTCGGGCGCGCGTCGTTCTACCTTGAGGCCGCCCGGCAATATCCCGCGCTGCGACAGGCCGCGGTCGATGCACTGATCCATCGCCTGCGCGATCCGGTCGATCCCGGCGAGCGTCTTCTCCCGCGGGCGGAAGGCGTCCTCGTTAGCCAGCACCAGTTCGGCAACGCTCATGCCCGTTGCCTCGCAACTTTCGAGCAGCTCCTTCGCCGATCCGAAATCGAACGGGGCCAGCGTGCCGGTGCTGATCCGGTCGTTCTTGGGCTTGCGCTTCAATTGCGCTTCGCTGGCAACGAAGCCGCCACCGGTCGAATAATAGGTCCGTTCCAGCAGGACCGAGCCGTCGGCGCCCAGCGCTGCCAGCTTCATGCCATTGGGGTGCAGGTCCGGAATGATGTGACCGGCAAGGTCGATGTCCTCGTCGGGATCGAATGCGATCTCGCGCTTTCCGGCAAAGCAAAGGCGCTTGTCCTCGCGCACGGTTTTGAGCGTCGCCTGCGCCTCGTCCGGACAGGTGCGGTCGGGCTTGAAACCGGCGAGACCCAAGATGCTGGCATCGACGGTGCCGTGGCCGACCCCTGTGAGCGCCAGCGATCCCTGCAATTCGACGCTGACATTCGCCACCTCGTCGAGCTTGCCCGATTTGGCGAGCGCACGTGCGAACAGCGCACCGATCCGCATCGGTCCCACCGTGTGGGAGGAAGAGGGACCGATCCCGATCCGGAAGATGTCGAGTACCGAAAGCATGGCGCATGGATGCGCCCAAACTGGTGCAGAATCAACCGGTTTCACTTGAAACCTTCGCTGGCCACGCCTGTGGGTAAATTGGGCTCGAATCCTTTGGTTTTTGCCCCTCCAGAGCCTATATAATGGGCATGGACGAAAACACTCAGGACGCCTCCGGCGCGAAGGGCGAAAAAGCCCGCAATTCCAACGAATATGGCGCAGACTCGATCAAGGTCCTCAAGGGCCTGGACGCGGTGCGCAAACGCCCCGGCATGTACATCGGCGATACCGATGACGGATCGGGCCTGCACCACATGGTTTTCGAGGTGTCGGACAACGCCATCGACGAAGCTCTGGCCGGGCATTGCGACCTGGTGCTGATCGAACTCAACGCCGACGGATCCGTCAGTGTGGAAGACAACGGCCGCGGCATCCCCGTCGGCATGCACAAGGAAGAGGGTGTTTCGGCGGCAGAAGTCATCATGACCCAGCTGCACGCAGGCGGTAAGTTCGAGAACACCTCGGACGACAACGCCTACAAGGTGTCGGGCGGCCTTCACGGCGTGGGCGTATCGGTGGTGAACGCCCTGTCGGAATGGCTGGAACTGGCTATCTGGCGCGACGGCAAGGAACACTGGATGCGCTTCGAACATGGCGAAGCCGTGGAATCGCTGCGTGTCGTGGGCGATGCCCCGCCGGTTGCCAGCAATGGCGACGACGATGGCCTCAAGAAGGGCACCCGCGTCACGTTCAAGGCGTCGGAAGATACCTTCAAGAACGTCATCGAATTCGATTTCGACAAGCTAGAACATCGCTACCGCGAACTCGCCTTCCTTAACTCCGGCGTGCGCATCCTGCTGCGCGACAAGCGGAGCGAGGAAGTCCAGGAACACGACCTGTTCTACGAAGGCGGCATCGCGGCCTTCGTCAAATGGCTCGACCGCAACAAGCAGGCGCTGGTCGCCGAACCGATTTCCGTCAGCGCGGAAAAGGACGGCATCGGCATCGACGTCGCGCTGGAGTGGAACGACAGCTATTACGAAAACGTCCTGTGCTTCACCAACAACATCCCGCAGCGTGACGGCGGCACCCACCTCGCCGCCTTCCGCGCCGCGCTGACGCGTACGCTCAACAATTACGCGCAGGCATCGGGCCTCATGAAGAAGGAAAAGGTCAGCCTGTCCGGCGAGGATATGCGCGAAGGTTTGACCGCGATCGTTTCGGTCAAGCTGCCCGACCCCAAGTTCGGTTCGCAGACCAAGGACAAGCTGGTTTCCTCCGAAGTGCGCCAGCCACTCGAAAGCCTGATGGGCGAAAAGATGACCGAGTGGTTGGAGGAAAATCCCAATGACGCGAAGGCCATCGTCCAGAAGGTGATCGATGCTGCCGCCGCACGCGAAGCCGCGCGCCGCGCCCGCGAAATGAGCCGCAAGGGCGCGATGAGCGTGGCCTCGCTGCCCGGCAAGCTGGCCGACTGCCAAGATCGCAACCCCGAAAACTGCGAACTCTTCCTGGTCGAGGGTGACTCCGCAGGTGGATCGGCCAAGCAGGGCCGCGACCGCAAGACGCAGGCGATCCTTCCGCTGAAGGGCAAGATCCTCAATGTCGAGCGCGCCCGTTTCGACCGGATCATTTCGTCCAAGGAAGTGGGCACGCTGATCCAGGCGATGGGCACGGGCCTGCGCGATGAATTCAACCTGGAGAAGCTGCGCTATCACAAGATCGTGATCATGACCGACGCCGACGTCGACGGTGCGCACATCCGCACGCTGCTGCTTACCTTCTTCCATCGCCAGATGCCGGAAATCGTGAAGGCGGGGCACCTCTTCATCGCCCAGCCGCCGCTCTACAAGGTCGCGCGTGGCAAGAGCGAGGTCTATCTGAAGGACCAGGCCGCCTACGACCGCTACCTGATCGACCAGGGCCTGGCCGGGCACCATCTCGACACCAAGGAAGGTTCGATCCCCGCTGCCGGTATGGGCCAGCTGGTCGAGCACGGCCTGCGCATGCGCAATTTGCTCGCCTTCGTGCCGCGCAAGTACAAGCTCGACCTGATCGAGGCGATGGCGCTGGCTGGCGCGCTCGACCCCGACGGCGATCGCGGGGCCGGTCTCGACCGCGCCGCCGCACACCTCCAGATGGGCGATCCCGAAGCGAAATGGTCGGCGGAAACGGGTGAGGACGGCATGGTGCGTTTCTTCCGCCTGTGGCGCGGCGTCACCGATGTGCGCGAGATCGAGCCCGCCTTCATGGAAAGCGCAGAGGCCCGCAAGCTTCACCGCGTCGCCGGAGAGCACGCTGAAGTTTACGGTGCGCCCGTTCGCCTCGTTAAGGGCGACAGCGGCGAGGCCGAGCCGGTCGATCCGGAAAGCGCCGACGAGACGGACGCCGATGCGCCCGCCTTCATCGACGACAGTGCGATCACTCTGCCCACGCAATTGCTCGACGCCGTCATGGCCGCGGGCCGAAAGGGCCAGAAGATCCAGCGCTACAAGGGCCTTGGCGAAATGAACGCCGAGCAGCTGTGGGAAACCACGCTCGATCCGGACAACCGCGCGTTGCTGCAGGTCAAGGTCGAGGATGCGGACGTGACCGACGAGATCTTCACGCGCCTGATGGGCGATGTGGTCGAGCCGCGCCGCGAATTCATCCAGGCGAACGCGCTCAACGTCGCCAACCTCGACGTCTGACGACAAGGGGCAGGACGGGATGGAGGCGCAACGCGGCAAGGCAATCGAACAGGGCGGGTTCCTGCTGTTCCTCGGCCTGATCACACTGGCCTTGCTGGTCGTCGTCCTGCCGTTCCTCCAGCCCATGCTCTGGGCTGCGCTGGCGGCAATCATGTTCCAGCCCTTGTTACGCTGGTTCCTTGCGCGCCTGCCAGGCCGCGACAGCCTGGCGGCGTCCTTGACCCTGCTGGTCATTTTCGTCGCCGTCATCCTGCCCGCATTCTGGATCGGCAGCGAGGTGGTCGACGAGGCGGCAGGCCTGGTGGTCGCTTTCCAGCAAGGCCGTATCGACGTGGCCGACTGGTTCGAACAGGTCTTCGGCGCGCTTCCCGCAAACATCCAGGCATCGCTAAGCGAATCCGGCTTCGGCGACCTCACTGCCCTGCAAGAGCGGGCGCAGGAGTTCGCGCAGGACAGTCTCGGACTGATCGCGCAGCAGGCGATCGCATTCGGCGGGAGCGTGTTCGGTTACGTGCTTGCCTTCGCAGTAGGCCTCTACGTCAGTTTCTTCCTGCTGCGCGATGGCAAGGAAATCAGCAGGACTATCCTGCGCGCCCTGCCCTTCGATCAGTCCATTTCAGAGCGCCTGGCCGAAAGGTTTCTCGGCATCGTACGGGCCACGATCAAGGGCTCCATCGTCGTGGGGCTGGTGCAGGGTGCGCTGGGTGCGATCACCTTCTGGGTCGTCGGCATGCCGTCGGTCCTGCTGTTCGGGGTAATCATGGCCATCGCCTCGCTGCTCCCGGCGGTCGGCCCGGCAATCGTCTGGGTTCCGGCTGCGATCTACCTGCTGGCAACCGGAGCGATCTGGGAAGGCGTGGTCGTGATCATATCGGGCGTCGCGCTGATCGGTATGATCGACAATATCCTGCGCCCCATCCTCGTCGGGCGCGACACGGGCATTCCGGACTGGCTGATCCTTGTTTCGACGCTGGGCGGCATCGCCCTCGCGGGGCTGTCCGGGATTGTCATCGGGCCACTCGTCGTCGGCCTATTCCTTGCCGGATGGGGCATCCTGAGCGAGCAACGTGCGGCTGCGGCGGCTACCGCGACATCCTAGTCGATAGTTGCGGCGCCAAGCTTAGGATTAAGCGCGCTGATGTGGTTCAGCCATTTCTTCGGGCGGCGTAGCATCTTGTCGGGATATTCTATCGTCAGCCCCAGAATGCGGCCGATCTCCCCTACGAAATGGATGCAATTACGCGTGTCCAGATCATAGAATTTGCCCGGGGCATCGCGCCACTCGGAAACCAGCCTCTTCACTTTCCGGTACTGTGCATCGGTCATCTGAAGAGTGAAATGGCGGTTCGTCTTGGTCAGCCATTTCTCTTTTTCCGTCATCACGATGTGTTCGACTGGACCGCGCAATACCGCGGGCGTCGCGCGCTTGGCGGAAAACCCGAAATTCTCCTTCACGGTCGTGCCGTCTTCCAGCGTCCCCGACATGGACACGAATGTGTGCGGGTAGCGCCCGGCGAAGACCGAGCCGTTGAAGGAGTGGAACGTGATCTCGACCGCCGCCGCGGCCATCGATGACCAGGCGAGCGCGAAGAGGACGATGAAATTCCGGAGGGTGCGAACCATGGCGCGCTTCTAACGCGGCACGCCATGGGTTCGCAAGCACCCCTGCGTCAGCTCGCCAGCAGCGTGGCGTTGCCTCCGGCTGCAGTAGTGTCGATGCACACGACGCGCTCGGTCGCAAAGCGCGCGACATAGTGCGGGCCGCCTGCCTTCGGGCCGGTGCCCGACAAGCCCTCGCCCCCGAACGGCTGGCTTTCCACCACGGCGCCGATCTGGTTGCGATTGACGTAGAAATTGCCGACCTTCGCGCGCGCCTCGACGAAGGCGCGGGTGTCGTCATTGCGGCTGTGCAGGCCCATGGTTAGGCCGAAGCCGGTGGCATTGATCTCTTCGACCACGCGTCCGAGATCGCTCGATTTGTAGCGAACGACATGCAGGACTGGGCCGAAGTTCTCGCGTTTGAGGTCGAGGATCGAATCGATCTCGATAATCGTCGGGGCGACGAAGCACCCGGCATTGGCCCCGCGATGCAACCGGCGGCGCCAGACTGGCATTCCGCCTTTCTTGCGCCGTGCGACGTGGCGCTCGAGCGCGGCCTTGGCATCGGGATCGATGACCGGGCCGACATCGGTCGACAGATTCTCCGGATTGCCGATGGTCAGCGCTTCGAAGGCGCCGCGGATCATTGCCAGCATCTCGTCGTAGACCTCGTCCTGAATGTGCAGGACACGCAGGGCGGAGCAGCGCTGGCCCGCGCTCTGGAAGGCTGAGGCTACGACATCGCGGGTGACCTGTTCGGGCAGCGCGGTGGAATCGACGATCATCGCGTTCTGGCCGCCGGTCTCGGCAATGAAAGTGGCGATCGGTCCGTCGCGCGCGGCGAGGCTGCGGTTGATGGCCTGTGCGGTCTGGGTCGAGCCGGTAAAGGCAACGCCTGCGATACGCGGATCGGAAGTGATGAATTCACCAACGTCGCCTGCACCTGGCAGCAACTGGAAGGCTTCTTCGGGAATGCCCGCTTCGTGGCACAGCCTGACGGCAAGCGCTGCAATCAGCGGGGTCTGTTCCGCCGGCTTGGCGACCACCGTATTGCCGGCGGCAAGAGCAGCGGCGGCGGGGCCGATGAAGATAGCCAGCGGGAAGTTCCACGGGCTGATCGTGGCAAAGACGCCGCGACCGGCCAGCGTCAGGCGATTCTCCTCGCCTGTTGGCCCGGGCAGCGGCATCGAGCTTTCGAAAAGGCGCCGCGCCTCCCCTGCGTAATAGCGCAGGAAGTCAACCGCTTCGCGCAGTTCGAGAATGGCGTCCTGCAGGGTCTTGCCGGCCTCGCGCTGGCACAGTGATAGGAATTCGTCCGTGTGCTCCTCGAACAGGTCGGCTGCTTCCTCCAGCAGTAGGGCCCTGCGTTCACCGCCCAGCGCATTCCAGCCATGCTGGATCCGCTCGGCACGCGTGATAGCTTCCTCCACTTCGAAATCGAGCGTATCGCGTCGCGTACCGACCTCTGCCGTGAGGTCGTGCGGCTTGTTGATCGGGGCGATTTCCGCATCCGCACCCGAAGCAAAGGTCGGCTCTGCATGCCAGTGCCGCGATTCCAGTTCGTGCAGCCGGTCGAGCAGCGGTTCGCGCTCCAGCGGGTCGGACAGGTCGATCCCTGCCGAATTCCTGCGGTTGGGAAAGATGTCTGCCGGAAGCGGGATCGCCGGATTGCGATACGGCTCGAGCTCGAGCAGGTCCGCGCAGGGATCGGTGACCAGTTCGGACACCGGCACCTCGGCATCGGCCATGCGGTTCACGAAGGACGAATTCGCACCGTTTTCAAGGAGGCGGCGCACCAGATAGGCGAGCAGATCCTTATGCGTTCCCGTAGGCGCATAGATCCGGACATTCGTCTTCCGATTGCCCTCGACCTGGGCCAGCGCGCCGTAGACGTCTTCGCCCATGCCGTGCAGCCGCTGGAATTCAAACCTTTTGGGTCCGGCGAGCGCTTTCACGGCACCGATGGTATAGGCGTTGTGCGTGGCGAAAGCCGGATAGATGACGTCGTCTGCCGCCAGCAGCTTGTCGGCACAGGCAAGATAGCTGACGTCGGTCGCCAGCTTGCGGGTGAAAACCGGAAAGTCGGTAAATCCGCCGACGTGGCTGAGCTTGATTTCCGTGTCCCAATACGCGCCCTTCACCAGCCTGACGAAGAAACGGCGGTCGTACTTGCGGGCGAGGCGCGCAACCCATGCGCACATCGGCACGCCGCGCTTCTGGTAGGCCTGGATGGCAAGGCCGAAGCCCTCGTAGCGCGAGCCGTCTGGGCGCGTGAACAGGTCATCGTCGCGCACAAGGGCTTCGATGATATCCATCGACAGCTCCAGACGGTCCGCCTCTTCGGCATCGATGGTGAAATGGATATTGGCATCGCGCGCCTTGACGATCAGCGAGCGCAGCATCGGCAGCAGGCCGCTGATGGCGAGGTCCGCATGCAGGAAGGTATATTTCGGATGCAGCGCCGACAGCTTGACCGAAATGCCGGGCGAAGTGGCAAGATCGCCTGTCGCCTCGCGGGCCAGCCGGTCGATCGCGCGCTCGTAGCTGGCGCGATAGCGTTCCGCATCGGCATAGGTCATCGCCGCTTCGCCGAGCATGTCGAAGCTGTGGGTCAGGCCCTTGGCGCGTTCGGGTGCAGCGCGCTTGAGCGATTCCTCGATCGTGCGGCCGTAAACGAACTGGCCGCCAAGGATTTTCATTGCCTGCAGCGTCGCCTTGCGGATGACCGGTTCACCCAGCCGCGTAACCGCCCCCTTGAGCGTGCGGCGCATGCCCTTTTGCGCTTCCTCGGGCCGTTCCAGCACTTCGCCGGTCAGCATCAACGAAAAGGTCGCTGCGTTGACGAATGTCGACGAGCTTTCACCGAGATGTTCCGACCAGTCGATATCGCCGATCTTGTCGCGGATCAGCGCATCCGCCGTCGGCGCATCGGGTACGCGCAGGAGCGCTTCGGCAAGGCACATCAGCGCCACACCCTCTTCGGTGGCCAGCCCGTACTGGTGCAGGAACGCGTCGATCCCGCTCGCCTTCTGGCGCCGGGCGCCTTCGATCAGCCGTGCAGCTAATTCCGCAGCCTCGTCATGCTTCGCGCTGGCGGGAGCGGCCTGGGTCAGGCGTTCGGCGACACAGGCGTTCTCTTCTGCGCGATAGGCCTCGCGCAGCGACTGGCGGGAAATGGACTGGGGGCGGATTGGATCGTGCAGGGCCATGCGACTCCGAAAGTGACAAAGGGATTTAACCCCCGCCACTTGGACCCGAGCACCCGCGCTTTCAAGCTTTGTGAACCGCAGGGCGCCTCAGGAGCGCGACGAGAACCATTCCCTTACGGATTCTTGCGTTTCGTCGGACAAATGCAGGCCAAGCTTGCTCCGGCGCCACAAGACGTCCTCGGCAGAGCGGGCATATTCGCAGTCGACGAGATAGCGCATTTCCGCCTCGTAGAGATCGCCACCCAAATGCGCGCCAAGCTCCTCGAGGCTTAGTGCATCGCAGAGGACGCGATCGATCCGGGTCCCGTAGGCCCGTGCCAGCCGCAAGAGCATTTCCGGCGGGACCCAGCTGAAGCGGTCGCTCGCTTTCCAGAGGAACCTGGCAAAGTCACCTTTTTCGATGTCGCCGCCAGGAAGGGGCGCGTGTGCGGTCCAGCCCTGCGAAGGGATTTCGGCGTGGTCGGCAAGCTTTTCGAGCGCGTGTTCTGCCAGCTTGCGATAGGTCGTGATCTTGCCGCCATAGACCGACAGGATTGGCGCCCCGCCCTCGGCGTCGATCTCGAAGACATAGTCGCGCGTCACCGTGGAATTGGACTTGGCATTGTCCTCATAGAGCGGCCGAACGCCCGAATAGGTGTGCACGATATCCTCTTCGGTGATCCCGCTCCTGAGATAGCGGGTCGCCGCCTCACGCAGATATTCGCGTTCTTCCGCGAAGATCTCGACATGATCTAGGTCGCCTTCGTACAGCAGGTCCGTCGTCCCGATCAGTGTGAAATCGCGTTCGTAAGGAATGGCGAAGACGATCCGGTCATCGGCCTGCTGGAATATATAAGCATGGTCGCCGGAGTAGGCGCGGGGCACTATGATGTGGCTCCCTTTCACCAGCCGCAGGTGCGCCGGCGTTCCTTCGCCAAGCGCGGACTTGGCAACCTTGTCCACGAAGGGACCGGCGGCGTTCACTACCGCCTTGGCCTCCACCACACGCTCGCCGTCGGACCCGCCCAAAGTGGCGACCCAATGGTCGGCCTTGCGATCCAGTGCGGTGCATTCGGTTCGCGTCCACACCTTCGCGCCGCGCTCTTCCGCATCCATTGCGGTAAGGACGACAAGGCGGGAATCCTCCACCCAGCAATCCGAATATTCGAAGCCGCTGGTCAGGTGATCCTGCAGGATCGCGCGATGCGGCGGATCGCGCAGGTCCACCTTGTGCGAGCCCGGCAGCGTCTTTCGCCCGCCAAGGCGGTCGTAAAGGAACAGGCCCGCACGCAGCATCCACTTCGGCCGCATACCGGGCTCGTGCGGCAGGACGAAACGCAGCGGCCAGATGATATGTGGTGCATTCGCGAGCAGCACTTCGCGTTCACGCAGGCTTTCGGCCACCAGCCTGAATTCGTAATGTTCGAGATAGCGCAGGCCGCCATGGACGAGCTTGGTGCTGGCCGACGACGTGTGCGAGGCCAGGTCGTCCTTCTCGACCAGCGCGACCGACAGGCCGCGCCCTGCGGCATCGCGGGCGATACCGGCCCCGTTGATGCCGCCGCCGATTACAAGGAGGTCGAAGCGTTCGCTCATCGTGCGCGGAAAAGCCGTCCTGCCACCGCGTCGAGCTTGGCCATCAATTCCCTGTCGTGCTGGTCGGGCGACGTAATCACCGCATCGTCGAGCGCGCGGTCGATCGGCGAGGGACTGCGCTTTTTCGGCAGGCCCTTGCAGAATGCCACCAGCGCCTTCTTGGCCAATTCCGAATTCTTCTGCATCTGGGCGACGATTTCCGCGACGTCGACAGTCGCCTCGTCATCGCGCCAGCTATCCCAGTCTGTCACCATCGCGAGCAGCGCATAGGGCAGCTCTGCTTCGCGCGCGAGTTTGGCCTCGGGCATGCCGGTCATGCCGATCACCTCTGCCCCCCAATGGCGGTAGAGCTTGCTTTCCGCGCGGGTGGAGAATTGCGGGCCTTCCATCGCGAGATATGTCGCGCCGGTGGTGACGTCGCCGCCCGATTTCTCGACCGCCTTGCCGATATGTTTCGACAGGCGGCTGCAGACCGGATCGCCGAACGGCACATGCGCGACGAAGCCGTTGTCGAAAAAGGTCGAGGCACGTCCCTTGGTGTTGTCGATGAACTGGTCGACCGTCACGAAGCGGCCCGGAGGCAGCTCTTCCGACAGCGAACCGACCGCGCTGATGGCGAGAATGTCGGTGCAACCCGCCCGCTTCAGCGCGTCGATATTGGCGCGCGCATCGATCCGTCCGGGAATGATCGGGTGGCCGCGTCCGTGGCGCGGCAGGAAGCGGACGCGGACATGGCCGATAGTGCCGCACAGGATCTGGTCGGACGGCTCACCCCATGGCGAGTTGATCTCGATCCATTGTGCGTCTTCAAGCTCGTCGATCGCATAGAGGCCCGACCCGCCGATGATGCCGATGGTCCAATCGCTCATGTATCCATATCCTGTTTCGTGCCCTTCACCGCAAAGCCGGCCCTTGCGGACCTAGCGCGTGAGTGTGCGCGAGCTGTTAACGCCTGGCGATTGGGTGACGAAGGAAAGCGCAGGTGTAAAGGGAGAAGGGCGGAACACCCGCGGACAGTGCGCCGTTACCGATGCGCAAACCTATTCATGGCGCCGCCGGGACCCCGCCCTTGACTCACCGCCCCCTTTTCCCGGCATTTACGCGCCGAAACTCATGTGGAGCGCGCCTTGACCGATCTGTCCCCCCTATCCTTCGACACCCTGGCCGAACGACTGCGCGAACTGCACGCAAGGACGCAGGAAACCCCGCTCTTCAATCCGGTGTTCCAGCTTGCCCATGATCTGTCGCGCAATCTGGAAGCGGGAGAGCTGTCGCTCGAGGATCTGGCGGGACTGATCGAGGAACTGGAAGGACAGGCACTCGAAGTCAGGTCCGATCATTTACGCGACCTCGTGTCGCCCGACAATGCGCCGCAGCGGCTGGATACCTTTTGCAAGGACGCCGAGGATTTCGATGCATTTGCAGCGCATTGGGCCCATCCGCAGCTGCATGTCGTCTTTACCGCGCACCCGACCTTCCTGCTTCCGCCGGGACAGACCGCCGCCGTCGCCAAGGCCGCCGGCGAAGGCTTGAAGGTGGGCCACCCGGATGGCGAACGTGCGCAGATCACGCTCGATTACGAACATGGCGAGGCGATGTCCGCGCTGGCACACGCCCAGGAAGCCCGCGACCGGATCGTGACTTCGCTTTACGCCTGCGCGGCCAAGAAATGGCCCAAGCGCTGGCGCGAATTGCAGCCGCTGCCATACCATTTCGCCAGCTGGGTCGGCTATGACATGGACGGGCGCACGGATATCAAGTGGTACACCTCGATCCGCTTCCGCCTGTCCGAAAAGGCACAGCGATTGGGCCGCTATGCCGACCAGCTCGCCGCAATCGATTCCGATCATTCGCTCGTCGCCACCCTGCGTGCGGCACAGGCCCACACGCTGCGCAGCGCGGAAGACTTCGCGGGCGACCTGACCGACCCGAAAGACCTGTCGGAGGCTGCCAATCGCCTGACCGCCGACCATGACGACAAGCTCTTGTCGCTGACCCCGATCATCGAACAGCTGGAGAGCGAAGCGGCAGACGAGGCGACCGAGGAAGCAATCGCCTTCAAGACGCTGGCCGCCGCCATGCGCGCCGATGGCCTCGGCATGGGCCACATCCACTTCCGCGTGAATGCAAAGCAGCTTCATAACGCCATTCGCACGCGGATCGACAATGGCGAGGAACTGGACCTCGGCAGCCAGGGCGCGCTGGGCGCTCTGCGCGACCTGCTCGCCAAGGCCAAGCCGCTCTCGGCCAATTTCGCCTCACTCGCGATCGAAAGTTCGACCGCGGTACGCCAGTTCCTCGCCATGGCGCAGATCCTCAAGCACGTGGACGCCGATGCGCCGATCCGCATGCTGGTGGCGGAATGCGAACAGCCCGCGACCGTGCTCTCGGCGCTCTATTTTGCACGCCTCTTCGGCATCGAGAACAAGGTCGATGTATCGCCCCTGTTCGAGACCGAAAGTGCGCTGGAACATGGCGGCCGTTTCCTCGACGCCCTGCTCGCGGAGGAAGCCTATCGAGACTATGCGCGCCTGCGCGGCAGGGTCGCGATCCAGACCGGCTTTTCCGATGCGGGCCGTTTCGTCGGGCAGATCCCTGCCAGCCTCGCAATCGAACGCCTGCAGGGCCGCCTTGCCGAAGCGATGGCCGCCAATGGCCTGACCGATGTCGCCGCGCTCGTCTTCAACACCCATGGCGAAGGCATGGGGCGCGGCGCGCATCCGGCCAGCTTCAAGGACCGCCTCGAATGGCCAATGAGCCCCTGGGCGCGCCGCCGGTTTGCGCGCGCGAATATCCGGCTCGAGCCCGAGGCAAGCTTCCAGGGCGGTGACGGCTACCTGTTCTTCTCGACCCCCGAACTGGCGCTGGCGACGCTTTCCGAAATTGCCGAGCGGGCGCCGGCCACGGCGGACCTGGAAGCGCCGACCGACCCCTTCTATCGCCGGACCGACCTCAGCCTCGACTTCTACCGGGCGGTGAAGGACCACCAGCAGGAGCACCTGGAAAGCCGGACCTACAGCCGGGCGATCACCGCTTTCGGCCTGGGTCTGCTCAATTCAACCGGCAGCCGCGTGTCGCGCCGCCAGAGCGATCTCAACGCCGACCGAGAGATGAGCCTGCGGCAGATCCGCGCGATCCCGCACAACGCCATTCTCCAGCAATTAGGCTATCCGGTGAATATCATTGCCGGTGTCGGTAGCGCGGCCGAAAGCAATTACGAGGACATCGCAGAGTTGCTGCGCGAAAGTCCGCGCGGCCGCCAGATCATGCGCCTCGTGCGCGCCTCCAACGCGCTGGCCAGCATCAAGACGGTGGCGGCATATGGCGAGCTGTTCAATTCCGCCTACTGGGCGAGCCGCCCCTATCGCGGGACGGAAGACCATCTCTCGCGCGCATGCGAGTCCCTGGCGGAGTACCTCATCCAGGACGATCGCAACGGCGTTTTCAGGCGTCTTGCCTCGCGCCTGCGGGTCGATGCGCTCAAGCTTCATCGCCTGTTCGATCTCGTGCCGGACGAAGAGCCGCATCCCGAGCGTGAGCACACGCGCCGCATGATCGGCGTGCTCCAGGCAGTTCGGCTCGCGCTCATGCAGCACATGTTCCTCAAGATCGTCTCGGTCCCGGTATTCAGCCGCGCAAACGACATCAGCCGGACCGACGTACTGGAGATGGTCTTCACCTTGCGCGTCGACGAAGCGCTGGCTCAGCTGCGCCGCGCCTATCCGACCAGCTTCCCGCGCAAGACCGATTTCGCGATGGACGAAGGCGGTGAATACCCGCGCGGAACCGGCGAGGGGTATGACGCAATCAGGGCCAATTACATCGACCCGATCGAAGATGCGCACAATCTATCGCTGCGCATCTCGACCGCGATCGCAAACCTGTTCGGCGCTCACGGATAAGAGTCAGGCGAGGCCCCAGCGTTCGAGGGCGGGCGAGATGAAAACCTCGTCCCGCTCCCCCAGCAAGGCCTTGCGTGCCGCGCGATAGGCTTCGACCGCCGCCCCGTACTGGTCGCGGATATCTGCCGCATCCATCTGCGCATCCTTGCCCCAATGCATGGTGAAGGGAATGCCCGCCTTCTTGAAAAGGTATTGCAGGCGCCGCGCAGCCACATGCGCGTCGGTGCCGAGCAGGAAATTCTTCGGCAATCCGTCGATATTGATGATCGCGTTGTTGTCGAACTTCAGGAAACCCATGGTGGCTGGGCTCCTCTTCGCGAAGCGCACCGTGTATACGAAATCCTTACTGAAGGTCCGGATGTTGTCTTCGGTCCCCGCCGCCATCTCGCGAGCGATGCGCAAGGCTTCGAGCAGTCGCTCCAGCGGTACCGCGAACGCTGCATTGTAGACATCGACCCGCAATCCGAAGAGCCGGTGCGGCTCCCACTCTGCCGTTAGCTGCGAAAGCGTGCGTGGCACATCGCGTTCATCGCACGCATGCTCCTTGAAGTCGCCGAAGATCATCCCCGGAACATCGATCAGGTCGCGCAGGCGCGCCTCGATCATTTCCGGGGCAAGCGGGTTCTCGGTGATCTGTTTTACGCCCTTGGCGGCCTGCTCACCCAGTGCTTCGAACGAGGTCCGGCTCACTGGGGTTGCATCGAGGGCGAGCTTGGCTGTCGTCTCGATATCGAGCCAGATTGTCTCGAGCACCTCTTCGTCATCCGCCGCAAAGGGATCGAACGTAAGCTCGTAATAATGCGGCGAGCGACCTTGGGTGATATCGCCCATCGCCTCGGCAAAGCGACCTTGTGCAACCAGGTCGCCCCAGTCGGCGGGGAGCACACGGGCGCGTTTCACCAGGCCGCAGTAGAATTCCTCCACCGCCTCGATGAGGTAGGCCGAAACGTAACCCATGCCGCCGAGATGGACCCGCGCAGCCGCGAAGTGAGCAGGATCGCCCGGGGTCGCAAAGCGTGCGATCCAGTCATCCTTCAGGATGGGATTATCCGGATCACCGAGCCATACTGCCTCGCCCTTGCCGGTCGATATGACCATGCCCCTCACATGCGTTTCGCAGCCCGTTTCATCCAGCGTCGAACCATGCGATCCGGTAGCGACCATGCCCGCCAGACTCTGGCCCTTGTGCGAACCGGCAGTACGCAGCGAAAGGTCGCGGCCCGGTTTGCCGAGCCAGTCCATCAACCGGTGTATCTTCGTCCCTCCGGTCACCAGGACATAGCGTTGGCGGTTCTCGACCCCGTCGAGGAAAGCGTCGTCGGGGACCGGCCAGATGCCTTCGTCATCGTCGGTCGTCACATGGCTGGAGAGGCCGTGGAAGAGCTTGCTTTGCGACCAGCCGGACCCGGTCACGCACAGCTCCCGGTCGCGCTTGGCCTCATAGTCGATGAGGTCGCCCATCGTGTCCCGCCGCTGTGCGAGAACGCTCGCCACGTCACCGCCCGCATCCGCATGGACCTCGATCGTCCGCCGCATGAATTTGAAGATCGAGCGGTGCTCGTTCACCCACGGCCCGCCGCGCTTGCGTTCGATGCGCATCAATTGTTCCCCCGATGTCGTCCCTCTCCAATAGGCTTGGACGCGCAAACACTATAGGCAAAATCCGACTGGTGGCTGTCGAGGGGGCAAGCGACAATGCTGGAAAACCTGATTTACCTCGTAGTGGGCTTCTGCCTGCCGTTCCTGTTCTTCTTCATCGGGCGCAAGCTTTTCAACTGGGGGCCGCATGAGGTTCCCTGCAGCCATTTCCACGATCACGTGCACGAGGCAGCGCCCAACCGCTTCATCCGCGACATCCAGCGCGATGCGCCCCCTCCGCACAGCCAGTCGGCAATCGCCAAGGCCGGGCACGGCCATCACGCTGGTCATGACAGCGACCCGCTCGGCGACGATCTCGAAAAGCTGGTCGAAGAATGCGCATTGCACGGCCACGACGAACACGGCCGCAAGCTCGCGCATGATCCGGACGAGCCTCACAACGCGCCGGGCGCAAAGGTGCTAATGCTTTCGGGTGGAGGCCAATGGGGCGCCTATGGCGCGGGTCTTTTCCGCACCATGCACGATGCCAGCGGTCGCGACCTAGCGATGCGCGACGTGAAGATCATCACCGGCATTTCCACCGGATCGCTTCAGACCCTGCTGCTCATGGTGGCGCTGGACGAGACCCAGCCGGTGCAAACAAGGCGCTATGCGATGGACCGGCTGGTATGGGGCTATTCCCCGCGTACCGAGCGCGACGTGGTGCGCAACACCGGCCTTGAAATGCTGCCCTTGCGGGGCGCCCAGGCGGGCACTGCTCCGCTGCGCAAGCGCATCCGCAATGCGATCTTCGAAAACGGAGACTCAACGCTTCTCGACGCACTGCGCCAGTCGAAGATCGCCGGCTATATCGGCTTCGTCGAGGCGAATTGCGGCCTGTTCCATTATGTCGACGTGCGCGGCCTAGTGCGGGACGAACCCGACAACGAAAAGGCGGTCGACGCTTTGAGCGCTGCGGCGATGGCATCTTCCGCCATGCCGGTATTCCACCAGCAGTTGCGCGTGACCGGCTCCAGCAAAGGATCCCGTGCGCTATACGATGGCGGCGTCAGGCGCTCTGTCTTCTTTGAAAAGTCGATGGAGCGGATGCACCAAAGCGTGTGTCGCCACGCCGGCCTGCCGGAGGATGAACATCCCAACGGCGCCGAACGGAGGGCGGTCACCCCCGCTTTCTTCGTCGTGCGCAACGGGCCGACAACGCGCGTGGCGGATCCCGGCCTCGACACGAAGGACGGCCCGATCCTCAACGGGAAGCGCGGATACGACCTGCTGGTCAACGAAAGCGAAGTCGGCGCCATCGCCGGCTTGCGCCTGCTGAACCCCTATGGCGACATCTATCTCACGACTGCAGACCAATGGGACACCTTCGACTGCCAGTGCGAAGAGGCGGACTGCTCGAAGGGCACCGAGATGTTCAAGCCCGGCTTCATGGCCTGCCTGCGCGATCTGGGTCGCCACAAGGTCCAGCGCAATGGCGGCGCCTGGTGGGCCATGAGCCCGATCGACAATCGCTGACAGTCGTCCCCCGATGAAACAAAAGATATGAATTGCGAAACCTTTTGCCCGCGAAGGTATTCTGACCCGCAAAAGGGGAAGATTTTTCGTGTCGCTATCCAGCCGGATCCTTATCGTCGATGACGAGGCCTTGATCGCTTTCGATTTCGAGATGACCCTTGTGGATGCCGGTTACGACGTCCTTGGTCCGGCGACCTCGCTCGACGAGGCGCTCGACATGGTGAGCGAGGAAACACCGCGTGCTGCGGTGCTGGACATCGATCTCAACGCCCGACCCGTCTGGCCCCTGGCGCGCAAGCTTCGCGAAGCCGGCACGCATATCGTCTTCGTCAGCGCAAACCTGCGGCACGACGAGTTGGCGACCGAATTCAAGAATGAACCCCAACTCGACAAGCCGGTTTGCGAAAGTGACCTGTTGGAGGCTCTCAGGCTGGGTTTGAAGGAGCAGGCGACGCACTGTCACTGAGCGGGAAGACCAAGCGGCGAGTATAGCCGTTTTCAGCCTTTTCGCCCTCAACCCTACCGGACAATTGCCGGGCAGTGACCTCGAGCAGACGGGTTCCGAAACCCTTACCGGTGCCGTCTTCTCCCGTACTGCCGTTTTCGATCCAGTCGAGGCGCAAGTCGCCTCCGTCCAGGTCCCAATTGACTGTCACGGACCCGCTCTCATCGCCCAAAGCCCCGTATTTCGAGGCATTGGTGGCCCATTCGTGCAGGATTAACGCCACCGAGGTCAGCTTGGCATTGGGCACTTCGACGTCAGGCCCATCGAAATCGAGCCTCTGGTTCTCATGCGCCGGAGCCAGCACCGTGTCGAGCAACTCGCGCAAGTGAACAGAACCGCCATCCGCATGACGCGTAGTCAATGCGTGTGATCGTCCAAGGGCGTGGATGCGATTGCGCAGGTCTTCCGCGAAATCGTCGAGATTGTCGGCCTCGCGCCGCGAAATGGCGACCATGGCGGCAATCACCGCAAACAGGTTTTTCACGCGGTGGTTCATCTCGCGCAGCATGATCTCGCGCTCGGCAAGCATCTCGCGCTCGGGGGTGATGTCGTAGGTAACGCCGATGAACTTGGCACCCTCGCTACCCATGATGCGTCGACCAAGACCGTGGAGCCACCGTGTGCCGCCATTGTCCAATGGCAAGGAGAAGACCTCGTCGAAGTCCTTTCCACCATCCATCGCCCGGCGTAGCGCGGTGTTGACGCGGTCTCGATCCGGCCCAGGTAGCTTGGCGAGGATCGGTTCCATGGTGTCACCTTCGTCGTCGCCCAATTCAAGCAGGCGCCGCTCCATCTTGTCGAGCACCGTGCGATCGGTCGCCGGCTCGTATTCCCAGACCCCAATCTTGGCCACTTCAAGCGCCAGCCGCAGCCGTTCACGTTCTTCGCGCAGGTCACGTTCCATCGCCAGGGCGTCGGTCACATCCGTGAAAACGATTGTCGCACCGTCGATCTCCCCGTCCATCTGTCGATAGGGGATCACGCGGCCGATGTACTCGCGCGAACCGTCTGACAGCGAAGTATGGTAATCTTCGGAGCGCCCCTGAGCGGCCGCAGCCTTGGCCATGCGCAGATAGCTCTGATCCTTCAACTCCGAAGGCAAGACGTCGATATGCCGACCGATGTCGCGTTCGTTAATGGGGAAAATCCGCGTGGCCGCTTCGGTAAAGCTGCGCAGGTTCAGATCTCCATCCACGACGAGCACCATCAGTTCTGTCGTGGCGAAGAAGTTCTTCAGATCCGCATTGGCGACGGTCACCTGGTCGACTTTTGTCTTCAATTCGTCATTGACCGTGGTCAGCTCCTCGTTGGTGGACTGGAGCTCCTCGTTCATCGACATCATTTCTTCGTTGCTGCTCTTGAGCTCCTCGTTCGTGGTTTCGAGCTCTTCCACCGTGGATCGCAGCCGGTGGCGCGTGTTCTGCAGCTCTTCCTCGAGGAACTGGAGCTGGCCGTCGCCGATTTCGAATTCCTCGAAATCTTCTTCGTCGAACGGGCGTAGTGCTCCCGTTTCGCGAATGACGATGAGATAGCCGCCCGGCGCGATCGGTTCGCACAGAACCGAGGTGCTTATCCGGCCGAATTCGGTCGTGATTTCCTGATCGCGCGCAATCAGGCGGGTTTGTCCCTCGACCACCTTGCGCAAAAGCGGACCGATGACCTCACGCAGCCCCGGGCGTGCCAGTGTCGGAACGTGTACCGTCCGCTCGAGGCGGTCTGGAAATTCCAGGTAACGGCCGGCGGCCCCCCATTTCTGCAGCAGGGCCCCTTCCTGGTCCACCAGGAAGCTGACTGGCGAGTATTTTTCCGCAAGACGACGCAGCGCCGCAACCTCGGTCGAACCGGAAGATCGCTGTTCCGACGGGGCATCGCTACGTTCGCGCCTTCGCACGTAGGTGGGAGCATTCGTTCTGGCGAGTTGCAGATTATAATTGCTCTTCACGTTGCGGCGTTTGAAAATGCGCGCACGCTGGTCGACCGTTTCGAAGAGATCTTCGAACCGTCCGATGCCTTCGGAAGTGCCGAGGAAAAGGAACCCACTGTCGCGCAGCGCGAAGTGGAACAATGGCAGGACGATCCTCTGCAATTCCTCGTCGAAATAGATCAGCAGGTTTCGGCACGAAACCAGGTCGATCTTGGAGAATGGCGGATCGCGCACGACATTGTGCAGGCTGAAACGGACCATGTCCCTGATCTGGGGGACCATCGAGAACGTATCTGTCCCGCCGATTACGTAGTGATGCTGGAATTCCGCGGGAATGTCGGGCAGCGCGGAGACAGGGTAGGTCGCGCTGCGCGCAATATCGAGCATCTTGTCGTCGATGTCGGTTGCGAAGATCTGGACGTAGGGCCGCTTATCCTCGCGTCGCATCGATTCCGCAAAAAGCATGGCGATGGTGTAGGCTTCCTCGCCGCTCGAGCAGCCGGGAGCCCAGATCCGCACTTCCTGCCCATCGCGGGCATTGCGCACGATGGTGTCGATGACGCCCTCGTGCAGCGTTCTGAAGTCTTCTCCATCGCGGAAGAATTGCGTGACGTTGATAAGGAGGTCCTGGAACAACGCCTGGCACTCGTCCTCGTCGGAACGCATCCGCCGCACGTACCGCCCGGCATCTTCTATCGACAGGACCTGCATCCTTCGGGCGACGCGGCGCACAAGCGTCGAACGTTTGTAACGCGAGAAATCGTGCCCCACGGCATCGCGCAGAACTTCACACAGCTCGTCGATGCGGTCGGCGACCTCGCGGGCCTCATCTTCGAGCTTTTCGGAAGGTGCCCGCTGGAAGAAATCGCTGACCACGTCGATGATTTCGGCAGGCTTGGCGACAACGTCGACAAGGCCGGTGGCGATGGCCGATACGGGCATTCCGTCGTAGCGGGCCGTGTCCGGGTCCTGGGCTACTGCCAAGCCGCCCATTTCCTTGATCGCGCGCAATCCCCGGCTCCCGTCCGCGCCCGTTCCGGAAAGGATGACACAGGCAGCGAGGTGATTGCGATCATTGGCAAGGCTGTCGAAGAAGTCGTCGATCGGGCGACGCTGGCCGCGCGGATCGGAAAATTCGGTGAGTTCGAGAACGCCATTGGTAACCGCCAGGCCGTGAGCGGGCGGGATCACATAGATGTGATCGGCCTCGAGGACCTCTCCGCCTTCCGCTTGCCTCACCTTCATCGAGGTGTACCGCTCGATCAGCTGCGCCATGAGGGATTCGTGGGTAGGGTCGAGATGCTGGATGACCACGAAGGCGAGGCCCGTGTCATCGTCTTGTGCGCCGAAAACCTCTCGCAAGGCCTCCAGTCCTCCCGCCGAAGCCCCGATGGCCACGACGGGCACGCCCTTTTTCAAACCCTCGCTCACAAGTACCCCCTGTAATCGGACAACCGCATTTCCGCGATAATCGAATGGCTGGATGCGAGCTGTTCATATGTGCCCAGCATCACCATCCCCAATTCCCCCGCTACCCCGCGCAGATTTCGAACGTCCTGCTTCAGCGCGGTCTCGTACATTTCCAACGCGACGCCGCCGTGCTGCGCAACTTCGAACTGAGAGCCCATTATGTACACGATTTCATTACGCAAATTGAGCTTTGACAGATAAACGAGGTTGAGAAAAGGCGCGCCGTCGGCCTTCACATTCGGCACGAGAAATTTGCCTTCGCTCAAATTTGCATCGGCTATGAAATCGCGCATCCTCTGGCGAACGGGGCCTGCACCGCCCGCAGGTTGCAAGAAGCGGCAATTTCTGCCGAGCGCTTCCTTGGCCGAATAGCCGGTCATGGTGGTGAAGGCAGCGTTGACGCCCACAAGCGGAGCATCTTCCAAACGCACATCGGCGAGCGAGAGCGAAACCTTGCTCCTGTCGAGCACGGTCCCAAGAGCTTGCGGAAGCTCGCCGTCCTTATCCAGCCATTGCATCGATCACGCTCTCCGGCCGCCCGAATCCTTCCGGTGCGGCAAGAAAGGTCTAAGCCCGCTATGCGGCAGCGACAAGCAATGATGCCGATGCCTGCCTGCAGCTTCATGATCGGGAGATAGGGGACTGTTGGTGCGGTCGAGAAGACTCGAACTTCCACGGCCTTGCGGCCACAACGACCTCAACGTTGCGCGTCTACCAGTTCCGCCACGACCGCACACAGTCAAATCCGGTAGCGAATCCCGCATGTGCAGGAGGCGTGCTACCGCCGGTAGGAGCGCGCCACTAGCAGCGAGATTGCGCCCCCGCAAGCACCTTGTTCATGCAAACTCTAAAGCGGCGCCCAACCCACGTCGGCATAGACCGCATTGCGCGGCACCTGCGTGCTCGCCTCGTCGATCGTCACCGTTTCGCCCGGCGCCAGGGTCGGCTGCGGCGGCTGGACTATCCAGGTGAAGACCTGGTCCTCGCGCTCGTTCAGCATGACGATCTGGATCGGCGGAAGGTCACGGCTTTCGCGGGAGGTGTTTTCAACCTCGATCCGGGCGGAAAACAGGTAGGTCTTGTTTTCCAGCTCACGCCAGCTTTGCGCCTCGGGTGGGAAGCGCAATTCGAGATCCGGCTGCGCCTGACCGAAAGTCGGCTTATCGACCGGCCACCAGGACGGCGTACCGAATTGCGTGATGGCGACCACCGCGCCAAGCGCCAGGACTGCGAATATCGCTGCCGCCCAGGTCCACAGCTTCATCATGTTGCGGCGCGGACGGAAGGGCGGTGAATGATCGAAGCGCGACACGAAATCGCCTTCGTCATCATCGGTATAGACGGGTGGTGTCGGCTCTGCATCTTCGTAGGAAGGCGGATGCGTCTCGTCGAAATCCGGAGCGACCTCGCCGTCATCGGTCGCAACTTCCCCACTGTCTCTGCCGACGTCACCTTCATTGAAACTGAAGCCGGGCCGGGCTTGCGCGTCTCCATCCTCGACCCGCGGCGGAGGGGGTGGAGGAGGCGGAGGTGGGGGTGGCGGCGCAACGGCCTCGCTCGCCTGAACGCCCGCTACATCGGCGCCATCCTGGAACCAGGAGTGCTTGCATTTGGCGCAGCGAACGGTCCGACCGTCCACACCGATGGCGTTGTCCGGAACGACATAACGCGTGCTACAGGCGGGACAGGCGATAATCATGGTGGATGAAAGCCTTACGCATTGGGGCGAATCGCGACAAGCTGCGCATCTGTGCGTGAAAGCCCCAAGCGGCTTTTTTCCACATCGAAGGGCGGTTATAGGCTCCAATTGGACGATGTCGGCCCTATTTCACCTCTTTTTCTCGGCGAAACCAGGCCGATGAGCGCAAAGGAAAGCGCGATCGTGCAGTTCGACAACGTCGGATTGCGCTACGGCACCGAGCGCGAGGTGCTGTCGAATATTTCCTTCACCCTGTTTCCGGGCCGGTTTTATTTCCTCACCGGCGCCAGCGGGGCCGGCAAGACTTCGCTCCTGAAACTGCTTTATCTCGCCCAGCGCCCTTCGCGCGGCGGGATGCGCATGTTCGGCACCGACGTGATCACCATGCCGCGAGACGAATTGCCAGGCTTCCGCCGCCGGATGGGCGTGGTGTTCCAGGATTTCCGGCTGGTCGACCACTTGTCCGCATTTGACAATGTCGCCCTGCCGCTACGCGTATCGGGAGTGAGGGAGCGTGACCTGGCAGGGCCCGTCAACGACATGCTCGACTGGGTCGGACTGGGACACCGTGCCGATGCACGGCCCGCGACCCTTTCCGGCGGCGAACAGCAGCGCGTTGCCATTGCGCGCGCAGTCATCGCCCGCCCGGAAATCCTCGTCGCCGACGAACCGACCGGCAACGTCGATCCCGAAATGGCGCTCAAACTGATCCGCCTGTTCGAGGCGCTCAACCGGCTGGGTACAACCGTGGTGGTCGCGACCCATGACTACCAGCTGATCAGGAAAGTGCCCGAAAGCCTCATCATGCGGCTCGACAAAGGTACGCTTTCCGATCCGACCGGCGCGCTGCGCTATCCACCTAAACGCGCGCCGAGCGGGGTAGAGGCATGACCGGCAAACCCCCGACCCTGGGCCGAGCGGTCGATCGTGGCCTCGCTCCATTCCGCGGGCGCAGGGCGGCAAGCCTCCTCCCGCGAACGCGGCTTGGAGGACCGGTGCCGTGGGTCATCGCGATCATGGTCGCGCTCTGCGTCCTTGCCGCAGGTGGCGCGCTGGCCCTTTCCAACCTCGCAGCCAGTGCCCGCGGCGAACTGGCCGGTAGCGCCACGGTCCAGATAATCGAAGCCGACAACGATTTGCGGGCCGAACAGGCACGCCGCATAGCTGGCCTGTTGCGCGAGGATCCGGCCGTAACGGGCCTGCGAATGGTGCCCGGGAGCGAGGTCGCCGCGCTACTGGAGCCCTGGCTGGGATCGGGCGAAGCGGTCGATGCTGTCCCGCTGCCCGCGCTTATCGATCTGGAACTGGCCGCGGAAGTGGACGACGCCGCGCTTGCCGAACTGGAAAACAGGATCGCGGCCTACGCCCCTTCCGCCCGGATCGACAGCCAGGAAACGTGGCTCGCCCCGGTGCTGGACGCATTGCGCACCCTGCAAATCATGGCCTTGTCCCTGATCGGGCTGCTTGCCTTTGCAGGCGCGGCAGCAGTCTGGCTGGCTGCGCGCAATGCCCTCGGGGGTAATCGAGACACGATCGAGATCGTCCACCTGCTCGGCGGTAGCGACGCCCAGATCGCCAGCGTTTTCCAGCGCTCTATCCTGTTCGATGCGATTGCGGGCGGGCTGCTTGGACTGGTTCTGGGGGCAGGTGCAATGACACTTCTGGCGAACAGATTTGCCGCGCTTGATTCGGGGATGGTTGCAGGCGGGTCACTGTCCGCGATCGATTGGGTCATCTTGGCCACGGTCCCGCTTTTCGCCGTCGTCATTGCAGTCTACACGGCTCGCATGACCGTCCTCGCATCCTTGCGGAAACTGCTGTGATCCTTCGCTTCGTCGCCGCCCTCGTGCTGCTCTACACCTTTGCTTTCGTCGCCTTTTCGGTGACCCTGCCCTCGCCTGCCAAGGAGGTGGAGACCGATGCCGTCATCGTGCTGACCGGCGGACCTGGCCGTATCTCTCGCGGGCTGGAAGTCGTCGCCGAAGGCCAGGCGCAGGAGATGTTCGTTTCCGGCGTCGACCCGGAGGTCAAGGAGGGCGAGTTTGCCGCGGAATTCGATGTCTCGCGCAGGATGATGAATTGCTGCGTCACACTCGGGTATCTGGCAGTCGACACGCGCAGCAACGCAGGCGAAGTCGCCCAGTGGATGAAGGAGAAGGAATTCACCTCCGCCCGCCTCGTGACGACCGACTGGCACATGGCGCGCGCCTATTCGGAAGTGGCCGGCGTGCTTCCGGCAGAGACCGAGCTGGTGAAGGACGCGGTGCCTTCCCATCCCGACCTGCAGACGCTGTTCCTGGAATACAACAAGCTGCTGGCCTCCGAGATTTCGCAGGGGCTGCCGGTCTGATCCGATGATAGTCCTGCGCAATATCGCGTTCTACCTGGCGTTCTATTTCGGCTCGATTTTCATCACTGCCGCAGCGCTGGCCTGCGTGCCTTTCTCGAAACCCGCCTTCCGCCGGCGCGTCGAGAATTGGAGCGGGTGGCAACGCTGGTGCATGCGCACTTTCCTCGGCATCGAGCTCGTGATCGAAGGCGGTCCGGTAGAAGGGCCTGCACTCTACGCGGTAAAGCATGAAAGCTTCTTCGAAGCGATCGACGCGCCGACATTGTTCGACAGCCCGGCCGTGTTCGCCAAGAAGGAGCTCCACGGAATACCCGGTTGGGGCCGCGCGGCGGCCGCCTATGGCCTTATCTTCGTCGCGCGCGAACAGGGCGCGAAAGCCCTGATGACGATGATCCGCTCTGCGAAATCGCGTTCTGCGGAAGGCCGTCCGCTGGTCATCTTTCCGGAAGGCACGCGCGTCCCGCATGGCGAGCGGAGACAACTTCAGTCGGGCTTTGCCGGGATCTACAAGATGATTGGCCTGCCGGTTGTGCCCGTCGCGGTGAACAGCGGTCCGCTGTATCATCGCGGCCTTAAGAAGAAGGGCACGATTATCTACCGCTTCGGCGAAACGATCCCTGCAGGGTTGCCGCGCGACGAAGTGGAAGCGCGGGTCCTCGACGCGATCAACGCGCTCAACGACTGATCAGTGATCCGACCGGCCGAAGTCCGGCCGCGCATCGTCCTGGCCCTCCTCGATGATCGACCGGCGGATCGTCCGCGTGCGATCGAAGAGGTCGTGCAGCGTATCGCCATCGCCGTTGCGGATCGCGCGCTGGAGCGCAGTGAGGTCCTCGGTGAAACGCCCCAGCACTTCGAGCACCGCCTCGCGGTTCGACAGGAACACGTCGCGCCACATGACGGGATTTGAGGCGGCGATGCGGGTGAAATCGCGGAAACCGCCTGCGGAGTATTTGATGACCTCGCCCCGGGTCACATCCTCGAGGTCAGACGCGGTGCCCACGATGGTGTAGGCAATGAGGTGAGGAATGTGGCTCGTCACGGCGAGCACCAGGTCATGGTGCGCGGCATCCATGATTTCGACTTTGGCACCGAGGCCTTCCCAGAAAGCCGCAAGGTCGGCGACAGCGTCTTCGGGCGCATTTTCGGGCGGCGTGACGATGCACCAGCGATGACGGAAGAGTTCGGCGAAGCCTGCTTCCGGTCCGCTCTTCTCCGTCCCGGCGACGGGATGTGCAGGGATGACCGTCGCATCCGGAAGCGCCTTTGCGAGTGCCGCCGCAACGCTCGCCTTGGACGAACCCACGTCGCTGACGATCGCGCCCGGTTTGAGCGAGGCAGAGATTGCGCGCGCCGCCTCTTCCATCGCACCGACGGGCACGCACAGCACCACCAGATCCGCATCCGCGACCGCATCGCTGGCGGTTTCGCATATTATCCCGACAAGACCTCGCTCCGCGGCGCGTGCACGCACATCGGGATCGGCATCCCAACCCGTGGTGGCGATATGCGGAGCCATCTTGCCCGCAGCTAGCCCGATCGACCCGCCGATAAGGCCGAGACCGATGATGGCGACACGGTCGATGGTCACGCCGCAGCCTCGCAGGCTTTGCCGAGGATAGCGGCGATCTCGCCCATCTGCTCGCGCGTGCCGATAGTGATCCTCAGCGCATGGGGAAGGCCCTGTGAGGGCAAGTGCCGCACGGCATAACCACCTTCGGCCAAAGCCTCCAATGCAGCATCCGCGCTCAGCGTGCCCTCGAAAAGGACGAGCACGAAATTCGCCTCACTCGGCTTGGCCCTGAGGCCGTGATTGCCGAGCTCCGCGATCTGCCGCTCGAAAGCATCGCGCGCGGCCAAGTTTTCTTCGCAGGACTTGCGGACGAAGGCCATGTCGCCGACTGCCGCCAGAGCCGCGCGTTGCCCTGCCGCCGTGACGTTGAAAGCGCCGCGCAGGCGGTTGAGCGCGCCCACGATCTCCGCAGCCCCGGTGGCCCAGCCGATCCGCTCACCTGCAAGGCCGAACGCCTTGGAGAATGTCCGCGTGACGAGGACGTTGTCGTGCTGCGCCGCCAGCTCCATCCCGCCATCGTCGAGGCCGAGCGCAAGGTATTCGACATAGGCGTGGTCGATCACCAGCAGCACATCGCGCGGCAGGCCATCGTGAAGGCGCGCGACCTCGTCCCGGTCGAGCCATGTGCCGACCGGATTGTTCGGATTGTCGAGCAGGACCACGCGGGTCTTGTCGGTCACCGCCGCCAGCAAGGCATCGACGTTCGGGGCGTGATCGTCATCGTCCGCGTAAACAACCTTTGCGCCGACCTTTGCCGCGAGCAGCGGGTAGAGCGAGAAGGAGTAGCGCGCGCAGACGACCTCGTCGCCCGCCCCCGCATAGGCCTGCACCGCGCCATGCAGCAGCTCGCCTGATCCCGCCCCGCACACAATGCGCGACGGATCGATCCCGTGGGCCTCGCCCAGTGCCTCGCGCAGGGCCGTGCTGTCGGGATCGGGGTAAAGCGCCGGGTTGGCGAGATCGGCCAGCGCTTCCGTCGCAAGCGGGCTGCAGCCGTGCGGGTTCTCGTTGGCCGAAAGCTTGACCAATTCGCGCCCGTCGCTGCCCTTCGACTTGCCCGGCACATAGGCATGGATCGCCTCGATCCAGGGCTTCATTGTCGGGCGGGCGGCGCTGTCGGCTGTGTCTGTCATCGCGGCTTGTTCGCATGAAAGAAAAACGGCCCTTCGACAAGCACCTGCCTTGGCTGTAGAGGCCAAGGAATGGCCGGGGCGTCACAAGTTTTGCAATTGACCGATCCGCTGCCGCTCGACGGCGGGGGCGAGTTGCATGGCGCCGAGATCGCTTTCGAGACCTATGGCACGCTCAATGACGACCGCTCGAATGCTATCCTGTTGTGCCACGCGCTGACCGGCGACCAATATGTCGCCTCACCCCACCCGGTGACCGGTAAGCCCGGCTGGTGGGAGCGCATGGTCGGACCCGGAAAGCCCATCGACACGGATCGCTATTTCGTGGTCTGCGCCAATGTGGTCGGCAGCTGCATGGGCTCGACCGGCCCTGCAAGCGAGGCGCCCGACGGCAAGCCTTATGCCATGCGCTTCCCCGTGATCACCATTCGCGACATGGTGCGCGGCCTCGTCGCGCTGCTCGACGGTCTCGGCATCGAAAAGCTGCACGCGGTAGTCGGCGGGTCGATGGGCGGGATGCAGGCACTGAGCCTTGCCGCCAATTGGCCGGACCGCGCCGAACGTGTCCTGGTGATCGCATCGACCAGCCGCCATTCGGCGCAGAACATCGCCTTCCACGAGCTCGGCAGGCAGGCCGTCATGGCCGATCCCAATTGGCACCAGGGCGATTATTATGCGCAGGAGAGCCAGCCCGACAGCGGATTGGCCGTCGCCCGCATGGCCGCGCATATCACTTATCTTTCCGAAGAGGCGCTCACCGGCAAGTTCGGGCGCAATCTGCAGGATCGCGACACCAAGAGCTTCGGCTTCGATGCCGATTTCCAGGTCGAAAGCTATCTGCGTTACCAGGGCAGCGGCTTCACGCGCCGGTTCGACGCCAACTCCTATCTCTATATCACGCGCGCGATGGATTACTTCGACCTGGCGGAAGAGCATGGCGGCAAGCTCGCCAATGCCTTTGCGGGGACCGAGGCGCGCTTCTGCCTCGTCAGCTTCGACAGCGACTGGCTCTATCCGACGGCAGAAAGCCGCCACGTGGTGCATGCTTTGAATGCAGCAGGTGCGGCGGTGAGCTTCGTCGAACTGTCCGCGCCCCACGGGCACGACAGCTTCCTGCTCGACGTCCCCGCACTCGACCGCGTGGTGAAAGGCTTCATTGAATGAGCGACCTTCGCCCCGACCTTGCCGCCATCGCCTCCGCGATTGAACCGGGCACCCGCGTGCTCGATATCGGCTGCGGCGACGGCGCCCTCTTGGCCGAGCTTCGCGCGTCAAAGCGGGTGGATGCGCGCGGTATCGAAATCGACGGAGGCTGCGTCGAACGCTGCGTAGCGCAGGGGCTTTCGGTCGTGCAGGGCGATGCCGACAGCGCGCTCGCGGATTATCCGGACAAGGGCTTCGACTACACGGTGCTCAGCCAGACGCTACAGACCGCGCGGCGGCCCGATCTCATGCTCGACCAGCTGCTGCGCGTGGGCAAGCAGGCCTTTGTTTCCTTTCCGAATTTCGCCCACTGGCGCACGCGCGGCGCGCTGATGCTCGGCGGGCGCATGCCGGTCACCCGCTCCATCCCGGTCAGCTGGTACGAGACGCAGAACATCCACCACGTGACGGTGAAGGACTTTCGCGAACTGGCGCGCGAGAAAAACGCACGAATCGAGCGCGAGTGGTTTTTCGCCAATGAGAAACCGGTTTCGGGCGCGGCGAATTTGCGCGCCGAATTCGCGGTCTTTCTGCTCAGCCACTAGGCGGATCGACGGGTTTGCCCGCGCCGAAGAAGGAGCGGATCAGCCTGCGGGCAGTCAGGATCAGCCAGACCGTGAGGCCCAGTAACACCAGCGCGATTGCACCTGCCGCATAGGAAAATTCGTAAGCGAGGTAGAGCAGGCCGACCGTTGCCACGTCCTCTACCGTGGAAACCGCGACATTGCTGACCGGTTCGGGGCTGGCATTGACCACGCCGCGCGCGCCCGCCTTGCCGGCATGCGCCGTCAGGGCAGCTCCGCCGCCGAGGAGGAAGGCGACAACCTGCGTGGCGGGATCGGAGGGATCGACGATGGCAAGCGCCAGCAGCGCACCACCGATGGGCCGGACGAAGGTATGGACGGCATCCCATGCGCTATCGAGCCACATGACCTTGTCGGCGAAGAATTCGGCCACGGCGGCAATCGCGGCGATCCCCATGATCCACGGGTTCGCCAGCACGTCGAGGCTTTGCAAATGTTCGGGCAGCGGGATCGCGTCCAGCCGCATGGCGAGTCCGGTCGCAAAAATGCTCAGGTAGAGCCGCCATCCCGCCAGCAGGCTGACGCTTCCGGCTATCCCGATGATTTCCATCACTCCCATAAGTGCCAGTATGCCTTCAATTTCCCATTCGTCCAACGACCAAGTGCAAACGACGAGCGGGAATTGACCCGAACGGCGATGCGGGCCTATCGTTTACAAATGTCAACGCAACCCATCGGGAGGACAGGATGACACGGAAATTCACCATCGCCGCCACCCTTGCGGCCACTTCGCTCGCCGCTTGCAACAGCGCGAATGCGGGGTCGCAAACGCATACCACCACCTCGCACAACACATCGGTCTCAGTCTATCGGAGCGGCGAGACGCAGATCGTGGGATCGGGCGTCGTGGTCGAAGAGAACAGGCGTATTCCGGCCTTCGGTGCCCTGGCCATCGACGGCCCCGTGGACGTCGTGATCCGGCAGGGTGCGCCTTCACTGCGCCTCGTCGCGGAAGACAATATCATCGGCCTGATCGACACGAAGAAGGACGGCGACACGCTGTCGCTGACGACAGAGGGCAGCTTCGGCACGAAGAAACCGATCCTTGCCTACCTTTCGGTCCCCGACTTGCGGGAAGTGACGATCAACGCCAGCGGCGACGTGCGGCTTGAGGGCTGGGATGCCCCCGCACTCTCGCTGTCGATCCGTGGTTCGGGAGATATCGAGATCGATGGTTCGGTCGACGATATTCGTGCACGCATCGGCGGTTCGGGCGATATCGACCTGGCCCCCGTCCGCGTGGCGCGGGTCGACGCGGCAATCAACGGGTCCGGCGATGTTGCGATCGGGTCGGTCGACCGGCTGGTCGCCTCGATCAACGGATCGGGCGATATCCGCGCAGGCGATGTCGGAGAGCTATCGGCAGACGTCAATGGATCGGGCGACATCAGCTATCGCAGCGCGCGCGTCATCACCCGGCGCGAGGTCAGTGGCAGCGGCGATATCCGCGCCCGCTAATTCGCCGGTTACCGGCAAAGAAAAAAGGGCGGCACCGTTTGCGCGGCGCCGCCCTTTCTTTTGTCTATAGTAAGACGGATCAGAAGATTTCGAAGAGACCCGCTGCGCCCATACCGCCACCGACACACATGGTGACGACGCCATATTTCGCCTTGCGGCGCTGGCCTTCGCGCAGGATGTGGCCGACGCAGCGCGCGCCGGTCATGCCGTAGGGGTGGCCGATCGAGATCGAGCCGCCGTTGACGTTGAGCTTGTCGTTGTCGATGCCCAGCTTGTCGCGGCAATACAGGACCTGCACGGCGAAGGCTTCGTTCAACTCCCACAGGTCGATGTCCTCGACCTTCATGTCGAAGCGTTCGAGCAGCTTGGGGATCGCGAAGATCGGGCCGATGCCCATTTCGTCGGGCTCGGTGCCTGCAACCGCCATGCCGATGTAACGGCCGAGCGGGTTGAGGCCGCGCTTTTCGGCTTCCTTGGCTTCCATGACGACGACTGCCGCCGAACCGTCGGACAGCTGGCTGGCGTTACCGGCCGTGATCGTGGTGCCCGGACCCATGACCGGCTGCAGCGAGGCGAGGCCTTCGAGCGTGGTCGAGGGGCGGTTGCCTTCATCCTTGGCGATCGTCACGTCTTCGTCCGAAACCTCGCCGGTCTCCTTGTTCATCACCTTGTGCGTGGTGCTGACCGAGACGATTTCGTCGTCGAAGATACCGGCTTCCTGAGCCGCGGCGGTGCGCTGCTGGCTCTGGAGCGAATACTCGTCCTGCGCTTCGCGGCTGATGCCATAACGCTGGGCGACGGTTTCAGCCGTCTGCAGCATGGGCATATAGATCGCGCCGTGCATGTTCACCAGTTCGGGGTCGGGCATGACCCGCATTTCCTTGGTCTGCACGAGGCTGATCGATTCCTGGCCGCCCGCCGCGACGATCTGCATGCGGTCGGTGATGACCTGCTTGGCAGCCGTGGCGATGGTCATCAGGCCCGAGGAGCACTGGCGGTCGATGGTCATGCCCGAAACGCCGATCGGGCAACCGGCGCGCAGAGCGACCTGGCGAGCGAGGTTGCCGGCCTGTGCACCCTGCTGGAGCGCTGCGCCCCACAGCACGTCGTCGACTTCGCCGGCATCGATGCCGGCGCGCTCGATCGCGGGCTTCAGCGCATAGGAGCCGAGCGTTGCGCCGGGCGTCGAGTTGAAAGCGCCCTTGTAGGCCTTGCCCATACCGGTACGGGCGGTGGAAACGATGACTGCGTCACGCATGGTCATTCCTTAAATCTATCTGGTCGTTGAACGTCTGTTTCTCCCGGGGAGGGGAAAGAAATCAGACGAAGTACATCGTCATCCATTCGCAGATCAGGGCGGGCTTGTCCTCGCCTTCGATCTCGATGGTGATTTCCATTGTCTGCTGCCACTGGCCGGGACGCTTCTCGGTCATTTCGAGCAGCTTCCAGTGGCCACGGATCTTCTTGCCCGAGCGAACGGGATTGATGAAGCGGGTTTTGTTGCCGCCGTAATTGACGGCCATTTTGATCCCGTCGACGCGCGGCACATCGCTGTTCGCGGTGAGGTAGGGGATCATCGAAAGCGTCAGGAAGCCGTGGGCGATCGTGCCGCCGAACGGCGTCATCTTGGCCGCTTCCTCGTTGACGTGGATGAACTGGTGGTCACCGGTCGCATCGGCGAACTGGTTGATGCGCTCCTGGCTCATTTCGACCCATTCGCTGGTGCCGACCTGTTCGCCGACCTTGGCTGCTACGTCCTGGGGGGTCATTGCTCGCTCTCCTCGAAAACTTGCTGAATTACGCGACTCCGCATCGCATTTGCGCGCGGACTCATGGCGCATGGAGAAGGGCTGTGCAACTGCCGCAAAGCTGCCGTTACGGCATTGGGGGACTGCGGGCCGGACCGCGATGCGGCGCGCAGGGATGCGCTAGGAAGACGCCACTTCGCGTCCGCGTTCGCGGCGCGCGGCGAGGCGCTTCTTGCGCTCGCGCTGATTCTCGCGCCGGTCGCCCTGCACCACCAGGCCGGTCAGCGCCATCTGCATGGCCAGAACGGTCATGATGAAGGGCTGGTAGGCGACGCCGACGAAGAGCGCTCCGAACAGATAGACCAGTTGCACCTGCTGGAGGGCATTGGCGAGCGTGCCCCAGCGTTGCAGTTCCGGATCGTCCGATTCCCGCCCGCGCCTGCGCAGCCGCTCCATCGCGACGAGGCCCGTGCCGTGAAGGAGGGTCCACAGCAAGAAGCCGAAAACGCCCTGTTCGCCCAGCACTTCGAAATAGCTGGAGTGGAAGGCGCGCCGTGATTCGGTAACCTCCGTCCTCTCCGTACGCTCGACATTGCCCTCGCGGATCGTTTCCACCGTTTCATAAGTGAAGGAATTTGCGAGATAGACGTCGAAGCCGCCGCCAATGGGGTTCTCAGCCACATAGTCGAGCGTCCAGTCCCAGACCTGGAGGCGCGTCGAAGCGGACTGGTCGGCCTGATAGTTGCTGATCGTCCCCATGCGTTCCTGGAACGACTGCGGCAGGAACGGAATCGAGAGCAATACGAGCAGGCCCGCAGCGGCGCCGAAAGCGAACTTGTTCGGCACAGAGCGCAGCAGGAGCAGGCCCAGAAAGGCGACGCACAACAGCCCGGTCCGCGCCTGCGTGCCGATCGGGATCAGCAGCGATGCACCGGTCAGGGCGACCGCAAGGAAAATGGCGCTTTTCGTGCGGGCGGGAAGGATCGTCCCGTGCATGGCAAGCCACCAGACCAGCGGGATGCATGCGATGGTGACGGTGGACAGCGTGCTGCCTTCGTAAATGCCCGAGTTGCTCGCCGAAAGAGTAACCAGCACGCCGTAGCCGCCGCCCGTCAGCAGGGTCTTGATGCCGCCCGAAATGACGATTGTCGCCAGCGACAACACGCTGACGTAGACGGCCGCTTCCAGACGGAGCCGCGTGCGCAGGACCAGCGGCAGGAACAGGGCGAAGAGCATCGACTTCCAGACCCAGGCCCATTTCAAAGCCGCGCTTTCGGGAAATTCCGCAATCGCCGTCGTGAAGCCGCACCAGATAAGGAAGGCGAGCAGGATACCCTGCCTGATCGAGACCTGCGTCCCCTTCTTGTTGTCGAACATGATCCACCCGGCGAACGCTAGGATGAAGGTAATGAGAGACACCTTCAGATCGGGAAGGAAGACGTAACCCACCTGCTGCGGCACGACGATGTCGACGTACAGATAGGTCAGGACCCAGATGAAGGGTCGACGAAGGCCCAGCACGACGAGCACGGCGAGAAACGCGAGGATAACGAAGTCAAACATCGCCGCCGCGTCCCTTGTCCCGGCCGCGACGCTTGCGCGTGACCGACTTGCCCGGCGCAGGCGGCGGTGCTGCCAGCGGATCGTCCAGATCCTCGCGCGCAAGCAATCGCCAGCACACGAGCACGATCAGCCCGTGGGTCAGAAAAATGGCGAAATAATCGATCACGCTAGGTTGTGGCCCGCCCGTTGCCCGAAAAACGGCTCATCCCTTGGTAACAGCACAGGGTTGACGCGTCGTTAAGCCTGTTGTGTCACAAGAAAGCGATAATGACACGGGTCCTTCACATCCTCGACCACTCACTGCCCCTCCATTCGGGCTACACCTTCCGCACGCGCGCCATCCTGAAGAGCCTGCAAGCGACTGGGTGCGAGGTGCAGGCAGTGACAGGGCAGCGCCATTCGGCGGACGGGCCGCAGGTCGAGGAAGTGGACGGGCTGGTCTTCCATCGCACGCCGGGCATCGCGTCGGGCCCGCCCGTAGTACGCGAAATGCGCGAAGTGGCGGCGCTGAAGGAAACGATCGAAAGCGTCGCGTCGCAATGGCGTCCTGACGTCATCCATGCTCACTCGCCTGCGCTATGCGGCATGGCCGCGCTAAAAGTCGCCAGAAGCTTGGGACTACCGATGGTCTACGAGATCCGCGCCTTCTGGGAGGATGCCGCCGTCGGGAATGGCACGGGGCGCGAGGGCTCGGCCAAGTATCGCCTGACCCGCGCGCTCGAAAACCGGGTCGTCAAACGCGCCGATGCAGTCTTCACGATCTGCGAGGGCCTGCGCCGCGACCTCGCCGAACGGGGGCACGACACGGCCAAGATCCGCCTTTCGCCCAATGGCGTCGACCTGTCACTGTTCGGAGAGCCGCGCCAGCGCGACGATGCGCTCGGGACACAGCTGGGCCTTGGCAATGGTCCGGTGATTGGCTTCATCGGCAGCTTCTACGATTACGAAGGGCTGGACGACCTGATCGCCGGCATGCCCGCCTTGCGCGACCATCATCCCGAAGCGCGCCTCTTGCTGGTCGGCGGTGGGCCGCGCGAAGGCGCGTTGCGGGCGCAGGCCGCCGCCTCCCCGGCGTCCGATGCAATCGTCTTCACCGGGCGCGTGCCGCATGACGAGGTGGATCGCTATTATTCGCTGACCGACGTGCTCGCCTATCCGCGCAAGAAATCGCGCCTGACCGATCTGGTCACGCCGCTCAAACCGCTCGAAGCCATGGCTCAGCGCCGGATCGTCGCGGCGAGCGATGTGGGCGGGCACCGCGAATTGATCGAGGACGGGGTGACCGGCGCTCTGTTCGCGCCCGACGATCCGCAGGCAATCGGAGCGGCTCTTTCGGACCTGATCAACCGCCACGAAGAATGGGATGCCATGCGCGAGGCGGGCCGCGAACATGTCGCTGCACATCACGACTGGGGACGCAATGTCTCGCGTTATCGCGAGATTTACCAGGCGCTGGTACAAGCGGCTTCGCCGAAGCGAACGGGATTGGGGCAGGCATGAGCTATACGGAAGAATCCAGCATGACGCAGCGCGCATGGTTCCGCCCCGTGGTAGGGCTGTGGTTCGCCCTCCTCCTCGGCGCAGGGACGCTAGGCGTGCTTTACGTGATGGCTCCCGCAACGCGCGACTATTACTTCGCGCGCACCGGACTGGCCGGCCTGCATCCCTACTTTGAAGCGCCTGTCGGCATGGCAGGGTTTGCGGCAGTCGCCGTCGTGGCCGCGCTTGTCGGCCTGGTGTTCGGCCTAATCGTCGCGGCGCGGCTCGCCAAAAGGGACGATGCAGATCTCGAGGAGGTCTGGGCCGACGAAGATGCCCCCGAGCAGGTCGTAGAAGAAGAAGAACCGGCACGAAACCGCGTTTTCTCGGCCCGAGAGGACATCGACGGAGACGGGATCGCCATCACGGAGACCGCGGAGTTCGTCGAGATCGATGACCGTGTCCAGAACGAGGTCAATGTCGAGGTTCTCGAAGAGAGGATACCTGTCGCCCCCCCTCACGAAGAGGCCGATCCAGCAACTGCCCCCGTGCGCGCAGCACAGGACCTTTCCCTCGACCAGCTGACACAGCGGCTCGCTGCGGCGCTCGAAGCGCACAAGGCCGCTGCAGCCGCGCCCAAGCAGGACGAAGACACCGAGCAGGTGATCTCCTTCCTGCGCCGCGAGGCAGACCGCGACAGCGGCGAATCGGCACAGGACCCGCAAGCCGCCTTGCGCAGCGCGCTCGACAAGCTGGGCCGCGTCGGGAAGGCCGACTGACCCCCCACCCGTTCCTGCCGCTACGTCCGCCGTGCGCGGATACGAATTCCTCCATGCTGCAATGCGGTAAAACGCCCTAAAACTTGGGCCGCGTGAAATTTTGCTACCCTGCGGGGCCATTGCAAAAGCGATTTCGTGCCTGCAAAGGGATGGTTCGCGAAATTTTGGCAGTGCGCATCTGTGGCATTGCAGCATTTTCACTCGCCTCTGTCCTTCCCTTCGGTCGGCAATGGAGACGGGTCCGGTTGGAGGACGCCTCGGCGCATGCAGGTTCCGCATTCTTCTTTTCCCGCCCCCCAGGGCTTGTACACACCGGCCAATGAGCACGACGCCTGCGGCGTCGGCATGGTCGCGCACATCAAGGGCGAGAAGAGCCACGACATCATTACGCAGGCGCTGACCATCCTCGCCAATCTCGACCATCGCGGCGCGGTGGGCGCGGACCCGCTGCTCGGCGATGGCGCGGGCATCCTGATCCAGACCCCCGACCCGCTGATCCGCAAATGGGCGAAAGCAAAAGGATACGACCTGCCTGAAGAAGGCGATTACGCCGTCGCCATGTGCTTCCTGCCGCAACAGGACGAAGCACGCGAATTCGTCGAAAAGCAGCTCGAACGATTCGCCGAAAAGGAAGGCCAGCGCGTGGTCGGCTGGCGCGATGTGCCCGTCACGCTCGACGGGTTGGGCAAAGCAGTTGTCGATTCCATGCCGGTCATTCGCCAGTGCGTGATCGCGCGCGGCCAGAACTGCGTCGATCGCAACGCCTTCGAACGCAAGCTCGTGGTGATCCGCAAGCAGACGCTGAACCCGCTCGCCGCGCTGGAAGACAAGCACGGCATTCCTGGCCTCCGCAAGGCCTACATCCCGAGCTTCTCCAGCCGCACCGTGGTCTACAAGGGCCTGCTGCTCGCCAACCAGGTCGGCACTTTCTACGACGACCTGCGCGACCCGGATTGCGTCAGCGCGCTCGGCCTCGTCCACCAGCGTTTCAGCACGAACACTTTCCCGAGCTGGCGACTTGCCCACCCCTATCGTTTCATGGCGCATAACGGGGAAATCAACACGGTTCGCGGCAATGTGAACTGGATGGAAGCGCGCCGCCGCACGATGGAAAGCGAACTGCTGGGCGCGGACCTCGACAAGATGTGGCCGCTGATCCCGCATGGCCAGTCCGACACAGCCTGCCTCGACAATGCGCTCGAGCTGCTGCTGACCGGCGGATACGACCTTGCGCACGCGATGATGATGCTCATGCCCGAAGCCTGGGCGAAGAACGAGCAGATGGACCCGGCGCGCCGTGCGTTTTACGAATATCACGCGGCCCTGATGGAGCCGTGGGACGGCCCTGCCGCCGTGTGCTTCACCGACGGCCGCCAGATCGGCGCATGCCTCGATCGCAACGGCCTGCGCCCTGCGCGCTATTGCACCACCAAGGACGACCTCGTCGTGCTCGCTTCGGAAAGCGGCGTGCTGCCGTTCGCCGAAGAGGACATCACCCGCAAGTGGCGCCTGCAGCCCGGCAAGATGCTGCTCATCGATCTCGAACAGGGCCGCATCGTCGAGGACGAAGAACTGAAAGCCGGCCTCGCCGCTGCCGAACCCTATGAGGCGTGGCTCGAAAAGGCGCAGTACAAGCTCGAGGACCTCGACCATATCGAGCCCGACCTGTCCGAAATCCCGCAAAGCGAGATTGAGCTGCTGAACCGCCAGCAGGCGTTCGGTTACACGCAGGAAGACATCCAGCGCTTCCTCGAGCCGATGGCCGCGAATGGCGAGGATCCAATTGGTTCGATGGGGACCGATACGCCCATTGCCGTGCTGAGCCAGAAGAGCCGCCTGCTCTACGATTACTTCAAGCAGAACTTCGCGCAGGTCACCAACCCGCCGATCGACCCGATCCGCGAGGAACTGGTCATGAGCCTCTTGTCCATGATCGGCCCGCGCCCGAACCTGCTGGGCCGCGATGGCGGAACGCACAAGCGCCTGGAGGTCAAGCAGCCGATCCTCACCAATGACGACCTGGCGAAAATCCGCTCGGTCGAAGTGGCGCTCGACGGGGCCTTCCGCACCGCGACCATCGACATCACCTGGGATGCCAGCACCGGCGCGGACGGCCTCGCCATGGCGCTTAAGGAAATGTGCTGGGCCGCGACCGAGGCAGTGCTCGGCGATGCCAATATCCTCATCCTGTCGGACCGGGGCCAGGGGCCCGACCGTATCGCGATGCCCGCGCTGCTCGCGACTGCGGCCGTCCATCACCAGCTCGTGCGGCAGGGGCTGCGCATGCAGACCGGCCTCGTCATCGAGACCGGCGAAGCGCGCGAAGTCCATCATTTCTGCGCACTGGCAGGCTATGGTGCGGAAGGGATCAATCCCTATCTCGCCTTCGAAACACTGGAAGATTTGCGTGCGCGCAAAATGCCCGAACTCGACGCGGGCGAGGTCCAGAAGAACTTCGTGAAGGCCGTCGGCAAGGGCATTCTCAAGGTCATGTCCAAGATGGGCATCTCGACCTACCAGTCCTATTGCGGCGCGCAGATCTTCGACGCCGTCGGCCTGTCGAGCGATTTCATCGACACCTATTTCAAGGGCACCGCGACCACGATCGAAGGCATCGGCCTTGCCGAGGTGGCGGAAGAAACCGTGCGCCGTCACGCGCAGGCGTTCGGAGACAGCCCGCTCTACAAGGGCATGCTCGATGTGGGCGGTATCTACCAGTACCGCATCCGCGGCGAAGACCACGCGTGGACCCCGCAGAACATCGCCAATTTGCAGCACGCCGTTCGCGGGAGCGATCCGAAGAATTACGACGAATTCGCCAAGAGCGTGAACGAGCAGTCCGAACGGCTGCTGACCATTCGCGGGCTGATGGAACTGAAGAAGGCCGAGCGTCCGCTCGACCTGTCCGAAGTCGAACCGGCGGCCGACATCGTCAAGCGGTTCAGCACCGGCGCGATGAGCTTCGGCTCGATCAGCCACGAAGCGCATTCGACCCTCGCCATCGCGATGAACCGCCTCGGCGGGCGTTCGAACACCGGCGAAGGCGGCGAGGAGCCGGAGCGTTTCCGTCCCCTGCCCAACGGCGATTCCATGCGCAGTCGCATCAAGCAGGTCGCATCGGGCCGTTTCGGCGTGACGACGGAATATCTCGTCAATTCGGACGACATCCAGATCAAGATGGCGCAGGGCGCAAAGCCCGGCGAAGGCGGGCAGCTGCCCGGTCACAAGGTCGACAAGCGTATCGGCAAGGTGCGCCATTCGACCCCGGGCGTCGGCCTGATCTCGCCCCCGCCGCACCACGACATCTATTCCATCGAGGATTTGGCGCAGCTGATCCACGATCTGAAGAACGTGCAGCCCGAAGCGCGCATCTCGGTGAAGCTGGTTTCGGAAGTGGGCGTCGGCACGGTTGCCGCAGGCGTTTCCAAGTCGAAGGCCGACCACCTCACAATCTCGGGCTATGAAGGCGGCACGGGCGCAAGCCCGCTGACCAGCCTCACCCATGCCGGATCTCCGTGGGAAATCGGCCTTGCCGAAACACAGCAGACGCTCCTCCTCAACGATTTGCGCAGCCGTATCGCGGTGCAGGTCGACGGCGGCCTGCGCACAGGCCGCGACGTTGCCATCGGCGCGCTGCTGGGCGCGGACGAGTTCGGCTTCGCCACCGCCCCGCTGATCGCCGCGGGCTGCATCATGATGAGGAAGTGCCACCTCAACACCTGCCCGGTCGGCGTCGCCACTCAGGACCCGGTGCTGCGCAAGCGCTTCACCGGCACGCCCGAGCACGTCATCAATTACTTCTTCTTCGTTGCCGAAGAGCTTCGCCAGATCATGGCGGAAATGGGCTTCCGCACGGTCGAGGAAATGGTCGGCCGCGTGGACCGCGTCGACATGCGCCGGGTGCGCCGCCACTGGAAGGCGCATGGCGTCGACCTCAAGCGCATCCTCCACGAGGTTCCGCTCGAAGAAGGCAAGTCGCTGCATCACACAGAAACGCAGGACCACGGGCTCGGCGCGGCGATGGATGTCGAACTGATCAAGGCGTGCAAGCCTGCCATCGAGAGCGGGCAGGCCGTCCAGGTGTCTCGGGAAATCCGCAATGTAAACCGCACCGTCGGCACGATGCTGTCTGGCCGCATCGCGGAAGCATACGGCCATGCCGGACTGCCGCAGGACACGATCCGTATCGATTTAAGGGGCGTTGCGGGACAGAGCTTCGGCGCATGGCTCGCGCACGGCGTCACCATGAGCCTGACCGGCGATGCCAACGATTATGTCGGCAAGGGCCTGTCCGGCGGACGCATTGTCGTCAGGCCGCCCGAGGGCGTCTCGCGCGATCCGACGGACAATATCATCGTCGGCAACACCGTCCTCTACGGCGCGATCGCGGGTGAAGCCTATTTCGCAGGCGTCGCAGGCGAACGCTTCGCCGTGCGCAATTCGGGTGCGGTTGCAGTGGTCGAAGGTACGGGCGACCATGCGCTGGAATACATGACCGGCGGCGTGGTCTGCGTGCTCGGCAAGACCGGCCGCAATGTCGCAGCCGGGATGAGCGGCGGCATCGCCTATGTCTACGACCCGGACGGCGCGTTCGAAGCGCTGGTCAACCATGCGCAGGTCGATGTCCTCGACGTGATGCCGGGCGACGGCGAAGGGGCGGAGAAGAGCTGGGGTCACCCGCAGCAACGCGCCCAGACGGTCGACGATGCCGGCATGGGCGATCCGCTCTACCACGATGCAGAGCGACTCAAGATCCTGGTCGAAAGGCATCATCTTCACACCGGTTCGGCACGCGCCAAGGCGCTGCTCGACGACTGGTCGAACGAACTGAAAAACTTCCGCAAGGTAATGCCGCGCGATTACGCGCGCGCGCTCAAGTCGCTCGAGGAAGAGCGCGAGCAGGCGGCAATGGAGGCTGCAGAATAATGGGCAAGGAAACAGGTTTCCTCGAGTACAATCGCGAAGAGCGTGAATACGTCGCACCCGAAGAGCGGCTGAAGACCTACAAGGAATTCACCCTCCCGCAGAGCCCCGATGCGCTCAAGCGGCAGGCGGCGCGCTGCATGAATTGCGGCATTCCCTACTGTCACAACGGCTGTCCGGTGAACAACATTATCCCGGACTGGAACCATCTCGTGTACGAAGACGACTGGAAGAACGCGCTCGAAGTGCTGCATTCGACCAACAACTTCCCCGAATTCACCGGCCGCATCTGCCCCGCCCCGTGCGAGGCGGCCTGCACGCTCAACATCGTCGACAGCCCGGTGACCATCAAGTCGATCGAATGCGCGATCGTCGACAAGGGTTGGCAGGAAGGCTGGATCAAGCCGCAGGTGCCCGAAAAGCAGACCGGCAAGTCCGTCGCGGTGATCGGGTCCGGACCCGCGGGCCTTGCCGCCGCGCAGCAATTGGCGCGCGCCGGCCATGCGGTGACCGTCTTCGAGAAGTCCGACCGGATCGGCGGCCTGCTTCGTTACGGCATTCCCGACTTCAAGATGGAAAAGCACCTCATCAACCGCCGCGCGGTGCAGATGGAAGCCGAGGGCGTCCAGTTCCGCACCTCCAGCGAAGTCGGCGTGGAAGTCAGCTTCGAAGCGCTGAAGGAGAATTTCGACGCTGTCGTTCTCGCGGGCGGCGCGGAAGAAGCGCGCATGCTCGATATTCCGGGCGCGGAATTGTCCGGCGTGCGCTTCGCGATGGAATTCCTCACCCAGCAGAACAAGCGCAACGCAGGCGACGACGAAGTACGCGCCGCCCCGCGCGGAAGCCTGACGGCGACCGGCAAGCACGTCATCGTGATCGGCGGTGGCGACACCGGTTCGGACTGCGTGGGCACGAGCAATCGCCAGGGCGCAGCCAGCGTTACGCAGCTGGAAATCATGCCCAAGCCGCCGGAAAAGGAAGACAAGGCCATGACCTGGCCCGACTGGCCGCTGAAGCTGCGCACCTCTTCCAGCCATGAAGAAGGCGCGGAACGCGACTGGGCGGTGTTCACCAAGCGCGTGATCGAGGAAGGCGGCGATGTCGCTGGCCTCGAATGCGTGCGAGTGGAATGGAAAGACGGCCGCATGGTCGAAGTCGAGGGCAGCGAGTTCACGCTGAAAGCCGACCTCATCCTCCTCGCCATGGGCTTCACCGGCCCCAAGCGCCGGGGCCTTCTGGACCGGGCGGGCGTGGAACTGGATGCGCGCGGCAATGTGAAGGCCGACACCAACCGCTATGCCACGAGCGAACCCCACGTCTTCACTTGCGGCGACATGCGCCGCGGCCAGAGCCTGGTCGTCTGGGCCATCCGCGAAGGCCGCCAGTGCGCCCGCGCCGTGGACGAGGAACTGATGGGGGTCAGCGAACTGCCGAGGTAAGCCGTCTTTCGCCGATTCGACGCGGGAGCCGGAATGGAGTAAGTTGACCGCTCGCTAGAACAGAATAACGCACGCATCGCGGGTCGCTTGGAGAAGGGGATCTTCGATGAGCACACGCATATGCGCAGCCTTTTTGGGCGCATCGTTCCTGATGGCACCAGCGGCCCTGGCGCAATCGGTCGGCGACCCGGTACCCGACACTTTCATCTGCACTCTTGTGAATGGACCGGTAAGCGCGACTTACGAAGCCAACCGCGCGGCAAACGAGGCCGACGGACGTGTGCTTCACACCTATTCCCGCATTTTCAACGGTTTCGCCCTGCGGGTATCCGACAAGGCTATAGACACGCTCGTCGAACGCAACCCGACGATCACGGGGTGTTCGCAGGCGGTCTATGTCGGCCTGCCCGACGCCGGAGCAGCCGCCCGCGGCGCGCCCAAGCCCGATGGCGGCGGTGGGAAACCCGATAAAGGCGGGGGCGGGGGCGGGAAGCCCGGCGGTAGCGGCGGCAGCGACCAGACCGTTCCATGGGGCGTGGCCCGAGTCGGCACCGGCACGCCCAACGGCAATGTCGCGTGGGTCGTCGACACGGGAGTGGACGTCGACAATCCCGATCTCAACCTTGTCGGCAGCGCCGAATTCCTCACCGCAGAAACCTTCGGCGGCAATGCAAATTCCGTCGACGACCTCAATGGGCATGGCACCCATGTCGCCGGCACGATCGCCGCGATCGACAACACGATCGGCGTCGTGGGCGTGGCGCCAGGAGCGCCGGTTTATTCCGTTCGCGTGCTCGATTCCCTTGGCGTGGCACCGGATAGCGATGTCGCTGCGGGCCTCGATTTCGTGGCCGCAAACGCATCGGCTGGCGATGTCGTCAACCTGAGCCTCACGGCGGACCAGGGATCGACCATTCTCGATGCCGGGGTACAGGCCCTGGCCGACGGGGGCGTGTTCGTTGTGATGGCCGCGGGAAACAGCGGCGTGAACGTCGACACCGGCTCAGTATCGCCTGCCTATAACAACGGACCGAACCTCTTCACCGTGTCCTCCATCGACAAGCGCAGCAACCTTGCGTCCTTCTCGAATTACGGAGCGTCGGTTGATTACGCAGAGCCGGGAGTGCGGATACTCTCCCTCGCTCCGGGCGGCGGAACGACCAATAAGGACGGCACATCCATGGCCGCTCCCCACCTCAGCGGCATCCTGCTGGTGACCGGTGGCAGTGTCGGGGCAGACGGTCAGGTCAAGCGAGACAAGGACGGCACCGCCGAAGACGTCGGCGTTCTGCCCTGACCGCCTGCTTCAGGCACATTCGACACAGCGCGCGACACTGGGGTCGTGCGCCAGTCGCTTTTCCGCGATTTCATTGCCGCAGGCAGTGCACCAGCCCCATTCGCCTTCGTCCAGCCGCTCGAGGGCAGCTGCGATCCGGGCACGCTCGGCAACCCGGCGCCGCGCGGTTGCCTGCGCCATCGCCTGCTGCTGCATCGCATCCATCCGGCTCAACCGGCCCACGCTGTCCTGTTGCAGTTCGACCGTATCGCGCGAATCCGTATTGGCCGCATCCTGCGCGTCCAGCGCCTCGCGGCGTGCAATCAGTTTTATGCGTGCCTCGGCCTCGGTCATTTCCTACTCCCATTGCGCAGGGTAAGCGTAGCGGCGAGGTCTTTCAAATCGTCGATCAGGGCGGATTCTTTCCGTCGCGCTGTCAACCGGGCTTTCGGCTCGTTTGTCTTTGATTATCAGTGGCTAGCGTGGAAATTCATTGGGCGACACAGTGTCAACTTCGTCACCCGCCGAGCCGCCAGTCCACAGCTCCGCGGCCGTGCTCTTCCAGGAAGGCATTCGTCCGGCTGAAGGGTTTCGAGCCGAAGAACCCGCGATAGGCGGACAACGGACTGGGATGCGGGCTGGCGATGACGTGATGCGGCCCGCCATTCAGCGCGCCGACGCGCTTCGCCTTGGCCTGCGCGTGGCTGCCCCACAGGATGAAGACCGAAGGCTCGTCGCGCGCGGCGACGGCCGCCACGCAGGCATCGGTGACAGCGTCCCAGCCTCGTCCGGCATGGCTACCCGCCTGCCCCGCTTCGACCGTCAGCGTGTTGTTGAGCAGCAGCACGCCCTGCCGCGCCCACGGCGTCAGGTCGCCATGGCCCGGCGGCGCGATGCCGCAATCGGCCTCCAGCTCCTTGTAGATATTGGCTAGGCTGGGCGGGACCTTCACGCCTTCGGGCACGGAGAAACTGAGGCCCATCGCCTGCCCCGGCCCGTGATAGGGATCCTGCCCGAGGATCACGACCTTCACGGCATCCAGCGGGGTGAGTTCGAGTGCCTTCAACCGGCTGCCGCGCGGCGGGTAGACGGTCTTGCCGGCATCCTCCTCTGCCCGCAGCCAGCCGCCGAGACGGCGCGCCTCCTCGCTGCCCAGCACAGGGTCGAGGACCGGCTTCCAGCTATCGGGCACGCTCTCGCTCATCCGCGGCACTCTGGCCCCGCTTCGGTTGGCAAACCAGTGACCCCTTCCCTACAATCCCCAATCGGCCTAAGGCGCGGGGCATGGCAGTTCACTTTCACGAAGAAGACCTCCCCGAAGGCGTGCTCGCAGATGGCCCGGTGGCCGTCGATACCGAGACCATGGGGCTCATCACCATCCGCGACCGGTTGTGCGTCGTCCAGATCAGCGACGGCAAGGGCGACGAGCACCTCGTGCGCTTTGGCCCCGATAGCACATACGATGCGCCGAACCTGAAGGCTGTCCTTGCAGACCCGGACCGCCTCAAGCTGTTCCACTTCGCGCGCTTCGACCTCGCCGCGATCGAATACTATCTCGGGGTCACCGCAGCGCCCTGCTATTGCACCAAGATCGCCAGCAAGCTGGTGCGCACCTATACCGATCGCCACGGCCTGAAGAACCTGGTCGAGGAACTGCTTGGCGAAAACATTTCCAAGGCGCAGCAGAGCAGCGACTGGGGCGGGCCCGTCCTCAACGATGCTCAGCGCGAATACGCCGCCAGCGACGTGCGCTTCCTCCACCGCATGCGTGAGGAACTGAACAAGCGCCTCGAACGCGAAGGCCGGATGGAACTGGCACAGGCCTGTTTCGATTTCCTTCCTGCACGCGCCCATCTCGACATTCTCGGCTGGGCCGACCACGACATCTTCAGCCACGCGTAAGGGCTAGGCAGGCAGCAGGACCCCATGATACGTCGCCGCAAGCGCAGGATCGAAACGCCAGAAGCGCAGCAGCTCCGCTCGCGCCGCCAGCATTTCGCCGCGCCCGGGGGCAGTCACGACAAGCTGGTCCACTTCCTCGCACGCGCCCTGCCGATGGGCGTCGGCGTCCTCGCGGCACTGATGGTCATCACCCCGCTCAGCCCACGCGGCGAAATCAGCTTCCTGCTCGATCGCAACGAGGTCGCAGTGATCCAAGAACGCCTGCGCGTCGACAATGCCCTTTATCGCGGCACTGATGCCCAGGGGCGCCCGTTCTCGCTGACGGCAGATGAAGCCGTCCAGCGCTCGAGCGCGGAAGGTATCGTGCGGATGCGCGATATCGTCGCCCGCCTGCTGATGACGGAAGGCCCCGCGCGGATCAGCGCGGAAGGCGGCCAGTACGATATCGATGCCGAGCGGATCGATGTGACCGGGACCATGCGCATGGAGGCCGCCGACGGCTATCGCATGCGCGCCAGCGGCGTCTCCGTCGAACTCGACACCAAGACGGTGACCGGCGCGGGCGGCGTCGAAGGCGCAGTGCCTGCCGGCACATTCAGCGCCAACCGCCTCGATGCCGATCTAGCGGCAAGGACTGTAACCCTATCGGGCGAAGCGCGCTTGCGCATGGAACCCGGAAAGCTGAGAATGCCATGATGAAGCAGCACCTGCCCGCCATGACCAAATCGCTCCTCGCCGGATTCGCGCTTACCTGCGCCGCGCTGGGCGGGATGCAGCTTAACGCGCAGGCCATCGCCAGCCACAATTCGAACGCGCCGGTGTCCTTCGATGCCGGGCGGATCGAATTGCAGGACCGGCAGGACCGCGTGGTCCTTTCAGGTGCAGTGCGCATCACGCAAGCCGGCTTGACGCTGAACGCAGCGCGCACCGTCGTCGATTACAGCGATGCCGGAACGCTGGAGATCCAGCGCATCCTGGCCACCGGCGGCGTGACCGTGTCGCGCGGCAATGAGCGCGCGAGCGGTGATACGGCGGTTTATGATTTCAACCGCCGGATCATCACCATGGCCGGCAATGTCAGCCTCAATCGCGGGACCGATCGCCTGAATGGCGGACGTCTGGTGATCGATTTGGCGAGCGGCGTGTCGAGCGTCGATGGCCGTGCAAGCGGGTCTTCCTCGGTGACGGGGGACACCCAGCAATCGGGCGGCCGCGTCACGGGCACTTTCTCCGTCCCGCAAGACTGATGCGCCGCGCCCTGCTGGCGCTGACAGGACATCGCTCCGGCGAAATAGGAGCGCTGAGCGAGAGGCAGTGGCACTCGCTCGACCGGCTCGCATCGGGCCATCGCTTGCAGCCGCATTTGCACGGCAAGCTGGTGCGCAAGGAAATCGAGGCGGAGGTGCCCGCCGCCGTCGCGCAAGGCTGGCAGGAGGCGCATCGCTTCAACGCACTCGACCAGCTCGTGCAAAGGCGGGCGCTGGCGCAGGTCGCTGAGACGTTGGGCGAACGCGGCATCGCGGCCGTCGCGCTCAAGGGGGCGGCGCTCGCGTGGAGCGTCTGGCCCTCACCTGCAGAGCGGGTCATGCGCGATATCGATTTGCTGGTCCCGCAAGCTCAGGCGACGCAGGCCTATCGGGCGCTTCGCGAGGCAGGATGGCAGGCACCGCAGGCGGACGGCGGATTGCTGGACCAAATGGCCCGCGAGGAAACGCACTTGCCCCCGCTGCTCTCTCCGGACGGGGTGATGTGCGAAGTGCACGCCCACGCCTGGGCCAGCGCGCCGCTTGGCAGTGTGACGATGCCGCCTTGCGATGACGCTGGTATCCTCGCGCGTGCCGTTTGGGACGATACGCTCGGCATGCTGTTGCCCGGCGACGAGGACATGCTCGTCCACCTGGTGGTCCACTGCGCAGTGTCCCACCTGTTCAATGTCGGGCCGCTCGGACTGATAGATATCGACCTTTTCGTTGGCGAACGGGAGATCGACTGGGCTGCGTTCTGGCAGCGCGCGCAAGGTGAGGGATTCGCGCGGCCGGCAGCGCTGGTCTTTGCCCTGATAGACCGGTGGGTGCGACCTGGCTTTCAGGAGAACGCCAGCTGTCCGATCCGCGCCGACGCCGCGCTGCTCGACCAGGTCGAGGACCTGCTTGTCCAAGATCCCGATGCGCGGAAGGACATCAACGCGATTGCCGGGCTGGCAAACGGAGAACGAGGTACGCGCCTGAAGGAAGCACCGCTCGACCAGGCGGAGGGCTCGACAGGATTCCGGCGTCTCGGGCGCCTCGCAACTCGCGGCGCATCATTGGCAGGCACCCTGGTGAACAGGCAGAGCAGGAACGACGGGCTCGCGACGGCCGAACTGGCCCGCTGGCTGTCCTCAGACTAGCGCCGCGCGGCGAGCCGGGCGAGGTTCGTGAGGCCCTGGGCGAGCAACAGCTCCGCCGCCTGGCTGTTGGACAGGAGGTCGCGGTGCAGCTTGGTCAGGCCGTTGGTCAGGCGGTCGAGCTTGGGCCCGCGCCAACGATTGACCTGGTCGGCGATATCGCGCTCTTCCTTCCAGAAGATGCCGAGCCTCGCCTTCTGGCCCTTGTCGAGATCCTGGTACCGGCGATTGCCGAGCGCCGCCGAAATGCGTGCGAGTTGTGCGGCGCGGCGTTCGATGGCGAGCAAGGTGCCGACCGGATTGAGGCCGACCTGCTTCATCCGCGCGATCTCGCCGCCCACCTTGCCGGTCTGGCCGCCGAGAACCGCATTGACGAGGCTGGCGAAGCCGTCCTCCTCGCTGGCCGCGCCGATGGCGTCGAGATGCTCCATCGTGCCCGGCCGCGGCGATTGCGCGGTGGCATCGAGATAGGTCGCCAGCTTGGTGACCTCGCTCTGCGCGAGCCGCACGTCGAGATTGGCCCCGCGCGCAATCCGCTCGGCCACCGCCTGGTCGAGGCGCACGCCCGCAGCATCTCCCATGGCCCGCACGGACTGCGTGACCGAGCGCAAATCGGGCGGATAGAACATCGCGACGACCGCATCCTTGCGCTTCTCGAGCAGCTTCGCCGTGCGCGATTTATCTGTGGCCGAAGTCGCGACGACGATGACCGGGCACGCTTCGCCCGCGCCCATCTCGCCCGTCTTGATCAGCGTTTCGAGCGCGGCATGCGCTTCGTCGCCGGCGACCCGGGACCAGATATGCCGCGTGTCTCCGAAGAGGGAGGAAGAGCGCGCCTCGTCGCCCAGTCTGGCGGGATCGGCGCGAAGCTCCGCGCCGGGGATCTCCACCCGCTCTCCGGCATCGGGCAGGGCTGCAACAAGCTCACGCGCAGCGGCGCTGGCACCCGCTTCATCCTGGCCGCAGAAGAAGAAGATGGAGCAGTCCTTCGCGAGGCCCTGCAGCTTCGCAGCGAATTCGTTGCCCCTGACCTTCACGCCTCGCTCGCCCTCACTGCTCGCGCAGCGTCAGCGCCACGCGGGTCACGATCCTGTCCGCGATTTCACGGGCGAGGTTTTCCAGCGCCGTCTGCTCCGCCGCGATGGTGGCGTATTCGCTGGACACGACATCGATCCCGGCATCGGCGCCTTCCGTGGCATCGAGCAGGATCTCGCCGGTCGACGCATCCACCAGTTGGTAGCGAGCACGCAGGGTCCGCCGCTCCCGGCTGACCGTGTCGTCGGCCAGAATGCCGAGCGCTTCGAGATTGTCGTCGAGACGAACGTCGAGACGATATTGCGGTGCTGAATTGCCCGCCGCACCAAGCCGGTCGTTCAACTCGCCGCGAACCAGCCATCCGGCCCGCCCGGCGATCGGCGGAACGTCCACGGCCGCCAGTCCCTGCGCGACCGCCCCGCTGCCACCGCCTGCATACATGGGCGACAGGTTGCAGGCCGCGAGCGCGAAACAGGCGAGAAGGCTGAAGACGAAACGCATCACGTAACGATATTCACCAATCTGTCGGGCACGACAATGACCTTGCGCACTTCTGCACCGTCGAGCGAGCGCTGGACCCTTTCGGATGCCAGCGCCATCGCTTCGAGGTCTTCCTTCGAGGTACCCTTGGGCGCGGTCAGCGTATCGCGCAGCTTGCCCTTGTGCTGGACGGCGATGGTTACCTCGTCTTCGACCAGCAATGCCGGATCGACTTCGGGCCACGCAGCGTCTGCCACCATTCCGCTCTCGCCGAGACCGGCCCATGCCTCTTCCGCCAAGTGCGGCATCATCGGCGCGACCAGCTGCACAAGGGAGCGGATCGCATGGCTGCGGCTTGCCGAGGGAGCGGCTTTCTCGACCGCTCCGGTCAGCTCGTAAATGCGGGCCACGGCCTTGTTGAAGCCGAGCGCCTCGATGTCTTCGGCAACAGCGGCGATAGTCTGGTGCGTCTTGCGGGCAAGCGCCTTGTCCTCGCCGTCGGCGCCTGCGTCATAGGCAGCGAACAGGCGCCACAACCGGTGAACGAAGCGGCTGCAGCCCTCGATGCCCGCTTCGGACCACGGCAGGTCGCGTTCGGGCGGGCTGTCGGACAGCATGAACCAGCGCACCGCGTCGGCACCGTAAGTGTCGATGATCGTGTCGGGGTCGACGACGTTCTTCTTCGACTTAGACATCTTGATGACGCGGCCGATCTCGACCTCGCCGCCATCCTCGAGCAAGAGCGCACGCTCGGCTTCGCGGCTGATCTCGTCGGGCGCATAATAGACCGTCTTGCCGCCGGACTTGCGGCTGTAGGTTTCGTGCGTGACCATGCCTTGCGTGAAGAGCGAGGCGAACGGCTCCTTCACGTCGATCTGGCCCATGTGTGCCAGCGCGCGGGTCCAGAAGCGGGCGTAGAGCAAGTGCAGGATCGCGTGCTCGATGCCGCCGATATACTGTTCGACCGGCAGCCACTTGGCGACCTCCTCGGGGTCGAAGGGCCGGTCGTTGGGCTGGCTCGCGAAGCGCAGGAAATACCAGGAGCTATCGACGAAAGTGTCGAGCGTGTCGGTCTCCCGCTCCGCCTTGCCGCCGCACTTGGGGCAGTCGACATGTTTCCACGTCGCGTGGCGCAACAGCGGATTGCCGGGCGTCTGGAAATCGACGTCCTCCGGCAGCGTGATCGGCAGGCTGTCCTTGGGCGCAGGGACCACGCCGCAGCTCTCGCAGTGGATGAAGGGAATGGGGGTGCCCCAGTAGCGCTGGCGCGAAACGCCCCAGTCGCGCAGGCGCCAGACGGTCTTGCCCTGGCCACGGCCCTGTTCTTCGATGCGACGGATGATTTCGCGCTTGGCTGTCTCCACATCCATGCCGTCGAGGAAATCCGAATTGACGATCACGCCGTCGCCCGCCTCGGCCTCACCGTCGAAACCCTTGCCCGCCTCTTCCACGCTCGAAGCGACGACGCGCGGGATCGGCAGGCCGTATTTGGTCGCGAATTCGAAGTCGCGCTGGTCGTGGCCCGGCACAGCCATGATGGCGCCGGTGCCATAGTCCATCAGCACGAAGTTCGCGATGAAAACCGGCAGGTCCGCGCCGGTGAACGGATGCTTCGCGGTGATGCCGGTGTCGAAGCCGAGCTTCTCAGCGGTTTCGAGTTCGGCAGCGGTGGTGCCGCCCTTTTTGCACTCGGCGATGAAGGCACGCGCCTCGTCACTGTCGATAGCCTGCGCGACCGGATGATCGGCGGCAACCGCAACGAAGCTCGCCCCGAAGATCGTGTCGGGACGCGTCGTGTAGACCGGCAGCTTCTCGCCATTCGACAGGTCGAAGCTGAATTCGAGGCCCTTCGATTTGCCGATCCAGTTTTCCTGCATCAGCCGGACCTTGTCGGGCCAGTTCTCGAGACTGCCGAGACCTTCGAGCAATTCCTCGGCGAAGTCGGTAATCTTGAGGAACCACTGGTTGAGCTTGCGCTTCTCGACTTCCGCGCCGCTGCGCCAGCCCTTGCCGTCGATCACCTGCTCGTTGGCCAGCACGGTCATGTCGACCGGGTCCCAGTTGACTTCGCTTTCCTTGCGATAGACGAGGCCCGCTTCGTACAGGTCGATGAAGAGCGCCTGTTCGTGGCCGTAATAATCGGGCTCGCAGGTCGCCAGCTCGCGGCTCCAGTCGAGCGCGAAGCCGAGGCGCTTCAACTGCGCCTTCATGTGTTCGATGTTGTCGCGGGTCCAGCCGCCCGGATGGACGCCCTTCTCCATCGCGGCGTTTTCCGCCGGCATGCCGAAGGCGTCCCAGCCCATCGGGTGGAGGACTTCGTGCCCTGTCGCCTTCTTGTAGCGCGCCAGCACGTCGCCCATCGTATAATTGCGCACGTGGCCGATGTGGATGCGCCCGCTGGGATAGGGGAACATCTCGAGCACGTAGCTCTTGGGCTTGTCGGAATTGCTATCCGCGCGGAAGGTCTGCGCGTCTTCCCATGCTGCTTGCCAGCGCGGGTCGGCGGACGAAGGATCGAAACGGGTATCGCTCATGCCGGACCTGTTAGGGAAATTGGTCGCGAATGGAAGAGGGGGAGTGCTTCGGCGCACCGCATCAACCACGCATTCTTACGCAGGGCGCGTGGAAGACGCTGGAACGATTGCGTCACTATCGATCGGGGTCCTTCAGAAAGGACCGAAACGATGAAGAAGACAGCAATGCTCCTTACGAGCCTCGCCCTCTTGCAAAGCCAGCCAGTTTTCGCAGGGAGACCCGACTTTCCCGCCTATCACGACCAGAAAGATTCACCCTTCGATTGGTGCGCGTGGTTTACTGTGCAGGGACTGAACACGCCCTACCGTATTTTCTGCGTCGAAAGGGCCTGATCGGCCGAAGTTAGTCGGCGATAGCCTGGCGGCGCAGTTCGCGCGCCTTGGTGAGGATGATATCTTCCAGCTTCTGGACCGTGGCGGCCTGAACCGGAGCATCGACCCAGCCACCCGACTGGGCGACCTGGCGGCTGGCAGCGACGCGCAGAGCATCGGCACGCAGGTCACGATCAAGGATGGTCACGGTCATCTTGACGCGCTCGCCGGGATTGTTCGGGTTGGCGTACCAGTCGGTGACGATCACGCCGCCGCTGCTGTCGGCCTGGAGCAGCGGGGCAAAGCTGACCGCTTCGAGCGATGCGCGCCACAGATACGAGTTGACGCCGATGGTCGACACCTGCGCGGCGGCGAGGTCGGCACGAGGACGTTCACCCTTGCTGCAAGCGCCCAGCGCCAGTGTGGCGACCGCGAGGCCGGCAATGGCTGCGGGACGACGGATGGAGCGGGTGAAAGTCATGAACGATCCTTGGGTCAAAAAAGTTAGTCCGGCTCTATAGTGCCTGCTCGCGCTCGGGCAAGCGCCAGCTTGGCCGCATAGACGTCGAAGGCGCGTGAATACCGTCTGAATTGAATGGTATTTGTGGAGGCTATGCAACACTCCAGCATCATGTCGGGACGCCCTTGTGGAAAAGCTGGCCTTGGCCATGGGCTAGGCGTAGTCTCATTCATCCGGGCCGAGTCGCATTGCGGCGATATTGCGTTCGGGAACAGTTAAGCGGGTCTCGTCTTTAAAGACTGACACACCCGCAACGGAGAGGACATCGGCCTGATGGGCACGCAACGAAACAGCAAAGGCAAGGATCGGTTCGCGCCGGTCGTGCTGGCGGCTGCCGTTTGCGCACTTGCCCTTCCCGGTGCTGGCCTCGCCGTCGTGTCGAGCGCGCCCGAAGCCGCTCCGGAAACGATGGAATTCCTGCCATTTACACCTGCAGGCGTCGATCCGGAACTGGCGGCTCGCGTTGCTGCAGTGATCGGTGAAGACGCGCTGAGGTTCACTCCGGCAACCAAGCCTCGCCTGGCGAGCCAGCGCACAGTGAATTTCGCGGTTCGGGTCGACAAGGATATCGCGGCATCCATTTCCGGCCGCGCACCGGGCGACAAGCTCGCCAGTGCCAACCCGATCGAAAGCGTGCTGCCCGTGACGCCGACTCGCTACAATCTCGGCGTAGCGCGCGGTTACCAAAGCTTTGCCCAGCCGACGCGCTCTGCAGCTGCCGTGCCGTCTGGTATTCGTGACATCGCAATGCCTGATCTTTCGTCCTATCGCGAAAACACGGATCGCGATGAACCGAGCCGGTTCCAGTCACGTATCGAGCTTGGCCAGAATGATCGTGCAGGCTCTTCGCCATTGACTATCGAAGGCTCCGGGTCGCAGCAACTTGATCTCGGCGGTTCCTACAGCCTGAGCCGCAACCTCGACGTGACCGCCGGTGTCCGCCTCAAGCAGGAGCGTGACCGCCTTGCTCCGCTTACCAATGGCGTAGAAGACGACCAGGCCGTCTACGTGGGCACGCAAATCCGCTTCTAGGCGGACAAAACACCTCATTATCCAACGAATACGATTTCGGCCTTCCCCGAAGGTCTGATTGCCTTTGCGCCGTAATGTATCCATGCCTAGGAATAGGCAAAACGCTACGGAATGCTTGGGAGAATCACTATGGGACGAGTTGCAATCGTAACTGGCGGCACGCGCGGTATCGGTCGGGCTATCTGCGAAAGACTGCGCGACGAACGTGATTGTACCGTCATCGCCAATTACGCCGGCAATGACGAGGCGGCTCGGAAATTCACCGAAGAAACCGCTATCCCCACCGCAAAGTTCGACGTCGGCAATTTCGACGCAGTGCAGGAAGCTTGCGGGAAAGTCGCCGAAGAGCACGGCCCCATCGACATCGTGGTCAACAATGCGGGCATCACGCGCGACGGCACGCTGCTGAAAATGAGCTATGACGATTGGGACGCCGTTATGCGCACCAACCTGGGCGGCTGCTTCAATATGGCAAAGGCTGCATTCCCGGGCATGAAGGAACGCGGCTGGGGCCGCATCGTCAACATCGGCTCGATCAACGGCCAGGCCGGACAGTATGGTCAGGTCAATTACGCTGCGGCCAAGAGCGGCATTCACGGCTTTACCAAGGCTCTCGCCCAAGAAGGCGCGCGCTTCGGCATCACCGTCAATGCGATCGCACCGGGCTATATCGATACCGATATGGTCGCCGCCGTACCCGAACCTGTGCTTGAGAAGATCGTCGCGAAGATTCCGGTCGGGCGGCTTGGCAAGGCCAGCGAAATCGCCCGGGGCGTAAGCTTCCTATGCTCTGAACACGCCGAATTCGTTACCGGCTCGACCATGAGCATCAATGGCGGCCAGCATATGTACTGATTGCGATCCGGATAAAGGCCGCACACCTGCATGATCGGTCCAGTTCGAAAGAACTGGCACCAATGCCGTCTGCTGTTATATCAGCGACTTATGCAAACCCCCTACCATCCGCCAAAGAAGTACTCGATCCGGATTGAAGGGCATCGAACCTCGGTCAGCCTGGAACCGGTGTTCTGGGATTTGCTACGCCATGCAGCTGCAAGACGCGGTCTTGCAGTGAACACTCTCGTTGCCAGTATCGATGCGGAGCGGATCCGCAGTGAAACGCCACCTGGCCTGGCCGGAGCCATAAGAATCTGGCTCGCCACCCACGAATTGAGCGTCCAAACGAGCGAGGGCGGCGGGATGTCTCCCACCGCCCTGCAAAGCGATCAATCTGGCTGATCAGTATTTCGCGGTAGCGTCACTGGCCGGGTAGGTTTCGTCGAGCGCTTCATCGGTCGAACTCATCGTATCGCCCTTCGAAGCAGTCGCTTCCGAACCGGCATTGCGAAACGCGCCTTCGGGCTGACCGTCCGCAAATGCGACGCCGTTGCTGTCGCGCTGGCTCTTTTCGTAATATTTGTACCCGGCATAGCCGAGCGCACCGAGTGCTGCGAGCTTGAGGATCATAATGCTTCCCTTTCGAAAATACCTTCACCCGATCAACGGATGAAATCGCCGAAAGGTCCGCGATCAGGTCCTCAATCGTCGCCGACCCGTTCGATATCCGCGCCGACCAGCTGAAGCTTTTCCTCGAGTCGTTCGTAACCGCGGTCGAGGTGGTAGAGGCGCCGCACCGTGGTCTCGCCCTTCGCGGCCAGGCCTGCAATCACCAGACTCATCGAAGCGCGCAGGTCCGTCGCCATAACTTCGGCGCCGGTCAGCTCTACCGGACCGCGAACGATCGCAGTACGCCCGGTGGTCTCGATATCGGCGCCCATGCGGATGAGTTCGGGAACGTGCATAAAGCGGTTCTCGAAGATCGTTTCCTTGAGCACGCTGGTGCCCTCGGCCTTGCATAGCAGGCTCATCAACTGGGCTTGCATATCGGTCGCGAGGCCGGGGAACGGCGCAGTCGTGAGATTGTGCGCTTTAAGGGGCTGGCTTGCGGCAACGCGCACGCCCTTCTTGTCGGTCTCGATCTCGACACCGATGTTGCGCAGGGCATGGATCGTCGATGCCATATCATCGGCATCGGCGCCTTCGAGAAATACCTCGCCACCGGTGATCGCTGCAGCGCAGGCATAAGACCCCGCCTCGATGCGGTCGGGCATCACGCGATAGGTCGCGCCGTGCAGCTTCTTCACGCCGTGGATGGTCAATTCCGAACTGCCGATACCTTCGATTTCGGCGCCCATGGCGGTGAGCAGGTTGCACAGGTCGACGATTTCCGGCTCGCGCGCGGCATTGATCAGCTTGCTGGTGCCATTGCACAGCACCGCCGTCATCAAGGCGTTTTCCGTGGCGCCCACAGATACGACCGGGAAATCAAACTCGCCACCGGGCAGCCCGCCGTCCGGAGCGACTGCCTTCACATACCCTTGCGCCAATTCGATCTGCGCGCCGAAAGCCTCGAGGGCCTTGAGGTGGAGATCGATCGGGCGGTTACCGATCGCGCAGCCGCCAGGGAGCGACACCGTGGCTTCGCCGGTTCGGGCAAGCAGCGGACCGAGAACGAGGATCGACGCGCGCATCTTGCGAACGAGATCGTAGGGCGCGACCGAGCTGGTGATCCGCATGGCTTCGAGCGTGACGTTGCGGCCGAATTCCTCGGGCCGCTTGCCCGGAATGGTGTGACTGACGCCGAATTGGGTCATCAGATGCTGGAAGCCGTCGATATCGGCAAGCCGCGGCAAATTGCGCAGCGTCACGGCCTCTTCGGTCAGTAGTGCGCAAGGTATCAGGGTAAGCGCAGCATTCTTGGCGCCCGAAATGGGGATAGTCCCCGAAAGGCGATTACCGCCGCGAATGATAAGTTTGTCCATGAGCCCCTGCCATAATCCTCTCGGGGGCTGTGGCAAGCGCCATGCGCTTGGTGCAACCCCCGGATCCTGCTCGCTCAACCGCCGAGCGATTGACCTGTTCCGACCACCAACCTAACTCCGGCGCATGACCCAGCACAAACCCATCAAGAAAGCCGTCTTCCCCGTTGCGGGGCTTGGCACGCGATTTTTGCCCGCCACCAAGGCGATCCCGAAGGAATTGCTCCCGATCGTCGACCGGCCATTGATCCAGTATGCCGTGGACGAAGCGCGGGAGGCCGGGATCGAACAGATCATCTTTGTGACCGGCCGCGGCAAGACGGCGATCGTCGAGCATTTCGACGTGGCCTATGAACTCGAAAGCACGATGGAAGAGCGTGGCAAGGATATGAGCGTGCTCGATCCGACCCGGGCAACGCCGGGCGACATCATCACGGTGCGCCAGCAGGTGCCGCTGGGACTGGGTCACGCGATCTGGTGCGCGCGTGCAATCGTCGGTGACGATCCGTTTGCGATCCTGCTTCCGGACGAACTCATGGTCGGCGAGCCGGGCTGCATGAAGCAGATGGTCGAAGCCTATAACGAGGTTGGCGGCAACCTGATCTCGGTGCTCGAAGTCCCGCAGGACGAGGTGTCGAGTTACGGCGTCATCGCCCCCGGCGCTCAAGTCTCCGATACGCTGACCGAGGTGACGGGACTGGTCGAAAAGCCACCGGTTGCAGAAGCGCCTTCGAACAAGATCATCTCCGGACGCTATATCCTCCAGCCTGAGGTGATGCGGACGCTCGAAAACCAAGGCAAGGGCGCGGGCGGCGAAATCCAGTTGACCGATGCCATGGCGCGCATGATCGGCAACCAACCGTTCCACGCTGTAACCTTCGCCGGCAACCGCTACGATTGCGGAAGCAAGACCGGTTTCGTCGAGGCGACCCTCGCGCTCGCGCTTGAACGCGAAGACATGGGAAGCGAAGTCCGCGCCATCGCCGAGCGCCTGCTCGCGAAGTAGAAAGCGCGCAGTCCAAAAGGAAAGGGCCGGTCCGCCGCTGTGGCAGACCGGCCCTTCCTGTTTGAAGCAACCTTGATCAGCAGCCGGTTTCAGCTGCCGTGCAGGTTTCGTCACGCGTAGCCTTGAACTCGTCGCCCTCGTTCCAGTTCGGCCAGCTCGTGCTCATGCCGAGCATACGGCCAAGGCGGTAGAACAGCTGGAGATCGGCCATCACGCCGGACCAGTCCCAGTTCGGATCGTATTCGTCCTTGGGACCGTGGTAGCGGTTCTCGCGATAGTCGAGCGCCACTGCCGCGCCCGCTTCCGTTCCGCCGTCGACAAGGTCCTCGCCGCCATCGACATAAAGCATCGGCACGCCGCGCTTTGCGAAGGCGAAATGATCGGACCGGTAGTAATAGCCCGCTTCCGGATTGGGGTTGGGCGTCGACACACGGCCATCGGCTTCAAGCGCCGCTTCGAGGAACTGGTCGAGCTGCGATTTGCCCGGCCCGACCACCGTCACGTCCTTGCTCGGTCCGGCAATCAGGAAGGCATCCATATTGATGCCGCCGACCGTCTGGTCGAGCGGGAAGACCGGGTTCGCCGCGTAGTAATCGGCGCCGAGAAGGCCCGATTCCTCTGCCGTAACGGCGAGGAACACCAGCGTGCGGCGCGCAGGTCCGACCTTGGCGTGCGCTTCGGCCAGAGCGACCAGCGCCGCCGTGCCCGTGGCGTTGTCGACTGCGCCATTGCAGATGTCGTCACCGTCGGGCGCTGCGGTACACCGGCCCAGGTGGTCCCAGTGCGCGGTGTGGATGACGTATTCGTCCGGCGCTTCCGTACCGGGAAGGATACCGATCACATTCTGCGATTCGAAAGTGCGGATGTCGTTCGAAAAGCTGGTCGATGCTTCGAGACCCAACGGCACCGCCTTAAAGCCCTCCTTCTTGGCAGCGGCGAACAGCTTGTCGGCATCCTGTCCTGCAGCTTCGAGGATCTGGCGACCCGCCTCGTTCTGCACCCAGCCGTTCATGACGGTGAGCGCAGGCGCATTCTCGCCGCGCTGGGCATAGGCCTGCGGCCCCGACCAGCTGCTTTCGACCACGTTCCAACCATACGAAGCAGGCTCGGTATCGTGGATGATGATCGCTCCGGCAGCGCCCTGGCGGGCAGCTTCTTCATATTTATAGGTCCAGCGGCCGTAATAGGTCATAGCCTTGCCGTTGAAGGGACCCTCCAGGCTTTCGGTACCGAAATCTGGATCGTTGACGAGGATCACGGCGGTCTTGCCGGTCATGTCGACGCCTTCGTAATCGTTCCAGCCACGCTCGGGCGCGTTGACGCCATAGCCCACGAAGACCAGCTCGCTGTCTTCGAGCGTGGTCTGCGCATCTTCGCGATAGGTCACACCGACCCAGTCACTGCCGTACTCAAGCGCGATATCGGTGCCTTCGCCAGAAATCGTCAGCGGCGCGAAGTCCTTGCCGGTAATCTCGACCAGCGGCACTTCTTGCACCCACGAGCCATTGTTGCCCGGCTCCAGACCTGCCGCTGCGAACCGTTCGGTCAGCAGGGCGACGGTCTTTTCCTCGCCAATCGTGCCGGGCATGCGGCCTTCGAATTCGTCGGAGGACAATTGCTCGGTAATGTCCTTCATCGTTTGCTCGGAAATGTCGGTCGCGGCGATATCCGGGATATCGAGCCCTGCGGAAGCCCCTTCTTCGGTGCCGGCGGTACAGGCCGCAAGTAGCAGCGCACCTGCTGCGGTCAGGCTTGTGCGGATCATGGTAATGCACCCTCTCATTGGTTTGCGTGGCGCGCTTGTTGCAGCAGTGGACAAAGAGGGCAAGCTTGCACCGGACGTCCAAGGGAGGCAGACCGCCCGCAATGACCGCCGACTGGACCGACGCGCTGAAAAGAGCGCGGGCTCACGCCCCCTACCTGGCGCGTGGGCTGGAACTGTATCCGGAGATTGCGGACCTGCTGGCGCAGGGCGATGGCGAGGCGGCTCTCGAAGAAGCAAAGCGCGCAGCGGCAGGTGTCGATGATGTCGGCCTCGCCCTGCGGCGGGAGAAGCGTGCACTGGCCACGGCGCTCGCGATAGGAGACCTCGCCGGAGCTTTCGATCTCGACAAGGTAATGCGCGAGCTTTCGCTGTTTGCCGATCGAGCAATGCACCGGGCTATCGAAGCGGCTATCGCTCGCCGGGTCGAAGGCGCGCCCAGCGATGGCATGATCGCGCTGGCATTGGGCAAGCACGGTTCGGGAGAGCTGAACTACAGCTCCGACATCGATCCCATCCTGCTGTATGATCCCGAGACGCTGGCCCGCCGCGAGAGGGACGAACCGGGTGAGGCGGCACAGCGCTATGCCCGCGAGATGGTGCGCATGCTGTCTGACGTAACCAGCGAAGGCTATGTCTTCAGGGTCGACTTGCGCCTACGCCCGGCATCCGAGGTAAGCCCGCTGGCGATCCCCCTCGATGCCGCGATCACACATTACGAAAGCTCGGCCCTGGCGTGGGAGCGCGCCGCCTTCATCCGCGCACGCTCCTGTGCGGGTGATATCGCCGCGGGCGAGAAATTCCTCGACCAGATCCGTCCCTTCGTCTGGCGCCGCAGCCTCGATTTCGGAGCGATCGATGCGGTCCGCCAGTTGACCCGGAGGATCAGGGAGCAGCAGACCGGACCCACCGCTCCTGCCCCGGACTACAATGTGAAGCTCGGTCGCGGAGGTATTCGCGAGATTGAGTTCTTCGCCCAAACGCACCAGCTCATCCATGGCGGGCGCAATCCGGAGCTGCGTGACAAGCGCACGCGCGCCGCGCTCGATGCACTGGCCGATGCCGGACATATCGACAAAGAGGACGCCGCTTCGCTTGGCGCTGCTTACGACGGATTACGGCGGATCGAACACCGCCTGCAGATGGTGGGAGACCGCCAGACCCACACGCTTCCCGAAGCCGAGGCGTTGGACAATGTCGCCCGGCTGGACGGCTTTGCCGACGGGGCCGCGTGGCTGGAACACATTGCCTCGCTGACCGCCCCGGTCGCCCGGAGCTACGATGCCCTGCTGGCGGAAGATGAGGTGTCCGTCCCTTCCGACAGTCCGCACGTGGAGCCAGTGCCCGCACGAAAGGAACTCGACGCAGGCCTCGTGGAACGGGTCGCAGGCTGGACCGACGGCCGCTATCCGCCCCTGCGCAGCACCGCAGCCCTGTCAGCCTTCGAAGCGATCCGTGCGCCGCTGCTCGATTCCCTCGCATCGGCAAAGGAACCGGAACGCGCCGCCGCGCGCTGGGAGAGCCTGCTTTCCAAGCTGTCGAGCGCGATCAACCTTTTCCGCCTGCTTGAGGCGAGGCCCGGCCTGTTCCAGCTACTCGCCGATTGCCTGACACTGGCCCCGCCGCTGGCCGACGCGATTGCCCTGCGCCCAGAACTCGTCGACGCTCTGATCGACCGGACCGCGCTCGATTTGCCGGGCGAGCGTGGCGAATTGGCCGCCGAGATGCGACGCGGTGAACGCGGCGACACTTACGAAGACAAGCTCGACCGTATTCGCATCGTCACCGGGGAAGCACGCTTCGCTCTCGGTGTGCAGGTGATCGAGACCGCGCATGATCCGCTCGATATTGCAGCCGCCCTGTCGCGCGTGGCCGAAGCAGCGATCGAGTTTGCGCAGGAAGCCGCAGAAGCCGAGTTTGCAGAACGCCACGGCAGGATCGCAGACAGCGAATTGGTGGTGCTGGGGCTCGGCAGGCTTGGCGGGGGAATGCTGACGCACGCCTCGGACCTCGACGTCGTCTATCTTTTCACCGGCAGTCTTGAAGGCGAATCCGATGGCGAGCGTCCGCTCGGCGCAACACTCTATTATAACCGGCTCGCGCAGCGGGTAAGCGCGGCACTGTCCGTGCCGACTGCCGAAGGCGCACTCTACGAGGTCGACACCCGGCTCCGCCCCCAAGGCGCGCAGGGACCGCTTGCCGTCAGTCTGGAAAGCTTTCTCAGGTACCAGAGCGAAGACGCCTGGACGTGGGAACACATGGCGCTGACCCGAGCGCGCGCGCTAACGGGGAGCGCGGAGGCACGACGCCAGGTCGACAAGGCCTTGCGCGAAGTCTTGTGCCGCAAGCGGTCCAGAGAGGTGCTGATCGACGACGTCAGGACGATGCGCGCCGACATGGCAACGCACAAACCTGCGCGCGGTCCGCTCGACATCAAGCTGCTGCGCGGCGGGCTCGTCGATCTCGAATTCCTCGTACACTACCTGCAATTGCGCGAAGGCGAGGCGCTGACGCCGCGACTGGACGATGCGATCGCCCAGCTTGCCGCGCGCGACCTCATTCCCTCTTCGCTGGGTCAGGCCCACGACTTGATGACGCGGCTGCTGGTGGGTACGCGGCTGCTCGCACCCGACCTGGCGATCCCGGAGAAACCGCAAAAGGCGATTCTGTCGCGCCTGTGCCGGGTCGAGAAATTCCGCCACTTGAGAAACGCGCTCGACGAGGCGCGCGAACAAGTGGCAGAGCAATGGAGCCGCTTGCTGGAAGAGCAATTGGAGATCGAACGATGACGAGCTTTGAACAGGGCGATGCCTTTCCCGATTTCGAAATGGAGACACCCGATGGTGGCACGATCACCAAGGGCGACCTTGCCGGCAAGAAAGCCGTGATCTTCTTCTATCCCAAGGACAACACGCCGGGCTGCACCACCGAAGCGAAGGATTTCAGCGCCCTTAAGCCGGAGTTCGAGAAGGCCGGGGTGCGGCTGCTTGGCGTCAGCAAGGATAGCGCGAAGAAGCACCAGAATTTCATCGCCAAGCACGACCTGACGGTCGAACTCGCGACCGATGTGGAAGAAGACGGCCTTTCGGATAGGCTCGGGGTGTGGGGCGAAAAGAAGAATTACGGGCGCACCTATATGGGCATGATCCGCTCGACCTTTCTTATCGGCGAAGACGGCAAGATTCTGCGGGTCTGGCCGAAGGTCAGGGTCAAGGGGCACGCCGACGAGGTACTCGAAGCAGCACGCTCCGCGTGACGTCACGACGCCGCAGTGTATCGGGCGCCATCAGGGACGCCCTGCTCACGGGCGACAAGTCCGCCAAGGTCTTCGCCGCCCGACAAGTCGCCCGCGATTGGCGGCTGGGGCGACTGGCGTTCGATTTCGAATGTCCGATGCCCGACCGGCCGGCCTGGCCAGAAAAGCTGGAATTGCTGGCTCCGGGCAAGATGCCGCGGCGCTCGCGCGGGGGATCTCTGGCGGGTCGGATCGCGCTATGGCACTCTTTGGCCCACATCGAATTCGTCGCGATCGACCTTGCGCTCGATATGGCCGGGCGGTTCGGTGAATCGATGGGTGAGCAGTTCGTCAGCGATTTCCTATCAGTGGCCGCGGACGAAGCGATGCATTTCGCGCTGATCGAGCGCAAGCTTGCAACGATGGGGTCGTACTACGGCGCGCTGCCGGCGCATGACGGGCTGTGGGGCGCTGCGCAGGATACGGCGCATGACGTCACTGCACGACTCGCGATCGTTCCGATGGTGCTCGAGGCTCGCGGCCTCGACGTCACGCCAGCCATGCTGGAGCGCGTACGGTCCCAGGGAGATGAAAACGGGGCGCGAATCCTCGAACGAATCCTTGACGACGAGATTCGGCATGTCGCTTTCGGGGCCAAGCACTTTCGTGAGCTGTGCATTACGCGCGACGAAAAGCCACCGGAATCATGGCAAAAATTGGTCGAAATGCATTTTTCAGGGGGGCTGAAGCCGCCATTCAACGACTCGGCGCGTGCGGCAGCCGGTTTATCGCGCGACTTCTACGCAGCTATTGCTTGATTAACCTTTGCAGCCATAACCCATACTCACGAGATGCCGGGGGGTTCCGGCGGTTTTGAAAAAACACGATCCGAAAGGCACGGGACGCCTGAGGGTCGCAAGGACACGATACCGATAAGGTATCGACAGGACGGGTTAGCAATGATTTCCAAGCGCAGCACGATTGCCGTGACGATGCTTGCCGCAGGCATGAGCATCGCAGCCGCTCCGGCGCACGCGGAAACCAACGCAGCGGCAGCTGCGGTCGGTGCCATCGACGTGTCGAAGGTCACCGCAGACAGCGCCGGCGAAGCGGACGAGCAGTTCACCGAACTTTTCGCACGCTGGGAAGCACCCAACCAAGCTTCGCTCATTACCGCAGGTCCGCAAGTTGCCATCCCATCGCGTATGCCGCTCGAAGACGCCAAACTGACGAGTGACTATGGCATGCGCACCCACCCGGTGCTGCGCCGTCGCATGGGTCACAAGGGCGTCGATCTCGCCGCACCGACCGGTACGCCGATCTACGCGACAGCCGACGGCGTTGTCTCCAAGGCGGAGCGCTTCTCCAGCTACGGCAAGTTTGTCAGCATCGAACACGGCGCTCGCATTCAGACGCGTTATGCGCACATGTCGCGGATTGCAGTGTCCGATGGTGCCCGCGTCAAGAAGGGCGACCTGATCGGCTACGTCGGCTCGACCGGCCGTTCCACCGGCCCGCACCTTCACTATGAAGTCCGCATCGACGGCGAAGCGGTCAATCCGGTTCCCTACATGGTCGAATCGTCCGCTCAGCGCGCTTTCGCTCTCGCGATCGGCGAAGGCGGCCAGGGTGGTGGCGACGAAGACTGAGTTTTTATTCGAAAGGCCAACGAGCCCTTCGGGTCAGCAGAATAAGGCGTCGGAGCGATCCGGCGCCTTTTTTCTTGCCCGCGCGCGGCAGGTAGGTAGGTTTCTTTGAGCAACCGGACGAGTCCGCCAACAGGACCGACGGCAGTGAGAGAGAGGACCCTATGCACCCCATCACCCATGCGCAGGCGCGCCCCGACCATCCCGCGATCATCATGGCCGGGAGCGGCGAGACGGTGACATACGGGGAGATGGACGCCTACGCCAATCGGTTCGCCGAATTGCTACGCGCGCACGGCCTGAAGCGCGGGGACCACGTCGCGATACTGATGGAAAACACCGTCGATTACCTGCAGCTGGTCTGGGGATCGCAGCGTGCGGGCACGATGATGGTGCCGATCTCGACCCGCCTGACCGCTCCGGAAATCTGTTACATCCTGAAGGATGCGGGGGCGAAGCTGCTGATCACCTCGCGCTATTTCGACGAGGTGATGGACGACATCCGTGCCGACTGTTCGGACATGGAAATCCTCGCCAAGGACGGAGATGGCGAGGAAAATCTTGCGGCGGCGCTGGCGACATATCCCGCCGAACCGATCGCGGACCAGGCTCCGGGCCAGTACATGCTCTATTCCAGCGGCACGACCGGCAGGCCCAAGGGTATCCGCCCGGCGCCGCCCGCCGATGACGATATCCTCGCGGTGAACCCGCTCGTCGGGCTCGCCGTGATGGGCGTCGGCTGGCCGGCGGATGGCAGCATGATCTATCTTTCGCCCGCGCCGCTTTATCACGCGGCACCGCTGGGCTGGTGCACCACGGCGCATCGCCTCGGCGCGACGATTGTGGTGATGGAAAAGTTCGATCCCGAAACCGCTCTCGAAGCGATCGAGAAATACCGCGTGACCGACAGCCAGTGGGTGCCGACCCATTTCGTAAGAATGCTGAAGCTCGATCCCGAAGTGCGCACGCGATACGACCTCTCCACCCACACCCGCGCGATCCATGCGGCAGCTCCGTGTCCCGTGCCGGTCAAACGCGAGATGATCGAATGGTGGGGCCCGATCATAATCGAATATTACGCCGGATCGGAAGGCATCGGCATGACGCTGGTGAAGAGCGAAGACTGGCTCACGCATCCCGGCACTGTCGGCAAGCCGATCCACGGGCAACTGCATGTCTGCGGTCCCGATGGAGATGAGGTGCCCGCGGGGACCGACGGCCTGCTGTATTTCGAAAACGAGAACATTCCGACCTATCACAACGATCCGGAAAAGACCGCCGACGCCATGCACCCGAAAGGCTGGATGACGCTGGGCGATATCGGCCACGTCGACGAGGACGGGTTCCTCTTCCTGACCGACCGCAAGAGCCACATGATTATTTCGGGCGGCGTCAACATCTACCCGCAAGAGATCGAGAACCTGCTCGTCACGCACGACAAGGTCATGGACGCCGCAGTCATCGGCGCGCCCTGCCCCGATTTCGGCGAGAAAGTCGTTGCCGTCGTCCAGCCCATCGACATGGGCGAGGCTGGCGAAACGCTGGAAGCGGAACTGCGCGATTTCCTCGCCCCGCAGCTTGCCAAGATCAAGATGCCCAAGCTGTTCGATTTCCGCGAGCAATTGCCGCGCGAGGCGAACGGCAAGCTCTACAAGCGCGAATTGCGCGACGAGTACGCGAAGAAGGCAGAGATAGAAGCGGAGCAGGCGTGATGGCGAGCACAGCGAAACCCCGCCTCGATCCGCAAGCCGCCTACGAGGTCATTTCTCCGGAAAGCTACGCCGGTTGGGACCCGCTGCTCGACACCTTCGATCGCCTGCGGGAGGAAAGCCCGGTGGCCTGGGTCGAGGACCCAGAAGATCGTCATCCGCCCTTCTGGCTGGTCAGCCGCTATGACGACGTGATGCGCGTATCGAAGGACAATGCGACCTTCCTTAACAATCCGCAGACGGTCGTCTTCAGCCTCACCGAAGGGATCGAGTTCGCCAAGAACCTGACCGGCGGCAGCCCGCATATGGTCTCCAGCCTCGTCACCTTCGACGCGCCGATCCATATGAAATACCGCAAGCTCACGCAGGAATGGTTCATGCCCAAGAACCTGCGCACGCTGGAGGACGAAATCCGTGAACTGGCGCACAAGACGGTCGACCGGCTGATCGACGCGGGGCCGCAGGCAGATTTCTGCAAGCTCGTCTCCCAGCCGTATCCGCTGCACGTAGTCATGCAGATCCTCGGCGTGCCCGAAGAGGACGAGCCCCGCATGCTCATGCTGACCCAGCAGATGTTCGGCGGGCAGGACGAGGACCTCAACCAGTCCGGCATGAAGGACCTGCCGCCCGAAGCCATCACCCAGCTGGTTGCCGGTGCGGTGAAGGATTTCGAGGCCTATTTCGCAGGCCTGACCGCCGAAAAGCGCGCCAATCCGACTGACGATGTCGCCAGCACCATCGCCAATGCCACGGTCGACGGAGAGCCGCTGAACGACCGCGACATGATGGGCTATTACATCATCGTCGCCGCCGCCGGGCATGACACCACCAGCGCCAGCACGGCAGGCGCGATGCTCGCCCTGGCGCAGGACTCCGAGCAATGGGCGAAGGTGAAAGCCGACCGCTCGCTCCTCCCCGGCATCGTGGAAGAAGCGATCCGCTGGACCAGCCCGGTACAGCATTTCATGCGCACGGCGGCCGAAGACACCGAGCTTGGCGGCCAGCACATCGCCAAAGGCGACTGGCTGATGATCAATTACGTCGCCGCCAATCACGATCCGGCGCAGTTCGAAAACCCGCGCAAGTTCGATGCCAGCCGCAGCCCCAACCGGCACCTCGCCTTCGGAGCCGGGGCGCACCAGTGCCTTGGCCTCCACCTCGCACGGCTGGAGATGCGCATCCTGTTCGAAACGCTGCTGGACAGGATAGCCAGCGTCGAACTCGCCGGAGAACCGAAGCGCGCGAAGTCGACCTTCGTCGGCGGGCTCAAGACCTTGCCGCTTCGTATTACACCCGCCTGAAGTCGAAATTCGACCAGCCCAAGTCAAACCCGCGCAATTGTGGGGAAAATCGAACTCGGTTCATCGCATATTTCTACGGTTCACCGCACATTTCTGCTAGGTGAATGACATGGATACAACAGTAGGGGGATCCACTTTCGGCCAAGGCCGGAGGCGGGACTTCCTGCGCATAAGAAAGGGGGGGAACCATGACATTGCTGGAGCCGCACAACATGCCGTTTGCGGCCGCGCTCGTCATCATGCTGATCCTCGCGCTTGTCCAGTTGATCGGGGTTGCCGATTTCGGCGATGCCGATGTCGACCTGGATGTGGATGCCGATGGTTTGCCGGATTCGGGAATGTTCGACGGGCTGCTCACGCTGCTCGGGATCGGACGGATCCCGCTTACGATCTGGCTCGCGCTGTTCCTGTTCTTATTCGCAGGGATCGGTCTTTCGATCCAGGAGCTTGCCGCCAGCCTGACCGGCGGTCCGCTTTACAGCTGGCTCGCCGCGCTGATCGCCGGTGTCGCCGCCCTGCCGGTCACGGGTATTTTTGCACGGCCTCTGGGCCGGATTATGCCCAAGGATCACACCACCGCGGTGAGCACGGACAGCCTTGTCGGTCGCCGCGCCCGGATCACGGACGGCATTGCTCGCCAGGCATCGCCTGCGCGTGCCCGGGTCAAGGACGTGCACGGCCAATCGCATTACGTGATGGTCGAGCCGCACGAGGCAAAATCCGAACTCCACGCAGGAGACGAGGTCCTTCTCGTCCGCCGCGAGGGCAATCAATTCTACGCGACCGCGCTCGCCGAGCGTCGCCTGTCGCCGACAGTCAATCAATAAGGAGGAGCAATGGACAGTCTATTTGGAACATCACTGGTAATGGTCGGGGGTGCCACTCTACTCGGCATCATCATTATTACTTTCTTGCTGAAGATGTATCGCCGTGCGTCGAAGGAAATCGCCTTCGTGCGGACCGGTGTCGGCGGTGAGAAGGTCGTCATGAACGGGGGCGCGCTGGTGCTGCCGGTCTTCCACGAAACCATGCCGGTCAACATGAACACGCTGGTGCTTTCGGTCATTCGCCGCGATGGCGAAGCGCTTATCACGCTCGACCGCCTGCGGATCGACGTGAAGGCGGAATTCTACGTCCGCGTGAAGCCCGATGCCGATGCAATCGCCATGGCGGCGCAGACGCTCGGCCAGCGCACGATGCAGCCGGAAATGCTCAAGGACCTCGTCGAAGGCAAGTTCGTCGACGCGCTGCGTAGCGTGGCGGCCGGTATGACGATGAACGAGCTGCACGAACAGCGTGCCGACTTCGTCCAGAAGGTGCAGCAGGTGTCGTCGAACGACCTTGCTATGAACGGCCTGGAGCTGGAATCGGTCTCTCTGACCGGTCTCGACCAGACGAGCATCGAGCACTTCAACGCCAACAACGCCTTCGACGCCGAAGGTCTGACCAAGCTGACCGAGCAGATCGAGGCGCGCAAGAAACTGCGCAACGACATCGAGCAGGACACGCGCGTGCAGATGGAGACGAAGAACCTTGAGGCGGACGCCAAGAGTTTTGAGATCGGGCGCGACAAGGAATACGCCCGCCTCCAGCAGGAGCGCGAGGTGGAAATCCGCCGCGCCGCGCAGGCTTCGGAAATTGCCCGCGAACAGGCAGAACGCAGCCGTGAGGCCGATGCTGCCCGGATCGAGGCGAAGAAGCAGGTCGACGCGCAGCAGATCGAAGCCGACCGACTCGTCGAAGAGGCGCGGATCGACCAGCAGCGCGCGCTCGAAATCGCCCGGCAGGAGCAGCAGATCGCGGTCCAGAACAAGAGCCGCGAGGAAAGCCAGGCCAAGGCGGAAGCCGATGAAGCCCGCGCCAAGGCAGTTGCTGCCGAAGAGCAGGTTGCCACCAGCCGTGAAAGCGAGATCGCCGAGAGGCAGAAGAAGATCGAGCTGATCGAGGCATCGAAGCAGGCAGAGCGCGAAGCTATCAGCGTTCGTGTCGAAGCGGAGGCCGAAAAGGACGCCGCATCGAACCGCGCCGAAGCGCTACGCCTGGAAGCGCAGGGTGAAGCCGAGGCCGAGAAGCTACGTGCAGAAGCTGCGCGCGTCCGCTTCGAAGTCGAGGCGGCCGGTCAGAAGGCGATCAACGAGGCGGCGAACATTCTGTCGTCCGACCAGATCAGCCTGCAGACGAAGATGGCCTTGCTCAAGGTCCTGCCCGAACTGGTCAAGGAAAGCGCCAAGCCGATGGAAGCGATCGAGAGCATCAAGATCGTCCAGGTCGACGGGCTTACCAATGGCGGCGGCAAGTCGTCGGGCGGTGCAGCCGGTGTCGGCGGCGGGTCGGGCAACCTCGCGACCGATGCGGTCAGCGCAGCGCTTGCCTACCGCGCGCAGGCTCCGGTGCTCGACGGGCTGATGAAAGAACTGGGCCTCGACGGCTCCAGCCTCAACAGCCTGGTCAAGGGCCCGGCCGAACAGACCGGCGGCTTCGAAGTGGAAGATGCGCCCGAGCCGAAGAAGGAAGACGCCCCCAAGGCGCTTCCCGCCAATGGCAAGGACGCAGGCAAGAGCAAGGACAGCGGCGAAAGCCCCAAGGCGGACGCCTGAGCCACTCTGTCACCGAATGGAAAGGGGGCGCTACGGCGTCCCCTTTTTTATTGCGCGAGGCGATCACCTCGTCCTAACCGCCGCGCATGAGCACGACGCCCGAATGGATGATGCCGCCCGAATGGGCCCCGCAGGACTGGCTGTGGATCGGCTTTCCGCACGATCCGCAGGAATGGCCCGAAGTCCTGCCAAGGGCACAGGAGCAGATCGCGGCCTTCGCCAATGCTGTGGCCGACAGCGGGCAGGAAGTCCGCCTGCTGGTGCGCGACGATGCTAACGAGGCACGCGCGCGGCAGTTGGTCGGCGGGAACGTCACGCTGGAGCGACGTCACTATGGCGATGCCTGGCTGCGCGACACCGGGCCGCTGGTCGTTTCAAACCGCGATGGCGAGCGTGCGGCCCGCCGCTTCGGTTTCAACGGCTGGGGCGGCAAGTACCTGATGGACGGCGACCAGACAGTGGGCGCGCAGCTGGCCGAAGACGAAGGCCTCCCGCTGCAAACGGCGGACTGGATCCTCGAAGGCGGCGCGGTGGATGGCGACGGGACCGGCCTCGTCGCGACGACCGAGCAATGCCTGCTCAACCCCAATCGCAATCCGCAGCTCTCGCGCGAGGACATCGAGCAGCGTCTCGAACGCGATCTTGGCTTTACCCGCGTGCTGTGGCTCGGCGACGGGTTGATCAACGATCACACCGACGGCCATGTCGACAATCTCGCCCGCTTCGTGGCGGCCAACACGCTCGTCATCCCGCGCGCCACGGGCAGCGCCGATCCCAATGCTCAGATCTATGCCGATGCGCGCCGCCGGGCAGAAGCGGCAGGCGTATCGGTGGTCGAAATCCCCTCGCCCGGCCTCGTGACCAGCGGCGACCATGTCGAGCCGGCGAGCTACGTCAACTTCGCCATCACCAGCCACCTCGTCGTGGTGCCCACCTTCGGCAGCCCCTACGACGAAGAAGGCGTGGCGGCGATCGGCGCGCTGTTCCCGGATCGCGCCACCATCGGCCTGCTGGGCGATGCCGTGCTTGCGGGCGGTGGCGGGTTCCACTGCGCCAGCCAGCAAATGCCCTCTGCCGGATGGAAGCCTTAACGCTTCGTTAGGGTTTGGCCGCGAGAATGGGGGCATGGCAAAGGCTATCGCTCTCGCACGCACCCACGTTCCGGCATTTCCGCTGGCAGAGGCTGCGCGCGCGCTTATCGTGAGCGGATGCGGCTTTGCCCTGGTCCTCGCCGGACCGGCGCTACCCTTCTAACAGTTTCCAGACCGCACCGGCTGCCGCGCCGCCCAGCACGAGGGCGACGCTCACCTGCCATTGACGCGGCGTAACGCGCCCGAAGGCCGCGTGGCCCATGAGATCGCCGACCAGCACTGCCGGGAAGAGCAGCAGGGCGAGCAGGACCTCGCGCATCCCGCCGACGCCGAGTGCAATGAACAACGCCGAGGATAGCGGCGTCAGCACCAGGAAAATCGCCATCATGGACGCCCGCGCCTCGCGCGGGGGCAACCGGCCGCGCAGGTAGAAGGGCGCCATGCCCGGCCCTGGCATTCCGGCGAAGCCTCCGAAGAAGCCCGTGAAAAAGCCCGACAGTCCCATCGCAGGCTTGCGCGGCATGGCGATCTTGCCGAGCGGCACGACGACCAGCACGAATGCGCCAAGCGAGACGAGCGCAATCAGGAGCCGCGCCCAGTCCGCGCTCAGCGTGACCAGCGCCCACAGGCCAAGCGGCATGCAGGCCAGCGCCAGCACGGTTATCGGGATGGCCGAACGGTCGGCCTCCCGCCGGATGCGGCCGATGTCGGTCAGGCCGATCAGGAACAGCGAGATATTGCCTACCAGCACCGCTTCACGCGGAGCGATGGTCAGCGCGAGGACGGGCACGATCACGACCGACAGCCCGAACCCGGCAAGGCCGCGCACGAAACCCGCCACCAGCGCGGTCAGCAAGGCGATACCGATCGCTTCGAGAGGCAGGCCGAGCATCTAGGAGAGCGCCTTCCACAAGGCAGCAAGCGCCGCTCCGCCGAGCACGAGACCGACGCAGATGCGCCAGGTCCTATCCTCGATCCTGCCCGACGCCTTGTTGCCCAGCCAGTTGCCCGCCAGCACAGCCGGGAACAGCAGCACGGCGAACAGGAGCAGCGACCAGTCGAGCACGCCGATAGCCGCCCCGCTGATCAGGCCCGTGCTCGATGCGCAGGTGAAGATCAGCAGCATCGACGCCTTGGCGGTCTCGCGCGGAATGTCGCGCCCGACATAATAGGGGACGACCGGCGGTCCGGGCATGCCGGCATATCCGGTCATCAGGCCGCTCAATATGCCTACCCCGCCGGTCGTCGCCGGATGATGGTCCAGCGCACCGCGACGCGGCAGCAGGATGGCGATGAAGGCGGAAAGTGCGATGAAGGCGATGACCACCCGCGCCAGGGCAGGCGTGGTCACGCTGAGCAGGTACAGCCCGATAGGCGTGGTCAGCGCGACAAGCGCGATTATGACCCATGCCGACTTTTCCGCACCGCGCAGCAGGCGGCGAATCTCCGACAGACCGATGAAGACCGAAAGGAAATTGGTCAGCAGCACGGCATCGACCGGCGACAGCGCCAGCGCCAGCACGGGAACGATCAGGATCGCCATCCCGAACCCGGTCAGCCCGCGCACGAAAGCCGAGCCGAACGCAGTCACCAGCGCGGCGGCGATCGCTACCGCAGAGTAGCCGCCGAACAGGTCCATCGCGCGCGCTTAGCCTTCGCGCAGGTCCGGCGGCGTGGCTTCGGCCTTGAGCATCGCAATCGCTTCTTCGAGCGGCATCACCTTCTGGTGCTGCTGGCCGAGTGTGCGGACAGCGACCGTGCCCTCCTCCGCCTCGCGCATGCCCACCACCAGGAGGTGCGGGACCTTGGCGACCGAGTGTTCGCGGACCTTGTAATTGATCTTCTCGTTACGAAGGTCGCTGTCGACGCGGATGCCCGCCGCCTTGAGCTTGGCGACGGCTTCCTTGGCATAACCATCGGCGTCCGAGACAATCGTCGCGACGACGGCCTGCGTCGGGGCGAGCCAGACCGGCAGTCGCCCGGCGAAGTGTTCGATCAGAATGCCGATGAACCGCTCGTACGAACCGAAGATCGCGCGGTGCAGCATGACCGGGCGGTGTTTCTCGCCGTCTTCGCCGATGAAGCTTGCATCGAGGCGCTCGGGCAGCACGCGGTCGCCCTGGATCGTGCCGACCTGCCAGGTGCGGCCGATGGCATCGGTAAGGTGCCATTCGAGCTTGGGCGCATAGAAAGCGCCTTCGCCCGGCAGTTCTTCCCAGCCGTATTCCTCGTTCGCCATGCCCGCTTCGGCCACGGCGTCGCGCAGTTCCTGCTCGGCCTTGTCCCAGTCCGCTTCGCTGCCGAAGCGCTTTTCCGGGCGCAGGGCGAGCTTGACGTGATAGGTGAAACCGAAGTCGCGATAGACGCTGTCGGCCAGCTTGCAGAAGGCGCGCACTTCTTCGACCACCTGGTCTTCGGTGCAGAAGATATGCGCATCGTCCTGCGTGAACTGGCGCACGCGCATTAGGCCATGCAGCGCGCCATGCGGTTCGTTGCGGTGGCAGCAGCCCATTTCGCCAAGGCGGATGGGCAGTTCGCGGTACGACGTAATGCCCTGCTTGAAGACCAGCACATGGGCCGGGCAGTTCATCGGCTTGATCGCCATCCAGTCCGCATCGGGCGCGACCGAGGGGTTGGCCGGGCCATCACCCAGCTCGTCCACTTCGGGCACCATGTCGGGCACGGCGAACATGTTCTCGGCGTATTTGCCCCAGTGTCCGGACTGCTCCCACTGGCGCACGTCCATCAGCTGCGGCGTCTTGATTTCCTGGTAGCCCGCACCGTCCATCTTGCGGCGCATATAGGCTTCGAGCTCGCGCCAGATCATGTAGCCGTTGGGGTGCCAGAAGACGCTGCCGTGCGCTTCTTCCTGCAGGTGGAACAGGTCCATCTCGCGGCCCAGCTTGCGGTGGTCGCGCTTTGCCGCTTCTTCCAGCCGCGTGAGGTGGGCGTTCAGCTGCTTCTTGTTGAGCCAGCCCGTGCCGTAGATGCGCGTGAGCTGCGGATTGTTCTGGTCGCCGCGCCAATAGGCACCGGCAACGCGCGTCAGCTTGAACGCCTGCGGATCGAGCTTACCGGTCGAAGCAAGGTGCGGACCACGGCACATGTCGAGCCAGTCTTCGCCCGACCAGTAAACCGTCAGTTCCTCGTTTTCGGGAAGTTCCTTGGCCCATTCGGCCTTGAAGACCTCGCCTTCCGCTTCCCACTTGTCGATCAGCTGCTGGCGGCTCCAGACCTCGCGCTTGAGCGGCTTGTCGGCCTTGATGATGCGGCGCATTTCTTCCTCGATCGCGGGAAGGTCGTCCATCGAGAACGGCTCGCGCGTATCGGGCGCTTTCACATCGTAATAGAAGCCATCGTCCGTTGCCGGACCGAAGGTGATCTGCGTTCCGGGGAAGAGCGACTGCACCGCTTCTGCAAGGACGTGCGCGAAATCGTGGCGCGCCAGTTCCAGCGCGTCTTCCTCGTCGCGGCTCGTGACCAGCGCCAATTCCGCATCGCCTTCGAAGGGGCGGTTGATGTCGCGCAGCTCCCCATCGACGCGCGCGGCAATGGCGGCCTTGGCAAGGCCCGGACCGATCGCGGCGGCGACATCGGCAGGCGTGCTGCCGGGTTCCATCTCGCGCACCGAACCATCGGGCAGGCTGATCTTGAGCAGTTCCGTCATTCTATCCGTCCGTTATCCTGGCGCGGCCTTCCGTGACCCGCCTCGGTATGTCGAGGCCCATGGCACAGCTAGGCGCGCGCTTGAAGCGGCGTTTATGAGAAATTTGATTTCGGGAGGAAACGCCGACCGCCCGAAACCGGGCGGCGGAGCGCTACGTCAGGACGCGCGCACCCGCCCCCGGTCGCCCGGGGTGGTGGTAGTGGTTGTCGTGATGCGCTGATGCGTCATGCGCCAGGAGATAGCGACGACAGGTTAAAATCTCAACTGAGATCGAGCGCGCGCGCTCCGGCAAGGGTTGAGAGGCGCTTCGTCGCGACGACTTCGGCCCCCTTCTCACGCACCGAGGACAGCAAGCGATATTCGCTCGTCGCACGCGTCGGCGTGAGTTCGACCGCCATGTAGCCGCGGCGCGAGGCGTCCATCCATTTGAGCTCGGGATTGCGGGCGACCATGGCCGCGCTGACATCGCCCGGCGCCAATTGCGGCAAGTATCCCTCGAAGCCGGGCGAGGTGACCGACTGGCCGCCGAATTCGACGCCGACCTTCTCGCCCTCGTGGGCAAGGTCGAAAGCCCATGCGTTGTGGGTATCGCCCGCGAGGCTGACGAGATTTGCGTCCGCTGCAAGAGCCGCTTCGTAAAAACGGGCGCGGGCTGCGGGATAGCCGTCCCAAGCATCCATGTTGAGCGGCAGACCGGCGCGCGAGGCGATGGCGCCTGCGACCACGCGGCGCATGATGTAGTCGGGCAGTCCTTGCGGCAGGGCGTCGGTCAGCGAGGTAGCGGAGGCGGTCTTGCCCATCAGGACCTGCTGGACGAGCACCTGCCACGTCTTGCCGCCCTTGGCCGAGCGCATGAGACCATTGCCGAGCCAGGCCTGCTGTGCGGCGCCGAGCACTTCGCGCGTGGGGTCGCGATAGCTCTCCTCACGGAACGCGGTGAGCGCGGCGACGCCCTGTTCGGGAGATGTCATTCCGCGCAGCAGCGTGCCGTAATCGAATTGCTGCGCGCGCGCCGACAGGCGGGTCTCTAGGCGGAACAGGGTTGCAAGATCGCCGATCTCGTATTCGGCCCAAGGCTCTTCGGAGACGGGCATCCATTCGCGATAGGCTTTCATGGCGGCGGCCTTGCGCACGCTCCATTCGCCTTCGGTCTCGCTCTGGTGGTTCTGCGCACCGCCTTCCCAGCTGTCGTTTGCGCTCTCGTGGTCGTCCCACCCGGCAATCATCGGATAGATCTGGTGGATGCGGCGCAGGTCCGGATCGCTGCGATACTGGGCATAGCGCGCGCGGTACTGCGCAAGGGCCACCGTTTCGGATTGCGGGTCGAGCGGAGCGCGGGTGCCGAGCCACTCGCTCTCCGAAGGGTAGGTGCCTTGGCCGTATTCGTAGAAATAGTCGCCGAGGTGCAGCGTGCAGTCGAACTCGTTCGCCGCGGCTGCGTGGGCATAGGCATTGAACCAGCCGAAGCCGATGTTGGAGCAGGAGAAGACTGCCATCTTCCAGCGCGCAGTCGGCCCTTCGGGAAGGGTGCGCGTGCGACCGATGTCGGAGTGGCTGCCGTCGGGCGCAGTGAAACGGAAGTAATACCAGCGACCCGGCGCGAGCCCGTCGGCCCACGGCTTGGCGCATCCGTCATTGGCGGGGCTCGCCATGACGGAGCCCGAAGCGACGGGGGAAGCAAAGGAGGCCGTCTCGCTCAATTCCCAGGTCAGCGGGACGTCCTGATCGGCTGCGTACCGGGTCCATAAAAGGACGCGCGAGGACCCCGGCTCTCCGCTGGCCACGCCATGCGTGAAACCGCGCGCGCGGCCGGCGGCGGTCAGGGGCGCCGCAGCGAGACCTGCACCCAGCACCCCGCCCTTGAGCAATTGCCTGCGATCAAGCGGCAGGATCGGTGCAGCAACGGGCGGTTCGGTCTTGATCATCGAATAGGTCCTCTCTCCTCCTTCCATGACTGCGACGGATGGCAGGCAGATGACAAGCAGAAAGAGCCGATGGAAAGGTTGCCATCTATTTTGTCAAGTAACCTTGACTCTTGGGCGGCAATATGACAAATACACTTTACATCGAGAAAAGGAGCCTTGTCATGAAATCGCTACTGCCTTCCATTTTTCTGGCTTTATCATTGCTCGGCGTGGCCTTGCTGGGGAATGCTGGTGTCCTGCCAAGCAAGGTCGCACAGCTACTCCCTTTCCTGCTGCTCACTCTCTTCGCCCGGGTCTGGCTGCGCGACGATCGGTCCTGCAAACTTTCGACAGGGGCGGCCCGATGACTACTCAAACGCAAAGGAAGGGGCGCCCGGGCCTTTGGGTCGGCCTGTTCTTCGCCTGCGCCGGCGTCATCATCGCGCTGCGCCTTAGCGGAGCTATCAAAGAGCCCGTGGGCTTCATCCTGCTCGCACTGTCGATGGGCCTGATGATTCCGTTCAACAAGGCCATGAAAAACAGCTCTTGCACCTACAGCGCGGCAATGGACATCTACAATCGGCGCATGATGGTGTGCAGTATAGGCTACGTTCTGGGCCTAGGGATCGCCATTGTGTTGTGGCGGAACTACGAACTGGCCGACTGGACGGTCTTCGCACTCACCTTACTCCCGATCCTGCCGACCTTCGGCATGATCTGGGCGATGGCACGATACCTTAAGGAAGAGAGCGACGAATACCTGCGGCACAAGTCCATGATGGCATCGCTCGCAGCGCTCGCGTTCGTGCTGGCACTGGGAATCTTCTGGGGCTTCCTCGAGATGTTCGGTCTCGTCCCGCATATCTGGGCGTGGTGGGTCCTGCCAGCCTGGGCGATCGGGCTTGCGGGGGCGCAGCTGTGGCAGAAGGTCAGGGGCGCATGAAGAACCGCCTCAAGGTGCTGCGCGCAGAGCGCGACTGGAGCCAGCAGGACCTCGCCGATCGTCTCGAAGTCAGCCGCCAGTCGGTCAATGCCATCGAGACGGGGCGCTACGACCCCTCGCTCCCGCTGGCATTCAAGATAGCCGATGTATTCGAGACACAAATCGAAGATATATTTCTGCGCGACTGACCCTTTGCCTTGACTTGGGCGCCCCTGCTTTGAAAAACCGGACGCAGACGGGTTTTCGATTACGATTTTTACAAGCGGGGGGTCGCTCAAAATATGGAACAGGCACCGATCGAGGCGGAAAGCGCCTTCGGTTTCGACGGCAATTGGCAGGACTTCGCGAAAATTGCGTTCCCGAACCTGTTGCTGACTATCGTTACACTGGGGATTTACCGCTTCTGGGCGACCACGCGAGAGCGGCAATATCTTTGGGCGCATAGCCGCTTCGTCGACGAACGGCTGGAATGGACCGGCACAGGCAAGGAATTGTTCGTCGGTTTCGTGCTGGTATTCGTGCTTTTCATTCTCCCGCTTTCGCTCTTCAGCTTCGTCCAGCAGGGCCTGATCGCCCGCGGTTACGAAGTGGTGGCGATGGTTTTGACCTTCATGATCTTCTTCGGTTTCTTCTACCTCACCGGCGTTGCGAGATTCCGCGCGCTGCGCTATCGCCTTTCGCGCACTCGCTGGCGCGGCATCCGCGGGGGCAGCAACCACCAAGGCTTCCGTTACGGCTTGTCCTACATGTGGAAGACGATTGTCGGTTACATCCCCCTCGGCCTGCTCGTGCCTTGGTCGATGACTAGCCTGTGGAACGAGCGCATGCGCAAGATGAGCTTCGGCCCTCACGAGTTCGATGCCCATGCCGACAGCTCGAATGTCTTCGCGCGCTACCTCCTGTTCTATCTTGCCCCGATCATCTTCTTCATCGGCGGAATCGCGGCAGGCGCGATGGGCATGATTGCCGGGCAAAGCCTTGGCGGCGATCAAGGAGCCGGCATCGGGATGGTCGGCGCGGTGATATTCCTTGTCCTGTTCTTCTACCTCGGTCTCGGCCTGATCGCCGTTGCGTTCTTCGCGAAATTCTATCGCGAAGTCGTCGGCAGCACGACTTGGGGCAACCTCAATTTCAGCTTCGAGGCGTCCACCATGGACTGGGTCAAGCTGCTGATCGTGGATGCGCTGCTGGTGGTTTTCACCCTCGGCATCGGCTTCATCTTCCTGAGCTATCGCCACTGGAAGTTCTTCATGGTGCATCTTGAAGCCAATGGCGAAATCCTGCTCGACGAACTCACCCAGTCGACCACGACCACCGCCAAGCATGGCGAGGGACTGCTGGACGCGTTCGACATCGGTGCGATCTGACATGACCGACGCGTCCTTTCGCACGCCAGCACAATGGTATGACGGCCACAACGCCATCCGCCACGACGGCGAAGCCATCTGGAGCGAGGAGGAAACGCTCCTCCTCGCCGGCGCGACTGGGACGATGGAAGTCCCCTTCGCCGATCTCGAATGGGGCGAAAATCGCGGCGGAGAAAATGTGTATCGCCGCCAGAGCGAACCCGACTTCCGCCTCATGGTGCCGGAGGATCTGCCGCCCGGCCTGGCCTCGCGAATGCCTGCGAAGGCGACATACGGCGCGTGGGTCGACAAGCTCGGTCTGCCCAAGGCGGCCGCCCTGTTCGCAATCTTCAGCGCCGCTGCCGTAACCTTGTTCATGACCGCTCCCGAATGGCTGGGCCCCCGCGTTCCCGAAAGTTGGGAGCGGCAGATGGGCGATGGGATGATCGGCGACTTCGGTGGACGTCTGTGCAGCACGCCGGAAGGCGATGCAGCCATGGCGAAACTGCTCGATGCGGTCGATCCGGAACGCGAGCAGGTGCGTGCCAATGTGGCGAATATCGACATGGTCAACGCTGTCGCGCTGCCTGGCGGCCGGGTCCTCCTGTTCGATGGACTAGTGCAGGACGCCGAAACACCCGAGGAGCTTGCAGGCGTGCTCGGGCACGAAGTCGGCCATGTCCGCGAACGCCACGTCATGACCGCGCTGCTTAGGCAGTTCGGCCTGTCCATCCTGCTTGCCGGTGCCGATAGCGGTTTCGGCGATACGCTCTTCGGCGTCGCCCAGATGGGCTATTCGCGCGACGCGGAGCGCGAGGCTGACGCCTATTCGAGAGCCCGCATGGCCGAAAGCAATGTCTCCCCGCTAGGCGCGGCAAAGTTCTTCGAGAGGCTCGGCGGCGATCATGAAGAAGGCGAGAGCCTGGGGATTTCCGGATGGATCGCCAGCCACCCCGCACCGGGAGAAAGGGCGCGCGCCTATCGCGAAGCGGCCAAGGGCAAGACCTTCGCCCCCGTGCTCTCACCGGCAGAATTCGAAGCCATCAAGTCGATGTGCGAACAGGACCCCGACGTCGAGGAGTTCGAATTCTTCTAGGCTTGCAATGCCGCGCGCGCAGGCCGACATCGTGACGCATGAACGATATCCAGTTTCATGCCATGCCGGACGGACGCCGGATCGCATTCCGCCACACGCCGGGTAACGGACCCACGCTGGTATTCCTGCCGGGCTACATGTCGGACATGGACGGCGGCAAGGCGACCGCACTCTATGAATGGGCGAAGGCGCGCTGCCATGGCTGCCTGCTGCTCGATTACTCGGGCTGCGGTCGCAGCGACGGCGATTTTGCAGATGGCACGCTGTCCAGATGGCGCGACGAAGTGGTCGCCCTGATCGAAGCCGTGGTCGAGGACCGGTTCGTCGTCATCGGATCGTCCATGGGCGGGTGGCTCATGCTCCTCGTCGGTCTCGCGCTCGACGAACGCCTTGCCGGTATCGTCGGCATCGCCTCCGCACCCGATTTCACCGACTGGGGCAGGGACGCGGCCGAGAAGGCGAGGCTGCAGGCGGGCGAAACCGTCTTCGACGAAAACCCCTATGGCCCCGAGCCGACACCGATGCACGGCGCCTTCTGGGCCGACGGGCAAGCACAGCGCCAGCTGACAGGGACCATCGCGATCGATGTGCCGGTGCGCCTGCTTCACGGCCAGCGCGATGCCGACGTGCCGTGGGAAATCAGCGCGCGGCTCGCCGAGGCCCTGCGTTCGGACGACGTTCAAGTCACTTACATCAAGGACGGCGACCACCGCTTGTCGAGGCCGCAGGATATCGCCTTGCTGCTGCGCACGATTGGCGGACTACTCGACGATCTGGAAGCCGAATGACCCTTAGCCTTGCCCCTCTCGCCCTCCTTTTCATGCAGGTCGGCCCGAACCCTTCCGCAGGCGCCATGCCGGGCATCCCGGACGAATTGGCGAACCGGCCGCCGCGAGCCGAAAGCACCGAGCCGCAGGTACAGCCGCGTCTTGCGACCTGCCTGCGCCAAGCGGCGAATACTCCCGATGCGGCTCTCGACTATGCGCAGGGCTGGCGCGAGACGGCAACGACCGACCTCGAAATGGCGCAATCGGCTCATTGCCTCGGCCTTGCGCTCGTCCAGCTTGATCGCATGGGGGAAGCGCGCGAGATCTTCGAACTCGCGAGCGCGGAAGCGCCTGCAGACAATCTCGCCTATGCCGCCCGGCTGAATGCGATGGCAGGCAATGCGGCCCTGGCTGAAGGTGACATGGAGAATGCGCTTGTCCTGCTTGACCGGGCAGGAGGACAGGCGCTTGCCGCACCCGACGGCGCACTTGCCGCCGACCTTCGCGTCGATCTCGCCCGCGTGCTCGTGCGCATGGGCCGTCAGGAAGACGCGGCGGAAGCTTTGTCCGAAGCGCGGGAAGCCGATGGTGACGATGCGCAGGCATGGCTGCTTTCGGCGACCTTGTCCCGTCGGCTGTCGCGCCTCGGCGAAGCGCAGCAGCAGATCGAAAGGGCCGCTCTCCTTGCTCCCCGCAACCCGCAGGTCGGGCTGGAAGCAGGCGTCATAGCCGCGCTGTCCGGCCGCGAGGAGGCTGCGCGAAAGAGCTTCCAGTCCGTGCTCGACGTCGCGCCGGACAGTCCGCAGGCCGATCAGGCGCGCGAATATCTCGCGCAGATCGCACCGGCAGAATGACTGCTTTCTCGGTCCTCGATCTCGTTCCGGTCCGTGAAGGCGGGACCCTTGCGGAAGCCTTCGAAGCCGCGACCCGGTTGGCGCAGGCCGCCGAACGCCTCGGCTGCGCGCGATATTGGGTGGCCGAGCACCATGCGATGGAAGGCATTGCCGGGGGCGCCACGTCCGTTGTCCTTGCGCATATCGGCAATGCGACGGACACGATCCGGATCGGCTCCGGCGGCATCATGCTGCCCAATCATACCCCGTTCCAGATTGCCGAGCAGTTCGGCACGCTCGACGCGCTGTTTCCGGGGCGGATCGACCTGGGGCTGGGCCGGGCACCTGGAGCGGGTCCGGAGCTACAGCGCGCCTTGCGCAAGGACCTGAACCGGGCCGCGGAAATGTTTCCGCAGGATGTGGTGGAATTGCAGGCCCTGATGCGCGGCGACACCACTATCCATCCGACACCGGGTCTTGGTGCGAACCCTCAATTTTGGATGCTCGGGTCCAGCCTGTTCGGGGCGCAACTGGCCGCCAGGCTGGGGCTGCCCTATGCGTTCGCGAGCCATTTCGCCCCCGATCACCTCGACGCGGCGCTCGAAATCTACCGCCGCGATTTCGAGCCTTCGGACCAGCTCGACACGCCCTATGTGATGGCGGCAATGAACCTCTTCTGCGCAGAGACGGAAGAAGAGGCGGAGACGCTCTCGACGTCGCAATTGCAGGCCTTCGTCGCCCTGCGGACCGGGTCACCCGCAAAACTCAAGCCGCCTGTAGCCAGTTATCGCGAGAGCCTTCCGGCCCCTGCGCAAGCCATGCTCGCCCACATCGGTCAAGCCAGCGCGGTCGGGACGCCCGGTCAATGCGCGGATAAGATCCGCTCGTTCATTGCACGCACCGGAGCGGACGAGATCATCTTCGCCGGACCGACCTTCGACCCGCAGGAACGCGTCACCTCGCTCTCCCGCGCGCTTTCTGCACTCCACTGACAAGTCCGCTTCGACGCTACGGAACCTAGGAACGCATACGATTGCGCCTTTTCCTTTTGGTTAGCCTTGCGAGCCTGCGACAACGGGCCTAATCGCGAGCCAGCGCGTCGCCGAAGACGACTCGGAAATTACACGGGTGCGAAAGTATCGTACGCCGCAAGCGAGAGGCCTTTCATGGGTTCCAAAGCCGCCAAGGCAAGCCAGAGCATGTCCCCCCAAGCCAAGACGATCGCGCAGCACATGCGCGAGTCCCTGCTTCCGGGCGACACTCCGATCGATGACGAACACCTGTCAGAGGCAGCAGCTTTCCTCGCCGAAACCGCCGAAAAGCGCGCGGCAGGAGAACCCGCGATCGCCATCCAGTCGATCAGCGATGAGCGCCGCTACACGCGAATTGCGATCATCAACGACGACATGCCTTTCCTTGTCGACTCTACTGCCGCCGCCGTTGCCGCGATGGGACTGGCCATCGATCGCCTCATTCACCCCGTGGTGCCAGTCGAACGCGGAAGCGACGGCACGCTCGACAAGGTGATCAAGGGAGAGCCGGAAGACGCTTTCTGGGAATCGATGATCTACCTTGAAGCCCCACGGGTCGATGCCAAGCGAAGGCACGCGATCGAGGAAAAACTCCTCGAAACACTCGCCGATGTCCGCGCTGCAGTGTGCGATTGGCCAAAGCTGCAGGAAGCGATGGCCGGCGACGTCGAGCGAGTGGAAAACGAAGAAGGCGCAGCCCTGCTCGAATGGCTGAATTCTGGAATGCTCACGCAATTGGGCCATGTCGTTCGCATGCGGGATGGCTCGCAGGAAAACGAGCTCGGCATTTGCCGCACTTCATCGCGCGAGCTGCTGGTCGATGCGAGCTACGAGCGCGCCTTCGCCTGGTTCGAGGGAAAGGGCGAAGCACGCACGCCGCTGATCATCAAGGCGAACCATATGGCGCGGGTGCACCGCCGCGTGCCGCTCGACCTGTTCATCGTCCCGATCCGTGATGGGAAGAAGGTCAAGGCTCTCTCCGTCCATGCCGGTGTCTGGACGAGCGCCGCGATCGCCTCTCCGCCTCGCAGCGTTCCGATCCTGTGCCAGCGGCTGGATGCCATCCGTGACGAACTCAATTTCGACGATACAGGCCATGCCGGTAAGGCGCTGGTCCACGCGCTGACTGCGCTGCCCCACGATCTCGTCATCGGATTTTCGGAAGAAGATACCGCACGCATCGCTACGACGATGATGAGCCTTGTCGACCGACCCCGGCCTCGATTGGCATTGGTCGAAGCGCCGCTGGCCCGCCATCTTTTCGCATTCGTCTGGCTTCCGCGCGACATGCTCGCCACCCAGGTTCGCCTCCAGATCCTGGCTCTGCTGGAAGAGGGAGCCAAAGCGCGCCTGCTCGACTGGAGCCTCGAGGTTGAAGGGGGCAATCTGGCAATGCTGCGGTTCGTTCTCGATATTCGCGAAGGCGCACAGAAACCCGACGAAGCCGCACTCGAGCAACAGTTGCAAACGCTGCTGCGCGGCTGGAGTGAAGCGGTCGAGAACGAATTGCTTGCGTTCGAGGAAAAGGGCCGTGCCGCAGCCCTCGCCATGCGTTTCGCAGAGGCATTCCCCACCGCATATCGCGCCCGTTTCGGGCCTCGCGAAGCAGCTGAGGATATCGCCCGCCTGCGCGCGCTCGGCCATCATGCCGACGACGAGGACGAGGCGCCGCACCGCGGAGCGCGGCTTTATTTGTGCGAGCGCGACGACGAACGCTGCCTGCGCCTGAAACTCTACCAGGCCGAGGGTAGCCTGCCGCTATCCGACGCGGTCCCCGCATTGGAGAACTTCGGCTTCCACGTGCGTTCGGAAATGCCGACAGTCCTCGAAGAGGGTCGCCTTGGCACGATCCACGATTTCGCGCTGCAGCTTGCCCCCGGCCTCAATGCCGAAGACTTGATCGAACGGGCGGAAGGTATCGAAGACGCAATCGGCGCAGTGCTCAACGAACAGGCTGAAAACGACGTTTTCAACCGCCTCGTTGTCGAAGCCGCGCTCGACGCCCACCAGACCGAATGGCTGCGCGCGTTCTATCGCTACCTTCGCCAGATCGGAATGGGGTTCACGATCTATACGGTGGTCGATGCGCTGGCGAAATCGGCCGATATCACGCGCGCGCTCATCGACCTGTTCAGCGCTCGGCACGATCCCGACTTCGACGGCAATCGCGAGGAAGCGTCCAAGGAAGCGAGCGAGGCCATCCGCCGCGCCCTGACTCGGGTCAAGGCGATCAACGACGACCGCCTGCTGCGCCTCTACAAGGCGTTGATCGATGCCATCCTGCGGACCAATGTCTTTGCGCCTGCAGCGAATGAGGCGCTGGCATTCAAGATCGACAGTTCAATGGTACCGGGACTTCCCAAGCCCGTGCCATGGCGCGAAATCTTCGTTTATTCGCGCCGCGTCGAGGGCATCCACCTGCGCTCCGGCCCGGTTGCGCGCGGGGGCCTGCGCTGGTCCGATCGCCGGGACGACTTCCGGACCGAAATTCTCGGCCTGATGAAGGCGCAGCGCGTGAAGAACGCCGTGATCGTACCGGCGGGCGCGAAGGGCGGATTCTATCCCAAGCAATTACCCGACCCGTCCATCGATCGCGATGCCTGGGCGGAGGAAGGCAAGGCCAGTTACGAGGTCTTCATCCGCAGTCTGCTGTCGGTCACCGATAACATCGTCGACGACAAGGTTGTGCACCCTGAAGATGTCGTCATCACCGACGGCGAGGATCCCTATTTCGTCGTTGCCGCCGACAAGGGCACAGCCAGTTTCTCCGACGTCGCCAATGCGATCGCCGAAAGCCGCGACTTTTGGCTCGACGACGCTTTCGCCAGCGGCGGCTCGAAGGGCTATGACCACAAGGCCATGGGCATTACCGCGAAAGGCGGATGGGTCAGCGTCCAGCGCCACTTCCTCGAAATGGGCATCGACGTGCAGACCGATTTCATCGAAGTGGTCGGATGCGGGGACATGTCTGGCGACGTCTTCGGCAATGGTATGCTGCTGTCCAAGGCCATCAAGCTGGTCGCAGCCTTCGATCACCGTCACATCTTCCTCGATCCCAATCCCGATCCGGCAAAGAGCTGGAAGGAACGGAAGCGCCTCTTCGAAATGACCCGTTCGAGTTGGGCGGATTACGACGAAGACCTGATTTCGCGTGGCGGCGGTGTCTATCCGCGCGACGCCAAGACCATCAAGCTATCGAAAACGATGCAGGGCGTGCTCGGCATCGAACAGGACGAAATCGAGCCCGAAGCGCTGATCTCGGCGATCCTCAAGGCTCCGGTCGACCTGATCTGGTTCGGCGGCATCGGCACCTACATCAAGGCCAGCAGCGAAAATAACGTCCAAGTCGGCGACCCGGCGAACGACGCGCTGCGCGTCGACGGGAAGGACCTGCGCGCCAAGGTTATAGGCGAAGGCGCAAACCTGGGCACGACGCAGGCCGGACGCATCGAATATTCGCTTGGCGGCGGGCGCTGCAACACCGACTTCATCGACAATTCCGCCGGGGTCGACTGTTCGGACAACGAGGTGAACATCAAGATTGCCCTCGCCGCTGCCAAGCGCGCAGGACGCTTGTCCGAACCCAAACGCGTCGAACTGCTGGAAGAGATGACCGACGAAGTTTCGGACCTCGTCCTGGAAGACAATCGCTTGCAGGCGCTGGCCCTGTCGATCGCCGAAAAGGGCGGTGCGCGGGCCATGGCATCGCAGCTCCATCTGATCGAGACACTGGAAGACGCCGGAAACCTCGATCGAAAGACAGAAGGCCTCGCCGACAATCAGACGCTCCAGCGCCGTGCGGCCGAAGGAATGGGTCTCACCCGTCCCGAATTGGCAGTGCTGCTGTCGTCGGCCAAGCTGGTCCTCCAGGACGCGATCCAGAACAGCGACCTGCCGGACGATCCAATCCTGCATGACCTGCTCATGCGCAGTTTTCCGGAACCGATGCGCGGCAAGTTCCGCAAGCAAATCGAAAACCATCGCCTGCGCCGCGAGATTATCGCGACCAAGCTCGCCAACGCGATGGTGAACCGCATCGGGATCATCCACCCATTCGAACTGGCCGAAGAGGAAGGCGTCGAACTTTCCGAAGTCGCCGGTGCGTTCGTGGCGGCCGCGCACCTGTTCGACCTGCGCAACATCTGGACCGAACTAGACAATGCCAAGATCGACGAAACCGCGCGTCTCCTGCTATTCGATCGCCTTGCGGCGGCCGTCGGCAACCTTATGTCGGACGTCCTGCGCACGGCAGCAGGCCGGGTGCGCCCTGCGGAAATGGTCGACGAGCTCGGCAAGAACGTTGCTCTGCTGGTCAAATCTACCGACCAGCTGCTCGGCTCGCAGCTCAAGAATCAGTCGCAGGACCTGCACGAGACGTTCACTGACGCGGGGGCCAACGATGCGGTCGCTTCGCGTATCACGCATATCTACAATCTTGACGGGTCGGTCGGCCTGGCCAAGCTGGCAGCCGATACGGGCCTCGATCCGGAACCACTGACACTGGGCTTCACCGACATCGGTGCGAGCCTCGGCATCGACTGGGCGCAAGGCACCGCCGCACTGATGAACCCGTCGGACGTGTGGGAGCGACTATTGGTGTCCGGCATTGCCCGGGATTTCCAGCAGATGCGGCTGGACCTCTTGCGCCGTCTCTCGCGCCGCAAGGATGCGAAGGAAGACATGCGGGGCGTCGTCAACGCCTGGGCAGCGGACCACCAGTCGGCCATGCAACAGTTCCGCTCCATGATTGAGCGTGCCCAGTCGCAAACGCCGGTTGCACCGGCGATGCTGGCCCAGATCGCCAGCATGGCTCGCAACCTGCTGGCGCGCTGACCCGACGCGGGAATGCTTGACCGCGTGAGAGTTTAGCGCCAGCCCTGCGCGTCATGGAGCATTACGACGTCGTCATCGTGGGTTCGGGCCATGGCGGAGCGCAGGCTGCAATCGCGCTACGCCAGGCAGGGCATGAGGATACGATCCTCATGGTTAGCCGTGACCGCAACCCGCCTTATGAGCGCCCACCATTGTCGAAGGATTATCTGGCGGGCGAAAAGCCCTTCGAGAAAATCCTGATCCGGCCGGAACAGTTTTGGGCCGATCGCAACGTGACGCTGCGCCTTGGCGCAAACGCGAACGAGATCGATCCGCGTTCGCACACCATTGCATTGTCCGACGATACCAAGGTGACGTATCGCAAGCTCATCTGGGCCGGTGGCGGTGATGCCCGGCGCCTGTCGTGCCCGGGTGCGGATCTGGCTGGCGTCCATACTATCCGCGGACGCCGTGACACCGATGCACTCAAGGCAGAATTGGAAGGCGGTGCCAAGCGAGCGGTCATCGTGGGCGCGGGCTACATCGGGCTCGAGGCTGCTGCCGTTTTGCGAAAGCTCGGCTGCGACGTTGCCGTAATCGAGATGCAGGACCGCGTCCTCGCGCGGGTTGCAGGAGCGGAATTGTCGGGCTTTTACGCCGCCGAACATCGCGCCCACGGGGTCGACCTCCGGCTCGAGACGGGTTTGGAACGCATCGAAGGCGACGACGGACGCGTTACCGGTGTGACCCTGACCACGGGAGAGACCCTTACCTGCGACATCGTGATTGCAGGGATCGGCATCGTGCCATCGGTCGGGCCGCTGATCGCGGCAGGCGCGGCAGGCAGCAACGGGGTCGACGTCGATACATATTGCCGCACGTCGCTCGACGACATCTACGCGATCGGCGACTGCGCAGCCCATCCTAATCCCTATGCCGATAACGCGGTTATAAGGCTTGAGTCGGTCCAGAACGCCAACGACATGGCAACCGTCGCGGCCAAGGCGATCATGGGCGACAAGCAGGATTACGACGCCGTCCCCTGGTTCTGGTCGAACCAGTACGACCTGCGCTTGCAGACCGTTGGCATTTCCACCGGCCACGATGCCTGCGTCCTGCGAGGCGATCCTGCCGACCGGAAGTTCGCCATGATCTATTTGAAAGAAGGCTGCGTCATCGCGCTCGATTGCGTCAACAATACCCGCGATTACGCGCAAGGCCGCAAGCTGGTGGAAGCAAGGGCGGAGGTCGATGCTGACCTGCTCGCCGACACCAAAGTCCCGCTCAAGGAGATGCGCTGAGCCGCGCGGCCGCCCAATCGGCCGCATCACTTACCGCGGGATCGGGGTCATTGCGCAAGGCCTGCACCAGGGGAGCCAGCGACGCATTCCCGCTGTTTCCTGCGGCATAAAGGCAATTGCGCACGAAGCGGTCACGCCCGATCCGCTTGATCGGCGAGCCCGAGAAGAATTGGCGAAACCCTGCATCGTCAAACGCAAGGAAGTGCGCGAGGTCGGGGGCTTGCAATTCCTCGCGCGGCGCAAGCTTCAGATGCCGGTGCGCGGTGTCCGCAAACTTGTTCCATGGACAAACCGCGAGGCAATCGTCGCAGCCGTAAATCCGATTGCCCAGTGCTTCGCGAAATTCACCGGGAATCTGGCCCTTGTGCTCGATGGTCAGATAGGAAATGCACCGACGCGCATCGAGCCGGTAGGGTGACGGGAAGGCAACGGTAGGGCAGGCATCCTGACAGGCGCGGCACGACCCGCACATATCCCTGCCCGGCGCATCGGGCTCGAACGGCAGTGTCGAGTAAATCGCACCGAGGAACAGCCAGCTGCCATGCTCGCGGCTGACAAGATTGGTATGCTTGCCCTGCCAACCGATGCCGGCTGCTTCTCCGAGGGGCTTTTCCATCACCGGAGCCGTATCGACGAATACCTTGAGCTCGCTGTCCGGCTCCCTTTCGATGAGCCAGCGCGCCAAGGCCTTGAGCGCCTTCTTCACAACGTCATGATAGTCGCGTCCCTGCGCGTAGACCGAAATCCGCGCCTTATCGGGATCGCCCTCAAGCGCCAGGGGGTCGACATCGGGAGCATAGCTCATGCCTAGCGCAATCACGCTGCGCGCTTCCGGCCACAGGCCCTGCGGATAGGCGCGCTGCTCCTTTCGGGCCTCCATCCACTGCATCGAGCCGTGCTTGCCCTCGCCCAACCACTCTTCGAGCCTTTCGGTGCGCGTGCGGTCCTCGCCCGCAGAGGTGAAGCCGCAAGCCGCGAAGCCCAGCGACTGTGCTTCCCTGCGGAGATCGTCCTGGAGGGACTTCAAAGAGGGGTCCTTAACCAAACTTGCTGTTGCTCCCGTTCACTCGGCGCGGTTAACGCTGGTGCATGCTTACCGAGCCGAACGCCAAGCCGCGACCCCTGAACGACACGTCGCCCTCACTTGCCATCGAAGCGAGAGGACTGGTGAAGCGGTTCGATGACACGCTCGCAGTCGATGGTGTGGATATAAGCGTGCCGGAAGGAGCGATCTACGGCATCCTCGGACCGAATGGAGCAGGCAAGACGACCACTCTTCGAATGCTGCTGGGCATTATCGATCCGGATGAGGGAACGCGCCGCGTTTTCGGGCACGAGCGTCCACACGAGATTGCGCGCCTAATCGGCTACCTTCCGGAAGAGCGCGGGCTTTACCCGGCGATGAAATGCGATGAAGCCATCGGTTTCCTCGGTGCCTTGCGTGGCCTCCCTGTCGAAGAAGGCAAGCTGCGCGGGCGCGAGATGATGGAGGCCCATGGCCTGGGCCACGCCATTGATCGCCAGATCCGCCAGTTGTCGAAGGGCATGGCGCAGACGGTGCAATTGCTCGGAAGCCTGGTCCACAAGCCGAAACTGGTTGTGCTCGACGAACCCTTCAGCGGTCTCGATGCCATCAACCAGGGCAAGCTCGAAGGCATGATCCGCGAATTGGCGAACGACGGGACGACCGTGATCTTTTCGACTCACGTCATCCACCACGCTGAAAGGCTTTGCGACGACGTGGCGATCATCGCAGGCGGCAAGGTACCCTATGCCGGATCGGTCGACACGGCACGCGATCGCATTCCCGCTCAGGTGCGACTTGAGACGGCCAATGGCGGCGGGGAATGGCGCTCTGCTCTTCCCGACGACGCTCGCCACGATGCGAAAGCGCATGGTGGCCACTTCTGGTATTTCCCCGTGCCCGAGAGCGGAATCGAAGAGCTGCTGAAACGGCTCATAGAGGGAGGCGCAGGCATTCTCTCGCTTTCGATTGAACGGGCCGGACTTCACGATGCCTTCGTGGAGATCGCCGGTGAGGCGGCAGCGCGCGCACTCGATGAAGACGCGGCAGGAGATGTGGCATGAGCGACAATGCAAGCAGGCTCCCGCTCTGGCGCGCGGCGCTGGTCATGGCGCGGCGGGATTTCAGGGCAATCCTGTTCTCCAAGGCATTCCTCTTCTTCCTGCTCGGCCCGATTTTCTTCGGAGCGATCAGCGCAACGGCAGGCGCGCTCGGCGCCAAGGCTGCAGAGAGTTCCGATCCGCCGAAGCTCGCGGTGGCACTGTCCGATGCCGAGAACGCCGCCTTCGCAAGGGCGCACGAGCATCTGGCACAAGCGGTGGGCCTGCCAGCGATTGTGACAGTGCCGGACAGCGACCAGAGAGACGCGGCCGAATTGCTTGCCGACAAATCGGACAATTTCGGCGCGGTCCTGACAGGGTCGCTAGAGAACCCGCAACTGACGGGTACCGAGGAACGGATCGCACGTTGGCAGGGGGAGGTCTCATTGCTCTCGGCGCAGGCGCTAGGCGGTTCGAGTGCAGAATTGCCGGAAGTGAACCTCTCGCCGACGCAAACGAGCGTCGCGACAATCCGTAGCGCCCAGACGGCAACCGCCACCGGGGCGATCACGCTCCTGTTCCTCCTGACGATGCTTCTGGCCGGCATGGTCCTTTCCAACCTCGTCGAGGAGAAGGCCAACAAGATCATCGAAATCCTTGCTGCGGCCATTCCGATGGAAGCTGTTTTCTATGGCAAGCTTTTCGCAATGCTGGCGGTCAGTTTCGTCGGCATCGCGGTTTGGGGCGGCATTGCGCTGCTGGTCCTGACCCTCGGCAGCGCCGCGCTCGGCCCGATACCGGAGCCTGCCGTCGGCTGGCCGCTGTTCGTGGTCCTGTTCGTGACCTATTTCGCCACGGCCTATCTTTTGATCGGCTCGATCTTCCTCACGATCGGATCGATGGCTCCAACCGTGCGCGATGTGCAGACGCTGTCGATGCCAGCCACAATCCTGCAACTGGCCGTATTCTTCCTCGCCACCTATTCGCTCAGCGATCCCGGCTCGGCGGCGGAAATCTTCGCGGTGCTTTTCCCGGTATCATCGCCTTATGCGATGGTTGCCCGCGCAGCACAGTCGCCCGTTCTCTGGACCCACGCCGCAGCACTTGCCTGGCAGCTGCTTTGGGTCGCGATCTTCGTGAAAACGGGCTCTGGCCTGTTCCGCAAGCTGGTTATGAAATCGGGTACCGGCGGCGGCAAGGCGAAGCCTCGCTTTTCGCTGCGCAAGGCAGCTCGCCCGTAATTGCGTCGCATTGATGCAATCTTGCGAAAGGGGGGGCGACTTAAGTTCCGTTTTGCAACGCACTATTGACACATATGTCAGTTAGTTCAGGATGCGCCGCAGAGTATAACGGCAGAGACTCGCAAAGAGTACGCCAAAACGGAGAGAGATATGGCCACCATCGCCCCGCAGCGACCCGAAGTCCGTTCGAGCCCGACCGCCTACGAAGCGCTGACCAAGCACTTCGAAGAGCATCCCGAACAGCGGCTCCAGCATACGCACAAGTGGGACGTCAGCCGGAGCGATATCTATTACGAGAACACCTGGCAGCCGATCTTCAAGGAGATGCGCGAAGCCGGGCCTCTGCACTACATCGAGGACAGTCCGTTCGGCCCATACTGGGCAGTCGTGCAGCACAAGGCGATCCAGCATATCGAAGCCTTGCCCGAGATCTTCTCGTCCAGCTGGGAATATGGCGGCATCACGATCCTCAACCGCCTTACCGAAGAAGAGCTGGCCGAAAGCGGTGTCGACCGGCGCGAATTGCCGATGTTCATCGCCATGGACCGGCCGCAGCACACGGGCCAACGGCGCACCGTCGCTCCCAAGTTCACGCCGAGCGGCATGGCCGAAATGGAAGGCGAAATCCGCCAGCGCACCGGCGAATTGCTCGACTCACTACCGCGCGGGGAAGTCTTCGACTGGGTCGACAAGGTCTCGATCGAACTGACCACCGGCATGCTTGCGATCCTTTTCGGCTTCCCTTGGGAAGACCGTCGCCTGTTGACCTTCTGGTCCGACTGGTCGGGTGATACCGAACTTGCCAGCGTGCGCGAACTTGACGAGATGCGCTGGGGCTTCCTCCACGAGATGGGGGCTTACTTTCAGTCGCTCTGGGTCGAACGCACGATGGACAAGGAGCCGGGCGACGACCTCATCTCCATGATGATCCACTCCGAAGCGATGAACCAGATGCGGCCGGAGGAATTCATGGGCAATCTGGTGCTGCTGATCGTGGGCGGCAACGACACGACCCGCAATTCGATGAGCGGGATTATCTACCAGCTCGACAAGAACCCCGACCAGCGCAAGAAATTCGAACAGAACCCCGACCTCATCCCCAACGCAGTGCAGGAAATCCTGCGCATGCAGACCCCGCTTGCGCATATGCGCCGCACCTGCACCGAAGACACCGAAGTCTTCGGCAAGCAGATCAAGAAGGGTGACAAGGTGGTGTTGTGGTATCTGAGCGCCAACCGCGACGAGCAGGTGTTCGAAAACCCCGACAAGCTGGACATCGAACGCGAGAACGCCCGTCGCCACATCGCTTTCGGCTACGGTATCCACCGCTGCGTCGGTGCCCGCCTGGCCGAACTGCAGCTGCGTGTCCTGCTCGAAGAACTGCACAAGCGCCGCATGCGGGTCCACGTGGCTGGCGACATCGAGCGCGTGCGGGCGAACTTCGTCCATGGGTTCCGCAAGCTCGAGGTCGAAATCACCGAATTCTGACGGTGATGCGCCGCAGCGCTTCGTAACCTTTCTGCCGTTTCAAGCGTAAGTTCAGGTGCGCAGGTCTATCGTGCGCGCATGAAACGGAACTACGCCATGACCAACCTACCTTCGCGCCGGGGCTTTCTCGGCTGGATCGGTGCATCAGCCAGCTTTGCAGCTCTCGCGGCCTGCGGGTCCGGCCGGGCCGAGGCCAAGAGCTTCCCCGTCTCGCTGAGTGAGGCCCAATGGCGCGGCAAGCTGACCAAGAGCGAATTCTACGTCCTGCGGCAGGAAGGTACCGAACGGCCCTATTCATCCCCCCTCAACGCGGAAAAGCGCGCCGGGGTCTTCGTATGCGCAGGCTGTGGCAATGCGCTCTACAGTTCCAAGACCAAGTATGATTCCGGAACCGGCTGGCCGAGTTTCTGGGCGCCGATCGACAAGGGTGCCGTCGGCACCAGCCGGGATTTCAAGCTCGGTTACCCCCGCACGGAAGTGCATTGCGCCGACTGCGGCGGACACTTGGGCCATATCTTCAGCGATGGTCCGCGCCCGACGGGTAAGCGTCATTGCATCAATGGCGTGGCGATGGATTTTCGTCCGGCCTGATCCTCAGGGCTGGCGATTTACACGCCAGACCTGAAGGGCGTCAGGCGTTCCGAGGTCGACTCGCTCAAGCCAGGCGGGTGGCCTGTCACTCAGAAGCCGCGCAGCCAGGCTCTCGTCGCCACCCACGCTGGCGAGGACATGAGGTTCGGCAATGTCGGTGCAAATAATGACATAGTCGGCGCGATGGCGCTCCACCAACCGGCGCGATTCATCCGGTTTCGAGATCAGGCCAGCAATCACGTCACGCATTGCCAGATTGGCTCGATGATGGCCGCTCGCCACGACCGAATGCGGCGTGTTGAGTAGGATGAACGGACCTACATCGAGTGGGGCAAAGATGGTGGCAGGAGGAAGCGCTGCAAGTCCGCTAGTGCTGCGACCCAGATCGCATGCGGATTCTCTTAATTGCAGGATATCGTCCTCCGCTGAAGCCAGCGACTGGCTATCCTCACTCCCGAAAACCTCGGCGCCGATCGTCACGATCCCGCCCGGCAGCAAGATATAGTAAGCCAGCAGCGGTGCTGCCGCGCGAATGGGCAAGGAACTTCCATTGCGGATCAAGCCAATCGCGCGACTCGCGGCCCATCCGGTGGGAACAGCCGCGATCACCGCCACGAAATAGAGCGAACGGAATGTCGCAACACAGGCGAGGCAGGCGATCAGGAGGAGAAGGAAGTATTCGATCCACCAGCTGCGGAGCCAATCTCGCTTTCGCAGGATCAGGGCCAGGCACGAGCCCAATCCGACAAGCATCTGCATCCCGCCCCTCAGTGCCTCAGCAGTCTCCTGTCTCCAGATCGGCATTCCTTCCATGACATTGGAATACCAGTGGTCGCGCACTAACGGATCGAGCACACCGAAGGGTGCGGTGAAACATTGGGTCTCGGTAAAAGCGACAAAGCCGACGCCCAGCGCACCGACGATTGCGAAGAGCAACGCAAGCATGATCAAAGGAAGGCGCGGAAGTGTGGCAATCGCCCCAGTGCCAAGCGCCGCGATCACGAAGAAACCGACGTGCGGAATGGAAATCGTGTCGCAGAATAGCGAAGGTCCTGGCAACCCCCTCGTCCCGGCAAAGGCAATGAAGATAGTTAGCGCCAGTGCCTGCATGTAACTGGTCAGCCACATCCGATTGCGATGGTCCTTCATCCAGCGCAGCGCGAGTATGAGCCCGAAACCTGCGACCAGGGGCAAGACTTCGAGGGAGATCATCACCCCAAGTCCCATGGAAAAGCCTGCCACTGCCCCGCCGCTGACCGGTTTCCGCCACGAAATGGCCCATACGGCGACTGCAACGCTGAGGATCTGCCATGAGTGATGGTCGATCCTGAGAGGCTGCATCTGCATCAGGAAACTTGACCATAGGATGAGCACGATGGCGGCCATGACCGCCTCGTTCCTGCCCAGAAGGCGCCAGGCCAGGCGCGAAACGACCATCAGGATGGCAAGGAGGATGAAAAGAGGCACCAAGAGAGCGACGATCCACTCCGCCATTCCAACCCCGACCAGTGGCGTCAGCGCGAGGATGGCCAGCGCCAGCGGGATGTCGACCAATCTCGACCAGTGCATGGCTACGCCGTCGGGAGGATTTATTCGATATTGCTGCAGATCGAACCAATTCTGCCCACCTATCAGATCGCGCACCTGAACAAGTCGAAGTACATCGTCGGGACCGGGGAAACGTCGTTCGACAATGTAGGAGAAAGCGAGGGCGGTGAGGAGCGCGATCCCTAGCGCCCAGATCAATAGCACCCAGCCGACCGGATGCTTATCCACTCGCAAACGGCGGTCGGTCGTCATCAGCGGAGCGCGCGGCCGAATACGACCGATTTGCGCAGCAGATAGGTTACCGTAAAGCTCACCAGAATCGCGATGATCTTGGCTATGCGGGGATCGACCCTGCCAAATTCGCCAAGCCAGACAATGAGAGTCGTCAGTGCCAGTCCGATCAGGGCCGAGGCAACAAACAGTGCCTTTTGACGCCCGCGACCTTCTCCGCGACTTGCAACACCGTCATGAAAGACCGTGCGGCTTGAGAGCACCCAATGGACGAGAATTCCTATGGTATAGCCGGCAGCAGCAGCGACAGGAGAGGCCAATCCTGCGGCAAGGAGGAGCAGGAAGCACGCCATATCGATTGCGAGCGCACCGATGCTCGCCAATCCATAGCGGACCAGACGGACATCCCTCAGCCGTGCCAGCAATTCGATCAATCTGCCCCCCATCGCGATCGGCGCCGCACGTTCGTGTAGCAAGCCTGTTTCGCAAATCATGGTAAATAAAACGCAAATTCGGCACGGGCGCCAGACATTTGACGTAATACCAGGATCAATTGGGGCGAAACACGAACAGCAGCCTGATAGTCCAGACGGCAAGGAAGCTTGCGCCCATCGCCACCAGTTTTCCAATCCGGGGATCGACATCGACCTCGCCGGCGAACCAGACAATGCCTGCCGTGATTGCAAGACCGGCGAGGGCCGATAGCACGAAGAGCAATTGCTGGGTGCCCCGCGCCATGCCCGGCCTTGCGAGCCGATCGGCAAACACGAAGCGGCTCGATACGATCCAGTGGATCGCTACACCCAGAATGTAGCTTGCGGTCGCAGCGCCGACCGGCGCCACGCCCTTCGCATACAGCAAGAGGAAGCCGCCGAGATCGACAATGGTGCCGGCAAGGCTCGCCACCATGTAGCGGGCCAGCCGCCACCGGAAAATGCGATGGAAAAGCCCGCTCAATTGATGGTCAGGCGGATTTCTTGACCCGCTCCGGCACATCGCGGACCGAGGCCAGTGCCGCAGCCTGATCGGCGCTTAGCGAACGGTTTGGCAGAGATGTTTCCGCACCTTCGTCGCCCGCCTCGTGGTATTCCGCGTCTTCGTTGACGCACCAGGTGTCGTAGATCCGTTCGCCCGCCAGGATGTTCTCGACGGTGAGCATGGCCGTCATCATCGCGTGATCCTGATTGTTGTAGCGGTGCATTCCATTGCGCCCGACGAGATGGAGAGTGGGGTGCTTCGCTTCCAGCTCGGCCCGCATCGCCTCGACATTACGGGCGTAATCTTCGTCATAAACGGGATAAGCCTTTTCCTGGCGGACGACTGCACCGCTCTTGACCTTGTCTCGATCCACCAGCCCAAGCGTCTCCATTTCATCGGTTGCCAAGGCAATCAGGTCCGCATCGTCCATCGACCAGAGCCCGTCGCCCTCGAAGCAGAAGTATTCGAGACCGACGCACGCCATGTCCGCATCGGGGATCATTTCCGGCGACCAGCTACGGAAGTTCTGGACGCGGCCGACCTGGACCTTGCTGTCGTGAATGTAGATCCAGTTGTCGGGGAAGAGGTCCTCGCCCTCGACCATGAGCGCGACGGTGAGGAAGTCGCGATACTTGAGGTCGTTGGCCTGGATCGTACTTTCCGGCAGCGGGTGAAGACGCTTTGCCAGCTGCCGCATCGGGGCGGAACTGATTGCATGGTCCGCTTCGATAACGACCTCGCCGCCATCGCCCCGCGCGCTCATGCGCCAGCCCCCTTTGCCATTGGCCGAGAGCTGCGAGAGTTCGTGACCCATGAAGAGATGGCCGTGGCCGCTCGCCAGGACCTTGTCGCGCGCGGCCTCCCACATCATGCCGGGGCCAAGGCGCGGGTAACGGAAGGTTTCCAGCAGCGTCTTGGTCGCCATACCGTCATTGGGTTTCTTGTTGAGGCCGAGACTGCGCTTGAGACCATCGACAACAGCGCTCCAGAGCGACAGGCCCTTGATACGCTGCGCCGCCCAGTCTGCGCTCATCTCGTCACACGGCATGCCCCACACTTTCTCGGTGTAGGTCTTGAAGAAGATCGAATAGAGGCGCTTGCCGAACTGGTTGGTGGTCCAGTCCTCGAAGCTTCTCACCTCCTTGATCGGGAAGAGCTTGTAGCGAAGGTAGGAGACCATGCAGGCCGTCGAGCGCAGGACGCCGAGGTTGGACAAAGCCTCAAAAGCCCTAAGGGGATAGCTGTAGAACTTGCCCTCGTAATAGATGCGGCTCATCCGAGGGCGCTGGATGAAATCGTCCTCGCCGAGGATCTCGTTCCACATGTCGACGACTTGCGAGCTCTTGGAAAAGAAGCGGTGCCCGCCGATGTCGAAGCGATAGCCCTCGTGCTCCACGGTCCGGCTGATCCCGCCGACATAAGTCGGATCCTTTTCGATCATGGCAACGGACTTGCCTTGCTTGGTCAGCAGATACGCTGCGGTCAGGCCGGCAGGCCCCGCCCCGATAATCGCTACGTCGACTTTGAGCGGCGTGTTGACACTATTCATTGAAACCCCCGGCATCTCTATAGCCGGAAGTGAATGAGAATGGTTAGCTATTCGTTAAAATAGTTCTTTCGGACCGTGCATTCGCTCGGCTGAAAAGCTATTGCGCCTGCAGCATGGTCGGGCATTGGACCGACGCGGCCATCAGCGCAAATTCGCGCAGCGAGAAGGTGTTCTCGAACACGAGACCATAGTTGGAATCCCTGCGCCACCGGATCTTCGCCTGCGTTTCGGGGAAGCCTTCACCTTCCACGCGCACAGTCTGGTCCAGCGCAAAGACGCTGTCGCATTCGATCCGTGCGCCCTGCTGCGAGATGTTGAGAGTGACCGCCTCAGCCTTCTGGGTAAGGGAAGAAATCGTCAGCGGGATCGTGATGTTGAGGCGCAGTTGCCGCTTGGGGAAATTCCAGGTCTCATGGACGAGGCGTTCCACCACCACCGGCTTGTCGAACCGGTAACTGCCTTCAAGGCCGGTAGAACGGACCTGCTTGATCTCGAAAGACTCGCCGTTCTGCAATTCGAGCGCGAGGGTCGGGTCGGTCGGCAGGTTATGGAACGCGCGGAGGGAGATGCCCGTAGATGACACGTCCCGCACGACACAGAGGAATTCTCCCTGCCCGCAAACCAGCTTGGCAGACCTGATGAGCGATGTGTATCGCGGCGCACCCCGCTGCTCACTATCGACATAGCCAGTCTCGGCACGCGTACCGATGCCCGATGTGTAATCCATGCTCAGAAATTCTCCCAAGAACCCGGCAGTCCCCTGTTAGCCGGAATGAGTCTTGGCTTAGCGCCCCTTTGAAGTGCTCTATTAGGGCCATAGGTATTAACACCTGGATAAAGGCGTTGCGCAAATGGCAGCCACTATGCGTATGCAGCGATGTCAGGGATCTGGTGCGGGTGGTGGGACTCGAACCCACACGTCCAGAGGACAGGGGATTTTAAGTCCCCGGCGTCTACCATTCCGCCACACCCGCACGTCTGGCGAGGGTGCCTAGAACGAAGCATCGGCCCCCGCAATCGCGAAGGCAACGCCAGCCCCGGTTAGTTCTTGTTGAGTTTCTCGCGCATGTCCTTGCCCGGCTTGAAGTAGGGCACCCGCTTGGCGGGAACATCGACCATCTCGCCTGTTCGCGGGTTACGTCCTTGTCGCGCCTGGCGCTCACGGGTGGAGAAGGCGCCGAAGCCACGCAGTTCGACGCGGCCACCTTCGGAAAGGCGCTGTGCGAGTTCTTCGAAGAAGATATCGACTACCTGTTCGACCTCTTCAGGGCGCAGGTCCGGATTGTCGTCTGCCAGCGCAGCAAGAAGTTCGGATCGAATCATTTTTCAGGCTCCCTCGATCGCGCCCCCGCGCGATGCAGATTGTTCTATGCGCCCTTGCGTCATGCCTGACCCCCTGCACAACAAGGCAAACCCTGCCAGAACCCTGATAAGATAGCAATTGTTAATACCCGCCCGTAGCTTAGCGGGACATTCGGACCTCAAACTGCGGCCAGCAGCTCGTCCGGTTTGAGGCCGAGGCGCCTGATACGCGCGGTGATTTCCGGCCACTCTTCAGCAAGGAAGGACTCTTTCTCGCGCTTGCGCAGCTTCTCTGCGGCACCGCGCGCCACGTACATTCCGACGCCGCGCTGGACTTCCACCAGTCCGTCGGCCTGGAATTGCTGGTACGCTTTGGCGACCGTAAGCGGATTGGCGCCCTGTTCGGCTGCAAGAGCACGGACCGATGGAAGCATTTCCTCTTCCCGATAGCGCCCGTCGATGATTGCAGCCGCGATCTGATCACGCAGCTTGAGATAAACGGGCTTGCTCTGGTTGCTCATGGCCGGTCCCCGGTTGGCGAATAGTGCTTCAGTGCCATAATACAGCGCGGCGCGCAAGGTTCCCGGATTTCTTCCCTCAGGCCGCGGCAAGCTGGTAGCGTTTGTAACTAAGGCTTCACATGAGCGCAGATGGCGCTAGTGTGCCCGCTTCTTCGGGGAGGGGTCTGCGCAACGGCGCGTCCCCCAGGGACAATAAGGATTTCACACCAATGATCGAAGGTCTCTTCTTCACTTTCGACTCCATGTTCGAAATGTGGGCTTTCTGGATCGCCGTCATTGCCTTGGCGGCGTTCCTAATCGGGGGCAGCGTGCTGGTTACGCGTCCTCAGGCAGAGGTACTGGGACACCCCAAGGGTCTGTTCTTGCTGTTCATGGCCGAAATGTGGGAGCGCTTCTCCTACTACGGCATGCGCGCCCTGCTCATCTTCTACCTCATCCAGCACTGGATGTTCGCGGAAGACAAGGCTTACGTCATCTACGGCGCCTACACAGCGCTGGTCTATATTGCCCCCGTGGTCGGCGGCTATCTGGCCGACCAATATATCGGTCAGCGCAAGGCGGTCCTGTTCGGCGCAGTCCTCCTCACCTTCGGCCACTTCTTTATGGCCTTCGAAGGTTCGGGGGGACAGGCTGACCCGATGATCAACGTCTTTTGGCTGGCGCTTGCCCTCATCATCGTGGGTTCGGGCTTTCTCAAAGCGAACATCTCGGTGATCGTCGGTCAGCTTTACCCGCGTACTGACGTGCGCCGCGATCCGGCCTACACCATTTTCTACATGGGCATTAACGTCGGTGCGGCGACCGCATCGATCATCTGCGGCTATCTCGGCCAGACCTATGGCTGGGAATACGGCTTCGGTCTCGCCGGTATCGGGATGCTCATCGGCCTCATCTTCTTCGTGCTCGGCAAGCCGCTGTTGCTTGGGCAGGGCGAACCGAAGGATCCGGCCAAGATCAAGGGCGGCAAGGAATTCGCCATCTACGGAGCAGGCCTTGCAATGGTCGCGCTTTGCTGGGCTGCCATCCAGTATCAGGAACTCGTCGGCACCGTGCTCGGCGTGTTCGGCGGCGGCCTTGTGGCTTACGTCCTGTTTACCGCAGTGACCAAGCTCGCACCCGAAGAGCGTGATCGGATCTTCGCGGCGATGTTCCTCATTCTGACCTCGATCGTCTTCTGGGCGCTGTTCGAGCAGGCAGGGTCCTCGCTCAACGTCTTTACCGATCGCCATGTCGATACCCAGGGCGTCAACGCATCGATGTTCCAGTCGATCAACGCGATCTACATCGTGCTTCTCGCACCGTTCTTCGCGATGCTGTGGCAGGGCCTCGCTCGCAAGGGCGCGGAACCAAGCACGCCGATGAAGTTCGGCCTTGCGGTGATCCAGGTCGGCCTCGGCTTCCTGGTCCTCGTCTGGGGCGCCGAGAGCGCTGGCATCAATGTACCGACGCCGGTGATCTTCATCTTCCTCATCTACCTGCTGCACACCACTGGCGAGCTTTGCCTTTCACCGGTCGGCCTTTCGGCAATGAACCGCCTGAGCCCGGCCCATATGGCTTCGCTCATCATGGGCACCTGGTTCTTCGCTTCGGCCACCGGTAACTTTGCCGCCGGCCTGATCGCCGCTGCAACCGGCGGCGAGGGTGTGGGCGAAGAGGCTGGCAAGCAGGTCGTCCTAGACGTCTACTCGACCGTTGGCTGGTATGCGGTCGGTATCGGCGTTGCGGTGATGGTCCTCAGCCCGCTGATCAAGAAGCTGATGCATCTCGATACGATCAAGGACGATTCGATCGACGACGATCTGGAAGGCCAGTCGGAATTCCCGGCCGAGCCGCAGGCCGCAGGCATCCACCCGGCGACCCGCAACGACGCTTGATGGTTCGCTTGCAACACTCAAGAAAAGGGCGCGGCGAAATCCGCGCCCTTTTTCTTTGCGCGCCATATTTGCAAATCCGAAGTCTCACGGCATGAAGGTAGCCATGAAAACAAAGCTCAAGACCATCGCCGCAGGTACGCTTGCCATCGCGCTCGCCGCCTGTTCCACCACCGGGACCGCAGAAGCCGAGAGCGCCAGTGCGTCGCAGGCGACCACCGACACGCCGTTCCCGTCGACGTATGAGCCCTATCCGGGTGCGCCCACGGCACTGGTCGGCGCGACGATCTACGACGGCAAGGGCGGCCGGATCGACAACGGTACGGTCTTCTTCAGCGGCGGAAAGATCGTCTCGATCGGCGGCCCCGACACACCGGTCCCGGCCGACATCGCGGTGTTCGACGGAACGGGCAAGTTCGTGACGCCGGGTATTATCGACATCCATTCCCACCTCGGCGACTATCCGACGCCCAGCGTCGATGCGCATTCCGACGGTAACGAGGCCACCAGCCCAACCACCCCGGAAGTCTGGGCGGAACATTCCGTCTGGCCGCAGGACCCCGGCTTTGCTCGCGCTTTGGCGAACGGCGGCGTGACCAGCCTGCAGGTCCTGCCCGGCTCGGCCAATCTCATGGGCGGACGCAGTGCGACGCTCAAGAACGTACCGTCGCGCACTGTGCAAGGCATGAAATTCCCCGGCGCGCCCTATGGCTTCAAGATGGCCTGCGGCGAGAACCCGAAACGCGTCTACGGAAACCGCGGCCGGATGCCATCGACCCGCATGGGCAATTTCGCGGTGAACCGGCAGACCTGGCTCGATGCGAAGGCCTATGACGGCAAGAAGCGCGATCTCGCTAAGGAAACATTGAAGGGCGTTCTCGACGGCGAAATCCTCGTCCACAACCACTGCTACCGCGCGGACGAGATGGCGCTGGTCATGGATATGGCCAAGGAGATGGGATACAAGGTGAGCGCGTTTCACCACGCTGTCGAAGCCTACAAGATCGGCGATCTCCTGCGCGAAAACGACGTGTGCAGCGCGATCTGGGCCGATTGGTACGGCTTCAAGATGGAAGCCTATGATGGCATTCTCGAAAACGCGGCCTACCTCCAGCGCGAAGATGCCTGCGTTGTGATCCACTCCGACGATGCGAACGGCATCCAGCGATTGAACCAGGAAGCGGCGAAAGCCCAGGCGGCAGGCGCACGGGTGGGCATCGATATCTCCGACGCGCAGGTCATCCGCTGGATCACTCTCAACCCCGCCAAGGCAATGGGCATCGACGCGATGACCGGCAGCCTCGAGCCGGGCAAGATGGCCGATGTGGTCCTGTGGAACGGCGACCCCCTCAGCGTCTATTCGCGGCCGGAAAAGGTCTGGGTGGACGGCGCATTGCTTTTCGATGCCATGGACCGCAAACGACGGCCGGTGAGCGATTTCGAGCTCGGCCAGCCGGGTGAAGGAGACGTGAAATGAAGCGCGCGCTGACATTCGCAGCGAGCCTCGCAGCGCTCGCTTCCGCTCTTCCCTTGGCAGCACAGGACGTAACCATCACCGGCGTGACCGTTGCGACCGGTGACGGCACCGAACCGGTCGAAAACGGTGCGGTGGTCCTGCAAGGCGGAAAGGTCGTCTACGCAGGAAGCGCTGCGAATATGCCTACCGCCCCGCAGTCCGTAATTATCGACGGGGAAGGTCGCTGGGTTACGCCGGGACTTTTCGCGACGGTCACCAACCTCGGATTGTGGGACGTCGGGGCGGTAAGCGAATCCAACGATATTCGCGCTGGCGGCTCGCCCTTCAGCGCTGCGCTCGACGTGGCACCGGTGATCAATCCTGCCTCGCAGCACATCCTCATCCATCGTGCGGCGGGCATTACCCGCGCCGCAGTGGTCGGCTCGGCCAGCGGGTCGATCTTCGCAGGCCAAGGCGCGATCATCGACCTGGGTTCGGACGCCGATGCCGTTACGCAGCCACGCGCCTTCCAGGTCGTCGAGCTGGGAGAGGGTGGTGCACGCCTCTCGGGCGGTAGCAGGACCTCGGCGCAAGCCCTCTTCCGCAATGCCCTCCTCGAAGCGGGCGAGTTCGAACGCGGCGGCACGATCCGTAGTACCGGAGGCGGAGGCACTTCGCGCCAGGGCGACGATATCGGCATCGACAGCCGCATGGCACGCACGTCGCGCGATCGCGCTTCGGACGTCCTCCTCACGCGGTTCGACGCGGCCGCACTGGTGCCCGTCGCGCGCGGCGAGCAACCGCTCTACGTCATGGTGGAGCGGGCCGCCGATATCCGCAGCGCGCTTGCCCTGAAGAAGGAATTCCCGCGCCTCGACATGGTCCTGGTCGGGGCAAGCGAAGGCTGGCTGGTGGCCAGCGAGATCGCCGCCTCGGGGGTTCCGGTCATTGCCGACGGCCTCGACGATTTGCCGCAGGGCTTCGACCAGCTGGCGAGCACCCAATCGAATATCGGGCGTATGGTGAAGGCGGGCGTGAAAGTCGCGATCAACGCCTCAGCCATGGAGAACCCGCGCAATCTCAACCAGTATGCGGGCAATCTCGTCGCGCTGACACGCATGCCGGGTGCCGATGGGCTTAGCTGGGGTCAGGCATTCGCCGCGATCACCTCGGTCCCCGCCGAAATCAGCGGAATGGGCGGCAAGGCCGGCGTCCTTGCGCCTGGCGCCAATGGCGACCTGGTGATCTGGGACGGCGATCCGCTCGAAGTTGGGTCATCGGTGGTGCGGGTCTATATCGACGGGATCGAGCAGCCGCTCGAGAACCATCAGAGCCGCCTGCGCGATCGGTACCGCGAGCTCGATGAAAGCACCCTGCCGGAGGCCTACGACTGGTGAGCATACCCAAAGAAATGCGCGGCATGGTCTTTGCCGTGGCGGCAGCCTTCGCCGCAGTCGGAACATACACGGCGGTTGCGCAGGGTAGCCCGCCCGACCGTTCGCAGGATATCGCCTGGATGAACGCGCAGCAGGCCTATCTTGCCAAGCTCGCGCCGGAAGATGGCTGGCGCTACATGGATGGTGGTCTCTACTGGCGCTATCTCGAATATGCGGGCAGCGGCGCCAAGCCGACTGTCGCCGACCGGGTCACTGTCCATTATGCGGGCATGTTCATCGACGGGGAAACCTTCGATTCCAGCTATGACCGGGGAGAACCCGTAACCTTCCCCTTGGGACGCCTCATCAAGGCATGGCAAATGGCCATTCCCGAGATGCGCGTCGGCGATGCGATCGAGATCGCGGCCCCCGCCGACCTGGCCTACGGAGCAAAGGGAAAGGGCCCGATCCCCGGAGGCGCGACACTCGTCTTCAAGGTGGAATTGCTGGGCATCGAAAGCCAGTAATTGCCAGATAGGTTTTTATTTGCTACCTAACTGGCTCCGGCTGGGGAGATAGCCATGGATACCGCTCTCGTTTCGCTGATCGCCGCATCGACTGCTTTCGTCGGCACACATTTCGCCTTGTCACACCCGCTGCGCAGCACGCTCATGCGCGTGCTTGGCTCGGGGGGCTTCCTTGCGCTCTACAGCGTTGTCGCAGCGGCGTGCATGGTCTGGATGTACTTCGCTTTCACAAGTGTCACCGCTGGTGGCCTCGGCGGTAGCGGCGAAATCGGCTGGATCATCTCGACGGCACTGACGCTGCCCGCACTGGTGTTGTTCCTCGGCTCGCTGAGGGGCAATCCTGCCTCCCCGGCTCCCGGTGCCGAGAAGTTTGCAGAGAGGGACCCCGGCGGCGTCTACCTCGTAACCCGTCATCCGATGATGTGGGGCTTCGCCCTCTGGGCGGTGAGCCATATTGTCCTGTGGTGGAGTTGGCGCACGAATATAGTCGCCCTTTCCATCCTCGTCCTGGCCCTCGTCGGCGCGCGGATGCAGGATCGCAAGAAGGAAGTCCTGATGGGCGAAGCCTGGCAACACTGGGAGGCCCGCACGAGCTACTGGCCGCGTTGGAGCAATCTGCCGAAGGCGGGCGTCGGGCTCTGGCTAGCAGGTATCGCAGTCTGGCTTCTGATCAGCTGGAGCCACATCCACGCGGGCGGGATACCCGCAGGGATATGGCGCTGGATCGGCTGACCTAGTCTCCGGTGAACTTCGGCGGGCGCTTTTCCATCAGAGCGTCGACCCCTTCCATGTGATCGCGCGTCGAATGCATCAGCGCCTGCGCATTGGCCGCCATCTCGAGGGCCGCGTCGTAAGTCGTCGACCGCCCTTGTCGCATGAGGTTCTTAGCCTGGCGTAGAGCATGTGGGGGCATTGCGGCGACCTTGGCGGCAAGCGCCCTGGCCTCATCGAGCAACGCGTCATGATCGACCACTCGGCTGATGAGGCCCCAGTCGAGAGCCGTCCCGGCATCGATCACGTCGCCGGTGTAAAACAGTTCCGCCGCGCGCGCTTCGCCAATGATCCGGGGCAGGATCCAGGTGCCGCCATCGCCCGGAATGATGCCGAGCTTCAGGAACGTCACACCGAACTTCGCCTTCTCGCTCGCAATCCGCATATCGGCGAGGCAGGCAAGATCGCAGCCCAATCCGATGGCCGGGCCATTGACGGCGGCAATCAGCGGCACACGCAGCGAATAGAGCGCACGAAGGATCTTGTGGATGTTGTTGCGATAGCCATCGGCAATTTCGGGTGCGGTCCCGCCGAAATTGCCGGTCTTCTCCTTCATCGCCTTGATATCGCCACCCGCAGAGAAGGCGCGCCCCGCGCCGGTCAGGATGACGCAGCGCACGTCCATGTCGGCATTGATGGCATCGCAGGCTGCGGCGAAGGCGTCACCATCGCCCGCAGCGCCAAGCGGATTCATGCTGTCCGGTCGGTTCAAAGTCAGAGTGGCAATATGGTCCGCCTTGACGATTTGGAGCAGGCTCATTGCGCGTTTCCTCGCTTATCGAGAGTTTGGAGAAAGGACAGCACGGCCTCTTCGGCTTCGTCGTGCCACGCAAGGTCGTGTCCCTTGCCTTCGAAAATGACCAGCGTCGCATCATCGCGCAACCTTTCAAGCTGCCGCGAATGCGTATCGGGGATCAGCGTGTCGGCATTGCCATGCAACAGCAATAGCGGCGCGTCGATACTCACGATCTTCTCGGCATTCTCGTAGCGGTCGCGAAGCAACAGGCCGGTCGGTGCCCAGCGCATTTTCTCGCCGACGAGCTGACGCAGGCTAGCGAAGGGCGAGATTAGCACGAGCGCCTGTGGCGCCTGCTCGCTGGCCATCTGGACCGCGACGCCGGAGCCGATCGAATTGCCGATGATGACTACATCCCCTGCGGCTATGCCGCGGGTCGCCAGGAAGGCGAGAGCCGCGCGTCCGTCGCGGTAGAGGCCGTCCTCATGTGGCGTTCCGGGATTGCCACGATAGCCGCGGTATTCAGCTGCCAGAACGCCATAGCCCATCGGTACGAGCCGGTCGGTCGCATTAACGCTCGACACCCAATCTGCGCCATTGCCGTGGAAGTAGATGATGGTGGGTTTACCGCGCTCGCCCGCGCGGTATCCTGCGGCAAGGTCGAGCCCGTCACTGGTGCGATAGGTGACATGCTCGAACCCGCCCGTCAGCGGGTTCAGCTTTGTCGGCGCGGGATAAATCAGGCTTTGCTGCTGGCTCCAAAGGAGCGTCAGCACCATCAGGTAGGCTGTGATTGCGAGGCCGACGATCCACAAAAGGACGCGGACCGGTCGCCTCAAGCTCGCGCCTCTTCGACACCTGCGGAATTGTGCCGAAGCGCGCCGAGCACGGTGTCGACAATTTGCGGCGCATTGAGACCGGCCTCGTCATATTGCTTGGCCGGATCGTCCTGGTCCTGGAAGATATCGGGCAGGCGCATGGTGCGGACCTTGAGGCCCCCCGCAGAACCATCAGCGTCCGTCAGGCCTTCGTCCGAGGCGAAGGTCAGCACATGTGCGCCCAGGCCGCCGATCGCGCCCTCTTCGACGGTGACAACCACTTCGTGACTGCGCATCAGTTTCTCGATCAGCGCAGTGTCGAGCGGCTTGGCAAAACGCATATCGGCCACCGTGGTCGAAAGACCCTTTGCCTCCAGCTGGTCGGCAGCCTTCTTCGCCTCTTCGAGACGCGCGCCGAGCGAGAGGATGGCGACCTTCGTGCCTTCACGCACGATGCGGCCCTTGCCGATCTCCAGCTTTTCGAGCTTCTCCGGGATTTCCACGCCCACACCCGCGCCGCGCGGATAGCGGAAGGCGATGGGACCGTCGTCATACTCGGCCGCCGTATAGGTCATGTGCGCCAGTTCCGCTTCATCAGCGGCGGCCATCACGACCATGTTGGGAAGCGTGGCGAGATAGGTGATGTCGAAGCTGCCGGCATGCGTGCAGCCATCGGCGCCAACGAGGCCGGCGCGGTCGATGGCGAAACGCACGGGCAGGTTCTGGATCGCCACATCATGCACGACCTGGTCGTAGGCGCGCTGGAGGAAGGTCGAATAGATTGCCGCGAAGGGACGCATGCCTTCTGCCGCAAGACCCGCTGCAAAAGTTACGCCGTGCTGTTCGGCAATGCCGACATCGAATGCCTTGTCGGGATGCGCCTTGGCGAATTTGTCGACGCCCGTGCCGCTCGGCATGGCGGCGGTAATCGCGCAGATGCGCGGGTCGTCATTAGCGAGCTTCGCCAGAGTTTCACCAAAGACATTCTGGTAGGCAGGCGGACCGCCCGACGATTTCTTCTGCTCGCCAGTCACGACATCGAACTTGGCAACACCGTGGTACTTGTCGGCGCTGTTCTCGGCCGGCGCATAGCCCTTGCCCTTTTGCGTCACGACATGGATCAGGACAGGGCCCTGCTCGCTGTCGCGCACATTTTCCAGCACCGGGATCAGGTGGTCGAGATTGTGCCCGTCGATGGGGCCCACGTAATAGAAGCCGAGTTCTTCGAACATCGTCCCGCCGGTCACCATGCCACGGGCATACTCTTCCGCCTTTTCGAGCCCGCCCCACACGCGGCGGCCCATCTTGCGGGCGATCTTCGATGCCATCGAGCGAAGCCCGAGGTACTCGCTGCTCGACACCATGCGCGCGAGATAGGCAGAGAGGCCGCCGACCGGCAGAGCGATCGACATGTCGTTGTCGTTGAGGATCACGACCAGGCGATTGCCGGCCTGTTCGGCATTGTTCATCGCCTCGTAGGCCATGCCCGCGCTCATAGCGCCATCGCCGATCACCGCGATGCCGCGACCGGGGCGCCCTTGCATCTTGTTGGCCATGGCAAAGCCGAGTGCCGCGCTGATCGAGGTCGAGGAGTGCGCTGCGCCGAAAGGATCGTATTCGCTTTCCGCGCGCTTGGTGAAGCCCGAAAGGCCGCCACCTTGGCGCAGGGTGCGGATCCGGTCGCGGCGACCGGTCAGAATCTTGTGCGGATAGCACTGGTGCCCGACGTCCCAGACGAGCTTGTCGGTCGGCGTGTCGAAAACATAATGGATGGCCGCCGTAAGCTCGACCACGCCAAGGCCTGAGCCAAGGTGTCCACCGGTCGTGCCTACAGCATCGATCATCTCTGCGCGTAGCTCGTCGGAAAGCTGGCGGAGCTGGGACTTTTCAAGTTTGCGGAGATCAGCCGGAGTATCGACTGTATCCAGCAGCGGCGTTTCGGGTCGCGTCGTCATAGCGAGTGCCTTACACCGCGTTTTCACAACTGTCGATGAACGGCTTGTCGCAAGTCATGCACGGTCTGGCGTCGACAGTCTCTAGGCGCCGCACTCGTCGCACAGGCCGCGCAATTCGACCACCGGGCGGACGTCGACGAAACCGGCGTCCTTGCCTGCTTCGCGAAGCGCACCGGTCACCCGGTCGTCGTCGATATGCAGGGCTTTGCCGCAATCGTCGCAGATCAGGAAAATGCAATCGTGGCGACAGCCCGGATGCGTATTTACGAGATAGGCGTTGGCGCTTTCGATCCTGTTCGCCAGATTGTTGCGCACAAACAGGTCGAGGATGCGATAGACGCTGTTCGGTGCCACCCGCTTGCCCCGCGCGGCCGAGAGGTTGTCGGCGATGTCATAAGCGCTCGCCGGTTTTTCGTGGCGGGAAAGCTCTTCGAACACCGATTGGCGCATACCCGTCCACTGCTCGCCCGCATCGGTGAGCGTGTGACGAGCGGCATCGACCAGGTCTTCGCCGGAATGTTCCTTATGGGAATGTGCGTGCTGGGCCATGGGAGGGAGGTAAGCTCCCACCCGCCAAGGTGCAAGTTAGTTGCGCCTGAACTCAGCCCGGTAGAGCGAGGGGTAAAGCCGCTTCAGCGCGGACACTTTGGGCGCATCCCAGCGCACGATATACGGGTGTCGCGGGTTTTTCGCTGCGAAATCCTGATGGTAGGTCTCAGCAGGATAGAAGGTTTTCGCAGGTTCTATCGAAGTTACGATCGGACGCGACCAGAGACCGCTTTTCTTCAGTTTGGCCAGATAGGCCGAGGCGACAGCCCGCTGTTCGGCGGAAAGCGGAATAAGCTCTGCGTTGTAATGTGCGCCGCGATCCGGACCTTGGCGATCCTTCAGCGTCGGGTCGGCGATGACGGAGAAGAATATCCGCAGCAATTCGTCGTAACGCACAACGCTCGGGTCGTACGTAACCTTCACCGCTTCGACGTGATCGGTGACGCCTGAAGATACCAGCTTGTAATCCGCCTGGCGCCTGGTGCCGCCGTGATAGCCGGAAACGGCGCTTGTTACGCCCTTTGTATGGCTGAAGACCGCTTCCACGCCCCAGAAGCACCCGCCAGCAAAAATCGCGGTTTTCAGGCCAGCACCCTCTTTTGCAATACGCGAAGCTGCGGGCGCCTCGACAACACGCTCTGCGGCGAATGCGGGTTGCTGGCATGCGCTCGCCCCAAAAAGGGCGGCTGTGGCGAACAGGGTGCCAAACTTGCGCATCAGAACAGCGCCGGAATAGCTGCGAGCAGCGCCTCTCCGTTCGAAGCGGCGATGACGAGCGCACCGGCAATGAAGCCGATGCCGAAATTGCGATAGAGGTCAGGGGTAAACAGGTTCATGCGATGTCTTTCGGTGTGCCTGGCCATCTGGTTACAGGCACACCGATTGCAACATAGTTAATGCGATGGTTGTAATTCGTTCAGGCGATCAGCCCGCGCGTCAGTGCCGGAAGTGACGCATTCCCGTGAACACCATCGCAAGACCCTTCTCGTCGGCGGCTGCGATAACCTCGTCATCGCGGATCGATCCGCCCGGCTGGATGATCGCAGTCGCGCCCGCTTCCGCCGCGGCCAGCAGGCCATCGGCGAAGGGGAAGAATGCATCCGATGCCACTGCACTGCCGACCGTGCGCGGCTGGGACCACTCGTATTTCTCTGCGGCCTCGGCAGCCTTCATCGCCGCAATGCGCGACGAATCTCGGCGGTTCATCTGCCCGGCCCCGATGCCGGCAGTCGCGCCATCCTTGGCATAGACAATTGCATTGGACTTGACGTGACGCGCCACGGTCCAGGCGAAGAAGCAGTCCTTCAGCTCCTGTTCCGTCGGCTGGCGCTGCGTGACGACCTTGAGATCGGCTTCGCTGATTGCACCGTTGTCGCGCGTCTGGACCAGGAGACCGCCAGTGATCGGTTTGACCATCAAGCCACCGCGGCGCGGGTCGGGCAGGTCGCCCGTGACGAGCAGACGCAGGTTCTTCTTCTTCGCAAAAGCCTCACGCGCTTCATCGCTCACGGAAGGGGCAATGACGACCTCGGTGAATATCTCGCAGATCGCTGCGGCAGTCTGGCCATCGAGTTCCGTGTTGACCGCAACAATGCCGCCGAAGGCCGAAACGCTGTCGCACGCGAGCGCGTCGTTCCACGCTTCGATCAGGGTCGATGCCTGCGCCACTCCGCAAGGGTTGGCGTGCTTGACGATGACGACTGCCGGATCGCCGCCCGCAAACTCCGCGCATAGTTCGAGCGCGGCGTCGGCGTCGTTGTAATTGTTGTAGCTGAGCTCCTTGCCCTGCAGCTGCTCGGCCTGGGCGATGCCTTTGGCGTGCGGTCCGACAGGTGTGTAAAGCGCCGCCTTCTGGTGCGGATTTTCGCCATATCGCAATTCGACCGGGGCCTTGCCGTTGACGGCCAGCATGCCGGGAAAGGTCTCCCCCTGGTCGGCGAAGGCGAACCACTGGCTGATCATGCTGTCGTAAGCTGCCGTGGCCGCAAAGGCCTTCGCGGCGCATTTCCGGCGGAATTCAAGCGAGGTACTGCCACCTTGTTCAAGCTCGCCGATCAGCGTTGCGTAGTCGGCGGGATCGGTGACGATCGTCACATACTGGTGGTTCTTGGCGGCGCTGCGCACCATCGACGGGCCGCCGATATCGATGTTCTCGATGATCTCGTCACGCTCCGCTCCCTTGGCCACGGTCGCCTCGAAGGGATAGAGATTGACTACGACGAGATCGATCGCCCCGATCGCGTGCTCTTCCATGGCGGCGGCGTGTTCGGGATTGTCCCGCACGGCGAGCAGACCGCCATGGACCATGGGATGCAGCGTCTTGACCCGGCCATCCATCATTTCCGGAAAACCGGTCAGATCGGAGACCTCCTTCACTTCAAGGCCAGCCTCGCGCAGCGCCCTGGCCGTGCCGCCGGTCGAGACCAGTTCCACGCCCTTGCCAGCCAGCGCAGTGCCCAGTTCCACCAATCCGCTCTTGTCGGACACCGAAAGCAGTGCCCGTTTGATTGCCACATCAGCCAAGTGAATTACCCCATTCGTTTGAGCAGCCAGGGGAAGCGTCCCCCGCTGCGGGCGGTCAGCCCTTCGACTACGATCTGCTTCGTTGCATGCGGACGTCCGTGGCCATCGACCCACAGCGAATCCTCGACGCTGCAACCGGCCTCGCCGCTATCGCCACCGAGGCGGAATTGCCAGTAGCTTGCATCGGGCATGACCAAGTGTACGCCGCGGCCGTCTTCGGTCGGCTTGGCCTCAATCCCGCGCCCGAGATGGAAGCGCATGGCATAGCCGATCTTGCCGCGCTTGCCCTTGCGTCCCGATGGTTCGAGCACGTCTTCACCGCGCAGTTCCTCGCCTTCGTCCGACAGGATCAGGATGCGGCGATGGACGAGGCCGAAGCGCGCGGCATAGCCGTTATGCGCGGCTTCCAGTCTGGTGCCCGACTTCTTGCCCTGCGACAGGGTCTCGCGCGTGAAATCGACTTCTTCGACGCCCTTGCCGATCTGGCCGTGCAAGAGGATCGCAGTGGAATTGGCATCGTCCAGCACCATGGTCGAGTGGGCCGAAGTGCCGCGCAATCCCTGTTCGATCCGCGCGGGGACCAATGCGCCCGCCAGCGCCGCCCCGCCGCAATTGACGATGATACGTTGCGGCCCGTGCGAGAATTCGAACGCCAGCGTCGATGCACATGCATGGCGCGCATTGCGAGGCTTTGGCGGCGGGGCAGCGTCCAATACCAGCACCGCCTCCTTGGCCTTCACCCTTTGGAAGCCCCACTGGCCGGCTTCTGCCAAGGGGCGGGTCCTCACGCCGCTGGCAGCGACAAGGGCGTCGAGATCGCTCTCGCCCATAGCCGCGCCGCCCTGCCAACTGCCAAGGCCACGATCGCCCATGCGCACACCGAGCAAGGCGGGAACAAGCAGAGCCAGCATCGTGTCGAGAGCTGCCGGTGCTTCTTCGCCGACGGTATCGTAGCAGGCACGGACCTCGACAAGCAGGGCGATCGCATCGGCCTGAGCAGAAGGACAGCGCGACAGGACACCTCCGTCGTCGCTGACCATCTCGCCCAGAGTGCGCAGTAGCCCTGCTTCCGCGTAGAGTTTCCGTGCCTTGCCATCGGGCAGCAGCAGACCTGCAGCGAGCATTCCAGACCAGCCGGACGCTTGCGCCAGGCGGTCGTCTTCGCGCGTCACATTGCGATCGAGCCAGCGGGCCGTTGCCTCAAGTGCCTCGAGGAACCTGGGTTTGTGCTTCTCACCCTCGCCGGTCAGCACGATCGGCGCATGGACCAGCCAGTTGAGCAGCCGGATACCGGCAAGCTCGACAGTCCAGGCAGGGCCCTTCCCCGGCTGCGGGTTCGCCTTGAGCCAGGCAGCGAACATGTCGCCAGCCGTACCAGCACATTGTGCCCGCGGAGCGCTCGACGCGAGATCACGCATCCACGTAAAACCGTGCACTGCGCGAACGAACGGCGGCGTCATCTTCGACGGCGAGCGGTAGTCTATCTTGGCAAGCGGGTGCTTGAGGCCGCCCGCGAAGAACTGTCCGGCGCGCAAGGCAACGCCGGCAGTCCGGTTGCCTGCAAGCGGACTATCGACGGTCCCCAGAAGCCGAGGCCTTGCAGGCTTGCGCAAGGGAGAGGACAGGATCTGCCCCGGGACCCCCAGCTTGTAAGCCAGTCGGAGCGCGGAGTGGAGCGGCCCGCTACGAGGCGGCTGGAAATCCGCAAGCACGAGCGCTCGTGCCGGTTCGATTTCCGCTTCCGGTTCATTCACAGGCGCCGCCGTGACGAGTGGTTCGGGCGTATCTCCGAGGGGCAGTGCGACCTGCTCTTCGTCCGACGCATCTTCGCGCGCAACGCTCAGCAGGTCGGCATGCCCTTCCATCACCCAAGCCCCTTCAGAGCAGCGATATTGGATGCGTATTTGTCCGGCCCACCCCTGAAGGTAGCAGACCCTGCCACGAGCACGTCCGCACCCGCATCGACACAGAGTGGCGCAGTAGTGGGATCGACACCGCCATCGACTTCGAGGCGGATATCCTTGCCCAGCGCGTCGATCCGTTTGCGGATGGCCTCGATCTTGCGCAACTGGGAATGAATGAAACTCTGGCCGCCGAAACCGGGATTGACGCTCATCACCAGGACCAGGTCGACGTCTTCAAGCAGATAGTCGAGCGCATCGACGCTCGTACCCGGATTGAGGACCACGCCCGCTTTCTTGCCCAGGCCGTTGATGGCTTGCAGCGTACGGTGGATATGCGGGCCTGCTTCGGGATGGACCGTGATGATATCCGCGCCCGCATCCGCGAATGCCTCGAGATACGGGTCGATCGGAGCGATCATCAAATGGACGTCGAACGGCTTGTCCGAATGAGGGCGCAACGCCTTCACGACGGCCGGACCGATGGTGATATTGGGGACGTAATGCCCGTCCATTACATCAATATGGATCCAGTCGGCACCGGCTTCGTCGACTGCACGCACTTCCTCGCCCAGCCGGGCAAAATCGGCGGACAGGATGGAGGGGGAAATCAACGGGGCAGTCATGGGCGCTTTCCGGCGGTTCGCGATGAGCCTGCCTTTCGCCTACGCGCGCGAGCACTCGTCTCACAAGTCGCTGCGTGGCGCTTTTCCACCGCAGCGGGGGTGGAACCCCTTCGAATGCGGGATTATGCCCCACCCATGGCAGCCATTCACAAGCTCAACGCAAACTTCGTGGCAACGCAGGTAGATGATGAAATCCTTCTGATCGATCTCAAAGGCGGTGAGCTCTTCTCGCTGAGCGGAACCGCGAAAGCCGTTTGGGAAATGATCGACGGCAAGCGCGATATCCATGAAATCGCGAGCGCTCTCTGTTCGGCATTTGAGGCTCCTGTCGAGACGATTGAAGATGACGTTCGCTCTCTGGTGAGATCCCTCTCCGAGCTTCACCTTGTCGGCACCGAGCTTTGAATTCATCCTTTTGACCCGCAACAGCTCGGTGGTATGGTCGCTATTGAAAGGTTTTCCAGCATGACCAAGACGAACAAAGGCAAGGCAGACAAGGCGCGGTGGCAGTGCCCCGAAGTCGTGCGCCTCGGTACTATCCGCGACATTGCCGGGCCCAGTGGTTTCGGCTCACAGGGCGGTCCGAACTCCAAGTCCTGACGCTCGCACGCAGCACTAACGAAATGATCGCTGCGGCGTTTCCTCCAGAAATCCTGGATCATCGCGCCATATCTCGTGTCTTGCACACGGAATCGCGTGATCTCGACCGCCGTGCACACTCCTTCGTGGACGTGTCCGGCGTTGGCCTCTGGCCTACGGCGCAAGAGGCTGTGGATCGCCAAAGCAGCGGCCGATCCCGATTGTTCGGCCGGATCGATAACCGGACGGAAATCTGCGATTACCTTGGCCTTGACCCTTCGATCGAAGACGGAGTCCTTTACGACTTTGCTTTGGACCGCTGGGGCGACGATACCGATGGCCGCCTGGTCGGCCATTATTGCGTTATTACGGTCCTCGGCCCGGGTCGACTGCGCCTGGTCCGGTCGCCTTGGACCGCGCCGCCACTTCACTTTGTTGCCGAAGGCGGCCGCATTATTGCATCGCCCATTCTTTCCGTGATTTTTGCCGGAGGCCATCCGCGTGAGGTAGACTATAACTACCTTCGCGATCAGCTGGCCTTTGATCACCACGATTGCGAATCGTCCGGCTGGTATCGAGGAATATCGCGCGTTCCGATCGGGTGCAGGGCTCATTGTTCGCCAAGCGGGTTCGAGCTGGAACGGTACTATGACCCGACAGCGATATCCCCCGTCCGCCTCGCCAATGACGATCAATATGTCGAGCGCGCTGCCGAGCTGATCCAGGAAGCCGCTGCGGTGGCGCTCGCCGGATCGACCAAAGCCGGCATCATGATCTCGGGTGGGCTCGACAGCCCGATCATTGCCGCTGCATGCCTCAACTGCAGTGGCCCAAGCGCCACTTTGGAAGGCTACACCGCAGGCACGGTATCCCATTGGGATGGCCGCGTTCCAAGCGGCACTTTCGGCGATGAGCGGGAGCGGGTGCGACGATTTGCTTGCCAGCATCCCAGGCTGAAGCTGAATTTCCCCGACCCAAACAAAGGTGGGCATGACTACCGTTTGCGCGAACTGTTGGGCGTGACCGAGACGCCAACCGCGAATGTCGCGAACATCGGCATCTTCCATGGCTTGTTTGAAGCAGCGGCCAAGGACGGTTGCGACAGGCTTATGAACGCCATGTTGGGCAATTTCAGCTTCAGCCTCGACGGCCATTGGGCTGCAGCGTCGCATTTGCGAAACGGGAACTGGCGAAAACTAGCAGCGGTCTTGAGACGGCCATTGGCGACTGACAAACGACCCTGGTTACGTCGCTTCTTGGCGCAGGCCCTGCTCCCGAACCTGCCGTCAGCATGGCAAAGGCACATACGATCCGCTGCGCACCCCGATCGGTTTGGCTTTGCTCTCCCGGCTTCGCCACTAAGCCGTTCTGCGATCGAAAGCTGGCGCGCGGATCGTACGGATCAGTCGGTGTTCGAACAGCCCTCGCTGGACAGCAGTCAGGCCGACGCCATCCGCAGGATGTGGGCGAGCGCCGACAGCGGCGAAGATCTCGATCTTGGCCTCGAGCGACTGCACGGCATCCAGCTGCGTGACGTCACGGCCTATCGTCCCCTGATCGAATTTTGCCAAGGCCTGCCGGTCGAACAATTGCGCCGGGGCGGGGTTGATCGCTACCTCGCGCGGCGTTTGGCGAGAGGCATCATGCCTGAGGCGCAAAGGCTCGAACAGCGGCAAGGAAGACACAATCCGGACTGGCACGCCCGCATCGGCAGCCGTCGAAAGGAGTTGTCCGAGAGGCTGGAAAATATCTCAATGCACCCGCAGTTAGGGGGCATGATCGATACCGAGATGCTGAAAGGTCATCTCGACGATTGGGGTGAACATACGCCTACGGAACCGGCGCAGCTATGGCCCCGATACTTCGCCCTGACCCGCGCACTGACAGCTGCGACCTTTGTCTCACGCAGAACGACGAAATGACTTCTAGATCGCCGATTGATCTTCATCCAGGCGCTGCAGCATAAGGGCGCGGCGATGGTGATGCGGCAAGTCCTGGATGAATTGAGACAACCGGCAATGCGCCGCGGTTCTGTAAGAATGCTGTGCGCCTCGCTGCTTGCGGCGTCGACGGAAGGCATCGGTTTCGTATTGCTGGTTCCGCTTCTGGCCTCGCTTGATGCTGAAGCCTCCAATTTACCCCTGGCCGGATTCGCTTCAGGCCTGCCGTTGTCCGTTCTTCTTGCCCTGTTTGTTGCGCTTGTTGGCCTGCGCGCTGGAGCGGAAGTGTGGCGCGTCCTGAGCGTGCAGGATGTCTCGCGCGCGTTGGTTGACAGCTTGCGCATGAACGCCGTGCAAAACATGCTCGGCGCCCGCTGGCGATGGCTTTCGGGGTTGCGCGAAGGCGAGGCGGAGGCCCTCCTGGTCAGTGATATCGACCGCTGCGCCTATGCAGTGGAAATGCTCGCCACTCTAGTGCGGCTGGCACTTGCACTTGCCGCCCTGTTGGCAGCGGCGATCGTCGTGTCCCCTCCAGCCGCTCTTGTCGCGATCGCAGGGGGGCTCTTCGCCTATCTGCTGTTTGCCCCGGTCCGCCGTAAGGCGCGTATGATCGGTGAAGAACTCTCCGCAAGGCATGACACGGTCCATACGCAGCTTTCCAGGACGATGCGTGGCTTGCGCGTCATCAAGAGCTTCGGAAAGGAAAGCGAGCACGCAAGAATGCTCGAAAACGGATTCTCTGCCTTGCGTAGAACCGAGCGTGCCTATGTGGGATCGAGCGCCATCGCACAGGCAATCCTGCAAGTCGGAGGCGGCGCAGTGACTGCACTGGCGATTTGGGTGGCAGTGACGACGCTGTCCATTCCGCTTCCGACAGTACTTGTCCTGACAGCCATATTCGTGCGCGCGCTGCCGCTGATCGGTCAGGTGCAGGCCCACGCGCAAGGCTGGGCACATGCTTCACCGGCTTTCGAAAGTGCGCGAAAGTTCATTGGGGCCTCGAAGGCTCACGCTGACGCAGTCGCTTCCGCTCCAGCGCCGGAATTCAAATCAGTCCTCAGCTTGCGAGATGTCGGTGTGCGATTTGCGGGGCGGCAAGGAGCACTGAGTGGGATTGATCTCGACATTGCGTCAAACCGCCTGGTGGTGATCTGTGGTCCGTCCGGGTCGGGCAAGAGCACACTGGCCGATATTTGTTCAGGCCTGACGTTCCCCGACAGCGGGACTGTAGCGATAAATGGCATTCGCCTTGAGTTGTCTATGTTGTGCAGTTGGCGCAGTCGGACAGCCTACGTGCAACAAGAGGCCGTGATTTTCGGAGGCACAGTCCGTGACAACCTTCGTTTTGCCGATGCCCATGCCACCGAAGATCAAATGTGGGCCGCGTTGGAAGAAGCGCACGCTGGCTTCGTCAGGGATCTGCCCGATGGCCTCGATTGCCCGGTAGGAGCGACCGGGCGAGAGCTTTCGGGTGGCGAAAAGCAGCGGATCGCCTTGGCGCGCGCCCTTCTTCGTTCACCCGACCTGATAATTCTCGATGAAGCGACAAGTGCTCTCGACAGTGCCAGCGAAAAAGCGATCGCAGAGGCACTGCGCAGCATGACCGAAAAAACGACCGTCATAGCGATCGCCCATCGGGGCATCCTGCCCAAGCTTGCCGATCAGGTCATTCGGCTGGAGCGCGGCGGTGTGGTTGCACCTTAACAGGTCGCCGAGAGCCAATTCAGGCGCAATTCAGCGCGTTTTGCTATTTGTCTTCCAAATCTGTGGGAGATGCGCGTGCGCCGCATCCTCTATTCTATTCAGCAATTCACGGGACTTTTCATGACTATCAAACCTTTTGCACTCGCAGGCTGTGCCGCGATCGCAATGGCTGCGATCGCCCCGTCCGCCGTGGCACAAGCAACATACGGCCAGAAACTCGACCATGACCCCGCCCGCTGCCAGAGCGGTAAGCCGGGAGTCTGGGTGAGCGTCACCGACATCAAGGAAAGCAAAGGTACGCTACGCATCCAGTCTTATCGCGCGACCAAAGCCGACTGGCTTGAGAAGGGGCGCTGGCTCACTCGCATGGAAGTCCCAGCCAAGGCAGGAACGATGCGTTTCTGCATGCCGATTGCCACCCCGGGGACGTATGGCATCGCAGTGCGTCACGACATCAATGGGAATGGCAAGACCGATATTTTCGCCGATGGCGGTGCCATGTCGAACAACCCCAGCCTCAACATTTTCAACCTCGGCAAGCCGAGCTACAAGAAGGTCGGCTTCTCGGTCGGCCAAGGTGTGGAAACGATTTCGATCCGGATGCGCTATCGCTGATTGCGCTTTGCGCGCCATAGCTCCCAAGCTGCACCCGGCATGGCCAGTAAGGGGTGCTTTTCCCGGAATGGGGTAACTTCAAGCTGTATGCCGGTGTGGCGTTCGAGCTTCCACGCACCATAGCGCGCAGCCCCGTCGAAGGTGGTAGTGGCCTTGGCAAGGCGCAGGATGTTGAGCGCCTTCCCGACTCTTTCCCGCCGTCGCCATTGGCGAAGGATTTCCTGGCGCTTTTTCACAGCCAGCTGCGGTTCGAGCCGTTCACCGTCGCGGTCGAATTCCAAGCTTTGTGCTAACCATGCCAAAGGCAGCAAGCCGTCGAAATGCGCGCTGTTGACCGACAGAATCGAGTCCTCGCGGCCCGGCTTCTCGACGCGGAACTCCGCCCGATACGTAGCCTGGAACAGGGCGCGCCAGAATTCTTCCGCCTTTCCTGCAATGGGTCCAAGTGCGGCTGCGAACTTCGAAGCCGTTTTCGCGGCAGCCTGCACCGCTTCCACCACGTCGATGCGAGCGGCAGCATCTTGCGCGAACACAAGCGCGCTGGGCTGGACGAACCGAGTCCAGATAGTGGTGTCGCGGCTCTCGCCGCTGGCAGCTGAAATGAATTGCTGAAGCGACATGGTGGCGATCTTCGCACGCAGCATCTGGTCGCCGCGCTGCCATTCCCGGTAGCTCACGCGGGGCCAGACCCGTTCCGCCTGCGGGCCCGGTAGAAGGACATAAAAGTCCAGCACCCCCTCGAGCGACCCCGTTCGCAAGTTCGAACCATAAAACAGCACAGCCCGCGCGCCCGCCTCCTTGGCGAGCATATCGGCATATTCGGACACCTCGGCGCGCACTTCGGCGTCCAGCGAGGTTGCGATGCGCTGTTCGAATGTCTCGCTCACGCGGTCACGAACGTCAGTTCGGGGCCTTGGTCGATATGATACCGGCCCGCCGGAAAGTGCTCGCCGTCCAGGATAAAAGGCGCTTCCAGATCTATCGAGAAAGCTTCGGCACTGATCTGGTGCAAGCCCGCCGACGAAAGCCAATCGGGATGCCAGCCAGACAGAATGGCCGGAAGGGAGGCAAAAATCCGCCTGCGCGGCCTGTCGAGGATGGCCAGCCGGATCGGAGCTTGGCTCTTCCCGAACAACTGGATGCCCATCGGCATGCGCTGAAGCGTTGTGGCCAAGATGATATGCCTGCGTGCGGGATCGCCATGAGGAGAATGCGGCATCGGTTCTCCGGATGGCTCGTAGGCGAGGCGCATAGCAGTACCGCGGCGCCACCGATTAGCATTGGTGCCGAAGAGGACCTGCAGCACGCCCCAGGCTGCAGTGGCCCCTACGGCAAGGGAATCGAAAAACCCGATCCGGTGCGCATCCTGTCCGGCCTCGATGCCGAGCGTGAATGCGCCTGCGCCGAGGATGAAACCGAGCATCGGGAGTTCGTCGCTGCCTTCGCGGGCGACGGTGAGCGCGCGCCGTTGCACGCGCTTGCTCGAACGAAACGCTTCGACTGCCGCAGAAAGGCTCCAGTCCGATGGAGCGCCCAAATCGACATTGAGCGCGTTGGTCTTGCCGCGTGGCAGGACTGCTAGTGTCGGCCAGTTCTCGCCGAAAACAACCTGGCCCATGGTCAGCACATCGCGAATTGTGCCGTCGCCGCCATTGATGATGAGAAATTCCACACCGTCGTCGCGAAGCTGCGCCAGTGCTTCGGCCAACTCATCCTTGGTGCGCGGCTGAACGATTGTGATGTCGACGCCGTCCACCCGCTCCGCCTGCCTGCCCTTGTTGCGGTGCGAGCGGGGGTTGTGGACCATCGCGATGCGCTGGCTCGCGGCCACGAACGGAGGCTCGCTGCCGGGCAACTGCGTCCCTGCCTCACGCGCTGTCCGTTGGTTGTGAATGGTGCGCTCCATCGCGGTTCGCCGTGAATTAGGAAAGCTCTCGATAGTGCAGCGCTGTCCGGCCTGCAATGCGAGGGTGGGAGAAACGCCCATGGCAAGTGGCGCACCCGACAGGATTCGAACCTGTGGCCTCTGCCTTCGGAGGGCAGCGCTCTATCCAGCTGAGCTACGGGTGCCTGGCCTTGCCGCCTGGGCGAAGCGGGCGCTTAGCAAGGCCGTTGGCGCCCTGCCAGAGAAATTTCGGCGAGCGCATCGCGGCGCGTTAGCGATTTGGCAATTGCCGACGCCCTAAACATCCGTTCCATGAACGCGCTACGCCACGAATTCGACCTGTCGAACGCGACTATCCTTCCGCCGCGGGACCGGCGCGCCCCTAATTCGCGCGACCAGGCCAATCTCGCGGCTCAATGGAATGCGGTTCACGAAGCAGCCGCAGCCATCGGCGTGCTGGCCCAATTGGGCCGCCCCGAAGAAAACGAAGCCGTTACCGGACTGCCCGCACGTGCTGCCGCGAATGGCGGCTATGAGTACGAGATGGTGCTGCGCGGCGTCGACGATCTTGCTGCCGTCATGCAACCGGGCCTGAGGGCACTTTTGTCGCTGAGCGCCTCCGGTCAGGACACGACCAGCGCGGCGCTCACCCTGTGGCGGGAATTCCATGCCTCGCGCGATGCGATCATAGCGCTGGCACCTGAAAACTGACCACTCCCGGCGCTTGACCGCGTTCCCATTCTGTTCCATTTCGGGGACATGAGTGATTCCCCCGTCATCGAAACTGCCGGACAAGAGACCGGCGGCGAAACCGCAGTCGACGTGGCGCGCGGCATTGCCCGCCTGTTTGCGCGAAACGATGTCTGGCTGATTCCCGAAGTGCCGCTGCGCAACGGGCGCAGGGCCGATCTCATGGGACTCGACAACAAGGGCCGCGTCGTCATCGTTGAGATCAAGGTGCAACGCGGCGACCTGCTCGGCGATGGCAAATGGCCAGATTACCTCGATTTTTGCGACCGCTTCTACTGGGGCCTCCCGCCCGGCCTCGACCGGTCCGTGCTGGAAAGCGAAGACTATCGCCCGGATTGCTGCGGCATCATCGTGGCCGACGGCTATGACGGTGAAATCGTTCGGCCGGCCCCGCTCCATCCGCTCGCAGCCGCGCGCCGCAAGGTGGAAGTCGAGCGCCTGGCACGGGCCGCAATGCGGCGCATGACCGTTGCCGGCGATCCACACTGCGCGCCCTGGGGCAACGCAGAGTAAGTTCTCGGCTTCTTTTTAACGTATCCTGGGGCATAATGCGCGCGGGATCATGTTGGACGCCATTCTCTTTTCGGCACTGGCCATGACGGCCATCATTGCCTTGCGGTACTTCGCGTCGAGCGGAGCGTTCGCGCTCGCCACGCGATTCAGGCGGCCAGGCTACCACGACCGTCTCGGCCCCCAGATCAGGCGCGAGATTTCCTGGTCGCTGGTTTCGGCGGCAATCTATGGCATCCCGGCGGGGATAGTGGCCTGGGGCTGGCAGGAACGCGGGTGGACGCAGATCTACATGGAATGGGATACGATGCCCCTGTGGTACCTGCCCATCGCACCGCTGGCCTATCTCGCGCTTCACGACACTTGGTTCTACTGGACGCATCGCTGGATGCATCGCCCTCGCCCGTTTCGCGTCATGCATGCTGTGCATCACGCCAGCCGCCCGCCCACCGCCTGGGCTGCCATGAGCTTCCATCCTTGGGAGGCACTCACCGGCGCCGTGGTCATCCCTGCGCTGGTCTTCGTCATTCCGATCCATATCGCCATGCTGGGCCTGGTTCTGGCCGTGATGACGATCATGGGCGTGACCAATCACATGGGGTGGGAGATGTTTCCCCGCCGTCTCGTTCATTCGCGGTTGGGGGACTGGTTGATAACCGCCAGCCACCATCAGCGTCATCATGAAGAGTATCGATGCAATTACGGCCTCTATTTCCGGTTCTGGGACCGGCTGTGCAAGACCGATCGCGGTCTGAGCGAACGCGTATGAACGCCCGGTTCGCCCTGCTGCCGCTTTGCGCGCTGGCGCTGGGCGCGGGTGTGCCTCTGCCAGCGAAGGACGCTGGCGTGAGTATTACCGTCAAGGTCACCGACCTGCGTAACGACAAGGGTCTACTGCGCGCCTGCATGACGACTGCACAAAGCGATTTTCCCGATTGCAAGGACACCGCCAGCATCCACGCTACGAGTGTGAACGCTCGCGAGAGCGGAGTGACCTTCACATTCGATGGAGTGAAACCCGGCCGCTATGCAATCGCCCTGCTCCACGACGAAAATTCCAACGGCAAGGCCGACCGTGTCCTGGGCATGATGCCAAAGGAAGGCTTCGGTTTTTCGCGCGATGCGCCGGTTCGTATGGGTCCGCCCAAGTTTCGCGACGCCGCATTCGACATGGGAACAAGCGACCGCGAGCTGACTATCAGGATGCGCTATCTGCTCTGACGGTGCGCGCAGCCTAACCGGCATTAACCTTAACCCTATTTTTACTACACCTGCCTCATAGCCTGTCTCGAATACCGCAACTCGCATTCGGGGGCTTTTAAGCGATGGACAGGTTTGGCGGCGCATTTGACGCGCAGGACGCACAGGACCATCTCGACGATTTCGTCGAGGAGGACGGCGTCGATCTCGATCCGCCGCCGTCGCCAGTCGGCCAGGACGAGCGCCGCATGCAGGTGCGCGCCTACAATCATTGGGCAAGCCTGCTCGGCGACGCGAACTATCCCGATATCGAAGACCTCGAACCGGAATTGCTCGACGATTTCGGGCCTTACTCTGTGCTGCTCGACTTCACGAGCGGGGTTGAGAACCCTGCCGTGCGCTTCGTCGGTGACGAGTTGCGCCAGGAATGCGACGTCGATGGCGAATTGACACATCTCGAAGATGTGCCGCCACGCTCGCTGCTGAGCCGGATTACCGATCATTACATGCAGATCATCGCCAACGAGGCGCCGATCGGCTTCGAAGCGGAATTCGTGAACCAGCGCGGCGTAACGATCCTGTATCGCGGCATCCTGCTTCCGTATTCCAGCAATAACGAAAGCATCGACTTCATCTTCGGTGTGATCAACTGGAAGGAATTGGCCGACGCCAAGACTGCCGACGAATTGCTGCTGCAAATTGACCAGGCGCTGGCTGGCGAAGACGATCTCGAAGAGAGCGACGACAGCGATTTCGACGATGTCCTCGACCTGACGCAGCCGGCTGAAAACCTGTCCGCCGAAGATGATGGCGACTGGGACCAGGAAGACGATGTCTTCGATCTCGGCACCGCCGAAGTCGTCGAAGAGGATATCGAAGAGGCGCTGCCTGCTCCGAGCTTCGGCGAGACCGGCACGGAGGACCTGCCGGCCCGCAAGGAACGCGGCGTCGATGCCTTGGGCAATCCACTCGGAAGCCTTGCCCCTGATCCGGGTAGCGAAGAAGCCGAGATGGACGACGGCGAATTCGATAGCGGCATGAAGACTGCGGCCGACTACGGACTGCCGGACTGGGACGACGAAGAGATTGAAGACGAAGACGTCGAAGACGTCGTGGACCCGCTTGCCGACGAGGACGCTGGTAGCAGCCTCATGTCGCTGGTCAGCCGCGGCGAACGTGAAAAGAAGACTGTCAATCTCAGCGGGTTCAGTGCAGCGAGCGGACCGGTTTCATCACCCATTCCGCAGGCATACGAGCCAGAAGAACCGGCAGAACCCTTCGAAATCGCGGCGCATGATATCCTAGAAGCGCCCGATACCGGGGAAGAAACGGTCGACGCGCCGATGGAGTCCGTTGACGATTCGCAACATGATTCCGCGCCGCTCGACCTGGATGAGACACTCGAGGAAGCGCCGGCCACTATTGCGGGTGAGGACGTCGAGGAGCTGCCCGTTCCGACCGATGATGACCCCATCGTTGCAGAAGCGGCAGAAGACGCCGCCGTCATCGCTGCGGCCGAAGAGGTGGCGCCCGAAGGCCTGTACGATTGCCTGGCCGCGGCACGTGAGCTGGCGCAGGCTGCGCAGAGCACCGAAGACCGCAGCCGCAAGGCACTGTATGCAGCGGTCGGCCTCGCCTACGATTTCAGCCTCGAGGCGCAGAACTCGCCCGAGGACTTTGGTGAAATCATCGCCGACAACGGCCTGACCGTGCAGGATCGCGCGCCGATGACGCCGATTGTGAAGCTCGTCTTCGGCGCCGACTACGACAAGACGCGCCTGACCGAATATGCCGCCGTGCTGACCCATGCGCACCGCGTCGGCATCGAACGCGGCCATCTGGCCGAATTCCTGCGCGAGGCAGAAGGCGGCCTCAAGGGCGTCGTCCAGGCAGAACGCCGTGCCCGCAAGGAAGAACAGGGCAGGCCGGTCGAAGACGATGGCACGGGCATCCGCGAAACGCTGGCGAAGAAGCTGCGCGCGATCGAGCCTGCTCAGCTTGAAGATATCGACGCGGAAGGCCCCGAATTCGCTCTCGTCATGGTGCGACGCACCGAAATGGGTGAACTGGTCGTCGTCGGCGAACTGGAAGAAGATCGTGTGCTGCTCGAAAAGGCGGCTCGCAAACTGCTGGCCAAGTGAACCTTCCCGAATAAGTGCTTGAGATGGATGGGCCGCACGCGCTAGCGCTGCGGCCCATGCCATTTTTCCCTACCGCACCCGTCCGGATTCAGCCCTATTTCGGCTATCGCAACGAGGAGCGGCTGTTCATCACCGCCCGCGCCCTGCGCTCGCGCGACAGTAGCTTTGCGAAGTCGGGAAAGTGGCGGGCGATGCGCACCATGATGGGTCAGTTTGCCAGCCATGAAGTGGAGGGCCTGCCGGTCGAGCTCGAAATCGCCGCTCCAGGCCAACAATCGCAGCGGCACCAGGGCGTGACCGACAAGGAAGGCTTCGTCCATTTCGACATCAGGCTGGAGGGCGAGTGGCCCTATGGCGAGGAGCCGGAATGGGAAACCGTGAGCTTCCACTGGTCCAATGGCGAAGGCGAACACTGCCTCGACGGACACGTGCTTGCGCCGGGCAAAAGCACGTCGCTCGGTTTCATCTCGGATATCGACGATACGATCATCGAGACGGGGATCACCGGGAATTTCCGCGCGGTGATGCGCAACTGGCGACGTGTGCTCATGCAGATGCCGGAAGAACGCATCCTCGTTCCCGGCGCCGACGTTTTCTACAATGCACTTGGCGGCGGGCAGGACCATCACGGACAGAATGGCCACGCCGGCGATCACCAACGGGCATCGCGGCGCCCCTTCTTCTATGTGTCGTCGAGCCCGTGGAACCTGTTTTCCTATCTCGTCACCTACATGAAAGGCCGCGGGTTGCCGCTTGGACCGATCATGTTGCGCGACTGGGGTCTCAATCGCGCGACATTCGGATCTTCCAGCCACGGCGCTCACAAGCGCGCCGCGATCGACGGCATCCTGGCGACCTATCCGGACATGAAGTTCGCGCTCATCGGCGACGACAGCCAGGGTGACCTGACCGCTTTTGCCGATGTCGCTGCGAGCAATCCGGGCAGGGTCAGGGCCGTCTTCATCCGCAAGGTAGGCGAGGCAATGAGCCCGGAAGAGCTTGCTGCCAAACAATCGTTGAAGTCCGCGAATATCCCCCTCTGGCTTGGCGAAGGTTACGAGGAAGGCCGCAAGTTTCTCGCCTCGATCGGATTGCTCGAGGATGATGAAGCACAAAATATCGTCAAGTCGGTCGGCAAGGGCGACACGGAGGCTGCGTGAAGACATTAATGCTCATACTGGCCGTGATCGTGGGCCTAGCCCTGATCGCCGGCGGCGCGATATTGATCGCGATCAACCGGAACGGCCCGGCGGTGCTCGACACGGTCGACCGGATTTCCGGCGGCAAGAACAATACCGAGCTGTTGCACAAGCAAAGCCTTGGCGTAGATCCGCGTCAGAAATTGCTGGTATACGGCGAACGGTCTCCAGATGAGGCCCTTCCCGTTTTCATTTTCATTCACGGCGGCAGTTGGCGTAGCGGCAACCCGGACGATTACGGCTTCATCGCCCGCAGTATCGCGCCCGAAGGCTATATCGTCGTGCTAGGCGGGTACTGCTTGCGCGAAAATGGCCGCTATCCCGCAATGCTCCAGGACACTGCGGCAGTGACCGCGTGGGTCCACGAAAACATCACAGATTTCGGCGGCGATCCGGAGCGCATCGTGCTCGCCGGACATTCGGCCGGAGCATACAATGTGGCACAAGTCGCGCTGGAACAGCGCTGGCTCGAGCAAGCGCGCGTCCCGGCGCAGGCGATCCGGGGTGTGGTCGGACTGGCCGGGCCATACGACTTCTACCCCTACGACAGTGATTCCACCCGCGCCGCATTCGGTTCTGTCGGAGTCGGCGCAGAGAGCCAGCCGGTGAACCACACCAGCAGCGATGCGCCGCCCATGCTACTGGTGCATGGAGAGCAGGATTCACTTGTAAAACCGCGCAATACGCGCGCTTTGGCTGCTGCGCTGGAAGATAGTGGGGCCGACGTAGAAACGCTGTTCCTACCTGCCATGACGCATAACGACCCGCTGCTCGCCCTCGCCAACCCATGGCGGCGCGATCCGCGGATCTTCGATGCAGTTACGAGCTTCCTTGGCCAGCACACCGCGCTTTCAGTTCCGGTTCAGGCCGAAACACCCTAAGAAGGGGCCGATGCGCCTGCTATCCCACCTCTTCGCCCTCCTGGCGCTGCTTGTCCTGGCGGCCCAGCCGCTGGCAGCGCAATCGGTCCTGCGTGACGCCGAGACCGAGGCTTTCCTCGACGAAATCACTGCCCCGCTGGTGGAAGCTGCCGGACTGGAGCCGGGCAATGTCGAAATGGTGCTCATCAATGATCCCAGCCTCAACGCTTTTGTCGCAGGCGGGCAGGCGATCTACCTCCACAGCGGCCTGATCGATGCTGCCGACAGCGCAAACGAAGTGCAGGGCGTGATCGCGCACGAACTCGGCCATATTACCGGCGGCCACATCAATCGCATCGGTGAAGGTTACGCCAAGGCGGGCAATATCTCGCTGCTTTCCATGCTTGCCGGCATCGGCGCTGCGCTTGCCGGTTCGACCGACGCTGCGATGGGCCTGATGATGGCCGGGCAGAGCGCTGCGATCAGCTCCGTTCTCTCGTTCACCCGCACCCAGGAAGCGAGCGCCGATGCGGCGGGTGCCGAATACCTTTCGCGCGCAGGCATTTCCGGTCGCGGCTCCTTGTCCTTCTTCGGCAAGCTGCTGAACATGGAGATGCGCCGGGGTTTCAGCCAGGACGAAGAAGCAGGCTTCTGGCGCACGCACCCCCTTTCCGGCGATCGCATCTCGACCCTGCGCGGCACCTATGAAAAGGATCCCGCCTGGAACAAGCCGAGTGACCCGGCGCTCGAGGCGCGTTTCCAGCGGGTGAAGGCCAAGCTCATGGGCTATGTCGCGAAACCCGAGCACACCCTACGCGACTATCCGGAAAGCGACACATCCACACCCGCGCTCGTCGCGCGCGCCTATGCCTATCACAAGCAGGCCAAGATGGAGCTTGCGCTTGGCACGGCCGACATGCTGATCGAGCGCGCACCTGCCGACCCCTATTTCCTCGAGTTGAAAGGACAGGTCCTGCTGGAATCGGGTCGTCCGGACGAAGCGTTGGATTACCTGCGCAAGGCGACCGATCTGAGCCGTTCGGAGCCGCTTATCGCATCACTTTTCGGCCATGCGCTGATCGCCACCGAGGACGAGACGAATTACGAGGAAGCCGAGCGCGTCCTGCGCGCGTCGGTCGGGCGCGACCGTTACAATCCTTTCGCTTGGTACCAACTGGGCGTGGTCTATGCTGCACGCGGCGATATGCCCCGCGCCCGACTGGCCAGTGCGGAGCAACAAGTCATGAAGCGCGAATACGCGCTCGCCATGCGCAGCGCGCAGGCGGCAGAGGCTGGACTGCCAGTCGGCTCGCCGGACTGGCTGCGGGCCCAGGACATCGGGATGCAGGCACGGGCATTGCTCGAACAGCAGTGCGAAGTGAGCAAGGATCGTAGCTGCCGCAGGCGGCGATAGGGCAGCAGGAACGGGGAATAGGACGATGGCACGGCATTTTGTAACAGCGCTGATCGCGCTGGTGTTCGGGTTCGCGGGCGCGGCGGTCTTCTCGTTCAGCGGGTGGGGCAATTCGCAGACCCGCGAGTATCTCGTCGCAAACCCCGACATCCTGCCCGCGATGGCGAATGCCTATCAGGAACAACAATCGCGCGAATCGCTGGCGTCGGTCTCCAGCGAAGTGACGACGCCATTCCCCGGCGCCGTCCTCGGCAATCCCGAAGGCTCGCGCACGCTGGTGAAATTTACAGACTATGCCTGCGGCTATTGCAGGATCAGCACCGAGGATATCGACCGCCTCGTGGCCAACGATCCGGAGCTGCGCGTGGTCATTCGCGAACTGCCGCTGTTCCAGGGCAGCGATGTGCCTGCACGCATGGCGCTTGCCGCAGCGCAACAGGGCAAGTTCGACGCGTTCTATCACGCCATGTTCGCAATGGGATCGACCGCGCCCGAAAACGTGATGGCGGCGGCGCGCGAAGCCGGTCTCGACCTCGAGGCGGCACAGGAATACGGCGCATCGGAAGAGGTCACGGCAGAGCTGGCGCGCAACCAGGTGCTAGCCCAGCAGCTTGGCTTTTCCGGAACACCCAGCTGGGTGACCGGCGACAAGGCATTCGAAGGCGCGGTCGGCTACGACCAGCTGGCGAAAGCGATCGGCAGCTAGGCCCTATTCCTCGATCGCCTTGGCATACATCGAGGCAAGCGGCTTCGCCATTACGCGGCGCACCATGGGCTCGAAGAACTCCAGCGGCTCGCTCTCGTAATCGGGATCGAAGGCCGCCTGATCGTACTTTTCGCAGAATTCCGCACAGGCCTGGTAATGGGGGCTGTCCTGGAACTTGTCGCGCACATTGCGATCCATGCCGAGGTGGTGGAAATAGTAATAGCCCTGGAAGGCACCGTGGTTCTGGCAGATCCAGTGAATCTCCTCGGTCACGAAGGGCTTGATGATCGAAGCTGCAACTTCCGGGTGGTTATAGCTGCCCAGCGTGTCCCCAATGTCGTGCAGCAGGGCCATCACGACATATTGCTCGTCACGTCCGTCGCGATGCGCGCGAGTCGCGGTTTGCAGCGAATGTTCGAGGCGGCAGACCGGAAATCCGCCGAAATCGCCGTCGAGCAGCTTCAAATGGTCGAGGACGCGGTCGGGCAAGTCCTTGGCAAACGCCATGTATTCCGCGCCGATAATCGCCCAGTCTTCCTGCGTGCCTTCCTTCATTTCGCGAAACTTGGCTCGCTCCTCGATCGAGTGGGTCAGGTTTTCCGGTTTGTTCATCGGCTCTCTCCCAAGTGCTTTCTTGCCTTATATCCTAGCGACTGGCGCAGGGCGCGGCAATTGCGCTAGGGAAGCCTCACGATGGCCGTACTGCCCTTTAGCCCGACGCCGTTCTTCGCAAACAAGAACCAAGCGTTCTGGAATCTCCAGCTGCTGGGCTGGGGCGGGGCGACGATGCTGCGCGTTATGTCGGCGGTGGCGAACGACCAGCCAGCCGAGCGCCTCGTCATTATCCTGATCGCCACGATCACCGGCTTCTCGCTCAGCCTGATCCTTTCCGTCGTGTACAATTACCTGATTGCCCAAAGGCCGCTGGTGACATGGGGCAGCACGGCCGTAGTGCTGGTTTTCGCGACAGGCGTTTACGCCTTCATCGACAGCTGGGTGCTGGAAGTAGCGGGCACTTCTTCGAGCGGCAGCTTCGTCAGCCTGTTTGTCGGTATCTATTTCTTCGACCTCACCCTGCTCGGGGCATGGTCGGCGCTTTACTACGCGATCAATTTCTTCCTTCAGGTGGAAGAGCAATCCGACCGCCTCGAGCGCCTAGAGGCGCAAGCCACCAGCGCACAATTGGCCATGCTGCGGTATCAGCTCAATCCGCACTTCCTCTTCAACACGCTTAATTCCATTAGCACGCTGGTCCTGCTCAAGCAGACGGAGCCGGCCAATGCGATGCTGACCCGTCTTTCCAGCTTCCTGCGCCACACGCTTGTCACCCAGCCGGGCGGCAAGGTGAGCGTGGCACAGGAGGCGGAGACGCTGCAGCTCTATCTCAGCATCGAGAAGATGCGGTTCGAGGACCGCCTGCGCACCAATTTCAGGATCGAAGACAGGGCGGCCAAGGCTCAGGTTCCATCCATGCTGCTCCAGCCGCTGATTGAAAATGCGATCAAATACGGTGTCAGCCCGAAGGAAGAGGGTGCAGAGATCTCGCTGCTCGCGCAGATTGTCGGACCGCGCCTTAGGATTACGGTGTCTGACACGGGACCCGGCGTAGATGTGGGCGGGGTGGCATACGACCTTCCCGCGGTAATGGCCACGCACAAGCGCCGCGATTCGACTGGTGTGGGTCTCGCCAATATTCGCGATCGCCTGGCGCAAGCCTATGGCGACGACCACCGTTTCGAAATCCGCTCGCCCGAATCGGGCGGATTCACCGTGCTGATCGAAATTCCGCACGAACTCGCCGACGAGGAAGTGCCGCCTGCCGCAGCGCAGGGGACATTGGCCGAGAAACAAGCCACTGCCTTGACCGTTAATCCCCCGTCTGCCCCCCAGAAGGTAAGTACCAAGCCATGACTATTCGCACGATCCTCGTCGATGACGAGAAGCTCGCAATCCAGGGGCTGCAGCTACGCCTCGAACCGTTCGATGACGTTGAGATCATCGAAACCTGCCAAAACGGGCGTGAGGCGATCCGCGCCATCAAAACGCTGAAACCGGACCTGGTCTTCCTCGACATCCAGATGCCGGGCTTCGACGGCTTTTCCGTCGTCCAGGGCGTCATGGAAATAGAACCGCCGTTGTTCGTGTTCGTCACCGCTTTCCAGGAACATGCCATCCGCGCCTTCGAGGCGAACGCGGTCAACTACCTGATGAAGCCTGTCGACGAGGACAAGCTTGCCGATACCATAGAGCGCGTCCGCCAGCGCCTGGCCGAAAAGAAGTCTTCCGACGAAGCCGATCGCCTGCGCGGCGTCCTTTCAGAAGTCGCACCGGAAGCGGTCGAGACGAGCGAGGAAGATGCCGAGGCTGCCGGCCGCTACGAGAAGCTTATCAACGTGAAAGACCGCGGCCAGATATTCCGTGTCGAAGTCGAGACGATCGAGCATATCGAGGCTGCCGGCGACTACATGTGCATCTATACCGGCGATAATTCGCTCATCCTGCGTGAGACGATGAAGGACCTCGAACGCCGCCTGGATCCGCGAAAGTTCCAGCGCGTGCACCGCTCGACTATCGTCAATCTCGATCAGGTGCGTCAGGTGAAGCCGCATACGAACGGCGAATGCTTTCTGGTGCTGGATAGCGGCGCGGAAGTGAAGGTTTCGCGTTCCTATCGCGACGTCGTGGCACGCTTCGTCCACTGATGGGCTTCACTCTCAACGGATTCGACCTCGCTGCCTTCGTGCGCGAGACGCTCGCAGAGGATTTGGGCCAGGGCCTTCCGGGCGGCGGGCATGACGTAACCAGCGAAAGCGTAATTCCCGCAGACGCGCGCTTCTCCGGCGTAATGGACACGCGCGACGACATCCGCGTCGCGGGCCTTCCGGTGGCGGAAGCTTTCTTCCGCGCGCTCGATAAGGACATGACGATCGAGTTGCTGGTCGAAGAAGGCGCCAGCGTTCCGGCCGGGACCGACCTGATGCGCCTTGAAGGCGATGCGCGCGCCATGCTGACGGCAGAGCGCAGTGCACTCAACACAGTTCAGCACCTGTCGGGCATTGCCACCATGGTCGCGCAATATGTCGCGGCGATGGACAATCCCGACTGCACCCTGCTCGACACCCGCAAGACCATTCCCGGCCTGCGCCATCTCGAAAAATACGCGGTCCGCATGGGCGGGGGTGCGAACCACCGCATGGGCCTGTGGGACGCGGCAATGATCAAGGACAACCACGTCCTCGTCGCGGGCAGCGTCGGCGAGGCGGTTCGCCGCGCAGTCGAAGCAGGGGTCGAGGACATCATCTGCGAAGTCGACCGCATCGACCAGATCGAGCCAGCGCTCAAAGCAGGGGCCACCCGCCTCTTGCTCGACAATATGGAACCGCCGACTTTGCGCGAAGCCGTCGAACTGGTGGCGGGCCGGGTCCCGACCGAGGCCAGTGGCGGCATCAATCTTGCCACGATCAAGGCGAAGGCTGCCACCGGGGTCGACTATGTATCCGTCGGCAGGCTCACCCAGAGCGCGCCTGCAGCCGATATCGGTCTGGACTTTACCCCGCTGTAATTCGGGTGCATTCCCCTGATGAACGTGAGGGGAATGCAATGAAGCCTGCAGCAATCAAGAAGTTCGATTTCCTTTATATCGGCTCCATGGTGGTAAGCGTGCTCGGCGCAGTGCTGAGTTTCGATGATCTGGTGGCAATATCCGACGACCAGCTGGCGACAGAAGGCCTGCCCGCCATGGGCAGCGGCGTGTTGTTGATCGGCCTTGCCTTCACCATCGTGATAACTCTCGCGCTTTGGTTCCTTGTATCCAAGCTCCGGATCGAATTCGTGAAATACATTCTCGCGCTGTTCGCCGCTTACAGCATCTTCTCGGTGGCGATGGGCAGCAGTGCAGAAGTGCCCATGACGAACCTGCTGATCGGCTGGGTCAGCACGATAATGTCGGTGGCTGCCGTGTATTTCCTGTTCACTCCGGAAGCGAAGGCCTGGTTCGCTGAGAAGCGAGGTTCGGGCGATTAAGGCCGCTTTACTGGCAGCTTCGGGCATCGTTTCGCTGGGCCTCTCCAGCGTTGCCCAGGCGCAAGCGTACCAGTGCCGCATACCCAACAACATAGAGATACCGCAGCTTCGCGACGAGGGGCGGGCGCGGAACCTGCCTGTCACGGGCTACACCCTCGCGCTAAGCTGGAGTCCGGAGTTTTGCCGCTTTCGCGAGGATGACAGGCGGCACGCCCGGCAATGCTCGGGCAGGCAAGGCCGGTTCGGTTTCACCGTTCACGGGCTTTGGCCGAACAGCGGGCGCATCTGGCCCCAATGGTGCGCGCGGACACCGGTCAGTACCGATGTCCTGAAGCCAAACCTTTGCATGAGTCCCGATGCGTCGCTCCTTGCCCGCCAGTGGCAAAAGCACGGCAGTTGCATGACTCGGCGCCCGGCGACCTATTTCAAGGTGACGCGCATACTCTACGATGGTCTGCGGTGGCCGGATTTCGTCCGCATCAGCCGCGAGGACGACCTCACCGCCGGCACCATTCGCACTCGCTTTGCAGACGCCAATCCGGGCTGGTTTCCCGAGGCTGTGGGCGTGCACCTCGACCGCAAGGGATGGCTCGAGGAATTGCGGCTTTGTTACAACAGGCGCTTCATGCCCGAAGCCTGCGATGCGCGGCGTTACGGTGCCAAGGACAAGCAGGCTGCGAAGATTTGGCGGGGTCTGTAAGGAACCAGAAGAAGACGCTTGGTCAGCCCTGATCCCTCAGCCTTCCTATTAACTGATCGGTGCCTGCCGCGATGCCCGAAAAGTAATCATCTTGCCTGAAATGAGGCAGGATCGAGTTTTGAATCACGGCTGAGCAGAACTCGTCCGGCAACACCTCCTCAAGACCATAGCCGACGGCGATCCTCACCCTGCGCTCGTTGGGAGCAACCAGGAGGATGACGCCATTATCGACACCTGCGCGACCGATCCCCCAGGCACCGCCCAGATCGGTCGTGTAGTCCGCAATCTCGCGCCCCATGAGACTGCCGACGGTAACAACCACCATCTGGTGTCCGGTGGCCTTCTCCAGGTCGATGAGCTTCTGAGCAATCGCCTGCTCTGCTGCCGGCGCAAGAATACTGGCATGATCCGAAACCGGCCCAAGCAGTTCCACCGATGGAGCCGGACGGGATTCTTCCACTGGAACCGCGGCTGGATCGCCCTGCGATTGATCCAGGCATCCGGCCAGTGCTGCGCCGAAAACGAGCGGACCACAGACTATATGGGAGAGGCGCCTCCTCAACGGCGGACCATGAAGAATTCGCGCAGCATCTGGGCGGCCCTGGCTTCCCCAATCCCAGAATAAACCTCCGGGCGGTGCAGGCATTGTTCTTGCTCGAAAACACGAGCGCCGTGTTCGACCGCGCCGCCCTTGGGGTCGCTCGCCCCGTAGTAAACCTTGCCCAGCCTTGCGTGCACGATCGCACCTGCGCACATGGCGCACGGTTCCAGCGTGACCCATAATTCGCAGTCGGTAAGGCGTTCCTGCCCAAGTGATTCTGCAGCACGGCGAATCGCCAGGATTTCGGCGTGGGCAGTCGGATCGCAAGTCTCGCGCGGCGTGTTGTGCGCCTCAGCAACCACCTCGCCGTCGCGTGTGATGACTGCACCCACCGGTACTTCGCCCGCTGCTGCGCTGGCCTCTGCCAGTTCGAGCGCGCGCTTCATCGGTTGCGGAAGGGTCCAGCCTGTCATACCAGCGCCTCGCTAGCCCGCAGGCTTCGGGGGCGCAACGTGCTTGACGATTCGCACCCTCGCCGCTATGCGCGCCGCTTTCCGGGATTTATGAGCCCCTCACCCGCAAATGCGGTCAAGGGAACTCGCCCGTCCATTCGAACGAAGAGACTGAACCATGTCGCGTATTTGCGAACTCACCGGCAAAGGCCGCCAGGTCGGCAACAATGTGAGCCACGCCAACAACAAGACCAAGCGCGTCTTCCTGCCGAACCTGCAGAACGTCACGCTGCTGAGCGAAAAGCTCGATCGCAGCTTCAAGTTCCGCGTGTCGACCCAGGGCCTGCGTTCGGTCGAGCACAACGGCGGTCTCGACAACTGGCTGCTGAAGACCAAGGACGAAAAGCTTTCGGCCAACGCGCTCAAGGTAAAGCGCGAGCTCAAGAAGGCTGTAGCCGAAGCCGCTTAAGGCGATGGCGCTTCGGCGCCGATCCAAGGCTTGAATTCTGAAAAGGCGCGCGGGTCTTGCCTGCGCGCCTTTTGCTGTTTGCTGCTGGGTTATCGAGCGTCTTTGGGCCAGTTTAATCGCATCAGCAGGGTTCTTTGGAACTTGCTGAAGTTATCGTCCGAGATAAGCCAGATAGCCCAATCGCCACCCGGCTCTTGCGTAACAAGAGCTCCTTCGAAGTTCTCTTGCGGGAAGGGGCGTCCAAGATCACTCAGGGGCTCCAGGGCGATCCCTTCTCCGCCCCTAATGTCCTCTGGGTCGAAGGTCGCGAGCTTCACGGAGAAGTAGGGCGGCAAACCGAGTTCGAATGCGCGAAGGAGCACAAGGATTCTCCCATCGGGTAGAAGTGCGGCCTCCGAAGGGTTGTATCCCTCTTCGCCTATCAGGGTGAAGCTGACAGGATTTGCGCCGCGAACGGGATCGTCGTCGAAAACCAGCGCCTCGTGCCGAGCCTCGCCGCGATCCTCCTCAGCGATCACGATGATCTTGCCGTCGGCAAGGCGAACCATGGCTTCCGCGCCTGAATTGTTCGCCCAGTCCTGCATGGCCGGCGGTTTCAAAGCCGCCGACCAGGTACGGTCTCGGTTGAACCTGACAACGTGGTTCGACCCCTCGATGCCTGACCAGAAGCGACCTGTTTCGGGGTCGCGCACAATGGATTCTAGGTCGATCCGGATCCAGCCATCATTCGAGAACCCCGTGAAACCGGAAACTTCCGGTGCAGGCCCCTCCCGGTCCGGTCGGGTAAGCAACAGAACGCGTCCTGCATCGCTGCCTGCGAGAAACATATCCCCGCCAAGGGCAACCAATGCGGAATAACCACCGAACCCGTCGTTCTCGCTTGTCAGGTGCCAAAGCCCGCCAAGTGACAGGGGGCCATTCGTCACAGCATCGAACGTGAGCGCGCGTATCTCAACTGAACCTGTCAGGTCCGGCGGAGCGACATCGCTGCGCACGAACACCCCGGGCGAGAGGCCCAGGGCGAGAAGCGCAACAAGGAAAATTCGGCCTATCCGCATCGGGTAAACGCATGCCGTGGCGCGACCTGCGGGTATGCTCCCAACCTCATGGCATGGGAGGCAGGAACAAGAGCGGATCGAGCCGCTTCTCGCGCCACATCAGGCTCCAGTGGAGGTGTGGCCCGGTAGCGCGGCCGGAGGCACCGACATTGCCAAGCAGCTGGCCCTGTTCGACCCGGTCACCCTCCGCCACTCTCAGCCGCGAGAGGTGGATGAAGGCGCTATTCAGGCCTGCACCATGATCCAGGATGATGATACCGCCCTCAAGGCTGAACCCTGTCCGCGCGAGCACGACGACGCCGCCAGCAGGCGCCACGAAAGGAGCGCCATTGCCCGGAGCGATGTCGATACCGGAGTGATAGCTGCCCGGCTCGCCGCGATAGATTCGCTGGCGTCCGAAACGACCAGAAATGCGTCCGGTAACCGGCCAGATAAATTCCTGCATCCAACCTTCGGCCCCGGTTTCCTTCGCCCGGGCATCGCGGATCGCCAGCCATTCCGGCTCGCGCTTCGCCCACCAGGCCGCGCCGCCGCCACCCGTGCCCTTGGCAACATTGACGCGCTCGATATCCCACTCGCGCGGATCGACGGTGATGGTCTCCCGGGCATAGACCAGATTGCCACTCGTCGCCTTGAACTCGATCTTCGCGGGGCTGTCCCTGTCGAATGCGGCAAAGAAGCGGCCTTCGTCATCGACGGCGATTTCCTGATCGCCCAACTGCGCGGTCCATCGCCCGGGACCGAGGTCGCCGCGCATCCAGCCGCCTTGGGTCAGTTCGCCGGTGAAGGTGAAATCGATCGGTCTTGCGGGTTCGGGCCTTGGTTCTTCGACAACAGTCGGCGCGGGCGCCGGAGCAAGCTCGTTCACGACCACCTCTTCCGGTGCGGGCGCGGGCGTGCCCTGCGCAGGAGCGACGCAAGCGGCACTGAGGAGAGAAAGTAACGGCGCGACCCTTTGGCGCATCACGGTTTGAGACGCTCCGTGGCGAGTTGCGGGGTCGCGTAGGCTTCCTGGTGCTCTACCGACCAGTAACGCAATTCGTCGAGCGGGATCGCCTCGCCCGAAGCGGCGCAGAAAACGTGCTGGCCTGCGCGCAGCACGCGGAAGCCGTTCGGGCCGTATTGCAGCTTTGCCTCGCCCGAAGCGGGGCCGGAATTCTTGTTCATCAGCATGGTGATCGTCCTAGCACTTCGCGCCTATCCGAACAAATCATCCTGCGCTGGTGGCGTTCCCTTCGCCGGGCGCTTCGCGCGCGGTTCCGGGGCCTTGGGCGCCTGCAGTGCCTTGCCGGTCGTGACGACCAGGTCTCCATCGCGGAATTTCAGCGTCAGGGCAGCCTCCTTCGCCGCGGTCGCATGGGTAGTCACGGTCTTGCCCTCCGGCCCGATGACCCGCACGTACCCGCGCTTCACGACATTGTCCGGATCGAGCGAGACCATCAGGCGAGATACCGCAGTCAGGCGCTGCTGCGCCTGCTCTACGCGGATTCTCAGAAGGGGTGCATTGAGCCTCGCCCGGTCGGATTGCAGCCGGTCACGCGCGCGGGCTGCGCGGTCGCGTAGCCCGTTAGCGAGCCGCGTCGCGGCATCGTCTAGCCGCTGCGCCTGGGGCTGCAGCAGCACCTCCAGCTTGGGCATGCGCTGGACCCGAGCCTCCAGCCGCTCGCGACCGAGCTGCACGGGGCGCAGTATGGCGCGCTGCTGCCGTGCACCGAAGTCGGAAAGCGCCGCGGCAAGTTCCTGGCGGACAGGCACGGCCATCTCGGCAGCAGCGGTAGGTGTCGGGGCGCGCCTGTCGGCAGCATGATCAGCCAGAGTGGTGTCTGTTTCGTGTCCGACCGCGCTTATCGTCGGGATGGAGCAGTCCGCGATCGCGCGCACGACCACCTCTTCGTTGAAGTTCCACAAATCCTCGATAGAGCCGCCCCCACGAGCGACAATGACGAGGTCCGGCCGGTCGGGATGACCTTCGGGCAGCGCCGAAAATCCGCGCACCGCGCCTACAACCTGGTCCGCTGCGCCCTGCCCCTGAACGAGGACGGGCCACACGATGACCCGGCTGGGGAAGCGGTCGGCAAGCCGGTGGAGAATGTCGCGGATGACCGCCCCGGTGGGCGAGGTCACCACGCCGATGGTACGGGGCAGGAACGGAAGCGCCCGCTTGCGTCCTTCGTCGAAGAGACCCTCCGCAGCAAGGCGCGCGCGCGTCTTTTCGAGCAAGGCCAACAAGGCCCCTTCCCCTGCCAGCTCCATCCGCTCGATCACGATCTGATATTTCGAGCGGCCGGGATAGGTCGTCAGCTTGCCGCTGGCGACGACTTCGAGGCCATCTTCGGGCTGGAACGCAAGGCGCTGGGTATTGCCGCGCCACATCACCCCGTCGACGACCGCCTTCTCGTCCTTGAGCGCGCAATACATGTGTCCGCTAGCCGCGCGTTTGACGCCGGAAAGCTCGCCGCGCAGACGCACAAAGCCGAAGCTCTCCTCCACCGTCCGCTTAAGCAGGCCCGAAATCTCGCTGATCGAGAGCGGGGCAGCGTTGTCCCCGGCGCGACCCTTCGCTACCAGACTGTCATCTTGGGAATCTGACGGGAAATCGGCGGGCATGAATATCCTTTTGCTGGGCGGCGGTGGTCGCGAACATGCGCTTGGCTGGAAACTGGCGCAATCGCCGCAATGCGACAAGCTGTGGGCTAGTCCCGGCAACCCTGGAATGGCCGAATGCTCGGAATGCATCGCTCTCGATGCGAGTGATCACGGCGCGGTGGAGCAGTTTTGCCGCGACAAGTCCATCGGACTGGTCGTGATCGGTCCCGAAGCCCCGTTGGTTGACGGATTGGCAGACGATCTGCGTGCAGCGGGCGTGGCGGTTTTCGGTCCCTCCAAGGCAGCCGCGCAACTGGAAGGCAGCAAGAGCTTTACCAAGGAGCTCTGCCAGCGCGCCCGCATCCCGACCGCGCGGTTCGAACGGTGCACCTCGCTCGAGGCGGCCTGGGGAGCGCTGAAGAAATTTGACCCGCCCTTCGTTCTCAAGGCGGACGGGCTGGCGGCGGGCAAGGGGGTCGTCATCGCCGAGACTCGCGAAGATGCGCAACACGCCCTTTCCGAAATGTTCGACGGCAAGTTCGGCAGCGCCGGCAGTGAAGTCGTCATCGAGGAATTCCTGCAGGGCGAGGAGGCGAGCTATTTCGCTCTCACCGATGGCGAGACCATCGTCCCGATCGGCAGCGCACAGGACCACAAGCGCGTAGGTGAAGGCGACACCGGACCCAATACCGGCGGCATGGGCGCTTATTCGCCTGCGCCGGTCCTGACCGACGCCCTGAAAGACCAGGTCATGCGCGAGATCATCGAGCCGACGGTCCGGACCATGCGCGAAGAAGGCCACCCCTATTCAGGCGTCCTTTACGCGGGTCTCATGCTGACGAAGACGGGTCCGCAACTGATCGAATACAACGTGCGCTTCGGCGATCCGGAATGCCAGGTGCTGATGATGCGGCTTGATAGCGATTTGGTCGAGATCATGCACGCCTGCGCGGAAGCGCGGCTCGGACAAATCGAGGCGCCGCGCATGGCGGACGAGTTCGCGCTGACGGTCGTCATGGCTGCAGAAGGCTATCCCGATACTCCGAAGAAGGGCGGCGCCATTCATCTCGGCAATGCGGAGGCGGAAGGGGCCAAGGTCTTTCATGCAGGCACGAAGATGGATGGCGGCCAGCTCGTCGCGAACGGCGGCAGGGTGCTCAACGTTACTGCAAAAGGCGCGAGCGCGACCGAGGCCCAGCGCAATGCCTATGCCGCGGTCGACGCCATCCACTTCGCAGAAGGTTTCTGTCGCCGTGACATCGGCCAGCGAGAGGTCAGGCGCGAGCGGGGGTAAGGCAGTCCCATGCTGCTTTACGGGCTTGTCTTCCAGAACCTGGCGCTGATTGCGCTAATCCTTGGCCTGTTCTTCGCACGACCCGCGCCGTTTGGACGGAAGCTGTGGGTGGTCGGCGGGGCATCCGCTTTCGTAGCCGGGATCCTCTTGCTGGGTTTGTGGATATACCCGCCCCCGCTGGGCGCGGTTTTCTATCTCGCCCTGTTCGTAGCGGCCTGCATTAGATGGCTCCGTCAACCCGCGCCCGACAATGCCGCAGGTCGCGCCAGCCTCTTCGCGGCAGTTGGCCTGGCCGCCTTGGGGGCAGCCATGATCTGGCAGGGAGTGACGGGGCGGATCGCCCCCGACGAACCTTATCTGTCACTGGCCAGCCCCCTGCCTGAGGGCGTCGGATATTGCGTCCTGTCAGGAGGAGCCTCCGTCGGCCTGAACCTGCATTACGTCGTGAGCGCAAGCACGGCGGCGGACTTCGAAAAGCATTCCGTCGACCTGATTGCGACCAACGCAAACGGGTTCAGGACTAAGCCCGGACTATCCCTTCATCCCAAGCCGCTTTCGCCGGAAGATTACGCGGTGTTCGGAACCCCGGTAACCGCACCGTGCACGGGAGAGGTCGTCGAGACGGAGAATGACAAGCCGGATGTCCTGGCGGGGCACAAGTACCGCTCTCGCGACGGAGCGAACCTCGTCCTGCTGAGATGCGACGGGCGCGAAGTGCTGATGGCCCATTTCAAGCAGGGTTCCGTAAGGGTTTCGGAAGGCGATACCGTTTCGGCGGGAAGCGTTCTCGGCCTGGTGGGCAATTCCGGCAATACGGAAGAACCGCACCTGCATATTCACGCGCAGGAGGAGGGCGCCGATGGAAGCCTTGTCCCGGTGCCGATCCGATTCGAAGGGCGTTATCTCGCGCGCGGCGACTGCCTCTGAGATACAGCCCAGCGCTTTGCACTTGCCTTTTCGCCAATCGGAGCGGCAAACTCGGAGCATGGAAAGAACCGGATCGCTCGCTCGCCTCGTCCTGCCTGCTATTGGCGTCCTTGCCCTTTGCGGCTGCCAGACAGCTTATGCCGATGAACAGGGAGCAAGTGCCGGCCCTGCGCCCTCGAATATGGCGCACGACAATCCGCTCGCCTTCGCACAGGGCGCCTGCGGCGGATGTCACGCGGTCGAGAAACCGTGGCTATCGCCCAATCCCGACGCGCCGACCTTTGCCGATATTGCCAATCGTGAGGGCGTGACCGAGGAAACGCTGCAAACCTATCTCACCGACGCGCACAATTACCCGCTGGTGATGGATTTCGATCTCGATCCCGAGCAGGCGGCAGAACTTGCCCACTACATCCTCAGCCTGGAGGACGAGGACTACCACAAGCCCCCGTCCTGACAGGGTCTCAGCCGAGCTTTTCGGCGACGAGCGCCTTCAGGTCCTTCTCGCTGCGCGCGCCGATGTGGCTGATGATCTCGGCTGCACAGATCGCGCCCATCCGCAGGCAGGTCTCGAGGCTTTCGCCGCGTGCATGGCCGGTAAGGAAGCCTGCTGCGAAGAGGTCGCCCGCACCCGTCGTATCGACCACCTGCTCGATCGGTTCGGCTTCGATTGCCACACGTTCGCCATTGGCGATGCCGACGGCGCCCTTGGCGCTGCGCGTTGCGACGAGGACCGGGACCTTGTCGGTCAGCGCAGCGAGGCCGGCGTCGAAGTCGTCTTCACCGGTCAGCGTCGCCAGTTCGTGCTCGTTGACGAAGAGGATGTCGATCTTGCCCTCTTCGATCAGGGCGCGGAAATCGTCGCCATGGCGTTCGATCACAAAGCTTTCGCTGGCGGTGAAAGCGACCTTGCGGCCGGCTTCGCGGGCGACGTCGATCGCACGGCGCATGGCGCTGCGCGGTTCTTCAGGATCCCAGAGATAGCCTTCGAGATAGAGGATCCCGGCGCTGGCAATCAGCTCGTCGTCGAGGGCTGCGGGAGGCAGGAACTGGCTGGCACCGAGGAAGGTGTTCATCGTGCGCTCGCCATCGGGCGTGACGAAAATGAGGCAGCGCGCGGTGGGCGGATCGCCGTCGCGCGGCGCGGTGTCGAAGTCGATACCAACGGCGCGGATGTCGTGGCTGAAGATCTCGCCCAGCTGGTCCTTGGCGACCTGGCCGACGAAGGCGCACTGTGCGCCAAGCGAGGACATGCCCGCCAGCGTATTGGCTGCCGAACCGCCGGAGATCTCCGTCGCGCGGCCCATTGCGTCGTAAAGTTCCTTGGCGCGCGGCGTATCGACCAGGGTCATGCCGCCTTTCGCCAATCCGAGCTCTTCGATCAGATCGTCTTCACAGGGGGCCATGACATCGACGATTGCGTTGCCGATGGCGATGACGTCGTAACGGGGCTGGGACATTGGTACTCCGGAGGATGTGTGAACGGTGTGTCGGGCGCCGTTAGCGCTTCGTCGGGCATTGGCCAAGGGCGGCGTTGACTTGCGCCGCCCATCTGCGCAATCGCTGGCAGGAGATGATATCGCTTCCCCGCGCCCTTACCCTGTCACTCGGCCAGTTGGGCGATCCTGCGATCGTGAAGGTGCTGGTGAAGAGTATAGCGGTTACGATCGCGATATTTCTCGTGATAGGTTCTGTAGTACTCTCGGCGCTTTACAAAGCACTTGTAGCCTATGGCGTAGGCTTGAGTGCAGAGATCAGCGCCATTGCCGCCGTCCTGCTTACGGTCGTGGCCGGCTGGCTGCTGTTCCGCTTCGTGGCGCTGTTTGTCCTACAATTCTTCGCTGACGAGATCGTTCGGGCAGTAGAGGCTCGACATTATCCCCACGCTGCAAGCGTCGCCAATCTGCCCTTCCGGCAAGAGCTGGCGAACAGCGTGCGATCGACCGTGCGCGCTTTGCTGGTGAACCTGGCGGCATTGCCCTTCGCCCTGATCCTGCTGGTCACCGGCGCCGGGACAGCAATCCTGTTCTGGGCGGTCAACGGCTGGCTGCTGGGCCGCGAATTGCAGGACATGGTGTGGCTGCGTCATCGCGGCCATGCGCAGGAGATTGCACCGATTTCGGCCGCGCAAAGGTTCCTCCTCGGGGGCACGGTGGCGGGGATCCTCCTCGTGCCCTTCGCCAATTTGCTCGCCCCGGTCATCGGCGCGGCGAGCGCTACTCACATGGTGCATCGCGGGAGACAAACCGATGCGTAACTTCGCTCCGCTGCTCCTAGTCGCCACCGGGCTGTCCGCCTGTGTCAGCGCGCCGCCCGCACCTTCGGCCCCGCCGCCGCGAGCGCCGGTCACGGCGCCGCCGCCCCAGCAACCGGTCGAGGTCGCCCCGTCTTCGGGAGGCTTCATCGCCCCGCGGGTCATGAACGTCCCCGGCCTCGAAGGGGTGATCGGCAAGAACGCAACCGCGCTCGCCATTATCTTCGGGCCGCCGCGGCTGGAGGTGAAGGAGGGCGATGCGCTGAAGCTGCAGTTCACCGGGCCGGCCTGCGTGCTCGATATCTACCTCTACCCCCTGTCGCCCGGGGCACAGCCCAGCGCGACCTATGTATCGGCGCGCAGGGCCAGCGATTCCCTCGACGTCGACCGCGCAGCTTGCGTCGCGGCGCTGCGTCGGTAAGATGAAATTAATAGCGTAATACTAGGGAAATCGGGTCCATTCAGGGGGACTTGGAACAATGAGTACGCAATTCGACCAAATCGCCGAACATGCTGCGGCAGACGGCAAGGTCACGCCCGACGAAGTTCTGCAGCTGCGCCGCGAATGCTGGCCCGATGGTATCATCACCAGGGCAGAGGCGGACGCGATCTTCGCGCTCAACGACAAATTGACCGAGCGCGGCCCCGAATGGACCGAGTTTTTCGTCGAGGCGCTGAGCGTCTTCACGGTCATGCAGCTGGAGCCCAAGGGCTATGTCAGCCAGGAAAACGCCGACTGGCTGGTCGCACGGATCGACCATGACGGCGAATTCGGTTCGATGGCCGAATGCGAACTCGTCGTGAAGATTTTCGAGCGTGCGAAGAACGTCCCACAAAGCCTGAAGGACTGGGTGATCGAACGCATGGAAGATGCCGTCCTGAACGGTACCGGGCCGACTCATCGCGGCGGCCAGATGGAAAAGGGCAATGTCACAGCCGCCGAAGCGCAGATCCTGCGCCGCGCGATCTTTGCTCCCTCCAGCGCCCGTCCCGGTGGGGTTGGGCGGTCGGAAGCCGACCTCTTGTTCCGCATAAAGGACGCTACGCTCCACGCCGACAACGATCCGGAATGGAAGCGCCTCTTCGTGCAGGGGATCGCCAGCTATTTGCAGGGATTTCACCTGCCCAACGCCCAGATCAGCCGCGAACGCGCTGCCGAACTGGACATTTTCATGGCCGATACCTCGCGCAGCGTCGGGCGGTTCGTCGGGCGCATGGCCAAGGCTTCGCCCAATGTCTTCGGACAGGTCTTCGGCAAGCGTGGCACTGCCCCGTCGATGGAAAATCGCATCGTCGAAGCCGAGAAGGTCACCACGACCGAGCAGGCCTGGCTGGACGGCAAGATCCACGCCGACGGCGAAGTCGACGACTACGAACAGGCCTTGCTGGATTTCCTCGCGGAAGGGTGAGTCGGAGGAGCCGGGTGGACCGGCTCAGACCATGAAGCTCTCGCCGCAGCCACACGCGCCCTTGGCATTGGGGTTGTCGAAAACGAAACCGGCAGAGAAATCGTCCTCCACCCAGTCCATCATGCTGCCCACGAGGTAGAGCACGCTGGCGCCGTCGATGTAGAAGACGCCGCCGGGGGTTTCGATCTTCTCGTCGAACTTGGCCTCTTCGGTCACGTAATCGACCGAATAGGCGAGGCCCGAACAGCCGCGACGCGGAGTCGACAGCTTCACACCGATGGCATCGTCTGGCGCCTTGGCCATGAGATCGGCAACGCGCTGCTCGGCACGCGGCGTCAGGTTGACGGCGGCCTTGGGGGCGGGGCGGGTGCTTGTCTCGGTCATTACAGTCTCTTCTGCCAGAATAGCGCGTGGCCCTTGTCCGGGTCCAGTTCATAGTCGCCATAGCCCTGGGCGGTGTACAGGCCCTTGGCCGGATGGTTGCCGCTGAGGACTTCGAGCGTCACCTTGCAGGCGCCCATGCGACGGGCCTCGTCGTGGATGGCATCGAACATCGCCTTGCCCACGCCCTTGCCGCGCTGGCCATCGCGGACCACCATGTCGTGAATGTTGACCAGCGGCTTTGCAGCGAATGTCGAATAGCCGGTGAAGCAGTTCGACAGGCCAACCGCCCGATCACCGTCGAAGGCGAGGATCGAGAAGGCGCCGGGCGTATTCGCAAGACCCGGGACGAGGTTTTCGCGAACCTCGTCGCTCAGCGCTTCGCCACCACCCATCGGATCGCGCGCGTAGCAGTCGAGCAATTCGACCACCGTGTTCGCATCACTTTCGTCGCCATAATCGGCAATCCGGGTGGTGATTTCGGTCATCAAAGCATGCCCAGTTCGAGCCGTGCCTCGTCCGTCATCTTGTCCGGACCCCAAGGCGGATCCCAGACGAGATTCACCTCGGCATCGCGCACGCCGGGCACGCTGGCGGCGCGCAATTCGACTTCGCCCGGCATGGTTTCGGCAACCGGGCAATGCGGCGTCGTCAGCGTCATGGTGACGATCACGTCCGCCTCGTCCGACACCTCTACGCCGTAGATCAGGCCGAGGTCGTAGATGTTCACCGGTATTTCCGGATCGTAGATTTCCTTCAATGCATCGACGACAGCCTGTTGCAGCTTGCCGCCGGTGCCCGTCACGCTTTCGGCTTCGGGTTTCTTCTGCAGGAAGCCTTCGAGGTAGTCGCGCTTGCGCTCCAGCTTCTCTCCTGCAGTCTCGTCGGGGTCGATCGCGTCCGACACGCGGGCGCGCGGAGGCTTTCCAACCACCATGTCTGCCGGCGATGGTGCGGCAATGAAATCCTTGTCGTCAGACGGCTTGTTCATCCGAAGATCCTCCGGGTCCTTTCGATGCCCCGCATGAGGGCGGCAATGTCGTTTTCGTCGCTGTAGAGGCCGAAACTGGCGCGCGCGGTTGCCGGCACGCCGAGATGCTCCATCAGGGGCTGCGCGCAGTGATGGCCTGCGCGTATCGCCACGTTCTCTTCATCCAATATGGTGCCGAGATCGTGCGGATGAACCCCTTGGAGCGCGAAGGAGACGATCCCCGCGCTCTCTTCGGGGCCGAACAGGGTCACGGCATTGGTGCGGCGCAATTCCTCGCGCAGCTTCCGCGCAAGGCCGTTTTCGTGCTCGTACAGCTTGTCGGGATCGTGCGCGGCCACGTAGTCGATCGCTGCGTGGAGCGCGATCGCTTCGGTGATCATCGGGGTTCCCGCCTCGAAACGCTGCGGCGGCGGGGCGTAGGTGGTGCCTTCGAACGAGACCTTGTCGATCATCGCACCGCCACCTTGCCAGGGCGGCATAGCGTCGAGAATGTCCTCACGCGCCCACAGCACGCCGATACCGGTCGGCCCGTAGAGTTTGTGGCCCGAGAAGGCATAGAAGTCGCAATCCAGCGCCTTCATGTCGAGCGTCATGCGCGGAGCTGCCTGGCAGCCGTCGAGCAGGATTTTCGCGCCGACCGAATGCGCAAGGTCGGCGGCCTTGCGCGCGTCCAGCACGCTGCCGAGGACGTTTGAAACATGGGCCAGCGCCACCAGCTTGGTGCGCGGGCCGATCAGCGCCTCCAGCGCGCCAAGGTCGATGCAGCCGTCTTCGGTCAGCGGACACACGTCGATCTGCGCGCCCGTGCGTTCAGCTACCATCTGCCAGGGCACGATGTTGGAGTGGTGCTCGAGCGTCGACAGCACGATGCGGTCGCCCTCGGTCAGCCGGGTCATGCCCCAGCTTGCCGCGACAAGGTTGATCGCTTCGGTCGCGCCGCGCACGAATACGATCTCGTTTTCCGACTGCGCTCCGATGAAGTCCGCAACGCGCCTGCGAGCGGCCTCATAGCCCTGCGTCATCATCGCGCTGCGCGAATAGACGCCGCGGTGGACGGTCGCATAATCCTCGCCCATGGCGCGCGACATGGCGTCGATCACTGCCTGCGGTTTCTGCGCCGTGGCGGCCGTGTCGAGGTAATGCCAAGGCGCGCCCTCGGGCGTCAGGAGGCCCGGGAAATCGGCCTTGCGGGTGAGGGTGGCCGTGTCGTTCACAGGTGCTTGTCCAGCTTGTCGAGCGCGATGCGCAGCAGTCGTTCCTGCTCGGCCTCGTCGTCCAGCTCCACCAGCGCATCGCCGATGAAGGCCTGCACCAGCAGGCGACGCGACGCTTCGGGGGAAAGCCCGCGCGCAGCCATGTAGAAACGGGCGTTCTCGTCCATCTGGCCGACGCTGGCGCCGTGTTCGCACTTTACGTCGTCCGCAAAGATTTCCAGCTGCGGCACGGCATTCACGCTCGCGCCTTTTTCAAGGAGCAGGCCCTTGAAGCTTTGCGCAGCATCAGTCTTCTGTGCGTCGCGGACCACGTCGATCCGGCCGAGGAAGTTGCCCGTGCCCTTGCCCCAGTGGACGCTGCGCACGATCTGGTTGCTGGTAGCATTCGGCTCTTCGTGGGCCACCCGCGTCACGAATTCGCGGACGGTCGAGCGACCGCCCACCGTTATCCCGCCCATTTCGAAATGCGCGCCCTCGGCAAGGGTGAGCACCACCTCGACCCGGCCCAGCTGCGCACCGGCAATGACGCCGAACAGTTCGAAACGCGCGCCCTTGCCGATCTTCACCCGCAGGCGCCGCAGTTCGACGCCGTCGGGATCGGAATTCTCGTCGGAGATAACCAGCGTTTCGCGCACAGTTTCGCCGGCGGGGACTTCGATGTCCTGCCAACGGTCGAATGCGCCGAGGTCCATGCCGGCCAGCGCATCCGTGTCGGAATAGCGCCAGGCCTCGTCCTTGCGTGTGGGAAAAGCAACGTCCTGGGTCATGCAGGCTCCGCCATCACCGCGTCATAGCCTTCGCTCTCGAGCCGCAGCGCAAGCTCCGGGCCGCCGGTCTTGACGATGCGACCCTTGCTCAGGATGGAAACCTTGTCTGGCTTCACCACGTCGAGCAGGCGCTGGTAGTGCGTGATCAGCAGGACGCCCTTGCCGCTATTTCGCATGATCGTATTGATGCCGTCGCCCACGACGCGCAGCGCATCGATATCGAGGCCGCTGTCGGTTTCATCGAGCACGGCAAATGCCGGATCGAGAATGCCCATCTGGACCATCTCGGCGCGCTTCTTCTCGCCGCCGGAAAAGCCGACGTTCACATTGCGCTTGAGCATATCCATGTCGAGCTTCAGCAGGGCGGCCTTTTCCTTCGCCACCTTCAGGAACTCGCCGCCCGAGAGCGGTTCTTCACCGCGGCCCTTGCGCTGTGCATTGAGCGCCTCGCGCAGGAACTGGACGTTCGAGACACCGGGAATTTCGACCGGGTACTGGAAGCCGAGGAATAGCCCCGACGCAGCGCGCTCGTGCGGTTCCATGTCGAGCAGGTCCTGGCCGCGGAAGATGACCGAGCCGCCCGTCACTTCGTAGCCCGGCCGACCGCCGAGCACGTAGGACAGCGTCGATTTGCCCGCGCCATTGGGCCCCATGATTGCATGGATTTCGCCCGCAGCCACCTCTAGGCTGAGGCCGTTGAGAATGGTCTTGCCGTCGATTTCGGCGGTGAGGTTTTCGATTTTCAGCATCGGTATGTCCTGTTCGTGCCGCTTAGCTATTGGGCACCTGGTCCTGCGCCGTATTGTCCGCGATTTCTGATCCCGGGCAGCGGCGCATCTCGAACTGCATCATGCGCGTGAGGCGCAGCAGCTCGGTTGAATAATTCATCAAGGCGAGGCGATCTTCAGCCGTATATTCATCCTTGTCGTGGATGCGCTCCAGCTTCGGGCCTTCCGTGGCTGCGAAGTCCTCGCGCTGATTGCGAAGCTCGGTGACGCGCGCCACGCAGGCGGTGTCGACCGTCGTTTCCTGCTCCTCGCGATACCGACGATGGTTGGAAAGGCCGGCGGCGATCAAGGCGTCCAGATCGGTGCCGCGCGCCACATGAATGCGGCGGACCGTCTCGAAGATTTCAGCGACCTGTTCGGGGCTGGCTTCATCAGTGCGCCCGCGCTGGGACAAGCGGTCGTTAGCACCCTTCTCAAGCTTGACTGCCTGCTTGGCGCAGCGCTGGATATCGCCGCGATACTGGTCGGCAAAACCGCTGCCATCGCCGACGATGTAGTTACCGCTCTTGAGGCAGCTATAATAGTCGTCGACGAATGCGCCGATCAGGCTGGGATATTCAAGCGCCCAGGTCTCCGAATTCTCGGGATACTCGGCAGACACGGCTTCAGAGGCTTGCTGGGTGACCAGCAACAGGGATGCGGCGGTGGCAAGGATCATCGGTTGGCTCCTTCGTGATCGGCGCGGCGCTGGCGCTTGTCGGCAATACGGCTGCGCATGCCGAGCGTAATGCGTTCGAGCACGGCATCCATGTTTTCGAGGATGTCCTTGGCGGCGATGCGCATCACGCGGATGCCGACCGCCTCGAGGCTCTTGTCGCGGCGCTTGGCCAGCGTGTCGTTCTGGCCTTCCTCGTCGATGGCGATCGCCATGCCGAGTTTGTGGCAGTTGAAATCGACGATCGCGCTGCCGACCACGGCATGGCGCTTGAAGATGAAGGGGCCGAGATTGGCCTTGGCAAACTTATCGGCGAGCGCCTTGTGTGCCTCGGACGAGTGCCGCCGCATCTCGCGTGCCTGTTCATGCAGCGCATCGAGGCGCTTCTCGGAAATCTCCCATCCGCGGCCCTTCTTCTTGATCGAAGGGGCCTCGTCACCGGTTTCGGACGGATCGCGGAGTTGGAGGGTCTTGCGGTCAGTCATCCAACGCTTCCTTCAAGCGAAATAGCCAACAGCTTCTGCGCTTCGACAGCAAACTCCATCGGCAGCTCTTTCAGCACATCCTTGGCAAAGCCGTTGACGATCAGGGCCACGGCCTCTTCCTCGTCCAGCCCGCGCTGCATGGCGTAGAACAGCTGGTCGTCCGAAATCTTGGACGTCGTCGCTTCGTGTTCGATCGTGGCCGAGGGGTTCTTCACCTCGATATAGGGCACGGTGTGGGCGCCGCATTTGTCGCCCAGCAAAAGGCTGTCGCATTGGGTGAAATTGCGCACGTTGTCGGCATTTGCCGCCACGGCCACACGCCCGCGATAGGTGTTGTTCGACTTGCCTGCAGAAATACCCTTGGAGATGATCGTCGAACGGCTGCCCTTCCCGTTGTGGATCATCTTGGTGCCGGTGTCGGCCTGCTGGAAGTTATTGGTCACCGCGACCGAGTAGAACTCGCCCACGCTGTCTTCGCCGTTGAGCACGCAGGAAGGGTACTTCCACGTCACCGCGCTGCCGGTTTCGACCTGCGTCCAGCTGATCTTCGAGCGCGCGCCCTGGCACAGGCCGCGCTTGGTGACGAAATTGTAGATTCCGCCGACGCCTTCTGAATTGCCCGGATACCAGTTCTGGACGGTCGAGTACTTGATCTCGGCATCTTCCATGGCGACCAGTTCGACCACTGCGGCATGGAGCTGGTTTTCATCGCGCATCGGCGCCGTGCAGCCTTCGAGATAGCTGACGTAGCTGCCCTTTTCGGCAACGATCAGCGTGCGTTCGAACTGGCCGGTGTTTTCGGCATTGATGCGGAAATAGGTGGACAGCTCCATCGGGCAGCGCACCCCTTCGGGCACGTAAACGAAGGTGCCGTCCGAAAAGACCGCGCAATTCAGTGTCGCGAAGTAGTTGTCCTTCATCGGCACGACCTTGCCGAGCCACTTCTTCACCAGCTCGGGATATTCACGGATCGCCTCGCTGATCGAGAGGAAGATGACGCCTGCGCGCTTCAATTCCTCGCGGAAGCTGGTGGCCACGCTGACGCTGTCGAACACGGCATCCACCGCGACCTTCTTCGCACCCTTAACCCCGGCAAGCACTTCCTGCTCGCCCAGCGGAATGCCGAGCTTGTCGTAGACGCGCTTGATCTCGGGATCGAGGTCGTCGAGCGAGTCGAGTTCGACCTTCTTCTTGGGCGCGGCGTAATAATAGGCGTCCTGGTAATCGATTTCCGGATAGCCGAGCTTGGCCCAGTTAGGCTCTTCCATGTCCTGCCACAGGCGGAAGGCCTTCAGGCGCCAGTCTAGCATCCATTCCGGCTCGTTCTTCTTGGCCGAAATGAAGCGGACCGTGTCTTCGGTCAGGCCTTTCTCGGCAAATTCGGTCTCGATGTCGGAGGACCAGCCGTGCTCGTACTCGGCCGCCTTTTCGGCAGCTTCACGCGCATCCTTGTCCATTTCCGCGCGGTCCTGGATGTCCATGTCTTCGCTCACGCGAGTTCCTTTTCCTGCGCAAGCTGCACCAGGCTGATATCAGCCAGCGCCTTGCGCAAAGTTTCGTTCACCAGCGGCCAGTGCGGCCTGACCCGGCATTCATGATCGACCGAACAATCGGTTCCCTCGACGCAGGCGGTGAGAGCGATGGGGCCTTCGACGGCCTCCACGATATCAGCAAGGCTGATCGCCGCAGCCGGCCGTGCCAGCTGCAAGCCCCCGCCCGCGCCGCGTACCGAGCGAAGCAACCCCGCGCCCACCAGCTTGCTGACCAGCTTCTGCACGGTCGGCGCGGGCAGGCCCGTTTCCGCAGCCAGTTCGGACGCGCTCACCCTGCCCCCGCCGCAATGGCGGGCCGCCTGGCTCATCGTGACGACAGCGTAATCTGCAAGGTTCGAAAGGCGCATATCTTAAATCGGACGAATCTGTTCCGATTAGCCACGTATGGGCGCAAACCCGCGGTTTCAACGCATTTCCGCTTGTTGCGAGTCGTTAGCAGTTTTGGCTTAGCTGGGGGTGCGGCCGAGCTGGCGGTCCTGGCTGCCGCCGAACAGGTCGACCGAGGAATAGCCGTCCGGGCCAAGCATATCGCGGACCGGGGTTTCCTTGTTCACCTCGAGGCGGCGCGGAGTGCGCCCGGTAAACTCGCGGATTTCCTTGATCATGTGTGCCTGGTCGTAAAACGCATCACGGATTTCCGCTTCGAGTTCGGGGTCAAGCTGCGGCAGCGACAGGATCGTGGCGGCGCGAACCGCACGATAGCGGCGAATCAGGCGAACCGGGGGCTGACCGAAGAAGCGTGTGACGAGGCGCTGCATCTGTCGTTCCGAATAGGGCAACTTGTCCTGCAATTCCTCGATGTCCGGCTTGAACGAGGAAGACAGCCATCGAAGCGTGGTGTCGATCACCTGGATATGACGCTCGGACAGCTCTCTCAGGCCGCACCGAACGATGTCTGCGAGTTCTTCAAGGCCGGCCTTTTCGTCCATGCTGCCCTCGCGCACGGCAAGGGGGAGCGCCTCCAGCCGGTCTTGAAGATCTGGAGCAAAAGCTTTTTCGATCGGGACGAAACAATCATGGTATTCGTTCACGGGCAGGCCCGTCAGCGCAGCCCAGCCGCGAAAGTTCAGCGAGAAGCCCAGCATCAGCATGGGGCCGTGAATATGGAATTCACGCGCCTTCAGCAGCGCGCCTTGCATCACGACATTGCCTGTTCGCGATGGCTTGCCCTTCTCGAAGAATACGTCCGCCGAACCCCGAGGCACTACGGCGAGCTGTCCGGAATAGGCGGGCAGGCAGTCCTCGAACCCCGGGGCTTGCGCCCGGAAGATGTAAAGCGAATTGCAATAGGGCTTCAGGTCCGCCGGGGCTTCGATAAATTCGAAGCTGTACGGAAGGCCGTCTGCCCCGTTCGGATTTTCCAAGCTCTGTCCCCTGCGACCCGAGCGTTTATTCGTGCGCAGTAACTAGCGCTACGCGATTAAACAGGCAATTGTCCTATGTTTATGTCCGGAATGTGACGAGGTAAAAGAAGTGCAGCATTCCAGCCGGACAAAAAAAGGGCGGCCCGTTGAGAGCCGCCCTCTAAAGTTGAGAACTCGTTGCAAAGCTGCTCCGAGCCCTTCGGGTCGCAGGTGCTGAATAGAACGAGTCGGCCAATTTTTGATTGTATGCATGCGACACTCGTTTCAAATCAGGCAACTTTGGCGGAATTTTACAATGACTTGAGGCGCTCGCTCGACAGCCGATTGCGGCTGCGTCATAGCGCCCGTCCATGATCTTCCATCTTGCCCGTCCAGCCCTGTTTGCACTCGACCCCGAGCGCGCGCACCGCCTTACGATCGCCGGACTGAAAGCAATGCCGCTGGCAACAAGGTCGCGCCCCGGCAAGCTCGCTGTGAATGTGGCCGGACTCGAGTTCCCCAATCCCGTTGGCATGGCGGCAGGGTTCGACAAGGACGCGGAAGTGCCCGACCAATTGCTGGGCCTCGGTTTCGGTTTCACCGAGGTCGGCTCGATCACGCCGCGCCCGCAGTCGGGCAATCCGAAGCCGCGCCTGTTCCGGCTGGTGGAAGACCGCGCAGTCATCAACCGCATGGGCTTCAACAATGGCGGCGGAGAAGCGGCCCGCCAGCGCCTCGAGGCGAGAGCGCGCCGTGGCGGGATCGTCGGGATAAACATCGGCGCCAACAAGGACAGCGAAGACAGGGTTGCCGATTACGTAGAAATGACGCGCATGATGGCGCCTCTGGCCAGCTATCTCGCGGTCAACATCTCCAGCCCCAACACTCCGGGCCTGCGCGCCTTGCAGGACGAGAGCGCCCTTACCGGGCTGCTCGAAGCGGTTTTCGATGCGCGCGGCAATGAAGGTCCACCGGTTTTTCTCAAGGTCGCACCGGATCTCGAACCGGCAGACATCGATGCGATCTCGCGCATCGCGCTCGACAAGAAGCTGGGCGCGCTCATCGTCTCGAACACGACCATCACGCGGCCCGGCCTGGCGTCGCGACAGCGCGACGAGGCAGGCGGCCTTTCGGGCAAACCACTGCGCGACCTAGCACAGCAGCGGCTCGAGGATTTCCGCAGCGCGACGGGCGGGGGCATACCGCTGGTCGGCGTCGGCGGAATTGCGACTGCGGAAGATGCCTGGGCACGCATCCGGGCAGGTGCGAGCCTGGTCCAGCTATATAGCGCCATGGTCTACGAGGGACCGGGCCTGCCGCGCGCCATTACCCGCGGGCTGGAGCGCCTGATGAAGCGTGACGGCTTTTCCTCGATTGCAGAGGCTGTCGGAACGGCATAGCGTCGCGGACCATGAGAAACATCTTCGTCACCTCGCTCGCATCGCTCGCCCTCGCCGGGTGCGCGACCTATACCGCACCCGCGTCGCAGGAGACGGTCGCCGCCCTGCCCGCAGGAGCGGTAAGCGCCGCTGATCCGCGCGCGCAGGAAGCGGGCGAGACGATCCTCGCCAAGGGTGGCAGCGCCACCGATGCAGCGATCGCAGTGATGCTGGCCCTCACTGTTGTCGAACCGCAGAGCTCCGGCATAGGGGGCGGCGGCTTCCTGGTGCGGGGCGAAGTCGATGGTGAGGTCACGACATTTGACGGGCGCGAGACGGCGCCCGCCGGTGCAACGCCCGAGTGGTTCCTTGACGAGGAAGGAAATACACCGCCATTCATGCAATCGGTCCGCAGTGGCCTGAGCGTCGGCGTTCCGGGCAACATCGCGCTGGCCGCCAAGGCCCACGCCGCGCATGGCAAACTGGCGTGGTCGGAGCTGTTCGGCCCGGCCATCGAGCTGGCACGCGAAGGCTTCCAGATTAATCCGCGGATGCACGATGCGCTTGGCCGGTCCAAGGATCGCGCCGCACACAGCGCCGAAGCGCGGGCTCTCTATTACGACACCTCCGGAGAGCCACTGCCGGTCGGCACGCTGGTGCAGAACGAGGCGCTGGCGCTCACGTTCGAATCGCTTGCCAGTGGCGGCCGCGAAGCATTCTATTCCGGCACCCGCGCACTTGCGATCGCTACGGCCGTGGCGGCAGACACGCCGAAAGCGGGCGCAATGACCTATGAGGATATCGCCGGCTACGAAGCGAAAGAACGCGAGGCGGTCTGCAGCAGCTATCGCGCTTATCGGATCTGCTCGATGGGCCCGCCGACATCGGGCGGCGTCGCAGTCCAGCAGATGCTGCTTCAGCTTGAACGGTTCGACCTCGCTGCATTGGGCGCGGACAATCCGGTCAGCTGGCACCTGTTCCTCGAATCGCAGCGGCTCGCCTATGCCGACCGCGAAATCTACCTCGCCGACACCGACTTCGTGAGCGTTCCGGTCGAAGGGCTGCTCGACCGCACCTATCTTGCCGGAAGGAGCGCGCTGATTTCGCCGCAGGGTTCGATGGCAGAGGCATTGCCCGGCACGCCGCCCGGTGCCACCACTGCAATGGCCGATGGCGACGAGCCGGAAGAACACGGCACTTCGCACTTCGCCGTCGTCGACAGCGACAATACGATGGTGAGCTATACCTCGACGATCGAAGGTGCGTTCGGCTCTGGCCTGATGGTCGGTGGTTTCTATCTCAACAACGAGCTGACCGATTTCAGCCGCTCGCCTCTCGTGGACGGACGCGAGGTGGCCAACCGGGTCGAGGGCGGAAAAAGGCCGCGCTCGTCCATGTCACCGACCGTGATCTACGATTCCCAAGGGCGTCCGTTCATGGCCGTCGGAGCTGCGGGCGGCAGCACGATCCCGGTGACAACAGCACGCGCCATCATTGGAGCGATCGACTTCGGTTTGTCGGCCGAAGAAGCGCTGCGTCTGCCATTCACGATGGCCTTTGGCGAGCGTGTTCTCCTGGAGGAAGGCACATGGCTTGAGGAACAGGCGGAGGCCTTCCGCGCGCTCGGTCACGAAGAGCTGGTTGTACGCCAGGCGCCGATCAAGGCGGGCGCACTGCTGATGCGCGGCGAGACATGGCAGAGTGCACGCGACCCGCGGCTGGAAGGCTATGTCGACATGCCTTGAGGCGTTAGATCCGCCTCTCTTGCCGTAAAGGCAGCGTGGGCCTAAGCCCCTGCCCGTGAGTAAACTCATAAGATAACAGAACAGAATATACGTTTTTCGAGGAGCCTGCCTGTGCTGTCGGATATCGATTCCGCGAACAATCTGGTCGAACTTTTCCTGAAGCGCGCCGATGCCAGGCCGGACAAGCCGTTTCTCGGCTGGAAAGCGGATGGCAGCTGGCAAACGATGAGTTGGGGCGAAGCGGCTAACCGCGTCTGCCTGCTCGCAGAAGCCCTGCGCGGGCTCGGCCTCAAGGACGGCGACCGCGTGTGCCTCGTTTCCGAGAACCGCCCGGAGTGGTGCATCGCCGATCTCGCGATCATGGCGGCAGGGTGCATCACGGTTCCCGCCTACGTTACCAACACCGAGCGCGATCACGCTCATATTCTCGACAATTCGGGCTCGCGCGCCGTCATCGTCTCGACCGAAAAACTGCTCAAGCCGCTGCACGGCGCGCTGCAATCGACCGGCATTGCCGAACACGTCATCGGTATCGAGGACCTGCATCGCCAGCAGTCGGGCAGCTTCACCTATCATGACTGGTCGACCATGATCGAAGTCGACGCCGTGGCCGCTCGTGCCGCAGTCGAAAAGCGCATTGCCGAGATCGGCCGGGGCGACACAGCTTGTATCATCTATACCAGCGGCACCGGCGGTGCCCCGCGCGGAGTTAAACAGCATCACGGCGCGATCCTGTGCAATTCTGCAGGTGCGGCGGAAATCCTGATTGAGGATTTCGGGCTTGGCGACGAAGAACGCTTCCTTTCCTTCCTCCCGCTGTCGCACGCCTATGAGCATACCGGCGGCCAATTCCTGCCGATCAGCGTTGGGGCGCAGATCTTTTATTCCGAAGGGCTGGAAAAGCTCGCGAGCAATATCGAGGAAACTCGCCCCACCATCATGGTCGTCGTGCCGCGCCTGTTCGAAGTGCTGCGCACGCGGATCATGAAGCAGGTCCAGAAGCAGGGCGGCCTTGCCGAAAAGCTGATGAACACCGCACTCGAAGTCGGTGCGCGTCGGGCAGAAGGCAAGCGCCAGTTCGGCGACGGGTTGAAGGATGCGATGGTCGGGCGGCTCTTGAAGCCGAAGATCCGCCAGCGCTTCGGCGGCCGGATGAAGGCGATGGTATCGGGCGGCGCACCGCTCAACCCCGAAGTCGGCATCTTCTTCGATTCGATGGGTCTGACCATGCTGCAAGGCTATGGCCAAACGGAAGCGGGCCCTGTGATCGCGTGTAATCGCCCCAAGGCGGGCATCGCAATGCATTCCGTCGGTCCGGCCATGCGCGGGGTCGATGTGAAGATCGCCGAGGATGGCGAAATCCTGTGCCGCGGCGAGCTTGTCATGCACGGCTATTGGCAGAACGAATCAGAGACCGAGCGCACGATCAAGGACGGATGGCTGCACACGGGCGATATCGGCCATTTGGACGAGAAAGACCGGATCGTGATCACCGATCGCAAGAAGGACATGATCGTCAACGACAAGGGCGACAATGTCGCGCCCCAGAAGATCGAAGGCATGCTCACCCTGCAGCCTGAAATCGGCCAGGCCATGGTCGCGGGGGACAAGCGCCCTTACATCGTCGGCCTGCTGGTGCCGGACGCCGAATGGGCGGTCGACTGGTCGCGGGCCAACGGCAAGAAGTTCGATCTCAAGGCGCTTCAGGACGATCCGGAATTCCGCAGTGCCGTGCGCAAGGCGGTCGACCGCGTGAACAAGGACCTCTCGGTCATCGAGAAGGTCCGTCAATTCGCCTTTGCAGACGAAGCCTTCAGCATCGAGAACGAGGAAATGACGCCCTCGATGAAAATCCGCCGCCACAAGATCAAGGACCGCTATGGCGACCGGCTGGACGGGCTCTACCGGGGTTAAGCTGCCTCCGCCCTGCCGAAAGCGCGGATTTGGGCGAGTTGGCTGGAAATGCGGTTAGCCCCCATCTCTAAGTCAGAAAGAAGATCCCTCATATCGCCGCGTGAATATCTGCGGGGCGGGTGATCGCTTCGCCCGCCTTTGACGTATTCGGAAAGGAGAATTACGACCTCATCCTCTCCAATCTCAAAAATCCCGTGTGCAAGGTAGGGTCTGTGAAGCGACAGCTCTTGCCATTCATGCAAGATTTTCTGCGCCACTCGCTGATGCCCAGCGAATGAGTGATTGTGCAGAACCGCCAAAAGGGAACGAAGGCGCGCTGCGGCTCCCGGATGCACACTTTCCTCACCGAGTTTGTAACTTTTGGCTCGCAGATCTTCGATGCAATCGGAGACGGTCTTTTCGGCCTTGGAGAAGACATCAAGACAAGCCCCACGCCAATACATTGCTGCGAGGTCGAAATTCGGCGCAGTTACTGGCTCACGGCACGAGATAATTGCTTTCATTCCTCGTTCTTGGCGAGAAATGTTTGATTTTTGGTGACTGCTTAAGCAGCCGCTTCCTCGATAAACTCGGGATAGAAACTCGGCGCGCGGTCGGACCAGCCCGGGGCGGTCGCGGCGGCTTCGCTCAGCGATTGTAGCAGCATCTTGCGCCGGTCGGGCCGAATCTGCGGCAGGGCGGCTGCGGCGCAGAAGGCGCTCGGCAGCCATGGCCGTGCGTCGGCGCCGAGCAGGCGTTCGTAGAGGAACCGGAATGCCGAGAAGCTGTCGATCCGCTCCTGTGCCAGGTCGAAGGCGGCAACGCGGGTCAGCTTGCCCACGAAACCCTCGATCCGGTCGAGGCTCGAATCCACGGGGATCGAACCGCGCAGGGCCTTGAGCTCCTGATAGGTCACATACTGGCTGCGAATGGCGGCGTTCTCGCCCGCATTGCGCCCCCAGATCCGGAACGCATCGCAGCGACCGAGGCCGATATCGAGGCTACGCCGGATGTATCGCTGTTCCGCCGCAGTAAAGCTGGCGAACTCGCGCATCTCCGCGATGGTCATCGAAGCTGTATTTGCAACGGCCATGATCGGCACCCCCCTGTTACAGGTCCCCCTGTTTCAGGCAAAGTGTCCGCGAATATGGTTAACGTCCGGTAAGCGCCCCGAGCGGCATCAAATCAGGCCGGCAAGCGGGCTCGACGGATCGGCATATTTGCGGGTCGCCATGCGTCCGGCGAGATAGGCATCGCGCCCGGCCTCGACTGCCCGCTTCATCGCACGGGCCATGCGGATCGGGTCTTTCGCTTCCGCGATCGCAGTGTTCATCAGCACGCCGTCACACCCCAGTTCCATGGCCACCGCCGCATCGCTGGCTGTGCCGACGCCGGCATCGACCAACACGGGGACATTTGCCCCCTCCTTGATCAACCGGATGGTCACGCGGTTCTGGATGCCGAGGCCCGAGCCTATAGGTGCGCCGAGAGGCATTACCGCGACCGCGCCCGCATCCTCGAGCTGCTTGGCTGCGATCGGATCATCCACGCAATAGACCATGGGCAGGAAGCCCTCCTTGGCGAGCGTTTCCGTCGCAGTGAGTGTTTCGCGCATGTTCGGATAGAGCGTGCGCGCCTCGCCCAGCACCTCCAGCTTGACGAGGTCCCAGCCGCCTGCCTCGCGCGCCAGCCGCAAGGTGCGAATGGCGTCTTCGGACGTGAAGCAGCCCGCGGTGTTCGGCAGGTAGGTGACCTTCTTGGGGTCGATATAATCGGTCAACATCGGCGCCTTGGGGTCGCTGACGTTGACCCGGCGTACCGCCACAGTGACGATTTCCGCCCCGCTCGCTTCGAGCGCGGCAGCGTTCTGTTCGAAATCCTTGTATTTGCCAGTGCCCACGATGAGGCGGCTCTTGAAAGTCCTGCCGGCAACGCTCCAGCTGTCGTCGCCCTGGCCGCCGCCTACGAAATGGACGATCTCGAGCGTATCTCCATCCGCGATCGCGTGCGAATCGAGTTCGCTGCGCGGAGCAATCACGCCATTGTGCTCGACAGCGACCTTGGCCGGATCGAGTTCGAGCTCACGCACGAGTTCGGCGATGGTCGAGGCAGCGGTGCGGCGGGTTTCGCCATTTACAGTCAGCGCAATCATGCGCCCGACTTAGTCTCCGCAGCGCTCCTTGCAAGCGGCGGAGTGGCAATGGCGCATATTCAATATGTGCCCAAGCGAAACGAGGGCGACCCCGATAATCGTCAGGACCGCTTCCTTCATGCCGTGCGGCACGGCCAGCGCACCGCCCATGAAGGTCAGGCCGGTCATGGCGATAACGAAAGGCGCGGCCATCCGGTGGCGCAGTGCGCCCCAGCCGATCGCAACTGCCGCGATCAGCGTGGCGACAACGAGCCCCCAGCGATGCAGTTCGGGTGCAAGAAAGAATTCCCCGCCGATGCCCAGGCCGGAAACGAGCACGATCGAAAGCAGGCAATGAAGCGCGCACAGGCCCGAAAGGCCGATACCGACACGGTCGAGACGCCGACGAATCGGAGAAATGGCGCGTTGCAACATGTCATGCGAGATATGTGATAGTATCACGTGATACAAGGGTCTCGCGTTAAAACCTTTCTTTTTCCGGACTTGCAGGCGGCGAACCTGCCGTTGAGCGATTCTCACTTGCGCTCGCGTCCTGCGGCGGCAAACAGGCGCGTCATGATTTCCCATCCTGCGCAGCTTCGCCCGATTGCCCTTGCAAACTGGCTCTTCTTCGTCGCCGCCATGGTTATCGTGATGGTCGCCGTGGGCGGCATCACGCGTCTCACCGAAAGCGGCCTGTCGATTACCGAATGGAAACCGATAACGGGCGCGATCCCGCCTTTGAGCGAAGCGGCATGGCAGGCGGAGTTCGACCTCTACAAGGCGACCGGGGAATACAAGAATGTGACCGGACCTGCCGGAATGGATCTGGCTGCCTTCAAGTTCATCTATTTCTGGGAGTGGTTCCATAGGCTCTGGGGCCGGCTGATCGGCCTTGCTTTCGCCTTGCCACTCGCCTGGTTCTGGGTCCGCAAGGCAATCCCGCAAGGCTACAAGCTTCGCCTGGTCGCGCTGCTGGCACTCGGCGGCCTCCAAGGTGTCTTCGGCTGGTTCATGGTGAAGAGCGGCCTCAACGAGACCATGACCGACGTCAGCCACTTCATGCTGTCGCTCCATTTCCTCACCGCCATGCTGACGCTTGGCGCGCTGGTCTGGGTCGCGCTCGATCTCAGGCAATTCGCACGCGGCAACAAGCGCATGGCGCACTGGACTGTTACGGCGAGCTGGGTCGGCGCCGTGCTGTTCATCCAATTGCTATTGGCTGCCTGGGTGGCGGGCCTCAATGCCGGGCTCGCCAGTGACAGCTGGCCGCTGATGCAGGGGCGCTTCATCCCCGAATATGATAGCTCGCGCGGCCTGCTCTACGCGATGACGCACGATCCCTACCTCATCCACTGGATGCACCGCTGGTGGGCGTGGGTGGCCGTCGCCGCACTGATCGTGATGGCCCGGAGGGTGCGCACAATCGAGCGCAAGGCTTCGGTTGCGATCCATTCGGCATTCGGGACGCAAATCGTCCTGGGTATAGCCACCGTGATGACCGGCGTTTCGCTCTGGATAGCGGTTTCGCACCAAGTGGTCGGCGCGCTGCTGGTGGCAGCCTTCGTTTGGGCCGCACATCTCCTTGGACGCAGGGTGTGACCGCCCTGATCTATTGTCCGTTCCCCGACGAGGATAGCGCGAAGGAAACTGGTCGCGTCCTGATCGAGGAAGGGCTGATAGGCTGCATCAATGTCGGGGCATCAATCTATTCGCTTTTCGTCTGGAATTCCGAGATCGGGGAAGGCGAAGAGATCCCGGTCCTTATAAAGACGGACAAGTCCTTGCTTGAGCGGGCGATTTCCCGGCTGGAAGACTTGCACCCTTACGACACTCCGGCAATACTCGGATGGCCCTGCATCGCCGGAACGGCCACGACCGATTGGCTGGGGCATTTGGGGAGCGGGGTCGATGACTGACAGCAAACGGCGAAGTGTTCTTCACGCCATAGGTGCGCTGGCGCTCCTGCCACTGGCCGGAACGCGAGCAGTTGCAGCATCGCGGGCAGCGGTGTCATTCCCGCAGGGCCCCATCCGGTTGAGGCGCAAGCTCGTCCGCAGCCTGAAAGACGGGGCCTCGATCGACGTGGTCCGCGAATGGTCCTGTCGGTTCGAAAAATTGGGTGCCGGTGCGCGGATGCAAGGTCACCAGGTCGCTGTCGAGGTTGCAGCGCCACCACCACTAAAGGCGATGGCCGCGATCGAAGAGGCGCGCGACGCCAGCGGGTTTCTCCCGCTTGAACTGGATCGGACCGGCCTGATCGTGGACTGGTCTCGAGCGACAGGGTCGGGCGTGGACCAAGCTGTCAGGCGGGCGCTCGATATGGTGGAGGAAACGGTCGCCAAGGCGGACGAAAAGCAAACTTCGAAGGAATTCGTCACGAGCGTCGGTAGCATGGCTGCCGAACTCGTCAGCCAGATCCCGCGCGATCTCCTCTTTCCCACGCCCGGAGGGCATGTCGAAGCACGGCCGGTCGAACTCGCCGACGGATTGGCAGGCTCTTTCGAAGTGGCGATCGCGGCGCAAATCCACGCCGAAAGCGGCCTTCTGCGCAGCTTCGAGCGCACCGTGACCACAAGGGTCGGCGACAGCGTGCGCCTTTCCAGCGAGACCTGGGAAATCCTCTGATAGGCTGACGGCGTATTATTTTACCTCCTCTGAGACGCGCGGAAAAGCTTGACGAATCGAGGTTCAAACGCCATTTGGCGCGCGCTCAGCAGGTCTGATTCAAGGCTTGCGATGTGATTTCGTGTCGGCTTACGGCACGTTGAACTCGAGAAAACGGACATCAAGCCATGAAGGCTCTCACCAAGGTGACCCAGTCGGCCAAGCCGGCAGAGGTCGAAAAGGACTGGCACATCATCGACGGGGAAAACCTCGTCGTCGGCCGTCTTGCGGCGATCATCGCCAACATCCTGCGCGGCAAGCACAAGCCGAGCTACACTCCGCACGTCGATTGCGGCGATCACGTCATTGTCATCAATGCCGACAAGGTGAAGTTCACCGGCAAGAAGATGACCGACAAGATCTATTACAAGCACACCGGCCACCCCGGCGGCATCAAGGAAACGACCCCGGCCAAGGTGCTGGAAGGCCGCTTCCCCGAGCGCGTCCTGGAAAAGGCCGTGCAGCGCATGATCCCGCGTGGCCCGCTTGGCCGTGCGCAGATGAAGGCGCTCCACCTCTACAACGGCACCGAGCATCCGCATGAGGGCCAGAAGCCCAAGACGCTCGACGTCGCTTCGATGAACCGCAAGAACAAGGCTGTTGCATAATGGCTGACGAAACCAAGAACGAAACCGTCTCGGATCTCGCAGATCTGAAGGACATCGCCGGCGACGCACCCGAGGGTGATTCGGCAGAGATCGCTGCCAAGGCCGACGTTCCCCTGCGCGAGCAGGAACTCGACGCCCAGGGCCGTGCCTATGCTACTGGCCGCCGTAAGGACGCCACTGCGCGCGTCTGGCTCGTTCCGGGCAGCGGCAAGGTCACCGTCAACGGCCGCGACCAGGAAGTGTACTTCGCACGTCCGACGCTCCGCCTCGTGATCGACCAGCCGTTCGCCATCACCGAGCGCCAGGGTCAGTACGACGTGGTCGCCACCGTCAAGGGCGGCGGTCTTTCGGGCCAGGCAGGCGCCGTGAAGCACGGTATCTCGCAGGCTCTCGCCAAGTACGAGCCGGCCCTGCGTTCGACGGTCAAGGCCGCCGGCTTCCTCACCCGCGACAGCCGCGTGGTCGAGCGTAAGAAGTACGGCCGCGCCAAGGCACGTCGTAGCTTCCAGTTCTCGAAGCGTTAATTCGCTTCCCAAGGTTCTTTACGAACACCGAGGAAGGGCGGCTCCGGATGGGGTCGCCCTTTTCGTTTGAACTTATGAGAATTGCTGCGGGACCGATCGCCGAGCGGTCAGCGCTGGATGAGCATGATCATCCAGGCAAGGCCGGTACCTGCGAAAAACAGAGGCCAGCTCCACCAAAATTCGTACTGCATCATGTCGGCGCGAAAGATCGACAGGAAGCCGCCGCGCGACCCCTGCGATCCGATGATCAGTGCGACCACGAAGGTCAGGATGCCCCCAAGGGGCATAGCTTTGACAAATTCCATCGCCAGTTTCCCTTTGTAGAAAACCGACATCGCAGAAACTGGTTAAAATCTGCTTAGGCGACGATCAGTGAACCGGCGGGTCTACGCGAGGGATCTGCCTCACAGGGGCCACCGGCTCGCCGGGCGTTCTGGGCGGCAGCGCATTTTCCGGGACGTCGTCGATCTGCATGTCGCCGGTCTGCACGTCCTCCAGATTGCGCACTCTGACAGAAAGCCGCTCACCGTCCCACGCAATCTCGTTGAAGCTTGGCGGTGTGGACCGCGTCCTCTTCGACAGCGTACCGGCACCGATCATCCGGACCGGACCCTCTACGGTGTCTTCGAGAATGTCGAAGGCGTCATGCACGTGACCCGATAAGACGGCCGCGACCGGGCGTTTTGCCAGCTCGCGCAGTGCCTTGTCGCCGTTCTTCGTCAGCGCCGTGCCCTGGGTGCCGACTTCGCGAAGCGGGTGGTGCACCGTAACCAGAGCTTTCTCGCCAGCCGGCAGGTTGTCGATCATGCGCAAGCATTTTTCGAGAGCAGCATCGGTAACCCATCCCTTCGACCAGTTCAGTCGCGGTTGCGCGCGGACAGCTGTTTTCAAAGGGATGATCGCCAGGCAACCGAGGTCGATCTCGCGTTCCACCTTCTCGCTCATTCCACGGAAGCGGCGATAAGGATCAAAGAAGCGTTCGATCGGGTTGAAATACGGCATGTCGTGATTGCCGACTTCGACAGTCACCGGTGCGTCCAGCGAGTTGATCCAGCTTGTCGCAGCCGCAAATTCACGATGCCGCGCCCGCATGGTCAAGTCGCCGGTAATCGCCACGGCGTCTGGACGCTTCTCTGAGATTTCCTGCTTCACCCAGTCGAGCGCGCGATTATTCTCGAGCCCGAAATGGATGTCCGAAAGGTGGAAGATGCGCCGTGCGTCAGTAGCCATGATGCGTCGCTAGCAGATCGACATCGCATACAGCCACCGTGAATGCGGATCCGGCACTTACTTCGCCCTTCTCCCCGTCGACGAGGACAGGGATATCGCGTTTTTGCTGACTTTCGAACACCACCTCGTCGACGAGGCCCAGGCGCTCATGCGGGCCTTCGCGAAACCTGCGGCGCATCAGGGAGAGGCCGTGGCGGAGGTAATCGGTCGTTGTGTCGGCATAATAACCGTCGAGTTGCATGCCGCGATGGGAGGGCGTGATCTCTATCAGCGGATAGCCGCCCTTTCGCCCCAAAACGGGCTGGAGGCAGTGGATCTTGTCGCCTCCGGCTGTCTGGGCGACCGCATCGCCCGCCTCTTCCGACAAGGCGGCAACATCCATGTCACGCATGGCCTCGCGCACCTCGCCCCATGAGGTTGCCGGCCCCACAAGCAGTCCTGCAAGCGCATCCCCTGCTTCGCAGCGTGCGACATTGGGCCGCACCCCGCGCGAAGCCCCCCTCGCAACTCGCGCAACGATCGTCTGAAGATCGGCATCGCCCCCATGTAGCCGCTTGCACAAGAGGTTCATCGTGCCGCCCGGCAGGACGAGGATTTCACCAGACCAGCCATAGAGATTGGTTATGGCCGCGTTCAACGTGCCGTCCCCCGTGAAGATGGCCAGGCGTCCGATCCCGGCATCCTCGAGGTCTTTTGCGTTCGGTAGCTCCTCGTCCGGGAAGCGGATTCGCCGCGAGATGTTGAAACCATGGTCGCAGCAGTAGCTATCGAGCGCCTCAAGCGCCGCATCGCTATTGCTCCCGCTTTCGGCATTGCACAAAAGCCAGATGGTTTCCTCAGTCGGCATAAGGGTTTAGCGCGCCAGTGCCAAAGCAGTTCCCCCCACTAGATGCGGCCTGACAGTACGAGCCATGCCGTGCCCAGGTTGAGAAGGCTGTAGATGCCATAGGCGGTCACTGCTCCCGGCCACCCATTACCTGCAAGCAACATTGCCGCGAGCAGCACCAGGAACTCGAAAGCGAGCGACATGCGCCCGCCCGCACTGCGATAAAAGCCTGGCAAGGCATCAAGCATGGGGTGTCCGCTATCCAGGACTGCCCGATGGACGGCGAAATTCGCGACCCCGAGAACGAAAAGAACAACCAGAAGCATAGTGGCGAAAAGATAGGCCTGTCGTTCGCAGATTGCGAATCGCGCTTCGTCGGAGATGGAACGCAAATCGTCCAAACGCCGTCGCCGCCGGTCGATATAGACGTGCGACTACAGTTGTAGATGAGTAATACGGTGGTCAGCGGCAGGCCCTGACCCAACAGTCCCCCTAGACACCCGGGCCTGCCGCCAACTGGAGAGACGACATGAAAACCCCCCTTATCATGATCAGCGCCCTCGCCCTCGCCGTACCCGCCACGGCATCGGCACAAAGGGCAGAAGAACAATCGATCTCGGTCGAGTACCGCGACCTGAACCTAAGTTCACCGGAAGGTCGCAAACGGCTGGAGAATCGCATCGAAGCAGCCGCCCGTCAGGTATGCGACCTCGATGAGACACGCCTCGGATCGCGCATTCGCAGTCGTGACGCCCAGCGGTGTTACGTTGACGCCAAGAAAACCATCGATGCCCAGTTTGCTGCCGTCGTAGAACGGCACGCAAGAGGCGGCTGATACCCCCAGTCCGTCTAATCCTCTGGACCCCGATCGGAATGCAGTCCCCCGGTCGGGGTCCTCCCTTTTCCCAGGTAACTCGCCAGACTATTAACGGCCCGCCATCGCCTTGACCTTGGGCAGGTAAGTCCGCCCGATGCGCAGTGCCTCACCGTCATCCATTTCCACCGACCACACGCCAAGCCCATCGTGGCGCAGGCCCTTGATGTGTTCCTTCTTGAGGATGGTCGAACGATGGATGCGAATGAACTTCGCCGGGTCCAGCCGCTTTTCCAGCCCCGCGATCGTCTGCAGCAGGAGATACGACCTGTCTCCCACGTGCAGGCGCACGTAATCGCGTTCGGCATCGATGCGGCTTACTTCATCGGTTTCGATCCGAATGAGCTCGCTGCGATGCGGAATCCACAATTCTTCAAGCCATTTGCTCTCGCTGCGTTCGGTGTCGGTGCGCCGTGACAGGGCGCGCTGGATTGCGCGCTCCAGCCTTTCCGGTTTGACCGGCTTGAGCACATAATCGACTGCGTCCAGGTCGAAGGCCTCGACCGCATAGTTATCGTGCGCGGTGACGAATACGACCGCCGGTCGTTCATCCTGGCCGGCCAGTTCCCGGGCGACCGAAAGGCCATCCACCTCGGGCATGGTCATGTCGAGCAGGATCAGGTCCGGGCCCAAGGCCTCGATCAAGCGCAGAGCCTGCGCACCGTCGCTGGCAGTGCCCACGACCGAAAGGTCTTCCATTTTCGCGCAGATCACCTGCATGCGCTCAACCGCGAGCGGCTCGTCATCGACGATCAAGGTCTTGAGTTTTTCGCCGTTCTCGTCAGCCATGCTTCACCATCGGTAGTCGGAGTTCTGTTTCATAGCCGTCGAGCGACGCGCCGGATGTGATCGACGCCTCGTTCCCGAACCGCGCCTCCAGACGATCGCGTACATTGGCGAGGCCGATCCCGAAGCCGCCCTTGTGCCCGCTTGGCATTCCCGGACCGTCGTCACTCACACGGAGCACCAGCCGGCCATATTCCTCGCGCGCGACGATCCTGATGGTCACCGGCTTGTTGCTGGCCGAAACACCGTACTTGACCGAGTTTTCGACCAGCGGCTGCAAGATCATGCCGGGTACTTTCAGCTGGGCGAGGTCTCGGGGAAGGTCGACATCGACTTTAAGGCGCTCGGGGAAACGAACGGACTCGATCTCGAGGTAGTGTTCCTGCAGATCGATTTCGTCTTCAAGCGTTACATCGCCGGTGGAATCGTCGGCGAGCGAGTGGCGATAGAAGCGCGAGATCGACTGGATCATCTGTTCGGCGCGATCTTCCTTGCCGGTCATCACCAAGGCAGAAAGGGAATTGAGCGTGTTGAACAGGAAGTGCGGATTGACCTGGTAACGCAAGCTGCGCAGCTCGGCCGCCTTCGCGGCACTCCTGAACCGCTCGCCCCTGCGCTCTGCGGCCCTGGCCTGAACCCCGGCGAACATTGCCAGATAGAGCGCGGCCCACGCGAGCAGCAGGAAATAGCGGCTGAGCGCGAGGTCGGTCAGTCGGCGCCAGGTGTCGGCAGCAGTCGGTGCCGGTTCGATTACGATGGATGCTGTGACGGTCTGGCTATCGGCGTCGGGTGATCCGTCGCCGGCCCCTCCGTTATCGGGAATGGGCGCGGGTACGTCGAGCAGGAGATTACCCGATTCGTCGCGGCGGATATTGAGGCCCCTCTTGGCGCCGATTTCCTGCCGGACCTGGTCTTCTATGGGCGAGAAAACCATGGTGTTGATCTGCGCAATCAACAGCGAGGCAGGCGCGGCCATGACGATGGCAACCCACATCTTGACCGCCAGCGTGTGGCGCATGAAGAGCCGGATGCAGAGCCACAGCAGGACCGTAACTCCCGCTCCTGCGACACAGACCAGGAAACGCCGCCAAAGCAGCGCGTCCTGCATCTCCAGACCGACAACCGCACCGCGGGCTGTGATCAGCAGGAAATAGGCCAGCCACAGCCCCGCGATCGAGACGAGGACCGTCCTGACCGGGACATTTGCGACTTCCGAATTCATCTGGCGTTCAGCGTTCAAAACAGGCCCTATGTGCCCTTCCACCGGTCACAAGGGAAGTCCGGCGGTCGAACGGCTCATGCCGTTGGTCGATGACGAATGCTATTCGGCGGGTTCGAGATCGTTTTCCGCAATACGCCTACGCCATTCGGCTGGTGCGAGCGTGTGGACGTTCTTGCCTTCGCTATCCACGGCAACGGTGACAGGCATGTCCTGAACTTCGAATTCGTAGATCGCCTCCATGCCGAGATCCTCGAAAGCGACGACCTCGGCGCCCTTGATCGCACGGCTGACGAGATAGGCCGCTCCGCCCGTAGCCATGAGGTAGGCGACCTTGAACCTGCTGATGACCTCGACCGCGTCATGGCCGCGTTCGGCCTTGCCGATCATGGCGAGAAGGCCGAGATCGAGCATCATCTCGGTGAACTTGTCCATGCGCGTGGCAGTGGTCGGACCCGCGGGACCGACGACCTCGCCCATGACCGGATCGACCGGGCCAACATAGTAGATCGCCCTGCCCTTGAATTCGACGGGAAGCTCTTCACCGGCCTCCAGCATGTCCTTGATGCGCTTGTGCGCGGCATCGCGCCCCGTCAGCATCTTGCCGGACAAGAGCAGGCGATCGCCATGCTTCCAGCTGGCGACCTCTTCCTGCGTCAGCGAGTTGAGGTCCACGCGCCGCGCGGCCGAATCCGGCTTCCAGGTGACCTGAGGATATTCGTCGATATTCGGCGGGTCGAGATAGGCGGGGCCCGATCCGTCGAGCGTGAAATGTGCGTGGCGCGTTGCAGCGCAATTGGGAATCATCGCCACGGGCTTTCCCGCCGCATGGCAGGGCGCATCCATGATCTTGACGTCGAGCACGGTGGACAGTCCACCAAGCCCCTGCGCACCGATGCCCTGCGCATTGACCGCATCGAAGATATCGATCCGCAACTGCTCGAGATCGGTCTGCGCACCGCGCTGCTTGAGCTGCCCCATGTCGATCGGGTCCATCAGCGAAAGCTTGGCCAGCTTCATGCAATGCTCGGCCGTGCCGCCGATGCCGATGCCAAGCATGCCCGGAGGGCACCAGCCGGCGCCCATCGAGGGAAGCTGTTCTACCACCCAGTCGACGATATTGTCGGACGGGTTCATCATCTTGAACTTGGACTTGTTCTCGCTGCCGCCGCCCTTGGCTGCGACGTCTATTTCGACAGTATCGCCGGGGACCATTTCGACCGAGAGTACGCTGGGCGTGTTGTCGCGCGTGTTGCGGCGGGTGAAGGCGGGGTCGGTCAGGATCGAGGCGCGCAGCTTGTTGTCCGGGTGGTTGTATGCCTGGCGCACGCCCTCATCGACGACTTCCTGGAGGGAGCGCTTCGAATCGAGGCGGCAATTCATGCCCCATTTCACGAAGACATTGACGATGCCCGTGTCCTGGCAAATCGGACGATGACCTTCCGCGCACATGCGGCTGTTCGTCAGGATCTGCGCGATCGCGTCCTTGGCCGCCGGCCCCTTCTCCGCCTCATACGCCTCGCCCAGGGCGCGGATGTAATCCATCGGGTGATAATAGGAGATGTATTGCAGAGCGTCGGCGACGCTCTCGATCAGGTCCTGTTCCTTGATGGTTGTCATGTCGCTCATCGCCGCGCGTTCCCATGTTGCAGATTTGCGCTCCCCGATAGGCGCGATTGAGGCCATCGGTCAAAGCGCTTGGAAGCAACGGGTCTTGCGCCTAAGGCAACGGGAGCTTGCATAAGCGTGTTATTACTGTAATACAGCTCGCGGATAGCCATGAACACTACAACGACCACTCGCCCCGATTTCTCCGTCGCCCGCAAGGCGATGATCGACAGCCAGTTGCGCACCAGCGGTGTCAACGAGGCTTTCGTCATCGAACGCATGGGCACCGTGCCGCGCGAAGACTTCGTACCCGACAACGCCAAGGGCACGGCCTATATGGACCGCGCCATCCGGCTTGCCGATGGCGGCTTCCTGCCTGCACCGCTGTTTCACGGTGCGATGCTGGCCGAAGCACGCCCTTCGAGCGAGGACAGGGTTCTCGTGATCGATGGCGGCAGCGGATATCTGCCAGCACTGGTCGAACCGCTGGTCGGCTCGGTCGAGGTGCTCGGCGCGGACAAGGCTGCGGCAACGAAGAAAAAAGGCGATTACACGCTCGTCCTGATCGACGGTGCCGTAGAACACGTCCCCGCCAATGTGGCCAAGCTGGTGGCCGAAGAAGGGCGCATCGTAACCGGCTTGGTCGAGCGCGGCGTGACCCGTCTCGCCACCGGACGCAAATCGGGCAAGGCGCTGGCGCTCTTGCCGCTCGCCGAAATGGGCGTTCCCCGCCTCGGCGCATTCGACAAACCGGAAAGCTGGAGTTTCTGAATGAATTCGGGAGGGGTCCGTACAGTTCTGGCGCTTTCGGCAGCCGTCGCAGCGCTAGCCGTACCGCAGGGTGTCGCACAGGCAGACACGCTTCAGGAAGCACTGACGGACGCCTATCTGAATAACCCGACGCTCGAGGCTGCGCGGGCCCAGCTAAGGGCGACCGACGCTGGCGTGCCGCTGGAACGCGCAGCTGGACTGCCGTCGGTCGATGCCAGCTCGACCTTTACCGAAGTCCTCAAGCAGAATTCGACCAGTTTCTTCGCTCCCGGCCGTTCGCTGACAGCCGGGGTCGATCTCGGCGTCCCGATCTATTCCGGCGGAGCGGTCAAGAATGCCGTTCGATCCGCCAAGGAACGTGTCGATGCCGGCCGGGCCGACCTGCGCGCCACCGAAAGCGCAATCTTCAGCCAGGTCGTCGCCGCCTACATGGACGTGCTGCGCGGCCAGGCACTGGTCGCCCTTTCGGCCAACCAGGTGAACGTGCTTTCGATCAATGTCGATGCAACGAGCGACAGGTTCGAGATCGGTGACCTGACGCGCACCGACGTTGCCCAATCGCAGGCGCGCCTTGCTGTCGCCCAAGGCGATCTTCGTAGCGCGCAAGCCAACCTCATTGCCGCGCGCGAGACCTACGTCGCGCTCGTAGGCGATGCCCCGGAAGATCTGGCCCCCCCTCCCCCGCTTCCGGGCTTCCCCGAGAATGTATCCACGGCGGTCGATATCGCGCTGGAATCGAATCCCGACCTGATCGCCGCACGCGAACGGGCGGCAGCCGCCGGTTACGACATCGAGGTGGCCGGTTCCGGTCGCCTCCCGCGGGTTTCCGTGTTCGCCGGTTACGACTACCAGAACTTCCTTGGCAGTGTGGCCGACGGGCGCCTCGACCCGACCGATCCGGATAGCCCGATCGTGCCCAGCGACCAGACGGCAGCCGGCGCATCGATGGGTGTTTCCCTCCGCCTCCCGATCTTCCAGGGTGGCCGGACAGCAGCCCTCCAGCGGCAGGCGCAAGCCCGTGCTTCCGCTGCGCTCGAAAACGTCATCGCCGCAGAACGCGACGTGATTGCGCAGGTCAGGGCCTCTTGGTCGAGCTGGCAGGCCAGCCTCGCCATCATCGAAAGTTCGCAATCGGCCGTTTCCGCCGCCGAACTGAGCCTCGAAGGCGTGCGTGCGGAAAACTCGATCGGGAACCGGACGATCCTCGACGTGCTCAATGCGGAACAGGAATTGCTGCAAAGCCGCGTCCAGCTCGTGACCGCGCGCCGCAATGCCTATGTCGCAGGCTTCAGCCTTCTCGCCGCAATGGGCCGTGCCGAAGCGCGCGATCTGGGCCTTGCGGACGAAGGTGTCCTTTACGATCCGGTCGTCAATTACGACCGCGTGAGCGGCAATATCTTCGACTGGGCGCGGGATCCCGACCCGGTTGCGCAGTCTCCGAGGACGGTGGATGTCCCTGCTGCGACTGCAGAAATTCCCGAAACTGCTGACTCGGCCGACTAGGCTGGTCTATACCAAGCGTCCCGATTCGGGATTCGTTGGAGGCAACAGGGACAGGCATGGGACAGCAGGGCGAACCTTCGGTCGAGGAAATCCTCGACTCGATCAAGAAAGTCATCGCACGCGATAGCGAAGAGCGCAGCGAGATGATCGCCGAGCGTCGCAGCCGCCGTGCAGCGCCAGCCGACACCAGCGAACCCGTCGACGAGCAGGAAGCGGAAGACGTGCTCGAGCTGGGCAACGATCTCGGCGAAGAGATCGCTGTCGATGGTGCGGCTTCCAGCAATGCGGACGCTTACGCATCTGACGAGGATGATGACGACGCGGACGGCCTGACCCGCGGCGATACCCGTCAGGCCATGCGCGATAACTTTGCCGCGCTCGCCATGCTTTCGCAGCCCGGCAAGCAGCCGCAGATCGTGCGTCAGGGCGAAACTTCGCTCGAGGGCCTGGTGCGCGATATGCTGCGCCCGATGCTGGCGGAATGGCTCGACAACAACCTGCCCGGGATGGTCGAAGACCTCGTGAAGGCAGAGATCGCCCGCATCGCCGGCAAGAAGAGCTAATCCCCCTACCCTTGGCCACTTGCGCGCGCTACACCGCGCGCCATGACAAAGAACATCCGGGCCGCACTCCCGCTCGCTAGCGCACTCGCGCTCCTCGCCACGCCGCTCGCTGCGCAGGACGCAGCTGCACCGATGAGCGCGCAGGATCTCGTGACCATGCCGCGCCTCGGAAGTCCGGCGGTGAATCCCGAAGGGACGCACGCGGTCTACGCGGTGACGACCACCGACCCGGAAAGCTACAAACGAACCAGCACGCTTTACCTGCGCTCGCTTGCAGAGCCGGAGAGCGCCCCTATCGCACTCGACATCGATGGCGGATCGGCGTCCTTCGCCGACGACAATTGGCTGTATTTCATGGCCGACGGTGAGGGAGACGATGCGACGAGCCAGGTCTGGCGCGCACGGATCGCCGCGGACGGAACGGTTACCGGTAAGTCCCAGGTCACCGCCCTGCCCCGCGCAGTTCACGGATACCGCGTCTCACCCAACGGCGAGCATATCGCGATCTGGACCGACATTGCGCGCACCTGCACCGCCATCGATTGCGATGACAGCGCGAAGGCGCACCTCCCGGGGCCCGGTGACGGTCGGCTCTACGAAGGCGACGGCGGATTTTACCGGCATTGGGATAGCTGGGAAACGCCCGGCACGCTCAGCCGCGTTTTTACCTTCCCGATCGAAAACGGTGTCGCCGCAGGCACGGGTACGCCCGTCGACGGCCCGCTGGGTGCGGGCGGCCCGAACGGCGACACCCCGACGATGCCCTTCGGCGGCGGAGAAGACGTCGCTTGGGCGAGCGATGGCAAGGGCGTGTTCTTCACCGCGCGCGAAACCGGCGCGGGCGAACCTTACTCCACCAATCTCGACATCTGGTTTTCGGACCTGTCCGGCAATGCGCCGGTCAACCTGACCGCCGCGAACGAAGCGCTCGATGCGCTTCCCACCCCCTCGCCCGACGGTCAGTATCTGGCCTATGTCGCCATGGCGCGCCCCACCTACGAGGCCGACCGCCAGGTGGTCATGCTGCGCGATCTCAAGACCGGCGTGACGACCGCCCTTACTTCAGCTTTCGACCGCAGCTTCCAGAGCCTCGCCTGGACGCCGGATTCGCGCTGGCTGGTTGCCGGGGCGCAGGACGTGCTCGATACGCCCGCATACCGCATCGATCCGCGCGACGGGTCGGTCGAACGGCTCGATCTGATGGCCGGGAACGAGGCGCGGATTTCCGACATCACGCCGCTGCACGGCGGTGATCTCGTCTTCACGCGCAATTCGATCGGCGCACCGTCCGAAATGTACCTGTCGCGTGACTGGGGCCAGGCCAAACCGATGACGCAGGTCGCGGCCGACGTGATGGAGCGGCTCGCTCCTGTCGTGGTCGAACGCTTCAGTTTCACTGGCGCCGGCGGCGATACTGTATGGGGCCAGATTACCAAGCTCGACGGTCACGAAGGGCCCATGCCCGCCATCCTTTATGTGCACGGAGGCCCCCAAGGCTCGTTCAACGACGGCTGGTCCAGCCGGTGGAACCCCCGTGTCGTCGCCAGCCAGGGTTATGCCGTCATCTCCGTCGATTTCCATGGCTCGACGGGCTACGGGCAGGCCTTCACCGATAGCATCCGCAATGATTGGGGCGGAAAGCCCCTCGAAGACCTGCAATTGGGCCTCGCCGCAGCGCTGGAGAAGGACAGCCAGATCGATGGCACCCGCGCTTGCGCAATGGGTGCAAGTTACGGCGGCTACATGATGAACTGGATCGCCGGACAATGGCCCGACCGGTTCGACTGCCTCGTCCAGCACGACGGCCTCTTCGATATGCGAAGCTTCTATTACACCACGGAAGAGCTGTGGTTTCCCAAGTGGGAATTCGGTGGTTCCTATGCTGAAAACAGCGAAGCCTATGAGCGCTGGAACCCGGTGAACTACGTCGAAAACTGGCAGACACCCATGCTCGTCATTGCCGGCGAACAGGATTTCCGCGTGCCTTACACGCAAGGCCTTGCGAGCTTCACTGCCCTGCAGGAGCGTCAGATCCCGAGCCAGCTGCTCGTCTTCCCGACCGAAAACCACTGGGTTCTCGGCGCGAAGAACTCGCTACAGTGGCATAAGACCGTATTCGCCTGGCTCGACCGCTGGCTGAAGCCGGAAAGCGATAGTGAATAAGTCGCTGGAGAAAGCCCGGCGCGCCTTTGCCAAAATCGGAGGGGGCAGTGTCGAGCGGCAGATTTTCCTGTGCGCCGTCAGCGAGAAGCAGAAATGCTGCTCGCGCGAGGACGGCAAGGCGGCCTGGAACTATCTCAAGAAGAGGATGAAGGAACTCGGCCTCGTCGGCCGGGAAGCGACAGTCCAGCGTAGCAAGGCGGATTGCCTCCAGATTTGCGCGAAAGGTCCCATCGCCGTCGTGTGGCCGGAGAACGTCTGGTACCACTCCTGCAACGAGGAAGTCCTCGAGGCCATCATCCAGCGCCACCTCATCGGCGGCGTCCCGGTCGAAGAATACCGGTTGCGAGCGCCCGATTAGGCCCCGGCCCTAGTCCTTGTCCTGCCAGCTGTCGCGCGTCGGATCTTCGACGGATTCGTCGTGGCCGGTGCCGGAGGAGAGGAACATCAGGCCCATCAGGGCGCCTGTCAGCAACATCGTGAAGCCGATGCCGAGCGCGATCGCGATGTAGTAATGCGCCGATGCGGCGCTGCCCTGCTTGTACAGCAGCGCCATGGCGATGGCGACAATGCCAACGGTCAGCAAGAACAGGAACCGCATGAGGCGCCGGAAACGCGCCCAAGCGTAGGCTGCCTGTTCAGGATCATCGAGTGGCGAATTGCTGGTCATATCCCCCTCATGGCGATTGCAGCACGGCTCTTCAACAAGCGCGACGCGCCCGACTCGCCAAGATGCATAAAAAATGGCATCGTACCGGCAGGCGGAAAATGGAGGCGCGCATGAATATCGGCACACTAATCGAGGGTCGGGCAAGTTCGGACATCATCTCGGTGGAAGTGGGTCAAACCGTGCGCGACGCTGTTCGGATACTGGCCGATAAGCGGATCGGTGCCCTTCCCGTCCTTGAACAAGGGCGTGTCGCGGGAATTTTCTCGGAGCGCGATGTCATTCATCGGCTGGCCGAAGAAGGGCAGAGCTGCCTCGATAGTAGGGTCGGCGATGTGATGACTTCGCCCGCCATTACCGTGGAACGAACAACGCTCATCGATGACGCTCTCGCTCTGATGACCCGGCGTCGAATTCGTCACCTTCCGGTCATCGAGAGCGAAGCGATGTGCGGCTTCATCTCGATCGGAGATCTCGTGAAGTCCCGCTTCGACGAGGTCCAGCACGAGGCCGAAGCTTTGCGGGATTACATCACACACGCTTGAGGAGGGCCAACCGGCTCCCTACATAGCCGCTATGGCCGATATGCTCACCCTCACTCCCTCGGCAGCTGCGCGAGTCGCGGCCATTGCAGAAAAGCAGGCGAAACCTGCCATCCTGCGCCTTTCCGTGGAAGGCGGCGGATGCTCCGGCTTCCAGTACAAGTTCGATCTCTCGGACGGTGCGGATGCCGACGATAGCGTGAGCGAAACCGATGGAGTGCGCCTTGTGGTCGATCCTGTCAGCCTCGATCTGGTCGCGGGAAGCACGGTGGACTTCGTGGAATCTCTCGGCGGCGCGGCATTCAAGGTTGAAAATCCCCAAGCTGCGGCCGGGTGCGGCTGCGGTTCGAGCTTCGGGATTTAGGTTAGACCCGCGCGACGCTTTCGGGCATCAGTTCGCCCATGCGTATCGCCACTTTCAATATTAACGGGATCAAGGCCCGCCTGCCACGCCTCAAGGAGTGGCTTGAAGAAACTCGCCCGTCGGTCGCCTGCCTGCAGGAAATCAAGACGATGGACGAAGGCTTTCCGGCCGAAGAATTCGAAAGCATCGGCTATCATGCCATCTGGCATGGGCAGAAAAGCTTCAACGGCGTCGCGATCCTGGCCGATGGTGTAAAGCCGGTCGAAATCCAGCGCGGGTTGGGCATCGATGGGCCCAAGGACGGCGAGGGGGAACAGGCCCGCTATCTCGAGGCCGAGGTGTACGGGGTGCGCATTTGCAATCTCTACCTGCCGAACGGCAACCCGCATCCGGGCCCGAAATTCGATTACAAGCTGGCCTGGATGGAGAAGCTTCGCGCGCGGATGAAGGCCGTTTGGGAAGAAGAAGTGCCTACGGTCGTGCTGGGCGACTTCAACGTCATTCCGGAAGACAAGGACGTATGGTCGCCCAAGGCGATGGCGTCCGATGCGTTGATGCAACCGGAATCGCGCGACGCCTATTTCCGCCTGCTTGGCGATGGCTGGACCGATGCGATCGATACGCTCAATCCGCGCGGCGGCGTGTGGACTTATTGGGACTACCAGGCAGGCGCCTGGCAGCGCGACCATGGCTTCAGGATCGACCACCTGTTGCTCTCGCCCGAACTCGCCGACCGGATGACGGCAGCGGGCGTAGACAAGGAATATCGCGGTCGCGAGAAGTCCAGCGACCACACGCCGGTCTGGGTTGAGATCGCCGACTGACAACCCGAAAGCAAAAGGCCGCCACGCCTGAGCGCAGCGGCCTCGTATTCCCGTCCAAAGAATTTTATCGGTAAAAGATGTGCGTCTTGATGGTGGCGCGAGCGACCTTGCGCTTTGCCCAGCTAGGGCGGACGTAATTCGCGTGGAAATAGAGCGAATCGTCGGCTTCGCTGTCCCACAGGCCTTGGTGCGCAATGCGCGCAACAGCCTTGGCGCGTTTCCATGCAGCAGAGCCCTGCTTGATGCGCGGCATTTTGCCGCCGCGAACGAAGCTGAACTGGGCGCGCTGGTAGACCACGCCGCAATAGCTGGAGGGGAACTGGCGCGATTCGCTGCGGTTGATGACGACCTGCGCAACAGCCAGCTGGCCTTCGAGCGGCTCACCGCGCGATTCGAAATAGACGGCACCTGCAAGGCAGCGCATCTCTTCCGACAGCTGTCCGGCTGCAGGCATGGCGGAAACCAGCGCGTGCAGGCTCTCGGCCTTTGGCGCTTCCGCGGGAATTTCTTGGGTGGCTTCCGTTTCTTCAGGAAGTTCTTGGACGACTTCGCCTTCGACGAATACCGGCACGACCTCATCGGTCAGTTCGGTTTCGGAGACGATCGTCTCGCTATCCGCTTCAGCAGCGAAGGCGATGGAGCCGGTTTCTTCCGCACCGGCGAAACTTGCAACAAGCGTAACCGCGCTCGCCGCGAGGGCTAGGTAAGTCTTTCGCATTATTCCGAGTGACTAAGCGGTGAACTCGCAGTCGCAGGCCGGGATCAGAGGCACGTTACTTGTGCCATACTATTCAGATCCGTTTTTCGAGCCTGCCGGTCGTTCCCCGTCTGCGTGCTAGCTTGCCGACCCCATTGTCGTCCAAAGCCGCCTACGCATCGAAGCTGGGCAGCCAAATAGTCACAATTGAAACCGTGTCAAGTTAACGGGGGTCGGAATCGATGAGCCGTTCCATTTCGGGGCCATCCAGCTCCAAAATCCAAAGATCGGGGTCCTGGTCCATGCGGCGACGGATATAATCGTCAAATTCGCGCGCATTTTCAATGTCTTGAGTTCTTGTTGCTTGAAAGCGGCGTGTCCCATCCAACTGCGGCATCCGCTCCCAAAACATTGTATTTTTGCCACTGTGTGTGGTTAATATGCCCAGCGTTCCTGCATCGCGCTCGCCCGATTGAAGGACGGTAGCAAAGCCTCCGGCGGCCTGGGCCTGGCGTATCAGGCCGCTCACCTCGATATGTGTCGGCAGGCGCGCGTCTTCGAAGCCGTGGCTCAAGCGGCATATCCCGGTAGGCCGGAGAGTGAGATGCGCGATTTCATGAAGGTGCCCGTGCCGCGGCCTATTTCGTCACCTTCGGCATCGACCAACCGTGATTCGGCCACGAAAACGCGCCGCTTGCCGCTGACCCAGCGCCCTTCCGCAGTAACGCGCCCTTCGCGGACCGGCTTGGTGAAATGGAGGTTGAAGGACGTGGTCAGCAGGAAACGGTCCGTAACCAGCGTATTCGCCGCATAGAATGCCGCATCGTCGAGCATCTTGAAGTAGATCGTCCCGTGCGCTGCGCCGGCGGCATGATAGGCAGCCTCGGTCACATCGAAAGTGATGCGCGCGCTGCCTTCCCCCGTGATCTCGAGCGAGGAATCGAACAGGCCGTTTACGGGTGCAGAGGCGTACAATCCCTCAAGAGCGCGCCAGTGACCCTCCGCGCCGCTATTGCCAGACATTGCCATCGAAATGTCCCGTCAGCGCGGCTCGACCCAGCCGATCGAACCATCGGGCCGGCGGTAAACCATGTTATGCGCTTCCGTAGCGCCATTCTTGAAGAGCAGCGCGTTCGTATTCTGCAGGTCGAGCATCATGACCGCATCGGCCACCGAGCATTCGGGGATCATCGCACTCGTCTCGGCAACGATCGGCGGGCTGTCCGAAGTGATCTCATCGTCGTTCTCGGGCTCGGGCGCGGCGAAGATCGTATAGGCGGCCTCTTCTTCGCGCATGGCATACTGCGCCTGCTCGTGCCGGTCCTGGATTCGCCTCTTGTAGCGGCGGAGCTGCTTTTCGATCTTGGTTGCCGCCTTGTCGAACGCCTGGTGGATATCGTGGGCCTCCGCATGACCCTTGAGGATGAGGCCTTGCATGACGTGGGTGACGATGTCCGAAGAGAACGCGCCGCCAGCCGCCTTGCCGAAGGTGACGTGCGAGGAAATCGCGCGGTTGAAATACTTGTCGACGATGCCTTGCATGCGGTCTTCGACATGGGTCTGCAGCGCAGCGCCGGTATCGATCTGATGACCCGAGACGCGAATATCCATATTTCTCTCCTTTACCGCAGCATGCCGGTCGGGAACGTGGCGACACGCGCCGCGCCCTCCAACGAAACTAACCCCAAAGCGGGTTTTCGATCCCGCTCATGAATTTCCTGTGGCGCGCAAGCTCTTCCTCGCTGGGCGCATGGGCTCGCGGCTCGCGGCGCGGACGGTCCGGCGCCTGGCGAACGGCAACCACTTTGTCCTGCTCGACGACCTGCACGCGCTCTGCCGCGAGTTCCAGGCCGATCTGGCGACCACCCTTGAGTTCCACATAGACCTGGGCGAGCAATTCCGCGTCGAGCAGGGCGCCGTGCTTGACGCGATGGCTGCGATCGATGCCGTAGCGCGAACACAGCGCATCCAGCGACAATTTCGCGCCCGGGTGCCTTTTCTTGGCCATGGCGACGGTGTCCACCATCCTGCTCATGCAGATGGCTTCGCGCTCGCACAGGGTCAATTCGGCATTCAAAAAGGCGAAATCGAACCCGGCATTGTGAGCGATGAGAGGCGCGTCACCGATAAAATCGAGCAATTCATGCGCGGTATCGCGGAATAGCGGCTTGTCCGACAAGAACGCCGCAGACAATCCGTGCACAGCCTCTGCCCCTGCGGGCATATCGCGTTCCGGGTTGTAATAAGCGTGGAACACCTCGCCCGTCGGGACAAGATTGACCATTTCCACGCAACCGATTTCGACCATCCGGTCGCCTGTCTTGGGATCGAGGCCGGTGGTCTCAGTATCGAAAACGATCTCGCGCATTGCAGGGACTATCGGACTCGTGCTGGCGGATTACAAGGTTTTTAGATTCGCGACTGGCTACGCAAATCGTCGATGAGGCTGTGCACCGCCTGTTCGGTTTGCGAAAGCGTCGTTCCAGTGTCGATGATGTGGTCGGCGCGAGCGCGCTTCTCTGCGTCGGGAACCTGAAGTGACAGTATGTGCGCAAATTTCTCGGGCGTCATCGCAGGGCGGGCCAGCACGCGCTCGCGCTGGACCTCGGCCGGGGCAGAGACGACCACCACCACATCTACCGCCTCGGAGCCGCCTTTCTCGAACAGGAGTGGGATGTCGAATACCACCATGTCCTGACCGGCGTGTTCGATCAGGAAGGCGCCCCGTTCTTCGGCGACTGCCGGGTGAACGATGGCCTCGAGACGGGCGAGGGCGGGTTTGTCGCCGAACACCAGCTTGCCTAGCTTGTCCCTCAGGACACCGGTTTCGTCGGTGCTGCCCGGAAATTCAGCTTCGATAGCAGCGAGGAGCCTCCCGCCGGGGCCCTGCATCCGGCGGACTTCCCTGTCGGCATCGAAGACCGGCACGCCCGCACGCTCGAACATCTCGGCGACCGTGGATTTACCCATCCCGATCGAGCCGGTGAGCCCGATGATAATCGGCCGAGTCATGAAGTAAGCCTTTCGCGCAGCTCACCATCATGCTCTCGCGGTGCCTCGACACCGAAGAAAAATCGAAAGGCGGCCGAAGCCTGACCGATCAGCATGGAAAGACCATCGATAGTCCGCAGCCCCGCATCGCGCGCCGACGTCAGGAAAGCTGTCTCGAGCGGGTCGGTGACGATATCATAGGCTATCGATCCCGGCGGGGCGTGGCTCCAGTCAAAGGGCAATGACGGCTGGCCGCGCATTCCAAGGGGGCTGGCATTGATGACCAAATCGCAGCAGCCGTCCCGGTCGTCGAAGGCAAAGTCCGTCACTTCGGCAAAATGCGACAGCGGCGCGACATGGTGTTCTCCCTCGGCCAGTTCATCAAGAAGAGCGCGCGCTTTGTCGGTATCGCGTCCCGCAAGGACGAGGGTGAACCCTTCCTTCGCAAGTCCCGCCACGATGGCACGCGCTGCACCTCCCGTGCCCAGAATGCGTGCCATCCGGAAATAATGCGTGCCCGACAGTTCCGATCGCAAGGGTTCGAGAAAGCCCGCGACATCCGTGTTGCGCCCTACCAGCGCTCCGTCCGGAGCCTTCACGACCGTATTTACCGCTCCCACACGCTTGGCCAGGGGCTCCATCCGGTCGAGGTAAGGGATGATCGCCTGCTTATGCGGCATGGTGACATTGCACCCGCGCCAGTCGGGGTCTCCCCGCCGTTCGGCAAGATAGTTTTCGAGACCGGATGATGCGACATGGTGCGCGCGATATTCCGCCTCGATCCCGAGCTTTTCGATCCAGAAGCCGTGGATCGCAGGAGACTTGGACTGCGCGATCGGGTCGCCGATGACCTCTGCGTAAGGCTTCACGAGGGAAGGGCGCCTCCATCGCGCAGCGCGTCGAGAACCTGGAGCAACGGCATTCCCAGTACGGTAAACTGGTCGCCGATGATGCTTTCGAACAGTTGCACGCCCGGACCCTCGATCCGGAAAACGCCGACACAGTAAGAAACTTCCGGCCATTCGGCATCGAGGTATGCTTCGATGAATTCCTCGGACAGCTCCCGAACTTTGAGGCGCGCGAAATCCGATCCCATCCAGACGATCTTCCCGTCTCGTGCCAGCGCAGCAGCACTGTGCAAGGTCATTACCTTGCCGGAAAAGAAACGCAGGTGCTCTGCCGCCTGGTCGCGGGTTGCAGGCTTGTCGAACCTGCGCCCATCGACTTCGACAAGTGAATCGCTGCCCAGGACCAGACCGTGCGATTTCACGCCGGTCGCCTTTGCTGCAGCCAGAGCCTGCGCGATCTCTGCGGGATCGGCGCCCTCCATCTCGGCTTCCAAAGCACGCTCGTCGACATCGGCGGGCTCTGCCGAATAGGAAACGCCGGCCGCATCCAGCATCGCCTTGCGCGAGGCGGAATTCGAGGCGAGCACGATGCCTGTGCCCGAAATGCCGCTCATATCGCCTTCACCCCTTCGAAATCGCCGCCCGTTTTGTGGCTGCGCTCGCTACACAGCCGAATGACCGCAGCAGCAGTTTCCTCGATTGAGCGGCGCGTCACATCGATAACCGGCCATCCATTATCAGCGAACATCCGGCGTGCGAACGCCACTTCCGATTTGACCCGCTCGTTATCGATATAGGCAGTCTGAGACTGCTCGTTCAGCGTGAGGAGGCGATTGCGGCGGATCTGGACGAGGCGTTCCGGCGCGGTTGTAAGGCCGACGACAAGGGGCTTGCGCAGCTCGAAGAGTTTAGGGGGCGGGGGACTTTCGACCACCAGCGGGATATTCGCGACCTTATATCCGCGATTGGCTAGATAGATGCTCGTCGGCGTCTTCGAGCTGCGCGAGACGCCTGCCAGGATGATGTCGGCCTCTTCCCAGTTTTCCCAGCCGATACCGTCATCATGGGCGATGGTGAACTGGATCGCCTCGACGCGTTCGAAGTAAGCCTTGTCCATCTGGTGCTGGCGGCCAGGACGTCCATGAGCTTCCTGCCCCAGCGCTTTTTCCAGCGCCTCCGTCACACGATCGAGAATCGGCACGGCAGGCAGCCCGTTCTGGGCGCACACCTCTTCAAGGCGCGCACGCGCCTCGGGATTGACGAGGGTGAAGAGGACCAGGCCGGGATTTGCCTTGAGTTCCGGCACGATCCGGTCGAGATGTTGGCGCGAGCGGACCATGGGCCAGAAATGGCGCACGACATCGGCATCGTCGAACTGCGCGAGTGCGGCCTTGGCCAGCATTTCAAGCGTTTCGCCGGTGGAATCGGACAGCAGGTGGAGATGAATACGGTCGGCGATGTTGGTCACTTTCGGCCTGTGGAGAAGCACCGGATAAACCACGGCACAAGTCTGCCGACAAGTTCGGGGATCAATTCCCTCCCCATTGCGAGTCATCTCCGGGGGCGATTCCCGCACAGCAAATGGAACTTGTGCGCAGGCTGGGGAGAAGCGGGATAAGTTTGACTCGACTCAAGACAGAGCACGAGTCGCAATCCCGTATCCGGCCTTTTCCTTGCGGGAGAAATGGGGCAGGGGGCGGCTATGCCCGATATCCACAGGGCCAACAGACTCCTTCAACTCTTATAATAATACTTATTTATTGGATTGGACTCTCTCTCGATGCCCGGCCTTCTGCTCGACACTCTGAACGGTAAGCGCTCTGACAAGGTGCCGCTCTGGCTCATGCGCCAGGCTGGCCGGTACCTTCCCGAATATCGCGAATTGCGCGCCGAGAAGGGCGGATTCCTCGCGATGGCTTACGACAGCGAGGCGGCTTGCGAGATTACGCTGCAGCCAATCGACCGTTTCGGTTTTGATGGGGCGATCCTGTTTTCGGATATCCTGATCGTGCCGCATGCCCTTGGGCAACACCTGGAATTTCTGGCGGGTGAGGGGCCCAAGCTTTCTCCTCCGCTCGTCGAAGCCGAACTCGATGGATTGAGTCCGGATCGCTCCCGCTACGATCCGATTTACGAAACGGTTCGCCTTTGTCGCCAGCGCCTGTCGGAAAATGTGACAATGCTCGGCTTTGCGGGCAGCCCGTGGACGGTTGCGACCTACATGGTTGCTGGCGAGGGTAGCCGTGACCAGCACGATGCGCGGGCCATGGCTTATCGCGACCCAGGCAAATTGCAGGCGATCATCGATGCGATTGCCCATGAAACTATCGAGTATCTTTCCGGCCAGATCGAAGCCGGTGCAGAGGCCGTGCAGCTCTTCGACAGCTGGGCCGGCAGCCTTGCGCCCGACGAGTTCGAACGCTGGGTTATCGCTCCGAACGCGAAGATCGTAGCGGCCTTATCGCAGCGGTATCCTGCAACTCCGATCATTGGCTTTCCCAAGGGAGCTGGAGAAAAGCTTCCGGCCTATGCTCGCGAAACAGGCGTGAAGGCGGTTGGCGTAGATGAAACGCTCGATCCGGTGTGGGTCGCACGCGAATTACCCGCTGGGATGGCCGTACAAGGCAATCTGGACCCGCTTCTGCTGCTTTCGGGTAGTCCGGCCCTCGAAACGCGCATCGAGACAATCCTCGAGGCTTTTTCCGACCGGCCCCATGTCTTCAATCTGGGTCATGGCATTGATCGCCGCACCCCGATTGCGAATGTGGAGCGCCTGATTGCAACTGTCCGGGGCTGGCAGGGGTGACGAAGCTGTCTGCTGTCCCTACATCGACTGCATGCAGGATATTCTTGCGATGACCTATCTTTGGCTCAAGGCCGGCCACATCATTTTCATGGTGTTCTGGATGGCAGGTCTGTTCATGCTCCCGCGCCAGATGATCTACTGCCACGAGGCCGCGGCGGGATCCGAAGAGGAAGCGACCTGGGCCAAGCGCATGGGCCTGCTGCGCAAGATTATCCTAACGCCGAGCCTGATCGTCGTCTGGGTCCTTGGTCTCGCCCTTGCGATGAGTATCGGGGCGTTCGATCAAGGCTGGTTCCATGCGAAATTGCTGTTCGTGCTGCTCCTGACCGGTTTTCACGGATTCATGGTCGCCAAGTCGAAGGCCATGTCGAGAGGCGACCGCCCGCTTAGCGAAAAGCAGTTGCGGCTGTACGGCGAAGTGCCCGGCATCCTGCTTGCGGTGATTGTAGTCCTGGTGATCGTCAAACCGTTCTGACGCTGGCCGCGACCATCGTTTGCCGATTGACGGCAGGCGGGGCGACATTTATCTGCATTCCACCAACCGGCAAGAGGCCCCCGCGATTCAACAGGGTGCCGGGTCTGCTTTCTCCAAGCCCATACCGACCCGCCGGCCATTCCATATACCTGAGTAAAAACACATGCATCTCAAAGATTTGAAAGCAAAAGCGCCCGCAGACCTCGTGGCAATGGCCGAGGAACTGGGCGTCGAAGGCGCATCCACCATGCGCCGCCAAGACCTCATGTTCTGCATTCTCCGCGAACTGGCGGAAGATGAAGAATATGACGAAAAGATCATGGGCATCGGCACGATCGAAGTGCTGCAGGACGGTTTCGGCTTCCTGCGCAGCCCCGAAGCGAATTATCTCGCCGGTCCCGACGATATCTACGTCTCGCCCAACCAGGTCCGCAAATGGGGCCTGCGCACGGGTGACACTGTCGAAGGTGAAATCCGCGCGCCTAAGGAAGGCGAGCGCTATTTCGCGCTGACGAAGCTGACTAGCGTCAATTTCGAAGATCCCGACCAGGTCCGCCACCGCACCAATTTCGACAACCTGACCCCGCTTTACCCGGAACAGAAGCTGTCGCTCGATACGCTCGATCCGACGGTCCAGGACAAGTCGGCGCGCGTGATCGATATCATCTCGCCGCAGGGCAAGGGTCAGCGCGCGCTGATTGTCGCTCCGCCGCGTACCGGTAAGACCGTCCTGCTGCAGAACATCGCCAAGGCGATCACCGACAACCATCCGGAAGTCTTCCTCCTGGTCCTGCTCGTCGACGAGCGTCCGGAAGAAGTCACCGACATGCAGCGCAGCGTGAAGGGCGAGGTTATTTCGTCGACCTTCGACGAACCCGCAAACCGCCACGTCCAGGTCGCCGAAATGGTGATCGAGAAGGCGAAGCGTCTTGTCGAACACAAGCGCGACGTCGTCATCCTCCTCGACTCCATCACCCGTCTCGGCCGCGCCTACAACACCGTCGTGCCCAGCTCGGGCAAGGTGCTCACCGGCGGTGTCGATGCCAACGCGCTCCAGCGCCCCAAGCGCTTCTTCGGTGCTGCGCGTAACATTGAGGAAGGCGGCTCTCTCTCGATTATCGCGACCGCGCTGATCGATACCGGCAGCCGCATGGACGAGGTCATCTTCGAAGAATTCAAGGGCACGGGTAACAGCGAAATCGTCCTCGACCGCAAGGTTGCCGACAAGCGCATCTTCCCGGCTCTCGACGTCGGCAAGTCCGGTACCCGCAAGGAAGAACTGCTGGTCGAGAAGGACAAGCTGTCGAAGATGTGGGTCCTGCGCCGTATCCTCATGCAGATGGGCACGGTCGACGCGATGGAATTCCTCCTCGACAAGATGAAGGACTCCAAGACCAACGAAGACTTCTTCGCCAATATGAACCAGTAGGCGAAAGGGCCGCTTCCCAAACCGGGGAGCGGCCCTTTCCAGTTAGACCTTGCAGTTCTTGTTGATCCGAAATTGAAGAAGTGTACCCTTAGCGGCGGTACACTGGCGTTTGGCCATTTGTGCCCTTCACGAGATTAATCGCGTGGTCGCAGTCGCGCTCGTATACGTAGGCTTCGCCCGACGCGATAATCTCGTGATTGGCTGCCTTAAGGCGCCACCGCCAGCCACCTGACTGGTATTTCTCAAAATACATATCTTACCTCCTTTCTGGCACCGCTCGTGATGCCGTATGGATGGTGGACGCAAGATGTTGTGCATACAAGCTATAGAAAGACACTAATTATTGTGTTGAGAGAAAGTGAGTGCAGGATTAACGGTTTTCTGCGATAAATATAAAAAGTTCTGAGCAGGACTTTGTATATGACTTCTGTTGATAAGATACGTGCCAAAGCCGTGAAGGAGATTTGCGGCTTCGGGTCGGTCGCGATGATCGACTACTTGGAGCGTAGTGGCGTCTTCATACCACAAATAAGGCGCCGCAAGCGCAGGGGTGTTCCGCGACTCTATACATTCCGCGATGTCCTTATACTGAAGACAATTGCGACTTTGCTAGAGAACGGCGCCTCCGTCGCTGCCATTAAAGACGCGCTGGAAAAGCTACAGGCCTATCGCTGGAAGGCCGATCCGGCTGTCTTGGAGCATAGTCCCGGCGCTATCAGGCATTTGGTTTTTAGCGGAGGGAACTTCTATTTTCCGAGAAGTCGGGATGAGTTGGTTGACCTTACATTTGACGGTCAGCTGACGTTCGCTTTCGTATTAGACTTGGACCGCCTTCATACGGTTGTGCAGTCAGAGTGGGGGCAAGAAAGAATTAGGTTGTTGGGCTAAGCCTTCATGCGCTCCAGCATTCCAGCCATTTCTTCCCAGGCCTTGTTCACCGCCTTGAGTGGTCTCACCATCACCTTGAAATCCACGATCATACCGGCTTCATCAAATTCGATCAGGTCGATGCCGTTGACGTGTATCCCGCCCATTTCCGTAGTGAATTCCAGCATGGCGTTCGGGCCGTCGACCAGTTCGCGCACATAGGTGAAACTGTCGTTCCCAAGGGTCTTGCCTGCAGCGGAGAGGTAACCCACCACTAGGTCGCGGCCCTTTTGCGGCGTATGCACGACGGGTGAGTGGAACTGGGCATCTTCCCGGATGATTGCGGCGAGGTCCGCTGGCCGCGACCCGGCATCGATTACCTCATGCCATCGCTTCAAACCCATTTTAGCGCTCATGCGTGCCTCCGGAAACTATCGGCTCTCGCTGCCTCCCAATGGCGGGCGAGAGGAGTGGAGGACGGCTTGTCGAGCAGCACACCCGGTTCGGCAAAATAGTATATCTTGTCGAAGGCATCGGATCGCGCGCCATTGATCCGCTCTCGCATATCGAGCGGTTTCATGTCCCAGGGGTTGTCGAGACCCATGGCGATCGTGATTTCTCGCAAGGAATGCAGCGTTTGGCGCTGGAAGCGGGCTACGCGCGGGGCCTTGTCCTCGACGATGAGGCCGCGCTGACGCCACTCTTCCTGTGTGGCGATGCCTGTTGGGCAGGTGCCCTTGTGGCAATTCATCGACTGCACGCAGCCGAGCGAGAACATGAAAGGCCGCGCCGCGTTGCACCAGTCGGCACCGAGGGCGAAGCTCTTGGCCATTTGCGCGCCCGAATGAATCTTGCCTGACGTGGCAATCTTTACTTTGTCGCGAAGGCCGGTGCCCACAAGCATGTTGCGTACGAAGATCTGCCCTTCACGCAGCGGCATTCCGACAGAGTTGGAAAGCTCGAGAGGTGCGGCGCCCGTCCCGCCTTCGGCGCCATCGACGGTGATGAAGTCCGGATGCAATCCGGTTTCCAGCATCGCCTTCCCGACCGCGAAGATCTCGTGAGGAAGGCCCACGCACAGCTTGATGCCGACAGGCTTGCCGCCCGATAATTCGCGCAACCTTGTCACGAACTCGAGCATTTCGATCGGGGTGTCGAATTCCGGGTGTGCTGCCGGCGAGGTGACGGTTTCGCCAATCGGCACACCGCGGGCTTCTGCAATTTCCTTCGTCACCTTCGCGCCGGGCAGGACGCCGCCATGACCGGGCTTGGCGCCCTGGCTCAGTTTGAGTTCGATCATCTTGACCTGGTCGGAGGTGGCGTTTTCCTTGAATTGGTCCGGATCGAAGCGGCCATCCTTGGCCCTTGCGCCGAAATACCCACTTCCCAATTCCCAGATCAGGTCGCCACCGGGCTTGCGGTGATACTTGCTGATCGAGCCTTCGCCGGTGTTGTGCGCGAAGTTGCCCTCTTTAGCGCCGGCGTTAAGCGCTTCGATCGCACGGCCGGAAAGCGACCCGAAGCTCATGGCGGAGATATTGAGGAGGGACGACGAGTACGGCTTGGCGCAAGTGGTTTCGCCGACCGTCACGCGCCATTCCTCGGGCGCGGTGGAGGAGGGGGCAATCGAGTGGCCGACCCACTCATATTCATCGGAATAGACGTCGAGCTCGGTCCCCATCGGGTGCGAGTCGAGGTCGCCCTTGGCTCGTGCATAAACAAGCGCGCGAGCCTGGTGGCTGAACGGCCTGCCCTCGAGATCCCCTTCGACCACGTAGGACTGGGCGAAGGGGCGCAGGTCTTCCATGATCCACCTGATCCGGGCGATGAGCGGGTAATTTCTTCTAAGAGTATGTTTTTCCTGTGAAAAATCCCAGACTGCAACGAGCAGAGCGGGAACCAGGATCCACAGCAACCACCTTGCCGGCTCCCATAGTCCGGCAATCGCCACAAGCGCGTAGAGAAGGACCGGGATAATGTACCGGAAGGGGAGCTTTTCCATCGCAATCGACGCCTTCAGGCTAGGTGTTCGGCAAAAAACTCGCTCGTGCGGCGGTCGGCTAGATTCGCAGCTTCATCACTGCGACGATTGCCAAACTCCGTCGCGAAGCCGTGATCGAGACCCTCGTAGTCGTGAAGGGTTACCTTGGGGTGGTCGTCGAGGCCGGCATGCATGGCTGCCTGAATTTCCTTGTCCACGAAACCGTCCTCGGTCGGGATGTGGAGCATGAGTGGATTCGCGATGGCGTGCTTTTCGCCCAGAAGATTGTCGACGCCGACGGCGTAATATCCGACCGTAGCATCGCTATCCGTCCGTGCCGCAGTCATGTAGGCGAGGCGTCCGCCAAGGCAGTAGCCGACCGCGCCGACCTTGGAGCACCCTTCGCCGCGAGCGTATTTGATCGCCGCCTCGATGTCCCGGACGCCTTGGTCCTGGTCGAACTTTCCGAATAAATCCAACGCTTTATTCATTTCCGGCTCGATATCGGGGTCGAGTTCGATGCCATCCTCGAATTGCCAGAACAGGTCCGGGGCCACCGCCAGGTATCCGTCTTCCGCGAGCTTGTCGCACTTGCGGCGAATTCCGGCGTTGATACCGAATATCTCCTGGATGACTATGATCGCGGCTTTCGGCTTGTCGGCCGGCCTCGCGACATAGGCGTTGAATGTGTTTGCGCCATCGAGTGTGGAGATGGTGACCAGTTCGCTCATGCGTGTATTCTCCCTAGATAGTTGCAGGCCTAGCGCTTGTGGCGCGGGGCTGGCAAACCCAGATATGGAAAGACCCAGATGTCTTCTGGGCATTCAACGGAGGAAACGCGATGAAGGTCCAAATCGAAATCGACTGTACGCCAGAGGAGGCGCGGACCTTCATGGGCCTGCCCGACGTAGGAAAGGCGAACGACGTTTACGTCGACATGATGTCGAAAGCGATGAAGGGTGTTTCCAGTCCGGACCAGCTGCAGGAATACGCGCGACAGCTCGCGCCCATGGGGCAGGCCGGTTTCAAGCTGTTCCAGAGCTTCATGGAGGGCGCCAATGCTGCGCGCACTTCCGGCAAGACCACCAAGTCTTCGGACGACTAGGATAGCTCTTCCTCATGAGTGATACGATCTTCGCTCTTTCGAGCGGATCGCCTCCTGCCGCTATCGGGATCATCAGGATCAGCGGTGGAAGTGCGCGGGAGGCTTTGGAGCGGCTGGCAGGAAGGGTGCCGGAGCCTCGCCGGGCAACGTTGCGGACCCTGAGGGACGGGGCAGGGGGCGTTCTGGACAGTGCGCTCGTCCTCTGGTTCGATGGCCCGCAAACAGCCACGGGCGAGGAGCTGGCGGAAATCCATTGCCATGGTGGGCGCGCCGTTGTCGCTGCGATCGAGGTTGCACTGGGTTCGATCCCGGGGTTGCGTAGAGCGGAGCCCGGCGAATTCACCAGAAGGGCTTTCGCGAATGGTGTGCTGGATCTCGCCGAGGCGGAAGGTCTGGCGGACCTGTTGGCTGCAGAAACCGAATTGCAGAGGCTTGCAGCCCAGGCCTCTGCCGATGGCGCGATTTCGACCCAGGTCGATGCGTGGCGATCGCAGGTTCTCGGCTTGTCCGCCTATGTCGAGGCGGCACTCGATTTTTCTGACGAGGATGATGTCGAAGCGTTGCCGCCCGCCTTTCAGGATGGGTTGGCAGCAGTCGTGGCAGATATTCGCGCCGCGCTGCAGTCTCCGCGTGCAGAGCGACTGCGCGATGGCATCAGGGTTGTTCTTGCCGGTCCGCCGAACGCCGGAAAATCCTCTCTATTCAATGCTCTTCTTAACGAAGGTGCTGCGATCGTCACCGATGAAGCGGGGACTACCCGTGATGTTATCGAGAGGCCGGTGGCGTTCGAGGGCATGCCATTCGTATTGATCGATACCGCCGGCCTCAGGGACGATGGCGCGGCCCTGGTTGAAGCCATCGGTATCGACCGCGCGCGCAAAGAGCTCGAGAAGGCCGACATTGTGCTTTGGCTCGGCGCAGAAGGAGAAGGCCCGGAAGGTGCATTGGAGATTGCGGCCAAATGCGATCTCGAAGGCGCTGGAAAGAAGAACGCTGATCACACACTCTCGGCCGCCAGCGGTGTCGGGCTGGAGGGCTTGGTGGAGGATTTGGTGGCGAGAGCGAGGGGCTTGGTTCCCAAGCGCGGCATGGCTGCCTTCAATCAACGCCAGGCAGAAGCGCTTAGTCACGCATTTGATGCTCTCGAGGGGATTAAAGAGGGTGATGACCTCCTTCTCATAGCGGAGCGCTTGAGGCTCGCCCGCAGGGCATTTGACAGGCTGCTTGGCCGCCAATCCACCGAGGAAGTTCTAGATGCCTTGTTCGGGCGCTTCTGCATCGGGAAGTGAGATTGTTTCACGTGGAACACCGCGAGGCTTTGACCCGATAGGCAAACACATTTATCGGGCGCTTTATGCAAAGATTTGACACCATAGTGATCGGCGGCGGGCACGCTGGCGTTGAGGCGGCCTGCGCGTCTGCGCGGATGGGCGCACATACGGCTCTCGTCAGTTTCGATCTGTCGAAGATCGGTGCGATGAGCTGCAATCCCGCAATCGGCGGCCTCGGCAAGGGTCATTTGGTGAGGGAGGTGGATGCTCTCGACGGGGTGATCGGCCGTGCTGCCGACGCGGCGGCAATCCATTACCGGATGCTCAATCGGTCAAAAGGCAGTGCCGTATGGGGACCGCGTGTGCAAGCGGATCGCGCGCTATTCCATGCGGCGGTGCAGGGCATCGTAGATTCTCAGTCGAATCTGACACTGGTTGAGGGGGAAGCGGCGGCGCTGAGGCTCGCAGATGGCACCGTTACGGGTATTGAGCTTGCCGACGGTAGTTCTATCGAGGCGCGCTCGGTCATTCTGTGTACCGGAACCTTCCTCGGGGGCACGCTCTTCCGCGGCGAGGAGCGTTTCGAGGGCGGGCGCATCGGAGAGAATGCCGCACATCGTCTGGCAGAGCAGCTGCGTGCTGCTGATTTGCCGATGGCGCGACTCAAGACGGGAACTCCGCCTCGCCTCGATGGGAGGACAATCGATTGGGCGCGGTTGGATGTTCAGCCTTCGGACGAAGAGCAGTGGACTATGTCCTCCCTTTCGAGTGGGCGGGCAAACCCTCAGGTCTTTTGCGCAATCACGCGCACGAATGAGGCGTCTCACGACATCATCCGCAACAATCTCGAGCGATCACCGCTATTCTCCGGCGCGATTGGCGCCGCCGGGCCGCGTTATTGCCCTTCGATCGAGGACAAGATCCATCGTTTCGGAGACCGGGACGGGCACCAGATCTTCCTCGAGCCGGAAGGTCTATCGACACGTGCGGTCTACCCCAACGGCATCAGTACTTCGCTTCCGGTCGACGTGCAGCTGGACATGCTCCGCGCGATAGAAGGCTTGGAGAAAGTATCGATGGAGGTGCCGGGCTATGCCGTCGAGTATGACCACATCGATCCGCGCGCCCTCCGTTCAACTCTCGAGGTGCGAGCCATTCCGGGCTTGTATTGCGCGGGTCAGATCAATGGCACGACCGGTTACGAGGAGGCCGCAGCACAGGGGCTTGTCGCGGGAATGCATGCGGCGGCGAGAGCGCTTGGGACCGAGGGTGCACAGCTCGACCGGGCAAATTCATACATCGCGGTAATGATCGACGATCTTACTCTACAGGGTGTGACGGAACCATATCGCATGCTCACCTCGCGTGCGGAATATCGTTTGCGGCTACGCGCAGCCAATGCCGACACCCGTCTCACACCCTTGGGGATCGATGTAGGACTGATTGGCGAGGGGCGCCGCCGGTGGTTTGAGGAGCGTGAAGGCAGGCGCGACGTGATCGATGCGTTTCTCTCGCAGACGATTTCTGCCAGGGATCTGCAGTCCAGCGCCCGCTCGGTGAAGCCGGATGCGCGCGGTCGAAGCGCCCGCGATTGGCTGAAGGGCGGTCACGTCACACTACAAGACCTTGCCTCTCAACTTGATGGTTTCGATGCCTCGGACTCCCTGGCTGTCGAGATGGCGGAGGATGCATTCTATTCGCCTTATCTGGAGCGACAGGATGCTGAGCTGCGCGAACTTCGTGCTGGCGAGCACCTGAGGATATCGGAGCAGTTCGTTTTTGCTGACGTACCTGGCTTGTCCAACGAAATGGTTGAACGTTTGACTGCGGCAAAGCCGCCAACCTTATCTGCGGCTGGACGAATACCCGGAGTTACTCCGTCTGCGCTTGCGGCGCTGATGGTGCACGTAAAGCGCGCAGAAGAGGTTCAGGCGCTGTGATAGAGCAAGAAAAAGAAGCGCGAGACTACATTCAAGAGAAGGGCGGGGCGCCCGCTCTTCGGTCGCTATCAGTGCTTTCCGAGCGGCTAAAAGACGAGAATCAGCGCCAAAACCTTGTTGCCAACGGGTCGCTGGACCACATCTGGATCCGGCATTTCGCAGACTCGGCGCAACTTCTGGACCATGTTCCACGTGAAACAAGGGGCCCCTGGCTCGATTTGGGGAGTGGTGCCGGCTTTCCAGGGCTGGTCCTCGCGATATTGCGGCCCGACATCGAGTTTGTGTTGATCGAATCGCGCCGTTTAAGGGTGGAGTGGCTCGAAAGAATGAGCTCCGAGCTGGGCCTTGAAAATTGCCGCATCAAGGGATGTCGTTTGGAGCAAGTCACTACTGTCGAGGCGGGAGTCATTTCGGCTCGCGCGTTTGCTCCGCTTGCCAAACTGCTGCTTTTATCCGCACGCTTCTCCACAGACGACACACGCTGGGTGTTGCCGAAAGGGCGTTCTGCGGCTCATGAAGTGCAGGAGCTACCCGGACGGGAGTCGAAAATGTTCCACGTGGAACAGTCACTCACGGATCAGGAGGCGGGAATTGTCGTTGGTCGGGGCAAAGTGAGGGAAAAAGCGTGATTACCGTCGCAATTGCCAATCAGAAGGGTGGCGTGGGCAAAACGACCACCGCCATCAATATCGCAACGGCGATGGCCGCCACCGGTTGGAAAACCCTCCTCATCGATCTTGACCCCCAAGGCAACGCGTCAACCGGCATGGGGATTGAGGCCGTCGATCGGAAGTATTCCAGCTACGACATTCTGCTTGAGCAAGGTACCTTGGCTCAATGCGCGCAGCCGACTGAAATCCCTGGCCTCGACATTGTCCCTGCGACCCAGGACCTTTCAGGCGCGGAAGTGGAACTGGTCGCCGTCGATGACCGCACTGCGCGCCTGTCGAAAGCGCTCTCACAGTCAGGTGCAACCGGTTTCGCAAGTTACGATATTTGCTTCATCGATTGCCCGCCGTCTCTGGGGCTTCTGACCCTGAACGCCCTCGGCGCGGCCGATACGCTCCTGGTGCCCTTGCAATGCGAATTCTTTGCGCTGGAGGGGCTGAGCCAACTTCTCCAGACGGTTGAACGGGTCCAGCAACGTTTCAATCCGGACCTGGGTATCGTCGGAATAGCTCTCACCATGTTCGATCGCCGCAACCGTTTGACCGACCAGGTTGCGGACGATGTTCGCGATTGCCTCGGGAATCTTGTTTTTGAGAACGTAATCCCGCGCAATGTACGACTGTCCGAAGCGCCCAGCCACGGCATGCCGGCGCTCGTATACGACCACAATTGTCCCGGTAGTCGCGCCTACATCGGATTGGCGCGCGAATTAATCGGAAGACTGCCCGAGAGGAGGAAGGCCGCATGAGCCAGGCAATCGATCGCAAGAAGAAGCTTGGCCGCGGGCTCGGCGCGCTGCTTGGAGAAGTCCAGCGCGAGGAGCCGTTGGTCAATTCCGGTAACGAAAGCAACGAGTTGGCTAGTGCAGCTGCCCCTTCTGTCACCTCGGGGCTCAGCTCGATCCCCGTTGCCGATATCGAACCATTGCCCGGGCAGCCAAGAACGCATTTCGACGACGAGGCGCTCGACGAACTGGCCGCATCCATCGCCCAGCGAGGCGTGATTCAGCCCGTCATCGTCACTGCGAGGGCGAGCGGAAAATATCGGCTGGTGGCCGGTGAACGCCGCTGGCGCGCTGCACAGCGGGCGCGACTTCACCAGATCCCCGCGATCGTTCGCGATCTGGAAGAGCGCGAAGTCCTCGCTCTGGCGCTTATCGAGAATCTCCAGCGTGAGGATCTCAATCCTTTGGAAGAGGCGCGCGCATATCAGAAACTCGCGGAAGACGAGGGCATGACCCAGGCCGAAATCGCAGGCCTGGTCGACAAATCCCGTAGCCACATCGCCAATTTGCAGCGCTTGCTGGCCCTGCCCGACGATGTCCAGGATCTCCTGGCTAACTCCAAGCTTTCAATGGGCCATGCGCGCGCCCTGATCGGCAATGACGACGCGTCTGCCATTGCGGCACGTGCTGCGAAGGAAGGACTTTCGGTCCGCGAGGTCGAGAAACTCGTACGCAAGGCATCTCGCCCGGCAGCCTCAGGTCGCGTCAAACCCCAGATCCCCGAAGCCGAAACGGACGCGGATATCGCGGCTGTCCAAGGGCATCTTGAGGAATTTCTCGGCTTGCCGGTGAAGATCAGGACGGATGAGACGCCAAGTACCGGTACGGTCACCATTCGCTACCATACGCTCGACCAGCTTGATCTGATTTGTCAGCGCCTCACGGGTGGCGACATCTGAGCCTGACAAAGTGACAAGAAATCAATATCTTGACGACTGAAAGCTCACTTTGACGGAGTGACCTCTCGATATACCGCCTTCTGTGGCTCGGAAATTGTTACGGGCACCAGCATGTATTCCTGGCCATAATAGCTTGGCACGCGGCGGAATTCGCCGCTGAGGGCGCTTTCCATGTAATCGTCCAGGTAGGCCTCGCATTCCCCGTAAGGCGAAGCCGGCACGTCTCGCGCATCATCAATGGCATCCCCGATCACACTGCCGGCCGCTGCGCCCAATCCGGTTCCTACCACCGTGCCAAGCAAGCGATTGCCATCGCCGGCTATCCGATTTCCGGTCACTCCTCCGATTGCTCCGCCTACCAGGGCGCCAAGTATTCTGCCGCGATCGGTCTCGTCGTAGGTGGCCAGCCGGTTGCGGCACTCCGCTAGCCATGCTTCGCGGTCGAACTGGACTACCCGCGCGCCAGCGGGGAGATCGATGACCTCTACCCGCTCACCACTACTACCCTGAGTGTAAATCCGCTGCTTAGTCACCGAGCTGGTGGGGGCCGCGGTCATTGATGGGGACTGGGTAAAGTCTGCGCCCGCACGGACAGGAACGTCCACGATCTCGACTCTTTCGATGACAACCGGAGGCTGGCGGGTCGGAATAACCCTCTGTGCGGGGAAGACGGTTTCCACGACTTCGGCCTCAATCCCAGGGGCATTTTGACCCTCGACTGCAAGGGTCGTGTCTCCATCAACTGCCTGAGCGAGCGCTGGAGTGTATGAACACAAGCATGCGCCAGACAGAACCATAGCGAAATATTTCATCCCGGACACTCCATGAGACAAGGGCTGTAAGCTTGGAGTTACCAAGCCAAGCCGGTTATCGCAAAGTACCACTGGAGACCGTCTTATTGCGGGGCAGAATCAGATCCGACCGGATAGGATCGACGCCAATCTCTCAACGCCGGCACGGTCGTCATGATCGAAACGAGCCTCATTAGGGCTGTCCAGATCGATGACAGCCACGACGCGGCCATCGCGGATAACAGGAACGACCAGCTCCGATTTCGTATCGGCATCGCAGGCGATATGTCCCGGAAAGGCATGGACATTCTCGACCAGCTGCGTTTCGCTGCTAGCAGCAGCGACACCGCAAACTCCACTTCCAAGTGGAATTCGGATGCAGGCTGGCCGGCCCACGAACGGCCCGAGTACGAGCCCACCTTCGACAAGGCGGTAAAAGCCCGTCCAATTCACGTCAGGCAGGAATTCCCACAACAAAGCGGCGGTATTCGCCATATTGGCCACGGAATCTGTTTCGCCCGACGTCAGGGCGTCCGCAGCCTCGCATAGTTGCCTGTAGGCTTCGGGCTTGGGGCAATCGGGATCTGGACGAAAATCAAACATGAAGGCGATCTAGGCTGCGCCGCGTGCGATGCAAGGGGCGTTGCGGGTAATGCGATGCTGGCGTAACGCTGGTTCGCATGAGCATCCTCAAGAAGCTGGGCATCGCCCTTCTCGTCATAATCGTGATCCTCGGGATCGTCTTCTTCTTCGTCTCGCGCGGGGATACGGCTGATATTCCCTTCGACGAGGTGGTGGGCGCTGATCCGCGACTGGATGAACCAAATGCCGAAACTTTCCCGACCATCGCAATTGCCGAACCCATCGGCTGGGCGGAAGGCGAAGTTCCGACTGCAGCCGAAGGCCTTCAGGTACAGCGTTTTGCAGAAGGGCTGGAACATCCGCGGACACTGCAGGCACTGCCGAATGGCGATATTCTCGTTTCCCTGACACGCGCTCCGGCCAAAGACGAGGGGGGCCTGACCGCTTGGATTGCCGACTTGCTAATGAGCAGGGCTGGCGCAGGTGGCGACTCGCCAAATCAGGTCGTGCTGCTTCGCGATGAGGACGGCGATGGGAACGCAGAAACGCGTCGGGTCCTGATCGAAGGGCTCGATTCCCCTTCGGGACTCGCTTGGAACGACGGCACTCTCTATGTCGCAAATCACGACGAAGTGCTTGCATTTCCCTACGAACTCGGCGGGGAAACTATAGCCACCGAAGGGGCGAAGATTGCCGACCTGGCGCCTGCTGGCGGCCATTGGATGCGCAACCTGGCCCTCCACCCAGACGGCGACAGGCTCTATGTCGCGGTCGGTTCGGATAGCAATATCGGCGACAAGGGGATGGAGGCGGAAGAGGGCCGCGCCCTGATCTGGGAAATCGATCTCGCTTCCGGAACCCAGCGCATATTCGCCGGGGGCCTTCGCAATGCAAACGGCCTCGACTTCAGCCCCTGGTCGGGCGAGCTGTGGACGACGGTAAACGAGCGGGACATGCTCGGCTCGGACCTCGTCCCGGATTACCTCACCAATGTTCCCGTAGGCGCACAATACGGGTGGCCGTGGGTTTATTGGGGCGACAACTTCGATCGCCGCGTCAAATACCCCTATCCTTCGTATATCAATTACATCCGCACGCCCGAGTATGCGCTTGGCCCGCACGTAGCGGCTCTCGGACTGGTCTTCAGCCGTGAAGGGGCCGCCCTGGGCGAGGACTTTTCGAGCGGTGCGTTTATTGCGCGCCACGGGTCCTGGAACCGGAAGCCGCCGTCGGGATACGACGTGGTCTACGTTCCCTTCGATGAACGCGGCAACCCGACCGGGCAACCGATCGAGGTGCTGGGCGGCTTCTTGACAGGCGACGGAAAAACCCGCGGGCGGCCGACCTGGGTCGAATGGGCCGGAGACGGCTCCCTTCTCGTCAGCGACGATACAGCAGGGATCATCTGGCGCGTGAGTTCTCCGGGTGCCACGCCGCAAGGTGGTATCGAGCGGGTCACAGGACGCAGCCTCCCACCTCAGCGTGAGCTTAGGGGGCAGGCTGCGACGTTCTCCGGAGAGGACTTCGCCCGGGAAGTGACGGTCGACTAAGTCGCGCGGCGCGACTTGCGTCAGCCCAAAAGCGCTTCGGTATCGATTGCGTAGAGGCCGTGCGAACCCGCGGTAGCTGCTGCGCGCAGGCCAGCTGCCTCAGGCACGATGCGGTCCAGGAAGAAGCGAACGCTTGCTTGCTTTGTCTTGGCTAGCGCCGGTGCGTTACCCGCTTCTACAGCCCTCATCTGGCGCAGGAGTTGCCATCCGGCGACTGCTACCGACAGCATCGTCGTGAACGGGACGCTGCCCGAAAGGCGATCATCGAGGCTGGCCTCTTCGCGCATCCATTTGGCAACAGCCGCGCAATCCCCCGCGAGCGCAAATAGCGCCGGTTCGTCGGCGCAGTCGCGCGCGATGTCTTCTGTAAGCGATATCAGCGCCTGTCCGTCGTCCATGCCCAGCTTTCGAGTGACGAGGTCGGCCGCCTGGATACCGTTCGTACCTTCGTAGATCGGTGCGATTCGCGAATCGCGCCAGTGCTGGGCCGCGCCGGTTTCCTCGACGAATCCCATCCCGCCATGGACCTGGATGCCCAGGCTTGCGACTTCGATCCCGATATCGGTACCCCAGGCCTTGATCAGCGGCGTCAGGACTTCGCCACGCGCACGAGCCGCATCGTCGCCCAGCGTTCCGCGGTCGACCTGACCGGCGGTGTAATAGAGGAGGGCACGCGATCCTTCCGTCAGCGCTTTCATTCTCAGCAACATCCGGCGCACATCGGGGTGCTCGATAATCGACACGGGATTGCGATCCGGAGAACCGGCGCGTGCCGACTGCACTCGTTCCTTCGCATAGTCCATTGCTTGCTGGGTGGCGCGCTCGCCGATCTGGACACCCTGGTTGCCGACATTGATGCGAGCGTTGTTCATCATCGTGAACATGGCCATCAGGCCGCGGTGCTGGGCTCCGACCAGTTCCCCGATGCATTCGTCGTTATCGCCATAGCTCATCACGCAGGTGGGCGAGGCATTGATACCGAGCTTATGTTCCAGGCTGACGCACCGCACGTCGTTCCGTGAACCGAGGTTGCCCTCTGCATCCACGTGGTATTTCGGCACAACGAAGAGCGAAATACCCCGGCTGCCTTCAGGCGCATCGGGTAGGCGTGCCAGTACGAGGTGGATGATATTCTTGGAAAGCTCGTGCTCGCCCCAGGTGATGTAAATTTTCTGACCCTTGATCCGGTATTTTCCGGCATGTTCGCCATCCTCGATCGGGATTGCGGTTGCCCTCAGCGCGCCAACGTCGCTGCCGGCCTGCGGCTCGGTCAGGTTCATCGTCCCGGACCATTCACCACTAACCAGTTTGGGAAGATACTTCTGCTGCAGTTCACCGGAACCGTGATGTTCTAACGCCTCAATCGCGCCAACGCTCAACATCGGCAGCAGGTTGAAGGCCATGTTTGCCGTGCCGAGGTTCTCCAGCACATTGCATGCAAGCGTGAAGGGCAGGCCCTGGCCGCCGAATTCGGCCGGGGACGCGATCGCATTCCAACCCTGTTCGACATAGGCCTCGTAGGCAGAGTCGAACCCGTCCGGCAGGCGCACGACCCCATTCTCGAGTTTTGCGCCCTCAAGGTCACCGATTCGGTTGAGGGGGGCGAACTCTCCTGCCGCGAATTGGCCCACGCCCTCGACAATAGCCTCGACCATGTCGGGCTCGGCGGCGGCGAACTTTTCGCTTGCTGCAAGCTCTTCGATTCCGGCGTTTACCCGAATGGCGAGCAGCTGATCCTGGGTGGCGGGAGTGTAAGTCACGAATGCATTCCTCTTGGCTTTCTCGAGCGTCAGATATAGCGCGCGGGCATGGGCGGCAAATACGCTACGGAAACGCTTCAGGCGAATGAAGGTGGCATTGCGCGTGCTGCAGCGATCTTGCGCGCCGGCGGGCTCGTGGCGGTGCCGACCGAAACGGTATACGGCCTTGCGGCCAGGGCTGACAGCGAAGAGGCAGTGGGTCGCATTTACGAAGCGAAGGGAAGACCAAGCTTCAATCCACTCATCGTCCACGTGCCTACGATCGAGCAGGCAGAACGCCTCGCTGTGTTCAGCGCAAGATCTCGGGAACTGGCGCAGGATAATTGGCCCGGACCCCTGACGCTTGTGCTGCCCAGGCGAGAAGATGCAGAATTGGCAGCGAGGGTCACGGCCGACCTGCCGACCTTGGCGCTGCGTATGCCCGATCATCCTGTGATGGCGGCGTTGCTCGAAGCGGTCGACTTTCCTTTGGCCGCCCCGTCCGCCAATCGCAGCGGGTTCATCAGCCCGACGAGCGCGAAGCACGTGCTTGCATCCCTCGACGGCCGGATCGATGCCGTGATCGATGGTGGGGCCTCGCGGTCTGGGCTCGAATCGACGATCGTCGCGGTGCGGGAGGACGACACCGTAGAGCAGCTTCGCCCGGGTCCGATTGAAGTTGCGCGGCGCAACTCCGGGTCCGGCACGGGATCTATCGAGGCACCCGGCCAACTCGCTAGCCACTATGCTCCCGGCAAACCCCTGCGCCTTAGGGCCGACGACCGTGCCGATGATGAGTTCATGATCGGCTTCGGAGAGATCGCTGGAGATTGCACGCTCTCCGAGGCGGGCAATCTGGAGGAAGCGGCGTCACGCCTTTATGCTTGCCTCCACGAAGGCGCACGGTCGGACAAGCCGCGAATTGCGGTCGCGTCCATTCCCGATCGAGGAATAGGCGCGGCGATCAACGATCGCCTGCGCCGTGCGGCAACACCGCCCGATTAGTCGTCTTCAGGTTCAACAGGGATGGTCGGCAGGATTTGCTGCATCTCGGCGTAAGTATCGCGTGCTTCGCTGCAGGATCGGCGATTTCCTTCCTCGCATTCATCCAGCTGCTTTTCATATTGCCGTTCCAGCTTGGCGAGACGCTCCTCGCGCCGGCGGATCTCGCGCCCGCGCTTTTCATCGGCTTCCGACTGGCTGGTAGTCGCCAAGTCTACACCTTTGCTGACAACCTTTACAGGAGCGGTCGCAACATCGACGAGCGTACTTACGCAGCCGCTTGCGGCTAGGGCGGCAAAGGGGAGGGTGAGAGTAGCTAGGCGGCGCATGCGAAATCCTTTCGCTGTGCCGCCTAGCTCAATTTCCCTTACTGGGCGATGACTTAGGCCTCGGAATCTTCGGTCTGGACATCCTGTGCCGGCTTGGCGCCTGCCCGGCACACGAGCTTGCCCGATCCCATCGACGATACTTCGCAGGTCGCGCTGCCGTTGACCGTCACCGTTCCAGATCCGACAATGCTGGCCTCTACAGTGCCGTCGGAAGAAAACTCCGCATCACCCGAGCCGGCGACAGTGACCTCTGCAGTCTCCACCTGCAGATCGGCCATTGCACCCTTGCCGGTTCCGGCAATGGTCATTTCGAGCGACTTGGCGTTGCCGGATGCTTCGAAATCGCCTGATCCCGCGATGGTTACTTCCAGCTTTTCGGCATCGATATTGCCGACCTTGGCCGATCCGGAGCCCGCGATGGTAGCTTCGGCGGGGCCGCTCATTTCGTCCGCCTCGATCGAGCCGGATCCAGCCAGGACCATGGCTGTCAGGCTCGGCATCGTAACCCGCACAGTGGCTGAGCCCAGGTCCTTGCCGCTGTCCTTTTCCCGGCTCACGGCGAGCGAATCGCTGTCGAGATGGAAGCGCAGCGCGTCGACCGCCGCCTGATCGCCGGAAACCTCGATATCGAGTGCGTCACCCTTGCTGATGATGACCGTGTCGGGCGAGGCCAGTACGAATTCCGAAGGATTCGCGCCCGCCATGTCGACTTCTGCCAGCGGTACGCCTTCGCTATCTCCGATAGTGACGTTCACGCCATCGCAGCCAGCAATCAGCGTGCTGGCGGCCAAAGCGGCGACGGGCGCGAGGCCCTTGAGTATTCTGGTCAGCATTGGTGGTTTCCCTCTATTACCCGCGTTTCCGTATTGCTTACGTAATACACCAATGCCACCAGTTCAAGGCAAACGAAAAGGGCCGCCCCTTGCGGAGCGGCCCCTTCGTCGATTTCCCGATGGCGTTCGCCGATCAGGCTTCTTCGGTGTTCTCGTAATACTGCGGCGCATGCTCGCGCAGCACACCGAGGATCTTTTCCAGCGCAGTTGCTTCGTCCGTTTCTTCCATCGCCGCGAGTTCGCGTGCGAGACGGCTCGATGCCGCTTCGAAGATCTGGCGTTCAGAATAGCTTTGCTCCGGCTGGTCGTCCGGACGGAAGAGGTCGCGCGTAACTTCGGCGATCAGGACGATTTCGCCCGAATTGATCTTCGCTTCATATTCCTGTGCGCGGCGCGACCACATGGTCCGCTTGACCTTGGGCTTGCCCTTCAGGGTTTCCATCGCTTCCTTGAGCGTCTTGTCCGAAGACAGCTTGCGCATTCCGATCGATTCGACCTTGTTGACCGGCACGCGCAGGGTCATGCGCTCTTTTTCGAAGCGAAGAACATAGAGGTCGAGCTGCATCCCGGCGATTTCTTCGCTCTGCAGTTCGATCACACGGCCCACGCCGTGCTTGGGGTAAACGACGTAGTCGCCAACGTCGAAGGCATCAGCCTTGCTCGCCATGCATCAATCCTTTCAACGGGCCGATCAAGATTTTCGCGCTGCGAAAGACCCTGTCCGCAATCCTCGGCGGAGTGCGGTCAAACGGTCAAATTGCAGAGTGAATGCTCTTCCGGCCCTTTCGATTCTCACATCTGGCCGGGAGCACACCGGCGCAGTTGTTGCATTATATAGCACAGAAAGTGGATTATTGCGAGTCTGAGACGCTTTCGGTCGATCCGGATCGCTTTCCCTGCGAGCGTTGCGCTACTAACTCGGCGCCGAGCAAGAGAAAGAAGCCGCTCGCATAGAACCAGGTGATCAGGACGATTACCGCACCTAACGAGCCGTAGGTGGCATTATAATTGCCGAAATTCGCGGCATAGTAGGCAAAGGCCGCCGTCGCTGCGATCCAGGTTGCCGCGAAAAGAATAGCACCGGGCCAGATCGCGCCCCACTCGGGTGCGGGCTTGTTCGGTGCGAAACGGTAAAGCAATGCGGCTGCTCCGCTCGCCACGACCAGGAGGCTCGCAAACCCCGCGATATCGCCGACCGGACCGGACAGTGCGGCAATCGCGGTAACCACGCCACCGGATGCAGCCAATCCCACGACGCCGGCAATCGTAATCAGGAGCGCGACCAGGTTGGCTCTGACGAAGCCGCGCTCTTCCTCCGCGCCAAATGCTACATTCAAACCTGTCATCAGGGCGCGCGCCCCGTTGCGGGCACCGACGAGGGCGATACCGAGCGACAACAGCAGGCCGAAGCCCTTCGCGCCGGCAGCCCCTTCGCTAACGTTTTCCAGTTGGTCGCCGATGAGCTCTGCGGCCGAATCGGGTAAATTGCGCGACAGTGTCGCGATATGGCCAGCGACCGTCTCCGGATCGGCGAAAAGGCCATAGCCGAGGACCAGCGCGCCGAGCGCCGGGACCAGCGCGAGCAGCGCGTAGTGCGCCACACCCGCAGCAATGATGCCGATGTTATTGTCGCTGCCCTTGGACCAGGCGGCCTTCAGGTCGTCCAGCAAGTCGATGTCTGGATCAGTCGCCTTCGCCGGGCTCGGGCGAGAAGTATTTGTCGAACTTGCCCTCTTCGCCCTTGTGCTCGTCGGCATCTGCAGGCGGTTCTTTCTGGCTGGTGATGTTCGGCCATTCGGCGGAGAACTTGGTGTTCAGCTCGAGCCATTTTTCCAGATTGTCTTCGGTGTCCGGCAGGATGGCTTCGGCCGGGCATTCCGGTTCGCACACGCCGCAATCGATGCATTCCGACGGGTTGATGACGAGCATGTTCTCGCCTTCGTAGAAGCAGTCGACGGGGCAGACCTCGACGCAATCTGTGTATTTGCATTTGATACAGGCGTCGGTGACGACATAGGTCATGGTGCGATATTTCCCTGTCTCGCAGTGGTCGTGCCGCTGCTATTTCCATTTTGTCCGTCCGGGTCAAGCTCGCGGTAACAAGCCTGGGCTTCTCTTGGGGGTCCGCGGCGATCGGGTAGGGAGAGAACTTCGATTAGCCGGACTGTGTTCCCAAGGGGCAGGGTGAGCACATCGCCAGGCTGGATATCCCGGCTGGATCGGGTGACGCGCTCGCCATTGCGCCGAATGTGACCCTTGCCGACCAGCTTGTTCGCTGCGCTGCGGGTTCGCACGAAGCGCAGCAAGCAGAGCAAACGGTCGATACGCACGCTCAGCCTTGCTTGATGAGATCGGCAAGCCCTGCAAATGCGCTGCCTTCGCGCGGTTTGCTCGCCGCAGGAGCACTGCGCTGCTGCTTGCGGCGGGATGGACGCCATTCCCAGCTGTCGGCACGGGGAGGGCCAAATGCGCCTTCTGCCAGGGGCTTCGCGCGCTGGACCCGGAAGCCAGCCTGTCCAAGCAGGCGCTCGGCGTTCTTTTCTTCCAGGCCGATCGAGATCGGAAGCGCGAGATTGAGGCGGAACTTGCGGGTTTTGTCCGCCTTGGCCCGCGCTTCGTGGGCGGAGCGAAAGATCTTTTCTGCAAGGTCGAGCCGGATGGCCTGCGACCCGGCATGGCGATAGCCCGACGGGAGCTTCTTCGCGTCCGGAATAACCGGCAGCATCGCCTCCTGCAGCGGACGCCGATCAATGCCCATAGCGCTGAGCAGTTGCCGCGGCGCAGGTTTGAGCAGCATCGGCGAATAAATGTCCAACGCGCCGAACGTCACGCCGATCTTGCGCAAGAAGGGTCGCATTTCTTTCGGCAGGTGCTCAATCCCTGCTTTCTCGCGCGTGACGAAACCGTGGCCCGAAATGAGATTCAGCAACAGGGCGCGGGCCTGCGATCCCGCATCCGGGTTGGTTGCCGCGATATGCATCTTGCGCAGCGGTTCGAGCGGTTCGAGCTGCTTATCGAGCCACTTGTCCAATGCGGCCATCAAGTTGGCCCGCGATGCGTCCGGAAGGCTTGCCAGCTCACGCGCAGGTTCGAGCTCCGGCTTCACCTGGCCGGCGCGCGTACGCAGTTTCGCCAGCATGTGCCCTCTCCACCGGATAGCACCGCGTCCCAGTTCGATATCTTCCAGATCAGAAGCGGCGAGGGCATCGGCACGTTCGCCCAGCAGGCGCGGAAGGGCCTTTTCAGCCGCGGCGAGCAGCATCTTGCGGTCCGCATGATTGGCTGCGGCATCGACTACGAAGCGAAACCCCTCGACGTGGCCCAAGGGTTCGTCCTCGACCTTCAGGATATTGTCGTCGGTCAGGGTGATGGGGAGCATGGATGCGTCCTGTCCCAGCGATTTCATCAGGATAGCCGTCCTTCGGTTTACGAATCTTTCGGTCAGCCGCGCATGGAGCGCGTCCGATAGTTTTGCTTCGACTGCGCGGGCGCGCGACGCGATTTCGTCACGCGCCAAGACCCAGTCCGGGCGCTGGCAGATATAGGCCCAGGAGCGAATCGCGGCGATCCGCCCTTGCAGCGTATCGATGTCGCCACTCGTATTGTCGAGTTCGGAGATCCGCGCCGCGACGAAGTCGGCCCCGATATAGCCCTGTTGGAGATCTTGCCATAACCGCGCCACAAAGCGGGCATGTACGTCCGGCCCGCGCTGGCGAAAGTCGGGAAGCGAGCAGGCCTCCCAGAACCGGCGAACCTGCCCGTGGCCGCGGATGTTGGCGGCGAAAGGCTCTTCGGCAAGGCGCTTGAGGGTGGCCAGGTCGATCGCTTCTGGCGCAAGGCGGAGCGCCTCGTGCCGGGGCGGCGTCTCCAGGTCGCCGATCAGCGTGGCGATACTGTCGAAACGCGGTTCCGCCTCTCTGCAGAACAGCCTCGTGATCGGGGCGAAGCGGTGCTCCTCGATCGCATACACTTCTTCCTCGGTAAACTCGGGGGCGGGCCCCATCTTCTCGCCTGCACCGGCGAGCGTTCCGAAGGTCCCGTCTCGCTGATGACGGCCTGCGCGCCCGGCAATCTGGGCCATTTCGGCCGGATGAAGCCTGCGCATCCGCACTCCGTCGAATTTGGTCAGCCCTGCGAAAGCCACGTGGTTCACATCGAGGTTGAGCCCCATCCCGATGGCATCGGTCGCGACGATGTAATCGACTTCACCATTCTGGAACAATTCGACCTGTTTGTTGCGCGTTTCCGGTGATAGCGCTCCCATGACAACAGCTGCACCGCCGCGAAACCTGCGGAGCATCTCGGCGACGGCGTAGACTGCTTCGGAGCTGAACGCGACAATCGCGCTGCGCGGCGGCAGGCGCGACAGTTTTCTCGGTCCGATGTGCGCAAGCGTCGAAAAGCGCGGCCGGTCGGATATCTCGGCGTCGGGAACGAGCGCCTTGACCATCGGCTCCAGGGTCGCGGCACCCAGCAGCATCGTTTCCTCACGCCCGCGCGCATTGAGCAGGCGATCGGTAAAGACGTGTCCCCGTTCGCGGTCGGCGGAGAGTTGTGCTTCATCGAGTGCGACGAAGGCTGCATCGGGAGACCGAGGCATGGCCTCCACCGTGCAGCACAGGTATCGCGCTCCGGCGGGCTCGATCCGCTGCTCACCGGTAATGAGCGCGACCGCCTTATCGCCCTTGATCGCGACCAGTCGATCATAGACCTCGCGCGCAAGCAGGCGCAGCGGAAAGCCGATAACACCGCTCGAATGCGCGCACATTCGTTCGATGGCGAGGTGGGTCTTGCCGGTATTGGTGGGCCCGAGGACCGCCTTGATCGAGGCGTCTTTCACGTAGCCTAGGTGGCAGCGCGATGCGGGCTTCGCAACCGCTCGCCACGCAATACCCGCAACTCGGCGCAATTCGGGTCCGAGCAGGCCTGAGTTAAGCGTGTCTTTACCTTGAATCCTGCATAGACTACTCCGCAAACATAGATCGGCGGGCGCGCGGGATCGCGCCATCTGTCGTGACGGAGGAATTCAGGTGCAGGTGTCCGATTTGGACAAGCCAGATCAGATTTCAGAGGAGCAGGCCGCTAATGAGCGCGCTCCTGATGCTGATCCTGTGGTCGATGCATTCCACCACGCCGGGAGCGCTGGCAAGTTCTCTCTCGGCGCTCTTAAATCGCAGGTCTTCGCTCGCATCGAAACACTCGACATCGCGCCCGATCTGGGGGCCGATATCGGCTCGAAGCGCTGGTTCAGGGGGCTGGGTACCTTTGTTGGCCTGTCTGTCGTAGCACTGGCATTCTGGCCTGATTTTGCACCGCTGGAAGCCGCTTCGCCGCTGCCTGACGATGGCGAGATCCTTGGCGAATACCATAGCCAGGCGATCCTTCCACTAGCGCTCGGAGCCGATACCGGGCGCCGGATGGGGCCGAGCAACCTCGTGAGACCGCTGGCCGAGGCGCCTGAACGTCCGCAATTACAGATGCTGGCAACGCTGGGGTCGGGAGACAGCTTCGAGCGAACCCTCCTGCGATCCGGCGTCGGCAGATCGGAAGCGCAAGACATCCTGTCGCTCGTGGAACGGGCCATGCCGCTGAGTGAGCTTGAGCCGGGCACCCAGATCGACATCACCTTGGGCCGGCGACCGGCTCCCGGGGCTTCGCGGCCTTTGGAAGAACTGAAGTTCCGCGCACGCTTCGATCTCGAATTGGCTGTTTCCAGGTTTGACCCCGGGGCGGACCTGACCCTGACGCGCAAGATCATCCGGGTCGATGAAACGCCGCTTCGCATCCGCGGAACCGTAGGCGAGAGCCTGTATCGATCCGCTCGCGCAGCCGGAGCGCCGGCAAGCGCGATCCAGGCGTATCTCAAGGCCCTCTCCGCGCAGGTCAGCCTCGACAGCGAAGTCCGCGAGACGGACACTTTCGATATGATCATCTCGCATCGCCGTGCGGCGACGGGGGAGCGTCAGGCGGGCCAGCTGCTGTTCGCCGGACTCGAGCGCGGTTCGCGCCAGCCGATCCAGCTGATGCGTTGGGGTAAGGACGGGCAGTTCTACGAAGCTTCGGGCGTGGGGGAAGAGCGCGGTGGTCTGATGGCTCCGGTCCCGGGCCGGATGAGCTCGAGTTACGGTATGCGTCGCCACCCCATCCTTGGCTACCGGCGAATGCATGCCGGGGTCGATTTCAAGGCGCGGCATGGCACGCCGATCGTCGCCGTAACCGACGGCCGGGTAACCGGCGCAGGTCGAATGGGCGGGTGCGGCAATGCGGTGCGCCTGCGTCACGGGAACGGCATCGACACGCGCTATTGCCACATGAGCCGGATCGCGGTGCGCGGCGGCCAGTCGGTCAAGCGCGGTCAGGTCATCGGCTACGTCGGATCGACCGGCCTTTCGACGGGACCGCACCTTCATTACGAAATGTATCGCGGTGGGCGCGCGGTGAATCCCGCTTCGGTGAAGTTCGTCACCCGCGCTCAGCTTTCAGGCGACGAGTTACAGAAATTTCGCGAGGCACTTCGCAAGATCAGAACCGTCGAAGCAGGTGCCGCGCTGGAGGATCTTGCCCCGACCGCCGACGAAGCGGCGGAAGACGGGCCGAAGCGCGAGATCGACAAGCTCAACATGCCTCAGCAGGTATCCTGAGATTGAACCGCCACAGCGATTGCGACACAGGGGCCACATGATGAGCAACGCATCCTACCCAGCCACGCGCATGCGGCGGACGCGCGCGTACGACTGGAGCCGCCGCATGCAGCGCGAAACCGTGCTGACCGCGTCCGATCTGATCTGGCCGCTTTTCGTGACTGACGGCGAAGGTGTGGAGGATCCGGTACGGAGCTTGCCCGGGGTGTCGCGCTGGTCGGTCGACGGGATCGTCAAGCGGGCGAGGGAAGCTGTTGACCTGGGTATCCCTTGCATCGCTCTTTTCCCGAACACGCCGGCAAGCGCGCGCAGCGAGGATGGTGCAGAGGCGCTCAACCCTGACAATCTGATGTGCCGAGCCATCAAGGCCGTTCGCGACGCTTGCGGAAGCGATATCGGCATCCTCACCGATGTGGCGCTCGACCCTTATACAAGTCACGGACAGGACGGGCTGGTCGATGAGGACGGCTATGTCCTGAATGACGATACCGTCGCAGTTCTAGTCGACCAGGCGCTGGTCCAGGCCGACGCCGGGGCGGATATCGTCGCGCCATCGGATATGATGGACGGCCGCGTGAAGGCCATTCGCATGGCGCTCGAAATGAACGGACATCCTAATGTCCAGATCATGAGCTACGCCGCGAAATACGCCTCGGCTTTCTATGGCCCGTTTCGTGACGCCGTGGGGTCTGGCGGTTTGCTGAAGGGTGACAAGAAGAGCTACCAGATGGACCCGGCCAACGGTGATGAGGCCTTGCGCGAAATCGCGCTCGACATAGCCGAAGGTGCGGATAGCGTCATGGTAAAGCCCGGCCTCGCCTACCTCGACGTTGTCTGGCGGGCGAAACAGCAATTCGGCGTTCCGATCTATGCCTACCAGGTTAGCGGCGAATATGCGCTGATCGAGGCAGGCGCTGCAGCAGGCATCGGGGACCGCGATGCCTTGCTTATGGAAAAGCTCGTCGCATTCAAGCGCGCTGGCTGTTCGGGCGTGCTAACCTATCACGCACCTGTGGCGGCAAGGCTGCTCAATGGCTGAAGCGGGTAGCGCAGCTTCGCGCCGCTGGCTTTTCACTCTCACGATCTTCGTGGGAAGCTTTCTGCTGTTCATGGTCCAGCCGATGGTCGCGCGCATGGCATTGCCGCGGCTCGGCGGCGCGCCCAATGTCTGGAACAGCGCGATGCTGGTTTACCAGGCGCTGCTTCTCGGCGGATATGCTTACGCACATTTCATCGGCAGGTTCACGATCAAGCGTCAGGCGATGGTCCACGTCGCCTTGCTCGCCCTCGCCGGTCTGACCCTGCCGCTCGCTTTGAAGGCAGGCGGCGCTGCGGCCCCGGGCTGGGAAGTCGTCTGGGTGCCCTGGCTCTTCCTCCTGACCGTGGGCCCGGTCTTCTTCGCCGTTTCGGCCCAGGCACCGCTGATGCAGAGCTGGTACGCCGCGGGCGACGGGGCGGGCGATCCCTATCCGCTTTATGCCGCCAGCAACCTCGGAAGCTTCGGCGGCCTGCTTGCCTATCCTCTCCTCGTCGAGCCCATCCTTCCTCTCGGTGAGCAAAGCCAGCTCTGGACGATCGGCTACGGCGCCTTGGTCCTGCTGGTCGCGAGCGTTGCCTTCGCGCGGCGCAAGGCGGTTGCGGTCACTCATGTCGCCGAAGAGGCGCATTCCAAGATCAAGGGCTCCACTATCGCGCTGTGGTTGATCCTGTCGGCCGTGCCTTCCGGGCTGATGCTTTCCACGACCACCTTCCTAACGACCGACATCATGGCGATGCCGCTGCTGTGGGTGATCCCGCTCGGTCTTTACCTGCTCTCCTTCTCGATTGCCTTTGCCGAGAACCGCACGCTCGCCCGGCTGTTCGTGTTGTCCGCGCCGGTATTGGTGCCCTTGTGTGCAGCGCTGTCGATCGGCGAGAAAGCGGACCTTGGGGTAACCGCCGGGATAGCCACGATTGCGCTGCTCTTCATCGGAGCGATTGCGCTTCACGCGCGCCTTTATTCACTGCGCCCGCCGGCGAGCGAGCTTACGCGCTTCTATCTCTTCATGTCGCTTGGCGGCGTGATCGGCGGGGCTTTCACCGCCCTGTTTGCACCGGTCCTGTTTGATTGGACTTGGGAGCATCCTATCCTGATCATCGCGTTGGTAGCGCTCTTGCCGCTGGACGGCTGGAAGCACCTGCTCGAGCGGATTCGCATCCGGGAAATCCTGTTTCGTGCCGGACTGGTATTCGCAGTTTTCTTCGTGATGATGCTTACGGGCCTGACGACACAAATTGCCCTGAGCACTGTGGGCGACCGGACCCGAAGCTATTTCGGGATCTACACGGTGGCGGAACAGAACGACGGATCGCGCTGGCTCATCCACGGCACCACAACCCACGGAATGCAGATGGAGGGAAGTACCGAGCCGACGACATATTATGGCCGCGATTCCGGTGTCGGTCGGGTGCTGGCACAGACGCCGCGGCTGTTTGGTGACGAGGCGCGGATCGGCGTAGTCGGCCTGGGGGTCGGAACGCTCGCCTGCTATCGCCAGCCGGGCCAGGAGTGGACCTATTTCGAGATCGACCCCGCCGTTCTCGACTATTCGACCCGGGGGCAATTCACCTATCTTTCGGAATGTACCCCCGAAGCGCAAACAATAATCGGTGATGCGCGTCTGGAGCTGGCAGCCTTGCCCAGCGATGCTTTCGATGTACTCGTGATCGATGCTTTCTCGTCTGATTCCATTCCGCTGCACTTGCTGACCCGCGAGGCGATCGCCGTGTACCGGCGGGTGATGCAGCCCGATGGCGTGTTGCTGATCCACATCAGCAATCGCTTTATCAGACTGGAGCCGGTCATCGAAGCTCTGGCGCGTGATGCCGGGCTAACCGCCACCATCCGCAACGATATGGAAAACAAGGAAGCGCGGACGTTCACGTCCGGCTGGATCGCGCTGAGCGCTGACGGATCCAAGCTCGAGAGCATTACCGAGCAGGACGGCTGGGAGCCATTGGGCGAGCCTGCCGAAAGGCTCTGGACGGACGACTACGCTTCGGTCCTTCCGCATCTGAAGGTGAACCTGAGCGAATGAACGGCATTCCCTTCCGGCATGAGACTGAGAGACTGGTCCTGCGGGACTGGAGGGACGAGGACTGGCCTCTTTTCTGGGAAGCGACCAATACCCCCTCCGTCATGCGCTGGCTGGGCGGGGTCTGCGATGATGAAAAGCGCACCGCAGCGCAAAACCGCCTCCTCTCGTACAAAAAGGAACACGGTCACACCTTCTGGGCGGTCGAGCGTAAGGACGATAGCGCCATTCTCGGCTTCTGCGGATTGAAACGGTGCAACCAGGCCGGCGGACCGGTCGGGATGATGGAGGTCGGCTGGCGCCTGCGCGAAGATGCCTGGGGCAAGGGCTACGCAAAAGAGGCAGCCATAGCTTCGCTGGATCTCGCTTTCGCCCGTTTCGGGGCGGAAGAGGTGATCGCCCTGACCGTCCACGGCAATTCCCCCAGCTGGGGCCTCATGGAGCGGCTCGGTATGAAGCGGCGCGAGGACCTGGACTTCGCCAATGACGAGTTTGACGAGGAGAGCCCTGTAATCATCGTGTACTCCATCGACGCGGATAGCTGGAATGGCTGACATTATCGCCGAAACCGGCCGTCTCGTCCTGCGGACAATCGAAGAGAGCGACGCTGCAGAGCAGATGCGCGTTCTCAACACGCCAACGGTGATGGCAAGGCTCGGAGGTGTAAAGGAACTGCACGAAATCGAGGCAAAGCATGCGAAGGCCCAGGCGCTGTATTCCCGTCACGGCTTCAGCTTCCTGATGATGATCGAAAAGACGACCGGCGATCTCGTGGGTCATTGCGGGATCAAGCAGGTCGACAACCCGCTTGCTCCGAACCAGGGCGATCACGAAGTCGGCTGGCTGGTCCGCGAAGACCGGTGGAGGCGCGGTTATGCGCGAGAGGCGATGGAGGCGGTGCTCGCATGGGCGTTTGGCCGGGTGGATGCGCCGCACGTCGTCGCCTTGACCAGCGAGGCGAATGTGGGAAGCTGGAAACTGATGGAAAAGCTCGGCATGACGCGGCGTACCGATCTTGATTTCGACGATCCCGATTACCCGCCCGAAGACACACGGGTCATCCAGTACAGCCTGACCCGCGAGGAATGGGAGAAGTACCAATGAACCGCCCCGGTGTGAACATCGTGCCGATCCACGGCAAGACTCCGAAGATCGACGACAGCGCATTCATTGCACCCGGCTGCACTATCGTTGGCGATGTCACGATCGGGGCCGAGAGTTCGATCTGGTACAACTGCGTCCTGCGCGCGGATGTCAGCCGTATCGTCATCGGGGAGCGGACCAATGTGCAGGATGGTAGCGTGCTCCATTGCGATCCGCCGCGTCCGGGCGATCCCGATGGATCGCCGCTCATCATCGGCGATGACGTATTGATCGGTCACATGGCCATGATCCACGGTTGCGTGATCGAAAACCGCGGATTCGTCGGTCTTGGCGCAATCGCGATGAACAAGGCCGTGATCGGCAGCGATGCCATGCTCGCCGCCGGCGCCATGCTCACCGAAGGCAAGGTGACGGGAGAGCGGGAGTTGTGGGGCGGTCGCCCCGCGCGCAAGATGCGTGACCTCGACGAAGCGGCGGTGATGGGCATGCGGATGGGTACCGCGCATTACGCGGAAAACGCGCGGCACCATGCGGCGGCAGTGGATGAAGCGCTCAAGAGCTGACCTAGCCGAACCCGGTGCGCTTACGCATTTGATCGATTCCGAGGGCCGTCTTGCGATCCGGGTCACTCCGGGCGCCCGGACACAAGCAATTCTGATCGAGAACAAAAGGGTGTCGGTCAAAGTCCGCGCCAAACCCCAGGATGGCGCGGCAAACGAGGCGGTGCGTGTCCTGCTTGCTCAGGCTTTGCGCGTTGCGCCGTCCCAGGTCGAATTGTTGCGCGGCGCAACTTCGCGCGAGAAGCTCTTCAGGATTATCCGGCAGCTTTGACGTAAGCGCCCATGTGCGGGACCAGGTCCGCCTTGCCGAGATCGACGCCGTTCATGCGCATGATCGCGTAGGCCGTGCTGGTGTGGAAATAGAAATTCGGCAGCGCCCAATCGCGCGCATATTCCTGCGCCGAAAGGTGGAAGGTCATGCCGATAGGCAATGTCATGTCGAATTTTTCTTCAGCGCCAAGAAAGTCGTCCGGACGAACCCGGTCGAGCATGGCCAAAGCTTCGCTGATCCGCTCCTTGGCTTCCGCGAAGGTGGTGGGGTCTTCGTCTCTAGAGGTGAAGTCGAGGCCTGCCAGCCTGGTCAGGCCTTCACCGGGCAGATTGGTCACGAAGCGATATTGGGTGGAGAGCGGAAGCATGTCGTCCGCCAGCTTCTCGGCCAGCAATGCATCGCCCTTTTCGTGCTTGGCAGCCTTGTCGGTCATACCCGAAAGGGCGCGCAGCATGTTGCGCCAGGTCGGTATCAGCAAATCGTGAGGTGTCATCGAATTCTCCCGGACAGGCGCTTGGCCTAGCCGGAGCAGCCGCGGCGTCAATCCCTCACGAGCGAGCGCAGCGCCTCGATCCGGTCCGCTTCGTGCGGAGGCTTGTCCCAGCGGATGCGGTGGATGCGCGGAAAGCGCATGGCGAGGCCGGACTTGTGCCGCTTGCTCTCGTGCACGCTGTCGAAAGCCACCTCGAAGACGAGGCTCTTGTCGGTTTCGCGCACCGGTCCGAACCGGTTGACGGTATTGCTGCGCACGTGCCGGTCGAGCTTCTTCAGTTCCTCGTCGGTAAAACCGGAATAGGCTTTCCCGACAGGTAGCAGGTCGGCTCCCTGGTCGGGATCGCCGTCCCAGCAACCGAAGGTGTAGTCGGAAAAGAAGCTGGATCGCTTTCCGCTGCCGCGCTGCGCATACATCAGCACGCAGTCGACCAGCAGCGGATCGCGTTTCCATTTGTACCAGTAGCCGACGCGTCTCCCCGCGATATAGGGGCTGTCCTTGCGCTTGAGCATAAGGCCCTCGATCGCATCGTCGCGGCTGCCTTCGCGGATTTCTGCGAGGTGCTCGAAATCGCGGGCCTCGACCAGGCTCGAAAGATCGAAATGGCTTTCCGGTAACCGGGCCATCAGCCGCTCCAGCGCCGCGCGGCGACGGGTCCAGTCCTTTTCCCGCAGGTCGTTCCCCTCGGCGATGAGGACGTCATAGAGGCGTACGAAAGCGGGCGCTTCGGCAAGCATCTTCTTGCTCACGGTCTTGCGGCCGAGGCGCTGCTGGAGCGCGTTGAAGCTGGCGGCGCCGCCCGCCTCTCCGCCCTGGACATTGCCTCGCACCAGCAATTCCCCGTCGAGCACGGCGTTGAACGGAAGCACATCGAGAAGTTCGGGGAACGTCGCAGAGATATCGTCGCCACTGCGCGAATAGAGCCGGGTTTCACCGCCTGCCCGTACCAGTTGCACGCGGATGCCGTCCCATTTCCACTCGGCGGCATATTCCGTCAGGTCGACGACCGTTTCTTCCAATGGGTGCGCGAGCATGAACGGCCGGAAGGTGGGCAGGTTCTCGATATCGGGCGGGTCCTTGCCGTGCGCCGCCCAGTTGAACAGTTCGGGGTAGGGCGCGGCGAGGCCGTGCCAGTACTCCTCGACCTCGTCGACCGACACGTCGAACGCCTGTGCGAAGGCGGTCTTCGCCAGACGGCTCGAGACACCGATGCGCATTCCGCCGGTCGCCAGTTTGAGCAGGGCATAACGACCAGAAGCGTCGAGCCGGTCGAGCAGGCGCGGCAGTTCGGTGACCACGCTCTTGCGGTTCATCGAGGACAGGAGCTCGACCGCCTCGCTCACAGAGGGCGGGGAGGGTGGCTCCTCCGGTGCCGGCCAGAGTAGGCTGGCGGTTTCTGCCGTATCGCCGACGAAATCGCGGCTGAGTGTCCACAGGACCGGATCGACGCGGTCCTTCATCAGATTGCGGATAGTCGAACTCTTCACGGCTGGAAAATCCAGACCGTCAGCAAGTGCAGCCAGCGCCCAGCCACGGTCGGGATCGGCTGTGGCCCTCAAATATTCCGCGATCAGGCGCAACTTTTCGTTGCGCGAACGCGTATAGACCAGGGCATCGACGAGTGCGGCAAACTCTTCCACGCTCAATCGTCCTCGTCTTCATAGCCGACGAGAGCCAGCGCGCGGGCGCGCCTTTGATGCAACTGGCACCAGCGCAGCAGCGCATCCTCGCGTCCGTGGGTAATCCAGTTCTCCTGCGCATCGACTTCGCGGATCGTGCGGGTGAGCTCGCCCCAGTCCGCGTGGTCCGAAATGACCAGCGGCAATTCGACGTTTCGCTGACGAGCACGCTGGCGCACACGCATCCAGCCGCTTGCCATGGCAGTGATCGGATCGGGCAGGCGGCGGCTCCAGCGATCGTTCAGCGCAGATGGCGGACATACGACGATGGCCCCTCGCATTTCTTCTTTTGTGTGGTCGGCGACCAGCCGAAGCTCGCCAAGATCCACGCCGTGCTCCTCGTAGAGACGGCACATCTTCTCCATCGCGCCGTGCAGGTAGATCGGGTCCGTGTGCCCCGCTTTCCGCAATTCCGCGATGACGCGCTGCGCCTTGCCCAGGGCATAGGCACCGACAAGCACGCAGCGATCCGGATGGGCGGCGAGCCGGTCCAGCAGCTTTCGCATCTCCTCCTCGATCGGGGGATGGCAGAATACGGGCAGGCCGAAGGTCGCCTCGGTGATGAAGATGTCGCAAGCCGTGACCTTAAAGGGCGGGCAGGTGGGGTCGGCGCGTCGCTTGTAGTCGCCTGTAACGATCACTCGTTCGCCCGCATGTTCCAGCAGTATCTGCGCGCTGCCGAGAACATGGCCTGCCGGGATATAGGTCGCATCGACTCCGCCGGGCAGGCGGATCGTTTCGCCGTATTCGACCGGGGTAGCGCCGTCGGAAGTCGCGTAGCGCAACTTCATGATCGCCAGCGTTTCGGGGGTGGCGACGGTCTGCCCATGACCTCCGCGCGCGTGGTCGGCGTGGCCATGTGTCACCAGCGCCTTGTCGACGGCCCGTGAAGGATCGACCCAGCAATCGGCCGGCTCGATGTAGATCCCGTGCGGTTCGGGTTTGATCCAGGAAAAAGGCGCGGCCATCGCCGACTCAAGCGAAAGGGGCGCGAACCGTTCCCGATCCGCGCCCCTTCGATTGCTTATGGCAGGATGTCAGTCCTTACCCTTATCGCCCTTGCTGCCGCCTTCGCTGGCATCTGCGTCGGGCTTTTTCTTGGGCGCCGCCTTCTTCTTCGCCGCGGGCTTGCGCTTCGGCTTGGTCTTGGGCGGGGCGGGAGTGAGTTCGAACGACGGCTTGCCATCCTTCATCGTCACTGCGACTTCGCCGCCATCGGCCAGCTTGCCGAACAACAGCTCTTCAGCGAGCGGCTGCTTGATCTTTTCCTGGATCAGGCGACCCATCGGGCGTGCGCCGTAGAGCTTGTCATAGCCCTTGTCCGCCATCCATGCGCGCGATTCCGCGTCGAACTGGATATCGACATTCTGTTCGGCCAGCTGCAGTTCGAGCTGGAGGATGAACTTGTCGACAACGCGGGCCACGGTTGCCTTGTTGAGGTAACCGAAGGGAACGATCGCATCGAGACGGTTGCGGAATTCCGGCGTGAACATGCGCTTCACCGCTTCCTCGCTCGCATCTTCCTTGGATACGTCGCCGAAACCGATGCCCTGCTTGGCCATGTCGGATGCACCCGCATTGGTCGTCATGATGAGGACCACGTTGCGGAAATCGACCGTCTTGCCGTGATGGTCGGTCAGGCGGCCGTTATCCATCACCTGCAACAGGATGTTGAAGAGGTCCGGGTGGGCCTTCTCGATTTCGTCGAGCAGCAGCACGCAATGCGGGTTCTGATCAACCGCATCGGTTAAAAGACCGCCCTGGTCGTAACCAACATAGCCCGGAGGCGCACCGATCAGGCGGCTGATCGAATGACGCTCCATATACTCGGACATGTCGAAGCGCTTGAGCTCGATACCCATGATCGAGGCGAGCTGGCGCGCGACTTCGGTCTTGCCGACGCCGGTCGGGCCGCTGAACAGGAACGAACCGATGGGCTTGTCCGGATCGCGCAGGCCTGCGCGGGACAGCTTCATGGCCGTCGACAGCTTCTCGACTGCCGGATCCTGGCCGAAGACGACGTGCTTGAGGTCGCGCTCGAGGTTCTCGAGAGCCTTCTTGTCGTCGCTCGACACCGATTTCGGCGGGATGCGCGCCATTGTCGCAATGACGGCCTCGATCTCGCGTGCGGTTATCTTCTTCTTGCGGCGGCTGGGCGGCACCAGCATCTGCATCGCGCCCACTTCGTCGATCACGTCGATCGCCTTGTCGGGCAGCTTGCGGTCGTTGATGTAACGCGCCGACAGCTCGACGGCGGTCTTGAGCGCATCGGGGGTGTACTTGACCTTGTGATGCTCTTCAAAGGCACTGCGCAGACCTTTGAGGATCTTGATCGTGTCCTCGATCGTGGGTTCGTTCACGTCGATCTTCTGGAACCGGCGCAGCAGGGCGCGGTCCTTTTCGAAGTGATTGCGGAATTCCTTGTAGGTGGTCGAGCCGATGCAGCGGATCGAACCGCTGGAAAGCGCGGGCTTCAAGAGGTTCGACGCATCCATCGCGCCGCCGCTGGTCGCGCCGGCACCGATCACTGTGTGGATCTCGTCGATGAAGAGCACGGCTTCGGGCATGCTCTCGAGCTCGTTCACGACCTGCTTCAGCCGCTCCTCGAAATCGCCACGATAGCGTGTGCCTGCCAGCAGTGCGCCCATGTCGAGCGAATAGATCACCGCATCCTGCAGTACTTCGGGCACGTCGCCTTCGACGATCTTGCGCGCGAGACCTTCTGCGATGGCGGTCTTGCCGACGCCCGGATCGCCCACGTAGAGCGGGTTGTTCTTCGAGCGGCGGCACAGGATCTGGACCGTGCGGTCCACTTCCGGACCGCGGCCGATCAGCGGATCGATACGACCGTCCTCGGCCTTCTGGTTCAAATTGACGGTGAACTGGTCGAGCGCGGTTTCCTTCTTGTCTCCGCCCTTCGCCTGTTCGGGTGCGTCGGGACTTTGCGCTTCTTCCGCGCCTTGCGGTGGACGGCCTTCGACCTGTTTGCCGCCCTTGCCGATGCCGTGGCTGATAAAGCTGACCGCATCGAGACGGCTCATGTCCTGCTGCTGCAGGAAATAGACCGCATAGCTGTCGCGTTCGGAGAACAGGGCCACCAGCACATTTGCACCGGTCACCGTGTCCTTGCCGGAAGACTGGACGTGCAGGATCGCGCGCTGGATCACGCGCTGGAAACCGGCTGTCGGCTGCGGATCGGCCCCGTCGTCCGATTTCAGCGACTGGTATTCCTGTTCGAGATACTGCGTGACGACCGTCGTCAGTTCGCCGAGATCGACACCGCAAGCGGTCATGACCTGGGCGGCGTCCTCATCGCCGATTAGCGCGAGCAGCAAATGCTCCAGCGTCGCATATTCATGACGACGCTCGCCCGCATCGGTGAGGGCTGCGTGAAGGGTCTTTTCGAGGTTCGCGGCGAAGCTTGGCATTCGGATCCTACTTTCGAGGGACTCGCAGAACGGCGAGACAGGGAGAGCCTAAGGGGTCAAGCTTGACGAAAGCTGACCACGCGGCGGCGTGTTTCGTGCATATGGGAAGCGGGCTGCGGAATTTCAGCCCCCCGACCACCGCCTAGTCCTTTCGCCCGAAAAGGGCGTCGGCCGCGTCGCGGTGTGCGGCGGCTTTCAGGCGGTGCTTTTCGACGCGCGCGATCTCGTCTTCGAGAAGACGGATGCGGTCGGCCAGTTCGTCGATGGAATAGGGTGCCAGGTCTTCTCCGGCGAGGAGGCTGGCGGCATCGCCTTTGGGGCGTGGACGGGCGTCGTCATCCATGGCGATCATGCTCTGCCTTTGCGCGGTTGCTGTCAACACGGCTGCGCGTTAATGCACCGCTTCGTGGCCGCCGGGCCGCACATTTGAAAAGGGGGAAGGTTTGGCCAGCAATCTGCCGGAAACGATGACCGCGATGGGCTTCGATGCACCGGGTGGTCCGGATGTTTTTCGTGCCGAAACCCTGCCCGTCCCGGTGCCCACCGGCAAGCAGGTCCTGATCAAGGTCGACCACGCCGGCGTGAACCGGCCCGATGTAATTCAGCGCCAGGGCTTCTATCCGCCCCCGCCGGGTGCCTCGCACATTCCGGGGCTGGAGGTTTCGGGGACGATCGTGGCAGTTGGTGACGAAGCCGCGCCGGAGATGCTCAACCGCCGCGTTTGCGCGCTGGTGTCGGGTGGCGGCTATGCCGAATACTGCCTCGCCCATGCGGAACATTGCCTTTCGGTCCCGCAGGGCATGGACATGGCAACCGCTGCGGCAATTCCCGAAACACTGTTCACCGTGTGGCACAATGTGTTCGAGCGGGGCTGGGCGCGCGACGGGGAAACCTTCCTCGTTCACGGCGGCACGAGCGGGATCGGCACCATGGCGATCCAGCTGGCCAAGGAATTCGGCCTCAAGGTCTTGACCACGGCCGGAAGCGACGAAAAGTGCGAGGCTGCGCGCGGCGTCGGCGCGGATCTCGCGATCAACTACAAGACCGATGACTTCGTCGAGAAGGTGAACGAATTCACCGCAGGCCAGGGAGCGGACGTGATCCTCGACATGGTGTCGGGCGATTACGTTCAGCGAAACCTGGACTGCCTCGCAGTCGACGGGCGTCATGTGACGATTGCCGTTCTCGGCGGGCTGAAGGCGGAAATCAACATGGCGAAGCTGATGAGCAAGCGGCAGACGCTGACCGGCTCGACGCTGCGCCCGCGCTCGGACGAGTTCAAGGCCTTGCTGGCAGACGAAATCTATAACCACGCGTGGCCCCTGTTCGAGGACGGCACGGTCGCACCGGTCATGGACGAGGTGTTCCCGCTGACCGAGGTCGGCGCTGCTCATGCGCGCATGGAAGCAGGCGATCACATCGGCAAAATCGTGCTCAAGGTGTCCGGCGAGGACTGACTCCGAACCGTAGCAAAGACGCGCTTGTGTAATGCGCCTGCGATGCTGACGTAACAATTGTCTGCCATGCACGCCCCAGATTCAGGGGGAATGTGCATGACCAATCTCACGCCCGACCTTACCGCTTTCGCCAATGTTTCCAGCTTCCTTCCGGTCAGGCCGAAGGTGCCCGAGCGCACCAGTCTGGAGGAGCGCCGCCGTTTCCGCACGATCTGGATCAGCGACATCCATCTCGGCACCAAGGGTTGCAACGCAGAGCTGCTGATCGACTTCCTCGACCACACCGACAGCGACACGATGTACCTGGTCGGCGACATCATCGACGGCTGGCGGCTGAAGAAGAAGTTCTACTGGCCCGCCGAACACAACGACATCGTCTGGCGCATCCTGAAGCGCGCGCATCGCGGTACGCGCATCGTCTACATTCCCGGTAATCACGACGAGATGGTGCGACCCTTCTCGGGCATGAATTTCGGCGGGGTGGAGATCGCTCGCGCGGCCTTCCATGATACTGCCGACGGGCGCCGGTTGATGGTCCTCCATGGCGATGAATTCGATACCGTCATGCTCGCCCACCGCTGGCTCGCTTTCGTGGGCGACGCGCTTTACCACGCCATGATGAAGCTGAACGGCTGGGTCGCCTCGGTACGCAAGCTGCTGGGGCTGCCGTACTGGTCGATTTCGAAAGCGGCCAAGCACAAGGTGAAGAATGCCGTCGAGTTCATCTCGAAGTACGAATCGGTAGTCGCACGGGCCGCGGGCGAACGTGGTGTCGACGGCGTGGTCTGCGGCCATATCCACACCGCGGAAATGCGCGACTTCAAGCACGGCGAGGGCGAGGTCGCCTATTACAACGACGGCGACTGGGTCGAAGGCTGCACCGCGCTGGTCGAGCATTTCGACGGCACCATGGAAATCCTTCACTGGCCCTACGAAATCAGCAAGCGCGAGGCCGAAAAGGCCGCGCAGGCGGCACCGGCCATGCAGGCTGCATGAACGCGCAGCGCCTGTCGCTCGAATTCGAGGGGTCTGCCATTACCCCCCAGCGGATTGCCATCGTCACCGACGCGTGGCTCCCGCAGATGAACGGCGTGGTCCGCACGCTCACCACGACGTGCGACCATCTGCGCAGATTGGGCCATGATGTGATGGTCGTCTCGCCCGATGCCTTTCGCAGCGTGCCGTGCCCGACATATCCCGAAATCAGGCTCGCACTGACGAGCCCGGCGACAATCTCCGCGCGCCTGCGTGCTTTCGCCCCGGATGCCATCCATATCGCGACCGAAGGCCCGCTGGGGCTAGCGGCGCGCCATCACTGTGTGAAGCATGGCATCGAATTCACCACCGCCTACCACACCCAGTTTCCCGACTATCTGGCCAAGCGCACCCGTCTGCCAAGCGACTGGTTCTGGCGCTACATCGGCTGGTTTCATCGACCCGCTAGCCGGATCCTGGTGGCAACGCCGAGCATCCGCACGGAGCTGAGGCAGCATGGCCTGGACCGGCTCCATCATTGGAGCAGGGGTGTCGACCTTGAGTGCTTCACCCCAGACGCGCCGCCGCCAACGGAGTTCGAGAACCTCCAGTGGCCGATTCAGCTTTACGTCGGGAGAGTAGCGGTAGAGAAGAATCTCGAAGCCTTCCTCGACTCCTCGCGTCCCGGCAGCAAGGTCGTGGTCGGCGACGGCCCGGCGCTCGAGCAATTGCGCAGAGCTTATCCCGATGCCTTCTTCCTTGGCCGCAGGACCGGCAGCGAGCTTGCCGGTTGCTATGCCGGGGCGGACGTCTTTGTCTTTCCCAGCCTCACCGACACCTTCGGCCTCGTCATGATAGAGGCATTGGCTTGCGGGACGCCGGTGGCCGCGTTTCCTGTTGCCGGGCCTCGCGACATCGTGTCCGACGCGGTCGGGGCGCTTTCCTTTCAGCTCGACCGGGCGATCGATGCCGCGCTTTATTGCGACCGCAAGGCCTGCGCCCGTTTCGCGCGGCAGTATTCTTGGGAAGCGGCCAGCGCGCAATTTCTCGACGGACTTGCGCCGCTCTCGCACCGGGAACCAATCGCGCCTGAGCGGGCGGCGGGCTGATCGCGCTTGCCGAATCCGCACCTGTCGCCTACATGCGAAGGGCAACGGCCGCTCCGCGAGGGGCGGCCCTTCTATTTTCAGACTCGAGAAAAGGCATATTGATGGCCGACCAACCCACTCCGCTGATGCCGCATGCGACCGCCACCTGGCTGGTCGACAACACCGGTCTTTCGTTCGAACAGATCGCCGAGTTCTGCGGCCTCCACATCCTGGAAGTCCAGGCCATGGCCGACGATCTCGCCAGCAGCAAGTACACAGGTCGCGACCCGCTCCATTCCGGCGAGCTGACGCAGGAAGAAATCGAGAAGGGCCAGGCCGATCCGGAATACCGGCTCAAGATGCAGCGCGCGCCCGTAGCGGTCAGCCGCACCAAGGGCCCGCGCTACACGCCGGTTTCGAAGCGGCAGGACAAGCCCGACGGTATTGCATGGTTGCTGCGTAGCCATCCGGAAGTGTCGGACGCCCAGATTTCCAAGCTTATCGGCACCACGCGCAACACGATTACCGCGATCCGCGAGCGCAGCCACTGGAATATTCAGAATATCCAGCCGAAGGACCCGGTCACTCTGGGCCTGTGTTCGCAGCGCGAGCTCGACGCGGTGGTCGCCAAGGCAGCCAAGAACAAGCCTGCTCCCGAAGAAGGTGAAGAGGCAGCGCCTGCGCCCAGCGGCGTCAGCGATCGCGAAAAGCTGATCGAAGAATTGCGCGCCGAGCGCGACGCCAATGAAAAGGCCGCCGCCGAAGCTGCGCAGGAAGCCGAAGCCGAGGAGTGGCTGCGCGCCAAGCGTGCCGCCGAAGAAGCGGGCGAAGCACCTGCAGCCCCTTCCGACGAGGGCTGAATTCCTCCGATATACGATACGCAAAGGGCGGGCGAGGCACAGAGCTTCGCCCGCCCTTTTTGCTTGCGTTTAGCGCGAGATAGGCCATGTTATTGACATGGATGTAAGCAAGCTGCCGAACCACCATCCCACCCCATGGGACACGCAATTCGAAGCAATGGCGCTTCCGGCAATGTTTGCCCGAACGACCGCAAGGGCGCCGGATGCGCCCCTGCTGCATTTTCTCGGCCGCACTTATAGCTACGCTGAACTGCTCCGCGACGCGGAAGCATTCGCCCATGCTCTAAAGGGCCGGGGCATCGAAAAGGGTGACCGGGTCGGTCTCTTCCTTCCCAATGTCCCAAGCTATGTCGCCGCCTATTACGGGGCGATGATGGCAGGCGCCGTGGTCGTGAATTTCTCGCCGCTCTATTCGGTCGACGAGCTCGCGCAGCAGGTTGCCGATTCCGGAACGCGCGTCCTTGTGACCGTGGACGTGCCCGAGCTTTACGGCACCGCGGAAGAAGTGCTGAAAAATTCCGCGCTCGAGACACTCGTCGTCAGCAGGCTTTCGGCCATGCTTCCCAAGTTGAAGGGAATTGCCCTGCGCCTGTTCGCGCGCAGCAAGGTTGCGAAGGTTTCGCATGGCGAGACGGTTCTCTACTGGAGCACGCTCCTGGCAGAGGGTGCCCGGGGCGGCAGCCTGCCGGAAGTCGCACCCGACGATCTCGCCCTGTTGCAGTATACCGGGGGGACCACCGGAACACCCAAGGGGGCGATGCTCACCCACTCGAACCTGTCTATCAATGCGCAGCAGACCGCAGGCCTCAATCCTTTCGGCGATCCGTCATCGGAAGTCTTCATGGGCGCGCTCCCGTTCTTCCACGTGTTCGCCAACACGGCGCTGCTCAACCATGCGGTGGTGAGCGGTGGCTCGATCGCCATGGTTCCGCGCTTCGAGACGAAGCAGGTGCTCGAGACGATCCAGAAGCACGGAGCGACCGGCTTTCCCGGCGTGCCGACCATGTTCCAGGCCATGCTCGATCATCCCGACCTGCCGAAAACCAATATGTCGTCGCTAAAGGTGTGCATTTCCGGCGGTGCGCCGCTGCCTGCGCCCCTGCGTGACAAGTTTGAAGCCGCAACCGGCGTCAGACTGGTGGAGGGCTATGGCCTGACCGAAAGTTCGGGCGTTGTCTCGGTCAACCCATACGAGGGTACACGAAAACCGGGCACAATCGGGCAGGTCGTGATGCGCACGGAAGTGCTCTTGCTGGACAAGGAAGATCCGACCGTTATTGCGCCCGATGGCGAGCCCGGAGAGCTGGCCATCCACGGACCGCAAATCATGCAGGGCTACTGGAACCGGCCAGAGGCATCGAAAGAAGTCTTCATTGAGCATTACGGCAAGAAGTGGCTGCGCACCGGCGATGTTGCCATGGTGGACGAAGACGGTTTTCTCGCCATCGTCGATCGTATCAAGGACATGATTGCCGTGGGCGGGTTCAAGGTCTTCCCCAGCCAGGTCGAAGACGTCCTGCTCGAAAACGCTGCGGTCAAGGAAGCGCTCGTGATCGGAATTCCGGACGATTACCTCGGCGAATGCCCCAAAGCCTATGTGACGCTGAACGCCGATGCCGATACGGACGACGACGCTCTCCGCGAATGGCTCAACGCCCGCATCGGCAAGCACGAACGCGTGTGCGGCGTCGAAGTACGCGAAGAACTGCCCAAGACCATGATCGGCAAGCTCGACCGCAAGGCTTTGCGCGCCGAAGTGCTCGATTGAGGCCCTACTGGCCTAGCCCATAAAAGAAGAAGGTCGCCCTGCGTCGTGCGCAGAGCGACCTTCATCCCCTCCAAACTGTATGTGGTGTCAACTGGCGACCTGGAGGTCCGGCTTGCTCGCCTGCTGCTGCGGTGCTGCTGCTGCGGGCTTCGCATCGCGGTGTGCGAAGCGGCCTTCTACCTGCGCGCCCTGCTCGATGGTCAGCGCATCGTAGAACACGTCGCCATTGATCTTGGCGGTTTTCAGGATGACCAGTTCACGAGCAGTGATCGATCCGTTGACCGTTCCTGCCAGCCGTGCACTTTCGGCCTTGATGGCGCCGGTCACCGTGCTGGTTTCGCCCTGCACCAGGCTGGAGCAGGAAATGTCGCCTTCGACGTTGCCGTCGATGTGCAAGTCTGCCGAAGCCTTGATGTCGCCCTTGATGGCAAGGTCCGAACCGAGGACCGAAAACGTGGAATTGCTCTTGCTGGCCATGGGTACGCTGCGTCCGGAATTATTGGGCGAGGGCGAGCTCGGGTGCTCGGCGGATTTCTTCGAGAACATGGGGGGCTGTCTCCAGGAAGGTGCGCGGGTTGACCGCCTTGTTGTTGATCCGGACCTCGAAATGGAGGTGGGGACCGGTGGAGCGACCCGTGCTGCCGATCGCGCCGATGGTTTCGCCTGCGCCGACCTGCTGGCCGACCTTGGCGTTGAAGCGCGACATGTGCGCATAGCGCGTCATCAGGCCATTGCCGTGAGTGATTTCGACCGTGTTGCCATAACCGCCCTTGCGACCGACGAATGTGACGCGGCCTTTGGCGGCGGCATAGATCGGCGTTCCGGTTGCGCCCTTGAAGTCGAGGCCATTGTGCATGGCTGCGCGGCCATTGAAGGGATCGCGGCGATAGCCGAAGCCCGACGAGATCAGGTCCTTGCGGGCCGGGGCGAATTGGGGGACGCCTTCAAGCGCCTGTTCGAGAGCGGCCATGCGCTCCATCGAGAGGCCGAGGCGTTCGAAGCGCGGATCGATCGAGCCGTCGGCGGCAGTAGCCAATCCGTCGAGCGGACCACCCATCGCCTGGTTTCGGCTGGTGCGGATCACCTGTGCCGGGTTGAGGTCGAGCTTCTTGAGCGCTTCAGCTGCGCGCTGCGCACGCCAGTCGGCGTAGCGGGTCAGCCCTTCGACCACGGCAAGCTGTCGCGCTTCGATGCGGGCGAGCTTGGCGGCTTCGGGGAACGCGGCGGACACCTTCTCGACCGTGGCAGCGGCTTCGCCCGAAGAATCGGAAACGGCCGTGTCCACCTTGAGGTCTTCGGGAAGCAGCTCTGCGACGCCTTCGATGAATTCCATCCGGCGGTCGAGATCGTCGCTTACCGCGTCGAGGTCTTCGCTATAGGCGGCGAACCGCTCTTCCTGCGTGGCGACCTTGGCTTCGCGATCGAGCAGGAGGTCGCGATCGGCGGATGCGCGGTACTGCGCCCAGCCAGCGATCGCCATCGAGAGCGCCCATACGAGCAGGACCGTGACGGCAACTGCTGCTGCGGTCATCTGTACGCGCGATGAAATGGTGATGAAGCGAACCTGGCCTTCGGAGCGCATGAAAAATTCGCGATCCGGAAACCAGCTCTTGATACGGGCAATGCGCCCGCCGCTTGCGTTGTCTATATCCAAAACGACCCGTCCCTTGGTCTTTGACCCTTGTTTGAGATCGCTAACAAAGGTTCCCGCGAAAATCGAATAAACCCTTACCGGAATCCACGAGTTGAAGATTTGGCGGGACGAGTCGTTTCATCGAGGCGAAATTTCCGATCAAAGCCGGGAACCAAAGATTAAGTCGGTGTTTACCACGCCGCGCCTGATTCGGTCCGATTCTGGCACGCTGACAAGCATTTACCGCAGTGCTAGGCGGTGGGAATGACGAACCGCGCGAATGGACGCCGAATCGGCCTGTTGGGCGGGAGCTTCAATCCCGCGCACGGCGGTCACAGGCGCATATCCCTGTTCGCGCGAGAGGCGTTGGGGCTCGACCAGGTCTGGTGGCTTGTATCGCCCGGTAATCCACTCAAACCGAAGGAAGGAATGGCACCGCTCGCGGCGCGCCTGTCCTCGGCGATGGAGCAGGCCCGCCGCGCGCCGATCCGCGCGACCGCAATCGAGCGCGAGCTGGGGACGCGCTATACTGTCGATACGCTGGGCGCGATCCAGCGGCGTTATCCCAAGCATGACTTCGTCTGGCTCATGGGCTCCGACAATCTCGCCCAATTCCATCGCTGGCGCGACTGGCGGGGGATCGCGCGAAGGATGCCGATTGCGGTAATCGCGCGCCCCGGCTATGATGGTGCCGCTATCGCAAGCCCCGCGATGGCCTGGCTGAGGCGCTACCGCGTTCCTCTCGCCAGCTTTGCTAATGGGGGCGAATGGAGCGCACCGGCACTGGTGACATTGCGTTTCGATCCCGACCCGCGTTCGGCCACGGCAATCCGCCGCGCCGATCCCGACTGGGCATCGCGCCACGCCGGCAAAACCCTTCGAGACCAGGTGACTCATCGTCCAATCCCGTCACGGGAGGAAACAACTGCGCCATGATGCGCGTTGTCTTTCCCATGATACCCACGGTCTCTTCGACCCCCGCATTCAGGAGTACAATGCACGCCTATGACACAGGCGCATACCAATCCGGCCAGTTCCGGAACCGACACGGCGAAGGTGTTTCGCATGGCTGATGCCAAGGACGATCCGCTGCTTTCGCTCGTGCTCAAGCAACTCGACGACGACCAGGCACAGGAGATCGTAACCATCGATCTCGAGGGAAAGACCTCGATTGCCGATCACATGGTGATCGCATCGGGCCGTTCGACCCGCCAGGTGGCTTCGATGGCTCAAAAGCTTGCCGAAACGGTCAAGAAAGAGGGTTTTGGTCCGGTGAAACTGGAAGGCCTTCCGGCAGCAGACTGGGTCCTGATCGACGCCGGTGACGTCGTGGTGCACCTATTCCGCCCGGAAGTCCGCAGCTTCTACAATCTGGAGCGCATGTGGGCCTTCGGTGACGCACCGCCGGTGGCCGGCACGGCTTGATTGCTTTGCGCAGCCGCCTACGCGGCTGCGTCCTCGGCGCTGTTCCTCCGCTGCGCTTCGGGCGCCTGCGGGCGGGCGGTCGCCCTTGCCGGGCCCTCGGCCCGGCCTGAGATTGTCTGTCGAGGTTGGCGCTTTGCTTCTCCATATTATCGCTCGTGGAAAGATTGCCCGCTCGCCAGAGGCGGAGCTTGTGGCGCGATATGAGAAACGGCTGACATGGCCGGTAAAGTTTACCGAATTGCCCGAAACCGGCGGGCGGATCCCGGAGCCGCAATCGCCCTATAAGACCGTGCTCCTTGACGAGCGCGGCAAGGATATTTCTTCCGAGAAGCTGGCCGCAACTCTCGAGCGCTGGCGCGATGAAGGCATGCGTGAATGTCGCTTTGTTCTAGGCGCGGCAGACGGGCATTCGGAGCAAGAGCGACGCGATGCGGATCTCCTGCTCGCCTTCGGCAAGGCGACCTGGCCGCACCTTCTGGCGCGTGCGATGCTCGCCGAACAATTGTACCGCGCGACGACGATCATCGCCGGTCACCCCTATCATCGCAGTGGGTGATGGGGCAGTAATGGCGTCATGATCCGCGCCGCAGCCATTTCCACGGCCCTGTTGATTGCCCTTGTCCTCGCCTTGCCGGGGACCGCATCGCCCGGTGGCGCAAGTGCTGCGGCCGCCCTTAGTGCGAGCGGCGCGCGTGAGGCGCTCGAGGCAGCGCGCCAGCAGCAGCGCAATGCCCGTGCGCGGGCAGAGCGGCTCGAGCAGAGAGCGAGCCGTTTGCAGGAAAGTGCCGGCAAGGCTCAGAGCGAGGCGGCCGCGCTTGCCGCACGCGTCCAGCAATCCGAAGCTGCCATTGCCGCGTCGGAGGCGGAACTGGCCCTGCTCAATATCCAGAAACAGAACCTCGACCGCCAGCTCTCAAGGAAGCGGGAGCCGCTCATGCGGCTCACCGCGGCTCTGCAGACAATGGCACGCCGCCCCCTGGCTCTGGCAGCGCTCCAGCCGGGCTCGCTGGAAGATCTGGTGCACACTAGGGCTGCGTTGTCAGCTGCAATCCCGATCGTGAAAGAGCGGACATCCGGCCTACGCTCGGAACTCGATCTCGCGCGCGATGTCGAGACGCGCCAGTTGCAAACGCTCGAAAGCCTGCGCGCGGCTGAATCCAGCCTCGATTCGCGCAGGCGCAATATGCTCGCCCTTGCGGAGAAAGAGCGGTTGCAGGCCCAGCGCGCTGCTGGCGGCGCTTCGCGAGAGGCGGAACGGGCCCTGTTCCTTGCCGAAGAAGCCCGGGACCTCGACAGCCTTGTGGGGGACCTTGAGGCGGCTGCCGCGATGCGAAGCCGCCTGGCTGTACTGCCCGGGCCGGTGCTGCGGCCGGGAAGCGCGCCTGCGTCCTCCTCGTCGCCCATTGCTGCGGACATACCCCGTCCCTCACCGAGTTCAACCGCTGCTCCGGATCGCTACATCCTGCCTGTCGGCGGCCGCGTCGTGACCGGCTTCGGTGATCCCGATGCGAGCGGCGAGCGCAGTTCGGGCCTGGTGATGACAGCGCGGCCCCGTGCGCAGGTTGTCGCTCCCGGCGAGGGGCGCGTCGTGTTCGCCGGACCATACCGGGGTTTCGGCGCAATCGCGATTATCGAACACGCCAATGGCTGGACCAGCCTCATTACGGGGATGTCACTCGTATCGGTGGCGGTCGGGCAGCCGGTCACGGCAGGCTCTCCGCTTGGACAAGCCGGCCCCGCCGGATCGCAAGTCGCGCTCGAGGTCCGCAGGGATGGCGAACCGGTTAATCCGCTCGACCTACTAAGCTAGGCGGTCGGTCGAAAAACCGTTCCCTTGCGGGACAGCTTGCGGCTCATCTTTCATTCACGACGCGTGCGCTATACAATGCGCATTCGCTTGAAGGATATTGCCGATGAAATTCGCCGTTTTGGCCCGTTCCGCAGCTCTTGTGACCGCAGTTGCGCTGGTCCCCGCGACGACGGCCGGCCTAGCCCGCGTCGAAGGCAGCGCCGGGCCCGAGTTCGGCAAGCTGTTCTCGGTCTACCAGCGGATCAAGGCGAGCTATGTCGAGCCGGTCGAAGACGATGTCCTTATCAACGGCGCGATCGACGGCATGCTGGCCGCGCTCGACCCGCATTCCGGCTATCTCGACGGATCGGACCTCCAGCGGCTCGAAACCATGATCGATGGCAACTATTCCGGCCTCGGCCTTTCGGTCGTCGGCGAAGACGGTGCGGTAAAGGTCATCTCGCCTTTCCGGGGTAGCCCGGCTGACGAGGCGGGCGTCAAGGCGGGCGATTATATCACGCATCTCGACGGCGAACTGATCTACGGACTCGAGCTGGACGAAGCCGTCGCGCGCATGCGCGGCAAGGCGGGCACCTCGATCCGCCTGACCGTGTTCCGCCCCGGCCGTGACGAGCCTTTCGAAGTCGACGTGACGCGCGGCCTGATCGAACTGGAACCGGTGACCTGGAAGCTTGAAAACAATTCCATCGGTCACATCATGATCAACGAATTCTCCCGCGATGTCGGCAGTGATGTCTTCGCCGCATGGAAGGATCTGCAAAAGCAGGCCACGGGCCGCCTGACTGGCCTCGTGCTCGACCTGCGATCCAACCCGGGCGGATCGCTCGATGAAGCCGTCGCGCTGTCCGACCTGTTCCTCACCGACGGACAGATCGTTTCCCAGCGCGGCAGGGCGCGCGGCGAATCGATCAGCTACGAAGCCGAGACCGTGTTCCGCGGGGATATTGCAGAAGGACTCCCGATCGTCGTCCTGATCGATGCAGGCTCGGCTTCCGCCAGCGAAATCGTGGCAGGCGCGCTGCAGGACCATCGCCGTGCAGTGGTCATGGGCGAGCGCAGCTTCGGCAAGGGCAGCGTGCAGTCGCTCCTGCCGCTGGGCCGCGATGCCGCTCTGAAGCTCACGACGGCGCGCTATTACACGCCGTCCGGCCATTCGGTGCAGGAGGGCGGTATCAAGCCCGACATCACCGTGCCGCAGCTGTCCGATCCGGACCTTGCAAAGCGCAACCGCTTCCTGATGCGCGAGAGCGATCTGCGCGGCCATCTCGTCAATGAGCTTGGCCTCAAGGACGAGGACATGGAGGCGGACAAGCGCCAAGATCCGCGCTTCCAGATGACGGCTGCGGAGCTTGAGGAGCAGGGCATCGAGGATTTCCAGCTCCACTATGCGCTGCAAACGCTCAGCCGCACGTCTCCGAGCTCGGTTGCCGCGCGCCGCAAGTAGGGCTAGCACCCGCCCGCTATGACCGAGACCCCCTCGATGCAGCTGGCCCAGCGGCTGGCCCTTGCACTTCCTGCCGCGCTCCTGGCGGGCGCGTATATCTCGCAATACGGTTTCGGCCTCTATCCGTGCGAAATGTGCTGGTGGCAGCGCTGGCCCCACTTCGCCGCCCTCGCTTTCGCGCTGCTCTCGTTCTTCGTGCCGAACAGGAAACTGCTTCTCGCGCTGGCGGCCGGCGGTATCCTGACCTCCGGCGCGATCGGGTTCTTCCATGCGGGCGTGGAATACGGCTTGTGGGAGGGAATTACTTCCTGTGCCGCAGCCCCGCTGCCCGATGACGGGCAAAGCGCACTCGATGCGATCATGAACGCCCCTCTGGTGCGCTGTGACGAAGCGCCTTGGACCCTGTTTGGCGTCAGCCTCGCGGGCTTCAACTTCCTCTTGTCCACCGTGGGCGGGCTCACCATCTTCCGCCTGTTGGCAAAGGACAAGGCAGTATGACCAAGACCCCCGACCACATCGCCCGCATGATCCGCGTGGACCAGGCAGGAGAATTCGGCGCGACGCGGATCTACGCCGGACAGCTTGCCGTCATGGGCGATCGCGGCCCGCATTCGGCGGAGATTGCGGGGATGGCGGAACAGGAAGCCGACCACAGGGCACAGTTCGATGCGCTTATGGCGCGCCGCGGCGTTCGACCGACAGCCCTGCAGCCGTTCTGGGATCGCGCCGGCTTCGCATTGGGCGCAGTCACGGCGATGATCGGGCCGGAAGCCGCCATGGCCTGCACTGCTGCAGTCGAAACCGAGATCGACAAGCACTATTCCGACCAGCTCGACCAGCTGGAGGAGACCGGCGAGGATCCCGAACTTGCCGCGATGATCGAGCAGTTCCGCGAGGATGAACGGGAACACCGCGATGCCGCGCTTGCCGCGGGGGCCGAGCGTGCACCCGCCTATCCCGTCCTATCGGGCCTCATCCGCCTCGGATGCCGCGCAGCGATCCGTATTTCCGAACGCATCTAGCGGGAACCGGGCCACGCGCCCGTTCGCTTCATTGACAGTTCACGCGCGCGCGCGCTTAGTCGTGGGCGTACACAATTCACGAGGTTGACCATGTCCAAGCCGCTTCTCGCTTTTGCCGCCATCGCTGGCGCAACGCTCGGCGCTCCGGCGATCGCTCAGGTGCCGGTGGACACGGGTGACGACCGCTACAACATGGTGATCGTCTACGGCGAAGACGAATGCCCGCCGAGCGAGGGCGACGTAATCGTTGTCTGTGCGCGCAAGGCAGAGGCGGAACGCTATCGCATCCCCGAAGCGCTGCGTTATTCGAAGAGCCCGGCCAACCAGAGCTGGGCGGACCGCGTCGAAAGCTTCGAAATGGTCGGTGCCTCGGGCATCATGTCCTGCACCCCGACCGGCCCGGCAAACTTCACCGGCTGTACCGAGCAATTCATCGACAAAGCCTACGAAGAAAAGCGCGAAGGCTCTGCTGTACGTTTTTCGGAAATTATCGCGGCCCAGCGGGCGGAACGGCTTTCGACCATCGATGAGGATGCGGAATTGCAGCAGCGCGATGTCGAGATGATCGAGCGCGAATATATGGAGCGTCTGGCACGCGAACGCGGCGAGCCGCTTCCGGGCGATGAAGAGGCGCTGCCCCAGCCCGAGGCCACCGTGGTTGCCGGCGACGCCGAGACCGACGAACAACCCGAATAAGGTCTATGGCCCGTTAACCAATTGCGGGTACAGCGCACGCCTATGACCGCGCGCCCCAAGATTCTCACCGTCTTCGGCACCAGGCCCGAAGCGATCAAGCTCTTCCCGCTCGTACATGCCTTGCAGGCGGACGAGCGGTTCGAGAGTCGCGTTTGCGTTTCTGCGCAGCATCGCGGGATGCTCGACCAGGTGCTCGATATCGCGGGGGTGTCGCCCGACCACGATCTCGACCTGATGACGCCGGGCCAGACGCTCGACGAGCTCACCGCTCGTGCGCTTACGGGCATCGGCAAGGTGCTCGACGAAGAACAGCCCGACTGGGTGGTGGTGCAAGGCGATACGACGACTGTCATGGCAGGCGCGATCGCTGCCTACTACCGCAAGATACCGGTCTGCCACGTCGAGGCGGGGCTCAGGAGCGGGAACATCCATCATCCGTGGCCCGAAGAGGTCAATCGCAGGGTCGTGGGCACCTTCGCCGCGCTACACTGCGCGCCGACCGAAACCAGCGCGGCGGCGCTGCTCAAGGAGAACGTCGATCCTGCCAGCGTCCACGTCACGGGCAATACGGTGATCGACGCGCTCAAATGGGTGACCGCGCGCATCGAAGAGGAGCCTTCGCTTGCCTCGGGCCTCGCCGATCTCGAGACGCGTTTCGCAGGCAAGCGCATCATCGGCATGACAAGCCACCGACGCGAGAACTTCGGCGATGGCATGGAAAATATTGCCAATGCGGTTAAGGAGATTGCACAACGTGATGACATTGCGGTTATCTTTCCCGTGCATCTCAACCCCAACGTTCGCGCCGTGATGAATGAACAGCTCGCGGGGCTCGACAATGTCGCGCTGATCGAACCGCTGGATTATCCGCATTTCGCGCGCCTCCTCGACATCAGCCATCTCATGCTCACCGATAGCGGCGGCGTGCAGGAAGAAGCGCCCGCCCTCGGCAAGCCGGTGCTGGTCATGCGCGAGACGACCGAACGGCCCGAGGGCGTGGAGGCGGGTACGGCAAAACTGGTGGGGACCGATGCCGACACCATCGTGCGCGAGACCTTGCGCCTGCTCGACAACGATGATGCCTATGCCGCCATGGCGCGGGCACACAATCCGTTCGGGGATGGCCACTCTTCACAACGCATCTGCGACCTGCTGGCGAAAGCCTGACACAGCGTCACTGGTAAATTTACCCTCGTCGGCTAGGCAGGCGGGGAAATTGGGACGGGAATCACAGTTACAATGCGCGGCGACATCAAACCGGAAGTCTGTGTCATCGGACTTGGCTATATCGGCCTGCCCACGGCGGCGATCATCGCGAGGGCGGGGTGCCCCGTTCATGGCGTGGACGTGACGCAGAATGTCGTCGACACGATCAATCGCGGCGAAATCCATATCGAGGAAGTCGATCTGGACGGTCTCGTCCAGGCGGTAGTTCAGCGCGGCCTGCTCAAGGCCTCCACCGAAGTCGCCCCGGCCGACGTCTTCGTCATCGCCGTGCCCACGCCCTTCGCCAAGGATGGCAACCACACGCCGGATACGTCCTATGTCATGGCTGCGGCGAAAAACGTCGCGAAGGTCCTCAAGAAGGGTGACGTGGTGATCCTCGAATCCACCTCGCCCGTCGGTACGACTGAGGCCATGCGCGATGCGATGGCGGCCGAGCGGCCCGATCTCGCCATGCCCGGCCTAACGGACGGACAGCCCGACGTCAGCCTCGCCTATTGCCCGGAGCGCGTGCTGCCGGGCAAGATCCTGGAGGAGTTGACGCATAACGATCGCTCGATCGGCGGCATCACCCCGCGCTGTGCTCGCAAGGCGCTGGCCTTTTACAAGCGCTTTGTGAAGGGCGAATGCGTCACTACCGATGCGCGCAGCGCGGAAATGACCAAGCTGGTCGAAAACAGCTTCCGCGACGTGAATATCGCCTTCGCCAACGAGCTTTCCATGATCGCCGACAAGCAAGGGCTCGACGTGTGGGAAGTGATCCGCCTCGCCAACCGGCACCCGCGCGTGAACATCCTCACCCCCGGCCCCGGTGTTGGCGGGCACTGCATCGCGGTCGATCCGTGGTTCATCGTCCATGGGGCGCCCGAAGAAGCGAAGATCATTCGCCAGGCGCGCGAGACCAATGACGCGAAAATGCATCACGTCCTCGCCCGCGCGAAGTCACTGGTAGAGGCGAACCCGGGAGCGAAAATCGCCTGTCTCGGTCTCGCCTTCAAGGCGAATATCGACGATTTCCGCGAAAGCCCGGCGCGCTATGTCGCAGCCAGCCTCGCGCGAGAATTCGGCGAGCGCGTACAGGTGGTCGAGCCCTATGCGGGCGAGCTGCCGAAGGAATTCGACGGGACGGGTGCCGAGCTGGTCGATATCGACACGGCGCTCGAGGAAAGCGATGTCCTCATCACGCTGGTCGACCACGATGTCTTCAAGGTGATCCCGCCCGAAGAGCGGCAAGGCAAGGCCGTCTACGACACGCGCGGCATCTGGCCCGACGTCACCTGACCTATTTGTCGAGCGCGATATCCGGCGCGTCTTCCTGCTTCATGCCGACGACGTGATAGCCGGCATCGACATGGTGCGTCTCGCCGGTCACGCCCGATGACAGGTCGGACAGGAAATAGAGGCCCGATCCGCCCACGTCCTCGATCGTGACGTTGCGACGCAGGGGCGAATTGTATTCGTTCCACTTCAGGATGTAGCGGAAGTCGCCGATGCCGCTGGCCGCCAGCGTCTTGATCGGTCCGGCGCTGATTGCGTTCACGCGGATGTTTTCCGGGCCGAGGTCGTTGGCGAGATACTGCACGCTGGTTTCGAGCGCCGCCTTGGCCACGCCCATCACGTTGTAATGCGGGATGACCTTTTCCGCGCCGTAATAGGTCAGCGTCAGGATGCTGCCGCCGTTCGGCATCATCTCGCGCGCGCGCTTGGCAACCGCGACCAGCGAATAGGCGGAGATGTTCATAGTCATCAGGAAATTGTCGAGGCTGGTGTCGACATATTTGCCTCGCAGTTCGCTCTTGTCCGAAAATCCGATCGCATGGACGACGAAATCGATCGTGTCCCAACGCTCTTTCAGCGTGTCGAAGGCGCTATCGAGCGCATCCATATCCGAAACGTCGCATTCGAAGGTGAAGTCGCTTCCCAGCTGTTCCGCGAGCGGGCCGACGCGCTTCTTCAAAGCCTCGCCCTGATAGGAAAACGCCAGTTCCGCGCCTTCTTCGCGCAGCTTCTTGGCGATGCCCCATGCCAGCGACTTGTCGTTGGCGAGACCCATGATCAGTCCGCGCTTGCCCCGCATCAGTGAGCCCATAGCTACCTTCCTTCCTTCGATCTTCAATCCGTCTGTGCTGCGGTTTCTGCCTCGCCTTCTTCGCCCAGTTCTTCTTCCTCGGGCGTTTCGGCAAGCGCCGCATTCAATTCCGCGCCGATAACCACACCAAGCCCGACAAGCCAGAAAAAGAACAGCGCGATCATGATCCCGGCAAGGCTGCCGTAGGTCAGGTTGTAGGTGAAGAAGCTGCGCAGCACGATCGGCATCAGCGTGGTGACTAGGATCCACCACAAGGTAGTGAACAGCACACCCGGCCATTTCGGATAGCGACGGTGGCGATAATGCGACGGGGTGAGCGAATAGAAGATCATGTAAAGCGAGCCGAACAGGCCGATCGCAGGCAGGATGCGCGAAATCCTGAGGTCGGTGATGTAGCTGACGAGCTGCGGGAAATAGGCCTCGATCACTTGCTGCGCCGCGCCGATGACGACCTGTGCGAGCAGCGAGAGCATCAGCAGCAGGACGGCGCCGATGATGACGCCGGTCGAGAATATCCGGTATTTCCAGAATGCCTTGGTCATCTTGGTCCCATAGGCCCGGCGCAGGATGTCGCGGATAGTTTCGACGAGACTGCCGACGGTCCACAGGGCGACCAGGGCACCGGCCCATAGCAGCCAGCCGCTGCGCGCCTCGATCACGTCGCGCGCAACCGGTTCGATCACATTGCCGACCATCGGGGGAAGGGCGACAAGGACAGCGTTGATCGTTGCCGCCCGCTCCGCCTCCTCGCCGAACAGCGAAAATATCGCTGCGCCCAGGATGAAGAAGGGGAAGATCGACAGCATCGCCAGGTAGGCGAGATTGCCCGCATGGATGAAGCCATCGTTGAACGTGCCGACGGCGGTGCGCTTCAGGACCTGGAAGAATTGCGTGCCGGGACCGACTCGCTTGGCCACACGGCCGCGCAATGTGGCCGCCTCCTGCCGCCTCGCCTCCGGAGAGAGCGACCGTACCTCGCGCTCTTCAGGCTGCGGAAGCGGATGATGTACCAAAGGCCCTATACCCCGAGTTTGCTCCGTGGGTCGCTTTCGTCCTTCCACCCATCGAGACGCTTGGCAAGTTCGCCGAGGTCGCCGGGAAGCTGGATTTCGAGCGTCACGAGCTGGTCGCCGCGGCTGCCGTCCTTCTTGGAAAAACCTTTGCCCTTCAGGCGCAGGACCGATCCGCCGCTGGTGCCGGCCTTGATGGTCATCATGACCGGACCATCGACCGTGGGCACGCGGACCTTGGCTCCGTTCACCGCTTCATCGAGCGTGATCGGCAGGTCGAAGCGCACATCGTCGCCCTCGCGCTTGTAGAGCTTGTGCCGGTCGATACGGATCGTGACGAGCCCGTCACCCGCGCCGCCCGGACCCTGTTCACCCTTGCCCTTGAGACGCATCTGCGTGCCGTCCTCGACACCCTTGGGAAGCTTCAGGTCGATGGTCTTGCCGTCGGCCAGCGTGATGCGCTGGTCCTTGAGCGAGGCCGCATCGGTGAAGGGGACGCGCAGGGTATAGGCTATGTCGGCGCCCTTGGGCGGTGGCGCACGGCGCCCGCCGAACGGATCGCCGCGACCGCGCGAGCTTGTACGCCCGCCGCCGAACAAGCCTTCGAAAATATCGCCCAGATCGACGTTTTCTTGGCTGAAGCCCTGGAAGTCCTCGGCCCGGAAGCCGCGCTGGCCGCCTGGGTGGCCGCCGCCGCCGAATCCGCCACCCATGCCGCCGAACGGATTGGTCGGATTGCCCTCGGCATCGATCTCGCCCCGGTCGAACTGGGCCCGCTTGTCCTTGTCCGACAGCAGGTCGTAGGCGTTGGTCACTTCGCTGAAGCGCTCGGCCGCCTTGGGGTTGTCCTTGTTGCGATCGGGATGAAGCTCCTTGGCGAGCTTGCGATATGCGCTCTTGATATCCTTTTCGGATGCAGAGCGCGGGACGCCAAGGGTGGAATAGGGATCGGCCATAGCGTGTTAGCTAGGTGCAACACGTTGTCCGCGCAAGCGGAGAGGCTTTCCTACGGACGAAGCGGGATATAGGGAACGCGTCATGCACCGCTTCAACCATCCTCATCCCCGCGAAGTTCCGCCATTCTGCGGCCAAACGCGCGGGCGAGGTTTTTTGCCCCAGGACTGTGTTCCACCCGTTCCACTCTGTAGGACTGCCCGATGAGCGACAGCGAAAGCGCGATTCCCGTCACCGATCCGTTCACCCTGTTCGAAGAATGGTTCGGAGAGGCGAAGGCGAGCGAGCCGAACGATCCCAATGCCATGGCGCTCGCCACGGCCAGCGAAAGCGGCATGCCCTCGGTACGCATGGTGCTGCTGAAAGGACATGGCACGCATTGGGGTGAGGGCGGCGGGTTCGTGTTCTACACCAATGCCCAAAGCCGCAAGGGCGAGGAAATCCGTGCCAATATGCAGGCGTCGCTCCTCTTCCACTGGAAAAGCCTGCGCCGCCAGATCCGTATCGAGGGACCGTTACGGGAAGTGAGCAGCGAACAGGCCGATGCCTACTTCCATTCGCGTCCGCGCGTGTCGCAGATCGGTTCGGCGGCCTCCGACCAGTCGCGGCCGCTGCCCGACCGGCAGGTCTATCTCGACCGTGTGGCCGCGCTCGAGGAGCGCTATCCGGAGGGCGACATCCCGCGTCCGCCGCATTGGACCGGCTTCCTGCTGACGCCGACCGCGATCGAGTTCTGGCAGGACCGCCAGTACCGCCTGCATGACCGCCGCCGCTTCACGCGGCCAGCGCCGACCGATGGCTGGTCCAACACATTGCTCTATCCATGAGCACCGATCGCGCCCGCCTCGCACGCTCCGCCGCGCTCGCTTCGATCAGCGTTGCCGTCATCCTCGTGGCGCTCAAGACCTGGGCGACCTGGAAAACCGGTTCGACGGCCATGCTCGGCAGTCTTGCCGATTCCGCGCTCGACCTTATCGCCAGCCTCGCCACGCTGACCGGCGTGTGGATCGCCTCGCAGCCGGCGGACGAAGACCATCGCTTCGGCCACGGCAAGGCAGAGGCGCTCGCGGCGATTTTCCAGGTCATGCTTATCTCCCTGTCGGCGTTCGGCATCGCCACTCGTGCCATCCTTCAATTCGCCGAAGGCCAGCCGACGCAGGCCGCGGCAGAGGGGATCGGAGTCTCGCTGATCGCGATCGCCCTGACCTTCGCGCTCCTGTGGTGGCAACGCTACGTGATGAGCCGGACGCGCAGCCTGGCGATCCAGACCGACCACCTGCATTATAAGTCCGATCTCTTCCTCAACCTCGCGGTGATTGCGGCCTTGGTGCTCGACCAGTTCGTGGGGCTGAGCGGCGCGGACCCGGCCTTCGGTCTCGCCATCGCGGCGTGGCTGGCCTGGGGCGCCTTCAACGCCGCGCGCGATGCGGTGGACGATCTGATGGACCGCGAATGGCCCGAGGAAAAGCGCCTTGCTTTCGTTGAAGCGGCGGCGAAGCATCCCGAATTGTCGAACCTGCACGACCTGCGCACGCGTACCAGCGGGCACCGTGATTTCGTGCAGTTCCACGTGGACCTGCCCGGCACCATGACGGTCGAAGAGGCGCACGACATCATCGAGCGAGTCGAAACGGATCTGTGCCGCCAGTTCCCTGACATGGAACTGCTGATCCACATCGATCCCGAAGGCCATATCGACGAACCGGGCAATCCGCTGGTCGAGGAGAACGAATTCGATCGTCTGGGAGGCGAAAAGTGACAGCACTCGAATACTGGCATGTGGATGCGTTTGCGGACGCGCCGTTCAAGGGGAACCAGGCGGCTGTGATGCCGCTGGAGGCGTGGCTGCGCGATGATGTCCTGCAGGCCATCGGGGAAGAGAACAACTTCGCCGAGACCGCCTTCGTCATTCCCGATGCGAGCGGGCAGGCGGATTACGAGTTGCGCTGGTTCACACCGACGGAGGAAGTGCGCCTGTGCGGTCATGCGACGCTGGCGAGCGGTCATGTGCTGCTGTCGAAGAGCGGCGAGGACCGCGTTACCTTCCGCACGCGCAAGGCCGGGTTGCTGGAGGTACGCAAAAGCAGTCCTGGCTACGAGCTCGGCCTGCCGCTGATCCCGACAGAACGCGGGTCATGGGATGATGCCGTGTCGCTGCTGGGTGCACAGCCGCAGGAAGTCTGGCTCAATCCCGAAGGCTACGGCGTCTATCTTTACGATAGCGAAGCGGCAGTGCGCGCGATCGAGCCGGATATGCGCGGGCTCAAGGCGCTCGGGAACGACCAGTTCATCTGTACGGCACGCGGGAGCGATACCGATGTCGTGAGCCGTGTCTTCGTTCCAGGCGGCGGCGTCGACGAGGACAGTTTCACAGGCTCGGCCCATGCCGCGCTGACATGGTTCTGGACCGAGAAGCTCGGCCGCGACAGCTTCACCGCCTTCCAGGCTTCGCAGCGCGGCGGCCATGCGACCTGCCGCCGCGAGGGGGAGCAGGCATGGCTCTCGGGCGATTGCGTCACGGTGGTGAAGGGAGAGTTCTACCTGCCCTCGGCGGGATAGAGCTCGATAATATCGGCCAGTTGCTGCAGCATCGCCTTGCGCTCTGCCGCGTCGGAATGGCCAAGGCGAACCACGGTCAGCCCCTGCTCGGGCGAGACGAAGACGTACTGTCCCATGTGCCCGATCATCGAGAACGCGCTTTGCGGAGCGCGATTTGGGAATAGCGGGTGCTCGCCCGCGCCATTGGGCCGGTTGAGCCAGGTTTGCAGACCATAATGCGGCGAGACGGGGCTGGACTTCACCATCTCGTCCACCCAGCTGCGTGGCACCAGTTGCTCGCCGCGATGCGAGCCTTTGCGGCGCAGGAGCTCGCCCAGCTTCGCCCAGTCGCGGGCGTCGGCATGCATCAGGCTACCCCCGATCAGCGTGCCGGCGCGGTCGAATTCGAGGAGCATGGAATCCATGCCCAGCGGATCGAACAGGCGGGCGTGGAGATAGTCCCTTACGGCGCGGCGTCGCTCGTCGGGATCGGCGCTTTCGGTAAGTGCACGCGCAGCAATGTCGGCAAGGATGACCGTCGTGTTCGAGGAGTATTCGAACCTTTCGCCCGGCTCCGCTTCCGGCGGCTGGGCCGTCGCGAAACCCGCCATGTCGTCGCGTTCTTCGAGGAAGAGCATACGCACTTCGCTGCTCTCGTAGGGCGGGTCGCCCGCCTCTGTGTGCTCGAGGCCCGAGCGCATCTGGAGCAGGTGACGCAGCGTGATGTCGGCGCGCGGATCGCCGCTCCGTTGCCAGCGTGGCACCGGCGCCGGGGCGTCTAGACGAAGCAGTCCGTCACCGACCAACTGGCCGATCAGCATCGCGGTTACGGTCTTCGCCATGGACCAGCTGACGAAACGCGTATCCGCATCGTAGTCTTCGCCATAGCGTTCCGCCGCGATCTTGCCGTCGTGCATGACGATGAGCGCACGGGTATCGCCAAGTCCTTCCATCTCGAACAAATCGTCGATTTCGCGCGCCAGAGCCTTGCGCGGAGCGCCTGCTTTGTCCGTCACCGCCGCAAGCGCTTCCTCGCTCAGCGGCGGCTCCTCGGCCGGTCCCGGGCCGCCGCAGGACGCGAGGCTTGTAGTGGCAAGGACAAGGGCGATAAGGGAGCGCGACCGCAGAATCATACGCACGCACTCGCACGGGGAAACCGCTCTCGCAATGGCGAAAAATCGCTCACTTCTATCCAGCCGCTGGCTATGGCTACTGATCCTCGTCGCGCTGCTGGCAGGCGGACTATGGCTCGCTTGGGGCGACAGCGTGAGGCGAACGGCCGAAGCAGGCACTGCTTACGGTGCTCGCGTTGCATGCTCTTGCAGGTTTGTCGCTGGACGCAGCCTTTCGGACTGCGCGAAGGACAAGCTCGAGGGCATGGAATTCGTGATGCTGAGCGAAAATACGGACTCGATGACCGTGACCGCCAGCGTCCCCTTGATCGCTTCCGATACGGCGACTTACCGTGAAGGCTACGGCTGCATCCTCAAGGAATGGGACCGCTGATCAGGCGGTCAGGCGCTCGGTCTCGTCGATCCAGCCGCCGCCGATGACTCGCTCGCCGACATAGATGACGGCCGCCTGTCCGGGTGCCACACCAAATTCCGGCTGCGCGAAACGTATCGTGGTCGACACTCCGTCGCCGAACGACCCTTCGAGCGTCACCGGAACCGGCTTTGCCATACTGCGCACCTTGGCCGTTAGACCTGCATCCGGAACCGGTCCGATCCGGTTCGTCTCGATGATCGTGGCGCTCGACACCGCCAGCATTCGCTTCGGGCCGACGAGGACGCGGGCCGCTTCGGCATCGATACCCACTACGTAGAGCGGCTCCGGCTGGCCGCCGATATCGAGGCCTCGCCGCTGGCCGACGGTGTAATGGATGACGCCCTGATGCTTGCCGAGCACTTCGCCTGTCGCAGCGTGCACGATCTCTCCGGGAGCTGCGCCTTCTGGCCGCATCTTCTTCACGATCTTGGCATAATCGCCGTCCGGCACGAAGCAGATGTCCTGGCTGTCGGGCTTGGCCGCATTGCGCAGGCCAGCCGCTTCGGCCAGCTCGCGCACTTCCGCCTTCGGCAATCCGCCGAGCGGGAAGCGCAGGTAGGCCAGCTGATCCTGTGTAGTCGCATACAGGAAGTACGACTGGTCGCGGGCGGGATCCACCGCGCGGTGCAACTCGCTGCCTGCCGGCCCCATGACGCGGCGGACGTAATGCCCGGTGGCGAGGCAGTCAGCGCCGAGCTCGCGCGCCATGGCAAACAGATCGGTGAACTTGGGCCCCATGTTGCAACGGATGCAGGGCACCGGCGTGCGCCCGGCCAGGTATTCGTCCGCAAACGCCTCGACCACATCTTCGCGAAAGGCGCTTTCATGGTCGTAGACATAATGGGCAATGCCGAGGCGATCGGCGACGGCGCGCGCATCGGCGATGTCGTCGCCCGCGCAGCATGCGCCCTTCCGCCCTGTGGCGGCGCCATAATCGTAAAGCTGGAGGGTAATCCCGATGACCTCGGCCCCGCTCTTTGCAGCGAGGGCGGCCACGACAGATGAATCGACGCCGCCCGACATCGCCACGACGATGCGGCATTCGTTTGCAGGACGAGGCAGGTCGAAAAGATCGGCCGCAGCGGCCGGTTCGAGGAGGCGGGATTCGGGCATGGCGCGCCCCATACACGCCCTCGCGCTGCATCTCCACCATTTACGGTTTTGCGCCGGAGCCGATGCTTCACAGTCTCTTTACCATAGCGCGCTATTCAGGATGGCATGTTTGAGGGGCACATCAACAGGAAGACTTTCGTCGAGGGACGCGAAAGCGAGGTTTTGCAGCGGTTTCGCTGGACCGAGCTCGTCGCGCGCCTGGAGGCGACTCGCGAACTGCGGGCTGAACTTGCCAAGGGTTCGGTCGGCGGCTTCGAAGCCTTCGGCGAAGTTCGGCGCGAAAACTGCGAAAATGGTAAAAGCGCCATTAACCACGCTGATTTAGTGCATGGCAAAGTAGCTGGGCTAAACCCTTCTCGAGCCGCAAATGGTGCGGTGCATGGCGACAAAGAGAAATAGATGATCGAGAACCAGGACATCCGCCCTGCACAGGTAATCGGCCCGCTCGGCGAGCCGCTGACCTTGAAGGACCTTCCGTCGCCCAAGACGAAGCGCTGGGTCGTGCGCCGCAAGGCCGAGGTGGTGGCTGCCGTTAACGGCGGGCTGCTGACCATCGACGAGGTGCTCGAACGCTACGGGCTCACGCTGGAAGAGTTCGCCTCTTGGCAGCGGGCGGTCGATCGCTCCGGTATGCAGGGCCTGCGCGTCACCCGCATCCAGCACTATCGCGATCTCTACGAGCGCCAATTCAAGTACTGAGCGGTTCCGACCGCGGGAACCAATCCCGAATCCATTCGCTTTCCGAATATCCCCTCTCCGCCATGCGTTGTGGGGTTCTTCCGTCATTTTGCCTCTTTCGAGGGGAGGGCGACGGCAAATAACAGGAGGAAATTCAATGGGTTGGATTATCGCACTTATCGTCGGTGGTATTGCCGGCTGGCTCGCAAGTCTCGTGATGAACCGTGATGCCTCGATGGGCATTTTCTGGAACATCGTGGTCGGCTGCGTGGGTTCGGTCCTCGGAAACCTGATCGCTGGCCCGCTGCTCGGCGTTACGGGAAGCGTCCAGGAATTCTCGCTCACTGGCCTCATCATCGCAGTTGTCGGCGCAGTCGTACTGCTCGGCATTGCAAACCTAGTGCAGCGTGGCCGGGTCCGGTAACACCTGCATCGATACCAAAGTTTCTTGAGGGCGGCGGGGCAACTCGCCGCCCTTTTGTCTGTCCGTTCGTCAGGCAGGGTCGCCTATTCATAGAGAGCGGCATTGCCCTGATCGATGCGCGCTCCTAGTGCGGAAACGCGCAGTCTTGCGCATTGTGATTTACTCGACTAATACAGTGGCCGAGTGAAGAGGTTGCGACCGACCGGGGCGAGCGAATGAATTACGAAACCGAAATCAAATCCGACCTTGGTGATGCCTCGGATGCAAAGTTCGAAGAGCAGGGCGGTTTCGCACGCTTCACGACCGGCAAAGCCCGCTGGGTGATCGCTGCGATCCTTATCCTGGCTGCAGTTATCGGCGGATACATGCTGATGTCCGGCGGCGAAACGGCGGCCGACGACAATCGCGAAGCGCAGGCGCCGTCGATAAGCGTCATTGCGCCTGGCCGCACCACCGTCACAGGAGAAATAACGGCGACGGGCACGCTCGCTGCGCGCCGGGAAATGCCGGTGGGTGTCGTAGGCGAGGGTGGCCGGGTTGTTTCTGTGCCGGTCGAGCAGGGGAGCTGGGTGCGCCAAGGCCAGGTCCTTGCCGTCATCGACCGCTCCGTCCAGACACAGCAGGCGCAGAGCGCTGCCGCTCAAATCCAGGTTGCCCAGGCCGATGCCAATCTGGCCCAGGCCAATCTCGACCGTGCGTTGCAACTGGTCGAGCGCGGCTTCGTTTCCAAGGCCGATGTCGATCGCCTGACTGCGACGCGTGATGCGGCTGTCGCCCGTGTCCGTGTAGCGCAGGCATCCTTGCGTGAGCTGCAAGCGCGTAATGCGCGCCTTAATATTGTCGCCCCCAGTGCAGGACTGATACTCGAACGCAATGTCGAGCCTGGCCAGACGGTCAGTGGTGGATCGCAGCCGCTTTTCCGCATCGCCAAGGGTGGTGAAATGGAAATGCTCGCACGTCTTAGCGAAGACGATTTGGCCCGCCTTTCGCCGGGCGAGACTGCCGAGGTTACCCCGGCCGGCTCCGACAAGACATTTTCGGGCCAGATCTGGCAGCTTGCGCCGACTATCGATGCGCAGGACCGCCAGGGTACCGCCCGCATTGCGCTTCCTTACGCACCCGAATTGCGTCCCGGCGGCTTCGCTACCGCAACGATTTCAAGCGGGACGCTCGTCGCGCCCATCCTACCCGAAAGCGCCGTCCTGTCCGATCGCGAGGGCGACTATGTCTTCGTCATCGATGGCGATAACAAGGCCGTGCGCCGCAGCGTCACCACCGGTGAAGTTACCTCACGGGGCATCGTCATCTCGCAAGGTCTGACAGGTTCGGAAAAGGTCGTTCTGCGAGCTGGGGGCTTCCTCACTGAAGGCGAGACCGTGGTTCCCGAGCTGGTCAAGCAAGGCGGAGAATAAGCGCGTGAATTTCCGCAATATTTCCGCTTGGTCAATTCGCAATCCAGTCATTCCGCTGGTTGCTTTCACGGCTCTCCTGCTGGCGGGTCTGATCAGCTTTGCCCGCATGGATGTGGTGAACAATCCGGATATCGAATTTCCTGCGGTCAACGTGACGATTTCGCAGCCCGGTGCCGCGCCGACAGAGATCGAGAACCAGATTACGCAGCGTGTGGAATCCGCGGTGCGCTCCATCAACGGGGTGGCTTCGCTCAACTCGACGGCGCGCGAGGGTAGCTCGAATACCTTTATCGAATTCGAGATCGGCACCGATCCGAACGATGCGGTCGCAGAAGTAAAGAACGCGGTCGACCAGGTCCGCGGCAGCCTGCCCGACGGCATTCTAGAGCCCAGGATCACCAAGGAAGAGATCTCCGGCGGGTTCCTCGCAATTTATGCTGTCGAAGCCGACGACATGACCATCGAGGGTCTAAGTTGGTTCATCGACGACACCGTCGCGAAGCGATTGCTCGGCATCGAAGGCATGGCGGAGGTCAATCGTTTCGGCGGCGTCAATCGCGAGATTGAGGTCATTCTCGATCTTCCGCGTATGCAAGCGCTTGGCGTAACGGCCAGCCAGATCAACAGTGTACTGCGTCAGAATAATCTCGATGCAGCAGGCGGCATGGCCGAGGTGGGGGGGACGCGTCAGTCCGTCCGTGTTCTCGGCAATAATGCCAGCGCATTCGAGCTTGGCGAGCGGCAAATCCAGCTCGGCGGTGGCCGCACGGTGAAGCTTTCCGATGTGGCAACGGTGCGCGACGGCTTTTCCGAACGCACTTCGATCAGCAGGGTGCGCGACAAGGAAGTCGTCAATTTCGCAATGTCCCGTGCCAAAGGGGCGTCGGACGTCACCGTGTTCGAAGAAGCTCTCGTCCAGATCAAAGAGATTGAGGCCGCCAATCCGGGCGTGAAATTCATCCCGCTCTTCAACACCGTCAAATACACGAAAGATCAATACGACAGCGCCATGGCAGCCATGATCGAAGGCGCTATCCTGGCAGTTGTCGTCGTCTTCTTCTTCCTGCGCGACTGGCGCGCGACGGCGATTTCCGCGGTTGCGATCCCGCTTTCCGCCATTCCCACGTTCTGGTTCATGGACCTGCTCGGGTTCAACCTGAACCAATTGTCATTGCTTGCCTTGGCGCTCGTGGCCGGGGTCTTGGTCGACGACGCTATCGTCGAGATCGAAAATATCGTGCGCCATATGCGCATGGGTAAGAGCGCGTACCAAGCATCTATCGACGCAGCAGACGAAATCGGCCTGCCGGTCGTCGCAACCAGTTTCTGTATTGTCGCGGTCTTTTTCCCGGTCGGCGCGATGCCCGGTATCTCGGGACAGTTCTTCAAGAATTTCGGCTTCACCGTCGTGGTCGCTGTGCTGATGTCCCTGGCCGTGGCGCGCATGATCACGCCGATGCTCGCGGCCTACTTCCTCAAAGCGAAGGGCCAGCAGTCGCATGGCGAAGGCCCCATGATGGACCGGTATATGGACGTGCTTCGCTGGTCTCTCGACCGGGGCAAGATGTATGCGGCCCGTGATGGCATTGAGAGCCCCCGTCGCAGGTGGCTCTATGCGATTGGCTTGCTAGGGGTCGTCCTCCTGACCTTGGCGCTATCTGCTTTCGCGACCTTCTCGGTATCCGGCATGCTTTCCGGTCTGGATCTGGTCGATGCGGTGGTCGGTTCGGACGACGGCTTCTTTGCCGGGCTTGTGTCGCGCCTCATTGAGCTATTGCAGCTTGTGGCATCGCTAGGTGCCGGCTTCCTCGCGATACTTGCCCTGTTCGCAGTTCTCGGGCTGGTCGTGCGCTTCTGTGGCCAGAAAATCAGGGACGGCTGGCAGTATATGCGCGCGCGCTTCCTCGATCATCGCGTCTGGATGCTGGGCGTCGGTTACTTCTCGCTGCTGCTGACCATCCTGCTCTTTTCGATCACTCCAGCCCAATTCCAGCCGGTGATCGATGATGAGAACAGCCGCGTCGAGATCGAGATGGTGCCTGGCACCACGCTCGAAACGACAGAGCGGGTCGTCGATCAGGTAGCGGACATTCTCTACGAGCAGCAGGAAGTCGAACTCGCTCTTGAGCGCGTGCGCGAAGGGCAGGCGACGCTTTACGTGACGCTTCGTCCGGACCGTGAACGGACTTCGATCGAATTCGAGCGCGCAATTGCCCCGGTCTTTGCGCAGATCCCCGATGCCCGCGTTCGATTCGCATCGCAATCGGGCGGCTTCGGTTCCGGCCGCGACATGACCGTCATGCTCGCCGGCTCGGATCCGGAATTGCTGAACGAGACGGCCGCCACCCTCGTCGAGCAAATGAAAGGCATTGATTCGCTGATTGCGCCCCGGATCAGCGCCGACATCAACCGGCCTGAAATCCTGGTCACGCCACGTGAGAATATTGCCGCAGAGCTGGGCGTTTCTACCATCGCGCTCAGTCAGGCGATCCGCATTGCGACCATGGGTGAAATCGAGCAGAATGCAGCGAAGTTCTCGCTGTCCGATCGCCAGATCCCGATCAGGGTTAAGTTGCCCGAGCAATCGCGCGAGAACCTCGACACGATCAAGAACCTCCCGGTGCCGACGGCGTCGGGCGGCTCCGTGCCCTTGTCGCGCGTCGCCGAAATCTCCTTTGGATCGGGTCCCACGGCTATCCAGCGCTATAACCAGAACCGCCGTGTGCTGGTCGGCGCCGATCTCGCCCAGGGCGTCGTCAAGGGTGAGGCGCAGCAGGAAATCGACCAGTTGCCGATCCTGCAGGACTTGCCGCAAGGCGTCATTCGCGACGTGGTGGGCGAGGACGAATGGCAGCAGGAGCTGATTTCCAGCCTGCTCATCGCGATCATGTCCGGCGTGCTGCTGGTCTTCGCCGTGCTCGTCCTGCTGTACAAGCGCCTGATGAGCCCGCTGGTGAACATGACGTCTCTTGCGCTGGCTCCGCTCGGCGGCATCCTGCTCGTCTGGATGTTTGGCCAGCCGCAGTCCATGCCGGTCTACATCGGCATCCTTCTGTTACTGGGCATCGTGTCGAAGAACTCCATCCTGCTGATCGACTTCGCTATCGAAGAAATGGATCGCGGCACTCGCAAGCTGCACGCCATCATCGATGCCGGCCACAAACGCGCCCAGCCCATTGTGATGACCACTGTCGCCATGACCGCGGGCATGGTCCCCACGGCGCTTTCGGGCGTGCTTGGCTCGGGTGATGGCGCCTGGCGTGCCCCGATGGGCACTATGGTCATCGGCGGCCTCATCCTGTCCACCCTACTGACGCTGCTAATCGTCCCGGCAGGCTTCAGTCTCGCCGACGGTTTCGAGAAGCGCGCGGGACCATGGATGCGCAGGCGCTTCCTGACCTATCGCCCGGGCGATGACGGCAAGCCCGTCTCCGGTAACGCCCACGGAGAAGCCGGGATCGATCCGGCCGAGTGATCGTCGCCTGATTATGGCGGATGGACTAACTCCCCTTTCCGGAGCAACGGCGGGACAGATACCACCGGACCGTGCGCGCGCGATGCGGCGTGCCGCGACCGGCATGCTCGTCCTGATGGCCGCGATATTCATCCTCTCCGGCCGTTATCTGGCTGTGCACCCTGCATGGGGTTATGTGCACGCCTTTGCCGAGGCGGCAATGGTTGGCGGCCTCGCTGACTGGTTCGCGGTTACCGCGCTTTTTCGGCGTCCCCTGGGGCTTCCGATCCCGCACACCGCAATCATCCCGGAGAACAAGGATCGCATCGCCGATACCATGGCGGATTTCCTGCGCAGCAACTTCCTGACGCCGCAGGTGGTGGCGAGACGCATGGGCACCATGAATTTTGCCGGTGCCGTCGGCTCCTACCTCGCGGACCCAAAGGCTGCGCAGGATGTCCGTATACGCGCTGGCGCCGGGGACCTGGCCGTGGAAGTCCTCGAATCCCTCGATCCCGACCGGCTTGGCACTCAGGTGCGAAGCGGCATCGCTGCGCAGATCGAGAAGCTCGAGATCGCTCCGCTGCTCGGCGGAATGCTGGATGCGATGATCGCAGATGGCCGGCACAAACCGCTTATCGACAAGATCATTCGCTGGGCCGGCCTGGTCCTGGAAGACAATGAAGCGCTGGTCCGCGACATGGTGCACAAGCGCGCCAACGCCGTCCTGCGCTTTACCGGCCTGGACGAGCGGCTCGCGAATTCGGTCATCGATGGCCTTTACAAGCTCCTTGCAGAAGTGCTCGTCGATCCGGAACACCCGCTTCGCGACAAGATCGAGGAAGGGCTGGAAGAACTCGCCAAGGGCCTGCGCGAGGACCCGGAAATGCAGGAGCGGGTCGAGCGGTTGAAGGGCGAGCTCCTCACCAATCCCGCGATTGCGGATTGGTGGCAGGGCGTCTGGGAGCGGATCAGGGCAAGGTTGATCCGCTCGATCAAGGAGTCCGGCGGTGTCGGACCTTCCTATCTCGGCGAAACCCTGGGCGAGCTTGGCGCTGCTTTGCGCGATGACCACCGGCTCCAGCTACAGGTCAATCGCTTTGCACGCCGCACTGCCGTGGGAATCTCGACGCGTTACGGCGACCAGATCGTGCAGCTGGTGTCCGAAACCGTCCGCCGCTGGGATGCCACGACCCTGACCGACCGTGTAGAAGGCGCAGTCGGCCGCGATCTCCAGTTCATCCGGATTAACGGGACGCTCGTGGGCGGGCTCGTCGGCCTGACGATCCACGGGCTTTCGACGGTCCTGTTCTAAGCCACTGGCCCTGGCCTTAGTCGTGACGGATCTGGAAGCCGTGTGCGTCTGATGAAAACCCGCGGCCTGACATGCGATATACCACAGTTGTCCAGTAGTAATCGGTGACCGGCTGGCCATCCCTGCCGGTTGCGGGATTGAAGCGCGCATGCTTGACCAAGAGATCGCAAGCGGTCTGCCGCAAGACGAGGGCTGTCAGGTAGTTCGTCACATCGCAACGGGTCACGCGACCCGACCCGTCGACGATGAGCCGCACCGGCACTGGACCCTGCAATCCGCCGCGCAAAGCGTCGTTCGGATAGTCACGTTGTAGCTTTCGCGCCCAATCCTTGATGTCCTTGGGCGTTGCATGTGTCTCGAAAGTCTTGTGCGCTTCCAGGTCCAAACCGGACTTTACCAGATGATCGGTTACGCACTGATCCAGCGCGCTGACAGCTTTGTCGATTGCCCGTGTACGTAGGGTAATCTGGGTTTCCAGCGGATCGATGGCGACGAAATCGGTGGTCTGCTTGGCTAGATCGTCGCTTTCATCCCAATCCGCACTCCCGAACAGTGGGCCGGCAAAAACCAGGCCCTCGCGATCGCCAATGGATGCCGTCGCTATACGCCGATAATCGGTGAGTTCGCGCTCGACTGAGAAACCCGCCTTCAGCGATCCGCTTCGCTGTGAAAGGGGGCCGCCGATAATCGCGAATTGCACATCGGACGCGGGATGGATGCGTTTGAAGGACAGGGTGACCCGATCATTCTTGCGGACAAAATCGCGGGAAACAGAGCACCCGTCATCTAGCGAAGACAGGCGCCATTGGCCGTCTGGCTGGAAGGGCAGCTCATTCTCCCCCTGTGCTGCACTGGCCTCGCCGTTCGACCCTGCTTCAGCAAGAGCCGGTGCGCCAATGGTAAGTGCGATAGCAAACACTGACGTTTTGAAAGCTTTCATGCGATAATTCTCATTGTGATTGGAGCAGGGGCAGCCTGGCGAACTTCGAGGATGCTCCAAGGTGCGGAGCGCGCGTTGAACTCGAATTCGCGAGTATGCGCGCGAGTGCATTACGGAGCATTGCCGCGCATGCGATAGACGATGCGCGTGTTGAAGAACGTGCGGACAGGAGTTCCGTCGGCCATTCGCGCCGGTTCGGCTTCAGCGATCGTCTTGAAGGTGGTGCATGGATGGCGGGTCATGTCGAAGTCCTTGGCGATCGTCTGATTGATCAGGAAGCACTCCTCCACACTGCCATCCGTCCCCACTGTCAGGCGCAAGTGAAAGTCGGCTTGTGCGCGGTTGCGTAACGCATCGCGCGGGTAGCTCTGCTGCACGCGTCCCGCGACCTTCTCCAGGTTCAGGATCCGGGCCGGTGTAGCCACTGCTTTCTGTTCTTCCAGATCGAAGCCCCAGAACTCGACCAGATTTTCCATACAGGCGTTGAACGCCGTCAACGGCTTTTCCATCGGGCCGAGCCGCAAGGAAAAGGGGTGGGCCCCCTTCTGGCTGATCATGAGCGTCTCGATCGAGGCGGCGTTCGAAGTGTTGAGTGAGAGAATGCCGCGTGGACTTGCGCCCCAATCGTAGTCACTCTCTCCCGGCAGCGGATGGGAGTGGGCCGTTACTGTCGACCTGTCGCCGATGACATCTCCGTAGCTATTCAGCTTGCCGGGGGTGAAGCGAAATTCTTCCGCGTCTCCATCCGGCCCGAATGCGAAAGAAGCCTCGCGGCTGGACCTGATCCTGCGCACCGGCGGGCCTGCTACTGCCCACTGCGCTGAAACAGCCGGGTTCCATTGGTCGAGGATGAATATTGTCTGCGCTTCATCGGTGCCGAAGAGACGCGCCAAGCGACATTTGTGTTCGCCCATATCGAGCTGCCACGGGCCGAGCGGCATGAGCAATTCAGGCTCCCGCTCCTTAGCCGAGATGCCCGACGGAAATCCCGCGAGCAAAGCTATTATGGCAAGAGAAAGTAATGATGTGCGACCGAACATATAAAAACCCCTCCGCTACGATCATGTAGCGGAGGGGTTTTGAATTCAAGTCGAAGTTTGACTTAAAGCTTTTCGGTAAGCTCCGGCACCGCCTTGAACAGATCCGCCACGAGGCCGATGTCGGCGACCTGGAAGATCGGTGCGTCCTCGTCCTTGTTGATGGCGATGATGGTCTTGGAATCCTTCATGCCTGCAAGGTGCTGGATCGCGCCGGAGATGCCGATCGCGATATAGACTTCCGGAGCGACGATCTTGCCGGTCTGGCCGACCTGGTAGTCGTTGGGGACGTAGCCGGCATCGACCGCGGCGCGCGATGCGCCGATGCCTGCACCGAGCTTGTCCGCCAGCGGCGTGATGATCTGTTCGAAGGTCTCGCCGTCCTTGAGCGCACGACCACCCGATACGATTACCTTGGCACTGGTGAGCTCCGGGCGGTCACTCTCGGCAATCTCGGCGCTTACGAAGCTGGACAGGCCAGCATCGGCAGGGCCGGAGATTTCCTCGATCGTGCCGCTGCCGCCTTCGGTCGCTGCCTTGTCGAAGGCAGTACCGCGGACGGTAATGACCAGCTTTGCGTCGGACGATTCGACGGTCGCAATCGCGTTGCCGGCGTAGATTGGGCGGGTGAAGGTCTTCTCGCCTTCGACCGAAAGGATGTCCGAAATCTGCATTACGTCGAGCAGTGCTGCAACGCGCGGTGCGATGTTCTTGCCGGTGGTGGTGGCGGGTGCGACGAAAGCGTCGTGGTGGCCCATCTGATCGGCGATCAGGGGCGCGACATTCTCAGCCAGCACATGCTCGTAAGCCGCATCATCGGCGAGGTGGACCTTGCCCACTCCGGCGACCTTGGCAGCCTGTTCGGCAACGGCCCGGCAGCCCGAGCCTGCTACGATAAGGTGGACCTCACCCAGCTTGCTTGCGGCGGTGACCGCAGCAAGGGTGGCGTCCTTCATCTCGGCATTGTCGTGTTCGACCCAGACGAGAGTTTTCATAATTTACGTTCCTTTCCTGTCCGGGTTCTTACGCGATGCCGAGCGCTTTGATCTTGGCGACCAGCGCGTCGACGTCCTCGACCTTTTCACCTGCCTGGCGAACCGGCGGTTCGGAGACATTGGTGGTCTTCAGGCGCGGCGCAGTATCGACGCCGTAATCGGACGGGCTCTTGGTATCGAGCGGCTTCTTTTTCGCCTTCATGATGTTCGGCAGCGAAGCGTAACGCGGCTCGTTCAGGCGAAGGTCGGTGGTGACGATGGCCGGAAGCGTAAGCTTAACGGTTTCGAGACCGCCATCGACTTCGCGCTTCACGGTGACGCTGTCGCCATCGACTTCGACGGTGTTGGCGAAGGTGCCCTGCGGACGGCCCATGAGGGCTGCGAGCATCTGGCCGGTCTGGTTCGAATCGTCGTCGATCGCCTGCTTGCCCAGCATCACGATGCCCGCGGTCTCTTCCTCGGCAATGGCCTTGAGGATCTTCGCGACGGCGAGCGGTTCGACTTCATCGTCGGTTTCGACGAGGATCGCGCGGTCGACGCCCATGGCGAGCGCAGTGCGCAGCGTTTCCTGGGCCTTTGCCGGGCCGATGGAAACGGCGATAATCTCTTCCGCCTTGCCGGCTTCCTTAATGCGGATCGCCTCTTCGACGGCGATTTCGTCGAACGGGTTCATGCTCATCTTGACGTTCGCCAGATCCACGCCCGAGCCATCGGCCTTCACGCGGGGTTTGACGTTGTAATCGATCACCCGCTTGACGGGGACGAGGATTTTCATGGGTGTTACCTTCCTCTCGATAGAAACTGTGCCGCCCGCCTAGCTTGCGTTTACGTAAACGTCAAGTTGAGCGGCGCGGATATTCGAAACCAGTGCAACAGCCTCTTGCCCGCGGAAATCCTAAGGTCAAGCGCTGCAGGGCGCTTCCCTTTACTATGGATGGCGGGGCGAATAGTTTCCTTGGAAAGGCAGGAGGTTTGTGATGCGCGACTGGATGATGATGGCAGCGGCTCTAACCCTCGCAACCTCGCCGGTCGCGGCGCAGGAAGTGCGAAACACGCCCGAGGATCACACTCCGCCTCCCGCTACGCTAGAGCAAGTGGATTGGCTGGTAGGTCAATGGAGCGGAACGGGAATAGGTGGCGCTCCCGCACACGAGAGTTGGCTACCTCCCACTGGCAACACGATGGTCGGCACCTTCATCCAGATGAAGGATGAAACCGAGATCATGTTTACCGAGCATATCTACCTGATGGAGGAAGAAGGCTCGCTGGTCATGCGTCTCAAGCACTTCAACGCCGACTTGAGCGCGTGGGAAGACAAGGAAGGCATGGTAACCTTCAACCTCATCGCTCTCGAGCACTGCGCCGCTTATTTCCGGGCGCTGACCCTGCGATGCGATGGCGACAACGGCCTCGTCGCCGCCGTGCGCATGAAGAGCGCAGGCGGCGAGATAAGCGAGCTCGTTTTCCGGTTCGAACGGGTCGAGTAAATCGGGCGGCGCTCAGGCCGCCTTTTTCACCTCTGCCACGATCTTGCGAGCGGCATCGCCCAGATCGTCTGCAGGAACGATCGGCAGGCCCGAATTGGCGAGGATTTCCTTGCCCTTCTCGACATTGGTGCCTTCGAGGCGGACGACCAGCGGCACGTCCAGTTCGACTTCCTTGGCCGCCACGACAATGCCTTCTGCAATCGTGTCGCAGCGCATGATGCCGCCGAAGATGTTCACAAGGATACCCTCGACCGCCGGGTCCTTGAGGATGATCTTGAACGCTGCGGTGACCTTCTCGGTCGTCGCGCCGCCGCCCACGTCGAGGAAGTTCGCCGGGAAAGCGCCGTTCAGCTTGATGATGTCCATCGTCGCCATGGCGAGGCCTGCGCCATTGACCATGCAGCCGATGTTACCGTCGAGCTTGATGTAGGCGAGATCGTACTCCGATGCTTCGACTTCGGCCGGGTCTTCTTCGGTCTCGTCGCGCATCGCTTCCACGTCCTTGTGACGGTAGAGCGCGTTGCCGTCGAAGCTCATCTTGGTGTCGAGGACGAGCAGGTTACCGTCCTTGTCTTCCACCAGCGGATTGATCTCGAGCATTTCCATGTCGAGGTCCATGAAGGCGGTGTAGAGCTGCTTGGCCAGCTTCTGGCACTGCTTGTTGGTGTCGCCCGTCAGCTTCAGGGCGAAGGCCACCGCGCGGCCATGGTGGGGCATGAAGCCCTGTGCCGGGTCGATGGTGATCGTGGTGATCTTCTCGGGCGTCTCGTGCGCGACGTCCTCGATGTCCATGCCGCCTTCGGTCGAAGCGATCATGGCGACCTGGCCGGTGGCGCGGTCGACCAGCATCGAGAGATAGTATTCATGCGCGATATCGACCCCGTCGGTCACGTAAAGGCGGTTGACCTGCTTGCCTTCATCGCCCGTCTGGATCGTCACCAGCGTGTTGCCGAGCATTTCCTTGGCGTTCGCCTCGACTTCCTCGATGCTCTTCGACAGGCGGACGCCGCCCTTCGCATCGGGGCCGAGTTCCTTGAACTTGCCCTTGCCGCGGCCACCGGCGTGGATCTGTGCTTTCACGACGTAAAGCGGCCCGGGGAGCTGTTTCGCGCCTGCGACCGCTTCTTCGACGGTCATCGCTGCGTGTCCTGCGGGAACGGCGATGCCGTATTTAGCGAGGAGTTCCTTGGCCTGGTATTCGTGGATGTTCATTTCGGGCTTTCGTCCTTCGCGTATTGCGCGGCTGGAGGGAATCGTGTTGCGCGGGTCGCATAAGCATGTCTGGCCCCGCTTGAAAAGTGCGACTTTCGGGTGCAGGGGCGCTTCCCATCCATGATCGACGCAAAGCGACTCGAATCGATCGTCTCCGAAGCGGGACGCATCGCGCTGGACCTCTGGCCCGGCGCGGGCAAAGACGTGCGCACTTGGGAGAAGACCCCGGGCAGCCCGGTGTGCGAAGCCGACCTGGCCGTCGACGCCTTCCTCAAGCGAGAATTGGGCGCTCTGTTGCCTGCAGCCGGCTGGCTTTCGGAAGAGACGGTGGACGATCCGGCGCGTCTCGACCGCGATCTTATCTGGCTCGTCGATCCCATCGACGGCACACGGGATTTCATCCGTGGCCGCCCGGGCTGGGCGGTGTCGGTGGCCTTGATAAGTGCGGGGCGGCCCCTGATCGGCTCGCTCTGTGCGCCCGCCCGCAAGGAAGTCTGGCAGGCAACTGCGGGACAAGGCTCCTGGAGAAACGGCGAGAAGCTCGTTTCATCGAAGCGCGAGGAGTTCACCGGCGCCCGCGTCCCTGCAGCGGACCTGATGAAACAGGACCGGATGCTCGAGAAAGTCTACCAGCCCAACTCGATTGCGCTGCGCATGGCGATGGTTGCAGCGGATGAGGCCGATTTGGTCGCGACACTGCGTTGGGGATTCGAGTGGGACATCGCGGCAGCGGCACTTATCGCGCGCGAAGCGGGAGCCGCAGTCTCGGACGCCTTCGGCCGTAAGCTGAATTACAACAAGCGCGACCCGCGCGAGTTTGGGATGGTCGTGAGCGCCCCCGGCATCCATTCCGCAACGGTTGCGCATCTTGCCGACCGGGCGGCGACCCTGGCTTCCAAATAGCAACCCCAACAAAAAAGGGACCGGGTTTTGGCCCGGCCCCTTTCCTGCGACTTTTCCGAAAGGCTCGGATCAGTTGCCCTGCTGGGCTGCTTCGACATCGTCTTGGTCGAAGGGGATAATCTTGATCTCGACGCGGCGGTTGAGCGGTTCGGCAACGCCGTCCGCAGTCTGGACCGCGAGATTGGTTTCACCAAAGCCCATCCAGCGGATGCGCGAAGAGCTCACGCCGCGGCTGGTCAGATAGTTTGCGACTGCCTGCGCACGCTGTTCCGAGAGGCGCTGGTTGAAGTCCGAGGCGCCAACGGTGTCGGTGTAGCCGTACACGTCGATCAGGCTGTTCGGATACTGGACGAGGTTCTGCGCAACCCGGTCGAGTGTCTGGCGGAATGCGCTGTTGATCGTGGCGCTGCCCGTGGCGAACGTCACGCCGTCCGGCAGGTTCACGAGGATAGCCTCGCCGCCATCAACTTCGCTGACGTCTACGCCTGAACCGGCAGTCTGCTCTTCGAGCTCCTTGATCTGCTGGTCCATCTTGTAGCCGACATAGCCGCCGGCAGCGGCGCCGCCTGCAGCACCGATGATGCGGCCGGTCTTGCCGCCGATGACGCCGCCAAGCAGGCCGCCGGCGACTGCACCGCCGACGCCGCCGAGAACGGTGCGCGAAATCTTCTTTTCACCCGTATTCGGGTCGGTGACGCAGGCCGAGGTGCCCATGAGGGCGACAGCCGAGAAGCCTGCGAGGAAAATCCGTGATTTTTGCATAAATATATCCCCTTCTAGAGTTATGACGGCCAGCGGCTCCTTACGAGCCGGTTCCGACACGCCATGTGGGACGCGCCCACCAGCGCCTCTGAAGGTTCCAAACAAGTGAAACGGCCTAGTGTTCCGCGAAGCACTGGCATGCGCGATAATTTGTGCTAGCGCAGGAATGTGACACCCTTTCCCTGGACAGACCTGCTCATCATCGCCGGGCTCATCATGCTCAACGGCGTTTTCGCCATGAGCGAACTCGCCATCGTTTCCGCGCGCACCGGACGGCTGCAAGGCGCAGCCCAGCAGGGCAGTGCCGGAGCGAAATCGGCCATCGCGCTCGCGGCGGATCCGGGCAAGTTCCTTTCGACCGTACAGATCGGGATCACTCTCGTCGGCATCGTCGCGGGTGCATACTCCGGTGCCAGCCTCGGCGGTCCGGTCGGAGAACGTCTTGCCGCCATTGGCCTGCCCGCGGACTGGGCGCCCCAGGTCGGCTTTGCCCTGGTCATTGCGCTCACGACCTATTTCAGCCTCGTGATCGGCGAACTGGTTCCGAAACAGATTGCGCTGCGCGCCGCCGTACCGATCGCTACTGCGATGGCGTTGCCAATGGCATTTATCGCAAAGGTCGCCGCGCCGCTGGTCTGGCTGCTCGATACCTCTTCCAGCCTCATCATCCGCCTGCTCGGCGTGCGCCCCGCGGGCCAGAGCGCGGTGACGGCGGAAGAACTGCACATGCTTTTCGCCGAGGCCACGCGTAGCGGCGTGATCGAGCACGAGCAGCACCAGATGCTGTCGGGCGTGGTCCGCCTGGCGGAGCGACCCGTCCGCGAAGTCATGACCCCGCGAACCGAAATCGACTGGATCGATATCGCTGCGGACGAAGACGCGATTACGGCCTTGTTGGCGGAAAGCCCGCATTCGGTATGGCCGGTCGCCGATGGTTCGCCGGACAAGGTTCTGGGGCTCGTGAGGGTGCGGGAAATCCTAGCGTCGCAGGTGGCAGGTGGTCCGGTCGTCCTGCAGGATCTTCTCCGTAAAGCGGAGGTCGTTCCCGACCAGCTCGATGCGGTGGACGCGCTGCGCGTGTTGCAGCAAGCCGATATCGCGATGGCAATGGTACATGACGAATACGGCCATCTCGACGGGATCGTAACGCCCGTCGACCTGTTGACCGCCATCGTCGGCGATTTCGCCAGTGACCAGGATCCGGGCGATTCGCCGGGTATCGTTGAACGTGCCGATGGCTCGTTGCTGGTGTCTGGCTCGCTGAGCGCCGATGCGCTTGCTGACCGGTTGGGCCTCGAATACGGCGAAGATCGCGAATTTGCGACCGTTGCGGGCTACGTCCTCGCAGTACTGAAGAAGCTACCCGCAGAGGGCGAGTGGTTCGAAGAACAGGGCTGGCGCTTCGAAGTCGTCGACCTCGACGAACGCCGGATCGACAAGCTCCTAGTCAGCGCACTCGACGCAGCGAAGCCCTCGGACGAGGACGACGGCTGAGATTTCCCGAACCGGGAAGCCTGATTAGCCCGGGATTACGGCCTGTGCGGTCGCGCCGTCGCCTTCGGGTGCAGCCACGATATCGCGAGTGACACTGCCCTTGGCGACCGTATTGGTGCCTTCGCTGCCGACGAGGCTGCGAATGCCCGGCTCCGAAGAGCCGGCGCGGTCCAGCACCGAAGTTTCGACCGAGCTGCGTGCAGCCGGACCACCGAACAGGGCTTCGAGAGCCTGTTCTGCGGCGGTGCCTTCAGCCGGGCGCGGTGCGCCGGGTGCCGGCGGGACAAGATTGAAGTCCGGCGGAACGACCAGCGGAGCCTGGCGCTGCACGGCAAATTCGTCGGGACGTTCGCGATTGAGGAAACCGCCGCTGCCACAGGCTGCGAGCGTGCTTGCGGCGGCGCTCACCAGGGCGATGCGAGTGAAGGTATTCATGTATTGCTCTCCGCGGCGTCTGCCGTCTTGCCGTCCATCATGTCGTCGACTTCCTTGTCGCTCATGAAGAACGCGCGGGCAAGGATGATTACGACGCCGATGGTGATAGCGGCATCTGCGATGTTGAAAATAAGGAAGGGGCGAAAATCCCCGATATGGAAATCGGCATAATCGAGGACATAGCCGAGTTCGTAGCGATCCTTGATGTTCCCCAGCGCGCCGCCGAGGATTAGCGACAGGCCAAGGATGTCGCCAAGCAGCTTTTCACGGAACATCCAGACCGTGACGAGCAGGGCGATCAGCGCTGTGACACCGACGAGGAGCCAGCGCGTTTCCGGACTGGTCGCCTCGAACATGCCGAGAGACACGCCGTAATTATGGATGCGGTAAAGGTCGAAGAACGGCAGCAGGTCCATCTTGTCGTGCTGGCTTTTCAGGCCGAGCGGGCCGTCGACCCACCACTTCACGACCTGGTCGACCGCATAGATCGCAAAGGCGATTGCCACGCCGATGAGGCGATTGCGCAGGACCGGGGTCATTCTCCCGCACTCCCGGCAGCGTCCATCTGCTCGATGACGTCGTCACAGCGATCGCACAGCGCGCCGTCCTCGGAAACCGAGGGCAGCAGGCGCCAGCAACGGCCGCATTTGGATTCGCCGGTTCGAGTGACAGTCACCGTGTCGCTATCGCCGCGCGTCACTGACGCGGTGATGAACAGTTCGGCGAGATCTTCGTCGGTGAAGCCTTCGGGCACCGCGCTCGCAGGCACGACGACATCGGCTTCGAGGCTGGAGCGGATCGTCTTGTCACGGCGCAGCGGCTCGATCGCTTCGGTCACGCGCTCGCGCAATTCGCGCAAGCTTTCCCAGCGAGCGCCATCGGAAGTCACGCCCGGTACTGCGGGCCAGTCTAGGAGATGTACGCTGCCGCCATCAGGGTAGCGCGTCGTCCAGGCCTCTTCCGCAGTGAACACCAGCACCGGCGCGGCGTAGCGGACAAGTGCATGGAACAGGAGATCGAGCACGGTGCGATAGGCATTGCGCTTCACGCTGTCCGGCCCGTCGCAATAGAGGCAGTCCTTGCGGATATCGAAATAGAACGCGGACAGGTCCTCGTTGCAGAAATCGACCAGCAGGCGCGTGTAGGTGTTGTAGTCGTAGCTTTCGAGCGCAGCCTTCAGCTTGCCGTCGAGATCGGCCAGCAGCGCAAGGACATAAACTTCCAGCTCGGGGATTTCGCCCGCATCGCCCATGTCGCCGACGAAACCGTCGAGCGCGCCGAGCAAATAGCGGAAGGTGTTGCGCAGGCGGCGGTACTGGTCGCCCACGCCTTTCAGGATTTCATCGCCGATGCGGTGGTCTTCGGTGAAGTCGACGGAGAGCGCCCAGAGGCGGATGATGTCGGCGCCGTACTGTTCCATGACCTTCAGCGGGTCGATGGTGTTGCCGAGGCTCTTCGACATCTTCTTGCCCTGCTTGTCCATGGTGAAGCCATGGGTCAGCACCGCGTCATAAGGCGCGCGGCCGCGGGTCGCGGAGCTTTCGAGCAGGCTCGACTGGAACCAGCCGCGATGCTGGTCGCTGCCTTCGAGATAAAGATCGGCGGGCCAGCGCTGGTCGGGCCAGCGGTCGCCTTCCAATGTGAAGGCATGGGTGCAGCCCGAATCGAACCAGACGTCGAGAATGTCGGTGACCATCTCGAACTCAGCCGGATCGTGGTCCGCGCCAAGATACTCTGCCTTGCGGCTTTCGTCCCAGGCATCGACGCCCTTTTCGCGCACGGCTGCGACCACGCGAGCGTTGACTGCCGGGTCCTGAAGGTAAGAGCCGTCGCTACGCACGAAGAGCGTGATCGGCACACCCCATGCGCGCTGGCGGGAAAGGACCCAGTCGGGGCGGCCTTCGACCATCGAACCGATGCGGCGGCGGCCCTTTTCGGGATAGAACTTTACCCGCTCGATCTCGCGCATGGCGATTTCGCGCAATGTCGAGTGGTCCTTGCTCGTGAACATCGCGACGGCGGCGCCGAAGCCTTCGGGCGCGGCGACGTCGAAGTCGCCCGTGTCGAGCGGCTTGTCCATCGGCACGAACCACTGCGGCGTGCAGCGGTAGATGACCTTGGCCTTCGAACGCCACGAATGCGGATAGGAATGCGCGTAATCGTCGCTGGCCGAAAGCAGCGCGCCGGCTTCGCGCAGGTCCGAACAGATCGGCCCGTCGGGCGCGTTGAAGGCCTTGTTGATCACCGCGCGTCGGCGGTCGTCGCTGCCGCCGAGCCATTCCCAGTCGTCGCGATAGCGCCCGTCGCCCATGACCGCGAAGACCGGCTCGATGCCGTGCTCGCGGCAGAGCAGGAAGTCGTCCTCGCCATGGTCGGGCGACATGTGGACGAGGCCCGTGCCGCTGTCGGTGGTGACGAAATCGCCTGCGAGCAGCGGTCGCGGCTTGGCGTAGAAGCCGCCGAGATGGTGCATCGGGTGGCGAGCCACAGTACCGGCGAGATCGGAGCCTTTGACGAGCTTTTTGTTCTCGGTGGCGGCGGGCTTGTGTCCCTCCCAATCGCGCGAGACCTGCTGGGGATTGGCCGCTGCGAGCCGTTGAAGAAAGTCGCCAACAAGTTGCTCGGCCACCAACCAGTTCGTGCCATCGACCGAGATGAGTTGATACTCAACCTCCGGCCCATAGGCCAAGGCTTGGTTCACCGGTATCGTCCACGGTGTGGTGGTCCAGATCACCGCATGCGCGCCGACCAGTTCCGGAATCGGCGATTCCACGATCTCGAACGCCACGTCGATCTGGGTCGAGGTGATGTCTTCGTATTCGACCTCGGCTTCGGCCAGCGCGGTTTCCTCGACCGGCGACCACATCACCGGCTTCGATCCGCGATAGAGGTTTCCAGCCTCGGCGAACTTCATCAGCTCGGCAACGATGGTCGCTTCGCTTTCGAACTGCATGGTGAGGTACGGATTGTCGAAATCCGCCATCAGGCCGAGGCGCTGCAATTGTTCGCGCTGAACATCGACCCATTTCTGCGCGTAGGCGCGGCATTCGGCGCGGAATTCGCTTGCGGGAATGGCGTTCTTGTCGCGCTTCTTCTTGCGGAACTGTTCCTCGACTTTCCACTCGATCGGCAGGCCGTGGCAGTCCCAGCCGGGCACGAAGGGCGCATCCTTGCCGAGCAGCGTCTGGCTGCGCACCACCATGTCCTTCAGGATACGGTTCAGCGCATGGCCGATATGCATGTCGCCATTGGCGTAGGGCGGGCCGTCGTGGAGGATGAACTTCTCGCGGTCCTTGCGGCTCTCGCGCAGCTCTTCGTAGAGGTTTTCTTCCTGCCAGCGCGCAAGGATCTTCGGCTCCTTCTGGGGGAGGCCGGCCTTCATGGGAAAATCGGTCTTGGGAAGGAAGACCGTGTCTTTATAGTCGCGCTGTTCAGTCATTGCCGCTCGCCGTTAGGGGATTTGCGCCGAGCTTTAAAGCGTCAATCGCCACGCCCTGCACGGCGCCGGTCGAGGGCGGCTTCGCTTGCCTCCCATTCCTGCACTGTGCGGTCGTCGAAACTGGGATAGAGGGCAGAGGCAATGGTGAAGGCATCTTCCACCCACACATAGCCGTTGAAGCTCTCGGGTAGCTCGGTCAGCTGCTCTGGCAGGGTGAGCCCGCGCGGCAGATTTTCGCCAATCGGCCCAATTACGATGACCTTACCGCCGTATTTTTCCATGCGAGCAATCAGGCGGTTCGGCCAGCCCGGGAACACCCATTGGTAATTGAGCGGAACAAGCAGCGTTTCGCCACGGCAACTCTGGGGGACATACCCGGACCAGCCAAGCGCGACGTAATCTTTCGAGCATTGCTTTGCGGCTTGCGGGTCCCAGGCCCATGCTTCGGGATATAATTCGCGGATGCGGTGGATCGGTCCGGCGTGACCGTAAAACCCATCGCCGGAGGCAACCGGATCCCGGCCAACTGCCTTTAGTTTCTGCGCCACGAGATTGGCCTCGGCAGGGTCCTTCGATTTGAAGTTGATCATTAACCTGCCGCGTGGAGGAAGCGCGCGGGCAAGCTCTTCGAAGGTCGGCATTGCCCCCACAAAGTCGCCCCGGAACGGATAGGTGTCGCCTCCGTCCGCAGTGTATCCATAGCCGATATCGAGAGCCTTGAGCTCTGCAAGAGACGCGTCGCGCACCGGACCAGCACCATCGGTCCGGCAATCGAGCGTCCAGTCGTGAAATACCACGAGCTCGCCATCGCGGGTGGCTGCGATATCGATCTCGACCATCCAAGCGCCCAATTTCTGTGCGCGCAGTGCACTCTCGACCGTGTTCTCAAGGTAAGGGTGATAGGGTTGGGCGATACGGTCAGCGGTGCAGGTATCGCGGCCCACGCCTGTTTTGTCGTACATCTGGTAGAGGCCACGATGGGCGATCAGCTTGGGGGCTCCCACCGGCTCGGGCGCGAGCCAGCTGGCATTAACGACACTCAGTACCAAGAGGGCGAGGGCCAATGCCATCCCCGCCCACCGCAACCATCTTCTCATCCCAAGAGGGCCTTCGCTCTTTCACAGTCGCGATCCATCTGGTCGACCAGGTCATCGAGCGCATCGAATTTCGCCTCGCCGCGCAGGAAGTGATGGAAGGCCACTTCGATTTCCTGACCATAAAGATCACCCGAGAAATCGAAGAAATATGGTTCGAGCAACTCCTTGGGCGGCTCGAACTGGGGGCGGACCCCGATATTCGCCGCGCCGAGAAGTTTCTGGCCAGTCGAAAGGATACGGCCGGTCACGGCATAGATGCCGTATTTGGGTCGCAGATAATGCTCGATAGACAGGTTTGCGGTGGGATAGCCGATCGTGCGCCCACGCTTGTCGCCATGCTCGACAATCCCGCGGATCGCGAAAGGCCGGGTAAGCAGGCGTGCGGCTTCCTGCGGATCGCCCTCGCGCAGCGCCTCGCGCACGCGGCTGGAAGAAACCGGCTTGCCGCCATCGAGAACCGGCTGCGCTGCGCGCGCCTCGATCCCGACTTCCTTGCCAAGCGAGACGAGCTTCTCGAAATTGCCACCGCGCGCCTTGCCGAAAGTGAAGTCCTCGCCGGTGACGACACCTGCCGCGCTGAGATGTTCGGCCAGCAAGACCTTCACGAAATCTTCTGCGGTCGTCCCCGCCAGCTCGCCGTCGAAGTGGAACACCAGCATGGCGGTGGCGCCGGCTGCAAGGTAAAGCTCCTGCCGCTGTTCCAGCGTGGTTAGCCGGAATGGTGGAGCGTCCGGCTTGAAATGACGAACCGGGTGCGGATCGAAGGTCGCGATGATCGACGGGCGTCCCTCTGCACGCGCCCAGTCGATCGCTTGCTTCGCGACGGCCTGGTGGCCGAGGTGGAACCCGTCGAAATTGCCCAGCGCGATGATCGCGCCGCGCAGGCTCTCGGGCAGCGGGTCGCGGTGGTCCAGAAACCTCATTGCGGCACCAGCCCTTCACCGATCACGCGCAGCGCATTGCCGCCCATCGCCGCGCGAATTTCTTCCTCGGAAAAGCCTTCGTCGAGCAGGGCCTGCGTGACCTGTGTCAGCTCTGAAGTGTCGAAGCGTACGGTGACCGCGCCGTCATAGTCGCTGCCCAGCGCGACGTGCTCGATCCCGACGAGATCGCGAATATGTTTCATCGCTTTCGCAGTGGCACGAGGGGAGGTGTCGCAGACGGCGCCTTCCCAATAGCCGACGCCGATGATCCCGCCGGTCGCCGCGACACCGCGAATTTCCTCGTCGGTGAGGTTGCGATTTACCTCGCAGGTGGCCTGCACACCGCCATGGCTGGAGACCACGGGGCGGGTCGCCATGGCGAGGATTTCCGAAACGCACTGGTGGCTGCAATGCGCGATATCGACGATCATGCCCATCGCTTCCATCCGCTTGACGGTCTCGCGGCCCATGTCGGTCAGCCCGCCCTTCTCAAGGCCATGCATCGAACCGGCCAGTTCATTGTCGAAGAAATGCGTGAGCCCCGCCATGCGCATTCCAGCAGCGTATAGAGTGTCGAGATTGGCGATGTCGCCCTCGAGGCTTTGCAGGCCTTCGGCACTGAAGAGGACGCCGGTTCCATTGTTCTTGACCGCGCGGCGGCCCAGCAGCCCGGTTACGTCATCCCGGCCGCGGATCGACACGAGCTGATTGCCGGAGCCTTCGACCGCCCGATCAAGCTTTTGCACATGATAAAGCGAGCGCTCCAGCAAGCTTCCCCATGTCCGCACCGGTTGAAGCTGCGCGATGACCAGCGGGGTGATGTTGTCGGTGTCCGCGCCATTCGCATCGTAATTCTGCCCGCGCGGCGTCTTTGTAACGCTGGAGAAGACCTGCAACGCGACGTTGCCTTGCTGGAGGCGCGGCAGGTCGACATGCCCACGGTCACTGCCGTCCAGAAGATCGCGGTCCCACAAGAGCGTATCCGAATGCAGGTCGACGATAGCGAGGCTGTCATGAAGCGCTCTTGCTTCGTCGGAGACAGCGATCAACGGCTTCCCGTCAATCTTGTTCATGCCCCGCTCGACTATCGCCGGCCCAAAAGCGAAGAAGCCGGCAACTGCCAGCAGGACTACTGCTCCAAAGCCAAAGAAGATGCGCCGCTTCATTCCGACCGCTCGTAGGTCAGGAAGGAATAGGCAGGAGCGTCTTGCCGAGCGTCGAAATCCTTGCGACCGGCGATCTCCCATTCAGGACCGAGCGGAGGCATGAAGACATCGCCATCGAAATCCTGGTGAATCTCCGTCAATTCTACCCGGTCCGACAGAGGCAGGAAGACGTCGAAGATCGCGGCGCCGCCAATGACGGCAGCACTCTCGCCTGCGATCGCAATCGCCTCCTCGGCAGAGCGGACCACTTCGGCGCCCGTGGAATCCCATCGTTCTTTCCGGGTGAGGACGATGTGGCGCCGTCCGGGCAGGAGCCCGGGAAGGCTCTCGAAAGTCTTGCGGCCCATGATCATCGGCTGGCCCATGGTAAGCGCCTTGAAGCGCTTCAGGTCGGCAGGCAGGTGCCAAGGCAGCTGGCCATTCTTGCCGATCGCGCCATTGGCGGCGCGTGCATAGATACAGAACAGGCTCATGCGCGGGTCAGGCGGGTGAGATGGCCCATCTTGCGCCCTTCGCGGACTTCCGATTTGCCGTAATCGTGCAGATGGGCGTCGGCGTCAGCGAGGAAAGCGTGCGCACCTTGAATATCGCAGCCGAGGATGTTGCGCATCTCGACCGCCTCTGCTGTGGTGCGCGTATCGCCAAGCGGCAAACCTGCGACCGCCCTGATGTGGTTTTCGAACTGGCTGGTTGCCGCGCCCTCGATGGTCCAGTGGCCAGAATTGTGAACCCGGGGCGCCATCTCATTGAAGATGGGACCTTCGTGGGTCGCAAAGAATTCGAGCGTCAGGACGCCGACATAACCCAAGGCGTCGGCAACCTGTCCGGCGAGCTTGCGCGCCTCGTCCACCTGGGGTTCGACCGCTTCACCGGCAGGCAGGTAGGAGGCCGACAGGACTCCGCCTTCGTGGACGTTGCGCGAACTGTCCCAATAGCGGATTTCACCATCCTGAGCCCGCACGAGGACAACCGAGAACTCGGCATAAAATTCCACGAAGCCTTCATAGATCGCGGGGACATCGGGCAGCTTGAGTGCCGAGGCATCGCGCCCCGACATGATGCGCCACTGGCCCTTGCCATCATAGCCGTCGCGCCGCGTCTTTACGATCCCTGGTGCCCCGAGCCGATCGGTTGCCGCTTCGAGATCGCTCTGGGAATCGATCTTCGCATATGCCGCCGGCCTGCCGCCCAGCCCTTCGACGAAACGTTTTTCGTTAAGCCGGTCCTGCGCCGTTTCCAGCGCCTTGGGGTCGGGGAATATCTTGTCGGAAGGAAATGCCCGGGCGGTCGCGACCGGCACGTTCTCGAATTCCCAGGTGATGACGTTGCAACGTGCGGCGAATGCCGCCAGAGCAGCCTGGTCGTCCCAGCGATTGGTGAAGAAGTCCTCGCAAACCTCGGCAGCGACGTTATCGCCTTCCGGCGAGTAGCCGATGCAGCGATATCCGAGCTGGGTCGCGGCGACGGCCATCATCCGGCCGAGTTGGCCTCCTCCCAGGATGCCGATCGTCGAGCCCCGCTTCAGCATCAGTCTTCCGGTCGCTCTGTGACGGCATCGCTGCGCGCCTGTCGCCACGCCTTGAGACGTGCTGCGAGCGCGGTGTCCCCGTTGGCCAGGATTGCCGCAGCCAAAAGGCCGGCATTGGTGGCTCCCGCTTCGCCAATTGCGAGTGTGCCGACCGGGACGCCTGCCGGCATTTGCACGATGGAGAGCAGGCTGTCCTCTCCGGACAACGCCCTGGACTGGACCGGAACGCCGAGGACGGGAATGTGGGTCAGGGCCGCGATCATGCCGGGGAGGTGAGCCGCGCCGCCTGCCCCTGCGATGATGACATGAAAGCCATCGGCTTCGGCCGCCTTGGCGAAATCGTACATCCGGTCCGGTGTCCGGTGGGCGGAGACAATCCGCACATCGGTCTCTACACCCAGTTCCTCCAGCACTTCGGCTGCGCAGGTCATGGTCTTCCAGTCCGACTGGCTACCCATGACGATTGCGACCTTTGCCCCCATGATCAGCTGTCCTTCAGATAATAGCGTTCGCCCGACACCTGCGTCCCGTCGAATTCATAGATGATCGGCTGGCCGGTCGGTATTTCCAGCCCGGTTATCTCGTCGTCGGAAATGCCGGACAGGTGCTTGACCAGGGCGCGCAGGCTGTTGCCATGGGCCGAGATGATGACCGTCTCGCCCTTGCCCAGCTGCGGGAGAATGGCTTCTTTCCAATAAGGGAGCACACGCTCGATCGTCAGCTTGAGGCTTTCGGTACGCGGCACGTCGATACCGGCGTAACGCGGATCATCGGAGAGGTCGAATTTGCTGCCCGGCTCGAGTTCGGGAGGCGGAACGTCGAAGCTGCGGCGCCAGATATGCACCTGCTCGTCACCGTGCTTCTCGCGCGTTTCCTGCTTGTCGAGGCCGGTTAGCCCGCCATAATGCCGTTCGTTGAGGCGCCAGTCGCGCGTCACCGGGATCCAGAGGCGGTCGCACGCTTCGAGCGCGATATTGAGCGTCTTGATGGCGCGTTTCTGGACCGAAGTGAAAGCGGTCGTGGGCAGTACGCCCTTCGCTTTCATCAGCTCACCGGCTTCGCGCGCTTCCGTTTCGCCCTTTTCGGTTAGGTCGACATCCCACCAGCCGGTAAACCGGTTGGCGAGGTTCCACTCGCTCTGGCCGTGACGGACGAGGATCAGCTTGGACATGGGCGCTCCCTGTTTCCCTAGGAGCACTGCGCGTTAGCGGTCTGTGTCGGGCTTGGAAACCCCGTCTGCATCCGATTCGCGGATTTCCCGCGCCTGTCCCTTGCGGCGGCGCAGATTCTCGCGAAGTTTCGCTGCAAGCCGCTCTTCGCGGGTCATCTTGTCGTTTGGCTGGCTCATCGCGCAATCCTTTTGCGAAATTCGGTTCGGCTCGCAAGCTAAGGTTGACTTATCCGCCGTGTCTGCCAATAGCGCGCGCCTCCACCCCGCAAGCATTCTTGCGGAGGATCCGTGCTGCTGTAGCTCAGTGGTAGAGCGCACCCTTGGTAAGGGTGAGGCCGGGAGTTCAATCCTCCCCAGCAGCACCATTTTCTTTCGAAAATGAATCTTGGTTTTTCGCTCGCACCTCCGTGCGAGCGTCCTCGGCGCAGTCTCGCCGCGTTCCGCGTCGAGCGCCTGCGGGCGGGCGGTCGCCCTTGCCGGGCCTCCGCCGGCCCGGATTTTCGGTTGCACCAGCCCACTCCCGGCGGCAGTCCTTTCGCAGAGGGAGAATTTCATGGATTTCCGCCTGACCGAACAACAGCGCGAACTTCAGGACGCGGCGCGCATCTTTGCACGCAAGGAACTGCCCGACCTAGCACGCGAGATGGAGGAAAAGGACTTCTCCGTTCCGGCCGACATGATGCGTCGGTATGGCGAGATGGGCTTTCTGGGCGTCAACCTGCCGGAAGAATATGGCGGTCTGGGGCTGGGTCACCTCGAGGCGCTGCTGGTGCTCGAACAATTCGCAATGATCTCCAATGCCGTCGCCTTCCCGGTATTCGAAGCGTTGGTCGGCCCCGTTCGCACGCTGGAGCGATTTGGGAGCGATGCAATCAAGGCGAAAGTGATCCCGCAGGTCGTTTCAGGCGAGGCGACGGTGGCCGTTTCCATGTCAGAACCCGATGCCGGAACGGCGCTCACAGACCTCACCACCCGCGCTAGGTACGAGGGCACCCACTACCTTCTCGACGGCAACAAGCGATGGACCAGCGGCGCAGGGCATGCGCACTATTACGTCGTCTACACGCGGCTTTCCGACGCCCCGGGGGCAAAGGGTATCGGCGCATTGCTGGTCGACAAGGAAATGGAAGGCGTGAGCTTCGGCAAGCGCGAGCAGTTGATGGGCTTTCGGGGGATCGAAACGCGGGACATCACTTTCGACAGCGTCAAGGTGCCCAAGGAAAACGAGATCGTCCCCGCCGGCGGTTTCGGGAAATTGATGAGCGCTTTCGGGCTGGAACGCTGCGGCAATGCCACGCAGTCGCTTGGGCTTGCTGCGGCCGCGCTGGAGCAGGCGACCGCATATGTGCAGGAGCGCGAGGCGTTCGGGAAACCGATCGTCGATTTCCAGGCGGTGCAGATGCGGCTGGCGGAAATGGCGATGCAGGTCGAAGCGTCGCGCCTGCTGATCTATCGCGCGGCTGCCAATGCGGTGCACAATCCCGATGGGCTGCCGAGCGTCTACGAAAGCTCGACCGCGAAGTGTTTTGCCAACGATATCGTGCGTAGCGTGACCGCCAATGGAATGCAGGTCATGGGCGGCTATGGCTACCACAAGGAATACGGCATGGAGCAGCGCGTGCGGGACGGGTTCGCCTGGGGCATCGCTGGCGGCACCACCGATGTGCAGAAAACCAATATCGCCGCAGCCATCGTTGGGCGGCGCTTCGATCAAAGGCGTTGATAGCCGGCGCTGTATTGCCTAGGTATAACGGCATGGAAGACACGACGGGGCTGACCGAACTCGATCCGCGCTACAAAACGATGATGCGCCTCGTTGCAGCGATTTTTGCGGTCGTCTTGCTCGCCGGGGCCAGCATTGCGGAATTCGTCATACCGGGCTGGACCGGTGTGGTCTGGGGTCCGGTCCTGCTGGTCGTATTGTACCTCGTCGTCTGGCTGCCGATGCGCCGCTATGCGACGCGCGGCTATTCCCTGGCGGAAGAAAGGCTGCGCGTGGTGCGCGGCGTGCTCTTCCGCTCGGATACGGTCGTGCCTTTCGGCCGCGTCCAACACATCGATGTCGATCAGGGGCCGCTCGAGCGGGCGTTCCATCTTGCGACCCTCACGGTTCACACGGCGGGCAGTCACAATTCTTCCGTATCGCTTCCCGGTCTCGCGCATGAAGATGCCATGACGATGCGGGAGCAAATCCGCGCCGCCATCCGCCGCGACACGCAATGACGGGCGACTTTCGCGAACCGAAGCGAACCGATCCACGCACCTTCTTGGTGGAGGCGGTCAGCTACATAATCCGTTTCATTCCGGCTGCGGCCGCGCTGTTCGTCGTCATGCGCGACGAAATGGACAGACTTTCGTTTGCCTTGCCGATACTCGGCCTGCTGTTCGTCGGCAATCTGGTGGCACAGTACCTACAGTGGACACGGCTGACCTACGCTACCGGTGATGCCGACATCCGGGTCGAGAAGGGTCTATTGTCCCGCGCCGCCAGATCGGTCCCTTATGAGCGCATCCAGGATGTGAGCATCGAACAGAAACTGCTTCCACGGCTCTTCGGTCTCGTGGCAGTGAAGTTCGAGACCGGGGCTGGCGGCAAGGAGGACCTCTCGCTTGCCTATCTTTCCGAAGCGGAAGGGGAGCGGCTGCGGGAAGTCGTGAGGGAGCGACGCGACGAGGATGCGGCGCAAGCCTTGTCCGAAGTTCCGCAAACCGTTCCCGAACAGAGCAGCGCGCCCCTTTTCCAGATGGGACCGAAGCGGGTCCTTACATTCGGGCTGTTCGAGTTTTCGCTGGCTGTGGTCGCGGTGATCGGCGGTCTTGCACAGCAATTCGAGTTCCTGCTCCCCTTTGATATCTGGGATCTCGACCTCTGGCAGGAAAGGTTGGCAGGGCCGGGCCAGCAATTGGCCGGGCTTGGCCCCCTGGCACAAGCAATCGGCGTCATGATCGGGGTAGCGACCCTCGCAGTTCTAGGTTTCGCGACCGGGATTGTGCGCACGGCGCTTCGCGAGTGGGATTTTCGCCTCGATCGCACACCGAAAGGTTTTCGCCGCCGCCGCGGATTGTTGACCCGCACCGATCTCGTCATGCCCGTGCACAGGGTTCAGGCGCTGAGGCTGGAAACGGGCTTCTTGCGCAGATTGTTCGGCTGGCACGGGCTCAAGGTTATAAGCCTTGCGAGCGACAGCGGCGCGGCCAATCACGAAGCTGCGCCATTCGCGCAGATGGACGAGATCGCGCCTATCGTCGCGGAGACCGGTTTTGCGCTACCGGGGAGCGACATCACCTGGCACCGCGCCATGGACCGGTATCGCCTCGACAAGATGATCCTCGCCAGCGTCGTGCTCTTGCCCGTCACTATTGCCGCGATCTTCATCACGCCATCCTGGCAATGGCTCATCCCCGCGATCGCGCTCGCATGGATCATCGCGCATCACTGGTGGCGTTGGCGCCATGATCGTCATGCGCTCGATAGAACCCAGATCTATTCAAGGCATGGCTGGTTCGCGCCCAGCCTCGCTATCGGATCGCGCACAAAGCTCCAGTCGGTCGAGATCCTGCAGGGGCCGATCGCCAGGCGCCGTGGTTACGCAAGCCTGCTCCTGGGGCTCGCTGGCGGGAAATTGCGCGTTCACGGAATGCCGTTGGAGGAAGCTAGCAAATGGCGGAGCGCAATCCTCGAGAGTATCGGTAAAACCGATTTCTCCGACTTGCTGGAGGCGCGGGTCGAAGCGGCCTAGGCACGCAAGTCCGAGAGTTCCGGATGCCTCCTGAAATATCCTTCCACGTATGAGCAATCCGGCGCGATACGAAAGTCCTGTTCCTTCGCATCTTCTATCATGGCCTTGACCAGCTTGGCGGCCAGGCCTTGCCCGCGTGCCTCGGTCGGGACGAAGGTATGGGTGGCGTGACGTACGTCGCCTTTGGCGCGCCAGGTCAGCTCGGCTTCCCGCGTAGCACCTTCGACTGAGGTGAAGTACCGCCCCTCTGTTTCGTTTCCTTCGTGCTGGATTTCGATAGTATCGCTCACGCAGATTTCCTTTCTGTGCAAGCAACGCCGTGCGCGCTAGAGGCGTTCCCCTATGACGAGCCAGGCCCAGTTTCTCTCCGACAATGCAGCCAGCGTCCACCCGGCAATCTGGGACGCCCTTCGCGCCGCCGATGCGAGCGATGCCCCGTATGACGGCGATGCACACAGCGCTTCGCTCGACGAAAAGTTTTCCGCGCTGTTCGGGCGCGAGTGCGAAGTCCTTTGGGTGGCGACGGGGACGGCCGCCAATTGCCTCGCGCTGGCGACCATGGTCCAGCCGCACGGCGGGGTCGTGTGCCACGAAGAGGCACATATCGAAATGGACGAGGGCGGCGCGCCGGGCTTCTATTTGCACGGAGCGAAATTGCTTCTGGGCGAGGGTGATGGCGCAAAGCTGTCGCCCAACAGCATTCGCGCGGTAATCGATCCGATCCGCGACGATGTGCACCAGGTCCAGCCGCACGCGATTTCCATTACCCAGGCGAGCGAGTACGGGCGCGTTTACCGGCCCGAGGAACTCGCCGCTATTTCCGCTCTCGCGAAGGAGCGCGGGCTTGGGCTTCACATGGATGGTGCGCGGTTCGCCAATGCGGTGGCGTTTCTCGATGTTTCGGCCGCGGAAGCCGCTGGCGATGTAGATGCACTCAGCTTCGGCTTCGTCAAGAACGGCGGAATGACCGCAGAGGCTATCGTCTTCTTCGATCGCGGACTGGCCGATGTCGCGCGGTATCGCCGCAAGCGGGCGGGCCATTTGCAGAGCAAGGGGCGCTATCTCGCGGCCCAGCTTCACGCCATGCTCGACGGTGATGTCTGGCTCCGCAACGCCCGCTCGGCAAATGCCGCCGCACAGGAAATTGCCGGAGCCTGCGGTGAGCGACTGATGCACGATGTCGAGGCGAACGAGGTTTTCGTGCGCTGCAGCGCTGCAGAGCGCGAGGCGCTGAGGGCCCGCGGGTTCGGCTTTTACGATTGGGGCGATGACGCGGCGCGGTTCGTCACTGCGTGGAATACCCGAGAAGAAGACGCGCGAGCGCTTGCAGCGGCGATTGCCGGCCTATGAGCGCTTCGGCGGGTGAGACGACGCTGCTGCGCTGGCGCATCGTCATCCCCTTCCTCCTCACCGGAATGATCTGGGGCTCGACCTGGTGGGTCATTACCGACCAGATCGACGGGGCCGCGCCCAGCTGGTCGGTGGCGGTACGTTTCGCAACTGCGACCCCTGCGATGTTCCTGCTGGCCCGCGTCATGGGACGGTCGCTGGCGATCGGCAGGAACGGCCAAATCCTCGCAATCGCCATCGGAATCGCCCAGTTCTGCGCCAACTTCAACTTCGTCTACCGGGCCGAACTTCACCTGACTTCCGGCATCGTCGCGGTCATGTTCACGATGCTGATCGTGAGCAATGCCGCATTCGGCTGGTGGCTACTTGGGCAAAGGATCACCCGGGGCTTTGTAGTCGGGACTATCGTCGCTCTGTCAGGCATCGCCCTGCTGCTTATCCACGAGGCGGGATTGAACCCGCTGGGCGGCAGCATCCCGCTCGGAATTCTGTGGGCCGTGTGCGGTATTCTTGCCGCAAGTATCGCGAATGTCGTACAGGCCAACGAGACCGGCCGCGCGCTACCGATGGTCTCATTGCTGGCATGGGCGATGCTCTACGGGACCTTGGCCGATTTTGCCCTTGCCTGGTTCACCGCCGGACCGCCGCAGCTTCCGGACCGGCAGAGCTTCTGGCTCGGTATCGGGTGGCTGGCACTGGCCGGTAGCGTCGTGACCTTTCCGCTCCACTATACCCTCGTACGCGAAATCGGGGCGGGCAGGGCAGCCTATAACGGTATCGTGACTGTCATCGTTGCGATGCTTTTGTCGACGCTGTTCGAAGATTACCGGTGGACCACGCAGACCGTGATCGGCGCGGTGCTGGCGCTGATCGGCCTCGTCATTGCCCTGCGCGCCCGGCAGACGCCGCCATCGGCGCTAAAGCAGGCTGCCTAGGCCCTCTCGATAAGTCGGATAACGGGGCTTCCAGTCCAGCAGCCGCTTCGCCTTTCCATTGGCGACCCGGCGGTTCTCGGCATAAAATCCGCGAGCCATGGGCGAGAGGTCGGCTTCCTCCATCGACACCAAGGGTGGCGGTTCGGATCCTAGTAAGCGGCACGCCTCCTCGATCACCGCATTCTGGCTCGTGGGCAGGTCGTCTGCGAGATTGTAGGCGCCCGCCGGCGCGCCGTTCTCGATGGCGGCGACGACACCCGAAACGATGTCTTCCACATGCACGCGGCTGAAAACCTGCCCGGGCAGATCGATGCGGTGGGCCTTGCCTTCGCGCACCCTCTCGAAAGCGCTGCGTCCGGGGCCGTAGATGCCGGGAAGCCGGAAAACGCGTGCATCCAGCTCCAGCCACCGCGCATCGCACTGCGCACGCGCCGTGCGCCGCCCACCGCCGGTCGGGCTGCCTTCATCGACCCAGGCACCCTTTGCATCTCCGTAGACTCCGGTGGAGGAGAGATAGCCAAGCCATTGGCCTTCCAGCGCGTGTCCGTATCGGTCCAGCACAGGATCCGTGCCGTCGGCGGGTGGCACCGAACTCAGGACATGGCTGGCCGAACCCAGGGCGCGGAGCACTGCGTCCATGTCGTCGAAAGCGATATTGCCAGCACTTCCGGTTGCATCGAGGTGCCAGCCGGAACCGCGCATCGCTTGCGCAATTCGTCCCGCCGTGTAGCCGAGACCGAAGATGAACAATCGAGCCATCGGCGCGTTCTAGCGTAAAGGTTTCAGATTCACAGGATGAACATGGATATAGCACGCACTCCCTCAAGCCCTGACGGCAACATCGAAATGGCGGATGCAGCCGTGGAGCCGCACGATCCGCCCGAGATCAGGCGCGAGGATTATCGTCCTTTCCCATGGATGGTGCCCGAGACCCGTCTCGAGTTCGACCTCGGCCTCGAGAGCACCCGCGTCAGATCGCGGCTAACCGTAGCGCGCAATGCCAAGGCCGATGCCTCGCCGACGATCAGGCTGAATGGCGACGGCCTCGTACCGACGAGCGTGAAGGTCGACGGCGAACCGACGCGAGCCTACACCATGGATGGCGACGATCTCGTGCTGACGCTTCCCGGCGAAGCGCACGAGATCGCGATCGAGACCGAGATCGATCCGTCCTCCAACACGCAGCTGATGGGCCTATACGCCTCGAACGGAATGCTCTGCACGCAGTGCGAATCGGAAGGCTTCCGGCGGATAACCTTCTTCCCCGACCGGCCCGATGTGCTCAGCACATTCACCGTACGGATGAGCGGTGCGAGGGACCAGTTCCCTATCCTGCTGTGCAACGGCAACCGGACCGACGAAGGAGAAGAGGGCGACACCCACTGGGCAGAGTGGCACGACCCCTGGCCCAAGCCGTCCTATCTTTTCGCGCTGGTGGCCGGCGACCTTGTCGCCCGCAGCGATAGCTTCACCACCATGAACGGCCGCGAGGTCGAACTGAATGTGTGGGTTCGCGACGGCGACCTGCCGCGGACGGAGCACGCGATGGAGAGCCTCAAGCGCTCGATGAAATGGGACGAGGAAGCCTTCGGGCGCGAATACGATCTCGACCTGTTCAACATCGTTGCGGTCTCGGACTTCAACATGGGTGCCATGGAGAACAAGGGCCTCAACGTCTTCAATACGAAATACGTGCTGGCCGATCCCGAAACCGCGACGGACGGCGACTTCGATGCGGTCGAAGGCGTTATCGGCCACGAGTATTTTCACAACTGGTCGGGCAACCGCATCACCTGCCGCGACTGGTTCCAGCTCTCGCTCAAGGAGGGCTTTACGGTTCTGCGCGACCAGCTCTTCAGCCAGGACATGGGCAGCGAGCCGGTGAAGCGGATCGAGGATGTCCGCATCCTCCGCCTCGCCCAGTTCCCTGAGGATTCCGGGCCTCTGGCGCATCCGATCCGCCCGGACAGCTATCGCGAAATCAGCAATTTCTACACGGCGACAGTCTACAACAAGGGCGCCGAGGTTATTCGCATGATGCGCACGATGGCCGGAGAAGAGGCCTTCCGCAAAGGCACGGACCTCTATTTCGACCGTCACGACGGCGAAGCGGCGACTTGCGAGGATTTCGTCCGCTCGATCGAGGATGGCGCGGGGCTCGACCTGGAACAGTTTCGCCTGTGGTATTCGCAGGCCGGAACGCCGAAAGTCTCGGTCGAGCTGACGCACGAAGGTAACGAGGCGGTGTTGAAACTTCGCCAGACCGTCCCGCCGACCCCGGGCCAGCCGGACAAGAAGCCGATGCCGATCCCGCTGAAGCTGGCTCTTTTTGACCAACAGAGCGCGTCGCACAGCGGCGAGCAGCTGGTCGTGCTCGACACCGAATCGGCAGAACACCGGTTCGACGGCTTTGCCAACAAGCCAGTCCTGTCGATCAATCGGGGATTTTCGGCGCCGGTCACGATCAACCGGGCGATCGATCGCGAGGACCTGGTGTTCCTTGCGGCCAGCGACGACGATCCGTTTGCGCGTTACGAGGCGATGCAGGATCTCATGGTCCGGCATCTCGTGGCCGGCGTCGGCGGCAAGCTTTCTGAAGAAGAGCGGAGCCGTGGCGGGCAGAGCATTGCCCAGGCCATGGGCGCTATCCTTGCCGATCCGGACATCGACGACCTGATGCGCGGCGAGCTGATGAGTATGCCGAGCCAGACTTATATCGCAGAGCAGATGGAGCTTTCCGATCCGGGGCTGATTCATGCCGAGCGCGAGCGGCTCAAGTCGCTTATCGGTAGCCAGCTTTCGGAGCAATTGCATCGGCTCTACGAGCGGGCCGAACAGGTCCCGTTTTCGCTCGATGCGGAAGCAAAAGGCGCGCGCAAGCTGAAAACCATGGTGCTCGCCTATGCGGCGGCAAGCGATCCCGAAAAGGCGGCTGAACTGGCGGCCCACCAGTATGACCGGGCAGACAACATGACCGACCGGCAGGGCGCTCTCATGGTGCTCACCGGCTTGGAAGGCGTGGAGCGGACCAACAAGCTGCTCGACTTCTACAACCGCTATGAGGGAAATGCCCTGGTGATCGACAAGTGGTTCGCACTGCAGGCCTCTTCGCTTCACCCGCAGGTTGTCGAACACGTGAAGGCTCTTGCCGACCATCCCGATTTCACGCTGCGCAATCCGAACCGCGTGCGTTCGCTCTACATGGCATTTGCCGGAAACCCGCAAGGCTTCCATGCGGCCAGCGGCGAGGGGTACAAGATGATCGGCGATCTTATTCTCGAGCTCGATCCTATCAACGCGCAAACGGCTGCGCGCTTCGTTCCGCCGCTCGGTCGGTGGCGGAAGGTCGAACCGCAAAGGGCAGCGCTCATGCGCGAGCAGCTGGAGCGGATCGCAAAGGCGGAGAAGCTGTCGCGCGATACGTACGAGCAGGTTTCCAGAAGCCTGGCCGACTGAGGAAAAGCGCGTGGCGGAAGGTCAAGACCTGTTGCGATCCGACCGTATCGGGATCGCCCATGGTTTCCTCACCGGGCCCCAATCGGACAGGCGAGAGCTGGATCGGATAGGGGGCGATGCACCGACCGCTTTGCTCAAGCAGGTGCATTCTGCAGACTGCATAGTTGTGGGAAGCGATTTCGATTTCGAGAGCCGGCCCGAGGCGGATGCGATGGTGACCAAAGTGCCGCAGCTTCGCCTGGCGATCGTGACCGCCGACTGTGCACCGGTATTGCTCCACGATGCCGACGCGGGGGTCATCGGTGCGGCCCACGCCGGCTGGCGCGGCGCGCATGGCGGCATCCTCGAGAACACCGTCGCGGCGATGGAAACACTCGGCGCCCGGCCAGATCGCATCTCCGCTGCGATCGGCCCGTGCATCGCCCGGGCCAGTTACGAGGTAGACGATGCTTTCCGGGAGAAGTTCGAAAGCGCCGCGCATCGATTTTTCGAGCCTGGTCGTGAAGGTCACTGGCAGTTTGATCTGGAGGGCTATGCGGCGTGGCGGCTGTCGCTCGCAGGGGTGGGAGAAATCGATCGCCTCTCGCTCGACACCTATGCGAACGAATCGCGGTTTTATTCCTATCGCCGGGCGACGCATCGCACAGAGCCGACCGACGGACGCCAGTTCAGCGCAATCTGCCTGACTGCATAGTTGCACAAAGCCGAACTCGTCTGGCCAAAATGGCGGTTGGCAAGGGGGCGCAATAAGGCTAGAGGCCCGGACCAAACCGGGACACCGGGGGCTTTCGCACAGGCTTTTTCGCCTCGGGCATTGCCCGCACCGGATTTCCGGGCAACGGATCGCAATTCTTTCACGTCGTCTGCCAACCCAGGCATTCGACCCGCAAGGCAGGCAAGGCAACGCGCTGATGGCAGACACAACTGCAACCGCTTCCACTGAAACCGTAGCACAGACCGATGACGGAATCCGTCGTCGTGACTTCCTCGACATCGCCGCAATCGGCGCTGCAGGCGTGGGCGGTGTCTTCATCGTCTACCCGCTGGTCAGCCAGATGGCTCCGTCGAAGGATGTTCTTGCAGCCAGCTCGACCGAAGTGGACGTATCAAGCATCGAGCCGGGGCAGGCCATCAAGGCAGTCTTCCGCAAGCAGCCGCTTTTCGTGAAGCGCCTGACGGACGCGGAAATCGCTGCGGCAAACGCCATTCCCACCGGGTCGCTCCGCGATCAGGAGAGCCTTGAGGACCGTACCAAGGAAGGGCACCGCGACATCCTGGTGACCATGGGCGTCTGCACCCACCTTGGTTGTGTGCCGCTTGGCGCGGCGGAAGGCGAAGTGAAGGGTGAGTATGGCGGCTATTTTTGTCCCTGCCACGGCTCGCACTACGACACCGCTGGCCGTATCATGAAGGGTCCGGCCCCGACGAACCTCGAAGTGCCGGAGTACGAGTTCATCTCGGACACGGTAATCCAGGTCGGTTGAGCTAGAAGACGAGAGACACAGACATGAGCTTTCCCTGGGCACGCGAATATCAGCCGAGCAACGGCTTCACCCGCTTCCTCGACGAGAAGCTGCCGCTTCCGCGCCTCGTCTACAATGCAGTCGGTGCCGGTTACCCGGTCCCGCGCAACCTTTCCTATTTCTGGAATTTCGGCGTCCTCGCCGGTTTCTTCCTCGTGCTGCAGATCGTCACCGGCGTCGTGCTGGCGATGCACTACGCTGCAAACGCCCAGGTCGCTTTCGCGACGACCGAGCACATCATGCGCAACGTCAACTGGGGTTGGATGATGCGCTATGCCCACGCGAACGGGGCGAGCTTCTTCTTCATCGTCGTCTACATGCACATCTTCCGCGGCCTGTTCTATTCGAGCTACAAGGCCCCGCGCGAGATGATCTGGCTGCTCGGCGTCGTCATCTTCTTGCTCATGATGGCAACCGCCTTCATGGGTTACGTCCTTCCCTGGGGCCAGATGAGCTTCTGGGGAGCGAAGGTCATCACCGGTCTCTTCGGCGCAATCCCGCTGGTAGGTGAGCCGATCCAGGTCTGGCTGCTCGGTGGTTTCGCCCCCGACAATGCCGCTTTGAACCGTTTCTTCTCGCTGCACTTCCTATTGCCTTTCGTCATCGCCGGTGTGGTCATCCTCCACATCTGGGCGCTGCACATCCCAGGCTCCTCGAACCCGACCGGCGTGGAAGTGAAGCAGGAAAGCGACACGGTTCCCTTCCATCCGTATTACACGGCAAAGGATGGCTTCGGCCTCGGCGTCGTGCTGCTGGCTTACTTCGCGATGGTCTTCTTCCTGCCCAACGCGCTCGGCCACCCGGACAACTATATCGAAGCCAACCCGCTTTCGACTCCGGCGCACATCGTTCCTGAATGGTATTTCTGGCCGTTCTACGCGATCCTGCGCGCTTTCACCGTCGACTTCATCCTCCCGGCAAAGCTGTGGGGCGTGATCGCGATGTTCGCTTCGATCCTGCTGTGGTTCTTCCTGCCCTGGCTGGACAAGTCGCCGGTTCGCAGCGGCCACTACCGTCCGCTGTTCCGCAAGTTCTTCTGGTTCGGCCTGATCCCGGCGATGATCGTCCTGTTCATCTGTGGTGGTGCTCCGGCTGAAGAGCCTTATGTGATGCTCAGCCAGATCGCCACGGCGTACTACTTCCTGCACTTCCTGGTGATCCTCCCGATCGTCAGCAGTGTCGAAAAGCCCGAACCTTTGCCTTACTCGATCACCGAGGCGGTGCTCGGTTCGGACAAGAAGGCCGTGCTCGGCGAAAACACGACGCCGGCCGTCTAAGCGATACGAGAAAGATCTTCAGGTCATGACCAAACTTCTCAGCGTCCGCCTCGTAGCCATCCTGGTTGGCCTCGGCTTCGCATTTGTAGCTCTCTTCGCTTTCGTAATCGGCGCCTATAACGCCGCAACGGAAGAGCCGGCGGGTCACCTGCCCTACGAAAAACCGATGGACCTCTCGTTCTCCTTCGACGGGCCATTGGGCAAGTGGGACAAGGCCCAGCTGCAGCGCGGCCTCAAGGTGTACGATGAAGTCTGTGCTGCGTGTCACAGCCTCAAGTTCGTGGCTTTCCGCAATCTGGAAGAGCTCGGCTATGACGAAGGCCAGGTAAAGGCCTACGCCGCATCGAAGCAGGTGCCAGGCATCGACCCGAACACAGGTGAAGCTGCCATGCGTCCGGGCCTGCCGACCGATTACTTCCCGTCGCCTTATCCCAACGCTGTGGCTGCGGCCGCTGCCAACAACAATGCGATCCCGCCGGATCTTTCGCTGATGACGAAGGCGCGCGGTGACGGCACAAATTATGTCGCGTCGCTACTCATGGGATATCAGGCTCCTTCGGAAGAGCTCCTTGCAGAGCATCCCGAAGCAGCTCCGGGACCGGGCCTGCACCACAACGTGTATTTCCCGAACCTCAACCTCGCGATGGCTGCGCCACTGACTACTGACGGCCAAGTCACATACGACGACGGTACGGAAGCAACGATCGAGCAGATGTCGAAAGACGTCGCCGCTTTCCTGACCTGGACGGCCGAGCCGACCCTGGTGAAGCGCAAGCAGACCGGTTGGCCGGTGCTCATCTTCCTCCTGTTCGCGACGATCCTCGCGTACATGTCGAAACAGCAGATCTGGGCCGCAGTGAAGCCCAAGAAAGACTGATCGAGATCTTCTCGCTCTTATTTGAACGCCCCTGCCATCGAAGCGATGGCGGGGGCGTTTTCATATGTGTCACCCTCCAGTCAAAAGGCGCACCATGTCACCTGAAGAACTGAAGTCGCTTGTCAGGACCATCCCGGACTTTCCAAAATCCGGGATCCAGTTCCGCGACATCACCACCTTGATCGGTCATGGCGAAGGCTTTCGGGCAAGTGTGGACTGGCTTTCGGCCCAAGTCTCCAAAGGACCAGCCGATGCGATCGCCGGCATGGAGGCCCGCGGCTTCATTTTCGGCGCCGCGGTCGCCGCTGCCCTCGGCAAGCCGTTCATTCCGATCCGCAAACCGGGAAAGCTGCCCATCGAGACCATCGGCGTCGACTATGCTCTGGAATATGGCAGCGACCGGCTCGAGATGGATCCGAAAGCCGTCAAAGATGGCTGCCACGTGGCAATCGTCGATGACTTGCTGGCCACTGGGGGCACAGCATGCGCGGCAACGGAGTTGCTGCGCAAGGCAGGCGCGAATGTCCAAGCGGCCAGCTTCATTATCGATTTGCCGGATCTTGGAGGCGCGCAGAAGCTGCGCAATTGCAGCGTTGAGGTGACCTCGCTCATGCAATTCGAGGGCGACTAGGCAAGAATTCCGACGAATTTGGAAATAGTTCGACTTTCGGGCATTGATGCACATAGGCCTTCTGGCGAAGGTCGAGTGGCGTTGCGAGGGGCATGGAACAAACATTAGTCATAGCGTTGGTGGGCATTCTGGGAATCGGCGCGCAATGGGTTGCGTGGCGGACCGGTTGGCCCGCGATCGTCCTCATGCTCGCGGCGGGTTTCCTGGCGGGGCCTGTGCTCGGCATTTTCGATCCCGAGCATGCCTTTGGCGAGTTGCTTGAACCGATGGTGGCGATCGGGGTCGCATTGATCCTTTTCGAAGGCGGCCTGAGCCTCGATTTCCGCGAACTTCGCCATACTGGCAGCGCCGTCATGCGCCTCGCTACGGTGGGCGTCGCGATCGGGTGGCTGCTGGGTGCGCTGGCGGGCATCTACATCGCGGGCCTGGCCCCCGAAGTGGCGATCCTTTTCGGTGGCATCCTGGTGGTGACAGGCCCGACAGTCGTCATTCCGTTACTCAGGCAAAGCTCGATCAAGTCGCGACCGGCCTCGATTCTGAAGTGGGAAGCCATCGTCAACGATCCGACGGGCGCGCTCTGCGCCGTGATCGCTTACGAATATTTCCGTAAAGTCGCAGAACAACCCAATGCTACGCTTTTCGAGGTAGTACCGCCGCTGATCATTGCCGCGATCATCGCCGGCCTTATCGGCTATATCGCTGCGCTTGCGATCGCCTGGGCCTTTCCGCGCGGCGCCGTTCCTGAATATCTCAAGGTACCCGTCCTACTCACCGCCGTAGTCGGCGTATTCGTGATTTCTAATCTCATAGAGCATGAGGCTGGTCTCGTAGCCGTAACGGTCATGGGGGTAGCCCTGGCGAACATGAATGTATCGAGCCTGCGCTCTATCCATCCGTTCAAGGAGAACATCGCGGTCTTGCTGGTGTCGGGGATTTTCATCCTCCTGTCGGCATCGCTCAGTATCGAGGACATTCGCTACATCAACTGGCCCATTGCGCTGTTCCTGCTTGCGCTGCTGTTCCTCGTGCGCCCCGCGACGATCCTGATAAGCCTGCTTGGCACCAATATTCCCTGGAACGAGCGCTTGTTTCTCGCCTGGATCGCACCGCGCGGTATCGTGCTGGTCGCGATTTCTGGCCTTTTTGCGCTTCGCCTCTCGGACCTCGGCTTTACCGACGGCAACCTGCTGATCGGATTGAGCTTCGCCGTGGTCGTCGTGACTATCGTGGCGCATGGTTTCACCGTCGACTTCGTGGCCAAGCTGCTCAAGGTGAAGGGCGCAACCCGCCCCGGCATCCTGATCGTCGGCAGCACGCCCTGGACCATCGCGCTGGCGGAGCAGGTCCAGGAGATGAAGGCTCCGGTCCTGATCGTAGATTCCAGCTGGCAACGCCTTGCGCTGGCCCGCCAAAAGGGCATTCCCTTCTATCACGGCGAAATCCTGAACGAGGCGACGGAGCATAATCTCGAATTGGCACCGTACCAGAACCTGGTCGCGGCGACGGAGAACGAGGCTTACAACGCGCTCGTCTGCAACGAATTCGCGCATGAGATCGGACGCGACGCGGTATTCCAGCTGGGCGAGGCAGCGCAATCCGACGACAAGCATTCGCTGCCGGAAAGCTTGCGCGGTCGCGCCCTGTTCGAATCCGGTTTCGGCGTTGAGGATGTTTCCGAGCGCCAGCGCCAGGGATGGGTGTTCCGCAAGACCAGGCTGTCCGATGAATTCGACTTCGAGGACGCGCAGGAGCGGCTGCCCGATGCAGCAAACATGCTGCTGCTGATCCGCAGGGGCGGGGTCATTCGTTTCTTCACCCATGCGTCGCGGCCCGAACCGCGCGCTGGCGACACCATCTTGAGCTTCCTTCCGCCCCAGCCTCGCACGGCTGAAGAAAACGCGGCGCGCAAGAAGTCTGGACGTAAACAGGGGATAGAGCCGGCATGACCCGGAATTGGAACAGCTGGGCCGCTGCGGCCCTCCTGACATGTGCAGCAGCCGGTCTGTCGGCTTGCGGCCGCGAGGAGGCACCTGAACCGGCACCTACGGAGAGCGATGGTCCGCGTTCGATCTTCGAGAAAGACGGTGAGGGTACTGCTGGAGGTCCCGCTGCTGACGCGCTTCCGCCGCTCGAAACGACGTTGGGTTTTCCTGATGGGACCAGCGATCTGACCGAGGCTGCGCGCGCAGAGCTCGCTACGATCCTGAAGTCGCCCCAGATGGGCGAAGGTGGCCGCATTCTCCTTGGCGGACATTCCGATACCGACGGAAGCGACGAGGCGAACGAGACTGCGTCGCAAGAACGCGCCGAGGCCGTGCGCGACTTCCTCGTCGAAAACGGCGTCGCGGAAGAACGCATCGAAATCATTGCATTCGGCGAACAGAACCCGGTCGAACCCAATGCCCTACCTGACGGCTCGCCCAATGAAGAGGGTCGCGCAGCGAATCGCCGTGTGGAAGTGAAGATCGAAACCAAGGCTATCGACGCCGAAGAGACCCGTGCGCCGACCCTGATCGAGACGATCACGCAGAGCGATGAGGCGGGCGGCGAAGAAAGCAGCACGAACGGCGAATGACCTGTTGACGCGGGGCCACTCCCGGTGGCATCTGCGCTCCCGCCCAAGCAGGTGTGGGCGGGTATAGCATAGTGGTAATGCTCCAGCCTTCCAAGCTGGCTAGAGGGGTTCGATTCCCCTTACCCGCTCCAACCTCCGCTCTCGCCAGCGTCTGTAGGGTCTATTCCACCGCCATATTGTCGATCAGCCGCGTGCCGCCGATACGTGCCGCCACGAAGAGGCGTGCATTGCCATTGTCCTTCGGCAAAGGCTCCAGGCTGTCTGCATCGCGCAATTCAGCGTAATCGACACTGTCGAACCCGCTGACATCCAGCACTTCGCGAAGATTGCCGAGCGGTCGGTCGGCTTGTCCGCCTTTCGACAGGACAGCAATTGCATCGCGCATGGCGCGGGGGAGGGCACCTGCCTGTTCGCGCTGCTCGCTGGAAAGATATGCGTTTCGGCTGCTCATCGCGAGCCCGTCATCTTCACGCACGATCGGCACGCCCTTGATCGCATCGACATGGGGCTGGGTCAGGTCGAGGTCGCGCGCCATCCGGCGGATGACGGCAAGTTGCTGCCAGTCCTTCTCGCCGAAAAAGGCGATGTCCGGCCTGACCTGATTGAACAATTTGCAGACAACCGTGGCGACGCCGTCGAAGTGGCCGGGCCGGTCGCCGCCGCACAGCCCTTCGCTGATGCCCGCAACCGAAATGTTGGTCGAATAGCCCGGCGGGTAGACTTCCTGCGGCTGCGGCGCCCACACCAGCGCCACGCCTTCTTTCTCGAGCAGTTCGGAATCGTGCGCAAGCTGGCGGGGATATGCGTCGAGGTCCTCGCCCTCTCCAAATTGGCGCGGATTGACGAAGATCGAGGCGACGACGTGATCCGCGGCGCGCCTGGCTTCGCGCATCAGGGTCAGATGTCCCTCGTGCAGGGCGCCCATCGTCGGCACCAGAGCAATGCTTGCGCCATCGCTTCGCAGCGCGTCGACCGCCTTCCTCAACACTTCCAGTTCACGGGCCGTTTGCACCAGTCTATCCCCTTGGATAAGGATCATTTCAGACGCCCTAGCGCCGAGCGCGGGCTTGCAGCAACAATTTGCGAGTATCTTTACTTACCGTGTCCCAGACCGCACCCCACTGGATTACCTTCGCCAATGAAAAAGGCGGCACCGGAAAATCGACCACGGCCGTTCACGTGGCCGTTGCCTTGGCCTATCGCGGTGCGGATGTGGTGGCATTCGACCTTGACCATCGCCAGCGCACCATGTGCCGCTATTTCGAGAACCGCGCCGATACCGCGCAGCGCCGGGACATCGAGCTGCCTACAGTGCGCTGTCATACGATCGAGGATCTGGCACCGGAGGAGTTCGCCGCCTTCGTTGAGGAGCACAGCGCTGGAGCCGATTTCATAATCGTCGACACGCCCGGGCGTGACGATTCGCTCGCCCGGTTCGCCGCGACGCAGGCTGATACGCTCGTGACCCCGATGAACGACAGCTTCGTCGACTTCGACCTCATCGGCCAGGTCGAGGGAGAGACGTTCAAGGTCAAGAAGCTCTCGTTCTATGCGGAACTCATCTGGGAGGCGCGGATCAAGCGTGGCCGCCAGCAGATCGACCAGCAGCGGGCACAAATGGACTGGGTCGTGGTGCGCAATCGCACGGGTCACACCGAGGCGCGCAACATGGCGCGCATCGAACAAGCGCTTGCGGAAATGTCCAAACGCGTCGGCTTTCGCACTGCGAAAGGCTTGTCGGAGCGCGTAATCTATCGCGAGCTTTTCCCTTCCGGCCTCACCCTCCTCGACAAGGGGCATCTGGGTGATCTGGGCACCAGCCACCTGGTCGCCCGGCAGGAGCTGCGCGGCCTCGTCGCTGCACTGAGGTTACGGGGAAGAACGTTTACGCCGGTTGAGGAGGCAGCCGAATGATCCGCTTCCTGATTATTGCCGCCCTGATCTCCGTCCTATGTCGCTGGGCACTTGGCAAATGGCCGTGGGATTACCTTCGCGCCACCCCGACGCGCGAGCAAGCGCTGTTCAAGGCGCGCAAGCTGCTCAATGTTTCGGCGCGCGCCGATCACCGCGAGATTCGCGAAGCGCACCGCCGGATGGCCAGCATGCTCCATCCCGACAAGGGCGGTGACAAGGCACAAATGCAGGAACTGAACGCCGCACGCGACCTGCTGATCAACGAACTCCCTTACGAATCTCCGGAGCCTCCCCGATGAGCCATACTTTCGACCCCACCATCCTGCGCGAATACGATATCCGCGGCATCATCGGCGAGACACTGGGCGCGGAAGATGCGCGCGCTATCGGCCGTACATTCGGGTCCATGCTGCGCAAAGCCGGGGGCGAGCGGGTTGCAGTGGGTTACGATGGACGGGTCAGCTCCCCGATGCTCGAACATGCTCTGATCGAAGGCCTGAACGCAGCAGGCTGCGATGCGGTTCGCGTGGGTCTCGGTCCGACACCGATGCTATACTATGCGGAAGCAAGCGACCGCGATATCGATGGCGGCATTCAAATAACCGGCAGCCACAATCCCCCCAATTACAATGGCTTCAAGATGGTCTTTCAGGGCCGTCCGTTTTTCGGGGAGGACATTCAGGAGCTTGGCAGGCGTTCGGCTGCCGGGGAATGGAGCGACGGTGCGGGTTCGGTCGAGGATCGCGATATCGTCGACGAATACGTCTCGCGCATGATCACCGCCCTCGACGGGATCGATGCCGAGGCGCTGGAGGGGATTCGCGTCGGTTGGGATGCCGGGAACGGGTCGGCCGGACCCGCTCTTGAGAAGCTGGTCGAGCGCCTGCCCGGAGAGCATCATCTTCTCTATACCGAAGTCGACGGCGAATTTCCCAATCATCATCCCGACCCTACTGTCGAGGAAAACCTTGCCGATTTGAAAAGGCTCGTCTCCGCAAAGTCCCTCGATTTCGGAGTCGCTTTCGATGGCGACGGGGACCGGATCGGGGCGATAGACGGCGAAGGCCGCGTGATCTGGGGTGATCAGTTGCTGATGATCTATGCCGAAGACCTCCTCGCGACCATGTCAGGCGCTACGATTATCGCCGATGTGAAGGCCAGCCGCGCGCTATTCGACCATGTCGAGAAGTGCGGCGGCGAACCGCTGATGTGGAAGACCGGCCACTCGCTGATTAAATCCAAAATGAAGGAAACAGGCTCGCCGCTGGCTGGCGAAATGAGCGGCCACGTCTTTTTCGCCGACGAATATTACGGTTTCGACGATGCGCTTTATGCGGGCGTACGGCTGCTGGCCGCATCGGCGCGTCTGGGCAAATCGTTGACCGATCTACGCGGCGCGATGCCCGATATGATCAACACGCCTGAAATGCGTTTCCAGGTGGACGAAAGCCGCAAGTTCGCAGCTATCGAGGAAGTGAAGGACCGCCTCGCCAATAGTGATGCGCAGGTGAACGGCACCGATGGCGTGCGCGTCAATACGGAGGACGGCTGGTGGCTGCTGCGCGCCTCGAACACGCAGGACGTGCTCGTAGCGCGGGCCGAAAGCGAAACGCAGGAAGGTCTCGCGCGCCTGATGGACCAGATTGACGAGCAACTGCGCCTTTCTGGCCTGGAACGCGGCGAGAGCGTCGGGCACTGAGAATTTTCGAGGAGGGTTGAGCAATGAAGAACTGGATCTTGGCGCTGGGCGCGCCGCTTGCGCTTTCGGCCCAGCCGGTCCTGGCGCAGGATGCCGATGCGGACAAGGCAGCCGAAGAGGCCGAAGTGATGGCCGCGCTTACCGAAGCTTTCGCCGTCGAACCGCTTACAACGGAAGAGGAAGCACGCCTTCCGATGGCACGCCAAGTCGTCGACAAGATGATGCCCGAAGGCTCAATGCAGAAGGTGATCGACTCGACATTCGGCGGAATGCTCGGCCCCTTCATGGACCTTGCCGCCCAAGCGGGCCCCGACCTGACCGAGACGATCGGTTGGGACAAGTCCGAGCTTGAGGTGACCGATGAGCAGGTGAAGGAAATCGCCGGGATCGTTGATCCAAATTGGGAGGAGCGTCAGCGCCGCGAAATGGCTTTCCTTCAGGAAGCCATGGGAGAAGTCATGGCGGCGATGGAGCCTGCCATGCGCAAGGGGATGAGCGAAGCCTACGCTGTCGCTTTCACAACGACCGAGCTGGCCGATCTCGACGCATTCTTTTCGACGCCCTCGGGCGCTTCTTTCGCCACCAAGTCGTTTGAACTGGCAAACGATCCCCGCATCATGAGCGCGGCGATGACTAGCATGCCCATGATGATGGAGCAGTTCGCCGAAATGGGCGAAAAGATGAAAGCGGCTATGGACGATCTCCCGGAGCGCAAAACCTTCGAGACGCTAACTGCCGAAAAAAAGGCGCGCCTGTTGGAGCTGTCGGGGCTGAGCGAAGCGGACCTGAAGCTGGGCATGGAGGTCGCGGCGGAGACGGCAGAATCGGATTCGCCTTTCTGACGTCCGGCCATCGGGAACGACGCCCCTTTCGATGCGCTGTGACTAGGTGAGCGAGCAGGCGGTTCCTTCCCAGATCAACGACTGGTTTGCCGGTCGGGGTTGGCGCATCCGCCGGCACCAGCGCCAGATGCTGCAGGCCAGCGATGCTTCGCGCCATGCCCTACTTGTTGCCGACACCGGCGCGGGCAAGACGCTTGCGGGTTTTCTGCCAACGCTATCCGATTTTGCCGAAGAGCGACTTGACGGGAAGGCTCCGTCAGATGGCCTGCACACGCTTTACGTCTCACCGCTGAAGGCGCTCGCGCATGACGTGCAGCGCAATCTCCTCACGCCGATCGAAGAGATGGGCCTGCCGATCACTGTTGAAACAAGGAGCGGTGATACCCCGTCGGATCGCAAGCGGCGCCAGCGACAGAAACCCCCGCATGTCCTGCTGACGACGCCTGAGAGTCTGTCGCTCCTGTTGTCCTTTCCGGACAGCTTCGAACTCTTCTCCGGGTTGAAGCGAATAGTTATCGACGAGGTGCATGCCTTCGCCACCGGCAAGCGGGGCGATCTCTTGGCGCTTGCCCTGTCGCGACTCCAGGCGATTGCGCCGGACATGCAGCGCGCTGCATTGTCGGCAACGGTTGCCAGTCCGGAAGCTTTCCGCGAGTGGCTCGCCCCGTGGGGCGAGCTCGACACGGTCGAGCTGGTCGAGGGCGAGCAGGGCGCGCCGTCGGAAGTCGAATTACTGCTACCGGACGAGGAGCGGGTGCCCTGGGGTGGGCATGCTGCGACATGGGCCATTCCCCAGCTTTACGACCGGATCAGCAGAAACGGCACGACGCTGGTGTTCACGAATACGCGTTTCCTTGCTGAATACATCTTCCAGCACTTGTGGGATGTGAACGAGGAAAACCTGCCGATCGGCATCCATCACGGTTCGCTGAGCAAAGAGGCGCGGCGCAAGGTGGAGGGCGCGATGGCGCGCGGCGAACTGCGTGCGCTCGTCGCGACGGCGAGCCTCGATCTCGGCGTCGACTGGGGCGATATCGACCTCGTCGTCCAGATGGGCGCTCCGAAGGGTTCGAGCCGCCTGCTGCAGCGCATCGGGCGTGCAAATCACCGGCTCGACCAGCCGAGCAGGGCGCTGCTGGTTCCGGGCAATCGCTTCGAATTCCTGGAGGCCACCGCGGCCAAGGAGGCGGTCGACGAAGGACGGCGTGACGGAGAGGATTTCCGTCCCGGAGGCCTCGATGTGCTCGCCCAGCATGTGATGGCCTGTGCCTGTGCCGCCCCCTTCGAGGAAGGCGAGCTGTTGGCGCAGGTCCGGTCCAGTCTCTCATATGCTTGGGTCGACGAGGAGATATGGCAGCGCGTGCTGACCTTCGTCGCCACCGGCGGTTATGCGCTCGAAGCCTATGACAAGTTCAAGCGTATCGTGCGCGACAGTGAGGGTGTCTGGCGCCTGAGCCATCCCGAACAGGCCCAGCGGCACAGAATGAATGCAGGGATCATCATCGACAGCGAGATGCTGGAGGTGAGGATCAACTCAGGTCGGGGGCGTGGTGGACGCAGCCTAGGCAAGATCGAGGAACGCTTCGCAGCCTCTCTCAGCCCCGGCGACACCTTTGCCTTTGCCGGAATGAGCCTGGAGGTCGTGAAGCTGCAGGACATGGAAGTGCTCGTGAAGGCCGCCAAGGCGAGCGCGATGATCCCAAGCTATGGCGGGGCGCGAATGCCGCTCACCACGCACCTGGCCGACCGCGTGCGAGGTATGCTGGTCGACCGGGCAGGGTGGGCGCGTTTCCCCGACGATGTGCGCGAATGGCTGGAGGTGCAGGACTGGCGCTCGCAGATGCCGGGGCCGGGCCAGCTATTGGTCGAGAGCTTCCCTCACGCGAAACGTCACTACAGCGTGTACTACACCTTCGAGGGTTGGAACGCGAACCAGAGCCTCGGCATGTTGATCACGCGCCGGATGGAGGACCGGGGCCTGATGCCGGGAGGATTTGTCGCCAATGACTATTCTCTGGCGGTCTGGGGTTTGAAGCCGGTGGAGGATCCTGCCCCGCTTCTGTCGCCGGACATCCTGCAGGACGAATTTATCGAGTGGGTTCAAAATTCGCACCTGTTGCGTCGAGCCTTCCGGGAAGTGGCAGTGATTGGTGGATTGGTCGAGCGGCAGCACCCCGGGAAGCGAAAGACTGGCAAGCAGGTCACGTTTTCGACAGACCTGATCTATGATGTCCTTCGGAAGTATGAGCCGGACCACGTGCTCCTGGAAGCCGCCTGGGCGGATGCGCGCACGCGCATGACGGACGTCGGCCGTTTGGGGAGCTTGCTCGACCGTGCGGCGGAAGAGCTGGTCCATGTCGAACTCGACCGGGTTAGCCCGCTGGCCGTTCCCGTAATGGTCATGATCGGCCGCGAAGCGACGCCGCAAGGCTCGGTCGACGACGAACTCCTGCTGGAAGCTGAAAGCCTCGCCGGCGCTGCCATGCGTATCGACGAGGCTCCCGAGCTCGATTGAACCTTACCGCGCGCGCGCGAAGTCTCGATAGCGCTCGTTCCCGACGAACGCGAAATTCTCGACCCCGGAATCCTTGATCAGGGCAAGGGTGCGGGCGGAAGTGGCATAGCTTGCTCTGCCATCCGGGTCGAAGCGCACAACGGCCTGACTGTCCATGGCCGCGACGCCTGCCAGCTGGTTGAGCAGATCTTGCCGGTCCATCTCGGCGCCGTTCCAGAACAGGCGGTCGGACGCGTCGATATGCACGACATTCGTCTCTTCGATAGGGTTGGAAGGCCCTCCGGTCGGCAGCGGCACCTGAAGGGCGTGGGCAGCGATCGGGATCGCTAAAATGAACATGATCAACAATACGAGCATTACATCGATAAGTGGAGTGATGTTGAGATCGCTCAACGGGCGGCCGGCATTTTGTCGGGCTCTTGCGGGATACGGCATGTCTTTCTCCCTCACTGGAATGTAACAGCATAACATAACAAAGGAGGAGCGCAATGTGCGCCTGGAGAAGCATCGGTTTCCGGGCACGAAAAAGGGGGCGGATCGCTCCGCCCCCCTCTCTCAATCTGTGGTTTCGAAGCCTACTTGCCGAAGCTGCGATATCGTTCGTTGCCCACAAAGCCGAACTTGGTCACACCGCTTGACTTGATGATCTGAAGCACGCGAGCCGAAGCTTCGTAGCTGGCGGTTGCTTCCGGCTCGAACTGCAGTTCGGGTTCCGGATTGATCGTCAGCGACTGCGCCAACAGGTTGACGAGGTCGCCTTCCTGGATGACTTCGCCGTTCCACAGCAGTTCGTCCTGCTGCGTGATGACCAGCTTGTTCTTGTCCGGCTCCACCGTCACGGGCGGCGGATTCGGGTTCGGTTGCGGAAGGTCGATATCGACCGAGTGGGTCGCTACCGGGATCGTGATGATGAACATGATGAGGAGAACGAGCAGGACGTCGATCAACGGCGTCATGTTCATTTCCATCATCGGCGAGCCATCATCCTTGCCGCCTGACATTGCCATGAGGGTATCTCCCTAGAAATTCTGGCTCGAAGCCGATCAGCCGTTCGGGTCGACCGGGTTCGAGATGAAGCCGACAGTCGGATAACCGGCCGCCTGCACGTTGTAGATCGCCCCCGCGACGCACGACCACGGTGCGTTCACGTCACCGCGGATGTGGACCTGCGGAATTGCTTCGGGGTCTTCCATGATCGCTTCCGGTCCGCCGTAGCGCTGAACGATCTGGTCCAGCCGTTCGAAGGCCTGGTCATAAAGCTCTTCCGAGGAAACCGGAGTGATGTTGTTGAAATACACCCGGCATTCGCCGTTGCGCGATGCGCCCTCGAAGCCAGGCTCGCCAGCACTGCGGCCCGATGCATCAGTGGTGCTGACCGTAAGGAGAAGGTTCTCGACCTTGTCCTTGGATTCCAGGGATTCGAAGATCGGGATCTCGAGCTTCTCGATCGTCTGGATCGCGACCGGGACCGCGATGAGGAAGATGATCAGAAGCACCAGCATCACGTCCACGAGGGGGGTGGTGTTGATGTCCGACATCGGCGTTTCCGCGCTGCCGCCTACTGAAACCGCCATCTTGTGTCCTGTCCGTAGCTAAAAGAAATCAATGTGTCCGAGGAGGCGGAGGCCAACGGCCCCCGCCGGTCCCTCTTACTTCTTGACCGCGCCGGTCGCAGTGCCGGTTGCGGGCTTGGCAGCTACCTTGCCTGCCTGCTGGGTCGACGTTGCCGTCATCGCAGCTGGGCGGATTTTGCCGTCCGAGCTGATGTTGGCGAGCAGGTCGGTGGTGAAACCGCTCATGAGTTCGGCGATGCGACGGTTACGGCTCTGCAGCCAGTTGTAGGCGAACACGGCCGGAACAGCGACCAGGAGGCCGATGGCGGTCATGATCAGTGCTTCACCAACCGGGCCTGCAACCTTGTCGATCGAAGCCGAACCGGCCGCACCGATGTTGATCAGGGCGCGGTAGATACCAATAACCGTACCGAGCAGACCGACAAACGGTGCGGTTGCACCGACGGTTGCGAGGAACGGCAGACCGCCGGCGAGCTTGGCGTTGATCGTCGCTTCCGAACGATCGAGCGAGCCGTGCAGCCAGTCATGAGCTTCGAGGCTGTCGCCCATTTTGTGGTGGCTGTCGCGCGCCTTGACGGCGTCGTCGACGAGCTGGCGCCATGCGCTGTTCTTCTCGAGCTTCTTGGCGCCTTCATCGAGCGAGTTGGAGCGCCAGAAGGTGTTCTTCACGCCCTTGTACTGGTTCATCACCTTCTGCTGTTCGAACAGCTTGGTGAAGAGAATGTAGAACGAACCGACCGACATGATGATCATGACGGAGAGAATGAACCAGGCGACGAAGCCGCCCTGTTCCATTGCTTCCCAGAAACCGAAAGAGGTCTGCGGAGCTGCATCGGCGGCAGCAGCAAGAAGTTCAAAGGTCATAGCGAGTAGTCCTCTCGAAAATTACGTTCCGCCTCATCGGCGGGAAAAGCTTAGTTGAGACGGTAGACGATCGTGGTCCGGTAGGTATCCGTGATCGGATTGCCTGCCGTATTGAGTGCGGGATCGAAACGCGCATAGCGGGTCATGCCATCGCACGCTGCGGTATCCAGGTCGCTCGAACCACTTGAACTTGTAACTGTACAGCCGGCCACACGACCATCGGTACCTACAGTCACGCTTACACCAACGTTACCTTCGATACCGTCGCGTTCTGCGCGGCGCGGATAGTTACGCTGGATCCGGCTGGCCCAGCTACGCTGGCCCTTGGGCGAGGCGCCACGTGCCTTGTTTACGGGCGGCGGTGCCGGCGGTGCCGGAGGGGCGGGCGGCGGAATCACGACCGCGGGCGGTGCCGGCGGCGGAATCGTCGTCTGGGTGCGGATGGGCGGTGGTGCCGGAGCGATATTGATCGGCGGCGGCGGTGCCACGGGCGGCGGGGGGGCCGTCTCCGGGATGTCTTCCGGCGGTGGCGGAGGTTCGTCCTCCGGCTCCGGCGGCGGCGGCTCTTCCACGTCGATTGTGGTCACGCGTTCGACGACCGACTTGGCCACATCGAGGGCAAGTCCGGTAATCAGTGCGTAACCGAGTCCTATGTGGATGAGGGCAACGATGATGATCGCAACGATGCGATTGCCACTCATCTCTTGGTCAGCATAAGCCATTCGGTTGCATCACTCCATCGTGTCTGCCCGATTCGCACCGGGCCGTTTTGGCGCCGTGGGGGGAGGTGTTTCTGACCGCAATCCCGACGCCGAATTCCATACTATGCAAGCAATATCCCCTAGGGGATAGAGCGCTGCGAACCAGGGGCTGTTCCCGAAAACTCCCGAAAACGGTCGTTTCAGGCAATATTGTATCATTCGCCCGGCTCAGGCCCATCCCTTAGCTGCGATGCTTTACAGGGGCAAACCCTTTTCCGGTTAAGGGGCAATTCACGGCTACGATGAGAGGAACCTTGGCAGCGTTGGATCGGTTGACCTACGAGATGGCGAAACCTTAATGGTCCCAGCATTCGAAAGGGCTTATGGCTCCCATGTTTTCAAAGACTTTCTTCGCGATATCGGCGGCAGTGGCGCTTGCCGTTCCGGCTGCCGCGCAGGACAATGCGCCGCGCCTTACCTATGCCGATCTGGTTGAGCTTTCCGACGGAACGCCGCTCGTCATCAGGGCCGAAATCCGAAAGCAGGCGCAGGTTTCACCCGAGCGTTCACCGGGACTCGCACCCGGATTTGCGCGTCTCTATGTCGAGGCGCGTACCGGCTCGCTGATCGCCGGGACCGTGCCGGTGGGCGAAGAACTGAAGTATCTCGTCGATGTCCCCCTCGATGCGAAAGGCAAGGTTCCCAAGCTGAAGAAGCAGGAAGTCATCCTGTTCGCGAGGCCGGTGGCTGGCCGTCCGGGAGAAATCCAGCTCATCGGCACCGATGCGCAGTTGCGCTATTCGCCAGAGCTGGAAAGCCGGTTGCGGCCGATCCTCGCCGATCTCGTATCTCCACAGGCTCCGCCCAAAATCACGCGTGTCTCCGATGCGCTTGCTGTCGAGGGAACGCTCGTGGGCGAGTCGGAAACGCAGCTGTTCCTCGATACGGAAGAAGACGGGCCGGTATCGATAACCGTGGTTCGCCGCCCCGGCCAGGCTCCGCGCTGGGGCGTGTCATGGACCGAAATTGTCGACCAGGCCGCGCGCCCGCCACAATCCGGGACCTTGCAATGGTATCGCCTCGCCTGCGCGTTGCCGCAGGACCTGCCGGGCACGGCGAATCTCGCTCAGGACCAGCGCGCACGCGAGCTCGCTGCTCGCGATTATGCCTTCGTGATCGACCAGCTAGGTCCTTGCGAGCGTACAACCGACTGAATGCCCGCTTAGGGCCGGCAAAGACAAACTGGTTCACGCGGGTGCATATGCTGCGCTAGGCGATTCCGCATGGATCTTTATCGTCATACATTCCGCGTGCGCTACGCAGAGGTCGACCCCCAAAGCGTCGTCTTCAATTCGCGGTACCTCGAATACGCCGACGTCCTGGTCAGCGAGTTTTTCCGAGAAGCGCGGGAGCGCGGAATGCCAAGTGACGTCGAGTTTCACGTGCGCCGCGCAGAGGTGGATTACCTTGCGCCAATCCGCCTCGAGGAGTTGATCGAGGGCCGCCTTACCGTGGTCCGGATCGGCAACTCGAGCATGGAGACGCTCATCACACTTCATGGTGCCGAAGAAGGCGACCTTCGCGCCGAGATCCGCCTGCATAATGTCCATGTCGACCTGCCCGAGGGCCGACCGACGCCGGTGCCAGACGCGGTGCGCGAGGCCTTCGGCTTCCCGGCACGGGAGGTTACCGATGTCTGATCCCTTGCGCATCGCGCTGGCCGGTCTCGGTACCGTCGGCACCGGCGTAATCCGCCTGATCGAGACCAATCGCGAAATGATTGCGGCTCGCGCCGGCAGGCCCATTGAGATTGTGGCGGTGTCGGCCCGCGAAAAGGGCAAGGAAAGAGGCGTCGATCTCTCCCCTTACGCCTGGGTCGACGACATGCAGGCGATGGCGGCCCGTGCAGATGTCGATATTGTGGTCGAACTGGTCGGGGGATCCGACGGTCCCGCGCTCACGCTTGCCCGGTCCGCACTCGACGCGGGCAAGGGGCTGGTCACGGCTAACAAGGCGATGGTGGCCCATCACGGGCTCGAATTGGCCGAACTGGCCGCGATCAAGAAATCGCCCTTCGCTTTCGAAGCTGCGGTGGCTGGCGGTATCCCGGTCGTGAAGGGATTGCGCGAAGGTACTGCCGCCAATGCGCTCAATCGTATCTACGGCATTCTCAATGGCACCTGTAACTACGTATTGTCTGAGATGGAGCGCACGGGCGCCGACTTCGACGAGATGCTTCAGGCCGCGCAGGAGAAGGGCTACGCCGAAGCCGATCCGGCTTTCGATATCGAAGGCGTGGACGCCGCGCACAAGCTGGCGATCCTTGCAGCCATCGGCTTCGGGACGCGGATCGATTTCGATGCGGTCCAGACCGAGGGCATCACACAGGTCCGTGCGAGCGATATCGCTCAGGCTGATGCCCTCGGTTATGTCGTGCGGCTAGTCGGTATCGCCACGCTGGAGGACAGCGGGGAAGGCCCGCGACTGCTCCAGCGGGTTCGCCCGTGCCTCGTGCCGTTCCGCCATCCGCTGGCAGCGGTTACCGGTCCGACGAATGCCGTGGTCGCGGAAGGCGATTTTTCGGGCAGGCTGCTTTTCCAGGGTGCAGGGGCAGGCGACAAGCCGACCGCCAGCGCCGTGGTGGCCGACCTCATCGAGATTGCGCGCGGCCAGAGCGGTGCACCGTTCTCCGTTCCTGTGACGGCACTGCAAAGCTGCGCTGCGGCCGACCCCGGCGACAGGATTGGGCGCGATTATTTGCGCTTTACAGTCGCGGACCGGCCCGGTGTGCTGGCCGAGATAACCGCCGCCATGCGCGACGCAGGTGTATCGATCGAAAGTATGATCCAGCGCAGCCGCGACCACGATGGTGGGGAAGTGCAGGTTGCCATGGTGACCCATGAAGGGCCGGAACGCTGCGTATCAGAAGCGCTGTCGCTCCTGGAAGGCTCGCCTAGCCTGACGGCTGCTCCTCTGGTGATGCCGATCCTGAAGGACTGACCTCCTCATCGTCGCGCAGGTCGGGCTTGGGCAGGGCGAGCTGGTCTGCGTTTTCCTGCATGCCAGCGCTGTGAACGACTTCTGCCTCGCTAGGGCCAGGCGCGACGAGACCGTCGTTTCCACGTGGCGCCAGACCGCGCGCGACTCTGTCTGCATCCGATCCCGGCGGGGCTTCGGGCAAGGCACGGACATCGATAAGGACGGGCATCGGGGGCGGGCACGGACCAATGAAACAGCCTCGTGCTGCCACAAATCCGTGATTTGGGATGCCGAAAGTATCTACGGGTTTCTGACCTTGCGAACGCGCAGCGATGCGTCGTTCGGTTTCGTCCTTGTCGTAATATTTCGCATTCTCTGTGTTGCGACGGCGGCAGACGATGATCTCGCGCGAGATTTCCGCTGCATCCTGTTCCTCGCTACAATCTTCGAGGCGTTGTTCGTCTTCTTCGTCCACTTCCTCGCGTATGAGGATGTCAATCCTTTCGGGCGGTGTGGCTGACTGGGCTTCCAGCCCGTCCTGGGCGAATGCGGAGTGCGAGGATGCAATCAAAAGAATGCAGACGCCTGCACCGCCAAGTCTCGACAACGTGTTGCTCCTGCGTATATCGGCGCGCGCATACGAATTCGCGGGCCACCCACCTTTTGGCCCACCCTCGCTTCAAGGACTGAACTCCCCATGAACTCGCCTGCTGAAAACTCTCTCGACCGCGTACTTGTGCTTGAAATGGTTCGCGTGACCGAAGCGGCCGCGGTCGCCGCTTCAAAGCTGATCGGTCGCGGCGATGAAAAGGCTGCCGATGCGGCTGCGGTAGAGGCGATGCGCAAGGCTTTCGACACGCTCTACATGGACGGCACGGTCGTCATCGGCGAAGGCGAGCGCGACGAGGCGCCGATGCTGTTCATCGGTGAAAAGGTCGGCGGCGCACCGGGCAAGGGGCCTAAGATCGATATCGCGCTGGACCCGCTGGAGGGCACCACCATCACCGCCAAGGCCGGACCCAACTCGCTGGCCGTGCTCGCCGCAGCGGAAGAAGGCTGCCTGCTCAACGCGCCTGATGTCTACATGGACAAGCTCGCAGTCGGACCGGGCTATCCCGAAGGCATTATCGATCTCGCCAAATCGCCGACCGAGAATGTGAAGGCAGTGGCCGAAGCAAAGGGCGTGGAGCCGGGCGACATCATCGTCTGCGTGCTCGACCGGCCCCGGCACGCCGACCTGATCGCCGAATTGCGTTCGCTGGGATGCGGCGTGGTCCTGATCGGCGATGGCGATGTTGCAGGCGTGATCGCGGTGACCGACGAGGAAACCACGATCGACATGTACATGGGGCAGGGCGGCGCACCCGAGGGCGTGCTGGCTGCAGCCGCGCTGCGCTGCGTGGGTGGCCAGTTCAACGGACGGCTGGTGTTCCGCAATGACGACGAAAAGGCGCGTGCTGCGAAATGGGGCATCACCGACCTCGACCGCATCTATACACGTGACGACCTGGTGAAGGGCGACTGCATCTTCGCTGCTACCGGCGTCACCTCGGGCAGCTTGCTAGAGGGCGTGAAGTATCTGCGCGGCGGCAAGATGACGACCGAAAGCGTGGTCATGCGCGCTTCCAGCGGCACCGTTCGCTGGATCAAGGGCGAACATCGCACGAAATAACCAGCGAAGCGGGGAATGCCCTGCTTGTCATGTTGCAATCCCATGACGTGTCGCTAGGCGGGAGTGACTGCCAGCCGACACGGGATTCGCTCACATGAAGATCATGGCCGCCAACTCGAACCTGCCGCTCGCACGCGCGATCGCAGGCTATCTCGAAATGCCTCTCGTCGATGCGCAGGTGCGCCGCTTCGCCGATGAAGAGATCTTCGTGGAAATCCACGAGAACGTGCGCGGCGAGGATGTCTTCGTCGTCCAGTCGACCAGCTACCCGGCTAACGACAATCTCATGGAGTTGCTGATCTGCATCGATGCGCTCAAGCGCGCATCGGCGCGGCGGATCACGGCCGTGGTGCCTTATTTCGGCTATGCCCGGCAGGACCGGAAACCGGGACCGCGTACGCCGATCTCGGCAAAGCTGGTAGCTAACCTCATCACCGAAGCGGGTGCCGACCGCGTCCTTTCGGTCGACCTGCACGCAGGCCAGATCCAGGGCTTCTTCGATATCCCGACCGACAACCTCTACGCGGCGCCGGTCATGGCTGCCGACATCCAGGCACGTTACGGCGACCAGGACCTAATGGTCGTTTCGCCCGACGTCGGCGGCGTTGTGCGCGCACGTGCGCTGGCGAAGCGGCTCGACAATGCCCCGCTCGCTATCGTGGACAAGCGCCGCGATCGTCCGGGCGAGAGCGAAGTCATGAACATCATCGGCGATGTGTCGGGCCGTCATTGCATCCTGATCGACGATATCATCGATTCGGGCGGCACGCTGTGCAACGCGGCCCAGGCGCTGCTCGACCAGGGGGCCGCTTCGGTAGCGGCCTATATTACCCACGGCGTCCTTTCCGGTGGTGCGGTCGCGCGCGTCGACGGGTCGGCTCTGAAGGAACTGGTCATCACCGATTCCATCAAGCCGACGGATGCGGCATCGGATTCCGAACGCATCCGCATCCTGACCATCGCCCCGCTGATCGGCGAGGCCGTACGACGCATCGCGGATGAAAGTTCGGTCAGCTCGCTCTTCGACTGAGGGCTAGTCGGAGCCAGGCTCGGCAGACGGATCGCGCCAAGATGGTCTTTCCGATCCCGCAAGCTTAGCAATGGCTTCGAGCCTGCGCGATTGGCGAATCTCCATTGTAATCCGCAGGAGCGGGCAATCGCCCGTCTGCAAGGCACCCGGCGTGTGGTCGAAGAAATGACGCATTTCCCGCGTCATATGCGATTGGTCGAAATAGCGCAGGCGTAGTTCGGGTTCTTCGGAGGTATCTGCAACTCCCAAGAGAGCCGCAGCCATGTCGAGCGCGCGGGCGCGCCGGAGCGCGAATTTGGGCGTCACTCCCCAATTTCGCGAGATTGTTCGCTCAAGCGTGCGCGGTGTGATGTCGCGGTCGGACGCAAATTCGGAAAGGCTGGCCGTGGGATTGGTAAGAGTCAGCCGCTCGAACTCATCCAGCAGATCATGGGGCCTGTCCGGCGATGCTGCGTGCAGAGAATCGCGCAATGCAGCTTCGCTCGCATCGAGCCAAGCATGGGGATCTTCTTGCGGGTGGTGGCCAGGCGCGATGCTCTGGAGACCGCTAAGGGGATCGAACGGAAAAATGCGGTCGAGCGTATCGCGGGGGTCCGGCAGTCCGAAATTCGTCGCGAATGCCGAGGTGCAGTTGATGGAAACCACGCGGAAGGATCCATCGACCTTGAGGTTCATCGCCTTTGTTTCGGGTGCGAAATAGAGCGCAAGCCCGTTATCGCCGGGTTCGAATTCGATCTTCCCGTCGGCGGTCCAGGCGGTCCACCTCGCACCGTAAATCATACGAATCACCGGATGCTCACAAAGCGACATGCACTCGATCGATGCGCCTTCGGGCATGTCGACCGATGTCACGCCGATGCGCATGATCCAGTCCTGAAGATCCGCACCCGGCGCGCGATTTAAGGCGAGCGGCATGCCTTGCCGTGTCGACCCGGTGTGAGACCGGATCGGCGGCACGTCAGCATCGGCCTTGTCGGAGGCCGGCAATTCTGGATCGTCTTTCGACGTCGTGACGAAATTCCCCTTCAGAACGACCCGAAGGCGGAGCAGTGGTTAAGCGAGCTTGACCGCAGACCACAAGAAAGCAAATGCAGGCTCATGCCAACAAGTTCCGACCTTACCTTCGCCAACCGCCTTGCCGATGCCGCGGGCGACGCCATTCGCCCCCTGTTTCGCGGCAACTGGGAACAGGAGAAGAAATCCGACTCCAGCTTCGTCACCGAAGCCGACCGCGCTGCCGAGGCCGCCATGCGCACGCTGATCGAGGCGGAATACCCGGATGATGGTATTGTCGGGGAAGAGTATGGCACCCGCAACGAGGGCGCAGGGCGGCAATGGGTGCTCGATCCGATCGACGGCACCACCAGCTTCATTGCCGGAAGGCCGATTTTCGGGACCCTTATCGCGTTGCTGCAGGACGGCTTTCCAGTCCTCGGCATCATCGACCAGCCGATCGGACGCGAGCGCTGGGCAGGGTTTTCGGGCAAGGAAACGACATTCAACGGCAAGCCCGTCCGCTCCGCGCCCTGCCGGTCGCTGTCCGACGCGGTCCTCGCCACCACGACTCCGCACCAGTTCAGCGACCAGGAGGCCGATCACTTCATGGGGCTCGCCAAGGCGGTGGCCGAACGCAAGATCATCTATGGCGGCGACTGCTACAATTACGGTCTGGTGGCGAGCGGCCATGTCGACATCGTGTGCGAAGCGGGATTGAAGCTGCACGATTTCGCCGCGCTGGCTCCAGTGGTTGAAGGGGCGGGCGGATTGATGTGCGACTGGAGCGGCGGGCCGCTGCATTCCGCGAGCGACGGTAATGTGCTGGCGATCGGCGATGCCGCCCGGCTCGAGGATGTACTGGAAGCGATGGACCTGGCGCTTTGACCTGCCGTCCGGACCGCAGAGACTGAGATGGACGCGGGCGTTTCGCTAAAGGGCCGGTCGGCCCTTGTGACGGGAGCATCGAGAGGCCTCGGATTCGCCATTTCCAAGCGTCTTGCGCAGCGTGGAGCTCAGGTTTGGCTCAATGGGAGGGACGCCGCGACGCTGGAGGCGGCCCGCTCTAGGATCGACGGCGATTGCCGCATCGTGCCGTTCGACATTTGCGACGATGATGCCACCGCAGCAGCGATCGAGGAGATGGCAGGCGCGGGCGGGATCGACATACTGGTGAACAATGTCGGCCAGAGAGACCGGCGCGACCTGAAAGAAGTGGCGCGGCAGGACATGGCGCGAATGCTCGACGTCAATCTCGTCGCCCCGTTCGATCTTGCGCGCAGGGCGGCGGCACATATGGCGCGCAACGGCCGTGGCCGCATCGTCAACATCACTTCCATTGCGGCGCGGATCGCTCGCGGAGACGTGCTCTACACAGCCAGCAAGGGCGGGCTTGATGCCCTGACCCGCGCCCTTGCCGCAGAACTCGGACCGGCAGGAATAACCGTCAACTCCGTGGCCCCGGGTTATTTCGCCACCGAGGCCAATAGCGAGATGGTCGCGGATAAGGACATCGCGGCCCACCTTTCGCGGCGAACGTCGCTGGGGCGTTGGGGGCAGCCGGAAGAAATCGCGGGGGCGGTGGCCTTCCTCGCATCGGACGAGGCGGGTTACATCACCGGGCAGACCCTGGCCGTGGACGGCGGCTACCTCAGCCACTTCTGACTTGCATTCGCAGGCAGAATCGCTATCTCGCGCGCCTTCACCGACACGTGATTCATGTGCCGGCCTGGCGACAAGGGCTGCCAGGGCTGGTTCGACGTGTCTCTGCAAAGGAGATGAAAATGCCCAAGCTGAAGACCAAGAGCGGTGTGAAGAAACGCTTCAAGATCACCGCCAACGGCAAGGTCAAGCACGGCGTCGCTGGCAAGCGTCACCGCCTGATCAGCCACAATGCGAAGTATATCCGCCAGAACCGCGGCACCACTGTCCTGTCGGAAGCCGACACCAAGACGGTGAAGAAGTGGGCGCCTTACGGCCTCGACTGATCGCGACACTCAAGGAGAATAAGATATGCCTCGCATTAAACGCGGCGTTACCACGCGCCAGAAGCACAAGCGGCTCCTAGACCAGGCCAAGGGCTATCGCGGTCGCCGCAAGAACACCATCCGCGTCGCTCGCCAGGCCGTCGAAAAGGCCGGCCAGTACGCTTACCGCGACCGTAAGATCAAGAAGCGCAACTTCCGCGCTCTGTGGATCCAGCGCATCAACGCTGCTGTTCGCGCCGAAGGCCTGACCTATTCGCAGTTCATGCACGGCACCAAGCTTGCCGGCATCGAGCTCGACCGCAAGGTCATGGCCGATCTCGCCATGAACGAAGCTGCGGCTTTCAAGGCGATCATCGAGCAGGCCAAGAAGGCTCTTCCGGCCTAACCGGCTCGAAGCTTCAAGCTCGAATTCAAGCAAGGGCGTCTCCTTTTGGGAGGCGCCCTTTCTTTTTGTGTCCATGGATTTGCGAATTTGCGTCCTTGGGATATCCTGTCCTGCATGGTCCACGACCAGCAACCCGAAACGAACTTCGACCTGACGGTGCGCTTCTTTCCGCCGCCCGAAGAGCTCGCGGCTTGCCTGACGACGATCTATCTTCTCGAAACCAGGATTAGTGGCGGCGCGAAAGTGACCGATTACCTGCAGCCAGAGTGGGGAAATCTGAGGTTCTTCTGCGATAACGCTCCCTATGCTCGTGTGGTGAACCCCGACGCATCGGAGCCGTCCTTCGTCGATGGAGCGCGCTTCCAAGCGACCGGCCCAAGCTCCAAGCCGGTCTATTTCGAGATGGGCCAGACGCGGATGTGGGGCATCGGGCTGAAGCCGCTGGGCTGGGCGCAATTGATAGCGAAACCTGCTCACGAATCGGCGAACATCATTTGCGATGGCGAAGAGCACCCGACCTTCCGCCACCTGGCGGGACTGTGCGACTTGCTGTGTGATTCATCGCAGGACGATGAGGACCAGTTTACAAAGCTGGTGGAGGTGTTGCGCGACAATTTGCAGCCGACGCGTGACGAGGCGCGGATCATCGCGATCCATGAAGCGATGGTGGATCCCTACCTGACTACGATCGACGACTTCGCGAATGCGGCTGCGATGCACAAGCGCACACTGGAGCGGCTCTGCAAAAGGCATTTCGGCTTTTCGCCACGCTTCCTGCTTCGGCGCCAGCGCATGATGCGCAGTCTGGCCGCGTTCATGCTTTCGGAAGGCAAGAACTGGTCGCGAACCATCGATCGCCACTATCACGACCAGCCCCATTTCGTGCGCGAGTTTCACGAATTCATGGGCATGAGTCCGACAGAGTATGCGACCATGGACCATCCCATCCTCGATGCCTTCATGACCGAACGCCAGCGTATCTGGGGGTCTCCCGTCCAGACGCTCGACAAGCCGCGACAGGATCTCGACAGCGGAAGCGCGCCTTGACCGGCACTGCACGCGGCGCGCTCGCCGTCGAACTCGAATTCTTCCTGCCTCCCGAGCAGCTGAGACCTTTCATCACGACCGTATACCGGTTCGATGTGGTCGAGCCTCAGCCCGGCAGCGCGGCCGAGCCGATCCGCGACTGGCTGCACCCGGAGTGGTTCAATCTTCGCATCGTGCTGGAAGGCGAGTTGTCTGCCAGTATCGGGCCAGGCGCCCCCGTGAACGTGCCACGTCTCGTGATGACCGGCCCCACGAGCCATGCTGCCGAGTTCGTCGCTCCACCATGCCACACTTGGGGCGTGGGCATTCTCCCCGCCGGCTGGGCAAGGCTATCCGGAAAGAGTGCTGCCGATTACGCGGACCGCATGTGCGACGTCGAAGCGGATCCGGACTTGAGGCATCTGACGCCGCTCATCGAGATATCCCGCGGCAACAGCACCGTCGCCCAAAGGGACGCGATTTTCACGCTCTTTGCCAAATTGCTCGCCAAACCCAGCAAGCGGGAAGCCGAGATCGTCGAGGCCCAGCGCGCCCTGCTCGACCCGTCCTGCGCAACTGTCGCCCACCTTGCCGAAAAACTCGCGATGACGACCCGCACGCTGGAGCGGTTCGCCCTCGATGTGTTCGGTTTTCCGCCCCAGCTCCTGATCCGGCGGCAACGCTTTCTGCGCAGCCTTGCGCAGTTCATGCTGGATCCGTCGATGCACTGGATCGAGACGCTCGATCGGCAATATTACGACCAGGCCCAGTTCACCCGGGACTTCAAGCGTTTCATGGGAATGGGGCCGCGCGAATATGCGAGATTGCCGCACCCTGTTCTCGGTGCGGCCGCCAAGGCCCGTCAGGCGGTGGCGGGGGAGGCGGTGCAGGTTCTTCACAGGCCGGCAAGACCCGCAAGCTGAAAGCGAAGTCGAGATTTGGAGTCTAACCCACGCTTGGACGCTGAAACTGGGCTTTAGCATTTCGGCCGATGCCGCTAGAGGCAGCCCCCTACAGGATTCCCGAGGAATAGATGACCGATTTGGCTACAATGCGTGAGAGCGCGCTGACGCGTATCGAAGAAGCACAGGATGCCGCCGCCCTGGAGAGCTTGCGCGTCGAACTGCTTGGTAAGCAGGGTTCGATTTCCGGACTGATGAAGACGCTGGGCAAGATGAGCCCGGAAGAACGCCAGAGCGAAGCGCCCAAGATCCAGGGCCTGCGCAGCGATGTCGCCGATGCGATCGCCGCCAAGAAGGATGCGCTCGATGCAGCCGAACTCGAACGCCGGCTCGCATCCGAAACGCTCGACCTTACCTTGCCTGCACCGCAGGCGCCGAAGGGCAGCGTCCACCCGGTCAGCCAGGTGATGGATGAGCTGGCGGAAATCTTTGCCGACCTTGGTTTCTCTGTCGCTACCGGTCCCGAAATCGAAGACGACTGGCACAACTTCACCGCGCTCAACATGGCCGAAACGCACCCTGCGCGCGCCATGCACGACACCTTCTATTTCCCCGACGTGGACAGTGAGGGGCGCCGCATGCTGCTGCGTACGCACACCTCGCCGGTGCAGATTCGCTCGATGGTGAAGCAGGGTGCGCCGATTCGCATCATCGCGCCGGGCCGCGTCTATCGCTCCGACAGCGACGCGACGCACACGCCGATGTTCCACCAGGTCGAAGGCCTCGTCATCGACAAGGATATCAATCTCGGTCACCTCAAGTGGACGCTGGAAACCTTCCTCAAGGCCTTCTTCGAGCGCGACGATATCGTGCTGCGCCTGCGCCCCTCCTACTTCCCCTTCACCGAACCTTCGGTCGAGGTCGATGTTGGCTGGCAGGACGTGAATGGCCGCCGTGTTCTCGGCGGTGACGGCGATGCGCCGGGCCACGGCTGGATGGAGCTTCTCGGCAGCGGCATGGTCAATCGCCGCGTGATCGAATTCGCCGGGCTGGACCCCGACGAATGGCAGGGTTTCGCATTCGGCGTCGGCGTCGATCGCCTCGCCATGCTCAAATACGGGATGGATGATTTGCGCGCCTTCTTTGACGGCGACCAGCGCTGGCTCGATCACTACGGCTTCTCGCCCTTCGACCAGCCGACCCTCTCCGCAGGCGTGGGAGCAAGCGCATGAAGTTCTCGCTCGAATGGCTGAAGTACTTCCTCGATACCGACGCGAGCGTCGCGGACATTGCTGCTGCGCTCAACCGTATCGGCCATGAGGTTGAGGGGATCGAGGACCCGGCAGAAAAGCTGGAAGGCTTCCGCGTTGCAAAGGTGCTGACCGCGGCCAAGCATCCAGATGCCGACAAGCTGCAGGTGCTGACCGTCGATACCGGTGAGGGCGATCCGCTGCAGGTCGTGTGCGGTGCGCCCAATGCGCGCGCCGGAATGAAGGGCGTGCTCGGCCTGCCCGGTGCGGTCGTCCCGGCCAACGGCATGGAGCTGCGCAAGAGCGCGATCCGCGGTGTCGAGTCGAACGGCATGATGTGCTCGGTGCGCGAGCTTGAACTCGGCGAAGAGCACGATGGCATCATCGAACTGCCCGAGGATGCGCCGGTCGGGCAGACCTTCGCCGAGTATCACGATGCCTCGCCCATTTTCGATGTGGCGATTACGCCGAATCGTCCCGATTGCATGGGCGTGCAGGGTATTGCGCGCGATCTCGCGGCGGCAGGCCTTGGCACGTACAAGCCGATCGACATCCCCGTTCTCGAAGGCGAGGGTGCTTGCCCGGTCGAAATCCGCACCGACGATCCCGAGGGTTGCCCGGCCTTCTATGGCCGCATCATTCGCGGGGTCGACAACACCAAGCCTTCGCCCGAGTGGATGCAGCGCCGTCTGATTGCGGCAGGCCAGCGCCCGATCTCGGCACTGGTCGACGCAACCAATTACCTGATGCTCGCCTTCGGTCGCCCGGCGCACGTTTATGACCTGGCCAAGCTGTCTGGCGCTGTCGTGGCGCGCCGCGCCAAGAACGGCGAAACGGTCGAGGCGCTGAACGAGAAGACCTATACGCTCGACGACAAGATGACCGTGATCGCCGACGACAACGGCGTACACGATATTGCCGGTATCATGGGCGGCGAGCATTCGGGTGCGACCGAGGGGACAACAGATGTCCTGCTCGAGATCGCCTATTTCGATCCAGAGCGCATCGGCGTGACGGGCCGCAAGCTGGGCCTTGCCTCGGATGCGCGCACGCGGTTCGAACGCGGTGTCGATCCTGAGTTCTTGGACGATGGACTCGCGTTGCTGACCGATCTCATCGTGAAAACCTGCGGCGGTACACCGACCGAAGTGGTGCGCGCGGGAGAGCCTCCCGCCAAGCCCAGAAAGGTCGAATTTGATCCTTCGCTTACGCGGCGTCTCGGCGGCGTCGATGTCGATGAGGAGGAGCAGTCGCGCATCCTTGATCGCCTCGGGTTCCTCAATCGCAAGGTCCTCGATAGCAATCTGCGGGAGGTGGCTGTTCCGCCGCGCCGCCACGATATCGAAGGTCCGGCCGACCTCGTCGAGGAAGTGGTCCGTATTCACGGTATCGACGAGGTGGAAAGCACCCCGCTTCCGCGCCGTCCCGGTGTCGCATTGCCGACGGCAACCCCGCTCCAGCAGGCGGAGCGCAAGCTGCGCCGTGCCGCGGCCGCACGCGGTCTCAACGAAGCGATCACATGGTCCTTCCTGCCGACCGCCGAAGCGGAGCATTTCGCGGACGGTGCCCAGCTGTGGGTGCTGGACAATCCGATCAGCGAGGACATGAAGGCCATGCGCCCCTCGCTCATTCCGGGGCTACTTTCGGCAGCCAAGCGCAATGCCGATCGCGGGTCCGACGGCGCGCGCCTGTTCGAGATCGGCCGTCGCTATTTCCGCGGGGCAAATGGCGCGAGTGACGAAAAGCCGACGCTCGGCGTCGTGCTTTCCGGAGAGAAAACCGCTCGCGGCTGGTCCAATGGCAAGGGCGCCAAGTTCGATGCCTATGACGCCAAGGCAGAAGCCGTTGCGCTGCTCGAAGCAGCCGGTGCCCCGGTCGGCAACCTGATGGTGATGGGCGAGGCTGGCGAGCAGTTCCACCCCGGCCAGTCCGCCACCTTGCGTCTCGGCCCGAAGAACGTGCTCGCCCGCTTCGGTGCGCTGCATCCCAACACGCTCAAGGCTTTCGACATCGATGGATCGGTCGTGGCAGTCGAAATCTTCCTCGACGCGATCCCGGCGAAGAAAGGCGGGGGCGGATTCGCGCGCGCGACCTATGCGCCACCGGCCTTGCAGGACGTGACCCGCGACTTCGCGTTCCTCGTCCCGGCGGAGCTGCCTGCAGGCGACCTCGTCAAAGCAGTGCGCGGAGCGGACAAGAAAGCGATAGTCGACGCTCGCGTCTTCGATGTCTTCGCCGGCCAGGGAGTGCCCGAGGGCCACAAGTCGGTTGCGGTTGAAGTTGTGCTGCGCCCCGGCGAGAAGACTTTCACCGACGAAGAGATCAAGGCGATCTCGGACAAGATCGTTGCAAATGCGGCCAAGCAGGGTGCGGAGCTGCGCGGATGAAGACTGCCCTCGTCACTGGCGCAACTTCGGGGATCGGCGAGGCGACGGTTCGTGCACTGGTTGCGAGCGGCTGGCGCTGTGTGGCGACGGGGCGGCGCAAGGAACGGCTGGACGCACTGGTCGCGGATCTGGGTGCGGATAAGGTCCATGCGGCCAGCTTCGACGTCCGCGACGAAGCGGCGCGCGATGCAGCTCTGGACGGCTTGCCGGAAACGTTTTCGAGTTTCGACCTGCTGGTGAACAATGCCGGCCTTGCGCTTGGCACGGCTCCTGCGCAAGAGGCCGCTCTCGACCAATGGAAGACGATGATCGAGACCAATGTCACGGCTCTGGCTTCGATCACGCACAAGCTCTTGCCTGCGCTGATCGAGTGCAAGGGCGCGATCATCAATATCTCAAGCGTGGCGGCCAATTACCCCTATCCGGGCGGCAATGCCTACGGCGGGACCAAGGCCTTCGTGCGCCAGTTCAGCCTCGGCCTGCGGGCCGACCTGCACGGGACGGGTGTGCGCGTATGCTCGATCGAGCCGGGCATGGTGGAGACCGAATTCACGCTTGTGCGAACGGGCGGCAATGAGGAAGCGCACGAAACGCTTTATGGCGGCGCCGATCCCATGACTGCAGGCGATATCGCCGAAACCGTGCGCTGGGTCGCCGAGCTGCCGCCGCACCTCAATATCAATACGCTGGAATTGATGCCGGTCAGCCAGAGTTTCGGCGGCTTCCGGATCGCCCGCGCCGACTGAGGGCGGCTACGCTCAATCCCCCCAGCCGTCGCCTGTGCTGGACCCGCTGTCGCCCCAATCATTGCCGTAGCTCTGGCTGAAATGCATCTGCTGCTCCTGTTTAGCCATATCGGATGCAGCTTTGTTGGCCTCCTCGATTTGCGCGCGCATTTCTGGGTTCATCTGCATAGCCACCTCGGCTTTTGGATTGCCGAGCGTCATGTCGAACGGGCGGCCCTCGATCGCCGCGACCACGTGTTCACGCGCGACGACGTGCATCAGGTTCATGGCATAGTTCGCCATCGGGTCCTTCGCCACGGCTTCGTCGAGCCGCTCCTTCACCCCTTCCGGGATCGCGATCTCGGTCGCAACGCGCGAGCCGGTGCCATCGGGCGTGACGGTCGTGACGAAGTGCATCATTTCGCGCCCGCCTTCGCCCAGCAGGGTCGTGACCACCGTGCCGGGAGCGGGCTGGCTGACGCGGCTGCGCTTGATCTGGCTGCCTAATACATGTGTGGGAAGGTGCGCGCGCTTGATAGCCTGCGTCACCTGTTCAGGTGTCTTCTCGTAATATTCGCCGGAATTTCCGCATGACGCCAAGAAAATAGCGCCAAATATAGTCATTATGCTGCGTAATATAGACATGATGCCCCCCAATTCATGGCCTCACGCTAAATAGCGAGTGTTTCCATTCGCTTAAGGCGGCAAGGCCTGTCCAACACGCTTAGCGGTGGACGCGGGGGCGCTGTCGGTCTAGCGCGCGGCGCATGGCGCAAGCGAATTCCGATACCACCCAGTCCCGCCGCACTTTCGCGATTATCTCGCATCCCGACGCGGGTAAGACGACGCTGACCGAGAAGCTGTTGCTGACCGGCGGCGCGATCCATCTCGCCGGTGAGGTGAAGGCGCGCGGCGCCGCCCGTCGTGCACGCTCGGACTGGATGAAGATCGAACAGCAGCGCGGGATCTCGGTGACCAGCTCTGTCATGACGTTCGAGCGCGATGGCATCACCTTCAACCTGCTCGACACGCCGGGGCACGAAGACTTCTCCGAAGACACTTATCGCACGCTGACTGCCGTCGATTCCGCCATCATGGTGATCGACGCCGCGAAGGGTATCGAGCCGCAGACGCGCAAGCTGTTCGAGGTCTGCCGCCTGCGCAGCGTGCCGATCATCACTTTCGTCAACAAGGTCGACCGCGAAGGCCGTCCGGTGTTCGAACTGCTCGACGAGATTGCGGACATGCTGGCACTCGACGTCAGCCCGCAAGCCTATCCGGTGGGCATGGGCGGCCAGTTCGAAGGCATCCTCGATTTCGAAACCGGCGAAGTCGCACGTCCCGAAGGTCCGTCCAAGGAATTCAAGGGCAAGCGCGACGACAACCCGGAGTTGCCCGAGCTCTTCGCCGAGGACATCGAACTGGCGCAGATCGGCTATCCCGAATTCGATCTCGAGGCCTATCGCAATGGCGACCTCACCCCGGTCTATTTCGGGTCGGCGCTCAAGAATTTCGGCGTGACTGAATTGATCGAGGCGATCGCGAAATACGCGCCGCCGCCGCGCCCCCAGCCGGCTGGTGACGAACAGATCGAGCCGACCCGCGACGAAGTCACCGGCTTCATCTTCAAGGTGCAGGCCAATATGGACCCCAACCACCGCGACCGCATCGCTTTCATGCGGCAGGTGTCCGGCACCTTCAAACGCGGCATGAAGCTGACCCCGTCGGGCCTCGGCAAGCCCATCTCGATCCATTCGCCGATCCTGTTCTTCGCACAGGATCGCGAAGTCGCGGATTTCGCCGAACCCGGCGACATCATCGGCATCCCCAACCACGGCACGCTGCGCGTGGGCGATACGCTGTCGGAAAAGAACGACATCCGGTTCACCGGCCTGCCGAATTTCGCACCGGAAATCCTGCGCCGCGTTCAGCTGAAGGACCCGACCAAGACCAAGCAATTGCGCAAGGCGCTCGACGATCTGTCGGAAGAGGGCGTAATCCAGGTCTTCTATCCCGAACTCGGTGCTCAGCACATCGTGGGCGTGGTCGGCCAGCTCCAGCTCGAGGTGCTGATCAGCCGTCTTTCGGCCGAATACAAGGTGGAGGCGGGCCTCGAAGCATCGCCCTTCGCGACCGCGCGGTGGCTCAAGGGCGACGAGAAGGCGCTCGACGAATTCGAGAAGTACAACCGCGCCAACCTCGCCCGGGACCGCGACGGCGACCTGGTCTTCATGGCGAAGAGCCCGTGGGACGTTTCCTACCAGCAGGAAAAGAATCCCGACCTGACCTTCTCGGCCACGAAGGAGCGGTAGGCTTGCGAGCGGCGCTGCTTCGCGGCATGGGAACGCCATGACGCTTACCGGCCCGACTTCCCAGACCTTCATTTCCCAACGCCTGCGCCTCAATTACCTCGATTGGGGCAATCGCGGAAAGCCGCCGCTCGTGCTGGTTCACGGCGGGCGCGACCATGCACGCAGCTGGGACTGGGTGGCCGAAGAATTGCGCGACGACTGGCACGTCGTGGCGATGGATCACCGCGGCCACGGCGACAGCGACTGGGTTTCGGATGGCAATTACCACGTCAACGACATGGTCTACGACCTGGCCCAATTGGTCCACCAGCTCGGCGTGGGGCCGGTCACCATCGTCAGCCATTCCATGGGCGGCAACGTCTCGCTGCGCTACGCGGGCACATTCCCTGAAATGGTGACCAAGATCGTCGCGATCGAGGGCCTCGGTCCCAGCCCGAAGCGGCAGGCCGAAATGCGCGAGGACCCGTATCCCGTGCGCATGAAGGAATGGATCGAGAAAAAGCGCGGGGCATCCGGACGGATGCCGCGCAAGTACGACAGCATCGAATCCGCTTTCGCGCGCATGATCGAGGAAAACAGCTACCTGACGGAAGAACAGGCGCGGCACCTCACCATCCACGGCGTGAACCGCAACGAGGACGGAACCTACAGCTGGAAATTCGATCCGCACCTCAATGTCTGGGCGGTCGAGGACATCGCCGATGAGTTCCTGCACCAGACATGGTCTGCGATCACTGCGCCCACCCTCCTGCTTTACGGGGCAGACAGCTGGGCCTCCAATCCCGAAGGCGACGGCAGGCTCGACCACTTCGACAATGCCAAGGTGATCGAATTCGAAAATGCAGGTCACTGGCTCCATCACGACCAGTTCGACCGGTTCATGAAGACGGTCAGGAATTTCCTCTAATGGCGGAATTCTTCGACGCGCTGGATGACAAGCATATCGCGATGATCGGCAAGCAGCCGGTTTTCTTTGTCGCCACAGCCGCCGAAGATGCCCGCATCAATCTCAGCCCCAAGGGCTATGATGCATTCCGTGTACTGGGGCCGAAGAGGGTCGCCTATCTGGACCTTGCCGGATCGGGCAACGAAACCCATGCGCATCTTTCGCGGGACGGGCGCATCACGCTGATGTTCTGCAATTTCGACCGTCCGGCGCTGATCCTGCGTATCTACGGGACCGGACGCGCGGTGCTGCCGCAGGACAAGGATTGGGCGGAACTCGCCGCACATTTCGACCTGCTGCCCGGCACGCGTCAGATTTTCGATATTGCCGTCGAAAGTGTCCAGACGAGCTGCGGCTGGGGCGTGCCTTTCATGGAATACCGCGACGAGCGTGCGACCTTGCAAAAGGCGCATAGGCAATCCGATCCGGAAGAATGGCTGACCAAGCAGCAGGGTCGCGACACAAGTATCGACGGCATTCCAGTGCGCACGACCGACCGCTATATCGGGGGCGAATAGCGCGCGCGTGAAGCTCACTTTCGCCAGCTACAACATTCACAAGGCGGTCGGGCTCGACCGCAAGCGCGATCCCGAGCGCATCCTTTCGGTCATCCACGAAATCGACGCAGACGTGATCGCGCTGCAAGAGGTGGATCGCAGGATCGGTGACCGGGCGACGACCATCCCGCGCGCCGAACTCGACGACACCCATTGGCGGCTGGTCGAAGTGGCCAAGCGCCCGCGCAGTATCGGCTGGCACGGCAATGCGATTCTCGTCAGGCGCGGGATGGATGTCCATGGCGGGGAGGCGCTCGACCTTCCTACGCTGGAACCGCGCGGCGCCGCCTGCGGCAATCTTATGGTCGAGGGGCATATGGTGCGGGTTATCGGCACGCATCTCGACCTGTCCGGCCTGCGCCGCCGCGACCAGATCCGCTCGCTGCTGGATTTCGTGGCGTCAGCCACGCAGCCGGTACCCACGGTGATCATGGGCGATTTCAACCAGTGGGGCCGCGCGACAGGGGCCATGCGCGAATTCGCCAGCGACTGGACCGTGGTCACGCCGGGGAAGAGCTATCCGAGCCGCCAGCCGGTTGCCACGCTCGACCGGATCGTCGCGAGCCGTCACTGGGCCTGCCATTCGGCGCATGTCCACCACACCGCGCTTTCCGCAGTGGCTTCAGACCATCTGCCCGTGGTTGCGACGCTGGAGCTGATGGAAAAATAGGCAGCAGCCTAATAATTGAGCACCTCATTGCGTGCGCCCCCTTGAAATAGCCTGAAAACACTCCCGATGCGCGTTTGGCACGCTTCGTGCTGCAGGTGCGAAAGCCGGTGCTTGGCCGGTGCGCAGCCAGAGGGGTGAAGGCGTGAAATACATCATCGCTGTCATCAAGCCATTCAAGCTCGACGAAGTGCGCGAAGCACTCGGGAGCATCGGTGTGGCCGGAATGACCGTGTCCGAGGTCAAGGGCTTCGGACGCCAGAAGGGGCAGACCGAGATTTATCGCGGTGCCGAATATTCGACCAACATGCTTCCCAAGGTGAAGCTGGAAATCGCAGTGGCGGGCGATCTCGCACCGCAAGTCATCGAGACCATCCAGCAAACCGCCAGCACCGAAGCAATCGGCGACGGGAAGATCTTCGTCTTCGACCTCGCCGACGCCACCCGCATCCGTACCGGCGAAACCGGCGAAACCGCGCTGTGAGCCGCAAGGAGAGCACCATGACCATGCGTAAGATTCTTACCGGGGCCGGCGTCCTTGCCGCCTCGTTCACCATTGCCACGGCAGCTTTCGCACAGGAGGCCGCCGAAGCGGCTGCCGCCGTGCCCAACCCCGGCAACAACGCCTGGATGATGACCGCCACCGTCCTGGTGATGCTGATGATCCTTCCGGGCCTGGCCCTGTTCTATGGCGGCCTGACCCGTTCCAAGAACATGCTTTCCACCATGACACAGATCGGCGCCACTGCCGCGCTCGCAATGCTGATCTGGGTGATGTGGGGCTACAGCCTTGCCTTCGGCGATACCACTTATGAAGGCACTCTCGGCCTCTTCATCAGCGGTGGCAGCTATTTCCTTGCCGGTACCGACGCGAGCAGCACGGCTGCGACCTTCACCGACGAGGTCATCAGCAAATATGTCTTCATCAGCTTCCAGATGACGTTTGCAGCCATCACCGCTGCCCTCATCCTGGGCGCCACGGCAGAGCGTATGAAGTTCAGTGCGGTCATGGCCTTCGTGCCGATCTGGCTGACCATCGTCTACTTCCCGATCGCACACATGGTGTGGGCCGGCGGAGGTCTGCTGTTCGAAGACGGCGCGCTCGACTTCGCTGGCGGTACGGTGGTGCACATCAACGCCGGTATCTCAGGCCTTGTCCTCGCATACCTTCTCGGCAAGCGTCGTGGCTGGCCGCAGGAACCGATGATGCCGCACAGCCTGACGCTGACCATGGTCGGCACGGGCCTGCTGTGGGTCGGCTGGTTCGGCTTCAACGCCGGTTCGGCTCTGGAAGCCGACGGTTCGGCCGGTCTTGCGATGATCAACACCTTCGTCGCCACTGCAGCCGGTGCGCTGACCTGGATGGTCATCGAGCGGGCGGCGGGCCACAAGGGCAGCGCGCTGGGCTTCTGCTCGGGCGTTATCGCAGGCCTCGTCGCCGTCACCCCGGCAGCTGGCAACAGCGGTCCGTTCGGCGCGATCCTGCTCGGCATCCTGAGCTCGGCCGTCTGCTACATCTTCGTCGCCAAGGTGAAGATGAAGTTCGGCTATGACGACAGCCTCGATGCATTCGGTATCCACGGCGTGGGCGGCATCGTCGGCGCCATCGGTACGGCAGTCGTCTACCAGCCGTTCCTCGGCGGACCCGGAGACGGATCGACCGCTCTCGGCGCCCAGCTCTGGATCCAGACCTACAGCGTACTCGTGACGATCGCCTGGGCCGGTATCGGCACCTTGATCGCCGGCCTTATCGTCAAGGCTCTGATCGGACTGCGGGTCACCGAAGACGCCGAAGTCGAAGGCCTCGATATCTCCGAACACGGAGAACGTGCCTACAACTGATCACCAACTTGGCGGGGCCGCCTACTAACTCTCTCCTCTCTCCTCACGGGCGGCCCCGCCCACCCATGTTCCTCCTGCGAACACAAGACTTTAACAGGCCGGTTCCCTAACGGGGCCGGCCTCTTTTTATGTTGCAAAGCTGTCACACTATTTTTCGCTAAACTCGTCATTGCACGAAATACTATTGCGCACGTTCCTTCCAAAGCGTCAGATTCAATCACTGAGCTTTGTTCTCGGGAGGAGAGAGTAATGACTAACAATCGCAATAGTCTTCTAGCAACGCGTGCGGCGCTTCTTTGCGGCGCGGCAGCGCTGGTCGCTTCCGCGCCTGCAATGGCACAGGATTCTCAGACGCGGATCGAAACCGATGCAGTCGCCGCCGAAGAGGCCGACCGCGCCATTATCGTCACGGGTACCCGCCAGGCCGACCGCTCGGCTGCAGATACCGTCGCACCAGTCGATATCGTTTCCACTGCAGAACTGAACAACCAGGCCGATAGCGATATCGGCAACGTCCTTCGCGTTTCGGTGCCCTCGTTCAACGTGGGGACGCAGCCGATTTCGGATGCTGCCACGCTGGTACGCCCTGCTAACCTTCGCGGGCTCTCGCCCGACAACACGCTCGTTCTCGTCAACGGCAAGCGTCAGCACCGCGCCGCGGTCATCGCCTTCCTTGGCGGCGGTATTTCCGACGGTTCGCAAGGCCCCGATATCTCGGTCATCCCGTCGATCGCGATCAAGCAACTCGAAGTGCTTCGCGACGGCGCATCCTCGCAATATGGTTCGGACGCCATTGCCGGCGTTCTCAACTTCATCCTCAAGGATAGCCCGGACGGCGGCACCGTGTCCGCACAATGGGGTGAAACCTACGAAGGTGACGGCGACAAATACACCATCGCTGCCAATGTCGGCATTCCGGTCACGGCAGCAGGTTTCCTCAACCTGTCGGCCGAATATGGCGAATCCGATGCAACTGTCCGCTCCGTACAGCGCGACGACGCTGCCGCGCTGATCGCCGCCGGCAATACCGCAGTTGCCGACCCGGCCCAGATCTGGGGCCAGCCGAACGTCAACGACGATATGAAGTTCTTTGCCAATTTCGGCCTCGAGCTTTCGCCCGCTATCGAACTCTACGCTTTCGGTAATTACGCCGAGCGCAACGTCGACGGCGGCTTCTTCTTCCGCAACCCGACCAATCGTGGCGGCGTCTATGCCGGACCCTTCGTCGATCCTGCGACGGGGGCTCCGCTCGCCGAGGAAGACGGCGGTGTCGCTTCGGTCCTCGTGGGTGACCTTTCGATCGATACGGCAGGCGATTGCCCGGCCGGTATCCCGCTGACGCAGGGTGGCCTGATTCCCGATCCCACCATCCTGGCGCAGGTCTCGGCGGACTCGAACTGCTTCTCGTTCGTCGAACTTTTCCCGGGCGGCTTCACCCCGCGTTTCGGCGGCGACATCGAGGATTACTCGGCTGCTGTGGGTATCCGTGGCCAGTTGTTCAATGCGCTCGATTTCGACCTCAGCTATCGCCACGGTCGCAACAAATCGAGCTTCTCGATCCGCAACACCGTGAACGCTTCGCTTGGTCCGAACACGCCGACCGAATTCAACCCCGGTGGCTATTCGCAGACGGAAAACGTGATCAATCTCGACCTCGGTTACAATCTCGAAGTCGGTGAAGGTAATGTCTACGTCGCAGCCGGTGCCGAATATCGCGACGAGGAATTCGGCATCACGGCTGGTGATCCGGCTTCGTTCGAACTTGGCCCGCTTGCCCAGCCGAGTGCTGCCTATCCGACCGGACAGGGCTTCTCGACCAGCTCGAACGGCTTCCCTGGCTTCGCCACCAACTCGGCCGGCACAAGCAAGGAAGATAACAAGGCGGCTTACATCGATATCGAAGCCGACCTGATCGACGCGCTCACCCTGCAGGGTGCGGTTCGTTACGAAGACACCAAGAGCTTCGGCGATACCGTAACCTGGAAACTGGGCGGCCTGTTCAAGCTGTCGGACGCATGGCGCCTTCGCGGTACCTATTCGACCGGTTTCCACGTCCCGACCGCAGGCCAGGCGAACGTGATCAACGTCACCACGCAGTTCTCCAACGGCGAACTACAGGACGAAGGCACCTTCCCGCTGTTCAGCCCTGCCGGCCTGATCGCTTCGGATTACATTGCGGACACGGTCGCCAATGGCGGCCTCGGCCTCGACCGTCCGACCCTCGGGCCCGAAAAAGCCGACAGCTTCACCCTCGGTGTCGCTGGCGACATGGGCGATTTCTCGGTCACGCTCGATTACTTCAACATCAAGCTGAAGGATCGCATCTCGCGTTCGTCGACGATCGATTTCCCGGCAGCGCTCTGCTATCTTGCCAATAGTGAAGGCGTGGCAAACAATTGCACCGATACCTTCACGCCGGCCCCGGCAGAACTGCTCACGCAGCTTGATGGTGCAGGGGTGATCGACCGCAACGACTTCACCGGGTTCGAAGACCTCGTGGCCTTCACCTTCTTCAACAACGACTTCGATACCCGCACGCAGGGTCTCGACTTCGTCGCGAATGCAAGGCTCTACCCGATCGAAGGCGGCACGACGCGTGCAACGCTGGCAATCAACTACACCGAAACGGAAGTGACCGATGTTGGCGAAACCATCTCGGCCACCCGCGTCCGCCAGCTGGAGGAAAGCCTGCCCAAGTGGAAGGGTTTCCTGAACATCACTCACGAACAGGGCCGTTTCCGCGGACTCCTGCGCGCCAACTACTTCGGCAGCTACTACGAAGCCCACCTCGAGGACTCGACCCTTCCGATCGATGCATCGGCAGAGCTAACCTTCGATGCGGAGCTTGGCTACGAAGTGATCGACGGCCTTGAACTGGCAGTCGGTGCGCAGAACATGTTCGACAACTATCCGACGTTGAACCCTTATTCGGGCATCGTCGGTGCGAAGTACGGCGAACGTTCGCCCTTCGGCTTCAACGGCGGCAGCTACTACCTGCGCGCCCGCTTCCAGTGGTAAGCCTGGGGTAGACACAGTGATTGAAAAGGGGCGGCCTTGATGGTCGCCCCTTTTTGTTTGAGGCCCTGATGATGCTCGAAATCAGAATTGCGACCGATCAGGACGAAGAGGACATCCGCCAGCTCATGGACCTTGCGATCGAGCAATTGCAGGTCGGATATCTGACGGACGAGCAGATCGAGGCGTCGAAGGCTGGAATGGGCCTTGATCGCTTGCTTATCGACGACGGGACCTATTTCTGCGTTGTCGAAGACGGCATCGTCGTCGGGTGCGGAGGATGGTCGCGCCGAGCGACCTTATATGGCGGCAATCATTCGGCGGGACGCGATCCGCGCCTCCTCGATCCCGCCACCGAGCGCGCCCGGATCAGGGCGATGTATACCCATCCGGATCATACGAAGAAGGGTATCGGTCGTCTCATTCTGGAGACAGCCGAGGCCGCTGCTGCGAAGGAAGGCTTCGCCGAAATCGAGATGGCAGCCACCATGGCCGGCAAGCCGTTCTACGAGCGCTGTGGCTATGTGGTGGAAAGCGAGTGGGAGGACACCAACGGCGCGGTGCCCGTCCCCCTTGCGACCATGGCCAAGCGGCTCGCGCGCTAGGCGCCCAGTTCCGCCTTCACGAAGTCGGCGCATCGTTCGCCGATCATGATGCTCGGCGCGTTGGTGTTGCCGCTGACGAGACGCGGCATGATCGATGCATCTGCGATCCACAGACCCTCGACGCCGCGCGCCTTGAGCGTGGGATCGACGACATCGCTCTCGTTCGGTCCCATCCGGCAGGTTCCGACCGGGTGATAAACGGTATCGGCGCGGTTGCGGATCAGCTCGTCGAGCTGGTCGTCGTCGTCCAGATCGATGGGATAGCGGTCCTGCGGATTGTACTTTGCAAGGCTCGGCGATTCCGCGATGCGATGCGAGAGGCGAACGCCCTTGCGCAGGACAGCGATGTCGCGGTCGTCGTCGAGGAAGTTGGGGTCGATCACCGGCGCATCGCTCGCCTCGCGGCTGGCGAGGCGGACCGTCCCGCGGCTTTCCGGGCGCAGCACGCAGGCATGGAGCGAGAAGCCATGACCCTTGACGTTCTCCCGGCCATGATCTTCCAGCATTGCGGGCACGAAGTGCCACTGGATGTCCGGGGCGGGGGCATCCTCCATGACCTTCCAGAAGCCACCAGCCTCGGCATAGGGCGTGGTCATGATCCCGGTCCGCTTGCGGCGATGTTCGATGATGGCTTTCGCCATCCGGGCGGTGCCGGCGAGGCTGCTGCCGATGAATTCCTTGCTCTCGGTTTCCCAGCTGGAAACATAGTCGATGTGATCCTGCAGGTCTGATCCGACGGCCGGCTTGTCGATCACGACATCGATGCCATGCTCCTTCAGATGCTCGGCCGGGCCGATGCCGGAAAGCATGAGCACCTGCGGTGAATTGAATGCACCGGCGCTCAGGACCACGCCGCCTCTGGCTGTAACGGTGCGGCGGCGCTTGCCGGCCGAATAGGTCACCCCGGTCACGCGGCCGTCCGCGATCTCGAGCTTCTGGACGGTGACCCCGATCCTGATATCGAGGTTCTTCGATCCCCGCTTGGGCTCGACATAGGCGCGCGCGGCGGACCAGCGTTCGCCATCCTTCTGGGTAACTTGGTAGAGGCCGAAGCCTTCCTGCTTTGCGCCGTTGAAATCGGCATTGCGCGGCAGCTGCAACTGGGCAGCTGCTTCGACGAAGGCGAGGCTGCCCGGGTTCGGCCATTTCTGGTCGCTCACCCACAGAGGGCCGTCGTCGCCATGGAATTCGTCTTCGCCGCGCACATTGTGTTCGGCCCGTTTGAAATAGGGCAGCACATCATCATAGGACCAGCCGGTGCAGCCGAGGCTTTCCCACTGGTCGTAATCGAAGGAATTGCCGCGGATGTAGACCATGGCGTTGATGGCCGAGGATCCGCCAAGGCCACGCCCGCGCGGCTGGTATCCAATACGCCCGTTGAGGCCCTTTTGCGGGACCGTGTCATAGCGATAGTTCGACGCGTTGCGCAGGAAGGGCATAAAGCCCGGCGTGCGCACCAGCATGCCATTGTTGCGCGGGCCTGCCTCGAGCAGGCAGACGCGCTTGCCCGCTTCTGCCAGACGCCCCGCGACTGCACTGCCTCCGCTGCCGCCACCGACAACGACTACATCGAATTCGTCCATGATTACTCCTCTCGATTCGAGAGGTTAGGCAGCCTCGGCGTCACCTGCAATCGGGTTTTCACTTGAAACCTGTTTTGGGGCCGCCCCCCTGCCGCTCGAGCCAGGCGGCGCGGATCTGGTCGCTCGTCTCGCGGCTACCGTCATGGGTCCAGCCGGGCTCGCGCAGCAGGTAGCCGAGCTTGCTGCCCCAAGGCGCGCGCCACATGTCCTGCGCTATGCCGATCCATTCATGGAAGACCGCCCACAGCAGGTTGAAACTGCCGAGCTGCTTGACGATCCCGTAGCGGATTTTCTCGTCCTTCACCTCCAGCTCGAAGGTCCCGAACATCTTGTCCCAGACGATGAACACGCCGGCATAGTTGCGGTCGAGATAGCGCGGGTTGGTGGCATGGTGGACGCGGTGATGGCTGGGCGTATTCATCACTGCCTCGAACCAGCGGGGCATCTTGTCGATCGCTTCGGTATGGATCCAGAACTGGTAGATGAGGTTGAACCCGCCCGCGAGCGCGATCATCCCGGGGTGGAAGCCGATCAGCACCAGCGGCAGCGCGAAAGCAAAGCCGAGCGTGAGGAATCCGGTCCAGGTCTGGCGGAGCGCGGTGGACAGGTTGTAGTGCTGGCTGGAATGGTGGTTCACGTGGCTCGCCCAGAACCACCGCACCCGGTGGCCGAAGCGATGCACCCAGTAATATTTGAGGTCGTCGAGCACGAAGCACAGCGCAAAGGCCCACCAGCTCCATTCGATGTCGAACAGGCGGAACTGCCAGACCCACAGGAACAGCGCGAAAAACAGGCCCCCGAACAGCAATCCGGCGACCGTACTGCCGAGGCCGAATGCAAGGCTGGTGAGCGTATCCTTCGGCTCGTAGCTTTCCGGTCGCTTGCGCCAGGCCCAGACCATCTCGATCAAGACGAGGGCGACGAAGCCTGGAACAGCCAGTTCGGTGGGTGAGAAATCGTGCATGGCTATGCGCTACTGTATCGCCTCGATCGCCTGCATCCAAGCTGAAGGATCGGGGATCTCAAGGCGCGCCGTACCATAGCGTTTCTCCGCCGTGTCGATCAGCAGGGCATTGCCGTCGCGAGAGACTTGCGCTGCGCCGGACAGCACGCGTCCTGCAAAATGGCTCCCGTGCTGCCGGAGCAGCAGGATGCGCCCTGCCGCATCGCGCATGAGTGCGCCGGCGCCGCCCCGATCGAGCGCGATGTCCACCGGATCGAAACCGCTGACCGCTTCGTCTGCGGCCGCGCGAGCCGCTTGCTCGTCCTTGAGGCGCGGCGCTGGCCCCAGCCGCAAGGCGAAGGCCAGGCCTGCCAGCGCAAGGATGGCAACCAGCGATCCGAGGAACTGAAGGAGGGCGGGTGGGATATCCATGGCGATACCGATTGGCACGCGCTTCGCTTTGCGGCAAGCTTGTCTAAACGGAGAGATGCACAATGAAAAACCTCGCCCTGATACCTCTGGTCGCCGCCTGCCTTTCCACGCCCCTTGCTGCACAAACTGCGGACCCGGTGGCGGAAGTCGAGGCGCAGGGTGACCGCACGGCGCGCGTTTCGCAGCAAATCTGGGACTGGGCCGAGCTCGGCTATCTTGAGAACCGCTCGAGCGGGCTGCTGCAGGATGAGTTGCAGAGCGAGGGTTTCCAGGTTGAGGCCGGCATTGCAGATATTCCCACCGCGTTCCTCGCCGAATGGGGCGAAGGCGGCCCGGTAATCGCGATCCTTGCCGAATACGACGCTTTGCCCGGCATCAGCCAGACCGCTGCGCCCACGCGCGAGCAATCGGAACATGGCGCTGGGCATGCCTGTGGCCACAATCTGTTTGCAGGCGGTTCGCTGACTGCGGCGATTGCGGTCAAACGTTGGCTGGAAAAGACCGGGACGCCCGGGCGCATCCGGCTCTATGGCACGCCGGCCGAAGAGGGCGGGTCTGGCAAGGTTTACATGACTCGCGCCGGGCTGTTCGACGATGTCGATATCGCGCTTCACTGGCACGCCGCCGATGAAAATAGTGCAGCGGCCCGGACCAGCCTCGCCAACCGCTCTGCAAAGTTCAGGTTCAGGGGCATCTCCGCCCATGCTGCCGGCGCTCCCGAACGCGGTCGCAGCGCGCTCGACGGGGTCGAGGCCATGAACATGATGGTCAACATGATGCGCGAGCACACCAGCATGGACACGCGCATCCACTACGTCATCACCGAGGGTGGATCGGCCCCGAACGTCATCCCCGATTTTGCCGAGGTCTTCTATTACGTGCGGCATTCGGATGCTGCCGAGGTCCAGGCGCTGTGGACCCGTCTGGAAGCGGCGGCAAAAGGCGCTGCAATGGGCACGGGCACGGAGGTCGAGTGGGAGGTGATCCATGGCAACAACCCGTTGCTCGTCAACGAGACGCTGGCCCGCGCGATGGATCGCAAGCTGCGTAGCCTTGGCGGGATCGAGTACACCGCGGAAGAACGTGCCTGGGCCGAGGAAATTTCGACGAGCTTCGGCGAGAATGCCGAACCGCTCGAAGAGGCGGGCAAGGTGCAGCCCTACGCAAAGACGCTTGGCTATGGCTCTACCGATGTAGGCGACGTGTCCTGGGCGACCCCGACTGTCGGCGTGCGCACCGCGACCTGGGTGCCCGGCACGAGCGCACACAGCTGGCAGGCAGTGGCAGCAAGCGGTCATTCGATCGGGCACAAGGGTGCCCAGCTGGCCGCCAAGGCGCTGACCCTGATGGCAGCGGAACTCTATACGAACGAGGAAATGCGCAACGCGGCGCGCGCGGAATTCGACGCTGCGCGGGGCGAAGACTACGAATACGTTTCGCTGCTAGGGGACCGCGATCCCCCGCTCGATTATCGCGAGTAATCAGTCGCGGGCGTTGGCGTACAGCGCATCCATGGCCGGTCGAATGGGCGAGACATCGTAGCCACCGCTGCGCGCTGCTGCGGCCACCGTGTCGGGTTCAGCACCATCGGCAGCCTGGGCAAGCGACCACAGGAAGGTCGAGCGGGTGCCGGACCGGCAGAAGCCCAGGACTTTGCCCTCAGCTTTGCCAAGGGCATCGCGCAAGGCTTCGACTTGCGGCTGGCTGAAGCCTGCCGAGCTGACCGGGATCGCAATGTAGTCCAGGCCGGCTTCGCGCGCGGCGGATTCGATCGCCGAACTTCCAGGCTGGCCGGCTTCCTCGCCATCGGGACGATTGTTTACGATCAGGGTGAAGGCCTGCGCCTTTGCTTCCGCTACTTGTGCGGGATCGATTTGCGGGCTGGCGTAGAATGTGTCGGTGATCCTGCGGAATTCGGTCATGCGGCGTCTCCCTTGGCGAGCGCGGCGGCTTTGGCCCGGCGTTGGCGTTGGACGATGTTGAGAATCTCCACCCCGACCGAGAAGCCCATGGCGGCGTAGATATAGCCTTTCGGCACATGGAAGCCGAAGCCGTCCGCGATCAGCACCAGGCCGATCATCACGAGGAAAGCAAGGGCAAGCATGACCAGCGTCGGGTTCTTCTCGATAAAGCTTGCCAGCGGATCTGCTGCCACCATCATGATGCCGACGGTGATAACGACTGCCGTGACCATGATAGGGATGTCGTCCGTCATGCCGACCGCGGTGAGGATCGAATCGACTGAGAACACGAGGTCGATGGCGACGATCTGCGCGATGACGGCGCCAAAGGTGGCAGTGGCAGCTGCGGCTACGCCCGGGGTCTTGTCGAGGAGGTCACCCGAATCGTCCTCCGGCTCCATCGAATGGTGGATTTCCTTGGTGGCCTTCCACAGCAGGAACAGGCCGCCTGCCAGGAGGATGAGGTCGCGACCGGAAAACGCCGTCTCGAAGCTCGCCTTATTGGTCCCCTCGACCGGAGGGCCCACGATCCCGAGATCGAACAGCGGGGTCTGCAATGTGACGAGCCAGCCGATCAAGAGCAGCATGCCGATCCGCATGATCAGCGCCAGTGCCAGTCCGATACGCCGCGCGCGCTGTTGCTGGTGTTCGGGCAGCTTGTTGGACAGGATCGCGATGAAGATGAGATTGTCGATACCGAGGACGACCTCGAGGGCGATTAGCGTGAGCAACGCAAGCCAGGCTGCCGGGTCGCTGAGGAGCTGCACAATTTCCATTCCGACCCGATGCCGAAGCCCGGTCGCCCATGCAAGTGAAGAAACCTGCGCGATTTCATGCGAAAATGTCACAATCGCTCGCGACACTTGGTGTAAATGCTAAATCATTCGCTTGACGCGCGGTTTTGCGCTATGCGTAATGGTTTGAGGGGTAGGTCTCGCGCATTTCGCTCGTGTCTGCCCGCGTCCGGCGCGTTTCAGCTCCCGCGCCGTTCGCAGTGAGTTTCGAGCTGAACGACAAGGTATTTGCAGGGTTATGGGTTACGACAGAGGGCGCCGCCGCGGACGGGACAAGCGGGACGGTTTCGGGGAAGACAGCTACGATCCCTTCGGTGGTCCGGGCGGCGGTTTCGACCAGCAGGGCGGCGGCTTCGGTGGCGGCGGTGACCGCTTCGGTGGCGGCAACGATCGTTTCGGCGGTGGAGGCGGTGGTGACCGCTTCGGCGGCGGCAATCGCGGCGGCGGTGGTGGCGGCTTCGGCGGCGGACCGCGCGGCGGCGGCGGCGGTGGTGGTGGCGGCGGTGGTAACCGCATGCCTGCCCAGGTTGTCGGCACCGGCGAGGGCAAGGTGAAGTTCTTCAATTCGCAGAAGGGCTTCGGATTCATCCAGCAGGACACTGGCGGGGAAGACATCTTCGTCCACATTAGCGCAGTCGAGCGTGCCGGTCTCGAAGGCCTGGCCGAAGGACAGGAACTGGAATTCAACCTCGTGGATCGCGGCGGCAAGGTGTCGGCGCAGGACCTGCAGGTTGTCGGCGATGTCATCGCAGTCGAGTCGCGCAGCGAAGCTCCGCGCCGCGAACTGACCGGCGAAAAGGCGACCGGGACGGTCAAGTTCTTCAACTCGATGAAGGGCTTCGGCTTCCTGACTCGCGACGACGGACAGCCCGACGCTTTCGTTCACATCAGCGCGGTCGAGCGTTCGGGTCTGTCGGCCATCAACGAGGGCGAACGCTACGAGTTCGATCTCGAGGTCGATCGACGAGGCAAGTATTCGGCGGTCAATCTCGTACCTGCGGAATAATTTCCGCCGGTTTCCGTAGCGCCGGTTTGACCCGGCGTTGCAGAAGCAATAGATCGTCGATCATTACGCAGATGGCGGTTCCCGTTCGGGGCCGCCATTTGTCGTTCCGCTTTTCAAGAATACCGGAGGTCCGATGTCGATTACCCCGCTGATGCCCGTATACCCGCGTTGCGGCGTTCGTCCCGTCGAAGGTGATCACTGTCACCTCATCGACGAAGATGGCACGCGCTATCTCGATTTCGCCAGCGGCATCGCGGTCAACCTGCTCGGCCATAGCCACAAGGGGCTGATCGGGGCGATCCAGCGCCAGGCCGAGAAGCTCATGCACGTCTCGAACCTCTACGGCAGTCCGCAGGGCGAAGAACTGGCTCAGCGGCTCGTAGACAAAACTTTCGCCGACACGGTGTTCTTCACTAACTCCGGTGCAGAGGCTGTCGAAACCGCGATCAAAACTGCGCGCGCATATCACCAGCATGGAGATGGCGACTCGAACCGCACCGAGCTCATCACCTTCACCAACGCTTTCCATGGCCGCACGATGGCGACCATCAGCGCCTCCAATCAGGAAAAGATGCACAAGGGCTTCCACCCCTTGCTCGCAGGCTTCCAGTATGCCGAGTTCGACAATCTGGAGAGTGCGAAGGCGCTCGTCAGCGACAAGACGGCAGGCTTCCTCGTCGAACCTATCCAGGGCGAAGGCGGTATCCGCCCGGCATCGGACGAATTCATCCACGGCCTCAAGGCCATGTGCGACGAACACGATCTCATGCTTGTTCTCGACGAAGTGCAGTGCGGCGTCGCCCGCACCGGCAAGCTCTATGCGTACGAACACTACGGCGTCGAACCCGATGTGATGGCCAGCGCCAAGGGCATCGGCGGCGGCTTCCCGCTCGGCGCCTGCCTCGCGACCGAAAAGGCTGCGCGCGGAATGGGCTTCGGCACGCACGGATCCACCTATGGCGGCAATCCCTTGGCGATGGCAGCAGGCATGGCCGTGATGGACGCTGTCGCGAATGACGAATTCCTCGCCGAAGTCACCGAAAAGGGCGAACGCCTGCGCAGCCGCCTCGAGCAATTCATCGGAAACTATCCCGACCTGTTCGATTTCGTGCGGGGCAAGGGCCTGATGCTCGGTATCCGCATGAAGGTCGAAAGCCGGCCGTTCTTCGTCCACCTGCGCGACAACCACCAGCTGCTATGCGTTGCTGCAGGCGACCAGACGCTGCGTGTCCTACCGCCGCTGGTGGCAGGCGATGCGGAATTCGACGAATTCCTCGACAAGCTTTCCGCAGGCGCGGCCAGCTTCGACCCGGAAAGCTGAGGAGAATGGCGGTGAAGCATTTCCTTGACCTGCCGGATGCGGGTGGGGATGCGATCGCCGCCATGCTCGCCGATGCGCAGGACCGCAAGGCGGCCCGCGCAAACTGGCCAAGGGGCAGGCCGGACGCGGACCAGCCGCTTGCGGGTCACGTACTCGGCATGATTTTCGAGAAGAATTCGACGCGCACCCGCGTGAGCTTCGACATGGCGATGCGCCAACTCGGTGGCACCAGCCTGATCCTCGATGCTGGCACCAGCCAGCTTGGCCGGGGTGAAAGCATCGCCGACACCGCCCGCGTGCTGAGCCGGATGGTCGATGCGATCATGATCCGCACAGACGACCATGCGAAAGCGCAGGAACTTGCCCATCACGCGAGCGTGCCGGTCGTCAATGGCCTCACGGACCGCTCGCATCCCTGCCAGATCGTGGCCGATCTTCTGACACTGGTCGAGCATGGCAAGGCCTTGCCCGGCCTCGAGCTTGCGTGGCTAGGGGATGGCAACAATGTGCTGCATTCCATTCTGGAGGCAGCCGCCCTGTTCAAGTTCAACGTTCGCGTAGGAACCCCCGGTGGCTATGAGCCGGATGCCGAATTCGTCGATATGGCGCGGTCGGCCGGTTGCGAAGTGACGCTGACCAACGATGCCGTCGAAGCGGCGCGCGGCGCGGATGTGGTCGTGACGGATACATGGGTTTCGATGGGGCAGGACCACGCTGAAGCCAAGCTTGCAGCGATGGCGCCTTTCCAAGTCGACGAATACTTGATGGCGCTGGCGAAAGCGGATGCTAAATTCCTGCACTGCCTGCCCGCCCATGTCGGCGAAGAAGTGAGCGAAGCAGTCTTCGAAGGTGCCCAGTCGGTCGTCTTCGACGAGGCCGAAAACCGCATTCACGCGCAGAAATCCATTCTGCTCTGGTGTCACGGATTGCTGGGCTAGCCATCGGGGGTCTGTAAATCCGGGCGCGCCGCACCATATTGCGCCGCATGACCGATAATCAGCCAGACCCGGGCGAAACTTTCGCCGGCAAGACCCTTTCATTCGCCATCCCGTCGCGGGATGCGCGCGGGCGCGTGGTGCGGCTGGATACGGCTCTCGACGAGATCCTCTCCGCTCACGATTACCCTGCGCCGATTACTCACCTCTTGGCCGAAGCGCTCGTGCTCATATCGCTCATGGGAGGGTTGCTGAAAGGCGAGGGGTCGCAGGTCACCATGCAGGCTCAGACCGAAGCCGGCGCCATCAACTTGCTCGTTTGCGATTACAAGGACGGCGCGCTTCGCGGCTACGTCGATTTCGACGCCGACAAGCTCATCGAACTTGGCGCGAACCCTTCGCTCTTTGCGCTGTTCGGGAAGGGCTACCTCGCCATTACCTTCGATATGACCGGCGGACGCGGACGCTATCAGGGTATCGTCCCTCTCGAAGGGGACTCCCTTGCCGAGGCTTGCGAGGCGTATTTCTTCCAGTCCGAGCAGGTCCCGACCCTGATCCGCACCGCGGTCAGATCGAACGCGGGCAGCTGCATGGCTGCGGGCATGCTGGTGCAGCATTTGCCTGATGGTGAAGAGGGGCGCGAACGTCTTCACGCGAGGCTCGACCACCCGGAGTGGGAGCATGTCTCGGTCCTGGCAGGTTCGCTCCGCCACGAGGAATTGCTCGACCCGAAACTGTCACTCGAAGCGATTGTCTGGCGACTCTTCCACGACGAAGACGAGATCAGAATTAGCAGCGGCCACACTATCGAGAAGGGCTGCAGGTGTTCGGTAGAGCACTACGAAAGCGTGCTCGCCAAGTTCGCGGAAGCGGATCGGGCCGAAATGCGTGACGAGAACGGAATTATCCAAGTCGATTGCGCGTTCTGTTCGCGCCAGTTCCCGATTGAGGCCTAGCCTGATACACTATGTGCCTGTCGATACTGGGAACCCGCTTGTTCTGCAGTGGTTCAGCGCAGAATGTTCATAATTTTGCACTAGATACGAAGTATCAGGCACGTAAATCGAGGTAATTGGCAAAAGTGACCGGAAAACAGAAACTTGGTGTGATCGGAGGCGCATTTGCATTGCTGTGCGCCGGTGCCGTTGCGTCGCCAACTCTCGCCCAGTCATCGCTCGCCATGCTCGATTCGCTCGATAAAGGCGAGTGGCAGCTGCGCTTTCGCGACGGTTCCCCGGCCCGCAAGGTCTGTGTCCGTTCCGGCCGTGAACTGATCCAGTTGCGTCACTCGGCGAGCGGATGCAATCGCTTCGTGGTCGAAGATGGCCGCAACGAAGTGACCGTCCAGTACACGTGCCCGGGCGACGGCTATGGCCGCACCAACGTGCGCAAGGAAGGGCCCGCTCTGGTGCAGATTGATAGCCAGGGTATTGTGGGTGGGCGTCCATTCCAGTTTTCAGCCGAGGCGCGCCGCATCGGTTCCTGCCAGTGAGCATTGCCCGCGCAGGGTGAAGGCTCTAGCTGGCGTTTCATGAATGAAGTGAACAATGCGGATTCGCCGCCGGCAGTCGTACTGCTGTCGGGCGGCTTGGACTCGATGGTCAGCGCAGCTCTCGCGCGGGAAGCGGGATATGCGGTTCACGCGCTAACCATCGACTACGGCCAGCGACATATTCGCGAACTCCAATCGGCGCGGAAGATTGCGAAACTTCTGGGCGTGTCGCGCCACGTCGAGCTCCCTCTTGATCTGCGCCGTTTCGGCGGATCGGCGCTGACCGACGATATCGACGTACCGAAGGAAGGCGTCGGAGACGACATTCCAGTCACATACGTTCCGGCCCGCAATCTCGTATTTCTCGCCCTCACGACTGCTTTTGCCGAAAGCGTGCATTCCCGCGATATCTTCATTGGCGTTAATGCGCTCGACTACTCGGGGTATCCTGACTGCCGGCCGGAGTTCATTGCCAGTTTTGCCGAAACCGCGAGGCTCGGTACCAAGCAGGGTGTCGAAGGCGAGCCGTTCTCGATCCACGCGCCGCTCCAGCACATGAGCAAGGCCGACATTGCGCGTGAATGCTATCGCCTCGATCTCGATCCGTCCTGGAGCTGGTCTTGCTACGATCCAACCGAAGACGGAACGGCCTGTGGCGCGTGTGATTCCTGCCGACTTCGTCGAAAGGGCTTTGACGAAGCTGGGCTAATCGATACGACTGCCTATGCGCCGGGAGCGCCGGATTTGAGGGAGTAGGAATTTGAGCGAGAGCGACGTGACAAGCGAGAAGCCGATCGGAGCGTCGCCTCAACCGGATGCCAAGGTCCCAGCCTATAGCTGGTATGCGCTGGGCGTTCTCGTCCTCGTATACGTTCTCAATTTCATCGACCGGCAAATCCTCTCGATCCTGGCGAATGACATCAAGGCCGACCTTGGTGTCGAAGACGATTATCTGGGCTTCCTCTACGGTACTGCGTTTGCAGTGTTCTATGCGCTGTTCGGAATTCCTCTCGGCAAACTGGCTGACAGCTGGAAACGTGTCCGCCTGATGACAATCGGCTTGGCGCTGTGGTCCACGATGACCGCATTGTCGGGTTTTGCCAAGAATGCCGGAGCACTCACAGCTGCACGCGTAGGTGTAGGTGTGGGTGAGGCGACGGCCAGTCCATCGGCCTATTCGCTGATCTCCGACTGGTTTCCGGCGCGGCTGCGTGCGACTGCGCTCGCGATCTATTCCAGTGGACTTTACATCGGCGGCGGTATCTCGCTGCTTATTGGCGGTCTCGTCGTCGAAAACTGGAACGAGGCATATCCCGACGGTGGCCCACTCGGTCTGGTCGGGTGGCAAGCCGCGTTCCTGTCGGTCGGTATTCCGGGGCTTCTGCTCGCGCTATGGGTCCTGACCCTGCGAGAGCCGGTGCGCGGAGAAATCGATGGCCTGCCCACTCCGGAGAATCCGCATCCGTTCCGCGGGTTCTTCCAGGAACTTTTCCAGGTCATTCCCCCCTTCACGCTGCTTGGCGCGTTTCAGCGCGGGATCGGCGCTTTCGCCATCAATGTCGCCGGGCTTGTCGCCTTCGCTGTTCTTGCGGTTTTCCTGACATCAATCACCCCCGGGGCTTCGGCCTATTTGTCCGACGCGGTAGGACTGACGGCAGCGGGCGTGCCGGTGAGCGATCAGTGGTTATTCCTTGGCGTAGGATATTATGCTGTCTTCAGTTGGGCGACTGCGCTGTACACCCGTGATCTCCCGACCTTCCGTCTGACATGGGGCTCACCAGCGTTTCTCAGCGTTGTGCTGGGCTACGGAACGGTTGCGTTCATGGCTTACGCGGCCTCCTATTGGGGGGCACCCTATGCAGAACGTGTCCTCGGGGCCGACAAGACCGACCTTGGCTGGTTCCTCGGTGCACCTTCTGCCGTCGCAGGTTTTCTTGGGGTTATCCTGGGGGGGCGAATGGCAGATTATCTACTAGAGAAATTCCAGAACGGCCGCGTGATGGTCATTCTCTTCGGTCTAGTCGCTTCGCTTCCGCCGATCATTGTCGCGTATACTACCGACAGCCTCACCGTTTTTTATGTTGCGAGTTTCTTTGCGCAAATGACCGGCGCTTCGGCACTCGGCGCAGCCGCAGCCAGTAGCCAGGCGCTCGTCCTTCCCCGCATGCGCGGGATGGCGACGGCGATCTTCTTCCTTTCGACCACCCTAATCGGACTGGGGATAGGGCCTTTCCTTGCAGGTTACGTATCGGCTGTGAGTCCGGGTGGGCTGAGCACGGGGATGCTGACCACCTTGGTGGCTGCACCATTCGGCTTCGTATTGCTGCTTGCCGCGCTAAAGCTGGTACCGGCCGCGGGCGCTTCCGTTCTGGAGCGCGCTCGCGCGGCCGGCGAGTCAGTCTAGCAACGCAACTTTAACTGGCCGCTTTGATCACTCCGCAGGCGATGCGTGAACCGGCATCGCCTGCTGGATCGCTGCGATAGTCGTCTGGTCCTGCGTGGATCATCACGGCAGTGCCATCTTCATCGAAAATATCGGCGAGTACTCCGTTGGCTGAACCAGCGAGTTCATATTGAGCGGTCGCGCGGCCCGCCTCGTTCACCACAAGATTGGGTAGGTCGCCGAGATGTTTGCCGGCCGGATTTTCACTGCCGTGCTCGCGTCCTGCAGGATTGAGATGCCCTCCGGCACTTTGGAAGCCAGGGCTTTCGCACTTGCCGGTTGTGTGAAGATGAAAGCCGTGTGGCCCAGGCTCGAGACCGGTGACCGCCACGCCCATGGTTACTGTGTCACCGTCCGAAAGAAGCTGGGCCGTCCCGGCTGGCAACCCATTGGCGAAAGTGAGTGTAGCGCTGGCCACCCGTTCGCTAGGGATGCTGCCGTAGGTCGAGCATGCTCCGAGCTGGAGTGCTGCAGACATCGCCACGAGAGCTTTTGCGTATTTCATTTGAAGATCCCTTGTTCGCTGGAATGACAAGGGACCAACGAAAAAGGGGCCGGATTGCTCCGGCCCCTAATCCTGTTTTCACTCGGTGAGTGAAATTACATGCCGGAACCCGGACCGTAGGTGACTTCCACACGACGGTTCTGGAGTTCGCGAACGCCGTCGGCGGTCGGAACGCGCAGCTGCGATTCGCCGAAGGCTTCGCTGCTGATGCGACCATCGGGAATGCCGCGTGCGGTCAGGTAATCACGGACCGACGAGTTACGACGCTCGGCGAGGCCCATGTTGTACTGAGCCGAACCCGACGTGTCGGTGTGACCCGCCAGCATGACCGAAGCCATACCGCAGTTGGCGTATGCCGAGACTGCGTTGTCGAGGATCGTTGCCGCTTCCGGAGTAATGTCCGACTCGTCCCAGTTGAAGAAGACGATGTACGGGCCCTGCTGGCAAACCGGAGCCGGCGGCGGGGGCGGCGGCGGCGGAGGCGGCGGGGGCGGAGGAGGCGGCGGCGGCGGCGGCGGAGGCGGAGGAGGCGGAGGAGTAGGCGCACCGAAGTTGTAGGTGAGCGTACCCATCAGCGAATGCGTGCGCAGCTTGCCGTCGAGAGCACGACCGCCGAGATCGACGACCTGCACGTCTTCAGCAGTGAACATGCGATAACGCAGGCCAACGTCCAGGTTGTCGGTCAGCGGAGCATTGATGCCAGCGAGAAGCTGCCATGCGATGTCGCTGCTCGAATCGTCGATCGAAGGACTTCCTGCGCTTGCAATACGTCCTTCGACACTAGTGCGAGCAACACCGATACCGCCACCAGCGTAGAGCTGGAGCCCATCATCGGGGCCGAAGTCGAACAGGCCGTTCAGCATGAAGCTGAGCGAGTTGATGCCACCGACAGCGGCGGTCTGACCAGCCGGGGCGATGGATCCCGAAGCATTTGCGAGGCCCGTAGTGCCCACATCGACGCTTTCGACATTCGCATCGCGATAGCTTACTTCAGCTTCGAGGCGGAACGCACCAAAGTCGTAGCCGACGTAGCCGCCGCCATCGTAGCCATTGTCGGTGTCGACAACCAGCGTATCCAGCGTTGCGCCGTCTTCATCAAGAAGGTTGAGATCGAGATCTTCAGCGATCATCGGACCGAATTCGGCGCCGATGTACCACGAATTGTCTCGTGCGAGGGCAGGCGATGCAAGGGCCGTAGAGGCCATCGCCATTCCTAGGACGAAATTCCGCATTATTTATTTCCCCTTTTTGCGAATTGGAGCCACCGAGTGGTGGTTATCTAACTTTCCCGTTCACACGTGGCAAGCAGGCATTGGACGGGAACTGTTGCAAGAATGTCGCGATTCCCGTCGAAATACAAAGCTGTCCGAGCGATATCTCACCCTCGGACACCACTCAAACGACATCCTGCGAAGACGGTTCCAAACAATCAAGGGAATACGCCGTGATGCCTCAATATCGCGACCAATTCCTCAATAGTGGCTCTTGCTTCGGTATCTATCGTAATGCCACCGGCAGGAAGCGTGGGTGTCTGATGACGCACCCACCCATCACGATACACAAGCGATCCTCCGGTTTGCCTGTCATAGACGATCAAACCGTTTTTCGGGAGGGCAAAGGTCCATTGACCATCGATCCAGCCGGCTATCGAACCCTCTTTACCGGTCCAATCGTCGCTCGATTGGTCGCCGACAATGTAGCAGGCTCCGGGTTCTGGCGAAGCCGGAGGTACCGATGCAGTTTCCTCGATCACCGGGTGCAGCAGCATATCGAGGCGCGAAAGTGACTCGTTTACATAGAATTCCTTCTGCGCTTGCCCGGCGAGCGTGGCTATGCTGCGGACCGCGCAAGGCCTCGGGCTCTGCGGCCGAATAGAGGGTGGCCATGGCCCCGTTGGGCCAGCTGATCCGCCGCAGCGAGGGCTCGAAGGTCGGCCTCTTGTCGGGCGCGCAGCACGCGATGATCCCGCTTTCGCCCTCGACCATGACGGCGCGCGCTTCGCCGAGACTTGCAGCGACCAGCGCTATGCGTGCCCGCGGATCGCTATCGGCGATGCTGCGTACCCATTCCGAACCCGCGCGCGTCTTGCCGAAACCGCGGCCAGCCATGACGAGCCAGATCTTCCAGTCGCCGTCCGGCGGCAGCTGGCCGTCATGCGCGTGGTTTTGGAAGTCATAGGCAAACTCGCCGAGCTCTCCCTCGCTCATGCCGTCCACATGGTCGGCCAGCTCCTGCTCCTTGAGCCTCGCCCAGACCTCGGGGCGCGACAGTGGGCGGTTCATCGGTGCGGACGCTCCGGCTGGATGTCGCGTCCGGCGACCCTCTTGCGAAGCTCGTCGACCTTGCGTTCGATGGAGGCGCGGACCTCGGCGGCGCTGACATTGGCGCGGGTGGCGCGTTCCTGCGCGATCGTCTCCTTGTGCGCGGCGAGCAGGCGCAGCGCTGCGGTAACATCCATCTTGTGATCAGGGGCCGGATCGCGAAGGTATCCGAGCACTTCCATTTCCAGATTGGTATACCCTTCGAAAAGCGCGGCACGCCAGTCGCTGGCAAAGTCGTCGCAGCTGCGACGGGTACGATAGGCCACGCGCGGGGCGATACCCGCCTGTCTTGCCGAGCCTGCGACATTGGAGGTTTCCGCAAGCGCATCGAGGAAGACGCGTTTCCACTGGCGAGGGGCGGGGCGCTCCTCGCTGTTGCGGATGCGCTTGCTTTTCCCGCTGTTGTAGGCGGCCAGCGCCTGTTTCCATTCCGCATCGAAAGATACACTGACCTTGCGCCGCTTATATGGCGGCCCGGTGGTTATTCCGGCAGCGTGCGCAGCCGCATTGACTTTGCCGTATTCACGCAAAGCCTCTAGGAACGCGGCTTCCCAGGCGTGGCGGGCAGAAGATCGTGATTTTCCCATGGCTCCCTCCCGATCCGGCGGACGCATGAAACGCGAAAGGGCGACCTGCCGGCCGCCCTTTCGAGTGAATCACACTATCGCGATGTTTCATTTGTCTAGCCAAATAGCGTCACGATGTCAAGAAAAAAGAACCAAATAGGTTATACGGTGACGCTTGCCTACGCAGTCCGGGTGCCTTAGGTCGCTGGCTTCGATTTCGAGGGTCACACGAACATGCTGCGCAGCCTCTACAACTGGACCATGGACAAGGCCGCGCATCCGCATGCGGTCTGGTGGCTGGCATTCTTCTGCTTCGTGGAATCGTCCTTTTTCCCGATCCCGCCGCATCCTCTGCTCGGCCTTATGTGCCTTGCCGAACCGAAGAAGGCGGTGAAGTTCGCTCTCGTCGCTACGCTGGCATCGGTCGCGGGTGCCTTGCTCGGCTATGCGATCGGGTGGGGCCTCTACGACACGGTCGGCGCCTGGCTTATCGGCGCGCTCGGCCTGACGGAGGCATTCCCCGTCGCGGCGTGCCATTTGCGCGAATACGACTTCGAAGCGATCCTGATCGCCGGAGCGACGCCGGTGCCGTTCAAGCTGCTGACCATCACGGCGGGCTTTGTCGGCATGAACCTCGTCACCTTCGTTCTGTCGAGCCTGTTCGCCCGGGCCCTCATTTTCATGACGGTGGGCATCCTGTTCCGCGTTTTCGGGGCGCCGATCAAGCAGGTGATCGACAAGTACCTCGGTCTTGTTACGACGGCCTTCGTCGTCCTGGTGGTAGGCGGCGTTCTGGTCCTCACGCAGCTCGGCGGCGGCGAGGACGAAGAAGGCGGCGTGTGCAGCAACCCGCCCGCCATCGACGCCCGCTGATCTAGTCCAGAGCGAACTGCATCAACCGGTCGCGGTCGCGCACGATAATCGTGCCGTACCCGCGCTCGATCAGCTTGGCCTGTTGCAGGATCCTTAGCGCGGCGTTGGCCGTGACGCGCGTGATACCGAGCAGCTCGGCAAGTTCCTGCTGAGTGATTTCGACCCGTGCCTCGTGCCGGACCTCCCCCGCCAGATTGACGAGCAGCTCGGCCATTCTCGCCGGATTGGTCCCGCGCCGCATCCCGGCCAGTAGCGACAGCGTGTCCTGCAACTGGTGCGAGAGGGCGCCCAAGAGCGCTCTCATCGAGGCGGGGTAATTGCCCAGCGCATCGAGGAAGCGGTGCGCCGATATGTGCCGCAACGTGCTCTGCCCGCGCGACACGGCATCGACGATGCGGGGGCGGTTGGAGAATACCGCGAGCTCGCCATAGGAATCGCCTTTGCCGAGAAGGGCGACCGCGCGAAAGTCGCCTTCGCGCAGGAACTGGCCGACCATGACCTCGCCCGCCTCGATCAGCCAGAAACCATCGGCCATCTCACCGCGCTGCTGGATGATCTGGTCGTCTTCGTAGCGCCGCTCCGCCGAACCGCGCAGCAGGTGGGCCTGCAAGGCCGGGTCAAGGCTGGAAAACAGCATGGGTGACACCAGCGAGCGCCGAGTCGGGTCAGAATGTAAAACATTTGACATTACTTCGCTTCGGTAAACGCTAGGCCGGGAATCGACAAGGGAGAGACCCATGCCTGCTTCGACCATTGCGATCATCTGCATCTACCTCGGCTTCGCCCTGCTGGAGCTGTGGCGGACCAATCTGTTCCGCAAGTCCGAACAGACCCGTGACGACGGAATCGTCGAAGCAGTCAGCATGATCATGCTGCTCGGGCTAACCCAGCCTGTCGTTCTTTTTACCTCGGCGACTCTCGCCGGAATGGTCGCCCCCCAATGGGAGGGCGCGCTGTCCGGCATCAATATCTTCCTCGCGATCGGCCTGTTCTTGATCCTCGACGACATGATGCAGTATTGGTGGCACCGCGCGAGCCACAGCTTTCACTGGCTCTACAACCTCCATCGCGCGCACCATAACGCGAAGTACATGAGCGTGCGGCTCGTGTACCGAAACAACCTATTTTACTATGCGATGATGCCGGGCATCTGGCTGTCGGGCATCCTGATCTACCTCGGCCTCGGCTGGGTATATGCCGGGTATATCGTGGTGAAGCTGCTGGTCATCACCGGCGCGCATTCCGATGTCGCCTGGGACAAGCCCCTCTACAAGATCAAGTGGCTCTCGCCCGTGATGTGGGTGGTCGAGCGGACCATTTCGACGCCTGCCACGCACCATGCGCACCACGGCCGCCATGCCGACGATCCGGCGGTTCAGTACAAGGGCAATTATGGAAACCTGCTGTTCTTCTGGGACGTGCTGTTCGGCACCGCGAAGATCACGCGCAGCTTCCCCAAGAGTTATGGCGTCGAGAACCTCGCGCCCGCGACTTTGGGCCAGCAGCTCATGTGGCCGATCTTTCCCGAGAACCGGGAGATGAAACCTTCGGTTGGAGAGGAGGCGACCGCCAAGGTCGCCTGACGGGAAAGGCCGGCCGGTTTGCAACCCCCGGCCGGCCTTTCTCGCGAAGAAATGGGATCAGCCTTCGAACTTGGTTTCGAGCGTGATGTCGCAGTTAAGCAATTTCGAGATAGGGCAGTTCGCCTTGGCATCGGCGGCCAGTTCCTCGAACTTGGCCTGATCCATCCCCTCGACCTTTCCCTTGGTCGACAACGCCGATTTCGTCACCGTAAATCCGCCGTCTTCCTTTTCAAGCGTGACTTTCGCGCTGGTGACGACGCTGCCATCGGTGAAGCCTGCCTCGGCCAGCTTGAATGACAGGGCCATGGTGAAACAGCTTGCATGGGCAGCGGCGACAAGCTCTTCTGGATTAGTTCCGGGGGCATCCTCGAAGCGGGTGTTGAAGCCATAAGGCTGAGCCGCAAGTGCGCCCGACCCGGTTGAGACATGGCCTTTGCCGTCCTTGCCAAGGCCTTCGTAAGTTGCGCTGCCGCTATTGGTCGTCTTCATCTGGTCGTTCTCCTTCACCGAAAGAGACGAGCAGGCGGGGACGCGCGTTCCCGCCGGATCAGATAATTCCGACCGCCTTACCCGATTTCTCGAAGATCTCGAGAATTTCGCCGACTTCCTCTTCGCTGTGTTCGGCGCAAAGCGAACACCGCAGAAGAGTCATGTTGGCAGGCGTTGCCGGCGGTCGGGCAAGGTTCACGTAAAGCCCGTTCTTGATCAGCGCTTCCCACATGGCCGCGCCCTGCTGGAGGTCGGGCATGATCACCGCGATAATCGCGCTTTGAGGTTCGTCGGTGCCGAGCTGGAAGCCCAGATCCTTGAGTCCCTTATGCAGGTTCTTGGAATTTTCCCATAGATGCGCGCGCTTGTTCGATCCGTGCATGAGCTTGCGGATCGAGGTGCAGGCGGTCGCCACCACGCTCGGCGGGAGCGAGGCGGTGAACACGTAGGGGCGGCAAACGAGACGCATGATATCGAACTTCGGGTGGTTCGAAACGCAGAAACCCCCGACGGTGCCGACGCTCTTCGAGAAGGTGCCGATGATGAAATCGACGTCGTCGATCACGTCGGCGCTCTCGACCACGCCGCGTCCGTGCTCGCCGATGAAGCCCATGGAGTGTGCCTCGTCGACCAGCACCATCGCGCCGTATTTCTTCGCGACGGCGACCATTTCCTTGAGCGGTGCGACATCGCCCAGCATCGAATATACGCCTTCGAGGATGACCAGCTTCCCTGCATCCTCAGGAATGCGCCTCAGGCGCTTTTCCATCGCTTCGATATCGTTGTGCTTGAAAGGCACCACTTCGGCATTGCCCATCGCGCAGCCGTCCCAGATGCTGGCATGGCTATCGATATCGAGGACGATGTAATCGCCCTTGCCGGCGATGGTGCTGATGATCCCCAGATTGGCCTGGTAGCCGGTGGAGAAGACCATCGCATGGTCCATGTCGTAGAAGTCCTTGAGCGCTTCCTCGACGTCCTTGTGCCCCTGGTAGGTGCCGTTCAGAACGCGGCTGCCGGTCGTGCCCGAACCGAAATCGGCCAGCGCCTGCTTGCCCGCTTCGACCACGTCCGGGTCGAAGGTCATGCCCATGTAATTATAGGTGCCAAGCAGGATCGTCTCGCGCCCGTTGCAGATGGCGCGGGTTGGCGAGAGAACCTTTTCCATGACGAGGTTGAACGGGTCCTCGACGCCGCTGTCGAGCAGGCCCTGGCGCATCGCGATGATGTCGTCGAACTTGGAGAAGAGATCCTTGTCGCCCGCGTGCCCCTCGAGCGTCTGCGGCTGGTCCGGCTGGGAGATGCCCTCGCTCATCAGTCGGCCTGCATCTTGGTCACGGCATCGACGAGCTGGCCGTATTTCTCGATCTCGGCCTGCTGGTTCATGCTGATGATGATGTCGAATTCGTCTTCGATCTCGGCGACGAAATCCATGACGGTCAGGCTGTCGAATTCCAGGTCGTTCTGGAAACTGGTGTCTTCGGTGATGGTGACGCCCTTCTTGTTGAAGGGTTCTGCGATTTCGCGGATTTTTGCGTCGACTTCGGCACGGTCCATGAAGGGTCCAGTCCTTGTAATGTTACAGCGGCAGGGGCGACCCGCGGCGCTTGCAGTAGATAATCAATGGGCGGCAAAGCGGTTTCCGGACCCGCTTGTCAAGCGTGGGCGCGCTATCTCACTCGCCGACAAGGCGCCGCACGGCGGCCATGAAAGGGCCGATCGATACCGGTTTGGCGAGGTAATCTTCCGCGCCCGCGCCGCGGATACGTTCCTCGTCACCCTTGCCCGCATAGGCGGTTACGGCGAGCACCGGCACTTTGGCGAGATCGCCGTTGTCCTTGAGCTCCGCGATCAAATCGACCCCGCTCACACCGGGAAGCTGGATGTCCATGATGACGAGATCGGGCGCAAACTTGCGGGCGGTGGCGATGACATTGTTGCCATCGGCGACGGGCACGACCTCGTGGCCGTTGGCTTTCAGCACGTCACAGAACAATTTCCGGTTGAGGTCGTTATCCTCGACAACGAGTATTCTCTTTGCCACGTGCTTGCCGTCTCCTGCGATCTGGCACCGGGGCATAGTGACAAGCGAAAGGGCTGACAATTCTATCCAACGACAAATCCGGCGAAACCCGCGCACCCGAAGTCCTGGCACTTGAGGCACTCGGCTGGGCGCTGGTCGACGACCGGCGTGCCGAGCGGTTGCTGTCCCTTACCGGCCTGACGCCCGAACGCCTGCGCCATGGTATTGGCGAGCGCGCAGTGCAGGCTGCCGTGCTTGAATTCCTCGCAAATCACGAACCCGATCTTATCTCGGCAGCCGATGCACTGGGCACGACGCCCGAAGCGCTAGTCGCTGCCCACAGGAGCCTGTCCGAATGAGCCGCCCCCTGATTATTTCTGACTGCGATGAAGTACTGCTCTACATGGTGTCGCCCTTCCGCGACTGGCTGGACGAGACGCAGGGTGTCGAGTTTCGCATGAACGGCAACGATTTTGCCCAAGCCCTTCGGTGGCAGGAAAGCGGCGAGGTCCTTGCGCCCGAGGAAATCTGGCGGATGCTCGGCAAGTTCTTCGACACCGAAATGCATCGCCAGTCGCCGATCCCCGGTGCGATCGAGGGCATCAACGAGCTGGGCGAGCGGGCGGACGTCGTCATCCTGACCAATCTCGTGGACAAGCGCCAACAGATGCGCACCGAACAGTTGGCCGACCATGGTCTCAATGCGCGGGTCTTCACGAACCAGGGCCCCAAGGGTCCGGCGCTCCAGCGCATTCTCGACGAATACAATCCGACCAAGGCGATCTTCATCGACGACCTTGCCCAGCATCACCGTTCGGCGCGCGAAACGATCGGCCAAATCACGACGCTGCACCTGTGCGGCGAGCCGATGCTGGCACCGCATATCGACTGCGCGCATACCTCCGGCCATGCCGATGCGCGGATCGACACCTGGGAACACGCCCTTCCGTGGCTGAAGGAAGAACTCGAAAAGGAAACCGCATGACCATCGAAGCAAGGCTGGAAGAACTGGGCATTACCTTGCCCGAAGCGGCCGCACCGGTAGCCAGCTACCAGCCGCTCGTCGTGTCCGGCCAGACCGCCTACATTTCCGGCCAGCTTCCCTTCGTCGAAGGCAGGCTTGTGACCGGCAAGCTCGGCGCGGATGTGTCGCTCGAACAGGGTCAGGCAGCGGCGCGCGCCTGCGGCCTGATGATCATGGCGCAGCTCAAGGCTGCCGGCTTGCTCGAGCGGGTCGAACAGGTCGTCAAGCTCGGCGGCTTCGTCGCGAGTACGCCGGACTTCACCGACCAGCCCAAAGTGGTGAACGGCACCAGCGACCTCATGTTCGAGGTTTTCGGTGACGCGGGTCGTCATGCGCGCAGCGCTGTCGGCGTCCCGGTTCTCCCGCTCGATGCCGCAGTAGAGGTCGACGCGATTGTCGCTCTTCGCCCCGCTTGATCGCCTGATCGTTCCGACGCCTGACCCGGCGCGGGTCGGTTGGCTGCGCGACTGGACCTATGCGCACCGGGGTATGCACCGCGATGGCGTGCCGGAAAATTCGCTCGCCGCTTTCGAGCTCGCTGTCGAAGCGGGCATGGGCATAGAGTGCGACATCCAGCGCAGCCGCGATAATGCACCCATGCTGGTCCATGATTGGGAGCTCGACCGGCTCACCGGCGTCTCCGGCCCCCTGTCGGACTATAGTGCCGACGAGCTTGCGCAGATCGCCTTCCTCGATAGCGAACACAAGCTGGCCCGGCTGAACGACCTGCTCGAACTGGTGGACACACGTGTGCCGATCTTGGTCGAGATCAAGTCCCGCCGCCGCTACGATATCGAGGAAAGCTGCCGCGCGGTGCGCGACGTGCTGGCGACTTATGATGGGCCCCACGCCGTCATGAGTTTCGATCCGCGGGTGAGCCGATGGTTCGCCGAACATTCGCCGCAAACCGTGCGCGGCCTCGTCATGCGCGAGGACGAGCACGGCATGACGCAGCAGGCCTGGCAGAGGCATCTGGCATTGTGGGTCGCGAAGCCGGAATTCATCGCCTATCACGTGGCGGCGCTCCCGAATTCCATGGTCGCCGCGCTGCAGGGGCGGGGCTTCCCGGTTCTGACGTGGACCGTAAATTCCGCCGCGACGCGTGCAACGGGCGAGCAGTATGCAGACGCCCTCATTGCCGAAGGGGACGGCCTGGCGTGAGCGACGGCGAACTTGCTGCAAGGGTCGCAGGCTCGGTCGGCTCGATCGACAAGGATGCCTGGAATGCGCTGGCGGGTGACAACCCGTTTATGCGGCACGAATTCCTGACGGCACTGGAAGATTCGGGAAGCGTCGGCGCAGGGACCGGGTGGCAGAGCGCGCCGCTGATCATTTCCTCCGACAACGGACAGCCGCTGGCGGCCCTGCCAGCCTATCTGAAAGGCCATAGCCAGGGCGAGTTCGTGTTCGATCATGCCTGGGCCGATGCGTACGAGCGCGCGGGGGGCGAATACTATCCCAAGCTCCAGATCACCGCACCCTTCACACCGGCCACGGGACCAAGGCTCCTGCTGTCCGACGAGAGCCTTGCGGCTCCACTACTGGCCGCGGCCGAGCAATTGTGCCTGCAAAACGGTTTTTCAGGTGCGCATGCGACCTTCATCGAGCCGGACCAGATCCGCTTCTTCGAGGCCGCCGGATGGTTGCCGCGCAAGGATATCCAGTTCCACTGGATGAACCGGGGTTACGGACATTTCGACGATTTCCTCGCGACGCTCACCTCTCGCAAGCGCAAGGATCTGCGCAAGGAACGCGCCGCCGCGCAGGCCGGCTTGGAAATCGTGCGGCTGAAAGGCGGCGATATCCGGCCCGAGCACTGGGATGCCTTCTGGATTTTTTACCAGGATACAGGGGCGCGGAAGTGGGGTCGCCCCTATCTGACCCGTGATGCATTCGACCTATTCGGCGAACGCATGGGCGAGCAACTGATGCTGGTTTTGGCGCTGGAAGATGGCAATCCTATCGCCGGCGCGCTGAATTTCATCGGCGGCGAAGCCCTGTACGGGCGGTATTGGGGATGCACGAAAGACGTCCGCTTCCTGCATTTCGAGCTGTGTTATTACCAGGCGATCGATGCGGCGATCGAACTGGGCCTGTCGCGGGTCGAGGCGGGCGCCCAGGGCGGTCACAAGCTGGCCCGGGGATACGAGCCGGTGGAAACCACTTCGGCCCACTGGATTGCCGATCCGGGATTTCGCGAAGCCATCGCCGATTTCCTCGAGCGTGAGCGCAAGGGTGTCGCCGCAGATCGCAATTACCTGGACCGCCGCACTCCGTTCAAGCGCGGCTGACCGGCCTTAGGCGACTTTGCGCTGTCCTTCGCTGAGCCACTGGCGGGCGCGGCGCTGGGCTTCGGAAATTTCACGGGCCGCCATCTCGTCGGACACGTCTGCACGGCACCAGGCAGCCTCTTCGTGGCCCTTGGATGCGGCGATGTTGAACCATTTGTGGGCTTCGATCATGTCGCAGACGACCCCGTGGCTTCCGGTCGAGAAAGCAACGCCCAGGTCATAAAGCGCGTCGATGCTGCCCTTGGCAAACTGTGCGAGGCATTCGGCAATCGTGGCTTCGCCTTCATTGGTCTGGTCGATACGGCCTGCGCCGCCTTCGATGCTCGTGAGTATGGTCATTTCGAACTTCCCCCATTGTCCCGGCCCCCCGCCGGGTGAGGACAGTCCTCGGCCTTTATGGTCAATAAAAGGTTAATGCGGATTCCTGCATCGGCGCATTCGATGCGTCGAATTTGCCACAGGGCTCTGGAAGTCTCCGGATTGCTCCTTGTGCGGCGCCAAGCTGCGACCTATAGGCCGCGCCATCTAGGAAGCAGCACGGGACCGGAAAAATTCGGCCCGGCGGGTAGGAGCAGCTTCGAGTACCTTGGGTAGAAGGAATACGGGATCAATGGCCACTTCGGCTTCGAGTGTCTCCGAAAAACTTGCAAAGGCGAAAGCCGCCGTCGACGACAATTATGTCCCGTCCGATGACGAAGAGTACATGAGCGAACGGCAGCTGGACTTCTTTCGTGTGCTGTTGCTCGACTGGAAGAAGTCCATCCACGACGCGGCAGGACAGACGCTGCAATCGCTTCAGGACGGCCCGATCCGCGAACCCGATCTCAACGATCGCGCATCGTCCGAAACCGATTGGGGCATCGAACTGCGCACCCGGGATCGCCAGCGCAAGCTGATCTCCAAGATCGATTCCGCGCTGCGCAGGATCGACGAGGGCGAGTACGGCTATTGCGAAAAGACGGGCGACCCCATTGGTTTGCGCCGCCTTATCGCCCGGCCGGTAGCCACCATGACCGTGGAAGCGCAGACCGCCCACGAGCGGCGAGAAAAGATTTCGCGCGACACCTGATTGCCACGCAAATCTTGCGCTTCAGGTAACCATTTCTTCACGGGCAATCTCTAGCTTGCGACGTTACGACGCATGGCTCTACGTCATGCTTGGAATGAGCAGCTTTGGAGCGATTGGCCTTGTCTTCGATCGACACGCGTAACCTCAACCGGGATAGCCTTTTCCTGACGGCGGAAATCCGTCTCGACAGCGCGAACGAGCTGTCGCGTGTGAAGGTGCGCAATCTGTCCGATGGCGGGATGATGGCCGAAGGTCTCCTCATGTTGTCCCGCGGCGACCGCGTCGTTGTCGAACTTCGTAACGTACGGCCAGTCCGCGGTACCGTCGCATGGGTGCAGGGCAATCGCATGGGCATCGCATTCGAGGAAGATATCGATTCGAAGGCTGCGCGCGCCCAGCCCGTGCAAGCGGAACGTGAAGCGCCTCGCTACACCCGCCCAGTCGGCAATTTCCCGCAATACGGTAGCGGACTGCGTAAAATCTGACCGGCTTGCGTGAAACCGTGTCGCTGCTAACCCAGCCTCATGCGTTTCCCGGCAGCCCTTATCGCAATTCTGGCATTGGCCGCTTGCGACAATCGCGAGGATGACGGTGTCGTCGATGTCGCATTTATCGGTGCGCCGTCCGATGCATTCGAGACCGGCCTGCGGATCGGGCCGGCAGCCCAGCACATCCGTGCCGCTACGCACCAGGGTCTGGTCAGGCTGAACTCCGACGGGCAGGTGGTGCCCGCCATTGCCGAACGCTGGATCGTCACCGACGATGGCAAAAGCTATATCTTCAGGATTACCGAGTTCGATTTGCCGGATGGCTCACGCCTCACCGCCAATAGCGTAAGGGATTCGCTGGTTCGCACGTTATCCCGGCTTGAGGGGACCAGCCTGGGACTGGACCTTGCCAAGGTTGCCGATGTGCGTGCGATGACCGGAAGGGTGGTCGAAATCCGCCTCAAGAGCGCGATGCCTGGCCTCTTGCAGCTGCTCGCGCAGCCCGAACTCGGGATTACCGGAGAATTCGCGCGCACGGGACCGCTGGTGGCGGCGAGATCGGACGATGCAGTCAACCTCGAAGTTATGCCGCCCGAACAACGCGGCCTGCCGCCGCAGCAGGACTGGGAAGAAGGCTTGCGCTCTATCCGCTTCCAATCCGTGAACGCTGAAGAGGCGGCACAGGGTTTCGCGCAGAACAGGTACGACCTCATGCTTGGCGGGCGGATGCAGGACCTGCCGCTAGCATCAACCAGCACCTTTGCCCGCGCCAGCGTAAGGCTCGACTCTGCGGTCGGATTGCTTGGCTTTGACGTCATCCGCCGCGAGGGTTTTCTCGCATCGAGCGAGAACCGGGAAGCAATCGCGCTCGCCATCGATCGCGGCGCGATTGCCAGTGCGCTGAGCATCGAGGGTTGGAATGCGTCGAACCGCATCGTGCCGGACGATTTGCCCGCGACTGTCGCCCGGGCCCCGGCGCGGTGGGACGGATTGTCGCTCGACCAGCGCCGCAGCAGGGCGGCTCAGCGCGCCTCGGCGTGGACCAATGCCAACGGCCGCGCGCCCAGCGTGTCCATTGCTCTACCGGACGGCCCGGGTTCCGACATCCTGTTCGAGCGTCTGAGCGCTGACCTCGGGCAGGTCGGGATCGTGGCCGAGCGTGCCGAGAACCGCCGTTCGGCAGACCTCGTCTTGCGAGACAGGTTCGCGCGGTTCGCCGGAACCCGCTGGTTCCTGAACCAGTTCAATTGCATGGTTTCGCCGCAGGTCTGCTCGGAAGATGTCGACTTCCTCGTTTCGCTATCGGTCGATGCCCAGAGCCCCGACGAGGAGGCCTCCTACCTCATCGAAGCAGAGCAAAGTCTGACCTCGCTAAACTACTATATTCCGCTCGGTGCGCCGATCCGTTGGGCGCAGGTGCGCTCGGATGTAGAAGGCTTCTCCGAGAACCCCTGGGCCTTCCATCCCTTGTTCCCGCTCACCCGCGCGCCCATCTAGGGGCAATGGAAGACAATCGCCTCACTCCGATAGAGCCCTATCAGGGCGGCCAGGATCGCACCGAAAATCGCGCATATGCGCAGGGCTTCGCCTTCGATCTGCCCACCGGCAGCGATCCGCAATCGATCCGGCGCAGGGTCGAAGCGCTCGAAATGATCCTCGAACGCAGCATGGTCTTGCCGGGCACGAACTACCGCATCGGTCTCGACACGATCGTAGGCCTCGTGCCGGTGGTGGGCGATATCATCACCGCCGCCATGGGCAGCTACATCGTGTGGGAAGCGCGCAATCTGGGCCTGCCCAAGTGGAAGCTGTGGCACATGCTCGGCAGGGTGGGGTTCGACACGGCAGTCGGTGCGGTGCCGCTGGTGGGTGACGCCTTCGACGTGCTCTACAGGTCCAATACCAAGAACCTGCGCACGATCCGCAAGCACCTCGACAAGCACCACCCTGAAACGCGGGTCATCGACCAGTAGTTTCGATTGCGACCATTGCGCCTTGTGCGTCCCAGCCATAAGGCATGACGCATGACGCAGGACGTAACGTATTCCAGCTATCTAGACCTCGATCGGATCCTTGCCGCGCAGCATCCTTCATCGGACGCGCATGACGAGATGCTGTTCATCATCGTCCACCAGGCCAGCGAATTGTGGCTCAAGCTGTGCCTGCACGAGCTCTTCGCGGCGCGCGATTGCATTGTCGAAGACCGCCTGAGGCCTTCGTTCAAGATGCTGGCGCGGGTGGCGCGGGCACAGGGCCAGCTGATCCAGAGCTGGGACGTGCTCAGCACCATGACGCCGCACGATTATTCGACCATCCGTCCGCATCTCGGCGGGTCGAGCGGCTTCCAGAGCGCGCAATACCGCATGATGGAATTCCTTCTCGGCGGGCGGAACCCGGACATGATCACCATGCATGAAGCGACGCCCGAAGTGGCGGCGGATTTGCGCGCGGAAATGGAGCGCAAGAGCATTTATGCCGAAGTCATTGCGCTCCTTGCCCGGCGCGGATTCGCTATTCCGGAAACTGTGCTTGAGCGGGATGTCGGAGCTGCGTGGGAGCATTCCTCCGAAGTCGAGAATGCTTGGGCCGAGATATACCGGTCACCCAAGGAACACTGGGACCTTTACGAACTGGCCGAAAAACTGGTCGACCTGGAGTACCATTTCCAGCGCTGGCGGTTCGGCCATCTCAAGACGGTTGAGCGGATCATCGGCTTCAAACGCGGCACTGGCGGCACGCCGGGGGTGCCCTATCTCGCCGGCGTGCTGAAAGCGGCTTTCTTCCCCGAATTGCTGAGCGTGAGGACGGCGATATGAGTTCCTGGCGCAGCTCGCTCCGCATCTGGGATATCAGCCAGGTCCTGCGCCCCGGACTGCCGGTCTGGCCGGGCGATACCGAATTCGGTTTCGAGCGGACATGGCGGATGGAGGACGGCTCGCCGGTCAATGTCGGCAAGATGACGATGACCACGCATTCCGGCACCCATGCCGATGCGCCGTTGCACTATTCCGCCGACGGAATGGATGCCGCGAGCATGGAGCTCGACCCCTTCATCGGGGAATGCCTTGTTGTGGATGCCCGCAGCGTTTCCGGCGAAATCGACGTCGCCGACCTTCCGCACCTCGACAGCGTGGACCGCGTGCTCTTCCGCACCTGGGACAGCTTCCCGCATGACGACTGGCGCAGCGACTGGACGCCGATTTCGGCAGAGGCGGTCGAATGGCTGGCGCTCCAGGGCGTCAAGCTGATCGGCACCGACGCGCCGAGCGTCGATCCGCAGGATTCCAAGACGATGGATGCCCACAAGGCGGTGGCGAAAAATGCCATGCGCATCCTCGAAGGTCTCGTCCTCGACGAGGTAGAGGCGGGGCGCTACGAACTCGTTGCCCTGCCGCTCAAGGTCGGAGGCGGGGATGCTGGCCTGACCCGTGCCATTTTACGAGAAATTACAGATGCTTGAACGTGCGCGCAGCCTCGATGCGGCCGATCCGCTGGCGCAATTCCGCGAGCGGTTCGATGTGCCCGAGGGTGTTGTCTATCTTGACGGCAATTCCCTAGGCTGCCTCCCGCGAGCCACGCCTGCTCGGCTGGAACAGGTCGTGCGAGAGGAATGGGGCCGCGACCTCATCCGCAGTTGGAACAGCGCCGACTGGATCCATCTCCCCCAGCGTGTCGGCGGCAAGATAGCGCCGCTGATTGGCGCGCAGCCGCACGAGGTCATCGTTTGCGACAGCGTTTCGGTGAACCTTTACAAGCTGATCTCTGCGGCGCTGGCTATGCGGCCTGGACGCAAGGTCGTTCTGAGCGAGCCGGGCAACTTCCCGACCGACGTCTACATGATCGAAGGTCTTGAAAAACAAGGTCTTGCCGAGCGCCGGCTGGTGGAGAGAGGCGGCCTCATGGACGCGCTGGACGAGGATGTAGCCCTGCTGCTGCTCACCCATGCACATTACAAGACCGGCGAACTGTTCGACATGGAGGCTCTCACCCGTGCGGCGCATGAAAAGGGCGCGCTGGTGCTGTGGGACCTGTCACATTCTGGCGGCGCGCTGCCAGTATATCTTGCTGATTGCAAAGCGGATTTCGCTGTCGGGTGCGGGTACAAATATCTGAACGGAGGGCCGGGCGCCCCCGCATATGCCTTCGTCGCTGAAAAACACCACATAGCCCATGGCGTAGACGACATAGCGCTCCGCCAGCCACTTTCGGGCTGGATGGGACATGCAAAGCCATTTGCGTTCAGCGACGATTACGTTCCCGCCTCCGGGGTCGACAGCCTGCTGTGCGGCACACCCGGAATTCTCGGCCTCGCGGCGCTGGAAGTAGGCGTGGATCTCATCGACGAGATCGGGATCGAGCCGCTTTACGCAAAATCGCAGAAGCTGTCGGAATTCTTCCGCCAGTGCCTGATCGAAAGTGGCGTGGAGTTGGAACTCGTCAGCCCGTCCGACCCGTCACAGCGCGGCAGCCAGCTCTCTTTCCGGCACGAGGAAGCCTACGCCATCTGCCAGGCCCTGATCGCGCGCGGCGTGATCGGCGATTTCCGCGATCCTGATATCCTGCGCTTCGGTTTCGCTCCGGCATATCTCCGCTTCGAGGACATCGCCGAAGCGGCACGGCATTTGTCGGAAGTGCTGGAAACCGGCGAATGGCAGCGCGCGGAATTCCAGGAGCGCGCGGCAGTTACCTGATATCCGAAACAGGGTGGTGAAGCGACACTACTTCCGGAACTGTTTGAACACTTTCGGATCGACACTCGCCGCCGCAAGGACGCCGCCCCACAGCGCGCCGGGGATCCCCGGGCTCGCGACGTCCTGCCCTGACAGGTAGAGGCCCGGTATCGGCGTCCTTGCCCTCAACGCATCAGACACGACCCTCTGCGGAGTCACATCGAGCCCGTAGAAGGCGCCATCGCGGTGGCCGGTGAAGGTTACTGTAGAGAGCGGGGTAGCCAACTCACGATAGACGACCAGCTTCGCGAGATCGGGGAAACGGCGCTCGAATTGCCTGAACAGCGTTTCTTCTGCCCGCCGCTTGAACTCGGCATAATCGTCGCCCCTCTCACCAAAAGGCATCCCCGACCAACGCTTGACGGGCTCCCAATCGGCCCAGGTCAAGATTTGTCCGGTGTGCTGCTGGCGTGGTCCCGGATCGTGGGCCGGATCCTTCAGCGAGCCAAAGGCAATCGCGACGAAAGGAGGGTCCTCATCAGGCGCGCCTGTCCAGATCACATCCGTTTCGCCCGTTGGATAAAACCAGTGATTACTCTTGGTAGCCCCGGCAGCTTCGATATCGCCTTCAAAGCCGAGGAAGAGTGTGTAGTGCGCGATGCTCGAAGGCAGCGCACGGATTTCGGCAATCCAGTCTTCGTGTCCCGCACTCGCCGGTACAAATGCGTCGACGGTCTCGCGGGCTCCGATATCCGAAATGACGGCCTTTGCCCGGATATCCTCACCGTCGGCTGTCCGCACGCCGACTACCGCGCTCCCTTCGAATACGAGTTCTGTAACTCGCACTCCGGTTCTGACATCGCCTCCTGCCTTGGTAATGGTGGGCAGGATATGGTCTGCGAAGGCTGCGCCACCGCCCTTCGGATACCACGACCCTGCCTTCAGGTAGGATGCAGCGATCAGGGCATGCATTGCAAAGCTGGCCTTGCTCGGGCGCCCCCCGTGATCGCCCCATTGCGCTGTCAGCACTGCAGCCAGTTCGCGATCTTCGACCAGTTCGTCGACAACTTCCCTGGTTGTTCGCTTGCACCACTTTTCGATTTCGTGGCTGTTCCACCAATCCAGGATGTCACCTGCGAATTCCGGCATCGCCCGGGTCGGGAATATCTTGAGCATGGCTTCACGGCCCTTACGCAGCGCCACGGTCCAGGCTTCTATCGCTGCGGCTTCGTGCGGGAATCGATCTTTCAGGTCCCTTTCCTGCGCTTCGTAGGGCCGGGATAAGGCCAGCGGCTCCGACGAGCCGATGTGAATGACGTCGTAAACCGCCCCCAACGACACCAGTTCGATGGGCGTGTCGCATAGCCAGTCGAGTATTACGCGCTCGCGCTCTCCCGGCGCCATGTAACTGAGGTAGTGAAGCCCGACATCCCAACTGAACCCGTCGCGCTCGAAGCTATGGGTGAGGCCGCCTGGGGTCCAATGCTGTTCCAGGATCAGCACCTTCTTCCCAACCCGGGCGAGGGCCGCACCGGCAGCCATCCCGCCAATACCGGAACCGATCACGATCGCGTCCCAATCGGCTTGTTGAATATCGGACATGATTGCCTCCTCGATGATCCGAGAAATCCCGATCCATACGACCAGGGCCGTCGCGCATGGCCGGCTCTCGCTCGACCAGTCAGGGTGCCGCGACATCATGACAACTTACACCGATACAATCGGGCGACATTGATCGAGATCAATTCCTTGGGAGGCGATCTCCCTGTGCCCTGTTCCTCGACACGGACGTGATTGCGGTGCTTCGCAATTAGATGATTGGCAGCCAATCGGGGAACCGGACCTTCTCGCGCGGGCCTGATTAGGCTTCGCAGATAGCTTAGCGGTCGGTCACTTCTCCGAAGCGCCCGACACCGCGCACTGGCCCTGTAGCCATTCCAGCGCCGCTTCGAGGGCATCGCCTTCGACCATCTCGTCGGGGACCAGCGGGCCTTCGATCAGTGTGCCGTCGCGATAGGCGACCTTGCTTGAGGTAACGCCGAGGACCGCTCCGTCGCTCAGTTCGAAGGGGCGGACCGCTGTGGTGTAATTGGCCGACCGCGCCCCGAAGCTACGGCTGCTTTCCCGTCCCGCGAAGGCGACGGCGACCATTTCTCCTGTACTGGCGGTGCGCGGACCGAACAGGACCGCAACCGGAGCCGTGGCATTGGCGAGCGCATATTGTGGTTCGCCCGAATCGACCTCGCCGCCGCCTTGGGAGGCTATTGCATCTTGCGTGCGCACCCACGCGGCCCGGCCTTCGATACCGACGAAAAAGCCGAAAGGCCCATCGCCCAATAGCGGGTCGAGCCCGTTGAGCATCGGCCACATATTGCCGCCGCCGTTTTTCCTGAGATCGATAACCCAGCCGCAGCGGGCCGAGGAGTCGAGCCCCTCCAAGGTCTGGACCAGCAGCTCGCGATATTGCGTGCCGACCTTCTCGTTTCCGCCAACAGTCGTGAGGCGGGGCAGCATGAGATAGCCGATGTCGCCGTCCAGCGCTTCGCCTTCAGGCATGGGCGGCGCGGCGGCTTCCTTGCCGGGTTGGCCGCTCGCTTGCTGGCGCGGGCGCGGGACATAGAGGTAGCCGTGATTGTCCCCCATCGCGACCACCGCTGCGCGCAAGGCGGAATGCGTGTCGCGCGGGGTTTGGGCATGTGCGGACAGTACCGTGACGGCATCGCGCATTGCATCCCAATCGACCTGCTCGCGGTTCATGTGGAATCGCTGGAGGAGATCCAGCGCGTGCTCGACATAGGCGGCGGGGGTTTCCGGCTCTGGTGGCGCAGCATCCTCCTGCGCCGCAACCGGCGTGGCGAGGGCAAGGGCGGCACAGGTCGCGGCCAGCGACAAGCAAGTCGACAGTTTGCGCAAGCTCACGCCTCCAGCTCGATGTCCCAATAGAGCCAGTCCCGCCATGTTTCGTGCAGGTAGTTGGGCGGGAACATCTTGCCGTGCTGCTGCAATTGCCAATGCGTCGGGCGGATCGGCTCGTGATAGAGCGTCATGCCCGCCTGCTTGGGCGTGCGGCCACCCTTCTTCATGTTGCAGGGCGCGCAGGCGGTGGCGATGTTTTCCCACGTCGTCTTCCCGCCCAGGCGACGCGGCACGACATGATCGAAGGTGAGATTGTTCATGTCGCCGCAGAACTGGCAGGAAAACCGGTCGCGCAGGAACAGGTTGAAGCGCGTGAAGGCCGGGAATTCGGACGGTTTCACATATTGCTTCAGCGCGATCACGCTGGGGATCTTCATGTCGAGATTGGGCGAATGGACCTCGCGCTCGTAGGTCTCGATTACGTCCACCCGGTCGAGGAAGATCGCCTTGATCGCGGTCTGCCAGGGCCACAGGCTCAGCGGATAATAGGACAGCGGCGTGTAATCCGCGTTGAGCACGAGCGAGGGACACGATTCCAGATTTCGTGTCGGATCTTCGTCGGCGCTGCGGAAGCGAGCCGCGCGTTCGAGTAACTCAGCCTTGAACATCAGTCGTAGACACGTGCGCGTCCCTCCCCGATGAGGTTGAGAATGCACTTGCAAACAAAAGGGTCAAGACTGTTACAGACAGGCTATCCACAAGCTTATCCAGCGAGTCCCGTCACTTGATCGTTTCCCGCTTCGCCCCAAGCCCCAATGGTTCGCTGCATCTGGGCCACGCCTACGCGGCTATCGTGGCGCACGATCTGGTGCGCGAGCGGGGCGGACGTTTCCTGCTGCGGATCGAGGATATCGACGGCGAACGCTCGCGCCACGAACTGGCCGACGAATTCCGCGCCGACCTCGAATGGCTGGGGCTGGAATGGGAAGAAGTGCCCGCGCAATCGACCCGGCTGGCGAGTTATGAAGAGACCGCGCGCGAGCTGCTGCATCGCGGCCTGCTTTACCCGTGCACCTGCACGCGTGCCGATATCCAGGCGGCCGAGCCGCGTTTCGGGCCGGAGGGCGCGATCTATCCCGGCACCTGCAAGGGCCGCCTGCTCGATCCCGAAAAGCCTGCCGCGCTGCGGCTGGACGTGGACCGCGCGATGGCCGAAGTGGGTGAGATTTTCTGGGAGGACGAGCTTGCCGGTCTCATCATGGCCGACCCGCGCCCCTTCGGCGATGTCGTACTGGTGAGGAAGGACGCACCCGCCAGCTACCATCTTGCCATGACGCTCGACGATGCGGCGGACGGGGTGACACTGGTCACACGCGGGCAGGACCTGTTTGCCCTCACCCATGTGCACCGGGTGCTGCAGGCGCTGCTCGACCTGCCGGTGCCCGACTGGCACCACCATCCGATCCTGGTCGACGAGACCGGGCAGAAGCTGGCCAAGCGGCGCGGATCGCCGAGCCTCGCCGATCGCCGCCTTGCGGGCGAGGACGGGCGGGAACTTGCCGACGCGCTGCGCGCTGAAGAGTTTCCAACTGGAATTTCGCTCGTCAGTACCTAGGTAGGGCCCATGAACACTGTCTTCGTCATCCTCATCCTCGCGGCCATGATCATGGTCGTCGTGTCCCTCGTTCGCGGCGTGGTGGCCTTCCTCCAATCGACCAAGATCGATCTGCAGAGCGGCGAGCAGGTGGATGCCACCGACATGCAGCTGAAGCAGAACAAGGCGATGATGGCACGCGTCAAATGGCAGGCGGTGGCCATCGTGATCATGGCGATCATGCTCGCCGTCGCCGCCTGATCCGGCCAGGCGGGCTCAGGGGTGGTCAAGCTCAACAAGATCTACACGCGGACCGGCGATGACGGTTCTACCGGCCTCGTCGACGGTTCACGTGTGGCGAAGCACGCTCCGCGCATGGATGCGATCGGGGTGGTGGACGAAGCGAACAGCGCGCTCGGCCATGCCGCCATCGCATTGACCGATAGCGAGCACGCACAGGCCCTGTTTCGCATCCAGAACGACATGTTCGATCTCGGCGCCGACCTTGCGACGCCTGCCGACGACGGTGACGACTTTGCGCCGTCCGAAATGGTCCTGCGGATCGTCGCGGCGCAAGTGGCGTGGCTGGAAGATGCGATCGACGCGGCGAACGAGCATCTCGAGCCGCTGACCAGTTTCATCCTGCCGGGCGGAAGCGAGGCTGCTTCGCGCCTTCACGTGGCACGTGCGGCGGTGCGCCGGGCAGAGCGCGCCTGCGTCGAACTGTCCTCCAATGAACCCGTCAATCCGCAGGCGCTGGCCTATATCAACCGGCTCTCCGACTATCTCTTTGTGCTTGCCCGCGTGGCCAATTCCAACGGCGCGGACGATGTGAAGTGGGTTCCCGGCGCAAATCGCTGAAGCCGCGCTAGCCAGCGGCGTTCCTTCTCGCTAGTGCATCGCCTTTGCTGCATCTGCGAAGGGAAAATCACGTGAGCAAGACGATCGCCATCATCGGTGCGGGCCAGATGGGCTCGGGCATTGCGCAGACCATTGCGCAGCACGGTATGCAGGTGCTGCTCGCCGACGTGAACCTGGACGTGGCAGAGGCTGCCGTCGGCAAGATCGACAAGGCTCTCGGCAAGCTGGTCGGGCGCGGCAAGATCGAAATCGCGGATGCCGAAGCGACCATGAGCCGCATTACGCCGGTCGGCGACTATGCGCGCATGGACGAAGCCGAGATGATCATCGAGGCCGCGACCGAGAAGGAAGAGATCAAGCAGGCGATCTTCGAAAAAGCGGGCCAGAAACTGCGCGCGGACGCGATCATGGCGTCGAACACCAGCTCGATCCCGATCACGCGCATGGCGAACTACTCACCCGATCCGGCGCGTTTCATCGGCCTGCATTTCTTCAATCCCGTCCCCGTCATGGGCCTGATCGAAGTCATCCCCGGCCTCGCCACGAGCGAAGAAACCACCGCGCGCACCCGCAGCTTCGCCGAAGCGCTGGGCAAGGAAGTGGTGCTCAGCCAGGACGAACCGGGTTTCGTCGTCAACCGCATCCTCTTGCCGATGATCAATGAAGCGATCTTTGTTCTCGGCCAGTCGACTGCGGGTATCGAGGACATCGACAAGGGCTGCCGTCTCGGTTTGAACCACCCGATGGGTCCGCTGCAGCTGGCCGATTTCGTCGGTCTCGACACCTGTCTCGACATCCTGATGGTACTTTATCGCACCACGCGCGACAGCAAGTATCGTCCTGCCCCGCTGCTGGTGAAATATGTCGAAGCAGGCTGGCTCGGCCGCAAGACCGGTCGCGGCTTCTACGACTATTCGGGCGAGGCCCCGGTCCCCACGCGCTAGGAACTTCCCAGCCTCGCCGCCCGTTGGTTGTGCAAAGGAGAATTTGCATGACCGATACCAAGCCGGAGAGCCAGGAAATGCGCCAGTCGGACCTCGCGCCCGAAACGCATAACGACGAACAGGACGATCACCGCAGCCAGGCCCAGGAAGTGGCAGAACAGGCGCGCCAGGTGACCACGCAAACCACCTCGCCGACCGAAAGCGCAAAAGACGACAACAAGTCGGGCCTGATGGGTGATTCCACGCAGGACACCATCGATCACATGCGCGACATGGAAAGCTCGGGCCGGATCGACATGGACGCCTATCGCGGGGAGCCGAACCACGACGACAATGTCGATAAATACGGCAAGGGTCACAACCCCGACGGGCTGCAGGGCGACGGCAGCTAACCCGTCAGATCGCCGTCATTGAGAATCCACAGGCCCGCGACCAATATCGCGGAGCCTGTGGCGACGGCATAGGCCATTACCTTGAAATTTGGCGTGCTGATCGCCTCAAACTCGTGCGGATCGAGCCGTGCGAGCGTTTTGCATGCGCGCCGTTCCGCCGTGACGGCGAGCCACGCGCCGCCCACGATGAACATCGTCGCGATAGCCTTGGCTAGCCAGGGCGGCTGGAATTCCCCGAACACGGCGCGGAAACCCAGCCCGATTCCAATCGCTGCGAATGCAGTGCGCATCCACCCCGCAAAAGTCCGTTCCATCGCCATGATGTTGCGGTCTTCGGCAAGGTCCGTGCGGAACTCCGCCCACTCGGTGCTCTTGTCGGTGCCTTTGGGGGGATCGTCCTGTGCCATTCAAGATTAGCGAATGGGGACGGCGCAGGTTCCCCGGAGCCTCAGCCGACGGGTTCGGTCGATACCAGCGGTTCGGTGTCGTTGATCAACCAGCTGTTGTCTTGCGGCGACGGCTCCATCGGCGCATTCAGCGTTCCCGCCTGAGCATACCAATCGTCGAGCGCAGGATCCTGGCGAACTTGCGGACGCGGGGCCGAAGCTCGCTGCTGCGTCGGTGCAGATGTCTGGGCGGCCGCCGGCGGTTGCGCCTGGTCATTGGTCTGTTCTGCAATTTGCTGGAGCATGCCTGGATCGTCTTCCCGCCCGACCATCAATACGACGGACAGCAGGAACAGCCCGATCATGACGAGCTTTTTGCGCTGTTTGGTAAAGACGCTGGTTTCCATGGGCAGCAACTATAGCGCTGCCCCGGTTAAACCTTTCTTTCCGCCGCTTTTGCCTTCAATTCGTACAGTTTTTCAAGGGCTTCGCGCGGGCTGAGCGCGTCGACGTCGATGGCATCGATCAGTGCGCCGAGGCCATCGTCCTGCTCTTCGGCCGCTTCCACGCTCGCCGCAAACAGGGGCAGGTCGCCAAGCCCTGCGGCAAGTCCGCCCGTTTCTGCGCGGCCCTTTTCCAGCTTGTCGAGCACGGTCTTTGCCCGCTTGATGACGGGGGCGGGGACGCCCGCCAGTTTCGCGACGGACAGGCCGTAGCTGCGATCCGCCGCGCCCTTTGCGAGTTCGTGGAGCAGGACGAGGTCGCCCTTCCATTCGCGCGCGCGAACGTGATGAAGGCTGAGTGCGTCGCAGGTATCGGCGAGGCGCGAAAGCTCGTGATAGTGCGTTGCGAAAAGGCAGCGGCAGGCGAGATGTTCGTGCACTGCCTCGACCACCGCCCATGCCAGAGCCATCCCGTCGTAGGTCGACGTGCCGCGCCCGACCTCGTCGAGGATGACGAAGCTTCGATCCGTCGCTTGGGAAAGGATCGCAGCGGTCTCGACCATTTCGACCATGAAGGTGGAACGACCGCGCGCCAAGTTGTCGCTCGCGCCGACGCGGCTGAACAGCCTGTCGGCAAGGCCGATCTTTGCAGAAGTCGCGGGGACGAAACTGCCCGCCTGTGCCAGCAACATGATAAGTGCGTTCTGCCGCAGGAAGGTCGATTTACCGCCCATGTTCGGGCCACCGATCAGCCATAATCGGTCGTCCGGCCCCAGCGAGCAGTCATTGGCGACGAAGCGTTCGCCTGCCTTCGCCAGCGCCTGCTCCACTACCGGATGCCGCCCGCCGGTCACTTCGAGGCAGGGCTCGTCCAGCATTTCGGGCCGCGACCAATCGCCTTCGACGGCGCGTTCGGCCAGCGCGGCGGACACGTCGATCCGAGCGAGCGCCGCAGCGGTCGCGGCGATGGCTTCGCGGTCGGTGCACACTTCGCCCACCAGCTGTTCGAAATGCGATTCTTCGGCGGCGATTGCGTGGGCGCCAGCTTCCGCGATGCGGCTAGCTTCCTCGTGCAGGCCGACCGAGTTGAAACGGACCGCGCCGGCCATCGTCTGGCGATGCGCAAAGCCGCTGTCGGGCGCCATCAGCTTGTCGCCGTGCTTTGCGGGCACTTCGATGAAATAGCCGAGCACCTTGTTGTGCTTGATCTTGAGCGAGGCGGTCTCGGTCTCTTCGCGGTACTTCGCTTCCAGCGCTGCAATCGCGCGCCGGGCATTGCCGCTGGTTTCGCGCAGCGCATCGAGCGCGTGGTCGTACCCTTCGGCGATAAAACCGCCCTGGCTTCGTTCCGTCGGCGGGGACGCGACAAGCGCGCGCGAAAAATGGTCGACCAGCGCGCCATGTCCGCCGAGCGCGCCGAGCATCCGGTCGAACAGCGGGGGCAGGTCCGCGCTTTGCGAAAGCATGTCGCGCACGCGGCGCGCCTCGGACAGGCCGTCGCGGATCTGGCCGAGATCGCGCGGGCTGCCGCGACCGGCGACGATGCGGCCCAGCGCGCGCCCTATGTCGGGTGCCTGCCGCAGGATTGCGCGCAGGTCCGCCCGCAGCAGCGGGTCGGCGTGGAAGTGATGGACGGCGGCGAGCCGCTCCTCGACCGCGCCGAGATCGGCCAGCGGTGCGGACAGGTCTTCGGCCAGTTGCCGCGCGCCTGCTCCGGTGGCGCAGCGATCGATACAGGCGATGAGGCTGCCGTCGCGCCCGCCATTCTGCGCGGCGAGAATTTCGAGGCTGGTCCGCGTCGCCGCATCCATCGCCATGTGCGCGCCCGATCCGCGCGCGACCGGCGGCAGCAGGAACGGCAGCTGGCCGCGCCCGGCATGGTCGAGATAGGCGATCAACCCACCGGCTGCCGCCAGCATGGGTCGCGTGAAGGTGCCGAGGCCGTCCAGCGTCGCGACGCCGTGGATTTGCTTGAGGCGAGCCTCGCCGTCTTCGCTGCGGAAGTCTGCGCGGGGCCGGGCGATCACCTCGTCGGTGTCGCCGTGCCAGTCGTCCGGAGCGACAATTTCGCTCGCCCCGAGTCGCGCAAGGGCTGCATCGAGCCTGTCGGGCGCGCATTCTTCCAGTTCCATGCGGCCGGTCGAAATGTCGCAGGAAGCGAGCCCGACTGCGTCGCGCACCGGGGCGATCGCGACCAGCAGGTTCGCGCGCCGCGGTTCCAGCAGCGCCTCTTCGGTCAGCGTGCCGGCAGTGACGAACCGCACGATGTCGCGCGCGACCAGCGTCTTTGACACTGGCTTGCCTTCGCGCTTAGCGCGTTCCTTCGCCTCGTCGGGGGTTTCCGTCTGCTCTGCAATGGCGACCCGGCACCCGCCCTTGATCAGGCGTGCAAGGTAGCCTTCCGCCGCATGGACCGGCACACCGCACATCGGCACCGGCTCCCCGCCATGTTCGCCGCGGCTGGTCAGCGCGATGTCGAGGACGCCTGCCGCGATCCGGGCATCGTCGAAGAACAGCTCGAAGAAATCGCCCATGCGATAGAACAAGAGCGCGTCGCCCGCTTCGCGTTTGAGCGCGAGGTATTGTTCCATCATCGGGGTGGGTTTGCCGGACATCCCCTACGCCGTAGCGGGGCGGCGCGCGATTCGGGAAGCGGTGCAAAGCGTCTTTCCCCCTATGACTTGTGACCAAATGCCCTTAGGGCGAGGGCAATAACCGACACAGGGACATTCATGGCCGACGAAAAACCGACCGCATTCACCACGCGCGAGGCGCTGTTCTATCACGAGACGATCCGTCCCGGTAAGATCGAGATCATTGCGTCGAAGCCCATGGCCAGCCAGCGCGATCTCAGCCTGGCCTATTCGCCGGGCGTGGCCGCTCCGGTCGAAGCGATCGCGGCAAACCCGCAGGATGCGGCGAAGTATACCGCGCGTTCCAACCTCGTCGCTGTGATTTCCAACGGCACGGCCATCCTCGGCCTCGGCAATCTAGGCGCGCTTGCGTCCAAGCCGGTGATGGAAGGCAAGGCGGTCCTGTTCAAACGCTTTGCCGACGTGGATTCGATCGACATCGAACTCGACACGGAAGACCCCGACAAGTTCATCGAGGCGGTCGCGCTGATGGAGCCGACGTTCGGCGGCATCAATCTTGAAGACATCGCCGCGCCGGAATGCTTCATCATCGAGCAGGCCCTGCGCGAACGGATGAACATCCCCGTCATGCACGACGACCAGCACGGCACCGCAATCATCGCGGCCGCTGGCCTCATCAACGCCTGCCATTTGAGCGGACGCGAGCTGAAGGACTGCAAGATGGTGGTCAATGGCGCAGGCGCCTCCGCGCTCGCCTGCACCGCGCTCATCAAGGCCATCGGCATCCCGCACGAAAACGTGATCGTATGCGATCGGTCCGGCCCGATCACTCCGGGTCGCGAGGGCGTCGACCAGTGGAAGAGCGCCCATGCGGTCGCGACTTCGGCAACCAGCCTGGAAGAAGCTCTCGACGGCGCGGACATCTTCCTCGGCCTGTCGGCCGCCGGTGCGCTGAAGCCGGAATGGGTGGAAAAGATGGCCCCCAAGCCGATCATCTTCGCCATGGCCAACCCGGTCCCGGAAATCATGCCCGAGGATGCCAAGGCGGTCCGCCCCGATGCGATCATCGCCACCGGACGCAGCGACTATCCCAACCAGGTCAATAATGTCCTCGGCTTCCCCTTCATCTTCCGCGGCGCGCTCGACGTACAGGCGACCGCGATCAACGAGGAAATGAAGGTCGCAGCCGCGCACGCGATTGCAGAACTCGCCCGCGAACGCGTGCCGGAAGAAGTCGCCGCCGCTTATGGCGTGACGCACCAGTTCGGCGAGGAATACATCATTCCCGCCCCCTTCGATCCGCGCCTCATGGAAGTCGTCTCCAGTGCAGTGGCACAGGCGGCGATGGATTCCGGCGTCGCCCAGGCCCCGATCGAGGACATGGACGAATACCGCCACAAGCTGAAAGCGCGCCTCAACCCGACCACGGCTGCGCTCACCAACATCTACGACCTTGCCAAGGCCAATCCCAAGCGCATGGTCTTTGCCGAAGCGGAAGAGGAAGTGGCCCTGCGCGCCGCGATCCAGTTCCGCGATTTCGGTTACGGAGAGCCTATCCTCGTGGGCCGGACCGACAAGGTCCGCGAAAAGCTGGTCGAGCTGGCGGTGGAGGATCCCGACGACTGGATCATCGAGAATTCCAAGGTGTCGGACAAGGTCCCGGCCATGGTGGACTATCTCTACAAGCGCCTGCAACGCCGCGGCTATACCCAGCGCGACGTCGCCCGCATGGTCAACCAGGAACGCAACGTCTTCGCCGCCCTGCTGGTGGCGCTGGGGCACGGTGACGGAATGATTTCCGGCCTCACCCGGACCTTCGCCCAGACCGCTCGCGAAGTGGGCAGGGTGCTGGATGAAAAGCCCGGCGCGGTGCCCTTCGGCATTCACATGATGATCGGCAAGAACCACACGACCTTCCTTGCCGACACCACCATCAACGAACGCCCATCGGCAGAGCAGCTGGCGCATATCGCGCGCGAGACCGCCGCGGTTGCGCGCCGCATGGGCCACGAGCCGCGCGTCGGCTTCATGTCCTATTCCACCTTCGGCAATCCTTCGGGCCAGTGGCTCGGCAATATCCGCGATGCGGTGGCGATCCTCGATGCTGACGATACGGTGAATTTCGAATACGAAGGCGAGATGGCGCCCGACGCCGCGCTCAACCCCAAGGTGATGGAGCTTTATCCCTTCAACCGCCTGTCGGGTCCTGCCAACGTGCTCATCATGCCCGGCCTGCAATCGGCGAACCTTTCGGCCAAGCTGCTGCGCGAACTGGGTGGGGAGACGACCGTCGGCCCGATGATGATCGGCATGGAAAAGCCGGTCCAGATCGCGCCCATGACGGCCATCGCGCCCGATATCCTGACGCTGGCGGTGCTGGCGAGCGCGGGCGTGCTGGGCTGATCCGGTGATCGCTTCGCAGCGGCACCTGTTCTCGATTCCCGAGGACGTCCACTATCTCAACTGCGCCTACATGGCGCCGCTGTCGCACGCGGTCAGCGCGGCGATGGTGGAGGGTGCCCGGCTGAAGGAGCAGCCGTGGACTTTCTTCCCGCAGGATTTTTTCTCGCTGGTCGAAACCTTCCGCGAAAAGGCAGGGCGGCTGGTAGGAACATCGCCCGACAATCTCGCCGTGGTTCCCTCGGTAAGTTACGGGCTAGCGGTCGCGGCGGCCAACCTGTCCTTGGGCGAGGGACGGCGCGTGGTGACGCTGGGCGAACAGTTCCCGTCCAACGTCTATCCCTGGCAGGAACTGGCCCAGCGCGAAGGCGGGGAAGTGATAGCGGTCCGGCGCGAGGCAGAGGCCTGCTGGACCGCAGCCGTGCTGGACGCGATCGACGCGGATACCGCCATCGTGGCCCTGCCGCATTGCCACTGGGCTGACGGGCGCGTGGTCGACCTGGTCACCGTGGGCGAAAAATGCCGCAATGTCGGCGCAGCACTGGTCCTCGACCTGACGCAATCGCTGGGCGCGATGCCGGTCGATTTCGATGCCGTGAAGCCCGATTTCGCGGTGGCGGCCTGCTACAAATGGCTGATGGGGCCCTATGGTATCGGCATTCTCTACGTCGATCCGAAGCATCACGGCGCACGGCCGATCGAGCAGAACTGGATCAATCGCGCCGGATCGCAGGATTTTACCCGTCTCGTCGACTATCGGAGCGACTACCAGCCGGGAGCGCGGCGGTTCGACATGGGCGAGAAATCCAACGCCCCCTCGATGATGGGGGCGGGCGCCGCGCTCGATTTCCTCTTGGATCACAGCGTCGGGCAGATTGCTGAAACCTTGGCTTACAAGACCACGCGCCTTGCCGAAAAGGCAGCGGAACTGGGCCTTACCTCCGCCCCTGTCGGAAAACGTGCACCGCATTTCCTATCCCTCGAATTTCCCGACGGCCTGCCGGACGGCCTCACCGAAAAGCTGGGCGAAGCGAAGGTCTTCGTTTCCGCGCGCGGCCAGTCGCTGAGAGTGACGCCGCACCTCTACAATACCGAGGCCGACGAAGAGGCGCTGCTGGCAACCTTGCACAAGGTCCTCGGCTAGCTGCGAGCACCGTTCGTCGAGCGATCTGCAATCCTGACTCTGCGGTTCACGCGCGCGCAAGCCGCGCGGCGACAGGGGGCGCAGCAACAGGGTTCGCAGAACAAGGAAATTCCCATGAAGAAGATATTCGCAATGGCTGCGCTTGGCGCAGGCATGATCGCCGCCCCGTCCGTTGCGCAGGCGCAGAACGCTGCTCCCGGCGGCCTGCACATCGGCGTGATCGGCGGCTATGAAGGCCTCGACGTGGACGCCGAAGACGGCAGCGCGACGGCCAGCGCCGACAATGCCGTCTACGGCATCACTGCCGGTTACGACCTTTCGCTCGGCAGCGCGTTCGTAGGCGTTGAAGGCGAACTTTCGACCAGCGATGGCACGACCAGCTTCCCCGACAGCTTCGGCGGTGCGCGCGAGGGCCTGGAAACGAACGGCCAGTATTACATCGGCGCGCGTGCCGGTTTCGCCGTGACGCCGGGCATCACCGCTTACGGCAAGGCCGGCTACACCGCGCTCGACACCACCGCCTTCACCGAAAGCGGATCGCTGTCCGATCTCGATGAAAACGCCGACGGTTTCCGCTTCGGCGGCGGCCTGCAGGTCCAGCTTCCCGGACCGTTCGAGGCACGCGTCGAATATCGCCGCTCCAACTACAACAACCTGGCCGATATCGATCAGGGCGATGCAACGACCGACCAGGTCGTCGCCGGGCTCGGCGTACGCTTCTAAGCCTTAATAGGGCAGGTCCTTGCCGGTGTAGTCGACATAGCGGAAGCCGCTCTTCCCCGCGGCCCCTTCGACCACATCGGCAAGGCCTTTCACGCTTTCATCGACGGTGATCTTGGCATTGGGGCCGCCCATGTCGGTCTGGACCCAGCCCGGATGCAGCGCGAGCGTGGCAATGCCGCGCGGACCCGCGTCCTGCTCCGAAACGCCCTTGGCCAGCATGTTGAGCGCCGCCTTGCTGGTGCGGTAGAGTTCGAAGCCGCCCGAGCTGTCCTCTATCGAACCCATGAGCGAGGTCATGAAGGCGAGCGTGCCGCCGTCCGCAATGTGCGGCAGCACGGTCTTGGCGAGATGCACCGGGCCGAAGGCGTTGGTCATCATCACTTCGGCCACCTCGTCCGCAGTCGCTTCGACGGCCGACTGGTGTTTCGCGCCGGTGATCCCGGCATTCACGATCACAGCATCGACCTTGGTATCGAAGCCTTCGAAGGTTTCGGGCTTGGTCACGTCCATCGTCTCGATGCGCACGTCGTCGAGCTTGTGAAGTTCGTCGCTGGTGGAGCGTTCGGTCGCGATGACGTCCCAGCCGCGGCTCTTGAATTCCTTGGCGAGGCCGAGGCCGATGCCGCGCGATGCGCCGACGATGAGGATTGTCTTGCTCATTTCGATTATCCTTTTGCCGGATAGACCAGCGTTTTCAGGTTCATGAATTCATGCAGGCCGTGGTGCGACAATTCGCGCCCGAAGCCCGATTTCTTGATGCCGCCGAAGGGTGCTTCGATCTTGGAGCCATTGACGGCGTTGAAGGTCGTCATGCCCGCCTCGATGTGGTTGGCGAATATCTCGCGCTCCTCGTCGTCATTGGTCCAGACCGCCGAGCCGAGGCCGAAGGGTATGGCGTTGGCGATAGTGATCGCCTCCTCAATGTCCTTCGCCTTGTAGATCTGGCCGACAGGGCCGAAGATTTCGTCGGTCCCGGTCTCGCTGGCGAGCGGGACGTCGGTCAGCAATCCGGCGGTCATCCATGCGCCGTCGCGGTCCAGCTTCTCGCCCCCGAACAGGAGGGAGCAGCCTTCATCCTTCGCCTTGGCGACCTGGTCGAGCACGGTATCGCGCTGACCCTCGCTCGAGAGCGGGCCGAGCTCGGTATCGTCATCCATCGGATCGCCGAGCTTCACGTCCTTGAGCGCGGCGATGAATTTTTCGGCGAAGGCATCGTGGATGTCGGCATGGACGATGGTGCGCTTGCCGCAGATACAGGACTGGCCGTTGTTTTGGATGCGCGCGAAGACCGCGTCCTCGACCGCCTGGTCGAGATCGGCCGAGGGCATGACTATGAAGGGATCGCTGCCGCCCAGTTCCAGCACGACCTTTTTCAGGTGCTTGCCCGCCTGCTGCGCAACCGCGCTGCCGGCGCCTTCGCTTCCGGTCAGTGTGGCGGCGACAATGCGGGTGTCGGCAATCACGTTGCCGATCGGGTCGGAGGAGACGCACAGGTTCTGGAACAAGCCTTCCGGCCCGCCTGCCTCGAGGACCAGCTTTTCCATTCGGTGCGCCACGCCTTGCACGATACTGGCGTGTTTCAGCACGCCGACATTGCCCGCAAGGATGGTCGGGGCAAGGAAACGCACGACCTGCCAGAAGGGGAAGTTCCACGGCATCACCGCGAGCACAGGGCCTTGCGGCAGCCAGCGCCCCTCGGCACGTCCGCCATCGGACAGGTCCCAGAATTCCGATTCCAGCATCGGCGGACCGGCCTCGGCGAAATAGTGGAACAGTCTGGCGCACTTCTCTACTTCGCCGCGCGCCTGCGTGATCGGCTTGCCCATCTCGGTGACAGCGAGGCGGGCCAGCTCTTCCTTGTTGCTTTCGTAAAGGTCGCCGAGGGCGGCAAGCAGTTCCACCCGCCGCTCGATCGGGCTGGTGCGCCATTCGCGGTAAGTGCGCGTCGCCGCCTCCAGCTTCGCGTCGATGCCGTTATCGTCGAGCGTTTCGTAAGTGGCGATGGTTTCGCCGGTGGCGGGATTGGTCGTGGTAATCAAGCGGGCGCTCCTTTGGGCGTATACCCGTTCAATCGCCGCGCCCTGCCATGCGTTCCGCGCTTATTTGCGGCGGAAGCGGAAGTACCAGACCTCGTGGCCGTAGGTGTTGCGCGCCTTGTGTTCGTAACGGGTCTCGCACCAGCCCGAGGGGCGGTTTTCCCAACTCTGGCGTCCGTCGACAAGCCATTCGAATTCATCGGTAAAGCGGCGCATGACCATCAGCGCATGACGCAAATAGACCGGGTGATCGGTGCCGAAGCGGAATTCGCCGCCGGGCTTCAGCTTGTCCGCGATCATGCGGACCGGCCCGTCGTTCATCATTCGGCGCTTGGCGTGCTTATTCTTGGGCCAGGGATCGGGATGGAGGAGGTAAAGCATGGTGAGGCCGCCATCGGGCACCCGTGCCAGGGCCTCCAGCGCATCGCCGTGCTGGATGCGGACATTGGCAAGGCCACCGTCGCGGATATGGGTCAGCGCCTGCGCCACGCCATTGAGGAAGGGCTCGGCCCCGATGAACCCGTGGTCCGGCAGCAGGTCGGCGCGATAGGCCAGATGCTCGCCCGCGCCGAAGCCGATCTCGAAATGCAGCGGGCGGTCGAAACCGAACAGGCGTTCGGCCGTGACGGGGCCTTCGGTGGGCACTGCGATCTGGGGCAGCAGCTTTTCGACCAGTTCCTGCTGGGCGGCGCGCAGGGGCTTGCCCTGGCTGCGGCCGTACAGCCGGTTGAGCGTGGTCGGATCGCCTTCCTTGAATGCTGACATGGGGCGCGGCGCTAAGCCGATTGCGGCCGACTTGTCCAGAGGCTGGCGAGGGCTTGCCGCTTGTAGCGGGCGCGAAACGAGGGCTAGGCGTGGAAACGAAATGGCCCACACTGCCTCCCATCAAACGCGCGGCTTGCGCATTGCGGTGCTCATGACCTGCCATAACCGGCGGGCGACGACACTTCAGTGCCTGACCGCGCTGGCCCGCCAGCAGGGGTTTCGCGAAGAGGATCTCTACCTTGTCGATGACGGGTCGCAGGACGGCACAGGTAAGGCTGTGCTCGCGCTGATGCCGCAAGCCCATGTCCTCGAGGGCGACGGCACGCTGTTCTGGAACGGCGGGATGCGGCTGGCGTGGGAGCAGGCCAGGGCGGTCGAAACGGATTACGATTGGTATTTCTGGCTCAACGACGATGTCGAGCTTTTGCCGGGTGCGCTGGACGGGATTCTGGCGGATGCCGAACGATCACGGGACCAGCACGGCGCGGTGATCTGCGCAGGCACGACGATTTCGCGCGGGTCGGAGGGTGAGGTTACTTATGGCGGACATCTGAGGCCTGATCCCCGTCGTCGACCTTTGCGAATGAGACTGGCCATACCCGACGGCACGCCGAAGAAGATCGACACGATCAGTGGCAATGCGGTGCTGGTTTCGGCAGCGGCTTTCGAGCGTCTCGGCTCGCTTGATCCGATGTTCGAGCATATTTACGGCGACCTCGACTACGGCCTGCGTGCCGGGGCTGCGGGCGTCCCGTGCATACTTGCGGGCAAGCCGGTCGGCTATTGCGATGCCAATCCTGTCGCGGGAAGTTCGCGCGACCCCGCTTTGTCCAGGTTCGCGAGAGTGCGCGCGCGCTGGCGCGAGGCGAGGGCAATCCATGGGCGGGACTGGCGGCGCTTCGTGGCGCGATACAGCCCATCGCCGATCACTCGGCTGGGCCATCGTCTTTCGCCCTATGCCCGTATCCTGCTGGACAAGCCCCGCAGATAGCAGAAGGCCCGGCATCCCTTGTGGGGGCCGGGCCTTCACTCGCTGTCCAAGCGGTTGATCGGATCAGGCGGCTTCCGCCTCTTCGTTCGGGTCGCGCAGGACATAGCCGCGGCCCCAGACGGTTTCGATGTAGTTGTCTCCGCCGCAAGCATGGCTCAATTTCTTGCGCAGCTTGCAGATGAAGACGTCGATGATCTTGAGTTCGGGTTCGTCCATGCCGCCGTAAAGGTGGTTGAGGAACATTTCCTTCGTCAGCGTGGTGCCCTTGCGGAGCGAAAGCAGCTCCAGCATGGCGTATTCCTTGCCGGTGAGGTGGACGCGGGCGCCGTCGACTTCGACGGTCTTCGCATCGAGGTTCACGGCCAGCTTGCCGGTGCGGATGATCGACTGGCTGTGGCCCTTCGAACGACGCACAACGGCGTGGATGCGGGCGATCAGCTCTTCGCGATGGAACGGCTTGGTGACGTAATCGTCGGCGCCGAAACCGAAGCTGCGGATCTTGCTATCCATTTCGGCAATGCCCGAAAGGATCAGGACCGGGGTCTGCACCTTGGCGACGCGCAGCTTCTTGAGCACGTCGTAGCCGTGCATGTCCGGCAGGTTGAGGTCGAGCAAGATGATATCGTAATCATACAGCTTGCCGAGATCCAAACCCTCTTCGCCCAGATCGGTCGAATAGACGTTGAACCCTTCGGTAGTCAGCATGAGCTCGATAGCCTTGGCGGTTGTCGGCTCGTCTTCGATCAGCAGTACACGCATGGGTCTGGTCCCCCCTTGCCCCTGTTTGCGGTAACCCCCTGTAAAGAGGTGTTGCCCGTTGTTAACCACAGCAGGTCTGAACGGAAAAGGTTAACGTGGAGTAAAAAGGGTTAACATTTTTCAGTGTTGCAGATGGGACTCACAATGATTTCAGCTTCTTCTCGCGGCGGCGCTGTGCGGAAGAGCCGATGCCGATGGCCTCGCGGTACTTCGCCACGGTGCGCCGGGCGAGGTCGAAACCCTCTTCGTTGAGGAGGTCGGCCAGCTTCTGGTCGGACAGGACCTTCTTCGGGTCCTCCCCTTCGCACAGCGCCTTGATGCGCGCCTTGATCGCTTCGCTGCTGGCGCCTTCGCCGTCGGCGGCCGCGACGCCGCTGGAGAAAAAGTACTTCATCTCGAACGTGCCGCGCGGGCAGTGGAGGTACTTGTTGCTCGTTACGCGGCTGACGGTGCTTTCGTGCATCTCGATTTCTTCCGCGACCTCTCGCAGCGTCAGCGGGCGCATTGCGGATACGCCTTCGCGAAAGAAACCCTCCTGCCGCTTAACGATTTCGCTGGCGGTCTTGAGGATGGTCTTCTGCCGCTGGTCCAAGGCGCGGATCAGCCAGTCGGCTTCGCCCAGCTGTTCGTTGAGCCATTTGCGCGATGCCTTGTCGCGCGCGCCCGATTCCAATTCCGTGTAATATTCGCGGTTCACCACCAGGCGCGGCAGGCTCGCCTCGTTGATGCGGATCGACCAGCCGGTCTTGCCTTTCGGTGTTACCAGAACGTCGGGTACGACCGCCGCCTCGCTCGCGCCGCCGTACTGGCAGCCCGGCTTGGGATCGTATCCTTTGAGTTCCGCCAGCATGTCGGCGAAATCTTCATCATCGACGTCGCACAACCGCTTCAACCGGGCAATATCGCCATTGGCCAGGAGGTCGAGATTGTCGATCAGCCGCGCCATGCAGGGATCGTAGCGGTCGGCCTCCTTGGCTTGTAGGGCAAGGCATTCGCTGATCGACCGCGCGCCGACGCCGGTGGGATCGAGTGACTGGACCAGCTCCAGTGCGCGCTCGACTTCCGCGAGAGGCGCGCCCAGTTCGTCCGACAGGTGGCGGAGTTCCGCCTGGAGATAACCGGCGTCGTCCAGCTCGTGGATGATGCGGGTCGCGATCAGCGCCTCGCGCGCATCGTGCGCCTGCGCGCCGACCTGTTCCATCAGGTGCTCGGCCAGCGTAACCCCGTCCGATGTGCGATTTTCGAAGTCGGGCATGTCTTCGCCCGAACCGCCGCCGCTGGCCGCCTGCCCCCAATCGCCCATGTCGCCCGGCGCAGCCTCCGGATCCAGCGCGTGCTGGGCAATGTCGAGCGCGCCTTCGCCGTCGGGACCCGGTGCGCTGTCATGTTCGTCGGGTGATGCCTCGGGGGCGTCCTCTCCGGCCTCGCGCCGCGTTTCCCCGATTTCGAGCAGCGGGTTGCTGTCCAGCGCTTCGGCGACGAAGGTTTCGATTTCCAGATTGGACAGAGTCAGCAGCTTGATCGCCTGCTGCAATTGCGGCGTCATGACCAGCGATTGCGTCTGCCGTAGGTCTAGCCTCGGACCGAGCGCCATAAGTCAGCTCCGGGCGCGCGCCGCGATCACAGCGTGAAGTTTTCGCCGAGGTAGAGGCGTTTGACGTTCTCGTCGGCCACCAGTGCCTCGGGCGTTCCGGCGAAAAGGACCTGTCCACCATAGATGATGCAGGCGCGGTCCACGATTTCCAGCGTCTCGCGCACGTTGTGATCGGTGATGAGCACGCCGATGCCGCGGGTCTTAAGGTCCTTCACGAGATCGCGGATGTCGCTGATCGAGAGCGGGTCGATACCTGCAAAAGGTTCGTCGAGCAGCATGATCGAAGGCTTCGCCGCCAGGGCGCGGGCGATTTCCGCGCGGCGGCGTTCACCGCCCGACAGCGCCATCGCTGGGCTGGAACGCAGGCGGGTGAGGCCGAATTCGTCCAGCAGACGCTCCAATTCCGCTTCTCGTGTCGCCGCGTCCGGTTCGACCATTTCCAGTACGCAGTTGATATTCTGCTCGACCGTCATCCCGCGAAAGATGCTGGTTTCCTGCGGCAAGTAGCCAAGTCCCAGGATCGCCCGGCGATACATCGGCAGCTTGGTCACGTCTTCGCCGTCCATCAGGATGCGGCCCGCATCCGGGCGAACGAGGCCCATGATCGAATAGAAACACGTCGTCTTGCCCGCGCCGTTGGGGCCCAGGAGGCCGAGCACTTCGCCCTTGCCGACCGACAGCGAAATATCGGTCAGGACCGCGCGCTTGTCATAGCTTTTCGCAATGGAAATGACTTCGAGGCCGCCCTGCGGAATGGGCGGGGCGGCATCGTGTACCGCATCGTTCTCAGGGCTCATGGTGAGATCTGCCATGGGCTGGCCATAGCATGCGTGACGTCTCTGGAAACCCCGCGCAGCTTGGGAATCGACGAACTGGCAGGATTTATGCATGGGCGACTTGGGGACGTCATGGGGACGCCATGAAACGCCCCGGACGAGACGGTCGGGTAATATATCGGAAGCCGCTTGCCAGAGTTTCGCAATTTTGAAACAATGCGAGTCGGAGAGAAAATACGGGGAGACGCCTGATGGGCAAGGCAATCGACGACGCAGCCGCAGCCGAGACGCACGACACGGGACACCACCGGGACCTGCGCCGGGCGATGAGCGACAATGTCGCCTACGCGCTGATCGTCTACACTGCCTTGCAGATTTTCATGACCGTCCACGCGATGAAGCAGGGCGTGTCTTCCATCCTGCCCTATCTTGCGCTCGTAGTGCTGGTCGCCGGTATCATTCCGGCATGCCGCTGGTTCGAGAAGCGCTGGGTCAATCTGTCCGACGCCGAAGCAGCCGATCCCGAACTAAAGGGCGCCTTCCGTCGAGACCAGATCATGCTGTGGGCCCTGGCAATCGGCCTCCCCGTCCTACTAACCGCGGCATTCAAGCTGGCCTTTGCCTGAGCTTGCAGGCGCAGCCCTCGCACTCTAGCCGGACCCCAACTGGGTTCAGCGGAGTTACTTCTACATGATCGATACCGACACTGCGCTGGCGCGCTGCGACGACCTCGTGGCGCTGGCCCGTTCCCTCGGAGCGGATGCGGCCGATGCCGTGGCGCGTGCGGATTCCTCGGAAAGCGTGACCGTCCGCCTGGGTGAACTCGAAGAGGTCGAGCGCACCGAGAGCGAAGAGATCGGCCTGCGCATTTTCGTTGGCAAGCGATCTGCCTCTATCCACACCAGCGACTTTGCACCTGAAGGTCTGAAGGCACTTGCCCAGCGGGCAGTCGAAATGGCGCGTCATGCACCCGAAGACCCCTATGCGGGGCTGGCGGGCCGGGATGACCTGTTTTCCGGCGACCTGCCCGATCTCGACCTGTTCGACGACACGCACATCGAACCTGCCGCCTTGCGCGAGGCTGCGCGTGCCACCGAAGAAGCGGCACGGGCAGTCGAAGGCGTCACCAACAGCAATGGCGGATCGGCCAGCGCCGGTCAGGCGGTGGTTGCACTCGTCACATCGCAAGGTTTCGCGCGCGGCTACTCCGGAACCGGATTTTCGCTGTCCGCCAACGTCATCGCGGGCGAGGGCAGTGACATGCAGACCGACTATGCTTCGCGCAGCGCCCGTCATTATGCTGACCTGCTTACGCCGGAAGAAATCGGCACGAAGGCGGGCGAGCGGACGGTGGCCAAGGTTAAGCCGGGGTCGGTGCCAAGCGGCAAGATGCCGGTCGTGTTCGATCCGCGGATCGGGGGTGGCCTGCTCGGCCATTTGATTGGCGCGATGGGTGCACCGGCAATCGCGCGCAAGGCGAGCTTCCTGCTCGGCCGCGAAGACGATGAATTGTTCGACAGCAGCATCCGGATCGTCGAAGATCCCTTGCGCGTGCGGGGCATGCGCTCGCGCCCGTTCGACGGCGAAGGCGTCGCCAGCACACCGCGCGCCTTGGTTGAGAACGGACGGATTTTCGGCTGGCTGAGCAATGTCGCCTCCGCCCGGCAGCTTGGCCTCGGACTGACGGGGCATGCGGCGCGTTCGGGCGGCGGCTCGCCCGGCGTCAGCGCCAGTAACGGCCATCTGGAGGCTGGCGATGTAACTCCGGAGGCACTGATGGCCGATATTGCCGACGGCCTCTATGTCACGGGCCTGTTCGGGCAGGGGGTCAATATGGTCACCGGCGATTACAGCCGCGGCGCAACCGGCTTCCGCATCCGCAATGGCGAGATCGCCGGACCGGTGGCGGAGATCACAATCGCTGGAAATCTGCTGGAGATGTTCCGTGCCATGACGCCTGCAAACGACCTCGAGATGCACAAATCGATCAACGTTCCGACAATCCGCGTCGACGGCATGACGGTGGCTGGCGACTGATGCGCTGGCTCGCCGCCCTTTCACTGGCATTCGCCACGCCTGCCTTCGCGATCCTCCCGTCCGCTCCAGAACCGGCCGCCGAGGAAGCGTCGCCCGAAGCGCCTGCGCAGGAAATCGACGCCACCGTCGATGAAGGGTCGGATGAACGCATTGCGGAGCGTATCGAGGGAATCTTCGCCGAGCTTCCTGCCTTCCGGCAGGTGGAAGTAGGTGTGAGCTCGGGCGTCGTGACCCTTTCTGGAGTTGTGCCCGACCAGGATGCCATCGCGCGCGCCGAGGCCATTGCGGGGCGCGTAAGCGGCGTCGTCACCGTCGAGAACGACCTTGAGCGCGACGTCTCGATCGCGGCGCAGGGCGAAGGCCTGAACGCGCTGGCCGATCGCTGGTCTCAATTTCTCGCCATGCTGCCGCTCATCGGGCTGGCGCTTGCCGTATGGGCGGGCATTGCTCTGGTCGGCTATCTGATCGCAGGCCTCGGCGCGCTGTGGCACAGGATCGCGCCGAACAGCTTCCTTGCGGAGCTTATTGCCAGCGCGATCCGCTTCGTTTTCGTCGTCGGCGGGCTGGTCGTGGCGCTGGACATGATCGGCGCGGCGGCCCTGCTTGGTGCGGTGCTCGGCGGGGCGGGCCTCATCGGTCTCGCTCTCGGTTTTGCGCTACGCGACACGATCGAGAATTACGTCGCCTCGCTCATGCTGAGCCTGCGCCAACCCTTCCGCGCCAATGACTGGGTCCTGATCGGCGACTTGGAAGGGCGCGTAATCCGCCTCACCAGCCGCGCGACCATCCTTATGACGCTCGATGGCAACCACCTTCGCATTCCCAACAGCCAGGTGTTCAAGGCGGTCATCACCAATTTCACGCGCAACCCACAGCGCCGCTTTCAGTTCGAGCTGGGCGTCGATGCGGATGACGATGCGCGCGCTGCCCGCAAGCTTGGCCGCGAAGTGCTGGAAGGGCTCGATTTCATCCTGCCCGAACCCGCGCCAGAGGCACGCATTATCGAGGTCGGCGATTCGAACGTGGTGATCCGTTTTCTCGGCTGGATCGACCAGAACGAGACCGATTGGTGGAAGGCGCAGAGCCAGGCCATCCCGGCGGTCAAGGAAGCGCTGGAAGAAGCAGGCTTCGGACTGCCCGAGCCGATCTATCGCCTGCGCTTCGATCCCCGCTCCGCCACCCTGCCGTTCGAGAACCGCGCGGAAGGAACGCGCGAGAAGGAACAGGAAGCCGCAAGCCAGAAGGCGCCCCAGATCACCGTCACGGAAGCCGACGAGGACGTGCGGCCTGTCGACGAAATCGTGGAGATGGTCGAGGAAGAACGGCGCCAGACCGGCGGCGAGCAGGACAAGGACCTGCTCGACCACTCACGGCCTGTGGAATGACTTACTTGTCCGCTTCGTAGCGTTCGATCGCTTCTTTCACGATCTTGCGGGCTTCGGCGGCATCGCCCCAGGCGCCCACACGAACCCACTTTTCGGCTTCGAGATCCTTGTAGTGGGTGAAGAAGTGCTCGATCTGCTGGAAGATGATGCTCGGCAGGTCCTTGGTTTCGCCCACATCCGAATAATACGGGAAGGTGGTGTCGACCGGCACGCAGATCAGCTTTTCATCGCCGCCATGCTCATCTTCGAGATTCAGGACACCGATCGGCCGCGCGCGCACGACGCAGCCGGCGATGAAGGGCGAGCGCGCGATGACCAGCGCATCGAGCGGGTCGCCATCGGGGCTGAGCGTGTGCGGGACGAAGCCGTAATTCGCCGGATAGCGCATCGGCGTGTGGAGGATGCGGTCGACGAACAGCGCGCCACTTTCCTTGTCGAATTCGTACTTCACCGGTTCGCCGCCGGTGGGCACTTCGATGATGACATTGAGGCTTTCGGGCGGATTGTCGCCAACGGGGATCATGTCGATGCGCATGGATACTCTTCTTCCGGTTTTCTGTTCGCCCCTCTCCCCAGAAAGACTTCGCGGGGCCGATAGCGGCTTGCGAAGCATTGCGGAAGGGGGACGATAGTCCTAATCGCGCCTCCCATGGCAAAAACACCCCAAGCTATCCGCGGAACGCAGGACATTTTCGGCGCCGATGCAGAAGCCTTCGCCTTCGTGGTCGAGACTTTCGAGCGCGTGCGCAGGCTTTATCGCTTCCGCCGCGTGGAAATGCCGGTCTTCGAGAAGACCGAGGTTTTCAGCCGCGCCATCGGCGAGACGACCGATGTGGTGTCGAAGGAAATGTATTCTTTCGAGGACCGCGGCGGCGATTCGCTGACACTGCGCCCGGAATTCACCGCCGGGATCGCGCGCGCCTTCCTGTCGAACGGTTGGCAGCAGCACGCCCCGCTCAAGGTCGCGACGCACGGGCCTCTGTTCCGTTACGAGCGGCCGCAGAAGGGGCGCTATCGCCAGTTCCACCAGATCGATGCGGAGATCATCGGCGCGGCAGAACCGCAGGCGGACGTGGAACTGCTGGCCATGGCCGACCAGCTGCTGAAGGAACTGGGCATCGAGGGCGTGACGCTGCACCTCAACACGCTGGGCGATGGCGACAGCCGCGAAGCCTGGCGCGCTGCGCTGGTCGAATACTTCCGCGCCGTGAAGGACGAATTGAGCGAAGATTCACAGGAGCGGCTGGAGAAGAACCCGCTGCGTATCCTCGACAGCAAGGACCGCCGCGACCAGAAGTTCGTCGCCGATGCGCCCAAGATCGACGATTTCCTGACCGAAGAGGCGAAGGCTTTCTTCGAAGCCGTCACCAGCGGCCTCGATGCGGCGGGCGTAAAATGGCAGCGCGCCGAAAGCCTCGTGCGCGGGCTCGACTATTACCGTCATACAGCCTTCGAATTCATTCCCGACGAGGGAAGCGAGGCCGCCGGCAAGCTCGGCAGCCAGAGCACCATCCTCGGCGGCGGTCGCTATGACGGATTGATGGAAAGCCTGGGTGGCACACCGACGCCTGCGGTGGGCTGGGCTGCGGGGATCGAGCGGCTGGCGATGCTGGTCGGTGACAAGACGCAGGACCGATTGGAAATCGCCATCGCTGCCGAGCATCGCGATAGAGAAGCGGAAGCGGCTCAAGCGATTGCAATGTTTAGACGTCTTGGTTTTCAAGCCGAGTTGTTTGCAAGTGGCAGCCCTAGAAAACGGTTCGATAAAGCTCGAAAGACCGAGCCAGGTATTCTTATTTCGATGGATGTGCGTGACGGAAAACCGTTTCAAAATTGGCAGGGCACTTACCCTGAAATAGATCGGGAAGCTGAAGCACACGCTGCTTTCACAGCCGTTTGGGAACTCCCTGACGACGACCACTACGGATGACTATTCCCGCCGAACGTCTTGACCAGATCGCCAATCGCTTCGCCGAGCTCGAGGCGCGCATGGCGTCGGGCCAGCTGGAGGGCGACGAGTTCGTCCAGGCGAGCCGCGACTATGCCGAGCTGGAGCCGGTCGCCAAGGTGGCGGCCGAAGTGAAGGCGGCTAGGGCCGAGATCGGCGAGCTGGAGGAAATGCTCGCCGATCCGGAAATGAAAGCGATGGCCGAAGAAGAGCTCGCCGCACTGCGCGAACGCCTTCCGCAAGCCGAACGGCAACTCGCCATCGCCATGCTCCCGCGCGACAGTGCGGACAACAAGCCCGCCATGCTCGAAATCCGGGCCGGGACGGGCGGCGACGAGGCGGCGCTGTTCGCTGGCGATCTCTACCGGATGTACGAACGCTTTGCGGCCGAGCAGGGCTGGAAGGTCGAGCCGGTCAGCCTCAGCGCGTCCGAAGTCGGCGGCTTCAAGGAAGTCGTCGCCAATGTCACCGGTACCGGCGTCTTCGCGAAACTGAAGTTCGAAAGCGGGGTCCACCGTGTGCAGCGCGTGCCCGAAACCGAAAGCGGCGGGCGGATCCATACATCGGCAGCCACCGTGGCGGTGCTGCCCGAACCCGACGAGGTCGATGTGCAGATCGACCCGACCGAACTCAAGATCGACACCTATCGTGCCAGCGGTGCGGGCGGCCAGCACGTCAACACCACCGACAGCGCCATCCGTATCACCCACTTGCCGACCGGAACGGTGGTCACTTGCCAGGACGGGCGCAGCCAGCACAAGAACAAGGAAAAGGCGCTGCAGGTCCTGCGCACGCGCCTCTACGATGCCCAGCGCGAGGCGACGCAGGGTGCCGAGGCGGAAGCGCGCAAGGCCATGGTCGGCAGCGGAGACCGGTCCGAACGCATCCGCACTTACAACTTCCCGCAAGGCCGCGTGACCGATCACCGCATCGGCCTGACCTTGCAGAAGCTGCCGCAGATCATCGCCGGGCCGGGCCTAGGCGAACTGATCGATGCGCTGATCGCGGAAGACGAAGCCAAGCGTCTCGCCGCCCTCAATGATTGAGCGCGCGCGATGACGGTCGCCGATGCGATCCGCCAGGCGGCGGGCCGGCTGTCCGCAACCAGCGATACCGCGCGTCTCGATGCCGAGTTGCTGATGGCTCATGCGCTCGGCGTCTCGCGCTCGCGCATGCTGGTGACCTTGATGCGCGAAGACGAGCCGCCCGCTTTCGAGGGCCTTGTCGCAAGGCGCGCCGCCCACGAACCGGTGGCCTATATTACCGGGGTGCAGGAGTTCCGCGGGCTGGATTTCCGCGTCACGCCGGATACGCTGATCCCGCGCGGCGATAGTGAAACCATCGTTGAAGCGGCCTTGGAAGTCGCCCCCGGCGCGCAGCGCGTGCTCGATATGGGCACCGGAACGGGCGCGCTACTGCTCGCCGTCCTCGACGAGCTACCTGAAGCTCGCGGGGTCGGTATCGATGCTTCGGACGCGGCAGTGGCAGTCGCGCAAGATAATGGGGAGCGTCTCGGCCTTTCCGCGCGTGCGGAGTTCCTCACCCGCAGCTGGCTCGACAGTGATTGGACCGAAGGACTGGGCCAGTTCGATCTCGTGGTGTGCAACCCGCCCTATGTCGAACAGGATGCGGCGCTCGATCCCGATGTGCGCGACTTCGAACCGGGGAGTGCCCTGTTTGCCGGTGCAGAAGGACTTGACGACTATCGCGCGATCATCCCGCAACTAGGCAAGCTTATTTTGCAGGGCGGGGCGGCAGTGCTGGAAATCGCCGCAAATCAGGCCGAGCAGGTTTCTGCTATCGCACGCGACTCGGGCTTCGAAACCGGGCTTCGCAGGGACCTCGCAGGCCGTGATCGGGCATTGATCCTGAGATAAGGCTTGGCAAAGGCGATTCGAGGCTCTAAATCTGGCCATAGGCCAGTGGTGTGCGGGTAACTTCGCCCCACCGGTTCTAGCTCCGACATTGCAGTTTTGGTGCGAGGCATTCGGCCCCGTATACCATGCACGAAAAGGGGCACGCACGACGTCACAAGGCGTCTTGTGCGTAAGGGGATTCGCGGCATTTGCGGGCTTTGCCACGTGCCGCGCCATTGATGAGGACGAGTATCCTTGAACAATAATCGTAATAACCGTCGTCGCGGTCGCGGCAATCGCAACCAAGGCGGTGCCAATTCGGCTAACCGGATCGACAGCCGCGCGCGCGGCAATGCTCCGCAGCTGCTCGACAAGTACAAGAAGCTTGCCCAGGACGCCCAGCACAACGGCGACCGTGTGCAGGCCGAACATTACCTGCAGTTTGCCGACCACTATTTCCGCGTGATCGCCGACAACAAGGCCCGCCAGGAAGAAGCCAAGGCAAAGCGCAATGAAGAGCGCGGCGGCAATTCCTCCGATGACGAGGATGATGACGACGACGGTGACGATCGCCGCCAGAACCGTCGCCAGCGCTCGCGTCGCGACGATGGCCAGGACCAGTCGGGTGGCCGCCAGCGCAAGTCGCGCGACAATTCCGGCGATGACGACGACGGTTCGGACAACTCGTTCCGCAGCGACGATGGCGAAGACAAGCCGAAGAAGCGCCGCGCCCCCCGCAAGGCTCCGAAGAGCATTGAGGGAGAGCAGGGCGTAGAAGGCGAAATCGACGCAGCGGCCCTCCCGCCTGCGATCGGCTCGAACGACGATGACGGTGACGACAAGCCCGCACCTCGTCGCCGCCGCCGCAAGGCCGAAGATACCGACGCGGAAAGCGCTGTCGGCTGAGGCTGGCCATTACGGCTAACGCTTTCGATTGCCATTGCCGCGCCCGTTGTTAACAGGCGTGGCAATGGATCGCTTTTCCGACTTCCTTGACCGGCATCCGTACTGGAGCGCGCTTTCGCTCGGGCTGGTGTCGGCACTTGGCTATCCGCCGCTCGGCCTATGGCCGCTTTCGCTTGCAGGGATGGCCGGTTTCGTCTGGCTGCTCCACCGTCTGACGAGCGCCAAGGGCGCGTTCTTAGCCGGATGGCTGTTCGGGGTCGCGCATTTCACCCTGACGAACAACTGGATCGCGACAGCGTTCACCTACCAGGCGGAGATGCCCGCCTGGCTCGGCTGGCTCGCAGTCCCGCTCCTCTCGCTCTACCTCGCGATCTGGCCTGCCTTGGCAAGCTGGGGCGCATGGATGCTCTCCGCCAAGCATAAACTACCTGTTTTCTCATTGGTCTTCGGGGCACTGTGGATCGCTGCGGAATGGTTCAAGAGCTGGGTCTTCACCGGCTATGCCTGGGGACCATTTTCGATGGCATTCCTGGGGGATTGGACGCGCCCCGGCCTGGCGCGCCTGCTGCCTGTTACCGGCACTTACGCACTGTCGGGATTGCTGGTCGCTCTTGCCGGAGTGCTCGCCTGGCTGGTTGCCGCACGGCACCGGAGGGCGCTTGGCATTGTGGGCGTTCTGTTCATCCTTGGGATGCTCTGGCCTGCGGGAACGGCTCGTGAAGGGACACTCGCTCTCACGCTCGTGCAGCCCAATCTCAAGCAGGAAGAGATTGACGATCCGACCAAGTTCGAGGACCAGTTCCAGCAGATAGCATCGCTTAGCCAAAAGCGGCGTGAAGTGGACAGGAGGCTGATCCTGTGGCCCGAAAGCGGTGTGCCCGACTACCTGCGCGAAGGCTATCCGCAGCGCTATTACGACCGCATGACTGCAGGCGGCGACCCGGCCTTCGCCCGCTTCCGCATCGGTCAGGCGATCGGCGATGGCGGGTTGCTACTGACAGGCGCAGTCGATCTGGAAATCGGTGAGGTCGACGGCTACCGCAGGGCGACCGGAGCCTACAACGCGATCACGCCGATCACAGCCGACGGGCTGATCGGACCGCGATACGCCAAGGCCCACCTCGTCCCCTATGGCGAATACCTCCCGATGCGCGCCCTGCTGGAGCCGCTCGGCCTGACCAGGCTGGTGGCGGGCAGCATCGATTTCATCCCCGGGCCCGGACCTCAGACGGTCGATCTGAAACAATACGGCAAGGCGGGCATGCAGATCTGCTACGAAATCGTCTTTTCCGGCGAGGTCGTCGATCGGGAAGAGCGCCCTGACTATATCTTCAATCCCTCGAATGACGGGTGGTTCGGAAGCTGGGGCCCGCCGCAACACCTCGCACAGGCACGGATGAGGGCGATAGAAGAAGGCCTCCCGGTGCTTCGCTCCACCACGACCGGGATCAGCGCCGTGATCGACGCGCGCGGCGTCGTGCGCAGCCATATCGGCAGGGGCGAGGCCGACCGGATCGACACCTTGGTGCCTCCGCCCTCGGGCGTGACCTTGTTCTCGCTCTTCGGCCACTGGCTTACACTTATCTGGGCAATGCTTCTTTTCGCCTGTTCTTTGGTTGCCATGCGCGTGCGAGACCGTTACGTGTCGGCTCACACATAAAGCTTTCTTTATATCTCTATTTCCGGGGTCTCAATGCGCACTGATTACCTGTTCACTTCCGAAAGCGTTTCGGAAGGCCATCCAGACAAGGTTTCCGACCAGATATCCGACGCCATCGTCGACCTTATGCTGGCCAAGGACCCGGAAGCTCGCGTGGCGTGCGAGACCATGACCACCACCCAGCGGGTCATCCTGTCGGGCGAAATCCGCTGCGCACCGATGTATGATGCGGCCAACCCCGAATGGGCAGAGAACGGCGGCTGGGCGCCGGGCGCGAAGGAAGAGATCGAAAAGGCCGTCCGCCGGACCGTACGCGAGATCGGATACGAGCAGGAAGGATTCCATTGGCAGTCGCTGACGTTTGAAAACCATCTTCACGGCCAGTCCTCGGAAATTGCCCAGGGCGTCGATGCAAGCGGCAACAAGGACGAGGGCGCTGGCGACCAGGGCATCATGTTCGGTTTTGCCTGCAACGAAACGCCCGATCTGATGCCGGCCACCCTCGACTACAGCCACAAGATCCTCGAGCGCCTTGCCGCAGACCGCAAGAGTGGGGCGGCACCGTTCCTCGAACCGGACGCGAAGAGCCAGGTCACCCTGCGTTACGAAAACGGCGTTCCCAAGGAATGCACAGCTGTCGTGGTCTCTTCCCAGCACGCGAAGGGCTATCACGAGGGCGAAAAGGAAGCCGAACTGAAGGCCTATGTCCGCGGCGTCGTTGCCGACATACTGCCCGAGGGTTGGCTGTCCGACGACACGCAATGGCATATCAACCCCACCGGCGCTTTCGAAATTGGCGGGCCCGATGGCGATGCCGGTCTCACTGGCCGCAAGATCATCGTCGACACTTACGGCGGCGCGGCTCCGCATGGCGGCGGCGCCTTCAGTGGCAAGGACCCGACCAAGGTCGACCGTTCCGCTGCCTATATCGCGCGCTACCTTGCCAAGAATATTGTCGCTGCCGGGCTGGCGCGTCGCTGCACGATCCAGCTTGCCTATGCGATCGGCGTGTCGAAGCCCCTTTCGCTCTACGTCGACACCCACGGCACCTGTGCCGATGGCGTCACCGACGAAGCGCTTGAAAAGGCGATTGCTTCCATCGGGAAGCTGGGCGGCCTGACCCCGCGTGGCATCCGCATGCATCTGGGCCTCAACAAGCCGATCTATCGCCAGAGCGCCGCCTACGGGCATTTCGGGCGGCAGGCTGACGGCGATACCTTCCCGTGGGAGCGCACCGATCTGATCGACGATCTGAAAGCCGCGCTGGCCTGAATTTGAAACGAGAAAGGGCGGCCCTCTAAAGGCCGCCCTTTTTTTTGCAGTCGAACCGCTTCAGCCGAGCTTGACGCCTTGGGGCTGCGGTTCGCGCTGGTTGCCATAGTCGTCTTCGCGCAGCCACTGGCCGACCTTGCGCCCGAACTTGGCGACGGCATTCATGTTGAAGAAGTGCATGAAGCCGAGCGCGACGACCACGATGCCTATTTTCGTCGAGAGAAACTCGAGTACCTCTGCCGCGCCTTGGGGCTCGCTACCGAAACGCAGCGTCAGCAAGATCCATCCCAGGTTGACGAGATAGAAGCCGACAACGAGCAGGTGGTTCGTCGAGTGCGCGAGATTATCGTCGTGTCCGAAGCATTCCTTCAGGAAGACGATCCCGTTCTTCGACAGCGTGCGCGCGACCCAGATCGTGAGGCCGATGCTGATAACGAGATAGGCGACATATGCTGGAACGAGGTACATGAGGTTTCTCCTCTAATTTCTAAAATTTGAGAAATCTGTATTTAAAGCACTTCGATGACGCTCCTTTTCGCTGGTTTCAGGATCAGGTCTTGGTCTTGCCGCCCGGCAGGAGACGCGCGACGCGGCTGCCGAGTTTCATCAAGGTCACAAGGGTCGATTTGGGCAGGCGCCGGACGTCGGCATACCAGCCTGCGAGATTGCCGATGAATTCGTGCATCCGCCCGACACGTTCGCGCAGGTGCTCGGGCACGTGCTCCCGCTTGGCCAGGCTTTCGGACAGCTCGCCCAGTAGCTGGATCGTCGGATCGATCTCGCGCCGCTTGCGCTCGGCCGTGATCTTCATGAGCATGTCCCACAGATCGCTTTCCGCGACAAAGTGGTCGCGCCGGTCACCTTCGACGTGGACGCGGCGCACGATCTGGTAGGATTGCAGTTCCTTCAGCCCATTCGAGACATTCGAACGGGCGAGCCCCAGCTTGTCGCAGATGTCCTCCGCATGGCGCGGGCGATCCGACAAATAGAGCAGGGCGTGGATCTGCGCGACCGAGCGGTTCACGCCCCATTCGCTGCCCATCTCACCCCAATGGAGGATGAATGCGCGCGCTTCGGGGATTTCCATGATCTCGGCCACGACTCGGCTCCTTTTGTAATTTCTGTAATTACAGAAATAACGGGAGACGTCAACACGGAGCGCGAGGTTTAGGGATCAGCTTCGGTTGTGCTCGCCCTTTGCAGGGGAGGGGCGATCGAGCGTCATCTCGGCATCTGAGAAGGAGAACGGACTGCGAAGGCCGGGTACGCCCTCTGGCGAAATCTGCATTCCGCGAGCCTCGACCTGAGGGTCTGCAAACACTTGGTCGAGCGTATTGATGGGGCCCGCAGGCACGCCCTTCTCGGCACAAGCGGCAAGCAGGTCTTCGCGTGACCACTTGGCGGTTTCGCCCGCGATGAGGCCATCGATTTCGGCGCGATTTGCGACCCGCCCTTCATTGGTCGCGAAACGCGTCTCTTCCAGTAGGTCTGGCCTATCGAGCAGGGCCAGAAGCTTGCGGAATAGGGCATCGTTGGCGGGAGCCAGCACGACGGATCCGTCCTTCGTCGGGAAAACGCCGTAGGCACTGACCTGTGCATGCGCATTGCCCATGCGCGGCGGATTTTCGCCGGTCGCGAAAAAGCTCATTGCCTGGTTCGCCAGGAGGCCAACCGAACAATCCAGCAGGCTCATGTCGATCCACTGCCCCTTGCCGGTGCGATGCCGCATCAGCAGCGCCGACTGCACTGCATTCGCGGACCAAAGCCCGCAGGCCAGATCGCTGATCGAGACGCCGTGCTTCATCGGATCGCCCTCCGGTTCGCCGGTAAGGGACATGAAGCCGCTCATCGCCTGGATAACGAAATCATATCCCGGCTCGTCGCGGCGCGGGCCATCCTGGCCGAAGCCCGTAATCGAACAATAGACCAGCGCCGGGTTCGCCTCCGCTAGCGAAGCATAGTCGAGGCCGAACTTGGCGAGCGCTCCGGGCTTGAAATTCTCGAGCACGACGTCCGCGCCAGCCGCCAGCGCCTTGATTGCGGTCAGGTCATCCGCGTCGCGGAAATTCGCCACGATCCCGCGCTTGCCGCGATTGCAGCCATGATAATAGGCCGCTGTCTTCTCGCCGCCGTGCTCGATCCAGGGCGGCCCCCAGATGCGCGTATTGTCGCCTTCCGGGCTCTCGACCTTGATGACGTCTGCACCCAGATCGGCAAGGATCTGTCCCGCCCACGGGCCCGCGAGCACACGCGCCAGCTCGAGCACCTTCAACCCCGCAAGCGGAGCGTTCTGGTTGCGGGGTTTCTTCAACCACATGGTCAATGCGCCTGCCTCGTTTCACGTAGCGAAGACCATGCGGCCCATGTCCCGTAAGCGTAAACGAGCCCAAAACCCAAGACGATCGCGGAAGACCAAATATCGAACGTCGAGCCGGGATAGGGCGCTCGTACGAGAGCAGGTAGGAGAATCGCCCCCCGCGCCAAATATATTGCCGAGATCGCGACCAGTCCCGTTCGTAGTAAGGGCAGGCGCGGCAATAGCCCCGCTCCCGATGCCGCAAATGCCGCCCAGATCGCCAGGATGATGGCGATACCGATAGTCATCCAGACGAGCTGCATGTCGCCTTGTTCATAAGCGGCGACCAATGGTTCGGGCGCGCCGAAAAAACGGAACCACTTCGCGCCCAAGACTATGCAAGCGAGGTGGATGATCGAAGCTGTCGCGCTGAGGGCAGCGCCGGCGAGAAGCCAGCGGCCGCCCGGATTCAAAGCGCTACCTCGTAATGAGCCGTAGTCTTCGCGGCGATGTCTTCCTCGCTTACACCCGGAGCAAGTTCGATTAGCCGGAACGGGCTCTCATGGTCGGACCGCTTGAACACGCCAAGATTGGTGATGATCATGTCGACCACGTTCTGGCCGGTCAGCGGCAAGGTGCATTCTGGGATAAACTTGGGATCGCCCGCCTTGCTGTTGTGATCCATGACTACGATGATCTTTTTCACGCCCGCGACGAGGTCCATCGCGCCGCCCATGCCCTTGATCATCTTGCCGGGAATCATCCAGTTGGCGATGTCGCCGTTTTCGGCCACTTCCATCGCGCCAAGCACGGTCAGGTCGATGTGACCGCCGCGGATCATCGCAAAGCTGGCCGCGCTGTCGAAATAGGCGCTGTGCGGCAGTTCGCTGATAGTCTGCTTGCCGGCGTTGATGAGGTCGGCGTCTTCCTCGCCCGCATAGGGGAAAGGCCCGATGCCGAGCATGCCGTTCTCGCTCTGCAGGGTGACGTGCATGCCATCGGGGATGTGGTTTGCCACCAGCGTCGGAATACCGATGCCGAGGTTCACGTAGTAGCCGTCTTCCAGCTCCTGCGCGGCGCGGGCAGCCATCTGGTCGCGGTCCCAGCCGATCTTTTCTGCCGTCTCGCTCATATCAATTGCCTTCATTCATGATTGCCGGGGCGTCGGAGGGCGCGGTTTCGGGCGTCCAGCGGGTGCCTTCGGGGAATACCTGCTCCACCGTGCCTTTCAGCGAATATCCGTAGACGGGGTTCGGCAGCACGAACCAGCCATTGCCCCACAGTTGCGCAAGGTCGCCACGTGCAGCAAGTTCGCGCCGCTCGAGCGGGGTGCGCGCATCGTCGTTGAAGACGTCGGCGAAGTCGCCGAGATTGTCCCCGGCAAGTGCCACGACGCAGAAGCGCTCTGCGATGAGGGCGCGGCGGCCGTCCTTGTCGCCGCTGTTCACGCCGTCGTCGCCGCGCAGGAACAGCGTGTCGCGGTGGACCGCCTCGCCCAGGCCTGCGGCCGCGATTGCGCGTGCGGCGCCTTCGGGGCTGAATTCACGGTTAGTGTTGAAGACCGGGGTGATGCCCGCTTCGCGAAGGCGGCGGATGCCGGTGACCGCGCCAGGGACGGGGCGGATGTAGCTGGCGCCTGTCTTCTCCCACTTTTCCCAGCTTTCCTTGGAGAAGGAATTGCCGGTGACGGTCGTCCAGTATTCGTACCCCTGGTTCAGGATGACGGTCTCGTCGACGTCGAAGACGACTGCCAGCGGCTTCCAGCTTTCGCCCAGCGCACAGCTTGCCGGTCCCGCGATCTCGCCGCCGATGCCCATGGTGACTGACTGCGGGATGCGGCGCTCGCGCGAGCGGGCGATCGCGTAGTCGGCGATATTGCGCCACGCCTGGATGGAGGCACCGGCTGCTTCGCCGGAGCCGTAGAGCCATTGCATCGTATCGGGCGCATCGGTCGAGGCGACCGGTGCTTGCGGAGCGGGGGTGGTGGCGCAACCGGCCAGCGCAAGCGCCGCAATCGAGGTCATGATTGTGCGCATCATGCTTCGGCCCTCTCACGCGTCGTCACGAATTCGATCTTCTTGTCGTAGGGTGCTCCCACGATCATGCGCTGGACGTAGACGCCAGGCAGGTGGATGCAGTCGGGATCGAGGCTGCCGGTCGGCACAATCTCTTCCACCTCGACCACGCAGGCCTTGCCGCAGGTCGCGGCGGGCAGGTTGAAATTGCGCGCGGTCTTGCGGAAAACGAGGTTGCCCGTTTCGTCCGCCTTCCATGCCTTGACGATGGCGAGGTCCGCGAAAATGCCGCGTTCCAGAATGTAGTCCTCGCCGTCGAAGTTCTTCACTTCCTTGCCTTCGGCCACCTGCGTCCCGACGCCTGTCTTGGTGTAGAAACCCGGGATGCCAGCGCCACCGGCGCGCATGCGCTCTGCCAGAGTTCCCTGGGGGCAGAACTCGACCTCGAGTTCGCCGGAAAGGAATTGACGCTCGAATTCCTTGTTCTCCCCCACATAGGAAGAGATCATTTTCTTCACCTGCTGCGTGCGCAGCAACATTCCGATGCCTTCGTTGTCGATCCCGGCATTATTGCTGGCGAAGGTGAGGCCCTTCACGCCGCTCTCGCGGATCGCCTCGAGCAAACGCTCCGGTATGCCGCAAAGGCCAAAACCGCCGCTGGCGATCAACATGTCATCTTTGAGAAGCCCGTCGAGGGCCGAGGCGGCATCTGGGTAGAGTTTCTTCATGCACCGCCATCTAACCTCTTCGCCCGACAGTGTCACGTCGCGCAATTCAGCGCTGTGGAATCGCCCATGCATTGCTGCACTGCAATACAGGCCGCAACCGCTCGGTCATGCGCATCCCTATGGAAACAAAGGGCTTTACTTTAGATCGCCCTCTCTTAGTTGCGTCCTGCGCAACAAACCTTGTTCTTTTCGCATTTGCACAAATCGTGGAACGAGAGCATACGCAGACCTGCCTTTCAGGCATCCTCTCCCAAGACTTTCAGGCCCGGTTGGTCATTCCTCGGAATACCAGCCGGGTTTTTTCTTGCCTGCGGTTGGCCCCTTTTCGGACCTCTCGGGCGCTTCGCTCATTGCAGTTTCGTGTCCTGTGCCCATTTCTGGCATGACGAATTCGAATTGATGCAAGGGAGAGTTTCCGGATGGCCGATGCCGATGCAGCGACTGCGGTGGATGAGAAGACGGTAAGACTCCAGGTCGCCGCAGCACGCCAGGAAGAAAGCGGCCAGGGTATCGCGCGCATGCCGCGCTCCGCTTTCCAGGCTCTTGGCATCACCGAAGGCGACACCGTGCAGATCACCGGCAAGCGCGACACCGTTGCGATAGCGATGGCCGCATATGACGAGGACCAGTCGCTCGATGTCATCCGCCTCGATGGCCTGCAGCGCGGCAACGCGGAAGTCGGTTCGGGCGAGCATGTCAAAGTGGTCGCCGCGGAATCCCGTCCCGCAACACGTGTCATCTTCGCGCCGGCCAACCGCGAGATGCGCCTCCAGGGGCCGGCTCAGGCGCTGAAGCGCAATTTTTTCCAGAAGCCCATCATGGCCGGCGATCTTGTCGCCACGACCGGACAGCAGCCGGTGCAGAACATGCCGCAGGAAGTGCGCCGCATGTTCAACGCGCCAGCCTATGCGCTGACCCAGATCAGGCTGTCGGTCGTCTCGACCAGCCCCAAGGGCATCGTCCATATCGACGAAAATACCGAGGTAGAACTGCGCGCGGAATTCGAAGAACCGCGTGATGCCAGGGCGATCATCAACTATGACGATGTCGGCGGCATGGGCGAGACCATCCAGCAATTGCGCGAGATGGTCGAACTGCCCCTGCGCTATCCCGAACTTTTCACCCGTCTCGGCGTCGATCCGCCCAAGGGCGTTCTGCTCCACGGTCCACCCGGGACCGGCAAGACCCGCCTTGCACAGGCCGTCGCCAATGAAAGCGATGCGAACTTCTTCACCATCAACGGCCCGGAAATCATGGGTTCCGGCTATGGCGAAAGCGAAAAGGCGCTCCGCCAGGTTTTCGAAGAGGCCACCAAGTCGGCGCCCGCGATCATCTTTATCGACGAGATCGATTCCATCGCTCCGAAACGCGACCGCGTCCCGGGTGAGGCGGAGAAGCGCCTTGTCGCCCAACTCCTCACGCTAATGGATGGGTTGGAGGCGCGCTCCAACCTTGTCGTGATAGCCGCCACCAACCGGCCAGACGCGATCGACGAAGCGCTGCGCCGTCCGGGTCGCTTCGATCGCGAGATCGTCATCGGCGTGCCGGACGAGAAGGGCCGCCGCGAGATCCTCGGCATCCACACGCGCGGTATGCCGCTCGGCGATCGGGTCGATCTGCAGGAACTGGCGAAGGCTACCTACGGCTTCGTTGGCGCGGACATCGCTGCGCTGGCACGCGAAGCGGCCATCGATGCCGTGCGCCGCATCATGCCCAAGATCGACCTCGACGAACGGACAATTCCGCCGGAGGTGCTCGACGAACTATGCGTTACGCGCGAGGATTTCCTCGAAGCCCTCAAGCGTATCCAGCCCTCGGCCATGCGCGAAGTCATGGTGCAGATGCCCAATGTCGGCTGGAGCGATATCGGCGGTGTGGGCGATGCCATCGAAAAGCTGAAAGAAGGCATCGAACTGCCGATGAAGAATCCCGACGCCTTCCATCGGCTCGGGATCAGGCCAGCCAAGGGCTTCCTGCTCTATGGCCCCCCGGGCACCGGCAAGACCTTGCTCGCGAAGGCCGTGGCGAAGGAAGCCAAGGCCAACTTCATCTCGATGAAGAGCTCTGACCTGCTGTCGAAATGGTACGGCGAAAGCGAACAACAGATCGCGCGCATGTTCAAGCGCGCCCGTGCCGTCGCGCCTTGCGTCGTCTTTATCGACGAGATCGACAGTCTCGTTCCGGCGCGCGGAAGCGGACAGGGCGAACCGCAGGTCACGGGCCGCGTGGTGAACACAATCCTCGCAGAGATGGACGGTCTGGAAGAGCTTCAGTCGGTCGTCGTCATCGGCGCCACGAACCGGCCGACGTTGGTCGACCCCGCGTTGCTCAGGCCGGGCCGTTTCGACGAGCTGGTCTATGTCGGTACGCCCGACAAGCCGGGCCGCGAACAGATTCTCGGCATCCACACGGCAAACATGCCGCTCGCCAAGGACGTTTCACTTGCCGATGTCGCGGGTAAGACGGCGCGCTTCACAGGTGCCGACCTCGAAGATGTCGTTCGCCGTGCAGGCCTGAACGCATTGCAGAGGGCTGGCGGCGATGTGCAGGAAGTTACGGCTACCGACTTCGAAGAAGCACTGAAAGACAGTCGCGCGACTGTGACTTCGAAGATGGAAGCGGAATATCGCAAAATGCGGGGCGAGTTGAAGAAGCGCGCCGCCGAAGTGCATCCGATCGGCTTCATTCACGAAGGCATGGTCGAAAGCACCCGCGACCAGAAGCACGGATCGGTAGGCGACAGCTAGAGAAAGTCCTCGAGAATCAGGTCGATCGTGCGGGTCCCGCTTTTCGACCTGACCTTGAGCGACACGATCGATCCGGCATCCTGGTGCATGGCGTCAATCGTCTCGTAGAAGTCGGCATCGATAAGCCGGTCTCCAGGGCGGATGCCCGCTTTTTCGGCGGGGCTTCCAGCCCCGACTACCGCAACCTCGAGATCGCTCCCCGCGCGATTAAGCCAAATGCCGGCGCGGTTGTAATTACGTGCCGGGTCGGGGAGAGTATTGCGTTTGAGAAACAGCGCGTCCTCTTGCGGCCGGGTGGCAATATGGAAGCGCCGCAGGATCGGCAGCCCGACAAGGCCGTTCTCGAAGTAGGGAAACTGGCTCTTGGGATTAAGGTTCGCGATCACACCTTCGAGCGTAGCGCCCCCGAGCGACAGACTGGAAAGGCGCACGATACGGCCTTGGCCGTCAGGGGCGCCGGGCGTCCAGCGGGGCGCATCCCACATCCCGCTGGCCTTCAAGGCATCTCCGGATAGGCGCAGCTCAGTCGGTGCACCGGTGTCCAGCCCGATAGGGAAGACACCATCGCCCACCTTGACTGGGGCGAATAGCCAGCTCGAACCATTCTCATTGCCCCCCTTCACGAGGGCGTTCTCAATCCGCTCCCACCCGTCGCGCGATGGGCCCTCGTCAGGATAGATCCTCCATTCCAAGGCCTCGAAATCGAGCTCGCTCTCGAGCGTGGTGAGGGTCCCTGCCGCCAGCGAACCGATCGCACCATCGTGGAAGGTCACATTGTCGGTGGCGGCAAACAGCGCGCCCTTCTGCTTGACGACACCGCCGAAGGAGAACGAGTCCACCAGCATCATGTCGTATTTGCGCCGCTGTCCGTGGATCCGGAGAGGGCTCTTGCCAACCGATTTCAGGCCAAGCACTTGGACGGCTTTTTCGTCGATAAGACCGACGGAGCCGCCAGTATCGAGTACAAAAGCAAACGGTCCGCGATCGTCGACAAAGCAATCTATGAGCACGCGTCGATCGGTAAGGCGGATCGGCACTGTGTAGCCTGCTTCCTGCGCTTTAAGCGCGGATGGAGAGAAGGCGAGAGCCGCTGTTCCTGCAGCGGAAACTACAAAAGTGCGACGGTCGATTTTCATGGTGCAACCCTTGAAAGAAGGACTGGCCTACCGTGAATAATCCAGCGTGAATAGTGACTTTACATGCTCACGCGCTGGTTTGCGGCCTGTACTTCCAGGCGGTGCCGGATCAGCGCATCAGGCTGGTGCTCGCGGAGCCATTCGATCATATGCTCGCGCACTGCGCAGCGCAGGTTAAACAGGTCGCCAATGGTCTCTGCGCTCATCGAGAGACGCAGTTCGATGCTTTCGGGATAGGCTTCCGTCATCAACAGGGCGACATTGCGTCCATCCCACAGTGGATGGGCCTTCACGAAGCGTTCGAATTCTTCGCGGATCGGTTCTACCTCGGTTGCAGGATCGAGGTGCAGCATGACGGGGCCGGTCAGCTTCTCGCTCACGCGTGACCAGTTTTCGAATGCATTCTCGAGGAAAACGGAAGTCGGGACGACAAGCACCCGTTCGTCCCATGTGCGCACGGTCACGAAACTCATGCGGATTTCCTCTACGCGCCCGGCCTGGCCTTCGACCTTGACGAGGTCGCCGATGCGCAAGGGCTGGGTCAGCGCCATCTGCAGGCCGGAGATGAGCGACTTCAAAGCCGGCTGTGCCGCGGCACCAATCGCGAGCGCGGCAAGACCGGCCGACGCGAGCAGAGTTGTGCCGACCTTTGCGACGCCGGGAATGCTGAGCATGACCAGCGATACGGTGATGATAACGATCGCGAAGGTCGCAGTGCGCGACAGGATCGAAATGCGGGTGCGCAGGGATCGCGTGGCGACCTCATCGCCTGTCAGTTCGACCTGTCGTGAATACCCGGCCGCAAAACCCTTCACCAGCGAATAGGCAACCCAGCCGAGCACGAAAGGCGTCAGGAACGAGCCGAAAACGTCCCAACCATCACCGACGAGATGATCGTTCTCTGCGGCGATGGAAATGGCGAAGCCGATAATCGCCCAGCGCAGCGGTTTGCGCACTCGTTCGACGATGACATCGTCGATCTGGCTGTCCGAAGTCTTGGTGAACCTGCGAAGTGCGGCGAAGACGAGGTAGTGCAGGACCAGCGCGAGAATTACCGCCGCCGTCAGAACAATACCCGTGTGCAGGAGGCCCTCGTACGAAATGGGCCAGTTTCGCGGATCGTAACGTTCGAGCATGCGAGAGAGCAACTAGGGGGCCTCCGGATCGCTTGCAAGCGAAGTCGCGCTCTGATCGACCGGCAAGTCTATCGTGACAATGAGGCCGTCCTTGGTAAAATCGCGTTCCACCGTTCCGCCGAATTGCCGCGCTGCACTGTTCATGAGCAGGCTGCCGAAGCCCTTGCGGTCCGGTTCACCGTCGAGCGGCACGCCGGTTTCACGCCAGACGAGGTTGATCCTGTCATCCTTGCGGGTCCAGCTTACGTCGATCGTTCCGCCATGGGCCCAAGCGCCGTATTTGACCGCATTCGTCGTCAGCTCATGGAAGACCAGTCCGAGCGGAGTGATCCGCTTGGCAGGAAGCAGGACTTCCGGCCCTGAGATGGTCGCCGTCTGGGTGGAGGATCGATAGGGCGCGAGCGAGGTATCGACCAAGGCCTCCAGCGATGCCAATTGGGTATCGAGCGCACCCTGGCTCACCTCGTGCGCGGTCAGCAGGGCGCGGATACGCTCGGCAATGCTATCCGTCACCGGCTTCGCTTCCGGCTTGTCGCGTGCACTCATCTGGACGATGGCAAGGACGACCGCGAACAGGTTCTTCACGCGGTGATTGAGTTCACGAGCGAGAAGGTCCGCCCGATCGCGGGCCTCACCAACCGCAGCAGCCTGCGCCGCCTCCGCTTCTGCACGCGCAGCCCGGGAAACGAGCCGTGTGCCGAGCAGGATGGCCACGAGGATCAGAACGATAAGGCCCCCGAGCAGCGGCAGAATGCGCGCTTCGAGGCGGGCCGTGTCGGCGGCCTGGCGGGCAAGTATCTCCCGTTCGATCACGCGCATTTCGTCTATGGCCCGGCGCAGGCGCTCCATTGCCTCCTGCCCTTCGTCGGAAAGGACGGCGCGTCTTGCATCGAGCAGGCGTCCGTCATCGATCAGCATGACGGACTGTTCCATTTCGGAAAATTTCGCCCGCGCAAGCGCATCGATCTGGTCGAGCAATTCGGCCTGGCGGACCGTGGTCTCATCGCCGAGCAGGCCGCGCAGACGGCGGAGGGCGGGTTCGATCTGTTCGCTACCCTGGGCGTAGGATGTCAGGTAGCGGCGATCGAGCGTTATCAGATATCCGCGCTGTCCCGTCTCGGCGTTGAGGGCAGCAAACTCGACTTCCTGCAATTCGGCCAAGACGTTGGCGGTCAGGCGTGATTGCTCGCGTTCGAGACGCTCCCCTTCCAGCGTCTGGTAGACGAGGAAAATCAGGGCGAACATCGCGCCGAAAATGATCAGCGAAAGGACCGCGTTGGGCCAGCGCTGCCCACGGCGCACAAGAGCTGCAAGGTCGCTCAATGTGCAGCGTCCCAGCTTGCGCCCGTACCGATTTCGACACCCAGCGGCACGTCGAGAGAGACGGCTGGCCGCGCTGCTCGGGACATCACCTCTGCGATGACTTCGGAGGCCTTGGCGACATCGCCTTCGGGCAATTCGAATACGAGTTCGTCATGCACTTGCAGCAGCATCTTTACCTCGTGCAGGCCGGCCTCGGCCAAGGCACCTTCCATGCGGACCATGGCGCGCTTGATGATATCGGCGCTGGTCCCTTGGATGGGGGCATTGATCGCCGCACGTTCGCTCCCCTGGCGCTCCGCCTGGTTCTTGGAGCCTATGCGCGGGAACCACGTCTTGCGGCCGAACAGCGTTTCGGAATAGCCGCGCTCCCGAACGGTCTCTAGCATTTCCAAGATGTAACGCTGGATGCCCGGGAAACGCTGGAAATAGGTGTCGATCATATCCTGCGCCTCGTCGGGTTCGACGCCGAGACGGCCTGCCAGTCCCCAGCGCGAGATGCCGTAAAGGATGGCGAAATTGATCGTCTTCGCACGCGCACGGGTATCGCGCGTCACTTCACCGAACATTTCGGTCGCGGTGCGCGCATGGATGTCTTCGCCATTGGCGAAAGCATCCTTGAGCGGTCCGACATCGGCCATGTGCGCAGCAAGGCGAAGTTCGATCTGCGAATAGTCGGCGGCGAGCAGGACGTTGCCTTCCTCGGCAACGAAAGCTTCGCGGATCTGGCGGCCAATGGCCGTGCGGATCGGGATGTTCTGCAGGTTCGGATCGGTCGATGACAGGCGCCCCGTCTGCGCGCCGACCAGGCTATAGCTGGTATGGACGCGGCCGGTCTTCGGATTGATCGCTTCCTGAAGAGCGTCGGTATAGGTGGACTTCAGCTTCGTAAGCTGGCGCCATTCGAGGACCTTGTCCGCGATTTCGGCACCTTCGCCCGACAGGCGTTCCAGGATCGACTGATCAGTGGAATACTGCCCGCTCTTGCCCTTCTTGCCGCCCTTGTAACCAAGCGTATCGAACAGCACGTCGCCCAATTGCTTAGGGCTGCCGACGGTGAACTCCTTGCCGGCAAGCTTGTGGATCTCGCCTTCCAGCCGCCCGGTTTCGGTCGCGAATTCCTGCGAGAGCCCAGCGAGCCGTGCGCGGTCCACCTTGATACCGCGCTGTTCCATGCGCGCCACCACGGGCACGAGAGGACGGTCGACCCGCTCGTAGATTGCCGTGCCGCCCTCTTGAGGCAGGCGGCGCTTGAGATGCTGGTAGAGGCGCCAAGTTACATCGGCATCCTCGGCCGCATATTCGGTCGCCTTGTCGAGCGGAACCTCGCCGAAGGGGATCGCTTTCTTGCCCGTGCCACAGAGTTCCTTGAAGGTGAGACAGGTGTGCGAAAGGTGGCGGTCTGCCAGCTCGTCCATGCCATGGCCGCCACCGATCCCGTCGAGCCCGCGGCCTGCATCGAGATCGAAGCTGATGACCATTGTGTCCTCGACCGGCGAAACAGCGACATCGTATCGCGACAGGACGTTGAGGTCGTACTTGCCGTTATGCATGACCTTGATGACCGCATCCGAGGCAAGCAGCGGGCGCAAGGCGTTCAGCGCTTCCTCGATACCGATCTGGTCCGGCTTCTCGGCAAACATGTCCGTTCCGCCATGGGCTAGCGGGATATAGCACGCGTCGTTCGGACCGATCGCGAGACTGATGCCGACAAGGTCGGCTGCCATGCTGTCGAGCGCGCTGGTCTCGGTGTCGACTGCCACGAGGCGGGCTTTCGCTGCCCGGTCGATCCAGTCCTTGAGCCTGTCGAGCGTCTGGACGCACTCATACGCCGACCTGTCTACGGCAGGCATTTCCGGCAGCGGCTGGACAGAACCTTCGGGAGCCGAAGCGGCTCCGGCGTTTTCCTGCTTGGCCGGGTTGAGATCGTTCGACTTGCCGGGACTTCCGCTACCCGCCTCGAGGCGGCGCAACAGGCTGGTGAAGCCATGTTTTTCAAGGAAGACGGCAAGCGGCTCGCTCGGCACACCGTCGAGCTTCATATCGTCAAGCTCGACTGGAAGGCCGCAGTCTTCCTTGAGCGTCACAAGCACGCGGCTGAGTTCGGCATCCGCGCGGTGCTCGATCAGGCGTTCCTTGAGCTTGCTCTTCTTCATGTCCTCGGCGGCATCGAGCGCCGAAGTCAGGTCGCCGTGTTCGGCGATCAGCTTACTGGCAGTCTTGGGGCCGACGCCGAAGATACCAGGGATATTGTCGACCGAGTCCCCCATCAGCGCGAGGACGTCGCCAACCTTTTCCGGTCGAACGCCGAATTTCTCTTCGACTTCCTCGATGTAAATGCGCGCGTTCTTCATCGTATCGAGCATGTCGATCCTTGCGCCGTTTTCTTCGCCGACAAGCTGCATGAGGTCCTTGTCCGACGAAACGATGGTGACGTCCCACCCCTGGGCCTGCGCGGCGCGGGCATAGGAAGCAATCATGTCGTCCGCCTCGACATCGGGCTCCTCGATACACGGTAGAGAGAAAGCGCGGGTCGCATCGCGAATCAGCGGGAACTGCGGTGCGAGGTCCTCAGGCGGATCGGGCCGGTTAGCCTTGTACTGGTCGTAAATTTCGTTGCGAAAGGAATGGCTCGACTTGTCGAGCACAACGGCGAGGTGGGTCGGACCGTCGGCCTTGTCGAGATCCTCGGCCAGCTTCCACAACATGGTCGTATAGCCGTAGACCGCGCCGACCGGCGTGCCTTCGGGATCGGTCAGGGGAGGCAAGCGGTGGTAGGCCCTGAAAATGTAGGCGGACCCGTCGACAAGGTAGAGGTGGTTTTTATCGGCCATCGCAAGGGTGACTAGCAGCGAGTCGACACTTTGGGGAGCGCAAAGGCCATGAAAAAATATGGCCGGGAAATGGCGGAAATCGGGCAAATCGATGGCAAATCGGGCATGAATGTGGCGAATTTGCTTGCAGCGCCATAATCCGGCCATTATTTAGACATGGTGAGGCCCGATTTCGGACCTTGCGTCGGGGGACGGATTACCGGCTCCCCGGCCCATAAACTCGCTGTTTAAGGAATTATCTTTATGCGTAAGATCGCTCTTGTTGCTGCTGCTTCGGCTGCTGCTCTCTCGCTCGCTGCTTGCTCGGAAGCTACCGAAGACGCAGCTTCGGACACCGCTGAATCGGCTGCTGCCGACGCAGAAGCCAACATGGAAGCCGCTGGCGAATCCATGGAAGCAGCTGGTGAAGAAGTTGCTGCTGAAGCTGACGCAGCTGCTGCTGAAGTCGAAGCTGAAGTCGAAGGCGAAACCGAAGCTGAAGCTGCTGCTGACTAATCCAGCACGCTTCGCCGGTTAACCGACGAAACAAGAAGGGCGGTGCCGTAAGGCGCCGCCCTTTTTCGTGTCCGCTCGATTTTCGATGCGAGTGAGGGGATTAGCCGCCGTTGTGTTCCGCGTTGGTCCAGACCCGCTTGCGCTGGCCGCTCTGGGCGGAATACCCATCATGTAGAGCACGGGCGATCTGTGCGATCTTGGCCTCGCGATTGAGGCGCGAGCCCTGTCCCGTCACGTAGATGGCGACCGCCACGGCGCGGCCATCCGGGGTTTCAAGAATTCCGACGTCGCTTGAAGTGTTGTTCAGCGAACCGGTCTTGTGGCTAACCTTCACGCTGGCCGGCATGAGGGCCGGAATGCGGCGCTTACCTGTTCGCGTCCGGCTCATGGCGCCAAGCAGCACGCGGCGGCTTTCAGCCGACAGGTACTTACCTTGATATAGGCCTGAAAGCAGTTCGAGAATAGCGTTCGGCGTCGCCGCATCGCGCGTGTCAATGTGCTGGGCCGGATCATATTCGCCGTCGTCGCGCACGAGGGTGGCAATGTCGCGGTCGATGCTGAATTCATCGATACCCTGCCTGCGCATCCAGTCATTGACCGCTTCGGGTCCGCCGACGACACGCAGCAGCGCGTCGGTTGCCGGGTTGCTGGAACGGGTGATCATGATTTCGATAAGGTCGATCGCCTTCATGTACTGGCCTTCATAGACCGGTGCACGCGGGCTGGAGAATTTCGCGGAACGGCGCGGAAGCAGCAGCGGAAACTCGCTGGTCAGGCTCCACTTGCCCTTCTCGACACCTTCGAGAAAAGTCGCCGCAACGGCGATCTTGCTGGTACTCGCCATCGGGAAAAGCTGGTCGCCCAGCACAGACACGGTCTTGCCGGTCGACAAATCGACTGCGGCAACACCAATGCGGCCCTTCGACCCGTCGGCGAGTTCCGCAATGGTCTGCTCGAGCGCGTTTTCGTAAATTGCCTCGAATGTCTGCGGGGCGCGCTCTTGCGTGCCGAGCATTTGGTCGAATTGCGCCTGGTAACTGGTGGTTTGCGCATTTGCGCCAGTCGTGACACCGACTGCCAGAGCCGCCGTAACAAGTATCTTGCCTAGTTTTCTCATCCGCATGTCCATCTGTGTAGCAAGTCCTTGGTTAGGCGTTGCTTAACGAAACCTCCGGCCGAAACGCAAGCGCCCGCGCGACAGAATGTGTCGCGCAGGCGCTCGTTGCTTTCGATCGGGTGGTTTTCGAGTCTATGAAGCCGCAATAACCTTCTCGATCTGCTCGGTCGTTTCGCCGGTCACGGTCTTGTTGATTTCGCCGACCAGGCGCTTTTCGAGCTCGCTGTGATAGTGGCGTCGCATTTCGCCCAGCGTCTTGGGATCGGCAATCACCAGCACGTCGGTGATCTCTCCGGAAATCGCCTTGGCATTGAGCCATTCCGCTGCGGCTGCGCCATGGGCCAGTTCATTGAGATCGGTAGCGCCGGTGCGCTGGCCCATATCGTCCTGGTGGCGCACTCCCGCGCTGAAATTGCTTGGGCTGAGGTCCGGCTTCGAGGCGTCGCCGAGCTTGGGCTCGAACGGCTTGCCGGTGTTCCTCATGATCGTAAAGCTTTCGCCGTCTACGATTGCGACATGCGCCTTGTGGGGCACTTTCATCGGTTTCTCCTCGGATGCTTTTTAAGGTCTCATCACACCAACGAGCCAGCGTCCGATTTGGTCCGCCGAGCACCGATCATTTGCGCACTTCGCCGGACTGCCGACGATGATCGACCAGCGACTTGTGCCCGCGGCCTTTGCGCTTGACCCGCCCGACGCGGTCGGGACTATGCGCGCCACGGGTTTGGGATTCGCAGAGGACTGACATGAAAACGACACTTCGCACCATGGTTGCGGGCATGCTGCTCACGACTTCGCACGCAGCACTGGCGCAGGAAGTGCCGATCGTTCTGCCCGGAGCGCCGGGCGAAGCACCGCGCGTAATCGACCGTGAAGAAGCGATTGCGCTTGCAGATACCTCCTACTCGCCTGGCGATGTCGTGTTCATGCAGGGCATGATCACCCACCACCGGCAAGCGGTCCAGATGGCGGAACTTGCACCGGATCGCACCAGCAACGACGCGGTGAGCAAGATCGCCGCCGGTATCCTCGCCACGCAGAAGGACGAAATCGCCTTCATGACCGAGTGGCTGGAAGCGCGCGGCGAAGCGGTTGCGATGGACCATTCCATGCACGCAGGTCACGCGGGTCATTCGATCATGAAGGGTATGGCAACGCCTGCCCAGATGGCCGAACTCGCGGCATCCAGCGGAACGGATTTCGACCGCCAGTTCCTGCGCCTGATGATCGAGCATCACAAAGGCGCGCTCACCATGGTCAAGACCCTGCATGAGGCCCCGGGCAGCGCCTATGAGCCGGTGATGTTCGAGTTCACCAATGACGTGGTCAGCGACCAGCAGGCCGAGATCGACCGCATGAACGCGCTGCTCGCCCAGCTGTCCAGCGATCCGCGAGCCACGCTGACTGCCGGCCTGCGCGACGCCGGCGAAGCGATTTCAGGCCTGCGCCTGGTCGCGGCCCAGCCCAAGCCTGCGGGTTTCTTCGACCCCAAGAATCCGGCGCAATTGCAGCCGCTGATCGAAAAGGACGAAGAAGAGAGCGAAGCCAAGAAGGACGACGACGAAGAGGACAAGCCCCAGTTCGGCAAGCGCGGGTCGCTGCTGGACTTCGCGAACACCGACATGGCCTTCTCAGGCGACCTCTTGGTGGCAGGCAGCTACCACGGCTTCAACGCATACCGCCTCGGCGATGACGGCGTGCCCCAGCTGGTCAGTTCCACGGTCTGTCCTGGTGGGCAGGGTGACGTTTCCTTCGTCGGCGATCTTCTGGTCATGAGCGTGCAGGATAGTCGCGCGCGCGTCGACTGCGGCCTTCAGGGCGTGGATGGAAAGGTCAGCGAAGACCGTTTCCGCGGCATCCGCATCTTCGACATTTCGGACATTACGCGGCCCCGCCAGGTCGGGCTGGTCCAGACTTGTCGCGGCAGTCACACACATTCAATCGTATCCGCAGACGACGAGACAATCGTCCTCTACAATTCGGGCACATCCTACGTCCGCGATGACGAAGAACTGGCCGGATGCTTCGATACCGCCGGTGACGAGACCGCGCTGTTCAGCATCGACGTGATCGAAATCCCGGTCGCCAATCCTTCGGCGGCCCGTATCGTCGACAGCCCGCGCGTCTTCGCGACCGATGGGCAAATTGCCGGCCTGTGGCGCGGGGGCGATCATGGCGAAGGCACGCAGGACACCCGAATTACGAACCAGTGTCACGACATCACGGTGTTCCCGGCCAAGAACCTCGCGGCCGGTGCCTGTTCAGGCAATGGCATCATCATGGACATTTCCGACCCGCGCAAACCGGTCCGGATTGCCGACGTGACCGACAAGGGCTTCGCCTATTGGCACTCCGCCACTTTCAGCAATGATGGCACCACGGTCCTCTTCACCGACGAGTGGGGCGGGGGCGGCCGTCCGCGCTGCCAGGCAGGCGATCCGATGGATTGGGGCGCCAACGCATTCTATGCGCTTGAGGAAGGCAAGCTGGAATATCGCGGCACGTACAAGCTGCCCGCACCGCAGAGCGACAAGGAAAACTGCGTCGCGCACAATGGCTCGATCATTCCGGTCCCCGGCCGCGACATCTTCGTCCAGGCCTGGTACCAGGGCGGCATCTCGGTGATCGATTTTACCGACGCGGCAAATCCGTTCGAGATCGCCTACTTCGACCGGGGACCGATCGATGAAGACCAGTTGGTCACCGGCGGCTACTGGTCGGCCTATTGGTATAACGGACGTATCTACGCGACCGAAATTACCCGCGGGCTCGACATCTTCGCGCTTGAGCCGAGCGAGTTCCTCACCGCAGAGGAGATCGCGGCGGCGGAAGCGGCGCAGTTCGAGGGCGGACTGTTCAACCCGCAAACCCAGACGCAGGTCACCTGGCCCGACGAGGTGGTTCGGGCCGTAGAAGAAAGCCGCAAGGGGGGCTGATTGCCCCCCAAAGCGGAACAATCGCGGAGCGCCGAGGTATAGATCCCGAGCCATTTTTGAGGCTGTGGGGGAATATCTTTGAAAAATCTGAGCCTTGCCGGGAAAGCAATCCTAGCATTTCTCGCGCTTTTCCTGATCCTGTCGCTGGTGTCGCTTTACGATACCAACCGCGGCGCTGTCCGCATGCTCGACTTCCTGCGTGAGCCGATGATGATGCTCGCCGGAGTCTTGGGGATTGCTGCGATATTCGTTGCGCGGCCCCGATGGATCACGGCCTTGGTGCTGGCTTTCCTGACCATCGGCATCAACCTGTGGCGGCTATGGCCCTACACGTTCCTCGCCTCGCCGCAGGTCGCTCTGCCGGACGAGGTAGACGGGATGAGCTGTGCCCGCGTGCTCGCTTTCAATGTGCTGCAATCGAACGATCAGTATGATCGCACGGCGCAACTGATCGATAGCGTCGACCCCGACATTCTCCTGCTGATGGAAACGAACGAGAAGTGGGTCGAAGAGCTCGCCCCGCAGCTGTCGCGCTATTCCTATCGCCTGGATATGCCGCTGGAGAACAAATACGGGATGGCATTCGCCACGAAATTGCGGACCGATCGGGCCGAAATGGTGGCGAATACCAGCTCCAACACGCCCACGCTCTATGCGACGCTTCGCATGGGCGACGGCGCGCGCTTCGAAGTGATCGGTCTGCATCCCAGGCCCCCGTTGCCGGGTGAATCTACCGCAACGCGCGATGCGAATATCGCCAGGGCGGGCGCGAAGACACCGGACGAGCTTGAGAATGTGTTGGCCATTGGTGATTTCAACGACGTGCCGTGGTCGGATACGACATCGCGCTTCGCCCGCGAGGGCGGCTATTTCGACCCTCGCGCCGGGCGCGGCAGCTACCCGACTTTCCCGGCCGACTATTCCTTCGTCGGTTGGCCGCTCGACCAGATTTTCGTGAAGAACGGCGTGAAGGTCGAAGAGCTGGAGATCGGCGAGGACGTGGGTTCCGATCACTTGCCGCTCATCGCCAAGGTCTGCGTCGACCCGAACTCGGCGGACGCCGATATCGAAGGAGCAACTGCCGCTGAGGCTGCCGAGAGCTGATAGCCCCCGGTCGCCGGGGTCTAAGGCACGAACAAAAGAAAAAGGCCCGGCAGGATCGCTCCCGCCGGGCCTCTTCTTTGCCTGTCGGCTGGTCGGTTAGGCTTAGAAGCCCATGCCGCCCATACCGCCCATTCCACCCATATCGGGCATTGCGGGCGCGCCGCTCTTGTCTTCCGGCTGGTCGACGATGGCAGCTTCCGTGGTGATCAGCAGGCCGGCAACCGAAGCTGCATCCTGCAGTGCGGTGCGCACGACCTTGGTCGGGTCGATGACACCGGCGGCCACCAGGTTTTCGTATGTGTCCGTCGCAGCGTTGAAGCCGAGCGACGTGTCGTTGGCGTCGGTCAGCTTGCCTGCGACAACCGCACCGTCATGACCGGCATTGGTCGCGATCTGGCGAACCGGAGCCTGCAGCGCACGACGGATAATGTCGATGCCGCGGGTCTGGTCGTCGTTTTCGCCTTCGAGACCATCGAGAGCCTTCGTCGCATAGAGCAGGGCAGTACCGCCGCCCGGGACGATGCCTTCTTCGACGGCTGCGCGGGTTGCGTGCAGCGCGTCGTCGACGCGGTCCTTGCGTTCCTTCACTTCGACTTCGGTAGCGCCGCCAACCTTGATGACCGCAACACCGCCAGCGAGCTTCGCCAGGCGTTCCTGCAGTTTCTCACGGTCGTAATCCGACGAGGTATTCTCGATCTGTGTGCGGATTTCGGAAACGCGGGCCTTGATGTCGTCTTCCGAGCCGGCACCGTCGACGATGGTCGTGTTGTCCTTGTCGATGGTGACGCGCTTGGCTTCACCCAGCATGCCGAGCGTGACGTTTTCCAGCTTGATGCCGAGGTCTTCGCTGATCATTTCGCCCTTGGTCAGGATCGAGATGTCCTGCAGCATCGCCTTGCGACGATCGCCGAAGCCCGGAGCCTTGACCGCTGCAACCTTGAGGCCGCCGCGCAGCTTGTTGACCACGAGGGTGGCCAGCGCTTCGCCTTCGATGTCTTCCGCGATGATCAGGAGCGGACGGCCCGACTGGACAGCCGCTTCCAGAACCGGAAGCATCGCCTGCAGGTTCGACAGCTTCTTCTCGTGGATCAGGATGTACGGGTTTTCGAGTTCGACCGTCATCTTTTCCGGGTTGGTGATGAAGTAGGGCGACAGGTAGCCGCGGTCGAACTGCATGCCTTCGACAGTTTCGAGCTCGAATTCGAGACCCTTGCTCTCGTCGACGGTGATCACGCCTTCCTTGCCGACCTTTTCCATGGCTTCGGCGATCTTTTCGCCGACTTCACGGTCGCCATTGGCCGAGATGATGCCGACCTGCGCGATTTCTTCGCTGCCCGAAACTTCCTTCGAACGACCGGCGAGGTCTTCGACGACCTTGCCGACCGCGAGGTCGATGCCGCGCTTGAGGTCCATCGGGTTCATGCCCGCTGCGACCGACTTCATGCCTTCGGTCACGATCGACTGGGCAAGAACGGTTGCAGTGGTGGTGCCGTCACCGGCGGCGTCGTTCGCCTTCGATGCGACTTCCTTGATCATCTGCGCACCCATGTTCTCGAACTTGTCTTTCAGTTCGATTTCCTTGGCGACGGAAACGCCGTCCTTGGTGATGCGGGGTGCGCCGAAGCTCTTGTCGATCACGACGTTGCGGCCTTTGGGGCCCAGCGTGACCTTCACGGCGTTGGCGAGGGTGTCGACGCCGCGCAGGATGCCTTCGCGCGCGTCACGGCCGAACTTTACGTCCTTGGCTGCCATTGGTGTTTCTCCTGGAATACTTGGGTGTGGTCAGAAAGCGGTGGGGTCGGCGATCAGCCGATGATTCCCATGATGTCGCTTTCCTTCATGATCAGCAGGTCTTCGCCGTCGAGCTTGACCTCGGTGCCGGACCACTTGCCGAAGAGAACGCGGTCGCCCGCCTTCACGTCGAGGGGGGTCACGGTGCCGTCTTCCGCCTTGGAGCCGTTGCCGACAGCGACGACTTCGCCTTCGCTCGGCTTTTCCTTGGCGCTGTCGGGAATGATGATCCCGCCGGCGGTCTTTTCTTCTGCTTCGATGCGGCGCACGAGAACTCGGTCGTGCAACGGACGAAATGCCATGGTGATGACCTTTCTACTGAGAGTGAATACCTGATTTGGCACTCCCACGTCGAGAGTGCCAGCGAGGCGCATTTGGGAGCGCCCGTGTGGAGAGTCAACGGGTCGGAAGCGAAATAATTTCCGGTCATTCAGTGAGGCCGTGCGCCACGTTGGGTGGCGCGAGGTCCGATCCCAAAAGCAGCGCGCTGTAAGCCCTATTCAGTAGTAGGCTCGGGATCAGGAAGGGGGGTCCCACGCTTTATCCGGCCGCTGATAGCTTCAAGCGCGGCGAGGTCCTCTAGAGGATTGCCGGACAAAATGAGGAAGCTCGCTTCACAGCCTGTATCGAGGCAGCCCACTGCGCGGTTCGGGAAGATGACGCGGGGCGTATCGATGCTCGCCATGCGTAAGAGTTCAAAGTTGGAGAAAAGCGACCTGTCCCCCTCTGCCACGAGGCCTGTCACAACGGGCGAGCCATAGGCGTTGGAGCCGATCACGAAGGTCGCACCGGCGTCCCTGAGCAGCTGGACATTGGCTTCGAGGCGGCGACGAACATCTTCGTCCTGCCCCTTGGCGAATTCTGATGCGATGAGCGTTACAGCCATGCCCGATGACGCGATGGCCTGTGCCTGTTCGGCGGATAGCAGGCAGTTCTCGTCGGTCGCCGGATAGCTATAGAAACTAGCATCCTTCGTATCCTGATAGCAGGGCAGATGCGTCAGAATATCGGCCTCTACCGCAATCGCTGCATCGACATCGGACAGGTCACTTGCCGCAATGGCAAGACGACGGCCGTATTGGCGAGTGCGTTCGGCGATGATGGGCAGCAAGTCCGGGTCGATCCCGCCAATGGCCCAATTGTCAGGCACGCGCTCGTCATATTGCGCGCTGTGGCGCAGGAAGACTTTCACGACATCGGGATTGGCGCGAAGCAGTTTGGTGACTGCAGAGCGCGCGCTGTCCTCATCGCTCACCTCGTAATAGGCATCGTCCTGATAGCGCGTGCCTTCGCGGATTTCGTCCTGGCGTGCTGTGCGCTGCTCCTCATCATAGATGCGCAGCGCCAGCGCCTCGTAAACTTCTGCCGGATGGCTTTCGGGCCCGGTTATGCCACCTAGCGAAGTGGCAATATCGACCGTGTCGACATCTTCGAACTGGTGGCGAATCTGAGCCACACCGCTGCCCGGTGCTGTCATGGTCATGGCGTAGAATGTACCCGCCGCGAGCTGGGCATCGCTCTGCGCCTGAAATGTCCAGGGCCCGTCGTATTCATGAGTGTGAGCATCGCCTAACGGCGGAACGATGAAGGCGCCTTGCAGGTCGACCACGCGATCGGGCTCGACACCTTCACCAACGAAGACGCCGCGTTGCACCACCCGGCGACCCGAAACGAAGATTTCGCCGTTAAACCATTGGCCATTTTCATAGGCTACGACCTCATCGTGGTCATCGGCGCGCAGGGGGTGTGAAACCAGCGACATTGCCAAAGCGGATAGACCCAGGAAGGCTTTCATGTGCAGCGATTTCATCGGTGCTCTCCCTCTTCTGCTCTCCCGTTCCATCTGTATTATTTGCTTAATACAGTCAAGCCCAGGTGATCGCGGCGATACCAGCGCCAGGTCAGCAGAACTGCCGCTACGGTGAGGCCCGTGGCGAGGCCGATCCACACGCCGACCCCTTTGAGTGGAGTGAAAAAGCCCAGCCAGAGGCTCAGCCCGATACCCGGCACCCAATAGGAGAATGCCGCGATCCACATCGGAACGCGGGTGTCCTGAAGGCCGCGTAGCGCACCGGCGGCCACGGCCTGCATCCCGTCGAAGAGCTGGAAAGCCGCCGCCACGACGATATATTTCAGCGCGAAGCTGACCAGCACGGCGTTGGCCGGATCCCAAGGATCGATGTAGATCGCCAGCAAGGGCTTTGGGATAAAGATCATTGCAAGCGCTGTCAGCCCCATAAAGCCGGTTCCGATCACAATGCTTGCCCAACCGGCGCGCTTCATGCCCTCGGTATTGCGCGCCCCGTAGAAGTAGCCGACGCGAATGGTTGCGGCCTGCCCGACGCCGAAAGGTATCTGGAAGGCCAGCGCCGCGATTTGCAGCGCAACCGTGTGGGCCGCCAGCTGCGTTGCGCCGATATTTCCCATCATGAAGGCCGCTGCACCGAAAATCCCGGCCTCGGCAGTAATGGTCAGTGCAATCGGCGTCCCGATCCGTGTGATGTGCCAGAAACGTTTCCAGTCAGGCGACCACAACCTGCCAAAAATCCGGTAACGATGCAGTTTGGGATCGAGCCGGATGGCGATCACATAGGCAAGCAGCGTGACCAGCGCAGTAATGATTGTCGCCACCGCAGCTCCACGCAACCCTAGCTCGGGCGCTCCGAGATTGCCGAAAATGAAGGCATAGTTCGCCAGCGCATTAACGAAGATGCCACCAGCGATAATCGCTGTCGCAAAGATGGGCCTGTCGAGTGTTGATACAAAGCTGCGCAGGACATTGTTGATCAGCATAGGCACCATCGAAAGGATCAGGATGGTGTTATACTCCAGAGCCATCGCGATAATCTCGCCGTCCTGCCCGGTTGCCCGCATGAGCGGCCCCAAGCCGAGACAGATTGCCATTCCGCCAATGCCTGAAAATACTGCCAGCCAAAGCGCCATGCGCACAGCTCGCCTGACAGGTCGCAGCGCGGGCGCTCGTTCGCCGAGTTCAGCTGCGGCCACTGGGGCTACGGCTCCGGTCAGACCCGATAGAGCCCACATGACCAGACCGAAGAGAGCGATCGCCAGTGCGGAGGCTGCCAGCTGCGCTTCGCCCAGCCGCGCGATGAAGATCACGTCGATGGCGTAGGTAAGCATTTGCAGCAGGTTTGCTGCTGCCAGGGGCCATCCCAGCTTCAAGGTCGCACGAAATTCGCCGCTCCAGCCTTCGACGTCCGATGACGTGGGCGCAATGGAACGCGCGTCCTGCATCGCTATCTGGTAAGATAAGTGAAAACTGGAACCAATGGCTGTGAGCGCTCGGTGATTACGCGGTGACAAACTGGCACTGCTTTGCCACACTACGGCTTTGGGTCGATCATGGGCTGGGTCCATGGATAATGCGGGAAGTTAGGGTGTCGGAAGAAGTCGAGACTGCGGAAAGTGTCGCGCAAGAAGGAGGCCCGCGTCGGCGGGCGCGACGTCTCGTCCTGCGGCTTCGCACCGGTGTGGGCCAATCGGGACGGGCATTCGACGCGGAAGTCCTCAACCTCTCCCCCAGCGGAATGCTGGTGAAGACAGCCGCGAGCCTTTCACTCGACGATCCGCTCGAAGTGGTTCTTCCGAAAATCGGACCTGTCGTCGCCAAGGTAGTTTGGTTCGACGACCAGCTATACGGCTGCAGTTTCGCAAAGCAGCTCTCCGACGAGGAAGTGGAAGCAGCGAATTTTGCATCCGGCCATTCGGATGAATTGCACGGGGTCGACAACGAAACGCTGGGCGAGCGCATCAAGCGCCTGCGCAAGAATCGCGGACTGTCCATGCGTGCACTTGCTGGCTTGGCCGGTGTGAGCAAACCGACCTTGTGGAAATGGGAAAGCGACCGCGTGCGCCCACGTCACACAACGATGCAACGGCTTGCGGTCGAGTTGGGCATTTCCGAGCTTGAGCTGGTCTATGGTTCCCCGGCTGTACGTTCCCCTGAAGATATCGAAACGGGATCGCTCGCGGACATAGTACGCGACGCGCGGCGCCGGATCGCGGACGCAGCTGGTGTCGATGAGAGCCGCATCGATGTCCGGATCGATTGGGGCGAAGAAGACTAGGGCGTCCTAAGGCCGGGCCTCTTCCGCTGCGCTCTTGAGAACGAGCGTGTCCCGGATGGCGTCATAAGCGAGATCCACGCCGGACGCCCTTACGTTTTCCAGCGTCAGGCGCTGTTGCTCGGGCAATGAGATGGCTTGCTGATCGAGGCCGAGCTTTGTCATCGCACTGGCCAAGGCTTCGCGCTCGATTTCGATACGTGTCCCGCCCATCAAGAAAATGGGTAGGCTCGTTTCGCCAGTCCCCTCACGGACAAGATTCTTCTGCACCTGAACCCCGTCAGGCCCGCCATCGAAAGCCGGCTCGAGCCGGTACGAAAGCTTCATCACGTCCTTGGGTAGAGCATTGTTCGCCAACTCGACTTCCGGCGCTTGGTCGGTCGGCGACTCCCCTCCGAGAGACTCTACCGCCGCTGGCACCGACTGGACGTCTGCTGCTTGACTATCTTGCGCAAGAGGCTGGATTGTCGGCAGCCGCGTTTTCATCTGGTTGGGCTGAAGAGCTACGCGAAATAATCCCGCTTTCTCTTGGGATGCGGACTGCCAATCGGATGCAGCCAGGATTGTGAACCCGGCGAGGGCCAGAAAAATTGCGACACCGAGGAAGGTGGCTTTTTGCCTTGCCCCCCTCGGTCGCGCATGTGCCGGATCCGCCTCCATGCTCATCCAAGCGTGGTAAGAGCGGCGTATCCGACGGAACCTACTGCGATTGCGACACCGTAGGGCAGCTTTGCAAAGTCATCTTTGCGGCGCTTCATGCCTTTGATGAAACGCTTCAAGGTAAACCAGAACAGGGCAAGGATCCCGCCTGCCAAGACTATGCAGAGAGCCAGGACAGGGGCGTCCATGAGCGGGAAGAAAGCGGCGGAGCCGGCATAGAACTTCCCATCACCTGCGCCGAAAATGTTCCAGACGAACATTAGATAGCCGATCAGGAATGCGACGATCACATGAAGCGCATGCCAGCCCAAGGCGGCCCAGCCCCCTATTGCCAAAGCGAAGCCCAGGCCGGTCAATGCCAGTACAAGCGAAAGGATATTGGGAAGCTTGCGGGTTATAATGTCGGTAATCGCACCGACAGAAGAAAGTGCGGCGAGAACGCCGAACGAGATAGTCGCCAGGGCCATGTCCGGTCGTTAGTCCTTACGCTCGGCAGTTTGGGGAGCCCTGAGGCTGACGCGCATGGGATAACCGTTCGCGACGGTTTTCTCATTAGGTCGATCGGTTCCGATACGGACGCGCATCGGGTAGTTCGCCGACGATTGAATATGCAATTCGGTCGGGCGCTTTGATGCTCGCGGTTTGACCGGCTGGCCACTGACGCGAACACGGACCGATGGGTTTGAGGCCGCGGGACTTTCGCTCGCCTGTGCGGTACGCACCCTTACACGGGCCTTGCTTGGATCCGCGCCGTCAAGAGCGATGCGGGCGGTCGCCGTGCCGCGCTCGAGAGTAATCTTGCGCTGCTTGCCGCCGCTCTGGACAAGGCGTTCCTCATTTATGGGCTGCGCTGCGATTGCGGCCTCGGACTGCGCAAATTCAGTATAGGCTTTGCGTGCTTCTTCACGTTGTGCGTGCAGAGTGCGCATGTCCTGCGCCAAATCGCTGGCATAGAAGCGCTCGAGATTGGCTGCAAACTTCGCATCCTGGGGTGCGAGCGTCACAGCCGCGCGGAAGTAGCGTTCCGCAAGATCGCCTCGACCGATACGCGCGTATGCTACGCCAAGCGCGTTGGCGGCATCAGGTGCGGTCTGGCGATTCAGAGCTGCACGCTGCAAAGCGGGGATGGCGTTGCCATATTGTCCTTCAGCGAGAAGCCGACGACCTTCTTCGAGGTCCGCCTGACCGAACAGGGGCTGGGTGGAGCGGGTGTGGTCACCGAAGTTGAAGGCATTGATGAAGCTCTGGCAGCCGGAAAGCGGCATGACGACCGCCAGCGCGGCCAGTGTTGCAGGAACCTTCTTCATTTTATCCTCCTCCAGACATAGCGGGACCGATATCGCGTACGAACATGATGACGGCCGGCAGGACCAGCACGCCGATCATGGTCGGCAACATGCAAGCGACAAGCGGAATGGAAATCAGAACAGGGATGCGGTGGGCTTTCTCTTCAGCCCGCATCCTGCGCGCTTCGCGCATCTCGTTGGCGTAGACGCGCAAAGTATTCGCGATGCTCGTGCCAAGCTTGTCCGACTGGATCAGCAGCGTAGCGAACGAGCGGATTTCATCTACCCCGGACGAATCTGCCAGTTGGCGCAGCGCAGTCTCGCGCGAAGCACCGGCGCGAGTCATCAGGACTGTTTCGATCATCAGGTGCGCGATAAGCGGGTGCGAACGCGTCATCTCCCGGCCGACCCGGTCGAGAGCGGATTCGAGGCCAAGACCCGCTTCCACGCACACCAGGACAAGGTCGAGCGCATCGGGGAAACCGTTGATGATCTCCGACTTGCGCCGGTCCGCCTTGGCGCGAATGAAGAGGTTTGGAATATAGAGACCCAAAGCGGCGAGGATCGAGCAATATAGGTAGATCGAAAGCAGGCCGGGCGGCTCGGTGCTGAAAGAGATCGCGAGCAGGAAAATGCCGGGCAGTAGGAACACCATGCCGATACGCACCATCGTATAGACGCGCGGTGCGCTGGGGCTGGAATAGCCCGCCATCTTGAGCTGCTTTTCAAGCTTGTGGTTTTTCGGGTCGGTAAGGCTCAGGCCGGTTCGTTCGATGCTGTCGGCAATTTTTGCCCAGCGGCTGTCGGAATCCGAGCGGACGAGGTTTGCCTTCTCGTTCACAGCGGCGTGGGAATCGAGCCGCGCGATCTGCTGGCTGGTCCGGCGCCGGGCTTCGATCCCGTTCACGACGATAAGGATAACACCGGTCACAACCGCGAAAATCAATGCGAGGACCAGAAGGCGTACAACGAGGCTTGTGGCAGCGAGTTCGAGCATGTCAGACCTTCAGATCGATAAGCTTGCGAATGGTGAAGACACCGACGAAATACAGGAGGACCAGAAAGATCGTTCCGAATATGAAAATCGGGTCGTCGGCCACGTCGAGATAGAATTCGGGTGCACCCAGGAACGTGGTCACGAATGCGAAGATTGGCAGGATACTGAGCATCCAGCCCGTCATTCGACCTTCCGAGCTCAGGGCGCGGACCTTCATGTACATGGCTGCGCGGTCGCGAATGACGCCCGCAAGGTTTTCGAGAATTTCCGCCAGATTGCCCCCGGTTTCGCTCTGGACCGAAAGCGAAACCACGAACATGCGCATGTCCTCCAGCTTCCAGCGATCGGCCATGGAATCGAGAGCGGTGGTCAAATCGGCACCATAGGTGATCTCGTCGCTGACGAGACCGAATTCCGAGCCGATCGGGTCTTCCATTTCCTGTGTCAGCAATTCAATTGCCGAAGCGACAGGGTGGCCTGACCGAAGCGCGCGGACGAAGATATCCAGTGCGACAGGGAATTGCTTCTCCATCGTCTTGCGCCTGCTGTTCGCGACTTGCTTGATGATGAAATAAGGGATGCCTGCACCTGCGGCCAAGGCGAACAAGAGGCACAGCTGCACCGCGCCGAAGCCGATTTCTGCACCAGCTCCGACTGCGATGCCCAGCGCGATGATAAACAGAAGGCCGATGCCCACTGCCATGGCGATCAGGACCTGCGAGATGCTCCAGCTAATGCCGGAGGTATAGATCATATGCTCAAAGCCGATCGCCATGCGTCGCAGAAGCGGCGGCAGGGCCTCATGTTCGCGCGGACGGTTCTTCAGCAATTCACCGTAGAGATCTTCGCGTGTCGTGCCTTTCTGGATGAGCGACATGCGGCGGTTGGCCGCCACCGTGTGAGCACGGCGGGCAGCAATCGTTCTACCGACTGTCTGGAATAGCAGGAACGCCGCTGCGAAAATCGCAAGCAGGAAGACGATGCGGATGATCTCGGTCGTCATCAGCCCAGCTTCATGTCCGGACGGAACAGTTCGGGCGAAAGATGCATGCCGTGAGATTCCGCTTCGTCGAGGAACTTGGGCCGGATACCGGTAGCCTCGAAGTGTCCGAGTACCGAGCCGTCGTCGGCTCGACCTGTCATGCGGAAACGGAAGATTTCCTGCATGGTGATGGTTTCCCCTTCCATGCCGGTGATTTCGGACAGGCTCTTGATCTTGCGTCGCCCGTCGGACAACCGCCCGACCTGGACGACTACGTTGATTGCCGATGCGATCTGGGCGCGGGCGCTCTTCGATGTGATATCGATGCCGCTCATGCCGATCATCTGCTCTACGCGGCTCAACGCGTCGCGCGGAGTGTTGGCGTGGACCGTGGTCATCGAGCCATCGTGGCCGGTGTTCATCGCCTGCAACATGTCGAAGGCTTCTCCGGCGCGGACCTCGCCGACGATGATGCGGTCGGGGCGCATACGAAGCGCGTTCTTGACCAGATCGCGCTGGGTTACCTCGCCTTTGCCTTCGATGTTCGCCGGTCGTGTTTCGAGGCGGGCGACGTGCGCCTGCTGCAGCTGGAGTTCGGCCGAGTCCTCGATGGTGACGATACGCTCCGCCTCGTCGATGTAGGACGACATGGCATTGAGCAGTGTCGTCTTACCCGAACCGGTACCACCGGAGATAAGCACGTTGCGCCGCGATTTGACGATCGCTTCGAACACCGGAGCCATCTGTTCGGGAACGCTGCCCAGATCGATCATCTTCGCAATGCTGATCGGGCTCTTGGCGAACTTACGAATGGAGACCAGCGAACCGTCGAGCGCAAGGGGCGCGACGATCGCGTTGACGCGAGAGCCGTCGGCGAGGCGCGCGTCTACGAAGGGCGAGCTTTCGTCGACCCGGCGGCCGACTGCGCTGACGATCTTCTGGATAACGCGCATCAGGTGCTTTTCGTCCTGGAACCTTGTCGGCACCGGCTGGAGCATCCCGCGCTTTTCTACGAAGACAGTCTCCGGCCCATTGACCAGAATGTCGGTAATCGTTTCGTCGGCAAGAAGCGGCTCGAGCGGGCCGAGACCCATCAGCTCGTCGACCAGTTCCTGCACCAGCTTTTCGCGCTCCTCGCGATTGAGCGGTTCGTCGAAATCTGCCAGCAATTCGGGTAGGATGCTGGAAATCTGCGCCTTGATCTGCTCGGTCGGCGTCTGATCGAGCATGGCCAGATTCAGGCGATCGAGCAGGCTGTGGTGGATCGACAGCTTCAGCTTGAGCATCTTTTCAGTATGCTCGTCCTTCTTGCCGAAGAGGATGCGCTCCTCATCCTCGGCAGAAATCAGGTCGGCGTCATTCTGCTGGGTGACCGGCGTCTCGTGCGACGTCTCGTCGAGTTTGGTCTTCCACATGTCAGTCTTCCTTCCCGATCTTCGCACTGATCGAAGTGGCCAGGTCGGCAATCTGGCGAGACAGGCGCGCACGCTTCTGAAGCGTCGAGATACTCACGCCCTGCAGCTGTGCCTCTTCGACCAACTGCGTATCTTCCTCTAGCGTCTGCGCAACATCATAACCGAGCAGTTCCTCCATTTGGGACACATCGGACCGCTTGAATAAACCGCCTGCGATCCGGTTGAGCACGACCGAAATGTTCTGACGCTCACGACCGAGCATCTGGAGAAGCGACAGCTTGCGTTTCACATGACGCAGCGCAGCAATGCGCCCCACGCCAACCAGCACGACTTCATCAGCCGAAAGCAGGATAGGCATCGCCCAGTTCGGCAAAGTCGAAGGCATGTCGAGTACGACGGCGCTGTATCGCTTGCGCGTTTCGCGTATCATCCTGGCGATGGCATCGGCCGACGCGCTCTCGATAGGATCGATATCGTCGGGAGCTGCAAACAGGTCGAGATCGTCACCACAGTCGACCGCTACCGACCGCATGAGTTCGTCATCGATCTTGTCGATGGCGTCGAACAGGTGACTGATCGTCATCCGCGGATTCTGGTCGAGATAAGCTCCGGCATCGCCGCTCTGGAGGGACAGGTCGACGAGGGCGGTGCGCGCGCCTTCTCCAAAACGCGAGCTCAGCATCGTGGCCAGCTGGGTTGCGACCGTAGTTGCGCCCACACCCCCAGCGGCACCGAGTACCGCGACCACAGGTGCAAGCTTGGCCGGGACCGCAGGCGAAGACGGCTTGGTATCGCGCGCAACGTCTACGATGGCAGCAATCAGTTCTTCGCTGGAAAAGGGAAGTTCCAGCACATCGGAAACGCCTTTGCGAAGCAGTGAGCGTACCGTTCTGACCGGGGCATCCTCCAGGCCAGCAATTACGGGAAGCCCCGGGCGCATGGCGCGCAGTCGTTCGAGGCGGGCCAGCGAAGCGGGATCGGCGGAATCGATCTCGACTACGGCAATGGCGGCCTTCTCGATCGCGGCGCCCGGCAGTTCGTCGGTCGGCTCGATGCGGTGCAAGGTGACTGAGTCTTCGAGGATCGCGACATTGCCGAGCGCTTCTTTACGCGCGAACACATGCACGCCTTCGGGAAGGGTCATTCCGTTATCCGTTTCGTAGATGTCAGAAAAATCGGTCATGGCGCTCTCAATTCGAGACATTGCCCGAACTGTCTTCAGCCGTCAGCGAGTAGGCAAAATCAGGAAGATCGACAGTTCCGAGAAGGAAAGAAAGGAGTGGGCGATGCTGCATGGATTCAAGCCGGACAGTCACGATTGGCGCAACCTCCGGACCATTGGGATCGCCCGCGTATCCGAGCCCTGACCAATCGTAATCTATCTTTACGTTGGCGTTTGTTATTTCACTTTTAAACAATCGCATGCGGTCCGCGATGGCGTTGAACGCGGTCCCGTCAAACCCTGGTGTAAAAGAGCAGGATGCCTTGCAGGTGCAGGCCGTCGACGTGCAAGCCACGCCGGGGAAAGCAGTCTGAGAGACCGCGGTGCCTTGTACGGTGCTGCCATCTAGCACGAAGCTATAGGTCTCCAGACCATTCGGCACCATCTCGGTCACGACAGCAAAGCGGGCGCCCATCTGCGTGGCCTTTTCAGCGCGATTGATCTGCCATGCGTAGAATCCGACATCGAGAATGCCGAGCAGGAATACGAGCATGATCGGCACGATCAGTGCAAATTCTGCAGCCGCTCCTCCGCGCTCGTTGCGGACGTATTTCTCTAGAATGCTCATATGCCATTCACCGGTGCTTGTGCGCTTGCCGTCACTTGGGCCGAGCCATCGATGAAACCGAGCTGGTTGAACAGCGAGAGATAGCTTGCGGTGGCGGTAACCCTTACCACGGGGCCGCCCGAAACTTGGGCGCTGTAAATACCGCCGGTGAAAGCAGAGTTGCATTGGTATTCGACAGTGACGTCAGTCAGTGCCCAGTTCCTGATCCGCGGGCTGCCCGTTGTATCGGTCGTGCCGTAGACTGTTACCGCCCGCGTATTCGACAGGGAAGGATTGCCGGCAGCTGTCCATGTAGTAGGTCCGCCGGCAGTCTGGCAGGAGTAGCCTGCCCCGGTGAAGCCGAGGCGACCGGCATAGCGCGCGCCCTCGCGCACAGCCTTGATGATCTTGTGCTCGGTGTAGAAGTAGTGACCGGCCTCGAACCCGCCGAACATGATCGCCAGGAGCAGCGGAAGGACCAAGGCCATTTCCGAAGCTGCGGCACCGCTCTGAGAGGGCAGGAAGGCGCGGGGATAGGTCATTCGATCAGATACGGCACGTCTTTGCGGATGGCCTGGGGCGTAGGATTGCCCGCACCGCCACCGACGGCCGCTTCCCTGATGACTTCCATGTAAACGCCGTCACGAATGCGGCCGTTTGCCACCTCGGTACTGTCGTCCACGATCGGCTCCACGAGGAACATGTCGACCCACTCGTCGACCTCGACGGCGGTGGACCCACCCCTGATAGCGGCGCAATTCTTCACCACTGCAATCGTCAGCACGCGCCGGTCGATGGTCGAAGTGCCCGGCAAGCAGATGGGCCGCCCGTATTGCCTGCCGCTGCCTGCTGCGATGTCGTGCGGGATGACGTTGTTATCGATTTCCCAGCGATAAACCTGATACCTGGTGGCATTCACACCGCCCGGAAGCGTCGCGGGAATGCCTGTCCCGTGGTTCTTCGTGAAGTACTCCGCAATCGCCCACTGCTTGCTGCCGAAGCGATTGCTCAATCCGCCGTTCTGCGATGAACAATTCACCCCATAGCTATTGTAATGGCAAAGGTCGCGCGAAAGGCCGATCGCATCGATAATGCCGTCTTCATCGAAAGACGCGGTCCGTGGCTCGGTGCCCGTGCCTGTGCCAGGCCGGAAACGGCGGCCCACAGCTGGCAATTCCCAGGCGTTGTTGTTCAGGCGGCAGGAATTCGGGTTTGTAGCAGAAGTCTGCTTCACGACGTCTTTCACGACATTACGAGCAGGCGGGCAAGCGCCCGTACTGCAAACGCTCAATTGGCCGCCGTTACCGTCACCGATGTCGAAACGGGTGTTGATTGCGCTGAACAAGATCTGCGCATTCCCGGTTTCCGGGTCCGTCCCACCGTCGATCGGCGCACATTTCAGCGCCCCGATATCTAGGGCGAGTGCGTCGACGAGATCCGAGAGCTGGCCCTGCCCGACTTCGAGGAATCCGAAATCGCCGGGCGCCCAGCTATTGCCGCCCTGGCCGGTCATTTGAACGCCCATGCCGCGTTTGCCCGCTGCATCGAACGGCTGGGTGGCGTCGGGGCTGCACATCATAAGCGGCGGAACGCGGCAGATCGCCGAACCCAGTCCTGCGAATGCAGTAGCATCGAGGGTATCGCCGGAAATCAGGCCAGTGACGGGCAGAAGGGCATAGTCGACAGTCTTCGCGTTCACGTCGACTTCCACATAGCGGGCGGTTGCGTCGCTGTTGGCTGGCTGGGTCTTGGCCTTGTCGCGGTAGAAGCGGACCTGCCCCGTGGCATCGCACGTTGTTTCGGACGGCACCGTAACCGCGCTGTTCCCGCTAGCCAGCAGCGAAAGGTTTGAAACCAGCGAAACAGCAGCCGTTGCGGCGCGGCTGCATGCGCCCGATTTGCCATCGAGCTGCGTCGCGGCGGCAAGGGCGGCCTGGTCGGCGCCGTTTTGCAATTCCGAATCCATGCCCATGAGCCGGGCATAATCCATGCCGACGCCAGCCATGGCGACGAGTGGGATAATGGCTAGCGCATAGGTCGCGGCGACTGCGCCGCGCTCGTCCTTACGGAACCTGTTTATGAGGTTTCTTGCGCTAACCATTGTTCCATGTCCGGCTTAATCCGGCGATGCAGTGGTGGAGACCTCGTCGGGCTCCTTGACCGCATCGTCGTAATAGCGATCGATTGCCGCGACCGCGTTCTGGGCGGTCGTGGGCGGGATCGCGGTTTCGTATACAGGATTGGGATCGATAACCTGGGCGGCCATCGTACGGCGATTTGCTTCGCCCCAGCTGGTATCCGCCATGAAGTCGTTTCCGCTGCCGGTCGCGCACCCTGCCGTGGCGATAACGCCTGCGGTCAGCAGCGCGGTGCGAAGAGCCTTAGTATTCGTAGCCATCGGCTGCCTCCTGCGCGTTGGTTTCTGTACCCTGCTGCGTATTGGCCGGAGTATCGCCGGCGATCGGCGGCAGGTCGTTGGTGCGATGCGCGTTGCCGTTCAGCAAGACATCCGCCTGGATCGGGTCCTTGACGCGGTCCGTTGGCAGCTGGACCTGTTCGGGCCGGAGCGGTGCCACAAGGCGCGGCGTCACGATGATCAGCAGTTCGGTCTCGCCCTTCTGGAAGCTGGTCGAGCGGAACAGCGATCCGATCAGCGGGATCGAACCAAGCAGCGGAACCTGATTTACCGTGGTCTGGAAGTCGCGCTGCAACAGCCCGGCAATTGCGAAGCTTTCGCCATCGCGAAGTTCCAGCACCGTGCTGGCACGCCGTGTCTGCAGGCCCGGAATGCGAATGCCGTTGAGCGTGATGGACGCGCTCTGGTCGATCGAGCTGACTTCCGGCTCGACGATCAGGTTGATGACCTTGTTCGACAGCACGGTCGGCGTGAAGCCAAGCCCGACGCCGAAGGATTTGAATTCGACGGTAATGCCTGCCTGTCCGCCGCCGATACCGCCGCTCTGGACGACCGGTACGGGGAATTCGCCACCGGCAAGGAACGAGGCCCGCTGCCCCGAAAGGGCGACGAGAGTAGGCTCGGCAAGCGTCTTGGCGAGACCTTTCTCTTCCAGCGCATCGAGCGCGACATCCACATCGAGACCGAGGATGTCAGTAAAGCTGCGGGTGATAACGCCGAAAGCGTTAGTGACCTCAGAGACCTGCAGGTCGCCATTGCCGAAATTGCTGGAACCACCGCCAGGCGTAAGCTGGGAACCGGGGCCGGTAACACCTGAAACCCTGTCGCCGTTGAAGAACGTACGGACGCCAAGATCCTTGCCGATGCTGCGGGAGACTTCGGCGAAACGGACTTCCAGCATCACCTGCTGGCTGCCGCCCAGGGTCATAAGGTTCACGACCTTGTCTTCGCCTGCATAGGCAGAGGCGAGCTGGACCGCGCGGTCAGCAACACCGACGTCGCTTACGGTGCCCGAAAGGACAATCGAGTCACCGGTCATGCGGGCATCGACGCCTTCGCCGGGCATCAGGTCGGCCATCTGTTCGCGAAGGCTCAGCACGTCCGGGCCGACAGCGATGTCCATGACCGCGATGACACGGTTCGAACGATCGTAAAGCGTCAGCGATGTGGTGCCGATTTCCTTCCCGAGCACGTAAACCGAACGGTCGGATACGGGCAGGATGTCCGCGATGGAGTCGTTTCCGATCATCGCGCGATCGATCGGCACGTCGGCGGTTACGACCTGGCTCTTGTTGACCGGGATTTCTACCGTACCGGCATGCATGGATTCGCTGGCATAACCCGATTGGGCGATGGCTGCGTGGGGAACGGTGGCCGCTCCGAGCGCGGTAGCGAAGGCGAGAGCCGAAAGGGCTGAGTGCTTAATTGCCACGGAGCGTCTCCACGGAATAGGTTTCAGCATTGGTGCCACGCACCACGCTCATGGTCGGACCGCGCGGGCGGGCCGGTGCACGTGCCTGTCGAGGCGCAGAAGTAGCGCCGCGGGGAGGCGAAGAATAGGACGGAGCCGCCAGAACCGTTGCCGGAGCACCCGTGCCGCGGTTGATGTAGCGCCCACCGCCGCCGAGATCGTTTGCCACGACTGTCTCCGTGGCACCGACTTCCTGGTTTTCGACGTTGCGCAGCGCCAGGCTGAGATTGCCGACTTCGCGGGCAAGCGTCAGTTTCTGCGCGCCGAACATATCGACCTGCAGGGTTGCGGTGGCAGTGACCACCGGCTCGGTCGCATTTTCGTCTGCGACCTGGTCCATGCCGAGGACAAGCACGTTCTCGAGCACGACTGTGGTCATCTTGTCCTGCTGCTGCTGGTTCTGGCCCGGGATCATGCGGGTCAACATGACGTCGACCACATCGCCGGGGCGCACGAAGCCGCCGACACCGGCTACCGCGTTAACGGGGATGGAGACCGCCCGCATATCTTCGGGCAGGTTGGATGCCAGGCTGGCGCGGCCGTTGTCGCCGCTGACCTTGGTGGCAAGGATGGGTTCGCCAGGGACGATCGGGCGAAGCGCGACGCGCCCGCCCATCATGGCTTGTTCGAGAGAGGTGAAGGCCCCTTCCGGAACCGATTCCGCGGGCCAATTCGCAAGCCGGACCGTGGTGTCGGTCAACGGCTGGCCGAAAGTCATGGGCTGGGTGGCGACCACGATGCGGGCGAGCTGCTGCTCTTCGGCAATCGCTTCCTGCCGTTCTTCCATTCCGGTAAAATAGGCATTCGCCAGGTACACGGCCAACAGGCCGAGGAATACGGCGATACCGGCAATGAGCAGATTCCTGCCACGCATGATCTTTACCCCCCCGAGTTGCAAACGAGAAAAGGTCCCGCCGACAGTGCCGGCGGGACCTTAATTTTATTTAGCCTGCGTCAGCCTCAGTGGTCGACTTGTTCGCAGTATTCACGTTGTTCTTCGCATTGTCGATCGCGGTGACGATTTCGCCGCGAAGCGCGATGGTTGCCGTAGCGATCACGGCGCCGACGATGGCGAGGATCAGAGCGTATTCAGCTGCCGATGCACCGGCTTCTTCAGTGATGTAGTTCTTGAACATAGTATTACCCCAAGTCTTCAAAGACATCCGCCAGGAGAGACGATCTGTCATTTCGATACACAGGACCTCCGGCATCTATTTCCGGATAAGTCCGCCCGAGGGGGGTAACGTGTTGGAACCGGCGCGACCTGTTGTTGTTTTGTAACCGGATGCACCGGCTCGTTTCACGCTGGCTCCCTCGGAGCACAATTAAGTTCACTCAAACGCTGCTTACGGTCAACTTCGGTGCAACGCTTTTATAATTTGTCTACTTTTTAGTAACTTAAATTATCCAAAAGTAAAGATCGTAGGTTAGCAAAAGCTAGAAGTGATGCATTTTTACCCGAATGCCGCGTGCGCCGCACGATTGTGATTCGGCTAGGAGATTGAAATGATTCGGAACTTCCTGGGGGTGGTGTCTCAGGAAGGGGGGCGATCCCCAAGGCCGATCGCTACTGCTTTCAGGGTCTATTCCGGAAGGCTCGCGCTCAGGAGTGTGGCAATTACCCGCTGGATTGAGGCGCATCTTACTCATTTGGCCATTGCATGGGTGAGCGTCATGGCTCTGCTTTCCTGTGCGAAGCTGGCGAAAGCTGCCGGGCTCGGGGCGACCATGGACTGGCTCGCTCTCGCCGCAATCCCATATCTGGCGATCATCATTGCGCCGCTGCTCGGCTTCTTGCTGGCCCGCAATGCCTTTCATTCGAGCAACGACGCCCCGGGTGTCCGGCTCGCCTTGTTCGGACGCTGGAGGAGCCTGCGCCGGCAGGAGGCGCATAGTCATCCGCTTTACGGGACCACCGGATTCCTGACCTCGCTTCTCGTTGGACTGTTGTTTGGCATTGTGATGCGGACTGGTGAGTTCTTCATGATCCAGCCCGCGCTCCTCGCGCACGCGCCTGCGTGGAGTCATATCCTTTATCTCGCGATGGCGGCCGAGCTGGCGATGATGACTTTCTTCTACATGATCTGCTTTGTCCTGGCGCTCCGCCGCATACCCCTCTTCCCAAAGATGCTCGCCTATGTCTGGATCCTCGACATTCTCGCCCAGATCGCGATCGCAGCTTCTCTTGCCGGCGTGGGCCTGCCGGTTGAAGTGGCCGAGCCTCTGGGCACTCTCCTCATGGCCAATATGAACACGGTCATGATCAGCATTCTGATCTGGATGCCGTATCTTCTCCTCTCGGAGCGTGTGAACGTTACCTTTCGTCAGAGGGTCTCCGCGACCGCCTGACATGCCCTGAATTCTTGTCTCCGCGTCCCAAAACCGGACAGCGGCAATGTATCTTTTCAAATCAGTGTCTTAACGGCCATTTTCGGCCGAAATTGGTGTGTTCTGGCCGATTTTCCGGCCGCGCCAAGTAGTTAACAACATTGAAAGATTGCCCCCAAACTGTTTCACATAATGCAACGACACGTCTCACCGGCAACTCGATTCGCCGAGTGGAGATGAAAAGTCGGGCCGCGAAAATTGCTGGACGGGTCTATGCCCGTATCTTGCTTGAAAGGATCTTGGGGGGTGGTTTCCCAGTCTTTTCCGGCTCGCACCATGTCCGGCAATTCTCGCGTTACGGAGGGGATTTCGCTCCTCCATCCGGCTGAGAAGAGGACCGAGATGATGGACAGTTTCGAGCAGAATGGCGAATTCGCCGACGCACAGGACAGCCAGGATATGGGCGGCGGCAACAGCCAGTCCCCAGCCGCGGCCACTCGTGCCAATGCGGATATCGTCCTTGTTCCTAATGAAGACGGCGTTGTCTTTCTTCCCGAAGGTGCATCGCTCGAGAACCTGACATCCTCGGGCCGCGACCTCGTGATCGTGCTCGACGACGGTACGCGTATCGTCATCCCCGAGGGTGCGATCATTGTCCCGCAGATCGTGGTCGACGGCGTTACGGTGCCTGCCGCCAACCTTGCGGCCCTGCTGACAGGCAACGAGCCGCAGCCGGCTGCCGGTGATCCGCAGAGCTCGGGCGGCAATTTCGAAGTCGATCCGGGCAACATCCAGGCCGCTTACGATATTGGCGACCTGCTTCCCTATACCCAGCTCCAGTTCCCCGAACCCGAAGAGCGCGAGATCATTCCTTATCTCGCAGACCAGGATCCGGAAATCGTGGTGGAAACGCCGGACAATCCGGCTGGCGTCATCAATGCGATTGCGACTGTCGACGAATCGGGCCTGCCGGAACGCAACATCGACGGCATCGATGAAAACGAGGGTACGCAGGACGAGACGGACGTCGAGACCTCGACCGGGACAATCGTCTTCGATGCACCCGATGGCGTGGCCTCGGTCGCGATCAACGGCGTGGCGATCACGGAAGTCGGCCAGACCTTCGTGGGCGACAAGGGCATCCTTACGATCACGAGCATCGACATCGAGGGCGGCGAGATCGGGTTCTCTTTCACGCTGACGGACAACCTCGTCGGCGAAACCGTCGACGGCTCGTTCTCGATGACGGTCACCGACACAGATGGTGACAGCGCCACCGCGACGCTCCAGATCAATGTTATCGACGATGCGCCGATTGCGCGCGATGACAGCAACGATGTACCGGGCGGTTCGCACGACACGATCTTCGGCAATGTCACCGACAACGACGAATCCGGCGCCGACGGTTATGCCGAAGCCGGTGCGGTCACGAGCTTCTCCAATGGCGGCGGCTCGGCTGCCCCTGGCGACACCCTGGTCGGTACTTATGGCGAACTTACGCTCAATGCCGACGGCAGCTATTCCTATGATCGCTTCGTCAACACGCCCGGCGGTGTCAGCGAGGAATTCACCTATACGATCACCGATGCGGACGGCAGCACCAGCACCGCGACGCTGACGATCAACATCGGCGATGCGCCGAACGTGATCACCAACGTTCCCGAAGGCGATGACGCGACAGTGGTCGAAGAGGGCCAGCTCCCGCCGACGACGGACACCCGCGACGACGAGCCCGAAGGCTCGAATTTCGACGGTGACGACGAAACCGCCACCGGCACGATTACCTTTACGTCGCCCGATGGCGTCGACACGATCACCATCGGCGGCACCGTCCTCGACCCTGACAACCTGCCTCAGGTTGTCGTTTCGGACGATACCGGCACCCTTACCGTTACTGGATACACCTTTGACCCGGAAACCGGCGTCGGCACGATCACCTATGATTACGAGCTGACGGACAACACCGGCGACACTGACGGCACCACGGTCACTTTCCCGATCGTAATCACCGATCTCGATGGAGACCAGGCTGAAGACGATCTCGACATTACGATCGTCGATGACGTTCCCGAGGCGGTCGACGATGCCGCTTCGCAGTCCGCGGAAAACGCTCCGATCACTGTCGACGTTCTCACCAATGATACGGTTGGTGCAGATGGTGTTGACCTTGCGACCGGCGTCGAAGCCGTAGACGGCTCGCTCAGCGGTACAGGCAGCCTTGCTTACAATGACGATGGCAGTTTCACTTACACCCCGGGTGCAGGTGAGACCGGGACCGTCACGTTCCAGTACGCGATTACCGATGGCGACGGAGACGTCTCGACCGCCACCGTAACGCTGACCCTTTCGCCCGATTCCACTCCGGAGATTGCGGTCGAAGGCGACAATGACGTCGACGAAGCCGCTCTGGGCGCTCGCGATGGCGAACCTGCCGGTTCGAACTCGGCAAGCGACGGGGAAATCGCAACCGGTGTCATCTCGATCACGACCGGCGGCGATACAATCGCCTCGCTCGTCATCAACGGTGTCAATGTGACCGGTGGCGGACAGGTTGCGACCGACAGCGGCGTACTGACGATCACCGAAAGCAATGGCGCCTACAGCTACAGCTTCGAATTGCTCGACAATACGCTCTCCGATCCGGACAGTGAGAGCTTCTCTCTCACCGTTACCGATAGCGATGGCGACACGGCCTCGACCACGCTGGTCATTGCAATCATCGACGATGCGCCCAGTGCCGAAAATGACGCCAATGCGATTGCTTCTGGCGAGTATGGTCCGGTTGGCGGCAATGTTCTTGCCAATGACACGGTTGGTGCGGACGATGCGGTTGTTACGGCCTTTACGGGCACGGGCGGTTCTGGTGCTGCTGGTGAGACGGTGCAGGGTACCTATGGTACGCTGACGATCGCTGCCGATGGAACCTATAGCTACACCCGCGATGCGGGCACGCCGGGCGATGTCGAAGACAGCTTCGATTACCTGATTACGGACGGCGACGGCGATACGGCCACGGCCACGCTGGTCATTGCGATCGGCGACAGCCCGGTTACGCTGGATCTTCCGGTTGCCGGCGAAGCGGGTACCGAAGTCGACGAGGCCGGTCTTGCGGCGGGTTCGGCTGCGGCGACCGATGGCGAGTTCACGAGCGGCACCTTCACCTACACCGCGCCCGATGGCCCGGCGGTGATCACCATCGGCGGCACTGCAGTGACCGCTGTCGGCCAGACCTTCACGGGTAGCTTCGGTACTCTGACCGTGACTTCGATCGCCGAAGGCGAGATCGGTTACACATACGAGCTGACCACCAATACCGACGGCGACGACACCTTCGACAGCTTCGAAGTGACCGTTACCGACCAGGATGGCGACACGACCTCCGGCGATCTTGACATCGACATCGTCGACGATGTGCCCACGGCACGTCCGGATACGGACAGCGTGACCGAAGACGGTCCGCTGAGCGCGAGCGGCAATGTCATCACCGATGCCGAAGCCAATGGCGACAATGGCGAAGACACGCAGGGTGCGGACGGCGCCGAAGTGTCGGCCTTCTCGTTCGGCACCGATGCGGGCACGGTGGGCGCTCCGCTTGCCGGTCTGTACGGTTCGCTGACGCTAAATGCGGATGGCAGCTACACTTACGAGCTCGATAACACGAACCCGCTGGTCCAGGGCCTGGACTCCGACGACAGCCTGACCGAGGTGTTCGATTACACGATCACCGATGGCGATGGCGACAGCTCGCCGACGACGCTGACGATCACGATCAACGGCGCGGACGACATCGTGACCATCAACGGTCTCGACCTGACGACGCCCGAAGAGGTGGTCGACGAAGACGATCTGCCGGAAGGCTCCTCGCCGGACGCGAACGCGCTGGTGCAGGACGGCAGCTTCACGGTCGACAGCCCCGACGGGCTGAGCGTGCTGACGGTTGGCGGTACTGCGGTCTGGGGCAATGGCGAGACCTATCCGGTCTCGATCACCGGCGAGTTCGGCACGGCCCGGATCACCGATGTGACGGTGACCACCGACGCCAATGGCGATGTGGTCTCGGCGACCGTGTCCTACGAATACGAGCTGAGCGACAACACGCTCGAGCATGACGCTGCCGGCGAAGACGATGTCACCGACAGCTTCGAAGTGGTGGCCACCGATACCGACGGCTCGCAGGACACTGCATCCCTCGACATCCAGGTCATCGACGATGTTCCCACCGCCGAAGATGATACGAATAGCGTCGTCGAAGGTCTTGGCAACTCGACTTCTGGCAATGTCTATGACGGCAACGGCGCGGGCGATAATGCCGACGAACTTGGCGCCGACACAGACGGCACTGCCGGTATCGAGGTCACCGGTGTACGCACCGGCGGCGAAGGCGATGCAGGTGCGCTGACGGCTGTTGGTACGCAGGTAACGATCTCGGGCACCTATGGGGACCTGACGATCGAGGACGACGGCAGCTACACCTATACGCTGAAGACTGATTCCATCCCCTCAAGCGTGACCAGCGAGACCTTCACCTACCAGATCACGGATGGTGACGGCGATACGGACCTGGCAGAACTGGTCATCACGCTGAACCAGGATCCCAACGCTCCCGACATCACCGGCGATGCGCTGCTGGTCTATGAAGACGGCCTTGCGGATGGCGTGCAGCATGGCGCCGACAGCGAAACGGCTGCAGGCAGCTTCGATGTCGTCACCAATGGCGAAGATGTCACTTTCACGCTCGAGGCGGACAACGGCAACACGCTGACCGATCCGTCGGTCGGTGACACGCTGACCACGAGCAAGGGTGTGGTCGAGATCACTTCGATCACCGATGATGGCAATGGCACCTTTACCTATGGCTACGAGTACACGCTTTCGGCGGCTCTGACCCATACGGGGCAGGGTGAGATCAACCCGCTGTCCGACACGATCGACATGAGCGTGACCGACGCAACGGGCGACAGCGATCTGACGCCGGGCCAGATCGTCATCTCGATCGTCGACGACATCCCTGTTGCAGAAGACAACGCCAACACGGTTTCGGAAGGTGCCAGCACCTCAGGAAACATCCTGACCGACGATGACGGTTTCGGTGTCGATGTGGCCGGTGCAGATGGCCTTGCAGGCATCCTCGGCGTAACCAGCGACGATACTGGCGACAGCGACAGCACGGGACCGTTCACGGTCACTTCTTCGCTTGGCACACTGACTATCCAGGCCAACGGGGACTACACTTACGATAGCTTCGCCAATTCGACGAACGCCGATACGACAGATACCTTCACGTATCAGATCATCGACAGTGACGGCGATGTGGCGGAAGCTCAGCTCGTTATCTCGATCGATAATGTAGCCGGAAACGTATCGGACAATGACGCGCTTGTTTTCGAGGCCGGCCTTGACGGGATCGGCAGTGCCGGCGGCACCGACAGCGAAACGGATGCAAACGGCCAAATCACTGTCACCGGTGCGAGCGGAACACTCACCTATTCCCTTACATCTAGCGCGACCGGTTCGTACGGCACGCTGACGCTCGACGCGGCAACCGGCGAGTATAGCTACACGCTGACCGCGCCGGCCGATGGCGACACGCTTTCGCCAGACCAGGGTGGTGATAATGGGGACAACACGGTCAACGCCAGCGTGGTCTCCGGCTTCGAAACCTTCACCTACCAGGTGGTCGACCAGGACAATAACGTCATCGGCACTGGCGAAATCCAAGTCAGCATCGTCGACGACGTTCCGACTGCGACCGATCAGACCTTGATCACCGTTGCCGAAGATGCGGCCGATATCGGCGGCAATGTCATGACCGACGGAGTTGCCGATACGGAAGGCGCAGACGGCGCAACCGTTACCGCGATCACGGTCGGCTCGGACACCGTCGCCGTCCCGCAGGACGGTAATGTGGCGACGCTGACCAATGGGAATGGCACCTACACCATCGATATGGACGGCAACTGGACGTTCGATCCGGCTACGGGTCTGGATCAAACCAGCGGAGCGATCCTTGCCGACTTCACCTATACGCTGACCGACGGCGATGGCGACATTGACACAGCGACACAGCCGATCCGCATCGAAGACGGTGCAGCACCGGGCGATCCTGCAGGCCTTGACCTCAGTGTCGACGACCAGAACCTTGCTGACGGCAGCACCCCGGGCGGCGACGATTTCGACCAGGGCACGATCAATTTCGTTCCCGGATCCGATCCTTTTGCGACCATCGTCTTTGGCGACGTGGGCGATCTCGGCGGCGACCTCGACTGGGTACGTACTGGCGATTTCGAAATCGTGGGTTCGGATGCCGACGGTCCGGTAGTTACCCTCACTCTGGTAGTGAACGGTAATGACGCGACCGTGACGGCGACGCTCAACGACAATTATCTGGGCCATGCAGATGCCGGAGACGAGCTCGACGCGCTTGGCTTCGTCAATGTCGTGGCGACGGATCTCGACGGCGATGTGGCCTTGGGACGCGTCGATGTCAGTGTCTCGGACGATGTTCCACTGGCTGTCGATGATAGCAACACTGTTGTCGAAGGTGCGGGCAATTCGGCCAGCGGCAACGTTTACGACGGCACGACCGGCGGCGACAATGCCGATGCCATCAATGCCGACATTCCGACGGATGGCACCGAAGTCACAGGCGTGCGCAGCGGCGGCGAAGGCGACGTGGGCGCTCTGACGGTTGTCGGCACCCAGGTTACGGTCTCGGGTACCTATGGTGACCTGACGATCGAGGACGACGGCAGCTATACCTATACTCTCACCGCTGCATCGGTCCCCAATGGCGCTAGCGAGACCTTTACCTACCAGATCACCGATGCCGATGGCGACACGGACTTGGCGGAGCTGGTCATCAGCATCAGCCAGGATCCCAACGCTCCGAACCTTATCGGTGATGTCCGCGAGGTGTTTGAAGACGGGCTTGCCGACGGCACCCAGCATGGTCCCGACAGCGAGACTGCTGCTGGCGCATTCTCCATCCAGACCAACGGCGAAGACGTGACCTTCACGCTCGAAGCGGACAACGGCAACACGTTGACCGATCCGGAGATCGGCGACACGCTGACGACGAGCAAGGGTGTGATCGAGATCACCGACATCATCGACAATGGTACCGGCGTTTTCTCCTACCAGTACACCTACACGCTATCGGCTGCGCTGACGCATACGGGCCAGGGCGAGGTGAACCCGATCCTCGACACGATCACGACCACGATCACGGACGCGACGGGCGACAGCGATCCCACTCCGGGTTCGATCGTCATCTCGATCGTCGACGATGTGCCAACTGCACTCGATCCTGATGCGGCTTTCGTAACCAACACCGGCGGTTCGTCATCGGCACCGACGACGCTCGACCTGAGCGATCTCGATGTCGACGACAATTTCGGGGCCGATGGCGCTGGAGCAGTCATCTTCACCGCTGCTTCGATCACCGCACTCGAAGGACAGGGCCTGACTTCGGGCTTGGCGCCGCTCGAGTACTCGATCTCGGCAGATGGCACGGTCCTGACCGCGACGAAGTCGACCGACGACAGCCCTGTGTTCACCATCGCCCTCGAACCTACCGGCAATGACGACAACTATGTTGTCACCATGAACCAGCCTCTGGATGCGGTCACCGATGTCGATTTCAACGACGGCGGTTACAACTTCGTGGGCGGTAACGGATCGTGGGCTGGCTTCAACCAGCCTGCGACCAACGACAGCCTCGACTTGCTCCTGACGCCGGTTAATGGCGGAACGGTCAACACAAACGCCAATGAAGGCGGCGTGGGCAGCGGTAACTCGGTCGGCGGCGGCGAAGCAATGCGCGTCGATTACGTGACCGATCTGTCTGGCGCTCCGGTGTCGGGTGGCGACTTCTACGCTGGCGACGATACGCAGAGCTTCGAAGGTCACCAGACCATCAACGGCGGCTCTGCATTCTTCACCAAGATCACGAGTTCGACGATCGTTACGATCGCGGCCTTCGATGATGATGATACCGGCACGCTCAAGGATGTCGGCGATGGTTCGCCGGATATCGTGACCAGCATCGCCATCAGCTACAACGGCGTCACGACAGTGATTGACAGCGACGGCACCTACGATGTCGGAGGTAACAACTACACCGTTACTTTCAACGGCGACGGGACTGTCAACGTTGCCAATGTAGTGACCGATACGCGGATCGCGGCCTTCACCAATGATGGCTATAACAGCATCGAATGGGGTCATGGAGGCGGCAATACCTTCAAGATCGGCGATTTCGGCGCAACGGTGACGACCGACGAGCCAGTCAACTTCACGGTGCCGATCTCGATCGAGGACGGTGATGGCGACATTGTCGATGCCGGCACGCTCGACATCACGGCGCAGCCTGCTGGGTCCGGCGCATCGTCGGCATCTTTCGCGACAACGGCCGAGTTCATGACCGAAGCCAGCCTGTTCGAAAGCGCCGAGAACGACAATGGCACCCTTACCGGCGGTAACGGTTTCGGATCCGGCGGTGCCAAAGGCGCCGAGTTGAAGACGCTTGAAATGGCCACGATGACGGCAATCGCCAGCGGCTTCATGCTCGGTGACTACGGATCGTTCGAGCCTCTAGTTCTCGAGACCGGTGCCGACGCCTCGTTCACCAGCTTTGTTACGGGTAGCTATGACCCTGCGCTCGACCTGGTGATCGGCACCAGCGAATTCGATGGTGCAATCGCACCCGAGCTCGAGTTCGCACTGGGCTCCGGTACCCTCGACTCATTCGACGCGAACATCCTGGGCAACGACTTGGCACTCAGCGATGCTGCCCCGGTCTTCCTCTTCGAAGGTTCGGAGATGGGTATCGACTACGCTGCATTCGGCGCACCTAATGAAGGAACTTTCGCTTCGAATGACGCATTCGACGGGCTCGACATGGCGACCGGCGATGCGAGCGCCGCGATGGAAGCCCTGCTGCTCATCGAGGCGCCGGAAATCGCCAATGCAAATGGCGCGCTGGATGCCAAGGTGGCAATCGGTGAAGCGATCGAAGACATCGCTGCAGAAGCCAGCGTTGACGCACTCGTTACGCATTTCGCGAGTGAAAGCGGCATAGAGGGCGACGGCTGGCAGTCGATCGTCCCGACCGAAGGGTTGCTCGACACGATGGTCCAGCCGGGCCTCGCTCAATCGCTGGCAAACGGCCTGACGGTCGACCAGCTCGATGATGCCGCCCTTGCCGGGACGGCAGCATGATAACTCAGGAAACTCTGCAACAGGGGAACTTGCAATGAAGAAAATAACAGCGGTATTCACGCTGGCAGGAGCTGCGGTAGGGCTGACGCCCTCCGCGGCTTTCGCGCAGGATGACCTGATGGCGCTCGGCATGGACGAGCTCCGCTTCGAAGTACAGCGGCGCTACGACGCAGGTTTGGCGATGACGAACGACGCTTCTGTCGTGGCCGCCAACGACCCGCGCTACATCTGGGCCAGCGAAACCAAGGCCCAGTGCGGCATTGCTCTCGGCTATCTCAAGTCCAGCACGCGCGACGAGGTAAGCCTGTCGCGATGCGCCCTGGCTTACGACATGATGCAGCGTGCCCCGCGCCCGCGCGTCGAACCGGCACCACTGCCGACGCCGCAGCCGGCGCCGGAAGTCTGCAATCGCGAAGCACCGGGCCTGATCTTCTTCGAGTTCGATTCCTCTACGCCGCAGCAGGATGCCGTCGAGACCGTCCAGTACGTCGTCGAGAATGCTCCCGCCTGCGACTGGAACAGCTTCACCGTGATCGGGCATACCGATCGCGCGGGTAGCAACGCCTACAACGAAGGTCTTTCGCAGCGACGCGCCGAAGCGGTGGCGAACCTGATGGCGAGCCGTGGTATCCCGGCTTCCAGCATCACGACCCAGGCACAGGGCGAGGAATCGCCGCGTGTGCCGACTGCCGATGGCGTGCGCGAGTTGCAGAACCGCCGCGTCGAAATCCAGGTCAGCGAATAAGAGGGGGGACGAATAATGCGTACGACAACCCTAGCAATGACCGCAGCGCTCCTGCTTGCAGGCGCAGCTCCGGCAGCCATGGCGCAGGATGCTGCGACCGAAGCCGTCACCATGCAGGAGGCGATCACGATTGCGATGCAATCGAACCCGCAAATCCTGCAGGCGCAATACAACAAGGAAGCGATCGAATTCGAACGCCGTCAGGCGCAGGGCCTGTTCCTGCCGCGTGTGAACATCGAGGCGAGTGCGGGTATCCGCCGGCTTGAGAACAACACACGTCGCACGCTGGGCATTTCCGACGAAGAGCTTTATCCGCTCGAAGCCGGGATCACCGGCGAATGGACCGTATTCGACTTCGGTCGGCGTCGCGGAGAGCTTCTGCGCCAGGCGGCCCGCGTCGATGGCGCCTCGCTGCGGGTGCTTGAACGGTCCGAGTTCATCGCCTTGCAGATCGCCCGCCAGTATCTCGACGTCCTGCTCCAGCAGCGCGTCGTTGCTGCGGCGCGTGACAATGCGTCGTTCCACCAGTCGCTGGTGACCGACCTGTCGCGTGGGGTTGACGAAGGTTCGATCTCTATTGCCGACCAGCAACAGGCTGAAGAACGTCTTCAGTCGGCCCTGGTCCGTAGCGAAGAGGCGAGCCTTGAGCTCGAGAACGCATATATCTCGCTGCGCCGCCTCACCGGCCTCGATGTGTCGTCGGCGACCCTGCCGCCGAACCTCGCCAGTGCTATGCCGCCGGATCTTCCCAGCGCAATCGGACTTGCGCGGATCAACAACCCGTTGGTGCGTGAAGCCCAGGCCGACGTGGATGCCGCCAACGCCCTTGTCGATTCGGCAGAGGGTGATTTGTGGCCGACCATCGGTCTCGAAGCGCGTGGCCGTGTCGGTGAAGACATCGACGGTTTCCGCGGCGAAACGAACGACATCCAGGCCCGCGTTGTGCTGCGCTGGGATGTCTTCGACGGCGGCATCAATCGTGCCAAGCTGCAGGAAAACGTGCGCCAGGCAAGCCTCGCCCGCTACGCCCTGCATGACCGTCAGCGCGAAGCGGAAGAAGACGTCCGCCTTGCATGGCAGCAGCTGTATACGCAGCGGCGCGTGACCGAACAGCTCGCACGCCAGAGCCAGGTGAGCGACGATCTGCTGCTGTCCTATCGTAGCCAGTTCAACATCGGCCGCCGTTCGCTGCTCGATGTGCTCGATGCGCAGAATACTAGGTTTAACACCCAGGTACGTCTCGAAACGGCACGCTTCTCGCAATTGTTTGCGCAGTACCAGACGTTAGCTGCTACAAACCAGTTCCTAGACGCGTTGAGCATTGCACCGGGTGCCGGTGCGATGGAGCAGGAACGCCAGCGGTTCGACTACGGTCCGCCGGTAGAGGCCGAGCTGCAAAGGCGCGTCGACGGAGATTGACACGCTAAAGGCTCGTGGAGGCCATGGAACAAACGGTTTCAGAACAGATCGACGGGCGGGTCCTTGATCCGCTCGTCGAGTGCGTTGCAGAAGGGTCCCGTCGTTACGGGCTTCCCTTCGCACGCGACCTGTTGGCGCAGCTGCCGCGCAACCGTGACGGTCTGCTTCCGCTCCACCAGGCTCCTGCCGCGCTCGAACTTGCAGGACTGAACTACGACATCGAGAAGCGGCGCAAGCTGCCATCCACGGCCAAGGACCTCCCGGCCATCGTCTCCTTGGGCGAGCGCCAGTATGTGCTCTTGCTGGACATGCAGGGCGACGAATTGCTTATCTGGCGTCCGGAATCGGGCAGTGAAATCTGGGAAGCGCGTGACAGCATCGCGGAGGCGTTCTCAGGTGCGCTGATCCCGATCCACGGCGATCCGGACAAGATGCGCACCGACGAAGCGCCGTGGTACGCTAAGGCGCGCCAGCACTGGTTCTGGGGCGAGCTGCGCCGCGAGCGCCGTTCGTTCACGCCGGTCCTGCTTGCCTCGCTCCTTATCAACCTGCTCGCCGTCGCACTGCCGATCTTCACGATGAACGTCTACGATCGCGTGATCCCGAACCAGGCGCAGGAGACGCTCTGGGTGCTTGGGACGGGCGTGGTCCTGGCCTTCGTCCTCGAATTCGCTCTGCGCCGCGCGCGCACCTCCATCGTCGATGAAATTGCCCAGCGACTGGATCTGAAGCTCAGCCAGAAGATCTTTTCCCGCCTGCTCGCCGTTCCGTTGTCGGAGCGGAAAGGTCACACTGGGTCGCTTGCAGCGCGTGTGGCGGAATACGCGGTGGTGCGCGACTTCTTCGCGTCGACTTCGGTCGTACTGGTCGTCGATGTCGCGTTTCTGCTGGTGTTCGTGGGCGTCATCGCAGTCATCGCCGGCTGGCTCGCATTGGTGCCGCTGACGATCATCTTCGCGATGATGATCGCCGGATATATTCTCCAGAAGAAGGTCGTCGAGGCGTCGCAGGACGCGCAGGCCGATTACGGGCTGCAACAGACTCTGCTGGTGGAATCCCTGACCGGTGCGGAAACGCTCAAGGCGATGGGCGGAGAGGGCGGCATGCTGTCGCGCTGGCATCAGCTGGCCGAGATCGGCGGACATTCCCAATTGCGCCTTCGGTCGATCAATTCGCTTGCGGTGGGCCTGGCTCAGGTATTCCAGCAGGTTTCGACCGTTTCCCTGATTATCGGCGGCTATTACCTGTTCGCTTCAGGGCAGATCACCATGGGCGCCATTATCGCCATCGTGATGCTGGCATCACGCTCGCTAGCGCCGGCCGGCCAGATCGCCTTCCTGCTGACGCGCGGGCGACAGGCGCAGGAAACGCTGGGCAGCATCGAGCGCCTGTTCGAGGGCGAGGACGAGCGTCGTCTTGGTGCTAGTGTGGCACCTGCAGCAATTCGCAATCCGCGCATCGAATTTCACAATGCCGAGTTTGCCTATGACGAGAATGCGCAGCCCGCGCTCTCCGGCCTCAACCTGACGATCGAACCGGGCGAGCGCGTGGCGCTGGTCGGACGGGTCGCATCGGGCAAATCCACTTTGGGCCGCCTGCTGTGCGGCCTCTACCGGCCGACCGGCGGCGCCATGCTGGTGAACGGTATCGACGTGCACCAGTATCGTCCGCAGCAATTGCGCGACGCGCTCGGCTTCGTAGGGCAGGACGCAGCACTGTTCTCCGGATCCGTGCGTGACAATCTGACGCTGGGCCGGATGGGAATTTCCGAAGAAGATCTGCAGGCAGCGATGCGCGCAACGGGCGCGGACTTCTTCCTGTCGCGCGACAGCGGCGGATTCGATCGTGCGGTCGGCGAAGATGGCAGGCAGCTTTCGGGCGGCCAGCGTAGTTTCCTTGCGCTTACCCGCGCCATGGTCGCTCCGCGCGAGCTGTTGTTCCTAGACGAGCCGACGGGCGCGATGGACAGCGATACGGAGAAGATGTTCGTCGACCGTCTCGGCAATTCGCTCGATGAGAAACAGACGCTCGTCATCGCGACCCATCGCCCGGCACTGTTTTCGATCTGCGACCGCCTGATCGTCCTGGATCGCGGCCGCGTGGCAGCAGACGGTCCGGTGGCCGAAGTCCTGGCCAAGGCTGGCGCAGCGAAGGGAGCAGCATCATGACCGCTGCAACCGTCACCCGCGCCCGCCGGTTTGGCGCGTTCGCTTTCCTGGCACTGGCCAGCCTGCTTGTTGGCACGTCGTCCCTGCTGGCGCCTGCAAATTCGGCCCAGGCGATGGCGAAGCTCGCCCCGTCGCTCCAGCGCGATATCTCGCAAATGACGACGGGCACGGTCGAGATCGACGAATTGGGCACGGCCCAGATCGTCGATGCGCAGAGCCGCAATCTCGCCATTCCAAAGATGAAGGCGCGGCTGGAAACTGCGCGTGGTTTCGCCGGCATTCCGCTGGGCTCCGCATCCTACAAGACTGCCAACCAGTGCCTCGCGCAGGCCGTCTATTACGAGGCCGCTCTCGAACCGGAAAAGGGCCAGCGTGCCGTTGCCCAGGTCGTGTTGAACCGCGTCCGGCATCCGGCCTATCCGAACACCGTCTGCGGTGTCGTCTACCAGGGCTACAACCGGCCCGTCTGCCAGTTCAGCTTCACTTGCGACGGTGCCTTGATGCGTACGCCGCAGGCAAATCTCTGGAAGCAGGCCAAGGCGGTGGCGAAAGACGCGCTCGCCGGACGCGTCGTGCCCGACGTGGGTACTGCAACGCATTACCATGCCGATTACGTAGTGCCCAAATGGGCCTACACCCTGGGCAAGATCACACAGATCGGACGCCATATCTTCTACCGCTTCCCGGGCTCGCCGGGCCGGGCCGCCAGCTTTTATCGCGGCTGGGGCGGAAGCGAGTACCTCCCGCAGGTCGACTTCGACCGCTTCCGGCTTGCAGCCCAGGCTGAAGAGCAGATCGTGATCGAAGAGACGTTTACCCCGGGGTTGACCGTCGCGCCCGACGTGAAGGACCGCCATGCCGCGGCCGATGTCGGCGGTCGCATCGACACGACGAAGACTTGGCGCCTTTCCATTCCCGATCCTGTCGCGGCAAGTTCGGGATATCGCTCCACGCTCACCGAGCAGGGTGAGACGATCCAATCTTCCTCAGAGAATATCGAGACACCGCAATGAGGATCGGAACAAGCTGGCGCACGATGCCGGCCGCGCAACGTTTGATCGTCATCGCCACCGTGGGGATAGCACTCTTGTTCGCATGGGCTGCATTTGCGCAGGTCGATCAGATCACGCGCGGTACCGGCAAGGTCATTCCATCGAGCAAGGCGCAGCTGGTCCAGCCGGCAGAGCCTGCGGTGGTTGCGGAAATTCTCGTTCGCAACGGGCAGAGCGTGAAAAAGGGCGATCTGCTCGTGCGGCTCGACGACACGCAGTCGTCTGCCGCCCTTGGCGAACTTGAGACCGAGAACGAGCGCCTGGCGGCCCGCGCTCAGCGCCTCGATTCCGAGGCTTCCGGCGGTCAGATCGGGTGCGAACCTGGCACGGCATGCGCGGAAGAGGCCCGGCTTGCACAGGCACGCCGTGCAACAGCGCGTGCGCGGGAAAGCTCGCTCGCTTCGGCGGTCGAACAGCGTCGTCGCGATTTGTCGGAAGCCCAAGCGACCGCGCAAAGCCTCGAAAGCAGCCTACGCCTTGCGCGCGAGCAGGTGGAGATGCTTCGCCCGCTTGCGGCCCAGAACATCGTTCCTCAAACCGACCTGCTGACCGCCCAGCGCGAGGTCATCGACCTGCAAGGCAGGCTCGCAGCGGCGCGGCAGGCGGCGGGCAGGGCATCAGCGGCTATCAGCCAGGCGCAGGCCGATCTTAGCCAGGCACGTGCCGATTTCCGGCAACAGGCGCTGGCGGAACGTAGCGAAGTTGCCACGCGAATGGCGGTCAATGAAGAGAGCATTCGTGGTGCTTCGGCACGGCGTGATCGCAACGAGTTGCGCGCGCCCTCGGACGGGATTGTCAACGATCTGCAGGTCACCACCCAAGGCGGCTTCGTGGGGGCGGGCGAACAGATCATGCAGATTGTGCCGGTTGGCGACAAACTGCTCATCGAAGCGCGGATTTCACCAAGCGACCGCGCGTTCGTGAAAGTCGGCGACGATGCGAACGTCAAGGTCACAGCCTATGACTTCTCGATTTACGGGGGCATCAAGGGGCGCGTTGCGCAGGTTAGCGCGGACAGTATCTTCGATGAGGTCGAGCGTGAGGCCTATTATGCGGTCGTGATCGAAACGGATCGCGCCTTTATCGAGAAGGGCGGCGTTCGCCTGCCGATCGTACCGGGCATGATTTGCGATGTCGAAATCCTGACGGCGCGCCGCAGCGTCTTGTCCTATCTGTTCAAGCCGGTGAACCGCGCTTTCGACAGGGCGATGACCGAGCGCTGAGCGCGCTCTGCCATGAACTCAATATCCGTGTAGCCAGCTTTGCTTGGCGCCGAGGCTCATGACCGGGCGATACCCGTGGTCGGCGCGGGCATCGAGCGGCGCGTCGCCAACATTATCGAGCATGAGATAGCCTGCATCGGTCTTGACCAGCAGCACGGCGTGATCGCGGCGACGAATGAGATCACGAGCCAGCGTCAGGATCATGTCGTCGCGCGAAATGCCGGCAGCGGCGAGCAATTCCATCTTGAGGAGCGCGAAATCCTCGCAATCACCCTTTCCAAGGCGCAGCGTGGTTCCGGCGTCGGCCCAATAGTCGGCGCGACCGAACAGGTCGCGGTCTTCGGCATGAGTAATGCTGCGATTGACCCAGCGGTTGACCGAGGCGACCAGCGCGTTCTGGTCGACACGCGGCGCGCCGATAGCGGCGAGCGTCGGGCCAAGATTGGTGCGCGCGCGGCTGACGCGGGCAAAGGCGCTGTCGAAGCTTGTCGAGCCGACCGGAACCAGCTTGCTACCGAGGATGCGATCTGCGCTGCCACCAACCACCGGGGCGGCGGCCATCGGCGGTTGGGCGGTGCGACGCGGAATGAAGGACAATGGCTGGACCGGATCGAACACGGCACGCGCGGCGAAGGGGCTCGACACGCCGCAGCCTGCCTGCCTCGCCGGTACTGGGCCGGCAGCCGGTTCGAGCGGCTTAGCCGGAGAGCCCGCAAACAACGGATGGTCTTCCTGGCCTTCCTGCTGTGCGCGAATAGCGTCGAGAGCGCTCGCCTGGCCGAGGATGGCCGCGGTCTTGCTCTGCCGCGAAAGTGTCGCGCCCGATCGTGCCGCGGCGCCTGGCTGGACCGCGTCGCAATCGGCTGCACCGGCGACGCCGGGAGCAGCTGCGAGGAGGACCTGCGGGCTGGCCGCCTGCGCAGGGATCGCCAGCACTGCCGCGAGGCCCGCGCCAGCGAGGGCGAGGGTTATGCCGGATCGTGAACGGCGGGGCAGGGTGGGCGCATTGACCATGCCCTCCCAGCTAAAGCGTCGCCGTCAAGACGAGGTTTCGCAGTCTGGTTAACGCCGCGCAAACGTTTCTGGCGCTTCAGCCAGCGGAAAGGCTTCACCTACTAGCCTCGTGCAATTCCTGACCATTGAGGACTTGCGATGCGCCTTCGAATAACGGCCCTGCTGGCCGCGACCCTTGCTTTCGGCCTTCCGGCAACTGCTCATGCCGACGAGGTTTATGGCGGCGTCTATGCTCATGGCGTCGATACGCCGTTCACATTCGACACGGGCGAGGGCGGGGCGGACCTGCAGGTCGGATATCGCTTCGATCCGATCGCGGGTTTGGAGAGCCTCGGCGGTCCGCAGCCCTATGTGTTCGGCTCGGTCAATTCAGGCGGCGACACGAATTTCGCCGGCGTTGGCGTCAGCTGGAAGGCGGAGATCGGCAAGCTATACCTGCGTCCCGGCGTGGGCCTCGTGATTCATGACGCACCCGATCTGCGGGTCGATCCCGCAACCGGGATGCGGACCGATCTCGGTAGCCGCGTCCTGTTCGAACCGGAGCTCGCGATCGGTGTGGACCTCGACCCGCGCTGGTCTCTCGAGGCCAGCTGGGTCCACATCAGCAATGCGCGCCTGTTCAATTCCGAACAGAACCCCGGCATCGACATGATGGGGCTGAGGCTGAATTACCGGATGTAGTTTCCTCGGCGATCAGGTCCTGCGACGACGCTGACGTGGTTGCGAGCCGTAGCTGAAATACATCGAGGATCGCGACCGCAGCTTGCGCCCGGAAAGGACTTCGAAAAGACGGCGTAGCCCGCGCACCGCAGCGGCGGAGAGACTTGCGGCGAGCGTGAAAGCGTCCACGACGAGCAGGACGGGGAGCGCCAGCATTGCCGGCAGCCTCTTGCGAATGATGCGCGCCGAAACCGAGTCGGGCGCAAACCTGACCAGAACCGCGGAGACGACAAAGCACAGCGCGCCATACAGCGCGAAAAAAACAATCAAATCTATCATGTAAACGACCCTTGTGGGAGGGCGCCATTAAGGGGGCAGTGGCCGCGGGGCAAGACCAATCGCTATCTTTTTCGGACCCTATTTTCGAGGGGTGAGGCAAGCGCCCCCGCAAGAGGGATTCCCGGCGATCAAGAATGGTGCCGGGCGCAAAAAAGGGCGGCGCCTTGCGGCACCGCCCTTCTTCAAAATCAGCGAAAGCTGAACGAAGCTTACTTGAGCTCGACGGTACCGCCGGCTGCTTCGATCTTGCCCTTGATTTCTTCGGCTTCAGCCTTGTTGACGCCTTCCTTGAGCGCCTTGGGAGCGCCTTCGACAAGAGCCTTGGCTTCGGTAAGGCCGAGACCGGTGATGGCGCGGACTTCCTTGATGACCTGGATCTTCTTGCCACCGTCGCCGGTGAGGACGACGTCGAATTCGTCCTTTTCTTCAGCAGCGGCACCTGCGTCACCGCCGCCGGCGGGGCCAGCAACAGCAACAGCAGCAGCGGCGCTTACGCCCCACTCTTCTTCAAGTGCCTTGGCAAGCTCAGCGGCTTCCATGACAGTCAGCTTCGACAGTTCTTCAACAAGCTTGGCGATATCAGCCATGATGTTTCACTCCAATAAATAGGCCGGGGCGGATGATTGGTTTGCCCCGATGAATAAGTCGCGTTTGCGAGAGGTCTCTTACGCCGCTTCCTTGGCGCCATAGGCACCGAAGACGCGTGCGAGCATCGAAACGGGTTCCTTGACCGTGCGGACAACCTTGGTTGCCGGCGCGTTGAGGAGGCCCACGATCGTGCCACGCAGTTCGTCGAGGCTCGGCATCGAGGCGAGTGCCTTGACCCCGGCTTCGTCGAGCGCAACCGCTCCCATGGAACCGCCGACGATTTCGAGCTTCTCGTTCGTCTTGGCGAAATCCACTGCCACCTTGGCAGCTGCAACCGGGTCTTCGCTGTAAGCGAGGGCGGTCGGGCCGGTCAGGTGGTCGGCGATACCGGTGTAATCGGTACCGTCGAGAGCGAGCTTGGCGAGACGGTTCTTCGCAACCTGGTAGGACGCACCGGCTTCACGCATCTTCGTACGCAATTCGGTCGACTGTGCGACCGTAAGGCCCAGGTTGCGGGTCACGACGACCACGCCAGCCTGGTTGAAGACTTCGTTGAGCTGGGCGACCGCATCGGCTTTCTGCGAACGATCCATGCCATACTCCTTCACTATGACCCCGCCGGATGGCTCCGCCGGGATCGGCTACGTTTGTCCATGCTGTCGAAACAACACGGGCGAGTCCGTTGATGGGGGAAGGAGTGCGCCATCTGGCGCGAAACGGCGGACATCAAGCCTGCCGGAAAATCTCTTTTCCCCGTCTAGGCTGGAAATTAAGACCGGCAAATCCCGGTCACCAACTGTCTCGGACGGATGAGGGCGAATACAAAGAGACCCGCCTTCGCGGCGGGCCTCTAAGGATTTCGTGGGCTGAGTCAAGCATTCTCGTAGGAAAGCAGGTCGCCCGGCTGGCAATCCAGTTCCCGGCAGATGGCCGCCAGCGTCGAGAAACGGATCGCCTTGGCCTTGCCGGTCTTGAGGATGGACAGGTTGGCGAGGGTGAGGCCGACGCGTTCCGCCAGTTCGGTCAGCGTCATGCGGCGTTCGTGCAGGAGGTCGTCGAGTTTGACCATGATGGTGGCTCCTTCGTCTTCGGCTGGCATCACACGGTCCCTTCGAGATCTTCGCGCATCGCGGCGCCGTGGCGGAATACGCGGGCAAGGATGAAGAGGACAATCGCAAGCAACACGCCGGTGAGCGAGAAGTCGATGTCGATCGACAGCTCCTCTGCCGGGAAGAACTTCTGAAGATAGACAGCCATGGCCGCGATCGGGAAAGACGCGATCTGGAAGATCAGCGCGATCCAGCCCATCCGGGTGAGGCGCTGCGCATTTTCGTTGGTGAAGGGGTCGCCCTGACTGACAGTATCGATCAGCCTTCCAAGCAATTGGAAGAAGTGAAACGCCATCATTACGACGCAAGCAATAGAGGCGAGCACGAGGATGGTCAGCATCAGGGCCGGCACATAGGAACCCCCGGCTGCTGCGACAGTCGCGGCGAAGTCGCCTTTATGAAACAGAAGAAATGGGACGAGGGTGACCAACAGCATCGCGACCAGGGCCGTGATCGCCATCAGCAATACGGTCATGATCTTGCCTGCGGTCAGAAGCGGATCGGACTTCCTGCTTGTCATGATTTGATCTCCAGACGTTAGGTTCAGGCGATGGCAGGCGTCTCGACCACAGCAAGTTGGGCGGTCGGGACCGAGACGATTGTCTGCATCGAAAGAACGGTGATGGTGACAGCTGCAAAGACAGCGACGATATGGTTGGCAAAACGGGGCATTTATCGAACTCCTTGATGATCGATATCGATAATCAATAGGGCGAGTCGCTTTTATTGTCAATCGATAATATTGAAAAACGATATATCTCATATCGAAAGCCATGAGGCACGCGATTCTGTCGTTTTTGCGCGCATCGCCTGTTTGACTTTCCCCTGCACGCTTCCTACATGCTCACCCGACCGCACGCTTCGAGCGAGTCCGATTCATGCGCGGGGATCGGAACCAGGATGGAAGCGGCGTTTCCATATCGCGACGTTCTCTAAGAGCTGCAGCCGCCGCCCGACCGGGCGTGCTTGTCCTGCGGCCTTTTTGCGTCTCGCGATACGGCTCTCACGCGCATGAGACATCTATTGGCAGCCCTGTCCGCGCGGGGTTGCAGGCACACGAAAAGAGGCACGAGCTCCTTTATGGCTACCAAGGCGAAGGCACCCCGCAATACATCGTCGGGCACCGCAAAGCGGCGTATCCGCAAGATTTTCGGCGACATCCACGAAGTCGTCGACATGCCGAACCTGATCGAGGTTCAGCGCGAGAGCTACGAACAGTTCCTGCGTTCGAACAAGGAGATCGATTACGTCTCCGGCCTCGAAAAGACGCTGCGTTCGGTCTTCCCGATCCGCGACTTCGCGGGCACTGCCGAACTCGACTTCGTGCATTACGAGCTCGAACAGCCGAAATACGACATCGTCGAATGCCGCCAGCGCGGCATCACCTACGCCGCGCCGATGAAGGTCACGCTGCGCCTGATCGTCTTTGAAGTCGACCAGGAAACAGAGACCCGCTCCGTCCTCGATATCAAGGAGCAGGACGTCTACATGGGCGACATGCCCCTGATGACGGACAACGGTACCTTCATCATCAACGGCACCGAGCGCGTTATCGTGTCGCAGATGCACCGTTCGCCGGGTGTGCTGTTCGACCATGACCGCGGCAAGACCCACTCCTCGGGCAAGCTGCTGTTCGCCGCCCGCATCATTCCGTACCGCGGTTCGTGGCTCGATTTCGAATTCGACGCCAAGGACGTGGTCAACGTGCGTATCGACCGCAAGCGCAAGCTGCCGGTCACTGCGCTGCTGTACGCCCTCGGCCTCGATAGCGAAGGCATCCTCGACCACTTCTACGACAAGGTTACCTGGAAGCGCGCCAAGGACGGCTGGGAACTGCCGTTCGTCGCGGAAAACTGGCGCGGCCAGAAGCCGGCTTTCCCGCTGGTGGATGCCAAGACCGGTGAAGAAGTCTTCCCGGCAGGCCAGAAGATCAGCCCGCGTGCCGCCAACAAGGCTGCCAAGGACGGTCTGGAAACCCTGCTGCTGCCGACCGAAGAAGTCTTCGGCCGTTACGCCAGCGAAGACCTGATCGACGAAAGCACCGGCCGCATCTACATCGAAGCGGGCGACGAAGTCTCGGCAGAGAACCTCGAAGTGCTCGACGCTGCCGGCGTCGACAGCCTCGACCTGCTCGACATCGACCACATCACCACCGGTCCCTGGATCCGCAACACGATGAAGGTCGACAAGGCCGAAAACCGTGATGAAGGCCTGGAAGCGATCTACAAGGTCATGCGTCCCGGCGAACCGCCGACCAAGGAAACCGCAGAAGCGCTGTTCGAAGGCCTGTTCTTCGACGGTGAGCGTTACGACCTGTCGGCCGTCGGCCGCGTCAAGCTCAACATGCGTCTCGACCTCGATGCCGAAGACACCGTCACCACGCTGCGCAAGGAAGACATCCTCGCCGTGGTCAAGGAACTGGTCGACCTGAAGGACGGCAAGGGCGAAGTCGACGACATCGACAACCTCGGCAACCGCCGTGTCCGCTCGGTCGGCGAACTGCTGGAAAACCAGTACCGCGTCGGCCTGCTGCGCATGGAGCGCGCGGTGAAGGAGCGCATGAGCAGCGTCGACGTGTCGACCGTCATGCCGAACGACCTGATCAACGCGAAGCCCGCTGTGGCTGCCGTGCGCGAGTTTTTCGGTTCCTCGCAGCTCTCGCAGTTCATGGACCAGACCAACCCGCTGTCGGAAGTCACCCACAAGCGCCGCGTTTCGGCGCTTGGCCCGGGCGGCCTCACGCGTGAGCGCGCAGGCTTCGAAGTCCGCGACGTTCACCCGACGCACTATGGCCGTATCTGCCCGATCGAAACGCCGGAAGGCCCGAACATCGGTCTGATCAACTCGCTCTCGACCTTCGCTCGCGTCAACAAGTACGGTTTCATCGAAACGCCGTATCGCAAGGTCAAGGACAACAAGGTCACCGACGAGGTCGTCTACCTTTCGGCGATGGAAGAGCAGAAGCACACCGTCGCACAGGCTTCGGCCGATCTCGACGACAAGGGTGGCTTCGTGGAAGAGCTGGTCTCGGCCCGTCAGGCCGGCGACAACCTCATGGCTCCGCGTGAAACGATCACGCTGATGGATGTCAGCCCCAAGCAGCTCGTCTCGGTCGGTGCATCGCTCATTCCGTTCCTGGAAAACGATGACGCCAACCGCGCACTGATGGGCGCCAACATGCAGCGCCAGGCCGTGCCGCTGGTCAAGGCGGAAGCGCCTTGGGTCGGCACCGGCATGGAAGAAACCGTGGCGCGCGATTCCGGCGCGGCGATCACCGCCAAGCGCGGCGGCATCGTCGACCAGGTCGACGCCACGCGTATCGTGATCCGCGCCATCGGCGATGTCGAACCCGGCCAGTCGGGCGTTGACATCTACACGCTCCAGAAGTTCCAGCGTTCGAACCAGAACACCTGCATCAACCAGCGTCCGCTGGTGAAGGTGGGCGAAACGGTCGCACCGGGCGACGTCATTGCCGACGGCCCCTCGACCGACCTCGGCGAACTGGCGGTGGGCCGCAACAGCCTCGTCGCCTTCATGCCCTGGAACGGCTACAACTACGAGGATAGTATCCTCATCTCCGAGCGTATCGTGAAGGACGACGTCTTCACCTCGATCCACATCGAGGAATTCGAAGTCATGGCCCGCGACACCAAGCTCGGACCGGAAGACATCACCCGCGACATCCCGAACGTCGGCGAGGAAGCCCTGCGCAACCTCGACGAGGCGGGCATCGTCTACATCGGCGCCGAAGTGCACCCGGGCGATATCCTGTGCGGCAAGATCACGCCAAAGGGCGAAAGCCCGATGACGCCGGAAGAAAAGCTCTTGCGCGCCATCTTCGGTGAAAAGGCCAGCGACGTGCGCGACACCTCGCTCCGCCTGCCGCCGGGCGTTGCCGGTACTGTCGTGGAAGTCCGCGTCTTCAACCGTCACGGTATCGAGATCGACGACCGTACGCGCGCCATCCAAAACGAGGAAATCGAACGCCTCCGCAAGGATGCCGCCGACGAACGCGCGATCCTGAACCGTGCGACCTACAACCGCCTGCGCGACATGCTGGTCGGCCAGACCGCTTCGGCAGCACCGAAGGGCGTCAAAAAGGGCAGCGAGATCACTCTCGACGTCCTCGAAGGCATCGACAAGCACGAGTGGTTCAAGTTCGCCGTTGCGGACGACAACCGCCAGCAGCAGCTCGAAGCGGTGAAGACCCAGTACGACGAGAGCGTGAAGGTCATCGACGAAAAGTTCGAAGACCGTAAGGAAAAGCTCGAGCGTGGTGACGAACTCGCACCGGGCGTGCTCAAGATGGTCAAGGTCTTCGTTGCCGTGAAGCGCAAGCTTCAGCCGGGCGACAAGATGGCCGGCCGTCACGGTAACAAGGGTGTCATTTCGCGCATCCTGCCGGTCGAGGACATGCCGTTCCTCGAAGACGGTACGCCGGTCGACATCGTGCTGAACCCGCTGGGCGTGCCTTCGCGCATGAACGTCGGACAGATCTTCGAAACGCACCTCGGCATGGCTGCCCGTAACCTGGGCATGGAGATCGGCCGTCAGCTCGAAGAGTGGAAGGCTGCCAACCCGAACGCCGCCGAAGACTATTCGAAGGTCAAGCCCCCGGAAGCGGTGATCGAGCGCCTGAAGGACACCTACGGCGAGCGTTACCACGATGCGATCGATAGCCGCTCGACCGAAGAAATCGTCGAACTCGCGAGCAACCTGCGTACAGGTGTGCCGATGGGTACGCCGGTCTTCGACGGTGCGCGCGAAGGCGATGTGACCGTGGAACTGGAAAAGGCCGGTCTCGACGCGGACGGTCAGTCGGTCCTCTACGACGGCCGCACCGGTGAAGCGTTCGACCGCAAGGTCACCGTGGGCATCATTTACATGCTCAAGCTGCACCACCTGGTCGACGACAAGATCCACGCCCGTTCGATCGGCCCCTACAGCCTCGTCACCCAGCAGCCGCTGGGCGGTAAGGCGCAGTTCGGCGGCCAGCGCTTTGGTGAGATGGAGGTCTGGGCACTCCAGGCCTACGGTGCAGCCTACACGCTGCAGGAAATCCTCACCGTGAAGTCGGACGACGTGATCGGCCGTACCAAGGTCTACGAAGCCATCGTCAAGGGTGACGACACCTTCGAGGCCGGCATTCCGGAGAGCTTCAACGTGCTCGTCAAGGAAATGCGCAGCCTGGGTCTCAACGTCGAATTGAAGTCGCTTGCCGACGACGAAGACGACGACGGCCTCGCGATCGCGGCGGAATAGGGGGCCAACGCCCCCTCCGCTTTCCGCCCATTAGAAATACCCCTTGGGAAATTAAGTCATGAACGAACTGACCAAATTCACCAACCAGCTCGCGAAGCCCGAAACCTTCGACGAGATCCAGATTGGCATCGCCAGCCCCGAGCGCATCCGTTCGTGGTCCTTCGGCGAAATCAAGAAGCCGGAAACGATCAATTACCGTACGTTCAAGCCCGAGCGTGACGGCCTCTTCTGCGCGCGCATCTTCGGTCCGGTGAAGGACTACGAATGCCTGTGCGGCAAGTACAAGCGCATGAAGTACAAGGGCGTCGTCTGCGAAAAGTGCGGCGTCGAAGTCACCGTGACCAAGGTCCGCCGCGAGCGCATGGGCCACATCGAGCTTGCCGCTCCGGTCGCGCACATCTGGTTCCTGAAGTCGCTGCCGTCGCGCATCGGCCTGCTGCTCGACATGCAGCTCAAGCAGCTTGAGCGCGTCCTCTACTTCGAAAGCTACATCGTCGTCGAACCCGGCCTCACGCCGCTGGAGAAGTTCCAGCTGCTGACCGAAGACGAAATGCTCGAAGCGCAGGACGAATACGGCGAAGACGCTTTCTCCGCATCGATCGGCGCCGAAGCCGTGAAGATGATGCTCATGGATCTCGATCTGGAGCAGGAAAAGGAAGATCTGCTGGAAGAGCTTGCGACCACCAAGTCGAAGCTCAAGCCCGCAAAGATCATCAAGCGCCTCAAGGTCGTCGAAAGCTTCATCGAATCCGGCAACCGTCCGGAATGGATGATCCTGGAAGTCGTGCCGGTCATTCCGCCGGAATTGCGCCCGCTCGTCCCGCTGGACGGTGGCCGGTTCGCAACGTCCGACCTCAACGACCTCTATCGCCGCGTCATCAACCGTAACAACCGCCTCAAGCGCCTCATGGAGCTGCGTGCGCCGGACATCATCGTGCGTAACGAAAAGCGCATGCTGCAGGAATCGGTCGATGCGCTGTTCGACAACGGCCGCCGCGGCCGCGTCATCACGGGTGCCAACAAGCGTCCGCTGAAGTCGCTATCCGACATGCTCAAGGGCAAGCAGGGCCGCTTCCGCCAGAACCTTCTGGGTAAGCGCGTCGACTATTCGGGCCGTTCGGTCATCGTGACCGGTCCGGAACTCAAGCTGCACCAGTGCGGCCTGCCCAAGAAGATGGCGCTCGAACTGTTCAAGCCGTTCATCTACGCCCGCCTCGATGCCAAGGGTCTTTCGATGACCCTCAAGCAGGCGAAGAAGTGGGTCGAAAAGGAACGCAAGGAAGTCTGGGACATCCTCGACGAAGTGATCCGCGAGCACCCGGTTCTGCTGAACCGCGCGCCCACGCTTCACCGTCTCGGCATCCAGGCTTTCGAACCGGTCCTGATCGAGGGTAAGGCAATCCAGCTTCACCCGCTGGTCTGCGCCGCCTTCAACGCCGACTTCGACGGCGACCAGATGGCCGTCCACGTCCCGCTGAGCCTCGAGGCGCAGCTGGAAGCGCGCGTCCTGATGATGTCGACCAACAACATCCTCTCGCCCGCCAACGGCAAGCCGATCATCGTGCCTTCGCAGGACATGGTCCTGGGCCTCTATTACCTGTCGATGGAACGCCAGGAGAAGACGCCCGAATTCATCGAAGGCGACGATGGCGAAAAGCACGAGCAGCTGCCGATGTTCAGCGACATGGCCGAAGTGCACCACGCCCTGGAAAACAAGGACGTGACCCTGCACTCCAAGATCATGGCCCGCGTCCCGCAGGCCGATGAGAAGGGCAAGGTCGAGATGAAGCGTTTCGTCACGACCCCGGGCCGTATGCTGATCGGCGAATGCCTGCCGAAGAACCACAAGGTTCCCTTCGACATCGTCAACCGCCTGCTGACGAAGAAGGACATCGCCGACGTGATCGACGAGGTTTATCGTCACACCGGCCAGAAGGACACGGTGTTGTTCGCCGACGCGATCATGTCGCTGGGCTTCCGCCACGCGTTCAAGGCCGGCATCTCGTTCGGCAAGGACGACATGATCATTCCGGAAAGCAAGGTGGGCATGGTCGAAGAGACCAAGGCGCTGGTTGCCGACTACGAGCAGCAGTACCAGGACGGCCTGATCACCCAGCAGGAAAAGTACAACAAGGTCATCGACGCGTGGAGCCAGTGCGGCGACCGCGTGGCCGACGCCATGATGGAAGAGATCAAGTCGCAGCCAGTCGACAAGGACGGCAAGGAAGCGCAGATCAACTCGATCTACATGATGAGCCACTCCGGTGCGCGTGGTAGCCCCGCGCAGATGAAGCAGCTCGCCGGTATGCGCGGCCTGATGGCGAAACCTTCGGGCGAGATCATCGAGAACCCGATTATCTCGAACTTCAAGGAAGGCCTGAACGTCCTTGAGTACTTCAACTCGACCCACGGTGCCCGTAAGGGTCTCGCGGATACGGCGCTCAAGACGGCGAACTCGGGTTACCTGACCCGTCGTCTGGTCGACGTGTCGCAGGACTGCGTCATCGTCGAGGAAGACTGCAAGACCGACAATGCGCTGGAAATGCGCGCCATCGTCCAGGGCGGTAGCGTTATCGCCTCGATCGGTGAGCGTATCCTGGGCCGTACGGTTGCCGAAGACATCGTGAACGCCGCCACCGGCGAAGTGATCGTCAAGGCAGGCACGCTCGTCGACGAGCCGATGGTCAAGGCCATCGAAGAAGCGGAAACGCAGGTCGCCAAGATCCGCAGCCCGCTGGTCTGCGAAGCCAAGCAGGGCGTATGCGCGACTTGCTACGGCCGTGACCTTGCCCGCGGTACCCCGGTAAACATCGGTGAAGCTGTCGGCGTTATCGCTGCACAGTCGATCGGTGAGCCGGGTACGCAGCTGACCATGCGTACCTTCCACATCGGTGGTGCCGCACAGCTCAACGAAACGAGCCACCTCGAAGCGATCTCGGACGGTAAGGTCGTTTATCGCGACATGCCGACCATCGTCGACAAGAAGGGTCGTATCCTGTCGCTCGCCCGCAACGGCGAACTGGCAGTCATCGACGCCGAAGGTCGTGAGCGCGAAATCCACAAGGTGCCTTACGGTACCGTGTTGATGCACAAGGATGGCGGCAAGGTGAAGGAAGGCGATCGCCTGGCGGAATGGGATCCGTTCTCGCTGCCGATCATCACCGAAACTTCGGGCGTGGTGAAGTTCCAGGACCTCATCGACGGTACTTCGATGGAAGAACGCGTCGACGATGCCACCGGTATCGCCCAGCGTGTTGTCACCGACATCCGCACCGGCGGTCGCAAGAAGAAAGAAGACCTGCGTCCGCGCCTGACTCTCTTCAACGATGCGGGCGACGAGAACGAAGCTGCACGCTACATGCTGGCGCCGGGTACCGCACTGTCGGTCGAAGATGGCCAGCAGGTCGAGGCAGGTGACATCCTTGCCCGTGCTTCGCGTGAAGCTGCCAAGACCCGTGACATCACCGGTGGTCTGCCGCGTGTTGCCGAACTGTTCGAGGCCCGCGTGCCGAAGGACAATGCGATCATCGCCAAGATTTCGGGCAAGATCGAATTCGTCCGCGAATACAAGGCGAAGCGCAAGATCGCGATCGTTCCGGAGGAAGGTGATGCAGTCGAGTACCTGATCCCCAAGACCAAGGTGATCGACGTTCAGGAAGGCGACTTCGTCAAGAAGGGCGATACGCTCATCTCTGGCTCGCCGAACCCGCACGACATCCTCGATGTTCTCGGGATCGAGGCGCTGGCCGAGTATCTCGTCAACGAGATCCAGGAAGTCTACCGACTGCAGGGCGTGAAGATCAACGACAAGCACATCGAGGTGATCGTTCGCCAGATGCTGCAGAAGGTCGAGATCACCAACGGCGGCGACACGGTGCTTCTGCCGGGCGAACAAGTCGATCTGGAAGAACTCAACGAGACCAATGCGAAGCTTGGCCGGAACAAGGAGCACGCCACCGGCACTCCGATCCTGCTCGGCATCACCAAGGCCTCGCTCCAGACGCGTTCGTTCATCTCGGCGGCATCGTTCCAGGAAACCACCCGCGTGCTTACCCAGGCTTCGGTCGAGGGCAAGAAGGACACGCTGGTCGGTCTCAAGGAAAACGTCATCGTGGGCCGTCTCATCCCTGCCGGTACCGGCGCGGGCATGAACCGGATGCGTGTGACCGCCTCCAGCCGCGACGCTGCGCTGCGTGCACAGTGGAAGAAGGCTCAGGAAGCGATCATTGCCGCCAATACCGCAAAAGAAGAGCACGAGGCGGAACTTGCCCAGGGCCCCGAAGCTGCGATCGGCGACGATCCGCTGGCAGTAATGGAAGGTGAAACCCACGGCACCGATGCCGATGCGGGCGATTACCTCAACGAAGAGGCCAAGGACGGCGAATAAGCCGGACTTTCGGACCTGAACTGAATTGGCCCCGCCGGAGCGATCCGGCGGGGCTTTTTCATGGATCAGCCAAGACGGCCTCCTTGCCGCTATACATTGGCTGGCTGTTTCGGTTACAATGCAGTGGGATACGCGCGGTGAGGCGCGAGAACCGGGGGCCGAATGGGAAAACCGACCGCTAACAGCGAAGAGGTGTGCCGGCTGCTACTGGTGCGCAGGATGCGTGCGGTCATCGCCGGCAATACGCTCGCGACCGCGTCGGCCCTTGCATCTGCCGCTGTCCTTATTGTCGGCTTCGACGAATCCAAGTGGCGCGCCCCGCTGCTGTCTTGGGCGATCGTTGCCGCCCTGGCATTCACCGTGCGCGCCTATTTCTTCGCGACGCTCGACCCTGACGAGCATGATGAAGAGGCGCTGACCCGCGATTACCGCAGGGTCACCGGCTGGATGATCGTGACAAGTTCGCTCTGGGCGGCGGGCTTCATCCTCTTCGCCCTGACTGCCCAGGGCCTGGAAATCGCCCTGCTTGGCGTGGTCGGCACTGCAATGCTCGTCGGCGTCCTGCTTATTCACCGGGCTGTCCCGCTTGCGGGCTACGTCCATATCTCGCTCCTGCTTGCGGCGCTCATTACCTCGGCGTGGCTGAGCGTGGGCGCGCAATCGCTGCCGATTGCCCTGGTCCTCGTGATTTACGCCATGGCGCTGTGGACCGCAGTCGGCCGGATGGATGCCGCTTTCCAGGCAGCAGTCACCGCAGATGTCGAGCGCGAAGAAGCCAGCGCGACTGTGGCGTTGCTGCTCAACGACTACGAAGAACAATCGACGGACTGGCTGTGGATCATCGACCGGCAGGGCAATCTTCGAGAGGTAAGCGAGCGTTTCGCCAGAGCTTGCGCCCGCGATCCCGAAGAACTCGAAGGGACATCCATTCTCGACCTGGTGCGGCCGGGCGAGGGCCGCGATTTGCTATCGCAGCATATCCTCAACGCGCATGCATTTCGCGATATAGCGGTGAGTGTCTCCATCGAGGGAGCGCCGCGCTTCTGGCAACTTTCCGCCCGCCCGCGCACCGATGGCAGCATGAGCGGCGTCGCGCGCGATGTGACAGCGGATCGCCTGATCGAAGAGCGCGTCACCTTGATGGCGCACTATGACAGCCTGACCAATCTGGCCAACCGCTACCTCTTCAATGAGCGCCTGCGCGAATTGCTCGGCGATAGCAGATCGAGCGGCGCCAACGTGGCTTTGTTCTATCTCGATCTGGACGACTTCAAGGCCATCAATGATACGCGCGGACATCTGGTCGGAGACCGCCTGCTGCGCGAAGTCGCCGAGCGCCTCGCCTGCGAGGTGCGTGACGAAGATACGGTCGCGCGCCTTGGCGGCGACGAGTTTGCCGTGCTTATCGAGACACGCGCCGGCGACGGCATGCTTATCGAACGGGCGCACCGTTTCCTGTCGGTGGTCAGGGCGCCATATGAAATCGACGGGCACAGCTACAAGGTGTCCACCAGCGTGGGCGTGGCGCGATGCCATGACGGCGATTGCGATGCGGAAGAGCTGATGCGCCGCGCCGACCTTGCGCTCTACGCTGCCAAGAACAAGGGACGCGACAACCTGGCGATTTTCGAGCATTCGCTGGATCAGCAGGCTCGCGAACGACGCTCGCTTGAAACGGACCTCGGCGAAGCGCTCGCACGGGACCAGTTCAGGCTGCATTTCCAACCGATCATCGAATTGGAAACCGGGCAGGCTACCGGATACGAGGCTCTGTTGAGGTGGTATCATCCAGAGCGCGGCGTTCTGGGCCCGAGCGAATTTCTCACCATCGCCGAAGAAACCGGGCTGATCATGCCCATCGGCGATTGGGTCATCCGCACGGCCTTGGCCGAAACGGTCGATTGGGCCGGTGATTTCCGCGTGGCCATCAACCTGTCGACCACGCAGGTTGCCGATTCCAGGATCGTGGCGACCTTGTCGCAGGCGCTGCGGGAAACGGATTATCCGGCCCACCGCGTCGAACTTGAAATCACCGAGCATGTGTTGATGGATCAAAGCGATGCCAATCGCGACACGCTCATGCGGATGCGCGAAATGGGTCTTAAAATCGCGCTCGATGATTTCGGCACCGGCTTTTCTTCGCTCGCCTATTTGCGGCGCTTCCCCTTCGACCGCATCAAGATCGACCGCACTTTCGTTCGCGACCTCAATTCCGACATCGGTAGCCAGGCCATCGTATCCACTATCACGCGATTGGCGGAAGCTATGGATATGGAAACGACGGCAGAAGGCGTCGAGGACAGACGCCAGCTCGATCTGCTGCGCAAGCTCGGCGTGAAAGAGGCACAGGGCTTCCTGATCAGCAAGCCGCTGCTGGCCGAGAAGATTTCCTCGGTGACGATCCAACCCGAAGAAGTGGCCGAGGCACCGGTGGAGAAGGCGGTGATCGATTACCGGCAGGCGCGCAAGGCGGCGCTGAAGCGTCGGGGCGGCCAGGCCGCCTGAGCCGGTCAACACTCGCTAACATAAGGGCAGGCACTACTCTTCTCGCCATAGGCGACCGGCTGCGCTATCGGCGCCTGTCATGACCACTATTACGCGTTTCGCCCCGTCACCGACGGGGAACCTCCATGTCGGCAATATCCGCACCGCCTTGCACAACTGGATGCTGGCGAGGAAATCGGGCGGGCGCTTCATCCTGCGCATCGATGATACCGATGCGGCGCGCAGTCGCGAGGAGTATGTCGAAGCGATCCGCGCCGATCTTGCATGGCTCGGGCTTGCGGCGGACGGCGAGGAGCGGCAGTCCGAACGGCTTGCGCTGTACCAGTCGGCATTCGACGCGCTCCTGGCTGCAGGACGCATCTATCCGGCGTACGAAACCGCGCAGGAGCTCGAACTCAAGCGAAAGATCCAGTTGGGCCGGGGCTTGCCGCCGATCTACGATCGTGCCGCTCTCCAGCTGAGCGATGCCGATCGTGCCGCAAAGGAAGCCGAGGGCGTTGCGCCGCACTGGCGTTTCCAGCTCGATCATGACGAACCGATCGAGTGGGACGATGGCGTGCGTGGCAAGCAGAAATTCGATCCTGCACAGCTATCGGACCCGGTTATTCGCAGGGCTGACGGAAGCTGGCTCTACATGCTACCCAGCGCGGTCGACGATCTCGATATGGGTGTTACACAGGTGCTGCGCGGCGAGGACCATGTGAGCAATACAGCCGTTCAAATTCAGATGTTTACCGCACTTGTTGCTGCACAATATCCTGCAGCAAAAATGCCCGACTTCGCACATGAAGCCTTGCTCGTCGGCAAGGAAGGCAAGCTGTCGAAACGCCTTGGCTCGCTCGGCTGCGACAGCTTCCGCGAGCGCGATATCGAACCCGAAGCGATTGTCGCCTTACTGGCGCGGCTCGGCACCTCGCAATCTGTCGAGCCGATCGCCGACCGGCAGGTTCTGGTCGACACGTTCGACCTAACGACATTCGGCCGTGCGCCGGCGAAGTTCGACGATACCGAACTCGACCGTCTCAATGCGGCGATCGTGCACCAGATGGATTATGAGACGGTCCGGCACCGCCTTCCCCAAGGCATGGACGAGGCCGGCTGGCATGCGGTCCGCCCGAACCTTTCGCATGTCAGCGAAGCAGCAAACTGGTGGAAGCTGGTGACCGGGCCGATCGAGCAACCGGAATTCTCCAACGAAGATCGCGCTTTCCTGTCGCAGGCCGCCGACTTGCTGGAGTGGGGCGATGATCCCTGGCGCTCCCTCACCGCTGCGCTGAAGGAAGCGAGTGGCCGCAAGGGCAAGCCGCTGTTCCTGCCGCTGCGCCAGGCGCTCACCGGCATGGATCACGGGCCGGACATGGGGGAGCTGCTCCCGCTGATCGGCGAAGAAGAGGCGAAGGCGCGACTGGTGCGCGCCTCGACCTAATTTTCGTGCTTGTCCAGCTCGTCACCGGCGATCGTCACCACGTGCATCAGGTTGGTCGATCCGGGAGTGCCGAAGGGCACACCGGCGAGGGCGATGAGCTTGTTGCCCGCAGCTGCGAACCGATGGCGCAGCGCCATGCGCTTGCCCTTGGCGATCATCTCTTCGAAGCTGCCGATATCCTTGGTGGCAACGGCATGCGCGCCCCATAGCAAGGCAAGGCGGCGCGCCGTCTTCATGCTCGGCGTCAGGACCATCATCGGCACGCTCGGTCGCTCGCGCGCGACGCGGCGGGCCGTGCTGCCGGAGCCGGTGAAGACCGTGATCGCGGAAATGGCGACCGTGTCGGCCACGGTCATGCAGGCATGCGCCAGCGCGTCGGCAGTGGTGCGGTCGGGCGGCGTGTCGAGAAAGCGCACGCGCGGCAGGTACGCCTCATCGCTTTCGACCTGCCGGGCGATGCGGTGCATGATGGTGACCGCCTCTTCAGGCCATTCGCCCGCTGCCGTTTCCGCAGAAAGCATGACCGCGTCCGCGCCGTCGTAGACCGCATTCGCCACGTCCGAGACTTCGGCGCGGGTCGGGGCGGGGCTTTCGATCATGCTTTCCAGCATCTGCGTCGCCACGATGACCGGCTTGCCGGCGGTGCGCGTCTTGTTGACGATCTGCTTCTGGAGCGGGGGGACTTCCTGCGGCTCCAGTTCCACACCAAGATCGCCGCGGGCGACCATGATGCCGTCGGACAGTTCGATAATCTCGTCGAGGCGCCTGACCGCCATCGGCTTTTCGATCTTGGCGCACAGCGCGCCATATCCGCCCATCAGCTTGCGCGCTTCGGCAAGATCTTCGGGACGCTGGACGAAGGAGAGGCCGATCCAGTCGACGCCCTGCTGGACCGCGAAAGCGAGGTCGCGGCGGTCCTTCTCGGTAAGCGCCGGAATGGGCACTTCGGCATCGGGCACGTTGACGCCCTTGCGGTCCGAGATCACGCCGCCGACTTCTGCCGAACACAGGATCTCGTTTTCGTCCGCGCGGATCACTTTGAGGCGTATCTTGCCGTCGTTGATCAGCAGGCGCTGGCCTTTTTCAAGCAGGCCGAAGAGTTCGGGATGCGGCAATTCGACGCGGGTGTGATCGCCCGGCTCGGGATTGCGGTCGAGCGTGAAATGGCCCGAGTGACGAATGACCGCCTCGCCGTTCTTGAACTTGCCGACGCGCAGCTTCGGGCCCTGGAGGTCGGCAAGGATGGCGATGGGGCGATGGAATTCCTTTTCCATCGCGCGGATCGCCTTGATCGTTTCGGCGTGGGTTTCGTGTTCGCCATGGCTCATGTTGACGCGGAAGGCGTCGACCCCGGCGCGGAACAGGCGGGCCAGCATTTCCGGAGACCGGCTCGCCGGGCCTACGGTCGCAAGAATCTTGACCTTGCGGCCACGCGGATCGAGCTTGGGCGCGCCGTCGCGCTCTTTGAGGGGCTTTGCCATGAGGCATCGCTATGGCACGGCGGTGCGACAATTCAAGGACGATGACATGGTTACGAATGCACCCGACGCGCTGGACGCGCTCCCCGATGACGTAGCGGCAGCCGCTTTCCGGCGATTGGTCCGACACCTGCGCCATCGCCACGATGCGCAGAATATCGACCTGATGGGGCTGTCCGGCTTCTGTCGCAATTGCCTGGCCGACTGGATCCGCGACGCCGGCTTCGAAGGCGACAAGGCAGCCGCGCGCGAGCTGATCCACGGCATGCCGATGGACCAATGGAAAGCCGCTCACCAGACGCCCGCCACCGAAGAGCAGCTGGCGCGGATGGAGGCGAGCGTTGCGAAAAATCGCGTGGAGTAGCGAGTCGGCACCTTCACCCCGGCGCGGGAGGTGGCTATCCGCAGCAGGCAACCGATTCTCAAAGACACTGGAGCTGATACCCAATGGCCGAAGCCACCGACGACCGCCTGCGCCTTCTCATCGAGCGCATCGAGCGCCTTGAAGAAGAGAAGAAGGGCATCGCCGACGACATTCGCGACGTTTACGCGGAAGCCAAGGCCGTGGGTTACGACACCAAGATCATGCGCCAGGTCATCCGCCTGCGTAAGATGAAGCCCGACGAGCGCAGCGAACAGGAAACCATCCTCGATACCTACAAGGCTGCGCTCGGCATGGGTTGATCCCACGCGAAAGCGTCCTATCTTGGTAACACACTTATCGAGACAGGAGGATTTGCGATGCCCGGACCCTGGAAAGACGCGCGCGGTGTTACCGTAACGACCACGCCGACGATCGAAGGCAAGCCGATCCAGGATTACCTCGGTATCGTTACCGGCGAGGTGATCGTCGGCGCGAACCTGTTCCGCGATCTGTTTGCCAATATCCGCGACATCGTTGGTGGCCGCTCCGGCAGCTACGAGCGCATCCTCGCGGACGCGCGCAACCAGGCGATCGAGGAATTGCAGGCCGAATGCGCCACGCGTGGCGGCAATGCGGTTGTGGGGGTCGATCTCGACTACGAGGTGATCGGCGATACGGGCTCGATGCTGATGGTGTCCGCCAGCGGCACTGCCGTAAAAATCTAGGTCAAAGCCAAGGGTCGAGCGCCGTAAACAGCGCGTTGAACAGCGCGTGCTGCAAGATCGCCGCGCCCAGGCCCAGCCGCGTGCGTGTGAAGGCGAGGATGAGGCCGCCGATCGTCTGCGGCAGCACCAGGAACACCGTGATGAATTGCAGTTCCGCGTAATTCGTCAGGTGGATCATCCCGAACACGAGAGAGCTTGCGTAGATGATCTTGCCGTAATGGCGGGAAAACCACTCGGGCACTGCACTGTGGGCCTTGCGCGTGGCGAGCCATCTTAGCCAGGCGACAATCACCCCCAGGATAAACACGGTTCCGATGGCCACCTCTCCTACCGCATCGAGGTAGGAGAGCCCGGTTGTAGCCAGGATCAATGCGACGAAGGTTGCCGCGAATTCGAGATCGGCGCGTCTCCCGCGCAACCATCCCCGGAATATAACCTCTTCCATGACCGGCGCTACGGCGATCGCGAAAATGGCCAAGGTTACCGGATCGAGATCGAAATCCTCGACTTGCGGAAAGGTGGCTCCGAACCCTTCGGCTACTGCCACGACCGCAACCATGAGCGCGGCAACGGCAATGTCCACGGCCAGTACGACCGAGAATACGCGGCGTCGCTCTTTGCCTCGCAGCATCGGTCCGCCGAGCGGGGTCGGTGCCTTCGCGAAGGCCAGCAGTTGCCGCAGTGTGTCGGCGGGACTGCTGCCGGAAGTTGCAGCGGGGTGGGCGTCAGCCCCTGACAAGGCCCAGTGCCTTGTAGGTCGCATCGAGCGTCGGGACGGCGATCTGGCGGGCCTGGGCTGCGCCGCGGGCGAGGATCGCGTCCAGCGCTTCGCGGTCTTCGAGAAGCCCGGTGAAGCGTTCCGAGATCGGGCGCAGCGTTTCGACCAGCACTTCCCCCAAGGCAGGCTTGAACTTGCCGAACCCTTCGCCCCCGAAATCGGCCAGCACGTCGTCGACGCTCTTGTCGGTGAGCGCGGCGTAGATCGTCACGAGGTTGAGCGCTTCGGGCCGGTCTTCCAGACCCTTTTCCTCGCTCGGCAGGGGTTCGGGGTCGGTCTTGGCCTTCTTGATCTTCTTCATCACCGTGTCGGGATCGTCGGCCAGTTCGATGCGGCTCATTTCCGACGGATCGGACTTGCTCATCTTCTTCGATCCGTCGCGCAGGCTCATGATCCGCGCCGCCTGGGGCGGGCTGATCGGTTCGGGCAGGGTGAAGACCGGAGCGTCCTCGGTTGCGAAGTCATTGTTGAACTTCTGCGCAATGTCGCGCGCCAGTTCGAGGTGCTGCTTCTGGTCCTCGCCCACGGGCACGTGGGTCGCCTGGTAAAGCAGCACGTCGGCGGCCTGAAGCACGGGATAGGTGAACAGCGCAACGCTGGCACCTTCGCGGTTCTTGCCGCTCTTGTCCTTGAACTGCGTCATGCGGTTGAGCCAGCCCATGCGCGCAGTCCCGTTGAGGAGCCACTGCAATTCGGCGTGCGCGTGGACCTGCGCCTGGTTGAACAGCACCGAACGCGCCGGGTCGATGCCGCAGGCGACCAGCGCCGCCGCCATTTCGAGCGTGGCGCGCCGCAGTTCCGCCGGATCGTGCGGCATCGAAATCGCGTGCAGGTCGGCAAGGAAGAACAGGCACTGTTCTCCTTCGCCAAGGTTATCCTGCATCCGCACCCAATTGCGGATCGCACCCAGGTAATTGCCGAGATGGAGATTGCCGGTGGGCTGGATGCCGGAAACAACACGCATGATGATTTACGGAGCTTTCTTCTTGGTCAGGGCAGCGATGCGCTGCCGGTCGATGGCGCCGACTGCGAAAGCGACGCCGAAATAGACGATGCCCGAGCACAGGACGAGCCCGAGGAGCGCGGCCAGCCGGGCAAGCAGGCCAGCGGAATACCAACCGGTTAGCAAATCACGGGCGAACCACAAGGCGGCACCCATGGCGGCCGCTGCGACGAGTTGGCGTGCGATGCGCCCGACCAACGCCAGGGGTACCGAATAATACCCCCGCTTGAGGAGGACGACGTAGAGGAAAGCCACGTTGATCCACGCCCCGATCACGCTGGCCAGCGCCACCCCCTCCACGCCGAACCGCTGGAGGAAGGCGATGTTGAACGCCACGAAAACGCCGAGGGAAATGAAGGCCGCATAGACCGGGGTCTTCGTGTCCGACCGGGCGTAGAAATTGGGCACCAGCACCTTCACCATCACGTAAGCCGGCAGGCCGAGCACCAGGATCGCCAGGACGCCGCCCGCGATGGCGGCATCCTCGACACTGAAGCGTCCGCCCTGGAAAATCATCGTGATGAAGGGCGTGGCGCAGATTGCCAGCGCAACTGCCGCCGGGATGGTCAGCAGCATCGAAAGCTCGATGGCATCGGACTGGATGCGATCCGCGCCTTCCTTGTTCTTGCTGCCGACGAATTTCGACAGGGTCGGCAGGATCGCGGTCGACAGAGCAATGCCGATAATCCCGAGCGGCAGCTGGTTGAGCCGGTCGGCATAGTTCATGTAGCTGACCGAACCGCTTTCGAGCTGGTTGAGGAAGTAGAGCTGGACCAGCGTGTTGATCTGGTAAGCGCCGCCACCGATCGCCGCGGGCAGCGCGATGATGGACAGGCGTTTCACCTCCGGCGTGATGCGGGGCCAGAGCAGCTTGGGCCGGAATCCCTCGACCCTTGTCCAGTAATACAGCCATCCCAGCTGCATGACGCCGCCCGCAGTCACGGCCCATGCGACGCCGTAAGCGACCTGCTCGATGCTCGCTCCCGTCGCCTCGATGAAATACTCCCCCGTCAGCAGCGCGGCGATGAGCACGAGGTTGAGGATGATCGGAAAGCTGGCCCCCGGCGCAAAGCGGGAGACCGAATTGAGCATGCCGGTGAACAAGGTCACCAGGCTGACCAGCAGGATGTAGGGGAACATGATCCGGGCGAAGTCGACTGCGAGGTCGAACTGGCCGGGTTCGACCGGCTTTTCCGCGAGGATCCAGATCACGCCCGGCATGGCGAGCTCGAATACGATGCACAGGGCGATCAGGACCGGCAGAAACACGCTCAGCACGTCGGCCGAGAAACTGCGGGCATCTTCGATCCCGCCTTCGCCGTTCAACCGCTTGGAGAACATCGGCACGAAGGCGGCGGAAAACGCGCCTTCCGCGAACAGGCGGCGGAAGACGTTGGGTATGATGAAGGCCTGGAACCAGGCGTCGGTAACCGCATTGGCGCCGAGCACGCGGCTGAAGATCATTTCGCGTGCCATGCCGGCGATGCGGCTCACCATGGTGAGCGAGCCGATCGTGCCGACGTTCTTGAGCAGGCTCATCGCGGAGCCTCCGTCCCGGTCCCGGTGCCTCAGGCGTTCCCGGTCGGAGCCGGGGCGCCTTCGCCCTGCTGGGCTGCGCGGGCCTGGAGCTGCTGCTGGTAGAGACCGGCGAAGTCCATCGGCTCGAGCATCATCGGCGCATAGCCGAGGTCACGGACGGCATCGGAGATGATAGCGCGCGCGAAGGGGAAGAGCAGGCGAGGCGCTTCTGCGAACATGAATGCGTGGGCGTGTTCTTCGGGAACGTTCCGAATGCCGACGAGGCCGCAATAGGCGAGCTCGACGATGTACTGTGCACCCTGGTCGGTGTCGGCGCGCACCGTGATCTTCAGTTCGACTTCGGTGATTTCGTCGGTCACCTTGTTCGATGCGATGTTGAGCTGCACATCGACGCGCGGCTGTTCCTGCCACTGATAGGCGGCGGGCGCGTTCGGGTTTTCGACCGAAAGGTCCTTCACATATTGGTTCAGGATGCCGACAGTCGGGCGATTGTCGGCACCGTTGGCACCAGCGGCCGGATCGGCATTGAGATCGGTCAGAACGTCGTTTTCATCGGCCATCGGGCAAGCTTTCTTTCGTATGTCTGTTTGAATAGGCGGGGACGGTCGCGATGTTGCGTCCCACCGGTCAGGGCGCGCGCCTAGCACCCCCCAAGGCGCGGGGCAATCCGCGAGTGGAGTGGGTTGGCCGAAGGAAAAGCAGGCCGAAAGGACCCTCAAGCGCCCATTGTGCGTTTGTAATTGATCCCTATCTAGGGCACTAAGGGAACCGTACCGGAAGGCATGGTTCTTCCACTAAGTGCCAGAATTGAAACGAACGGAATACCGCCAGTGATCACCGAGATCGTCATCCTTGCAGCCATCGCCGCATTTCTCGGCCTGCGTCTCTATTCGGTGCTGGGCCAGCGGTCGGAGCATGAAGAGGATCCGATCCGTCGCAGCTATGGTCCGCGCGAACAGAATCCGACGACGCCAACCGCGACCGGTGGGACACCGGATGCAGCCGCTCCTGCGCGGCCTGCGGTGACCCTGCGCAGCGTCGATAACGCATCCAACGCGAACGAAAGCGCCATCCGCTTCATCGCTAATGCCGATTCGCGGTTCGACCTCCTCTCCTTCCTCGAAGGCGCGAAGGCGGCCTACGGCATGATCCTCGAAGCGTTCTGGGCAGGCGACAAGGACACGCTGCGCGACCTGACGGACGACGATGTCTACGCCAGCTTTGCAGGAGCCATCGATGCGCGCGACGCTTCGGGCGAAACGCTCGACAACCGCTTGATCCGGATCGAGGATGCAACCGTGCACTCTGCCGAAATGGACGGTCGCACGGCCCGTATCGCCGTGCGTTTCGTGGCCGATATCGCCGCGGTAACCCGCGACAAGGATGGCACCGTCGTCGCCGGCTCGCTCGACGATGCCGTCGAAAGCCGCGACATCTGGACGTTTAGCCGTTCGGTCGACTCGATGGATCCGAACTGGGTCCTCGACGAAACCGACCAGGACTAATTCACATCCTTACAGGAGTAGGCTCCTTGCGAAGCGCGCTCATACTCGCTGCGGCTTCGCTGCTTTCGGCCTGCGCCGTCGTGCCAGAAGCGCGTCCGCCGATGGACACGGGCGCTGTCGAACAGCCGCCCGCGGAAGTCGCAGACAATGCCGCGTCGGCAGGTGTTCGCCCCGGGCCACCTATCGAGAGCTTCCCGTTCCTGCAGGCGGATGCGGAAGGCGCTCTGGCGGCATTCCGGCGCTCCTGCGACAAGATTTTGTACCGTGACGATACCAGCGGCCTGACCACCCGGCTCGACTGGCAGGGCCCGTGCCTTGCGGCGAGCAACTGGTCGAGCGATCCTGCGCTCTTCTTCACCAGCCAGTTCGAAACCGCGATTGTGGGCGAGGGCGAGGCCTTCGCGACAGGCTATTTCGAGCCCGAAATTCTCGGCAGCCGGACAAAGGCGCCCGGCTACGAAGTGCCGGTCTACGCCCTCCCGTCCGACTTGGAACGCGGCTGGCCCGCCGAAATCGCCGAGAGCGAGCGCACCGGTCGCCCGCCGCTTGGTCGTTACAATGAAGACGGCGAGTTCGTGCGCTATTACGAGCGGTCCGAGATCGTGGCAGGCGCGCTGGACGGCAAGGTCCCGACGATTGCCTGGGCTGCCGATCCGGTCGAATTCTTCTTCCTCCAGATCCAGGGCAGCGGCCTGCTGCGCCAGCCCGACGGCAGCGTGATGCGCATTGGCTATGCGGGCCAGAACGGCCGCGAATATGTCGCCATTGGAAGACCGATGCGCGAGCAGGGCCTGATCGGCGACGGGACGCAGTACCCGACCTCGATGCAGGGACTGATGGGCTGGCTGCGGGACAATCCGGACCGGGCGGACGAGATCATGAACCTCAATAAGAGCTGGATCTTCTTCCGTGAACTGGACACCGACGGTCCGCTCGGCTCGCTCGAAGTGCCGGTTTACGGGCGCGACAGCATCGCAGTCGATCCCAAGTTCGTGCCCTATGGCGCACCGGTCTGGCTCGACATGGAAAGCGATGTGGCGGACGGCCTCTGGGTCGCGCAGGACACGGGCGGGGCCATCAAGGGCGCCAACCGCTTCGACACCTTCTGGGGCAATGGCGCGCAGGCCCGCGAAATCGCCGGTGGAATGAGCAGCAGCGGCACGGCCTATATCTTCCTGCCCAAGGGCACGCTCGCCCGCCTCAAGCGATGAGCGCGCCGCGCGGCCTCAGCGCGCAAGAAGCGGAAGCCTGGGAAAAGGTCGCCGCGACGGTCGAACCGCTTCACCCGCGCGCGCATGTGCGCAAGGTTGATGCCCCGATCGCGCCGAAGGTGACAGTCCCCAAACCGTCGCCCAGAAAGCCCGCGCCCTTGTCAGCGCCCCGGCCCGTTGCCACTCCCATCAAATCCGCCAATTCCCTCGATTCTCACTGGGATCGCAGGCTCAAATCGGGCGCGGTCCAGCCGGATTTCACGCTCGACCTTCACGACCATGGCCTCGACGCGGCCTACAACCGCCTGATCAGCGGCGTGGCGCAGGCGCGCTCGATGGGCGCGCGCACGATCCTGCTGATCACCGGCAAGCCGCGTCCTGTCGATCCGGCCGATCGCGGGCACAGGCGCGGGGCAATCCGGGCCAAGGTGCTGGACTGGCTGGCCGCCTCCAGCCACCATTCGGCCATCGCGGCCGTACGCCGCGCGCACCAGCGTCATGGCGGAGACGGGGCGCTCTACATCGTCCTCAGGCGCGAGCGCTGACCAAGCGTCGCAAACCCAACAGGACCAAGCCGAAAAGCATGAATACAACGGCGAGGCCCAGTATGTTGGCCAGGACCTGCCCGTAACCGAATTGCGAGACGTCGAGGAAGAAGTAGGCGTAAAACCCGCTTGCCTCTCCGTAAACGAGCGCGAAGAGGGTATAGAGCACAGGCGCGACCATTACCGTCGGCGCGCTTTTCCAACTGTTGTCTGCAGCTGCCTTAAAGACCAGCCACCATCCGATCACGGCCAGCGGCACCAGAGTGTGGTGCATCTGGTTCGTGTACCAGTCGAGGCCCACTGGGTGGTGATCGGAGGCCAACAAGACATGGTAGACGATCGCGACGATCGCCAGCGCGGTCGCAAGCGCGAATGGCAGGGATGGGTGTATCGATCCTCTGAAGGCGATCCAGCCCATCAGGATGGCTGCCGCGAGATTGCTCCAGATCGTGAAGAACCGCATCAGTTGCGCGAAAGCGACAAGCGGACCGATGTCGGGGCCTGCTCCGATGAATGCCTGCGCAATAAGCGCGGCCCATGCCGCGACCGCGATGAGACCTGCGAACAAGCGCGCGCGCTTGGTGAATTGGGTGTTCATCGGAATTGCCTAGCCATCGTGCGAGCCGAGTAAAGAAAAGAAAAAGCCCCCGACATTGCTGCCGGGGGCTCCTTCTGCGGCCCAGGGGCTCAGTTCTGTTCTTTTTATTTGTGGTACTTTGCGTAGCTGAGGTCGAACCGGTCCGCGTCCATGACCTTGGTCCAGGCCTTGACGAAGTCGTTCACGAACTTCTGCTCATTGCCGTTTTCGGCATAGACTTCCGCCACCGCGCGCAGGCGCGAGTTGGAGCCGAAGACAAGGTCGGTGCGCGTTGCGCGCCACAGTTCCTTGCCGGTCTTGCGGCAGATGCCGACGAATTCCTCGTCGCCGCTGTCGTCGACCTCTTCCCAGATCACGCCCATGCCCAGCAGGTTCACGAACCAGCTGTTGTCGAGCTTGCCGGGGGTTTCGGTAAGGACGCCGATGCTGTTCCCGTGCTTGGCATGCTTGCTCACAGCGCCCATTGCGCGCAGCCCGCCGACCAGTGCAGTCATTTCCGGGATCGAAAGGCCCAAGAGGTGGGCGCGGTCGACCAGCATGTCCTCGGTCTTCACCGAAGCCTTGGTCTTGAGGTAGTTGCGGAAACCGTCGGCAAACGGCTCCAGCGGCTCCCAGCTTTCGGCGTCGAAGTCTTCGCGTTTCGCATCGCCGCGACCGGTGGTGACCGGAACGGAGATATCGAAGCCCGCATCCTTCGCAGCCTTTTCGACCGCAGCCGAACCGGCGATGACGATGGCGTCGGCCATCGAGATCGAGCCGCGGATCTCGTCGAGCTTGGCAAGGACCTTGCCCAGTTCTTCGGGATCGTTGACCGCCCAGTTCTTGATTTCATCGAAGCGGATGTGCGCACCGTTGGCGCCGCCGCGATGGTCGGAATTGCGGTAGGTCGAGGCCGAGGCCCATGCCGCCTTCACCAGTTCCGAAACGGACAGGCCGCTGTCCAGCACCTTCGATTTGAAGGACGACAGGTCGCTGTCGGAAACCTGCGTTCCGGCGGGGACGGGGTCCTGCCAGATCAGGTCTTCGCTCGGCACTTCGGGGCCGAGGTAGCGGACCTTGGGTCCCATGTCGCGGTGGCACAGCTTGAACCATGCGCGGGCGAAGGCATCGTCCAATGCAGCCTGGTCGTCGCGGAAGCGTTCGGAGATTTTTCGATATTCCGGATCGCGCTTCAGCGCCATGTCGGCGGTCGTCATCATGGTCGGGACCTTCTTGTTCGGGTCCCTGGCGTCGGGTGCCATGTCTTCCGGATCGGGATTGATCGGCTGCCACTGGTTCGCGCCTGCCGGGCTCTGGACGAGCTCGTAGTCGTATTTGAACAGCAGGCGGAAATAGTCGCCGCCCCACTGCGTCGGGTTCGGGGTCCACGCGCCTTCGATGCCCGAAGTCGTGATGTGACCCTTGCCGATTTCATCGGGGTCGGTCAGCCAGCCGAAGCCCATGCGGTGCAGGGTTTCGCCTTCCGGAGCGCTGCCGAAAGTGTCGGCAGGCTTCGCGCCGTGGGCCTTGCCGAAGGCGTGACCGCCGGCGGTAAGAGCGACAGTTTCCTCGTCGTTCATGGCCATGCGGGCGAAGGTTTCCCGCATGTCGCGGGCCATGCCTTCCGCATCGTGCGGATTGCCGCCCGGACCTTCGGGATTGACGTAGATGAGGCCCATCTGGATCGCTGCGAGCGGATTTTCGAGCGCCATGCCTTCATCCGGCTGAATGCGGGTTTCGGCGCCGGTATCGACCCACTTTTCTTCCGTGCCCCAGTAGACGGTTTCGGGATCGAAGACGTCCTTGCGACCGCCGCCGAAGCCGAACACGGGACCGCCCATGCTTTCGATGGCGACGTTACCGGTGAGGATGAAGAGGTCGGCCCAGCTGATGTGCTTGCCGTATTTCTGCTTGATCGGCCAAAGCAGGCGGCGCGCCTTGTCGAGGTTGCCGTTATCGGGCCAGCTGTTGAGCGGGGCGAAGCGCTGCTGGCCGCTGCCGCCACCGCCGCGACCATCGCCGGTGCGATAGGTGCCGGCTGCGTGCCATGCCATGCGGATGAAGAACGGGCCGTAATGGCCATAGTCCGCCGGCCACCAGTCCTGGCTGTCGGTCATAAGGTCGGTGAGGTCCTGCTTCAGCGCCTTGTAGTCGAGCGCATTGAAGGCTTCGCAATAATCGAAGTCCTCGCCCATCGGGTCGGCAGCGCGGCCGCCCTCGGTAAGGATTTCCAGATCGAGTTGGTCGGGCCACCAGTCACGGTTCCGGCGGCCGAATAGGTCCCGGGTTCCGGCATTGCCGTGGAAAGGACAACCGCTGATATCTCCGGTTTTGGCGTCCATGAATACTCTCTCCTAATAAAAAGACTCGGTCTCCCGTCCGAGAACCTGATGACGATGAACCTCGTCCGGTAATTCGTCCAATCGATTAAACGGTTCAAATTGATTGCTGGAAGCGATTGAGCGATGAAGCGTGGCGCACATGCGAAAAGCGCCGCCATCCGGTTGGAATGGCGGCGCTTTATTTATTGATCGAGAGCAAATATCAGGCCGCTTGCGCGATCTCGTCCAACGCTTCGGTACGGATGAGGAAATCGAAGGCGGAAAGGCCCGCTTTCGAACCTTCGCCCATCGCGACCACGATCTGCTTGTAGGGAACGTCGGTCACGTCGCCCGCACCGAAGACGCCGGGAAGGTTCGTGCGGCCTTCTTCGTCGGTTTCTATTTCGCCGAATTTGGTCAGCGCGAGACCGCTTTCCTTGAGCCACTCGGTGTTCGGCACAAGACCGATCTGGACGAACACGCCTTCCAATTCGATGCGGCGTTCGTCCCCGCTCTTGCGGTCTTTCAACACGAGGCCGTCGACCTTGCCGTCCTTGCCAGTGATCTCTGTCGTCTGGCCGCTGGTGACGATCTCCACATTCGCCATGCTGCGCAGCTTGGCCTGCAGGACTTCGTCAGCACGCAGCTTTTCGTCATATTCGATCAGCGTGACGTGGCCGACGATCTTGGCGAGGTCGATTGCCGCCTCGACGCCGGAATTGCCGCCGCCGATGACAGCAATGCGCTTGCCCTTGAACAGCGGACCGTCGCAGTGCGGGCAATAGGCTACGCCCTTGTTGCGATATTCGGCCTCGCCCGGAACGCCGAGGTTCCGCCAGCGTGCGCCCGTTGCAAGGATCAGGCTGCGGGCCTTAAGAAACGCGCCATTGCCGAGTTCCACCGTGTGGAGGCCACCTTCCTGCTTGGCAGGTACAAGCTTCACCGCCTTGGCGAGGTTCATCAGGTCGATGTCGTATTCGCCGACATGGCGTTCCAGCTCGCCGGCAAGCTTCGGGCCTTCGGTATAGGCCGTGCCCGGCAGGTTCTCGATACCCAGCGTGTCGTGCAGCTGTCCGCCGAAGCGTTCCGCAGCGATGCCGGTGCGGAAACCCTTGCGCGCGGTGTAGATGGCCGTTGCTGCGCCAGCCGGACCGCCGCCGATCACGAGGACTTCGAACGGGTCCTTGGCGGCGAGCTTTTCCGCTGCCTTGGCATCGGCGCCGGTGTCGATCTTGGCGAGGATTTCTGCCAGTTCCATCTTGCCGTTGTAAAAGGGTTCGCCATTCAGGAAGGTCGCGGGCACGGCCATGATGTCGCGTGCGTCGACTTCTTCCTGGTAGGTCCCGCCCTCGATCAGGGTCGCGGTGATGCGCGGGTTTTCGAGCGCCATCAGCGTCAGCGCCTGCACCACGTCGGGGCAATTATGGCAGCTCAGCGAGAAATACATCTCGAAATTGAAATCGCCTTCGATGCCGCGGACCTGTTCGATGAGGTCGGCATCGACCTTGGGCGGGTGCCCGCCGGCCCACAGCAGGGCGAGGACGAGCGAGGTAAATTCGTGCCCCATCGGAAGGCCGGCGAAACGCACCCACTTTTCCGCGTCGCTGGCGCGGCGGATGATGAAGCTGGGCTTGCGGTCGTCGGTGCCGTCGAGGCTGGCGGTAACCAGCTCGTGGAGCGCGGCAATCTCTTCCAGCAGTTCACGGGTCTGCGTGCTCTTGGCGTCGTCACCCAGCGAGGCGACGAGTTCGATCGGCTCGCGCAGGTTGGCGAGATAGGTCGAAAGCTGTTGCTTCATTGCGGTGTCGAGCATGCACGGTCTCCGGATAGGATGGGGGACGGAAAAGGTCCGGGGCGGGGGGGGGAGGCAATTGCCCCGGACCTTCCAGCGACCCGAGGTTCTCTCGGGCTCTCGGGCGGCGCCCCGGGGAAAGGTGCGCCGCCTGAACACTTCGCTTAGATCTTGCCAACCAGGTCGAGCGAGGGAGCCAGCGTTTCGCCGCCTTCTTCCCAGGCTGCCGGGCAAACCTGGCCGGGGTTGGCGCGAACGTACTGGGCAGCCTTGATCTTGCGGGCCAGTTCGTTGGCATTGCGGCCGACGCCTTCGCAGGTCTGTTCCATGATCTGGATCACGCCGTCGGGATCGACCACGAAGGTTGCACGGTCGGCAAGACCGACGCCTTCACGCAGTACGTCGAAGTTGCGTGCAAGAACGTGGTTCTGGTCACCGAGGAACGGGAACTGCAGCTTGCCGATCTTGTCGGAAGTGTCGTGCCATGCCTTGTGGCTGAAGTGCGTGTCGGTCGAGACGGCGTAGACTTCGACGTCCATCTTCTGGAGCATGGCGTACTGCTCGCCGAGGTCTTCCAGCTCCGTCGGGCAGACGAAGGTGAAGTCGGCCGGATAGAAGAAGAAGACAGACCACTTGCCCTTCACGTCTTCGTCGGTGACCTGGAAAAAGTCCTTGCCGGCCTGGAAGGCGGTGGCGTTGAACGGTTTGATTTCGCTTCCGATGATACCCATGGTTTTCTCCGTTATTCGGGTTGAAACTCGTGGGTGTCAGATAGGCGGTGTTGCGATGCACAAAAGCGATATGTTGCGATTGCGAGGATCGGAATAATCGATCAACTCGATGGAACTTTCCTAAAGTACAACATAAACGCAATTATCATGAGATTTTTGCAACCAACTCCTCAATATGCAGAAAGATACGAGAAATTGCTTCGCAGGCGGCAGTTATATGCTAATGCGAATTCTTCGCAATAAGAGGATTCGAAATGCGTAAGTTTGCTATCGCCGCCGCCTTCACCGCCAGCACCCTCGCTCTCGCTGCCTGTTCGGGCGCAGAGGAAGCTGCACCTGCTGCCGATGAGCCTGCGGCTACCGACACTGTTAACGCGGATGCCGAAACCGCCAGCGTCCTCGACGCCAGCACCGCCACCGCCGATCAGCTTGCCGGGATCGATGGCGTGTCCGCCGAACTCGCCGCCGCCATTGTCGCAGGTCAGCCCTATGCCGACGTGACGGCGTTCAACGCAAAGCTGCTCGAAACGCTGTCGGCAGAAGAAGCCGCCGCCGTGCTCGAAACCGTGTTCGTTCCGGTCAACCTCAACGAGGCTACCGAAGAGCAGATCCGTCTGATCCCCGGAATGACCGACAAGATGGTCCACGAATTCGAAGAATATCGTCCCTACGCCGACATGGGTGAATTCAACCGTGAAATCGGCAAGTATGTCGACGAGACCGAAGTCGCCCGTTTCCGCAACTACGTCACTCTCTGACGCATTTGCAGCACGACCCTGATCGCCTCGATCGCGACCAATATGCCAACGTGGATCCACGCGGTGGTCGGATCGAAGGCGGACAGGACCCAGTGGACGAAGACAACGATCGCCGCCGGATAGACCAGGCGGTGCAAGGTCTTCCATGACCGCTTGAGTGCCCTCGTCGCGATATCGTTCGATGTCGCGGCGAGCGGTACGAAAAGGCCCAGCGCCGCCCATCCCGCAAGCATGTACGGCTCGCCCGCTTCCGAAAGAATGACGGCCGGGTCGACTTTCTTGCCCAGGTAAATGCCGGTGTGAAACGCGGCATAGGCGAAACTCGCGACACCCAGATCGCGCCGCCTGCGCATCAGCCAGACCGCCCATTTCTGCTTGCGGAACGCGAGCCGTATCGGCGTCACCGCCAGCGTCACCAGCAGCAGCCAGGCCGCCCAGTCGCCGCTATCGGCGATCACATGGCCATAGCCATAGCTGTCGGGTGTCAAAACCCAGCGCCCCACCATCCAGAGCCCCGGCAAGGCGAGTAGCAGCCACAGCAGCGGGCGCGAATTGGCAAATGCTTTCATGAGTCTTCGGGAAATTCCGCCGCTTGGCTCAGCCGCATTGCGCGCGGTGGAGCAGTTTGTGATCGGCCAGCACCAGCGCCATCATCGCCTCGACGACCGGCGTGCCGCGAATGCCGACACAAGGATCGTGCCGCCCCTTGGTGCGCACCTCGGTCGCCTCGCCTTGTCGGTCTATGCTCGCAACGGGGGTGAGGATCGAGCTGGTCGGTTTGAAGGCAACGCGGCAGACCACCGGCTGGCCGGTAGAGATACCGCCTGCGATGCCGCCTGCATGGTTGGCCGCGAACTCCGGCCCGTTTTCGCCCGGTGACATGGCATCGGCGTTCTGTTCGCCGGTAAGGCGGGCGGCGTCGAAGCCGTCGCCGATCTCCACGCCCTTCACCGCATTGATGCTCATCATCCCTGCAGCCAGGTCGCTGTCGAGCTTGGCATAGACCGGCGCGCCCCATCCTGCGGGAACACCGGTTGCCACGCATTCCACCACCGCGCCGAGCGAGGAGCCTGCCTTGCGCGCTTCGTCGACCAGCGCTTCCCAGCGCTTGGCGGCCTCTGCGTCTGGGCACCAGAAGGGGTTGCTGGCGATTTCCTCGCGGTCGAAATTGGCGGGGTCGATCCGGTCGCCGCCGATCTCCGCGACATAGGCCAGTATTGCGACCTCGGGGATGGCCTTTCGCGCTACGGCGCCTGCTGCAACGCGCATCGCCGTTTCACGGGCACTGCTGCGCCCGCCGCCGCGATAATCGCGAAAGCCGTACTTTGCGTCATAGGCAAAATCGGCATGGCCCGGGCGGTAGGTATTCGCGATCTCGGAATAATCCTTGGATCGCTGGTCCTTGTTTTCGATCAGCAGCGAGAGCGAGGTGCCGGTGGTCTTACCTTCGAACACTCCAGACAGGATGCGGACCTCGTCCGGCTCCTTGCGCTGGGTGGTGAACTTGTTTTGTCCCGGCTTCCTCGCGTCGAGGAACGGCTGGATATCTGCCTCGCTCAGTTCCAGCCCAGGCGGGCACCCGTCAACTACTGCGCCGATGGCAGGGCCATGGCTTTCCCCCCAGGTGGTGAAGCGAAGCACGCGTCCGAAAGTGTTCCAGCTCATGCCCGCCTTCCTGTCTCAACTGTGGGGCCAAGTCCACTAGGGCTGGACCAAGCCATTCTTGTAGCGCAAGAACAAACCATGATTGCCAAGCTTAAAGGCCTGCTAGACGAAACCGGTTCCGACTGGGCGGTGATCGATGTCTCGGGCGTCGGGTATCTTGTTCATTGCTCGGCTCGCACACTCAGCCAGTTGGGCGAGACGGGCGAAGCCTGCACTGTCTATACTGATCTCCAGGTGTCGGAGAACGACATGCGATTGCTCGGGTTTGCCGAAGCTGCGGAGCGGGATTGGTTCCGGCTGCTGACCCAGGTTCAGGGCGTGGGAAGCAAGGTAGGCCTTGCAATTCTGTCTGCTCTGTCGACTGGCGAGGTACAACAGGCGTGCTCCAGCGGCGACGCCGCCATGATCGCGCGGGCGCAGGGCGTCGGGCCGAAGCTTGCCGGGCGCATCGTCAACGAATTGAAGGACAAGGCGGGCGCACTACCCGGTGGCAGTGCGGCTGGCGGAATGGCTGCGGCAGCTCCAGTGGGCGGTGCGAGCGCGGATGCGGTGAGCGCGCTGGAAAACCTCGGCTTCAAACCGGCGATTGCCGCGCGGGCAGTGGCTGCGGCGCAAGGCGAGTTGGGCGAAGGCGCGAGTGAGGGCGACCTCATCCGCGTCGCTTTGAAAAGGGCGGCTTCGTGAAAGCGGCCTGGCTTTGCCTCGGCATGGCGGCGTCCTTCGCCGCGACCTCTCCGGCTGCGGCTTGTCGCGGCGTCTTTTCGGAAACCCATGTATTCCTGCCCCAGCTTCCGGGCGACATTGCGCCGGATGCCATAGTGCTCAAGGTGAAGCCGCAGCCATCGGTCACAGCATCGAACAACGGTATGCAGGTTGCCGTGGCCGAAGTCGTGCAGGGGGATTGGCCGCGTGACACTGCGTGGATCGACTACGGCCTCTTCACTAGCTGCTCGCGGGTCCACCTGCCGGAAGAGGGCGCGCTGGTCGTCGGAATGCCGAGGGAATATTCGCCCAACACGCTGGTGGCCCGTCAGTATTATCGCAGGGATTGGGAAGGAACGAATAATGGGAACTAGGCTGTTTCGCGCGGTTTCAATGGCAGCGCTGGTATGCGCCGCGCCCGCTTCGGCGCAGGACATGAGCGCATTCAAACCCGGTCCCGTGTTCGCGCAATTTGGACCGCACGCGCCGGTCGAGGGGATCGGTAAAGTCCCCGGCGATACCGAATTCTCGATTGCCTTCGATGTCGCCAAACCGGCGGACGAGGGCGCGCGCAATCGCGGTTTCGAAAGCGCCGCGCGCTTCATCAACATGCACGTCGCGCACGGGGTGCCCGAAGATAACATCCGCATCGCAGTGGTCGTCCATGGCAAGGCGGTGAACGACTTGCTGGCGAAGCCCGACAACACCTCTGCCGACATGGTGCAGGTGATGCTTGGCGAGGGCGTGCGCTTCATCGTCTGCGGCCAGAGCGCGGCGGCCTATGGGGTGACGCAGGACGACCTCCTGCCGGGCGTCGAAATGGCGCTCTCCGCCATGACCGCCCACGCCCTGCTGCAACAGCGCGGCTACACGGTGAACCCGTTTTGATATGACCGAACCCGTCCCCCTCCATTCTCCTGACCGGCAGCCGGAAGACCCGGATGCGGCGCTGCGGCCGAAATCGCTTGCCGAATTCGTCGGGCAGAAGGCGGCGCGCGAGAATTTGCGCGTGTTTATCGAGGCGGCCAAGGGGCGCGGCGAGGCGATGGATCATGTGCTCTTTTTCGGTCCCCCCGGGCTCGGCAAGACTACGCTGGCGCAGATCGTGTCGAAGGAACTGGGCGTCGGCTTTCGAGCCACCTCCGGCCCGGTGATCGCCAAGGCGGGCGACCTTGCCGCGCTGCTCACCAATCTCGAGCCGAACGACGTCCTCTTCATCGACGAGATCCACCGGCTCAATCCGGTGGTCGAGGAAGTGCTCTATCCCGCGATGGAAGACCGCGCGCTCGACATCATTATCGGAGAGGGGCCCTCGGCACGCAGCGTGCGGATCGACCTGCCGCCTTTCACGCTCGTCGGCGCGACCACGCGTCAGGGGCTGCTGACCACGCCCTTGCGTGACCGTTTCGGCATTCCGGTGCGACTCAATTTCTATACCGAGGACGAACTGCTCAAGGTCGTCACCCGCGGGGCAGGACTGCTGGACATGGGTATCGACGAAGGCGGCGCGCGCGAAATTGCCCGTCGTTCGCGTGGCACCCCGCGTGTCGCAGGCCGGTTGATGCGCCGCGTGCGCGACTTCGCCAGCGTGCTGGGCGAGGCTGTCGTCACGACGAAGGTGGCCGACGAAGCACTGACGCGCCTAGAAGTCGACAGCCTTGGCCTCGATGCGATGGACCGCCGCTATCTCACCATGATCGCGACCACCTACAAAGGCGGGCCCGTGGGCGTGGAGACGCTGGCTGCAGGCCTCAGTGAACCGCGCGACACGGTGGAAGAGGTTATCGAGCCCTACCTCATCCAGCTCGGCCTCATCGCCCGCACCGCGCGCGGCCGCATGCTCAACGATGGCGGCTGGTCGCATCTCGGCATGACCCCGCCCGGGTCCGCCAGCCAGTCCGATATGTTCGACAAATAAACTGAATCCACGGGTAACAAAGGCCGGATTCGTGGTCCCAAAGCGGGACATGGCGCTCGCAACCCTCGCAGGATTGCGGAAAATTTAGTTTTGTAAGGGTAACAGGAAGTGTAAATTCGACCTTCGGGGATTCGCTAATTGCGCGTATCCGGTCGATGCGGGGCCTACCCGCACAACAGGAAGTGCAAGATATGTCGGTAAAAGCAGCACTTGCAAAATTGTCAGCCACCGCGGCGGGCGGCGCGCTCGTTGCGGGTGGCGCAGTGCATGTTGCCGAGCGGCCAATTACCGATTCTCCAAGCTACAAGAGCCAGTCGGTCAAGCAGATCAAAGCTCGCCCGATCAAGCGTGCGACACCGAAACCGCCGGTAAGGGCGGCTCGCGTCATTCCCAAGCGGGTGATCGAATGCGTGCCTTATGATTCGCCGGAAGCAGCGGTTGCGGATCCCGAAAACGTCTGCCCGCCGATCAGGCGCGTCGTCATGGCCCCTGTTCCCGTGCCGCCTCTTCCGCAAGCCGCGCCAGTCGCGGGCGGCGGAGGCTCGCGCTCGATCCCGAGCGGCGGATACGGCGGAGGATATGGCGGCGGCTTCGGTGGCGGCTTCTTCGGCGGTTTCTTCGGCGGCGGGTCCAGCGGCGGCAGTGTTGTCGTAAACTCGACCACGACCACTGGCGGCGAAATTCCGGATATCGACATCGACGTGTCGACCTCAACCAGCACCAGCAATGGCGGTAGCTCGTCCAGCTCGTCGACCGGTTCGGTAACCTCGACGACATCGACGGGGGAAGTCAGCAGTTCCACGGGCGAGGTTTCTACCTCCACCGGCCAGGTCAGCACTTCTTCCTCGACCTCGACCAGCACCGGAGAGGTATCGACTTCGACCGGCCAGGTATCGACATCGACGTCGACGAGCACGGGTTCGGTCTCCACCTCGACCGGACAGGTGAGTTCGACATCTACCTCCTCGTCTTCGGGCGATGTCAGCAGCTCGACTTCCACTTCGGGTGACGTGTCCAGTTCCACGTCCACTTCGACCTCGACGAGCGGCGATGTCTCCAGTTCCAGCTCGAGCTCCTCGTCGAGCTCCAGCTCTTCCTCGTCTTCCTCCAGTTCCAGTTCGAGCGGGGATGTCACCAGCACGTCCAGCTCATCGAGCGGGGATGTGTCGTCGAGCACCAGCAGTTCGAGCAGCTCCTCGACGAGTTCGTCCACAAGCTCCAGCACGTCGAGCTCGACTTCTTCGAGCAGCTCGACCAGCTCCAGCACCTCAAGCAGCACCAGCAGCGGCACTGAAGTCCCGGCACCATCGATGATGATCCTGTTCGGTATGGCCGCAGCGGCCATATTCGGTCGTCGCCGTTTCCGTGTACGTCGCGGCGCGAAGGGCGCGCAGGCCTGAGCCATTCCGCAATCAGCGGTAGTTGCGGCTCCATTCTTCCTGCCGATACCACTGGGTAATCACGTATTTTTCACCGGCCTCGACCGGTAGGGCGGCGTGTCGCGTGTTGCGATTGGGGCGGCCCTTTCGGGTCATATTGTCCCACGCGATCAGCAGCCCAGTTTCGGGGGTCACCAAAAGGTCCAGCTCGGGAAACTCCGTCTCCCCGCCCGCTTCGACTGTGTTGAGATAAACCATCGCGGTCCAGCTGCGCTGCCCGCCGCGGCGCCGCTCATTTTGCCAGTGCGGTCGTTCTTCGCGGAAATAGTCGCGGTGATGCAAATACTGCTCGCCCACGTGATAGCGCTGACCCTGGATCGTCTCCGCATGGGCGCAATCTATGCCGAGCGCCTCGTCGATTTTGCGCCCGAGCGCGATTGTCTCTGGCGCTTCATTGGAAAAGAAATGGGTCGAGCTCGTCCGCGCGCCCATCGTCTTGCGATCGGAAAACAGCTTCGATGGCTGAATGCGGCTTTCGATCGTGACGATCAGCCGAGCGCATTCCTGCGCCGTCAGGAAACCCGGCAGCAGATAGATATCCGCCTTGTCGCCGCCCTTGGCGATTGCGCGTGAATCCTGAGACAGGCGCTCACGAACGCTGTTGCCTATCGCGGCAAGGGTCGCGGGATCGGCCTTGGGGTCCGGTTGCTTGGTCCGGAAGATCCGGGCGAGGCGGGTCAGCAGGGGCACGGAGCGAGCAATCTCCTATCCGCGCCCCTGCGTAAACCGGCTTACGATGCGGCGAGCTTGCGCAGCACGTAGTGGAGGATGCCGCCGTTGCGGTAATACTCCATCTCGTTGGCCGTATCGATGCGGCAAAGTGCGGTGAAGGTGGCCTTCGAGCCGTCTTCATGCGTCACTTCGACTTCTACGTCCTGACGCGGGGTCAGGTCGGCCAGACCCTTGATCGTGAAGGTATCGTCCGCGCCGAGGCCTAGGCTCTGGCGGGTGTCGCCGTCCTTGAACTGCAGCGGGAGCACGCCCATGCCGATCAGGTTCGAGCGGTGGATACGCTCGTAGCTTTCGACGATCACGGCGCGTACGCCCAGCAGGATGGTGCCCTTTGCAGCCCAGTCGCGGCTGGAGCCGGTGCCGTATTCCTTGCCGGCTACGACCACCAGCGGCGTGCCGTCTTCCTTATGCTTCATCGCCGCGTCGTAAATCGGCATCTGCTCACCCTTGTAGGTGGTAATACCGCCTTCGACGCCCGGGACCATCTCGTTCTTGATGCGGATGTTGGCGAAGGTGCCGCGCATCATGACTTCGTGGTTGCCGCGGCGCGAGCCGTAGGAGTTGAAGTCCGACTTAGAAACCTGGTGGCTCTTCAGATATTCGCCAGCCGGGCTGTCTTCCTTGATCGAGCCTGCGGGCGAGATGTGGTCGGTCGTGGTCGAATCGCCGAGGATCGCCAGCGGCTTTGCATCGGTGATGTCGGTGACCGGCGCCGGTTCCATGTCCATGCCTTCGAAGAAAGGCGGGCTGGCGACATAGGTGCTGGTCGGGTTCCAGCGATAGGTGTCGGACGCCTCGACCTTGATCGCCTGCCAGTGCTCGTCGCCCTTGTAGACGTCGGCATAGCGGCTTTCGAACATCTGGCGGTCGATATTCGCTGCGCGGTGCTGCGCGATTTCCTCGTTGGTGGGCCACACGTCGGCCAGCATCACGTCGTTGCCGTCCTGGTCCTGGCCCAGCGGCGTTTCGGTGATGTCCTTCGTGACCGTGCCGAGGATCGAATAAGCGACCACCAGCGGGGGCGAGGCGAGGAAGTTTGCGCGCACGTCTGGCGACACGCGCCCTTCGAAGTTGCGGTTACCCGAGAGTACCGACGCGGCGACGATGTCGTTGCCGTTGATGGCCTTGCTGATCGGCGGAGCGAGCGGGCCCGAGTTGCCGATACAGGTGGTGCAGCCATAGCCGACGAGGTCGAAGCCCATGGCGTTGAGATCGTCCTGCAGGCTGGACTTCACGAGGTAGTCGGTGACGACCTGCGACCCCGGTGCAAGGCTGGTCTTGACCCAGGGCTTCGGCTTCAGGCCCTTTTCGTGCGCCTTCTTGGCGACGAGGCCGGCGGCGATCAGCACGTCGGGGTTCGAGGTGTTGGTGCAGCTGGTGATGGCCGCGATCACGACGTCGCCGTCGCCGACGTCATGGTCCTTGCCATCCACGTCCACGCGCAGCGGTGCATCCTTGGAGTAGATCGACTTGAGGTCGGTGTTGAACAGTTCGTCGACTTCCGGCAGCGCGACGCGGTCCTGCGGGCGCTTGGGGCCGGCGAGGCTGGGCACGACCTTGGACAGGTCGAGGTCGAGCGTCTTGGTGAAGACCGGCTCGTTCTCCGGCGTGAACCACATGCCCTGCGCCTTGGAATAGGCTTCGACGAGTGCGATGGTTTCTTCGTCGCGGCCGGTGAGGCGCATGTATTCCAGCGTCTTGTCGTCGATGCCGAAGAAGCCGCAAGTCGCGCCGTATTCGGGGGCCATGTTGGCGATCGTCGCACGGTCGGCGAGCGTAAGGTTGGCAACGCCTTCGCCGTAGAATTCGACGAAGCGGCCGACCACGCCGACTTCGCGCAGCATCTGCACGCAGGTCAGCACGAGGTCGGTGGCGGTCACGCCTTCGGCCATCGCGCCGGTCAGCTTGAAGCCGACGACTTCGGGGATGAGCATCGAGATCGGCTGGCCGAGCATGGCAGCTTCGGCTTCGATCCCGCCGACGCCCCAGCCGAGGACACCGAGGCCGTTGATCATCGTGGTGTGGCTGTCGGTGCCGACGCAGGTGTCGGGATAAGCGACGGTCGTGCCGTCAGGGTCTTGCGAGTTCCACACACCCTTGCCGATGTATTCCAGGTTCACCTGGTGGCAGATGCCGGTGCCCGGGGGCACCGCGGAGAAGTTCTCGAAGCTCTTCGAGCCCCACTTGAGGAAGTCGTAGCGCTCGGCATTGCGGGCGTATTCGAGTTCGACGTTCTTTTCGAATGCCTTGGGGTGGCCGAATTCATCGACCATGACCGAGTGGTCGATCACGAGGTTCACGGGGACCTGCGGGTTGATCTTGGCAGTGTCTCCGCCGAGTTTGCTGATCGCATCGCGCATGGCGGCAAGGTCGACCACGCAGGGAACGCCGGTGAAATCCTGCAGCAGTACGCGGGCCGGGCGATACTGGATTTCCTTGCCGGTCTTGGGATCCTTCTGCCAGTCGGCAATCGCCTGCACATCGTCGGTCGACACGGTGAAGCCGCCGTCCTCGAAACGCAGCATGTTTTCGAGCAGGACCTTCAGGCTGAACGGCAGTTTCGACACGTCGCCGATTTTCTCTGCCGCCTTCTCGAAGGAGTAATAGGCGTAATCCTTGCCATCGACGGTGAGGGTGGAGCGGGTTCCGAGCGTGTCCTTGCCGACCTGGGTCATGCGGGCATTCTTCCTTGTGTTAGAAATGGGCCTTTCCCGACCAATGGACGGACGGGCACAATGTGCCGCGCACCTGCGCCGAACACCGCAAAAAATCAAGGCCCAGAGCCTCGGCAAAACGTCTGATGGGGAACAAAGACGGTGCTTCAGGGCTTATTAAGGCAAAATTAGGGCAAAGTCGCTGCTCGGCAGCAAGGCAGGAGCGCGAGGCCCGATATGGAGTTTGAAATGAAGTCTTCGGACACGGCACCCACGGCGTCGCGCCGCACCCTGAAATTGGCCGTCATGGCCGCAGTACTTGGCGTGGCGGGATGTTTTACCGCCGCGTTTTCCTTTGCCGGGACCGAAGCACAGGCAACCGAACAGGCCGAAACCGCACTTGTCGCCACGCGCTAAAGCGCCGCTTGCGCCGGCTGCTTGGGCTTGCGCCGCGCCGCAATCAGGCAAGCACCCACGATGATGGCCGTGCCCAGAAGGGTCGTTGCGGTCACCTCTTCCTGAAAAAACAGCCAGCCGAAGAGCGAGGCCCACAGGAAGCCCGAATATTCCAGCGGTACGAGCGTCTGCGCCTCTTCTCGGGCATAGGCCCATGCCATGCCCATCGCGCCTGCGACGGTCAGCAGAGCCGCCATTGCCAGGTCGAACCAGATGGCCGCATCGGGCATATTGAAGGCGAAAGGCATCGCCAGCCCCAGCAGCACTACCGAGACCCCTGAGTGGAAGACCGCTATCTCGGCGGGACCGGCCATTTGCGACTGCCGCCGGATCAGGATGAAATTGTAGGCGTAGAGGAGGGCCGACACCAAGATGGAGGCTATCCCCAGTGCAGCATCGCTATCGAAATCGTTGCGACCGATCTTGCCGCCGACGATCACCAGCGTGCCTGCGAAACCGATGATCGAGGCGATGATTGCCGATTTTCGGATGACCTCGCCCAACAGGAGGCGGGCAAGGTACAGCGCAATCAGGGGCGCGATGAAGCTGATGGCGATTGCCTCTGCAATGGGCAGCTTTGTCAGCGCATAGAAGAACGTCAGCGCCATGAAGGTGGAGATCACACCTCGCCGGATATGCAGGCGCAGAACCTCCGGCCTTGGCCGCCTCCCGCCCCGGCCAAGCCACAACGGCAGGGCGATCGCGGTGCCGAGGGCCGAGCGCAGCCATGCCGCCGTAAGCGCGCCCAGCGCAAGCGCCGCGCTCTTCATGAATGCATCCATCAAGGACAGGCTGGCCACGGCAAGCATGGCCGCCAGGATGGGCAGGAAGGCATGGTGGCGTGTCATCGCGCCACGCATATGCGGCTGCGGCCCGCCCGTCATCATGGTTCAGCATAAGGCAAGCAGATAGCGTGGATAAGGATGCAAACATTTGCTAGAAACACGGCGGATGCAGCGCGTGACTGCAATCGCCAAATGGTGGGCTGAATGACACTTCGTAATCTTCTTCTGACTGGCGCGAGTAGCGCGCTTCTTCTTTCAGGCGCTGCACAGGCGCAGAATAGTGCGCCCGAAAGCCTGCTTCCTGCCGAGCGGGTGGAGCCGGCACAGCCGGACGCACCTGCAAATGCGCAAAGCGTCGAGGAAGCCTTCGGCGATATCCGCATGCAGAGCGGCGAAGTTGTGCAGGAAGTACCCTCGCTCGAAGGCGAATGGACGCTCGAACAGGTCGAAACCCTCCTCGCCTATATCCCGAACATTTCAGCCGAAGGCCTCAATCCCGCCGATTATCGCGCTGACGAATTGAGCGCGCTGCTTACGGCGAATGGTCCCGGTGCAGAAGTGAATGCGCTGGCCAGTCAAATCTTCGTCTGGCTGGTCGAAGACCTGCGCGATGGCCGCACGCCGATGGAATCGCGCCGCCAGTGGTTCGTCGTCGATCCGGACGCCGACCGCATGCCCACGTGGAAGCTCCTTGAAGACGCGCTGGCGAGCGGGGACATCGTCGGCACTCTTGATAGCCTCAACCCGGTGCATCCCGACTATGCGCGTTTGCGTGACGAACTTGCTTCGGAAACGGATGCCGGACGGATCAAGCTGATCCGGGCAAACATGGATCGCTGGCGCTGGCTTCCGCAGGACCTTGGCAAGCAATACCTGGTGACCAATGTGCCGGAATTCATGCTCCGCCTGACGGTCAATGGCCGCATCATCAAGAGCTATCGCACCGTGGTCGGCAAGCCCGGCCGCACGGCGACGCCGCAGCTTGCTGAAATGGTAGAGGCGGTGATCTACAATCCGACCTGGACCGTGCCGCAGTCGATCGTGAAGGGCGAAGGCCTTGGCGCGAAGGTCCTAAACAATCCCGGCTGGGCACGCAGCGCGGGCTACAAGGCGACCAAGGGCTCCAATGGCTGGGTGACCGTGGTCCAGCAGCCGGGCCCGCAGAACGCGCTCGGCCTGATGAAATTGGATATGCCGAACGAGCATGCCATCTTCCTCCACGACACGCCGAGCCGCCACCTGTTCGCTAATGAGAACCGCGCGCTCAGCCATGGCTGCATCCGTGTACAGGGTGCCCGCGAACTGGCCATGACCATGTCGCTGCTGGGCAATGCAAGTTCGAAGGACGAATTTCCCGCGATCATCGAGGAAGTGTCGGAAATCACCGGCAGCGGGGAATACACGCGCTACGCCATGAAGAAGCAGTGGCCGGTCTACATCACCTATTTCACGATGGCGACGGACGTCGACGGCAACCTCAAGACCTTCAAGGACCTCTACGATCGCGACGCGCCCGTGCTGGCAGCGCTGGATGCGCCGCGCCAGTCGGATCGTGCGCGCGAGACGAGTGAAGAAGCCGTCGAGATCATCGACGACATGCAGATCAGCTAAATCGGATCAGAAAAGGCCGGGGTTGGCGCGCTCGAAAGTGCCGCCGCCCGGCCTGCGGATCAGGTCGGTCTGCGCAATCGGTGGGGTACGGCGGCTGCCGTCGGCCTGGATGCCGAGACTTTCCGCATACAGCAGGCGTCCGCCGCTTAGGCTCAGCAGGACCTTGGCGAACTGGTCGGGCCCAAGGGCGAAACAGCCGTTGGAGCGGCCGAGCCTGCCCCACCGGGCGATGTGTTCCGGGCGCGCATATTCGGCCGGATGCATGACGATGGCACGCGGCAGGGCGTTGGAATTGGTCGGGTCGAGCCCGTCGAGCCTGATCGAGGTGCCATAGCGCCCGCGATACCAGCTGCGCGTCATGTAGGCGCCGCGACTGGTCGCCTCGCTCCCCTCGATATTGGAATAGCGCTTGAGCCAGCCGTCGTGCTCGCTGTCGGACCCGGTACCATGCGTCACGAAAAAGCTTTCGACGCGTTCGTTGTCGAGATCGACGAAATGGAAGCGCTGGTTGGCGGAATGGAGGCCGAAATCGGCAATGCCGACGATGTCCTTCTTCCAGATGCCTGCGCCAACACGGTCGAGCTGGTCGCGCGCGATGGCGATAAGCTGGCGATCCCTCGAGGCCGTCGGATTGACCTCGGCAAACACGCGTGCCGGCAGCGCCGCTGCGGCGCCTGCGGCAAGGGTGCCCTTGAGAAGATCGCGACGTTTCATCCTGCTCCATCCATATCACAGCCGAGGCTTACGGGAAATGAACGTTCGAAGCGTGCATTGGTGTCGGCGCAGGTGATCATCGAGCGGGCGTGGCGCTGCCCCACCTCGCGCGGATCCTTGCCGTATCCGCCGCCCAGCGCGCTGGCGATCGGCAAGCCGCGCCGCCGTGCCTGCTCGACCACGAAGCGGTCGCGCCGTTCGATGCCTGTGTCGGTAAGCGCCAGCCGACCGAGCCGGTCGTCGTCATGCACGTCCACGCCTGCCTGGTAGAGCACCATGTCGGGAGCGAAGCTCTCGAAGACGCGCGGCAAATGCCTGTCCAGCGCTTCGAGGAAGCCGTCGTCGTCGATCCCGTCGGCCAGCGGCACGTCGAGGCTGGAGCGGGCCTTGCGCACAGGGAAATTCTTCTCCGCATGGACCGAGAGGGTGAAGATATCGTCGCGCAGGGCGGTGAGGCTGGCGGTCCCGTCACCCTGGTGGACATCGAGGTCGATCACCAACACCCGCTGAGCATCGCCTTCCGCGATCAACCGGTTTGCGGCCACGGCAAGGTCGTTGAACACGCAATAGCCCGCCCCCGTGTCGTAGAGCGCGTGATGGCTTCCCGCAGCCGAGTTCGCCGCATATCCGTGCTTCTTCGCCAGTTGGGCGGCGAGCCATGTGCCGCCATTGGTGTGCTGCACGCGCTGGGAAATATGCGGCGTGACGGGAAAGCCGATGCGGCGTTCCTTCACCTGCGGCACGCTGGCGGTGAAGACTTCCTCGACGTAATCGGGACAGTGGATCGCTTCCAGCCAGCGGCGCGGCATTGGCGGCGGCGCGTGTTCGACCAGCGGATAGCCGCTTTGGCGCAGCGCCTCCATCACCGCCATGTACTTGTCGAAGCGGAATGTCCCGCGCGTGGGCGCGGGGGCCATGTAGTCTGCGTGGTGAACGACGTGGAGAATGGCTTGCTACCCGCGCTTCGCCTCGGCCTGCGCCACGAGCTTTTGCAGATTGGTGACGGCGGCCATCGTCGCGGCAGGCATTTCCGCGGCGACTGCCAGCCGTTCGGGTGCATTCTCTTTCAACCAGCGCACGGTCGGTGCGCCCGGATCGAGCCGCGATTGCGACAGGAAGGCGGAAACCTTGGGATTGCTCGCCCAGAGGAAGCGATTCATGCCCGTGCCGAGCAGGGTCCCGGCATAGCCATCGATATCGTCGACGAAGCTGACCGGCTTGCACAGCGCGTTCTTTTCTTCGTCGGTGTCGAAATTGGCCTCGACGAAAGCCGAAACTGCGGCGTTAAGCGTCACCAGCGGGACATGAAGCAGCTGGAGCGTGATCTTGCCTTCTTCCCACTGGGGGTAGACCGGCTTGGGACTGACGGCCGAAGCCGTGCAGTCGATGAACAGCGTATTTTCGGGGACCGCTTCCTCGCCCTCGGCGAGAACCATCTTGCCGGAATCGATCTCGTGGACCCGACCCTTGCGCACTACGTTCTTGATCAGGCGCAGCCGCTTGACCTCGCCCTCGGAGATCGTGGCGTAATGGAACATCTCCGGCTCGACATCGGTATCGATACGCAGCATGGCCCCGTCCCTTTCCAGCTGGTGGAAGAGCGCAGGCACGCTTTCGGCTGTCGCGGCCGCCTTCATCAGCTTGATCTGGCCGCCAACAGTGCTTTCGAAAAATTGTTCGCCCGGCTGGGTAATCGTCCGGTTGATCAGCCAGCTTTCGCGCGGCTTCACCCAGGTGATACGATCGGGTGCAATGCCCGCTTCGAGCAGCCAAACGCCGGCATCCATCGCGGTTTTTCCCGCGCCCAGGATGACGAAATGCTCCGGAACGCTTGCCGGGTCGCGCCATAGGTCCGGCAGCTTGCCGGGCACTTTGACCCGCACGCCCTCGCTCACCTCGAACTTGCGTTTGTGCGTGGTGGGCACCGAAGTGGCGAAATAGGTGGTGTCGACCAGCTTGCGCTTGACCGTCACGCCGGTCTCTTCCCCCGAAAGCACATTCCGGAAGCGGTGATCGCCAATGTACTCGCAATTGGGATAATAGCGGACGCGCCCGGTCGGCAGCAGGTGATCGCGCATGACTGACTGGAAATAGGCGACGACTTCGGGACCGCTCGCCTGTTCGAAAAAGCCCTTGTTGGGCCCGCTTTCATCGATCCGGTCGGTTCCCAGCGGCACCCCCTCGACCCCGTAGAGAGCGCTCGGCTGGTGCAGGGCGACGAAGGAATAGGCGTCGTTCCAGTGACCGCCGGGCGATGAATGCTTGTCGACCATGACGACATCGCAATCAGGGTCCTGCGCCAGCAGCGTGTCGACGAAGGACAGTGCGGTCGCACCCGCGCCAATGACCAGGTAGTCGGTTTCAAGGGTCATCGGCGTATTCCTTTGCAATTCGTCAGCTGGCGAGTCGGGCGAGCTCGGCGTAGATTTCGTCTTCGCTCCGGCTGGCGGCGTTACGCCAGGTGGTTGCCGTCTCGGGATTTACGAGGGCGCCAGACCCGTCGATCACCAGCACATTCGGCGTGCCGGGCAATTCATCGAGACCGAAGCGCTGCGCAATTTCGAGATTATGGCCATCGCCCGTCTGCGGCATCCCGACGTTCACGAAAACGAGTTCGTACTCGGACGCGATCAGGTCCTGGAACCGCGGCGTCTTCAGCCATCCGGCCAGAGCGCGGCTGTCGTGGCACCAATTCGCGCCCATTATGAGGAGGACGTGCTTGCCGCTGCTGTTTGCGCGGTCGAGAGCATGGCCCACATCCGCTGAAGCGTCGCTAGAGACCACGAAGGACCGCGCTTCTGGGTGATCGGCAGTCGAGAGAGGGGGTACGCTGGCGCAAGAGATGAGCAGCAGGGGCGCTCCAAGCGTAAGCGCAAAAGCCTTGAAGGCTGGCGAGAGCCTTGCTGCTTGCGAATCTTGTACCGGCTTCATTAGTGAGCGCTCAATTCCTGATATTGAAAAAGTACCGCTGCTCATCGCCTTCGTCAGGACCGATCCCGCGCTCCCCGACAGAATGCAGCAGTGCCGTCAGGCTAGGTGCGATAAGACGATATTCGCTTTCGTCCGGGCCAATCGCGATAATCTGTCCGACCGTTCCGCCTTCGGCGGGCGCCAAATCGATCGAAAGAGAATTGCCGCCGCCGTCTTTGGCCAGAGGTATCCATTCCGGACGATAGGAATAGGGTTGTATCGGATCACCCTCCCTGATTTCGGTCATGAAGTCATGGTCCAAAGACATCGCCTCGGAATTCCAATTTTCACTAATGAATGACCATTCTTGCCGTGCTTCCGCGAGCGACAGAAACTCGTAGGTGCCGAAAAAATTGCCTACATAGTCATCCTCGCCAAGTTCGACTGGATAGCCGAAACGGCGGCTGCCGTCCTCGCGAGGCACTGCGTCGTGAAACGGAGAAATTTGCCCGTTCGCAACCAGGTAGAGTGCTTTCACGTCGCCGGGAAGTTCCTGGCCGACGTCTGCTTCAAACGCGGCGATGGCTTCTGTCGTCGCGGGTGCATGCAGCTGCTCACGAATGCGAATTTTCCGCTCGTCGAAACGAGCGAGATAGGTCTCGAGACTGGCCTCGAAGCCTGCATCTCCGGTCATGGACGATCCTTCGGTATCACCGGGAGCCCCGGCACTCAAAATCGGCGAACATGCGAACAAAAAAGCGGCAGTGATACGCTTCATGCCGTAGCCACCTTGTGCGGGTCGAATGCCTCAGCTTCGCCAGCCTCGATCTTCGCGGCCTTCTCCTCGACGAGGCGGACGATGTGGTCGAGCATGTCTTCGCTCTCGATATGGTGATCCTTCACGCCCGAGAGGTAGACCATGTGCTTGCCCGAACCGCCGCCGGTCAGGCCGATATCGGTTTCGCGGGCTTCGCCGGGGCCGTTGACCACGCAGCCGAGGACCGAAAGGCTCATCGGCGTCTTGATGTGTTCGAGCCGCTTTTCGAGCGTCTCGACCGTGCGGATCACATCGAAACCCTGCCGCGAGCAGCTGGGGCAGGAAACGACGCGCACGCCGCGTGTACGCAGGCCGAGGGCCTTGAGCATTTCGAAGCCGACTTTCACTTCCTGCTCCGGCTCAGCCGAAAGCGAAACGCGGATAGTGTCGCCGATGCCCGCCCACAGCAGGCTGCCGATACCGATGGAGCTCTTGACCGTGCCGCCGATCAGGCCGCCAGCTTCGGTAATGCCGAGGTGGAGCGGGCAGTCCACGGCCTCTGCCAGCCCATGATAGGCCGCGACTGCGAGGAATACGTCGCTGGCCTTCACCGCGACCTTGTATTCGTGGAAGTCGTGGTCCTGCAGCAGTTTGATATGGTCGAGCGCGCTTTCGATCAGCGCTTCGGGGCAGGGCTCACCGTATTTTTCGAGCAAGTCCTTTTCCAGACTGCCGGCATTCACGCCGATACGGATGGCACAGCCATTTGCTTTCGCGGCGCGGACCACTTCGGCGACGCGATCTGACGAACCGATATTGCCCGGATTGATGCGCAGGCAGGCCGCGCCCTTGTCGGCCGCTTCGAGCGCGCGCTTGTAGTGGAAGTGGATGTCCGCGACGATCGGCACATTCGCCGCGCGGGTGATCTTGTCGAAATTCGCCGTCGATTCCTCGGTCGGGCAGGACACGCGGATAATGTCCGCGCCCACGTCCTCGCAGCGGCGGATCTGGTCGATCGTCGCAGCCACATCCTCTGTCGGGGTGTTGGTCATGGTCTGGACCGTAATCGGCGCATCGCCGCCGACGGCGACGTTACCGACCATGATTTGGCGGGACTTGCGGCGCTCTATATCGCGCCAGGGGCGTACGGAAGACATGGAGGGCGGTATAGAGACGCTTCGATGAAGGAGCAATGACAGGCAGCATGACTTACGGCATGAGAGCCACATGAGCGAAGCGACAGACGACGTAATGACCGATAGCGCGCTCCTGTTCGGGCGCGTGCTCGACGGGCAGGGCGGGGCGCGCCCGATCGAGTGGGAAGAGGCCATGGCCTGGCAACCGGCTGCGCCGGGAGAGGTGCTATGGCTGCATATCTGCCGCAACCGTCCGGGCGTGCAGCAATGGCTCCAGAACCAGCTGGGCGTTCCCGAACCCACGGCCGAACTGCTTACCAGCGACCAGACCCGTCCGCGCGCCTTCAGGGAGGGCGAGACGCTGGTCGGCACGCTGCGCGGGATCAACTTCAATCCGGGCGCGCAGCCGGAGGACATGATTTCCATGCAGCTATGGTGCGACGGCCGCCGGCTCATCACATTGCGTCGCCACCCGCTCCAGACCCCGCGCGAGGTCATGGCGCAGCTCGATCGCGGGGTCGGCCCACCGGACGCAGGCGCAACCATCACGCTGCTGGCAGAGCTGATGATTGCCCGCATGAGCCAGTCCATCGTCGACATGAACTACGTGCTCGACGAGCTGGAGGATGACGATCCGGAAGAACATGCGGAAGCCATGCTCTCCCGCATTTCGACGATCCGCCGCAATTGCCTTGGCCTCAAACGGCATATGGCTCCGCAGCACGAGGCGCTGGAGCAGATCAGCCGCGAGGCCCCTTACTGGTTCGAGGAGCACGACCGGCGCGAAATCGCCGAATCCATCGCGCGCCTGCGCCGCTATCTCGACGATATCGACATCAGCAAGGAAAGCGCACTGGTCCTGCAGGACGAATTGCGCGCTCGCAGCCTCGCCAGTAGCGAGCATGCGACCTACATGCTCACCATCGTGGCGGGCATCTTCCTGCCGCTGGGCTTTCTCACCGGCCTGCTCGGCATCAATGTCGGCGGGATGCCCGGCATGGACGATCCCGACGCATTCTGGGCCGTGGTCGCGCTATGCCTGTTCCTTTTTGTCGCGCTGATTGTCGTCTTCAGGCGCCTGCGCTGGCTCTAAGCCGCTTTCTACGCGGCTTTAGACGGCTGCAAATGCAGGATCGCCCCGCTTCCGGTGCTCACGTGCATTTTGCACGCTGCGCTCCGGGTCGTGGCGTTCCCACATTCTCGCTCGTCTATCGCCTGCGCAGAAACGCGGCTTAGAACTCCTTAGCCCCCGGCCATCTGCGAGGGGATGAATTCCTCGCGCACTGCCTTGGCGATCAGGTCCAGCGGAATGATGCCTTCGCTGAGCAGGAAGTCGTTGAAAGCCCTCTCGTTGAAGGCAGCGCCCAGTGCGAGTTCTGTTTCCACGCGCAGGTCGATCAGTTTGCGATAGCCGTAGTAATACGACCCTGCTTGGCCGGGCATGCGGAACTGGTAGCGATCGAGTTCCTGCTTGGTCATGCCGGGCGAGAACAGCGCTTCTTCGCGCAAGATCCGCTCTGCCTCTGCGCGCGACATCAGGCCGAGGTTGAGCGCCGGATCGAGGAAGGCGCGAGCCGCGCGCAGCAGTCGGAACTGCTGCGCGATGAACTGGCCCTCGATCGGCTCGTGCGGCATCATTTCGGCTTCCGCATAAAGCGCCCAGCCTTCGACGTTCACGCTGTTGAAGGCGTAAAGCATGCGCGCAAGGCTGACGCCCTGTGCGACGAGGGCTGCAAACTGCATTTCGTGACCGGGGCGCGCTTCGTGGGCGCTGAGCGTCCAGCTGGCGGCGGGGAAGTTGAAATCGTCATAGGCATCTTCCGCGCTCGCCGTCGGGTTGCCGACGGTGAGGACGAATGTGCCCTGTTCTCCGGTATTCCCGATCAGGCGCGGCGGCCGCATGTGCGGGGCCGGCTGCGCAGCGCTTTCCGCCTGGCTCGCAACGCGCATGTTCATCTCGTAATCGGGGAGCGAGACGATGTCGTGCGCGCGGATCTGGGCTTCAAGCTTGGCGTTCACATCGCGGTAGAAATCCTCGATCTCGTCATTGGGAATGGTCATAGCCTTGAGGCCGGCCATGACCGAAGCCATGTCCGTTTTTTCCCAGCCGTATTTCGCAGCGATCTGCGGTGCGAGCGCTTCCATCTGTGCACGCACTTCGTAGAAGCCGCGCCGTGCCTGGCTCATGGCTTCGCGCGGGTCCATTTCGATCCCGACCTCGCGCAGGCGCAGGGCATAGAGTTCTTCCGGCAGACGCGGATCGGTGCGTGCTGCAGGAACCACGGTTGCGGTGGTCCACTCTCCGTAATCGGTGAGCTGGGCCTCCATCGCATCCAGAGCCTCGTCCGCGCCTTCGATCTCGTACTTCGCAAACAGGTCGCGGATGCCGGCGACGAAGGTCGGGATCTTGCCGACCGATTCCTCCACCTCGACGCGGTAAGGGCCCATCTTGCCGTCGCCGCGGCTGGCTTCGAAGCGGGCCTTGGCCAGCTCGGTCATCGGCTGGGTATCGGGCCACAGCCCCGTGTAGCGCTGCAGCAGTTCCAGTGCCTTGGCGCGGCGATGTTCCGCAGTCTGGTCGGACAATAGCTGTCCGATATTGCCGAACATGGCCTGGCCGACTTCGGCGAATTCGAGCATTTCGCGATTGCTCAGCTCGATGCGCTCATTGTCCATTTCGAGCGAGTCGATCAGGATTTGGAGGTCCTGCAGGACGTAAGGGTTGGTTTCGACCTGCTTGGCCGTTTCGTATTCCGCGCTCAGCGCGCGCGCGGCGGCGACATAGCGTTCGTCCCGGTCGAGCGACATGTCGTTGACCAGCCCGTCATACTGCTCATAGCCCGCCGATGACGCGCCGGTCGGGAAGAAGCTCGCCTGAAGAGCAATCGCCTTTTGCGTATAGGCGTTGCTGGTTTCCACCCAGTCGGGCGTAGCGGGTGTCTCGGCAGCATCCTGGGCCAGCAGCGGGGCTGCGGGCAGGGCCGATGCGGCGGCAAGGGCGATGGCGGCGGCGAAAGTCTTCATGGGTAATCCCTCCTGTTGGCGGAGGACTGCCGAGCCGCGCGCCACTTGGCAAGCGCCGGCCCGACGAATGCGCTTTACCAGCGGACCAGCGGCGGAATTGCGAACCTGCCGACCAGCGCCATCAGGCCTACGGGCGCAATGTGCCACATGCCGAGGTGGTCGATCGTGTCGATCGGGCACGCAAGGCCATAGGCAAAGCTGCCGATCGCGCCTGCTGCAATGCCCGTGTATGTTCCTGCGGCATTGAGCGAAACCGGCGCACCGCGGCGCAGCCACAGCACCAGCGTTGTCGCAGTTACGAGGCCAAACGCCGCTCCGGCAAGAAAGCAATCGAGCCCGTAGGCGTCGTGCGACAATGCCGAGACCAGGCCGCCTGCACCCAGCATGAGTAGCGCGGTCAGCGGTAGCAGAGCGAGCATTGCCGACGACCAGCGCGCGCCATCATGGGTGTTGCCGACGCGCGGGCTGGCCATGCGCAGGACGGCCAAGGCCGCTGCTGCTCCAACCATGCCGAGCATTCCGTTGGCGATGAAGAAAACCCCCGACGCCTGTCCGGATACGATGCCGTGCCAAAGTCCATCGAGCAATTCGACGAGTACAACGGTGGCCACAGCCGACAACGCCACCAGTGCGATACCGTGTGTAAGCCGGATCGGTTTCACCGGGGCGAGATCGCCCGCCAGATCGTCGATCAGGGAATTAGGAACCCGGTTCATTGTCATTCGGCCTTTTCTACGAGCGCAGACAGTTTCTTCAGTCCGCGATGGATATTCACTTTGACCAGGCTTTCGCTCTGGCCGGTCTTGGCGGAAGCTTCGGAGATGGTCAGCCCTTCGATCTTGACCAGCTCGATAACCTCGGCCTGCTTGTCGGGGAGATGGACGAACAGCCGCTCCAGGCTCATGCGGGCCATGACGGCTTCTTCCTCGCTGTCCTCCGGCGCGTCGTGATCGCCAAGTTCGTCTTCGGCGCTGCGATAGACTTTGCGCAAATGGTCGATCCAGCGATAGCGTGCGATCGCGGCAAGCCAAGGATAGAAGGCCCGCGTCGGATCCCAGGTGGCGCGCTTGGTATGCACGGCCATCATGACCTCCTGCACCAGATCATCGAGCTGGGCGGGGGCCACGCGCTTCCTGAAATAGCGCTCGAGCCACAGCTGAACTTCGGACAGCAGCGCGCGGTAAATTGCGCGATCGCCTTTCTGCGAGGCGGCCATCATCTGTGCCATTGTGGCTTCATCGGCGATCATCGCGCGTCCTCCCCCGACCTTGCTATCACTTGGCCCGCCGCGAGGCGAGCGGCGCATCGAGCGAGATCGCTCCTGCCCCGCGCGACACCAGCACTGCCGCCATCGCGACCCACACGATGTGGGTGGTCCACCAGGCATCCGGGTAAACGAAGAACTGGATGACCAGCGTCATCACCAGCAGGGACAGTGCCGCAAAGCGTGTAAACAGGCCGAGCACCAGCAGGACCGGGAAAACGTGCTCGGCATAGGTTGCCATCGGCGCAGCTATATCGGCCGGTATGGGCAGGCCGGTATACTCGTATTCGAACAGGAAATTGGCGTTATCGCTGATCGATAGCGCACTTCCTTCCTCCACCTTGGTGCGGCCGGACCTCCAGAAAATCCCGGCCAGCGCGATGCGGGTCAGCAGTAGCGCCAGGCCTTCCGGCAGGCGCGAAGCCAGCCAGTCGGTCAAGCGGTCGTAGGGGGTCAACAATCTCTGCATGCGTCACCTGTCGGCTGGCCGGTAGGGGAGGAACGGCGAAGTAAGGCTCAGCGCTTGATCGCGGTCAGCGAGCCTTTGCCCTTGGGCGTCTGAATCGTTTCGCAGGTGCCCTTCTTGACCAGCTTCCAGGCATTGCCCTGGTAATCGCGGGTGGATGTACCGGCGCAGCTTGTGCCCGGTCCGGCGGCGCAGTCGTTTTCGCCGGCTTTGGCGACGCCGTAACACTTCTCCATAGCAGGGCGCTTCTGGGCCGCGGCCGGGCTGGCGACCATGGTGGTGGCAACGCCAGCGGTAAGGGCGAGCCCGGCAATACGGGCGATCGATTGGCTGTTCATGGCAAGTCTCTCTCGAATGATGCGTCCGGGCGATTGTCGCCGGAACTGGCCTGTCATTCGGGAGCGATCGCCGCACGGTTACCGGATCGGAAAATTTTTTCGGCTGTAACCGCTTCCGGGGCCGGCGCGAACGATCCTGTGTGCACCGATGCACGATCAAGATCACAAGGAACTGGATGCCATGACACTCGCAACCCGCAAGACTGCCACTGCTGCTGCGGCGGCAGCTTTCGCCCTCAGCTCGATGAGCGCATTTGCTGCGCCTGCCCCCGCTGGTAGCAGCGGCGCAGCCATCAATTCGGACGATGCGGTTCATTGTTATGGCGTGCACAGCTGTAAGGGCCAGGCCGACTGCGCGACCAGCGAAAACGCCTGCAAGGGCCAGAACGAATGCAAGGGCCACGGCTTCAAGGCGATGAAGGCCGGCGAATGCCTGACCAAGGGTGGCACCATCGGCGACATCGGCTGACGTCCAACCTGTTTGGCGGCCCGGCAGCGGCGGAAACCGACCCCTTCTTCCGCCACGTCCCTCGCCGGGCCGCCATCCTTTTACGGGAGCCTCCTTCATGAGCGTTATCGCGCCATTTCACGGATTCGGGCTGGCCCTGCGCCGCACGCATTATACCGACTTCCTCGAGACCCAAGTGCCGGTCGATTTCGTCGAGGTGATCTCGGAAAACTACATGGTGGAAGGCGGCAAGCCGCTGCGCATCCTTGAGGAAACTCGCGCCCGCCATCCGGTGATATTGCATGGCGTTTCGATGTCTGTCGGATCCGCGCAGGGACTGGACGAGGACTATCTCGAACGGCTTGCCGCGCTGGCGCAGAGGATCGACCCGCTATGGGTTTCCGACCACTTGTGCTGGACCCGGACGAGCGCCCACAATTCGCACGACCTCTTGCCGCTGCCGTTGACGGCGGAAGCATTGGACGTCGTGTGCGCGAACATCGATCGCGCGCAGGAAAAGCTTGGCCGGGCAATGCTGTTTGAAAACCCGTCAAGCTACCTCACCTTTCCCGAGGACGAGATGAGCGAATGGGCTTTCCTGTCGGAGATGGCCCGGCGCACCGGCTGCTATCTCCTGCTCGACGTCAACAACGTCTATGTCAGCGCACAGAACCACGGGTTCTCCGCGAGCGAGTATTTCGCGGGCCTTCCACTGGACCGGGTGCGGCAAATCCATCTTGCAGGTCACACACCTGCGACGGGAGAACGATCGCTCGTGATCGATACCCACGACCGTGAAGTCTGTGACGAGGTCTGGGATCTCTTTCGTGAAGTCGCAGCACTGACCGGACCCGTCGCGACCATGATCGAACGTGACGACGCGATCCCGCCGCTTTCTGAACTGCTGGACGAACTTGGTCGGGCGAGAAATATTGCTGTCAATGCCGAGCAGGCGAGGGCCGCATGAGCACGCTTGCCGAACGTCAGGCCGAGATTATGGCGAGCCTGCTCGACGAAGATCGACCGCTTCCAGCGAACCTTGGCCGGCGGCACGAAGCGGGACTGCAAATCTACCGCAACAATTATCGCACTGCCCTGGTCGAGGCGCTGCGGTCGACATTTGAAAGGACGGAGCGTCTGGTCGGCGAGGCGAGCTTTGCGCGCGCCGCGGCGCACCACCTCATCACCACTCCGCCCTCCAGCTGGACGCTGGACCTCGCGGGGTGCGGGTTTGCCGATACCTGCGCGGACCTGTTTCCGCACGATCGCGAAGTTGCGGAACTCGCCTGGCTTGAATGGGCGATGCACCTCAGTTTCGTCGCACGCGATTCCAGTCCGACGAACCTCGCCGGATTTGCGCAAGCGACCGCAGAATTCGGTCCCGCTGATTGGGAAGGCCTGGTCTTGCGGTTCGCGCCGGGCATTGACCTACGGACCGTGCACCACGACCTGAAGGCGCTCTGGTCCTCGCTAAATGAGGGAGAGGGGGAGGCGGACATCGTCCCGCTCGACACTCCCGCCACTGTCATCGTATGGCGCGAAGCCGAGAGACCCGTATTCCTGGCTGTCACCCAGGCCGAGGGCGACGCGCTCGCGTCGATGATTGCCGGAGCGAGCTACGGCCAAGCCTGCGCCGCGATGGCCGAGGCGCTCGGGCAGGAGCAGGCAGTCGAAACCGCCGGCGCGATGCTCGGCCGCTGGCTTGGCGAGGGACTTGTCGAGGGACTCGCCTAGTAGGCGAAGGTCTCGCCGACCATTTCCTCGCTCATCGACCAGAGGCGGTCGGCCTTGTCGGGATCGATCGCATAGCTGCGCACACCGCCACCGGTGCTTTCGTCGTCCTGATCGGCGACATGGCAGTTTTCGCAGTAAAGACCGCCATTGCCTTCCAGTTCCTCTGTCGTCGCGGCCCAGCACGTGGTTGCCGCGCCTTGCGGGATGGTCTTGAACGGCTCCGGCGTTTCGCCGCGCTCTTCTGCGTTCTTTCGGATCCGTTCCATGAGATCGGCCATGTCCTGATCGCTCATATGGCGGCCGAGGTTGGTCATGATGCCGCCCGGATGGAGCGAATAGGCGTGGATGCCCTTGTCGGAGAGCCGCTTTTCAAGGCCTACGGCAAACAGGACATTGGCCGTCTTCGATTGTCCGTAGCTGATCCACTTGTCGTACTCGCGCGTCTCGAAATTCGGATCGTCGAAGTCGACCGGCGCGATGTGGTGGCCGCGGCTCGACAGGTTGACGATGCGCGGGTGCTCGCCCTTATCCAGCAGGGGGACAAGCAGATTGGTCAGCAGGAAATGTCCGACATGGTTGGTGCCGAACTGCATTTCGAAACCGTCGGCGGTCTTCGCCTGGTCGCAGGCCATGACGCCGGCATTGTTGATCAGGAGGTCGATCTTCTCGAAGCGCTCGTTCGCTTCGGCGGCCGCCTTGCGGATGCTGTCGAGCGAGGCGAGGTCGCATTTGAGCGTATCGACCGTCGCGCCGGTCTGTTCCGCGATGGCATCGGCCGCCGCAGACAGCTTGGTTGCATCGCGGCCGGACAGGATGATGTGTGCGCCCTTCGCGGCCATTGCACGCGCGGTTTCCTGTCCCAGCCCGGAATAGCCGCCGGTCACCAGTGCGGTCCGTCCCGACAGGTCCTTGCCTTCAAGAACGTCGTCTGCCGTGCTTTCGAAACCGAATTCGCTCATCGCTGTCTTCTCCCTTGTGTAGGCCAGCGTAGCAGAAACGAAAAGGGGCGCGAGAGCTTTCGCCTCGCGCCCCGATCCTGCGTCCCCTTGGGGTCTCGTTATAGCTGTGCTTATGCGCCCGGAGGCAGCGGATCGTCGCTCTTGGGAGCAGCCGCTTTCCGGCGCTTGGGCTTGGGCGCAGAAGCGCTGCCGCCGGCCAGGTCATCGTCCATCTGGTCGAGCTTGCGCGCAGCCCAGTCCCGGCCGCCGAGGCCGAAGGCAAGCGCGCCTGCAACCGCGATGCCTGCGATCAGGATCGTCAGCGCATTGGCCGGGATCATGCCACCGATGCCGGTGAACTGCAGGCCCATGAAGACGAACAGGATGATCGTCGCCCAGCGCACGATGGTGGCTGCCGTCGAATTGCCTGCATCGCCCGCGATAAGCCGTGCGAGCATGTTGGCGATCAGGAAGCCGAAGGCGATAACCACCGCTCCGAAGATCACGCGTCCGCCCAGCTCTAGCAGCTGGTCGAGAATACCGGTCAGTTCCGGAAAGCCCAGGATGCGGGTGGCGGCAATAGCGAAGAACAATATGATCGCCACCTGCGCTATGCGCGCTATCACACCGCTGGCCGTCGTGCCTTCGGCAACGAGCCCGCTTTCCGAAAGCGCCCTGTCGACGCCGAGACCAGGCAGGACCTCCTTCACGATCTGGACCACGAACTTGCTGATGAGATAGCCGATGCCGAGCAGGATCGCCGCGGCGATAATGTTCGGGATGGCAGCGAAGATCATTCGCAGCATGTCCGATGCCGGATCGCTGATCGACTGGATTTCCAGCTGCTCCAGCGCCGCGATGGCGACCGGGATTGCGATCAGGACATAGACGATCGTGCCGATGGTCTTGCTGATGGCGGTATTGCCGGTGACATTGTCCACACCGCCGCGATTGGCCCATTTGTCGAAATCCACCGTCTGAAGTGTGGTGACAACCAGATCGCGTACGATCCGCGCCACCATCATGCCGATGAAGAAGATGAGGCCGGCCCACAGCAGGTTGGGCACGAAGTCGACCACGTTCTCAAGCAAGCTGTCGATTGGTCCCGCGACACCGCCGAGTTCCAGGATGTTCAGGATGATGAGCAAGCCGAACAGCCAGATAAGCAGTCCCACGATTTTGCCGAGAGATTCGCCGAGGCTGGCACCGTTGCCGGTCCCGCGATTGAAGAATGCGACATTGTCGACGAGCTTGGCGAAAGCCCATTTCGCCGCTCGCGCGGCAAGCCATGTGATGACCAGGGCGATGACTGCGTAAAGCAGCTTCTCACCCAGCTCCATCGCGACCTGTTGGTCGAATTTGTATCTGTCGAAAATCACGAAACCTCTCCCCTTATGGTTTCCGTAACGTCGCGCTCTACCACGATGACGCATTCATACAAAAAGCGCGTGGGGGGTGGAGTGGATAACTTTGCCTGCTATCACTCTCGCATGAGAGGATTTTTCACCCGCTTCGCCCTCGTTTTCTCGGCTCTCGCGCTCACCGGACAGATTCCTGCGACGGCCCAGGATAGTGAACCTGCCGAGACGCGCTGGTCCTTCGCCATCCATGGCGGCGCAGGCACTATTTCGCGCGAGGATATGACACCCGAAGAAGACGCGGCCCACCGCGCCGCCTTGCAGGCAGCGCTCGATGCGGGATCGAAAGTGCTGGACGAAGGCGGTACGGCGATGGACGCGGTCGAGGCCGCGATACTGCTGCTGGAAGACGAGCCGCGTTTCAATGCGGGCCGCGGCGCGGTTTATACCTGGGAAGGCAGCCACGAACTCGACGCCTCGGTCATGGACGGCGCGACCCGCGATGCGGGCGCGGTGGCGGGTGTCACCAACATCCGCAATCCGATCCTGCTGGCGCGCAAGGTCATGACCGATAGCCCGCATGTCATGCTGGCCGGCAAGGGCGCGGAGGACTTTGCTGTGGAGCAGGGCATCGAGATCGTCCCGCCGAGCTATTTCGACACCGAACGGCGGCGCGAGGCGCTGGAACGGATGAAAGCGCGGCAGCTGTCCTCGCTCGATGTGGACCTCAAGTTCGGGACGGTCGGTGCAGTGGCGCTCGACCGCAATGGCAATATGGCTGCGGGTACCTCCACCGGCGGGATGACCGGCAAGCGCTGGGGCCGCGTGGGAGATGCACCGATCATCGGCGCGGGCACCTATGCCGACAACCGGTCTTGCGCCGTCTCGGCGACCGGCTGGGGCGAATACTTCATCCGCGTCGGTGTGGCGCATGAAATCTGTGCTTTGCTTAGGGCCGATCGCCAAGCGGCACGCAGCGCCGCGGAGTGGGACGCTGCGCGGGCGGCGGGACCGGACGCGGTCGTATTTGTTTCCGGAGTTGAGATGCCAGTCCGATTTGCGCAGGATGTCGCCGACGATGTCATGGACGACGTCAAAGAGCTCGGCGGCGATGGCGGGATCATCTTGGTCACACCCGAGGGCCACGCGCTTTTCAGTTTCAACACTGCAGGCATGTACCGCGGCCGGGCGACGAGCGACGGGCTCAACGAGGTGGCGATCTACGGCGACGACTAGCGCCGAGTCGCAGCGACGCAGGGCAATGTAAGGCCAGCGCAAACAGGATTTTGAATCAGGCAATTAGTCTCCGCTTTTGACTCGGCTCGGGTTGAGGCGCACCTTGCCCCCAGCGTTGGGGGACATCCAGAAACTGTAGGGCCGCATGGTCCTGACGCCACTCACGGGTCGCAGCACTCGACTGAGAAGGAGTCAGGTATGAAGCACCTTATCAAGACCGCAGTATTGGCATCCACGCTGGCCTTTGCCGTCCCGCAGGCGGCGCATGCGCAGGACGAGTATCCGTTGACCGGCGCAGAATGGATCGAGATCACCGGGATCGATATCCATGACGGTGCCGGATACAAGTACGCCACCCACCTTGCCGATGCATGGCGCAAGAACATGGATTACTCGGTCGAACAGGGCTGGATCGAAAGCTACGAGATCTGGAGCAACACCCATGCCCGCAAGGGCGAGCCGGACCTGTGGCTGATCACCCGTTTCGACCAGTTCGCGACCAATGCGGAATACGAAGAACGCGGCCGGAAAGTACGCGCGATGATGCAGCGCACGATTACCCAGCTGAATTCGGAATCCGGCAACCGCGCCGAATATCGCACGATCCTTGGCGATGTCCTCGCCAAGCGGCTGGTCTGGCGCGACTGATGCAGTAATCCCCCCGGGAGGGCGGGCTGCCTGCGAGCGGCTCGCCCTTTCCCCGGCTCAACCGCGCTTGCGCGCGCGCTGGTAGCTGCCGAGCAGGCGTACCGAATTGCACTGGAAAGACAGTTCCTCCAGCGCCGTATCGACGCGGGGATTTCCGGGTGCGCCCTCGATATCGCAATAGAACATCGTGGCGGCAAAGCTCGCACCCTTCTGGTAGCTTTCCAGCTTGGTCATGTTGACGCCGTTCGTCGCGAAGCAGCCCAGCGCCTTGTAGAGCGCGGCGGGCACGTTCTTCACCTCGAAGATGAAAGTGGTCATGGCCTCTTCATCGGCCAGCTCGTCTGCCGAGCGCGCATCCTTGGCGAGAACCACGAAGCGCGTGGTGTTGTCCTGCGCGTCCTCGACCGCGCTTTCCACGATCTTGAGGCCATACAATTCCGCTGCCATCGGCGGGGCGAGGGCCGCAATGGTCGGATCCTGTTCCTCTGCCACGTAAGCTGCCGCGCCCGCGGTATCGGCGTGGCTCATCGGCACGATGCCGCGCTCGCGCAGGTAGATGCGCGACTGGCCCAGCGCCTGGGGGTGGCTGTAGGCCGCCTCGAAAGGACCTTCGCCGGTCGCCATCAGCGCATGGGTGATCGGCATGAAATGCTCTGCCACGATGGACAGGCCGCTTTCCGGCAACAGGAAGTGGATGTCGGCAACCCGTCCGTGCTGGCTGTTTTCGATCGGGATCATCGCGCAGCCTGCCGCACCGGTCTTCACTGCATCGAGCGCATCCTGGAAACCCAGAAAGGGCAGGGGCAGCGCTTCGGGCGCGAACTGCATCGCAGCCTGGTGCGAATTCGAACCGGGCGCTCCGCCGAACGCGATCGCGCGCTCCGGATGGGCTGCTGCGGCTTGGCGCATGGAATCGACCATGGCGAGTGCGGGCTTGGCGAAATTACGCATGGGGCCGTGCTGCTAAGCTGCGACTGTGCCTATCGCAAGCGCTATTGCGCAGCCTGCACTTGCGCGAGCGCGGAGAGGGCACTAGAGCGGCGCCCAACCACAGACCTTTCGGATTCTTGCAGGCTTTCAAGCAATGGACGATCGTTTCAATACCGCTTCCGGTTGGGTGCTCTTCGCCGGTATCGTCGCTCTCGGGGCGTCGATCGCATCGGGAATGTACTTCCACGCCGACGACAACAGCTATCCCGAAGGCGAAGACTTCGGCTACTTCGTCAAGGGCGAAGAAGTTGGCCCCGAAGAAGCAGGGCCGGATCTCGGCACGCTTCTGGCCAGCGCGGATGCAGCAGCCGGCGAAAAGGTTTTCGCCAAGTGCACGGCTTGCCACACGATCGACCAGGGCGGCGCGAACGGTATCGGCCCGAACCTCTACGGCGTGATGGGCGCTGCAATCGGCTCGCACGCTGCTGGCTTCGCCTACAGCTCGGCCCTTGCCGACAAGGGCGGTCAATGGTCGTGGGAAAACATGGACGCATGGCTCAAGAGCCCGCGCGGTTTTGCTGCCGGCACCAAGATGAGCTTCGCCGGTCTTTCCAAGCCGGAAGACCGGGCCAACGTCATGGAATTCATGGCCACCTATGGCGGCGCACCGGCCAAGCCGGAACCGGCTCCGGTCGAAGAAGCCGCTGCCGAGGGTGAAGATGCCCCCGGCGCAGGTCCCGGACCCGTCGAAGGTGCGGAAGCAGGTGCAGCCGAAGCAGCAGGCGCGATGAGCGCGGACCAGCCGGTCCCCGCTGCCAATGCGGCAGGCGACAACGAAGGCGCGACCAAGGTCGACTGAACCTTCGCTATTGCGATTTTAAGGAAAGCCCCGCTCCGGCGGGGTTTTTCGTATCTGGCGCAGGCGCCGCGTCAGTCGCCCTTGAAGCCCTGCGCGATCACGTACCACTCGCTCGAGCCTTTGCGGCTTGCAGGCGGCTTGGCGTGTTTCACAGTCTTGAAGTGCTTCTTGAGCAGGTCGAGCAGGTCCTTGTCGGTGCCGCCCGCAAGCACCTTGGCGAGGAAAGTGCCGCCCTTTTCCAGATTCTCGACGGCAAACCATGCGCCTGCCTCGACAAGGCCCATAGTGCGCAGGTGGTCGGTCTGCTTGTGGCCCACAGTGTTGGCGGCCATGTCGCTCATGACGAGGTCGGCCTTGCCGCCCAGCGCCTCTTCCAGCACGCGCGGCGCATCGTCGTCCATGAAATCCATCTGGAAGATGGTGACGCCTTCGATCGGCTCCACTTCGAGCAAATCGATGCCGACGATATCGGCCTTGGGGACGACCTTGCGTGCGACCTGGCTCCATCCGCCCGGAGCGATGCCAAGATCGACGATCCGCTTCGCTCCTTTCAGGATGCCGAATTTCTCGTCCATCTCGATCAGCTTGTAGGCGGCGCGGCTGCGATAGCCGTCGGCCTTCGCCTGTTTGACGTAAGGGTCGTTGAGCTGGCGCTGGAGCCAGCGTGTCGAGGACTCGCTGCGCTTCTTGGCGGTGCGCACCCGCGTATCGCGATCCTTGCCCGAACGGCTCATACGTCCTGCTCCCTCATGCGTTGCAGGGCGACGCGGCTGCGCTCCCCGTCGGCATCTGCGGCCATCAGGCTGCGCAGGATGCCCTCGCGAATGCCGCGATCGGCCACGCCCAGCGTTTCGGACGGCCAGATATCGAGGATCGATTCCAGGATCGCGCATCCAGCCACGACCAGATTGGCACGGTCGTCACCGATGCACGGCAGTTGCTGGCGCTCCTGCCCGCTCATCCGCGAAAGGCGGGTCGAGATATTGCGCATCGCCAGCGATTCCAGGATCAGCCCGTCGACTGCCCGTCGGTCGTACTGCGGCAGTTCGAGATGCAGGCTTGCAAGGGTTGTTACGGTGCCGCTCGTGCCGAGCAGGCGAATGGGGTGCTCGCCCCCGATATGGCTTTCGATACGCTTGGCGAAGTCGGCGAAGCTGTCGCGGACAGTCTGGCGCATCCGGTTATAGCGGTCGAGCCGTGTTTCGAGGCTTTCGTCCGACCCTGTGACCGTATCGGTAAGGGAGACGACGCCCCACGGCACACTCATCCAGTCGAGGATGCGCGGGACCGCGCCGCTCGGTTCGACGAGGACCAGTTCGGTCGACCCGCCGCCAATATCGAAAATCACCGCAGGCCCCGGCCCGTCTTCCAGCAGGATATGGCATCCAAGGACCGCGAGGCGCGCTTCTTCCTGCGCCGAGATGATGTCGAGCACGATGCCGGTTTCTTCGCGCACGCGCTCGATGAAGGCTTCGCCATTCGAGGCACGGCGGCAGGCTTCGGTGGCGACCGAGCGGGCGAGGTGGACATGGCGGCGGCGCAGCTTTTCCGCGCAGACGTGCAGTGCGGCAAGCGTGCGCTCCATCGAGGCATCGGACAACTTGCCGCTGGCCGCAAGACCTTCGCCCAGCCGCACCACGCGGCTGAAGGCGTCGATAACGGTGAAATTCTCGCCCGAAGGCCGCGCGATCAGCAGGCGGCAGTTATTGGTGCCGAGATCGAGCGCGGCATAGGCCTGCCGGCGCTGGTGCGGACGGGCTTGCGGCTGCTGTTGGGGTTTGTCGAAGGGATTTCGCGGCTTTTCCCCGGCACGCGGTTGCGCCGCGCGGGAGGCCGGCTTGCGGCCTTTCTTGCCATCGGGCCGGGAAGGGCGCTTGTAGCGAAAATCGGCTACCTTGCCGGACGTGCCGCCCCTTTTACTCCCATGCCCCCTTTTACTGTCCGGCGGAGATTGATCCGCCATGGGGTATCTTCTTTCTATCCTCCCGCACGAACCATCGCGCACGGGGACTTGGCCGTGATGCTAGCGACGAGAGGCCTTGGGGGCAAGCACAAGGGTTGACCTTGGGAATGAGCGAAACTAAGTGCGCCTCCTCTCCCGGCATCGCTTGCGATTCTCGCGCATGGCCGGTGATGATGATGCCCCGTCGTCTAATGGTAAGACTACGGACTCTGACTCCGTCAATTGAGGTTCGAATCCTCACGGGGCATCCAATTATTCTGATATATTTCAATAAGTTATGGTTTGTCCGGGGCGCCGATAAGGTTTACCGCCGATTTCCGCTGATTCCCGCCGGATTCCGCGGGTTCTCATAAACTTTCGGCGAGTCCGTGCGACACACATGCGACATGACGAATCATGTCGGGGTTTCTTTGGAGTTTTGCGCAGGATTAATTAGACACTTCCAACAAGGCGTCTCGTCGACCGTTCAGATAAGCTAAGCAGACCTCCATGACGTGGGAAAAGCTGCCGAGCTGCGGCCTCCCCTTGAGCTGAGCCCGAACTCGCTGAGGCCAATCTTCTGTATGTTTTGTGGCGCTCCTGCAAAGGTCAAGACGGGCTTCTTTCAGATCAGGCGCGGCCAGTCGTGCAATTGCAGACTCAACTGCAGAGGCAACCTCTGCATCCATCTCCTGCGGTTCTGTTTGCGAGATCGCCGGTGTTGCGGGCATCAAGCTCGCGGTCAAAAACAGTGAAGTAGCCAGCAATTTATTCATTCAGCGCTATCTCTTCCTTAGCGGCAGTCTCCAGTTCTTCGGTCATGCCTCTGAAGTGCTCCAGAGCAGCTTCCAAATTTTCCACGATCTCCCGTGCCAGCACATCGGGTTCGGGCAGGCTGTCGATGTCCTCTAGGCTGTCGTCCTTCAGCCAAAAGATATCGAGGTTCAGCTTGTCGCGTTCGATCAGCTCGTCATAGGTGAAGCGCCGGAAGCGTTCAGTCTCTTCACGAGCCTGATAGCATTGAACAAAATCATCGAGGTCGGAACTGGTCAGGCGCTTAGCCTTGAGCGTTTTGTGGACATTGGTGCGGTAGTCATAGACCCACAGCTCCTTCGTTTGCGCCTCCTTTGACGCAGGGCGCTTGTCGAAGAAGAGGACATTGGCCTTCACGCCGGGGCTATACCAAATGCCGGTAGGGAGGCGCAAAAGCGTGTGAAAGTTGAAGCCTTCCAGCAGACGTTTCCTGATCCCTTCTCCTACGCGATTGGCCTCAAACAGAACGTTATCAGGCAGCACCACCCCTGCGCGGCCATTCGCTTCCATGATCGTCATGATGTGTTGCAAGAAGTTCAGCTGCTTGTTCGAGGTGGTGAACTTGAAATCCTCACGCTCGTAGTTTTCGCGTTCACTAGTGACGGTGCCATCCTCACCGACGACCTTGTAGCTCGACTTCTTACCGAAGGGCGGATTGGCGATCACTACGTCAAAGCGCTCGCCGGGATCGCTTGCCAGTGTATCTGCCTGTTCGACCGGGCTGCCGCCATTGCCCACGCCGTGCAGGTAGAGATTCATGGCGCAGAGCCTCACAACCTCATCGACGATGTCGTAGCCCTTGAACGACTTATGTCGCAGATCGCGCAGCTTCTCGCGATCCTGGCTCTGCCCCTTCATGTGGTCGTAGGCGGCGAGAAGGAAACCCCCGGTGCCGCAGGCGGGGTCGCAGACCGTCTCGCCGATCTTGGGATCGACACATTTTACGATCGCCTCGATCACCGGCCTCGGGGTGAAGTATTGCCCCGCACCGGACTTCACCTCAGAGGCGTTGCGTTCGAGCAGCCCCTCGTAGATCTCGCCTTTCACATCGACGCTATGGCCGATCCAGGGCCCCTCCTTGTCGATTAGGCTGACGACCCGTTTCAGCTTGGCCGGGTCGGACAGCTTGTTTTGCGCCTTGCGGAAGATAGTGCCGATCAGGCCGTCGGCCGTGGCGAGAGCTTCAAGCGTGTGGCGATAATGTAGCTCAAGCGCGTCGCCGTCTTTCCCGGCTAGCGCGGGCCAACGCCATTCGGACGGAATCGACGACACTTCGTTCAGCAGTTCGTCTCGCTCGTGATCCATTTTGAGAAACAGGAGGAACGTGATCTGCTCGACATAGTCGCCGTAGGAGATGCCCTGATCGCGCAGGACATGTGCATAGTTCCAAACCTTAGAGACGAGTTGGTCGTTGCTCATCAGCTTTCCTCGTAGGAGCGGAGGACCAGAGGCTTCGCCCGCTCCAAATCCTCATGTGAACCGATCGTGAGTTCGAGATCGCCGGTCCCGAAGTGGCCGATCTTGCGCACATCGCGCGAGAAGCCTTCTTCCAGATCGACCGTATCGGGATCGATCTTCAGAAACATTTTTAACTGGTTAAGGGTAGGGCGCACCTCCAAGCAAGCGAAGTTCTTGATCCGGCGGTAGGCGAGGTAGAAGCGCGTGACCTTCTTCGTCACGTCGTCTCCGCGGCCAAGCAGGAAGGTCTCGACGTCCGAGAAGAGCTCAGCAAGCTGCGGCGAGATGTCATCCATATATTCGGAGACGGTCTTGTAGCTCGAGCTGCCGCCACCCGCCAGCTTGGTTGGCGAAGCCGCCTTGGTCGATACCGAGGCTGAAACGGCTGTCAGCAGTTCGAGCAGCAAGAGGTCATCGCCGAACTTTCGGTAGCGCACCAATTCGATGTTCCGGCCCATCTGTTTGACGGCATGTTCGTCATACCTCGTGAAGTCTGCCGCAATGCAGATCAGGCGCGGAGCGCTCCACTCGATCTGCTCGGCCGCTGCCTTACCGTAGCGATTGAGCACAAGCAGCTCGAAGTCGCCGCGGTGGTCCATCAGCCAGTCGAGATAGAACAGTCCCTGGTTGATGACGTTTTCGGACCGGTCCCGCTTGTATTCGATGATTACCGGGTAGCCGTTCTCGTCGATACCCAGCGTGTCCATGCGTCCGCCATGGGTGGTGACGTATTCGCTGGCGAGGAAGCGCACGCCGAGCAGTGTTTCGAGGTTCGTCTCAAACTGCGTCTGGAGGCCCTTCTCCAGCGGCGCTGATGAGCTTTCCAGCTCGCTCATGGTCCCCGCTTGGGTTTGGAATAGCTTCAGATCGCTCATCGACAATCTGCTCCTTTGTGAACTGCCAGGGTAGAAGTCACCGGGTCCAGTTCCCAAAGCTCGACATCGCTCGGGATCAGGTGCGCCTTCGTTCTGGCGAAGTAGCCCAGCAACGACTCTTCATATCCCTTCCGCAAGCTCCGCTCGACAACGAAAAGCTTGCGATAATCGGAAGGCGCCGTGTGGAAGTAGAACATTGCCTCCACCCAGGTCGTTAACTTGGCGCTTGGGATGTTCCCTCCCACCGTCCAGGTGTGGCTCTTGCACTCGACAATAACCTTCGGATCGTCAGAGCCGAGATCGAAGCTATGTAGTTTCCTGGTGATTTCCAGCCCGCAATGGACCCGGTGGTTGGCCTCCAGTTCCACCCCTTGATCGGCAAACAGCCTCTGGACGAGCAACTCGAAATCGCGCCCGACGTGCGCATTGCTGACTGAACCTTCGCGCTGAAAGTTGGTCATGCCGCCGCCTTCTTGCGTTTGGCTTTGGGCTTTTCAGCACGAGCCGTGCGGATGCGTTCGAGCAGTTTTTCGGCGGGTTGGTCGGAAGGATCTTGCGGGACGAGCTTGCCAGAGAATGCGTCCTTCAGGATCGACTGACGAAGGGCTGCGGACCGCTCCAGTTCTCGCTCCAGCCCTCGCTCGATGACCATGCTTGCGCCAACCAGCGTTGTCACCTTGTCAGCTATCTCCTTCTGCTCTTCCGCAGGGGGTAGTGGGACAGCGACGTTATTAAGCGTGTCCAAATTGATGTTCTTCTGCGCAGTCGCTGGCGCAAAGCGATCGAGGTCTGCTTTGGCCGTGCGGATGAACAGTTCGATGTAGGACCCCTCAATATCTTCATGCGGCACGAGCCCCACGACGCTGTCCGGGAAGCACGCGTCTATTTCGAGGATGCCAGACTCGGCGATGTTCGCTGCGATGGTGATGCAGACAGTTCCAGCTGGCCAGAGCTTCGACTGTGCAAGTCCGAAATCGCTGTAGAGCTTGTCGTATTCCGAGATGCGTCCAGAGCTGTTTCGAACTCGCCCTGTTTGGAGAAAGGGATATTTGCCACCTTTATATAGCTTGGGGTCACCCCGAGGGCGGTGTTTGGATTTACCGCGTCCAAACTCACCTAGCATTGGCATGGTTGCCCACACCCACCCTTCCGGCAATTCCGGCAGTCCAGCGGTGTCCGGCTCCGCCGGCTCCTTGTATTTGCCTCGGCCTTGCCAGGTTTCGCGGCGGATTTTCAGGATGCGGGCGAGCAGGTCTGCGCCGTTTTCCTGTGGCGGGCCGTTGGCGGCGCGCCAGTAGGCGGTGAGGGTTCCGGTGACGGCGGCTTTCAGGACCGACTGGCGGTAGCGCGCGAGCAGCTTCTGCACCTCGCGCAGCGCCTCCTCGCCCTTGTCGAGCTCGGCGAATAGAGTCTCGATCTTCTCGACGATGCGCTGCTGTTCGGGGAAGGGGGGGACATTTATTGGGTGAGCAAGAAACGGCTTCCGATTGATGTGCTTCATAGTGGAGCCGTGCAGATGCTCCGAGTTGATCAGTTCGGAGATCGCTTTTTTCAGCGCAAATTCCACGAACCGATCGTCGAGGTGTTCCGTTGGGAGGACCTTGAAGATGTGCTGGTTCACGTAAGCAAGCGGGCCACCCCATCGAAACACGTCGAGTGTCGCTGACCAGCTAACCAGAATGTCGCGCTTTCCGATGTGATATTTTGGATCGACCTCGCGCTGCGTCACATTCAACCGCTTATCAGGATCAGTGAGGTTTTGAATCCGCACGATGGGGGTGCCGGTGTCGTGCCAATCAGTCGGTTTGAAGGCGCAGCCATTTATGTATTCGCCTAGATCATCAACAGTTGCAGCGGCCCAACCAGCCGGAAGCTCATGGTCGTCCATTACGCCACCAATGCCGTCTGAAGCTCATCCATCGTCTCGATGAAGCGTGGGTCGAACAGCTGACGCGCTTTCAGTATGCCGCCCTTATCGGACAGGCTGGGCGCTTCCATGAAATCGGTCGGCGCAATTTCCGCATTGGCGGCCACGAAACTGGCGATCATGCGCAGCCATTCCTCTTGTTCAGGTGTGTAATGACGCCCCGCCTTCTTCTCGCGGCCGAGCCACAGGTTGAAGCGTTGCTCGACAACGTTGGAGAATGGATCCAGCGTATCCACCTGCCCTAGTGCAAAGCGCACCAGGCTGACCACCTCGGTCAGCTGTTCATCCACCGGCGCCCCGCGCACGCTCGCTGCATCCAGGCGCTTGTATGCCTGCCACACATTGGCGGTAGTGAGGTAGGGCGGCTTGTCGCTCATCGCTGTCACAAGCTCTCGGATCGCCGCATAGGTCAGTTTCTGTTTGCCGAGCGGCTGGTTGTATAGAATTTGCAGCGCGGTCAGCTCGTCGCGGTTGTCTTCGATGAACTGCTTGAAGCTGGTGATGGTCTCTTCAGACCGTTTCAGGTCGAAATCTGCGCTGATCACCTCGTCGGTGGTGATCTCGTCGATGACGATGTCGGTCTTTGCTTTGATGTCTTTCAGCAGGTTGCGAACGGCGGGCTTGTCGAAAGGCTGGCAGGCGGTGTTGGCGAGCTGTTCGATCACCGCGTCTTCCTGCTCCTTCGATGCCATGGGGCCATGTGCGGCGGTGATGGTCTCCTGCTGCTTGTCAGGATCGATGGCGTCGAGCAACGCGTTTGCCAGATCGCGCGGCGTGCTGCCGCCAGTTGCCTCGGCGATGCGCTGGCGGTCTTCATCACCGAGCTTGCGATCGAGCGCGGCCAGTCGTGCGGCGAGTGAGGACATGGCATCCTCATCGCGCCGCCCCATGGCGATCTGCTCCATCAGCGCCTCGAAGCTCACGCCCTTCTTGCGCTCCAAGGGCTGGCTGGCGTTTTTCTTCGTCTCGGACACGCCGACCGCGTCGATCAGGACGAAACGGGTCTTGGTCTTTGCGTCAGGGGTGACAGCCTTGAGGTCGGCATCAGGGATGGTGCGCACCCCGCGGCCCTTCATCTGCTCGTAATAACCTTCCGATTTCACATCGCGCATGAAGATCAGCACTTCGACCGGCTTGATGTCTGTGCCGGTAGCGATCATGTCCACGGTGACGGCGATGCGCGGGAAGGGATCGACGCGGAACGCCTTGATCAGCTCCTTCGGGCTTTCGCCGGTGTTGCGGTAGGTGATCTTCTTCGCGAAGTCGTTGCCCTCACCAAACACCTCGCGCACCTGGTGGACGATTTCCTCGGCGTGGGCGTCATCCTTGGCGAAGATCAGCGTCTTGGGTAGCCATTCGCCGGTGCGACCGGGGAACAGTTCAGTGAAGACCCGCTCCTTGTAGGTCTGGAGCACGGTTCGGATCTGGTTCGGGTTGACCACCGAACGGTCGAGATCCTTGCCCTCATATTCGAGATCGGCATCCAGCTCCTCATAGCGCACCTTGCGCGTGCGTTTGTCACGCACCGGGACAGGAAAGCCTGGCTGACCCTCTAGCGTCGCCCCTTGCTCGGTCACCTTGGTGCGAATGCGGTAGACCTCATAACCGACATTCACCCCGTCCGCGACGGAACGCTCGTAAGGGTATTCGGCCACGAGGTTCTGATTGAAGAAGCCCAGCGTGTGTTTGGATGGTGTGGCGGTGAGGCCGATGATGCTGGCGTCGAAATACTCCAGCACCTGCCGCCACAGGCCGTAGATCGAACGGTGGCATTCGTCGGTTACGATGAAGTCGAAGGTCTCGATGGGAATGTCGGGATTGTATTCGACCGGCGGATGCTCGGCGTCAGCCCTTTCCCACTTCTCGAAGGCGGACTCTTCCTCGTCCTCCGCATCTAGTTCCCTGCCGCGCAGCATTGAATAGAGCCGCTGGATCGTTGTGATGACGACCTTGGCATCAGGGTCGAGCCGGTGGGAATGCAGGTGCTGCACGATGTAGGTGTCTGTGAAGCGGTTCGCTGCACCTGGCGGGTGGAAGTTCTGAAACTCCTTCAGCGTCTGATCGCCGAGGTTGTTGCGATCGACCAGGAACAGGATGCGTTTGGCCCCCGCTTCCTTGATCAGCCGGTAGGAGAAGGAACACGCCGTGAAGGTCTTCCCCGCGCCGGTAGCGAGCTGGATCAGCGCACGCGGTTTGTCTTCGGCGAGCGACTTCTCCAGCCCCTCGATCGCCTCGATCTGGCAGTCGCGCAGCCCTGTCTTGATGAGTGGGGGCATGTTGCGCAGCCGGCCCCGTAGAGTATCCGGCTGGAGCAGCCATTCGCGCAAGGTTGCCGGCTGGTGGAACGCGAAGAGACGTCGCGACCGGGGCTTTGGGTCGCGCATGTTCCTGAAGAAGGTTTCGTCGCCGGTGCTCTCGTAATCATAAACGAGAATATCGTCCCACCGCGCGAGATGGTCCGGCAGCCTAGCCATGTATTTCTCGGACTGCTCGGCAACGCCGCTCAAGGTGACGCCGGTCTTCTTGGCCTCGATGACACCAGCCGCTTTGCCGTCGATGAAAAGTAGATAGTCACAGGGGCCAGCGGGAAGCTGAAATTCCCGCACTGCCACGCCGAGCGAGGCGTTGCGGTCGAACTGGTCCCGATCCTGCAAAACCCAACCAGCCGCTTCGAGCAGCTCGTCGATCTTCTTTCGCGCTACTGCTTCTGGCCACATCACGTAAGGTTTGTGCCGCGGCCCAGAGCAATAGGCAACCAATACAGAGCGATACTTCGATAAAAAGCTTTACACGAAGCGGTATTCCAGTTCGTGTAAAGCTCCTAAGGTTAGTTGACGATCATGCATTTTCGCCAAGCCCTCGTGGGCTGCAAGCGCAGCAGGAATGCCGGCAACGAGCGACTGGGCGCGATGCAATGCTTCGCGCGATTGAGGTTTACGGCAACTTGACTCGATGCAAGTGTCTGACCGTTTTGGGGTCAGGCGGATAGGCAGCATAGGGGTAAGCAGAAGAGGAAAAAGCTAGGACTTTCTCCTCCATGCATCATTCATCCGGCCATTCTTCATCGAAAGGACTTCGCTTCCACCCACTGCTCGACAGATTGGCGAATCCCGTCTGATCTTTTGCCATCAGAGCTTCCAGACTTTTCGTTTCAGGTAGAAGATCAGGATCGGTCTGGAACAATGCGAAGTTCATCGTAGGAAGATAACCGAAAGCACGAAGGATTGCGAAGTGGAACTCCGCGACGGCATCTTTCCGATTGTCCGTCATGATCAGGATGGGTTCGAGTTCGAGATCTTGGATTTGATAGATGTTCATTTGAAAACCTCTTGTTGCTGAGGTCTGCACAATGATCGATGCTTTGATGGATTGCGGGTGGGCAATACCTTTGGTTCATGGGAAATGAGTTTGCGGCACTTCTGGATGTGATCACCGGAGGTAAGAAAGGGGTGGGGGCGGAGTGGCGGAAGCCTTGAGCGTAGCGAAAGGCTGACAAAGCGAGGGTCTCCACCCCTTAGTGTCTCGCGCGTAGCGCGGGACACACAGCCAATCTATCGGACCAATCTATCGGACCGCTGACTATGAGGTTCCCATCGCTGCGCTCAGGGAACGACCTTCGTCAGACACCCCCGCTCCGCTCGCGTTGCTCGTTGCGCGCTGCCGTCTTCCTCGGTTTGGTCTTTACCTCGGCGTTCGCGAGGGTTGACTGAGAATAGATAAAGTTCGCTGCCACGAATTCCACGGGGTGTTTTGGGGTCCGCCACTATGCGATGCCGCGCATTCTACGGGGTCGTTCTCACGGGGTCTCGAATGACCACATCCCCCAAATCGGACCGTTGCCAAGATCTATCTCTAGTTTTGGCAGGCGGCTTCGCAGGTCCTCGCAAATACGGGCGTGTAGGGTAGTAATTCTGCTCCCACCGGCGCGCCCTTCCTTCGCCAGCAAAGATGCGATTTCTCGCCCGGAGGGTTGCTCCCCCGTTTGCTTCATGAGCTCGATTGCCCACCAGACGTTGGCGAGGCGCCTACAACTTTTCTCGGGAAGCTTCCTTATCCATGGCGGGGCCCCTTGCGCCTGACGGAGGCGATTGAGGTGTCTGGCGCGGCGTTCGCACTCATCGTTAAGAGCCTGGAAAAACGCGTCCGAGAGGCGGTCCCTACCGAAGTGTCGGTCAAGGTCAGCTTGTAATCTGTCAGCCGCCCGCCGTTCTCGCCGTTTGCGGTTAATCTCGTCCCTTTTGTTCAGATCGTCCAACCTGATCTGATCATCGTTAACCGTGGTCCATCCACCGTGATCTTCGATCGCAGAGAGAAATGCACGCCAAAGAATACCCCTAATGCCAACATACGATGCGTTGGTCCCGACGAAGCCTGTCGTCTTCTTGCATTTGACCCACCAAGCGTCGAGAGCAGCCATAGCCTCTGGGGCCGATCGAAGACGCTCGTCTGCTACGTCCATGCACGCATCGAAAAGGGGGCAGCGATCGCACCTCGTTTTCCCTCGCTTTGGCACACCGTATTCATTGATTGGTCCAAAAGGGCGACCACGCTCTAGACCGCCCCGCACCGCTCTTTCCGGTCGTCCGAAGCAATCTTTCCGGCGATATAGCGGGACAGCGAGAATGTTGCCCTCACCGTCAGTCTCTACATCGCTCGGCGTGAACGAAGCGGCGTTGGACAATTTGTAGGGGCTTCCGTCTTCGTTGCGGTAGGGCTTGTAGCCGCCCAACCTGCGCACTTCGGCGGTATAGGTCACTAGCACTTCCTCCGCTTGATGTAGCCCGTCGCACTGAAACCATTGAGCGACAGCTTTCGGGTGTGAGATTGCGAATGTTCCGATTTCGCGGTGAATGCGCGTTCCAGCTCGGACCGACGGAAATAGAGCCTCCGCCCCTTTCGAGTGTGGGGTATTCGTCCTTCGTCGACGAGACGGTAGATTTTCCGGCGAGTGAGACCGGTGAATTCCGCAGCGCTATCCGCGCCGTCCAATAGATCGTTTTGCAAAGCCTTCTCCAAAAAGTAACCTTCCTTTTCCAAAGTCCGCCCTAGACAAGTGAAGCAAAGTCTGTCAATCAGAAAAGGAATATTCCTTTTTATCTGGAGTCTACGGTATGCAGTTGGGCGCGCGCCAAGCCGAACAGGTCTTAGCCACAAGGTTTGGGATATCAGAGGACCGGCTGTTGCGATTTAGAGGGCGTATCGATCGGCTCCGGCAGCTCGATTGTCCTCAGGGGATCAAAACTGGGAAGGGCCGGCCTGCGATCTTTGAGTGGCAGCAACTGCTCGAGCTTGCGGTCGCCGTTTCCCTGCTCGATGTTGGAATTGCGCCAGAGCATGTCGCCGCGGTCGTAAATCGGCACGCTACTGACATTCACCTTGCAGTCGCGGAGTTTGTCGAGAACGCGCGGAAGGACGGCAATTTTGACGCGGCATATGGAGCAGAAGATTGGCCAACTGAGCGGTCGCTGGCTCTCGTGGGTTCAAGCTTTGCAATTGCAGGAATGAGATCGTCGGGTGATCTCGCTGAGCCTGTAATCGATTGCGTTGAGCAGTCTGATCTGGCTGCTTGGCTCCAGGATCTAGGAGATCCGCTCCGATCAATCTTCTTTGTGGATCTCGGCGCGACATTACTAGCTCTCATTTTCGGCCTTCAACGCATGGGCGCGGCGAATCTCGACCAAATCTTAGCGGCGATTGAAAAGACAGCTTTGACGTCGGTTGAAAGTGTTCTCGAGGGTCTTGATGACCTCAATCCGTAAACGTTCTTGGAAAAACTCTGCCGGTGCGTGCAAGTCTGCCTGGCAGGTAGATTATAAGGACCAAGCTGGGCGTCGTAGATCAAAGCAATTCGCCCGAAAGAAGGATGCTGAAGCTTGGGCGGTGAATGCACTCTCTGAAGTGCAGAAGGGAGTCCATACTCCAGACAGTGTGTCGATTACCGTCGCAATGGCTGCAGAGCTCTGGTTGGAGAGTGTTCGCAATAGCAATAGGGAGCCTACAACGATCGCTTCCTATGAACAGCACATCCGTCTGCACATTGTGCCACGATGTGGCGCGCTGAAACTCTCGCAGCTTACCGCGCCAAAGGTGCGGGCATTGCTGGATGGTTGGTTGGCCGATCTCTCCAGACCCATGGCTACCCGTGTGTTCAGGAGCTTCAAAGCCATCTTGACCGACGCGCAAGGGAGGGGCGCGATAGCCCAGAACGTTGCGCTGGCCGTGAAGGTGCCTAACGCTCCGCGCAAGAAGGGCCAAGTCACTCCACCGAGCAAAGCTGAAATTCGTGCCATTCTGAATGCTGCGCGCGCTGCGAACGACCTGATGGCACGAGCCCTTGTAGAACTCATCATTTACACAGGCATGCGAGCATCAGAACTGAGAGGTCTATCATGGCCAGCAGTCAATCTGGGAGCCTGCCATGTCACTGTAGAACAGCGCGCCGACGCTCGTGGAGTTCTGGGTCCTCCGAAGTCGGCCTCTGGGTTTCGTGTAATCCCACTTCCTAACAGTGTGGTTTCCACACTTCGCGAGTGGAAACTGGCATGCCCCCAGCATCCCTTGGCTCTAGTCTTTCCAAGTCCGAAGGGAAGGGTGCTTTCTCACGGCGTCATGGCCAAGAATTACCTCAATCCTATCCTGATTTCCGCTGGTGTGACAGCGGGTGGCGATGGCGAAGATAGCGCCGTGGCGAAATATACGGCGCATAGGTTCCGACACGCAGCTGCGTCGCTTTGGATCGACGCCGGACTGAATGCGAAGCGGATTCAGACTCTAGTTGGCCATGGCTCGATCCAAGTGACCTTCGATACCTACGGTCACCTTTTCGAGGAAACGCAAAGGGAGGCTGAACATCGTAATGCGATTGAGCAGGCGCTATTCGGAACGAGTTCTGGACTGTGACCTCCCTTCCCGAATTCTGGCGAGCAGGTGCAGCTTGAGCGGATGCTTGTAGTCCGATTCGACCTCTGATACGGGTTGCTTTTCAAGGGGCTCGCGGATGCGCGGGGGAGGCTTAAAGGCTCAACGGTGATGCAACGGCTGGCTGAAAATTTAGGTGCTTGGTTCGGACTTGCTCCTGTTACGATGTTCGCGAATGCTGAACGCGACGATGGTCGCCATCATATACTTCTTGATGGCGGTTTGGGCAGTTTCGCGTTGTCTGAAACGAATGAACGGATCTGGCGAGATCCCCGCGCAGCCAATTATGCCTGGTCGAGTGGTGTGCCACACCACGTGACCGTAACCGACAAGGAAGTGGCTGTCGTCCGGTGGGATAAGGTCAAGCCAGAAGAGTTTTCTCGGCGAAGCGTAGAGAATGACCGAAGCGCGTTTTATGCCTATTTGGTGGCAGATCGCGTTCGATCGACCCGTAGGGTCGTGGAGCATTTGGTAGATGTTTTCCGCCGGACCCGCTCTCTCGTGCAAAAAGATGTAGGGGACCATGCTTCGGTCCGAGCATATCTTGGCATACTCGCCACTGCGATCAATCGCGTATCTGATTGCGAAATAGCAATAGTTCCAGATCCTCAATTGATCGCTGATTTGCCAGATGCGACGGTCGAACTCTTGATAGAGGAGATTATTTCGTCATCCGGCCTTCCCACGGCGAAGGCAGGCATCAGCATGCTCCCAGACCTTGCAGTTCGCCATGCCGGATCAGAGATATTTCAGGAAGCGCACTTCGCCCTGACGTCGTCGGGGGACCGCGATTTATTCGATTGGATTTCGCCTGCGACGTCTACGGTGCGAACGAGAGGCACTAGCCATTTTACCCCGCCTGCATTGGCGCGGAGTCTAGTTGAGCAATCTTTTAAAGAAATTGGCGACCTTCCTTCCCTCGCAAGCTTAACTGTGCTCGATCCAGCCTGTGGGTCTGGTTCTTTCCTTTATGAGGCTATCAGAACGGCGCGACGGCTTGGCTTTAATGGGGAATTGAAGGTCGTCGGCCGCGACATCTCTATCGCCGCGGTTGATATGGCCAGGTTCACTCTCAAGTTCGCAGCGGGCGATTGGACGCCAGCAGGTGGTATCTTGATTGATATTCAAGCCGCTGACGCGCTTGACGCCCCACTTCCCAAAGCGGACGTCGTGCTGATGAATCCGCCTTTTATGGCTTGGACAGCCATGACCCGTGAGCAACGCGACAAGGTTAGGGAAGTCCTTCAAGGAATGACGAAAGGCAGAGTGGACCTATCCATGGCCTTTGTCTCACGTGCGCTCGACGCTGTTCGGCCTGGTGGAGCCATTGGAGCTGTCATGCCTGCAAGTGTGCTTGCATCGAGCGCCGCAGAAAGTTGGCGTTCCGAGATACGCGAGAAGGCAGACCTTCGGCTCATCGGTTCCTTGGGAGAGTATGGCCTGTTCGCTCACGCCACAGTAAATGTTGCGGTTGTCGTTGCGCGCCGTCGAGAAGAAAACCAGGAAGCTGATAAGCAGCAGGTCCTTGCAGTCGTTTCTGGGCGATCGTCAGAAGCTACCGGAGATGCACTACGAGCCATCCGAGGCGCTACCGATATTCCTGTGAGCGAGACGGCGGAGAGCCGCTGGCAGATTTTTCACATGTCACAATCGTTCTTGGATGCTGCTCCAAATTGGAGGCCTGTTGCTCCCGAAGTCGTTGAGGCGATCGAACGGACGGAAGCCCTTGGCCTTACTCGCCCGCTAGGTGACATTTTCGAGGTCTTGCAAGGTGCGCGCACCGGGTGGGTCAAGGGCTTTGTATTGAGTGAGGCAGAGATTGCCTCGCTTGGCGGACAAGATAGGCGGTTTTTCCGACCGGCGGCTATGGGCGACAATATCGTCGAAGGACACCTTAAGCCGGATCAAATGGTATTTTTCCCGTATTCCTCCGAAGGCCTGTTGCTTGGGTCGGAGGAAGAATTGGAGAAAAAAGCTCCGTCCTATTTCGAGCGTTACTTGCAGCCGAATAAAAAAGATCTCTCTAGTCGGACCACACATAAGGGCCGAGCGGATTGGTGGACTTTGGCTCGGCCGAGAGGTTGGAACTCGTCGTGCCGCCCCCGTATCGTGTCAAAATACTTTGGTAGCGTAGGAGGGTTCGCTCTCGATCCAGAGGGCGCATTCGTCGTTGTCCAAGGATTCGGATGGTTTCTACGTCGAACCGAGAAGCCGACCACACCTGAAACAGATTATGCTTTTCACGAGGATTCGTCCGAGGAAGAAGCAGCGGAATATTTAGAGGCAGAAGACGCTACCGCGACATCGGAAATGTCGGAGATCGATCTTTTGGCCGCGTATGTTGCGCTGTTCAACTCGACGGTCTTCGAGAAGCTGTTGGCTACTTTTTCATCTCATGTTGCCGGCGGGCAATATGATTTGAGCTGGCGATTTGTGCGCGCAATTCCTGTCCCGGATTTTGCTGGGATGTGGCGTAATGAGGGGAGGGCCTCGGAAATAGCACGCTTGGTTGAACTAGGCCGAGCCCCCGCGCCAGAAGATCGCGTCTGGGCCCGCCAAGTCGAGCGGTTACTGTATGGCTTCTATGGAGCCGACCTTCTCGACAGCTTGTAAGTCGATGTCAGATCTGAAGCCATTCCAAGTGCCAGAGAAGGCAATCGCTGCTCATTTCTCGTCGGTTGAGGAAATCTTGCGTGGTGCGCTCGATCCGTCAGTCCAAGTCGCGCTGGTTGTGGATCAGCTTGAGTCAAAACTGGTGGCTGGCTTATCTGGGGCCGGCTTGGAAATTACTAACCGAAACAGGGGTGGCCAAGTGGTTCGGACCGCGCCACTTCTACATCTTCGTGATGGGCTCTGGGCATTTCTTGGATACCAAGAAGAATGGTCACGTATGCCCGATCGCAGAAGCAAGGCTTTATTTTTCCGTTCCAGTTCGATCGGTATCCATTTTGGATATAGAAATATGGATCCGAAGCCGCAGATCTTTCGAGCGGAATGGGCTGGCTATGATTTTCGGGGTGGCCAGTATCGGTTCCAGGGAGGTCTGGCGGGCCATCCTCACTGGCAGTTTGATGCTTTGGAGAGTCTCCTTTCAGATGAGAAAGTCGATAAGGCAAGCGAACTAGCGGAACTGCTGCGGGAAGAAGCAGGAGGGCGACCGCCGCCTGACTTTTCTCCTCATGGCCTCGGTTTGCTCGATACTGATGTTCACGATGTGATTTCATCAAGGAAGATAGCTGCGATGCACTTCGCAAGCGCGGCGATGTGGTGGAATGAGGCCCAGCACGCGCATGCGCCGAAAAACACGATCAATATAAGAGATTGGCTGAAGCGATCACTAGCTTACATCGTTCAGGAACTTGACCGGGTCTAGGGTGGAGCGTCTATCCAAGTATAGCTGCGCCGGGGGTCAAATCCGGACAGCAGGAGAGCTTCATGCCGAATGTTTGCTGGATCGCGACCTGGGCGACTACGATCTCGTCGCAGCATGGATGCAGCACGGCTTCAACGAGTGACGCTTTTCTGCGACCTCTTCACGGACTCTGACTCCGTCAATTGAGGTTCGAATCCTCACGGGGCATCCAGTTTTTACGCCCGCACATCCAGACAGCGACTACATATTGTCGCTTTCTTTCAAGCGCGCTTGCTCGCCAGGCGCGATCAAGGCTCCGGGAAGGAGCTTGCCTGATGGGTGCAATCGTCGATGATCCGAAGCTGGTCTATCGCAGGACCCTGTGGTTCTACGCGCTGACCACGATCCCGCTCACAGCGATGGGCACCTTCTTCACAAATTTCTATTTCATCTACGCCACCGATGTCCTGTTGCTGGCCCCGGCGGTCGTGGGATCGCTGATCGCTTTTGCCCGCATCTATGACGGTATATCCGACATAGTGATCGCGACCTGGAGCGACCGCAGCGAAAGCAGGCACGGCCGGCGCCGGCCGTTTATCCTGGTCGGGGGCCTGATGTGTTCGATGCTCTGGGTGCTGTTCCTGCTCCCAGACGGCTTGAGCAACATGCAGAAGATCCTCTGGGTGTTCGTCGGGCATATCTGGTTGCAGACCGCCTTGACGCTGCGCAGCATCCCGATCCGTGCGCTGGGTATCGAATCCGGCAAGACTGCTCAGCAGCGCACCATGTTCGGGATTCTCATCCCGTTCCTGACCATCCCTGCCGTCGTTGCAGTCAACTTCGCCGGCCAGGGCGCGCTGCAGTCCGACGACCCTGCTGCGACGATCGCGCCCTGGGTCATCGCCGGAAGCCTGTTGCCAGCGATCCTGACGCTCATTGCCTTTCCGCTGCTCAAAGAACTCCCCACGCGCCATCGCAGCGTCGAACGCAATGTCTGGAAGATGATAAAGGAGGTGCTGGGCGTCGGATACCATCGCCAGCTTATCGCCGTGCAATTCGCCGAAAGTTTCGCCTTCACCAGCCTCGCTTTCAGCGTGCCCTACATGCTGCGCTATGTCCTCGATCGCCCGGACATGATCGCGGTAATTTTCGTGACCTATCTCGTCATCCAGCGGATTGTCGGGTTTGCGTGGTACAAGATGATCCCGCGCTGGGGCATGCGCGCGATCTGGAGCAAGGGGCTGTGGATGTGGTTGCTGGTGTTCGCCTGTATCCCGCTGGTCCCCTGGGGTGGCTTCCCGCTCTACTTCGCGCTCGCCGCGCTCGCAGGCATCGCCGGAGGGGCGGCAGCGGTGAACTACGCGATGCTCGGCGATATCGCCGACTATGACGCACGGGTTTCCGGGCGCCAACGCCAGGGTATCTATATGACGGTCTATCGCCTGGTCGGGAACATCGGCGGGGCGGCGACAGGCTTTGCGCTCGGATGGCTGCTCCAGCTCAGCGGCTACGTGCCGAACGGCGAACAGGGTGAAACGACCATTGCCGCTATCATCGCTTCATCCAGCCTCTTGCCGATCATCGGCGTGGCGATCGGCCTGCTTATCCTGTCACGCTACAAGCTGTACGAACGCGAAGGGATGAGCGACGGCAAGCGTGAAGAGGACGGCGCGCCAGGCGCGGGTTTCGGTAGCCGCGCACCGGCCTGAAAACCCATTGAGATTTGACTCAGGTGGTGCGGCGCGCATGATGCGGGCCAATGCAGATTCCCATTCGCATGCCCGACGAGCGTCTTGCCGCCTACGTCGATGTATACGGCCATTGGCCGGTACCGATGGAGAACATCTCCACCTTTTCGCCGGGCCTCATCGCATTCAACCTGTCCGGTGTGCACCTCGAAGTGAATGGCGAGGTCCGGACCGAGCCGGTCATCATGGGGATTTCGACCGAGCCGACCCATATTCGCTACACGATCGATGGCGGTGATCTCGTCTCGCTCCGGGTCCGGTCCAGTGCGTTCGACCTGTTGTTCGACATCGATCCCAGCGTCCAAAGCGGTCTCGTGGCCATGGATCCTGTACGCCATCCCCGTCTCTTGCAAATCTACGACGCGTTGAAAGCGGCCCCATCCAACGTCGAAGGATGGTTCGGTGCGCTCGACCGTGCCCTTCTGGACCTCCTGCCACTCGCCAAGCCATCGGGTCTTGTCGGCAGAATGATCGAGACCAGCATCGAGACGGAAGGCACTCTCGGCGTTTCCGAAATGGCTGACCGGCTTGGCTGCACTGTCCGCACGCTTGAAAGGGCCTGCAAGAAGCGTTTCGGTCGTTCACCGAAACGATTGCTGAGGGGCCATCGTCTCAGCCTCACCATGCAACGGGAGGCTCTGGCCAACGAGCGCGTCGAGCTGATGCCCGATTTCGCCTATGCCGACCTGCCGCATTACCTCAACGAGATGCGCAAGATGACCGGCCTCAACCGCAAGCAGATGAGCGATGCAAAGCTGCTCGGCAACGACTTTCCTTATGTCTACGTCTGGCCCGACGGATCAGTGGCCGAAACACCGGAGGACCAGGATCGATGGCACGCGGAGATGGGGCGTCGCTACCGCACCAATCCGGGTTGATCAGCCTCCCGGTCGACGCGATCGCCGAGTGGCAGGCGGCAAGCACGCATGGGTGACGTGACTGTGCTGGACTCGGCCTCGCCACAGTTCTAGAGAATTGCCATCCCCGGGGAGCCATGAGGCTGAGAGGGCGGTTGAAGTCCGCCGACCCGTCGAACCTGAACCGATTAGCATCGGCGGAGGGAGTGGAGCGGCGCCAGAATACCGCTCTTCCTCCGCCTTATGGAGAGAGCACGCATGGCCGACATCAACAGCAAATTCGACATCGGCGTCACCACCGGGCCCATTCGCGGTAGCCGCAAGGTCCATGTCGGCGCGAAGTCCGGCAGCGGCGTGCAGGTCGCCATGCGCGAGATCGATCTCGAGGGCGGCGAGCCCAGCGTGCGCGTCTACGACACTAGCGGTCCCTATACCGATCCCGATGCAACCATCGACATCCGGCAGGGCCTCGAGCAGAAGCGCCGCGAGTGGATCATGGCACGCGGCGATGTCGAGGAATATGATGCCCGCGAAGTGAAGCCCGAAGACAACGGCCAGCTCGGGCCTGATCGCTCCGGCGGCGTCCCCGGCTTCCCGAATGTGGCGAAGAAGGTGCTGCGGGCCAAGCCCGGCATGAACGTCAGCCAGATGCACTACGCCCGCCGCGGCATCATCACGCCCGAAATGGAATATGTCGCCGAGCGCGAGAACCTGGGCCGCGAAATGCTGCGCGAGGAAGCCGCCCGCCTGACCGCGCGCAACGATGGCCAGCCCTGGGGTGCCGAGCTGCCCGACTATGTCACGCCCGAATTCGTGCGTGACGAGATTGCCCGCGGCCGCGCGATCATCCCGAACAACATCAACCACCCCGAAACCGAGCCCATGGCGATCGGGCGCAACTTCCTCGTCAAGATCAACGCCAATATCGGCAACTCCGCCGTGGCATCCGATGTGGCGGCAGAGGTCGACAAGATGGTCTGGTCGATCCGCTGGGGCGCGGACACGGTCATGGACCTGTCGACTGGCCGCAACATCCACGACACCCGCGAATGGATCATCCGCAACTCGCCCGTCCCCATCGGCACCGTGCCGATCTACCAGGCGCTGGAGAAAGTCGGCGGCATTGCCGAGGACCTCAACTGGGAAATCTTCCGCGACACGTTGATCGAACAGGCCGAGCAGGGCGTCGACTATTTCACCATCCATGCCGGCGTGCGCCTGCCCTATGTCCCGATGACCGCCAAGCGCGTCACCGGCATCGTGTCGCGCGGCGGATCGATCATGGCGAAATGGTGCCTCGCGCATCACAAGGAGAGCTTCCTCTACGAGCGCTTCGACGAGATCACCGAGATCATGAAGGCCTATGACATCGCCTATTCGCTGGGCGACGGCCTGCGCCCCGGCAGTATCGCCGACGCCAATGACGAAGCCCAGTTCGCCGAGCTCTACACGCTGGGCGAGCTCACCAAGCGCGCCTGGGAACAGGACGTGCAAGTGATGATCGAAGGCCCCGGCCACGTGCCGATGCACAAGATCAAGGAGAACATGGACAAGCAGCTGGAAGCCTGCGGCGAAGCTCCCTTCTACACCCTCGGCCCCCTCGTCACCGATATCGCGCCGGGGTACGACCACATCACCAGCGGCATCGGCGCGGCGCAGATCGGCTGGTACGGCACGGCGATGCTCTGCTACGTCACGCCCAAGGAACACCTCGGCCTGCCCGACCGCGACGATGTGAAGGTGGGCGTGGTGACCTACAAGCTCGCCGCCCACGCCGCCGACCTTGCCAAGGGCCACCCGGCCGCCAAGGTCCGCGACGACGCCTTGAGCAAGGCCCGCTTCGAATTCCGCTGGCGCGACCAGTTCAACCTCAGCCTCGACCCCGACACGGCCGAGCAATATCACGACCAGACCCTCCCCGCAGAAGGCGCCAAGACCGCCCACTTCTGCTCCATGTGCGGCCCGAAATTCTGCTCGATGAAGATCACGCAGGAAGTGCGCGACTTCGCGGCAAAGCAGAACTCGGACAGCTACCTCGCGAGCGAGAACATCAAGCGCGAGACCTCAGCCGAAGAGGCCGAGGAAGCGGAGAAGGGCATGGAGGAGATGAGCGAGGTGTACCGCGAGAAGGGCGAGAAGTTGTATTTGCCGGAGGGAGGTTTAGCGACCGAGTGACGGTTTCCTACAAACCTAAATGGCAAAAGTCGGGAAACTTGAGTCGGCTTCTCAGGGAGCTGAATGAGGGCACCGAGCTAAATGAAAACGGAGGCATTACCTTCACAGCCTCCGATCATCAGGATCTGTTTTTCCTACTCGCGGATAGTGTCACCTCAACGAGCGATCTTACCCGACGCGACTTGTCGGGAATATCTTATCGCTCTTTCATCGAATTGAGGAAGCAGGGTGAGGTAAAGCTAAAGCCTCTTTTGGCCGAAATCTCGCGTCGCTCGAACGAGCTTCTCTCAAGTGAACGCATCCAGCATACGATGTGGTCGCACATGCGGCTAAAGCGAATGGCATTTCATCCAGGGTGTCGGTTTGAGTTCGATGGCGTCCGTATCAGAACGGTTGCGCGCTTGCCCAAATGGCTGCGACTCAGCGAATATTTCATCTCGGGCATTGGGCGAATAAATCCAAACGAACTTAGTTTTTTTGGATATGTCATAGCGACAACAGATGCTCGGAATGAGAACGAGGCATCAGAGAAGATATTTGCCGCTCTTGATGTCTTCTTTGCGGTAGCCAATACCCGCAACCGATCTTTGGAGATGTGGGTACAGCGGCGTCCGACGGCGAAATTTTGGCTAGGCCCGTACCAATTCTTTTTCGCGAAGAGAAAGTTTCTCGGGAATGATCGCCTTTGGAGTAACCCAAGTTTCGACAAGCGCGAGTGGGAGCTATTTCCCACAGATGCTCGCAAGTTTAACGAGAATGCTCCCGGGGTCAGGAGGGCGCTAAGCAAACTTGAAATTCACCCGCTTCGAAAGCCGTTGGAAGAGGCGCTCAGATTTGTCAGCGAAGGAATGGTCAGCGCTGATCTCGCGTTTCGCTTAATGCGCTTTTGGTCAGCGGCAGAGAGTTTGTACTCAATCCGCGACCAAAAAACCTCAATGTCTGTGATCATCGACCGAATGGTATTTGCGGACGGAGACGAGAAGTGGCTGACTAAATCGAAATTACAGCGCGCATATGAAATTCGAAATGAATACGTCCATCGGGGTTCTAGTGCTGGCGATGACTCTCCTCTAGTCCAGCACTTGCGCGAGGTCATACTTAGCTTCCTATACTATATTCTTTTCAATGGTGATGACATCGAAAGTCATGAGGAACTGCTAATGATGTTGGATTTGCCCAAAGATGTTGAAGCATTGACCCGTAGGGCGACAGCAATTGAGCGCCGACGACTCATTCAAGATACTGGTCGCCACCGCGCCTGAGCGCCAACACCTATCGACGGCATATCGTGATTGATCGCATTTGGCGCTACGGATGGATTACCTGTCGGCTATTCTGCCGGAACCAGCTTCTCCACCAGCGCCCTGAGTTCGCTCGGCGTGGTGTGGCCGGCGACGATCTCGTGATAGCCGATGCCCGCCTTGCGTGTCCTTGGCATCCTATCGCTCCGCTGCTTGAGGATAGGCTTCCTTGCTTACCGCGCTTCCTTCGAAACGCGCTTCTTTGCTTGTTTGAGAAGCCGCACTCCCCATCTTAGGGATAGCTACCTGTCGTTTCCGACGGTCCTCTTCCCGTTTCCACGGGAACCGCTCCCCCGCCAGCTTTCGCCACTTAGCCCGCGCATGAGCGGCCGCTCCTGGCTGCCCGCGTTTCTTTGAAAGGACCAACCGATGATTCACTATGGAAAAGTCGAGACCTACGACAGCGAAGCACAGCAAGGCACGATACAGCCCAATGCCGGAGGCCAACCGCTGTCGTTTCGCCGGGTCGACCTTCAGCAGCAGGCTGGAGAACCGCGATGCGAAACGTATTTCGGATATGAGACCTGGACAAAGGACGATGGCGAAACGGTTGCCGTCCACCTGCGCCAGCTTTCCTGAACAGATGCAGGAGACGCCCCGGGTCGATACGATCCGGGGTGCCCTCTTTCGCAGATTATCGCCACGGGAGGCCGGGAAGGCGCTCGATCCGGGTCAATCCGGCGCCGGTCGATGCGGGCGCGGAGGGCTAGCCCCTCAGGAGTTACGCATATTCTCCAGGCCCGCAATCGCACCGGGCTTGGTGCTGGGGTTGGAGGCGTTGGTCTTGACCTTTTCCTTCTTGGGCTTGCGCGCTTCGCGGCTCTTCTTCTGTTGGCCTTTGGCCATGGTCTTTTCCAATCGGGGCGGAATGCCCCAGTCCCTCTATGGGCCGATTGCAGGGAATAGATAGCGAAACCGGCGGGCGCAGCTGCCTCGCCGGGCTCATCCGCGCCCCAGCTTCACCAGCACCCGGTCCAGTGCCTGCAGGAAGTTCGACCGTGCGGGTGGCCTTTGGCCGTCTTCGCCTGCGGCTCCGACTCCCGCCTTGCTGAACGGCGGCGGGCCTCCGCCCACTCCGTCCATTCCGGCGCGCAGGTCTTCGATGATCGCGCGGGTGGCCCGAAGGAGTCGGGGGCCCTGCCGATGCTGACTGCGTCGAAGGGCTTGCCAACACATTCTCAGCGATTACACACGTCATCATGGACGGAAACACATCCCCGCTCGCCAGCCTTCTGAAGGTCGCCGCGCTGGCTTCGCTCGCCTCGGCGATCACCACCGCCACACTCATCTACGGGCCCGACGCTGCTCCTGCCGAGGGGCTGGAGGTGCAGGCGCGGTTATCGGGCGACTGGTCCTATCTCTACAAGCCATGGGTGCTGTTCTTCCATCCGCAATTCGCCTTCGTTGCGGCGCTGGGTGCGGCGGCGGTCTTGTGGCGGGCGCGGCCGGCGCTGGTGGCGATCGGCCTGTTCTACCTTGCCCTGTGGGCGACGACCGAGATGACGCAGCAGGCCTATATCATCGATGCGCTCAACCAGTTTTGGCGGCCCGGCTATCTCGGCGCCGAGAATGCGGCCGAGCGCGCGGGATACGAGACGCTGTTGACCGGCTTCCGGGCGATCTCGGACAGCCAGTATTTCGTGCTGCTGTTCGGCTTCGGCATGGGCTCGGTGCTGCTGGGCGCGGCATTCCTGTCGAGTGACGCGCTGGGCAAGGGCGTGGGCGTGGTCACGCTGTTCCTGGGGGTGGTGAGCCTTGCGGCGTTTGCGGGCTATTATTTCGGTCCGGCTGCGGGGGTAACCGGAGTTACAGGATGGATTTACGCCAACCTTTATGGCCCGCTGCAGACCGGCGTGCGGCTGGCGCTCGCGTGGTGGCTCTGGCGGCAGGCGATGCGGCATCGGGGCGCCAGCTAGCAGCGACCGCTTTCCTACTCCGCCCAAACCTGCCCAATCTTCGTGGATGAGCACACGGCGAAGCCTTGCCCTTTCGCTTCCCGCCACCGGTCACGATGGCCGGGCCGCCCGGGACGAGGGAGGTTTGCTCGCGCCATGTGTCAACTTCGCGCGAGAGACTTAAAAGCGCGCGATCATGCGGGTTTGCGGCGGGAAATATCGGGTGACACGGTGTCGCCTATGTCAACTTCGCCCCAGCTTCACCAGCACCCGGTCGAGCGCCTGCAGGAAGTTCGAGCGGTCCGCCTTGCTGAAAGGCGGTGGGCCTCCACCCATTCCGGCCATCCCGGCGCGCAGGTCCTCCATGATCGCGCGGGTGGCGATGGCGCTGCCGATGCTGGCGGCGTCGAAGCTCTTGCCGTCGTGGCGCAGAACGGCGGCGCCTGCCTTGAGGCAGCGTTCGGCCAGCAGGATATCGGCGGTGATGACCACGCTGTGCGGCCCCGCTTCTTGCGCAATCCAGTCGTCCGCCGCGTCGAACCCGTCCGAGACCACCACGCGCTTCACCCGCTCGCTCACCGGCACGCGAAAAGGACTGTTACTGACCACGCGGACGTGCGCCTTGTGACGGTCGGCGACGCGGTAGATCTCCTCCTTCACCGGGCAGGCATCGGCATCGACGAGGATTGTGACGGGCTTGGTCATGGCGCGTGCCTAGCGAGTGATCCGGCCGCGCACCAGCGCGCCCGACTTGACGGGGCGAGGGCGGAGGGGGAAACTCGAGCCATGACCCAGACCGAAACCAACCGCGCGCTCATCACCAAGGCTTACGACGGACTGGCGAAGGGCGATCCGACGCATTTCACCGCCCTGTTCGACGAGAATATCGAATGGCGGGTCATGGGCTCGTCCGCCTGGTCGAGACATTTGAAGGGCCTGGAAGCGGTGGAGCGCGACCTCGTCGGTCCGCTCTTCGCGCGGATCGACGGGCCCTATCTCACCACGGCCGAACTGATCCTCGCCGATGGCGACCGCGTGGCCGTGATCGCCAAGGGCAACGCCGCCACGGTCGACGGCGCGCGCTACGACAATGACTATTGCTTTGTCTTCCGCCTGGAGGACGGCAAGATCGTCGAAGTGCGCGAGTATATGGACACAATCCTGGCGGATGCGGCGCTGGGGGCTGGCTAGGGACGGATTTCGATTACAAGTGTAGACATGGCGCGGGCGTGACGCTACCCCGTGGGCAGTTTCGATTGCTTGCGAGGGGTTTGAGAAGTGCCGAAAACGATATTGGCCAGCGCGCTGCTTGCCTGTGCAGCGCTCGCCGTCGCACTTCCCCACACGGCATCGGCCCGGGCGGAGACTGATGGGGAAAACCGCTCGGTCGAAGCGGGGGGCGCCCATGACGACAAGATCGCGACGATAGAGCAGGGCCTGCGTCCGGCCCTCGGAGCAAAGGGCGAGCCGGGTCCGGTCTGGACGCTTGCGGAAAGGATGGCGCACCACCGCGTTCCCGCCATCAGCATAGCGGTGGCGATCGACGGCGAACTGGCCTGGGCGAAGGCTTACGGGGTTGCGCAAGCGGAGGGCAGCGAGGCAGTCGACACCGACACGCTGTTCCAGGCCGCATCCTTGTCGAAACCGGTCGCGGCGCTCGCGGCGCTGACGCTGGTCGACGAGGGCAGGGTCGATCTCGATGCGCCTGTGAACGACTATTTGTCCTCTTGGAAAATCCAGCAAAACGCCTTCACCGCGCAGCGCCCCGTCACCTTGCGCCACCTGCTGTCGCATCGCGCAGGCACGACCGTCCACGGCTTCCGGGGCTACGACATCGCCAAAGTCTATCCGTCGAGCGAACAGGTCCTGACGGGAGAGGCGCCGGCCAACACCCAGCCCATCGTGGTGGACAAGGTGCCGGGTGAGAGCCGCCGCTATTCGGGTGGCGGGTACCAGATCGTCCAGCTGCTGATCGAAGATGTCGCGACAACGCCGTTTGCGGATTACGTGACATCCCACGTCCTTGAGCCTTCCGGGTTGGCGCTGAGCAATTACGATTACGTCCAGAGCGGCAGCAATGTGGCGCGGGGCCATAGGGGCAAGGCTTCGCAGCCGATGGCGGAACACGGCTATTACGCCTACCCCGAGATGGCGGCGGCCGGTCTTTGGACGACGCCGAGCGAGCTCGTGCTGCTCGGCGGCAAGGTGGCCGATGCGCGAAGGAATTCCGCAGGGTTGGTCTCGACAGAGCTGGCCAACCAGCTGGTCCCGGACAGCGCGGATGATCCGGGTCTCGGCTTCGGGCTGAACGCGCCCGGCGACGGGATCGTCTTCGTCCATAACGGGCATAATCCCGGATACAGCGCCCGATGGTTCAACTATGCCGACGGCAGGGCGAGCGTGGCGATCCTCACCAATTCCGATACCGGAGGCGACCTGATCCGCGAGGTAGCGAGCGCGATCGGTCACGTCTACGGCTGGAGACAGGACGCGTTCGAGGAACGGGAAACGATCTCTTTGCCTGCGGAGTGGCAGGACGCGGTTTCCGGCGGATATGCCTTCGACAGAGAAGCGGCCTCCCCGATCGTCGAGATCGAGGTCGAAGACGGCAAGCTATGGATCGAGGGCGAGCTCGCCGAGCGTTCATCCTTCTACGCCACCTCGCGAACCGAATTCTTCATCGCCTCGGGCTTGAACTTCACCGTCGAGCTTGGTCACGATGGAGATGTCGAGGCGCTCGATATCGAAGGCGAGATACGCCTCGTGAAGCTGGACTGATCCTTACGGCAGATTCGCTGGTTGCTCGGTCTTGCGCACTAGGCTCCAGTCGTAGCCCAATTCCTTCACCCGCTGCTCCAGCAGTGTGCGGGTCGCGGCGTCGGGTTGCGCCTTGCGGGTAAGCATCCAAAGGTAGCGGCCACTCGGTTCGCCTACGATGGACCAAGGGTAGAGACCGTCCGGGCCTTGTTCGCCGCGGTCGAGCACCCAGTAATCGCCATAGAAGGGGCCGAAGAAGCTGACCTTCAGTTTCGCGCCCCCGCTGCCCTCCACGATCTTGGCCTTGCCGGTCGACTGGTCGAATTCGCCGTCGAGGCTGTCCTTGTAGCAGGAATTGACGACCTTGATCTTCCCGTCGTCGCGCAGGGAATATTCCGCCGTCACGCCTTCGCAGCCTTCCTGGAAGGGCGCTTCGTAGCGGGCGTATTCGTACCACTTGCCCAGATAGGCCTGCGTTTCCACCGGCTTTGCCGGTTGCGGGACGCTGGCATTGCCGACCGGGCCGGGCGTACCGACACAAGCGGCGGCAAGGGCGAGGACAGGGGCGAGGACCAGGGCGCGAAGGGTGTTCATGTCAGGCAAACCCCGTCCAAGCTGGTCAGGTTCCCCAATTGCCGCCATAGGGGCGCATGGCCGACCTATATCTCAAGAACCTCGAATCCGAACGCCGCCAGCTATGGGCGAAATGCCGCCTGCACGGGCTGGCCAAGGACACTCCCGAACGCCAGCGGATCGCCGCAATCGACGAGGCTATCGCGGCGCACAAGGCGAAGCAGAAGGGCTGACGCTCGCCAGACTAAGCGGCGGGCGTTGGCGGATCAGGGCGTCAGTTCGCCCTGTTCGCGACCTTCCCACCAGGCGATGCGTTTCGGGCTGACTTCGATCAGGACGAGGCCTTCAGTATCGAGGCCGTTCTCGAACCATTTCTCCAAATCCTTGACCCAGTGCTTTTCCAGCGTGGCGCGATCGCGGTGGAGTTTGCCTGTGCCTTGGACGGCGCAGTAGAACTCGCCGCTGGTGTAGGTGGCGCCGCATTCGTCGGAACGTTTGAGGTCGTCGTCGATGCGGCCGTCGTCAGTGGCGAAATGAAAAGTGGTGCCGTCGCTTTCGCTCACGTCCTTGTTGTTCGACATCGGGCGCGCGGCAATCGCGCCCTCTTCGCCCGTCTTGGTGACCAGCATGGCGACATCGATGGATTTGAGCTTTTCGGCGATCTGGGCAAGCGAACGGTCGGACATGGGCGTCTCCGGCTAGGCAGGGGGGTGCGCAGATAACGGGCAAGGCGTCCATCGGTGCCCGGCGGCCTTGCGTAAGTCTTTCCTACGAGGGCGAAATCTGCCTCTTTCGCCGGCCAAGCGTATTGCCCCGAACCCCTTTGCAATCGGAGCTGAACCGCTTTGCGCGATTGCGCAGGTTATCCTTCCGGGACGGTGTTCCACCCGTTCCACTCTGTCGGGAACTGCCTCGTGGAAAGCCTATCAGCGCGCTTTGGCCGATTATGCTGGAAAGCGCTGTACAAGGCCCCATATCGAGAATTGGGACGGGTTAGAGAGAACACAAAGGAGCAAACCCATGCAGGTCCAGTTCAATTCCGACAGTTCGGTCATGGGCACGGAAAACGTCGCAGAACGCATCGAAACGAGCGTGCGCGAGAAGCTTGCACGGTTCGAGGATCGGCTCACCCGGGTGGAAATCCACGTGCGTGACGAGAACGGACCAAAGCACGGTGCGGACGACAAGGCCTGTATGATCGAGGCGAGACCGAGGGGCGGCAAGCCGATCGGTGTCACCGAACATGCTTCCAAGGTCGATGATGCAGCAAGCAAGGCGGCGCGCACGCTTGCCCAGCGGCTCGAGCGGCATTTCGGAAAGGCTACGCGTCACGGTCATGATCCGCGCCCCGAAAAGGTTTTGTAATAAAATTAGGCGTTTCGGTGAGGGCGTGGTATCGCGCCCTCGCTGACGTCGAAATTTGCGACGGACTTCGGATTTTGACGACCGCCGCCTGCCCCTTTTAACGGGCCCCGGCGTAAACCAGACGACGTTTTCCTTTCATCGGACGATTTGACGCACGACCCCCGCGGCACCCTGCTGCGCGGGCAATTATGTTCTTGAAAGGGACACACCATGGCCAAGACTGGCACCGTAAAATTCTTCAACACCGACAAGGGCTACGGCTTTATCCAGCCCGACGACGGCTCGGCTGACAGCTTCGTTCACATCAGCGCCGTGCAGGCTGCAGGCATGCACTCGCTCGACAAGGACCAGCGCGTCAACTTCGAAGTCGAACAGGGCCGCAATGGCAAGGAAAGCGCCGTAAACCTCTCGGCTGCCGACTAAGCTCGACGACAATCTCGCGCGTCGCAATGGATCTATTCCGCTGTGACGCGCGACATCCTTTCAATTTGTCGTTGGAGCCAGAATAAATGAGCCAGACTTACGAATTTTACGCGGCGCGCGCGCGCGAAGCAGCCGCGGAAGCGAAAAAGGCCACGCTCGACAACGTGCGTGAACGTGCGCTCCGATCCGAAGCGACGTGGCTCGGACTGGCAAAGCAAGCGCGGGCTGTGGCGGCTCGCCGCGAAAAAATCGAACTTGAAAAAGCTGCCGAACGCGAGGCCTCTGCTTCGGCTTAGATTCATTATTTCTGATCGGTGTGAAACCATTCGCCGCAGCGATCGCACAGCTTGCCACATTCCCGACAAATTCGGAACAATTCAGCATTTCTCTTCGTTTGTTTTGCGAAGCGCCAGTCGGATGAACCGCTGCTTTTGCGCTACAAACATACGAAAAGGGACGAAATGAAAAAGCTGACAATTGCACTCGCATCTGCTGCCTCGCTGGCGATCGCCGCCTGCGCCGAAGAACCGGCTGAAAATGCGGGCTATGACGACAATGCTGCTGCCGACCAGATGGCCAATGATGACGCCGCGCCGGGCACGCTCGTCGAAGTCGCACAAGGTGACGAGACGTTCTCTACGCTCGTGAGCGCCGTGACGGCCGCCAACCTTGGTGAAACGCTGTCGGGCGAAGGACCTTTCACGGTATTCGCACCGACGAACGACGCGTTCGCCAAGATTCCGGAAGCAACGCTGACCGAGCTGACGACCAACGATACGGAAACGCTTGGCAGCATCCTGGCGTATCACGTCGTGGAAGGTAACGTCGACGCCGCTACGCTCACGCAGGCAATCACCGATGCAGGTGAAAGCGGCTACACCATCAACACCGTGAACGGCGGTACGCTGACGGCCAATGTGGTGGACGGCAATGTGGTGCTGACCGACGCTGCCGGAGGTACGTCGACCGTGACTTCAACCGATGTCGCCGCTTCGAACGGCGTGATCCACGTAATCGATACGGTCCTGATGCCCCAGTAAGCTGAGGCTTCAATTCCAACATGAAAAGGCGGCCCTGCGAAGGGCCGCCTTTTTCATCTTTGGTGGTGGGAAGAAGGGCCTAGGACCGGCCGTCTTCCAGGGCGGCCGCGACGTCGATCGACTTGGCATTCCCGATCCACACTTCACTGGATGCCGCTGAAGGTACGCCAGGATCCGCCTGAGGTAGAGGAGAAGACGGGGTCTGTTCGGAAGGCCGTTCAAGCCGGCTGTATTCAGCGGCCATCTGCCGCGATTGACCTGCGTTGAGGTCGCTATACGCCAGACGTTCGATCTCCTCATCGGAATAGTACTGCTCGACACTCGCAGGAGTAGCCTGCTCTTGATCCTTGGCCCGGAGCATGGAGCGTGCGTGAGCGGTGTCCCGATAACGGCCATGCAGAGCCAGTTCGGCAACCGGGATCGTCCCGTCGGCTGTCTGAAGCGGGTATTGGTTCGGTGGTCGCTCGGAGGCTTGGCGCGGTGTTTGAGGCGCGAATGCAATCTGCGCTTCGGGCAAGCTATCTTGCGAGGAGCGCGCAATGATCGGGCTGTCGCCGATAGCACTACCGCCGACTGCGCCACCGACGGCCACAAGCGCTGCGGCGACAAGGAGGTGGGGACTGATCTTCATGCCAAAACAACAAGACGCCCCCTTGTTGGGTTCCCGCCGGGCAGCTGTTGGCGTGCTGGTGTGTTTCCTCCACCTTCGCTAACGTCATTGCTGGATTGCGAGGGAACGATTGATGGTCAGTTTGCGTGCGCGTGCTTTCGAGTTTGTTTTGCCTTTGCTCGGAATCAAGCGCTTCTTTTCCGAGCCCGACAAGATGGACAAGAGGATCGCCAAGATGCGCCGGGCGAAATCACCGCGACCCTCAAAAAGTGCGCACAGCGACTTCGTGATTGGTGAGGACACAAGCAGAGGCTATCCGCTGGTCTCGCTGGAACCCCGCGAGACCGACGAAAAATCGGGTCTTCATCTCCTGTATTTTCATGGCGGTGGTTACGTCATGGATATTGCTGCGCTGCATTGGGAAGCGATTGCCAAGCTTTGCAGTCTTGCCGGGGCATCGGCGAGCATTCCGATCTATCCCCTGGCGCCGGAAGTGACCGTTCAGACGACGCTTCCCGCTATGCGGGCCTTGTATGACGAACTGGCGCAGAAATACGGTGCTGGGAATATCGCGATTGCAGGCGACAGCGCAGGCGGAGGCATGGCGCTGGCGCTGGCGCAGGATCTCGCCAAGGACGGCGAGACGCTGCCGAATTCCCTCACGCTGTTCTCGCCATGGGTGGATGCGAGCGCGTCTGGCGAAGGTATGGCTGCGATCGACCCCTACGACAAAATACTCTCGCCCCAGGGGCTGGAAGCGTGCGGCAGGCGGTATGCGGGCGGGCTGGACCTCGAAGACACAAGGCTTAGCCCCCTGTTCGGAAGCCTGGACGATTTGCCGCACACCAGCATTTTCGTCGGCACGCGCGACATTCTGCTGGTCGATGCCCGCCGCTTGCGCGAAAGGATGGAAGCAGCCGGAAGCCCACCTGCTCTCTATCGAGAAGCGGATCGCATGCAGCATGTCTGGATGATACTGCCGATACCCGAAGGCGCCGCAGCGCTTGAGGAGGCTGCGTCGTTCATGCGTGATGTGCACAAGAAAGGAGCTGCGCAGTGAAACCCATACCCCTCGTTTTATCGCTCGCATTTCTCGCCGGGTGCGGGGCTGGAAACAGCGAGATCGAAGACGCCGAGGCCTTCTCCGGGATTGCGGATGACGAGATCGTCAGCCTCGCAGGGACAGAACCTTTCTGGAGCGTCGAGATAAAGGGCAGTCAAGCTACCCTCAGCAGCCCCGAAAACCTTGAAGGGACCAGTTTTTCGGTCGAGCGTTTCGCGGGCCTCAACGGGATCAGTTTTTCGGGACGGCTGGACGGCGCGAGCTTCGATGCCATGGTGACACCGGGCGAATGTTCCGACGGGATGAGCGACCGCACTTATCCTTACACTGTCACAATCTCTTGGGGGCCGGATCAGCTGGTCGGGTGCGGCCACACGGATAGGCAGCAATTTTCCGGACCCGAAATGCCTTGATGGCGTGGAATAGAGAAAACGTTTTGGAACCGATCGCCCGATAGAAAGCTGACGAAGGATGCGTGAAATTCCAAGCTATCCCAAGTGGCTCGGCCTGGCCGGCCTGTTGCCGCAATTGGCCTGTGTAGCAATAGTCCTGTTTGGCCCCGAGGCATGGCACGAGGCGGCCCGCGGAGTTGCGGCTTTCTACGCCGCCCTGATCCTGAGCTTTCTTGGCGGCATGTGGTGGGGACTTGCCGCGGGTGCGCCCGCAGCGGAGCGGCGTAGCGCTTTGCGATGGGTCTGGATCGCAGCCGTTACGCCCAGCCTCGTGGCCCTTGCTTGCCTTGCTCCGATGGCCATCTGGGCCATTGCCACGGAGCCAGCCTTGGTCATGCTGGGCGCGGCCCTGCTGATAAGTCTGGGTGTGGATGCACGCCTTGGCCAGCTGGCGCCGCCATGGTGGATGCATCTGCGTGTGCCGTTATCCGTAATTCTGGGATCGGCTACGCTCGCTGTAGCGCTGGCGTAAATCCCGCATCAGTAGAGGCCGGGATTGGTTCTCTCGAACTCGGTAGGCCGGTCCTTGACCAGCAACCTGCGCTGGGGAGTGCTCGACTGGGCTCTCTGGACACCAGTGATCGATGTGCAAGTGCGTCCGGCCATAAAGTCGAGGGCGGCGCTGATCGAAGGTTCTGCAGGGTTGCCCAGCGGCTGGAAAATATTGTCTTGTGCCGCGCAGGTTTTTTGGACCACGCTGGCGAGGCCGTTGAAGTATTCCCCCTGATCGGCAGCATTGACCGTCTTGAAGGTGACAGCTCTAAGGCGGTCGTCACAGGCAGAGCGGTCAAAGGCCGACTGTCCCACGGGCTTCCCGAAAGTGTTGGATCCTACAAGCGCCAGATTTTCGCCAAGGTAGGGGATGAAGGAGTTGGTCACCAACTCGCTGGCGGATGCCGTGCTTCCCGTCGCAATTACCGCCAGCTTGGTGACTGCAATCTGCTCGGGCAGGTTCTGGAAGAATTCGGTTGAGTTTTGGGAGCTTTTCGAAGGACGCAGCACTGTCTTGGAGAAAACCTGGCCCTCCAGACCTTCCGCCATGAGATCGCCCAGCGTGTTGGCAGCAGATACCAGACCGCCACCATTATAACGCAAGTCGAGAATGACCTTGTCTATTCCTTGCGCTTTCAACTCCTGGAATGCAGTCCGTAATTGTGATGAGGCATCGTCGGAGAAGAAAGTCCTCAGGTTGATGTAGCCGACATTATCGGTGCCATCATTGAGAATGACCACGCCGTAGCGATCGGATATCGGATCGAGAGTGTACTCGGCCTTGGTCACAGTCACATTGCGCGTGACGCCGCTGGTGTCTCGGATCGAGAAGTCGCGCCGTACGCCTGGCTCAGTCGGTCCCAGTGCATTGAGAACGGCATTCGTACCGCCGCTGGCAAAGAGGGATTCAACCGACTGCCCGTTGATGGAGAGAATTTCCGTGCCGCGGTCGAAACCGGCGCCGAAGGCGGGGCCGGTCTCATACACTTCGGCTGCGAAAAGCCGGCTTACACCGTCTGACGTCAGGCGAACGCCAAGTCCGGCACGTGACCCCTGTAATGCCTGGTTCTCTTCCTGAATCGAGGTGAGAAACGTAAATCCGCGGTCCTTGTTCTGCGCGGCAGCCTGAGCGACCAAGGCGTCGATGTAGCTTTGCACGTCGTTGTATTGAGCCTTGTTGACATTGAGGTTCAACAAGTCGGGAAACAGATACCATTCATTGAGGACGTCGCGCGCCCAATCTTGCCTGGACGACAAAGAGCAGGTCGTATCGCCGCCCCCGCCGCTGCTCCCACCGCCTGTTACGGGGCCTGACGGGCTGCTGTCGCCTCCGCCCCCGCAAGCGGCGAGAGACAAGGCGAGCGTGGCTGTCAGAATGGTGCGACCCATCGGCATAGAATTTCCCTCCAGAACCCCGGCGATTACCGCCTCGGGAATGCCTAGTGATTGCGCAATTAACCGTCGGTGAGCAAGTGCCTCGGCTCAGTTATCGTCTTTCGGTGGAAAACCGGGCGTTTTTCGCCTCAAAACGGTGCAAATTCGCTCTCCTGTGGTGGCGTTTCCTCCGGCGCTGTGCCTAGTCTTGGCGGCTAATCGGCGCATTGCGCCCGAAATTACGGAGTTCAAGTGGTGAGTACGGTGGTTCCAGACTGGATCCAAAAGGCTGTCGGAGAAGGCGAGGTCAAAGCCGAATTGACTGCAGCCCGTGTCGCGGAAGAGAAGGCGCTGGCTCGGTCGGGCTTCTCGCTGACGAGCCCTGCGTTCAAGCATGGAGGCGAACTCGATCCCAGCTTCACCGCTTGCGAAGACGACGCGGTTGCCCCGCCGCTCGAATGGACAGCGCCGCCACCGGGCTCGCAGGAACTGGTGCTCGTAGTCGAAGATATCGAACGCGGCGACGTGCACTGGCTGGTCTGGGGTCTCAAGGCTCAGAAGGGCGCCCTGTTCGAAGGCGAAGTGCCGCCGCGCACCGGCAAGAATGCGAAGGGCAATTCCGAATGGCTGCTTCCCGATCCGCCGATTGGTGTAGAGCACCGCTATGCCTTCCAGCTGTTCGCGCTCGACCTGCCGCTGACACTGATGCCGGGCGCAAAGCACGAAGACCTGATCAAGACCATGGCGAACCACGTCACTGCGGTCGCGATCCTCACGGCCCGTTTCGAAGGCCATGAGGTCGAAGAATGGGATGCCGAAGATGAATTCGACATCTGATAATACCAAGAAAAGCCAACTGAAAGGAACCTGAAATGGCTGGCAAGAACAACGCACTGCAGAAGCCGGTGAATCTCTCGCCCGAGCTTGAGAATGTGGTCGGCAAGGGTCCGATGACCCGCGCTCAGGTCACGTCCAAGGTGTGGGATCACATCAAGGCGAACGACCTGCAGGATTCGAAGGATCGCCGCATGATCAATCCCGACGACAAGCTCGGAGCCGTCATCGGCAAGGAACAGATCTCGATGTTCAAGATGACCGGTGCTGTCTCCAAGCACATGAGCTGATCATCTGGTTCGGCGGCGTCGCGGCCAGTCCGTGACGCCGCCAACCCACAGGGCCAGCCAGATCAGGATCGGCTGGGCCACCATGCGGGGCACATGATAGGCAAGTCCCAGGCCGTTATCTTCGCGCGCCATATCCATCATGAAGTGATTGATGTTCGCCGGAAACACGCAAAGCGCGTAGAGCGCCAATCCTATCCCGCCCCACCGCCTAAGGTTGCGCGACCACGGCTGAACCAGCGCGATCGCGCCCGCGATTTCTGCGATACCCGTCCAGAATACCACCGCTTCGGGGGCCGGGACGGCATCAGGCATGATCGTCAGGAACGGGGCAGGATCTGCGATATGCGCCCACCCCGCCAGCGCATAGAGGGCGGCCAAAATCCAGCGCAGCGCGGCGCGGATCACTCTTCGATTACCTCAACGCCGTTACCGAAGGCGATGTGATTCTTGATCTTGGCTGCCGCATCCTTGGGATGAGGGTAATACCAAGCAGCGTCGGTATTGATGTCACCGCCTGCATTCACCGAGTGATACTGCGCCACGCCCTTCCAGGAACACACGGTAGTCTTTTCGCTCGGCACAAGTGCGCTGCGGGCGACCGAGGCCGGGGGGAAATAATGATTTCCTTCCACGACCAGTGTTTCGTCGCTGCGCGCGATTTCCTCGCCATTCCAACGTGCCGTCACAGTCATCCCTAGGTCCTTTCATTCGTGCTTCGTATCGCTACAAGAGCCAGCGGACGCGCTCATTGTTCCGAGGAGAAATATCAGATGATCCGTATTGCCGCAGCCTTCCTGGTCACCTCGGCCCTCGCGACGAGCCCGGCCATGGCTCAGGACGAAGCGGATGCAGTAGCTGCCGCCGCGCTTGAAGCGGCGCCGGTATGGGACGGACACAACGACGTGCCGATCCAGCTGCGGGCTCGGTTCGACAATCGGATCAACGATTTCGATTTTAACGATACGCTGGACACAGCCACGGATGGGCGCGCTGCCATGCATAGCGACCTCGTGCGTCTTCGCCGCGGCAAGGTCGGTGCGCAGTGGTGGTCCGTCTACGTGAGTGCATCGTTGCCCGAACCCGAAGCGGTGCAGGCAACGATCGAGCAGATCGACGTGACCAAGCGCCTCATCGCGGCCAATTCCGATGCCATGGCGCTCGCGCTGACGGCCGACGATGTCGTGGCTGCCATGGCCGATGGCAAGATCGCCTCGCTGATGGGGATGGAAGGCGGGCATTCGATCGGCAACAGCCTGGCCGTGCTGCGTCAGATGTATGCGATGGGCGCGCGCTACATGACGCTGACGCACGGGCGCACGCTAGACTGGGCGGACAGCGCCACCGATATTCCGCGTCACGGTGGACTTAACGAATTCGGCATGGACGTGGTGCGCGAAATGAACCGCATCGGCATGCTCGTCGATCTCAGCCACGTAAGCGAAGAGGCCATGCACGACGCGCTGGATGTGGCAGGGGCTCCGGTCATCTTCAGCCATTCGGGTGCGCGCGCGGTGACCGGTCACTTGCGCAACGTTCCCGACAGCGTACTGCAGCAGCTGCCGCAGAATGGCGGCATCGTGATGGTCGTTGCCTTGCCGTGGTTCATTACCGAGGACTTGCGCCAGCACGCGGCCAACCGCGCGGCCGAACGTGCCCGGCTCGAAGCGCTTTATCCCGGCCTGCCGGACACGGTCGCGGCGGAGCTTGCTCGGTGGGAGGCGAACAACCGTCAACCCGTGTCGACCATTTCGGACATGGCCGACCATATCGATCACGTGCGGGATGTCGCGGGGATCGACCATATCGGCATCGGCGGCGACTATGACGGCATGCCAACCGGCCCGGTCGGCATGGAAGACGTAACCGGCTATCCCGCGCTCTTCGCCGAACTGGCGCGCCGCGGATATTCGCAGGCCGATCTCGAGAAGATCTCCAGCAGCAACATGATGCGGGTGATGCGCGGGGCGGAAGCCTATGCGGCAAGCCGCTCGGGCGCGGCTCCGATCGAGTATGCGGTTGGTGCCCCGCGCGCGGCGGAAGACTGACCCCTATTTACAGGGGTCGTGACCCCAGTTCTTGAGTGAATAGCGCCAGTCGCTGTTCTCGATATCGCCGGACGGTTTCTGGGCCAGATGGCGGTGGATATAGCCGATCACCTTGTTCATGTGATCGTACTGATCGTCTGACAGGTCTTCCTTGTTCGTGCGCTTGATCTCGACGATCCTGCGCCCCGACTTGTGACCGGTACTTTCACCGCCTTCGCTATCGCCGACCGATCTGGATTCCTCGGTGTCGAGCCATTCTTCGAGTTCCTTTGGCTGCATGTTCACGCAGGCGTAAAACTCGTCGTAGACGTCGTCCTTCTTGTCCTGATCCATCAATCGTCGTCTGCAGTTTCGGGCAGGTCGGAACGGTCGGTGGAGGCCATTTCCTCCAGTTCGCTCTCGGACATGCTTTCGTACATTTCCACGGAAGCACCCTGTAGGTCCGACTTGTCGGTTTCGCCGCGCTTGGCCGCAAGGGCGGCGCCCGCAGCCTGCTGCTGCGCTTTGGATTTGGCTTTTGGCATTGTGTCAGTCCTGCGCTTCGAGCTCTGAACCGAGCTTCAGGACTTCGTCACCGTCTTCCTGCTTGATCAGGTAGGCGGGATTGTCTTCGCTTCCGTCACGGGTGACTTCGCTGCCCTGGAGGGTGCGAGTGACCTCACGTTCGAACCGGTCCTTGATCTGGCCCTTTGCAGTGCCATTACCCCAATCCCACTTAACGTACTGATCGGTCTGGAAACTGTTCGAATTGCTCATGAGGTCACCTCGATCACTTAGTTTTCAATAACTTCGATCCCGTCCTCTTGGGTAACTTCGCCGCCATCGTCGGGTTCCCCGTCGATGCCGACTATGCTGTCGGTGCTGTCGCCACCTTCCATGGAAGAAATCTCGCCGCTGACGGTTGCTTCTTCTTCGATATCGCCCTGCGTCATCGCCGGGATGATCCAGACGATCGACATCAGGAGGACGGCAAGGATCAGGCCGCCGGCAAGAACCCAGCGTACGACACCCTCTTTTGAGCCGCCGCTAACTTCTTCCTCATCGATATGGACTTCGTCACCTTCTTTGTACACGCGAATACTCCCTGTTTTGCGCGATCCCGCGTTTCAGGGGTTCCTACGGTCAAAGCGAGCTTATGTTCCGCTCGGATCAGTCGCGAAGGAGGTCGTTAATCCCGGTTTTCTCGCGCGTCTGGGCGTCCACGGTCTTTACGATAACCGCACAGGCGAGGCCTGGGCCGCCATCCTTGCCAGGCAGCGAACCGGGCACGACGACGGAGTAGGGCGGGATGTGGCCGCGAATGACCTCGCCAGTGTCGCGGTATACGATCTTGGTGGACTGGGTGATGAAAACGCCCATGGCGACGACGCTGCCTTCGCCCACGATCACGCCTTCCACGATTTCGCTACGCGCGCCGATGAAGCAGTTGTCGCCGATGATCGTCGGGTTAGCCTGCATGGGCTCGAGCACGCCGCCGATCCCTGCGCCTGCCGAGATGTGGCAGTTCTCGCCGATCTGCGCGCAGCTGCCAATGCTGGCCCAGGTGTCGACCATCGTGCCCTTGCCGACATAGGCGCCGATGTTGACGAAGCTCGGCATCAGGACGCAGCCCGGCGCAATGTAGGAGCCTTCGCGGGCGATGGCGCCCGGTACCACGCGGAAACCCGCCTCGCGGAAACGCGCATCGTCCCAGCCGGCGAATTTGCTCGGCACCTTGTCGAAGGCCGGATGACCGGCGCTGCCGCCTTCCATGACGACATTGTCGTTGAGGCGGAAGGACAGGAGGACGGCTTTCTTCAACCACTGGTTGACCGTCCAGCCACCTTTGCCGTCGGGTTCGGCCACGCGGCCTTCGCCGCTGTCCAGCAGGGCGAGACCCGCCTCCACCGCTTCGCGCACCTCGCTGCTCTGCGGGGTGACGTTGGCGCGGTCTTCCCACGCGGCTTCGATGCGGCTTTCGAGGTCGGCGCTCATGCTGGTCTCCGTATAGATTTCGGAGTGGTCGTTAGCAGCGTTGCCGCGCTAGTCCATCCCCGCGGCGACGGCGAAGTCATAGGCGCGGTCGACCAGCGGTCCGACCCTTTCGCTCATCGCCTTGGCGTGGGCGCTGGATGCAGTGCCGTCGATGACCCGCTTCTTGATGCCCTGCATGATGCCGGCGAGCCGGAATAGGTTGTAGGCGAAGTACCAGTCCATCGGCGGGACGGGATACCCAGTCCGCGCAACATAACGGTCCACCGCTTCCTGCTGCGAGGGAATGCCGAGTTCCTCGAGGTCGAGGCCCAGGACCCCTGCGCGGCCATCGGCAGGATTGTGCCAGTTCAGCATGAGGTAGCTGAAGTCCGCGATGGGATCGCCCAGTGTCGACAGTTCCCAGTCGAGCACGGCGAGGACCTTGTTCTCGTTCTTCTCGAAAATGACGTTGTCGAGCCGGTAGTCGCCATGAACTACGCTGCTCTCGTGCTGAGGAGGGATGGTCTGCGGCAGCCATTCGATCAGCCGCTCCATCTTGGGCATAAGCTCTGTTTCCGAGAGCTTGTACTGCTTCGACCAGCGGGCGATCTGGCGCGCGCAATAATCGGTCGGCTTGCCGTAATCGCCGAGGCCGATCTCGTCCGGCTTGCGAAGATGCAGGTCTGCCATCGTATCGATCATGGCATTATAGATTGCGCGCCTATCGGCAGGATCGACGCCGGGCAGGGCGCCGTTCCAGAGCGAGCGCCCGTCGGCCAGGCCCATGACGAAGAACTTCGATCCGATCACATCCGGGTCTTCGCAGAGGCCATAAGTCTTCGGCACCGGAAAGCCGGTCGGACCGAGTGCGTGCATGGCCTTGTATTCGCGGTCCACCGCATGTGCGCTCGGCAGCAATTTGCCGAAGGGCTGGCGGCGCAGGACGTAGGAGCGCCCAGGCGTATCAATCCGGTAAGTCGGATTCGACTGGCCGCCCTTGAACTTCGAATAGGAGATCGGTCCTTCAAAGCCTTCGACATTGGCTTCGAACCACGCGGTCAGCCTGTCCATGTCCAGCTGGTCGCGTTCGGGTACCTCGATGGTGCCGACCATTTCCTTGTCGAAATCGATTTCTGGCATGCCCGTGTCGCTCATCAGTCGAATACCACCACGCTGCGCGCCGAATGGCCGGCCTTCATCTTTTCGAAGCCGTCGTTGATCTTCTCCAGCGGGATACGCTCGGCGATGATCGTGTCGAGATCGAGCAGGCCGCGCATGTAGAAATCGACGAGGCGCGGCAGGTCGACCGGGAAATGGTTCATGCCCATGATCGCGCCTTGCAGCTTCTTGCCGGAGAGGAGATCCATTGCGCCGAGGCCGACCTTGCAGTCGAGCGGCATCATGCCGAGGATCGTCGCCGTACCGCCGCGGCGCAGCAGCTTTACAGTGAGGTCTGCCGAGGCCTGCCTGCCCACAGCCTCGATCGCGTGATGCACGCCGCCTCCGGTCAGTTTCATGACCTGTTCGACAGCATCATCCGCCATGGCATCGATTGCGTGGGTCGCGCCGAGCACCTTGGCCAGTTCGCGTTTTTCCGGAATGGGATCGAGCGCGATAACTCTGCCGGCACCTGCGATTTTCGCGGCGTTGATCGTCGCGAGGCCGACACCGCCGCAACCGACGACGGCGACAGCTTCGCCGGGCACGACCGAGCAGGCGTTGAAGATCGCACCGGCACCTGTCGTCACCGCGCAGCCGATGATGGCGGCCCGGTCCAGCGGCATGTCCTTGTCGATCGCGACGCAAGCATTCTCGTGGATCAGCATCTGTTCGCAAAATGCGGACAGGTTGAGCATCTGCGCCACCGGTCCGCTGCCGTCTGCCCGCATGATGCGCGGGTCAGCCGTCTGGCTGCGGCGCGTGTCCGCGCCCATGCACAGCGCCATGCGGCCGGTCACGCAGAACTCGCAGTGACCACAGAATGCCGACAGGCAAGACACGACATGATCGCCGGGCTTGACGGTCTTCACCTCACTGCCGACTGCGCGCACCACGCCCGCCGCCTCGTGGCCGGGAATGGCCGGGAGCGGGTGCGGGTAGGAGCCTTCGATGAAGTGCAGGTCCGAGTGGCACAGGCCGCAGGCCTTGGTATCGATCAGCACTTCATGCGGGGCCGGATCGGCGAGTTCTACCTCGCCGATCGTCAAGCCGCCGACCTGTTCGAGAATTGCCGCCTTTGCCATTAGCGCGTCGCTCCTACGTCGCCCGAGCTGAAGCCCGCAGCAGCGCTACCAGCACTTGCCGAATGCGGATTGCCGCCGCGCAGCGCGTTGGAGGTGGGGCCTTCCTTCGGCATGTGCTTGGCGAATTCCATGCGCGCGATCGAGCGGGCGTGAACCTCGTCGGGACCGTCTGCCAGACGCAGCGTGCGCTGGTGGGCATAGGCATTGGCAAGACCGTAATCGTCGGACACACCACCGCCGCCATGGGCCTGGATCGCATCGTCGATGATCTTGAGCGCCATGTTCGGTGCCTGCACCTTGATCATGGCGATTTCCTGCTTGGCCGACTTGTTGCCGACCTTGTCCATCATGTCGGCGGCCTTGAGGCACAGAAGGCGGGTCATGTCGATGTCGATGCGGGCACGCGCAACGCGTTCTTCCCAGACCGAATGCTTGTAGATCGGCTTGCCGAAAGCTTCGCGCTCCTGAAGGCGCTGGCACATCTTGGCCAGCGCTTCTTCGGCAACGCCGATGGTACGCATGCAGTGGTGGATGCGGCCCGGGCCTAGGCGTCCCTGAGCGATCTCGAAGCCGCGACCTTCGCCCAGCAGCATATTCGTGACCGGGACGCGTACGTCCGTGAGTTCGACTTCCATATGACCGTGCGGGGCATCGTCGTAGCCGAAGACGGGGAGGTGGCGCAGAATCTTCACACCCGGTGCGTCCATCGGCATCAGGATCATCGATTGCTGCGCGTGGCGCTTTGCCTCGAAATCGGTCTTGCCCATCACGATGGCGACCTTGCAGCGCGGATCGCCCACGCCAGACGACCACCATTTGCGCCCGTTGATGACGTATTCGTCGCCATCGCGCTCGATGCGGGTCTCGATGTTCGTCGCGTCGGAGCTGGCCGTGAACGGTTCCGTCATCAGGAAGGCGGAACGGATGCGGCCATTCATCAGCGGCTCGAGCCACTCTTCCTTCTGTTCGCGCGTACCGTAACGGAAGAACACTTCCATGTTGCCGGTGTCCGGCGCCGAGCAGTTGAACACCTCGGAGGCGAAACCGATGCGGCCCATTTCCTCGGCGCAGAGCGCATATTCGAGGTTGGTGAGGCCGGGACCTTCGAAATCGAAGGTCTCATCGACATGGTGGTGACTGTCATTGCGCGGTGGCATGAACAGGTTCCAGATGCCCTGGTCCTTGGCCTTGGCCTTCAGGTCCTCGACCACCTGGATGACTTTCCAGCGATCGCCTTCGGCGTCCTGTTCCTTGTAAGTCGGGACAGCGGGGCGGACATGGTCCTCGATGAAGTTCCTCACCCGGTCGCGCCAGTAGACTTGCCTTTCAGTGGGTTCGAAATCCATCGTAATGTCCTCTCATCAAATAAGTTGCGTTGCGAAACTGGCAGAGCGAGCCAGCCGCGCCAAGGGGGTAATTCACGGAACCGAAGTGCCCGCGTCGATATCTCCGCGAGCGACGGCATCGAGCGCGGCGATGCGCGCCTCATGCTGTGCACGGTCGATCGGGAAGCGGCCAAGCCAATAGGCTGCGACGAATGCCAGCACGACCATCGCACCGCCGTAAAGCAGTAGCATTTCGCTCAGCACCTCGAAGGGAACCGAGCCGGGGCGGGCGTTCTCCGGCATTTGTGCGGCGCTGATGATCTGACCGGTCAGCAGGATGCCGACACCGGTCGCGCATTTCTGGACGAACCAGTTGCCCGCGTAGAAGCTGCCTTCCGCGCGGCGACCCGTCCGTTCTTCGTAAGCCTCCACGATTTCGGCAATCATCGAGGATCCCGAGATCATGACGACGATGCCGAACAGGTTTGCGAACACGAGGAAGGCGAAAACCAGCGTGGTCGACAAGGCGGTTCCGGGTTCCGGCCAGATACCGAGCAGGAAAAGGGTGTAGGGCGTGAGCCCGAGAACCATCGAAGTGATTGAGCCGATGACCGCGCTTTTCGGCTTGCCCCAGTCGCGGTGCATGGGGCCGACAACGAAGAACATCATTACGACGCTGACGAACAGCACGATTGGATAGATGATGAGCTCGACCCGGTCGAACTGCCAGACGAACAGATTGACGTAGTTCGTGATCGAAAAGGTCATGCCCTGACTGACGTAGGCGGCTAGCCCGCCGGCTACGAAAATAAGGAAGGCGCGTTCGGAGAAAGCATCACGGATCTCGTCGAAACTGCCTTTGATGCTGAATGGCTCGGGGCGCTTTTCCGGTAGCTTGGCGACGAGATAGTGCTGGCCGAGGGCAGAGCCGACAACTGAAACGAAAATCAGCCCGGCCCCGAACAGGCCGAACATGCTGTATCCGCCTGCCTGCAACATCCCGTCCTGACCCGGCATGAAGACCGTGTAGGCGAGCAGCATCATAAGGATGCCTCCGATCCAGCCCGAGAGGTAGCGATAGCGGAACAGCGTGGTGCGCTCGTCGTAATCGGCGGTAATCTCGGGCACGAGGCTGACCGAGGGGACTTCGCAGGCGGACAAGAGCACGCGCACGACGACCGCGATACCGAGCAATTCCCAGAAGCTGGGCGTGCCGTCGATGACCGGGTTCCACAGCACGGCCCAGGCCAACGCCAATGGGAGCGCGGCAGTATAGAGCCAGGGCAGTCTCCTCCCCCAACGCGTATACGTGCGGTCGGACAGGTTGCCGAGGATCGGGTCGATCACGGCGTCGAACAGCAGCGCGGCGCCCAGCGCCAGGCTGACCATTCCGGCATCCATGCCGAGGACCTGGTTGTAGAAAATCAGCAGGAAGAAGCTGAACCCGCTGTCCTTCACGCCGAAGGCGACCGCGCCGAAGCCGTGAATGAACTTTAGCCGTTGGGGCAGGGGGCCGTCGACGAACGCCATCAGTTCGTGCGCCCCTCCGCTTCCATGGCTTCGAGTGCTTCAAACATGCCCGGCGTTTCCGGATCCCAGCTATGCCGCGGGCCGAGCGTTATCCCGCCATCGACCACGATGGATGCGCCGGTGATGAACTCGGCCGCCTCGCTCGCCAGGAATGCCACGGTGCCCGCGATATCGCGCGGCTGGCCGCCGCGCGCGACCGGCTGCGCATTGGAGGACATCTGCGCAATGACCTGCTTGGCCATAAGCTCTGCCTCTCCGGTGAATTCGAGCGAGCTGGTGAAGATATTCGTATTGATGAAGCCCGGCTGCACCGCGTTCACCCGGATGCCATATTGGGCAAGATCGGTGGCGGCGCACTTGGTCAGGTGAAGCACGCCTGCCTTGGCGACGGCATAGGCGGTCGGCGAATAGCCCGGACCCACTGCGGCAACGCTCGACACATTGACGATGTTGGCGCCCTTGCGGCCCTTCATATGCGGGACGGCATAGCGGATACCCATGGCGACCGATCGCATCAGGAGATCGAAGGTGCGGTCCCATTCGTCGGGCTCGATCTCGTCGATCGGCGCACGCGCGCCGCCGGCACCGGCATTATTGAACACGACATCGATCCCGCCGGTCTCCTTGGCGGCGTGGTCCATGAGCGCCTTGATATCGGACGGATCGCACACGTCGCAGCGCACGAAGCGAATGTCGTCAGGGCTGCCCGCGACAAGTTCGGCCCCGCCGTCCTCGTCGATATCGGATGCGAAAACGATCGCACCCTCGCTTGCGAACAGGCGCGCGGCGTCGGCCCCGATGCCCGATGCGGCGCCGGTAATGACAACGGTCTTGCCGGAGAATCGCCGGGACTCGGCCATGCTCTCTCTCCTCGTTTTCCTCGCCTTTCAGCTTAGGCGAGCCATGCCTGCCGTCAACGTAATCCGGCTGACGCTACGGCATGGCGCTTCACCGTGATCGCCCTTGCGGCGTGCCGCCGAATCACCCTAACGTAAACGTCAAGTCGCAAGACGAGAGAGAAGCAGAGAGGAGCCCCGATATGTCGGATCACGAAGCGTTCCGCGCCGAAGTGCGCGAATGGCTCGAAGCCAATTGTCCGCCCGAAATGCGCCAGCCCGTGAAGGACGAAGACGACGTCTACTGGGGTGGCCGCAATGCCGCTTTCAAGAATGACGCGCAGAAAGCGTGGTTCGAGGCCTGCCGCGACAAGGGCTACACCGTGGCCGAATGGCCGGAAGCCTATGGCGGTGCCGGTCTGACGCCGGCCGAAGGCAAGATCCTGCGCCAGGAAATGTCGCGCATCGGTGCTCGTCCCCCGCTGTCGAGCTTCGGTATCTGGATGCTCGGCCCGGCGCTGCTGAAATTCGGCACCGAAGGGCAGAAACAGAAATTCCTCAACGAAATCGCTCGCGGCGAAATCCGCTGGTGCCAGGGTTATTCCGAGCCCGGTAGCGGCTCCGACCTCGTGTCCATGCAGACATTCGGCGAGGACAAGGGCGATCACTGGATCGTCAACGGCCAGAAGATCTGGACCTCCTATGCCGACGAAGCCGACTGGATTTTCTGCCTCGTCCGCACGGACAAGGCAAACAAGTACCAGGGCATCACCTTCATGCTGTTCGACATGACCAGCGACGGTGTCTCGACCAAGCCGATCAAACTGATCAGCGGCAACAGCCCGTTCTGCGAAACCTTCATGGACGATGTGAAGGTGCCCAAATCCTATGGCGAGGACATCCCCGGTTACGTCGGCGAGATCAATCGCGGCTGGGACGTGGCGAAGTACCTGCTCGGCCACGAACGCGAGATGATCTCGGGCGCCGGCGGCGGCGATCGCACCGCGGCCATCGGTGCGGCGATGAAGCGCATGAGCGGTGAACTCGACGCAGTGCTGCGGGCAGAACTGGCCATGTTCGACGTCGACGCGCTGGCCTATTCGGCCATGGGCGAGAAATTCCTCGACGAGATGAAGGCCGGCAAGGGCCATCCCGCACAGCCCAACATGATGAAATATGTCGGGACGGAGCTGAACAAGACGCGCCACGAATTGATGATGGCGGCTGGCGGCAGCAGGGCCCTGGAATGGGAGAGCGAGGAAACGCGTGGCGGCAAGCCGGCGCGCAACTGGCTCCGCACCAAGGCGAATTCCATCGAAGGCGGCACGAGCGAAGTCATGCTCAACGTCATTTCCAAACGCATTCTCGATCTGCCGGGAGCCTGATCCATGCCACTTTATCATGACGACGACCAGGCGATGCTGGCCGAAACGGCAAGCCAGTTCATGGCCGAAGAAGGCGCCATCGCCAAACAGCTGCGCCACTGGCGCGACCGCGATTGCAAGGATGGCTTCGGCCACGGCCTGTGGAAGCAATTCGCCGAAATGGGCTTCACCGGCATGCTGGTGAGCGAAGACGACGGCGGGCTTGGGATGGGCAGCTACGAAGCTGGGATCGTGCTCGAGGAAATCGGCCGCAATCTCACGCCTTCGCCTTTCCTTGCCAGCTCGGTGCTGGCGGCGACCGCGCTCAAGCACGCTGACAGCAATGCGCGTGAGCGTTGGCTTCCCGGGCTTGTTTCCGGCGACCATGTCTACACGGTCGCCATCGACGAGGGTGCGAAGCATCGCCCCGAGATCATCAAGACCAAGGCTGAAAAGTCGGGCAATGGCTTCAAGTTGACCGGCCAGAAGGACTTTGTCCTCCACGGTGCAAGTTCGGACATGCTCGTCGTGGCTGCGCGCACCTCTGGCAGCGATGACGATGCAGACGGCATCACGCTTTTCGCAGTGCCCAGGGACGCCGCCAATATGAGCCACGATGCGGTGCGCCTCGTCGACAGCTCGATGGCCACCCACACGAAGTTCGATGGAGTCGAGCTGGATGGCGATGCCGTCATCGGGGAAGTCGATGGCGGACGCGAGATCCTCAACGCCATGCTTGCCGCGGGCCGTATCGGCGCCGCTGCAGAAGGCGTCGGTGTCGCCAGCGGGGCGATGGACATGACCGTCGATTACCTCAAGCAGCGCAAGCAATTCGGCAAGCTGATCGGCGAATTCCAGGCGTTGCAGCACCGTGCAGCGCATCTCTATTCCGAAGTGGAGATCGCCCGTGCGGTAACGATGAAAGCTGCCCAGCTGCTCGACGGCGGAAGCGAGAAAGCTGACCTGATGATATCGGTCGCCAAGGCCAAGGTCGCCAAGGCGGCAGGCCTCGCCGTGAAGGAAGGCGTCCAGATGCATGGCGGGATCGGCATGACCGACGAATATGACATCGGCCTCTACATGAAGCGTGATCGCGCGCTGCAGGAATTCCTTGGCGACATGTACTACCACGCAGGCCGCGTGGCCGAACTAAGCGGCTATTGAGCGGGAGAGAGACAATGACACTCGAAGATATGTTCAGCCTCAAGGGCCGCAATGCGCTGGTCACCGGCGGCAGCCGCGGCATCGGTCGCATGATCGTCGAAGGCTTTCTCGCTGCAGGATGCGAGAGGGTCTACATCACCGCGCGCAAGGGCGGTGAATTGCACGAAACCGCCGAGGAACTGGGCGAGCGGGTCGTTCCGATCCAGGGCGACATTTCGACCCTGGAAGGCATCGACGAACTGGTCGCGGAGATTTCCGGCCGCGAAACCAAGCTCGACATCCTCGTCAATAACGCCGGGGCCGCCTGGGGTGCCGATTACCTCGACTTTCCGGAAGAGGGCTGGGACAAGGTCATGGACCTCAATGTGAAGACACCGTTCTTCCTGACCCAGCGCCTGCACAAATTGCTGACGGCCGAGGCCAGCCAAGACAAGCCGGGCAAGGTTATCAATATCGCCAGCATCGACGGCCTGCGGATCAATCCGTGGGAGACCTATTCCTATCAGGCATCGAAGGCTGCGCTGATCCACCTGACGCGTCGTATGGCCGCGCGGCTGGTGAAGGATCACGTCTACGTCACCGGCATCGCTCCGGGCGCATTCCCGTCGAACATGAACAAAGTCGCGCGCGACCATGCCGAAGCGAGCGCTGCAGGAATCCCGAACAAGCGCGTCGGAGACAAGTTCGATATGGGCGGCAGCTGCGTCTACCTGGCCAGCCGCGCAGGAAACTACACGGTGGGCGAGACTATCGCAGTCGATGGCGGGATCGTGAACGCGCACCTGCCGACACATTTCGCCGATCCTGCGGGCGGTCGCTGACAACTTCTCTTTGACATGAGTGAGATAGGGGGCAGTCGAAGCGGTTCGACTGCCCCCGACTTTTTCTACGCCGCGGTGGGCCTCAGGCGAGCAGCCCCAGCGTGCGCATGCTGGTAATATCCGCCGCCCCGATAATCAGGTGATCCTCGAGCACGATACCCAGGCTGCGCGCATATTCATCCAGCCGTCTTGTGCTTGCCACATCGTTGTCGCTGGGGGTGGCACAACCCGAAGGGTGGTTGTGGGCGATAATCATGCGCTTGGCGTCTCTTTTGAGCGCCTTGGTGAAAAGTCGTCGCAAGGAAAGGCGCAGTTGCCCCTTGTCGCCTTCTGCCACCAGTTCCTGAGAGATTATCCGCCCCGCGGAATCGGCGAATACTGCCACCATGCGTTCGGTTTCCAGGCGGCTCATGGAATCGAACAGCCTCTGGCGCAGTTCGCGCGGCGTCTCGGTCAGCGGTTCGCTAGGGACTGGCTCCTCCCGTGTCAGACCCAGGCGCACCAACCAGCGGGCGAGTACCATTCCGAGTGTCCAACGCTGAGGGCATACCGGACCGATCGCTTCTCGGTCTTCGACTTGCGTGCCATAGAGCGAGACGACTGGGGTGAATTGGCTCAGTAGCTGCTCTGCTGCCATTCCCGGATCGGGATGGCGACCTTCCAGCATATTCGTCAGTCGTTCGAAACGGTTTTCGCTCGGCCTGCGTGCAAGTAGGTTCCCAAAGCCGTCAGGCCGATTGCCATCCAGTACGGCCAGCGATCCATGATGGCGTACACCAAGGGATGAAGATCGGCGTCTATCGCGCGCAACAGATGCGCGAGGACGGAGAGTAGCTGGACCCCACTTACCCATAGCGGCCACCAACGATCGGCACGCAAAGCGACGATAAGGATGAGGCCGAAACCGATGCAATCGAGTACAACCCGGTGCCAGGGTATCTGGTCATAGTCCGACCACCAACCGACGAGCAAACCATAGAGCGTATTCGCAGCCAGCATCGCGAAAAGGATCATCGCGATTTGCCGCTCCGGCCTGCCACCTTTTCGCATGGCGAAAAGTACGACGAGTATTACGAGCGCGACTTGCAGGAGGAACCGGGCCATCCATGCGCGCTGACCGATCTCGACCCAAAAAGCAATCAGTCGGCATTTGCGGCCAGGCCCGTTGTGAAGAATTCGCGGTCGGGACAAGTCGGCTCGTCGGGTCCGTTCACCTCGCGGGCGATGTCGGCGAGCTGGCCATGAACCCGCAGCGCGGCGGATCGAGCAGAAAGAAGTCCGTCGACCAGCTTGCCCATGCGCAGGAGGGCAGCCTGGCTATCGTGCGCATCTGTATCGATATCGCGCTGTGCCATGGCTGTGGTGTGCATCAGGTAAAGCGACTGAATGAGAGCATCGGAAACGGCGCTCTCTGTCGATTGCATCTGGCGTGTGAGCCGTGCGGTGGCGGAGTTACGGTCAAGCATTGCGATCCTCGTCTTGGCATTTGAATGCCGGGGATCGACGACCGTCAGCTGAGCAGGTCCCCCAGGACATTGCCTGCTGCCACCACCAGCACAAAGGCTGCCGCGGCAAGGAAAGCGGCCATCAGGACCAGCAGAAGTCTCCAGCCCACGCTCAGATCAGACGGTCTGATCCCCGACCGCAGCCGGCGAGCCTGGCTCTCCTGTGTTTCATGCGACCCGAGGACCAGAGCATCGCCAAAGACAAGCGTTTCACCTGTCGACTGCGTGCTTTCTTCTGGCCCTGCTTGCGGATGTTTTTCGACGGTGATCTGCTCACCGGTGATTGAATGACACCTTTCGTCCCATTCGCGGAACTCGCGCACCAGCCTCTGGCGAGGCATTGCATCGAGCTGAGAACGAACGGCGTCGATACGCTTGTCTACCGAGTGCGGAGAGATATCCAGCTGTCGCGCAATTTCCTTTGATGTGAAACCTTGCGCGGCAAGATCCAGCGCCTCGCGCTGCTTGTCCGTCAGGCGCCCGAATACATCATATGATCTTTGGAGATCCATTCGCCTCAACCTTAGCTTCTTCCCTGCTCCGCGCCAATACTCGGAGAGGGAAGAAGGGTCGGAAATGGGAGCATCCCTTGGAGATGTTTTCTTGGCCGACGGCCTGCCAGGCTACTTGATGAAATATCCGACCACGCCCCAGCGGCCCTCTTCCAGGCTCATCACGACAGTCTCCGTCGTACTGCTTGCTTCGGCGAAGTCGGTTGCGAATGTGATGATCATGAGTTGGCCGTCGGGCGCTCCGGGGAGAGCGGAATGGGCGGAAACAGTCTCGACCGTGCGCGAGACCAGCGCGCCTAACGGTTCACGAACAGGTGCGGCCTTTGCTGCCCAGGTCTCAGCGGTCACCGCAGACTTGAACGTGGGTCCGGCCTGCGCCCAGCTTTCTGCGTAATCGCCATCGTCGATCAGGCGCACCCAATTGCGCGCTGCGGTTTCGATGACCGCGTCCTGCGCGCTGGTTTCGGTGTCGGTCTGGACGGCTTCGGTCGTTCCGGTGGAAGAAAGGATAAGTACGGCTGCGATGGCTGCTGCGAACATGAGAATACCTCCGATAATCCAGGGGAGGTAGGACCTTCCGCCTGGCTGTTGCGATGGTGTCGGAGTATTCCCATTCGCAGACCCCTGTGGCATCCCTATTTGTTCGGCCCCAAGTCTGGAGGGGGCCTGTGCCTCCGTATCCCCCAAGATTCTTGCGGCCTCCCGGCTGGTCGAAACCCCCAGTTTCTTGCGGGCCTCGCGCAGGTAGTCGTTGACGGTATGCACCGACAGATCGAGCTCGATGGCGATGGTCTTGGCCGTGTGGCCAGCGAGCAGGAGGCGGAGGACTTCGCGTTCGCGATCGGTCAGGCTTGCCACTCCGTCAGACATGATCAGCTCATCAGTTCACGCACGAAGGGAATGAGGCCGGTCTGGCGCTGGCGCTTCATGCGCTCGGCGTCCAGGATTTCGCGAACCTTTGCAAAACATGCGTTCACGTTCTCGTTGATGACCACATAATCATATGCATCCCAGTGGCTGATTTCTGCCCTGGCGCGCTCCATGCGAGCGTCGATCACTTGCTTCTCGTCTTGTCCACGCGCTTCGAGGCGGCGGCGCAATTCATCGATGCTAGGTGGCAGGATAAAGACCCGCACGACGTCCTGCTGGTCCTTCTGGTACAATTGCTGCGTCCCCTGCCAGTCGATATCGAAGAGGAAGTCCTGACCGTCTTTAAGCGCCGCACGGATGCGGCCTTTCGGCGTGCCATAGCGATGACCAAATACCGTCGCCCATTCATAGAAATCGTCTTCGTCGACCATGCGGTCGAACTCAGCATCATCCACGAAGTAGTAGTGCACTCCGTCCTTTTCGCCGGGGCGCGGCGGACGGGTGGTAACACTCACCGACAATCTAATCTCGTTGTCGGCTTCCAGCAGCATACGGGAAATGGTCGTTTTTCCCGCACCGCTCGGGGAGGAAAGGATGAACATCAGCCCGCGTCGAGCGAGCGCTTCCTGTGCAGGAGTGGAATCGGCCATGCGCGCTGTTGGCGCATATCACGGGTATTGATCAAGCCCGCGAGCGAGAAATCACACGGCGCTGTCAGCGTCTGCCTGGTTACGAAGTACTTTCTGCCCGGACCTGCGCGCCTTCCGGCGCGACTGGCTACGGTCAAAGAGGATCTTGAGCGCAAGCGCCGAGGAAACTGCAATTGCACCGGGAACTGACTTTGTCGCGACCTTGGTCACGCCATATGCTGCAAGCGTGTGCACGATAGACCGGTTCTCGACCGCATCCTTGGCGAACTGGCTGCCGTACTGGCGGCCCAGAACCATCTTTTCGACTGTCTGTCGCGACAGGCGGCCCACGCTGCGCAGCAGGATATCGTTGATGATAAGGTTGGTCGATGGATTGGTGCTTGGCCCAGGAACCGGATCATCCTTGGCAGGATTGCTATCGGTCGCCTTCTCCAGCGCATCCGCCGCGCGATCGGTGATGTGGTTCGGTTTCTTCTTGCTGGAAAAGCCCATGTCCTGCCCCTTGCTGGCGCGGGAACTGGCCGCGCGTCTATTTCTTGCGGCCGAAATCGACCGTGACGACGTTCGAGCCGTCTTCCGCACCTTCAACGGGCGCACCGTCCGCCTGTTCCTCGTCATTGCCGGCCGGGTCGGTCGGGGCAGGGGCCATATCGGCCACGGTCGCCTGGAACTGAAGCCCGAAGTCCACTGCCGGATCAACGAACTGCGTGATGGCGGAATAGGGAATGTCGAGGGCGGCGGGGATCTGGTTGAAGGACAGGCCGACGCTGAAGCCGTCTTCGCGCACATTCAGGTCCCAGAACTTGTTCTGCAGAACGATGGTCATTTCATCGGGGAAGCGTTCGCGCAGGCTGTCGGGGACCGATACACCCGCAGCGTGGGTCTTGAAGGTGATGTAGAAGTGGTGGGCGCCCGGCAATTCGCTGCCGCCCGCTTCGATTTCGCCGAGCACACGACCGACTACGGCGCGCAGGGCTTCCTGTACGATCGTGTCGTAGGGAATAAGGCTGTCGGGCGTCTCGTCGCTCATGGGCCCCTAGGTGATACTCCAGAGGCTTTCGGTCAAGCGGTTTAAGCCTGTGTTTGCCGCCTGCGTAGCTGCATTTTCTTGCGCATAGCGTAGGCTCGCCTATAGCGCGGGCCATGCGAACAGGCCGTATCGAACGAAACACCGCCGAAACGAAAATCCTTGTCGAGGTCGATCTCGACGGGACCGGCTCCTACGATATTTCGACCGGGATCGGGTTCCTCGACCATATGGTCGAACAGTTTTCGAAGCATTCGCTTATCGATGTGACCATGAAGGTCGATGGCGACCTGCATGTCGACCAGCACCACACGACCGAAGACAGCGCGCTTGCGCTGGGGCAGGCGCTTGCCCAGGCACTTGGCGACAAGGGCGGGATCGCGCGATACGGCAGCGCCTATTCGCCGATGGACGAAACGCTGGCGCGCGTAGCGCTCGACATTTCCGGGCGTCCCTACTTCGTTTGGAAGGCCGGCTTCAGCCAGGAAAAGCTGGGTGAATGGGACACCGAGCTGATCGAGCACTGGTTCCACTCCGTCGCGCAAACCTGCGGCCTGACGCTGCATATCGAACTGCTCTACGGCACCAACAACCACCACATCTGCGAAAGCATCTACAAGGGCTTTGCCCGCGCAATGCGGATCGCCTGTGAAATCGACCCCCGCAAGGGTGGGGCAATCCCGAGCACGAAGGGGCAGTTGGGTGGCTGAGGTGATCGCCCTCGTCGATTACGGCGCGGGTAACTTGCATTCGGTCGAGAACGCGCTGCGCAAGGTCGGGGCACATGTCACGGTAACTGCCGATCCCGACGTGCTGCGCGCGGCCGACCGGATCGTCTTGCCGGGCGTCGGTAGTTTTGGCGCCTGTGCAGCCGGTCTTCGCGCCGAAGACGGAGTGATCGAGGCGATGCACGAACGGGTGTTCGTCGGCGGGGCGCCCTTTCTCGGTATTTGCGTCGGCATGCAATTGCTGGCGACGCGCGGTCTCGAGCACGGCGAGACGCCCGGTCTGGACTGGATTGGCGGCGAAGTGCGCCTGATCCAGCCGCGCGATGAAAGCGTGAAGGTCCCGCATATGGGCTGGAACGACGTCGCACTTACGCATCACGCCGAAGATCATGCAGTGGTCGAGGAAGGCGAGGCCTATTTCCTCCATTCCTATCACTTCCATGCCGACCGGGGCCGCGACGTGCTCGCGATGACCGACCACGGAGGCGGCCTCGTTGCGGCAGTCGGCCGGGACAACTTGCTTGGCGTGCAATTTCATCCCGAAAAGAGCCAGGGCTTTGGGCTCGGGCTGCTCACCCGTTTTCTCGAGTGGAAACCATGATCGTATTTCCCGCTATCGACCTGAAATCCGGCCAAGTCGTGCGCCTAGCCGAAGGCGACATGGACCGCGCCACCGTTTACGGTGACGATCCCGCTGCTCAGGCGAAGGTTTTCGCCGAAGCTGGCGCGGGCCACCTCCATGTGGTCGATCTCGACGGCTCTTTCGCCGGATCGGCGCAGAACCGTGCAGCGGTGGAACGCATCGTCGAAGCCTTTCCCGGCCATGTCCAGCTAGGCGGCGGGATCAGGCGGCGCGAGGATGTCGAAGGCTGGTTCGATGCCGGTGTTTCACGCATTGTCATGGGTTCGGCTGCGCTCAAGGACCCGGAATTCGTCAAGGACATGGCCCGCGAGTTCGAGAACGGCATCGTCGTCGCTGTGGACGCGAAAGACGGCATGGTCGCGACCGAAGGCTGGGCCGAAGTGTCCGATGTGCCCGTCGTGGACCTCGCGCGCCGGTTCGAGGATGCAGGCGTCGCCGCGCTGCTGTTCACCGACATAGGCCGGGACGGGCTGCTCAAGGGCGTTAATCTCGACGCGACGGTCGAACTCGCGCGTCGCGTGGACATTCCGGTCATCGCCAGCGGCGGCGTGAAAGGTATCGACGACATCCATGTCCTGAAGCTGCATGCGCACGAGGGGATCGAGGGTGTCATCACGGGCCGTGCGCTTTACGACGGACGGCTGGATCTGGCCGCAGCCCTGGCGGTGGCGGAGCAGCAATGACCGTCCGTATGCGCGTCATACCCTGCCTCGACGTGCGCGATGGGCGCGTGGTGAAGGGGGTCAACTTCGTCGATCTGAAGGACGCAGGCGATCCGGTCGAGCAGGCGCAGGCCTATGACCGCGCGGGCGCGGACGAACTTTGCTTCCTCGACATTTCTGCAAGCCATGAAGGGCGGGGAACGCTGCTCGACATGGTGCGGCGCACGGCTGCGGTATGTTTCATGCCGCTTACCGTCGGCGGAGGCGTTCGCAGCGTTGAGGACGCTCGCGCCCTCCTGCTTGCAGGCGCAGACAAGGTGGCGGTCAATTCCGCGGCTGTCTCTCGCCCCGAACTCGTGCGCGAGATTGCCGAAAAGTTCGGGAGCCAGTGCGTGGTCGCGTCGGTCGATGCGCGCGCTAAGACCGAAGGCGAGGGCTTCCGCGGCTGGGAAATCTATACCCACGGCGGGCGCAAGCCGACCGGCATCGACGCGGTGGAACATGCGCAGAAGCTCGCGGAACTGGGTGCAGGCGAATTGCTCGTGACCTCGATGGACGGGGACGGAACGAAGCAGGGCTACGATCTCGAACTCACGCGCGCGATAGCGGACAGCGTCTCGGTGCCGGTAATCGCCAGCGGCGGGGTCGGCACGCTCCAGCACCTGGTCGACGGGGTGACCGAAGGCCATGCAAGTGCGGTGCTGGCGGCGTCGATCTTCCATTTCGGACAACACACCGTCGCCGAAGCGCACAGCGCCTTGCGTGCTGCGGGCTTGCCTGCGCGCGGCTGATCGGTGCAGGAGGGCCTCATGGAAACCCTGACCCGTCTCGAAGCGACAATTGCAGAACGCCGCAAGGCCGATCCCAAGTCGAGCTATGTTGCGCAACTTTCGCACCGCGGAACGCCCGTCATGGCGCGCAAGCTTGGCGAAGAAGCAGTGGAAGCCTGCGTGGCAGCCCTCTCCGGCAGCCGCGAGGAGCTGGTCGGCGAAGCTGCCGACGTGATCTTTCACCTCATGGTGCTGCTCGCCGACAAGGGCGTCTCGCTCGAAGAGGTCATGGCCGAGCTCGACCGCCGCGAAGGCGTGTCCGGGCTCGACGAGAAAGCCAGCAGGAGTACGTGATGCCGATCGACCCGACCTTGCCCTATGACGACGACAATATCTTCGCGAAAATCCTGCGCGGCGAAATTCCGTCAACCAAGGTCTATGAAGACGAGTGGGCTTTCGCTTTCGAGGACATCAACCCCCAGGCCGAAGTGCACACGCTCGTCATCCCCAAGGGGCGTTATGTCAGCTGGGACGATTTCAGCGAGCGGGCGAGCGACGAAGAAATCGGCGGCTTCGTCCGCGCCGTCGGCAAGGTCGCCCGCGATAAGGGATTGGTGGAGCCGGGCTACCGGATGATGGCCAATATCGGCGCGCATGGCGGGCAGGAAGTGCCCCATCTCCACGTGCATATTTTCGGCGGGCAGCCGCTGGGGCCGATGATCGCGCGATAGATTTCGTCGCGCGGGAATCTCGTTTCACCCCCGTTCATGTAAAACAGACGAATTGCCGCTTTGCCGCGAATCCTCGCTGCGCTAGAGCGCCGTCATAAATGTCACTGCCCAATTTCCCCGACGGTGTAATTCAAGGCGACCGGCATCTTTATGCCGTGCGCGCCTATTACGAGGACACGGACCTCTCGGGCATCGTATATCACGCGAATTACCTGCGCTGGTTCGAGCGCGCGCGCTCCGATTTGCTGCGCCGCCTCGATATCGACCAGCGTGCCGCTATCGAGAGCGGCGAGGGCGCCTATGCCCTTTCTGAGGTAAATCTCAAATATCTCCGCCCGGCCAAGCTCGATGACGACGTCCTGATAGAGACGCGCTGCACCGAGCTCAAAGCCGCCTCGTGCCGGATGCACCAGAAGGCATTCAGGGGCGATGAACTTCTTGCCGAGGCACATTTGCGCGTCGGCTTCATTTCATTGGAAGGGCGGCCGAAACGCCAGCCCGAAGAATGGCGCGCGGCTTTCGCGCGTTTTACAGAATCACCAGAGGACCGATGACCACACTCGATACGCTTGCTGCGGCTGCCCCTACACGGCTCGACCCCATCCAGCTTTTCCTCGATGCCGACATCGTGGTGCAGCTTGTCATGCTGGGCTTGATCCTGGCCAGCATCTGGGTGTGGACGATTATCGTTTCGTTTTCGCTGCGAATGAAGAAGCTGCGCCGCCGTACCCGCAAGTACGAGGAAGAGTTCTGGCAGGCAGAGAATTTCGACCGGTTCATGTCGGACCGCGGCAACAAGGATGTCCCGTCCGCGCGCGTCGCCCAGGCGGCGGTCGGTGAATGGCGCAAGTCCACCAAAGGCGAAATCCGCGACCGGGAAGGCCTGCGCGGTCGCATCGCCACAGCGATGGAAAGCCAGATAGCGCTGGAAGCAGACGATATTGCCGAACGGCTGAACTTCCTTGCCACGGTCGGGGCCGTCGCACCTTTCGTCGGACTGTTCGGCACGGTGTGGGGCATCATGAACAGCTTCTTCCAGATCGGTGCGCAGGAAAGCTCCTCGCTCGCGGTGGTCGCTCCGGGTATCTCCGAAGCGCTCTTTGCTACGGCTATCGGCCTGTTCGCGGCCATTCCGGCCGTCATCGCGTACAACCGGTTCAGCCATTCGGTCGAGCGTTTCGAGGCTGGCCTGCATCGCTTCTCCGACCGCCTCTACGCCACTTTCAGCCGCCAGCTGGAGCAGCGCTGACATGGCGATGAGCCTCGCCTCCTCCAAGGGAACGCGGCGCGGGAGAGGGCGTTCGCGGCGACCGATGTCTGAAATCAACGTGACGCCGTTCGTCGACGTCATGCTGGTGCTGCTCATCATCTTCATGGTCACTGCCCCGCTGCTTACGGCAGGAGTCCCGATCGAGCTGCCCGACAGCCGTGCGAACGCTCTGCCACAGGAAGCGCAGCAGGTTTCGATCAGCATAGATTCCGACGGTTATGTCTATATCGACGATACGCAGATCGCCGTCGGCGGCCTGCCTAACGCGCTCGAAAACATCCCGCGCCAGGGAGAGGGTCCCGATATCACTCTGCGTGCGGACCGGTCGCTCGATTACGGAAGGGTGATGGCCGTGATGGGAGAATTGAATCGTGCGGGCCTCAACCGCATTTCGCTGGTCACAAACGGTGGCCAGGCGAGTGCTCCGGTCAATCCCGGTTCATCCAGCGAGGAATAGCCAGCGCTTATGGAGAGAGTAGGCATCAGGACCGAGGAACGCACCGGACTGCTTATTGCAGTCGGGCTCCACCTCGCCTTGCTGGCCGCGCTGCTTGTCCAGGCGTTGATGCCGGCAGCCGAAATTCCGCGCACCGAACGCATGACGGTCAGCCTGGCGGAGGACGTCGGCCTGGAAGCCACTGCGCCCGAACCCGTTGTTGAAAGCCGCGCGGCGATTGCGCCGGAGCTTTCGGATACTCCTGCTCCTGCTTCGGAAATGCTGGAAGCGCCCGACACGCCGCAGGTCGATCGACCGACCCCGCGTGTCCAGCCCAATCCCGCCCCGGCGCGCGATACCCGCCCCCAGCCACGTCGCGAACAAACCCGTGAACAGCCGCGCGAACAGGCCCAGCCCCGCCGGACGGAACGCACTGGCGGCTCGCGCGTGGGCGACAATTTCCTCGCCGGATCGGGCGACAGCACGACCACCAACGAAACCCGCGTTCCTGCATCGCAGATCGGCGCAAGCGCCAAGGCGTCGCTGGTCCAGCGTATCTCGCGCGAAATCAAGCCGCACTGGCAACCGCCAAGCGGACCCGAGGTCGAACAGATCACGACTTACCTCAGGTTCCAGCTCAACCCTGACGGCAGCCTTGCCGGCAGGCCGACCGTCGTCCGCCAGACCGGGGTAAACGACACCAATCGCGCGCAGGCCGGGCGACACGGCGAACAAGCCATTCGCGCCGTACAGCTAGCGGCGCCGTTCGAATTGCCAGAAGAATTCTATGAGGCCTGGAAGGTGGTTGGACCCTTCGGCTTCGACTGGAGACTTGCCCAATGAAATGCTTAGCTCTGATCCCGCTCGCACTCTTCGCTGCTCCCCTGGCAGCGCAAAACCAGGACCTCGGCGAACCGATGCAGGAAGGCCAGGCTGTCGAAACCATCGCCGAAGAAAGCGGGCTGACCGGATCGGTAAGTTTCGAAGGTAATCTCGATGACCTCGGTATCGCCATTCCCGCGTTCGCGACCGACCGTGATGTTGCAACGCCAGCCAATGCCAACGGTACGGCGGCGCTCGGTGTAGAGCTCGCTCGCGTAATCACCTCGAACCTGCGCAACAATGGTCTCTTCAAACCGACGGGCCCGGATTCGCTTCCGACCCCCGCATTTGCAAACATCACGTCGCCAAACTGGGCGACCTGGTCGACCCGCGGCGCGGAAATGCTGGTGCACGGTTATGTTCGAGCGCGCAGCGACAATCGCCTGACGGTGGGTTGTTATCTTTACGACATGGCCTTGCAGGACCGCTTGGTCGCTGAAGGCTGGGTGGTCGCGCCTGCAGACTGGCGCCGCGCTGCGCACAAATGCGCCGACCTCGTATACGCGCGCCTGACCGGTGAAAGCCCGTTCTTTGACAGCCGTATTGCCTACATCGCTGAGACGGGCCCCAAGGATAATCGCACCAAGCGTCTCGCCATCATGGATAGCGACGGGGCCAACCACCGGTTCATTACGACGGGCCGTTCGACCGCTCTTACGCCGCGCTATTCGCCGGATTATCGCCAGCTGGTCTATCTCAGCTATGTCGACGGCAATCCGCGTATCTACGTTTATGACATCGGTACCGGGCGGCAGACGCTCGTCACGCAGAGCGACAATCCGACCTTTGCACCGCGGTGGAGCCCGGATGGACGCTACATCCTCTATTCCATGGCGGTTGGCGGCAATACCGACATTTATCGTGTGTCGGCCAATGGCGGTCGCAGTGAACGGCTGACCGATGCGCCCGGCATCGATATCGGCGGATCGTTTTCGCCCGATGGCAGCAAGATCGTTTTCGAGAGCGACCGTTCGGGCAGCCAGCAGATCTACGTGATGGATGCAGACGGTTCCAACCAGCGCCGCCTGTCCTTCTTCGGAGGGCGCTCGGCAACGCCGGAATGGAGCCCGCGCGGAGACCAGATCGCGTTCACTCACATAGCCGGTGACTTCAACGTGGCGGTCATGAATCCGAGCGGGCGTGGCTTCCGCAAGCTGACCCGCGGCTGGCAGGACGAAGCGCCGACCTGGGCACCCAATGGCCGCATCATCCAGTTCTTCCGGACGGAGCGCAACAGCGGGCGCACCTCGCTGTGGCAGGTGGATCTTACGGGAGAAAACGAACGCAAGTTGCCGACTCCGGTGGATGCGTCCGATCCGGCTTGGGGACCGATCCTTCCTTAAGTGCATTTGAGTAAGCATGGGGGCGCCATTCAATCGGGGGCAAACCGATTGCAACAAGCTGTTTTATAAAGGGGACAGCCAATGAATACACGTATTGCCACTGCCGCCGTGTTGAGTTCTGCACTGGCCCTCGCTGCCTGCCAGAAGAAAGCACCCGAAGAGCTGCCGCCGCCGCCGGAAGATGTGACGGCGACCACGCCTACGACCACTACGCCCGCCGGCCCGACTGTCGGCAGCATGGAGCATTTCCTCGCTGCGGTCGGACAGATGAATACGGTCGTCTATTTCGACACCGACCGCTACAACATCGACGCGGAAGATTCTGCCAAGCTGCAGCGCCAGGCGCAGTATTTCAGCCAGTATCCGAGCGTCACCTTCACGATCGAGGGGCACACCGACGAACGCGGTACGCGTGAATACAACCTCGCTTTGGGCGAACGTCGCGCAAACGCGGCGAAGAACTATCTGGTTAGCGTTGGCATTCCTGCTAGTCGCATCCGGACGGTAAGCTACGGCAAGGAGCGCCCGGTCGCCCTCGGTTCAAATGAGTCTGCATGGGCTCAGAACCGTCGTGCCGCCACTGTGACGATCAACTGATACATGTGTGGCGGCGGGCTGGGAGAACACTTTTGCGAGCCCGCCGGCGCATCGCCGGGAGAACCCTTTGCGAAATGGTATTGCTGCGAGCCGTTGCGAAACCGGCCATCTCACCTAGATTGACCCGCATGTTTGCCCGCTCCACTTCACCTGTGCCCGTCGTCTATGCCTAAGGCGCGGCGATCCAACGACTGGGGATTTCCCAGGTGGCGCGGGTACGAAGCGAGCCGCGAAGCCGCCACGGTACGCCTGTGCGATCGCCATGGTTGCGAGGAGGTGGGCGATTGCCCCGCGCCCAAGGCACCGAACAGTCCGGAACGCTGGATGTTCTGCCAAGCCCATGCTGCCGAATACAATCGCAAGTGGGACTATTTCGAAGGTCTCGACAAAGAGGAAAAAGAGGCGCGGGCCAAGGCGGAAAAATCCGAAAATGCGGGCTATGCGGAGGCCCAGCATTATGGCTGGAGCGGCAGCGGCGACGGATCAAGATCGGCCGATGAAATGCGCGCGCTCGACGTACTTGAGCTCGAGGCCGATGCAGACTTTGCGGCTGTCAAAAAAGCTTTCAGGGCGAAGGCCAAGGAAGTTCATCCTGACGTGAAGCCAGGCGATGAGGAGGCCGCGGCGGAGTTCCAGAAATACTCCTTGGCCTATGAGATTCTCAAATCCGCTGAAGATAGGCGCGAGTGGAAGGGGTGATTGTCGGGTAAACCTTTGTATTTGCGGCTTTCGATAGTGAACCGCGCGTTTACCTTTTATTGCTCTTTGTTAATTACAAGGTCCTTGGAACGACCATGACCTTGCAACAGCGTACCTTTGACCGTGCGGCGAGCAACCTCGTCATCGACTGTATCGTGCTTCGCCGGCGCGAGCGTGCGATCCTGTGCGATATTTCAGCCAGCGGATGCCGGATGGAACTGTTCGATGGTTTCGTTCAGCTAGGTTCTACAATCATCTTCGAATTGGACGAACGCCTGGCATTTGCCGGGGAGGTTGTCTGGACGCGTGGCGGAGAAGCGGGCGTGCAGTTCACTAAGCCTCTTCCGGCCAGCATCATGACAGCTCTCGAAATGTAACTGTGCTCTCAGGATAGGCGGGCCAGGATAGCTTTTGCCATGCGCGATCCGAGTTCGGGTCCCTGTTCGGGATAGTAGTACGGCTCGATCATTTCCGCCTCCATTACCGCGAGTTTCCCGTCAGGAAGGCGTGCCATGTCGATCCTGCAATAGAGCGGGCGATCAAAGGGCAGGTTATCGACAACAGTGCTTGCAGTCGCCAAGTCTGCACGAGTGGGTGAGTAGTCGGACTCATACCCCCCATAGAGCGACTGGATGCGGTATTCTCCCTCCGCCGCGCGCTTGAGCACGCCGTGCGAGAACTCCCCGTCGATGAAAAAGAAGGTGTATTCTCCCTCTTCGACGACACTAGGAAGGAACGGTTGCACCATGCATGGCCGTCGCATCGCCCAATCCGCGTCGGGAGGATTGCTGCGTGAAAAGCTGAACTGGCCCAGTCCTCCTGCGCCGACCTGCCGCTTCACCACGACACGGTCGACGTCGAAATGATCCATCGCGTCCCTCACACCATTCGCATCGATCGATTCTTGCCAAAGCGTCGGAACGGTGGTCGCTCCCTTGGCGGCGAGCTCCCTCAGATACCCTTTGTCGGCATTCCAATGCACGATCGCAGGAGGATTGTGGACAGCAATGCCGGCTGCATCCAGTTGGTCGAGCTTGGCAAGAAAGTCCTCCGGATAGTCCTGATAATCCCACGCCGTCCCAAGAAGGACGAGTGGGATGTCGGCAAAATCTTCAAGCGGTGCCCGCCAGTCGATCTCAACCAGTTCCAGACCAGCCTTCTCGAAGGCCGGGCGCAGTGCAGCCGTCACGAGATCGTGCTCGAAAGCATCGCCTCGTCGTTCGCCCGCGCCCGGCATCGTGTCCGCACAGGCAAGGAAGCCGATGCGTGTCGGCATTCTAGACCGCTTCCAGTGCCTGTTCGAAGTCGGCAATCAGGTCGTCCGCATCCTCGATACCGATGGAAATGCGTACGAGATTGTCCGAAATGCCTAGTTCGGCACGGCGGCCCTCAGCAACCGAAAGATGCGTCATCGAGGCCGGGTGACTCGCCAGAGTCTCGGTCCCGCCAAGACTAACGGCGAGCTTGGCAATCTTCAGCGCGTCGAGGAAACGGAAACATTCCGCCTCGCCACCTTTCAGCAGCAGCGAGAAGGTGGAACCCGCGCCGAGGCAGTGCCGGTCGTAAATGTCCTGCTGGCGAGCATCCTTGATCATCCCGAGATAGCCGAGGCCTTCTACCTTCGGGTGCTTGGCAAGGAAATCGCACACCTTCTCGGCATTCTCGCCCGCCCGCTGCATCCGCAGTTCGACGGTTTCGAGGCTGCGGCAGAGCATCCACGCCGTGTTCGGATCGCAGATGCCGCCCATCGTGTTGCGCAGCATGCGGATGGCATCGATAAAACGCTTCTTGCCTGAGACGCTGCCGGCGACCAGATCGGAGTGGCCGCCGACATATTTCGTCAACGAGTAGACCACGAGGTCAGCACCGTGATCCAGCGGACGCTGCCACAGCGGACCGAGGAATGTATTGTCGATTGCGATCGAGCACTTGTCCGGATCGAAATGCGCATCGCGCGCTTCCCTAACCGCTTCGATGTCGACCAGTGCATTCGTCGGGTTGCCCGGGCTTTCGAGGTAAATCATAGGCACTTCGCCGCCCTGTTCCTCGGCCATGGCCTTGGCTTTAGTCATTACCTCGTCAATTTGCGCACGGTCGGCACCAGCCGGGAAATCGATGAACGTAACCCCATACTTTGCCATCGTCTTGGCAATGAAGCCCTCAGAAGCGGCATAAAGGGGACCCGAGTGGACAATTACGTCACCGGCCTTGCATGCTGCCAGCAGCAGCACGGCGATCGCGGTCATCCCGCTGGAGAAGCTGAGGGCTTCTTCGGCGCCGTCCCACACGGCGAGGCGATCTTCGAGGATTTCCTGATTGGGCGCGTTGAAGCGGGAATAGACCAGTCCATCCGCACCGCCCGGACGCTTGCCGGTGATGCCTTCGAAATGGCGCTTGCCGTCGGCCGCGCTCGGGAACGCAAAGGTCGAGGTAAGGAAAATCGGAGCCTTGAGGCTGCCTTCCGATAGGGTCGGGTCGAACCCGTGACCCATCATCAGCGTGCTGGGCTTGAGCGGGCGTCCGCCGACCTCGGGGATCTTGCGCTTTGGAGCCATGCGGGGGCTGACGGGATCGATATCGTTGTCGCTCATAGGGGAGCATCCTTCCTGCAACGTCGCTCCCAGGAAGGCGGGAGCTAAATTTGGGGTCAAGCGGCACCCGTTCCTAACCTCCGCAGGAACGCTTCTCCGCATGCCGTGGCAATGGGGCGTGGATTACGGAGCGTCAGGCCCCTTTTCAAGCGGCAAGCGAGGCCATTCCCCAAACCACGAATACGATCAGGAAAATGCCCACAAGATCGAGCAGGATCCCGGCCTTTACCATGCGCTCGATCTTTATCCGCCCAGTGGCCCAAGCGATCGCATTGGGCCCAGTCCCGGCAGGCAGCATGAAGCCCCAGCTGGCGGCGAGCGCTGCGGGCATTGCGAGCAATACCGGGTCGGCGCCAAGGGCCACCACCAGGCTCGCCACGACAGGAATGATCCCGCTGGCCGTCGCCACGTTGCTTGCAAACTCGGTGATGAGGACAACCATCCCAACTATCGCCAGCGCCACCAGAACAAGAGGCCAGTTTTCCAGCGGTAGCAGTGCATTGCCGAGCCAGTCGGCAAGTCCGCTGGCCGACATTCCCGCAGCGAGGGCGAGACCACCTCCGAACATCATGATGACACCCCATGGAGCCCTGTCGGCTTCGTCCCATTTCAGCATCGGTCGGCCCGTTCCGTCGGGAAGCAGGAACAGGAGCAGGCTCATGCCGATGGCGATCGTGCCATCGGTCAACGATCCTGCCGGCAGGAACGGCGCAATCCAGCGCTGTCCCATCCAGAGCAGGAATGTCAGGATGATCAGGGGGACAAGCCGCCGCTCCGCGCTGGACCACGCGCTGTGTGTGTCGATCGATGCTCGTGCGGCCTGCGTATCGAAGGGGTGTTCGGCGACCCGCTGGACCCGGGCAATCAACCAAGCGGCAATCGGGATGCCGACGACTACCACGGGCAGGCCGTAGAATGCCCAGTCTGCAAAGGTGATCCGTGTCCCGGTAAGCGTGTCGAGCAGCCCGACCGCAATGGCGTTCGTGGGGGATCCAACCAGCGTTCCCAGCCCGCCGATGCTGGCCGCGAATGCGATGCCCATGGGCAGGGCACCGGCCAGCCCTTCCTGTTCGCTATCGGCAAGACCTCCGCCGGCCAGCACTGCGACTGCCATCGGCATCATGATCAGGGCAGTCGACGTGTTGGAGATGAGCATTGAAAGAATCGCTGCCGTAATCATGAAAGCCAGCAAGACGCCTGTCTGGCTGCCAGTCCCGACCGCTCTCAGCAGAGCAAGCGCGAGGCGGCGATGGAGACCGGTCCGTTCGATCGCAAGGGCGATGAACGCACCGCCCAAGATCAGGAACAGGATGGGCGAATAGTAAGAACCGGCGGTCGCCTTCGCGTCCATCACGCCGGCGAAAGGGAGGACAAGGAAGGGCATCAAAGCGGTGGCGGTGAGGGGCATCGCCTCGGTCATCCACCATGCGGCCATGAGCACGACAAGGCCCGCGACGACGCCGGCCTCGCGGGACATGCCGGTAGGTAGCGGCGCGAAGATACCCGCCATCAGGCTCAATGCCCCGACGGTCAGCCCTATCTGTTTTGCGTTCAAATCATCCCTCCGCTCTCCGTGCTAACGGGGGCGGGGCAGCGGGCCAAGGGATTTGATGCGCGCGCTTGCGTTAGCCGGCGGACGGGGTCTCTGCAGGATCGGCAACAGGTTCCTGTTCCGGCGCTTCCTCATCCTCTGCACCGATCAGGTCGCTGCCGTCGCCCGGCATGATGAAGACGCGTCCGGTGCGGCCTTCCTTGCGCAGCTTCTCGTATTTCTTTGCGCGTTCGCCGAGATATCGAGCGACCGAGGGTGGAATGCGCGTCCCGTTGAGGCGACCGTCGCTATACGTGGCGTTGTAGCCCGGCTCACGCTGACCACCAGCGAGGTCGGCAATGGTTTCTTCGTACTGATTGACCTTCACGCCGGATTTCGAAGCGAGCAGCTCCGCGACCTCGTCTTCTGCAAATTTGGCGAGATGCGCTTTCAGATCATCGCCCATTTGCGGAAAATAGAAAGGTGCCGCTTCCTCATAGATCGCAGAAACCAGCAGGTTCTTGCCGAAACCCTCCACTCCGCGCAGCGAGTTCACGAATTCGGTCGCCCCTTCACGAAGAAGGCGCTCGGTGTTCTCGGCGGTATGGGCTTCCCGCTGGATGGAAGGGCTGCCCACGTCGCCACGGAAAAAGCCGTAGATTACCTTGGCGTCTTTCCAGTTCGGGTAAACAATGCGCGTGCGAATGTCCTTGGGGCTCATCGCTACGCCACCAACCGTGATGAAAGCTGTTTCATCAAGAGGGGTTTGGTTTGCGCCAAGCAGGAGGCGGGACGGTGCCTTGAGCGGGTAATTCAGCGCGATCTGCTCGATTATGGCGACGTTATGCAGGTTGATCCAGAAAGCCAGCTGCTCGGCCCGGGGCAGGGTCGCGATATCGATCTGCGTGCCAATCTGTTCGAGATCCTGTCGGTACTCGGTGAATGTCGCAATCGCTGCTTCATCCATGAGTGAAAACGGGATGCGGTTGCCTTCCATCCTGACACGGGATTTATGGCCCCAGACAAAACGCGTTCCCAGCGAGGGGTCAGGCCTACCTGCCCCGTCGCGCGTGGAAAGACCCATGCGCAGGACCATGTATTGCAAGGCGTCCTGCCAGATCGAATAATCCAGGGATGTCTGCTTTTCGGGCCGGGGCACGAATCTTTCGAAGCCGGCAACCGCTACCTCTGACGAGGCGGCGGTACCAACGGGCCGTTGTTGCGCTGAAGCAGAAGTGGATATTGCGCACGCCGCTAACAGGGCAACGGAAGCAAAAAGACGGTCTTTCACGATCAATCCCTGTCAAAGTAGCGATGACTGCATTTTATACGTAAAAATGCGTCGAAGGTGCCTGCGACAATACAAGACTCTGCAATAACAAGGCCATGTGGCCTGCCGATGAACCGATGCCATTCGTCGATGCATTGTCGGTATTCGAAGTCGTTGCATCGGCCTGAGCAAAAAAGGCGGAGTAGTCATCGAGTGACGCTCCGCCTCTTTAAACCGGTAATCGGGCTGGCTTACTTCGGAGCAAGCACCATCAGCATCTGGCGTCCTTCGAGGCGCGGGAAGCTTTCCACCTTGGCGATCTCTTCCACATCGTCGCGCACGCGGTTGAGCAGGTCCATACCCAGCTGCTGGTGCGCCATTTCACGGCCACGGAAGCGCAGAGTGCACTTCACCTTGTCTCCGTTTTCGATGAACTTCACGACGTTGCGCATCTTCACGTCATAGTCGTGCGTATCGATGTTCGGACGCATCTTGACCTCTTTGATATCCTGGGTCTTCTGCGTCTTGCGTGCGAGGTTCGCCTTCTTCTGCGCCTCGTAGCGATATTTGCCGACATCGAGGAACTTGCACACCGGCGGGTCCGCATTGGGGCTCACTTCGACGAGGTTGAGGCCCAGTTCGTTGGCCTGCTCGGTCGCTTCGCGGGTGTACATCACCCCCAGGTTTTCACCTTCGTGATCGATCACGCGGACCTTGGGGACATTGATCATGTTATCGTAACGCGGGCCGCTTTTCACGGGCATTTGCATGCTGCGCCGGGGTGGACGGGCTATGGGGCATTCTCCTGATTCTGCCGTTTTGTGTGGTGGCTATGTAGGGAGAAACACCGCAAACCGCTAGTGGTGATAGCTATGCGGCTTTCCATAGCGGGAAACGGGCCAGTTTGCCCTTCGCCGGAACCACGGCGTCGATGCGTTCGGCAGGTTGCAGCGCCTTCAGGATTGCCGGGTCTGCCGCGTTCATGCCGCCGGTGTAAGCTCCGAATGCCGGGAGTATCATTCGCCCGCTGGGTTTTCCGTCGGCGCCTTCATTGGCGCTGACAACGGCGCACGGCCGGCGGATCATCCGCTGGCGGATCTTGAGTTGGAGGCGAGGGTGGTAGTGACCCGACAGCTCCGGACGGTTCTCGCCCTTCTTGGCGCGGTGGCGCAGGATTGTGCCGTTGATCTCGATCTCTTCGACTAGCGTGCCGCCGCAACGCGCCTCCATGTCGGGATCGTGGTTTCCCGTGATCCAGACCCAGTCGACGGCCTTGGTAAGAGCTTCCAGCATGCCGCAGGCGTGCGGTTCGAGCCGGGCGGAGCCTTGCGAATCGTGAAAGTTGTCGCCCAGCGTGATGACCCGCCGCGCGCCGGTCTCGCGAATGGCGAGCGCCACCCGCTCGAGCGTCTCGCGGCTATCATAGGGCGGTATCATCTGGCCGTGCCCAGCGAAAAAGCTGCCCTTTTCGAGGTGAAGGTCGGCGACCAGCAGCGCACGTTCGCGCGGCCAATAGAGCGCACGGCCCTCCGTGAGGAGCCATTCCTCGCCAGCGAACGAAAGGGGAACCATGGCTCGCTATTGCCGTAGCTGCCTGCGAATGGCAAGGCCTCTCGCATGACCGACTGGACCGAGAATACCCAAGCAGCACGCAGCTGGTTCGAGACCCTGCGCGACCGCATCTGCGCCGAGTTCGAAGCGATCGAACGAGAAGCCGGATCGGATGCGCAGTTCCAGTACGATAGCTGGCAGCGTGAAGAGGAGGGCAATGCCGATCCCGGTGGCGGCACGCGCGGGTTGATGAAAGGCAAGGTCTTCGAGAAAGTCGGCGTGAACGTCTCCACCGTCCGGGGCAATTTCGCGCCCGAGTTCGCCGGTTCGATCAACGGCGCGACGGCCGAAAATCCCGGCTTCTCCGCGACCGGCATCAGCCTCGTCGCACATATGGCCAATCCCCATGTGCCGGCGGTCCACATGAACACCCGCTTCCTGACGACCAGCAAGGCCTGGTTCGGCGGCGGTGCGGACCTCAATCCTCCGTTGCCGTATGAAGAGGACACCGAGGACTTTCACGCCCGCTTCCGCGCTGCATGTGCGGCCCATAACCCGACCTATTACGACCGGTTCAAGAAATGGGCGGACGACTATTTCTACATTCCCCACCGCGGTGTGCATCGCGGGGTAGGGGGCATCTTCTACGATCACCTGGAATGCGAAGACGACGCCGCTTTCGAGCGCAATCTGGCTTTCACCAAGGATGTCGGTGAAGCCTTCCTCGACATTTTCCCGCAGCTGGTGCGCCGGCGCATGGGCAGCGAATTCGATGATGCGGACAAGCGCCAACAGCTCGAATGGCGCGGCCGCTATGCTGAATTCAATCTCGTCTATGACAGGGGCACACTCTTCGGCCTCAAGACGGGCGGCAATATCGATGCCATCCTGATGAGCCTGCCGCCCGAGGCGACGTGGAGCTGACTACTCGGCCGGTGAGTAAACGCGCACCCAGTCGACGAGCATTTCAACTTCGCCGCGCTTCACGGCTTCTACCGTTTCGGCGGGAATGCCCGGATAAGGTTTCTCGATACGGTTCGTCTTGAACGGATAGGCGCCGCCCATGGCGAAGTTCAGGATCAGGTACTTCTCGTTATCGAAGCGCCAGTCGCCATAGTTCTCGACCATCGGCTTGGTGACGCGGTAGAGGACGTGATCGTCGATCAGGAAGTCGATCTGCGTGTCGGTCCACTCTACGGCGTAGGTATGCCACTGGGTGACATCGACGCCATCGGGAAAGAAGAACTTGTTCACGATGGGCGTTTCGCCCGAGTAGCCGGGGCCGTGGAGGGCAACGCCGATCCAGTCCTTTTCTCCGACGTACTCCATAATGTCGATCTCGCCGGTGCCAGGCCACTTGTCGTTGCCCAGCAGCCAGAATGCTGGCCAAACGCCGACGTTGTCGGGCAGCTTGATGCGGGCTTCTGCCCGGCCATGCATGAAGTCGAACTTGCCCTGGCTCTCGATCCGGCCCGAAACGAACGGCGCATTGCGATCCGCCTTCGTGTCGGCGCCGGGCTTGAATACCGGGCGCAGGACCAGCGCGCCGCCTTCGGCACCTGCTGCATCACCCGTGAAGGCGATGACCGAAGGATCGTCGATGTAGGCCTGCTGCTCGTTGTTCACCCAGAAATCGGGGCCGATGACGATCCACTTGTCTCGGTCGAGCGCGCCGTCGTTGAATTCGTCCGCGAAGATCAGCTCGCGCTCCGGCGCAAATGCCTGGGCCAGTGCCTCGCCCGCGTCATGATTATGCGCGTGTGCCGCCGGCGCAGTGCCGAGCGTGAGGGCGCCTGCAAGTGCTAAGGTCAAATGGCGGGTCATAGTTGCCTCTCCGAAGTCGTCTGATAACGTTCACAATACGCGAACCAGCTTCTTTTGCGAGCCCCGTGCTTACGAATTCAACGCGCGGGGTGGAAAGCTGTGCCGCGATCGTGGATAGGGCGCAAGGATTTGAAATACGCGTCCAAACCGAAAGGGCGCATCCTTTTCGGAGAGTTCTATGTACCGCCTCGCATCCGGCATCGCCATCCTCCTCGCAACTGCGGCCTGCACCACGATGGAAGATCGTGACGGCATGCCTATCGTGACAGAACCGATGGTGGCACCCATCCTCACCACGCCGGAGGCGCAGGACAATCTCACCTATGCCGAGCCCGAAAAGGCTCGCGTCACGCATGTCGCGCTCGACCTCGCGCTCGATTTCGCGGCGAAGCGCGTCGGTGGGACTGCGGACCTTCGCGTGCTTGCCGATCCCGGTGATGAAAGGCTGGTGCTCGACACCAACGGCCTCGAAATCTCGCGCGTTACGGATCACGTTGGCCGCGATCTGACATTCGAAATCGGTGAGCAGGTCGAAGAGGGAGGCAAGGGCGCTCCGCTGACCGTGATGCTCAATGGCGTACGGAACGTTCGCATCCACTACATGGCGCCTGCGGATGCCGAGGCGCTGCAATGGCTTTCGCCCGAACAAACCGCCGGCGGTGAATATTTTTTCCTCTTCAGCCAAGGGCAGGCGATCCTCAATCGCACCTGGATCCCGACGCAGGACAGCCCCGGCATCCGCCAGACCTGGGAGGCCCGGATCACCGCGCCCAAGCCGCTCGACGTGGTGATGAGCGGGGTAGCGCAGGGCGAACCGGAAGACCTCGGTGATGGCCGCCGAGCATTCCGCTTCGTGATGGACAAGCCGGTGCCGCCCTACCTGATCGCGATTGCAGCAGGCGACATCGATTTTCGGGCGATCGGTCCGCGCACAGGCGTGTGGGCAGAGCCCTCGGTCCTCCCGCGCGCTTATGCAGAAGTCGGCGATACCGAGGAAATGGTGGTCGCTGCGGAAGAGCTTTACGGAGAGTATCGCTGGGGACGCTATGACATGATCGTCCTACCGCCTGCATTCCCTTACGGGGGTATGGAAAACCCGGTCATGACCTTCCTCACCCCTACCTTCATAGCCGGTGACCGCTCGAACAACGGCCTCGTCGCACATGAACTGGCGCATAGCTGGTCGGGCAATCTCGTGACCAATGCGGTCTGGGGCGACAGCTGGCTCAACGAAGGTGTCACCACCTATTTCGAGAACCGCATCGTCGAGGCGGTTTATGGAAAAAAGCGGGCCGAGCAGGAGGCCGCGCTGATGTACGCAAATATCCAGGAAGTGTTGTCCGAGGTCGGCAATGACGCTCCTGGCACGGCTCTCAGCACCGATGGCGGATACGAGCTTGGTAGTGCAATCGCCTATGACAAGGGCGCTTTCTTCCTGCGGACGGTCGAACGCATCGTCGGGCGCGAACGCTTCGATGCGTGGCTGCAGCAATGGTTCGACAACCACGCCTTCCAACCCGCCACCAGCGAGATGTTCTATGACGACATGATGCAGAACCTCGTCGCTTCCGAACAGGAGGCGAAGGCCATGATGCTGCGCGACTGGATTTTCGCGCCGGGCTTGCCGTCCAACGTGGCCAAGCCCGAACCCGCAGCCTTCGCCGCGGTCGATGCGGCGGTAGAGGCCTATGCCGCGAGCCGGGTTATCCCTGCTGCGTACTCCGGCTGGACGGCTGCCGAGCAAATGCGCTTTCTCGACAATTTGCCTGCTACTCTCTCGGCAGAGGAGCTGGCGCAACTGGATGCCAGCCTCGGTCTCTCCGGCACGGGCAACAACGAGATCCTGTTCCTCTGGCTCGAGATGGCGCTCGAAAATCGTTATGCGCCTGCCGTGCCCCTGGCCGAAGAGTTCCTTGCCCGGGTCGGACGCGCCAAGTTCGTTCGCCCGCTGTTCGGTGTTCTCTGGGACCAGGGCGATTGGGGGCGGCCTATCGCGCAGCGCATCTATGCAAAGACCCGCGACAGCTATCACGCGGTGACACGTGCGGGAGTGGACCGGGTAATGGCAGCGGACTGATTGCATCCGCTGCACGCGGCGGTGCAGCCAACGCCATTGAGCGGACCATCAGGAACGATTAGGCAGCAGGTAACAGGGAGAAGCGCAATGCCCTCAAGCCTTTCCGCCCGCCTTGCCCCGATCGCGATATTACTCGCTCCGCTGGTGGCCATTCTCGCTGCTCGCCTAGCTACCCATAGCGATCTTGCCGCGCGACATCCGCGCACCGCAGCGCTGTTGTTTCTCTGGATCGCTGCCGATGCGCTGACCCTTGCCGCGATTGCCAAGGCCTCCAAGAACCGTCCCGGGCTGAGGGTCCTCTTGGGTACGGTCGCAGCAGGCTGCATCGTCGCGACGGTGGCTGCTGCAGGCCCCGTGCGCGAGGCTTTGCTCGACATGCGGGCGGTGGTGGTCGCGATGACGCTGACGGTGATCGCTTATCTAGGCTGGAGCGCTGCCGTTGCGATGCGCTCTTATCGTAGAACCGGATCAGCCGAAATGGCGGCGTGCGAGGTATTGCCAGCCAATCTCGTCCGCTTCGCAATGTTCGAAAGCAGCATGATGCGCCTGGCACTCTTCAAGTGGGGCGCGCGGCCGCATGTGCCCGAAGGCGCGCAAGGCTTCGCCTATCATCGCGTGATTAACCCGATGATCGCGGCTTTTCTCGTCCTGCAACTGATCGAGATCGTCGTCGTCGATCTTCTTGTCAGCCACTGGAGCCGCCTTGCGGCGCTTGCACTGCTGGTGCTTGGCATATGGGGCGCGCTGTTCCTTATCGCGCTGATGAAAGGCTTCCGGCTCTATCCGATCCTCCTGGACCGGCAATTCCTACATGTTCGCGCAGGGCTGCTGATCGACCTACGTGTCCCGATCGATGCAATCGAAGCGCTGGACCCTTCTATCACCAAGGCAGAAGCCGATCGGGCTGACGTCCTGAACGCCGCGCTCTTATCTCATCCCAATGTAATCCTGCGTCTGCGCTCGCCCATTCTGCATGCAAACCTGTTCGGGAAGACCCGCATGCTGCGACGAGTAGCCTTCCGGCTGGACCAGCCTGCACCGTTCATCGAGGCACTCGAAGCCCGTTTGTAGGATTTTTGCGTTGCATTGCAGCACGCTTTAGCCACATCGTGTGAGCCGAGATGCTGCGACAGTACGAACTTGTTGAACGGGTCAAGGAATATGACCCCGACGCCGACGAGGCGATGCTCAATCGCGCCTATGTCTATACCGTGCAAAAGCACGGTACCCAAACCCGGGCGAGCGGGGACCCGTACTTCAGTCATCCGGTCGAAGTTGCCGGTCTGATGACCGACCTGCAGCTCGACCAGGAAACCATCGCTACCGCACTGCTGCACGATACCGTCGAGGATACGCTCGCGACGATTGACGACATCGAGGCCAATTTCGGCACCGATGTCGCGCGGCTGGTCGATGGCGTGACCAAGCTTTCCAAGATCGAGCAGATGCCCGAGAACGAGCGGGCCGCCGAAAACCTGCGCAAATTCCTGCTCGCCATGAGCGAGGATATCCGCGTGCTGCTCGTCAAGCTGGGCGACCGGCTGCACAACATGCGCACGCTGCATTTCATCAAGAAGCCTGAAAAGCGTCAGCGCATCGCACGCGAAACGATGGATATCTACGCGCCGCTGGCAGAGCGCGTGGGCATGTACGAATACATGCGCGAGATGCAGATGCTGGCGTTCGAACAGCTCGAGCCGGAAGCATTCGAAACGATCACCCAGCGGCTCGACCAGATCAGGCAGGAAGACGGCGGGCAGGTCGATGCCATCGCGCTCGACATGAAGCACGCGCTGGCGGAAGCAGGCCTCACCGTAGAGGTTTCGGGCCGCGAGAAGCATCCGTATTCGATCTGGCGCAAGATGGCCGAACGGCACGTGTCCTTCGAGCAGGTCACCGACATCATGGCGTTCCGCATCATCACGGACAACGTGACCGATTGCTACCGCGCGATGGGGGTGCTGCACACGACGTGGCAATTCCTGCCGGGCCGTTTCAAGGATTACATCTCGACGCCGAAGACCAACGGTTATCGCAGTCTCCATACCTCGCTGATCTACGGCAAGTCGATGCGTGTCGAAGTGCAAATCCGCACGCGAGAAATGCACCAGACGAACGAATTCGGCCTTGCCGCTCACTGGGCATACAAGCAGGGCGACAAGCCGGACGGCCAGGTCGGCTGGCTGCGCGACCTGATCGAGATCGTCGATGCCAGCCACGATCCGGAAGAGCTGCTCGAGCATACGCGCATGGCGATTTACCAGGATCGCATTTTCGCCTTCACCCCGAAGGGCGCATTGTTCCAGCTGCCCAAGGGTTCGACGGCGGTCGATTTCGCCTTCGCCGTTCACACCGATCTTGGCGCCCAGACGGTGGGGGCGAAAATCAATGGTCGCCACATGCCGCTGCGCACGCAGCTCAACAATGGCGACGTGGTCGAGATCCTCAAGGGCAAGAACGCCGAGCCGCAAATGAGCTGGCTCGGCTTCGTCGTCACGGGCAAGGCGCGCGCAGCGATCCGCCGCGCCGTGCGACTGAAGGAACGGGCCGAAGTCGCCGACATCGGCCAGAAACTTTACGACGAAATCGCCTCGCGCGTGCCGGCAAAGATCGGGAAGAAAGCCTTGCGCGCGGCGCTAACGCGTCTCGATATGGAGGAGGAGGACGACCTCTATTATGCCATCGGATCGGCAAAGATCGCCGATCGCGAAGTCATGGAGGCGCTCGTCCCCGGCTGCACCGAAGGTCTGGCCGATGACGATGCCGAATGGCTGCGCAGCGGAAAGTCGCTGTCCATTCGGGGCCTTACTCCCGGGGTCGGATACAAGCTGGCGGAATGCTGTCACCCTGTCCCCGGCGATCGCATTGTCGGCATTCGCAAACCCAATGAGGGGGTGGAGGTTCATGCAATCGATTGCCACGAGCTTGCCAGCGGGATCGACACCGATTGGCTCGATCTGTCCTGGGGCAAGCGTTCGCGGGGGGCAGTCGGTCGTCTCAGGGTTACATTGTACGACCGTCCGGGTACATTGGCCGAGATGGCGGGTATTTTTGCCAAGAATGTCGTGAACGTGAAAAGTCTCGAGCAGGTGCAGCTCGACCATCCTTTCACGACTTACGAAGTCGATCTGGAGGTGCAGGATCTCGCCCACCTCACCCGTATCCTGAGCGCACTGCGCGCCAGTGACTCCGTCGCACAGGCCGAGCGCGCATGAGCTTGCTAACCGGTATCGATCACGTCCAGCTCGCCATGCCCCATGGCGGCGAAGTTCACGCCCGCAAATTCTGGGGCGATCTGATGGGCCTGGAAGAAGTGGCGAAACCCGGCCACCTAGCCGTAAACGGCGGCTGCTGGTTCGAGGGCGAGGGCATCTCGATCCATTGCGGTGTGGAAGATGCATTCCTGCCAGCGCGGCGTGCGCATCCTGCATTGCTGGTCGAGAATCTCGGAGCCCTGGTGGCCAAGCTCCAGGCCGCAGGGATCAAGTTCAAGCCAGGCAAGGAACTGGAAGGATATCGCCGCGGAGACGTGGACGACCCCTTCGGCAATCGCATCGAATTGATGGAAAAGCTCTAGCGCGCGGGCGGACGGACCAGCACGGCGCGATGGCCGGGCAGGGTCAGGATCAGGCGATCGTTTTCGACCCGCATTTGCGGCGATCCAAAAGCAAAGCGCGCGAACAATACGTCGTTCGGTTTTTCCTCACACCACTGCAGCGTGCAGATCATGCTCCGATCCAGGGCGCCGCGAGGTTGATCCAGATCTTCGAAGCCGCAGGAATTGCACCCGTCGTGAAATCCGGAAATCTCGCCCCAGCGGACGCCCAGGGAATAACCACCATCACTCACGTCCACCCCGTCGATCTCGACGAATTTCCACCCTCCGTCCTCTTCCGGCGCGGCCACCATGTGCCACAGGGTCTCGCCCGGCGGCAGCGTAACGTCCACGATCACCGCAACCAGCGCAATGCCGAGCCCGCCCGCGGTGAGCCAGGCCAGGCGTTTGTGGTGCTGGCTCCGGCTCACAGGAGTTCGAGTTCCAGAGTGAGCTCATCACCCTCGACAAGGTCTTCCCGCTTCATCACCTTCTTCGACACAAGCAGCACCCATTCCGACTTCCGGTTCTGGGGAAACACCGAAGTCTTCCAATGGGTTCCGCCGATCCGGGCGATGACCTTTACCGACCCGAAACCCCGGCGGCTGCCGAATTCAAGGCGGGAGAGAGCTTCGTGCATGGCGATGGCTTCGGCCTGTTCGCCGGTTAGCGTCACGAGATGATAGGTCCCGCGCTCTCCCCGCCATTGGCGCAAGGGAAGGGTGCAGGTGAGGGTTTCGCTCACTCGCCCGCGCGGCGGATGGGGACAGGAATATTGCAAATATCCGCGCCGCCTGCCGGGACGATGAAAAACGGATCGCGGCGATTGGCGCGTGCTTCGATGTATCTGGCGAAGGTCTCTCCTTCGGTAGACAGGTACTCGAAAGCCGGGCGCTCTGCAGTTGGCAGGTCGCTCGCCACGCGCACGGTCACGATGGGTGTGCGCTTGGCCGCTTCCTCCTCGGTATAGAAACCGAGCGCTCCCGATCCGCGCGGCAGCGATGAGAGATGCTCCATCCCTTCGATAATCCGTCCGACGAGCGCGATGTTACGGTCGAGATGACGTGGAGCATGACCGATCACGGTATACAGTTCCGCCCCTGATCCCGTGTCCGGCGAATAATTACGTCCAACTCCGACCATGCCATAACAGTGTACCGGCCAGACCCCCGAGGACTTGCGCCCACCTTCAGCAAAATCCCGGGCAATCGGCCAACCGAGCACGATACTGGTCAATGGGGCGTAGGCATCACCGGTTTCGACTTTCTCGAACTTCACGCTCGATGCATCGCCCGACTTTAGCGCTTGCTCGAAGCCTTCCGGGACAGGAACCTCTCCATTGGCTGCAATAAGGGCGTTGCGCATCATCATGGCGCCAAGATGATAGTTCATTCGAGGGCGGCCCCGAGGGTCGGGGACGGACAGCAATCCGCTCGTGGTGTAGTCGCTCTCGTCCATCACCTTCAGGCCTTCGGGCAATAGCTTGGGCTCGCCATCGGCTTCGGGATTGTCGTAGTTGAGGTCGCCCCACTGGACGACGTAATTGTCCTGCACACGGTTCACGGTGATGTCATCGTACCAGCCCGTGCGGGCGAGAGTGCGGATGTTCTTCACCCAGCCTTGGCTGAAGGGAGCGGGCATGAGCTGGATCACAACCTCTCGTTCCGTCCCGTCGGACGCCGGCGCCAGGGTCATCACCAAAAGGTCTTCAGCGGGTATGGAAACCCAATCCTCGGCCTCGGCGCCCTCTACGATCTCGTTCGGCGACGGCGCTCCGGCAGGCTCGTCCTGCGCTGCGAGCGGAGAGGTCCATGAAGTGGTAAGAGCGAACGCTGCGGCGAGCGAAATCAAGGGTTTGTTCATGGGTTCGGAGCCTGCCACGCAATCGGACAAACAAAAAGCCCCTTTTCGCGCGTTTTGAGGGGCGAAAAGGGGCTCTGAAGCGATGGTCGCAGGGAATGCAATTCCGCGCACCATCGCGACTTGGGGGGTGGTAAAGTTGCAACGAGCGCCCCGCGCTCGGGTTCCAACGGTTCATCGCAAATTTTCACAGCTGGAGAAAATGGCGGAGCAGGAGGGATTCGAACCCTCGATACGGGGTTACCGTATACACACTTTCCAGGCGTGCGCCTTCGACCACTCGGCCACTGCTCCGCGATCTCGATCGGGCTTCCCTAAAGCGCGTGTGGCAAGGGAGCGGCGTCAAGAAGGCGCGCCTCTAGCGGTCTTAGCAGCGTGGTGCAAGCAGGCAAACGCCCATGCTTCACGCAGTCGCTCGTCAGTGGGTGAGTTTGCGACGCATACGGTAGCGCCCGTTTTCGAATTGCTCGAAATATTGGTGCACGTCAGGGTGCGAGACCGGACCGGTGAGTGCGTCAATCACCAGGTTCTGCTGGCTGACGTAGGCGACGTAATCGCTCTCGTCGCTCTCTGCCAGCAAGTGATAGAAAGGCTGGTTGCGATCCGGGCGAATTTCCTCGGGGATCGACGAATACCATTCTTCACTATTGGCGAAGACGGGATCGATGTCGAAAATGACGCCGCGGAAATCGAAGGTCTTGTGTTTGACGACATCGCCGATGGCGAAGCGTGTCTTGATTCGGCGTGGCGCCTCGAGAGTGCGACCTGCCTGGGCGGAGAAAAACAAAGTCCTGTCCATGTCACGAGAGGATATGGGAAGTTCCCGCCGACGAACAAGCCTCGTCCCGCCTCCGTCCCCCGTTTTCTGGTCCGAAAGGACTTGGCAAGCCTGACGCACACGGCTAATGGCCCCCTCGCTTCGACCGAGGCCCGAGGGCCCATCAGGCACACCCGACATGCGGAGAGGTGGCAGAGAGGTCGAATGCGCCGCACTCGAAATGCGGTATACGGGCAACCGTATCGTGGGTTCGAATCCCACCCTCTCCGCCAGTCACCCCCAGCACTCGTCTCTGTTTTCAGGGTAATCCCGCTTCGCCGCGGAACAGGCGGCTTTGCGCAGCCCATTCGCGACTCGCAGCATCGTCTCCGGCGTCTCTGTGCCGTTATCAGGGTAAGTTTCGCGGCCTGGTCTCTTGAGATATCGTTATCGGTGCGGTTTCCCTGCTTATCAGGCAATTAACAGGGAAAAATGCGCATTTCGGATCGAAAACAGGTAAATTGACGGCCGAAAGACGGCCGGGTTCGTAGAGAAGCTTCGCAATTTCAGCGCTTTACATGCCAAAAATGGCGGTTTCCCTGTTATTCGACCGAACAGGGACTTAATTCGACGTATCAGGGTGCGATATCGACCGGATCAGGTTGCAGTCTCGGCATAACAGGCAATTGTCGATCAGGTGTAGCCCAGTACCTTACGCTGCTTCGACCAGGCCAATGGCACCGCAATTGACTTGAATGACTGGAGGGTGAGAGAGGCTGGCTGTCGGCCATCCAGAATATCTCGCTGGATGTCGGGCGACAGGAAAGCGAGCCGCAGGATATTCGTGTCGTAGCGCGAGGGAGGACCCGCCTGCATGATGGGCATGCCGCGCTTCCACGTGACCATGGCACGGGCCTTGCGCAAAGCGGCTACGAGCACTGGATCGATGTTGCGAGCAGGTTTGCCTGCATTGACGGCGACCGCCTTGCCTCCGCGAAGCGGCAAAGCCAGTGGAAGGAATACGACGCAGCTCTTCTTTTGGGAGTGAATAAGCTCTTCGCCCGGCGCTAACCTCGCCGCAATCGCTATCGGATCGATAGAGGACAGTTCGATGACGAGCCCACGGTTCGTTAGGCGAACCTTCGAGATGAGCTTAAAGTTGGGCTCGCTTATGCCCATCCAGCGCATAGAGGCATCGCAAACGATGCGCTCTATCGTAGGTGCTGACAACCTTCTGATCATGTCGCCATCCTCAGGCGCGGCCCCTTGCTGAAGCGACGTTGAGACATAGTAGCGATAGGACTTGCCCATCTTGCCCCGCGAAAAGGTTGGGCTCATCGGTTCTCCGGTTGCATCGAACAGCTTTCCGGTAAGCGGCGCTCTGGCCATTTGCGTGCCAGCTCGCTGCGACCTACGCCTCGCATTGCTAGCTAGCCTTCGCTGAACGCGCTCGAACAGGTCCGGGTCGATAATAGCGTCATGCTGTCCTTCATAAGCGTGCTCCTTGTGGACGATCTGACCGAGGTAGATGCGGTTGCGCAGCAGGTGGAACAGCGCACCGCGACTGAACGGTAGGCCTCCGGTCTTCTTGCCCTTCCTGGTGACATGGACCTTGGAAAGAACGCCTTCGATCACGAGATCGCGCTGAAGCGCATGGACCGAACCTAACTTGAGATAGCGTGTGAAGATGCGCTGGACGATGGCAGCCTCGGCTTCGTTGACCTCAAGCTTGCGGCTTTCTTTCTTGGGGCGATCGTACCCCAGCGGCGGCAAGCCGCCCATCCACATGCCGCGCTTCTTTGAGGCCGCAATCTTGTCGCGGATGCGCTCGCCGGTCACCTCGCGTTCGAACTGCGCGAAGGAGAGCAGGACGTTGAGCATCAAACGACCCATGGAGTTTGTGGTGTTGAACGCTTGGGTGACCGAGACGAAACTGCAGTCGGCTTTCTCGAATATCTCGACGATCCTTGAGAAGTCGGTGAGCGAGCGCGTGAGGCGATCGATCTTGTAGACCACGACGACGTCGATCAGCCCTGTCGCGATATCCTCCAGAAGAGACTGGAGGCCCGGACGCTCCAGCGTGCCTCCTGAATACCCCCCGTCATCGTAAAGCCTGGAAAGCAGTGTCCAGCCTTCGCTCGCCTGGCTCATCACATAGGCTTCGCTGGCAGCGCGCTGGGCATCGAGGCTGTTGAAGTCTTGGTCGAGGCCTTCTTCCGAACTCTTGCGGGTATAGATCGCACAGCGAAGGGTCTTTGGCTTTTCTGGCATCAGCCGTCCCGCAGACCGAAAAAGCGCGGCCCGTTCCAACGTGATCCGGCGATGGCGCTCGCAGCTGCGGAGAGGCTTGGATAGAGCTCATCGTCCCAGCGAAAGCCGCCCTCTTCGACAACAACGGTTACCTCGAGCCCTTTCCAGTTGCGCGTGAGTGTAGCGCCAAGGCCAAGGTGCCGGCCTTCGGCCTCGATGGGTCCCGACCGTTCAAGGGTTCGCCTGGACTTGGCATCCAGTCCGCCAAGTTCCTCGGCCTGAATTCGCCAGGCAAGCATTTGGCGCATGATGAGCACGGAGCGAAGTTGGGGAGGGGCGCCGTAGCGGTCCCTCCAGTTTGCACGAAGCGCTTCCAGGTCCATCCGGTCGATCTTGGCCACGACGTGATCAAGGTCTTCAGTCATGTCTGTTCATCCGCCCGATAGCGACGCACGCCGTCGATCTTCTCAGAGGCAATGGCGAGCCCGCGCTTCTTGAGAGCCCCTGCCAGCGCGCCGCGCACCGAGTGCGATTGCCAACCGGTTGCCTTCATCATCTCGGCAATGCTGGCGCCGTTCTTTCGTCGGATCATCTTCTCCAGATGATCAAGCTTGGTCATTGCTCTTGCGGTCATATGTCTTCTCCGATCGCGCGGCGCAAAAATTGCCGCCGCTACCGGAGCAAGCCCGGGATCGCCGGGCGCAGGCCCACCAATGCTCCGATCGCCCCGACAGTCCAGTCCGAAGTGGACAAGTCCCAATTTCTTGGGGATTAGCAATCAGCGAACTAGCGCCTGGGGTTGTGTTCCCTTATTGTTCCAGTCATGGAAACCACCCAAGAGCTGGCATCTCCATCTGCCGACCAAGCGCTCCAGGTCACCTACAAGGACCTTTTCGAGCTTACGCCCGATCCCCGCAATGCGCGTACGCATCCCAAGCGCCAGATCGAACAGATCATCGCCTCGATAAACGCGTTCGGGTTCACCAATCCCATCCTTGCAGACCCTGAAGGCAATCTGATTGCCGGGCATGGGCGGCTGCGCGCTGCAAGGCAGATAGGGCTGAGCAAAGTCCCGGTCATCGAACTTGCCGGTTTGTCAGAAGCGCAGAAGAAGGCGCTGCGGCTTGCCGACAACAAGATCGCGCTCAATGCTGGCTGGGATACCGAGATCCTCAAACTCGAGCTTGCCGATCTGTCGTTGCCCGAGATCGATATCGATCTTTCACTCACCGGCTTCTCCGCCGGCGAGATCGACGTTGTGTTGTCCGAAAGCGAGGATCCCGACGACGAGGTCATTCCCGAAGTTCCGATCGAGCCGTGTGTCTTTGCCGGCGATATCTGGCAGCTTGGTGAGCATCGGATAGGCTGCGGCGATGGCCGTGATGTGGGCTTTCTTCGCCGCGTCGTAGGCGAGGGCGCGCAAGTGGACTGCGCGTTCCTCGATCCGCCCTACAATGTGAAGATCAATGGCCACGCCAATGCCAAGGGCCGTCACCGCGAGTTCGCCATGGCCTCGGGCGAGATGAGCGAGGCTGAGTTCCGAAGCTTCCTCACCGATACGCTCGGCGCTTGCGCCAAGGTCTCGCGCGATGGTGCTGTTCACTTCGTCTGCATGGACTGGCGGCACATGGACGACGTCACGACGTCAGTGGCGAGTATCTACGACACCCTGCTCAACATCTGCGCCTGGAACAAGAGCAATGCGGGCATGGGATCGCTCTATCGTTCCAAGCACGAGATGGTCTTCGTCTACCGCGTAGGCGATGCGCCGCACACAAATTGCGTAGAGCTGGGCAAGCATGGCCGCAATCGCACAAACGTCTGGGACTACCCTTCCGTCAACTCGATGCGTGGCTCGCGGCGCGAGGACCTGACGCTTCATCCCACCGTAAAGCCGGTGGCCATGGTCGCCGATGCAATTTGCGATGTGACGAAGCAGGGCGAGCTGGTGCTCGACATCTTCCTCGGCTCCGGGACCAGCCTTATTGCTGCCGAGCGTGTCGGACGCGCCTTTCGCGGCGTGGATATCGATCCCGCCTATGTCGATCTTGCCATGACCCGCTGGAGCGAGATCACCGGAAAACAGCCAAAGCTGATCAATCGCGACCAACAAATGGAGGCCGCAGAATGAGCCGGGCGGGCAATGGTCGCTTCCAGAAGGGTCAGTCGGGCAATCCCAACGGACGCCCAAAAGCTCGCCGACCGAACAACTCGGCCTTCGACATCATCTTGGACAAGTCACTCACCGTCACCCAGAACGGGGGCGCGCGTGAGCTGACGGTCGAAGAGGCCTTGGAGCTGCAGACCTACCAGGCTGCGCTGGGGGGAAGCCGCATGGCTATTCGCAAGGTTCTCAAGATGATCGAGAAGCGCGAGGCTGCTTTGGCCAAGAAGGCGCCAGTGCAATCTACTCCCATCAAGACGGAGTTCCACTACACCTCGGATAACGCCAACGAGGCCATGCGACTTCTCGATATCGCAGAGCCCGATCCGGGAATGGAAGGAAGGCGCTGGTTCGTAAACGCCTGGGCGACGCAGGCAGCGCTTAGCCGGCCAGGCCGCAAACGGTACGAAGGCAAGGAAGTCGACAATATCAAGTTCTTCACCAAGGACTGCAATACGCTTCGCTGGCCTCGCGGAAACTACCGATGACTGCCGAGCATCGCGGAGGATACGCTAACCCGCCGCAGGCGACACGCTTCAGCAAAGGTCAGTCCGGCAACCCTCGCGGGCGACCACGTAATCGTCATCGGGGCATTCCGCATGACGCCATTCTGGGTCAGATGGTCACCATTAGGGAGAATGGCAGAGAAAGACGGGTTACTGCGGCTGAAGCCTTTCTTCTGCAACTAACGCAAAAAGGTCTGGCAGGCGACAGCGCGGCGGCACGCGCCTCCCTTGAAGCGATCGAGAAGGCGCGATCATCGCGCTCCGACCAGGAGCAGACCATCAAGACAATTATTCTCCAGCCGATTGCTTCCGGTATGGATGCGATAATCGATACCCTCGGTATCGCTGTGTTGAAGTATCCGAAAGACGAGAGACGCGTTCGCTGGGAGCTGAATCCTTGGATCGTAGAGGCCGCGTTAGCGCGGCGTGCGGGCGAGCCGCTCTCAGCAAGCGAACAGCGCGAGGTCTGGGAAAATACCCGCACCCCGCAAAAGGTCACGTGGCCTCAATGGTGGAGCTACTTTGGCTGAATGGCAGCTATGCGCCCCAGATTCAGACATTCGGGTGAGAGGGCGGGGCGCCTTAAAGCGGACCGCCAAACTTGGCTGCTCAAATTAGCAGAGGCGCTGGTTTCAGATTAAAACCGATACTGGGCTCAGGGCCAATCGGCGCCACCTCAAGCTGTTTGGCGAGCGATCAGCTTTGGCGGCAGAACGAGGCTTTCAGTGCTTTCGCCATTCATGCGGCGTAGCAAAAGGTCGACGAGGCATCGGGCACCGGCGGCGATATCCTGTCTGACAGTTGTGAGCGGTGGCTGCGTCTGCGATGCGATAGGTAGATCGTCGAAGCCTATTAGTTTCACTTTTCCCGGCACGGCAATCTTCCTGCTTTGCATTTCCTTGAGACATGCGACCGCCAAAAGGTCCGTAGCGGCGAAAATTCCGTCGAAATCGCTATGCGAACTTGCGAAGTGTTCAGCAATCTCGTCTGCCGCCCGGTCCGGATTTAGATGAGTTGGGAGTACACTAATCGACACCCCCATCTTGTCGGCCACAGCCTTCGCCCCGGCAAAGCGTGCAGCGAATTCGATTGGGTCGGTCGAACCGAGAAACGCGATACTCTGGCAGTCGGAGGCGATCAGGCGCTCAGCTGCCAGCTTTCCGCCAAGTCGGTTGTCGGACCCCACCACACAGTGGCGCTGTCCCTCTTGGTGATTGCCCCAGACGACCATGGGCCGGTAGCCGTCAGCCACATCTTCGATGCGGTCAAACTGGTCTGACTGCCCGATCACGATGGTGCCTTCCACCATGCCTGAACCTATGAACCTGTCGAGCCAGTCTTCGTCTTTGTCGGGTATGACCCGGCGCAGCATAAGGTCGTAACCACGCTCGGTCAGTTCATCGGCCAAATAGCCTAGAAGGGTCATGAAGAAGGTATCAGATATCTGCTGGCGTCGATCGTGCCCCAAGGGGATCACAACTCCGATCACCCCGGTTTTCTGGCGCCGGAAACGGCTCGCCATCTGATTGAGGCGAAAGTCATGTTCGCGCGCCAGCGCCTCGATCTTCTCGCGGGTCTTTGCGTTGACGAGGCTCTTGCCTGCCAGAGCTCTCGACACGGTTCCCGGCGAGACCCCGGCCAGCTTCGCCAGGTCGGTAATCGTCCGGACACGCTTCGGCATCTCAACAGGCTTATCGTCGTTAGGCAGTTTGGGCATCTGCTCCTAGCTCGCTCGCGGTTGCATGACTTTCGGCACGGGCCTTCCCGCGTCGACAAACATCGTCGCGATGGCTCCTAGTATCATCAGGCCTCCGCCCAGCAACAGCACATTGCGCGGATCCCCGCCTAGGATCGGCTCATAGAATAGCGGCATGGTAAGCGTCTGGATGAGCATCGGTATGACGATGAACATATTGAAGATGCCCATGTAGATTCCATTGCGCTCCGGCGGAATTACGTCGGCGAGCATAACATAGGTATTGCCCATCATGCCGGCCCAACCGATCCCGATACCAAGCATGAGGACGAATAGCCCAGCCGTTGTCTCTACACCCGGGATCATGAGCATCGCCGCTCCCGAAGCGGTAAGGCAAATCGCATGCACCAGCCTTGCCCCTAGCTTCCGCACGATTGGGATCAGCAGCAGGGCTCCGAGAAAAGCGATGAAATTGTAAAGAGCGCCCGCCTGCTGCGTGGTGAGTGTGGCTTCCCGGAAGGCGGCGCTTGACGGATCTGACGTGTCGTAGAGCGACCTGCCGACAGCGAAGGTGATGTACTGCCAATAGGCGAACATTGCGTACCATTGGCAAAGCATGGCCAGAGAAAGCTGACGCATCGCTTTTGGCATATCGCGGATCGCGCTGACGATTTCCTCAGCGGTGGCGGCGACCGTCAACGGTTTCGTGTCGAGGTCTTCTTTTTCTTCCTCCGTCATTGGAAGCTCCGGAACGCGCCAAACCGACCAGACGATCGTGCTGATCGACAGGATCGCACCGATGATGAAGGCGATTTTCACGATTACGGGAATGCCGTTTTCATCCAGCACATCCTTCGCGACAAATGCCGTGAGCAATGTCGGTGCAAGGTATGACAGTGTCTGTGCGAGTCCGGTAAAAGCACTCTGGGTGAGGAAGCCTACAGACCGCTGATCGGGGACGAGGCGATCGGCCACATAGGCGCGATAGGGCTCCATCGTGATGTTGTTGCCGGCATCGAGGATCCAGAGGAGGCTCGCTGCCATCCACAGTGCACTCGAGTAGGGCATGAGGAGCAGGCTGATCGAGCAGATGATCGCACCAATCAGGAAGTAGGGCGTACGCCTCCCAAATCGCGAATTGGTTCGGTCACTCATTGCGCCGATTATCGGCTGAACGATCAAGCCGGTCATCGGACCGGCAAGCCAGAGGAGGGGCATGGTGGATTCTTCCGCGCCCAGGAATCCGTAGATCGGACCCATGTTGGCCTGCTGAAGACCGAAGCTGAACTGCAGGCCAAAAAAGCCGATGTTCATTTCGATGATTCGAAGCAGCGAAAGCCGCGGTTTTGTGGCGGTTAGCATCCTTTAGTCCCTCTCCAAGCCCCGCCATTCCGGCGATGTGCAACGCTTAGGTGTCACACAAATCGCCGAATTGCAAACGTTTGCATTTTTGTGTTGCAAACGTTTGTATCGAGCGTATGCCTAATGAGCGAATCATAAAGAATTCACATCGGGAGAGTACCAATGCAGTTTCGTCACGCCCTTGCCGCAGGCGTTGCCCTGTCGGCCATTTCCAGCCCCGCTTTCGCGCAGGATGATGCTCCTGCAGCTGATGGAGAGCCCGTACTTGAGAGCGACGTTATCGTTGTTACGGCGGTTGCTCGCGGCCAAAACCGCTTGGAAACTTCGGTTTCGGTCAGCACGGTCGATGCCGAATCAATCGCGGACCTGAACCCCAGCTCCTCGGCAGACCTTATTCGCCAGATCCCGGGCATCCGCTCGGAAGCCTCCGGCGGTGAAGGTAATGCCAACATTGCCGTCCGCGGCATCCCTGTTTCGACTGGTGGTGCTCGCTACATCCAGCTGCAGGAGGACGGCCTGCCGGTTCTTGAATTCGGCGACATCATCTTCGGTAATGCTGACAACTTCCTGCGCGCAGATCGCAATGTGGGCCGCGTGGAAGCAGTTCGCGGCGGTTCGGCATCGACGTTCGCTTCCAACTCGCCTGGCGGAATCGTGAACTTCATCTCTAAAGATGGGCAGGATGAGGGAGGTGCGATTGCCGGCACGATTGGCCTCGACCACGAAACCTATCGGGTCGATTTCGACTACGGTTCTGCTCTGGGCACCGATACATTTTTCCACGTCGGCGGCTTCTACCGTACTGGTGAGGGTGTCCGTGAGGTAGGTTACAACGGCTCGGACGGCGGCCAGATCAAAGCCAATCTGACGCAGCTTTTCGACAACGGAACGCTACGCTTCCATGCGAAATACCTCGACGACAAGACGCCGACGATCCTTCCTCAGCCGGTCTTCGTAAGCGGAACCGATGAAAATCCTAACTATTCGGCGATCCCGAATTTCGACCCTCGTACGGACTCGCTTTATAGCCGCTATATCGACAGCGCTGTTTCGCTCGATGGCGGCAACAATCCGACGACCTACGATATCCATGAAGGTTTGTCCGTGAAGGCGGTAACGCTTGGGTTCGAAGGTGATTTCGAAGTCGCGCCCGGTCTGACGCTAACCAACAAGTTCCGGTTTGCAGATAACTCTGGTGCCTTTGTGTCTCCCTTCCCCGCTAGCGCCGGTGATGCCCAGTCGATTGCAGACGGGATCGGCGGCGCCGGCTCTTCGATCCGGTTTGCTTCTGGACCAAACGCGGGTCAGTTAGCCGATCCGGCGACTATCGGCGGAAATGGTCTGCTGACGAACATTGTGTTGTTCAATGTGCGTCTCAACAGTCTCGATCACATCGCCAACGATTTTCGTATCGCGAAGGAAATGGACTTCGCAGGCGGATCGTTGACGCTTACCGGCGGCTTCTACGCTTCGTCGCAGGATGTGGACACCGACTGGGTGTGGACTTCCTATACCCAAACTGTCGAAGGCGACGGCAATTCGGTGCTGGTCGACATCCTCGATGCGGGCGGCAACACGGTTACGCAAAACGGGACCGTTGGGTTCGGCGCAAGCTTCTTCGGCAATTGTTGCCGTCGCAGCTACGACGTGAACTACGAAACCTACGCCCCTTTCGCGTCACTCTCGCTCGAATTGGATCGTCTGACGTTCGACGCAAGTGTCCGGTATGACTTCGGCAATGCCGAGGGCACGATCACCGGGTCGGATTCCGGCTTCGGCAATGGCGTCACTTCGTTCGACTTCAACGGCGATGGCTCGATCAGCCCAGCCGAAGCGCAGACCAGCATCCTTCCGTTCGATGCGACCCGCCCCGTAGATTACGATTACGATTACATCTCGTACTCGATCGGCGCCAACTATCTTCTCACCGACAATTTCTCGGCGTTTGCACGCTACAGCCACGGCGGTCGTCATACTGCCGATCGTAGCCTGTTTTCCCCGGCAGTCAGCACGGTGGACGGCGGTCTGCCCGGTGACGACGATAGCGGTGTCATCGCAGAGGTCGATCAGATCGAAGGCGGCTTTAAATACCAGGGCGCAGGACTTCGGGTTTATGCCACTGCCTTCTTCGCTGAGACGGCGGAAACCAACGTGGAGATCGCTCCGCTTCTTCTTACCGACAACCGCTACGAAGCGTACGGGGTCGAACTTGAAGGAAGCTACAGCGTGGGTCCCTTCTCGATCTCCGGCGGTGCAACTTGGACCGATGCCGAGATCAAGGAGTCTCTCAACGCTTCGGTCATTGGGAACACTCCCCGCCGTCAGGCTGATTTCGTCTACCAAGGTACCGCGCAGTTCGAGAACGATTTGCTCACGGTAGGTGTCAATGCGATCGGCACGACTGACAGCTACACGCAGGACAGCAATCAGCTGAAGCTGCCCGGCTACACGCAGGTCAACGCCTTCTTGGCAGTTCGTCCGATCGATAACGTCGAATTGGCGCTCAACGCCAGCAACCTCTTCGATGTCTTCGGCTACACCGAAGCGGAAGAGGGATCGATCCCCGGCAATGGTCTGGCCCGCGCCCGTTCAATTGCCGGCCGCGCAGTAACAGCGTCGGTTCGCCTCGACTTCTAATCTGGGAGCAAAAGACGGGGTCGGCCGGAACTTTCCTCCCCTGGCCGGCCCCACACTTTCAACTCTCAATCTTGGATCGTTCGATGACTAGCGTTTGGACTGCCCACGACGTCGACAAAATTGATCTCGATCGCGTTGATCGAGTTCCTGTGATCACTGAAGCCCAGCGCGACGGACTTCTTGACGATCGAGTATACTGGGATATGTGGCCTATTCAGGATCCGGACGGGCGCATCGCGGATTGCACGGGTCGCGAACTTTGGATGGCACTCTCCGCGCCCGACCGCGGTGACCCGTCGCTAAGACATTTCGAGGCGAAAATCCGCCTTTTGGAGCGCAAGAACCAATCATGGCTCGATATCGGTGATGTCCTGCCGGACCAGCCGGTTCCCTATGAACGCGAATGGGCGGGTTCGGCGTTGAAAACTGGCAATCGGGTCAGCCTCTACTTCACTGCTGCGGGGACGGTCGATCGGAGTGGAGGTTACCAGCAGAAGCTTTTCGAAGCTCACGGCACGCTCGATGACGATGGCTTGCCCAAGGATTGGACCCGACCGGCGCCCTCGATCTCTGCTCACTCGCCGCTTTATCATGCGGCAGACGCCCACGAGGGTGAAGCTGGCAAGATCAAGGCGTTTCGTGACCCGGCCTATTTTCGTGATCCAGCGGATGGTCAGGAATACCTCGTCTTCACTGCTTCGCTCGCAGACGCGCAATCCGAGTTCAATGGCGCTGTAGGCATTGCCCGGCGTCAGGGGAATGACTGGATCCTTTTGCCACCGATCATCCACGCCGATGGGGTGAATAACGAGCTTGAAAGAGCACATGTCGTCTTCCATGAAGGGCGATACTACGCGTTCTGGGCTACCCAAAGCGGAACTTTTAGCCCGGGATTGCGCAACGCGCCGAACGGTCTTTACGGCATGGTATCGGACAGCCTTCTTGGCGAATATCGACCGCTCAACGGTTCAGGACTGGTGCTCGCCAACCCGTCGGACGAACCGTTGCAGACATATAGCTGGTTCGTGTCGCGTGAATTGATCGTATCGAGCTTTGTCGATCACTGGGGGCTCACCACGATGTCCAAGCAGCAAAAACCGGAGGATCTGGCGAGGCGGTTTGGCGGCGTTCCGGCACCATTGCTTCGGCTACAGATCGACGTTGATCGTTGTGAGCTGGTGCAATTGGAGCCTGCATAATGGGAGCTCCGCGAATGTTTGGTGGGATAGAAGCAGGCGGAACCAAGTTCGTGCTCGCGGTCGCATCCTCGCCATCGGATATTATCGCGCGGCATGAGATGCCAACCCGCTCGCCCGATGAAACATTAGCAGAAGTTGAGGCGTGGTTCCGCACTCACCCTCCTCTGGACGCAATAGGGATTGCCTCGTTCGGCCCAGCCATCATCGATCTTGCCGACCAGAATTGGGGGCGGATCGGATCAACTCCAAAGCCTGGGTGGTCAGATTGCGATGTCGCTGGCTTTTTCCGGAACGCGTTTGGCTTGCCGGTTGGCTTCGACACGGATGTTAATGGAGCAGCTCTCGCCGAAGCGAGATACGGGGCTGGCCGCAGCGCAAGCTCACTCGTCTACGTGACAGTAGGGACAGGCATAGGCGGCGGCTTAGTCATCAACGGCAAACCGGTTCACGGAGCCGCGCACCCAGAAATGGGTCATATCTTTCCGAGGCGCCATGCTTCCGACACGAGCTTCAAAGGAATATGCCCTGCCCACGGGGACTGCCTCGAGGGATTGGCTTGCGGTCCGGCGATCATCGAACGTTGGGGCCACTCTTTGTCTGAGCTTCCCGATGATCACGAGGCACTGGATGTAATCGCCTCATACATCGCTCAACTTTGCCATTCGATCTTCGCCATAACCTCTGCAGAAATGATTGTTCTTGGCGGCGGCGTCATGAATACTCGCGGCCTGTTTGACCGCATCCACAGAGAGGCCGATCAACTCAACGCAAGCTATTTCCCTGGGACCAATCGACACACCATTGCGCGCCCCGGTTTGGAGGAAAACTCCGGGCTGATTGGTGCCCTACTGCTTGCAGAAAGAGCTGCCGGATAAGGCGGTTGGCCTAGCAATCCTGATGCGACCTCGACCAGATCGAATGGCCGCGTTTGCTGGCTCCGACACCGATACCAGACTGTCCGCAATCGGCCCAGTTTCAGTCATTCAGCGAGACTAGCCCTGAAGTCAGCTTTGGGGCCGAGAGCGGTCTGTCCGCTTTCAGACGCACGGATCTGGAAACCGGACATGCAAAGCAGCTGCCGTTTGAAAATCGCTCGGTTTCTGGGCAGGAGCAGTCTTCGCCTTGCCTGACAGAAGGTAAATGAAGCGTCCCACAAAATCATCTACCCGGCGCAATCACTTTCTATGGGCGTCTCACCGTCGGCTTGTAAAATTCCCATTGTTGGTTGACGGCTCCGTTGCAATCCCATGTGATAAGGTGGGTCGTGTTGTTCTGCGACCAGTCCAGGCATTTGCCGGTCTTTGCGTTGCGGAACTGAGTTCCGCGATGCTGCCAGATCTGATCCGATCCGCCATCGCATTGGGTCATGAACACCCGCGCTCCTTTGCCGCCCGCCTGAAGACAGGTCTGGTAGGCATCGTTGACGCGGCGGTTGCGGAACATGCCGTTGCGATCGAAATTGAAGGTGACCCCCGAGGTGCACAAGCCGACATTGAACCAGCCGTTGAAGGGGTTGATGTTACCGGTCACGCAATAGCGGGCGCCCGTCAGGAAACCTTTCTTTTTAGAACGCAGCTTCTGGCCTTTGAAATTGACGCGGCCATAAGGCCGGCCCCCGGCTTCGAGATGCGAAAGGAATCCCCCGTGGTCGTGTTGCGCCTTGAACCATGCCCAGCGATTGCCCGGTGATCCCGCCGTGTAAGGCGTTGCGGTATAGGTGATGCGAGCGCCGTTGGTTTCGGGCACCAGTTCGGCAACGCTATCGCCTTCGCGGCGAAGGTCCTTGCCCCTGCTGGTGCTGGTCGCCCGGGTGATTCTGCTCGTCAAAATCGAGCGAGTGGCGCTGGGAGAACTGAATGTCGTGTAAAGAGCGACTTTGCTCAAGGCTGCGAAAATCTGTGCCTGGAATCCGCCGAGCGAATGGCCCGTAACGGTCAGATGCTTGTCGGGGGTCGCACCGGGGTTGAGCGCATTCATGCGCGCAGCAACCTGTTGTGCCAGTGTCGTATAGAATGCCCGGTCAACAGGTGCAGAAATTGCAATTTTTACGTCCTCAATCAGGTCTTCGGACTTTCTCGTATTCGTGCCTGCAAAGGCCAGGATGAACTGATCGGTCTCCTTGTAATGATAAAGCCCAACCTGCATGCCATTTTTTGCCGTGAAGAAGTATTCGAGCTGGCCGTATTCGTCGTCCAATTTGTCATCCGTCCACACGCCTTGCGACGCGCAAGCCTCGAGCCTGTCGCCGCGATTGCAGCCGATCATGACGGGCGCAGCCGCCCCCCCGAAATCGCGCTGATCGTGGTGCGGCAGGTGATAGGCCGCTCGGGCAAAACGAAGCACGTCCACATCAGATATCGAATCTGCTCTGACCGGTCGGAATTGCCGCTCAGCTTCGGGCTCGATTTCTTCTTCGTCGGACACGCATTTGCCGAAAATCAGCCTCGTCATTTTGAGGCCCGCGTCACACGGATCGGATCTTTCGACGATCGTGCAGGCCCGCTGCCCTTCTGCGCCGCACGCCCCCAGGGTTTCGGTGATGGTGTCTTTCAACTGGCTCGATCCATTTGGCGCAGCGACCGCTGGCACGCTCCCCATCAATGCCGCAGCCGAAAGGCCGCTTGAAATGCCAAAGATTACGTTCGCCGATTTCTTTGCGTTCAACATGAACTTACCCCTTGATTTTCGGAACATATTTGCCGGTTTTCGGATGGCCCGATCACCGAAAGACACAGCTTTCCCCCGCCCACATGGCGCTGATCTCGCTGCGTCGATTGTGATTTTCGACGATGTAATGGACGCCGTCGCCGATCCGTTCATCGCCGAGCGTGCTGGCTTCATACCGGGTGGTGCCATATTGCAGCATGGTGGCCGGGCTTCCGATGGTCGCTCCGGCAGGGCCTGAGACCGCAACACTGCGCGCTGTGTCGCCTGCTGCCCTGCCGAGTGTCCAGCCCTTCCAGCGATCGTCCGCCAGATATAGCGTCACGTCTGCGAACCGGATGACTTCGCCCGGACAGGCGGTCTCTTCGTCATAGACCGCGCGGTCCGTCGGATCGCCGAGAAACCGGCCGAGGACAGCCACCAATTCGCCTGAGGACACTCCGAAGTCGTAGCGCGATGACCCAATGCCCGGCTGTCGCAACTCGAACCCGCTGCCGTCGAAATAAAGGCTGGGCAGCAGCGAGGCGGCTTCGGGTTCTTCTGCGATGATCTGGCAGAAATGTGTGTCGCCGCGAATCTCGAGCACCGCCTTGTCGCTGATGACGGCCAGCGAGCCTGCATCGCCTTGATAAAGCGCTGCGCCACCCTCCGGCAGGAATTGCAGGTCCGTGTCGGCGCGGTCGAGCATTGCGATGCCGACATCGTCAAGCCGGACCTGCGCGGGCGCCGCATCGCGCGCAGCGATCATCACCGTGAGCACGCCATCTTCGCCGCCGAGGCAATTGTACTGGTCCACGATCGAGGCGTAGGCCGGCGTGGCACCGGCCGCGAAGCACGCTGCCACCAGCAAGGCCGACCGGCGTAGGGTTTGGACGCGCCTCGCCATCCTATCGGCCCCCGAAATTGTAATAGAGTTGTCCAATCCCGTTCTTGTCGGTCAGGCTCTCCATGCCGGCACGAAATTCGTCCGAGCGGTTACACGGGTTCGCGACGATACGACCGTTTTCCACTTTTACGCTTGCGCTCACCCATAGCTTTTCGCGCGCGCGCTTCATGCAGCCGCGATGGTCGCTCCCTTCCCAGACTTTCTTGATCGCGCCGCCAAACAGGCCCTTCGTCTCGCCGTAGATGTGGAAGCTCCGCAGCACGTTCCGAGCGGCATCGGCGTATTTGAAGACCCGCTTCACTTCGCACTCGCCCGGATCGAGTGTGAACCACCCATGATACTCGTAGGCAAATGGCGGCATACCCGGCACCCTCCTCATCTTCGCCTCGTCATTGACCACTCCCAGCGCGAGGGCGGCATAAACGGTCTCATTGTGGTTGTTGCACAGCTTGATCTCCTGCCGATCGGTACCGCTTTGAGCGGATGCGGGCATCGCGATCAGAGCGGCGGGCAAGGCGAGGGCAGACAGGTATTTCATCATGGTAGGCTCCTGGTTTAACGGGTCCACAAACGGCTGACCGGGCGGTCTCGATCGAAATCCCACACGCCGAGCGCGCGGGCGGCAAAATCATGCTCGGAATAGCGGGCACGCACCCTTTCGAAGTCTGCGGCGAGATTTTCGCAGGACGAAGCGAGCGGAGAAAAGGCGTGTTGCCGCAGGTCTGCTGCCTCTGCGCTCGCCTGATCGGCCGTCCAGTGACTGCACCGTTCAAGCCGCCAGAGCATTTCTGGCAGGTCCATGCCGACGGTCACGGTGCTGCGGTAATCGCCTGCCGGTCGGTCAGAGACCTGGTCTGCAAGATGGCGATGAATATCGAGGCTGGCGCCCGATTGGGTGCGGCTGAGATAGGTCCAGCCGACCGTGTCTGCTCGCGTGCGCGAAACCACCATAGAAACCACCGCGCCATCATCGCCGACCGCCAGAAATGCGATCCGGGCCGATCGGTCAGCGACTTCTGTCTCGGCGATGGCCTGAACCTGCATCGACATAACCGCTCCCACGGCCCCGCCCTCCTCCCATTTACGCAGATAGATATTCGTATCGTCCGTCACCGCTCCACCCAGCAGCGTGGCCTGCGAGACGGTGGTGATGCCGTAGCCGCTGATCGCCAGAGCGCGCTGTTGCAGCGTGATATCGCAAGCATGTTCGGCCTTGTCGGGCCCGACCACCTGAGCAACCAGATCGAAATCTTCCAGCTCCGGGTTGTCCAGATTGCCCTTGTCGAGGATCGAGACCAGTCCGATGCTCTCCGCCTCACGGGGGGTCCGAGACAATAATCTGAGAACCGGATACCTTCTGGTCCCAGCGCCTCCGTCATTCTCGCCCAATTCAATCTGCGTCCGGCGGATATCGGGGCGATAGGGCTGGAAAAAGTCGTATTCAGTAAGCTCAAGATTGGCGGTGCCGCCGCCATCGCCGGGATCGCCCAGACTGGCGATGACCGCCGCATTCCCGGTTTCCGGAGCGGCACACAGGTAAACCAAAGCCGCATGCGGCGGCTCTTCGCTGCCTGACCGGCCCATGCTCGTATCGAACCGCCCCGCTGTCGATGCCGCTTTTGCAGTGGCCGACGGGGCGAAAAGAGCGACGCTCAGGGCGAGCAGCAGCCAATTCTTTTGCATGTTTGGGCTCCTCTAGCCGGATCGCCGCTGCGCAACTGCGGAGGACGAAACGATTGTCTTGTTCGGATGCGTTTATTGATCCGCTCGTATGAACACGTTCAAAAGCTGGCCTAGTTTGGTGTCATTGCCTGACAGCCGTTCGCAAACGATTGAAGCTAATGAGGAATTACTAATCGCGAGCGCCCTACGTGTCATACCCAAAAGTGGGTATGATCCATGCGCGGAATGCGGTTTTTCACAAAGGCCCGTGCCTAGCGGCGCACGATCGCGGCCATCTCAATAATGCGCTGAGCGATCAGCTTGGGTCGCTGATGCAGCAGCAATTCACCCGCACCCACCACGCGCTCGATTGTCAATTCACTGCTCGATTCTTCCAGTCGCTGGAAATATGGCGCATCGAACATCGGCTCACCTTCTCCAAGCAAGACATGGACAGAAACCGGAAGGTCGAGCAGCTGCTCTTCCTTGAATCGCCAGCGCTGGGACGCGCGCTCGCAGAATACCTTAGGCCCCATCATGAAGGACAATTCGCACCAATTGCGCATGAGCGGCACGAACTCGACATCGTCACAGCTGGCACGATCCACTGGCGACTGATGGTATCGGCGCTCTACATACCAATCGATGCCCTTCCGTCTAACATTGCGAAATCCAGCCGAGACGACAAGTTCCAGCGCCTTTGGCAATACGTTCGGCAGGCGCAGCATTGTGCGGAAGCTGAGAGGGGCATGCGAAAGGCGCTTGCGGGTGAGCGGTAAGCAGTCGGAAATGCCGAGAAGCGCGCCAAAGGTCTCAGGCCGCGCGCGCTCCAAAGCGAGGAGGTGAATGGCCCCGGTGGCCAGTCCAACACCGAGGCAGTTCTTCAATCCCAGTGCATCGGCTACTGCGCTGTAAGCAACGAGATCGTCTTGCTCGAGCGACAGTTTTGGGTTCTGTTCGCTGCCTCCCATACCGGGCCAGCAGGGCGCGATCAGCTTGATCCCGGCCTCTCGCAATCGTCGCTCTATCCGCTCACCCATCAAATAGCCCAGCGACAAGCCATGAAGCAGCAAAACAGGCTGGCCATCAGGCGCACCGGTCCAGCTATAGGCGACCTTATATCCATCAGGCCGCTCGATTCGCCGCAGATTACCCCACGGGTCGGCCCAGCGGACCCCGTTTAGAGTCGATTGTTCGGTGATGCGCGCACAGACCAGCGAGAGCAGGCGAACCAGATCGATCAGCGACTGTGCGCCAGCCTTTGCAACCATCGCCTTTATCTGCGTGCGCACGGTCTGGACACCCGTGCCGCGTTGCACCGCGACATCAGCGGGCGATTTACCTTCGACGAGCAACTTGGCGATCTGCAATTCTGCAAGCGTGAAACCGAACGCATCGGCAAGCACAACATCAACCGACGAGCCCCACGAGGAATTGAGGCTCCGCACGATCAGAAAGGTCTGTCGCGTCTTGCCCACAGAGAGCACAAACGCCTCAGCAAGCGTCGTGGAATCATCGCCGGTGAGCAAGCGGATCACCGCATGTTTTCGGTTACCTGATCCGCGCGCGCTGCGCTGCAAGGATTGGAGGTCAGACCTCGATTCCTCGGCAATCCAGTCCAGTTCGAAGGTGCGCCCCTGAGTCGCCCCAAAGAGCCGCTGTGCCGCTTCGTTCGACAGCGCAACCCCAAGGTCCGGAGAAAGGGCCATCGCTGCGCGTGCCACCTGGCTGACCTCGACCTCGAGCGGGTCTTCGGCGCGCATTGTGTCATGCTTGTCCAGAAGGGATATCGCGTTTTCGAGATATGGGATGAAGCGATCCGCGTCCGACACCGCCCCGGCCGAAAGGCGTGCATCCCAGGATGCCAGCATTCTGTCGAAAGCATCGACATCGGCCACCGATCGGAACGTCTCCACTATCGGGTCGATATCCAGGTCGCGGGGATCATTAGCCAATTAGTCGGGGCCTCAATTTGCCTGAAGTGCAGGTCTGCCAAAAATCGAGCGTCTTCAGCATGGCCGCAATACGAAACTTTCCAAGCTACAGCAAATGGGCCGATAGCTGTCAGTCCGCTTGCGGGTGCCACAACAGTAAAAGCCGACATTCAGCTTGCGACCCGAAAGCGGACAAAGCCTTGAAGGGAATTACTTTTCTATCTAGCGTCAATCCGAGAGAGGGGCGCGGAAATGCCATTTTCCCATTTAAAGGGTGTCGATGCGCCCACAATCGCCGATAATGACGATCTTTTGGCGTTTGTCCTAGATAACGGCCCGAACCTCATCTTCATCAAGGATGAGGAGAGTAAGCTAGTTTACGCCAATGCTGCGTTTCTGGGGCTGTACGCTCCCGATATGCGCTCGGGAGTTCTAGGCACCACCACGGTGGAAAGCTTCGAACCCGAAGAAGCGGAACTTTTCCTCAGCGAAGATCGACGCGCACTGCGCGAAGGGTTTTCGGAAATTGTCGAGGAGATCACCGATTGGAAAGCCGAGCGTCGCACATTCCTAACGCGAAAGATGGTCTTCCATACCGCCGATGGCGCCAAACGGCTTGTCTGCATCGCGACGGACATCACTGACCTCGCAGCCCGCGAGCGAAGGGTTGTCAGGCTCAATGCGCAGCTGAAACTGTATTCCCATTCGATTGCCCACGATCTCAAAAATCCGGTCTCCAGCTTCATCAGCGGGCTAAATCTTCTGCAGCGCGACAAGAACTCGCAATTGAGTGAGCGGAGCGAAATGGTCGTCTCGGCGCTTAAAGACAGCGCCAGCGGAATGGCAGGCATGATCAATTCGACCCTGAAAGCCGCAATCAGCGAAAGCGAAGATCTGCAGTTCCAGAAATACGACTTGAACCTTCTGTTGGAAGAAGTGCGGTTCAATCTTTCGGCGGCGATCCAGGAGGCCAATATGAGTCTCCACGTTACGCGGCTACCCGATGCGACAGTCGAACCGAATCTCTTTCGCCAACTGTTCCAGAACCTCATTGAGAATTCGATATGCCATGCGGGCGGCAAACGACCTGTGGTGACGATCCATCATCGTGAAGAGGAAGGAGAACATCTTTTTTTCGTTGGGGACAATGGCCCCGGTATTGCACCGGAAAGGCGAGATCAGATATTCAGCCAATTCTTCAAGGGCGAGGATGGTGGAAAGCTAGGCCTCGGGCTTACGATCAGTCAACGCATCGCAAACCTTCACGACGGCTACATCGAAGTGCACGACAAGGTAGAGGATGGCTGCTGCATGCTGGTTCGCATTCCGGCACGGTAGATCAAATTTAACGGCCGCTTTCCACCCATCTGATGACGCTTTCACCGAGCTTAGGATGTGCCTGGAGCGGACGGGCAGCTAACGACCCAATTGCGGACGTCTCACCTTATTGACTTGTCGGCCAGCATCAAAAGGTCGTCCCGCGGAGCGTTGGTGATCGCACCGTCAACCGCGAACGTTGATCTGACATCGGGCCGGAAGCTTAAATGACGCTAACCAAGGCCTTAAGAGCGTCAGCGTGGTACAAGATTCTGCGATGCCCTAGACCGCTAAGTTCAGTCAGTGCCGCTTGGTCGCCAAGCTCAAGGAAACGCCGCGATTCTTCGATGGATACTTCTTCGTCATCGATGCAATGGATGATGCTCAACGGATAGCCGATCGCTTCGTACATCCTGTTACCGTCCATCTCGCTTAGAGTAGTGCCGATGTTCCGGCACAGACGCTTTTCGAATGCTCTTTGTCCTGCAGTGCCCATGCCTAGAGCTTGTGAAAAGCCGTGTGTGACCGATGACAAGCGATTGGGTGATGCCAACAGGACAATATGGCCATTATCGCCGAGCGCTCCAGGGCTGAGCCGGCTAAGTGTGAAGGCAGTCACCGCGCCTCCGAAGCTGTGGGCGACAACCACATCAGCTCCGTCAAGCTTTGATAAGAGCGCCTCCAAAGCACTCGCACATTCCACAAGGTTGGTTCGCAAACCGGACGATGTCCCGTGTGCAGGCAAATCGATGCACACGACCTCATGCCCTAGTTCAATCAAGGGATCGACCATAGCGAGCATGTAACGCGCTGCGCTCATCCATCCGTGGACCAAGATGACACGTTTAGATACGGGCTGCTGCCTTGCACCGAACCGATATGCTGAAATACGCTTGCCGTCGTGCACGAAACCGATGTCTTGCGCCGTGGCCAGCTTCGCATCCGCGCGGGCCGCCAATCGCTTCTCAGCTGCCGAAAGACGCCTTGGCTTCAGCGGCGTAGTGAAGAGCACGTGGGCGGCGCATCCTGCCAGCCAGGGCGACACGCGGTTCAGAGCCGTAAAAATACGTTGGAGCGAAGAATGCATTCCGCGGACCTATCAGTGATAGGTTGACAGTCAATAGGGCTAGCGGCGATGGTTTCTCATGGCCAGAACGATCCGAAAACCAGCGCACGAACGGCGGGAGCAAATTCTCGCTGAAGCGTTACGACTGTTCGCACGGCAGGGGATGGCAAACGTTTCGACGCGGCAGATCGCCAAAGCCGTAGGTATAAGCCAACCTTCGCTCTACGCGCATTTTCGTAGCCGGGATGAAATCGCTATCGAAGTCGCACGTCGGGCATTTCTGAAACTTCGCAATCGGATGGAGGCTGTCAGCTCCAGCAACCATTCCGCACGCGAGCGGCTCCGGCTAATGGGCAAAGAATACGTGCGCTTCGGTTTGGAGGAGAGCGATGCCTATAGAATGGCCTTCATCCTCGAACGCCGTAACCTGACCGACGAAGATCGTATTGTTATCCATCAAGCAGGTATGCACGGCTTCTCTATCGTGCAGAACTTCTTTCAGGATGAGCTCGATGGAGACGACCGGACCACCGCTGCGGCAGCGCAGTCAGCATGGGCAAGCATGCATGGCCTCGTCTCGCTTTTACTTACTCGACCAGACTTTCCTTGGGTGGAGCAAGAAGCGCTGATCGAAACGCATCTTGATCGATTGTGCCGGGATTTTCTGGGATGACAGCCACGCTTAGCAAGAGCCAATGTCTGGTCGTGCACATAGCCAAAGCCAATGCCAAATCAGCCGGTCCGCTTCCCACCCAATCACGGACGATCCACGCTGATGTGAGACAACTTAGAAGCGGTCGATCAGGCCTGCCGAGCGACCGCTTCTCCAGTTAGATTTCAGTTCGCTCCGCGAGCAACAAGGCGTCTTCAACATCAACGCCCAGATAGCGGACCGTGTTCTCGATCTTCGTATGGCCAAGCAGGATCTGGATAGCTCGGATGTTGCCTGTCGCGCGATGAATCATCGCTGCCTTCGTCCGACGCAACGAATGCGTACCATATCCCGCTTTGCGAAGTCCGATGGCAGTCACCCATTCATCGACGAGGCGAGCATACTGCCTCGTGCTCATATGACCTGCTGGGTCGACCCGGCTCGGGAACAGGAAGTCGCTAATCGAGCCGCCTCGGCGTTCCAGCCACGCTAGCAAAGTAGATCGAACATCGGCGGTGAGTTCGAACTGCACTGGACGATTTGTCTTCTGCTGGATGACTGTTGCCCGATTACGGATATCCGCGCCTGCAACAACGTCGCCGATCTTGATCTTCACCAGGTCGCAACCGCGCAGCTTGCTGTCGATGGCAAGATCGAAGAGCGCCTTGTCTCTCAAACGTCCCTCGCGATCGAGATGAAACCGTATTGCCCAGATTTGCTTCTGTGTCAGTGGACGCTTTGTCCCAACGTTCTTGCCAGCGTTCCATGCTGGACGATGCCGCGTGGCTGTATCGAATCGTGAGTATCCCATTGTTTGTCTCCTCGGCCAGTATTGGCCGAGGAGGTAACGCTCGAGATGTCGCTGCTTGGGGCCGGTTTCAGACAGTCTCCTTTCGGCCGCATAGGCTGCGAAATCAGACCTATTGCTATCGACCCGAAATCTCGCCAATGCTTTCGAGCGACCGAGGGCCCTATCCGTAGATCAACAAGTAGTTCAACTTCTCCCAAAGAGACCATGCGCCTATCCCCCGCGGCAGTGAGTCTGCTTCTTCTCAGTCGTAGAACCCAATTGATCGGGAGCGCTCCGCCTCTAAGGGATCTTCCGTTCGGCGGGCCCCAAGGATACACCCTTTGGTCTGCAGTTGCCGTTGGGTTCAAACCGTGCAGAAATGAGTTTCGCCATCGACCGTCCGCATTTCTGAGAAATCAGCTTCGTCCGGGATCCTGCCGAAAGCGATCTTCGCGCCGAGGTACCCTCCAGGGAGCGACTCGTGAATTCCGAATGTCGCGGCTTTCGGGCCGTGCTCCGTGCGTAACTGGTCGAGCGTGGCGCTCAAGCGCTCGGATCGTTCGCGGCGTACTTCGGTCTCTGTCGTGCTGTTATGAAACAGGTCTTGCTGACCCACGGATCCGTCATCGATGCCGTGTAGCATGATCGATATCGAGCGCGGCACAAAACCGGCGCAGGCGCGATACCGCTGCGTCAGGCAACTAAGTTCCCTCAACAACGTCCGGTCGTCGGAGACCGCGTGGAAGACGATCTCTTGGCTCCACCGCTTATCATCTGATTTGCGTCGCGTCTGGCTGCGATAGCCGCCGCCTCGCGCCGACATCGTCATCTTAGTCGCGCGCACCTCGGCTCTGCGGAGACGTCGAGCGGCGCTCAACAGCAGTTGGCGGGCGCAGTCTTCGACCCGGTCAGGAGTGCGCCAGTCGAGCGGCAACATCCGGCTGTGACCAAACATGCGCTTCTTGGTTTCCGGGCGCTCATAAGGATAGCCGTGGAGCGCGTTCCAGAAACGCTCTCCCTCGATACTGCCCCACAAGGCGCGGCAGTGCTTTGCGTCGAGCTTCCAGAGCTTTGCGAAATTGGTAACGTTCGCGCCTGACAGCCGCCGCTCTATTCCTGCTGACACGCCCGGGATGTCGCGCAGCGGTATTGCCTCGAGCGCGTCAGGCAGCTGAGCTCGGTCCAGCGTAACCAACCCGTCGGGCTTCTGCATTTCTGCAGCGATCTTGGCGAGCAGTTCGGTTTGGGCCAGCCCGATGGAACAGGTCAGCGCCTCGCTGAAGTCTTCGCGCAGCCGCGCCTTGATCCGCTTGGCGAGAGCGACTGCCTCGCGAGATTCCGACGCGACAAGTTGGCAGGACAGCTCGTCTATCGATCTCACCGATGAAATAGGCAGACAGGTCTCAATCGAAGCGAGGATACGATGATGAAGCCGGACATACACATCGGGGCGCGCAACGACGAAGATCATCTCCGGCACGATCGCCCGCGCATCCACAATCGAAATGCTCGACGGAACGCCCCGCGCCTTTGCTTCGCGGCTGACAGCGATACAGCCCGTGCCCGGCACATCGAGCGGCACGACGCCTACCGGCTTCCCCCGCAAGTCGGCATTGAAATGCTGTTCGGCAGAGGCGAAGAAACTATCGAAATCCAAGAAGAGCGTCGACCGATCAGCATTTGCGACCCGGCCAGAATCATCGGTGAAAGACATGCGCGGAATTTAGAACAAACGCGGAACAGCGGCAAGCGTGCATGATAGTGGCCACGCCTTAGAATGAATCATGCCAATCCATTTCCTGGTTCCGCTTGGCAGGCTTATGCGTTGAGCAAACATGGCATCGCAGACAATAGAAGATTCGCACCTCCGAGCACGCACGCGCCACCTTAACAACTTGCCGCTACGCGAAGACGGCGCCGACTACGTGCTGGTTTGGCTCCAGCAGACTCTGCGCGGTCACGAACACCCTGCCATCGAAACCGCTCTGGAGCTCGCCAAAGCCCGCGGATTGCCCGTCCTTGTTTACCATGGACTGCGACCCGATTATCCGCATGCCTCGCAGCGGCTGTCGCGCTTTATTGTCGGAGCTTCGGCGGTAATGGGCCGGACCTTGCGAGACAGAGGTATCGCCTGCCGTCAGCTGGTTCAGCGTGATCGCAAGCATGGAAAAGGGATGGTCTACCGGCTAGCCGAGCGCGCTTTATGCGTAATCGTCGACGATCACCCGACCTCCGTCGCGCGCATACAGTCGGATAGTTTTGCTGCCAGCAATCACACCGCCACACTGGCGGTCGATTCCACCCGCCTGGTTACTCATTCGGTGCTCGGCGGAAAACTCGGGACCACGAAAGCCTTTCGCGCCGCGCATACCCCGAAGCGCGAAGAATGGTTGGGAGGATGTGGCAACGCAGAACCGGTCACAACACGGACCATTGCCGACTTGCCTCAAGAGCTCGTCGAGCTAGCCGACTTGAACGAGAGACAGCTCGATGCGCTCATCGCCGAACTGCCAATCGACCAGGAGCTGCCTTACACTCAGGACCACCCGGCCACGACCGAGGAGGCAACCGCCCGATTGGAGCGGATCGATGAGGAGTTCATTCGACGCTACAAATGGGAGCGCAACAATCCTTCGATGCAGCACGGCGCAACCGAACTTTCGCCCTATCTGCATTTCGGAATGGTTGCTCCGTGGGAAGTGGCGCAGCGCATCGAGGCGAGTGGCGCGCCCAAATCCTATGGCTACAAGCTGAAGGACGAACTGCTCACATGGCGCGAATGGACGCATTGGCGCGTGACCGAGCGTGCCGACCTCCTGCACTGGGAGACGCTTCCTTCGTTCGGGCGCGAGACATTGGAAGCGCACGCGGCGGATCGACGTGATCCCGAACTCCCGATCAAAGACGTCCTGCATGGCCGCACAGGCGATCCGGTCTTCGACGCTTCGGCGCGCTGCTGGTTGGCGACGGGCTGGCTACACAACAATCTTCGTATGTATTGGGCCAAACAGGTCATCCGCTTCATCGCAACGCCACGTGGCGCTTGGGCAGCCTGTTGCTACATCAATGACCGCTTATCGTATGATGGACGGGACCCTGCGACCTATGTTTCTATGCGTTGGGCATTCGGCGAGGCGCGGCCCGGCTATCGCGAGATACCGATCTATGGACGCATCATGCCCAAATCATCCGCCGCGATCCTCAAGCGCGAGGGAATGACAGAGTGGATCGAACAATGGGCGACAGCGCAGACGCCTGACATCGATTGCTCGGACTTTGCCGAGAAAGCGCGGCTTTATGGTGTATCCGCGAAAGACATAGTTCGGCAACGCCTCCGATTTCTCGATTAGACGGCTGAACGATCGCCCGGCACCTGCAGCGGCTACCAAGCCAGGGACCAATCTAAACTGACACTTGTCAGTTTCGGACCGATTGGCTTGCCAATGCGTCTAGCTACCAGCGAGGCGCAGCTGTCCAACGAATTGCGATCGCTGGCGCGAGAGCGAGAATCCAGATCTCGATCTCGCGCCCTTCACCCTTCGCCACGACGAGAGCCCAATGTTCACACAGCTAGACCCGCCTCTGCCGGTACTCGTGCTCGAAAAAGGGCAGGGACTGGCCTTTGCAGTTATCGATTACGGCGTGGAGCACAACCTTATCTGGGTGACGGCGCTCGATGATTCCGGTGAAATCTGGTGCGCACCGAACCCCAAGGTCCGCATGCAATCGAATTGGTCGATGGGCCGGGACAAGGACCCGGCTGTCCGCATCCTTCCTGAAGGGGCCGTCCCGCAATGAAGCCCGGCGTCCTCGCGGTAGCCGAACGTGTATCTGAGAAGCTCGACACGCAATTGCGTGAGAGTATCGCGGCCACTGATTTCCCCTGTGTAGGGGCGAAATCGGCCTTAGCTAAAGGTTTGCTGGATGTGCTCGTCGCGTTCGATATGCGGAGCAGTTGGGACGACCTTCGGATCCACGACAAGCTTCTCGATTGGGCGCACACCTATCGCGAAGATCCCGACGGCCTTCGAAGTCTCGCAGTTGTCTTTGCCCAGCCTACCGACCTGACTGAGAGCGAATTCGAGCGTCTTCTGTGGCAACGGCTCCAATCCTTCGCCGACAAGGACGAATTTTTCGGGCAACCCTACGATCAGGGTGTGAGCGCCGATCCCGAAGACCCGCATTTCTCGCTCAGTTTCGGAGGCGAGGCGTTCTTCGTGGTCGGCCTGCATCCTGCAGCCTCGCGGCCAGCGCGGCGGTTCTCGCACCCCACCATGGTCTTCAACCTCCACAACCAGTTTGAGCAATTGCGCGGCGATGGACGGTACGAACGGATGCGCGAAACAATCTTGAAGCGCGACATTAAACTGGCAGGTGACATCAATCCGATGCTTGCAAGGCATGGCGAGAGCAGCGAAGCGCGACAGTATAGCGGCCGCGCTGTAGGCGAAGACTGGACCTGCCCATTCCGCGACCCACGATTGGAGAAAAAATGAACCGCATCGAACCACGCAGCGGTGTCGCCCTCAAGCTGGCCAAGGGTCAAAAACTCACGGTCTGTGATCCAATGGGGCAGCAAGTTTCAGATCTTGTCGCCTATAACGCTGATGATGTCCGCGAGGTAATCTCCAACGGTCGTACCTTCGACTATGAAGAGACGATACAGCTAGGCTGGGGCAATCGCTTATGGTCGAACCGGTCCAATCCGATGCTGACCATTGTTACCGACACAGCGCAGCGGCACGACTTCTTGCTCACTCCCTGCTGCGAGGAAACCTTTCGGCATTTCTATCCCGACAAGCCAGTGCACCGCGGTTGTTTCGGCAATTTGGCCGAAGCTCTCGAACCCTACGGTATCGAACCGGAAAGCATTCCCACTGCTTTCAACATTTTCATGAATGTTCCGGTCGACGGCAAGAGCGGCTTGCTAGCCGTCAAACCTCCCACCTCGAAACCCGGCGACAAATTAGAACTGCGCGCAGAAATGGACCTCGTGATAGGTTTGACCGCCTGCTCCGCATACGACTCCAATGGCGGGTCGTTCAAACCCATCGACTATGAGGTGAGCTAGATTGCCCGATAATATCAATGTCTGGTCGAGCTGGCTGCGGCTGGCAGAAATCTCGTCCAACGCCCTGCTTTTCTATATCCTGATTATCGTCATCGTTCGGATCGTCGGTAAACGCACGACAAGCCAACTGAACAATTTCGACTGGATCATAAACGTGGCAGTCGGCAGCCTGGCGGCCAGCGGCATACTTTTGCGAAATGTGGCAAGCATCGATGCCGTCGTGGCAATCATCGTCCTTGCTACTTGCCAGTATGCCACGACCTACTTTGTCCAGCGGAGTAAGAAGATCGCTGCAGCCGTGAAGGCGGAGCCCACACTGCTTACCCATAAAGGCGAGTATCTGCGCGATGCGATGAAACGCACGCGCATTTCGGAAGAAGAAATCATGACCGCTCTTAGAAGCAACGGCCTGACAGAAAACGCAGGCGCAAACTGGGTCGTCCTTGAGCCTAACGGAGAGCTTTCGGTTATACCGCGTCAGGACGTGCGCTGGGAAGATGCTGAGGCCCTGGCCGACGTTGCCGCGCCGCCCAATCTAAAGGGCTAGTCCCAGTCGTCCTTCACCTTGAGCGGCCCGTCACCATACAGATAATCGGGATCGAACTGTGCGAACTCTTTTAGCGCCCGCCAGTCGTTCGTGTAGAGATCGCCTCGGCGTATCTCGGCAATGCCGAGTTCTCTCAATTTTCCAACGGCCCGATTGGCATGAATGGCGCTCACCCCGCACATGTCCGCCATGTCAAACTGGGTGAACGGTGTGCGAAGGGCGCGCGTCGCGGCGCGTCCGACCAGTTCGAGACGGGTGTGCAGTTCTGCGTAGAGATGCGCGATGCGTTTTGGGGCATCAAGCTGTTCCAACGTTTGGATCCATTTACGATGGATAGCCGCGTCCAGAAGAGTCGCGAACCACATGGCGCGCGCCACACCCGGCCGATCGCGCATCACGCGGCGCAATGTTTCGTGGCTCACACAGCCGACCCGAACCTTGCCGGCCGCAACGATGTTATGGTCCAGACGTTTCAGCGCGAACCCGTGCAGATCGACAAAGTCACCCGGAACGTGAACACCGGTGATGAAGCGCTTTTCGTCGCTTTCGATGGTACGGAAGATGTATCCGTCGATCAATATGGTGCTGCGATCGGTTTTCGCGCCCCTTTCGAGAATGCGCGTGCCGTCCTCGTGCTTCTTCACGGACTCAACGAGTTCTTCGATGTAGGTCAGGTCGTCGAGGCTGAGATTTTTTCGCAGTCTACCGGCCAGAAAATTGCCGGTAAGAGGGAAGCGATCAACCTCGATCTCTCCAGTCTTAGCGTCCATGTCGCGCGGTTAAGCAAAGCATTTGACCATCGTCTATTGACGGATGTTAGCTTTCTGTTCCTTTTCAGTCGAGAGGCCCGAAATCTCACGATTTTCAGTGCCAATATGGGCGAGCGCGACCTCCTGCACCGCGCGCAGGGGGTGGCGGCAAATTGACCCTACCGGCACCGTTATTCCGCCGGTTTGGTAACCCCATTCGTTCATCCGCGCGGCAAGTTCCGCGTCGAGAACGTCGGAGACTTCGTACTCTGAGTTGCCGTTGCGTAACGCGATGCCAGGAGCGTGATCGTCTAGCGACAGAAAGGCAAAGAGCGATCGCCGGACATCGTCCGCTCGTGCAATCAGATCTTCGTATCGCACCACATAGGCCGCGTGCAGATATCTAAGGTCTTCGCGAACAGTATCATATGCATCCAGAGCGTGGCGCACCAACGCAGCCGGGTCAGCGTCCACCCACTTCGCCAATGCCGCGGCCATGACTTGGGGATGGCGCAAGATCACCATAAACTGCGCGGTCGGGAAAAGCTGCTGATAAAGGCGTGTCCGCGTCAAGTTGACAGGTGACTTCTCAAGCCACCATGGCTTCGTGTCGTCGTACCACCTGGACCAGTCGCTCACCAGACGCTGCTGGGTTTCGAGGCTGTTGAAGCGCGAGCTTTCCGTATGATGCTGGGCTGGATCCGTCGCGTAATGGCCGGGCCGGCCGTGCAGGGCGGTATGAGGAATAGCGCCTTGCAAATAACAACCTTCGTTCTCTGGGACGGGCGCACCCTCGATCGAACTGATCGAGGGATGTGCGCCAAGTATTCGTGATAGGACACTCGTACCGGTTCGGTGCAGTCCCGCCACGAATAAAAAACGTGGTTGATGAACCATCAATCGTCGAGCCGAAACGAGAGCGCCCCGTCACCATAGAGGTGATCGGGAGTGAACCCTCCATAGCGTTCCAGCCGTTCCCGGTCGGGGATGCGCACCTCACCTCGTTGAAAATCGGCAATCCCTTTATTGCGAAGGTCGGCCAGCGCACGGTTGGTGTGAATGGAAGTCGCTCCGCACATATCAGCGAGATCAGCTTGGCGCAGCGGTGTCTCGAAACCGTCTGCGAAGCCGAGTTCAACCATTTCGAGCCGGCGCCATATCTCTGCAAAGATATGCGCGATTCGTTTTGGCGCAGTCAGCTGTTCCAGCTTCATGATCCATTCGCGATGCATCGCGGCGTCCAGCATCGTCGAGAACCAGAACAGCCGAGCGAGATGCGGTCGGTTCTTCATGATTTCGGCGATCGCTGAATGTGGCACTTGCGCTATCGTGGTCGGCCCTACGCAATCGATATTATGGTCCAGCCGTTTCAAGGCAAAACAGTGGAGGTCTACGAAGTCCCCCGGAACATGAAAGCTGACACCGTATCGGCGGTCCTCGCTTTCTAAGGTTCGCAGCATGAAACCCTCAACCAGCATTGTCGAACAATTGCACACGTCGCCTCGCGCGATGAGGCGATGGCCATCACCAAATGTTTGGATTTCACCAACCAAGCTTTCCAGCTCGGCTTTTTCACCCTCGCTCATGTCGTGCCGCAGGCGCCCTGCGAGAAACCGACCAGTCTTTGGGTACTGAACGATCTCATCACTACTTGTCATACACTCTCCTGCCCACAGAACCCAAGACGATACCGACCCGTTCCGGCACCATTATGCAACAATGTTAAGTTGTGGGAAGATCTGCCGTTTGTCGCGTTTTGTAGGCATGCTTGTTCAACTTTGTTTCCAGCCGTGAGAATCGCGGTACTAGCCCATATCCGCCACGCGATCGCCGAACCGTTCAGTGGGGGCATGGAAGCGCATTGCGACATGCTTTGCCACGGTCTTCGCGCAGAAGGTCATGAGGTCGATCTCTTTGCGGCCGATGGTTCGAGCGATCCCGGGCTCGTGCCAATATGCGAGGCGCCCTATGACGAGGTACTACCTTGGCGAATTTACCGGGGGACCGGAGAACTCGCAAAATACCAGAGGACGGCCTTCGAGCGCGCGCTCTTGCGCATCGGATCCGGTCATTACGATGTGGTACACAACAATTCCCTGTTCCCCGAGATCATCGACTGGTGCGCGAGCGCTGGCATCCCATGCGTTACGTCTCAGCACGTTCCGCCTTTCGGGGCCATGTTCGAGGCAGTGAAGCGAAACTGTGACCGTGCCAATATTGCGACCACAGTCACCTCGTCGGACCAGCAAGTGCTCTGGTCAGAGCGTGGCTGCGACGAAACCGAAGTCGTTCCAAACGGCATCGATACGGATCGTTGGACGTCAACGTCTGAGACCGGCGACTACTTTACGTGGATTGGCCGTATCGTACCAAACAAAGGCCTCGCCGAAGCTGTTCAAGCCGCAACGCTAGCTAAGGTTCGCCTCAAGATCTTCGGCCCAGTAGAAGACGCCGCCTACTTTGCTAAATCGGTCGAACCGTATTTGAGGGACGGTATCGAGTTTCATGGCCACCGATCCGCCAAGTATCTACAGCCAGAGGTTGCAAGGGCTCGCGGCGCGCTCGTCACTCCCTTGTGGGATGAACCGTTCGGCTTGGTCGCTGCCGAAGCTTTGGCTTGCGGTACCCCGGTGGCAGGCTTCGACCGAGGTGCCTTGCCGGAGGTTGTTGGCGATTGCGGATTGCTCGTTAAAGCAGGCAATATTAGCGGCCTGGCAAAAGCGATCGGCCGTATTGGCGTTATCAATCGGTCCCAATGCCGTGACCGCGCTCTGCGAAAACTGTCTATCGGCGCGATGATTGGAGGGTATGAGGCCTGCTACGCGAAGGTTGTGGCAGGCGCTCGGCTAGCTTCCTTGCCAAGACTGGCCTGGGCTTCCAGTTGTTCGAGGACGACCGAACTGCTCGCATAAGGTTGGTGCTCGTGCTGACGGGTCAGAGCCAGATGCTCTTCGCGCGGCTCCTGCAACTTGATCCAGCCCCCGCTGTCATCGCGCTCGATCAGTCCCATCAGACGGAACGCGCGCAGCCAGTGCTGCATGGTCGGTTCGCCCCACTTGTCCGCGAAAATTGTTGCGTTCGCGAGGACACTATCGAGATGATGCACCGGCGGCATGTGGTGCTTGTGATACTGGTGATAGGCTTTTGCTCCGCGCGCCCACCAAAGAGGAACGTTCTTTGAGACGATCGTACGTCCAAAATCTGTATCCTCGCCGCCATAGCCCACGTAGCGCGGATCGAAACCGCCCAACTGTTCGAAGGTATTTGCACGCAGCGCGAAATTCAGCGACCAGAAGCAGCGGTAGTCCCCGCATTTACCAACCATTCCCCTCGGCGGACCTGCTCTCTCGGAATGTTTCACCGCTACGCTCTCGAACTTGGCGAAGTCGATACCGGCGTTCGTCGCTCCCTTCGGCAGGTAGCCGACTTCACCCATCAAAACGCCATCATTGAAAGCCGACGCGGTCGCATAGTCTTCAAGCAGACCCGGCGAAGGAATGCAGTCGACATCCAGAAATACCAGCAAATCGCTGCGCGCCGATTGCGCCGCAAGATTTCTAGCTTCTGCCAGGCAAAAGCCCGAACTTCCGAGCATCACTTGGCGGATTGGGAAACTGGTCGCGGGAAGCTCGTAGCGGGTGTCCTGCATGACCGCCACGACCAGTTCGCACGGTGGCCTGTTCGAATGGTTTAGACCGTGAACGAGATTTGTCAGATGGGCATCGCGGCCATGCGCCAACGTGCAAACGGAGATGGTCACGCGACTACCTCCAGCGAAGGATGACTTTCAGTCCCCTGCCAAAGGTCTTGCGCGAGACTTTCGAGCCATTCCGCCGCCTTGCCCGCGGATTGAGGGTCTACGGCTCGACGTTGACGCTCTATGTCGATCAGTCGTGCTGCAGACCATAGCTTTTCCCACCCGGCCGCATGTGAAGGCCACTGTCGCGAGACAGCGGCAAGACCCTCACGATCCAGCACTTCACCTTTACAATACTGCTCGTCGAAATAGCGCCACTCCGGAATGACAATCCATGGCTTACCAGCGGCGAGGACCATGTGGACCGTCGTATTGCCGCACGAGGAAACCACGCGGTCGGCAGCCGCAACCCAATCGGAGGGGTTATCGACCCAGCCCATGTGCTGCAGATTGCCAGGCGGGGTTTCATGCCATTCGCTGCGAACCTTCCCGATGGTTATCCATTGCGACTGCGGCTCGGCGCGCGCACCAAGGGTCAGCGGCGTGGTCGGTGTCCCCTCACCACCCCCACCAGCTATGACCACAACGATTTCACGGTCGGCTTCGAGGGCGAGCTTCGCACGAGCCTGCTCCTTCGTAATCGAACTCTTGCAGTCGACGCCTACCGCTGCCGCGTAATGGGTTTTGGCGCGCAAGGCCGCGGGGCGATCATTCTGCTCGAGCTGTTCGGAATAGGGCGCAAGAATTCCGACGGAACTTTCATATGCCGAAATGTGCCCGGCATCCGATCGCTCGCCATGCTGGATTACTGCGACGTGTGGAATCGAGCAAAGGCGAGCCAACTGGGCTAGTTCGGCGGACACATCGGTGATGAAGAGCGCCGGTCGCTTAGTAGCAAACCATTCGGTTATCGCCGCACAGGCAGTAGTGATGGTGGGCCAGCCCAAAGGGGCGCAGTGCACTGTTTCGGGCATGGGAAGCGCAGCCATCGCCGGCGCCTCTCTTCCGGTTGGCTCGAACAGGGAAGGAAGCGCAACCACATCAATCCGCTTGTCAAGTTCCGGGAAGATTTCTGGTTTCGCGCAGAACACGGTCACCTTGCGCGATTTGCAAACCTCGTTTGCAATAGCGGCAGCGCGTTCTGCGTGACCGCGCCCCTGATGATGGACGAAATAGCCGATCGGTCCGTCGAGGCTCATGCTGAAAGTTCCAATTTCTGCCGAATGCGGGTCCGTCGCGCGCGCTGATGCGCGAGCAGTCCTTCGAGAGTTCCGGAAGCGTTGCTTCGTTTGGAAAGATAAACATTGGGTCGACTGGCGAGCCTCGCAATCTCGCTCGAGTGGTTGCCGACGAGAATTGCGTTCTCGCACACAGTAAGCATATCCGCATCGTTGCCGCTGTCGCCCGCTGCGAACACATTCTGCGCCGTGACCCCAAACATCCCCGCGACATGCCGCATGGCGGCGGCCTTTCCAGCCTTGATCGGCAGAATGTCGAGCAGACAGTCGTGACTGAAAATTACGCGCGCCCGTATCCCTTGTGATTGCAGCAGTTTTTCGATTTCGGCAGCTTGCTCTGCGTCCTTTGCGAAATAGCTACGTTTGAAAGATCGCTGCTCGTAGAATGCCTGCGGGACCAGGTCTGGTAGATCGGCTAGGAGGTCGTCGATCCGTTCCGGCTCCCAGTCTTCGGAGATTTGTTTTGCGAAGGTCTCGTCGAGTGTGGGATTTCCTGAACGCTCGAGATAAATTTCACTCCCTACGGACGTGATCCATCCCAGGGGAGACGGAAGGCCCCACTCACGGAGAAGCCGGCGAGCCTCCACAATCGAGCGGCCCGTTGCAACAACGAAGCCGAAATCGTGCCGGCGCTTGAGGAAACGGGCGAACCGGTCCACGCCATTGGAACAACCGGTAAGGGTGTTGTCGAGATCGCTGACAACCAAATGGCTCGGTCGGATAACGCTTCCAGATCGCCCTTCCAGAATATTGGCCGCAATATTCCTGAAACCGGCGGCATACCGGTCCCAGTTCATATCCAGGCTCTTTTTCCGCCCGCTGCAAGAGCATCGTTCCCAAAATGGCCGATCTGAAATCAGCCGTTCGATGGCGCCGGCAATGTCGGATGCATCGTTGGGGTCGACGAGCAAACCGTGCTCCAACTCTCCCACAATATCCTGAGGGCCGCCAACTTTGGTAGCGACAACTGGTAACCCATGGGCAGCCGCTTCGACGAGAGTTAGGCCGTAGGGTTCCATGAGAGCCGGATTTACGAATACTCCGCGCGTCCGTGCTGCCAAACTGTAGAGAGCTTGTACCTGCTCCCGAGTGTGCGATTTTGGATATGCCACCGAACCATAAAGATCGTGACAATCAATCGCATCAACTAAGTCGCGCATCACCTCTAGCTGTTCCTTCTCGCCCGAAGTCAAGGTCTCACGAAGCCCGGCGAGAATAACGAGATTAGACTGCTCACGAAGGTGCGGCGAAGTTCCGTAAGCCTCGACCAGCCGAGCAAGGTTCTTCTTGTGGACCGGGCGCGCCACGGCCAGCACGATGGGTTTAGTTGGGTCGCGAAGGAAAGGTGCGATAAGATCTATCGCCGTTGAAGGCCTGCTACTTTCGTGTCCGCGTTCGATCCCCGGAGCCAGCCGGTGAATTTTTTCGATACGAGCTGAAGGATAGGCGACCAATTGCCGTTCGCATTCGTCGCGCGACGAGCCAATGATGGCGCGTGCACCGCTGATAGCGCGATTTTCTTCAGCCAGCCGCGCATCTATTGCCTGGCATGGCGACGCCATAGCAGCGCGCTTATCCATCCCTAGTGAGTGAGCCGTATAAACGAACGGGATACCCAGCGCCCTTTCAATCTGAATGGCAACGTCGGCAGCATCAGCGAAGTGTGCGTGTATTAGGTCAGGAAGGGGTTCGCGCGATTGGAGTTCAGCGATCAAAGCCGTGGTGAACGCTTGGCGATCGCAGCGTAGAGCTTCTTTCGACAGATATGCCGGATTACCGCTGTCGATCCGCGTGATGGCAAGTTTCGAGCTAATCCATTCTTGGTGCTGGGCGTGCGCGGATCCCAGTTTCGGTTCGTCAAACCGTCGCGTGATGATCTCAGCAAAGCGAACATCGCTGCGACGGGCAAGAGCTTCCATCTCCCCCAGTACGTAAGTGATGTGTCCGCCTGTATCTTCGGTTATTCCATATCGAACCGGCTCGGCCTTGAGGCAGCCGCCTAGTGCGAGCGATACGATGTGCAAGATGCGTCCCCTTGATGGCTTCGAATCCCCAACGGAGCCTTCGCTGAAGCGGTACCGCTCCTAATAATTGTTTGTCGCAAGCTGGGCGAGGCGCAGCCCTTGCCTGCGCTGCCCGAATTAGGTTCAAAACCGTGTTATGGCTGTTCCTTGCGGATAAGGTATCGCCAGACGCCCCAACCATTGATCAGGAAAAGGACGGCGTTCATCGCCGCAATGGGCATCGCATCTTTCATCAGTCCGGAATAAATCCATAGAATGGAGACGATGGTAAAAAGGACGAAGCCCCAGCCCGTCGTACGTCTTCCCATATCGAGCGCGATCAATCCCGCGGCAATTATTGTGCCGATAGACGCAATCCATTCCAGAGGGCCCTCCATCTGCGATCCTTTCAAATAATACTAATTTCAGGTCTGGAATACATCAGAATCAGGGAATGACGCCCAACTGACTAAAGTTAGTTTTCGCGAAGATGTGCAGCAAAATTATTTGAATGGCACCGCGATGCAGCAAAAACTCCTAGCTGGTAGAAGTTAGCAACCGGGCTCCGGCGTGTAGGCGAAGGCATTTGTTTATAACGTTTGGGTACAAGTAAATCGTTCGCGCTCAACCTCATCTCGTGAATAACAGGTTCGCCGCTAATGTTACACTAAGATGGTAAAGCTGCCGGTCCGGTCTTGTCAGAGCAAATGCACCTGCTGGTAAGGTTTGAGCGGGCATGGCGGTGAGATGCCGCGCAAGAAGAAGCCAGCTAGCCCATTTCGGTATTTCAATTCATCGCCCGAGGTGATCCGCCTGGTCGTGATGATGTATGTCAGGTTCCCACTGAGTTTGCGCAATGTCGAGGATTTGCTGGCAGAGCGCGGGATCGATATCTGCCACGAGACCGTGCGTCATTGGTGGAACAGGTTTGGCCCGCTGTTCGCAGCCGATGTGCGGCGACAAAGGGTCAGCCGGATGCGGGGCTTCAGGCAGTGGAAGTGGCATCTCGATGAGGTCTACGTGAAGATCAATGGCGAGATGCATTACCTGTGGCGCGCGGTCGACCAAGAAGGCGAGATCCTCGAGAGCTACGTCACCAGGACGAGAGACAAGAAGGCCGCCATGCGCTTCATGAAGAAGGCGCTGAAGCGACATGGCTCGCCCGAGGCGATCACCACCGATGGACTACGCTCCTACAGGGCAGCGATGAGCGAACTCGGCAATGCCGATAAACAGGAGGTGGGACGCTGGGCGAACAACCGGGTGGAGAACAGCCATCTCTCGTTCCGAAGACGGGAGCGAACAATGCAGCGCTTCAGGAGGATGAAGAGCTTACAGAAGTTCGCCTCGGTGCATGCCAACGTCCACAACCACTTTAATCTCGAAAGACACCTCGTCGACAGACAGACTTACAAAGCTCGCCGCTCGGCCGCACTGGCCGAGTGGCAAACCCTCATGGCCTGAGCCAACCGCGGGGTAGGGATAACAGCGTCAATCGGAGACAAGTTGCGATTAGACTGACAGCACCGACACACTCGATGCGCCGAACCAAGGCTTCGATGATCTACAAGGCGACTGGGAACCTCCGAGCAATTCAAATCTTGCTCGGCCATTCAAAGATCGAGAATACAGTGAGATACCTCGGTGTCGATATTGAAGACGCCCTACTGCTCGCTGAGCGAACAGAAATCTGAATATGAGGCGGCCCTTCCTAAACCGGAAGGGCCGCTTTCCAGTCGACTATGAGGTCATGAATGACCGATTTTGGGTGGAAAGCCGCCTTTCGTCAGAGTTCGATGCCGCGACGTTTTCGCGCGATGTTCGAGACTTTGCAGTTCTCATCGGCAGTCAAAGTTAGGGTAAAGTCCGGGCTGCGCAACTGAACGAGATAATAGCGCTCATTTCCGGCGCAATCAGACCGTCGCACCGTCGACGAACTCGATAGCAGCGTCCATCCTTCGACTCGTAGTTGCTCAACAGCGACGTCTACGGCCATACCTTGTCTAGCGCCGCCGTATCCACCGAAACTCCGATCTGCAAAAATCAGATAATAGGTAACACCTGCCAGTATCAGCAGCGAGCCGATTGCGAATAACCACCTCATAAAAACGTGTTTGCCCAGTCTACCGGACTTCTGCAATCGGGTCATTCGCTGTCCGTCTGCTGCTAGCACTGCGCTAACTCGCTGAAAGCGTCATCAGATGGGGTGGTTAGCTGTCAGTCGGCTTTGGATATCGAAGCGCTAGAAAGTGGTCATTCATCCAATCTTGATAACCAAGCAGTTCGCCTTCCCTACGCTCTTGCTCAATCCCCCAAACCGGCGAGGCCATAAGTTCGATCATTTCGTCTATCCGCCATTCCTCCCCCGGCAATGCGAAAAGAATGCGGTGCAGCGTGTAGTTGCGATGATGATTGGGGGGCTCGAAATGGTCACGCCGAATTAGGTGTCCGGCTGTAACCTGACGGTCAAAGCAGCGGAGGTATCGCCTCACCGTTTCGAGGAATCTTCCTTCACCATCCGCAAAATGGGCAAGCGGCTTCTTGTTCGCCAGCATCAAACCTAATTCGCGGTTGGTGTGTAAGATGTAGGGCAATTCTTTGGCAAACGGAATGGGCATCATCACCTCATAAAGAATTGCAGCGGTCCTGCGCCAGTGTCGGGTCTCATGTTCGCAACCAACTTGGCTGGACGTCCGCAATCGGGTCGTTAGCCGCCCGTCCGCTCCTAGAAAGCGATATGCCTCGCAAATTGGTCACGAATTGGGTGAAAAGCGATCCTTCGATCAACACACCGGCAATTGCTTCCCGACCTTAAATTCGACCCCCCCATTGTGGCCGCCATCTGACATCCAAATAGAATATCGAACTCCCTCCGATAGCGGCTTTGGGGGCCGCTGCACCTCCCACCCCGCCATCTGCTGACCATAAGGAATAATCTTTCGAGGTATCCTCTTATCGAAGTTGCCATGCGAAAGGCTCGTGGCCCACACTACTGCCTCTTCGTAGGGTCGGCTGTCGGCAATCCTGACATGAAGTTCGTGGGGGCGAGGTTGATAGTCGCGAAGCCAGCCATCGATTGGAGCTATCTTAAAGCCAATGTCTTCGTCGAGCTGGCAAGCCTCGACCTCAAACCTCTCAAGCGTGCAACTGGTCAGCGATGCAGCCAAGAGCAAAGAAAGAAGTATAGAAGATAAGCGGACCACTTCTCAAACTTACATTAAAGCCGAACGGCAGCAATCGGGTCCTTTGCTGTCCGTCCACTCCTGGCACAACGTCAGCTCAGCAAATCGGTCTCGAACTGGGTGGAAAGCTGCCATTTTAAATGTAGATGTGGATGCATGAACAAGTTCCAACGCTTTCTATTCTTTCTCCCTGCAATCGCCTTGGTCGCATGTGAAAACGCCCAGCCCGAAACGAAAGAAGAGGTCGTGTTGGATGCCATCGCTTGCTGCGTACCGCCCAGCGAAGACGAAGTGAAAGAAATAATCGTATCTGCGGAGGCGGGCGACATCGATGCGATTAGAAGAGTGGCGTCCTTCTATACCCTCCGAGACGATCAGGACGCCGAGTCTGAAGCTTTGCGTTGGCTTGAGTTAGCTGCATCTAAGGGTGCATCTGCCGACGCGGACAAATTAGTGATGTTTCATTTGTCGCGTGGAGAATGTGAGGCTGCGCAAATATCGTATTCTCGGCTTACAGCTTCTGTAGACGATTACCCTATGCCAGGTGGGTCGAGAGATGAGTCGGTTGCCGACTGTTTCGAGCGGCCAATTGGCGAAGGAACGTGGAGCACAAGAAGGAAAGCGGCGTCATAGTGTGGTCGTCCGCAATCGGGTTGCTAAACTGACCGTCCGCTCCAGGGAAATCGCCAACTCGGTAAATCAGTCACAAGCTGGGGTGGAAAGCGGACGGATCCAATCTTAAGGTAATATTGATGGCGATGGACATGAAACGCTACGGGGAGAGGCCGCGCTACCGGATTGGTTCGGCAGCGCTTGTGGCAGTTATCTGTATTACTTTAGCGTCGGCGAGTATCGGCACTCCCGCGTGGCTTATTTTTCTCGTCGCGGTTGCTGTCACAGGTGGCCTGACCGCAATGACGTATCATCGCCTTCGCGATGCGAACCTTTCCACTGGGTGGTTGCTTTTGATGTTTCTCCAGTTTGGCATCGGGCCAACTTGGCACCTTTCGGATAATGTAACTTTCAATATCGGATCATCAATCACCAGCCTCGTGCCGGTCATATTAGGATGGCTAGTACCCCGAAAGGCCGATCAGACGATTGAGTATGAGGCTGTTTAGGGGTGTGAGCTGCCCGTCCGCTACTGGCACATCGCTAGCTCGGCCAATCAGTCACGAAGTGGGTGGTTAGCGGACATCGCATTTACCACCTGACAAGAGACCACTCTTCTCAATTTGATCAGCGGTAACGATGCGATCAAAACACTTCCAGAATGAGTCCGAATAATGTGCTTTGATCTCGGAATGTGGTGGGAACCGTCCGGTTCTGTGCATTGCGAGCAACTCCAACTTCAAAGAACGGAATGCTCGTTCACCCTCTGTGTCTTTGAAGTCGGATAGACCAGCGTCAAAATCTGGATAAAGCTCATCGGCCATCTGGTTCCAATAGCCTTCCATAAAGGTTTCGAACGCAGATTGATTATCATTTGGACTATTTTGCAAAGCCAATCACTCTCTCAGGTACTGGGCTGATTAGTGAGGCCCTGAAAATTCCGCAATCGGGTCGTTAGCTGCCGGTCCACTTTTGGCCCAGCGCTAACTCGGTGAGAATGGCTTTTGATGGGTGGGAAGCGGACCTTGGCTCACTCTAGCTCAAGGCGGACGAGACGACGGGATTCGAACCCGCGCCGGTCAACTTTGATAGCATCCCGGGAGTGCTCCTTTGAGGCGATTAGCCCTTCAGGCGGCACCCGCAATAAGCCGCTCTGCCACGTCTCTAAGTTACCCCTAATGGAAAGATCAGACTCTGTCATTTCTGCGCAATTTTGGATGCTGAGCCGTCGTGGCCTTTACATCGCTTCGCGCAAAGCACTTACCAAGTCCTCAGATCGCAGATTTCCGATGAGCCACCTATCGCTGAGATTGCCTCGCGATTCAACTCAACTTCATAGACCCGATTTAGCTCGCAGATATCCTTCTTGGCACGTTCAGCATCATACTCCGCAAATTTCACTGCGATCTTTAAAGCATCATCATACCGCTGCTTATTCAAATACCACAGGATCAGGGTCTCATAGCGCCTCGCGTCCCCCGAAGATGCTTGTTCGAGCATATCGCGCTCTTCAAGTTTAGAAATTTGCGGGCCGTCTAGTGCCTCTGCCTTGTCTTCCTCCTTAGGACTTTCGCAGCACGAAAGAACAACTGGAAAAGCAAAACAAAGAAAAATCCGCGATATATTCATCCGATCATGTTAATCTGTCGCAGATTAAGTGCAATCGGGTCGTTAGCGGCTGGTCCGCTTTTGGCACATCGCTAGCTCAGCAAATCGGGCACGAAGTAGGTGGAAAGCGGAAGCTAGAGGCGGTTCGGGTTTTTAGGATTGGAAGCACGGCGCTGCCAGACGCCGCGAACGGTCTGAACGACATTCACGACGAGCAGCGCTGTAAAGACAGGCCAAAGCCAAGTGTCGGAGATTCCCTCCAGCCAATCGAAGTGGAGGCAAGCCCAGAAAGCACCGAAGAACGCTAGCGTGCTCAACCAAAGATAAATCGAATCGCGTACACCTTCGCTCATTTAACTCGTCCTACTAAGCTTCAAGGATAGTGGCACGCATACCCAACGTCCGAAACCGGGTCGTTAGCTGCCGGTCCACTTTTGGCCCAGCGCTAACTCGGTGAGAATGGCTTTTGATGGGTGGAAAGCGGTCAACCCTGTTCGTTTTGAATAGCTGCGGACTCAACTTCTCCGGCGATCATCACATGCAATGTCCGATCAAGAGTCAGAACCACCAAGTGCTTCCAATCATGTTCGTCTATAGCACCATTGCGCGAAATCTTTTCGGCGACCCAAGATGAGTTTCGCACCTCCAGGAATGGCCATGTGTAGGTGGGCAATTTTGGATTGGCGAGACGCGGGAGTGGCGAGTCGATCGTGAGAAGCCAATCGGAAAACTCTTCACAAACTTCATGAGCTTCAACCGCTCCAAACTCAATTAAGACGCTGGTTCGCTCCGCACCATATGCAAACATCGCTTCTACTTTGAGGCGGTCGCCATCGAATGAACCGCTCACGAAACTCAGCGGCAGCTGCGGTAGATCGGGAAGTGGCTCCCATTTCAGAACTTGATTTTGCGGCCCGGACATTCGCAGAATGTGCCAAGGACTCGGCACGTCCGCAATCGGGTCGTTAGCCGCCTGTCCGCTCCTGGCACATAGCTAGCTCGATTAAAGCGTCGCCAGATGGGTGGGAAGCGGTCATTGAACTGGCGTGTTATCGCAGAGGCGCGAAGCGAAGCAATAAACAGCTGTTTGGCAAACAGAAACCTTTGTCCGTTACACAACTGGTTTCTTGAAGATGGGTTTAGCACAGGAGCGACGCTTGGCAGGGCGGGCGAGTACGATCGGATTGTTGCTGTGCATCGCTGCGCTCACTGGATGCGGCGACCGCTTTCCCGATTACAATTACAAGATGACGGTCTACGCGGGCGAGCAACAGTTTTCGAGTGTCCGCCACGTCAAGGTGACCGAGGGCGTGTCCATCGTCAGCCGTAAGGTCGAAGGCGAGGCGGTAGTCATAGATCGCAATGGCCGCACATATTACGCCTTGTTGTCGCGAGCAGACAATGCCGATTACGACGCCTTCGTGGCAGGCATGGCGCTCCGAGACCACGTCCCGCGCGACGATGTGCAACGCAGCGAAGTCCAGCAAGCGATCGACGAATGGTATGAAGAGCATTCGACGCAGGACAGTTTCGGCGATGCTGCCGAATTTCTGCAGGCGATGGTAAAGGTAGAAGGCGCACACGACCTTCCGCGCACACTACCGCCGCGTCGCAATCGCGAGCCGATGCAGGCCTGGCCGATGTTTGTCACGTTCAGTAACCCTTCCGACCCGCGCACTGTGCGTGAAGTGTCGCCCGAAGTCATCGGCATCGATCGCATCACCATCGAAATCACCGATGAGGACGTGACGACCGGGATCGAGGAAAGGTTGCCCTACGGCGGCAAGTACTCGGCTGCTTGGCGCGAATGGCGCTCGGCGATGCCACTCGAGAATTTTCGCAGTCGGCTAGCGAGAAACGACTTCGTCAAGCGACCGCGAGACTAACATCGGACCCCATCCCGAAAGGATCCATAGATCTTAGATCCTTGCTAGAAAAAGTCTTGCGAGATCCCGTCACAAAGAAAGGTCCGCAATCGGGTCGTTAGCTGCCCGTCCGCTTCTGGCGCATAGCTAGCTCGGTGAAAGTGTCGTCAGATGGGTGGAAAGCGGACGTTAGGTGTCAAACTGAAGAGCCGACGTGTCGCCGTCCCAAAAACGATAAAGTTTATCCCACCAGCGCCGCGTCTCCGGCCCAAAATACGGCTCGAAATCGGATCCCAACACACCTTCTGAGGATTTCCCCGACACTAGAATATTCTGGATGCCTTCTAGTAGGCCGATTGTAGCTGCTTCGCTGACGTATCGGTCCCCTTCGATGTGCCAGCGTTCTACGACATCAAACACCTTTTGAAGGGCGGCAGTGTTTCCTGCTCGTTGCATCTCGATAATGTGATGAGCCAATTCCCCTAGTGCGACATACAACGGCAAATCGTCAGGTTCATCTGACCACTCTGAAAGAAACTCACGCCACCTTGGCAAAAAGGTTGGATCGGCTTCCAAGAGCGGCGTAAACATGTCGTCACGAGCGAGCATCAAGCGAAATTAGTTCTTCCAGCCAATGTCCGCAATCGGGTCGTTAGCCGCCTGTCCGCTCCTGGCACACCGCTAGCTCGGCCAATCAGTCACGAAGTGGGGTGGGAAGCTGACATTCACAAAAGCGTCGCTATTGTTTCTCGAATGTCTGTTTGGCTCCTGCTTCCAATTCTTGCCTTCTTCGGCGCGCCTTTTGCCATATCTGGTTTTCGACGCTCGTGGCGTAGTGTCGGGCTCATCCTAATCGTTCTGGCGCTCTATACAGCCTACGTTTGGTTGCGTCCGGCACCGACCCTAGTCGCGGAAACCGACAGGATAGGCGGAGCCGCTTGGACGATGATTGTCACGTCCTTCTTCCTGATCACCTCGATGAGTTTCTTTGGCGGCGTTGCACTATCTTTCGTGCATCATCGAAAATGAAACTCTGTCCGCAATCGGGGCGTTATCCGCCGGTCCGCTTTTGGCACTGCGCTAACTCGGTGAAAGCGTCACGAAGTGGGTGGAAAGCGGTCATAGCTCTCCAAGCCAGCTCACTTAGCTGAAATTACCCACCCATTCACCTTCGCGACAACGTGGCACTGCTATCAAGGGAGCATGAAATTTCTCATTCTTTCCGTAGCACCACTGATGCTTCTATCTGACTCCGCTGTGGCCTCGGACCGTGGTGCCGATTGGCAAATCGGCCCGGAAATTCGAGGAAAAAATTACTCGGTTGGAGTGCCTGAGCTGATGGCCGCCACACCTGACGGACCAGCTTTTATCTTTCCCGCCAATCAGGGTGGGCAAGTGAAATATGTCACGAGAGAAACAGGCTCCCTTGCCGATGCACGACGCTTGACCATTCGATACCGTATCGATGCAGCTCCGGGCACACGTTTTGTCGCCAACGAGCGTCCAGATAGAACCGCGATGCTTAGCCTCTATTTTCAAAGGCTTGGCGACAATTGGACCGCCAAGGATCGATACGCCACATACAGATGGTATTCCGTGAGCGATAAGACCCTGCCGCTAACGCCAGGAGAACATACAATCACGGTCAATTTTCGGGATGAATGGGGCGGCGTTATGGGCGCACAATCCCGAGGCAATCGGGCATTCGAAGATGCGCTCCGGAATGCTGAACGTGTGGGGTTCGTCTTTGGGTGGTCAGGTGGTCGTGGCCATGGCGTTCGCGCTACCGGACCCGCTCGGTTCACCTTGCTCGAATTTGATATCCGATAGGTAAGATGCAGGCCGACTTGCGCTAGTTGTCAAAAAATTTGTTATCATTAGGGCAGCTTCGATGCGCAATTGGCTTACTCAATATTCCGAGACAAAATCAGCTGTCGGCGACTATCTAGGTGCCTCGGAAGCACTATTGCACCTTCACGCTGGGCTGCTGATTTTTTTCCTCAGTTCGCTTCTTTTTCGTCGCCGAATGCGCTCGGTGGTGCCAATCGGACTTGTCTACGCCTTTGCGATTGGCAACGAGCTTATCGATGTGCTGACGCCAAACTACGTCGCCAACGCTGTGGGAGCTTCGGTAGACATTCTCAATACAGTTGTGTGGCCTACTCTTCTCTTCTTGCTAGCTCGTCGCCGTCTTTTGAGGGCTTAGGAGCAGCAAAAATAGTAGTGCATACATATGGTGCACGTTCCATTCCATCGGCAGCAAAACGGCCGGAGCGAGAGATTTCTCAGTCAATCATTCTGACGACGAATGCGGGACCCTATTTCGAGACTGTCTGACTGGTTGTCGCAACGGGTGCCGACGCCATCGATTGATCTACGCAGTAGCCGCCTTTTCAAGTCGTCATCGGACTGTGATATCGCCTCGCAATCATCCTGTGCTTCAACGATATCTGCGATCTCCTCAATGAGATCCTCAGCAGCATCGAGGCGTTTGGCTTGAGCACTTTGCTGATTGAGTTCTTCCTGAACGCTCTCGACCAAGCGTTTTGCAGACCGCAGTTCTTCGGCGATGCGCCGATCAATCGGGTCATCCGATTTCTCGATCTCAGGCTTTTTATACAAAGAATCTCGAATGGCTTCGAACTGTGCTCGTGGAAGTTCACGCAGCTCATCGGCGCTGAGTTCGCGCCCTCCAAAGATCGCTTTACCATGCTGAAAACCCATGGCCTCTCGCTAAATGAGAGTAGTTAAACCTTAGTGAATTGCACAATTTCCAAACCTTGATCCTGCCAAACTTTTGGCCGTATCGGGTCGTTAGCTGCCCGTCTGCTCCTGGCGCACCGCCAACTCGGTGAAACCGTCACGAGATGGGTGGGAAGCGGACGTTGTAGTACCGTGCGCAATCGCGTAACTTGGAAACATGCATACTCTCAAACTCGATGGGAGCTGCTGGTCGTCGAAAGAAGATTTCTACGACGCACTTGCAGCCACACTAGGCAGTTTTTCTGGGCATGGCCGCAATGCCGATGCGTTCCTTGAGACGATGGTATATTACCTCCACCTCAACACCATCCAGCCACCTTATGTGGTCGTAGTCGAGGATGCTCCCAAAGCACTGCTACCGTTCTTGCACGACTTCGCTTCATGGGTGGCGGAAGCACGCCAAGATCGGATCGACGATCCTGACTGGGGTGAGGACATTGAGGTGGCGGTCAGAGTCGAATAATTACTCAATGACCGCAATCGGGTCGTTAGCCGACCGTCCGTTCCTGGCACATCGCTAGCTCGGTGAAACTGTCGTCAGATGGGTGGATTGCGGACATCTCTTGGTCAGCAAATTGCGTCGCTTTCAAGGATCGGTTAGCAACACGCGATGAGCAAATCAGGTCAATTTGAGCCGCTTCCGGAAGCCCGATTCAAGATTGAGTTCGTAGACGGGATTGAGGCGATTACTGTTCGGGCATCCCGAAACTGGTTCATAATCCCGTTCATTGGCGTTTGGTTGACGCTTTGGACCTTTGGAGGTGTGGCAGCATTTAGTCAGCTGTTCTCTGGTGAGGCTCAGCTTTTCCTAGCTGTCTGGCTCGTTGGCTGGGCAATTGGTTGGCTGTTCGCCGCTTCGTGGCTTGGTTGGCAGCTAGGCGGGAAGCTTCGCGTCGCGGTGCAGGAGCAAGCTATGATCTACCATTGGACCATGCCTTTTGTTTCAAAAACTAAACGTTACGATGCACGGCAAGTGAAGAAGCTCCGAGTGGGCCGATCAATGTGGCCTTGGGGAGGTGGCTTCATGAATGTGAGCTATCCTCCCTTCTTTCCAATGATGCCTGGCAGCGTTCAATTCGACTACGGCGGGCGGACCATGAACTTGATGCCTGGCCTCGACGAGGCGGAAGGCCAACAAATCGTTGATTGGCTCAGTCAAAGACTGCCACGAAGCACGATTGCAGCACGTAAGGACTAGCGTCCGCAACCGGGTCGTTAGCGGCTGGTCCGCTTTTGACACAGCGGCAACTCGGCAAATCAGTCATAAAATGGGTGGGGAGCTGTCTGTCTGCTATTGCAGCGAACTTGCAAAAAAGCGGACACGATCTCATCGTTTAGCCATTCGCTTCCATCTGCGTTGTCGATGAGCGTAGAAGGCTCTTGCGAAAAGAGCGACGAATGGTGTGAGCACGCCAGCCGAAACATCGACCCGATCAGTATAACGTGTTCCGTCCCCTTCGGGTTGGACGATGATCCAGTGGTCCCACTTCTTCGCCATGGTCCCATGCCCATTATCCCTTAGCGTCATAGGCGGAGCATCGGGGGGATACTCGATCCCAATTGTTTGATTGCCGATGGGAAGGACACCGAACAGGCGCATGCTGGCAGGATATTCTCCTTCTTTCCAAACTGCTGGAAAGGCAGGCGCTTTTGGCTTGAACCGGATAAGAGGGCCAGCCACGAAATCCAGGGTAGAAGACTGTTTTACACGCTCCCAAACCCACTCCGGTTTTTGTGGAAGCGAACAGCTTAATTCAACACGCATATCTCGCCTTTTGATCATATTAGACGGACAACTTTTGACCAGATTTAGTCGTGAGATCTAGGTCCGCAATCGGGTCGTTAGCTGCCCGTCCGCTCCTGGCACATCGCTAGCTCGGTAAAACTGTCATCAAGTGGGTGGAAAGCAGACATTGCGCCAGAGCGTTCTCGAAGGCATCCTGCTCCGCATGAAGCATCCTGAAGCGCAATACGTGGTCGAAGTAACAGTTGACGATGAGATTGTTTGTCGAGCGCCCAAGCAGGCTGAGCAGCGCATCAAGATGACGGACCTTGCTGCGGTTTATGTCGAGACAAACGGCGATGCCCCTTGGGGAGCAGACGTTTGGTGGCTTCTAAACGACAGCACCGGCCAAACGAAGGTCGCCTTTCCTCAGTTGGCGACCGGCGAAACGGAGGCACTCGCTCGACTGCAACAATTACCCGGCTTCGCAACACGGGGAATGAACTCGACCGACAATGCGCGTTTCGAATGCTGGCCATCACCCGTCGAGTGAATGGCAGCAATCGGGTCGTTAGCTGACCGTCCGCTCCTAGCAAAAAGCTAACTCGATAGAACAGTCACGAACTGGGTGGTAAGCGGCCATTGCTTCGCGACTTTAGGCTTTCAGAGGTCCAGACCCTGTGGCACTGCCTAAGCATGGATAACGGCTTTAATTACCTCCGCAAAAAAGCACTCATGTATTTTGGCGGTGGTAGCGTGGTCCTCTTGCTGATTGTCGTGACGTTCTTCGGACGCGAGCCCCCTACCTCTTCGATAGCTGTAGGCACCTACGCTAGCGAATGTTGCGGTTCGTTGAGGTTGGATGAGAACTCTGTTTTCGTGGACGGACTGGCCGTCCCTTATACTATGGGACAGAGCAACCAAGGGGTTCATGTGGTGCCAGCTGAAACGATCCTCATTCGGAATGGCAAGCTTACGGTAAGCCCTAATGACCACCTGCGCACCCTTCCGCTCAACGACAGAGAAGAGCCGAGCTCGTTGCAAGTGTTTGATATAGACACCCACGAACTGGTCGAATTCGTAAGGCGCTAATATCCGCAATCGGGTCGTTACCTGCCGGTCCGCTTTTGGCCCACGCCTAACTCGGCAAATCAGTCACGAACTGGGTGGGAAGCGGACAATCGAGCTAAGTCGATGGAACCGCTTTGGAGCTGCCGCCTCCCCAATTTCGTCGGGTCCAATCACTTTCGCGGAGTTCGTCTGGCAGTTGCGCGAGTGTCAATTTTGCGGCTGCCCTAATCTGTTCCCATCTAGGATCATCATGGAGTGCTTTCCGTTCCCAGAAAACCGCATCGGAGGGGACGCAAATTGAGCCGATCATGCGTTCTAATTCGGCGACCGTTTTGGCTTCTTTGGCGCTCAATTCTTGGTATTCCATCATGTGGTCACGAGCTATGGCAATGTCATTGAACTCCATCACTAGCTCGTCATTTCCATATGCTTCAGCGCTTTCGCCATCGGTCAATTGAGAGAAAATATTGTCGAGCCACTGCACCTGCTTGATGGCGGGCGATGCTAGCTAGCAGTTGAACAGCTTCTCTCAGGTTGGTGTATCTCGTCATTGCCACTTCATATTAGACAGCGCATGAATGTCCGCAATCGGGTCGTTACCTGCCGGTCCGCTTTTGGCCCACGCCTAACTCGGCAAATCAGTCACGAACTGGGTGGGAAGCGGAC